>NZ_BAAFGK010000004.1:0-2294037 GCF_045865675.1 Candidatus Magnetaquiglobus chichijimensis
CAGTTGCGACAGCTCCGCCGACCCCTCGGGCACCAGACAGTCCCCATGCCGGGCGCGATAGTCGGTCAAGGCGGCATACATCTCTTCCCAGAAGATCGCCTTGGAGTCCCACAAGAAGCCCAACGCCTCCAAACGGGCGATCCGGTCCGGAGGAAGCTGGTTGGCGCGGTATTCGCGGCGCTGTTGCTCCACCCAGCGGGCCAGATCCGGATCCTCCTCCCAACGCGCCGGCACCAGACAGTGGTTGCGGGCGGCGCGAAACCGTGCCAGGGCCTGGAACCGGGCCTCCCACGCCGCCTGGCGACCATCCCAGATAAAGCCGATCGCCTCCAGCCGCGCCTGTTTGTCCGCCTCCAGCCGACCTTTCTCGCGGGAGGCGCGTACTCCTTTGATCCAGACGGTCAGTTCCGGATCCTCCGGTGCGTTCCGGCTGGGATCAAAGTGTCCATGCGCGGCGAAAAAAACTTCCAGGGCGCTGCAACGTTCATCCCAGAGCAGACGAGCCGGATCCCAGACAAACCCCAACCGCTCCAGCTCTTCCA
This sequence comes from Candidatus Magnetaquiglobus chichijimensis, assembly GCF_045865675.1. NCBI lineage: Bacteria > Pseudomonadati > Pseudomonadota > Magnetococcia > Magnetococcales > Candidatus Magnetaquicoccaceae > Candidatus Magnetaquiglobus > Candidatus Magnetaquiglobus chichijimensis. Next base: position 543 of record NZ_BAAFGK010000004.1, read on the forward strand.
CCCGTTCCGGTTGCAGCCGTCCTTTCTTGTGCAGCTGGCGCACCCGCTCGGCCCATTCAGACAGCTCCGGCTCTTCGGGGCAGGGATCCGGGATCCGGGCGTGACCGTTCTGGTCGATGAAACGTTGGAAACGGGTCATCTCCAGGGTCCAGGCATGGGCCTCCAGATCCCAGACGAATCCCAACCGTTCCAGCTCTTCCAGGCGCGCGGGCGCCAGTTTTTCCCGCTTGCGCGCCAGACGCTGGCGTTCCGCCCAGTCACCCAGTTCCGGATCCTCCGGGCATGGGTTGGGTATGAGGGCCTGACCGGTCCGGGCGATGTGTCGCTTGAGGCGGGTCAGCTCCCCGGCCCAGGCGTGGGCCTCCAGATCCCAGACAAAGCCGACCTTTTCGAGTCGTGCCTCCCATGCCGGGTCCAGCTGACCACGGACACGGGCCAGACGCATCCTGCCTGCCCAGGCGGCCAGTTCCGGAGTCTGGGGCAGGTGGGTCGGCACCGCGCCATGACCATGCAGCCGACAGAATTGAACCAGCTCCCCGTAACGCTGGTCCTGGGGATCGCCCAACACCCGCAACAGCGCCGTGACCAGAGCCTCCCCATCCACCGCGGCCCCACCGGGGAGAATCCGCATCCGGGTCAGGAACGGTTCGGCATCGAAGATGCCGCTTCGTCCCCATTGTTCCATGGCGGCGCGAATGTGCGCGCCCAGGGTAGGATCCCAGGCGACAAGCCCCTTCAACAGCTCCCACAACAGCGGGTTGGACCCGATTCCATCCGCGTCGATCACCAACGGGACGATCAGGAGCGCTGGTGTTTCGGCCCGTGAGGCGGCAAGCAGCGGTTCGAGCAGCGCGGTCAACTGCGCCGGATTGAGCGCGGTCAGCAGAATCGCCCCATCCACGGCGGGGAGGTGCCTGCCCAGTTGCGCGGGTTTGATGGCCAGGATCGCCCGGTCAGCCTGGTCGAAGGCGGTGAAAACCGGTTCACGGACCAGGAGAGCCCGCTCCTCGGGCAGGGGATGCCAGCTCCATGTCGAGGGCTGATCATCCGGACTCTGGATCTCCCGTGGCACGAGCGCGAACAGATGATCGCAACGCTCAAACCGCTCCAGTCGGGCGGATATCTCGCCAAATGCCGGTTCCGCACGCTCCGTTGGCACCAGCACGAGTCGCCATGGACGCGCGGGCGCCATCACCACGCCCGCTTCGGTCGCGACGGGCCGGGGCAGGAGGGGCGCGGTGAGTCGGATCCGTTTGGCGGCGGCGATCGGTTCGGCCAGCGTGTCAAAGCCGATCGCCAGATCCGCCCGAGGCGTGCCGATCATGGCGCGCGCTACCGTGCCCATGGCGGCTCGGGTGGTCAGGATCACTCGAGCGCCGGTGTGGCTCCAGGCCAGAAACCGGCGAATGCCATCCACCGGATGGGTCAAGGGGAAGTCGAGTTCCAGGGGGTGGAAGGTGGCGCCTGGCTCTTCGGTCACCTGGAGCACCGCCAGATCCCCCCAGCCCAGATGGTGTCGCCACCGTCGCACCAGCTGGATGAGCTGTTCGAAATCCGTGGCGATCACCACCACCACCCGACGTCCCCCCAGCCGCAGCGCCAGCCGCAGCGCCAGGATCTCCCCTTCCGCGCCTGGAGCCAGATGCAACTCGGCGTGATCCGCGCGGGTCAGCGTTTCGTTGATCTGCTCCATGGCCCAGGCGTGGGCGGCGATGGGCAGGGGACGTTCGATGGCGGAACCGGCTCCTTGCAGCCAGCGGCGCAGCGTCTGAAACTGGCGCGCCTCCAGGCGGTCCAGGTCGGACCCGCGCATGGCGTGGGCCTGTTTGGCCTTGCTCAAATGCTCGATCCGATCGCCGTTGGTGATGAGCAGCGGGCGCGGCGCACTCGTGGCAAAGGGGAGAAAACGATCCCGTTCCTCGGAAAGGGGGATGGATCGATCCGGTCGGAAGGCGATCTGATAGGCGTGAATCTCCCCTTCCAGGGAGCGGAAGAGACCATCTGCCCCTGGAATGCGCTCGGGCAGCGACAGTCGGCGGCGTGCCTCGAGCGGAATTTCGCCGCTTGGCCAGATCTCCACCGCCCGGTGCAACGCGCGGGTGGTGAGGATCCCTTCGACGAACAGCCCGAAGGCGGCCTGTTGCTCCTCGGGCGTGGCCAGCGCGCGGATGCGCGCTTCGAGTTGCTCGAAACGGGTGATCTCCTGGAACAGTCCGGTCTCAAGGAGATGTTTGGCTTTCGGGTGTCGGGGCAGCATGAGGGCGTTAATTCACCGGACTTTTCTTGAAAGGTCGCCAGCGTGTCATGGTGCGCGCGGGCGGGTGTGGGTGCCATGGTGGCGCGTGATTGCGGCGGCGAGCATGCCGAATTCGTTTATAATGGCGGGCGGATCGGAGTTCAAGGTCTGATGGACGTTAATGGTCAAGACGGGGGCGGGGGGGGTCGATCGGGGATGTTTTGAGAACGCGCAAACGCAGATTGCGATGTCGCAGATGCGTTTGCGCGTTCTTGACAGTCAGAGACTCTCAAACGACTCCATCCATGGAATCAGGCCAGGTATGCGGATCGATGGGATCGATGCGCGTGGGTGAAACGGGTTGGTAACTTTGCGACCATTCAAGGCGCGCATCGGATGTTTATCCGTGGTCAAAGCGCCTTGAATGGAGATCGGACCTGGCCAGTGGGTTCAACCGAAAACCAGACCGGACCGCTGATGGGCATCCAGGAAGCCGTTTTCCAGCTCACCGGTCAGCATTTCGCTCAACTCCTGGGCGATGCCAAGTTCCGGGATCCCTTCGATCATGCAGTCACCGACCTGCGGATGATCGTTGTGGCAGATGCTGTAGCCGTTGTCCCCCAGGGCGATGTGGACATGTTCGCGCGCGCCTTGGTAAAGCTTGTGGAGGTCTTGCGCGAAGGTTTGATAGGTCGTGTTCATGGTGTAGTCTCCTTCATTAGGTAGAGTGCATTCAGACCTTGTGGCATGTTTCCCAATAAGCGGTCCGTTGGATGCGCTTTGCCTCATGCCCCTGGTGTGGTTGTTGGGGCATTTTTCGAGACGGTGTTTCGACTTTTTCAGGATGGGTTGGGGTTGATATTAACGGACGCTTGTTCATGCTTCACGCGCTGAATCGTGCTTATTCACCAGCTTGTTTAACTGTATGACAGCACAAGCCGCGAGAAAGTTCAAACAAAAAATGTCTGTCAGGGGAGAACTTTCTGCTCCCCGACCGTGGATCTTCCTTGTGGAAGCGCCACGATCAGAAACGCGGCCCAGTGGGCCGCGTCTGAAAATCCGAATCGGATTCGTGCGTTACCCTTGACTGGTCTTGAATCCCAAAATATGGCCCATGTCGAACAGACCGGCCTTTTGGTCTGCGACCCAGAGCGCGGCCCGGACCGCCCCTTGGGCGAAGGTCATGCGGCTGGAGGCGCGATGGGTGATCTCCAGCCGTTCGCCCTCTCCGGCAAAGAGCGCGGTGTGATCCCCGACGATATCCCCGCCGCGCACCGTGGCAAAGCCGATGGTCTGGCGGTCACGGGCGCCGGTATGTCCTTCCCGGCCATACACCGCAACCTCCTGCAAGTTGCGATCCAAAGCGGATGCGATCGCCTTGCCGATGCCCAGCGCGGTGCCGGAGGGGGCATCCACCTTGTGGCGATGGTGGGCCTCGATGATCTCGATATCGACCATTTCGCCCAGTGCCTTGGCGGCCTCGGCGACCAGGCGGAACATGAGATTGACCCCCACCGAGAAGTTGGGCGCGAAGACGATCGGAATGGAGGTCGCGGCCTGCCCGATCGCCTGGACCCCGGCGGCATCGATCCCGGTGGTGCCGATGACCATGGCCGCCTGGTGACGGGTGGCCAGTTCCAGATGGGCAAGAGTTGCCGCCGGCAGGGTAAAATCGATCACCACCACCCCAGGCCGGAAGGCGCTTTCCGCCTCCGGGGAGATGGCTACCCCGAGTTTGCCGACGCCGGCCACCTCGCCGGCATCCTGGCCGATGAAGGGGGATGCGGGGTGTTCGGTGGCGGCCACCAGGCGGGCGTTGGCGGAACGGGCCTGGATGGCCTGGATCAACATGCGGCCCATGCGGCCTGCGGCGCCGACAACGGCGATTTGGATGTGTGACATGCTAAAGATTCCTTGGAATGGAGCGGTCAGGATGAAGATCGGTCCGGGTGGCGGCAGTCGGTGAAGGCGCCATCCGGAAGGTCCATCAGCTTGCAAGATTGCTTGCCGCTTGGCAAGGGACGTTGCCGGATTGTTTGCGGCGCGGAATCGGGTGTCCTGGCAGCAGCGCGATCCGTTCGATCGGATCCTGATGGCCCAGGCACGCACGGCGCGGCCCACCGGCTGACCTCGGATCCGGTGTTGAAACGAGATTCGGAGTGGGTGATCGTGGTGAGTCTGGTGGTGTGGTCTGCGCTCCCTCTGTGCTGGCGTGGCACGGAGGGAGCGCGGAATCGGGAGGTTCGTTTATCGGGGATGCGATCGGTCCGATGTGCGGGCTGAGTCAGGGAAGCGTCATTTCGAGGACATCTTGTCCAGAAACTCCTTCACCTTGTCGAGGAAGGAGTGGGATTCGGGTTGCGACTCCTGGTTGGAAAGATTCTCGAACTCCTCCAACAGCTCTTTCTGACGCTTGGTCAGGGTGACCGGGGTTTCCACCCGCACCTCGACTACCAGGTCGCCGAAGACGCCGGGTCGGTTGAGATGGGGCAACCCCTTGCCGCGCAGCGCCAGACGCTTGCCGGTCTGCACGCCGGGGGGCAGGGTGACGATGGCGCGTCCCACCAGGGTGGGCACCTCCAGCTTGCCGCCGAGGGCCGCCTGCGGGAAGGTGATCGGCGCGTGACAGAGGATGTCCGGTCCGAACCGCTCGAAGATCGGATGCGGGGCCACGTCGATGATGATGTACAGATCCCCGGACGGCCCTCCCAGAGGGCCGGCGCCCCCCTCGCCGGTCAGACGGATGCGCGTGCCGGTCTCCACGCCGGGCGGAATCTTGACCGTGAGGGTCTTTTCGGAACGTTGCCGTCCCTGACCCTGACATTCGCCGCACGGGTTGCGGATGATGCGTCCCTGACCGCGACAGTTCGGGCAGGGGCGGGAGATGGAGAAGAACCCCTGCTGGGTGCGCACCTGACCGGAGCCGCCGCACGAGCTGCAGGTTTCGGGTCCGCTGCCCGGACGGGAGCCCGAGCCGCGACAGGTTTCGCAGCGCACGATCGAGGGGATGCGGATCCGCTCGCTGGCGCCGTGCATGACCGTTTCCAGCGTCACGGTCATGTCGTAGCGGAAATCTTCGCCCTTTTGCGGTCCGCCTCGGCCACCGCCGCGACCGCCGCCACCACCGCCACCGAAGATGTCGCCGAAGAACTCCTCGAAGATATCGCCGAATCCGCCGCCGAATCCGGAAGGATCCCCGGAGAAGCCGCCACCTCCGCCGCCGCCCGCGGACTGGTTGAGTCCGGCGTGTCCATACTGGTCGTAGATGGCGCGCTTCTTCGGATCCTTCAACACCTCGTAGGCGCCGTTGACCTCCTTGAATTTGGACTCGGCCACCTTGTCACCCGGATTGCGGTCCGGGTGCAGCTCCATGGCCAAGGCCCGGTAGGCCTTCTTGATGGCGGCGTCCGAGGCATCCTTGGGAACGCCGAGGATTTCGTAGAGGTCTCTGGACATCACTTACCGTCTTTATCGGTCTTGACTTCCTCGTAATCGGCATCGACCACATCGTCGCGTTTGCCGCCATGGCCCTCTTTGTTGCCGGTCGCGTGGGGATCGGCGCCAAAACCTTCCGCGCCGGCGCCAGCCTGGGCCTCCTGACTCTCCTTGTACACCGCTTCACCCAGTTTGAGCGAGGCTTCCATCAACGCCTGGGTGAGATTTTCGATCTTTTCCGCGTCATCGCCGTTGATCACGCCTTTCAAGGCGGCCACGGCATCCTCGATGGACTTCTTCACGCCCGCATCCACCTTGTCTCCGTGCTCCTTCAAGGATTTTTCGGTGGAGTAGACCAGCGAGTCCGCATGGTTGCGGGCATCGATCAGTTTGCGCTTCTTGGCGTCCTCGCTGGCGTGGGACTCGGCGTCACGCACCATCTTGTCGATTTCGTCCTTGGTCAGACCGCCCGAGGCCTGGATCTTGATCGACTGCTCGCGACCGGTCCCCTTGTCCTTGGCCGACACATGCACCATGCCATCGGCGTTGATGTCGAAGGTGACCTCGATCTGCGGCATGCCGCGCGGAGCCGGCGGAATCCCCACCAGGTCGAACTGCCCCAAAAGCTTGTTGTCCGAGAACATGTCGCGCTCGCCCTGGGCCACGCGAATGGTCACCGCCGACTGGCTGTCCGAGGCGGTCGAGAAGATCTGCGATTTGCGGGTCGGGACCGTGGTGTTCTTGTCGATCAGCTTGGTGAAGATGCCGCCCAGGGTCTCGATGCCCAGCGACAACGGGGTGACATCCAGCAGCAGGACATCCTTGACCTCGCCCTTGAGCACGCCACCCTGGATCGCCGCGCCGATGGCCACGACCTCATCCGGATTGACCCCCTTGTGGGGATCCTTGCCGAAGAACTCGGCCACCAGGCTCTGCACCTTGGGCATGCGGGTCATGCCGCCCACCAGGATCACCTCGTGGACATCGCGGGTGGAGATGCCGGCATCCTTCAGGGCGATGCGGCAGGGTTCCAGGGTGCGTTGCAGCAGGTCATCGACCAGGGATTCGAGCTTGGCGCGGGACATGCTGATGTTGAGATGTTTCGGACCGCTGGCATCTGCGGTGATGAAGGGCAGATTGATGTCGGTCTGGGTGCTGTTGGAAAGCTCAATCTTGGCCTTTTCGGCGGCTTCCTTGAGCCGTTGCAGCGCCATGTTGTCCTGACGCAGGTTGATGCCGGTCTCTTTCTGGAAGGTTTCGGCCAGATACTGGATGATGGCGTGGTCGAAATCCTCGCCGCCCAGGAAGGTGTCGCCGTTGGTCGATTTGACCTCGAACACGCCGTCGCCGATGTCGAGGATCGAGATGTCGAAGGTGCCGCCGCCCAGGTCGTAGACCGCGATGGTCTGGCTGCCCTTCTTGTCGAGACCGTAGGCCAGGGCTGCGGCGGTGGGCTCGTTGATGATGCGCATGACGTTCAGTCCGGCGATCCGACCGGCATCCTTGGTGGCCTGACGCTGGGCATCGTTGAAATAGGCCGGCACGGTGACCACGGCGTCGGTCACCTTTTCACCCAGATAGTCCTCGGCGGTCTGCTTCATTTTTTGCAGAATCATTGCCGAGATTTCCGAGGGGCTCATTTTTTTGTCCGCGCAGCGCACCCAGGCGTCGCCGTTGTCGGCCTTGATGATGTCGTAGGGCACCAGTTTCTGGTCGCGACGGGTGGTGGGATCCTCGAAACGCCGTCCGATCAGCCGCTTGATGGCGAACAGGGTGTTTTTGGGGTTGGTGACCGCCTGACGCTTGGCCGACTGGCCGACCAGACGCTCGTTGCCCGAGGTGAAGGCGACCATGGATGGCGTGGTGCGGCTGCCCTCGCTGTTTTCGATCACCTTGGGGTCGCCCCCTTCCATGATGGCCACGCAGGAGTTGGTGGTACCCAGATCAATACCGATGACTTTGCCCATGTTCGAATATCCTCGTTAAAGCCGTGTGGCGATGCGTTTTATATTTCAGATTCAAAACCCGCCGTGCGTTTGCGGATTTCGAGCTTTGATATGGGAATGGTCTGGCGCGTTGTCAAGAGCGTTGCGATCAAGAATTACGATTCCCCTTCGCGCGCTCATGGCGCTGTTTCACGCTGTTCGTGATGCCGGTTGGTGCGTTACTGTTTTTCTTGGGTTGGCGTGGAAGTCGGGCTGGACACGCCAGGCTTGGGAGGCACGCCGGATCCACCCTTTGGGGGGTTGTTGGGATTGAGGACGCTTTTTGTGGGTTGATAACCAGAGCGGGTTGTCCATCCGCGCTCTTTGGAAATGGACGCCGATGAACATCCCGTGATCCGTATCCGGATTATGGCATCAATTTCTGGAGATTCCCACCATCGACGGGCGCAGCAGTCGCTGGTTCAGCAGATAACCGGTCTGGAGTTCGCGCACCACCTGGTCCGGGGGGACTTCCGGATCCTCGATCTGCATCACCGCCTGGTGAAGATTGGGATCAAATGGGGTGTTCAGGGCCTGGATGCGGGTGACGCCGTGTTTTTTCAGGGTGCTCTCCAGCCCGGTGGCCACCATGCGCACCCCGTCGGTCAGGGCCACGGCCACCGGATCGTCGCTGGCCGGAATCGCCCCCAGGGCCCGTTCCAGGTTGTCCGCCACCTGCAACAGATCCTTGGCGAACGATTCGATGGCGAATTGTCGCGCCTGCTGCATCTCCCGTTCGGTGCGCTGGCGGAGATTCTTCATGTCCGCCAGGGCGCGCAGGTAGTCGTTGCGATACTCCTCGGCCTTGGCTTGCGCCTGGATCAGCATCTCCATCGGCGAGATGTATCCCTCCTGCTTCTCGGAGGAGGCATCCCCGGCCTCGACCGAGGCTTCGTCCAGCGCGCCGTCCGCGTCCGGGGTGACCGGGGACTCCTCGGTTGCCGCGACGAATTCGGTCTCCCCGTTGGCTGGGGTCTCTTCCTGGTTTTGGGTGCTGTTGTTGCTCATGGTCGCGTTTGTTCCCGCTTTGGCTTGAAATGACGATGGGACGTGGGATGAACGATGCCAACCGGACGTCGTGCCGGGTCGGTTCGCGGGCATCCCCCATTTCAGATAGGTCGCCTTGGGAAAAAGTCAACCGGGGCGAGGGAAATTCTCCGCGATTCCTGGCCGTGCGTGCGCCATCGATTGCCCGGCGCGGGGATTTGGGCCTATCATGCCGATTGGTTCCATTCATCGTGGTCATTGAATGTTCGGGCATGTCCATCCGCGAATCCATCCCTTCAGATCCTCCCTCCCCGCCACCTGGCAAGCCAGGTCGATCCGGGTTGATGCATGGTCTGGAGCGGATCTCCCGGCTGCTGCTTTGGTGTCTGGCGCCGGTGCTGGCGCTGGCGCTTCTGTTGGGGGGGGCGGTGGCCTATGTCACCGTCCATCCCCCTGATCTCACCCCGCATGTCGAAACCCTGGCGGCCTTTCTCTCCGAAAAGAGCGGACTCTCCGTCCGGCTGGCCGGCCTCGATTTGACCCCCGGTCTGTCGTTGGCCGTGGTCGGACAGGGGGTGGAGATCGGCGACCCGGTGAGCGGCGCGCCCCTGCTGTCCGCCGAACGGATCCTGTTGCGCGTCTCGCCGCTGGCCCTCGCCCGCGGGGGGGTGCCGGTCGCCATCACCCTGGAGCGACCCAGGGCCACCCTGCGACGCGACGCGGCGGGGAATCTCCATCTCGGCGGTCTGCTTCTGGCCGGCGGGGAGGGGAGTCCGGCCCTCGATCACTCCTGGCTGCTGCTTAATGCCGTCGATCTGCGCGGGGCGGAGTGGATCTGGATCGATGAGACTGTCCCCGACGCGGGAGGGGGGGCGCTCCGATTCGTGGTGGACGACATCACCCTGTCCGCCTTTCTGGAACGGGCCGGGCAGGGACGGGTGAACGGATCGGCCCGGCTGCCCGCCTTTGGGGAGGGGGGGCGTCTGGAATTCACCGGCGAGCGTCTCCGGGGCGGTCGCTGGAATGCCCGTCTGACGCTGCATCATGGCCTGGTCGCGCCGCTCAAGCCATACCTTCGCGACGCCGAGCCGTTGAACGGCCTGACTGCCCCGATCGATGCGACCGTGGAGTTGACCGGCCTGGAGCGCGATCTCGTCAAGGCCGACTGGCGGGCGGAACTCGGTGCCGGCGAACTGGCCTGGCCGTCGCTGTTCCGCTGGCCGCTCCCCATCTCCCGCCTCACCGCCCGCGGCGGGGTCGGTCGAGATGCCAGCGGTTGGCGCGTCGATGTGCAGGGTTTCGAGCTGCGCTCCGCCCACGGACGGGCCCAGGGTTCGGTGCTGGTGACCGGGATCGGCGGTCCGGGCTCCCCCTTCATGGATCTCAAGGCCGAGGCTTCCGGCAATCCGGCCAGCAAGGCCGGTTTTTACTATCCCACCCCGATCATGGCCCCCTCGCTGGTCCAATGGCTCGACAACGCCATCAGGGATGGTCAGGTCAAGCGGGCTTCGGCGTACATCAAGGGGCACCTGGCCAACATGCCCGCCGGTCCCAACGACCCGCCGGATGACCGTTTCCACATCGAGGCCGATGTCACGGGCGCCACCCTGAACTATTTCCCGCCCCTGGTGCCCCTCACCCAGGCCACCACCCATCTGATCTTCGACCGCTATTCCTTCACCGCGCGGGTCTCCGAGGCGAACTACGGGGAGACCCGCCAGGTCAAGGGGGAGGTGCGGATCGACAACATGGTGGATAACCCGGTGGTGGAGATCGTGGCCGAGTCCCCCCAGATCGATCTGGGTTCGGTGTGGAAGGAGATCGTCACCCATCCGAAACTGCGTTGGGACGAGGCGGTCGGCATGGGGGGCGCCAGGGCCGCCGGGCAGGGGTCCGGGACATTCAAGCTCTCGCTGCCGCTGGAAAATCTCGCCACGCTGCGTTATTCGGGCCGGGTGGAGATGAAACAGACCCTGTTCCATCCTCGTTTTCTCGACCACCCTCTTTCCGAGGCCGCCGGAACGCTCGCCATCGATTCCGAACGGCTCGACATCCATCTTGAGAGCGGCAAGCTGGGGGCGTTTCCGCTCTCCGGCGAGGCGGCGGTCCGCAACTACCGGCAGCCTGGCAAGACCGCCTTCACCGCGCGCGTCAAGACGCGGGTGGAGGCGGAACGTCTGGCCGAATGGTTGGCCCCGCTTCTCGGCGAGGAGGGGGAGATCCGGGGGCGCGCGCCGGTGGAGATCGCGTTCACGCGACAGCCGGGAAGCGCCGGGTTTGTCGTGGAGGGAATGGCGGACCTCAAGGAGATCGCCGCGCTCGGACGCATGGGCTGGAGCAAGGGGGCAGGGGAAGAGGGGGAGATCCGTGGCGAGGGGAGTCTGGCCAGCGATGGCCGGTTGAAACTGACCACGTTCAAGGTGGGCGCGGGGAACTTGAGCGGCGCGGGTCGTCTCGATTGGGATCTGGCCGGGAACTACGGCGAGGTGGCGTTCGGGGAGTTGAGCCTGGACAAGAGCCACGGCAAGGTGACGTTGACCCGCGCGCCCGGCAAGGGAGGGGTGGGTTGGTCGATCGATGCCGCCTGGAAGCAGCTCGACATGGGCCCCCTGTGGAGCCATCCGGGCGGATCGGGGGAGTCCCGTGCCGCCATCGGGGAGACGGAACGGATCGACCCGGAACGGAGTTGGCCCCGGGTGGCCATGAAGCTGCGTGCCGAGCATTTGCTGCTGGCCAACGGCGAACGGGCCGCCCGGCTCGACACCGAGGTGGAGATCGAACGGCGCATTTTGCGCATCGTCGCCTTTTCCATGCTTCAGGCCGGGGGCGAGGTGAGCGGCAATGGGGAGTTTTTGTGGTCGAGCCGCATCGGCTCCGGCGGTTATTCCGGGCGTTTGCTCATGAACGGCGCCGATTTCGGCAGACTGTTCAGATCCCTGGACCTCAACGAAGGTCTGGAGGGGGGGAGCGGACAGATGGAGGTCTCCCTGGATGGCTTCAAGCCGCCCGGTCAACGCTGGATCGACACCCTCTCCGGAACCGCCCGTTTCAAGTTCCAGGATGGCAAGGTGCGTCGTCTCGGTTTCGTGGCCACCCTGCTTGGACTCTTCTCCCTGAAGGATCTGCCCAAGCTCGTGGTGGGGGCGAGGCCCGACCTGGACGTGACCGGGCTGCACTATCGGGAGTTTCAGGGCGATTTCGCCATTCGCGAGAGCGTCTGGGTGATCGATCGCATGCAACTGCTCAGCCCGTCGATGAACATGGTGGTCACCGGCAGGATCGATTTTCCCGGCGACGCGGTGGAGCTGTTGGTGGGGATGCGCCCGTTGCAGACGCTCGATTCGTTGGTCAATACCGTGCCGTTGCTGGGAAAACTGGTCACCGGCGACCGTCAGGCCGTGGTGGAGACCCAGTTCGATGTCACCGGCTCGACGAGCGCCCCGCAAGCGACCATCCGTCCGGTCTCCAGTTTGGCCCCCGGCCTGTTGCGCGACTGGATCAATGCCCCGATCGACTGGATCAAGCGGGCCACCGGCAAAAAGTAGATCGTCCGCCGCGCCGGAGGGTGGCGCCAGGGAACCTTGCACCGCCGACCCGCCGGGTGTGAAGAGGGATGCTGGCGAACGGTTGGTTTGTAACGCATTGTATCGGCTTTGTCAGGAATATCACACGGATGGTTCGCGCGGGATTGCGCGGAATGGCTGTATTGGAATATTTTTTGATATTTGCCGTGCAGCTTGCGTAAGGGAAGGCTCACGGTCGGGGGGGTGAGGGTCAGACTTTCCCCAACGTGACAAGTCTGGCGAGCATCATTCGCGGATGGATGGGATCCGGGTTTCACAAGGGGCGCATGTTCGACGAAGCCAGCCAGCAGGCACTCATGCAGGAGTTCTTCTCCGAGAACCGGGAGGCGTTGGACCGGATCGAACGGGGACTGCTGCAACTCGAGACCGCGCCGGAGAGCCGGGATCTGCTCAACTCCGTGTTCCGCGACATGCATACCGTCAAGGGCAACTGCCGGATGATGGGGTTCGAGCGGCTCGAGGAGTTGACCCACACCGCTGAATCGCTGCTCGATGCCATGCGCGATGGCCGGTTGGTGATCGATGTGCTGATCGGCAATCAGCTGTTGAGCGTGCTGGATACGGTGCGACGCACCCTGGAGGAGATCGAGCGGAGCGGTTCCGAGGGGGATGCCGATTTCTCCGCGTCGATCCGGCAGCTCGAGCGGTTGCAGACCCCCCTGGGCGCGGTGATCTCGATGGATCACGACGAAGCGGACGAGGGCGAGGCCGGTCATGCGCCGACTCCCGGAACGCCGTCCGATGAGCCGACCGGGCGCGGGGAGAACGATGCCGCGACGGGCAAGCTCGATTCGATCCGACTCTCCATCGAGCGGTTGGATGGCCTGATGAGTCAGGTCGGCGAACTGGGCGCCACCTTCAATCAGGTGAAATACGCCCTGGCGCGCAACGTCTCCCAACTCGATCAGGTGCTCGAGAATCTCGGTCAACAGATCCAGACCCTCCAGGGCGAGGTGTTGCAGTATCGGCTGCAACCGATCGGTCGCATCCTCGACACCTACCATCGGCTGGTGCGCGATCTGGCGGTGGAGACCAGAAAGAAGGTGCTGCTCGATCTGGTCGGCGAGGAGACCGAGGTCGATCGCAACGTGCTCATCTCCATCAAGGAGGTGTTGGGTCATCTGATCCGCAATGCCGTGGATCACGGCATCGAAACCCCGGAAGAGCGCGTGGCGCAGGGCAAGTCGCCGGTGGGCCGGGTGCGTCTTCTGGCCGAGCAGAAGCAGGGACAGATCTATCTGGAGATCACCGACGACGGACGCGGCATCGACGTGGCGCGGGTGCGCTTTAAGGCCCTCGAGCGGGGGTTGATCACCCACGAACAGGCCGGGGAGATGTCCGAGGCCGAGCTGATGCGATTGATCATGGCGCCCGGTTTCTCCACCGTCGAGCAGGTCAGCAAGATCTCCGGACGCGGCACCGGCATGGATGTGGTCCAGGCCGCCATCGACAAGCTGGGCGGATCGGTGTCCATCTCCAGCCAGCCCGGTGTGGGATCCCGTTTTCGGCTGCGCATTCCCCAGACCATGGCGATCGTGCCGGTGCTGCTGGTCACCGCCGCCGGCGAGACCTATGCCGTGCCTCAGGTGAACATCGTGGAGTTGGTCTCCTACCACGGGGCCGAGATCGCCGGACATGTGGAAGGGAAGATGCAAGCGCCGATGGTGCGGGTGCGCGAACGGCTCCATTTCATGGTGGCGTTGCGCGAGGCGGTGGCCCATCCCGGTCAGGCGGCCCAACGGGCCCGGAGCGTGGAGAAGATCCTGGCCGAGCCGGTGCTGCATGTGGTGGTGCTGCAATCCGAGGAGCGTCTGTTCGCCCTCGACGTGGATGATATCAAGGAGCCGGCCAATCTGGTGATCAAGCCGGTGAACCGGATCTTCGCCGACATTCCGATTCTGGCTGGTACCGCGGTGCTGCCGGACGGTTCGGTGTCGTTTCTGTTGAATGTGCCGGAATTGATCAAATAATCGTTATTTTATGAGAATTTTACCCCCCATCTGAGCGAAGCGCGGAGCAGAGGCGTCATGGAGAAGAACTCGGTATTGATCGTGGACGACAGCAGTCTGGCGCGCATGATGGTGCGCAAGATCTTTGCCACCCGTTTTCCGGATTGGAAACTGATCGAAGCCAAGGATGGGGATGAGGCGCTGTCTCTCACCAGCGATGAGGTGCGTTTGGCGCTTGTGGATTTCAACATGCCGGGCATGAATGGCATCGAGCTGGCTGAAAGGCTGATGGCATGCAATCCTCGCATTTCGGTCTATCTGGTGACTGCCAACATTCAGGAGCGTATGCATCAGCGGGCGGAGAGCATGGGGATCGGTTTCATCAAGAAACCGATCGCCGAGAACAAGATCGCGGAGATCTTGAGATCATTCGTCTAGGGGGGTGGTCCCGAGGGGGGGTGAACCATTGGGATGCCAAGCACATGCACACGGGTAGCGATGAACGGGCCGGGCCGGGGGGCGGTGACGAAATGTTTTTCCTGACCGAGATGGAAGAGGATGCCTTGAAGGAGTTCTTCAACATGGGGCTGGGCATGGCCGCGGCCTCGTTGAGCCAGATGGTGGACAACGAGGTGCTGCTCTCCCTGCCGCAGTTGAAGGTGGTCTCCTATGAGGAGGCGACCCGCATGCTGGTCTCCAACGGCGAGGAGAAGCTGGTGGCGATCCGCCAGAACTTCACCGGCGAGTTGACGGGTACGGCGTTGTTGATCTTTCCCGGCGCCGAGAGTCTGGAGCTGGTGCGCACCCTTCTGAACGAGCAGATGCCCCTGGAGGTGCTGGTCGAGCTGGAACAGGAGACGCTTCAGGATGTGGGCAACGTGGTGTTGAACGCCTTTCTGGAGAGCTTCACCCAGATGATGTCGATCCAGTTCGAGTTCGAGGCTGCGGAGTTTCTCAAGGGGAGCAGCAGTTTCCTGTTGGATATCTCCTCGCATCTGGCGGCGCAGCGTCGCGCTCTGTTCGACGAGGAGGACGCTGGGGGGGAGAGGGCCTTCGTGCTGATGATGGACTTCAAGACCCATGACGAGGAGGAGGCCCAGCGTACCTTGAGCGGTTTCGTGGTGTTGTTGTTCTCGCAACACTCGATGGAGATCCTCAAGCGGGAGCTGAAGGTGATTTTGGCCAATTTATGATGGTTGTTGCGTCAATTCCATGAGTGAGCTGGATATCATTCTGCTGACCAGGGCCCTGGAGGTCAGCGCCGTAGGGACGATTCTGCTCGATTCCGACCAGAGGGTGGTCTTCTGGAACGATTGGATGGAGAAGGGTGCATGTCTGCATGCCGATGAGGTGTTGCATCGCGCCCTTTTCGACATTTTTCCCGAGTTGGCCAACTCGCGCATTGCCCGCGCCGTGGAGAGCGCCTTGCACTCCGGTCTGCCGACCATGCTCTCCCACCGGCTCACGCCGACCCCGTTTCCCTTGTTCACCGCCTCGGAAAAGAGCGACGACCGCCCGCCGCGCATGAGCCAGATGGTGTTGATCAAGGCGATCCGGGATGCCGCCGAGATCCGCTACTGTCTGATCCAGATCCAGGACATCACCAACACCGTCTCCCGCGAGAGGATGCTGCGCACCCAGGCCCAGGAGCTTCAGGCCGCCAAGGAGAGCGCCCAGGAGGCCAACAAGGCCAAAAGCGATTTTCTGGCCAACATGAGCCACGAGATCCGCACGCCGATGAACGCCATCATCGGCATGACCCATCTGGCCTTGAAGACCGAACTCAATCCCAAGCAGCGCGACTACATCACCAAGGTCCACTCGTCGGCTCAGTCGCTGTTGGGGATCATCAACGACATCCTGGACTTCTCCAAGATCGAGGCCGGCAAGCTGACCATGGAGTCGGTGCCGTTCTATCTGGAGGACGTGCTCAACAACGTGGCCAATCTGGTGGCGTTGCGCGCCGAGGAGCAGGGATTGGAGGTGAACTTCCACGTTTCCCAGGGGGTGCCGCTGAACCTGATCGGCGATCCGTTGCGGCTCGGTCAGATCCTGGTCAACCTCACCAACAACGCGGTGAAGTTCACGAAGAAGGGGAACATCGTCGTCTCCGTGCGGGTGATCCGTCACGAGACCAGCGAACACCGGGTGGGGTTGCATTTCACGGTTGAGGATACCGGCATCGGCATGTCCGAGGAGCAGATGTCCCGGTTGTTCACCGCCTTTACCCAGGCCGACTCCTCGACGACGCGCCGGTTCGGCGGGACCGGTCTGGGATTGACCATCAGCAAGCGGCTGGTGGAGATGATGCACGGGCGCATCTGGGTGGAGAGCGCACCGGGGGTGGGCAGTACCTTTCATTTCACCGCGATCCTGGGCCAGAAGGGGACCGATCGGCGTCGTTTCCGGCTTCCCACGCGGGAATTGGTCGGCATGCGGGTGCTGGTGGCCGACGACAACCCGGTGTCGCGGGAGATCTTGCAGAAGTCCTTTGAATCGTTCTCCTTCAAGGTCACCTGTGTGGCCTCCGGGGAGGAGGCGGTTTTCGAGATGGAGCGGGCCATCGCCACGCGTCATCCGTATCGGATGGTCTATCTGGACTGGCAGATGGGCGAGATGGATGGCATTCGCACCGCGCGGGAGATCACCCGTCGGTTTCCCCAGGCGCACATTCCCAAGATCGTCATGGTGACCGCCTACTCACGGGAGGATATCATCCTGGCGGCGGATGGGGCGGGGATCGATGCCTTTCTGACCAAGCCGATCAACCTGTCGGTGCTTTTCGAGACCGTGCTGTCGGTGTTGAAGCAGGATGCCGAGCGTCGCGAGGGGAACGGGCCGCGGGAGATGGTGGTGTCGCGGGGAAGGATCGGCGAGACGCCCCGTTCCGACTGGCGCGGGGTGCGGGCGCTGTTGGTCGAGGACAACGAGATCAACCAGCAGGTGGCGCGGGAACTCCTGGAAGAGGAGGGAATGGTGGTGAGCATCGCCGGCAACGGCGAGGAGGCGGTGGAGGCGGTGCGTCGCGAGCCGTTCGATCTGGTGCTGATGGATGTGCAGATGCCGATCATGGACGGCTATGCCGCGTCGCGGGCGATACGCGCCGACGAGCGTTTCAAGGGGTTGCCGATCATCGCCATGACCGCCAACGCCATGGCCGGGGATCGGGAGAAGTGCATGGCCGCGGGCATGAACGACCACATCAGCAAGCCGATCCATCCGGTCACCATGTTCGCCACCATGGCCCGTCACGTTCCGGCCCGTGCGCGCCTCCCCGAGGTGGCGGCGGTCGGCCCGGTGGTCGGCCCGGTGGTCGAATCGGGCGGGCGTGTCGAGGCCCCGGTTTTGCCACCCGAGCCGCCGCGCGAGGAGACCGGTCTGCCCGAGCGGCTCGACGGGGTGGACATGCTGGCCGGGCTCGCCAATCTGAATGGCAACCGCAAGCTCTACCTCAAGATCCTCGGGGATGTGCATGCCCGCTTTCAGGATGTGGCGGCCCGTCTGCGGGTGGAGCTGGACGGGGGAAATCGCGACGAGGCGCGGCGGTTGATCCACACCTTCAAGGGGGTGGTCGGCACGCTGGGCGCGCGGGAGGCGCAGCGTCTTTCCGGTCAGATCGAGGAGGCGCTGGTCGAGGGCGCGTTGGAACGGGTCGAGATGCTCATCCCGGCGTGGACACCGGTGGTGGAGCGGATGATGCATGGGTTGGCCGGGGTCAACGTCGGGCGGGAGACGGTCGTCCAGCCGGTGGTCGGGGTCGAACCTCTGGATGTCGATCGGTTGCGGGGGATTTTCGACAAACTGGCCGGTCTGATCGAGGAGGGGGATTCGGATGCCCAGGAGTGTGCGATCATGGCCAGGGAGTTGTTGGCCGGTTCGCCGGTTGCCGGAAGCATGGAGCGCATGGCTGCCCAGATCAACGATTACGAGTTCGAGATGGCGCGGGAGACTTTGAAAGGGATCGTGGCCGAGTTGTCCTTGTGAGGTGTTGTGGGGTGTGGAACCGTGGAACAGAATGAGAATCGCCCCAAGGTGTTGATCATCGATGACGAGACGGTCAGCATCGACGTCTTGTCCGGTCTGCTGCGTCCTTTTTACCGGGTGGTGTCGGCCAAGAGCGGTGAGAGCGCTCTGGCGCGACTCGATACCCAGACCCTGCCGGATCTGATCCTCCTGGATGTGATCATGCCCGGTCTGGATGGTTATCAGGTGTGCGAGCGGTTGAAGCTGAATCCCCGTACCCGTGACATTCCGGTGATCTTCATCACCTCGAACGCCTCCGAGGAGGACGAGACGCGCGGCTTCGAGGTCGGCGCGGTCGATTACATCACCAAGCCGTATCGCCCCGGGATCGCCCTGGCGCGGGTCAGAACCCACGTCGAGCTGAAAAGGCGCGGGGATCTTCTGGAGCGGCTGGCGGTGCTCGACGGCTTGACGAGCATTCCCAACCGGCGCCGTTTCGATCAGTTCCTCGAGTACGAGTGGAACCGCTCCCAGCGGCATGCCCATCCGTTTTCGCTGTTGCTGTTGGACATCGACTATTTCAAGATGTACAACGATCTTTACGGCCATGCCCAGGGGGATGCCTGTCTGCGCCGGGTGGCCGAGGCGATCGCCACCTCCATGCCGCGTGCCATGGATCTGGCGGCCCGGTACGGCGGCGAGGAGTTCGCCTGCGTGCTGCCGGAGACCCATGAGAACGGCGCCCAGGCGGTGGCCCAGAGGATCCTGGGGTCGGTGCGGGCGCTCAAGATTCCCCATGCCCACTCCAAGGCCGGAGAGCATGTGACGGTAAGCATCGGCGTGGCCTGCATGATTCCCAACACGGAAAAACACCCTCTGGATCTGATCACTCGTGCGGATCAGGCGTTGTACAAGGCCAAGCGGGCTGGGCGCAACCAGATGTCCACCCTGGGACAGGTTTCGGAAACGGAGGAAGCGTGAGCATGAGGAGCGGGATCTGATGGGCGCGGAGTTTCCCAAGATTTTGATCGTCGATGACGAGACCACCAACATCGACGTGCTGGTGGAACTTTTGGCGGAGGAGTGCAAGACCGTGGTCGCCAAGACCGGCGATCAGGCGTTGCGGCGCGCCCTGGTCAAGCCCTGTCCGGATCTGATCCTTCTGGATATCGTGTTGCCCGACATCGACGGTTTCGAGGTGTGCCGGCGCCTGAAGGAGCGTTCCGAGACCCGCGACATCCCCATCATCTTCATCACCGGCAAGGAGTCGGAACAGGATGAAACCCGTGGATTGTCGGTGGGGGCGGTGGATTTCATCCGCAAGCCGTTCAGTCCGGTGGTGACCCTGGCGCGCATCCAGACCCATTTGGCCCTGCAACGGCAGAGGCATCACCTGGTTGCGCTCAACGAACTCAAGAACCGGTTTCTGGCCATGGCGGCCCATGACCTGCGCAATCCCCTCAACTCGATCAGCGGCCTGAGCGAAATTCTGCTGACCATGCCGCTCGACGAGCAGGAGAATCGCAGCTTCATTCAGACCATCCACGATGTGGCCGGTCAGATGCTCAAGCTGATCCACGATCTCCTCGATGTCAGCAGCATCGAATCCGGCGCCTTTGCCCTGGAGAAACGTCCCACCGATCTCGCCACGCTGATTGGCGAACGGGTGGAGTTGATGCGCATCGCCGCGCGGGAGAAGGGGGTGACGATCCGGGAAGAGTGCCCGTCGATGGCGCCCGTTGCCGCGGATCCGGACCGTCTGGCCCAGGTGGTCGATAACCTGGTCGGCAACGCCGTCAAGTTCTCTCCGGTCGGCTCCGAGATCACCGTGCGCTGCGGACGACTGCACGACCGCTGTTTTCTTCAGGTGGTCGATCAGGGGCCGGGTATCCCGGATGCGGAGCGTCATCGGCTTTTCGGGGAGTTTCAGCGACTGAGCACCCGGCCCACGGCCCAGGAAAAGAGCACTGGACTTGGGTTGTCCATTGTCAAACGAATCGTCGATGCTCATCATGGTGAGATCGTGGTGGCCAACAACGCCGATCGTGGGGCGATCTTTACCTGTTTTCTTCCGGACGGCTCCCATGAGATTATCCCCACCCGTGTGCGTCCGGCCCTTGCCGAGGGCAAGGCGTTGCGCATGCTTTTGATCGACGACGATCCGGTCTTGCGTCTCATGTACGCCAAGGCGTTCGCCGAACAGGGGTTTGAGTGGGTCGGAGAAGCCAGGGATGGACGGGAGGGATTGGCGCTCTATCAGGCATTGAAACCCGATGTGGTGATCTGCGATATTGAGATGCCGGTGATGGATGGCCTGGAGACGCTCAAGGCGTTGCTGGCCGTGGATCCCAACGCCTGCGTGATCATCCTGACCTCCTCGGTGGATCAGGAAAAATGGACCATCTGTCTGGCCCATGGCGCCCGCTATACCCTTCGGAAGGACACGCCGTTTCCGGAGATCCGACGCAAGGTGCTGGAGATCTGGAAGGAATATCAGGGCCGATTCGCGTGAGATTCCCGGTTAACCGGTTGGCTACAACGAAACAAGAGACCGCGACATGCAAGAAACTCAAGGCAGGATTCTGATAGTTGATGACGAGCGGACCCATGTGGAGACATTGACCGGTCTGCTCGCCGAGACCTATCGGACCGTGGTGGCCGAGAGCGGCCCCGAGGCGTTGCGGTTGGCCGGCGAGGATCCCAAGCCCGATCTGATCCTGTTGGATGTCGCCATGCCCGGCATGGACGGGCTGGAGGTGTGCCGACGCCTCAAGGCCAATCCGGCAACGCGCGGAATCACGGTGATTTTCGTGGCCGAGCGCGATCGCACCGAGGACGAGGATGAGGGGCTTGGCCTGGGCGCGGTGGATTATCTGTTCAAGCCGATTCGCCCCGGTCTTTTGCGCGCGCGCGTGCGTAACCACATGGCCCTGGCCGATCAGAGTCGCGTGCTGGAACGGCAGGTCGCGGAACGCACCCAGGATCTGGAACAGGCCAAGGAGGCGTTGCGCTCCTCCATGGGCAATCTCCTGACCATCCGGGTTGGTCCGGGGGTCTACTGGTTGCAGATCCCCGAGGCTGGCCTCTACATTCTGTGCGGCTGTCCGAGCGAGGTGGTCAAGTTGCTGATGCACAAGGGGCTCAACGCCCCGGCCATCAAGAACGGAGTCCACTTCGAAACCGGTCCGAACGTCATTCTGCTGTCGGATCTGCTGATGCAGAACGGCGGCTTCTCCAACATGGCCGAGTTCCCGGTGTTGCAGATGCTCTACCGGCAGGGGATGATCCTGCCGGGCCATCCGAACAACACCGGGGTCAAGCCGTTGCTGATGGGCGCGGAAGATCAGGTCGAGGCGCAGCTGGCCTACATCCATCGCGGCAACTACGGACTCTCCCGCGAGGAGTTGGAAGAGGTCGGTTTGGACGAAACGACCGTCGAGATGATGATGCGCATCAAGTTGCAGTTCGCCTTCGGGCGGATTCGCGAGCCTTCGGAGTTTCTCGATACCCTGGTCGTCACGGACAAACCCCAGGAGATCCGCAACGGCGCGACCATCCAGAGGGTGGGTTCGAACCGTTTCCGTATCGCCTTTCGCGACCAGAGCGCCGAGATCGATCTGAACCTGCCCAAGGACACGGTTTACAAATCCCCCTATCCATTGGGATTTCATCGGGTGCCGCGCCACTACTTCGCGGTGTTGCACACCGGCGAGGGGGATGGCTGGGATCCGGAACGTCCCAGCATGAGCAGCGTGCTGATGTTCCAGGGACGCTTCTACCTCATCGATGCCATTCCCGGCGTGCTCAACGTGCTGACCGCCATGGGCATCGACATCAGCGAGGTGGAGGGGATCTTCCACACCCACGCCCACGACGACCACTTCGCCGGTCTGCCGGCCCTGATCCAGACCGATCGGCGCCTCAAGTACTATGCCACCCCCATGGTGCGTTCGTCGGTGGCCAAGAAACTGGCCGCGCTCATGTCCTTTGACGAGGACAAGTTCAACCAGTTCTTCGAGATCCACGATCTGGAGTTCGACGTCTGGAACCAGTGCGGTGGTCTGGAGGTGCGCCCGATCTACTCGCCCCATCCGGTGGAGACCTCGCTGCTGCTCTTTCGCACCCTGGCCGAGGATGGCTATCGCACCTATGCCCACTGGACCGATCTGACCTCTTTCGCGGTGCTCGACCGGATGACCAATCCCGGACCGTTTGCGGTCCCCAGGGAGCAGGTGGAACACATCAAGGCGAGTTACCACTTTCCGGCGGATCTGAAAAAGCTGGATATCGGCGGCGGGATGATCCACGGCATGGCCCAGGACTTCAGGGGTGATCCCTCCGGACGCCGCATCCTGGCCCACCTCTCCCGCGATCTGACCACCGAGGAGATGGAGATCGGCTCGGAGTCCACCTTCGGCGCCCTGGATATCCTGATCCCCGGCGAGCAGGACTACCGTCGGCAGAGGGCCTTCTACTACCTGCGGGATCTCTTCCCGGAGATCTCCGATGACGACATCCGCATGCTGATCAACGGGCCGATCGTCAAGTACAACGCCGGCTCCTTCATCCGTTGGGAGTCGGATGTCCACGATTTCGTGGAGATGACCATCTGCGGGGATATCGTCTATCTGGATGCGGATTTCGGCATTCGTTATCACCTGGGTTTCGGCTCTTTCATGGGGTTGCAGGGGATCTTTCCGGAGATCCAGTCCGACGAGGGTGGGTATCGTTCGGTCTCCCACAGCGCGGTGTTGCGGATTCCCGCCCGGATGCTGCGGATCTTTCTGGAAAACCGTGGTCTCTACGCCAACCTGGCCGGGGTGTTGGAACAAATCCGTTTCCTGCGGCATACCTGGCTGTTCGGTGAACAGACCTCCTTCGTCTTTCTGGCCACACTCACCCGCAATCTCGAGACGATCCGCGTCGAACAAGGAAGCTGGATCGAAATGACCGGGAATCCGCCGGTGTTGTGGCTGGTCTCCTCCGGTCGGGTGGCGATGTGCGACCCGACCGACGCGGTGGTGGGGATGATCGAGGCCGGGGGGTTCTTCGGCGAGTGGGCCTATCTGAATTCGGGAAGCTGTCCCTGGCGCTTCCGGATGGAGGAGTCCGGCGACCTGGTGCGTTTGTCGTGGGCCGGTCTGCTGGATGCGCCGATCATCCACTGGAAGATGCTCGAGACCCTTCAAAAGCGTGCCAGTCTCGCACAGCCCGCGTGAAATGGAGTCGAAATGACTACGCCGTTGTCGCTCAACGAGGTTGAGGAAGATGCCTTCAAGGAGTTGTTCAACTTGAGCCTCGGCGCCACCGCTGCCACCTTGAGCGAGATGGTGGATGCGGAGATCGTGTTGTCGGTGCCGAGTTTCTCCAGCCCCTCCCCCCGTTCGCTGCTGGTGCAGATCCATCAACTGTTCGGTGACTCGATCGGTCTGGTGGGCATGCGTTACCAGTTCACCTTCCCTTCCGAGCGGGTGGTGCCGGGCATGGCGGTTTTATTGGTGCGTGCCACGGATCTGTGCCTGTTTCTCGAGGCCTTGCATGGGGATGCCATCCCCGTGGAGATGATCGGGCAGATCGAGGCCGATTCCATGCAACTGGCCGGAGATGTGTTGCTGTATACCTGTGCCAGCAGTTTGAGCGCGTTGTTGGAGTCGGATATCGACTGTCAGAAGCCCTTTTTTTTCCGTGGCGATCCGGAGGCGTTGTCGATTCAACTGGGACTGGAGGAACAAGACGAGAGTCAGGAATTGCTGATGTTGCGGGTGGACTTCCTCATGACCGGCAAGGGGGTTACCGGTGCCTTGTTGACCTGGATGGATGGTGATGGGTTGCCGTTTCTGAAGACGGAGATCGATCACTTCATCACCACCCACATGTCGTGATGCGCACGGACCCTCTCCATGGAGATCATCCGACTCGATCCAGGGGAACTCTACATCGGAACCGCGCCCGCCGAGGTGCATACCGTTCTGGGTTCTTGCGTTTCCATCGTTTTTTTTCATGAACGGCTTAAATTGGGCGCGATCTGTCATGGTCGCAAGCCCGACCATGTGTGCAGGCCCGCGACCACGGGGTTGAAGGTGTGTCGCGAGTTGGGCGATCATGTACGCTGCTCGTTGGAGTTCATGCTGGCCTGGTTTGACACGCGCGGCGTGCCGAGATCGGAGTTGGAGGTAAAATTATTCGGGGGTGCGATGATGTTTGCCAACTCCCTGGCGGGCGGAACGGGTCTGGGGATGGGCAAGCGCAATGTGGATACGGCGATGGAGTTCATCCGTTCCCGGAGGTTGCATCTCACCGCCTCGGATGTGGGGGGGCCATGGGCGCGGCAGATCGTGTTTTTCACCGATACCGGGGAGATCCGGTTGAAGCGGTATCGCAAGTCGGCGCAGGAGTTGGAGAGGTTGGAGCAGTTGGGGTGAGGGGTGGCGTGGGGAATGGGATTCCGCTCCCAGGGGGTTGGTTTTGACTTTGGCGCGCTCTTTACAAAGAAGCCTTGTTCGTGTCTTTTGAGAAAAAGGCGCCGCGCGCAGCCTTGCGGAAAACCACGCATCGCCATGACGGTTGCGGTTTACGATTTTTGAATTGGAATACGCCATGTTGACACTCGGTGTGAACGTCGATCATATCGCCACGGTGCGTCAGGCACGCGGAAGCCGCTACCCGGATCCGGTCGAGGCGGCCCTGGTGGCCGAACGGGCCGGCGCGGACGGCATCACCGTGCATCTGCGCGAGGACCGGCGCCACATCCAGGAACGGGACGTGCGACTGCTGCTGGAGATGGCCCAGACCAAGGTCAACCTGGAGATGGCCGCCAGCGACGAGATGGTGGCCCTGGCCTGCCAACTGCGTCCGGCGGACTGCTGCCTGGTGCCGGAAAAACGGGCCGAGTTGACCACCGAAGGGGGCCTGGACATCCTGGCCAACAAGGATACGGTACGACGGGCCACGGAGGCGCTCTCCCAGGCCGGGATACGGGTCTCCCTGTTCATCGATCCCGACCCTGAACAGATCCGCGCGGCGGTGGCGGTGGGCGCGCCGGTGGTGGAGTTGCATACCGGGGCCTATGCCGAGAGTCACGACGAGGGGCGGCGCGCGGAGGCGTTGAGCCGCATCCGTCATGCGGTGGACCTGGCTCTGGCGCGCGGGTTGACGGTGAACGCCGGACATGGGTTGCATTACCACAACGTGCAACCGATCGCGGCAATCCCCGGCCTGACGGAGTTGAACATCGGCCATGCGATCATCGCGCGGGCGCTGTTCGACGGGATGGAACGGGCGGTGCGGGAGATGAAGCGGTTGATGGTGGAAGCTGCGGGCTGGCGGACGTGATTCTGGGGATCGGCACCGATCTGGTGGCCATCGATCGGATCGGCAAGGCGCTGGAACGCCATCCGGAGCGGTTCTCGGCCAAGGTGTACACCGACGCGGAGCGACAAGCCTGCGCGTTGCGACAGGAGACAGCGTGTCTTGCCAAACGTTTTGCCGCCAAGGAGGCGTTGGCCAAGGCGCTGGGGACCGGCATGCGCGATGGGGTGTGGTTCACCGGCATGGAGGTGGGGAACGACCCGTTGGGCCGCCCGACGCTGCGGGTGAACGGGGAGACGGCACGGCGGCTCGAGGCGTTGCGGGTCCGGTCTGGCGCGCGCGAGGTGGTGATTCATCTCTCCCTGGCCGATGAGAGCGGCCTTGCGTTGGCCTATGTGGTTCTGGAAGGGGTGTTTTCTGCGTAACCAGGTGTGTTGACAGCGTTGTTCTTGATCCGTTGTTTCTGGATCGATCCTTTTTTTTACACATGGGGTTCCAGGTCTCAAGCGGGCGTGATACGTCCGTGCCGATCCATGCGCGCGTCTTGTGGGGTGGTCTTTCTTTTCCGACGTTCGAGCCCCTGTGCGTGCCTGCGCCCTTGCGAAAATTTTTCATTCTCCATGGCTTTCTTGTAAAAAAAATCGCCACCACCTTTTAACTGATTGATTATAATTTGTTTCTATTTAAGGGTCTCCTGATGAATGCTATATTGCAATGCAAAATGAATGAATTTTTTGCACCAGTCGAAACAGGGTGGGTGGCGGCCGTATTTTGTCAATTAATTGATTTTTAAAATGAAAACATCAAAATTCAATCTTGGCACGTTGTTTGATATTTATCAAGTCAAGGAACAAGCATACGGACTAAGGATGGTTCAAGCATTTGTGCAGCAGTGAGCATGTTGTGTGGCAGTTCTGTTGTTGCAGTGGCACAGTGGAAGTGGATGTAGAAGTAGATGTGGAAGTAGAAGTGGAAGGAACAGGGCTTGGTTCGCGCACGGCCCGGATCAAGGGTTGGATACTCTCCCCCCCATCCAGCCCTTGATCCTCCTCTCCCCTTTTTGAAAAGGGGAGAATGAAAACGAATTTCGAAAAGGGACGCCAGTCGTCCCGACCAAGGGTCGGCCTCCCCCCCCTCAAGCTGACCCTTGGTTCTTTATCATAGCAACGGGACGCCAGTCGTCCCGACCAAGGGTCGGCCTCCCCCCCCCTCAAGCTGACCCTTGGTTCTTTTTCATGGCAACGGGACGCCAGTCGTCCCGACCAAGGGTCGGCCTCCCCCCCCCTCAAGCTGACCCTTGGTTCTTTTTCATGGCAACGGGACGCCAGTCGTCCCGACCAAGGGTCGGCCTCCCCCCCCTCAAGCTGACCCTTGGTTCTTTTTCATGGCAACGGGACGCCAGTCGTCCCGACCAAGGGTCGGCCTCCCCCCCCTCAAGCTGACCCTTGGTTCTTTTTCATGAAGACCGAGGCGTGGTTCGTCCATGCCTCTTCCAGGGATCCGGCCTCCCCCCCTCAAGCCGGATCCCTGTTTTTTTTTCACGGATCCCTTTTCAGCACAATCCCAGCAGGCGTGCCACCGGGCCATAGTTGCGTCGGTGCTCCGGGGTTACCCCCAGTCGTTCCAATGCCGCCAGATGCTCTTGGGTGGGATAACCGGCATTGTGCTCCCAGCCGTAACCCGGATGACGTCGTGCCAGTTCGGCCATGATCCCATCCCGATGGGTCTTGGCCAGAATCGCTGCCGCCGCAATCGAGGCGGACAATTGGTCCCCTTTGATCACCGCCCGCGCCGGACAGGGGAGACCGGGAGGCACGTCGCGACCATCCACCAGGACGAATCCCGGTACGATCCGAGCCTCTGGCTCGACATGGGGGACAGAGGCGTTCCCTCCGTCGAAAGCAGGCATTGCGTCAGGCGCGGTTTGGGGAGGATTCGTCGCCCCCTGTACCCCGGTCGCGCGCAACGCCGCCACCGCGCGGTTCATCGCCAACAGCGAGGCACGGAGGATGTTGAGCCGGTCGATCTCCACCGCCTCGCAGAGGCCAATGCCAAAGGCGAGGGCCTCGGCGCGGATCGTCACGGCAAGGATATCCCGTTGCGCGGCGGTCAGGCGCTTGGAGTCGTCGATGTGGACAAGGGAAGGGGGGAGTGCCCGAAAAGGGGGCAGAATGACGGCGGCGGCCACGACCGGACCGCACAAGGGACCGCGACCGGCTTCGTCCACGCCACAAATCAGCGTGAAGCCGGTCGCTTGAAGTTCCTGTTCCAGGTCGAGACCTGGACGAATCCGGGCTACCAGTCCCGTTTCTCCCGGATGCGGGCGCCCTTGCCGGTGCGGTCACGCAGATAGTAGAGCTTGGCGCGGCGCACGTCGCCCTTGCGCAGCACCTCGATCTTGTCCAGCTTCGGGGAGTAGAGCGGGAAGAGACGCTCCACACCCTCGCCGAACGAGACCTTGCGCACCGTGAAGGTGGTACGGTTGCCGGCGTTGCGCAGCGCGATGCACACACCTTCGAACATCTGAATGCGCTCGCGGCTTCCCTCGATCACGCGCACATGCACCCGCAAGGTGTCGCCCGCGTTGAATTTGGGGACATCGGCCTTGATCTGCGCCTGCTCAAACAACTGTAATTCGTTCATGATCTTTTCATCCCGTCATGCGTGTTCTCAAACCCTCCACCCTCGGAGGGTTCATCGGTGACATCCATGGCCTCCAGATCCTTGGCCAACTCTTCGATCAACCGCCGCTCCTGGCGACTCCAGGCAACCCGCGTCAACAACTCCGGACGTCGGATCAGGGTGCGCAACAGCGACTGTCTTCTTCTCCACGCCGCAACCGCCCCGTGGTTCCCGGACAACAGCACCGAAGGTGCCGAAACCACTTCCCCGGAAAGGGTTGGCCACCGGGCCGGGCGGGTGTAATGCGGGTGATCCAACAAACCTTGCGAAAACGATTCCGCCTGTGCGCTTTCCTCGTCGCCCAAGACACCGGGAACCAGCCGGGCCACCGCGTCGAGAATCAGCATGGCGGGCAGTTCGCCGCCGGTCAGGATAAAATCGCCGATGGAAAGCTCTTCGTCAACCGACTGCGCCACCCACCGTTCGTCTGCGCCCTCATAGTGGCCGCAAACCAAAATCACATGCGGTTCCAGACTCAAACGAACCGCCTCGTCCTGCCCAAACCGCCGTCCTTGCGGGGTCAACCAGATCACCCGACCAGGACACGCGCTGCGTGTCGCATGCACCGCCCGTTCCAGCACATCGGGCTTGAGCACCATGCCTGGTCCGCCTCCGAACGGGGCGTCATCGACCCGGTTGTGCTTGTCCAGCGCGAAATCGCGAATCTGGATCAGACGGGTTTCGATCACCCCCCGCTCTCTGGCCCGCCCGAGGATGGAACCATCCAGCACCGGGGCGAACATCTCGGGAAACAGGGTGAGAATCGAGAAGCGCATCCTAACAAGCACCGGCTACTCAGTCATGGGCGAACGACCATTCATAGACCCGGCATGAGCCGGACCCGAATCGTCTTGCCAGCCTCGTCAACCGCCAGGATCACATCGCGAATCACCGGCAGCAGACGCTCTTCTCCATCGGGTTGGGTCACCACCAACACATCGTTGGAGCCGGTTCCCAGCAGTTCGCTCACCACGCCGATTTCGCGCTCCAGACCGGCCCCCGCGTTCGGCAACCCTGGACCGGCCTCTTCGGGCGGGCAGGTCGCGGAACCATCCGACGCCTCCATCTCCGGGTCCGGCATGGCCACCACCCGACAGCCGAGCAGACGGAACCAGTAGTGTCGTCCCGCGCCTGGATCCGGCAATTGGTCCACCGGCAACCAGATGGCCATGCCCGCCAGGGTTTGGATCTGCTCCCGAACTTCCCAGTTCTCGAGCGTCACCAGGAGGTCATCGCCGTGTCGGCGACCGGAACGCACGGTCACCTGGACTTCGGGCGGGGCCGCCTTGCCCAACTCCCAACGGGTTTGCGTGAGCAACCAATCGCTGGACAGCTCTCGCATGGGGGCCGTATCCGGCAGGATTCTGGCAACGGGTAGAAAACAGGGCGCCACCCGCGCCTCACCCCGCACCCCGAACGCCCCCTTGATTCGCCCCATGGCGACCCAGTTGGCGCCCGAGTCGATCATGTCGGGCCGAGGCCGATCAGGCCGAAGCCTGGATCTGCTTGATCAGGCGACCCACGGTATCCGAAGGCACCGCGCCGACGCTCAACCAGTGGTTGACGCGCTCCATGTCCAGGGAGACGCGATCGGTCTCCAGGAGCGGATTGAAAACGCCGAGTTTTTCCAGGAAACGACCATCCCGCGGCATGCGGGCATCCGCCGCGACCACGGCGTAGAAGGGACGTTTCTTGGAGCCTCTGCGTTGCATGCGAATACGAACCGCCATTGATCTCGTGCCTCTTTTCTTCTGGATGGAGATGTCTTGTGCGCCACGTTCGGCGCATCTGCGACGAAAACCCTATATTCTATGCATTTTTTTTCGAGAGTCAAGCTTCCGTTGCATGAAGGGGATTAAATAACCCCAACTCCCCTGCCGTGCCGGCCAATTGACCGCAGGCCGCCCCCACATCCGCCCCGCGACTGTCCCGGATGATGGTCACCAATCCGGCATTGGCCACGACTTCTTGAAAGCGCAGGATCTGCTCCCGCGGGGTGGGGGCATAGGGTGCGCCTGGCCAGGGGTTGAAGGCCAGCAGGTTCACCTTGGAAGGGATCCCCTTGAGCCAGTTGACCAGTTCGCGGGCATCCTGAAGCGAATCGTTGACCCCATCGAGCAGCACATATTCCCAGGTGATGCGATCGCGTCCGCGCATCGGCCAGGCGAGGGCGGCGCGGCGCAGTGCCGCCAGATTGAACTTGCGGTTGATCGGCACCAGTTGATCGCGCACCGCGTCGCGGACGCTGTGCAGGGAGATGGCGAGGTTGACGTTCAGGTTGAGTCCCGCCTCTTCCATCTTGTTGACCACCCCGGAGGTGGAGAGGGTGAGTTTGCGACAGCCGATCGCAAGTCCCGTGTTGTCCATGATGATCCGCACCGCCCGGGTGACCGCCGCGAGGTTGTACAACGGTTCGCCCATGCCCATCAGCACCACGTTGGTGACCCGCACCCCGCGCGCTGCCATGGTGGCGCGCACGAACAGCACCTGTTCGACGATCTCGGCGGTGGTGAGGTTGCGGCGCAGGGGCAGGGTGCCGGTGCGGCAGAAGGGGCAGGCGAGGCTGCATCCGGCCTGGGACGAGACGCACACCGTGCCGCGCTCTTCATCGGGAATGAAGACCGTCTCCGCGGCCACGCCGTCGCCGCAGTCCAGAAGCCACTTCTCCGTCCCATCTGTGGAGACCCGATGGGAGATCACGGGCGGGCGCAGCGGCGCGATCACCTCCGCCAGTCGGGCGCGGAACGATTTGGAGAGATCGGTCATCTCCTCGACCGTTCCGGCCAGCCTGGCATACACCCAGGACCATGCCTGCTGGGCTCGATAGGGTTTTTCGCCCCACGCGATCATGAGTTGGGTCAACTCCTCGCGGGTCATGTCGGTCAGGCGCAGGGGCGCCGACGGTGTGAACACCGGCGCCGTCGGGGCAGCGCCCATTTCGGGCGGTTCCCCGGCGGGCGGTTCCCCGGCGGGCGGTGGGGCAGAGGAAGCGAGAGGCATCAACGCGGACAGATCTCCATTTGACCGAAGAAGAAGGCGATCTCCTGGGCCGCGGTTTCCGGGGCGTCGGAGCCATGCACGGCATTGGCCTCGATGCTTTCGGCGAAATCGGCGCGGATCGTTCCTGGCGCGGCCTTGGCCGGATTGGTGGCCCCCATCACCTCGCGATTCTTGGCGATGGCCTCCTCGCCTTCGAGGATCTGCGCCATGATCGGTCCGGAACTCATGTAGCGCACCAGATCGTCATAGAACGGCTTGCCCTTGTGCACGCCGTAGAAGGCGCCCGCCTGGGCTGGCGACAGATGGAGCATCTTGGAAGCCACGATGCGCAGGCCGGCGGCCTCGAAACGGGAGTAGATGGCACCGATGACATTCTTGGCCACGGCGTCGGGCTTGATCATGGAAAGGGTACGTTGAATGGCCATGGTATGGACTCCTGATCGCGGTTGCGTTGGATGATTGGACAAAGGGGTGTGGCGTTTCCGCTCGGTTGGGCGCGCGTTTTTGTTCTGAAATGGTTTTGGGTGCGCGTGCGCGCGGGATTGTTGTATAGCTTGATTTTTGGGTTTGCGCCAAGATATATTCGACATTTGCGGTCGTGAACCGCCATATTTTTTCGTGAAACTCCTGCCAGGGAGGTTCACGGTCGGGGGTGAGGGGGGCTCCCCCCATCAAAAATCATTCAATCTGGCATGAGAGGGAGTCTTTGCATTGATGTCCATGTCCCGATCCTTGTTCAAGAGCACGCTCGCGGCTCTTGCGGTGCTCACTCCCGGCCTCGCTGGCGCCGCTTCGTGGTATGGCGCCCCTTTCTCGGCGGATACCGTGATGGTCAGCCCCGTGGATCCCAAGGATCGGGCCTCCGGCAAGCTGTATGTGGGCGCCGACCGTCTGCGTTCCGAGGGGGTCTATCAGGGTACCCGAAAAGTGTTGATCGTCAACATTCCGGAACGCAAGGCCTATACCCTGATACCGGACAGGAAAGAGTATCACGAAGGGTTGAGCGAGGCGCTCATGCCACCCCGTCCGGATGTGGAAAAGATGCCGGATGACCCGCAAGGTCCGTGCAAACTCGATCCGCAACTCGCCTGCACCCACGATGGATCCGAGACCATCCATGGGATCCAGACCGAAAAATGGTCGGTCAAGGCCAAGGGGCAGGGTGCCCAACATGTCGTGCGCATCTGGGTCGATGCCGGGCGACGCATCGTCATTCGTCAGCAGCCGGATGACGGTCCGGTGATGGAGCGCAAGCTTCTCGGCATCGAGAAGATCGAGGGACGCGATACGGAAAAGTGGGAGATCACCCACAGTTTCAAGGAGAGGAAGAACAGCTACCAGCAGTGGGTGGATGCCGCGTTGCGCATTCCGGTTCGGCTCGGCGAGGGGCGTCAGGCCGCCATGGAGGTCACCGCCATCCGCGAGGGCCCCCAGGATGCCGCCCTGTTCCAGTTGCCCGCCGGCTACAAGCAGGTCAATCCGCCGCCGCCTCTGGGCGCCGAGGGGCCTGGCCTGCCCCCAGCCCAGCCTCCGCAGCCTCCGGCGGACCCCAGGAAAGCCCCTCGCTATCAATAGATCCATCGTTCCACCGTGGGGATGCGGGGAGCGTTGACAGGCCGGGCCGCGCATCGTTGCCACGACGGGTTCCAACCTGAATCGGGATCGCGACGGCTGGGATGAGGATGGATGATGGCTTGCTTGTGGTGTGATTATTGCTTGAATGTGCAAATCATATCAATTCTGATTTGATCTGTTCATGTCTGTTCGCGTGATTTGGAAGGGGGCCTTGAAAGAGCATGGTCATGGACAAAAACGTACCCGGCAAGCTTTCGACATTTGATACCCTGCAACGTGCCGTGCGTGAGAGCGTGTTGTTGGAGGTGCGCCTGGACGGCGAGGAGAAGCATTACGGCGCCCGTTTGTTGTCGCTCTCCGAGGATCCCAGCCATTTCAAGAAAAAGACCGCTGATCTGGTGTTGGCCCAGTTCGCCGCCAAGATCCAGCCGGCTGTCGCCACGGCGGATGCCGTGCCCCAGGCCGAGGAGCAATGGATTCTGATCACCCCGCTCGAGCCGCCGGATGGAAACATGCGCATTCGCAAGGCGGCCAAGGTGTTGTTGGGGTTTTGTCTGGGCTTGGAGTATTTTCGTACCGTGGTGACCTTTCGCAAGGTACAACGGATCGAGACCGGGCAGGCGATCGAGCTTTCCTGGCCACCGGGTTTTCAGGTGGCCACCAAGCGGTTGCAGCAGCGGGTGGAGATCCCGAATGAGATGTTGTTGGAGGTTCAGGTTCACAAGCGTGGTGCCGAGCCTTTTTCCGCTCAGGTGGTGGACATCTCCCAGGGTGGTTTGTCGTTCACCTGCAACATCCCGCCGGTTGCGTTGGAAAGTGGAGACAGGATCGGGGTGTCCATTCGTGGTGAGATTCTGATGGGCACGCCGATCAACACCTACGGCACGGTCACGACCATCACCAAGGCGCGAGACAGCAAGGATGTGCAGGTATCGCGGCAGTTGTATGGCGTTCGGTTCGTGATGCTGTCGGTGGCCGATGCCATGACCGTGGATCGGTTGGTGGAGGCGGTG
This sequence comes from Candidatus Magnetaquiglobus chichijimensis, assembly GCF_045865675.1. Classification (NCBI taxonomy): domain Bacteria; kingdom Pseudomonadati; phylum Pseudomonadota; class Magnetococcia; order Magnetococcales; family Candidatus Magnetaquicoccaceae; genus Candidatus Magnetaquiglobus; species Candidatus Magnetaquiglobus chichijimensis. Next base: position 34,260 of record NZ_BAAFGK010000004.1, read on the forward strand.
GAGTCGGTCGCGCAGGGACCGTCGCCGGGTGGGGGCAAGCATACGCGCAAGCGGGTAGGGGTGTGAGGTAGGGGAGAGGCGAGGAAGGAATCGGTTTGGTAACGATTCACCCCCCCTCATGCAAATTCATATTCCCCCGTTTCCCTGCGGTCAACGGGGGAATGTACAAAGGACAGCGCGCGCTTGCGCATTTTTCTAAAAAATCTATTATCATAAAAATGCGCGAAAGGCAAAGTCAACATCATAAAATCCAAACCTCAGGGCTTCGCCCCGAACCCCACCGGGGGCGATAATCGCCCCCGGCCCCCCGTATAGAGAGGGGGACCTGAAGCGTTACCCGGTTTGACTGTTGCGGTGGCCTTCGGCCTCCTGTTCCCCGCGACGGTTAAAACAATCCCGCCTGGCTGGCAACCCGCCTGGCTCACCGCTCTCCTCCCTGATTCGGGGCCAACACCTCCCGCTTGCCGGAATGGTTCGGCTCGGAGATCAAACCATCCATCGCCATCCGATCCACAATCCGCGCCGCACGGTTGTATCCGATCTTGAAATGCCGCTGCACCATGCTCGTGCTCACCTTGCGCGCCCGGATCACCACCGCCACCGCCTGGTCGTACAACGGATCATACTCGTCCGTCATCCCGTCTCCCATCCCCATGTCGTCCCCCTCATCCCCACCCGTGCCATGAGCGAGAATGGAGAGATCATACTCGGGACGCCCGGTGGACTTGAGGAACTTCACCAGAGTGTGAACCTCTCCATCCGCCACGAACGGGGCGTGAATGCGCTGCAACAGTCCGGTCCCAGGGGGCTGGAACAACCCGTCACCCATGCCCAACAACCGGTCCGCGCCCATGGAGTCGAGAATCGTGCGCGAGTCGATTTTTGACGAGACCTGAAACGCCAAACGGGTCGGAAAGTTGGCCTTGATCAACCCGGTGATCACATCCACCGACGGACGCTGCGTGGCGATGATCAGATGCAATCCCGCCGCACGCGCCATCTGCGCCAATCGCGCGATGGCCGGCTCCACATCCTTGCCCACCTGGATCATCAGATCGGCCAACTCGTCGATGATGATCACGATCAACGGCTTTTTCTCGAGCGGGATCGGCTCTTCCTGCTCCACCGGACGCCCGGTCTCGGGATCGAACCCAACCTTCACCCGCCGGGTCGGCTCCTCGCCGGAGATCAGACACTCCTGAATGCGCTGGTTGTAACCGGAGAGATTGCGCACCCCCAGCTCCGACATCAGCCGATAGCGCTCCTCCATTTCGGCCACCGCCCACTTGAGCAACGCCGCCGCCTTGTTGACATCGGTGACCACCGGGGCCAACAAATGCGGAATTCCCTCGTAGATGGAGAGCTCCAGCATCTTCGGATCGACCATCAGAAACCGCACATCCTCGGGACGACACGAAAACAGGATCGAGCAGATCATGGCGTTCACCGCCACCGATTTGCCCGAACCGGTGGTGCCTGCGACCAGCAGATGCGGCATCTTGGCGAGATTCCCCACCACCGGACGCCCGTTGATGTCCGAACCCAACGCCATGGCCAATGGGCTCTTCACCTGCCGGAAGATGTCGGAATCGAGAATCTCCCGCAGATAGACCGTGCGTCGGTTGGCGTTCGGGATCTCGATGCCGATGACGTTCTTGCCGGGAATGTTCCCCACCACGCGCACCGATACCGCCGAGATCGAACGGGCCAGATCGTCCGCCAGCCCGATCACCTTGGCGGCGCGCAGACCTGGCGCGGGGTCGAGTTCATAGGTGGTGATCACCGGTCCCGGATGGGCGTCGATGATCTGCCCCTTGACCTTGAAGTCCTCGAGCTTTTGCTCCAACAGCCGCGCCGTGGACTGCAACTCCTCGCGACTCGGGCCGTGATAGCCGGTATCCTCCGGCAATGCCAACAACGACAACGGCGGCAATGGGGTCGGGGCATCCTCCAGGTTCGACGAGGCGTCGAAGCAGGCGTCGTCGGAGTCCTCCTCGCTCTCCAGGTCGGGATCCGCATAGGTCTCGAGCGTCGCATCCGCGAAACTCAACTCCGGGCTCGGCATGCGTGTAGCGGGAATCGCCTCGCCGGGGCCGTCGAACCCCATGCCGTTGTCGGACGCCCGCGACCAGGGGGCCAGGGGCGGAATCCCCTCGTCCGGCGGCAACTCCTCGTCCGGATCCAGCTCCACCGGCTCGGGACGGAGACTCGACACGCTCGAACTCCCGTCCGTCCTCTCCCCGAAATCGGAACCAGGCTGACTGGGGGATGTCATCTCCAGCGCGCTCCCGGTGGTTTCGGCTTCCGGAGATTTTTTCAAGAACACCACACCCTGACGCCGCGCGGGAGCGGCGTCGGCATCCTTGGCATTTGCCTGGTCCGGTTGCGCGTCACGGGCCGGGGTGGCTGGCGCGCTTCCCAACGAGAACGAGATCCTGGGCTGTTCGATCGATACGCCCGGCGTGGCCGAACCGCCCAGAGAGAGCGACAGGGTGGCCTTCTCGATCGACAGGCCGGGCGCGCCGTTCGCGGCAACAACCTCGGCGGGAGGTGCCGGTTGGAGGGACTCCTGCCGGGTCGGGGCCACAGGCGCGACGGTGGGTTCGGGACGCTGCCCGGTGAACAACGAGGCCGAGGTGATCGGCTCCGACGGGGGAGCCGTGATCTCGGGCGTGCGGACCGGCGCTTCGGCGCTTCGTTCCGTTTCGGGCGTCGCATCCTGTTCGCGGGGGGGCGGTTCTGGAACCGGAGCCGGCATGACGGGGGCGGATTCCGGCGCGGTGAGCGCGGTTTTCGCCAGCAGATCGCGCAGTTCCGGTGCGGGAGTCGGCGGAAGATCGATCACCGGCTCCACCCGCGTCTCCAGGAGGGGCGCGCCGAGCGGTTGTGCGGGGGACGAAGGGGGCGTGGGACGGGCTTTCGGTATGGCGGCGCGCAGCCGGTCATGCAGTGCATGCATCAGCATCGGCAGGGCTGCGACGACGCCCACGATTCCGATGAGCAGCTTGCCGCTTAAGCTCAGGGCCTTGGAGAAGAGATCCGCTCCCGAGCGGCTGACCATTTGCCGGGCCTCCGGGATGGAGGTAGGCTTGGGCAACGAGACCTCGCGCAGATCCTGCACCCACTCCATGATGCCGGTGAACGAAACCCGCAGCAGCACCATCAGGGCGAGCACTCCCAACGGGGTGATCAGCAGCAGTCCACCCCACAGGCCAAAGGCGTGACGCATGGTTTCGGCCATCGCCCCGCCGATCACGCCGCCGGGTCCGGCGGGCGGAAAGGCGTCCGGGGAGGAGGTGGTGTTGGTCAACAGGGCGTGCAGGGTCATGGTGACCAGGGCCACCATCGGTGCGGCCATCACCCGGTCCAAATAGAAGATCTCCTCGGGTTTGGAACGCAGCAGCCGATATCCGGGCACAAGCAGAAAAAAGACCAGCCAGAAGGCGCCGTATCCGAGCGCCTGATAGAGTCCGTCCGAGAGCAGGGCGCCGGTGCGACCGGCCAGATTGTGTACCGCCGCGTTGTCGCTGGCGTAGTTGAACGAGGGATCCTCGGGATTGTGGGAGAGCAGGGTCAACAGCAGAAAGGCGCCCAGGAACAGCATGATCAGACCCAGCGCCTCGCGCACAATCTGTGCGCCGGGCGTGAGCGGCGCATCGGCGGCGGCCTTGGGAGCCGTCGGTGTGGGACGTCGCTTGGTGGTCATGGGATCACATCTCCATGACCAGGGGGAAGACCGCCGGACGCCGCCCGAGACGGCGTTTGAAGAAACGACGCAGGGCCCGTTGCGCGATCTCCGACGGACCAACCACCTCGTCGTCGGCAAAGTCCATCCCCTTGGAACCGAGCGCCAACGCCGCCTCGATGGCGTCTTTGGCCTCTTCCAGGAGTTCCTGGCTTTCGTCCTCGTAGACCACGCCACGGGTCAGGAGTTCGGGACGTTGCAGCACCTCGCCGGTGGCCTTGTTGATCACCAGCAGCACCACCGCCATGCCGTCCTCGGCCAGATGCATGCGGTCGCGCAGCACGATGTCGCCCACGTCGCCCACCCCTTTGCCGTCCACGAACACCCGTCCGCTCGGGATCGTGCCGTCCACGCGCAACGAGTCGCGGTCGAGCACGGCGCGATCGCCGTTCTCGATCACCAGGGCCCGCTCCGGCGGAATGCCCATGCGGATCGCCAGGTCGCGATGGCTTTGGAGATGACGCCGTTCGCCGTGCATCGGGATGAAGAACCGGGGTCGGGTCAGGGCGAGCATCAGTTGCAGATCGTCCCGAGGCGCGTGACCGGAGACGTGCACCTCCGGATGGGTCTTTTCGTGGATCACCTCGGCCCCGCGCTTGAACAACAGATTGATCAGCGACCAGATGCTCCCTTCGTTGCCGGGAATGAAACGCGACGAGAGCATCACCATGTCGCCGGGGCGGATGTCGATATCCTGGTGTTCGCCGGTGGCGATGCGCACCAGCGAGGAGTTGGGTTCTCCCTGGCTGCCGGTGGAGATCACCATCACCTGATGGCGCGGGTAGCTGTTGAACTTGCGGATGTCGATCAGCAGGTCATCCGGGATGTCGATGTAGCCCAGGGAGCGGGCCACGTTGACGTTGGCCACCATCGAACGTCCGTTGAGCAGCACCTTGCGGTTGGCCGCCACGGCGGCCTCCATGACCTGCTGGATGCGTTGGATGTTCGAAGAGAAGGTGGCGACGATCAACAACCCCTTGGCGCGTGGAAAGAGTTTGGCGAACGCTTCGCTCACCGTCTGTTCCGGGATGGTGGAGCCGGAACGGTTGATGTTGGTGGAGTCGGAGAGCAGCGCCAGAACCCCCTTTTCGCCCAGTTGCGCGAACGAATAGAGGTCGGTCGGACGGTCGTTGACCGGGGTGTGATCGATTTTGAAGTCGCCGGTATGGACGATGGTGCCGAGCGGGGTACGGATCGCCAGTGCCGAGGAGTCCACGATCGAGTGGGTGACGTGCAGGAAGGTGACGTTGAACGGTCCGATCTGCACCGGTTGGCGGTGTTTGGCCTGGATCATTTCGGCCTGGTTGAGCAGACCGTGTTCGCGGAATTTCCCTTCCAGGAGTCCCAGGGTCATGGCTGTGGCGTGGATCGGCACATCCAGCAGCGGCCAGATGTAGGGCATGGCGCCGATGTGGTCCTCGTGGCCGTGGGTGAGGACGATGCCGACGATCCGTTCGCGGTTTTCGACCAGGTAGCGCACGTCCGGGATGACGAAATCCACACCCGGGGTTTCAGGCGAGGGGAAGGTGAGACCGCAATCGACCACGAGCAGTTTGTTCTCGTAGCCGTAGACCATGAGGTTCATGCCGATCTCCCCCAGTCCGCCCAGGGGCATGATCTCCATGGGCGCGAGGGGATGTTTGCTCATTCTCCGGCCTCCGGGGCTGGTGTGGTCTCCTGGGTGGGCGTTTCGGACGGATTTTCTTGTGCCCGTTTGCGTTCGATGCCGCGTCCCAGGAAAATGGCGATTTCGTACATCAGACACATCGGCACCGCGAGCATGATCTGGGAGATCGGATCCGGGGGGGTGATCACCCCGGCCACGACGAACGAGAGCACGATGTTGTATTTGCGTTTGTCGATCAACGTCCGGGTGCTGACCGCGCCGGTCTTGATGAGCAGCAGCAGCGCGATCGGCATTTCGAACACCAGCCCAAAGGCCAGCATCAGGGTCATGATCAGGCTGAGATACTCGGAGATCGACGGCATGGCGGCGATATCCGGCGTGGAAAAGCTTAAGAAATAGGTGAAGGCCATGGGAAACACGAAGGTATAGGCCATGGCCGCGCCCAAAAAGAAGAGCGCCGGGGTCATCATCAGGAACGGCAGAAAGGTCTTTTTTTCGGATTCGTAGAGTCCAGGGGCCACGAAGCCCCACAACTGACCGAGCACCACCGGCAGGGCAAGCACGAAGCCGCCGAAGGCCGAGACCTTGAGGTAGGTGAAGAAGGCTTCGTGCAGGCCGGTGTAGATCATTTTGTCGTTCGGCCCGAGGAGTTGCTTCAGGGGGCGCATCAGAAAGGAGAAGATCTCCTCGGAGAAGCCCCAGCAGAGCCCGAAGCCGATGATGATCGCCACCACCGAGATGATCAGGCGGTTGCGCAGTTCGGTCAGATGCGCCAGAAGCGGCGCGGTGTCGTTGGGTCCCATCATGGGTGGTTCGGTTGATCCTGGTTGGCGGGCCGGGCCGTGACGGTCGGCGCGGCCTGGGTAGGTTCCGGCGGCAGGGCGGCTGGATGGCGGCTGGCCGTCTCGACGGCGCCCGGCGACAGGGCGACAGGTTGCGGGCCACCCGATCCGGTGGCGGGCGATCCTGCGCCGATGGTGGTCGCGCCGGACGTGGTGGACGCGGGTGGAACGGGCGTCACGCCATCGGCGGGCGCTTTTGAAACCGGCGACGATCCAACCGGCGCAGCGCTGATGACCTCCGGCGTGGTCGCGGCGGGTGCCGGGTCGATCGTGGCGAGGGCTGGGCCGAGTTCGACGGGTCGGTGCGCATCTTCGGGGCGTGGGGCGTGGGGCGGCGTCACCGGAGGGGTGTAGTGGGAATTCTCCCGGTAGCGCGACTCCAGATCCTCCATGCGGATGGTATCCCGCACCTCGTTGACCAGTTTCTGACCCTGGCGGATCAGGCGTCCCAGACCGCGCGCCACCTCCGGCAGCTTGTCGGGGCCGATGACCACCAGCGCCACCACCAGGATGATGAAGATTTCAATCCAACTGAGTCCGAACATCGACCATCACTCCGCCCGCGAGGCGTCCGATTCACCCGAGTCTCGCGCGATCAAGCGGAGGCGTCCTTCTTGACCTGGCCTTCGATGGTCTGGGAGGCGGCGGCGATTTTCTCTTCCGGCTTGGGGTCGCTGTCGGGAGGATCCTTGTCGCCGCTCATGGCGTCCTTGAAGCTTTTGACCCCCTGGCCGATATCCCGCATCACCGAGGGGAGTTTTCCAGCGCCGAACACCACCAGAACGATCACCAGAATGATCAGCAAATGCGAAGTTCCCAAACCCATGAAGTGGCACTCCTTGGTCAGTTTGAAAGGGTGAGAGGCGTGGCGCGCGTGACGATCCGGCTGTTGCTATTCACGCGCATCCTTTCATGATAACCGATTGATCGCCTTCACACCAGGATTCCCGGTAACGGAACGGGCCGAGCTGCCTGACGTTTTTTTTCGCGGCGCCCGCCCGTGTCGCGCCAGTTGGCGCGACGGGCGCGATCGGACATCATGGCGCGATCGGACATCATGGGGAGAGGGGCGGCGGGATCACCGTCACGGCTTGCCGATCTGGGCGATCGCCTGGTCCACGGTCTGGATGGCCGGGGATCCGGCGGGCAGCAGGGGTTTGAGCCGGTTGAGCAGCGTCAGGGCCTTACTTTTCTGGCCGGTGCGCGCCGCCTGGAGTCCCAAAAACCAGAGCGCGTCCGGATGGTCGGGATGGCGGACCAGCAGGGACTCAAGGCGATTCTCCGCCTCGGCCTGCATGGCCGGATCCGGGTTTTGCAGCTGCAACTCGCTCAAGGCCAGGAGCGTGTCCTCATCCTCGGGTTGGCGCGACAGGATGTGCCGATAGGCGGCGATCGCCTCGCCGGGTCGATCGAGCGCCGTGTAGGAGCGGGCCAGACGTTGCCAGCCGGCGATGTCGTCCGGATTGGCGCGCAGCCGTTGAGCCGCCTGTTCCACCATGCGCAGGATGTCGGCGGAGGCCGCCGGATGCTCCTTGGCCGGTGCGATCGGTTGCGGGGTGCCCAGCCAGAGATAGAGCAGGCTGGCCAGAAAGGCGACCGAGAGCATGCCTGCCACGCCCATGGCCATGTCGAGGGGGGATTTTTTGATCACCCCCGCCACTGGAGAGGAGGGGGGTGCGGTCAGGCCGTCGAGTCGGGTCAGGATGCTCGCCAGTTCCCGTTCCAGTTCGGCGCGGGTGGACCCTTGTTGGGGATCGCCATTCCCCTCCAGATCCAACTCCTTGAGTTGCACCAGCACGGCGTCGCGGCGCGACAGAAGCGCCTCGCGCGGATCCCCTTCCACGCCGACCGGCAGCGGCGCGTGGCCGCGACGGGTGAAGAGCGGATGGAAGACGCCGATCAGGGCGATCAGCAGAATGACGGGCAGGCTCCAGATCCAACTCATGACGGGTGGCGATCCAATCGGGACGGGGTGTTTGAGGATGGGCGATCCGCCGAACGTGCCTTGGCATGACCTTCTGAAAAATTGAATGAAAGTCGATGGGTCGATCGAGCGGCGATGGTTCGTAAATACGTTCTATCGCGCGCCACGTCAACCGCCGACATGCGGACCCGTGCGGGGGGGTCCGCGGGCCGGCGCGATCACCAGCAGGAGATCTGGAATTTTTTCAAGCCATTGGCCAGGGTGGTCAGCAGTTCATCGGGCGCGGGATGGGGTGGCGCGGGGTTCCAGGGCCCCTGCTCCATGAGCGGGCCCGGATCCATGTCGCACGGTTCGAAAAGACGACGGGCGAGAAACTCCCGTTCATCCGGGCAGGACGCGGAGGTGTCGTGACAGATCGAGGGGGTGTTCATTCGATGGACAGTTCCAGTTCCAGTTGACGGGGGAGCACGGGTTGGCGATTGGCCTCCTCGTGGCGCGGCGGTTTGAGTTTGAGGGCCCGGTCCAACAGATAGCCCAGCACCGCCGGTCCCCGTTGCCCGAACTCCGTGGGCGCGAGGGTCTCGAGCAACCGGTCGCGGAGTTGGCGCAGCGATGCGGCATCGGTGTGACCATGCAGTTCCTCGCGCAGGCGGGCTCGCAACTCGCGCAGCAATTTTGATTCCAGCAGCTTGGGAATCCGCGCCGGCGAGAGGGGAACCCCGCGCAACGGATCGATCGGCGGATGGGTGGACGGAATGGCCAACAGGGCGCGAATGCGCGCGGCGGCCTCGGGATCGGACTGCTTGAGTGTTCCTTCGGCATCGAAGAGCCGTTGAAAATCGTGATCCGTGAGACGCCACGGCTGGTTTTCGCACTGTCCGCGCGCCCGGAAGTAGCGGAACATCGGTTCATCGGGAAACTGCCGTTCGCCGACCCGGGCATACTGGGTCAACATGGCATGCCGGCGGGTCAGCGCCAGCGCCTCGCAGATCATCAAAAGTTCCCCGGCCTCGAACGGCAGTCGCAACCCGGCGCGCAGTTGCCCCCCCAGCAGCGTCATCACCTCGCCTGCGGCATCCGGATGGGTGGGCCAGACACGGGTGATCAAACCGGCAATGATGACCAGTTCCGAACGTTCGGCGGACAGGGCGTCGCATCGGATCAATTCGCGGCGGAATCCGTCCAGCATCAATCCCGGCAGGCGCAACGCCGTCCCCTCCAGAAAGGCCTTGACCGCATGCAGGGTTTTCTGACTGGCCAGCCGACGCCCCTCGTCCAGCATCTCCTCGCCCCGGCGCGGATCCCCGGCGAGAAACTCCAGCATGGCGCCCAACAGGCCGACCGGTTGCGACTTCTCGTCGCTCAGCCGTTCGGCGCGGAACAGTTCACGCCGCGCCACCGTGAACCGGCCCTCCAGGATTCGCTTCCGGGCGTGTTGCAGGTGGGCGCTGAGCCGTTCGGAGAGGATGCCGTCGTGACCGGGATTGATCTTTTGGATGCGATGCGCCACCCCCGAGGCCTTTTTGTAGCTTCCCTTCTCCATGGCCGCGCGCAAGGCCAGGGTCAGGATCGCCTCATCCTCGGGAAAACGGTGCGCCGCCCGGTCGGCGAGCCGGTGAAACGTCAGACGGTCGCGACCCAGCCGATGGCGGGTCTCCAGAATTTCCACCCAGGTTGGCTGGTGATCCGGATCGTGTTCCAGACTTTTTTCCAGCCATTGCAGGATCTTCGAGGTGTCGGGATGGGGGTCGCGCCGCTCGAGTTGGGCCATGTGCCGGAGAATCAGGGCGATCTGGAGCGACTGTTTTGGAGCGTCCGGAGCGCTTTCCAGGAGCGGGATGCACTTGCGCCAGTAGCCGCGGGCCTTGGCCGGCGATCCGTGCCGTTCATGATGGAGCGCGAACAGGCGTTCCCGTTCCAACTCGCTCAACGGTCCGAACCTTTTCTCGAAGGGGCCCCGTTCTTCCGGACAGTCGGGCAGCAGTTCCAGACAGGCGGCACGGGTGGCGGCGCGGGGCAGATGATCCGCGTTGGCGATCAGCAGGGCGGTCAAACGGGCCGGATCGCGGGACTTCTCCAGTTTGACCAGGAGTTTGATCCACTGTGCCGTGGCTCCGCACAACCGGGCGGCCAGGGGTTTGTCTTCGTGCGGCAGCTCCAGGATGGCCTTCACCCGCTCACGGGGGGCCAGACCACGCATCCGCGCCAGGTGGGCCAGAGGCGCGAAGGGAGAGGTGTCGGGAATCTCCTCGAGCAGAGTCCGGATCCGCTCCGGTTCCTGGGCGGAGACGAGCAGCGATTCGAGGATGCGCCGCATCGGAAGGAACGGGGAGTCCGCGTCGATGGCGGTCAACAGGGTGCGGACCGCGAGGGTGTCGTCATGGGCCAGGGCCCGCATGGCCGAGAGCAGCGCGGGGGCTTGATTCCAGGGGGGGTGATTGAAGGGGGGCAGTTGTCGGGTGTCGTTGTCATGTGTCAGGCAGACCACCGCGAGCAGTTCGCGCGTCAAGGACCAGAGGGCCGGCTGATCGTAGTGCAGAATCGCCTCATGGGTGGTGAAATGGCGCGCGGCCTTGAGATGCTGTCCGGCGTTGATCATCCAGACCAACGGGGTGGCGGGGTGCAACGGTGTCACGCCTCCCTGGCGCATGGCCCGCTCCCAAAGCAGCACCGCCTCCTTGAAAAGCCCCTTTTCGGCGATCTCGCGGGCCCGGTTCAGGGTTGAGGCGCCGTTTTCCGCTCCGCCGCCACGGGGCTCCAACGAGGTGAGGGGGCGTTTGCTCAGGGTTTTCTTCGACAAGGGGCGGGCGATGGATTTGACCGGACCGGACGGGTCGGAATCCCCGCGCGACAGCGCGAGTGGGTGTGGAGGAGTGGCCATGGTTCGGATTTCAGTTCGTCCGAAGGTGTGGTCAGGCGTGACGGAACGTGCATGATGGGGGAGCCCCCCCTCACTCCCCCAGCCGTGCGCCTCCCTTGCGGGAGTTCCACGGGAAAGATGGCGCCTGAAATGGTTTGGGTTTAGAGGGATATGAAAAAAACATGCCAGAATGGCGTTCAGGATGGGGAGGGGTTGGTGGTGGTGCAAGCTGGCCGTCTTGTTGAACAACGCATCCTTGCCATGGGGCCGGTCCTGCTGTGCGGTTTGTTCAAAAAATGGCGTGCGCCCAGGTCCAGGGTACCGTCAGGTCGAGATCGCTCTCTGGGTGGACCCCGACGGTCGCGTGGCTGCCGAACCGATGGATGGACAACAGATTCGGCCTTCATCGTTCGCGCAGCCGCGCGACCAGGAGGCGGTGTTTATGGTTGGTCTTGAATCATAATGATTACAACAGGATCAGTTGGCCGTCACGCACCACCGAGGGGATCACCTCGAGGCCGGCGTTGCCGGCGGGATTCAGACACTGGCCGGACTCCAGATCGAAAATCCAGTTGTGGACCCGACATTCCACCCGGTCGCCATGGTCGGTCCCCTTGCAGAGATTGGCCTTGGAGTGGGGGCAGCGGGCGCTGTAGACGATGGCCTGGGTTTCGTCGGTGCGAAAGACGATCATGTTCGCGCCCGGACGTTGCACGGTCTGCATGCGCCGCAACGGGAAGTCGTTCATGGCGCCGAGATGTTTGTCGTTGGGCAGGGTGGGGGTGTCGTCCGGGATCTCCGGGAGCAGATCCATCTCGCGCATGATCTCGATGGCATCGAGAACCTTGTTGAGGCCGGCGGCAGGGAAGGCCATCAGCACTGCATCCAGGATCTCCTCGCGGCTGGCGCCGGCCTTGAGCGCCTTGGGGGCGTATTGGCGCAGGCCGCGTTCCGTGCCGACCGTCACCTTGGTGACGATTTGGATCAGGTGACGGGTCTTTTCGTCGAGGGCCTGGACGCTGTGCTTGTAGAATCCGAGCAGATGGGTGGCCGCGTCGGGACGGGATTTGGCCAGGTAGGTGAGGGCTTTGGACATGGGGGTATCCTTGATTGTCTGGTGTTGCGGATGGGTTGATGTGGATCATTCGTCACTGCGTCACAGCTTATATCGGATGGCGTCATCGGGTCAACGCGGGCAGGGAGGATCTTTCCAAGGATGGGGGATTCCCGGATGGGGTTGGGTTGTCTGGATTGATTGTTTTGATGAATGAGATCGCGAATGTTGATAGGTGTGGAGCGTGGTTGGAATGACTCGGGGGGTGAGGATCGGGTCTTGTTTTTATGAGATTTTTTGAATGGATTCTTATTTTATTGACCGGTCAATTCATTTCTTTTAATTTCTGTATTGATAATAGATGTATGATTTGGAGGTGTTTTGCGTGGATATATATTTATAGTATTCTAGAAAACAATTTAAAAAAATACGGCGCCATGTAAGAAAATGTATTGACCCGACGATCGGTGTGGTCATATGCTGCATCGCGGAACTGATTAATGCAATGCAGTCCGCTCCAATCCGGGTGGGGTCGCAATTTTGGTAGCCAATTCTAAGCTGTCGATGATGAGGGTGTCATGGAGATCATGAATGGGGATACCTACATCGTGCCATCCAGTGGTTGGTCGGGTGTGCGTGGCAAGTGGCCGCTGGTGGCGCGGGAGGGGACGGATGCCTCCGTCGAAACCGAGTTGCCGATGGGATTGACGCCGGAGTTCCTTTTGGATCTGTTCCAATTCCATATGGCCTGGTTGAGCCGGGTTTCGGGCCTGAAAGAGAACGAAGCCAAACGGCGCGTGGTGTCGCTGTTGAAATCTGGACGGATCGGCTATCAGGATGATTCCGGCAACAAGCGCATTCTGCCGGAAGATGCCATTCTGTGGATGATTCGTCACGCCTGATGGCGGCGTGGTGCGAGCGGAATCCTCAACCGCATGGTCCGTCCGATGGGGATGGGTCGGGCCGGATTGCGTGCGTCAAACGGGCCTGGGGCGCGTGAAAGGGTGTTTGTACAAGACGTGACACGGGGTGAAAAAAAGCGTTTGCTTTTGGCTTCGATTGTGATATATGCTATAAAATGAGACGGCAGTCGTATCGAGAGCACAGCCTAGTTTGCATGCTGCAGGGCGTTCTGCCAATATGTTTAGCAACCATCAGGAACAAGTGAGAGTAACATGGCAGATCGTGAGACTGGAACCGTCAAGTGGTTCAACGAGGGCAAGGGCTTTGGTTTCATCGAGCGGGCTGGCGGCAAGGGGGACATCTTCGTCCACTTCAGCGCCATCTCCGGCTCTGGATTCCGTACCCTGACCGAAGGTCAGAAGGTGGAATTCAACGTGGTCGCGGGTGACAAGGGTCCCAAGGCGGAAAACGTCGTGCCTTTGTAATCTGGCCGCGCAAACGTGCATGATGGGGGGAGAACACCTTCACCCCCGACCATGGATCACCCTTGGGGAGTTCTGCGGTAATCCTGCACGATGGGGGGAGAATATCCTCACCCCGACCATGGATCTCCCTTGCGGAGTTCTTATGGAAAAATCGACGATCTGGCGGGATCGACAGCGGGTGACCGTTCTGTCGATCCCGCTTTGAACGTCAGTTGGTCTTGAAATTTTCCTTAATATATAAACGTGCAGGATCGAGGACGAACCTCCTCACCCCCCCCCGACCGTTGACCTCCTTGACGGGCGTTCCACGGTCAATCAAACAGGATCGGGGAAACCCCTTCACCCCCCCTGACCGTTGACCTCCCTGACGGACGTTCCACGGTCAATCAAACAGGATGGGGGAAGCCTCCCCCTTCACCCCCGACCGTTGACCTCCCTGACGGGTGTTCTACGGTGAAATGGTTGACGAATTTTTTTATCTGTAAAATAGTTGACCGGTTGATTAGATTAGGAGCAACCCGGCATGGATCCCCATTTCGACCTCCCCCCCGAAGCGTGGCGCGCGCGTCTGTCGGATGGTTCCTATCAGGTGCTGCGCTGCGAGGGAACCGAACGTCCTTTCTCCAGTCCCCTCAACCAGGAACACCGCACCGGTCGGTTCGTCTGCGCCGGCTGCGAACAGGAGCTTTTCACCTCGGTGATGAAGTACGACAGTGGCACCGGCTGGCCGAGTTTTTCGGCGGCTCTTCCAGGAGCCCTGGATACCAGGGTCGATCGCAAGTTGTTGGTGCCGCGCACCGAATACCACTGTGCCCGATGTGGTGGACATCAGGGACATGTGTTCGAGGATCCCGGTTCGCCGACCGGCATGCGTTACTGCAACAACGGTCTGGCCTTGCGTTTTCTGGTCGATCCGGAGGCATGATCGGGACGACATGGGCGCATCCGGGGCGACACGACGGTTGGTTCTGATGCGCGGTCTGCTGTTGGGGAGCCTGCTGGTGCCGGGCGGATGCGCCTTTTTGCCGGTTCGGCAGGGGATCCGGCGCGTGGGGAGCCAGACGCGGGTCGGGGGGCGGCTGGTTGGGGAGGATGCGTTGGTGCTGCCCGGCGATGAGATCGTCACCGGCCCCGAGGGGCGCACCGTGCTGGTGATGGGCGAGGATGCCTTTTTGTTGGGGGTCAATACCCGCATGCGTTTCGACATGCCCGGTGATCCCATCCCGCTCCCTACGCCCGCGCCGGGAGAGAAGAGCGACGACATCCCCGACAGGTTGCGTTCACCGGGGTTCACCCTGGAATCCGGACGGGTGTTGTCGGTGTTCGGGCACGGATCCCGTACCCTCAAGCTCCCCACCGCGATTCTGGGCATTCGCGGCACGGCGGTCTATCTGGAGGTGGTCCCGGAGCGGGATTATGTCTGTCTTTGTTATGGACGGCTCGAGATCCGCATGCGCGATGCGCCGGAGATCACCGAAACCTACGAGGCGCGTCACCACTCGGCGCGCACCCTGACCGCCCGCTCACCGATCCGCAAGGCGCCGGGCGTCAATCACACCGATGAGGAGCTGTTCATGCTCGAGGCCCTGGTCAACCGTCGTCCCCCCTTCGAGGAGGGGGAGTACGCAGATCATTGAGGTTGTTTCCTGCCGCGTTTTCTTTGATGCGCACCGTGGAACTCCCGCCAGGGAGGGCCACGGTCGGGGGGGAGAGTGCAAGTTGGTCGTTTTCGGCCCATCCCTGACCGTGGATGCCAGGCCGTCGCGATGATGGCTTGTCAAGTGGCAATCGTTCGTGCCAGAATTCATCTCGAAATAGATGTGTTTTTCAGAGACGGTTCGGTTTGTCGAGCCCGGCCTGTCCGGCGGGCATCGGCACGAGGTGGTTGACCGGTCTGCCCGTCTTGTGACTTGTCGTGAGGAAATGGCCATGCGTGACACGCCCGACAGTGGTTCCTACGGGAGATCCACGACCAGGGAGAGGATCGGAAGAACCAAAAAACCCGCCAACAATCGCCGGCATGAGCGTTATGGCATGCGCTTTCCGGTCACGCTCCTGTTCGACGACGGGGAGGAGGTGAAAGGGTTTTCCGAGGATGTCAGCCTGAGCGGGTTCTTCGTGTCCACCTCTTATTCAACCAGCATGGTTCTGGATCGCCTCGGCAAGGGGACCATTCAGCTCGGCCAGGACTCCTACACCTTCCATTGCCGGGTTTCGCGGCTGATGCCCAACGGCATCGGCGTCACCCTCAATCAGGATTACGCCATGCTTGGCCTGGCGATCACCAACCATGTTTTCCAGGAGTTGGCGACGGTGAAGCTCGCGAAGTGAACGTCACCGCGTCGGGTGGGGGAGCGTCCGTATTCCGAGTCGATCCGCCGCGCCACCCTTTGACGCAGATACCCGCATCCGATACACTTGGTGACAGTTTTTGACCTGAGAATGCCCGCCAGAGGGCTTCAAGGTCAGGGGTGCGGGGGCTTTCCCCATCATGCACGGTTCTCAATTGTGATCGCGGACTCGGCACGGCACGCCGCTCAAAGAAAATTCGAGGGTGGAGAGATTCATGCGTGGCGCACGCAACATGCGGCTCATCGCCTTGGCGGGCTTTCTTGTGGCCGTGCTTCTTCTGGGATCTCTCACCTTGTTTCATCGTCAGGTGATGGTTTCCCAGATACGGGATCTGGGCGAAAAAAATCATCAACTCCTCGCGCGACAACTCACCAACACCCTCTGGAACGAGCTGACTCCGCTCATCGACCTGCGTCCAGGTCAAAACGCCGCCCTGCTCTCCAGTCCTGAAATCGTCCGTCTTTCCGGCCAGCTCCAACCGTACATCGCCGAACTGTCCGTCCTCGATTTCACCATCCACAATCGACACGGCGTCACCATCTTCTCCATCCATCGGCCCAAGGTCGGCGAGGATCGTTCCTCGGATGCGAAAGTGCGCGCCGTGCTCTCCGGTCAAAAGGAGAGTCGGATCCGCGAGGAGACGGGTCCGGTGCTGATGAAGCCGGATGAGCCGGTCACCCGGACCGTTCTGGAAAGCCATCTGCCCATGATCCACGGCGCGGAACGGCAGATCATGGGGGTGATGGAGATCCGTCAGGACATCTCCCTTCTCAAGCGACAGGTGGAGGAGGCCCAGTGGAAGCAGTTTCTCATCACTGTCCTGCTCGTGGGTGTCGTATCCGTGCTGTGCGCGCTGGTGATCCGACGTTTGTGGCGGGAGATCTGTACCTACGAGGAGGATCGCCACACATTCATCCAGCAGATCCAGTTGGACAAGGAGGAGCTGGAAAAACGGATTCTGGAGCGTACCAGGGAGCTGACCCGCATCAACAACGCCCTGCAGATCGAGGTCGAGGTGCGGCGCCAGACCGATGTGGAGCTGTGCCTGGCGGCCAGTGTCTACCAGAACACCACCGAGGGGATCGTGGTCACCGATGCCCAGGGGATCATCGAGTCGGTCAACCCGGCCTTCACCACCATCACCGGCTACTCCGAGGAGGATGCGATCCATAAGCCGATGCTGATGCTCTTCTCCTCCCAGCACGACGAGGCGTTCTATCGCCAGCTGGATCAGGAGTTGCTCACCCACGGGCGTTGGCGTGGCGAGATGTGGAGTCAGCGTCGGGATGGTTCGGTCTATCCGGAGTTCGCCAACATCAACGCCATTCGCGATGGCGAGGGGGTGGTCCGTCAGTATGTCAAGGTCTTCTCCGATCTCTCCGGGATCAAGCGATCCGAACAGCAGCTCCATTTTCTGGTCCATCACGACGCCCTGACCGGATTGCCCAACCGTCTGCTGCTCAAGGACCGCATGCGTCAGGCCTTCTCCTACGCGGCCCGTTTCAATCAGATCGTCGGCGTGTTGTTTCTGGGGATCGACCGTTTCACGGTGATCAACGACGCCCTGGGACGCGAGGTGGGGGATCGGTTGTTGCGCGATGTGGCAGTGCGCCTGGCCCACTGTCTGCGTGACGAGGACTCGCTGGCACGGGTCGGGGGGGACGAGTTTGTGGTGCTGGCCACCGGTCTCCAGCAGGGCGGCAACGCCGGACGCATCGCCCGCAAGCTCCTCTCCACCTTGAGCGAGCCCTTTTCGGTGGAGTCGGAACGCTACTATCTCACCGCCAGCATCGGCATCACCCTCTACCCCCTGGATGAGGGGGACGAGGACGGCCATCTCAAGAAGGCCGAGTCGGCCATGCGGCGTGCCAAGGAGCAGGGTGGCAACGCCATCCATTTCTTCACCAAGGAGATCGATGCCGTTTCGGTGAAGCGCATGACCATCGAGAATGGTCTGCGTCTGGCCCTGGAGCGGGATGAGCTGTTTCTGCTCTATCAGCCGCAGATGGATGTGGCTTCGGGTCGCCTGATGGGTGTCGAGGCGCTGATCCGCTGGAAGAGCCCGGAGATGGGATTGGTCTCTCCGGTCAACTTCATCCCCATCGCCGAGGAGAGCGATCTGATCGTCTCGATCGGCGAATGGGTGTTGCGCACCGCCTGCCGGCAGAATCGACAGTGGCAGGATCAGGGCTTCGACCCGATCCGCATGGCGGTGAATCTGTCGGCGCGTCAGTTCCAGAATCGCGATCTGCCCAACAAGGTGGCCCGCATCCTGGAAGATACCGGCCTGGATGCCCGCTATCTGGAACTGGAGTTGACCGAGGGGATGTTCATGCGCGACGCCAACGAGACGGTCTCGACGTTGCAGACGTTGCGCACGATGAATCTGCAACTCTCCATCGACGATTTCGGGACCGGCTACTCTTCGTTGAGCTATCTGAAGCGCTTCCCGATCCACACCCTGAAGATCGATCGCGCGTTCGTGCGGGATGTGATCACCGATCCGGACGATGCCGCGATCACCAAGACGATCCTGTCGATGGCCAAGAACCTGAACCTCCAGGTGGTCGCCGAAGGGGTGTCGGATCCCGACCAGCTGGAGTTTCTGCGCTCCCTGGGGTGCGATCTGGTGCAGGGTTTTCTGTTCAGCCCACCCGTACCTCCCGAGGAGATCGCGCAGTTTCTCGAGGAGGACCGGCTTTATCGCGAAAAGCCGGCCTTTGCTCCCAAATTGCACTCTGGTTGCGGGTCGGTGATCATCTTTCCCGAGATCGATCGCTTCACCACGAGCATGCATCACCCCTGATCCCACGCAACGCCCGGAGAACGGATCGCGCCTTGGGGTGATTGTTCAGCATGGACCCCGAGTGAATGCGCCATCCCAATCCGACCCGCCTGGATCGCCATCCCGCCAGCAGAGTGGATTGTCGGGCAGACGTGGCGCGCGCCAACCGCGCGCGGACGGGTGCGTGGGTCCGTTCCGCCAGCGCACTCGGCTGAGTCGCAAGTTGTTCAGCGCATCGTCCAGAGGATTCCCCGCATGCGCGTCGGGTTCGTATGGGCGGCAGGTCATCGGTTCGTCTCCGGGATGAAAGGGGCGTGGGATCATCTTTACGCCGTGGGATGGGTGGGAAGGGTCTGTTCCTGCTGCATTCGCTCCAGGGTCATGATCACCACTTGATTGAAGGAGCGGCGTTCCTCTTCCGCCCTGTCGTGGAGCCATTCGGCCAGGGATTCGGGAAAGCGCAGCGATTTCTGAACCATGCGTATCTTCTTGTCGGTTTTCATGAGCGTTCTGTCCCATTGTTTGGGGTTGATCCTGGAAACGTATGATTCATGAATGTTGGGTGAATCTTAAGTTTGCAGTCCTTCAGCATGTTTTTCTGTCGTGGAACTCCCGCAAGGGAGGGGCACGGTCGGGGGGTGAGGGGGGATCCCCGTCACGCACGTTTTTGAAGCGCATATGGGATTGGCGTGGGCATGGGATTGGGGGTAGAATATAAGGCCATGACCGCTTGGTTTCGGAGGATGCTCCGGGTCGCGTCGTTCGTGGCGGTGGCGGGTCTGAGCGGGTGCGGGGAGTGGCCCTATTATTATTGGCAGGCCACCACCGGGGAGATGGAAATCCTTATCCAGCGTCGCTCGGTCGAGTCGCTGCTGGCCGACGCGGAGACCCCGCCAGGACTGCGGAGCCGGTTGATGCTGGCCGACCGGCTGCGTCGCTTCGCCGAAGGGGAGTTGCGGCTTCCTTCGAGCGGGACGTTTCGGGATTATGCGGATCTGCGGCGCCCGTTCGTGACACGGGTGGTGTTCGCGACGCCGGAACTCTCCCTGGAGCCACGTCGCTGGTGTTTTCCGGTGGTGGGGTGTCTGGCCTATCGGGGCTATTTCGATGACCGCGAGGCCCGGCGTCAGGCCGAGAGTTTGCGGCGGGAGGGGTTGGATGTCCATCTGTCGGCTTCGCCGGCTCACTCCACCCTGGGGTGGTTTGCCGATCCGCTGCTCAACACCTTCATCGACTGGCCGGAGGGGCGTCTCGCCGGCTTGATGTTTCATGAACTGGCTCACGAAAAGTTCTATATACCGGATGATACGACCTTCAACGAATCGTTTGCCGAGGCGGTGAGTCGCATCGGCGTGGAGCGGTGGCTGGAGAGGACCGGGCAAGGGGAGGCGTTGTCGCGTCTGCGGCGTGACTGGATCGAACGGGCCCGGTTCGTGGAACAGGTCGAGGCGGTCCGGGAACGTTTGACCACGTTGTATGCCGGTCCCTCGACCGAGGCGGAGAAGCGCTCGGGAAAGCGGGAGATCTTCGCCAACGCGGTCCTGGAGGCCGAGCGGTGGGATGGAAAACCGGGCGATCCGGAGCGCGAGGCCACGCGTCGCGCCTATGGTCGCTGGTGGCGCGACGGGATCAACAATGCCAAACTGATCTCCGTGGGGATCTATTCGGCGTGGGTGCCGGCTTTTTTGGGGATCCTGGAGGAGAACCACGGCGATCTGGAGGGGTTCTATCGTTCGGTGCAGGCGCTGGCCGAGCTGCCGATGGAGGCGCGGAACGAGCGTTTGCGAGGCGGGACGACGGTTGGGTCGGAGCGTCGGTGAGGCTGAGGCGAGGATGGCATGTCGGTGAGCGAAAGTGTGGTGCTGGTGCATGGCCTGTGGTTGGATGGCACGGAGTTCAAGTGGTTGGATCTGCATTTGCGGCGGGCGGGATTCCGGGTCTTGACCTTTCACTATCCCACCGTGCGGCGTGGGTTGGATCAGAACGCCGATGGGCTGTGGGAGTTCCTGGAGTTGCGTTTTGGGACGGGCATGCGGAACGTCCAGCCCGGATCGGTCCATCTGATCTGCCACAGTCTCGGCGGACTCGTGGGGCTGCGCATGCTCGAACGCCATCCCGAGGCGCCGGTGGGACGCATGGTGGCGCTGGGAAGCCCGTTCCAGGGCTCCTTCTCTGCGCAACGTCTGGCCAGGTGGCCGGTGGGATCCTGGTTTCTGGGGGAGAGCATGCGCGGCGCCCTGGATGGGAAGTACGCCTGGCGGGTTCCCGAGGGGCGCAGCGTCGGCGTGTTGGCCGGCACCTTGCCGTTGGGGTTGAGTCATATGATCTGGGGGGTGGAGTCCCCCAACGACGGGGTGGTGGCGGTCTCCGAGACCTGCCTGCCGGGCGCGGTCCATGCCACCCTGTCGGTGATGCATGTGGGCTTGGTGTTTTCGCGCCGGGCGGCGCATTGGGTGCAACATTTCATCAGAACAGGGGAGTCGGCATGGTGAGTGGAACCTTCGATCGGCGGGTGGACGCATGAAACCCGGAGCGACGGGATTGACCCGGGTGATTCATGCCGCCGGATATTCCTGGCTGGGTTTTCAGGCTGCCTGGCGTCATGAGGCGGCCTTCCGGCAGGAGTTGATCGGCGTCTTGCTGTTGATGCCGATCGGTGTGTGGCTGGGGGGCAACGCGGTGGAACGGTCGCTCCTGATCGGCTCCCTGCTGGTGGTCCTGATCGTCGAGTTGCTCAACTCTTCGGTCGAGGCCGTGGTCGATCGGATCGGGCCGGAGCGCCATCCGTTATCCGGGCGGGCCAAGGATCTCGGCTCGTCGGCGGTGTTCGTGGCACTGGCGATGGCGGTGGTGGTCTGGGGATTGGTGGCCTGGGAGCGGTTCGGGTCATTCTAACTTCGCATGATGGGGGGAGATTCTCCTTACCCCCCGTACCGTGGACCTCCCGTCAGGGAGGTGGTAAACCGCGTGCTGGTTCGTACAAAAGTGCGCAAAAGGCAATATCACGGATCCCAAGGGCGTTGCCCTTGGATCCCTCAGGGGCCATTGACCCCTGGACCCCACCAGATGGAGGGGCGTGCAGAGTTGCCAAGCAAGTCAGATCCCTTCTGGCGACGATGCCGACGGGCCGGGTGTGCGCATCCCGCCTTTTGGCCATGTCAGGGAGGTCTCAATCGTGAAACCGGTAGGAGAGGACTGAACGGTCGGCATGTCGGAGAAGAGCTTCAAACGCATTTTGATCGTTCTGCTGGTGATCGCACTCGCAATGCTGGGCGGACGCATCGCCAAGAGTCTGGGCGATCCGGTGGAGACGCTGGTCGATTCCCAGACGGCCCACAACCGTGAGATCGCCCTGCGGCTCGGCATCGCCACCAGCGTGGGTCCGGTGCCGCGCGCGGCGGCGACCCGTCTGGCCGAACGGCTCGCCGCGTTGAGTCAGAATGGCCTCAAACTCACCATCCACCCCTCCACGGAGTTCGGCGGCGACGAACGCATGTTGAAACTGGTCAGCCGTGGCGAGCTTTCCATGGTGCTGGTCACCAGCGACTTTCTGGCCAGGCGGATCGAGGCCTTGCGCGTGTTCGATCTGCCGTTTCTTTTTTCATCGCGGGATGCCCTGCATCGGGCCCTGGATGGGGAGTTCGGTCGGGTGCTGCTGGACAAGGCGCGTCAACTCAATCTGGAGGGGCTCGCCTTTTGGGATGGGGGGTGTCGCCATCTGCTGGCGGACCGTCCGTTGTCCAGTCCGGAGGCTTTTGCCGATCTGCGCGTCGTGGAGTCGGACAATCGGGTGAACCGGGCCTTTTTCGCCCGT
This sequence comes from Candidatus Magnetaquiglobus chichijimensis, assembly GCF_045865675.1. Classification (NCBI taxonomy): domain Bacteria; kingdom Pseudomonadati; phylum Pseudomonadota; class Magnetococcia; order Magnetococcales; family Candidatus Magnetaquicoccaceae; genus Candidatus Magnetaquiglobus; species Candidatus Magnetaquiglobus chichijimensis. The sequence continues at coordinate 56,651 of NZ_BAAFGK010000004.1, forward strand.
CTGGGAGTCCGTTACGTCACCCCGGACGACACTTCGGCCCAGGCTTGGGAACAGACGCTCTCCGGGGTGGAGAGTCACTCGGATCGTCTGGCCTCCGCGCATCTGACCCTGAGCGGACATACCTATTTCGGCCACCTGCTGGCGATCGGTCGCGATGTCCAGGATTTGTTGACGGCCCGTCAACAGGAGATCCTGCTGGAGGCGGCGCGGGAGATCGCCTGGTGGACCCGCGTCGAGCAGCGCGATCGCGAGGTCGAGATCATGAAACGATTGCGCGGCATGGGCATGGGGATCGAGGAGTTGCCCGCCGAGGCCAGGGAGCGGTTTCGAGCGATTCTTTCCCCGGTCGAGCATGGCTTCGAGGAGGATATCGGCGCCGACGTCATGGCCAAGCTGGCGGAATGGCAGATGTTGCATGAGAACGAGGCGACGCGCGTGGGTGAGATCCTGATCGGTCTGGACGCGCAGCTTTCCGGAGAGAGTGCGCGGGCGGGTTTGGAGTTGTCGCGCGGGATCCGTCTGGCCATCGAGTCGATCAACGACAAGGGGGGCGTGCTGGGACGTCGGATGCGTCTGGTGGCCCGTGACAATCATGGTCTGGCCACCCGTGGGTTGGAGAATCTGAAGTTCTTTGCCGGCCTCGAGGATCTGGTGGCTGTGGTGGGGGGGCAGAAAAGTTCGGTGGTCGCTGCCGAGGTGGATCTCGTGCATGACCTGGAACTGCCTATGCTTTTGCCCTGGTCGGCGGCGCGCCATCTGACCGAGAACGGTTTCAAACCCAATCAGGTGTTCCGGTTGAGTCTCAACGACCGCTGGACCGCCCCGTTTCTGGCGGATTCCGCCTTGCGGCGTGGCTCCAGGATTGCACTGGTGCTCGAAAACTCCAGCTGGGGCGTGGAGTTCGAGAAGATCGTGTCGCGCCATCTGAACGCCAGGGGGGTTCGCCCGGTGGTGCTCCAGTGGGTGGACAACGGTCAGGAACGGTTCGACACGTTGATCTCCAGACTGAGGGAGACCGGTGCCGAGGTGGTGATCCTGGTGGATACCCCGGATGAGAGCGTGCCGATCCTGATGGAGTTGCGGCGTCATCTCCCCAGCGTGGCCGTGGTCTCCCACTGGGGGTTGCTGGGCGGTGACATGACCGCCATGCAGCGCAAGGCGATCGGTGGCATGGATCTGCGCTTTCCGCAAACCGGTTTCCCGAACGAGCCGAACCATCGCGCCGGACAGGCCATGCTGGCCGCCTACCGTCGCCATCTGGGGATGGATGAAAACGAACCGGTTCATGTCATGGTCGGTTTTGCCCACGCCTACGACCTGGTGGGGATGCTGGCCGAGGCGGTGCGTGGGGCCGGAAGCGTGGACAGGCGGATGGTGCGCGATGCGTTGGAACGGCTTCCGGTTTACGATGGGGTGATGAAGCGGTTGCACCCCCCCTTCGACGAGCAGCGTCATGATGCGCTCGATGACCAGGATTACCGGCTTGGACGGCTGACCCCCGAGGGGGTGGTGGTGCCGGCGGGGAGTGACGAGGAATGAACCCTCAAGCCCCCTCCGTGCCCCATGGGCGGTTGCGACGTCGCTACATTCTGCAATTCTCTTCGTTCGTCGGCGCGGCGCTGGTGTTGGTGCTGGGGTTGTTGCAGGCCGACATGGTACATTCGTTGCGTGCCCGCTCGGTGACTTCGCTGGAAGCGCGGGGCTTGGAGCTGTTCGAGCGCGTGGAGACCCGCATTGGGTTCTTGCGGCAGAATCTGGAACAGTTCGCGCGTAATCCACTGGTGATCAATGCCCTGGTGGAAGGGACCTCGCGGGATGCCCATCTGGCGCAGCTGGTGCGCAATTTTGCCAGCGGACGTCACATTGTGGCCTTTTTCCTGGTCAATTTCGACGGCGCGCCGTTGCTGCTCCAGCGCGAGGAGGCGCCGCCCAATCCGGACCCGGCGGTGATCCGTCATGCGCTCTCCTGGACCCGTCCGGCCCCCCTGATCGATCCGGGGGGTCGCTACCTGATTCTCAGCCACCCCCTGGAGTCCCATCATGCCATACAAGGGGCGATGATCGTGCATGTGGATTTCGCCGGATTGCTCTCCGAGATCGTGCCTGGGGATCGCAGCGTGCGGCATGCGGTTTTGTTGGGGGATCGGGTGCTCTACCAGACCCAGGCGACCATTTCGACGGATCGCATCGAACTGACCCTGTCCCCGCCGCCGGGCTCGGCGATTCTGACCCGTCTGGGGCTGCGGCAACGTTTGACCGTGGACAAATCGGTGCTGCGGGCACCGATCTACGAAAGCATCGCCAATGCCACCCTGTTGGGGTTGGCGTTGGTGATCGTTTCCATGCTGCTGGCCTTTCGACTGGGGGCCAAGACCGCGGATCCGATCTTGATGCTCTGCCGTCGGGTGCGTCTGGCCACCGAGGATGGGACCACGGCCATCACCCCGGTTGGCACCGGCGATGAACTCGAGGAGTTGGCGGCCATCTTCGAGGAGCGGACCCGTGCCTTGTGGGCGATCCGCATGGAGCTGGAGAATCGGGTGTTGGAGCGGACCGAAACCCTGGAACGGCTCAACTCGGAGTTGGAAAAGGAGGTTCTGGAACGCACTCGGGTCGAGGTCGAGACCAGGCGGCATCTGGAGTTGTTGGATCAGGCCCAGAGGATCGCTCATCTGGGCAGTTGGGAGTGGGATCTGCCGGCGGGGATGGTGCAATGGTCAACGGAGCTGTTCCGGATCCTGGGGTTGCGACCCCATGCCTTGCTGCCCAGTCACAAGCGTTTTCTGGCCGCCGTGCATGTCGATGACCGCAAGCGGGTCAACGATGTGATGGAGACGGCCATTCGTGGCGACGCCCTGGAGTTCGAACAGGAGTTCCGCATCGTTGGCGCCGATGGACAAGCCCGGTTCGTGTTTGGCAACGCACGGATCGATCGCGATGACAAGGGTGAACCGGTTCGCGTGACCGGCACGGTGCTCGACATCACCCCGCGCAAGATGCTCGAGGATGAGTTGCGACGTGCCAAGGAACAGGCCGAGGAGGCCAGTCGCATCAAAGGGGAGTTTCTGGCCAACATGAGCCACGAAATCCGCACCCCCATGAATGCGATCATCGGCTTTAGCCATCTCTGCCTGCGTACCGCGCTCACCACCCGACAGCGGGACTACCTGCAGAAGCTCTACCTGAGTGCCAACGGGATGCTGCGCATGATCAACGACATTCTGGACTTCTCCGATATCGAGGAAGGAAAGCTCCAGATCGAGCGCATCGGATTCGATCTGGAGGAGCTTCTGGTTGGCCTGGACTCCCTGATGAGCGTCAAGGCCATGGAAAAATCCCTGGCTTTCAAGGTGGAACCTCGGGTGGAGCTTCCCTTGCAACTGGTGGGGGATGCGGTCCGGCTGCGCCAGGTGTTGTTGAATCTCACCAACAACGCCATCAAGTTCACCGATCAGGGCGAGGTGGTGGTTTCGGTGGAGGTGGCCGAGGAGGATGCCTCCGAGATGATGTTGCGTTTTGCGATCCGCGATACCGGGATCGGGATGCCTCCTGAACAGTTGTCGATCATTTTCGACAAGTTCCAGCAGGGGGATGCCAGCTCCACCCGTCGGCATGGGGGGACCGGATTGGGGTTGGCGGTCTCCAGGAGTCTGGTCGAGCTGATGGGCGGGTCGGTCGGGGTGGAGAGTACACCGGGGGTGGGCAGCCGCTTCGTGTTCACGGTTCGTTGCGGCAAACCGTTGCCCGTGGAAACGTTGCCGGATGGGGAGGATTCGCTTTTGTTGTGCGACGGGTCCATGTCCACGGAGGAGGGGACGGCTGCGGAGGTCGAGGCGCGCGGCACCTTGCCAACCCTGCCCGGCATCAACACGCGTGCCGGTTTGCGTGGCATGGGCGGGGATGTGACGTTGTATCGTCGCGTCATGAACAAGTTCGTGATCACCCAGTCGGATGCCGCCCGCTTGATGGGATCGCTTCTGGAGGCGCGCGAGTGGTTGGAATTGGAACGGGTCGCCCATACCTTGAAGGGAGGGGCCGCGACCATCGGCGCCATGGATCTCAGTCATGCCGCCTTGCAGATCGAGCATGGCGCGCGGGATCGAATTGGTCGAAAATCGTTGCGTCAGCTGTTGTCCGTGGCCGAGAGACATCTGGAGAAGGTGCTTCTGACCATCGGCGCCGCCTTTCCGGAGCCGCGACGGGAGACGAAACCGGGTGACATCCCGGACCGGGCGTTCGATCCCGCTGAGTTGGTCGCGTTGTTGGCGCAGGCACGGGAGCTGTTGCGCAATTTCGATGTCTCCTCCGAGGCGGTGATTCGGGCCTTGGAACCGTGGGCCAGAGACAAGGAGAGTCGTGAGGGGTGGCAGGGAATGATCAGGCATCTGGAAGTGTACGATTACGACAAATGTTTGGAGCTGTTGTCGCAGTGGGCCGCCCGGGTGGGCGTGACCTTGGAGCCGTGAGATGGAAAGCCAATCCGCAGGTATGCCTTTCGAAGGGGACGGCGAGGCTCGCAAGAGCATCGTGCTGCTGGTGGACGACCAGCCGGAGAACATCGACATCATTCGCAGCGCCCTGGACGAACATTTCCAGATCCTGGTGGCCACCCATGGGGTGAAGGCTCTGCAGGTGGTGCGGCGTGTGGTGCCGGATATCATCCTGCTCGACATCATGATGCCGGTCATGGATGGTTACGAGACCTGTCGGCGCCTCAAGGAGGATCCGCTGACCGCCGGGATTCCGGTGATCTTTCTGACCGCCAAGACCGAATTCGAGGATGAGGCCAAGGGGTTGGCCCTGGGTGCGATCGATTACATCCGCAAGCCGTCGAGTCCGCAGATCATTCTGGCGCGGGTCAAGAACATCGAGCATCTGCTGCTGGCCCGGCATGCGCTGGAATTGAAGAATTTTGCCCTGGAGAACGCCCGTCTCAAGGCCGAGGAGGCCCTGGATCGTCTGGCGGAGAACGAACGGGATCTGCATGCGGCGATGTTGGCCGCGGAACGGGCCAGCATGGCCAAAAGCGAATTTCTGGCGGTGATGAGCCATGAGATCCGGACCCCCTTGAATGGCATTCTCGGCATGACCGAGTTGTTGATGGATCTGGAGATGAGCGACGAGTATCGGCTCTATGTGGAGACGATCCGGCGCTCGGGGGAGAATCTTCTGGTTATCATCAACGATATCCTGGATTTTTCCAAGATCGAGGCGGGTCGTTTGGAGTTGGAGGCGATTCCGTTCAACCTGTGGGGTCTGCTCGACGAGTTGCAGTTCATCTTTGGCCAGGTGGCCAGCAGCAAGGAGTTGGCCTTCCGGGTCGATCATGACGGACTGCTGCCTCGCGATCTGATCGGCGATCCGGTGCGCGTGCGTCAGGTTCTCACCAATCTGCTGTCCAATGCCCTGAAATTCACCGAATTCGGCGGTGTGTCGCTTCAGGCCGAACCGCTGAAGGTGTCGGCGGATCAGGCGCGCATCGCCTTTGTGGTGCGGGATACCGGCATTGGCATCAGCCCGGAGAATTTCGCCCGGCTGTTCGATGCCTTCTCCCAGGTGGACAGCTCGACGACCCGCAAGTTCGGCGGGACCGGATTGGGGTTGAGCATCACCAACCGTCTGGTGCGCATGATGGACGGTGAGATCACGGTGCAGAGTCAATTGGGCGTCGGCAGTACTTTCCGGGTCGAGATCCCCTTCAAGATGGCCCGTTCCGCGCTCCCCGAGGGGCTCATCCGCCCACCCGGAGAGGGGGTTCCGGCGGAGATTCCCGCCAACACCTCGATTCTGCTGGTGGAGGATGATCCGATCAATCTGGCGGTGATCAAGGGGATGCTGCAACCCTATCGGGTACGGATCGAGGCGGCACAGAACGGGCGGGTGGCCCTCGGCAAACTGGCCAGATCGGGTTTTGATCTGGTGCTCATGGACTGCCTGATGCCGGAGATGGATGGCTATGCCGCCTGTCAGGAGTTTCGCGGCATGGAGATGAACTCCGGAGCCATGCGACGCACCCCGGTGATCGCTTTGACCGCCAATGCCATGCAGGGGGATCGCGAGAAGTGTTTGGCCGCTGGCATGGATGACTATCTGAGCAAGCCCTTCAAGCGGCATGCCCTGGTGGAGATCATCGCGTTGTGGCTGGCCCGTGCCCGGAGTCAGGGTGGGTTGGAGATCCCGGTCCCCACGGAGAGCCTTCGGGAGAGGGAACCAATCGATCGCGAAAAGATCCAAGAGTTGCAGGAGGATCTCGGCGAGGACTTCTTCAAGGTGTTGCGTACCTTCCAGGCCGGCCTGCCGGATCGGTCGGCGCGGGTCTGGGCGGCGATGCAGGCCAACGATGCCAATCAGGTACACATGGAGGTCCATTCGTTGAAAAGTCTCTCCGCGCAGTTCGGCCTGGGCCGTTTGCGCGAGGTGGTGGTGGGGTTGGACAACAAGGCCAGAGCCGGATCGTTGGAAGGGACATCGGAGTTGGCGGAGCGGTTGATGGAAGAGATCCGAACGGCGGATGCGGCCATTTCAGCCTATTTGGTGGGCAGGAGTTGATCGAGCCATGATCATGAACCACGATACCCGGGAGTTGGGCAGACTCTACAAGCAAGGCGAGATCATTTTTCGACAGGGTGAGTTCTCCGACAAGTTCTTCATGGTCCGGAAAGGACGGGTCGAGCTGACCCGTGACTCCTCGGCGGGGAAGAGCATGCGGGTGGAGATCGGCGATGGGGAGATCTTCGGAATCGCCTCGGCCTTCACGACCAACCACGAACGGTTCGCCACCGCCAGGGCCATGGAGGACTCCTACATTCTCGGCATCGACGAAAAGATGTTCGTGGCGCGGATGCATCAGGATCCCTCGATCGCCTTTCGTCTGATTCGCCATCTTTCCCAGCGACTTTTCGATCTCGAGCATGGCTCGACCAAGAGCGTGGAAAAGGGCAAGAAGTCCGTCGGTTCGGCGAAAAGCGACAAAGGCGACAAAGGCGACAAGAACGACAAGAAATCCAGGACCGATCTTCTGTCACCGTGCCGCAAACTGCCGAATGTCCACGATTTCAGCGTCTGTTACCATTTTCTGATCGTCGAGGATGAGATCGAGTTCTTCATGGTGATCGAGAGTTGGCTGGCCAATTCGGTGGAAAACCACGAGGATCCGAACGCGCCGTCGCTCTACAAGCTCACCCATGCCCCCTCGTTCCAGGAGGCGGAACGGCTGCTCGGGCAGGACAAATACGATCTGATCCTGTTGGATCTGAACCTGACCGACAGTCAGGGATATGAACAGACCTTCGTGCGCATGCAGGCCATGGCCTTCGACACCCCGATCATCGTCTTTACCGGCATGGACGATGACCATCAGGCCATTCAGGCGGTGGAGGACGGGGCGCAGGATTATCTGATCAAGGGTCAGGTGAACCGGCGTACCCTGGTGCGCGCCATCCAGCACGCCCTTTCGCGTCACAAGATGCAGCGCATGGCCATGGAGGAGTTCGAAAACCATAAGGAGGAGAACGGCAACAAGTACGCCGTGATGCTGCGCGATTGGCTGCATCGCTGCATTGTGCCGAATCATGAACTGTCCAAGGCGTAAACCGGTTCGTGGTGTGACCCACACACGGCAGTCGGGCGGTATGGCCTGGCTGCCGTTCTTGTTGTTTGGGGCGGTGGTGGTCTTTGTGGCCGGATTGTCGTTCGGCGGCATCGGCGGGGGCATGGCCGGAATCCGGGATTGGTTGATGGGCAACGGCGATCCCTTGTTTGGACGCATCGTTCTGGAGTTGCGACTGCCGCGCGTGGCTGGCGCCATGGCGGTCGGGGGGTTGCTGGCCCTGTCCGGGGTGCTGATGCAGGTGTTGATGCGCAATCCATTGGCCGATCCGTATGTGCTCGGTCTTTCCGGTGGCGCGGCCTGCGGGGCGATTCTGGCTTTGGCGATCGGGGCTTCCGGGGTGTGGGTGGATGGTGGGGCCTGGCTCGGTGCGTTGGTGTCGATGCTGGTGGTGTTGGGGTTGGCCGGGGGACCATCGGGTTGGGAAGGAGGGGCGCGACTGCTCCTGACCGGTGTTGTGGTGGCCTCGGGCTGGGGCGCCGGAGTGAGTTTCCTGTTGTATCTTCTGCCCGACGAGCGGTTGCGCGGCGCTCTGTTCTGGTTGATGGGGGATCTGGGACGGGGTGGGGATGTCTGGGTATTGGTTGGGATGTTGGGTGTGTTGTTGGCGGTCACCTGGCCGCTGGGGCGGGCGTTGAATCTGCTGGCCACCGGCGTGGAGCGTGCCGCGAGTCTCGGGGTGGCGGTGAAGCCGCTCAAGATGGGGTTGTATCTGGTCGCTTCCCTGGCCGCGGCCACGGCGGTGGCGGCGGTCGGCAGCATCGGCTTTGTCGGACTGGTGACGCCGCATCTGTTGCGGCTGGCCGGGTGCGTGGATCATCGCTGTCTGTTGCCGGCCTCGGTGTTGCTGGGCGGAATGCTGCTTACCCTGGCCGATCTGTTGGCGCGCACTCTGATCGCGCCCCAACAGATGCCTGCCGGCGTGTTGACCGCGTTGTTGGGGGCGCCTTTGTTCGTGTGGCTGCTGCGTCGGAGCGGGCGGTGAGCGGCATGGATGGACCGGTTGACCTGCGCGCCATGACCTCGCTGTTGACCGTCGAGGGGCTCCGTTTGGGGTGCGGTGGACGCGACTTCTGCCGCGATCTGAACTGGTCGATCCAGGCCGGCGGACGCTGGGCGATTCTGGGGCCGAACGGCGCGGGCAAATCCACCCTCCTGCATGCCCTGGCCGGATTGCGCGGACCCGATGCCGGCTCGATCCGTCTGGCCGGATACCCCCTGGCACGCCTCTCCCGCCGTGCCGTGGCCCGCGAGATCGGCATTCTCTTCCAACAGATCGATTACCCTTTTCCAGCCACCCTTTCAGAAACCGTTCTGGGCGGTCGTTATCCGCACCGCTCCTTCTGGTCACGAGAGAACGCCGAGGATCTCGAACGGGTCCGACACGCCCTGCGTCAGACCGGCCTGGATACCCTGGCCGACCGTCCGGTGGCGACCCTTTCCGGAGGGGAGCGGCGGCGCATGGAAGCGGCTACCCTCCTGGTGCAGGATCCGCGTCTGCTGTTGCTCGACGAACCGACCAACCATCTGGATCTCAACCACCAGATCACCCTGTTGGAGTTGTTCACGGAACGTGTTCAGGCCAGATCCGGGGCCTTGGTGCTGGTGACCCACGATATTCATATGGCGGCACGCTATTGTGATCAATTTCTGCTGCTGTATGGGAACGGGGAGAGCGACCAGGGCCGTCGGGAGGAGATGCTGATCCCGGAACGGTTGAGTCGTCTGCTGAATCATCCGATGCGCGTGGTGGACGCGGAGGGGGAGCGTTTCTGGTTGCCTGCATGAAAGCCCGGTGCCCGCGTGTATTTTTTTGTCTGGCGCGACCATGAGCCGTTTCCAAGAAGAAAAATTCACATTATCCTGCAACAGGCCATGCGAATGTCCAAACTGGCGGGCGTGGCCTTGGGAATTGGGAATGTCGCGGTTGGGAGGAGGGGGATGCCGTGTTCGATCCGGTCATCATTGAGGAGATCATCGCGCTCTGGAAGCCGGATTCTGGCGCTCTGGAGGATCCGGTACTGTTTCAGCAGGTGCGAACCATCATGGAGATGGTCTTTCTGGCCGGTCTGAAACGCAACGAGGATCGTCCGGTGCGGGTGGGTGTCTCCCTGACCAATCCGGCACTGCTGCCGGACAAGGGGCGTGCCGGCGAGAGCATCGTGCTGCGCATGAGTCCCAGGCAACCGATGACCGTCGATACCCTGGTGAAACTCGCCCCGGCCTTTGATCCGGATACCACGGTTCTGGCGGTATGGGGGAGCGAGGAGGAGCCGGCGGAACTCGAAATCTGGAGCGCCATCTTCACCACCCATCGGGGTCGCAATCGTTTCGATGCCCTGCCGCTCGAACAGCCCTCTCCCAATTCGCTGGCGATCATCACCAAGCGAACCGGTTCTCTGTCGATCTACCAGGGGGATGAGCTGATCGCCCGGTTCAAATCAGGCCGTTTTCTCGAACCGGTTCACAACCATTTCACCTCGGGCTTGATGGGGTGGCGGTTCCTGGAGGTGGTGAAACGTCATCCGGAGTTCCAGAAACTCGGTATGAAATATTGGCATACCTATCGGGATTTCATCGATTATCTGTTGATGGAGACCGATCGGCGCGGTCATGGCGGGATCATCGTCTGGCTCCCCTCGGATTACATCGACCCCGAGTCGCACTGCATCATCCCCAAGCACAATCTTACCGAGAGCCCGGATGGGGCCACCCTCATCGGCGAGTTGTGCGACGTGGAACATCAGCAGGAGCTGTTCCGCAAGGATGCCGCCGAAAACTCCTCCCTGGCCACCATCTGCATCATCGGCGAGACCGTGCTCGAGTGCAAGCGCAAGGTGATCGAGCATGCCGAGATGCTGGCGCAGATGACCTGCGTGGATGGGGCTCTGATCATCTCTGACCGGCTGCGTCCGCTCTCGTTCGGGGCCTTTCTCTCCGCGCCGATCTGGCAGGAGCGGATCATCTATTGGAAGAACAACAAGGCCCAGCACCTGGACCGGGACGAACTGTTCTCCCGCTACGGCACCCGTCACAACGCCACGGTCAATTTCGTCGGCCACTATCCCGGTTCCGCCGCCTTCGTCATCTCCCAGGATGGACCGATCAGCGGCCTGACCAAAAAGGATGATCACGTCATCCATTGGTGGCCGGACTGTCTGGGCAAGTATTGACCTGACTCCTCGCTGGTTTGGCGCGAACCTCCGAAGAGGGGGTTCGTTCCATGTTTGGCCTGTGATCGTCGCTCCTTGTTTGTTCCCCCCTCGCCGACATTTCCGCTCTGGGCACCGATCGATGCGGTGCATCCTTGTTTTTTATCAAGATTTTACTGTTGTTAAGGTGTGTGAAAATCCCATTATAATGTGTGATTTCACACATCCGCACACACGATTCTTTCATCTAACTGTATGATTATAGGACAATCCTATTCTGGACTTCAATTTGCTTTTCTCCGGGATCGCCTACGTTTTCAAACGATTCTTGATCAGGAGTAGCAGAGATGAATGCAAAAGTCCGTTGTCTGACGTTGGCCGCGTTTTTTGCGTTGCCGGGATTGGCCATGGCCGCCGAGGGGGGGGAGTCTACCACGTCGGGCAAGGGTGAGGCGGTCCGGAAGGAGTCCGGAACCGTGCTCAAGGAGATGGTGGTCACCGCGCCACGCATCGAGGAAAAAGAGATCTCCCAGGGCGCGACCCTGGCCACGCCGGAACTGGTCCCCATGCGACCGGCGACCAGCGATGCCGCATCCCTGTTGAAGGATATCCCCGGAATGAGTCTCTATACCGGCGGTGGCGTCTCCTCGCTGCCGGTGGTGCATGGTCTCGGGGATGACCGTCTGAAGACCGAGGTGGATGGCATGAACCTCATTTCCGCCTGTCCCAACCACATGAATCCGACCCTCTCATACATCGATCCGAACAATGTCGGCAGCGTGGAGGTGTTTTCGGGTGTGACGCCGGTCAGCGTGGGTGGGGACAGCATCGGCGGTACCGTCCGGTTGAATGCCAAGCCGCCGGAGTTCGCCAAGGCGGGTGGGTCAACCCTGTTCAAGGGGCAGGCCGGTACCTTCTATCGCAGCAACGGCGATGCCGTCGGGGGCAATCTGGCCGCCACCGTCGCCGGTGAGAAGGTGAGCTTCTCCTACAACGGCTCGACCGCGCAGTCCGATAACTACGTTGCGGCCAAGGCGTTTCATGATACGGGTAAGATCTCCGCCACCTCAGATCGTGCTGGATTGCAGGGTGACGAGGTGGGTTCCTCGCGTTACAAGACCGAAAACCACGAGGTCGGACTGGCCATGAAACAGGATAATCACCTGGTGGAGCTGAAACTGGGATTGCAGCACATCCCCTATCAGGACTATCCGAATCAGCGCATGGACATGACGCTCAACGAGAGCGTACACGGCAATCTGCACTACACCGGCAAGTTCAACTGGGGCAATCTGGATGCGCGCGTTTACGACGAGCATACCCGCCACCGCATGGATTTTGGACCGAACAAGCAGTTTACCTACGGTACGGCCATCAATGCGACCAGCCTGATCGCTCCCGGCATGCCCATGTTCACCGATGGCACCAACCTCGGCGCGGAGATCAAGGGTGAGATCCTCCTGTCGGAGCGGGATACGTTGCGCCTGGGTATCGAGGGCTTGCGCCATCGTCTGGACGACTGGTGGCCGCCGTCCCCGGCCACGCTTCCGGCGATTTATACCAATACCTTCGGTGGTGGCAGTGCGACACCTTACGGCGGGATGTCGCCAGACACATTCTGGAATATCAACAATGGTCAAAGAGACCGGATCGATGTGTATGCGGAGTGGGAAGCCCGTTGGAATCCGCAATGGATGACGCAGTTGGGCGTCCGGAGCGACAATGTGATGACGGATACCGGAACGGTACATGGGTATAACAATGGTACCAAAGGGCCCGGATATGGCGACCCGGCTGATCCGAACAGCCCTCCTGGGAAATTCAATGCGGCGGATCGACAACGCACCGACAACAACATCGATCTGACCGCCTTGTTGCGCTACACCCCAGGGGCTTCCGGAACCTATGAGGCGGGCTATGCCCGCAAGTCGCGCTCCCCGAATCTGTACGAACGCTATGCCTGGTCGCCGCACACCATGGCCATGGAGATGATCAACATGTTCGGGGATGGCAACTTCTACATCGGCAACCTCAATCTGAAGCCGGAGGTGGCCAACACGATCAGTGTGTCCGCGGATTGGCGCGGGGAAGGCGCGCATAAGTGGGGCCTGAAATTGACGCCTTATTTCACCCACATCGAGGATTACATCGATGTGCGGCGTTGTCCGAGGGATGTTTGCACAACGGCGACCGGGGCTCTCGCGACAGCCGGAGGGGCGGTGGACAAGTCTCTGACCGCCACCACCGGTTATGTGTATTTGCAGTATATCAACCAGAGCGCGCAGATGTATGGGATGGATGTTTCCGGTCATGTGCTGCTGGCGGAATCCTCGGCCTATGGCGCTCTGACCCTTAACAGCATGGTGAACTATGTGGTGGGCGAGAATCGAACCACTGGGGATAACCTCTACAACATCATGCCGCTGAATGGGAAAATGGCGTTGGTCCATCAACGCGACAAATGGACCGGCACCATTGAGGAGCAGTTGGTCGCGCCGAAAAACGATGTCTCCCAGACCCGCAACGAGCTCAAGACAGCCGGGTATGGTTTGTTGAACCTGCGTGGGAGCTATGAATGGGAGCAGGTTCGTCTGGATCTGGGCGTGGAAAACGTGTTGGATAAGTTCTACAATCTGCCATTGGGTGGGGCTTATGTCGGGCAGGGGGCGACCATGACTTCATCCGAGCCGCCCTGGGGCACTTCGGTTCCGGGCATGGGCCGGACCATCTATGGTGGACTGACCGTGAAGTTCTGATCCGGGGATGGATCGGTACGCTTTGGATTCGGCATTGACACCGCGCAGGGCTGAAGACTACGCTCCCGAGGCAATCGGGAGCGTTTGTCTTGAGGGGTATAAGGGATCATGGGGGGTATGATCAGCTCCGCGACAGCCGCTCGCTGGTTTGGCGCGAACCTCCGAAGAGGGGGTTCGTTCCATGTTTGGCCTGTGATCGTCGCTCCTTGTTTGTTCCCCCTCGACGACATTTCCGCTCTGGGCACCGATCGATGCGGTGCATCCTGGTCATTTATCAAGATTTTACTGTTGTTAAAGTGTGTGAAAATTCCATTATAATGTGTGATTTCACACATCCGCACACACGATTCTTTCATCTAACTGTATGATTATAGGACAATCCTATTCTGGACTTCAATTTGCTTTTCTCCGGGATCGCCTACGTTTCCAAACGATTCTTGATCAGGAGTAGCAGAGATGAATGCAAAAGTCCGTTGTCTGACGTTGGCCGCGTTTTTTGCGTTGCCGGGATTGGCTATGGCCGCCGAGGGGGTGGCTACCACGTCGGGCAAGGGTGAGGCGGTCCGGAAGGAGTCCGGAACCGTGCTCAAGGAGGTGGTGGTCACCGCGCCACGCATCGAGGAAAAAGAGATCTCCCAGGGCGCGACCCTGTCCACGCCGGAACTGGTCCCCATGCGACCGGCGACCAGCGATGCTGCATCCCTTTTGAAAGAGATCCCCGGGGTCAGCCTCTATACCGGCGGTGGCGTCTCCTCGTTGCCGGTGGTGCATGGTCTCGGGGATGACCGTCTGAAGACCGAGGTGGATGGCATGAACCTCATTTCCGCCTGTCCCAACCACATGAATCCGACGCTCTCATACATCGATCCGAACAATGTCGGCAGCGTGGAGGTGTTTTCGGGTGTGACGCCGGTCAGCGTGGGTGGGGACAGCATCGGCGGTACGATCCGGTTGAATGCCAAGCCGCCGGAGTTCGCCAAGGCGGGTGGGTCAACCCTGTTCAAGGGGCAGGCCGGCACCTTCTATCGCAGCAACGGCGATGCCGTCGGGGGCAATCTGGCCGCCACCGTCGCTGGAGAGAAGCTGAGCCTCTCCTACAACGGCTCGACCGCCAAATCCGATAACTACGTTGCGGCCAAGGATTTCAAGGATGCCGGCAATGCCGCCACCGATCGCGGCTGGCTCCCCGGTGATGAGGTCGGCTCCTCGCGCTACAAGACCGAGAACCACGAGGTCGGGCTGGCCATGAAACAGGATAATCACCTGGTGGAGCTGAAACTGGGATTGCAGCACATCCCCTATCAGGACTATCCGAATCAGCGCATGGACATGACGCTCAACGAGAGCGTACACGGCAATCTGCACTACACCGGCAAGTTCAACTGGGGCAATCTGGATGCGCGCGTTTACGACGAGCATACCCGCCACCGCATGGATTTTGGACCGAACAAGCAGTTTCTGTACGGCAGTGCCACCACCTTCTGGGCTCCTGGCATGCCGATGAATACCGATGGCACCAATCTGGGTGCAGAGATCAAAGGTGAGATCACGCTGTCGGAGCGGGATACGCTGCGGGTAGGGGTGGAAGGGCTGCGTCATCGATTGGATGACTGGTGGCCAGCGTCTCCCGATGGTGCCGTGATCGCCGCTGCGGGGTTTCAATACGGTGGTATGTCGCCCAATACCTTCTGGAACATCAACAATGGCGAAAGGGATCGCATCGATCTGTTTGCAGAGTGGGAGGCCCGTTGGAATCCGAAATGGACAACCCAATTGGGGATTCGCAGCGACAATGTGATGATGGATACCGGTCCGGTGCAAGGATACAACAACCGGGATACCAGCTTGCCTGCGCCGCACGGCATGGGGATTTACGGAGATCCGGCCAATCCGGTCAGTGTTCCCGGACGCTTCAATGCGGCAGATCGGCAGCGCACCGACAACAACATCGATATTACCGGTTTGTTGCGATACACCCCAGGGGCTTCCGGAACCTATGAGGCGGGCTATGCCCGCAAGTCGCGCTCCCCCAATCTGTACGAACGCTATGCCTGGTCCACGCAAGGGATGGCCATGGCCATGGTCAACATGGCCGGGGATGGCAACCTCTATGTCGGCAATCTTAACCTGAAGCCGGAGGTGGCCAACACCTTCAGCGTCACTGCCGACTGGCACGGGGAGGGTGGGCATAAATGGAATCTGAAGTTTACCCCCTATTTTACCCATATCGAGGACTACATCGACGTGCAACGGTGTCCGTCGAATGTTTGCACGAACTCTGCCGGTACCGCACCCAATACAGGCGTGGTCGCCTCTCAGACGGCAACGACAGGTTTCGTATATTTGCATTATGTCAATCAGACGGCGCAACTCTACGGTCTGGATCTCTCCGGTGATATTCTGTTGAACGAAACGCCTCAATACGGAAGTTTCACACTCAATGGATTGGTCAATTATGTGGTTGGTGAGAACAGTACCACGAATGATAATCTGTACAATATAATGCCCCTGAATGGCAAACTCTCTCTGGTGCATCGTCGGGACGGTTGGACCGGCACCGTCGAGGAGCAGTTGGTGGCCCCCAAGGAGGAGGTCTCCTGGACCCGCAACGAGGTCAAGACTGGTGGATACGGCCTGCTCAATCTTCGCGGCAGTTACGACTGGGAGAAGGTGCGACTGGATCTCGGGGTGGAGAATGCGTTGGATCAGTTCTACAATATGCCGTTGGGAGGAGCCTATGTTGGTCAGGGAAGAACCATGTCGAGTACCGGCGTTCCCTGGGGTACGCCGGTTCCGGGCATGGGCCGGACCATCTATGGTGGACTGACCGTGAAGTTCTGATCCGGGGATGGATCGGTACGCTTTGGATTCGGCATTGACACCGCGCAGGGCTGAAGACTACGCTCCCGAGGCAATCGGGAGCGTTTGTCTTGAGGGGTATAAGGGATCATGGGGGGTATGATCAACTCCACGACAGCCGCGCATGTCGGGACCATGGCAGGGGCGGGGAGAGTCTGGCGGGCTTTCGCGTTCTCCCTGGTCGTGCATGGCCTTTTGGTGGCGGGCTTGCTGGGCATGCCCGCCACCAAGCCACGCCTGGAGCGTTCCGAGCTGTTGTTCGAACTTCGGGAGGCCGCGCAACCGGTTGTTCAGCCCGCGCCGCCGCCACCCGAGGAACCCCCGCCCAAACCCGAGGAACCGGTCGTCCCGCCACCGCCTCCTCCGCCCAAACCGGAGCCGGAGCCGGTGAAACCGCCGCCGCCCAAGGAACCGCCGGTCCCGCGCAAGGTGGCCAAACCTGCGGCTGTCCAGCGGCCAGCGCCGGCCCCGGTGGAATCGACCGAGGCTGCACCGCTCCCCGTCAGCGCGCCACCGATGGTCTCCGCGCCGACGACCAGCGCGTCGGTCGAACCGGTCTATCGCGCCGTGGATCTGGGCGCGACGCTCGCCGGCAACCCCCGTCCCGACTATCCCCGTTCCGCCCGGCGGTTGGGACAGGAGGGTTTGGTGCTGGTGCGGGTCGAGGTTGGCGCCGATGGCCGCGCGGAGCAGGTCGCGCTGCACCAGAGTTCCGGCTTCGATTTGTTGGACCGGGCCGCCCTGGAGGCGGTGGCTCGCTGGCGCTTCGTGGCCGCCAGGCGCGCAGGAGTCCCGGTGGCGGCCACCGTGACCGTTCCGATTCGCTTCATGTTGCGGGAAGGGTAGGGGCAATGCCACAATGGGGGCCGGTTTTGGTGAACATCATCCGATCAAGGGGAAAACATTGAACGAATCCGTCTCCTGGCTGGCGTGGTGGGTCCACGCCGATGGGGTGGTCAAGGGGATCTTCCTGTTGCTGATCGCCCTGTCGATCGGTGGCTGGACCATCATCCTGCACAAATGGAATCGCTTCCAGGGTGCGCTCAAACGTGAGCGGCGCATACGCCACGCCTTGGATGCCGGCGAGCCGGTCGTCTCCTCCGAGGCGTTGCTCGGGGCCTGTCTGCCCGACACCCGGACGGGCGCGGCGCTCGGCGAGGCGCGGATCGCCGTGGCGGTGCGCGAGGAGCGCATCGAACTCGAAAGCGGCCTGACCTTCCTGGCTTCCATCGGGGTCTCGACCCCCTTCATCGGCCTGCTCGGCACGGTCTGGGGGATCATGCATGCCCTGTCCGGCCTGGGTCATGGCTCGGCCCTGTCGCTGGATCTGGTGGCCGGACCCGTGGCCGAGGCGCTGGTGGCCACGGCGGCAGGATTGTTCGCGGCGATTCCGGCGGCGGTTGGTTACAACATGCTGGTGCGGCGGTTGCGGCGCTTGATGACCCTGGCCGAGGGTAATTTATTGCGTCTGACGGCGTTGCGCGCGGGAGATGGACGTGGCCATCTGGCTTAGTGATGCGGAGGGCGAGGATCGTCCCCTCGCGGAGATCAACGTCACCCCCCTGGTGGACGTGATGCTGGTGCTGCTGGTGATTTTCATCATCCTGGCACCGGTGATGGCCAACTCCCTCAAGGTGGCCCTTCCCAAGGCGAGCGGAGAAATGGCTGCCGTCCAGACCCCGGTGATCATCCTTTTGGAGGCCGATGGCACCTTGCGACTGGGTGAGAACGCCACCGACCGGGAGGCGCTTGCCGTCTATCTCAAGGATGCCGCCGCGCGCGACCCGGAGCTGCTTTTGCGCATCGATGCCGACGGCGCCACCGCCTATCAAAAACTGGCCGAACTCCTCTCCCTGGTGCAGGAACAGGGGATCCGCCGCATCGCTTTCACCACCTTGCGCCCTTAGATGGTGTGGTTTTTCCGGTTGCAATCGGATGGGATATCCTGGATAAAAGAAGGACGTTGAAAACGATTGTTTCATGAACCGGTTGGTGTTTTTTTTGGGGTTGGTCCGGATGCAGACCTATGCGGCGGTAACCAGGCAGGTCGATGGCTGGTCGATCGGCTGGATCGAGGAGGTGTCCGGAGTCAATGCCCAGAAGACCGCCCTGCTCGAATCCCTGGTCGTGACACTCAACGAGGCGTTGGCATGGTTGGATTCGGACGTGAACGCAATCGCCGTGCATTGACTCGGCAGTCGGCAGAGATATGGAGCAGGACATGAGCGCTTTCTGGATTGTGGGCATCATCTTCAATGTCACCTTGACCGGTCTGGCCATCTGGTGGGTCTGGAGCAACCGCGCCAAGGACGATCCCAAGAAGTAACCGGGCAGGAGCGCGCGCCTCCCGACGCGCCTCGCCGGACCTTCCAAGCCGAGCCCAAAAGGCTGTTTCGATCCGACCGTCGTCTCCCATGGGAGTTTCGTGGATAATTTCTCCCTGCTGATTCCCCTGCTTCTGGCCCTCTCCAGCCTGCTGCACTGCCTGGGCATGTGCGGCGGCATCATCGGGGCGATGTCCTATCATCTCTCCGCGAGCTTCGGGAGCCAGAAACGTCCGGTTTGGCCCTATCTCGTGGCGGCCAACCTCGGACGACTCACCAGTTATACCCTGGCCGGGGCCCTGGTGGCGACCTTTGGCAACACCCTCTTCGAAACCCTGTCACCCGAATACGGCCATACCTTCTTGCAGGCGTTCGCCGCCTTGGTGCTGATCGGGAATGGTCTGTTTCTGATGGGCCGCTTGCCGGCGATGCATCGCCTCGAGCGGCTCGGCGGTTGGCTGTGGAACGGGCTGGAACCCCTGGCGCGGCGCTTGATGACCCCTCGGACCCTTGGTCATGCCTTCCTGTTTGGGGTGGTGTGGGGATGGTTTCCCTGCTCTCTGGTCTACGGAGCTCTGTTGTGGAGCAGCGGCACCTGCTCCGGTCCGTCGGGGGCCGGGATGATGCTGCTTTTTGGTCTGGGCACCCTGCCGGTGATGCTCTCCGCGGGTTGGTTCGCCGGCTCCCTGGTGCGTTTCGGGGGGATCTCGCGCCTGGGACGCATCATCGCCGCGCTTCTGCTCACGATCGGAATTTTGAACTTGTTTTTACTCGGTTGGAAAGTGCATAATCATCATGGGCATGAAATCTCAAACTTGATTAACGGTCTGCTGGCACCATGACACCTTCCCCCCGCATCGATCAATACGGCAATGCCCCGGCTTTTGTGGCCGTGCTGCGCGCCGCTCGCCTGGTGGCCATCACCCATGCCACGGTGTTGATTCATGGTGAATCCGGGGTCGGCAAGGAGCTTCTGGCCCGCTCGCTTCATGATTCCAGCCCCAGATCCAAGGGCCCGTTCGTGCCGGTCAACTGTGCCGCCCTCTCCGAATCCCTGGTGGAGAGCGAACTGTTCGGACACACCAAGGGGGCCTTCACCGGCGCCCTCACCGATCGGGTCGGACGCATCGCCGCTGCCCATGGCGGTACGCTTTTCCTCGACGAAATCGGCGACATGCCTCTCTCCATTCAGGCGAAAATGTTGCGTTTTCTGGAAAATGGCGAGTGCCAGCCACTGGGAAGCGAGCAACCCAAACAGGTCGATGTGCGCGTCGTTGCCGCCACCAATCGGGATTTGGCCGCCTTTGTCTCGGCGGGCAGATTTCGTCAGGATCTCTACTACCGCTTGCAGGTCGTTCCCTTGAGCCTGCCGCCGTTGCGCGAACGGGGCCAGGATATCGAACTGCTCGCATCCGCTTTTCTTGACAGTTTTGCCAAGAAGCAGGGCGTCATGGCCCCGAGTTTCACCCGATCGGCCCTGGAGTGGCTGCGCGCCTACCCGTGGCCGGGCAATATCCGCGAACTGCGCAATCTGTGCGAACGCGCGGTGATCTTTCAGGCCGGACAACGGTTGGACGAGAGCTTCGTTCAGGCCCAGCTTCATCCCCACGCCACCCGTCCGAACCTCGGCGCGGTCGGTCAGGCCGAGGGGGGGACGACCTCGGGCGAGGTCGCGTTGCCCCACGGAGGCATCAGCCTCGACACCCTGGAGCGCGACATGATCCGTGCCGCACTCCTCAAGACCAATGGCAACCGCACCCACGCAGCCCGTCTTCTCGATGTCAGCCGCGATACCCTGCTCTATCGGATGAAAAAGCACGCCTTGCGGTGAGACAACAGGCCGCCGTCGTGCGCTCCGCTCTTGCCGCCGTCGCGTGCCCTTCAGAGAAGCGCCAACCCCTGCCGCCGTCGCGTGCCCTTCAGAGAAGCGCCAACCCCTGCCGCCGTCGCGTGCCCTTCAGAGAAGCGCCAACCCCTGCCGCCGTCGCGTGGTGAGCCCCCAGCGCCAACCCCTGCCGCCGTCGCGTGAGCCACCAGCGCCAACCCCTGCCGCCGTCGCGTGAGCCCCCAGCGCCAACCCCTGCCGCCGTCGCGTGAGCCACCAGCGCCAACCCCTGCCGCCGTCGCGTGAGCCCCCAGCGCCAACCCCTGCCGCCGTCGCGTGAGCCCCCAGCGCCAACCCCTGCCGCCGTCGCGTGAGCCCTTCAGAGAAACGCCAACCCCTGCCGCCGTCGCGTGTGCCCTTCAGAGAAGCGCCATCCCCACTGGGTGTTACGCGCCTTTCGGCGAAACGCGCCGCCCTCCAGCGAAGGCACGCCTTTCGGCGAAACGCGCCTCCCTCAGCAAACAGGATACGAATGAATAACGCGCATCCGCTACCGATCAAGATTCGACGTGATCGGTAGCGATGGCAAGGACGTTCGAGCAGGCAGGGGGAGGCGTGGGAATCAGAATCCGCCCGCCGGCCAGTTCTTGTCGGCGAGAATGGCGACGAACAGACCGCCCAGATAGCGCATCGAAGCCATGAAGTTTTTCCAGGCCAGGGGACGGTTATCCGGCTCTTTGAGCAGAGCGAGATTGAGGCGTATGAAATCGATGCCGAACAGCAGCGCGCCAATGACGTAGATCGCGCCAAGCTCATGCATGAACCACGGCAGGAGCGACACCCCCACCATCAGCAGCGTATTGCCCAGGATCACCCGCGCGGTCTTCGCCTCGCCGACCACGACCGGCAGCATCGGCACGCCCACGCGCTGATACTCCTCCTTGAGGTAGATGGCCAGGCTCCAGAAGTGGGAAGGTGTCCACAGGAACAGCACGAGCGACATCAACACCGGCAGGGTACACAGTTCCGGGTTGACCGAGGTGGCGCCTGCCAGGACCGCGAAGCTTCCGGCGGAACCGCCGATGACGATGTTGAGCCAGGTGCGTCTTTTAAGCCAGATGGTGTAGACCACGCCGTACAAAAACGTGCCCAATGCCAGATGGATGGCGGCCACATGGTTGAAGAACCAGGTGATGAGGGTGATGCCGGCCACGGTAAAGAAGAGCGCCAGCCAGAGAATTTGGGCCGGATTCTGTCGGGATTCATCCTCCATGGCCAGGGGACGCCGCGCGGTACGCGGCATGATGCGGTCGATGTCCCGATCCCAGAAGTGGTTGATCACCGCCGAACCCGCCGAGCCGCACATCATCGCGATGGCGAGGGCAAGGATCGCCGAGACGCGATACTGATCGGCTACCGCCATGTGCGAGACCACGGCGGTCAAGGCGATCATCAAGCCGATCTTGGGCTTGCACAGCTCGATGTATTGATTCCAGGTCAGGGTCATGGCCGGATCCGCCTCGGGTGGAGGGATGGGTCGTCTCAAAAATGGGGTGATGCGGGCGCATCACTCTGGCGCCCTTGTTCCTTGCCCAGTCGCTCAGGGCTGCTTGGGCGGAACCGGTATTGGTTGCGCTGGCGTGACAGCCGGCGCCGGATTCGCTTGTTGCTGGGCGGCTTGGGCTTCGGCGAACTTTTTGGCTTCGGCGGCCTTCTTGGCGGCCTTGATCTCCATGGCCTCCTTGTCCTTGATGGCGCGGTGGGCCGGATCATACTCCTTGGAGAAATTGTGGGTCAGAAAGGCAATCAAGAGCAATGCAAGAATAAAGAAAACAATCCCCGCAAGGTTCATCTTGCGGCGCAGATCGGGTGTGATGACACGCGGTTCCAAATTGGGGGCCTTGAACATTTTGACACGTTTAAAAAAAGATGTGAAAAAGGAAAGGCCGGGGAGGCGAGGTAAACAACCTCCCCGGAGATGAGACTTACTTGTAGCTGTACGGCGTCCAGTTGGCATCCACGGTAACCGGGGTCGGGAAATTGCCCGGGCCCGGAGGCGTGGCGGTGTGGGTCCACTCCAGGGAGTTGGAGCCCCACGGATTGCTCGGCGCCTTTTCGCCCCTGATGGCGCTGATGATCCAGTTGCTGATGGTCAGGATCATGCCGATGGCGACGATGAAGGCACCGATGGTGGCCACCTTGTGATAGGCGCCGAAGTGGACCGGGAACTGAGAATAGTCCCAATAGCGGCGCGGCATGCCTTCGACGCCGATGATGAACAGCGGCCAGAAGGTGATGTTGACGCCGATGAAGTTGAACCAGAAGCCCAGCTTGCCCTGTTTCTCGTTGAGCATCTTGCCGGCGATCTTCGGGAACCAGAAGTCCACGGCGGCGAAGACCGCGAAGGTGGAGAAGATACCCATGATGAAATGGAAGTGGGCATGGACAAAGGAGGTCTCACCCAAATGGACCGCCATGACGGTCATGGCGAGCGGGATGCCGGTCAGTCCACCGATGAGCAACAGATAAAGCGCTGCGGTGCCATAGTACATCGGCACGTTGAAGGTGATGGCACCTTTGTAGAGCGTGCCGAACAGGGAGATGGTCATCAAACCGACCGGCACGGAGATCATCAGGGTGGTGACCATCTGGCCGATGCGCAGCCAGTCCGGCATGCCGGAGTAGTAGAGGTGGTGGATCCACACTTCGCCGGAGATCACCACGATCAGGCACATGCCACCATAAACCGCAGCCTTGTAGTTGAAGATCGGGTTCTTGGACATGGTGGAGAAGATTTCGTAGAAGATGCCCATGGCCGGCAGGAAGATGACATACACCGCCGGGTGGGAGTAGAACCAGAAGAGGTTTTGATAGAGCAGGACATCACCGCCATTGGCCGGATCGAAGAAGTGGGTGCCCAGATAGCGGTCGAACAGCAGCAGGGTGACGGCGGCGGCCAGCACCGGCACGAAGATCAACTGGATGATCAGTGCGGTGAAACAGGACCAGACGAACATGTTGAGCTGGTTCCAGCCCATGCCCGGCGCACGCATGTAGATGATGGTCACCAGGAAGTTCACGGCGGCCAGAATCGAGGAGAAACCCATCAGATGCACGGTGAAGACATACAAGGCGGTGTTGCCGGCGGTGGTGATGGAGTAGGGCGGATAGCCGGTCCACATCACGTCCGGCTTGTCCGGCACGATAAAGGTCAGCAGAGCCACGACGATGCCGGCCCAGAACAGCCACACCGACAGGGCGTTGATGCGCGGAAAGGCCACATCCTTGGCGCCGATCATCAGCGGCAGCAGGTAGTTGGCCGCGAAACCCGTGAGTCCGGGAATCAGAAAGCCCAGGATCATGGCCGCGCCATGGAAATAGAGCCAGACATTGTACTGATCGCCACCCGTGAAGGCGTCCGACACGATCGTCGGGCCGGGTGACGACTGCTCGATACGAATCAGCAGGGCCATGAGACCGGCTACGGCGAAGGCCGCGATCGAGCCGATCAGATAGAGAACACCAATACGTTTGTGGTCCGTGGTAAAGATCCACTCACCCAACTTGAAACCAGATGATGCGCTACTCATCGCTTCAATCCCCTTTTTCCTTCCTTATGATATCCGTTGAAGGCCAACCGATCGTGCGATCAGGCGCCCTGTTTCTTTTGCGCGACCCAGGCATCGAACTCGGCCTGCGGCACCATCTTGACCTTGGTCCACATGAAGGAGTGGCGGTTGCCGCAATACTCGGCGCAGGTGGCGATGGTCTCTCCCGCCTTGACCGGGTTGAACCAGAGATAGGTGACGCGACCCGGCATCAGATCTTCCTTGACGCGATACTCCGGCAGGAAGAAGGAGTGGACCACGTCGGTGGAAGTCATGCGCAGCACCACCGGCTTGCCAACCGGAACCACCAAGCCATCGCCTTCCTTGGAATCGACCATGAACGAGGAGGAGACGCCGTTGTCGTATTCGAAGTTCCAGTTCCACATGCTGCCGGTGACTTTGACTTCCATGGCGTTGCGCGGCACGTCGCGGTATTCGTTCCAGACCGTCCAACCCTTGGCGGCCAGGTAGAAGTCGTCGGCCATGAACAGGAATGACGGAACAACCGCGAGACCGATCAGGGTGATCTTGTCGAATTTCGGGGCGGTGCCGAGCTGATTCGGACGATCGGCGCGATACTTCCAGACCCAGTAGAGACCCGCACTCAGAAAGATGATGCCGATGATGAAGAGATCCAACAGCACATCGTGCCAAAGGTGATTCCAGCTGGCGGCTGGATCCGGAATCCCACCCTTCGCCCCTGCCTCGGCCAGCGCGGCTGCCGACCCGAGGCCCATCAGGACCATCGCGGAAACTGCCCGTTTCATGAATGTTCTCCTCATTTTCTAATGTTTTTGCGATGATGTATCAAACGATAAATACCCAGTGAAGCAAACAACAATCCGATACCCAGCAGAAAAGACCCCAGTCCCACAAAGACCGGTATGCTCAACGTATAGCGGCCTTCCTTGAAATTGTAGCTGTAGCAGAGGCTCACCAGGTAATCCAAGGTCTCCGACGGCTTGAATTGGTTGGATTTGGCCTCCAGCAGCGCCAGTTCCACATCCTTGGGGGTTACGTTCAGGACGTTGAGGTAACGCGCTACCCGCCCCTCAGGGGAGAGGATCAACACCAGCGTCGGGTGGAAGAAGGTCCGGTCGCGCGGGGACCAGAAGAACTTGTACCCGATCTTGTCCATCTCCCGTTTGATTGCGTCCGGCTGTTCGAAGCGGGTGAAACGCCAGCCGCGAATCGGATCGTCCGGGAGATCGAGTTGTTGGGCGAACTTGGTCAACCCTTCGGTGGTATCGTTCTTGTCGAAGGAGACGAACACCACGTTGAAGCCCTTGCCGGACTGAAGCGACTTCACCTCCTTGAGCAACTCCTTCAACGAGATGCCGATGTTGAAGCAGGCTCCGTCGCAGGTGTAGTAGGCCGGAACGAGCACGAAGGGCAGATTGGGAAGATCCGCGAACTGGAGCGGTTTCCCCTGTTCATCGAGCAGCGTGACTTCGTTGCCGAATTTGACGCCGAGAAATTTCTGCTCATCCACGCGAAAGAGGGAAGGGTCGATGTCGGAGTTTTCCGTAGGCTTGGAAAAGGCCCAGCCATCTCCCAGCAACAGCACCCAGAGCGTCATGGCCATCAGCCATGCAATCTTCCGCATTCTCATTACACTCCTGGTCGGAGATGCATTCAACGAAGGTCGCGCGAGGTCTGTCTCCGCGCGACCCGAATCGGATGTCCCTCGATTTACCAGTAATAGACCTGGGAAACCACGAAGAACCACACCACGTCCACGAAGTGCCAGTACAGACCGACGCAGAAGGTGAGGGACTTGTTGGTTTTGCCGGCCAGAGCGGCGATCAGGACCGTGAGGAAGGATCCCAATCCGACCACGACGTGGGAGGCATGGAAGCCGGTGATCGAATAGAAGGCCGTGCTGTAGGCGTTGGTGGACGGCAGGAAATTCGCATGGATCAAATGGGTGTATTCATAGGCGGTGCAGCCCAGGAAGATCGCGCCCAGGACGATGGAGAGGAACAGCCAGAGGCGGAAACCACCCATGTCGTTCTTTTCGCTTTTGATCTCGGCGATGTGATAGGTGAAGCTGGAAGCTACCAGGATCACGGTCATGATGATCGGCAGAACGAGGTTCATGTCCGTCGGGGTGCCGGCTGGGGGCCAGTTGGGTCCGGCGGAGAGGCGCATGGTCCAGTAGGAGACGAACAGGCCCATGAAGATGAAGACTTCCGAGACGATGAAGATCGGCAGGGCGATGGGGGTCAGACCCTCCATGACCGGCTTTTGGGTGAGGGCCTCGGCGGTCCATTTGGCGATGCCGGCCAGCAGAAGAGGCGTTCCGATGCCTGCGCAGACGATGGCCAACATTTTATTGTTGTAGGTGATCCATTCAACAAAACAGAAGACCACGGCAAAAAGCACTCCCAGAACCACGAGCAGGGGTGCGGCACTGGTCTCCCAGTGATGCGCTTGGGCGTGGTTGTGACCGCTTGCGGAATTCGACATCGGACTCCCTCCTAAAGATCAAGATTATCAATGAATCGAATGGATGATAGACACGTTTTTCAAGGGGAAACTGGCTTGTCAAGCCTGCATTTTTATCGGCGAAAGTTAACATTGATGTGTGTGGGTGTCAAATCATTTTTTGACATTTGTCAAAAATGTGTGAAGAAAAAATGAATTTGCGTTAATTAACTTTCGTGAACTTTTTGGCCTGTGCCAAGTCTGAAAAATCAGTGGACCCGAGCGCGGAAAGTGCCGTATCCTGAGGCGATTCATGGCTGTTTGGTTTGATCACGGTAATGATTTGGCAGATGGGATCATCGTTCATGAACGGTTCGAATCATGTTGGATTCAATCAGGCGGATGGATCGGAAGAGGAGTGTCCCGATTCCCATGAGGTGGCCTGTGCCCAGTGCAAGTTGCACGGTTTTCTGAAGTTCTTCGAAGAGTCTGATCTGATAGCCCTGAATATCTTTTTATCCAGACGTATCCCGGTGGCCAAGGGGGCGATTCTCTTCGATGCGCTCGCTTCTTTCCGAGGAATTTACGCAGTCAAGAGTGGTAGTTTCAAAAGTTTCTCGCAACTGGATCCGTCTGGCGAGCAGATCCAGGGCTTCTTTCTGCCTGGAGAGTTGATCGGATTGGACTCCATCCACTCCAGCCATTACGGTTACTCTGCGGTTGCCATGGAAACCAGTTCCGTGTGCTGGTTGCCGTTCGAGCATCTGGATGATTTGGGTGAGAGGAAGAGCTTCTTTCAGGAGCAGGTGATCCGGATTCTGGTGGATCAGGTTCGACACGATCACCATCAAACCCTTCTGGTGGGACGACGCACCGCCGAGGAGCGGTTGGGCGCGTTCTTGTTGAATCTGTCCGAACGCTACGGTCGCCATGGCTTCAATGGCGAGGCATTCCGCCTGCCCATGCTCCAGAACGATATCGCCAACTATCTCGGACTCTCCATGGAGACCGTCTGCCGTCTCTTGCGGGGATTTCGCGAGCAGGGGGTGTTGTCGATTCAGGGGAAACGGTTGCGGATTTTGAATCCGGATTGTTTGCGTTCGATCGCGCACCTGTGCTGACCGGGACGTGCGGCGCGGACTCGGGGTGACCCCGCGTTTCGCCGGATCTGGGATGATGGGGGGCGACCCCCTTCGCCGCGCGGTCGCGGCTTTCCCGGACAAGAATGAGGCACAAAAAAAAGGTCCGGGAATCGCTTCCCGGACCTTTTTGGATAGACCTGGTGAAATAAAGATTACTGCCCGCCACCCAGGCTGTGGACGTAGATGGCCAGTTTCTTGATGTCCAGAGCGCCCAACTGACGACCGGACTCCTTGGTGCCCGCACCCCAGGCCGGCATCTCGCCCATGCGACCCTTGGCGATCGATTCGCGCACGGTCTTCGGATCCCCACCATACAGCCAGATGCCGTCGGTCAGGTTCGGAGCGCCGATCTGCGGCAACTTCTCGCCGTTGACTGTCCCCTTGAACGAGCCGTTGCCCTTGTCGCCATGACAGTTGTTGCAGCCCGCTTCGCCGCGGAACAGCGCATCGCCACGCGTCATCGCCGCCTTGTCCGTGGACTTGCCGGACAGGGAGAGGACATACGCCGTCAGATCATCCACCTGCGCATCCGTGAAATTACCGCCCGCCGTGTTCAGATGCGCCGGCATCTGACCATTCCGACCGTTGGTGATGGTCTCGTGGATGGTGTCCAGATCCCCGCCGAACAGCCAGTCGTCGTCCGCCAGGGTCGGGAAACCACCCGCCTTGACGCCGATCCCCGCCGGTCCGTGACACGGGGCGCAGTTGTCACCGAACAGCGCCTTGCCACCGGAGATCGAGAACTGCAAAAGCTGGTTGTCCTTGCTGATCTCCTTGAGCGACAGCTTGTCCAGCTTGTCGTTGAAGACCTTCTGCTTGGCCTTGGCCTCGTCCATCTCCTTCTGATACTCGCCACGCATGGTTGTGCCCAGCGTGCCGGGGGTGAATCCGTCCGGCAAAGGCCAGGCCGGATAGAGCACCCAGTAGACCACCGACCAGATGATGGTCGCGTAAAAGCTGTTCAACCACCATTTGGGCAGGGGATTGTTGTACTCCTGGAGGGGAAAGCCCTCTTCGTCATCCCATTTGTGGCCCGTGGTATCCAAATCTTTGTTGTCCGCCATGGTTTGGGTCTCCTTCTCCTCTTAGCGGGCCTTGGCCGGTTGGCCGGAAAAATCCACCAGTGTGCCCAACATTTGCAGATAGGCCAGCAGGGCATCCAGTTCGGTGAGCTTTTCCGGCTTGCCGTCGAAGTCCGCTTTCGGAACCTTCTTGCCATAACGGGCGGTCAAACCGGCGCCATCGGCGGTCGGAGAGGCCTGGGCCGTCAGATCCTGCTTGGCGTTGGCCATTTGCTCCGGGGTGTAGGGAACGCCCACCATCGACAACACCTTCATGCGCTTCTCGATATCGTCGATTTTCAGATCGTTCTCCTGGAGCCAGGGATAGGCCGGCATCACCGACTCGCGCACCACGTTCTGGGGCTTGAGCATGTGGGCGCGGTGCCACTCGTTGGAGTACTTGCCGCCGATGCGCGCCAGGTCCGGACCGGTACGCTTCGAGCCCCACTGGAACGGATGATCGTACATGCTTTCCGCAGCCAGGGAGTAGTGTCCGTAACGTTCGGTTTCGTCGCGGAACGGACGGATCATCTGGGAGTGACAGTTGTAGCACCCCTCGCGGATGTAGATGTCGCGGCCTTTCAGCTCCAGGGGGGTGTAGGGACGCATCCCTTCCACCTTTTCGATGGTGCTCTTGATGAAAAAGAGCGGAACGATTTCGACCAGACCACCGATGGAGACCATGATCAAGGTCAGAACGGCCATCAGTGGAATGCTTTTTTCGATGGTACTGTGTTGCATCGTGGTCCTCCTTGTCAGACGGCCTTGGCCGGGTTTTGGTTGGCGCCAGCGATGGTCTTGGCGATGTTGTAGACCATCACCAGAGCACCGACCAGGAAGACGATACCGCCTATGGCGCGGAACAGATAGTACGGATGCATGGCCGCGACGGTTTCGGCGAACGAGTAGCTCAGGTTGCCGAAGGAGTCATAGGCACGCCACATCAGGCCTTGCATGATCCCCGAGATCCACATCGGCACGATGTAGATCACCACGCCGATGGTGGCGAGCCAGAAGTGGACGTTGACCAGGCGCAGGGAGTACAGCTGGGTGTTCCACAGACGCGGCATCATGTGATACAGGCAGGCGAAGGAGACCATGGCCACCCAGCCCAGGGCGCCCGAATGGACGTGACCGACGGTCCAGTCGGTGTAATGCGAGAGGGCGTTGACCGCCTTGATCGACATCATGGGCCCTTCGAAGGTGGACATGCCGTAGAAGGAGAGGGAGACGATGAAGAAGCGCAGGATCGGATCGGTGCGCAGTTTATGCCAGGCGCCCGACAGGGTCATGATGCCGTTGATCATGCCACCCCAGGAGGGGAGAAGCAACATGATCGAGAAGGTGGCGCCCAGGGTGCTGGCCCAGTCCGGCAGGGCGGTGTAGTGCAGATGGTGCGGGCCGGCCCAGATGTACATGAAACAGAGCGCCCAGAAGTGGACGATGGAGAGACGGTAGGAGTAGACCGGACGTTCGGCCTGCTTGGGCACGAAATAGTACATCAGGCCCAGGAACGCGGCGGTCAGGAAGAAGCCCACGGCGTTGTGGCCATACCACCACTGGATCATGGCATCCTGGACGCCGGCCCAGACCGGATAGGAGTCGGTGAGGCTGACCGGAATGGCCAGGTTGTTGGTGATGTGCAGGATGGCGACGGTGATGATGAACGACAGAAGGAACCAGTTGGCCACGTAGATGTGGGGTTCCTTGCGCCGGGCCAGGGTGCCGACGAAGTTGATGAAGTAGGCAACCCAGACCACGGTGATCAGCAGGTCGATGGGCCAGATCGGTTCCGCGTATTCCTTGCCCTGGGTGATGCCCAGCGGGTAGGTGATCACCACCAGCACCACCACCAGGTTCCAGCCCCAGAAAGTGAAGTTGGAGAGGAAGTCGGAGAACAGACGCGCCTTGCAGGTCCGTTGCACGATGTAGTAGCTGCAGGCGAAGAGCACCGATCCACCGAAGGCGAAGATCACCGCCGAGGTGTGCAGGGGACGCAGGCGGCCAAAGGTGATGTAGGGGATGTTGGCGTTCAGTTCCGGGAAGGTGAGTTCCAGGGCGATGATCACGCCGACCAAAAAGCCCACCACCGCATAAATTACGGCGGCGATGGAGAACTTTTTGATCACTTCATAGTCATACGTTCGTGCGAGGTTTTGGTCCACTTCCGTCCTCCTTACTAATTAGAATTCGAAAACATAATTTTTTTGTTTGGGCTTGGATTAGGTTTCCCGTGACTTTGTTTGGGAACCGTTATATATACATTTCCAAGTGTGTGCAATGAAATATTCGAAAAAAACGCAAAATTGATCAATGTCAAGAAGGTGTGTGATTTAGACCATGGAAACGACCTCGTTGTATGCGGAATGGAAAAAAATTTATCCGCGCTATCAGTCCGGATTCTTCCGTACTTTCCGGCTGTGGCTCTTTGCTGGGGAGTTGAGCTTCTTTTTTCTGCTCCCCTGGCTGCGTTGGGAGCGTCCCGGAGGGTTGCCGAATCAAGCGATCCTGTTCGATTTGCCGGGTCGGAAGTTTTATATCTTTGATTGGATGATCTGGCCTCAGGATATCATTCTTCTAGCCTTTTTGTTGATCGCCGCGGCGATCGGGCTGTTCTTCATCACCGCGCTGGCGGGGCGGGTCTTCTGCGGCTACATGTGCCAGCAGACCATCTGGACCGATCTGTTCCTGTTGATCGAGAAATTTTTCGAAGGGAATCGCAATGCCCGCATGAATCTCGATCGCGCGCCGTGGAGCCTGCAGAAGCTGAAAATCAAGGTTGCCAAACACGGTGTCTGGGTGTTGGTCAGCCTGTTGACCGGGTTGTCGTTCGTGCTCTACTTCGCGGACGCGCCGACCCTGCTCAAGCAGTTCCTGGATGGCTCGGCTCCCTCTCCGGCCTGGTTCACCCTCGGCTTCCTCACCGTCACTACCTACGTGATGGCTGGCTTCGCCCGCGAACAGGCCTGCATCTACATGTGTCCCTACGCCCGTTTTCAGGGGGTGATGTTCGACGAGGATACCCTGATCGTCGCCTATCATCCGGAGTACGGCGAACCCCGCGAATCCAACCGCCGCAAGCGCACCGAGCTGGGTGATGCGGTCGGATCCTGCATCGATTGCAACTCCTGCGTCACCGTCTGTCCGACCGGCATCGACATCCGCAACGGTCAGCAGTACGAGTGCATCACCTGTGGGGCCTGCATCGATGCCTGCGACGAGGTGAAACTGAAAACCGGCATGCCGCAGCGTCTGATCCGCTATACCTCCCTGCGCGAGATGCGCGAGGGCAAAACCCGCTGGATCCGTGGTCGCACCATTGTCTATGCGTTGTTGTTGTCCATCTTCCTAGGTGGTATCGTGGTCTACATGGAGCGTCACGATGTCGTGGAGTTCACGGCCATCGGCCATCGGCAGCCGCTCTACATCACCCAGTCCGATGGCAGCATCCAGAACAACTTCACCGTGCGCGTGCTCAACATGACCACCACCGCCCAAACCTATGCCCTGGGGATCAGAGGTCTGCCCGGCGCGAACCTGGTGGTGGGCGCGGTGAATGCGCGGGATGCCGAGGGGCGTCCCCTGCTGTCGGTGACCCCCGGATCGGTGACCACCTTCTCGGCCTATGTGCGGCAGGCCTGTGCCAGCGTGGAGTCGGGGAGCATGGATTTCCACTTCACTCTGGACGCCCAGTCTCCGTCTGGCGGTTCGTCAACCTACAAGAGCGTGTTCATGAGGCCGTGATGGAAACAACGACTGAGGATGGAACGAGGAAGCGAGGATTTCGGCTTGAGCCATGGCCGACGGCCATTGTATTGTTCTTTACGGTGGTGTTCGTGGTCAACGCTATTTTCGTCCGCTTGAGCCTGGACTCCTGGACCGGAGTGGTGACCGACAAGGCCTATGACAAGGGGTTGGCCTACAACCAGGTGCTCAAGGCTCAACAGGAACAGGATGCCATGGGTTGGCGCGTCACCCTTGACGACGGGGCCCTCAAGGTCGGTTCCGAAGCCCCCTTGCTTCTGACGGTCCTGGACAGGCAGGGATCTCCTCTGGTGGGGGCAAACGTCGAAGGAACTCTGGTGCGTCCGGTGCAACAGGGGTATGATCGGGATTTCGTCATGAAAGAGATCGCTCCGGGTCGCTACAAGACGGGGTTGATGGTGCCTCTGTCCGGAGTCTGGGAGTTGAGGGTGCGCGTGAGCGGCACGGGCGGGGAGTATCGTCTGGCGCGTCGGATTCAGGTGTCTGCCTCGGTTCAGGGAGGGTGAGATGGATTTCGATACCTTGGTTTCGTTCACGCGGCAGTTCGCATTGGTTTGGTTCTTCGTGCTGTTCGTAGCGATCATCGCCTGGGCCTACTGGCCCGGACACAAGAAACGTTACGAGCAGGAGGGGAAAAAGATCCTGGAGGAGGGGGATGAGTAGCGGGATCCGTTACAGGTGGAGATGGACCGGATGGGTGATGATCGCATGGGTGCTGGTGTCGTTGGCCCCCATGCGAGCGGAGGGATTCGTTCCTCGAGTTGTCGAGACGCTTCTGATCGGCGAGGCCGTGGCGGATGTCACGTTGCCGGCTGGCGCGGTGCCGATGGGGACCGTGAACGCCGAGGCCGCCGCCCAGGGGCGCGCCATCGAGGAACAGGCGCAGATGGACGGCGCCGTGCGGCGTTTCAAGGAGTTCCGGAACTTCCTGATCATCTGGGTCGTGATGATGCTGGTGGGCTTCATGGCCTGGAAGCTGCGACCGCGCGCGAAATGGGCCCCTCCCGAGACGGCCAAGCCCGAGGAACCGGTCGTCGAGGTGGAGGTCGAGGAGGTGTCCCCGGGCGCCATGGCGGGTGGAACGTCGATTGCCGGCGCGATCCCTTCCGACGAACAGCGGCGGCGTACCCGTGACGATCTGGTCTCTCTGGCCCTGGAGTGGGAGGAGCGCTATGGTCTCCTGCCGCTGCAAGCGTCCGTGATCGCGGCCCGTGATGCGGCGTTGCTGGTGGGCATGTCGGACGAACGCTACTCCCTGCACATGCAGGATCGGGTGGTTCCAGCCCCGAGCGACGTGGATTTCATCTACAACAAGCAGCGTTACATCGTGCGCTGCGCCCGGCGGGGGCCCGGTGCGGAGAAGCTCTATGTCTCCAAGGCCCACCAGGGTGGCTGGAATTTTCTGGTGTTCATCCTCTACGACGCCAAATTCTCCATCCTCGGGGCCTGGCAGATGCCGAACGATCAGTATCAGGTGCAGTGCGGGGAGAAGGAGCGCCTGATTCCCGAGGATCACCAGGTGGGCAAGAACCTGTTGAGCGGCGCCGGGATCACGATGGATTGACCCGCCACGGGGAGCGAATCGGAGCGGTGCGCGTGAGCGGTCCGGCTCCTCTCATCCCCCGCGTTTGACCAGCTGCATCAGATAGGCCCCGACCAGATGGTCGAGCACCATGTGGGCATCCTCCGCCGGGCCGTACTCCTTGGGATCCGTGGGGACGTGAATCCCCTCGTCGGCCATGGCGCGCATCGCCCCGCCATCGAAGGCGGTGAGCGCCACGCTCTTGATTCCCATCTCCCTGGCCGCCTCGAACGCCCGGAGCAGATTCGGCGAGTTCCCGGAGGCCGAAATCCCCACCACCACATCCCCAGACCGACCCAAGACCCGCAACTGCCGTTCGAACACCCCTTCGTAGCCGTAATCGTTGGCGATCGCGGTCAAAACCGAGAGGTTGTCGGTGATGGCCAGGGCGCGGAAGGGTTTGTGATGCGCGCGGGTGCCGATGGCCAGGTCGTTGGCGAAATGGCTGGCCGTGGCCGCGCTTCCGCCGTTGCCCATGAAGAAGATCGTCGCCCCGCGCTCCCGCGCATCGAGCAGGGTGGCGATGAAGCCGGCGATCCGTTGGGGATCGATACGTTGCAACACCGTGCACAGATAGCCGATGTAGGCGCTGGCGAAGCGTGCCGGATCCGGGTCATGGAGTGATTCGAGGGTGTTCATCGGCACCATGGTTTTTGAAGGGAGGTGGATCACAAGATGACCAGAAAGATCACCAGACCGAGCACGATCCGATAGATGGCGAACGGCACCAGGCTCTGGTGGCGCAGCCAGGACATCAGCCAATGGATCACCGCGAACGCCGAGATCCCGGAGACCACCAGTCCCATGCCCATGAACAGCCATTCGGAGAGGGTCGGGGACATGTGGAGCAGATCCCGGAACTCCAGGATCGCCGCCAGAACTCCCACCGGGATGGCCATCAGAAACGAGAAACGGGCTGCCGACTCGCGGGTGAAGCCCATGAAGAGTGCCGCGGTCATGGTGACCCCGGATCGCGAGGTGCCGGGAATCAGGGCGAACATCTGTGCCACGCCGATCAGCGCCGCATCCTTCCAGGTCAGGCTCTCGATCCCCCGCAATCGACGTCCGCGCCGATCCGCCACCCACAGCAGGACGCCGAAGAAGAGCGTCGTGGTGCCGATCACCGCCGGATTGCGCGCCAGGGTTTCGATGTGGTGCTTGAAGGTCAAGCCGGCCAGACCGATCGGGATCGTCGCCCAACCCACCGCCCAGGCCAGCAGGCCATCCGGATTGTCGGTGAATCCACCCGGTCGCAAGGTACGCACGAACCCCACGGTCAAACGCACCACATCGCGCCAGAAATAGGCCAACACCGCCACCAGGCTGCCGGTGTTGGCGGCGATGTCGAACATCAACCCTTGATCCTCCCACCCCAGCAGTTTGGGCACCAGGATCAGATGGGCCGAGGAGCTGATCGGCAGGAACTCGGTGAGGCCCTGCACGATCCCGAGAATGATTGAATGAAACAGTTCCATGTGTTTTCATGCGCCATGTGTTGATTGTTCGTGTCGCGCCTGGATGAGGATCCGTTTGACCGCGCGGATTCGTTCCTGGCGCAACGCCTCGCCGAGCTGTTTGCCCTGTTTTCCGTTCGCCGCCAGAACTCCGGCATCGATCTCCTGGCAGGCCCGCGACGCGGCTCGAAGCAGCTCGCCGGCGGGATGGTGGACCAGGGTTGGACTCTCGCGGGAGTCCGCAGCACAGGCGAGCAGCACCTTGTCGAGCTGTTCGGGACGGCGCAAGGCATCCAGCCGTTCCAACAGATCCACCACCTTGCCGGGTCGCATCTCGGCAACCCGATGGCAGCGCATGTGTTCCCCCGCTACCAGCCGCGCCAGGGAGCCGAACGCCTTGGGGATGCGCAGGCGTGTCCGCAGCCCCTCCACCACCGTCACGCCGCGTTTTTCATGGGCGATGTGGCGCGGCAGTTCCGCCTCGGGCGTCAACCCCTTGCCCAGATCGTGACAGAGCGCGGCAAAGCGGATCGTCGCATCCGAAGTCAGGCGCGTGGCCCGTTCCAGCACCCACAAGGTGTGTTCGAAGGCGTCTCCCTCGGGATGATGCACCGGGGAGTGGCGTTTGCCCTTGAGCGCGGCCAACTCGGGAAACAGTTCCGCCAGCGCGCCACTTGCATCCAGAACCTGGAAATAGGCTACCGGCGCGTCGCTGGACAGGGCCTTTTCGGTTTCGCGCCAGACCCGCTCGGCGCTCAAGGCATGCAGCTCCCCGGAGGCGACCAGATCGGACATCACCGCCAGGGTATCCGGTTCGATGCCAAAGCCGAAACGGTCCAGGGTGGCCCGAAAGCGCGCCACCCGCAACACCCGCAGGGGATCCTCGCCAAAGGCCGCCGAAACATGTCGCAAACGCCGTGCCTTGAGATCCGCGAGCCCGCCATGCGGATCGATCAGGCGATTCGCGTCATCGAGCGCCATGGCGTTGATGGTCAGATCACGACGCGCCAGATCCACCTCCAGGGTGATCTCCGGCGCGAAATCGACCGCGAATCCGGTATGTCCGCGTCCGGCCTTGCGTTCGGTGCGGGCCAGGGCATGCTCTTCGCCGCTCAGAGGATGCAAGAAGACCGGAAACGATTGGCCTACCTGTCGGAATCCACGCGCACGCATCATCTCGGGGGTCGCGCCGACCACCACCCAGTCGCGCTCCTTGCACGGCACTCCCAGCAGACCATCCCGCACGCAGCCGCCGACCCGATAGCGCGTCAGTCCCAGAGCGGGATCCCCCTGATAAGCGGATGCGCCGGAGTTGTCCATCACCCCTTGACGCAGACGGCAGGCAGAAGTTCATGCACCGCCTCGGCCAGATCCTCCTGATGGCGCATCACCGCGTCGATCGCCTTGTAGGCGCCGGGAATTTCGTCCAGCACCGAACGGTCTTTCGGACAGGCGATCCCCTGGGTTTGCTGGGCCAGATCCGCCACCGTGAAGCGGCGCATCGCCTCGTTGCGTCCCATGCGTCGTCCTGCGCCGTGGGCCGAGGAGTGGAACGCGACCTCGTTGCCCTTGCCGCGCACGATGTACGAGGGGGTGCCCATCGATCCCGGCAGGACGCCCATGTCGCCACGGCGCGCCCGGATCGCCCCCTTGCGGGTGATCCACACTTCGGTGCCGAAATGGCGTTCCTTGACCACATAGTTGTGGTGACAGTCGATCGGGGTTTCGACCATCCGGATCGGACGGTTGAGCGCCTCTCCCAGAGACGCGATCACTGCCCCGAGCATGAAGGCGCGATTGGCCTTGGCGAATCCCTGGGCCCATTCCGCAGCGCGCACATAGTCGGCAAAATCGGCGGATCCCTCCTTGAAGAAAGCCAGATCTGGATCGGGCAGGGTTTTGAGTTCGTGGCCGGCGGTATCCTTGGCGCGCTGGATGAAGTAGGTGCCGATGCGATTGCCGATGCCGCGCGAACCGGAGTGGATCAGGATCCAGACCCGGTTTTGCGAATCGGTGCGCAGCTCCACGAAGTGGTTGCCGGTGCCGAGCGTTCCCAGATGGCGGACCGTGTTGGTGCGGGAGGTGAGCAGCTTGGGATGGCGTGCCAGGAGGTCGCCCAGTTGACGCTGGATGGCGCCGTGCGTCCACCAGGTTTCGATCGCCTCGGGCACCCGTGACCAGGCGCCGCGATCGTTCGGGCCGCCGTTATCGGTGCGACCATGGGGAATGGCTTTTTCGAGGGCCGCGCGCAGCCGTTCGCCGTTGTCGCCCAGTGCCGCCGAGGTGAGATCGAGGGGGACCGCGCACATGCCGCAACCGATGTCCACGCCCACCGCTGCGGGGATCAACGCCCCCACGGTCGGGATCACCGAACCGATGGTGGCCCCCATGCCGGCATGTACATCCGGCATGGCTGCCACATGATGGAACACAAAGGGCAGATTGGCGACGTTGGCCAGTTGACGGCGCGACAGATCATCCACCTCGTCGGTGAAGATTTTCACCGGGACGCGCCCGCGCTCCATGCTCTCCCTGACCGGCATGTCATACCTCTTGGCAACCACGCATGGTTCCAGACCCGGCGACCGGATGGACCACGGTTGTTGATGAACGAGAGATCTTGGTCCGACGACCAAGCGTTCGCGAGCGGATCAACCCTTCTTGAACAACGCTTCCGCCGCTGCCCAGGCCGCACTGTTGTTGGCTTGTCCGCGGGTGGTGGTCGTGTTGGACTGGGTGCGATTTCTGCTGTTGTCGTGGGAACTGCCGCCGCCATTGGCGCCGCGACCGGAAGAGGAACGTCCGCTTTCGTTGCGTGGCAACGCTCCCTTGGGCATGAAATCCTCGCAGAAGTTGTTTTTCTCTTTGTCCACCACCCGTTCGGCCACGGTCTCCCGGCACTCGTTGTAGCTTCCCGGATCGTGGAAACGACAGTTCAGGCAGACCCGCGCATCCTTTGAACAACTGGGACAGACATCCGAACGGCCAAAGCCGTTGGCCGGCAGCATGGACCCGCAACTCCAACAGTGCGACGCTTTTCCAACCGTCATGTAAGGCATCTCCCGAATTGGAACATCTCCATTGAAAGACAAGCAAACCCCAAAAAATCGGTACGACAGGCGTCGATTTTTTGTCGATTTTTGTCTCACCACCATCGGTCCAGCAAGGAACAGACCGATTTACCAAACTTTGAATCATTAAACAAACTTTACCATGGAACTCCTGAAGGGAGGTCCATGGTACGGGGGGGTGAGGGGCTCTCCCCCCATCATGCAAATTCCCATGGAACTCCCGAAGGGAGGTTCATGGTACGGGGGGTGAGGGGCTTCCCCCATCTTGTCGGGTTGACCGGTCATTTTTCTCCGGAGATTCGCCGGTGGAAAGGCGGGCAACCAGGTTGATCATCGGAACGATTGTAAGTCGGGTTGGTTTCAAGTATATTAACGGAAATCAAAAAGGGGTCGCCCGCTTCACATCCCATGCCGCTTACAAAGGAGCTTCATCACCATGAAACCACCCGCATTCATCCGGGGGATCGGCTATCTTCTGACCGGATTGAAACTCCTGACCACGCCGACTTTGCGACGTTTCGTGCTGGCGCCGCTGCTGGTCAGCACCCTGCTGTTCGTCTCGGGCAGTTGGTTTGCCCTGGGTCACATCCTGGCCTGGTCCGCCTGGTTGAACGCTTTTCTGCCGAGCTGGTTGCAGTGGATGGAGTGGATCCTGGTACCTCTGCTGTTTGGTTCGGTCGGCATTCTTTTTTTCACCAGCCTGGGCATCGTCGCCAACCTCATCGGCGCCCCGTTTAATGCCCTTTTGGCCCAGCAGGTCGAAATCCACCTGGCCGGCACCTTCGATACCGCTCACCACCCGCAACCCCAGGGATTGTGGCAGAGCGTCTTTCCCACCGTGCACAGCGAAATCCAGAAGATCCTCTACTACATTATTCGGGCGATTCCGCTGCTGCTGCTGTTTGTGCTGCCGGTGGTCAACGTGGCGGCGCCGTTCATCTGGATGTTCTTCACCAGCTGGATGAACGCCTTCCAGTATGCCGATTTCCCCATGGGCAATCATCAGCTCAACGACAAGCAGATTCTGGCCAGGCTGCGCGAGGAGCGATTGCTCTCTCTGGGGTTCGGCGCCGCGACCCTGCTTCTGACCCTGGTGCCGGTCGTGAACGTGCTGGCCATGCCCGCCGCCGTGGCCGGGGCCACGGCCATGTGGGTCGAGGAGTGGCGCGGCAAGTGATCCATGCGTGGCCGTCCCTCGTTCGTGGAATGCTGAGAAAATCTGGCACGTTTTTCCCTTACGCGGGTTGAACAAGAGCCGGATGTGATCCTTTTGACACATTCCGGCTTGTCCGTTCACCCGTCAAGGCTCGTGGAACGAAACCAGGAACGCATCAACCATGAAGAACCTACTGATCAAGACCAACTCACCTTTCAAGCCGGGACTCATGGAGTGCCCGGTGTGCGGCAACCACCCCATGCACATCTACCGTTGCGCCAAGTGTGGCGAGGTGCGCTGCGGAAGCGATCAGTGCATCGGCAGCATGGGTACCCAGTACAAACGCTGGGCGCGCAGCGGCACCATCTGCCGCAACTGTGGCGAGGCGACCTATCGTCTGCTGGTCAGCGACTCGGAGGAGATGCTCCAGTTCCTGGCCGAATATCATCGTCCGGGACGGCCACGTTAGGCTTGCCATCCGAGACGGTCACGTTTGAGTCCGGCTTGCCATCCGAGGTGGCCAGGTTAATCCGGCTTGGCGTCCGGGGCGGTCAGGTTACCGTGGAACTCCCGAAGGGAGTTCCACGGTACGGGGGGTGAGGGGGATCCCCCCATCAGGCAAGTTAGTCCGGCTTGCCGTCCTGGGCGGTCTCTTTCGTTTGGCCGTCCGGAACGGGCTTGACCGTCTTGCCCACGGTCACGGTCTGGAGCCGGTCGAGATTCAGGATCCTCCGGGCCACGCGCTGGACATCCTCCTGGGTGACGGCGCGGATCTTATCCGGCCAGGTGTCCAGGTAATCCAATCCTCGCTGGTAGAAGCCGATGCGACACCAGGTTTCGGCCAGCTTGTCCAGGCCATCCAGATGGAGCGGGAAGGAGCCGGTCAGATAGCGTTGCACATCGCGCAACTCCTCTGTCGTGATCGTCTCGTCCATCATGCGCTTGAGTTCGGCGCGGATCAGGGCGATCGCCTCCCTCGCCGATTCCGTCTTGGTTTCGGTGCTGATCGTGAACGGTCCGCGCCCGGCCAGGGGCGAAAATCCAGAGAAGATTCCATAGGCAAGGCCGCGCTCCTCCCGCACCACCTGGTTGAGCCGACTGGTTAATCCGCCACCGCCCAACATCTGATTCATCACCGTCAGGGCGTAAAAATCGGCATCCTCGCGATCGATGGCCACCACCCCCATGCGTACCGTGGTCTGGGGCTGATCCATTTCGATGTGGGTCTCCGCCCCCTTTTCAACCGGTTTGGCCTTGGGAGGCGTGGCGAAAGGGCCTGGTTCGCGGGGGAGTTTGCCCAGGTGCTGGTTCAGATACGCCTCGAGGCGTTCGCGGGTGATGTCGCCGGCCACGGCCATCACCATCCCCGGCGCGCGGAAGGTGGCGGCGTGATGGTTGCGGATATCGGCCAGTTCGATCCGTTTGACGCTCTCCAGCGTCCCCTTGGTAGGACGGGCATACGGGTGGGCGCCGTAGACCATGGGGGTGAGCGCACGCGCGGCGCGATAGGCGGGATCCTCTTCGCTCTTGATCAGTTCGGCACTCCGTTCACGCAAGGCGCGTTCGAAATCGGCCCGGTCGAATCGGGGACGCAACAGCGCATCCCCCAGACGGGCGAAGGCCTCGTCGAGATGCGCGCTCAAACTGGTCAGATGGATTTCGATGGGGTCGGAACCCACATCTGCGGCCATGGAGATGCCGTAGTAGTGCAACCGCTCCTGAAAGGCGCTCGAATCGAGTTCGCCGCCTCCCTCGTTGAACATCCAGGCGGTGAGCGAAGCCAACCCCTCGCGTCCCTCCGGGTCATGGACCGACCCGCCGTGCGCCAGAATACGCACTTCGGCCATCGGATTGACGTGATTTTCGATGAGAATCACCTGCAAGCCGTTTTCTGCGACCCAGGTTTGGACCTTTTCCCGTTCCCGCGCCGGGGCGGCTTCGACCACGGTCACCCATCCGAGCCAGAGAAGGATGATCCAGAGCCACGGGTGAAATCGATGCGCGTTCATGGCTTGAGGATCCCCACGGTGAGCCGTTCCGGCTGGAGATGGCGCGTGGCCACCCGTTGCAGATCGGCGCTGGTGACGGCGCGTACCCGTGCCGGGTAGTCATCGAACATGGTGCGCCAATCAAGGCCGTTCAGGCTCATGCGTCCGATCACCCAGGCGATGTGGTCGATGGAATCCATGGTGAACACCCGCTCGGCGATCAGACCGTTCTGGGCTTTTTCCAACTCGCGGATCGGGACCGGCTCCTTTTTCAGCCGTTCCACCTCGGCGAACACGGCCTTTTCGATCTCCTTGAGATCCGCACCGGCCTTGGGCATGGCCGAGAGCGAGAACTGCTCCCAACTCATGGCCTGGCCGTTGTAGGAGGATGAAGCGGAGACCGCCAGGGCCTCTTCACGGATCAGACGGTTGTGCAGACGGCTGGTACCGCCGCCGCCGAGCACGGTGGCCAGGATGTCGAGGGCCATGGCGTCGTTGGAGTCGCGTGTCATGGCAAGGGAGGGGACGGTGTAGGCGGCCATCCAGACCGGCAGCCTGGCGGCCTTGTCGATCACCTCCAGCCGGGCCGGGGTCTCCCGACGCGGCGGATCCGGCAGGCGTGGTTTGGGGATTTCCGGTTGAGCGGGCAGGGGGGTGAAATGTTTTCTCACCAGGTTTTCCGTGGCTTCGGGATCCACGTCGCCCACCACCACCAGGGTGGCGTTGTTGGGAGCGTAGTAGGTCTGATACCAGGCCGAGAGATCCGCCAGCGTCAACCCCTCGATATCCTGCATCGTGCCGATCACCGGACGACCATAGGGATGGTCGCCGAACACCATCGTCCGGTAGCGTTCCAGCATGCGTTGATTCGGATCCGCGTCGGTGCGCATGCGTCGCTCTTCGCGCACCACCAGATTTTCTGACTTGAACTCCTCCTCGGAGAGTTTCAGGCCGCGCATCCGGTCCGCCTCGAGCTTGAGCGCCAATTCGAGCCGATCCGAGGCGAGTTTCACATAGTACATGGTGTAATCGGTGGTGGTCGAGGCGTTGTCCTCGCCCCCCTCGCGGGCGATGATCCGGCTGAACTGCTCGGGTGGGACGCTCTCGGTCCCCTGGAACATCATGTGTTCGAGCATGTGGGAGAGTCCGGTCTTGCCTGGCTTTTCGTCTGCCGATCCGACCCGATACCACACCTGCACGATCACCACCGGGGCCTTGGTCTCTCGCACCACGATCCCTTTCAGACCGTTGTCCAGGGTGAATTCACGCGTGTCGAGCGCCGAGGCGTGAAGCGGGGCCAGAAGGGCGAATATCCCCAGGAGCAATCCAACCGCGCGGATCCGTGCGGGCAGAAGATGCGATCCGAAACCGGCCCGACTGTCGCTTCTTGCGCCGTGCGGGCCGGGCATGCGATCCGGCGAATCGGGCGTGCCTGTCACTTTTTGCTCCGTGCGGCCCCATCGCCGAGCCAGCCGGGCAGACGCTCCTGCTCGTCGCGTCCCAGGGGTTTGGCTTCGCGCGCGGGCTCCTGGCCCTTGAAGAGGATCGACCGGGCCGAAGCCGGCGCAGAGTCATCCTTGCCGGCGCGGCGGTCGCCGACTCTTCCGGCGGGTTCCTCGGGGGGGTCGTTGGTGGGCAGGGTGTTGAGATCTGGTGGGATTTCCAACGGCTCGCGGGTGGCGATGCGGCTGGGATCGAGCATGTTCTGCTCCCACGGCATGGTGAAGTTGCTCGAACAGCCGGAGAGCAGCATCAAAAGCGCCGCCAGTGCGACGGGCGGAAAAGACCGAGAGCTGTCGTTCATCGTTTTCCTCACGGATCGGAAGGGTCCGGCGCCAGCCAATGGTCGAGGAGCAACAGCCCCACGCCCACCGTGATGGCGCAGTCAGCCAGATTGAAGACCGGAAAAGAGAGATCATGCCAGTGGACATAAAAAAAGTCCACCACCCATCCGAAGCGCACCCGGTCCACCAGATTGCCGAGCGCTCCGCCCAGCAGCATGCCCAATCCGAACACCAGCATGCCGCTGCGGGCCGATTTGAGCATCCAGAGAATCACGAGCGCCGCCACGCTCGCCACGCCGACCAGAAAGATCACCCGGTAGGAGGCCGGCAGATTGGTGAAGAGTCCGAAGGCCGCGCCGACATTGTGCACCAGCAGCAGATCGAAGAAGCCTGGTATCAGGACGATGCTCGCATCCAGCAGTTCTCGCGAGGCGATCGCCTTGGTCCACTGATCCAGGATGAACACCACGACAGCCAGCACCAGGCCCCAGAAAATCGGTCGGCCCACCCCGGAGGAGTCCATGGTCATGGGGCGACCGTCGGATTGAGGGAGGTGTTCGCGCCGGCCTGGTTGTTGGCAAATTCGGCCAGGGGATCGCCATGGGCGACGGCAAGCGCGGTGGACGGGATGACATGGGGGCGTCCCATGGGGACTGCTGAGCGCGTGCGGGCGTGCAGGAACCACGGGATCCGGCCCGCCGGGAAGAGCGGTTCGCCCTTGGAAAGATCGGCCCGCATGGGAAAGGGCGCGACCGAAAGACGCACGGGGCTTTTGAAATCCATGTCCTTGAGACTCCTTGAGAATCCTGACACGACCGGAATGGGGTCCGCCATGAGGGAGTGGTCGGGTACAGGCGGGCACTCCTTGCGTTGCAAGCGCGGAAGTTTAACACAAACCACGTTGCCCGCAAGAGTCTTCTTGTCGGCATCATGGCATCCGACCGGTCGGCGCTGGGCTGCGACTGTTGGCAAATGCCACCATGGCGTGAATTTGACCGACCAACCCCATCGGATCACCCCATGATCAAGCTGCTTTCCTCATCCTCA
Source organism: Candidatus Magnetaquiglobus chichijimensis (assembly GCF_045865675.1). Lineage (NCBI taxonomy): Bacteria > Pseudomonadati > Pseudomonadota > Magnetococcia > Magnetococcales > Candidatus Magnetaquicoccaceae > Candidatus Magnetaquiglobus > Candidatus Magnetaquiglobus chichijimensis. The sequence continues at coordinate 101,261 of NZ_BAAFGK010000004.1, forward strand.
AGATGGCTTCCAACGTGAGTGGGGCCTTCTGAACCTCCAGTTTAACGGCTGGCACCTCATCTGTCGTCCAATGACGATGAACAAAGTTATGATTGATCAAATGGACATCCCGCGTCCTTGAAACGTAAGACCCGGAAACTCATGGCACAGGCCGTACAGCATCCAGGTCTCTTTCGGACCGGCAAAGCGTTTTTCGTTCCTCTCGATTGGCCTCCTGACCCGGCAGATCGGCACGTTCGGTGAATGCACGCCATGCATTTGAAAAGACTGCTTGGCCAAGTCGATTCCAATCACCTGGATTTCTTTCTCCGGCTCATTGATGTTTGCTCATGTCTGCCCCGCTCTTTATTTGATGGTTGATATCATCTCCAATCTTGGCACATTCGATGCCGTGGCACACAGATGCCGTTTTGGAGCGGGGCGGGGACCATACCATGAATGCCATCGGTTGGTCTGTGCGGATATCAATGTGCTTGATGGGGTGGATTGCCCCTAACCCCCATCCATGGACCTTCCTTTCGGGCGTTCCACGGATGGGGGATCGGTTCGCTTACGATTGGTAATCCTCCAACCAACACGCATTCGGGTTTCTTTTGAAAAGCATGATTTTGTTACTATCCTCCCGTTTGGCCGCACGCCAATATTTGAGGATTGCATGGGTATCGGTCAGTCCGACCATTTCGATTTTTCCCGTGACATGGGACATGACATATCGCGCTCTTTTCACCAAACCGGAGGATTCGGCCTGAACCTGATTCAAAATTTGCATACCGGTTTCCAACGGCACGGTGAAATGACGGTTGCCCCGCGCTGGTCTGCACTGAAACAAATAATAAGGCTGAACACCGGTTGCAGCCAGTTGCCGATAGAGCTGTAGCAGTGTCTCTGGTTTATCGTTCACGCCCCGTATCAAGGGACATTGATTCAGTATGACCACCCGGTTGGCCGTCAAACGGTCCAGGCATGCCATAGCTTCTGGGGTCAATTCACAGGGATGGGTGAAATGCGCAATGAGGTAGATTCTCTTTTCTGATGTGGAATGCCGCTTCAACATTCTCAGGAGCGTATCATCGTTCAGGATACGTTGCGGCAGAAATGCGGGAATTTTGCTGCCGATGCGAATCAAGTCGATATGATCGATGGCGCGCAACCGGGTCAAAATGCGATCCAGCTTTCTGGTGGGCAGCATCAAGGGGTCGCCTCCGCTCAGCAACACGTTGCTGACCTCTTCGTGCTGGAGAAGATAGGCAAAAACCTGATCATAATCGAGTATTTTTTCCAAATGGTTTTTCTGAAAGATTCTCTTGCGAAAACAGTAGCGACAAATACTGGCGCATCGGTTCGAAATTAGCATCAAAGCCGTGCTGGGATATTTGTGTTGCAGACCGCATACCGGCATGTACTCCGCCTCGTTGGATGGATCCTCGCTTCCCCATGCCTCCTGTTCCTCATCGGAAGGGATCACCAGACGGCGAATGGGATCATCCGGATTTTCCCAATTGATCAGAGATAAATAATAGGTGTTGGATAGAAACGAATCTCGATTTTTTGTACCCAATAATGGTGACATTGTATATGATTGATGGTTGATCTGATTGCTTGATTCTTGATTTTCATAATATTCATACATGTTCATATTCAATCCTTTCATCGCAGGCCATGTTTACCATGGGGCAACGGATGTTGCCTGGATCGGTTTGAGATACATTAAATATTGCAGAATGTGGGCCACAAGTAAATTAATACAATAAAATCAGTAAATTAGTCTGATTTTTTACCGATATCCACCATCTGTTTATGTTGCATGCGTGCAATGGAATCGCTTTAAAAAGCCTCTTTGCGTGCAACATCGCGTTCTGCTGGCTCGACAGAGTGGCGTGCGTGCGATCCTCGATAACTGTTTTGCAGTGGTGTTTCTCACCCAGTCTTGTTTACCAGTTTTACTTGAATGCCTCTAAGAAAATCGATCCTCACCTTATTGGTAACCGCAATTCTACCCCAGGGCGCCTCATTTTGGTTGAATGATGCACCATCGTCCTCCACTGAATATTTCCCAAGAGGATGCGATATGGAAGAAAGAGTGAGCAGGATCCGTCACGGGCAAGCGTTTTGGTTGGGGCGCCTTGTGGCGTGCGAACAGGCAGACCGAGGGTTTTCGGCATGCCTGTGAGAGCACGGGCTTAACATGGAACTCCCGAAGGGATCGCCATGCTAAGGGGGGTGAGGGGGGCTCCCTCCATCAGGCAAATTAACGCGAAAAGTTTTTACCGCTGGCGAAAGAAATTGATGTTGAGTGGGGATCTGCCGGTGCAGTCGGCGGCGCCGATATTCCAGTGTTTGGAGATGATGCCATCTCCTGCGGTGCTGGAGGAGGTGTTGTCGCCTGGTTGTTGCAAGACCGAATTGTCATGCGAGCGTGTCGGAACGCCCGAAGCGGTGCTGGAGGTGATGACCCGTTGCTACTGGGCCAGCGGGGAGGTCAACCATTGCGGTAGGGGCTTTCTGAGGAGGCCCCAATCCTGATTGCTGAAGCAAAGGCCAGGTGAATTCATGTGTCTCCTTGATTGGGTTGGAGACACCTGCGGTTAGAAAATTTCAAACCTCTCAAAGTTGCGCGGAATGAATTGACATTGATGGCATGAACAGGCGAGTCCTGCATTTCTGAGAACCTGTGGAGCCCGAAGGCCCTTACCGTGGACCTCCCTTTTTAAAAGGAGTCCGCGCGGCGGGCATGCACCCGTTCGTGGCCGAACAGTTTGCGGACCCCTTCGAGCAGGTTGGCGTCGGGCGTGATCTTGAAGTTCTCGCCAAGAACGAAGGTTCCGATACAATCCTCCAGGCGCAGGGCGACAAGGATTCGGCAGGTGGTTCCCGGATGGCGCGACACCCACTCGCGGAGTCGCTCGATGGCGCTCTCCGTGAGGGTCAGGGCATCGACCTCGATGAGGATCTCCCGACACCAGTCCCGGCGCAGGGTGTTGAGATCCACGATCCGTTCGGCGGTGATTTTCGGCTCTTCGTCGCCCAGTTCCAGGTTCCCCTCGACGACCAGCAGACCCTCCCTCTCGAGCAACTCGCGCGCCTCCTGGTGGACATCGGAGAAGACCACGACCTCGATCTGATCCTCCTGATCCTCCAGGGTGATGAAGGCCATGCGATCCCCTTTCTTGGTGCGGTGGATCTTCTTTTCCACGATCACTCCGGCCACCCGCGCCTTGGGGTTGGCGTCGAGGCGAAGTCGGGCCTTGTGTTTGACCCGTGCGATCGAATCGATGCCGTAGGCCTGCAACTCCTCGGCGTCGCGTTGCGCCGGATGGCCGGTGATGTAGAAGCCGATCGCCTCTTTTTCGAAGGCGAGTTGCTCCTCGAAGCCCCATTCCGGGGTCTCCGGCAGAGGTGGGGGCTCTTCGTCGTCGCCGAAGAGGTCCATGAACCCCTTGCCGCGATCGGTTTTCTTTTTCAAGGCCAGGGCCAGGGTTTCGGGAAGGGCGGCCATGAGCGCCGCGCGATGGCCTCCGAGCCCGTCACAGGCTCCGGATTTGATCAGGTTTTCCATCACCCGGCGGTTGACTCCGGCCTCGGCGATGCGTTGACAGAGATCGTGCAGCGACTGGAACGGTCCACCGTCGGTCCGCGCCTTGATCATCGCTTCCATGGCCCCTTCGCCGACGTTCTTGATCGCCGCCAGACCATAACGCACCGCGCCGTTTTCCACCGAAAAGATGGTCTGGGAGTGGTTCACGTCCGGAGGCAGGACCGCCACCTTCATGGCGCGGCACTCGCGGATGAAGGCGGCCAGTTTGTCGGTGTTGATGATGTCGCAGGTGAGGGTGGCGGCCATGAACTCGACCGGATGGTGCGCCTTGAGCCAGGCGGTCTGGTAGGAGATCAGGGCATAGGCCGCGGAGTGGGATTTGTTGAACCCGTAGCCGGCGAACTTCTCCATCAGATCGAAGATGTATTCGGCCCGTTCCTTGGGAACCTGGTTGGCCAGCGAACCGCGCACGAAGATGTCGCGCTGGGAGAGCATCTCCGAGAGCTTTTTCTTGCCCATGGCGCGGCGCAACAGGTCCGCTCCGCCGAGGGTGTAGCCGGCCAGAACCTGGGCGATTTTCATCACCTGCTCCTGGTAGAGGATCACCCCGTAGGTCTCTTTGAGGATCGGTTCCAGTTGCGGCAGGGGATAGACCACCTCCACCCGGCCATGTTTGCAGTTGATGAAATCCTCCACCATGCCCGACCCCAACGGACCGGGCCGATAGAGGGCCACCAGGGCGATGATGTCCTCGAAGGTGTCGGGCGCCAGTTTTTTCAGGATATCCCGCATGCCCGAGGATTCGAGCTGGAACACCCCCCGTGTCTGCCCCCCCTGGAGAAGCCGGAAGGTCTCCGGATCGGTCATGTCGATGCCGGCGATGTCGATGGGGGGCAGGTTGTCGCGGGCGCGCTGGGCGTTGACCAGTTTCACCACGTCGTCGATCACGGTCAGGGTCTTGAGCCCCAGAAAGTCGAACTTGACCAGTCCCACCTTCTCCACGTCCACCATGTTGAACTGGGTGACCGGCATGTCGGAGCGCGGGTCCAGATACAGCGGCACCATGTCGGTCAGGGGGCCGTTGGCCATCACCACGCCGGCGGCGTGGGTGCCGGCGGAACGGGGCAGACCCTCCAGGGCCAGGGCCAGATCGATCAGTTCCTGGACTTCCGGCTCCTCTTGCAACAGCACCAGGAAACGATCCTCCTGCTCCATGGCCTCTTTCAGGGTGATGCCGAGGATGTTGGGGATCAGTTTGGCGATGCGATCCACCTGGCCGTAGGGGAGTTGCAGCACCCGACCCACGTCGCGCAGGGCCATGCGTGCCTGGAGCGTGCCGAAGGTGATGATCTGGGCCACCCGGTCCGCGCCGTATTTGTGCTGCACGTAGTGGATCACCTTTTCGCGCTGATCCATGCAGAAGTCCACGTCGAAGTCGGGCATGGAGACCCGTTCCGGATTCAGGAAACGCTCGAAGAGCAGTTGATAGCGCAACGGATCGAGGTCGGTGATGTCGAGGGCCCAGGCCGCCACCGAACCCGCTCCGGAGCCGCGTCCCGGACCCACCGGGATGTCGTGCTCCTTGGCCCAGCGGATGAAGTCGGAGACGATCAGGAAGTAGCCGGGAAACCCCATCTGCACGATGACGTCGAGTTCATAGTCGAGCCGTTCCCGGTAATGGCGGAAGGTTTCTTTCAACAGTTTGGGGTCGGTGATCGGGGTGACGCACTGTTCCAGGCGTCGCTCGAGCCCCTTTTCGGCCTGGCTTTTGAGCCACGAGGCCAGATCCTGTCCTTCGGGAACCTGAAACTCCGGCAGCACGGTCTTGCCGAGTTGCAGCCGGAAGTTGCACCGCCTGGCGATCTGGACGGTGTTGGCCAGCGCCTCGGGCAGATCGGCAAACAGGGTGGCCATCTCTTCGGGGGTGGTGAAGTGGTAGCGGTCGTTGATGCGCGGGCGTTTGTCGTCGAGCAGGGTGAACCCGGCGCCGATGCACATCAAAGCGTCGTGGGCGCGGTGATCGGAGGGGTCGAGGAAGTGGACATCGTTGGTGGCCACGAGGGGCAGGTCGATGGCCAGCGCCAGGCGCGCCGTCTCTTCGACCAGATACGCCTCGTCCGGATTTCCGTGGCGTTGCACCTCCAGATAGAATCCCGGCGCGCCGCTCTCCGAGTCGCCAAAGATCCTGGCCAGTTCCAGGGCGACCCCCTTGGCCTGTTCCCGTTGACCGGCGGAAAGCAGTCGGCCCACCGCCCCCTTGGGGCCGGCGGAGAGGGCGATCAGACCATTGCGGTGCTGGCGCAGAAGGGCCAGGTCGAGGCGGGGTTTGTCGTGGCTCCCCTCGAGATGGCCCGCCGAGACCAGACGGGTGAGGCTGCGCCAGCCGGTGGCATCGCGGCAGAGCAGAATCAGTTGATCGCGGGTTTCCAGATCCGGGCGTTGGCTTTTGTCGTGGCGATCCGGGACCAGGTACACTTGCGCGCCGATGATCGGTTTGATGCCGGCCTTGAGACAGGCCGTGTAGAATTGCACGGTGGCGAACAGATTGCCCTGATCGGTCAGGGCCAGTGCCGGCATGTGCAGCGCCTTGGCGCGCGCCACCAGAGACTCCAGACGGACCGTGGAGGTCAGAAGCGAGTAGCACGAATGGACATGCAGGTGGATGAAGGGGGCCATTCCGGTTCCGGATCAGGGCGGACGGTTGCGGGTGGCGTGTGCGGGATGGCGCTTCACGGGGTGGTCTTCTCCTTGACCGGCGCCGTGAGTTTTTTCATGGCCGGCGGTATCCAGCGATCGGCCAGCTCCTTGGCCTTGGCGATCTGGTCCGGGGTCATGGACTCCAAAAGGGGTGCCCGTTTCTTGATCGCGGTCGGATCTCCCTGGGTCACCGCCAGGTTCAACCACATGAGCGCCTGGACCGGATCCTTCGTCACGCCGTTGCCCGAGGCCAGCAGCATGCCGAGGGCGGTTTGCGCCTTGGGGAACTCCTGTTCTGCGGCCTTCTTCAACCAGACCAGCGCCTGTTCGTCGTCGCGCACCGGGGTGGACGGATCGGAGAGCAGCATTCCGAGCGCATGCTGGGCATCCGCCAGTCCCCCTTCCGCCCCTTTTTGCAACCATTTCACCGCTTCGCGGGCGCTCTCCGGATTGGTTTTGTCCTGACGGTAGAGGAGTCCCAGGGGGAGGTAGGCGTCGGCAAAGTTCTTCCCGGCGGCCAGAAGATACCATTTCCTGGCTTCGTTCAGATCCTTCTTGACCCCCTTGCCATCGCGATACATGTCGGCCAGATGGTATTGTGCCTCGGGATGGCCCTTGTCGGCGGCCATTCGATACCACTTGATGGCCTCGGCGTAGTCGCGCGGCACCCCCAGGCCATCGCGATGGATCATGCCCAGATTGTTCTGGGCCTCCACCGAGCCCTGTTTGGCGGCGCGCTGGGTCTCCTTGAGGGAGCCGACCGCTTCGTACTCCCCGGCCTGGACCGGGGAGAAGGGGGCGAGGGCCACCAGGCCCGACACGAAGAGCCAGAACGGGATGAAGACGCGCGTCTTGGACATGCGGCGGAATTCCTGGTGAACGGGGCCGGGACAAATTTTGTCAATCAAAAAATCCTCTTTCTCCAGCATGACGCATTTGCTCGGGAAAAGACAGGCCGAATGATCGATTCAGTCTGTTTTCCCCTCTTTCAGACGGTTCAACACCAGCCCGAAGAAGGTTGTCGCGCTGTCATGGCGGAACCGCCAGCCAAGATGGATCCAGCAGCGCGAGCAGCCGGCCAGGGTCCAGCCGTGGTCCTTGAACCAGGTGAATTCGCGGGACTCGGGACCACGGGTGATGCAGCCGGGAGCGCGGGCGAAGCAACCGATGTGAAAGACCAGCCCGTGCGGGTTGAACAGCGTGTGTTCGTGACCGGCGGCCACGCGGATGCGCCAGGCGTGGTTGGTGATGCGCATTCCGCAGCGGGCGCAGAGCAGATGGCGGCGCGGGTCCAGGTCCAGGAGGTGGTCCCGTGTCGCGTCATCCGGAAGGCCATCCTCGCCGCGTTGGTTCGGGGTGCGCAGCCACAGGCCGGACACGGACCGCGATGAACCGGGATCGGAACGGGCGTCGGGCAGGGGGTGCGGGTCGCCTGGGCCGTTCATCGCGGATACAACGGGGGCAGGGGGTCGGGTTCGGCCCGATTCCGGGCCGATCGTGGCTGGTTGAGCGCGGCCCGGGTCGCGCGCCAGAGTGATTCGCCGTGCCACGGGATGGGGTCGGGACTGTAAAGGGCGGCTTGCAGCCGGGCGACCTCCTCGGCGAGGATCTGTGCGTGGGCCATGCCGGATCGCAGCAGGGCGGTGTGGGCCGCCTTGGGATCGTTGGCCGCGCAGGCGCGCTTGAGGGCGTCCAGGGGCTCTGTCAGGGGGTCGGAGGTGGATCGCGGGGGGGGGGTCGCGGGGGCGTTCCGTCGGGTCATCCTGGCCCGATACCACCAGGCCCCGGCGGTTCCCAGCCAGCCGCAGCCCAGAACGAACGCCAGCCAGGGCCAGAAGGGGGCGGGCGTCGTCACCGTGGCCGCGGGGATGGCTGGGCCGGTTTTCTCGCTGGCCGGGCCGGGCGCGGCGGATGCCGGTTTCTCGCTGGCCGGGCCGGGCGCGGCGGATGCCGGTTTTTCGCTGGCCGGGCCGGGCGCGGCGGATGCCGGTTTCTCGCTGGCCGGGCCGGGCGCGGCGGGGGAGGAGACGCTTGGGACGGGGTGCGGTTGGGAAGCGTTGCCATCCGGCCTGGTCGTGGCGGCGGGAAGCACGGTGATGCGGCGTTCCGGCAGTCGCGCGGTCTCGATGCGTCCCGCGTCGCTGTTCCACCAGGGGATCTCGATGGCCGGCAGGGTGAACGCTCCGGGGGTTGCCGGAATCAGGGCGATCTTGTTCACGCTCTTGCCGATGATGCCGGTGACCAGCCTTTGATCCTCCAGGCGCGGCTTGTCCGGATAGCTTTTGATGCCTGGAGGGACCGCGATGGTCAATTCGGGCAGTTGCGCGGCAGTGGCCCCGTCGGCTTGCAAGGTGAGGGTGCGGGTGACCGGTTCGCCCACCTGAAATCGGGGTGGCTCGGGACTCCAGTTCTCCGACAGCTCCAGCCGGTGCACCGGCAGCCACGTTCCGCCGCCCCATCCGGTTGGAACCGGTTTGACCTCGATTCTGGCGGGTTCGGTGGACAGACGGACCGTCTTGCCGGCCCGTCCCGGTCCGAGGGGGAAGTTCTTGATGAACGGGTCGTTGAAAAACTCCCGCAACAGCGAACCGCTCCTGTCCGCGCCTGGCAGTTGGGCGGTCAGGGGAATGGCGCCGATGGTGAGCGTGCCGCTTTTTTGCGGGAACAGGGCGTAGCGTCGCTCGGTGACGATGAAACGGCGTTGATCGCGGGTGGTCTCATAGGCCTGGTCCTCGCCGAGTTTTTCGATCAGCGCCTCGCCGCTCTCCACCTTCGGCTCTTGCAGGGAGGCTCCGGCGATCGGCGCTGCGTTCAAGAATCGCAGGGTAAGGAGGATCTGCTCTTGCAAATGGACGCTCTTGCCGCTCCATTCCGCCTCGAGCCTGAGATCCGAGTCGTCGCGCCCGGCCTGTTCACGGGCGGGGGGCGGAGCGGAGAGAATCTTGAGGGTGAGCGGCGTGCTGCGATCCTTGCCGAAGGCGATGGCCGGAATGGGGATCTCGCCGGCCTTTCTGGGCAGCAGCTCCAGGGTCCAGGTGATCGAATGGCTCTTGTGGCCGTTGATGAACTGAAAATGGTTGCTCTTGTTCTGGTCCAGGATCTCGAAATCGCGTTTCAGGGGGGAGAAGTCTGGATCGCCATCCGGGTTCTCGGCGGATGAGAAGATCAAGGAGAACGACTCGCCCGTCACCAGCGGATCGCGGGAAGCGCGCGCCTGGATCTCCGCGGACTCCGCCGCTCCGGCCAGGAGAAGAGAGAGGAGCAGGATCCATCCGGCGATCCGTCCGATCGGAGCGCGGTTCATGTGGCTCACCATGGATGACCCTCCGGTCGGCTCTGTCCCTGCCGCTGATATTGATAGAGAAATTTCCGGCGCAACAGTCCGCCCGGATCGTCCGGAATGCGTCGCAGCCACTGCTCGTCCGCCTGTCTCGCCTCGTCGGCATCGTTTGGCCGCGCATCGCTGGCGGCCATGGTCGGGTCGGAGGGGTCTTCCTTGCCCTGGGAGGGCTGGCCGGTGCGCGCTTGCTCCCGTGTTTCCGCCTCCCGGGGCTCGGCAGATTCCTGACCTTCCTTTTCTTTTTTTTCTTCGCGCCCTTTCGGGTCGTCCGCAGCTTGTTCCGGCTCACCCTTCCGGGTTTCCCCTGGCTCCGGGCGACTTTGGGACGCTTCTTTCGTCGTCTGCTCCGCGCCGGGTTGCTCATCGGTTTTTCCCGGCTCCTTCTGGTCACCATTCGGCGCGTTCTTCTCGGAGGGATCTTGTTTCTTCTTGTCCAGAACCTTGCGGACCAGATCGAGGTTGTGGCGCGCGTCCGCATGGTTGGGATCGCGTTTCATGGCCTCCTCATAGGCGTTGATCGCCTCTTCGTGGCGCTCCTGACGGGCCAGGGCATTGCCGCGATTGTACCAACCCTCGGCACCCGACTGGGCCTGGAACGCCCGTTCCGCCTCCTCGAATCGCCCGGCCCGATAGAGCGCGCTCCCTTTCCAGGCCGGATCCACGAATCTTTGCGCGGCTTCCGATGGCTCTCCGGCCTGCAAGCGTTCCATGCCCTGCTGGTCCGGACGTTTCCAGAGGCTCTCCCAGTCGATCGCCTCCCCCGTGGCAGGCCAGAGCAGCATCCCGCACGCCACGCCGAGCACCCCGCGCCGAAAGCCCAGCGCGGCCAGTGGAAGCGCCAGCAACAGCAGCCAGGGCCCCTCTTCGTGCCACAGGTCCGCCATGCCGACGCCGCTTCCCGCATGCGCCGGGTCGGTCTCGTCGGTCGTCTCGTCGGCAAGCAGTTGGTCCAGATCCGCGTCGTCGGCGGTCAGGCGGGTGAAACGACCCTTTCCCAGCCGCGCCAGCTCTCGCAATGGGGGTTCTTCCAGGCGCGGGACGACGATTCCGCCTTGGGAATCCTGCAAGAATCCCCCTCTTTTCAAACGGATCGGCGCCCCTTCCGGGGTGCCTACCGCCAGCACCGACAGCCGCCGGCCCGCGTCTGTCAGCTTGCGGGTCTGCTCCAGTGTCGCGCCCGACAGGTCGCCGTCGGTGATGAGCAGGATCTCTCCGCGCGCCACCCCGGATTGTTGCAACAGCTTGCCCGCCAGATGCAGGGCCAGCTCCGGACGACTGCCCAACAGGGGCATGATCTCGGTGGTCAGGGCGGGCAGTTGGGCGCGGATGGTTTCGGTGTCGGTGGTGAGGGGGGAGACCAGAAAGGCATCCCCCGCATAGGCGATGAGTGCTGTGCTTCCTTCGCGGCGTCGTTTCAGCAGGTCGGCGATCTTGAGCCTGGCCCGTTCCAGCCGGCTTGGGGCCAGGTCTCCGGCATCCATCGACAAGGAGAGATCGAGCGCCACCACCAGGGCGTCCTGCTTTTGGAAAAGCGGCTGAGGCAGCTTGCGCCAGGCCGGTCCGGCCAGGGCGAGGATGGCGAGCAGGGCCGCCACGAGCAGCAGACGCGGCAGACCGCGCGCGGTTCGGGTGACCGCTGGCGTGGTGAGGAGTCGGGGCAGGAGATGGGGATCGCACACCTTTTCCCAGTCGCTGGTCCGGTCGGAGCGATTCGTCCGCGCAACAAGCCACACGAAGGGGAGCAGCGCCAACAGCGCGATCAGCCAGGCGGGGCGCAGCCAGTGGAACGATTCGATCACCGCCACCCCCTCCGTGCGGTGAGCGACAACACCCCGGCCAACAACAGGGCCGGGGCCAGCAGCCAGGGATAGAGGGCCCGGACCGGGCGCAGGATCTGTTGTTCGCGGCTGACCGGTTCCAGTTCGTCGAGCAGGCGGTAGATCTCCTCGAGCCGTCCGGTCTCCTTGGCGCGGAAGTAGCGCCCGTGGGTCAATTCGGCCATGTCGGTCAGGGTTTTCTCATCCAGATCGGTCGAGGGGTTGACCTTCTGGGTGCCGAACAGGGTACGCACGGTCATTTCGTCGGCGCCGATGCCGATCGCGTAGATCTTGATTCCTTCATCTGCGGCCAGTTGCGCCGCCTTGAGCGGCGTGACCACCCCGGCGGTATTGGCCCCGTCGGTGACCAGGATCAGGGCGCGACTGTTCCTGGGCAGTGCGCGGATTTTTTTGACCGCCAGGCCGACCGCCTCGCCGATGGCGGTCTGATTGCCCGCCATGCCGATTTCGGCCTCCTCCAACAGGCGCGCTGCGGTTTCGCGATCCAGGGTCAGCGGCGCCTGGAGGTAGGCGTTGAGTCCGAAAAGGATCAACCCCACCCGATCCCCGATCCGGCGGCGGATGAATTCGGCGCCCACCCGTTTGGCCACGGTGAGCCGGTCCACCGGTTGGTCGTTCTCGCGGAAATCCCTGGTCTGCATGCTTCCCGAAAGATCCACCGCCAGCAGCAGATCCCGACCGCTGGCCGGGATCTCCAGAGGTTCGCCCAGCCAGACCGGTCGCGCCGTGGCCAGGATCAACAGCAGCCAGGCACAAGCCGCCAGCAGCATGCGCCAGCGTGGGGTGACGGCGTGGATGGCGCGCGAAGGATGGGAGAGGTCGATGAACTCCTCCCAGAACGGGATGACCAACGCGGCTTCGACCGGTTGGGGCGCGGGGGAGAGAACGCGCCTGACCAGCCAGGGCAGGGGGAGCAGCAGAAAAACCCAAGGCCATTCGAAGTGCAGCATGGGCGCGAGGACGGATCCGAGATCAAGCGAGCGTGAGCGGAATGGAAAAAACCGCCATCAGGATAAACGGAGCGGACGCCTGGGGCAAGTTCCCGGTTCGTCACCGGGGAGGAGGGGGAGCGCCCCGTTCCAGGCGGTTGACGCGCCACAGGGCCAGCAGGAGGCAGAGGCCTGCCCAGGCGGCGGCGATGGTGAGCGCGGTCCAGTAGTGGGGATCGGTGAGGAACACCCCCGGCGCCTGATAGAGCGGGGCGCGGATCAGGGTGAGGGCGTGGGTGACCGGATTGACGATCATCAGCGTCCAGAGCCAGCCGGTGGAGGGGTCGAGGGGAAACAGGGCGCCGGAGAGCATCCACATCGGCATCAGGAACACCGACATGATGGCGTGGAATCCCGAGGTGCTCTCCATGTTCCAGGCGATCAGGAAGCCGAGCGCCGTGAAGCCCAGGCAGGCGACCAGAAAGCCGAAGAGGATCCAGATCACGCCGCTTGCCGTCAGGGTGATGCCGATGAAGGGGGCGGCGAGCAGCAGGGGCACGGCCTGGAACAGGGCGACGCCGATGCCGCCTGTCACCTTGCCGAGCACGATGGTGATGCGCGGTGCCGGGGAGGCGAGCACCCCCTGCATCAGTCCCTGGGCGCGATCCTCGATCAGGGTGATGGTCGAGAAGATGCCGGCAAAGAGCATGAGCATCAACAGCACGCCTGGATAGAAATATTCGATGTAGGAGAGCTGCTCCATGCCCGGCGCGCGGAAGCTCGGCGCGAATCCCGCCCCCAGCAGGGCCCACATCAGCAGCGGTTGGGCAAGACTGCCCACCACCCGTTCCGGCTGGCGGAAAAAGCGCACCATCTCGCGGCGTGCCAGGGAGAGGGTGGGACGGAGGATCATGGGTTCTCCTCCTCGTCACGGGCCAGGGCGCGACCGGTCAGGTGGATGTAGAGATCCTCCAGGGAGGGTTGCTTGAGGGCCAGGGTGTGGATCTTCTCGCGGTGGTGTTTGAGCAGGGTATCCATGATGACGGGCAATTCCGCGCCTTGAATGCGCAGTTCGTGGTTCTGGATTTGGGTTTTCAACCCTGGATGGTCGTTCAAACCGGCGGCGAGTTGTTCAGGCTCGTCGCAGTCGATGACCAGCAGTTCCTCGCCGAGGCGCCGGGTGAGATCGCGTGGCGTATCCAGGGCCAGCAGTCTGCCGTGGCGCAGGATGCCCACCTGGTCGGCCTGCTCGGCCTCGGCGAAGATGTGGCTGGTCATGAGAATCGTCACCCCGTGGCGGTTTTTCAGGCGGCGCAGGGTGGCCAGAAAGGCGCTCCGTCCCCCTGGATCGAGTCCCACGGTCGGTTCGTCGAGAATCAGCAGGGCGGGATCGTGGAGCAGCACCTTGATCAGTTCGGCCTGACGGGCCAACCCGCCCGACAGGGTGGCCACCCGGTCGTTCAGGCGTCCGCCCAGATCGCCCCAGGTCAGGGCCGCCTCGAGTCGGGCCTGAAACAGATCGTTTGGCAGGTCGTGCAGATCGGCGTGGATCTTGAGGTTTTCCAGCACGGTCATGTGTTTGTCGAGGGCAGGGCGCTGGAACACCACCCCCATGCCGCGTCGGGCGGCATGGGGGTGGGCGATCAGGTCGTGGTCGAGGATCCGGATCGATCCTTCCGACGGCAGCAGCAATCCGCTCAAGATCTTGAACAGGGTGGATTTTCCACTGCCGTTGGGTCCGGTGAGCACGAAAAAACAGCCGCGCGGAATGGTCAGGTCCAGTCCGTCCAGGGCCAGGCGGGGTGGTTGGCGTCGTCGGCCCGGATAGGCGTGGGTGAGTCCCGCGATGCGGACGGCGGGTGAATCAGGCGGGGTCACGGGCCTGTCCCTTTTGATGGGCGGCGACGAACAGCACCGACAGGAGCAGCCAGGCGACGCCACCCATCCGCCAGAACTCCGTCCACGGCAGAAAGAGCCCCATGGCGGGCAGGGCGACGCTGGCCAGATACAGGGCCAGATGCACCACCCCCAGACGACCCGGATTGCGGTGTTCGTAGATGCCGAGCAGTTGTCCCAGGGTCCAGCCGGGCAGGATCAAGACTCCGAACAGGAACCGGGTCCGTTCGTCGGGCACCAGGGGCCAGGTGCTCAGAACCAGGAAAGCCGCCACCCCCAACAGATCCCCGGCGCGCCAGAAGCGGTTGTTGTGGGCATGGGCCGAAATCATGGCGATGGTGGCGAACCCAGGCAACACGCATGGCCAGAGCCAGTAATCCCCGGCATTGGGGTTGAAGAGCATCCATGGGATGAAACACAGCGAAAGGAAGGCGCCGATCACCACGGACATGGGCAGGGTGTCGTCGTGTCGGGCACGGGTGGCGCTGGTGCTCCGGCGCAGGGCCATGAGCATCAAGCCGGCCCAGCCGTAGATCCCCAGGGTCAGATGGACGCCCACCATGGACATGCGGTCGAACGCCATGAAACCGTGGGCGTACTCCCCCAGAAAGATCCCGCCCAGGATCAGGACTGCGGTCAGGGAGAGGATGGAGAGTTTCAGGATGAGGATCAAGCCGTCGTGACGGGTGGCTGCAAAGAGCATCCGTCCGGCCTGGAGGATGAAGAATCCGATCCCCAGTCCCACCCCGGCGGAGGCGGCGAGCAGGTTCCAGCGGTGCATGTCGGTGCCGATGCCCAGGAATACGGTCAGCGCGCCGAGCGACAGGAAGAAAAGGGTCCAGCGGTTCAGACCGGGCCAGGGGAGGGGCTGGCCGGTCCAGTAGGGCAGACGTTCCAGCGCCAGGCCGATCAGGCTCATGGTCAACACGCCGAGCACATAGAGATGGATCGTGGCCACCGTGGCCGGCAGCAGGAGGTGTTCATGCACCCGGTCACCCCAGACCACCAGGACCGCGCCGGCCAAGGCGTGAAACAGGACGGCCACGCGCGTGAAACCGCGTGACACGGGTTGGGATGATTGGTCTGGCGTGGTGGAAGGTGTCAAGGTTTGGTTCCCGCGGGTTGGGCTGCACGGTTCGGATGGTGGGTGGACCGGTAAAATTCGGATCATGCATTGGAAATCGGATGAAATAACAGTGTGCAACAGAGTACGTGAGCGCGTCAAGCGTCGGGGTTGGCGAGGCGCGATGTGGTAAAATTCGTTTTTTTTGATCTTCCTTGATGCAGGTCAAGGAATACGTGTCATGACTGCATTAAATTGCGACGATCGAAAGAGGCGCGGTTGGTTGTTATTCCGTGAAACGCCCTTGCGGAGATTTTCACGGATGGGGGCGTGGGGTCGCTCCCCAAGAATTTCCCGATAAAGATCGTTTATTTATCAACTTCTACACTCCAAGGCGAGGACATTATCATGCAAAAAATCGAAGACGACGACCCGAACGAGCCAGTACCCGGCATGCAACAGCTTTTGGATAACCCCTTCATGCTGCTGCTGATTGGTGTTCTTTTTCCCACGGTCTTCTATCTCCTGTGGGGGATCATGGAGATCATTTCCATCCCAGCCGTGAAATAAACTTTCAAAATTCAAAGGAACATCTATGCGCAATTACATTGGAAGGAGGGTTATCGCATGAGCATTCTGCCTCCCTCGCGGAGACTCTGGTGGAAGGAACCGGTCCACGGCATCGAGATGATCTGGATCATCATCGCCTTGTTGTGGTGTCTGGTGCTCTTCCTGTGGATGCCTTACTGGCATCTGTATGGCAAGCAAAACCTCTCCAACGAATCCTACAAGACCCCGCCCGAGGTGTTCGAGTCCAAGGCCAACGCCATGGCCAAGGCCCATACCGTGCGCACCGACGCCAAGTCCAACATCCCGGTGGTCCATCCCCCGGCGGGCAGCGATGTCTACATGCTGGGTCGTCTCTGGCAGTGGTGGCCGATCCTGGAGCTGGAGAAGAACAAATCCTATCGCCTGCATATCTCCTCCCTGGATTGGCAGCATGGCTTCTCCCTGCAACCGACCAACATCAATCTCCAGATCCTGCCTGGTTACGAGACCGTCGTCACCATCACCCCGGACCAATCGGGTGAGTTCGCCATCGTCTGCAACGAATATTGCGGCGTCGGCCATCACACCATGTTGGGCAAGATCTTCGTGAAATAAGGGAGAGCGCATACATGGCCGCCAAAATGTTTCGTCAATGCCCGGATACGGGCCTGTTTTTCCACAAATCGGCTGAATCGCTCATGAAGGCTCATGCCGTCTTCGGCGTGGTCTATCTGCTGTTGGGCGGTATCCTGGGTCTGCTCGTCGCCTTGACCCGCATGCCCTCCCTGCACATCCTGAGCGCGGAGAACTTCTATCTGGCCCTCTCCATCCATGGAACGGCCATCCTGATCTTCTGGATCATCTTCTTCGAAATGGCGGTGCTCTATTTCGCATCGTCCACGCTGCTGCGCACCCGGCCTGCGACGCCCGGAATCGGCTGGATCGGCTTTTTGCTGATGGTGGCCGGCTCCACGCTGACCATGGTCGCCTTCCTGCGCGGCAACTCGAGCGTCATGTTCACCTCCTACGTGCCGATGCCGGCGGAGCCGATCTTCTACCTCGGCCTGATCCTGTTCGCCGTGGGCGCGCTGATCGGTTGCTTCCTCTTCCTGGCCACCCTCGTGGTCGCCAAGCAGGAGAAGACCTATGACGGCTCCATCCCGCTGGTCACCTTTGGCGCTCTCACCGCCACCATCATCGCCATCTTCACCATCGCCTCGGGCGCCGTGATCCTGATCCCGACGCTGCTGTGGTCCCTGGGCTTCATCAACCACATCGATCCGCTGATGTACCGCACCATCTGGTGGGCTCTGGGTCACTCCTCCCAGCAGATCAACGTGGCGGCCCACGTCTCCATCTGGTATGCCATCGCCGCCATCCTGTTCGGCGCCCGTCCCATGTCGGAGAAGGTCAGCCGTACCGCCTTCCTGCTCTACATCCTCTTTCTGCAACTGGCCAGTGCGCACCACATCCTGGCCGATCCGGGCGTCAGCTCCACCTGGAAGGTCTTCAACACCAGCTATGCCATGTATCTGGCCGTGCTCGCCAGCATGATCCATGGTCTGACCGTGCCGGGCTGCATCGAAGTCGCCCAACGCAAGAAAGGCTTCAACAACGGCCTGTTCGAGTGGCTGCGCAAGGCTCCCTGGGCCAACCCGGTCTTCTCGAGCATGTTCATCTCCCTGATCGTGTTCGGCTTCATCGGCGGCATCACCGGCGTGGTCATGGGTACCGAGCAGATCAACCTGATCATCCACAACACCATCTTCGTGCCCGGTCACTTCCATGCGACCGTCGCGGTCGGCACCACCATGGCCTTCATGGCGATCACCTTCTTCCTGATCCCGGTGCTGTTCCGGCGCCAGCTGATCTGGCCGAACGCCTGCAAATGGCAGCCCTACATCTTCGGCGGCGGCATGCTGATCCTCATCCTGTTCCTGCTCGGCGCCGGCACCCTGGGTGTCCCGCGTCGTCACTGGGACATCAACTTCTCGGATGCGGCCCTGCAATTCCAGTTCGCGGGAACCGCCGTCACCATGATGGGTATCGCCGGTCTCGGTGGTCTGCTGGCAGCCGTGGGTGGCGGGTTGTTCTGCCTGATCGCCGTGGGTTCGCTGGTCTTCGGCAAGCGTCTGGATCCGGGCGCCAGCCTGTTTTCCAGCTTCGGCTTCCCGATGGCCTCCTCCTGCTACACCATCGAGCAGCCCGGCAAGCTGGGTCTGGCCCCGATCGAGCAGGCCGGTGACGGCGGCGCCCAGGCCAAGGGTACCTTCGTGCTGGCCCTGGTCTTCCTGGCATCCTTCGTCATCTACTTCTTCATCAACGCCAAGTATCTTTCGTCGATCTGGCCGATGAACTGATACGATTTTCACCCCGGGATGGGCTTTCGGGCCCATCCCGGGTTCTCCGTCTTGCGCAATTTATTCTTGTTTGTTAGCCTTCCATTGATTTAATCAAGTTTTTCTCGATATTTTTTCAAGAGGCATGGGCATGTTCTCCCTGGTCAAGCAGATCCTGATTCTCTTCAAGCTGCGCATCGGCGTGGCCATGGCCCTGACCGCCGGGGCCGGCATCGTCGCGATGCCCGGACCTGCCCCTTCCGCGTTCGAGATCACCCTGTTGATCGTGGCCGTGCTGCTCTCCGCCGGCGCGGCGGGCGGGCTGAACCATTACCACGACCACGACATCGATGCCCGCATGGAGCGAACCCGCAACCGGCCTTTCGTCACCGGCGCCCTGCCGCACTCCCCGTCGTGGCTGCTCTTCTTCGCGCTGCTGGTGGTGGTCCCGGTCGGGCTGGTGTGGCATTACATCAACCCGGTCGCGGCCATCCATGTCTTCATGGGGGCCTTTTTTTACGGCGTGGTCTATACGGTCTGGCTTAAGCGGCGCACCTGGCTCAACATCGTCATCGGTGGTCTGGCCGGCAGCTTCGCCATCCTCTCCGGAACCGCCATTCTCCATCCGGAACCGACTCCGTTGGCCATGTCCCTGGCCTTCATCCTCTTTCTGTGGACCCCGCCGCACTTCTGGAGCCTCGCCATCGCCTTGAAAAAGGAGTACGACCAGGCCGGCATCCCGATGCTCCCGGTGGTGGCCGGCGAGTCTCACGCGGCCCGCACCGTCTTTTTCAACACCGTGCTGTTGGCCATCGCCTCCCTGCTCCCGGCCTTTTTCGGCATGGGTTGGGTCTATCTGCTCGGCGCCCTGACCGGAAGCGCGATCTTCTTGGCGAAAAGCTGGCGTCTGGTGCATAATCCCACCTCGTCCCAGGCGATGGTCAGCTTTCGCGCCTCCCTGATCCAGCTTGCGCTTTTTTTGGCCGCTCTCTACATCGAGGGCAGTCTCATTCCGGTTTGAGCGCGCTTTCGGATTTTCAGCCGCGTCGCTTCATCCACGTCTGCCGTGCAGGGTCTCCATCGGCTGAGGTCTGTGTCATGTTTGTCCACGCGGGTTTACAGATCCGTTCCCTCTTGATGATCGTCCTGGTCGGGATCTGGTGCGTTCCTGGTCTGTCGCGGGCCGAGGCCCCGGTGGGCAAGGGGCGTGATCCGGTCTTCAACGCCCAGGCGGCGGTGGAGGCCAGTCAGGCCGCCATCGGGCGCACCCTGGAGGCCTACACCTTCACCAATCCGGCGGGCGAGAAGGTGGAACTCTCCACCTTTCTCGGCAAGCCTCTGATCATCAGCCTGATCTACACCAGTTGCTATCACACCTGCTCGATCGCCACCCGTTATCTGGCCTCGGTGGTGGAAAAGGCCCGCGAGGGGTTTGGCGAGCAGAGTTTCAACGTCGTCAGCATCGGTTTCGACACCCGTTACGACAAGCCGAAAGCCATGGCCCACTTCGGTCGGCAGCAGGGGATCGAGAAACAGCCGAACTGGACTCTGTTGAGCGGCTCTCCGGAGACCCTCACCCGGTTGACCCATCAACTCGGCTTCGTCTTCGCCCCTTCTCCCAAAGGGTTTGACCATGTGGTGCAGGCCACCGTGGTCGATGCCCAGGGCAAGGTCTATCGCCAGGTGTATGGAGAGTCCTTTCAGACCCAGCTGCTCACCGAACCGCTGCGCACCCTCATCCTCGGTACCCCCTCCACTCTGGAGGAGACGCCGGTCGAGGAGTTGGTGCGTCGGGTGCGGTTTTTCTGCACCACCTATGATCCGTTAACCGATTCATATCGTTTCGATTATTCCATTTTCGTCGGCATGTTCTGCGGTGGAACGGTGATTCTGGGCACGCTTTACTGGGTGTTGCGCGAGTGGTTGCGCGCGCGTCGCAGAGCACGCAAAAGACCTATTGAAACCGAGGGCTTTTGACGCCTGACATGCAAACCCTTGACAATTCGAATGAAGAGATCTTGGCAGGGAAAATGCTATTCTTGGCATGAGAATCACAACCCCCGCTGCAAGGAGTCTCTTATGGAAGCTTTACGCATCATATCCAAGAAAAACGATTACGAAATTTACGATACCATTGAAAAAATGACCGTAATTAAAGGAATCGAGACCTATCAAACCGCTCTGATCCTGCAAAGAAAACTCATGAAACTCAAGCAGGATGCCGCCGCCTATTCGATGCGTCCGACCCATCATCGTGCGTCCTTGATGTGATCGGGTTGTTCCGACCCGCGTCCCGGTGAGGATCCAGCCCATGGATACCCGATCTGCCCTTTTGTCCACGTTGCGGTACTGGCGTGCGTGTGGGATTGATCGACTCACCGGGGAGGCGTGGGGATGGCAGCATCCTCCATTAAAGCTTCCCGTCACGCCTGTTCCCCGTTTATCCGTTCCGATCGTGCCCGAGGTTGCGCCGGTTCCGCCCAGCGTGATCGATGAGCCGGTGCCTGTTTCGCTGGATCGTCTGCTGACGTCACCTTTGCCGTTGGATGAGCGGGTGGCGTTGTTGGCCGAGCGGGCTGGGCGTGTGGCCGGTTGTCAGGCTTGCGCGCTTTCATTGACCCGGCGCAAGGCGTTGTATGGGGGTGGTCCTGCGGATGCGCCGGTGGTGTGGATCATCGATGCGCCGGGTGAGGCGGAGGAGTCCAAGGGGATGGCCTTGGCTGGGGATGGTCGGGAGTTGTTCGAGGGGATGTTGCGTGGTTTGGGGTTGGGGCGGCAGGAGGTGTATGTCACCCATCTGGTCAAGTGTCGTCCGCCGGCGGATCGGGCGCCGAGGGGGGATGAGATACGGTTGTGTCAGGGGTATTGGATCGAGGAGTTGGAGACGATCCGTCCCAGAGCGATCGTGGCGTTGGGCAAGGTGGTGGTGGAGACGTTGTTGGGGGATGTGGGGCGGTTGACCAAGGCGCGCGGGCAGGTGCATGTATGGCGCGGCATTCCGGTGATCGCGACCTATCATCCGACCTATTGTTTGCGTGCGCCGTTGTCGAAGCGGGCGTTGTGGGAGGATTTGTTGTTGTTGAAGAAGCGGTTGGACGGAGTGGAGTAGGTCGGTGAGGCGTGGCAGGGCGGTGGGATGCTCATCCGTCATCACGGAGGGGCAGAACGCATCCCGGCCTCACCTCAAATCCCGTTCAGGCAGGGTCTTGCGAATCGCGGCACGCACCATCTCGTTGCCGAACGAAATGACCCGCACCGTCCCGCGCGTCGCGAAACGCAACAAACCCGCCTGTTCCAGATGATTGACACTGGCCTCCGTGGTGGCCCCATCCCCATGCAGATTCCAGGCAAGCAACTCCTCCATCGGCACCTCGTGAGGGCTGGCCGCCAAGGCGCGGATCAACTTCCAGTCCATGCCGGTCAAGGCATGCAACCGCTCCATCACCGTGCAGAAAAGCGACTCGGGAAACAGATCCTGGGCCTGAATGGTCTCCTGAAGCGCCGATTTCTTCATCCCGGCCAGATGCTGGGCGATCTCCACCGCGAACAACGGTACCCCGCGACTCCACTCCAACAACATGTCGATCTGTACCGCGTCCAACCGCTTGGCAACCGGCATCTGCTTCAACAACCGCAAAATGTCCCGGTTGGGCAGACGCATCAGGGAGAGCACGCTGAACGACAGATGATTGGCCAGGGAACGCAACTCCGCCTTGCGTCCCGACAGGATCAACCACACCTTCGTATGATTCAGGCGACCCGCCAGACCCGGCAACAACAGACGCGAGTAGGGATCGCTCCACTGGGCGTTGTCGATGTGGACGATCACCGCGTGCGGACTGGCGGAAAACAGGGTGAGCAGAAATTCGGTCAGCTCGGAGTGCAGGGCATCCCCCTGCTGCATGCGCGGAGGGGGCTCGGTCTCCTGCGCCAGGGCCAGAAACCGCTTGCCGATGCGATTCCAGGGCACCGGCAAACGGCTCATCCACTCTTCCAGATGGTTCCAGCGTGTACGCGCTGGAAGGGTGCGATCGGTCTGGGCCAGACTCTCCAGAATCGGCACGAACGGATGCAGGGGAATGGTGCGCGCCACGGTGTGACAGGTGCCGGCGAGCCAGAGGATCTCCTTGCGCTGGGCGGTCTCCATGCGCAACTGACGCACCAGCCGGGTCTCGCCGAAACCAACCTCGCCCACCACCAGGGTCGATTCCGAGTCGCCGCGCATGAGCTTGGCCACCCGGCGATGCAGTTCGTCGAGTTCGGTGTCGCGACCCACGAAGGGGGTGTTCGCGGCGATCGGGACAGGGTGGAAGTGGTTGTTGAGCACCCCGCAGCCCGGAAAGAGGGTCGAGATCAGACCGTGCCGGGCGAACAGACGATCGAGATCCTGCGCCGTGCCGGGGGAGAGATGAATGCCGTGTCCGATGGTCCGGACTCCGGATCCGGTGAAATCCGGATGGTGCAGATCTCCCTGCAAGGTGGTGTTGTGGCCATCGGTGGAGCTGACCACCTGCACCGAATAGACCATCACCCGCACCCAGTCGGCGAGCGGGACCAGCTCCGGGAACCCCTTTTCCAGCTCATCCATGATCATGCCGGCGCAACAGACGGCGCGCAGGGCGTCGTCCTCGCGGACGATCCGCGCGCCGAACAGCACCAGGGGGCCTTCGATACTCCCCTGCACCACCCCTTCGAAGCGCCGCGCGGCCAAGGCGCAGCACTCGCGCAGCAGACGGTTCAGACGGTTGTAGGCCTCGGTGCCCAGGCGGTGCAGCAGGAGACTCGGGGCATGGGGACGCATGCCGACGCAGTGCAACGGCTGCAACAACGCCGAGTTGACCGGGGCGCGGACGACGCTTCGGGTGCGCCCGGCGTCATCTTTTTGCGCGGGGGAGAGAAACAGAAACTCCTCCTCGGCGCGGGTGACCATCTGGGCGGCCTTGGTGCGGTTGTTGACCTTGAGGCGGCGGAAGATCTCCACCAGATGCTGTTTGACCGTGCCATCGGAGATCTCCAGCCGGCGCGCGACCTCCTTGTTGCTGTATCCGGCCTGGATCAGCTTCAAGATTTCGATCTGACGCTTGGTCAGGGGCAGTGGTTCCATGTCCGAGGCACCGTTGGTGTCAGGTTGATGCGAAAAACGTGCAGGATGGGGCAGCCCCCGTCAATCCTCCCCCCGTGGAACTCCCTGACGGGAGATCGAAAAGCTGGTGGATGGCCTGCCAGATCGTCGCCAGTTCATCCAGGAGCGAGGCGTGTCGTTCCGGACGGGTGAGCGGGTTGAGGATGTAGGAGAGAATGGTGCGGCTTCCCGAGATGATGTCAGCCTTGGCTTTCATGCCCGGCACGATGGCGTGTCCGGCTCCCGGTTCTCCGACGAACAGGCGATCGGGCTTGACGATTCCTTTATAGAAGACCGAGCCGTCCTTGTCCATCCGCGTGAAGGGCGAAAGCGAAATCAACCGTCCCTCGACCCCGCCGAACCGGTTGAGATCAAAGCTGGTCACCTGAATGGCCACGGTCTGTCCGGGGTGCACATAGCCGATATCCTTGGGGGAGATGTTGACCTCCAGTTGCAGGGTATCCTCTTCGGGCACGATCTCCATGAGCACGTCGCGGGGACTGAACACCCCGCCCACGGTGGTGGCGCGGGAGTCCTGCACCTGACCATGGACCGGCGCGAAGATGTCCAGGTTGTTGCGGCGGTCGCGCAGGCGTTCCAACAGGGTGGTCACCTGGCTGATTTCGTTCTTGACCCCGCCCAGTTCCTGACTGGCTTGATTGCGCAGCTCCTTTTCATAGGAACCGCGCTTGGCCAGAACCTCATCGAGGGCGCTCTGATTCTGTTGGATCTGCACCCGCAACGTTTTGACCTTGCCGGTGCTGTCCGTGTAGACCCGCTTGGACTCCAACTGGGAGAGGCGCGAGATGAGGTTTTTCTTGCCCAGGTTCTCCTTCAACTCCAAAAGATCTCCATCGACCTCCGCGCTTTTTTCCATGTTGCGCAGATTCTGGGAGGCCAGTTCGATTTCGGTGCGTTTCTGTTGGATCTGGGAGTCGAAGACCCACAAACTTTTCTCCCGTACCTGGTTCTGGGTATCCAGCAGGCTGCGTTGCTCGCGGATCACATCGATGTATTTGTTCGGAATGCCGGTGAAGTCAGGCTCGGTTCCGGCCAGGAACGCCTCCAGACGGGTTTTTCTGGCCTTGAGTCCCATCAGCCGCGCCTCGACCTGGCTCTCCTCGGCCTCGGCCTGGGCATTTTTCAGGCGGGCCAAAAGCTCCCCCTTGCGCACGTTTTGACCGTTGACCACGGTGATTTCGGTCAGAATGCCGCTCTCTGCGGGCTGGATGCGCCGTACTCCGAGCGTTGGGAGAAACTCACCGGTCACCTTGACCGCCTCGTTGGCCTGGATGACCGCCGCGAGCCACAGCAACAGGAGCGTCACCAGCAGGGTGGCGACCAGCACCAGCTTCACCGAGCCGGAGACACCGGACTCCTCGAGGATTTGCGCCTCGCTCAAGTGTCTGGAAAAACGGTTTGTGAACATGATAATGGGCTCCTGATTACCATGGAACTCCCGAAGGGAAGGTCCATGGTACGGGGGGTGAGGGGGCTATCCCCCCATCATGCAAGTTGGACCCGTGACCAGCCAACCGGCCAGACTGGCGCGACTACACGAATGATCTGGGCAGAAGTTTTTCGATTTCCGCCGGCGGGCCGGCGGCGCGCAGATAGCCCCGATCGAGAAAGAGCACCTGATCGGCCAGTTTCAAGTGGCTGGGTCGGTGGGTGACGATGAAGATGGTGGTGGTGCCACGCATCTCCTGCACCGCCTGTCGGAACAGGGCTTCGCTCTTGGC
Source organism: Candidatus Magnetaquiglobus chichijimensis (assembly GCF_045865675.1). Classification (NCBI taxonomy): domain Bacteria; kingdom Pseudomonadati; phylum Pseudomonadota; class Magnetococcia; order Magnetococcales; family Candidatus Magnetaquicoccaceae; genus Candidatus Magnetaquiglobus; species Candidatus Magnetaquiglobus chichijimensis. Next base: position 126,311 of record NZ_BAAFGK010000004.1, read on the forward strand.
GTCCATGTTGTTGGCCGGCTCGTCGAAAAGCATGATGCGGCTTTTTTTCAACAGGGCTCGCGCCAGGGAGAGCCGCTGCTTGAAGCCGGCGGAGAGCTGATCGCTGCGGCTGTCCTGAAGGCGCGATTCGAACCCCTTGGGCATCTGCATGATCTCTTCGAGCAGCCCGGCGCGCGCGCAGGCCTCGCGCAGCTCCTCGTCGCTGGCGTCCGGGCGCACCAGACGCAGATTCTGGGCCACGGAACCGAAGAAGATGTCGCACTGCTGGGGCAGATAACCGATGGCGTGGCGCAACTGCAAGGCATTGATCTGCCGGATGTCGTTGTTGTCGATCAGCACGCTGCCGGCCTGGGGGTCGTAGAGTCCCAGGATCATTTTGATCAGGGTGGATTTTCCCGAGCCGTTGGCTCCGATCACCGCCACCACCGAGCCGGCGGAAACCCGGAACGAAACGCCCACCAGGGCCGGTTCCGCGTCCGAGGAGTAGCGGAACGAGACGCGCGCGAAGGCGATCTCCCCCTGGAACTCCTTGCGCGCCTTGGAGAGCGAACCAAAGCCCCGTTCCGGTTTGAGTTCCATGAGCCGGTCGAGTTGGGTGACGCTGTTGACGATGCCGACGATCTTGGTGATGCCCAGAAAAAGGGTCTGAAGCGGCGAGAGGATCCGCCAGGTCATCAGCATCGAGGCGATCACCACGCCGGTATGGTTGATGTCCGAGGCGACCACCGAACGGGCGGTGTCGTTCATCACGCCGACGCCGGCGGCCATGGTCAACAGGCGCGCCAGGGTGGTCATGTGGTTGGAGAGCATCGCCAGCTTGAAGTTGGCCAGGGTGGCCTTGCCGGAGAGATCCCGGAACCGCTCGAACCAGATCTCCTCGGAATGGGTGCTCTGGATGGTCTGGATGCGGCTCAAGGCTTCGGTGAGAAAGGCTTGCAGGCGGGAGTTGTACTGGGATGCCAGATTCGAACGGATCTGGATCACCGGCAGCAGGGCGACGGCCACCAGCACCATGGCGGCGATCAGCAGCATCATCATGGCGATAACGTTCGGGCTGATGAACGACAGAGTGATCAGGAACAACAGGGTGGTCGGGATGTCGTAAAAAAGCATGGCCAGCGGTCCGGTCATGATTTCGCGGACCACCTCCAGGGAGCGCAGACGCGACACCTGGTTGCCGGCGGAGATCTGTTCGGTGAGGGCGGCGGGCAGACCGAGAATCTGGTTGAGGATGATGCCGCTCAACGAACGTTCCAGCTTGGTGCCGATGTAGGCGAGCAGATGGACGCGATGGATCCGTAACGAGGCATCCACCAGCAGGGCGAACAGGGTGCCGATCAGCATCACCATGCCGGTGGAGATCGAGCCGGTGGGGATCACCCGGTCGTAGACCACCATCACGTAGATCGGCATGGCGGTGGTCATGATGTTGCCGATGATGGTGATCGCCATGAGGTTCCAGATCAGCTGGCGAAACCGCAACAGTTGGGTCCGGACCCAGCCCATGCGCGTGGCCGGCTCCTCCTGGGGGGGGGAGAAGAAAAAGGCGGTCCCATGGCCTTCCAGTTCCACGACCGCGTTGGTCGATTCCGCCTCCGGACTGGCCACCACCATGGTGGTGGCGGACCGTTTTTCCTGGATCACCTCCACGCGCCCGTCGTCGAACACGAACAGAAACGGGGTCAGGCGCGCATCCACGGAGCCGATCTCGCCGCGCTCCATTTTGTGGGTGAAGTTCAGGTTGGCCATGACGTTGCAAAGACCGGTCAGGTCCAGTTCCCCCATCAGATGGGGGATCGCCTCGGCGAGTTGACGGCCCGTGCCGCGCCAGCGCAGGGACTCCAACAATCCGCCCAGACAATGGGTGAAGCGGTTCTTGCCAGGCATCTGGTCCAGAAGGAGACGCCAGTCCTCCCGGTGCCGGGGTGGGGATGCGATTTCGTCCGACGTCTCTCCGTCGGTGGGGATCGTCGGCGCAGGACCGTTCGGATTCTCCCGAGCCGATGGGTCCAGGCTGGCCGCGAGCAGGGCGGCATGGGGCAGCGTCGGAGCCGGGACCGCGGGGTCGCTGGCTGGCGGCGCGGGAGGATTGAGGGCGTCCATGAAGTTGGTCAGAGGGGCGAGCGTCCCATCCTTGAACTGATAGCACCGGTCGGTGATGCGCAACAGGGAGGGGCGTTCCGAGACCAGCAGCAGCGTGCAGCGCCCCTTGAGGGTCTCCAGATGGTTGCGCAGCAGGATGTCGCCTGCCGAGTCGATGGCGGTGTTGGCCTCGTCGAACAACAGGATTTTCGGCTCCATGGCCAGCACGCGGATGATGGCGATGCGCTGGATGACGCCGGCGGGCAGGATGTCCGACACCCCTTCGCCGATCGGGGTCTGATAGCCTTGCGGCATGCGCGCCACGATGGCATCCAGTCCCAGTTCGGTGGCGATCCGGAGGGCCGTGTGGTTGCGCGACTCGTTGAACATGGTGAGGTTTTCGAGCAACGTGGCGTTGAACAGCACCCCGACCTGGGGCACGTAGCCGATGCCGGCGTGCAGATGGGCCGGCAGTCGGGTACGGTTCACCCCGTCGATGCGCACCTCCCCCTCGGTGGGCAGCACCGCGCCGGCGATCAGTTTCAACAGCGTGGTCTTGCCATCCCCGCTCTTGCCGATCAGACCGATGCAACGGTTCGGCTCGATGGTGAGGGTGAGATCGTTGAACAGAGGGGCATCCTGATCGAAGCGACAGGTGACGTGGTGCAGCTCGATTCCCCCCTCGATCCCTTCCAGGGTGTCGGACTCGACGGGCGGCGGACGTTGCGGAAGCCCGAACAGTTCGTCGATTTGCGCCTTGGCCAACCGGGTCGATTGCAGCTTGGTCCAGCCGCGCACCAGGGTTTGCAGGGGTTGCATGATGCGACCGGCCAGCATGGTGCAGGCGGCCAGTCCGCCGGTGGTCATGTCGCCGTGGATCACCTGGAGCGCGCCCAGACCGACGATGAGGGCGGTGCTCGCCTGGCTGGCGAACGAGGAGAATACCGGGATGATGCCGCCGCGAAAGATGATGTCGTAGGTGTGGCGCAGCCCGCCGAGCTGCAACATCTCGTAGCGGCGCAGCATTTGCGCCTCCATGGCCATGGATTTCACGGCATGGATGCGGCTTAAGGTTTCGGTGATGAAGCTGAAGCGGCGCTGGTTGACGCGCATGTCGGTGTCGAGGGTCTTGTGGAGCTTTTCGCCCATCACCGAGGAGAAGATCGAGATGGCTCCCACCGAGAGCAGCGGGATCAACAGCAGGATGCCGCCGAGCTTGAAGATCATGAACAGAAACAGCAGCAGGAACGGGAGATCGAACAGGGCGATCATCGCCTGGCCGGAGTAGAGATCGCCGATGGTGTGGATGGCGTTCATCTGTTCCAGGTATTTGGCGCCATCGACCCGTTCGAACTCGCGGGGTTCGGCGAACAGCAGGCGGCGCAGCAGGCGACAGCTCCCCTTGTGGACGAAACGGGCGCCGATCCAGCCCACCACATGGGAGCGCAGGGTCTGGATGGCGCCATCCACCATCAGGGCGATCAGCACGGTGATCACCAGCATCGACAGGGTGTTGAGGGCCTGGTTCGGAATGATGCGGTTGAACACCTGCATCAACAGCAGGGGTACCATCAGTCCCAGTAAATTGATGAGCAGCGAGGTGATCCCCAGCACCACGATGGTGCCTGGTTGTCCCGCTCCTTCCGGCAGGCCGTGAATATCCTTGGGCATGAGACTCCTGATTACATATAAATTTCCGTATATACGGGGGATTCAGATCAATCAATGCTCCTTGAAGGCGTCGTGGACCGTGTTGAAAACCGGTTCCCACAGGATTTCGATCACCCGGCGCTGATCCAGGGAGATGTCCACCTGGGCGAGCATGCCGGGCAGGATCGGATTTTTGTCCGGGTCGTCGCCGAGATGGCCCTTGTCGAGGGTGACGATCCCTTTGTAGTAGGGCTCTTTCTTTTCGTCGAGCAGGGTGCTGGGCGACACCGAGGTGAGGACACCCTGGATGCGACCGAAATAGACGAACGAATAGCTGCTCAACTTGATGGTCACCGGGGCCCCGACCCGTACCCGTCCGATATCCTTGGGGGAGATGTGGATTTCGATCTGCATCCGGTCCCGAACCGGCACGATCCGGGTCAGGATGCCGCCGGGTGGCACCATTCGCGAGGTGATGTTCACCTCCTGGGCGATGCCGCCGACCGGCGCGCGGACTGTCAGACGGGTGGCGCGATCGAGGATCTCCAGGCGTTGTTCGCGTACCTGGGCCAGTTCGTTGGTGATCAGGGTCATCTCGTCGCTGGACTGGCGTCGGGCATCGGCTTCGGTCTGTTTGAGCCGGCCATGGGCCTCGGCGATGGCACCGCGGATGTTTTCGATCTGTTTGTTGATCCGTTTCACCTCGCCGAGGGCGGTCTCCCTGGCCTTGAGGGTCTCCAGATAGACGATGCGGGACACGGCTTTCTGCTGCAACAGGGTCTCGCGGATTTCGAGCATTCTGGAGGTCAGGGTGACCTGTCCACGGGCGGTGTCGAGGGCGGCGAGCAGGGATTGCAGCTCCGAGTTGCGTTGCGCGATCTGGGCGCGCACCACCTGTTTGGCGTTTTCCAGGGCGATCTCCTGTTCGGCCAGGGCCTGGCGCTGTCCATCGGCCAGCTTGCAGAAACGGGCCGGGATCGGGGAGAAATCGGCCTCCCAATTCTCGGCAAAGGCCCGCGCGCGGATGGCCCGCGCCTCCAGTCCGGCGATCCTGGCGTCGATCTGTTCCAGTTCGGCGTTCACCTGGGTTCCATCGAGACGGAAAAGGGGATCATTCGCCTTGACGATGGCATTTTCGCGCACTAATACTTCCTCGATGATCCCACCCTCGAGGTGCTGGATGGTATGCACCGATCCGCTCGGCATCACCTGACCCGGCGCGTTGGCCACCTCCTGGAGATGGGCCAGGAACGACCAGGCCAACAGGGGCAGAAACGCGAACAGGACGATTTTCCAGGTGTCGCGGATCAGGGCGGGCGCGGCCACGTCACGGTGGTTTCCCGTGATCTCCAGGGGACGGATGTGCGTGGGTGGCGGATTGTCTGGAAAAAGTTTCATGCCGGATGGGCGCTTTCGAGGTGTTTTGTTCCTGAAGGTTCGTTTGCGATGCTCTGCTGCATCGATTTCCAAATTCGGATCAACCGCTTCAGATGAATGGGTCGGATGAATAAGCCAGAGAGTCAATCGATTTCGATCGTCAGCCTGGAACGGGACGGTTTGGGATCCGGATCGTCATCGCGAACCTGTCTCCAGACGGGGAAGCGTGGTTTCCGGTCGGGAGTGGTCGTCGATGCCGCGCAAGATTGACCTCACCGTTGCGCAGGCCACAGGACTGATTCAACGGTTTCTGCCGGGCCGTGCGGTGGTGAGGCTCCTGGGGGCCGGCAGTTTCGGCCAGGTTTTTCTTGTCGAGGACGAGGTGTCCCGCGCGGCGGTCAAGATCGTCCCCTTGAAGATGCGCGGTGCCACCGAACCGGAGGAGAACCATGAGTGGCGGCAATTGACCACCCAGTGGGACCGGTTGCACCACGCCAGCCTGGTGCGGATCCGTTCGTTTCACGAATACACCGATCCTGACCCGGTCGCTCCGATCGAGATTTACGGCCTGATTCACATGGATTACTGGCCGATCGACCTCTACGACTTCATCAAGCGTCTCAAGAAGTATAACCTCTATAACTCGGTACGTAAACGCCGCTTGCTCAATCGACTGGCACAATTGCTCCACCGGCTGCTCGCGGATGTGGGTTTGATCATCACGGATTTGAAACTGGAGAACATTCTGGTCTCGTCGCGTGATCCGGGGGTGATGGAGTTGGGGGTGATCGACACGGGCGGGATTTGCGAGGCGCGACTGGCCGATTATTACCGGGTGATCACCACCGATTTCTTCAAACCTCCGGAATTGCTCGATCATCGCGTGACGCGCATCGACGAGGGGGTGGTGCAGTTCGGATTCGGTCTGGTGGGGTACTACATTCTGGAGGGACGCTGGCCGGTAGCGGATTATGATTATCAACAGCCGATCTGGGCCAAGATCGCTCAACAGAAGACGTTGCATTGGAGTGATGAAATCCTGAGAACCATGCCTGGATGTGTGGCGGTCATCGAGCGTTGTTTGAACGAGGATCCGGCCTCCAGGCATGCGGATCTGGCGTCGATCGTCGCCGCCTTGCGCGCCGAGGAGACAGCCTGGGAGGAGGGTTTGAACCGAGAGGGGCGCGGACGGGTGCGGGCCGTGGGTCCGCCGGCGGCCCCGGAGCGCGGCAAGGAGCGGATCAACCGGGTGTGGCGCGAACCCGTGACCGGCCAGGAGTTCGTCTGGATTCCGGGCGGGGGGTTCGACATGGGTCAATCCCCGGAGGAGGAGGCGCTGTTGCGGCGCTTCAACGACCCGGAGACGTTCGAAAAATGGTTCGGCGGGGAGTTGCCGCGTCATCGGGTGCAACTGGACGGGTTCTGGATGGGGCGTTTCCCGGTGACCCGTGGTGCGTTCCGGGTGTTCGTGGAGGAGACCCTGCATGTGACCGACGTGGAGCGCGCCCAGTTCATCCTGCGTTACAACCAGCGCGCCCATCAGGGGATGAACTGGCATCACTGGAAGAATACCCGTTACCATCAGGACGATACCCACCCGGTGATTCATGTCAGCTGGTTCGACGCGGTGGCTTTCGCCGACTGGTTGAGCCGGCGCACCGGTCTGCGGTTCGCGCTCCCCTCCGAGGCGCAGTGGGAGTATGCGTGCCATGGCGGCGGCCAGACCCCGTTCCACTTCGGCGCGGGCATCGACTCCTCCCTGGCCAATTACGACGGCACCGAACCCTATGGCGATGGTCCCGCCGGGGTAAGGCGCAAGGGGACCATGCCGTGCGGCACCTTTCCGGCCAACCGTTACGGGCTTTGCGACATGCACGGCACGGTGTGGGAGTGGTGCGAGGATCTGTTCGACAACCGTTTTTATGCCACGCCGGCGGCCCGGCAACGCAACCCGCTCCATCGCGGGGAGATCGGCTATCGCATCAAGCGGGGCGGGTCGTGGCGCGTCACGGCGGCTCTGGTGCGCGCCTCCCATCGCGGTGGCGCCTATCCGGATGTGGGCAAGGATGATCTTGGCTTCCGGTTGATCCTCTCTCCCTGGGTGGCAGGGGGGATGGCGGGTGACGGGGAGGGGCGGTGAACGCGGGTCTGCAACGGGCGGTGGTCAAATGTGGTGAAACGTTTCTTTATGGAAGGTTGACAAGTGACGCGGTTTCAGGGAAACTACGCGCCACCCCACGGAGAGATGGCCGAGCCGGCTGAAGGCGGCACCCTGCTAAGGTGTTATACTCGAAAGGGTATCGAGGGTTCGAATCCCTCTCTCTCCGCCATTTTCATCCACGACTCACCCCCTCCGGATCGATTCGTTCATCACGCTCCAACCCCCTGGTATCCTGGCTGACGAGGTTCGTGACTCATGGATGCGCCTCCTACGCAACACGGTTTTTACGCGATTCATGTCTTCTGCTGCGTCAACAGCCGCGCCCCGGACCATCCGCGTGGCGATTGCGCGCGCAAGGGGGCGCTGGATCTGCAGGGCCACTTGAAGTTCCGCGTCAAGACGCTCCCGTCGGTCGGCAACGTGCGCATCAACCAGGCCGGCTGCCTGGATCGCTGCGAGTTGGGTCCGTTGCTGGTGATCTATCCCGAGGGGGTGTGGTATCACTACCGCACCACCGCGGATGTGGATGAGATCCTGGAGCGGCACATTCTCAAGGGCGAACGGGTCGAACGGTTGCTTCTGGCCAACGACGCGGTTCATCCGCCGGGTTGAGTCGTCTGGTTTCGAGCGCAAGGAGCGCATGAGTCTCATGAAGCGGTTGTTCGAACTCTGGCCATGGATGCTCTTGATGGTGCTGATCGGCGGCGGTATCGGTGTGTACCGCGCCATGCCGCAAACCGCGCCCAAATCCCGTTTCCTCTCCGTGGATACCAACACCAACAAAACCCCGCGTCTGCCCCTGGCCCCCCATGTCCATCAGATTCACGCCCGCCCGGACGAAACGATGATCCGCGTCACCTCCGGCATGCCGATGCGTTTCCGCCTGATGGACAAGCGCACCCAGCGCATCGATCAGCTGGTGATCGCGGTGGGCGAGTTGCACGCCACGCCGTGGGGGGGGTGGATTCTGCCGCGCGCCTATGCGCCGGATCTGATGATCCGCGAAGGGGAGGCGGTCCATGGACCGGAAGGACATGTCAATCCGGCGGTGTGGGTGGAGCTGAAGAACCAGGACCGCAAGGCGTTCCACGAAGGATGGCTGTTCGCGCGTGATTCGGCCCAGACCGCCTGGGATCACCCCCGTTTCGATCTTACCTTTCTGGGGCCGGCGGACGGCAAGACCGACAAGCGATGAGCCCGGAGGTTCCCTCCGACGGGACGCCGCCTCCGGAAGGGGCGTGGCTGTCCGAGGGACGCGCTCGCGCCTTGCTGGCCCTGGTGGTGGCCGCCGAGGCTGGGGCGGGCGGAGAGGTGCCGGTCGGCGCTCTGTTGACCGATGCGATGGGCAGACCTCTGGCCGCGCGCGGCAACGACTGCGTGACCGCCGCCGATCCCCTGGGACACGCTGAGTTGCGTACCTTGCGTCTGGCGGCCCGCCGGGTGGGCAACTACCGGTTGGGCGACACCGCGCTGCATGTGAGCCTCGAACCCTGCCCGATCTGTCGCGCGGCGCTCGCCGAGGCGCGGGTGGCGCGGGTGACCCACGACGCCCCACGTCTGGAGAATGAGGGGGATCGGAGGGGCGATGCGGTGACCCACGACGCCCCACGTCTGGAGAATGAGGGGGATCGGAGGGGCGATGCGGTGACCCACGACGCCCCACATGTCCCGATCGAAGGGCAAGAGGTGGTCTGCGCCGCTGATTCTGCTGGACTTTTAAGATTTTTTTTCCGGGAGCGGCGGATAGCCTTGAATCTGGATGGAGAATCTGCTTTAATACTGGATTCGATGACCAGTGCGGAGAGATGACCGAGCGGTTGAAGGTGCACGCCTGGAAAGCGTGTGTACTCTAACCAGTACCGAGGGTTCGAATCCCTCTCTCTCCGCCATCTGTTCCCATCACGACTTTTCGCTTTCGCGCCGGGGATCTTCCCTTGAGCGATGGAATCGCGGGCGGCGTTGATGGTCAGGTCGTACGCGACGAAAACCCGTGAACCCCGTCAGGACCGGAAGGTAGCAGCGGCAGCGGGATCTTTCGGGCGCCGTATTCCACCTGACCGGAGCCGCCCTTAATTTTTTCTTGCCATGGAACTCCCGCCAGGGAGATCCATGGTCGGGGGGTGAGTTTTTTCCCCTCCATCACGCCAGTTTCTTCCGTGCCTGAAGACCATTCGGATGGCTCTGCTCGTGGCTGAACCGGAGCCGAAGGGGGATCGCCCCGTATTGACGATAATCCGAATGGTTGTCATGAATATCTAATGTTTTGGTAATTCCCGCCCTCTTGGGGTCCGAGCATGTCCTCTTATGTCGTGTTGGCGCGTCGCTGGCGACCGAGGAGTTTTGCCTCTCTGGTCGGACAGCAGCATGTGGTGCGGGCGCTGCGCAATGCCCTGGCAACCGGTCGGGTGCCGCACGCGTTTCTGTTTTCCGGAACCCGTGGCGTAGGCAAAACCACCCTGGCGCGGATTCTGGCCATGCGGCTCAACTGTCGCGAGGCCAAGGATGCCGAGCCGTGCGGGGTGTGCGACTCCTGCCAGGAGGTGATCGCCGGCTCCCATCCCGATGTGTTGGAGATTGATGCCGCCTCGCGCACCAAGGTCGAGCAGATGCGCGAGCTTCTGGAGTTGGCCCCCTACGCACCGGCCTCCTCGCCGTTCAAGGTGTTCATCCTCGACGAGGTGCACATGCTCTCCACCCAATCCTTCAACGCCCTGTTGAAGACGTTGGAGGAGCCTCCCGCGCACGTCAAATTCATCTTCGCCACCACCGAGCCGCGCAAGATACCGGCCACCATCCTGAGTCGCTGTCAACGCCATGATCTCAAGCGGGTGACACCGGCCCTGCTCATCGACCATCTGGAGCATATCCTCCGCCAGGAGGGGATCGACTGGGACGCGGACGCCCTGGAGGCGGTGGCGCGTGCCGCGGACGGGTCGGTGCGCGACGGGTTGTCGCTGTTGGATCAGGTGATCGCCCATGGTTCGGGCGAGGTGCGTTTCGAGGCGGTGCGCGCCCTGTTGGGCTTGACCGATCTGGAGGCGGTGGAGCGGCTGTTGGATCGGATGCTGGGCGGGCACGGCCCGGAGGTGCTGGAGTCCCTGGCCCATTTTCACGCCGGCGGCGTGGAGCCGGTGGCGTTGATGCGCGATCTGTTGGATCGGGTGCATCGTCGGACCCGCGAACGGGTGCTGGGCGGGACCGCGAGCGGTGAGGGGCCGGGTCTGGAGCAGTTGCAGATGGTCTACCAGACCTTCCTGAAGGGGGAGGGGGAGATCAAGCTGGCCGATCATCCGGCCCAGGCTCTGGAGATGGTGTTGTTGCGGGCCACCTATCTGCGTCCGATCCCGGAGCTGGATAAACTGATCGCCATGCTGGCCGGGGGTGGACCGGTGGCGCCTCCCGCTTCGGTGGCGCCTCCCGCTTCGGTGGCCAATCCGGCTGCTCCTTCCGTGGCCGCGCCCGCGACTTGTGCGCCCCGCTCCATGCCTGTGGCCGCCGCACCGGTGACCGTTCCGGTTCGGATGATTCCCGAAGCGGAAGGGCATCGCCCTTCCGACCCTTTCGGACGGGCGCCGGTTCAGGCGGAGAAAATGTTTTCCAAACCGGTCAAGAACAGCCCAACTCTCGAGGATGGAAAAGAAAAAAACATCGAGCCGCCCGCGTCTCCCGTGTCGGGGCGTGTCGCGGGAGTGTCCGAAGCATTGACATCCTGGGATCAACTGCTATCCTCCGCCACCGAGCACGCCCCGGAAGTGGCGCGCAAGATGCGTGGTCAGGTGGCCTGCATCGCCTTCGGCGTTCCGGAGGAGGGGGGCGAGGTCTGCCTGCGTTTGCGGTTGGTGGATGACTGTTTTGGTACGCCGGAGCGGATGCGGGAGATCCTGCGGGTCTTCCTGCACGAGCGCGGACTGAGTGGAATCCGGGTGGTTGTCGAACCTCCCTCATCGGAGCCGCGTCCCGAGACCATCCAGGAGCGGAGCGAACGGGAGGAGCGGGAGTACCGTCGTCGTCTCGAGGAGAAGCTGCTCGAACGCCCGGACGCGCGACGGTTGATGGAGACTTTTTCGGCCCGGTTGATTTCCGTGGAACCTTTGCGTGGCGCGTCCAGTCCTAACTTTACGTACCGTGGAATTTCCGAGGGGAGTTCTGAGGTCCAGGGGTGAGGGGTTTTCCCCATCATTCCAGGTTGCGGCGCGCCGGGAGAGCAGGCTATGAAGAACATCGGCGAGATCATGAAACAGGCCCAGGCCATGCAGGCCAAAATGGCCAAGATCCAGGAAGAGTTGGCGGCGCTGGTTCTCACCGGACATGCCGGGGGCGGCATGGTCCAGGTGGTGATGAATGGCAAGCAGGAGGTGATGCGGGTGCGCATCGATCCTTCGGTGGTGGATGCCGAGGAGATCGAAATGCTTGAGGATCTGGTGGCCGCGGCGTTCAACGACGCGCAGCGCAAGGTCCAGGAGGCCACCCGCGACAGCATGGCGCAGTTGACCGGGGGGATGAAGATCCCTGGACTGAATCTGCCGTTCTGATTCCAAGGCACGATCCGAAAGGCGGGATGCGACAGTGAAGGGATTGCCCTCGTTGGAACGGGCGGTGGTGGTGCTGTCGCGCTTTCCCGGCGTGGGCCCCAAGAGCGCGCGGCGCATGGTTCATCATCTGTTGCGACGCGGCCACGGGGAGACTGGCGAGTTGATCGAGGCCCTGGAAGGGGTGCGGGATCGGATTCGCGGTTGCGCGTGCTGCCACAACCTCGCCGAGGAGGATTCCGGAGCCGGGGAGATCTTGTGCTGGATCTGCGAAGATCCCCTGCGGGACCGGAGTCGTCTGTGCGTGGTCGAGGAGCCCTCCGACCTTTTGGCCATCGAGAAGGCCGGGTTGTTCAAAGGGATGTATCATGTGCTGGGAGGCCGGTTGAGCCCTCTGGATGGGGTTGGGCCGGATGCCCTGAATCTGGCCTCCCTGGAGAGCCGGTTGGCTGGAGAGGGGTTCGCGGAGTTGATCGTGGCGACCAATTCCACCGTCGAAGGGGAGGCAACCGCCCATTTCGTGGCCCGTCTGGCGGAACCGTTCGTGCCGTGCATCACCCGTCTGGCCCATGGGCTTCCCATGGGGGGTGAACTGGAATATATTGATGAATCAACGCTTTATCAGGCAATTGTCGGCAGGCGAAATTTCAAGATATAACTTAGTCATGATGGGGGATCCCCCCCTCACTCCCCGTACCATGGAGTTCCTGGCGGGAGTTCTACGGTAAATCTTGAGAGCGGTTCTCAGAAAAGCTTGAAATTTCTTTTGCAGTGCAATATACTTGCGTATCCATTGCCGTATTGAGTCACGCGAGCGTCATCATGGCTTCCGATGATCGGCCCGCCGGTTCGGTACGAATGGGCACGCATGGCACCTCAACACCAGGAGGGCGTTTTCAATGAGCGAACAGGCAGCCCAATCTCAAGCGAGCTACCGTTTTCCGGGTATTCCCGGTACCGGCGACGGCTCCGACGCAGTTTCCTATGTGGAGACGCGGGCCACGGATGGCGCCGCGGCCTACCCGATCACCTCTTCCACCAACATGGGCATCCTCTATCAGGTCGCGGTCGCCAACGGCGCGAAAAACGTCTGGGGAACGCCCCTGGCCTGGATGGAGCTGGAGTCCGAGCACTCTTCGGCCTCGGCCTGCGAGGGGTTCGCGCTGGCCGGCGGGCGGGTGACCAACTTCACCTCCGGGCAGGGGCTGATCCTGATGAAGGAGGTGCTCTATACCATCTCCGGCAAACGTCTGCCGCAAGTGCTCAACGTCGGCGCCCGGGCCCTGACCTCCCAGGCGTTGAACGTCCATGCCGGTCACGACGACGTGATGGGGGTTTCGGATTGCGGCTGGGGGATTCTCTTCGCCCACAGCGTGCAGGCCTCGGCGGACCTGTGCCTGATCGCGCGACGCGCCTCGGAAGCAGCCTTCACCCCGATGATGAATGTCCAGGACGGCTTCCTGGGTACCCACACCATCGAAAATCTTAATTTCCCGGAAGAGGGGTTGATCCGGGAGTATCTTGGCGATCCCCGCGAGCGGATGCGGGCGGTGTTCGATCCGGCCACCCCGGTGCAGATCGGCGTGGTGCAGAACCAGGACGCCTACATGCAGGGCAAGATCGCCCAGCGCCACTACTACGACAAGCTGCCCGGCATCATCCAGTCGGCCATGGACGAGTACCATGCCCTGACCGGACGCCGCTACGAACTGGCCCAGTCGATCCGCATGGAGGATGCCGAATACGCCATCGTCGCCATGGGAACCACGGCGGAGACCGCCATGTCGGCGATCAACGTGGTGCGTTCCCGTTTGGGCGTCAAGCTCGGCGTGGTGATCGTCACCTGTTTCCGCCCCTTCCCGGCGGAGGCGGTTGCCCGTGCGCTCAAGAACTGCAAGGCGGTCGCGGTGCTCGAGCGGTGCGACATTCCGACCATGGTGGACAACCCTCTGACCACCGACGTTGAGGCGTCGCTGGCCAAGGCGGCCATGGGATTGCCGGGCTTCGACAAGATCGAGCGCATGCCGGTGGTCTTCTCCGGCGCGGCGGGTCTGGGCTCTCGCGATGTCACCCCCGGTCACATGCTGGCCGTGGTCAGGAACATGCTCCTCGGACCGGTGGAGGGGAAACGCTATTTCACCCTCGGCATCGATCACGCCAGCGCGCTCCCCTTCGAGGAGGAGCCGGACGTGCGTCCGACCGGATCGTTCTCGGTGCGCGCCCATTCGGTGGGCGGTTACGGTTCGGTGACCACCAACAAGGTGATCGCCACCATGCTCGGCGACATCTTCGGTTTCAGGGTGCAGGCTGCGCCCAAATACGGTTCGGAAAAGAAGGGGTTGCCCACCAACACCTACCTTACCGTGATCCCGGAAGGAAAGATCCTCACCCACTGCGAACTCAAGCAGGTGGAGTTCGTGCCGTTGATGGATCCGACCACCTGGCACATGGGCAATCCGCTCGTGGGGCTGCAAGAGGGGGGCATCGTCTTCCAGCACACCGACGAGACCTCGGCTCAGTCGCTCTGGGATTCCCTGCCGCCCTATGCCAAGTATTTCATGAAGACCAACCGCATCCGCTTCTACGGGGTCGATACCATCCAGATCGCCCGTGAATCGTGTTTGAACGACTCCTCGTTGATTCAGCGTTTCCAGGGTGTGGTGCTGTTGGGCGTGTTCCTGCGGGTGACGCCGTTCCGCGAGAATGCCGGCATGACCGAAGAGGCGTTGTTCTCCAAGGTGGCCAAACCCTTGACCAAGTATTTCGGCAAGCGTGGCGCCAAGGTGGTGGAGGACAACCTCGCGGCGGTCAAGAAAGGGTATACGCGGGTCATGGAAGTGACCCCGGCCATCATGGACAGCACGCCGGATGAAATTCTTGTCCAGGGCAAAGAGGAGTGGGATGCCAAGGGCAAGGACGTGAACGCGTTCTTTATTTAAGGGTTTCGTGTCGGAAACGGTGCTGATCGTTTCCATGGGAGGTTCGTCATGACCCAACGTGCGTTGATCTATTCCGAAGCCACGCCCCAATGGTACGATGCCACGCGTGCCAGGGAGATTCTGAGCGCCTACAACAGCGGCGCCGGCTCCGGGCAGCCAGCGGATGCGTTTCTGGCCTGTTCCGTGGTTCCGGCTGGGACCGGCTCTTATCGCGATTTTTCCTACATCGCGCCGGACCTGCCCGAGTACGAGTCGGCCAACTGCGTCGCCTGCATGGAGTGCGTCCAGAACTGTCCGGACTCGGCCATCTGGGGCAAGGTGATCACTCAGGATGCCCGTGAGAAGAGCCTCGGATTCTTTGCGGAGGAGGGTGATCAGGAGTTGATCACCAGCCAGCTGGTGCAGACCACCAAGTTCTGGAAGACCTACGAGAAGAAGAAGGGCAAGGGCAGCGACGCCTCGGGCGGCGCCTGGTTCGGGATCTTCATCGATCCGACCAAGTGCAAGGGGTGCGGCGAGTGCGTCACCGCCTGCGGCAGCCACAACGCCTTGAAGATGATCAAGAAGACGCCGGTGAATCTTCCGGCCTACTTCACCCTCTGGGAGTTCTACAAAAAAGCCCCGGAGACCCCGGAGATGTACATCAACCCGAAGCTCAAGGTGGATATCATGCTTCGGGATTCGGCCAATCAGTACGTGGGTGGCGCCGGCTCCTGCATGGGGTGCGGCGAAACCTCGGTGCTGCGTCAGTTCCTGGCCATGACCCAAACCAAGATCGGCAACAAGTACGGCATCGTGGCCAACACCGGCTGCAACACGGTGTACGGCTCCACCTATCCGTACAATCCATTTCGTGCGCCGTGGGTCAACTCCCTGTTCGAAAACGCCGCCACCGTGGCCATGGGGATCCGCAGCCATTGGGACCAGGTTGGCAAGCAGGATCATCAGATCTGGGTGATCGGCGGTGACGGCTCCATGCTCGACATCGGCTTCCAGGCCCTGTCGCGCATGTTGACCTCCGGCATGAACATCAAGGCCCTGGTGCTCGACACCCAGGTCTACTCCAACACCGGTGGTCAGACCTCCACCGCCACCTACATCGGTCAGGACGCCAAGATGTCGGTGCATGGCACCCACGTCAAGGGCAAGTGGGAGCGGCGCAAGGAGATCGCCAACATCGCGATGATGCATCCGCACGTCTTCGTGGCCCAGACCGTGGGTCCGATGATCAACCACTTCTACAGGTGCATCGAACAGGCTTTGGAGTTCGACGGACCGGCCCTGATCAACGTCTACACCACCTGTCAGCCCGAGCATCAGGTGGCCGATGACCGTTCTTGCGAGCGGGCGATCCTGGCGGTCGAATCGCGCGCCTTCCCGGTCTTCATCTACGACCCGGAGGGCGGACCGACCCTGGCTTCGCGTCTGTCGTTGCAGGGCAATCCGTCGATGCGTCGTGACTGGCACGTCAAGAAGGATGCGAACGGGGTCGAGAAGACCTTCGATTTCATCGAGTTCGCCAGAGGCGAGGGCCGTTTCAAGAAGAACTTCGACGCCGAGGGCAATCCCAGCGACGTGCTCATGCTCTCCCAGAAGGACCGTCAGCTCAACTGGCGTCTCTTGCAGGAGTTGGCGCGGGTGCAGAACGAAGATCAGATCGAAGAACTCGAAAGAAATGGATAACCGGCGCGAAAGTTTGCTATGATGTGGCACAGAGCATCGCCAGGCTATTCAATTGTTGACGGATCAAGGGGAAGGAGTGCAAGCAATGGATGATCGGGCCAAAACCACCCCGGATGGTAAAGCGCGCGAAAGCGTCAATTTCAATGATCTGCGTACCCTCGATCGCCAGATCATTCAGCACGATGGCGTGTTCCAGGCTGATTTTCACTCCTGGCGGGTGGGCACTTTTTTTCAGAGGATCTACAGCACCACCCATCAGCGCGGCGTGGGGTTCGAGGCCTTCTGCCGGGCCATCGAGCCGGATGGAACCACCCGCTCGGCCACTTCGATTTTCTCGTGCATCAACGATCCTGAGCATGTGGTGCAGATGGACCGCATGCGCATGTTGTTGCACATGAAGAACTACATGGCTGCGGAGATCGATGACCGCTGGCTGGTCACCAACATGCATCCGCGCGTGATGCTCGGCGTGAAGGATCCGGACATCCAGTTTCTGGCCGATTTGCTCGATTACACCGGGTTTCCGCCGCATCAGCTGGTGATCGCGCTGCGCGAGCATGCCGGCAACTTCGAAACCGTGCTCACCCGCACCATCGATCAGCTCAAGGAGTTGGGCTGTCTGGTGCTGTTCGACGACTTCCGCGCCGAGTCGGCCAACCTGGACCGGTTGTGGCGTCTGTCGCCGGATATCGTCAAGCTCGACCACTCCCTCATCGTCAACGCCCTGAAGAGCGGTCGTGCCAAGCGCATGCTTTTCAAGCTGGTGTCGCTGATCCACGCCTCGGGCGGTCTGGTGCTCATGGAGAAGATCGAGACCGAGGAAGAGGCGTTTCTGGTCATGCGTCTGGAGGCGGATTTCGTCCAGGGCCGCTATTTCGGCAGTCTGGAGACCCGTGCCACGCGCCGCAGCGCCGTGGACTGGGATGGTGCGTTCCGCAACCTGTTGTCCCAGAGCGAGCGGGAGATCTTCAAGGAGGTCCATCACCACAATCTGGAGATGGGGCAGTACACCAACGAGTTCATGGAGTGCGCCTGGGCGGTCGCCGACGACAACCCGTTGGAAGAGGCTGCCGGACGCATTCTGCGCATGAAGGGTGTGGAACGGGTCTATTTGTTGGATCACAAGGGGTTGCAGGTCAGCCAGAACATCGTCCCGGAGGAGAAACTCAAACGGGTCGATATGCGCTACAAGCCGTTGTGGGACTCCTATGGGGCCACCTGGACCCGTCGCAACAGCTTCCATTCCGCCATCCACAACCCTGGGGTGGTGCAATTTTCTCCGCCGTATCGCTCCAATACCAGCCTGAACATCTGCACCACGCTGTCGGTCTCGATTCGCAAGGGGAGCCATGTCTATGTGCTCTGCTGCGACGTGGAGTGGAGCGAAGACAAGATTTTCTGATTTTCTTTCCCGCATCATCGTGCCATTATCGTTGCAACCAGGAATATCACTGCCGACCCGCCCGGATGAACCATCCGGGTGGGAGAGCGGGTGATGCCATTCCGTTCGGATCGTGGTACGGACATGACAAGGGATTGAAAGAGAGCCATGAATATCGACTTGCTGGACATCGTGCGTGGTCAATTGCGACGCACCCGCACCCCCCCCTCATCGCGTATCGACCTGCCGTTGAATGCCGAGGAGTCCGAGCCGGGCAAGGCCACGGGCGCCATTCTCAAGATGGACGAATACGAGCAGGAGTTGCTGCTTTCGCCGCTGTTCACGCCGGTGCAGGGCGATCGGGCCGAGTGCGAGGCGGCTCTTGCGCCTGCCGGATTGAGCCTCGAGGCGCAAGGGGCGATGCTGGCGACCCTGGCTTCCGAAACCCTCTCCTGTCCGGTGCGGGTGGGCGGTCATACCGGTTACCTCCCTCTGCCCGAGGTGGTGGTGGACCGGTATCTGCGTTTGCTGGGGTTGGATCGCCCGGTTGACGAAGGGGTGGCGACCGCCATCGACCAGGCCTTGACGGGCGATGCGCGCCATCTGGCCATGAGTCTGGCGCGCCGTCCGGTCTGGAGTGGGCCGGCGGCGTCCGATTTGTTGCGTCGCCTGGTGTCGCACTGGGCGCGCCTGGGCACCCTGTCCGACGTGCGTCTGGCGTTTCTGACCGATTTCGTCCGCACCTACCGCTGTCGCACCGAGCCGGAGCTGATCCGCAGTCTGCGCAGTCTGCTTGAATCCTACCGCATCGACCCCGATCATCCCTATTATCAGAATCCCGCCCTGGAAGAGAAACAGGCGGAATCGATCCGTTCGCATCAGTGCGACGAGACGGTCCGTCTGCATCGTGTGAGCATGGCGCGGGAGATCCTCGAGGATGGCTCCAGGCAATCTTCCTGAATCCGGCAGCCGTTGCGGGCATGCCCCTGAGCCTCTTGTCCATCCGATCAATCGGAAGTGATTTTCATTCACGGCAAGACAAGCCTGTTTTTCTTGCAATTCTTCTTGTGAACCAATTCGTTGTCCCATGCAATCACCCGAGACTGCCGGATCTGGTATAAAAAGTTGGCAGTGTGATCGGAAAAGATCTTGATCATTGGGCTGATTGGCCCTATTTTACGCAGACATTTCAGATCATTTCTAAAAATGTGGCGCCTGCGCTTTTGTTATGGTGGTTGGGTTGACCTCGTTCGGTTGGTTGTCCGGATGTGTGTCAGGGAGCGGAATGGATTGATGGGGCCGGGTGTGTGGGTTCCATAAGGTTGATTGTTTGGAATCTTATTGACGACAGTTCACTTTCAGACGTTTGTGAACCAATCGATAATCGTTTTGCAAGGATTCAGGAAAGCAGTGTGAACCGGATACCGCACTGAAGGTTTGTATGCCGAACGGGTCTGGAAAACAGCCGGTTCGGGTGAATTCCGGATCGTTTATCGTCGTGAAATCAACAAAGAAATTGAGGAGAAAGTCATGAAACGCTTATTTACTGCTGGGGCCCTGGCATGCGGTTTGATGTTTTCCGGGAACCTTCTGGCCGAGTCGCGGCAGGATTTCGATCTGACCAATCAGACAGGCTATACGATCAAGGAGGTCTATGTCGGTCCGAGTAAATCCGATGATTGGGGTGACAACATCCTGGATGGCACCATGCCCGACGGTTCCACCCTGCATATGCGCTTCAGCCGCCCTTCTGGCCCGTGCAAATGGGATCTGAAGGTGATGTATGAAGATGGCGAAGATGCGGTTTGGTACAATGTGGATCTGTGCTCGATCTCCCACATCACCATTCATTGGAACAAGCAGACCGATGAGACCTCGGCCACTGCCGAGTGACGGGAGTCGATGGATCGCGCATCCCGATGGGATGCATGACCCGGTGAGCATGTGTCGGACGGTGTGAATTTTCGGGGGTTGGGATGTAGATCTCAACCCCCGATTCGTGTCCGGATCGGTACGTTACCGGTGATCGCGTAACTGGCACGGTGGGAGAATCCCCTCACCCCCCACCGTGTACCTCCCTTGCGGGAGTTCCACGGTAACCTGGCATGATGGGGGGAGAACCCCCTCACCCCCCACCGTGTACCTCCCTTGCGGGAGTTCCACGGTAACCTGGCATGATGGGGGGAGAACCCCCTCACCCCCCACCGTGTACCTCCCTTGCGGGAGTTCCACGGTAAAAAATTCCGCGTGACCTTGATCCTCGTGCCGGATCATGGCATTCTTTTGGCGTTTGGTCGGATATAAATGAATTATGGACGATTAATCGGGTTTATGGAATAAAGCCGACCTCGAACAGGTCATGGCGGATCATTGAAGAATACGCTGCAAACATCGTCCACGGTCGCGATCCGTTACGACGAAACATGGTTGCAAGTCCCGTCCGGCAAGACCATTCTCTCCGCTCTCGAAGCGGTGGGAATCGGTCCGGTACGCGGAGTTGGATGTCGGGGGGGCGTCTGCGGGGCTTGCGCGGTTCTTTTTCGGGTGCCATCCCAGACGCACGCCATGTCTGCGGGCCTGATGTGCCAGCAGACGGTACTCGATGGCATGGAAATTCTCCCCTTGCCGCACGTCCCGGTCAAAAAACAACCGCACCGTCTGGAACTCCCAGAGGATGAGACCCCGGCGCATCACGTCCTGCGGCTCTACCCGGAAGTCAACCACTGCGTCATGTGCGGTGAGTGTGTGCGCATGTGTCCCATGGACCTCGATGTCATGGGCTATGTGGGCATGATCAAGCGGGGGGATCTTAAATCCGCAGCGCGGGAGTCGTTCACCTGCATTCAGTGCCAGTTGTGCGTGATCCGCTGTCCGGCGAGCATCTCTCAGCCGAATGCGGCCCTGGCCGCGCGACGCTGGCTGGGCGCCCATCAGGAGCCCCGCGCCGAGCATCTGACCCGCATGGTCGAAAAGGTCGATTCCGGTCGTTTCACCGCGATCTTTCGCTGGATGCGGCGTATGGATCCCATGGAGTTCCAGGCGCTCTATCTGCGTCGGGAGCGCGAACCGGACGAATCCCCTCCGGGCACCTGGTTGCCCGAGGACCGGACGTTGTTATAAGAGCCGCCATGTCCATCGCTCATCTGCAACCGTTTCCCGAGTCGTTGCGCGAGTCGATCCGCATGGTGCAGCGGACCCGCGACCAGCGTTTGGACCGTCGCCGCATGGGCGAGGGGATCGAACAACTCTCCCTGTCCGACCGGAGGGCGCTGCTGCGGGAGTTTCATCCCGACCATCGCGAGGAGGGGTTCGGTATTCTCTCGGTGGGGCCGTCGAAGGGGAGTTCGGTCCCCCTGGAGATTCTGTCGCTGCTCGAGGCGCGCCCCCGTCCGGTGGTGAAACGGTTGCTGGACGAGACGGCAGAGCATCCCCTGGCGGTGGACATGACCACCGACGTGCTGGTGATCGGGGGCGGCGGCGCGGGCGTGGCGGCGGCCATCGTGGCTGCGGAGGCGGGCGCCCGGGTGCTGATGGCCAGCAAACTGCGCCTGGGCGACTCCAACACCGTGATGGCCGAAGGCGGCATGCAGGTGGCGGATCACGAGTGCGACTCGCCGGCGCAACATTTTCTGGATGTGATGGGTGGCGGGCATTTCAGCAGCGATCCGGACCTGGTGGAGGCGCTGGTCTCCGAGGGACCGACGGTGCTGCGCTGGTTGGAAGAGTTGGGCATGCTCTTCGACAAGTACCCCACCGGACGGATGAAGGTGCGACACGGCGGCGGCACCTCGCGCAAGCGGCTGCACGCGGCTGGGGATGTCACCGGCCTGGAGATGATGCGGGTTCTGAAGGATCGTCTGGAGTGTCTCAAAGGGGTCACGGTGTTGCCGTTCGCGCCGGCGGTGGAGCTTCTGACCGACGACAACGGACGGGCCGCCGGCGCGGTGCTCGAACAGTTGCCGAGCGGACGCCCGCTGGTGGTGACCGCCAAGGCGGTGATCCTGGCGACCGGTGGCATGGGGCGGCTGCACCTGAGCGGCTTCCCGACCTCCAACCACCACGGCGCCACGGCGGATGGTCTGGTGTTGGCCTATCGGGCCGGGGTGCCGTTGCGCGATCTGCGCAGCAGTCAGTACCACCCCACCGGGGTGGCCTTTCCGGAGAAGTTGGCCGGACTGCTCCTGACCGAGAAGTTTCGCGGTCTGGGGGCGCAACTCCTGAACCGGCATGGGGATGAGTTCGTCTTCAGCCTGGAGCCTCGCGATGTCACCTCGGCGGCCATCATTCGCGAGTGTTCGGAGTTCGGGAACGGGGTGAACATCCCGGGCGGCGGGGTCGGGGTGTGGCTGGATATCCCGATGATCGACCTGATCCACGGACGCGGCACCATCGAGAAGGAGTTTCCCGGACGCTTCAAGGAGTATCTGCGCATGGGCTTGGATATCCGCCAGGTGCCGTTGCTGGCCTATCCAACCCTGCACTATCAGAACGGGGGCGTGGTGATCTGGCCGAACGGTGGCACCGATATGCCGGGGTTGTTCGCGGCGGGGGAGGTGACCGGGGGGGTGCATGGCCGCAATCGCCTGATGGGCAACGCCTTGTTGGAGATCCTGGTCTTCGGAAGGCGCGCCGGGATCTCTGCCGCGACCTTCGCGGCGGGGGTGAAGGAGCCCACTGAACCGGGATTGGGCCATCTGGAGGCGTTTCTGGAACAGTTGGAGGCGGTCGGAAAACAATCGGGCGGAACCGCGCCGCGCTTGTTGCCGGCTTACGGGAGGGTGACTCCCATCTAGGGACTGCGTGAGGCAGGGCGTGTGGACATTGACCGTTGGAGCGAAACAGGTGAGAGACTATGAATATTCATGAATATCAAGCAAAAAAGATCTTGGCCGGTTTCGGGGTGAAAGTCCCGCGGGGTCATGTGGCCTTCACTCCGGACGAGGCCGTGGCCGGTGCGAAGGCGTTGGGTTCCGCCGTGTTCGTGGTCAAGGCGCAGATCCATGCCGGTGGCCGTGGCAAGGGCGGTGGCGTGAAGGTGGTCAAGAGCGTGGAGGAGGTGCGCGAGGAGGCCCGGCGCATGCTCGGCATGACGCTGGTCACCAAGCAGACCGGTCCGGCGGGCAAGGAGGTGAAGCGGATCTATGTGGAGGAGGGGTGCAACATCGCCCGTGAGCTTTATCTCGGCATGGTGATCGATCGCGCCACCGGGCGCGTGACCATGATGGCCTCGACCGAGGGCGGCATGGAGATCGAAGAGGTGGCGGCCCGCACGCCGGAGAAGATCCTGAAGGAGGCCGTCGATCCGGCGGTCGGTTTCCAGGCGTATCAGGCGCGCAATCTGGCTTTCGGGCTGGGTCTGGCGGGTCCGCAGGTGAACAAGGGTGTGCAGTTCATGACCGCCCTCTACAACGCCTTCGTCGCCACCGACGCCTCCCTGGCCGAGATCAATCCTCTGGTGGTCACCGGGGACGGGGACGTGATGGCGCTGGATGCCAAGATGAACTTCGACGGCAACGCGCTCTATCGTCATCCGGATATCCGCGAACTGCGCGATCTGGACGAGGAGAATCCCCTCGAGGTCGAAGCCTCGCGGCATGAACTCAACTACATCAGCCTGGAAGGCACCATCGGCTGCATGGTCAACGGCGCCGGTCTGGCCATGGCCACCATGGACATCATCAAGCTCAAGGGGGCCGCGCCGGCCAACTTCCTGGATGTGGGCGGCGGCGCCACCACCGAGTCGGTGACCGCGGCCCTGCAACTGATTCTCTCCGATTCCAGCGTCAAGGGTGTGTTGATCAACATCTTTGGCGGCATCATGCGGTGCGACGTGATCGCCGATGGCGTGGTGGCCGCTGCGCGCAAGGTCGATGTCAAAGTGCCGTTGGTGGTGCGCCTCGCCGGCACCAACGTGGATCTGGGCAAGGAGATCTTGAAAAAGTCGGGTTTGGCGATCATTCCCGCGGATGACTTGGACGATGCCGCCACCAAGGTGGTGGCGGCCATTCAATAAGGAGGGTTTTCGATGAGCATTCTGGTTGACAAGAACACCCGTGTGATCTGTCAGGGTTTCACCGGGGCCAACGGAACCTTCCATTCCGAACAGGCGATCGCCTACGGCACCCAACTGGTCGGCGGCGTGACGCCGGGCAAGGGGGGCACGCGCCATCTGGATCGACCGGTGTTCAACACCGTGGCCGAGGCCGTGCGCGAGACCGGCGCGGATGCATCGGTGATTTTCGTGCCGCCGCCCTTCGCGGCGGATGCCATCATGGAGGCCGCGGACGCCGGCTTGAAGCTGGTGGTCTGCATCACCGAGGGGATCCCGGTGCTCGACATGGTGAAGGTGAAGCGGTTTCTGTCCGGTGGCGTCACCCGTCTGGTGGGGCCGAACTGTCCGGGCGTGATCACGCCGGGCGCCTGCAAGATCGGCATCATGCCGGGTCACATCCACAAGGTGGGCAACGTCGGCGTGGTGTCGCGTTCCGGCACCCTGACCTACGAGGCGGTGGCGCAGACCACGGCGGTCGGGCTGGGTCAGAGCACCTGCGTGGGCCTGGGCGGCGATCCGATCAACGGTACCAATTTCATCGACTGTCTGTCGATGTTCCAGGACGATCCGCAGACCGAGGCGGTGATCATGATCGGTGAGATCGGCGGGACCGCCGAGGAGGAGGCCGCGGCCTGGATCAAGGCGCACATGACCAAGCCGGTCACCGCCTTCATCGCCGGCGCCACCGCGCCCAAGGGCAAGCGCATGGGGCATGCCGGCGCGATCATCTCCGGTGGCAAGGGGACCGCCGCTGAAAAGTTCGAAGCATTGGAAATGGCGGGTGTTCACATCGCCCGTTCACCCGCCGAAATGGGTGTCGTCGTCAAGCAGTCGATGAGGGGGTAGTTTGATTCAAGTGCCGTTCCGGCTCGGGAGCGTCGGAACGGCCATACTTCAAGCAAGGAGAGGAACGCTCGATGTCCAAAGCAAATGACCTGATCATCCGGGTCGCCGGAGAGGGAGGCGAGGGTATCGTCTCCACCGGTGACTTCGTGGCCGCGGCCTGCGCGCGGGCGGGGTTGGAGGTCTACACCTTCAAGACCTTCCCGGCGGAGATCAAGGGGGGGTACGCCATGTACCAGGTTCGGGTCAGCTCCGAACGGGTGTACAATCAGGGCGACACCTTCGATGTTTTCTGCGCGTTCAACGGCGAAGCCTATGAACTCAACAAGCATCTCCTGACACCGGGAACCGCTTTCGTGTACGACTATCCGGGCGGCGACTTCGAGCCGGAGATTCCGGAAGGGGTGATCGGCTATCCGGTGCCGATGTCTCAGGCGGCCAAGGATCTGGGCTCGTACCGTTCCAAGAACATGGTGGCCATGGGCGCGCTGTCGGTCCTCTTCAACATCAACGAGGAGACCCTGCGGCAGGTTCTGACCAACAAATTCAAGAAGAAGGGCGAAGAGATCCTCGGCTTCAATCTCAAGGCTTTCGAAAAGGGCAAGGAGCTGGGCGCCGCGATCCAGAAGGTGGACAACTGGCGCGTGGCCGATGCCGTGGATCCCAAGGATGTGATCATCATCTCCGGCAACGACGCGGTGGGCATGGGCGCGATTCTGGGCGGACTGGAGTTCTACTCCGCCTATCCGATCACGCCGGCCACCGAGATCGCCAAGTTCGTGGCCACCCACATCCCGAAGTTGACCGGCACCCTGGTTCAGGCCGAGGACGAGATCGCCTCGATCGCCCAGGTGTTGGGCGCCTCGTATGCGGGTCGCAAGTCGATGACCGCCACCTCGGGTCCGGGCCTGTCGCTGATGAGCGAATTGTTGGGCATGGCTTCGATGGGCGAGATCCCCACGCTGGTGGTGGACGTGCAGCGCGGCGGTCCCTCCACGGGTCTGCCGACCAAGCACGAGCAGTCGGACCTGTTCCTGGCCATCCACGGCACCCACGGCGATGCGCCGCGCGTGGTGTTGTCGGTGGAGGACGTGAAGGATTGCGTGGACATGACCGTCGATGCGCTGAATCTGGCCGAGGAGTTCCAGTGCCCGGTGATTCTGCTCTCCGATGGCTCGCTGGCCTTCTCCACCCAGACGATCCCGGCTCCCAAGCCGGAGAGCTACACCATCGTCACCCGCAAGCGTTGGGATGGCGAGGGGAAGTATCAGCGTTATGTCATGACCGATGACCTGGTGTCGCCGATGGCCGATCCCGGCACGCCGGGTGGCGAGCACATCGCCACCGGTCTGGAGCACGGCCCGAGTGGCTCTCCGTCCTGGTCGGCGGACAACCACGAAGCGATGCATCGCAAGCGGTTCGGCAAGATCCAGGGTCTGGCCGAGAACTACAAGCCGGTCGAGATCGACGGCGACGGCGACGCGGATGTGGGCATCATCACCTGGGGCAGCACCATCGGCGTGGCCCGCGAGGCGATCGCCCGTCTGCGCGCCGACGGCTACAAGGTCAAGGGGTTCTATCCCAAGCTGATGTGGCCGATGCCGGTGGCCCAGTACGAAGCCTTCGCCAAAACCTGCAAGAAGATCCTCGTGCCCGAGGTGAACTTCCAGGGTCAGTTGTCCCATTTCATCCGCGCGGAGACGTCCATCCGCCCCATTCCCTACACCGTCTGCGGGGGACTGCCGTTCAATCCCGCGATGATCGTGAATAAAGTGAAGGAGGTGCTGTAATGTCCATCGCCGCGTTGCACAAAAAGGAAATGGCGCCGAAGGATTACAAGTCGGACGTGAATGTGGTGTGGTGTCCGGGCTGTGGCCATCATGGCATTTTGAACGGGATCATGCGCGCCCTCTCCGAGTTGGGCGTGGATCCGACCAATCTGGTGAACGTTTCGGGCATCGGCTGCTCGTCGCGTACCCCGTACTTCATGCAGTCCTACAAGATGCACACCCTGCATGGTCGCGCCGGACCGGTGGCCACGGGCGTGCAGCTGGCCCGTCCGGAGTTGCTGGTGTGCATCACCGGCGGTGACGGCGACGGCTTCGCCATCGGTGGCGGTCACATGCCGCACATGGCGCGCCGCAACGTCAACATGACCTACATCCTGTTCGACAACGGCATCTACGGTTTGACCAAGGGTCAGTATTCGCCCACCTCGCGCCGCGAGTTGAAGGCCTACACCACCCCGTATGGCGGTCCGGACGATCCGATGAATCCGCTTTTGTACATGCTCACCTATGGGGCCACGTATGTCGCCCAGGCCTTTGCCGGCAAGCCCAAGGTGTGCGCGGATCTGATCAAGGGGGCGCTGGAGCACAAGGGCTTCTCCTATGTGAACCTCTACTCCCAGTGCGTCACCTACAACCGCATCGACACGATCCAGTACTATCGCGACCTGATGAAGGAGATCCCCGAGGGGCACGATGTCACCGATCTGGGTGCGGCCATGGATATCGCCCGCGGCGATGGCGAGGGCCACCGTCCGATGGGGTTGTTGTACAAGGTGGAACGCGAAACCCTGGACGAGCGTCTGTCCGCCATCGTCAAGATGGTGAACGGCACGCCGGATTATGATCGGAACAAGATCGTCAATCTGTACCGTCCGTGAGGTGATGTCGTCGGGTTGTTGAGTGCCGGTCCGGGGGTGGTGATCGCCCCCGGACCGAATCATCGGAGGATCTCGCGATTTTCGTGGTGTTTTGTTTGCCAGATACCATGGACGGTGTGTGGAACCTGTGTTAAAGTGTCTGTAGTACAGGGTCAATCAACTTGATATTTTTAATATTAACGAATTCGCATGCAACGTTTCGTCACCAAAACCGCCTTGATGGAAGCCTTCGGTCACGCCGACGGCTCCTTGCGTGACGCGGACCTCTCCTTCATCCACATCTCGGGCGTCGATCTGTCCGGCATGAACCTTTCCGGGGTGAATCTCTCCGGCGGGGTGTTGAGCGATGTCAATCTGGATGGCTGCGATCTGACCGGCGCCCATGTGGTGGAGTCGCAATTCTCCCGCGTCACCATGCGTGCAGCCCGCATGTCTCACGCCCTGTTCCAGAGGGTGGAGATGGATCAATGCTCCCTGGAGGGGGCGGATGCCACGGAGGCGTCGTTTTTTTTGAGCGCCATGCCGCGGGTCGATTTTCGCAACGCGGTTCTGGTCAAGGCGCAGATGCTCCAGACCAATCTGGACCAAGCCGATTTCACCGGCGCGAACCTCTCCCAAGCCCAGATGCGCGAATCTTCGCTCGATGCGACCCGTTTCATCTCGTGCGATCTGCGGGGGGTGGATTTTCGCAAGGCCAATTTCCATCACGCCGAGTATCATCACGTCTGCACCGACGATGCGTTGTACTACGGCAAACCGCCCTGGGGGGGCGAGACGATTCCCGGTCGGGACTGGGTGCGGGATCTTCCGGTCTTCGACGGAGAGTAGCGGGATCTGGGACCAAGGGATCCGATGGGCATGGATGGCGATGTGAATCTCGTTGCGGCACGGCGGCGGCTGGTCTTTCTGGCCGGGCGGCGGTCGATGGCCGAGATGGAGCGCATTCTGGAGCGCTTTCTGGAGCGTGAACTCGCCGGACTGGATGACCGGGCTTGTGCCGGGTTTCTGGAGTTGCTCGAGGAGTCGGATGCGGATCTGCTGGATTGGATGGGCGGCATCAAGCCGATACCCGAGCGGATCGACCGGAGCTTGATGGCGCGTCTGGGTGCGCATGCCCGCGAGCATTCGTGAGATGACGCGTCGGGCTGGTGGAAAAATTGGCGAAAAAATCATTTTAGGGTATGACAACCACGCCAGGATGGTTTAGTATCGAAACAATTTGTTGATTTTACAATTGATTGAAATCAATATCGTTTATCGTCGTTTGTTCGACTCGTTTCAGCCACGTATTGTTCATTGTATCCAAAGGAGTTTCGCATGAATCTGATCTTCATGGGCCCTCCTGGTGCCGGCAAGGGCACTCAGGCGCGGCGCATCGCGGAAAAGTATGGCATTCCGCAACTGTCCACCGGTGACATGCTGCGCGCGGCGGTCAAGGCCGGCACCCCGGTCGGTCTTCAGGCCAAGGCGGCCATGGAGAGCGGCGGTCTGGTGACCGACGCGATCGTGGTCGGCATCATCGGGGATCGCATCGGCGAGGCGGATTGCGCCAACGGTTTCATTCTGGACGGGTTTCCGCGCACCGTCGGCCAGGCCGAGGCGCTGGACACCATGTTGACCGAGCGGGGGCTGAAGATCGATCAGGTGATCGACATCACCGCCGCCGACGAGGCGCTGGTCTCCCGCATCACCGGACGCCGCACCTGCGGCAAGTGCGGCGAGGGGTATCACATCGAGCACAAGGCTCCGGCGGTCGAAAACGTTTGCGACAAGTGCGGCGGCGCCCTGGTCACCCGCGCGGACGACACCGAGGAGACGGTGCGCAACCGTCTGACCGTCTATCATGCCCAGACCGCGCCGGTGCTGAATTTCTATCGCGGCAAGGGAGAGATCAAGGTCGTGGACGGCATGCAGGATATGAACGTCGTGTTCGATGCCCTGTGCGCCATCATCGGCTGACAGAGCCAAGTCGCGCGTGCGGTTGGACCGAATCCGGCCAACGGCGCGCGAACCCACCGTGCATCTCCCCCGCGGGATGGAAAGGTGGGGCGAGAGGGGTTGGAACCCTTCTTTCTGACACGTAACACAACCCGCGCGAGCGGGAATGAAAACTCATTTTTCGGATAAGGGGTTTGAGGCTATGGAAATATCGATGGGGGCGTTGTTCTTTTCGATACTGTGCGGAATAGGCGCAGTAGCATACGGGTGGAAGACCCGTGAATGGATTTTGGCCCTGCCCACCGGAACGGACCGGATGCGTGAGATCGCCGGAGCCGTGGAGGAGGGTGCGCGTGCCTACATGAAGCGTCAGTACACCACGATCGGTTATGTGGGCGGCGTGCTGTTCATGTTGATGGCCATGTTCCTGGATGTCGCCACGGCGCTTGGTTTTGTGGTGGGCGCGGTGCTTTCCGGTCTGTCCGGCTTCATCGGCATGGGCATTTCGGTCAAGGCCAACGTGCGCACCGCCGAGGCGGCCAAGAACGGTCTGGATGCCGCCCTGCAGGTGGCTTTCCGCGGTGGCGCCATCACCGGCATGCTGGTGGTGGGTCTGGGTCTGTTGGGTGTCGCGATCTTCTTCTGGCTGCTGTTGAAGCTCGCCGGCGGAACCACCATGGCGATGGTTCTCAAGCCGTTGGTGGGCGTGGCCTTCGGTGGCTCGCTGATCTCCATCTTCGCCCGTCTGGGTGGCGGCATCTTCACCAAGGGCGCGGATGTGGGCGCGGACCTGGTGGGCAAGGTGGAAGCCGGCATCCCCGAGGATGACCCGCGCAACCCGGCGGTGATCGCCGACAACGTGGGCGACAACGTGGGCGACTGCGCCGGAATGGCCGCCGACCTGTTCGAGACCTATGTCGTGACCGTGGTGGCCACCATGCTGCTGGGCGCCCTGGTCATGCCGAAGTTCGGCAATGCCGTGCTCTATCCGCTGGTTCTGGGCGGCGTCTCGATCATCGCCTCCATCGTGGGTGTCTATTTCGTCAAATATCTTCCGGGCAAGAAGATCATGACCGCGCTCTATCGTGGTCTGATCGTCTCCGGCATCATCGCCGCGGTCACCTTCCTGCCGATCACCATGTGGATCATGGGCAAGAACGGCATGTACAGCGTCGGCGCGCTCTACGGCGCGGCCATGATCGGCTTGGCCCTGACCGCCGCCATGGTGATGATCACCGAATATTACACCGCCACCGAGTTCCAACCGGTGCGCGACATCGCCAAGGCCTCCGAGACCGGCCACGGCACCAACGTCATCGCCGGTCTGGGCGTCTCCATGAAGGCGACCGCCGCCCCGGTGCTCGCGGTGTGTGTCAGCATCGTCGCCGCCCATGACCTGGCCGGTCTTTACGGCATCGCCGTGGCCGCCACCTCCATGCTCTCCATGAGCGGCATCATCGTTGCCCTCGACGCCTATGGCCCGATCACCGACAACGCCGGCGGCATCGCCGAGATGGCCGAACTGCCCTCCGAGATCCGTGATATCACCGATCCGTTGGATGCGGTCGGCAACACCACCAAGGCCGTCACCAAGGGGTATGCCATCGGTTCCGCTGGTCTGGCCGCCCTGGTGCTCTTCGCCGACTACACCCACGAACTCGACAAGGTCGTGCAGGGGATCACCTTCAACCTGTCGGATCACATGGTCATCGTCGGTCTGTTCCTCGGTGGCATGATGCCGTATCTCTTCGCCGCCATGGGCATGGAGGCCGTGGGTCGCGCGGCGGGCGCCGTCGTGATCGAAGTGCGTCGTCAGTTCCGCGAAATTCCGGGCATCATGGAAGGGACCGGCAAGCCGGACTACTCCAAGGCCGTGGACATGCTGACCAAGGCGGCGATCGCCGAGATGATCGTCCCGTCGCTCCTGCCGGTTCTCGTGCCGGTGCTGGTCGGCTTCCTGCTCGGGCCGCAGGCCCTGGGCGGCGTGCTCATGGGTACCATCATCACCGGTATCTTCGTGGCCATCTCCATGACCACCGGTGGTGGCGCCTGGGACAACGCCAAGAAGTACATCGAGATGGGCAACTTCGGTGGCAAGGGTTCCGACGCCCACAAGGCGTCGGTCACCGGTGACACGGTGGGCGACCCCTACAAGGATACCGCCGGTCCGGCGGTCAACCCGATGATCAAGATCACCAACATCGTGGCTTTGCTGATCGTGGCCCTGATCGTCTAATTGTCGTGAATCCCCCCTGGAATCTCCTCGCGGAGGTTCCAGGGGCCGTGCATGATGGGGGAAGCCCCCCGGACCGTGGATCTTTCCCTGACGGGAGGTTACGGCAATCGATGGGGGCCAACCCTGTTCTGGTTGAATCCGACGCGGACTTTTCGAGTTTGCGTCGGCTGGGAGAGAGGGGGCTCCTCCCTGGCATGAAAAACCTTCCTTCCCAAGCGGCGCGCGGTTTTTTGGAGATGGAGATCCAGAGTATACCGGCGCCATCCGAGATTCCCTCCGGAGTCGCCCTCCGGTGGTTCCAAGCGGCAGGAGATGCACTCCGTTTCGGGGTCGTCGCCCTCACGCGGATTCAAGTCCATTTTCTGGTCGATCCCATCGTTACAGCAGATTCACAGAGTCAAGGAGCTACAATCGATGTCACAACCGGATATCATTTACACCAAGGTCGATGAAGCGCCGGAATTGGCCAGCGGCTCGTTCCTGCCGATTCTCCAGAGCTTCACCCGCGCCGCCGGCATCACCATCGGCACCAAGGATATCTCCCTGGCCGGACGCATCATCGCCAGTTTCCCGGAAAATCTCACCGAAGCCCAAAGACAACCCGATGATCTGGCCGAATTGGGTGAACTGGTCAAGACCCCGGAAGCCAACGTCATCAAGCTCCCGAACGTCAGCGCCTCGGTGCCGCAGCTCAAGGCGGCCATCAAGGAGTTGCAATCCCAGGGTTACGCCATTCCGGACTATCCCGAGGATCCCCAGAGCGACGCGGAGCGCGAGGCCAAGGTCCGTTACGACAAGATCAAGGGGAGCGCCGTCAACCCGGTGCTGCGCGAGGGCAACTCCGACCGTCGCGCCCCGCTTTCGGTCAAGGCCTATGCCCAGAAAAATCCCCACAAGATGGGGGCCTGGAGCCCGGACTCCAAGACCCATGTCGCCTCCATGACAGGCGGTGATTTTTTTGGCAACGAGAAGTCCCTGACCGTCTCCGCCGCTTCGGCGGGGAACGCCCGCATCGAGTTCGTCGGCGCCGACGGCTCGGTGACGGTGATGAAGGATAAGGTTCCCCTCAAGACCGATGACGTGATCGACGGCACCTTCATGAGCGTCCAGGCGTTGCGCGCGTTCCTCAAGGAGCAGATCGCGGAGGCCAAACAACAGGGTGTGCTCTTTTCGTTGCACATGAAGGCCACGATGATGAAGGTGTCGGATCCGATCATCTTCGGTCACGCGGTGACGGTCTTCTTCGAGGAGGTGTTCACCAGGCACGCGGCGTTGATCGCCAAGCTCGGCGTGGATCCCAACAACGGCTTCGGCGACCTGCTCGCCAAGATCGCCACCCTGCCGGATGCCGAGCGTCAGGCGATCGAGGCGGACATCCAGGCCTGTTTCGCCAACGGACCGGCTCTTTACATGGTCGATTCGGATCGCGGCATCACCAACCTGCACGTTCCCAGCGACATCATCGTCGATGCCTCCATGCCCGCCATGATCCGCAACGGCGGCAAGGGTTGGGGGCCGGATGGCAAGGCCAATGACACCAAGGCGGTGATTCCGGATCGTTGTTACGCCGGGGTGTACGACGCCACGATCAACTTCTGCAAGAAGCATGGCGCCTTCAATCCGTCCACCATGGGCAGCGTGCCGAACGTCGGCCTGATGGCCCAGAAGGCCGAGGAGTACGGATCCCACAACACCACCTTCAAGGCTCCCGCCGATGGCGTGATGAAGGTGATCGACGCGGCGGGAACCGTGTTGATGGAGCATGCGGTGCAGGCCGGGGACATCTGGCGCATGTGTCAGGCCACGGACGCCGCGATTCGCGACTGGGTGAAGCTGGCGGTGACCCGTGCCCGTCTTTCCGGCTGGCCGGCGGTGTTCTGGCTTGACGCGGCCCGTCCCCACGATGCCCAGTTGATCGCCAAGGCCGAGGTCTATCTCAAGGATCACGACACCACCGGGTTGGATCTGCGCATCCTGCCGCCGGTGGATGCGGCCATCTTCTCCTTGCAGCGCATGAAGGATGGTGAGAACACCATTTCCGTGACCGGCAACGTGTTGCGTGATTATCTGACCGATCTGTTCCCGATTCTGGAACTGGGCACCAGCGCCAAGATGCTCTCCATCGTCCCGTTGATGCAGGGGGGGGGGCTGTTCGAGACCGGTGCCGGCGGTTCGGCTCCCAAGCATGTGCAGCAGTTTCTGGAAGAGGGACATCTGCGTTGGGATTCGCTGGGCGAATTTTCCGCGTTCGGGGCTTCGCTCGAGCATCTGGGACACACCCGTGGCAACTCCAAGTCCTTGGTTCTGGCCAAGACCCTGGATCATGCCATTGGCAGTCTGCTCGACAACAACATGTCGCCCGGTCGTGCCGTGGGTGAGGTGGACAACAAGGCCAGCCACTACTACATCGCCAAGCACTGGGCCCGTGCCCTGGCCGATCAGGACGAAGATGCCGAGTTGAAGGCTCACTTCGCTCCGATCGCCGCCGCGCTCGAGCAGAATGACGCCACGATCTCCGAGGAGTTGAAGATCGGAGTGGGATCTCCCATCGACGTGGGTGGGTATTACCATACCGATCCGGTCAAGGTGGCCAAGGCGCAACGTCCGAGCGCCACCCTGAACGCCATCATCGGTTAAGGGATGGTTTGAGATCGAATCTGGCCGCTATCCGGGCTGTCGTGGCCCGGAAAGAAAGGCTAGGCATGGATCTGAATGATTGCAATTCGGGCCATGAATCCGTATTCTATGGGTTCATGGCCCTTTTGTTTCGTGGAACGCCCATCATCGAAGAGCACGGTCGGGGCCCAACCTTTTTATTTTGTCGAGGCGCGCTTGATGGAAAACCGACTCAGTTTCATGCCCGCGCAATACCGTCTGGGCTGTTCGTCGATCGATACCCAGCACGAACTGATTTTCGCCATCTATCATGAGTTGTTGCGTTCGTTGGATCAGGGGGAGGATGGGTATGATTTGGCCACGGTGTTTTTGTGTTTGAACGGCTACACCGCGACCCATTTCAAACACGAGGAGATTTTCATGCGCTCCACCGGTTTTCCGGGCATGGAGGATCATCTGCACGAGCATCGCTCGCTTTTCAAACAGGTCGGATTGTTTCGGGAGCGGTTCGCCAACGCCGATTCGGCCCAGGCCGAGCGGGCCATTGCCCGGGAAGTGGCTTCATTTCTGCTGACCTGGCTGGAGCATCACATCGCCGAGGTGGATCGGGAGTTGTGTGCCTATCTTTTGCTCTATGCGCAGGAATTTCCGGAGCATTTTGATTCAACTCATTCTTTGTAATCCATTGAGATTATTTCATCCTTGATGATGGTCTTTTTGTAAATAACTCGATATTAACAGACGATCGTTTATTCTTTTGATCATTAACTTCCTGCTTTGCAAGAATATTGTACTTATTTAATCTGCTTGCAATTTTCAGAAATCTACAGGATAATTCATCCCATCCATTGGCTGGTGGTGGGTTTGTCACAGTCGTCCCTCCCTTGATCCGGTTGGTCTTTTGTTTGTTCACGATGTCGTCTTTCAAATGCCGTGGAACGTTGCTCAAAAGTCCCGTGGATTGTCTTGAGGAGATTTTTTCTCTTCTTGGCAATCTGGTTATCGATTCCAGTGTGGAGCTTATCGTATGAGTATTTCCGAGATCTATTGTGATACTTTCGGCAATATTGTCGTCACCGGCAATATCGTGCGCATCGAGTTGGCCACACTCGATCCGTCCCAATCCGATGCCAACAATTCGAAGATGGAGACCCGTTCGCGCCTGATCATGCCGTTGGACGGTTTTTTGCGTTCGTTCGGAATGAGCAAGCAGGTGGTGGATAAATTGACCGAGGCCGGCGTCCTGCGTCGCAACCCGGCGGTGGAGGGGGGTGCCGCTCCGACGCGTTGATCGGGCGTGCGGGGTCTGGTTGTCTGTTGAATTGTCCGTGGGGAAGAGGCTCGGCGGACGACGACGTGTCTTGAATGAGCGGGATGTTCGCCATGAAACAGCTCTTGCCACAGGGATTTGTCGCGCAATCCCCCCTCGCGCCATGGGTCAATCACGAGATCCATCTTAAGATTCCGCCGGGTGCCGCCTCGATTCTCCTTCCGGACGGCTCTTTTCTGCTCCAGGGCGAATACACCCAGGATGGTCAGGATCTGCTGATCACCAATCCGGATGGCGCGGTGATCCGCATCGAGGGATATTTTTCCCTTGCTTCTCCCCCGGATCTGGCTTTGGCCAATGGTTCGGGGCTTGTTTTCTCGACCGTTCGGGCGTTGACCTTTTCCGTGGCGGACCAATCGGTCGTGGTGGCTGGTCCCGGCGCACCCGGGGCGGCGGAAGCCGGTGAGGTGGTCGGCAAGGTCGCCACCATGTCCGGCACGGTCGATGCCAGGGGCAGGGACGGGGTGGTTCGCTCCCTCAAGGAGGGAGATCCGATCCAGGAGGGGGATCAACTCTCCACCTCGGCGGAGAGCCTGGCCCAGTTCGTGATGAACGACGGCACCACCTTCCAGTTGGGTGAATCGGCGCGCGCCCTGATCGATCAGTTCGTCTTCAAGCCCGAGGAGTCCAAGGGGCAGTTCGGAGCCACGGTGTTGACCGGCGCGTTCCGGTATGCCAGTGGCCAGATCGGGCAACTCCATGCCGGCAAACACACCCTGATCAAGACCCCGACCGCAGAAATCGGCGTGCGCGGTAGCGAACTCATGGGCGAGGTGGTGACCGACGGCAGTACCACGGTGGTCCACAACGCCGGTATTCTCGAGATCGCGGATATCCACGGGCAAGGGGTGGTGGTGCTGTTGAAGCCGGGTATGGCCACCATGGTCAAACTGAGCGGTGGACCGCCGGTACCGGTGTTCCAGGCACCCGAGGCGTTGATGAAGCGCCTGGAGGGGCAGGTGTCGTTCCAGGCGGTGATTCGAGCCAAGGAGACGGAGAAGCAGCAGCAACTGGAGAAGCCGCAGGAGAAGCCCGGGCAGACCACGGACAAGGATCATGCCACCGATCCCAAGGTCACCAAGGAGGAGAAGCAAGGCGAGGAGTCCACCGGGCAATCCGGGGGAGAGAAGCCCTCCGAGGAGAAGCCGCTTGAGGAGAAGCCGCTCGAGGAGAAGCCCAAGGAGGAAAAACCGGGTGCGGATGCCAAGGGGGGCGAGGTTACCTGGGAGACCCTGCAAACCAAGGTGACTCAGGCGGAGATCAAGGCGTTCGCCGAGACCCTGTTGGTCGCGATCGCCAAGGTCGAGGAGGCCACCAGGCAGATCACCCCGGATAAGGCGGCTCTGCCCGAGACTCTGAAAGTCTCCCTGGGGGCGTATCAGATCGAATTGATCCCGTTCGTCAACCATGCGCCGCTTCTGCCTGCCGTCACCGATCAGGTGGCTGCGGAGGATGTTGTTTTTGCCCTGAATCTGGGTGGCAGCGTGGATCCGGATGGTCAGGATGTCACCTTGAGCGCGAAGTTGGTCGGTGGTGCGTCCTTGCCTGTCTGGTTGAACTTTGACGCGACCTCCGGACGGTTCACCGGAACGCCATCCAACAGCGATGTCGGCAAGCTCTCCATCCAGGTAACGTCCACGGATCCTCTGAATTTATCCACCAGTCAGGTTTTCAGCCTCACGGTGGCCAACGTCAACGATGCTCCGGTGGTCGCGCACGGGGTCGCCATGGCGGTCGCGCGATCCGAACGGGCCGTGCTGATCAAACAGGTGGGGGATCATTACGTCGCGCAACTTGCGGACGGCTCTCCGTTTGCGTTCACCGTTCCCGGCAACACTTTTTTGGATATCGACCAGTCGGTTGATCCGAACGAAGCGTTGACCCTGACCGCGACCCTGGTGGATACGGACGGACATCAGCTTTCCCTGCCGAGCTGGATGCAGTTCGATGCGACCACGGGTCGATTGACCGCAGATGGCATCACCCCTGCGCAGTTGGGCAGTTACAGCGTGCGCATCACCGCGACCGACCGGGCCGGGGCGCACGTGTCGGATACCTTTTCGCTGGTGGTGCGGATGGCGGATGCCCCTCAGGCGGATGTGGGCGTCGGCTATTTTCTGGACAGTGCCGTGGGTGGCATCACCTATTACGCGGACGACATCGAGGGTCAGACCGACGCACAGGGGCGCTTCACCTATCATCCGGGGGAGAAGATCGTCTTCAAGTTGGGCAATCTGGTGCTTGGGCAGGTGTTGACCGGCGAGGGTGCTTCGGTGATCGTCACACCGGTCGATCTGGCGAGTGGCTCAACGGGCACGATCAACGACAACATCCTCACCAATCTGCTGCGGCTGTTGCAGACCCTGGACAGCGACGGCAACCCGGACAACGGGATCACGATTTCACCCGCCACCATTGAACACGCCCAGAATCTCGAACTCGATTTGACCTTGGCGCCTGATGCTTTTGCCAACAATACCCAGCTCAAGGGATTGCTGGCCGAGGTGGGGATCCCCGACCTGATTCCGGTCGAGCAGGCGTATTCCCATTTTCGTGATTCGTTGACCCCGGTAATCGGGGAAGGGGGTTCGGATCCCCTGGCCTTGACGTTGGCGGAGAACAGCGCCGGGGTCGAGACCCTGGCTGCGAGCAGCGTGCATGCGCATGCGGATTTGAGATGGTCGATCTCCGGTGGCACGGATGCGGATCTGTTCGCCATCGATCCGGTAAGCGGCGCCTTGTCTTTCAAGTCCGCGCCGGATTTCGAGATCCCGAGCCACGGGGTGGGTGGACCTGTCTACAGCCTTACGGTGACCGTCACCGACCAGGGGGGACCTTTTGCTGCGGACACAGGTGCGCGTCCCACGGTCTCCCGGTCGGTCGAGGTCACGGTCACCAACCTCAACGAAGCCCCGATGGTCACCTCCGGGGGTGTTGTTTCGTTTGTCGAGAACGGCGCGGGTACGGTATATCAGGCGACGGGAAGCGATCCGGATGCCGGGACCACCCTGGTATGGTCGCTCTCCGGCGCGGATGCCGGGTTGTTCGAGATTTCGGCGACGGGTGCCGTGCGCTTCAAGAGCGCGCCGGACTACGAGTCACCCGCCGATGTGGGCGGGGATCATGTTTATGACCTGGTGGTGACCGCTTCGGATGGTTTTCTCGCCGATGCGCGTGTGGTGGCGATCACCGTCACCAACGATCCTGCCGACGACATTCCGCTTGAGATACCCCAGCCTCCGACGATTACCTCCTCTTCCGCGGTCTCGTGGAATGAAAACGCCACGGGCACGGTCTACCAGGCCACGGCGACCGACCCCAATTCTGGCACGACGATCCAGTGGTCACTGGGCGGGACCGACGCGGAGTTTTTTTCCATCTCTGCCAGTGGTGCCGTGACTTTTGTTGACGTGCCCGATTTTGAACTGCCCGTGGATGCCGGCGCGGATCATGTCTATCACATCATGCTCACCGCCTCGGATGGTGCGTTGACCGATACCAGGGCCGTGGCGATCACGATCGTCAATCTCGACGAGGTGGCGCCGACGATCACCTCTTCCTCCACGGCCACATCGATATTGGAGCAGAGTGGCGCGGGGCGGGTGGTTTATTCGGCGCTTGCGACCGATGTTGGGGATGTGAGCGCGGGCGTCACCTACAGCCTGAAACCGGTGGATGATTTCGCGTCTTTCTCCATCAACGTCCTTTCCGGTGCGGTCACCCTGATCGACAATCCGGACTTTGAAACCAAATCGGGTTACTCCTTCACGGTACAAGCAACCGATGGCGTCGGGCATGTCGCCGAGAAAGCGGTCTTCTTGGCGATCACCAATGTGGATGAAACGGTGTTGTCGATCACCTCGGGCCCGACCGCCACGCCACTTGCCGAGAACAGCGGCGCCAATACGCCTGTTTACACCGTGCTTACGACTTTTGCGAGTGGCGTGAGCTACAGACTGAAATCCGGCGTGGGGGATGCAGCGGCCTTTTCGATCGACAGCGCAACCGGTGTCGTGACTTTGACCGTCAATCCGGACTTTGAAACCAAGGGGAGCTACGGCTTCACGGTGGTGGCGACCGGCACGGCTGGGAATGCGGTGGCGCGGGCGGTGACCCTGGTGATCACCAATCTGGACGAGGTGGCCCCAAGCTTCACCTCGGGCGGGACCGCGACCACAATTAACGAAAATAGCGGCGCGGGCCAGGTGGTCTATTCGGCGGTTGCCAGCGATTCGGGCGATATCAGCGCGGGTGTGACCTACAGTCTGAAAGCGGGCGGTGATTCGGGATCCTTCTCCATCAACGCCACGACCGGAGCCGTGACCCTGACCGGCAATCCGAATTACGAGACCAAGGGGAGCTACAGCTTCACCGTGATCGCCTCGGACGGGGTGAACGCCGGGGTTGAGCAGGCGGTGACCCTGGCGATCGCCAATCTGGACGAGGTGGCCCCGAGCTTTACATCGGGCGGGACCGCGACCACAATTAACGAAAACAGCGGCGCGGGCCAGGTGGTCTATTCGGCGGTTGCCAGCGATTCGGGCGATATCAGCGCGGGTGTGACCTACAGTCTGAAAGCGGGTGGTGACTCGGGATCCTTCTCCATCAACGCCACGACCGGAGCCGTGACCCTGACCGGCAATCCGAATTACGAGACCAAGGGGAGCTACAGCTTCACCGTGATCGCCTCGGACGGGGTGAATGCCGGGGTTGAGCAGGCGGTGACCCTGGCGATCGCCAATCTGGACGAGGTGGCCCCGAGTTTCACTTCGGGCGGGACTGCGACCACAATTAACGAAAACAGCGGCGCGGGCCAGGTGGTCTATTCGGCGGTTGCCAGCGATTCGGGCGATATCAGCGCGGGTGTGACCTACAGTCTGAAAGCGGGCGGTGATTCGGGATCCTTCTCCATCAACGCCACGACCGGAGCCGTGACCCTGACCGGCAATCCGAATTACGAGACCAAGGGGAGCTACAGCTTCACCGTGATCGCCTCGGACGGGGTGAACGCCGGGGTTGAGCAGGCGGTGACCCTGGCGATCGCCAATCTGGACGAGGTGGCCCCGAGTTTCACCTCGGGCGGGACTGCGACCACGATTGATGAAAACAGCGGCGCGGGCCAGGTGGTCTATTCGGCGGTTGCCAGCGATTCGGGCGATATCAGCGCGGGTGTGACCTACAGTCTGAAAGCGGGCGGTGATTCGGGATCTTTCGCCATCAACGCCACGACCGGAGCCGTGACCCTGACCGGCAATCCGGATTACGAGACCAAGGGGAGCTACAGCTTCACCGTGGTCGCCTCGGACGGGGTGAACGCCGGGGTTGAGCAGGCGGTGACCCTGGCGATCGCCAATCTGGACGAGGTGGCCCCGAGTTTCACCTCGGGCGGGACTGCGACCACAATTAACGAAAACAGCGGCGCGGGCCAGGTGGTCTATTCGGCGGTTGCCAGCGATTCGGGCGATATCAGCGCGGGTGTGACCTACAGTCTGAAAGCGGGCGGTGATTCGGGATCTTTCTCCATCAACGCCACGACCGGAGCCGTGACCCTGACCGGCAATCCGAATTACGAGACCAAGGGGAGCTACAGCTTCACCGTGATCGCCTCGGACGGGGTGAACGCCGGGGTTGAGCAGGCGGTGACCCTGGCGATCGCCAATCTGGACGAGGTGGCCCCGAGTTTCACCTCGGGCGGGACCGCGACCACGATTGATGAAAACAGCGGCGCGGGCCAGGTGGTCTATTCGGCGGTTGCCAGCGATTCGGGCGATATCAGCGCGGGTGTGACCTACAGTCTGAAAGCGGGCGGTGATGCGGGATCTTTCTCCATCAACGCCACGACCGGAGCCGTGACCCTGACCGGCAATCCGAATTACGAGACCAAGGGGAGCTACAGCTTCACCGTGATCGCCTCGGACGGGGTGAACGCCGGGGTTGAGCAGGCGGTGACCCTGGCGATCGCCAATCTGGACGAGGTGGCCCCGAGTTTCACCTCGGGCGGGACCGCGACCACGATTGATGAAAACAGCGGCGCGGGCCAGGTGGTCTATTCGGCGGTTGCCAGCGATTCGGGCGATATCAGCGCGGGTGTGACCTACAGTCTGAAAGCGGGCGGTGATTCGGGATCCTTCTCCATCAACGCCACGACCGGAGCCGTGACCCTGACCGGCAATCCGGATTACGAGACCAAGGGGAGCTACAGCTTCACCGTGGTCGCCTCGGACGGGGTGAACGCCGGGGTTGAGCAGGCGGTGACCCTGGCGATCGCCAATCTGGACGAGGTGGCCCCGAGTTTCACCTCGGGCGGGACCGCGACCACGATTGATGAAAACAGCGGCGCGGGCCAGGTGGTCTATTCGGCGGTTGCCAGCGATTCGGGCGATATCAGCGAGGGTGTGACCTACAGTCTGAAAGCGGGCGGTGATTCGGGATCTTTCGCCATCAACGCCACGACCGGAGCCGTGACCCTGACCGGCAATCCGGATTACGAGACCAAGGGGAGCTACAGCTTCACCGTGGTCGCCTCGGACGGGGTGAACGCCGGGGTTGAGCAGGCGGTGACCCTGGCGATCGCCAATCTGGACGAGGTGGCCCCGAGTTTCACCTCGGGCGGGACTGCGACCACAATTAACGAAAACAGCGGCGCGGGCCAGGTGGTCTATTCGGCGGTTGCCAGCGATTCGGGCGATATCAGCGCGGGTGTGACCTACAGTCTGAAAGCGGGCGGTGATTCGGGATCTTTCTCCATCAACGCCACGACCGGAGCCGTGACCCTGACCGGCAATCCGAATTACGAGACCAAGGGGAGCTACAGCTTCACCGTGATCGCCTCGGACGGGGTGAACGCCGGGGTTGAGCAGGCGGTGACCCTGGCGATCGCCAATCTGGACGAGGTGGCCCCGAGTTTCACCTCGGGCGGGACCGCGACCACGATTGATGAAAACAGCGGCGCGGGCCAGGTGGTCTATTCGG
Organism: Candidatus Magnetaquiglobus chichijimensis; assembly: GCF_045865675.1. Lineage (NCBI taxonomy): Bacteria > Pseudomonadati > Pseudomonadota > Magnetococcia > Magnetococcales > Candidatus Magnetaquicoccaceae > Candidatus Magnetaquiglobus > Candidatus Magnetaquiglobus chichijimensis. Next base: position 168,768 of record NZ_BAAFGK010000004.1, read on the forward strand.
CGGTTGCCAGCGATTCGGGCGATATCAGCGCGGGTGTGACCTACAGTCTGAAAGCGGGCGGTGATGCGGGATCCTTCTCCATCAACGCCACGACCGGAGCCGTGACCCTGACCGGCAATCCGGATTACGAGACCAAGGGGAGCTACAGCTTCACCGTGATCGCCTCGGACGGGGTGAACGCCGGGGTTGAGCAGGCGGTGACCCTGGCGATCGCCAATCTGGACGAGGTGGCCCCGAGTTTCACCTCGGGCGGGACCGCGACCACGATTGATGAAAACAGCGGCGCGGGCCAGGTGGTCTATTCGGCGGTTGCCAGCGATTCGGGCGATATCAGCGCGGGTGTGACCTACAGTCTGAAAGCGGGCGGTGATTCGGGATCTTTCGCCATCAACGCCACGACCGGAGCCGTGACCCTGACCGGCAGTCCGGATTACGAGACCCAGGCGAGCTACAGCTTCACCGTGGTCGCCTCGGACGGGGTGAACGCCGGGGTGGAGCAGGCGGTGACCCTGGCGATCGCCAATCTGGACGAGGTGGCCCCGAGTTTCACCTCGGGCGGGACCGCGACCACGATTGATGAAAACAGCGGCGCGGGCCAGGTGGTCTATTCGGCGGTTGCCAGCGATTCGGGCGATATCAGTGCGGGTGTGACCTACAGTCTGAAAGCGGGCGGTGATTCGGGATCTTTCGCCATCAACGCCACGACCGGAGCCGTGACCCTGACCGGCAGTCCGGATTACGAGACCAAGGGGAGCTACAGCTTCACCGTGGTCGCCTCGGACGGGGTGAACGCCGGGGTTGAGCAGGCGGTGACCCTGGCGATCGCCAATCTGGACGAGGTGGCCCCGAGCTTTACATCGGGCGGGACCGCGACCACGATTGATGAAAACAGCGGCGCGCTCCAGTTGGTTTATACGGCGAGTGCTACCGACCTGGGGGATGTGAGTGGTGGGGTGACCTATACCTTGAAAGAGGTGGATGATTACACCTTGTTTCAAATCGACCATTCGACCGGCCAGGTGGATTTGCTCGACAATCCGAATTATGAAGTCAAGTCGGGTTACAGCTTCACCATGGTCGCGACCGATGGCGCGGGACATGCCGTGGAGAAGGCGGTCACGCTGGCGATCACCAACGTGGATGAATCCCCGCCGACCATCACCTCGAGTGCCACCGCGTCCATCGACGAGAACAGCGGTGCGGGGCAGGTGGTCTATACCATCACCGCCACCGACGGCGGGGATGTCAGCGCCGGGGTGACCTATGCGGTGCTGGCTTATGGGGATTATTTCGATCTCATCTACGACATTTCGACCGGCGCGGTAACCCTGGCGATCGATCCGAACCACGAGATCAAACCGAGCTACACCTTCAAGGTGCTCGCCACGGACGGCATCAATCCGCATGTCGAACAGGCGGTGACGTTGACGGTCAACAACCTGGATGAGGTGGCGCCCAGTTTCACCTCCGGCGGGACCGCGACCACGATTGATGAAAACAGCGGCGCGGGTCAGGTGGTCTATTCGGCAGTCGCCACCGATTCGGGCGATATCAGCGCAGGCGTGACCTACAGCCTCAAGACGGTTGATGACTACCTTGCCTTCTCCATCAACGCCACGACCGGAGCCGTGACCCTGACCGGCAATCCGAATTACGAGACCCAGGGGAGCTACAGCTTCACCGTGATCGCCTCGGACGGGGTGAACGCCGAGGTTGAGCAGGCTGTGACCCTGGCGATCGCCAACGCCAACGATCCGGGCATGGGTGGCGCCACCATCGATGGCCTCGCCGCGACCGGCAACACCCTGACCGCCTCCAACGACCTGGCCGATCCGGATGTTTTGGGGAGCGTGAGTTATCAGTGGAAGGCCGACGGGGTGGTCATTGCCGGGGCCACCACCCACGAACTGCTTCTCAACAACAGCCATCTCGGCAAGGTGATCACGGTTACGGCGAGCGCCACGGATGGTCTGGGCAACACGGTGAGCGCCACCAGCAACGCCACCGAGGCTGTCACCTACACCCAACAGGCGGTGATCTCTCTGGCCTCGCTGGATGGAACCAATGGCTTCCGGCTGGTTGGTTCCTCGGGTGAATGGGCCGGCAGCGAGGTCAGCAACCTCGGGGATGTGAACGGGGATGGCATCGAGGATCTCCTGATCGGCGCCCAAATGGCCAATCCCAGTGGCGGATATGTGGTGTTCGGTTCGGACAACGCCTGGAACGCCAGCATCGACCTCTCCGCGTTGACCAGCAGTACCGGAGTCCATCTGAAAGCCTTTTCCCAGGCTGAGAACGCCGGTCGTTCAGTCGGTTGGGCCGGCGACGTGAACGGCGATGGCTACGCCGACCTGATCATCGGCGCCCCGATTTCCGATCAAGCTGGCAACAATGCCGGTTCCGCCTATGTGGTGTTCGGCGGTTCCAACTGGAGCGATGTGAACTTCCAACTCTCTACCCTGAATGGCTCCCAGGGTTTCCGGATCGATGGCAACGCCCCAGGAGATGCCGGGGTTGGCATTCATGCCGGCGTTTCCGTGCATGGTGCGGGCGATATCAATGGGGATGGATGGGACGACCTGATCGTGGGTGCGATCAGCACCTATACTCCCCAGGATGGCGTGACCGGCGCGGGATATGTGGTGTTCGGCAAGGCAGGCGGTTGGGATGCGATTGTGGCGCTGGCCGACCTGAACGGCAGCAATGGATTTCGCTTGAACGGCGTGAACGACGGCGCCTTGACGGGTTATTCGGTCGGTGGGGCCGGGGATATCAACGGCGATGGTATCGAGGATTTGATCATCGGCGCCCCAAATGCCAAACCGATTGGAACCGACATGACCGGGGCCAGCTATGTGGTGTTCGGCAAGACGGGCGCGTGGGACTGGGGCCTGAACCTTTCGGACCTGAATGGCGGCAACGGTTTTCGCATCAGCGGCGCCGAGATCGGGGATTCGGTCGGGAGTTCGGTGAGCGGGGCCGGGGATATCAACGGCGATGGTTACGATGATCTGATCATCGGCGTCAAGGGGGACTCCGCGGACGGAACGCATGCTGGTTCGGTCTCCGTGCTGTTTGGCCACAGTCAGGGCGCGGGGTGGTCTTCGAGCATCTCGCTGGCTTCGCTGGATACCAGCGTCGGGTTCCGCCTGGGCGGGGTCTCCTCCGACGATTATACCGGCGTGAGCGTGAGTGGCGCTGGCGATGTGAACGGCGATGGTCTGGACGATCTGCTGATCGGGGCCTGGAAGGCCGATCCGAACACCCTCGATCAGTCGGGATCCGTTTACCTGGTGTTTGGACAGTCGAGTTGGGGAACCACACCGGTCACGCTGTTGCTTTCGGAGTTGGATGGTTCGAACGGCTTCCGTCTGGACGGGGTGGCAGCCAACGACAAGACAGGCGAATCGGTGAGTGCCGCCGGGGATGTCAACCACGACGGGTATGATGATCTGCTGATCGGCGCCTATACCTCGGCGGCTGGAGGAGCCGATGCCGGGGCCGCCTACATCCTCTTCGGCGGGAATTTCAGCAATCTCTCCCTGGCGGGGCAACTCAAATATTTTGGCTCATCGACTGCCTACGAAGTCGTGATCGGTGGCGTGGGTGATGACACCCTGATTGGCTTTGGTGGTCCGGATACGTTGATCGGCGGTGCGGGGAACGACATCCTGGTCATTGGCGATGCCACCTTCCTGAGCCTGGACGGCGGCGGCAATACCGATATCCTGCGCCTGGAGACGACGACCTTCAATCTGGATCTGACCACGGCGGGCATGGCCAACCGGATCCGGGATATTGAAATCATCGACCTCTCCACCGCCAACGACGGAGTAGGCAACCCGCGCCCGTATACGTTGAATCTGAATCCCGCGGTGGTCAGTCAGATCACCGGCGCGGGGGAGGATCTGCGCATCGTGGGCGGCAGCGATGATTTCGTGCAGATCGGCGGGGGCTGGATTTCGGGTGGTACCGTGATCCTGGCCGGGGATGCCAACACCTATGTCTCGTATACGCATGGCGCCCAAACCCTGCTGATCGACCAGAGAATCGTCAATACCGCCGGTCATGTCAGCCAGGGCTATGCGCTGCAAGGCGATGTCACCCTCTCCGGCACGATGAATTACGGCCAGACCCTGACCGCCACCCACACCCTGACCGATGCCGACGGGTTGGGCCGCATCGAATATCAATGGTTGCAGAGCGGTCATGCGATCAACGGCGCGACCGGGAGTTCGTTGTATCTTTCTGGCGATCTGATCGGCAGCACGATCAGCGTGCGGGTGACCTGGACAGATGCCCAGGGCAGCGTGGAATCCAAAATCGGCACCATCGCCGGAACCGTGGCGTATACGCCGGAGGCTTCGCTGTCGTTGGCCTCCCTGGATGGCAACAACGGTTTCCGACTGGATGGCAACGCCGAAGAGGGTTTTGCCGGCAAGTCGGTTTCCGGGGCCGGGGATGTGAACGGCGATGGGTTCGACGACCTGATCGTGGGCGCCTACATGGCGGATCCGGATGGAACCAGCAACGCCGGCATCAGCTATGTGATCTTTGGAAGCCAGACGGGTTGGAGCTTCTGGCACCCCCTGTTTGTTTTGGCCAACGGGATCAACGGGTTCAGAATCGATGGCGTGGGCATCGGGGATCAGAGCGGCGTGAGCGTCAGCCGCGCCGGGGATGTCAACGGCGATGGCATCGGGGATCTTCTGATCGGCGCCTCGTCTTCGGATGTGGGCGGAATGGACTCCGGGGCGGCCTATGTGGTGTTCGGCAAGAGCGACTGGAGTTCGACGGCCACGTTGGATCTTGCCAACCTGGATGGTGGCAACGGTTTCCGCCTGGCTGGACCCTCCGCCATCGTTATGAGCGGCCATTCGGTTCACAATGCCGGGGACATCAACGGGGATGGCTGCGACGATCTGATTATCGGCGCGCCGGTTCTGGGCAACACCCAGGGTGGCGCCTATGTGGTTTTCGGCAGTCAGAGCGCCTGGTCTCCGAGCATCGATCTTTCCACCCTGAATGGCAGCAACGGGTTCTTGATCACCGGCGACGCGGGTGGGGATTACGCCGGCTTTTCGGTGAGTGGCGCCGGCGATATGAATGGCGATGGCCTGGCGGATCTGATCATCGGTGCCAAGGGCAGCGATCCATTGAACAACAAGGCTGGCTCGACCTACATCGTGTTTGGCCAGGAGACCGGGTGGAACCCGGTCATGGATCTTTCCACGTTGGTTGTCGGGCAGGGGGTGTGCCTGTTCGGCACCCAGGCCAATGAGCAGAGCGGGCTTTCGGTCAGTGCCGAGGGGGATATCAACGGCGACGGGTTCGCGGATCTGCTGATCGGTGCGCCCTATTCGGATCAGAGCGGCACCGACAACGGGGCGATTTATGTGGTGTTCGGCGCGGCATCCTGGGGATCCACGTTGCTGATGCTCTCCAACCTGGGGAACACCGGCGGCGGTTTCCGCATCGATGGCGTGGACATGGATGACAATGCGGGCTGGTCGGTGAGCAATGCCGGGGATTTCAACGGCGACGGCTACGACGACATGCTGGTTTCCAGTTGGAAGGCGGACTTAAACAGCAACAGCGATGTCGGAGCGGCTTACCTGATTTATGGCAAGGGCAGTTGGAGTGGCATGACCGTCCTGGATCTCTCGGATCTGGACGGAACCGATGGTTTTCGCCTGGAAGGGGTGGATGTCAACGATCGCGCCGGCATGGCGGTGCAGGTCGCTGGAGATCTGAACGGCGACGGCTTCGATGATCTGATCATCGGCGCATCCCTGGCCGAACCGGGTGTGTCCGGGAGTCCGAACTGGAACTCCGGGGCCAGTTATGTGCTCTTCGGCGGCAATTTCAACAGTGCCGTTCGTCCCGATTTGACCGCCAGCGGGACCGTTCTGGTGGGTGGCGCAGGCTACGACACGCTCACCGGTTCGGCTGGTGGTTCCGCCGACGTGTTGATCGGCGGAGCGGGCAACGACACCCTCAAGATTCTGGATGGGAATATCCAGCGCATCGACGGTGGCGGCGGATTCGATACCCTGGTGTTGGGGGCGTCCGGCTACACGACGGGTGGGGATATCGGTTATTGGACGCCTGGCAACGGCGTTTCGCTCGATCTGGGCGCAAGTTCGGTGATGGGGGCGCTCCGCGACATCGAGCGCATCGACATGGTGGGCAATAATTTTGCGCATCTGTGGGTGACCCCGTTGGGCGTGGGGCAGATCACCGGGGCGGGATCCACGCTCTATGTGACGGGTGATGTCACCAATACGGTCCACATCACCAACCACTGGATGGATACGGGGATCCAGGTCACCGGACCGGATGGCCAACTGTACGACAAATACACGCTGGACAGCGTGACGTTGATGCTGGATCCGGATCTCAACTTCGCGCCGGTCGGCCCCCTTTCGGTGACCGGAAATCCCTATCGGGGCCAGACCCTGACCGCGAGCACCGCAGGGTTGACCGATCGCGACGGTCTGGGATCGCAGAGCGATTACAGCTTCCAGTGGTATGCCGATGGGGTGGCGATCTCTGGAGCGAGCACCACCAATGCCACCAGTTCCACCCTGACCCTGGACAACGCCCTGGCGTTTGGCACGGTCATCACCGTCGAGTTCCGCTACAAGGACGGCAACAGCAACCACACCTACAAGAACTCTATCATCGGCCAGGCCGGAGGCGTGGTTCGGGGCGGTCCGGACAGCGGGGACGCGCCCCTCACGATTACCGGCAACGCCCTGGTGGGCTCGGTTCTGACCGCCAATCTGGGCACGGATCCGGATGGCGGCGTGTTGAGCGGCAACCTTCCTTCTTATCAGTGGAAAGCGAACGGGGTGGCGATCAGCGGCGCCACCAGCTCGTTCTTGCCCCTCACCGTCACCGAGGATGGCGCGGTGATCTCCGTGGAGGTCTCCTACATCGATGCCAACGGGTATGCAGAGCTTCTGACCAGCCAGACCCCGACGGTTCAGACCCCGACCCTGGCGGTGTCGTTGGGGAGTCTGACCGGCGGTGAAGGAATCCGCTTCACCAACAAGACCTTCGACGATGATGACCATGCAGGCTCCCCGGTCGCCTCGGTGGGGGACATCAACGGTGATGGCATCGCGGACGTGGCCATCGGCGTGCCGTATGCCAACTCTTCGGCCACCGATGCCGGGTATACCTACATCATGTTCGGCAAGACGGATGGTTTTGGGTCGAATGCCCTGGAGATGGCGTGTTCCCTGGGATCCTCCAGTGGTTTCCGCATTGCCGGCGGGTATGCGAACGATCGGTTTCCGATGTCGATCGGACATGGGGATTTCAACGGCGATGGCATCGACGATCTGCTCGTCGGTGCGCCCAATGCGTTTGCCGGCAACATGATCCATGGTGGCAAGGCCTATGTGCTCTTTGGCAAGGACACCGCGTTGGAGGGCGGGTTCGACGAGACCACCAGCGTGGACACATTGAACGGTGGTAAGGGTTTTGGCATCAACGGAACCGCGACCAACGGGTATCTCGGCAATGCGGTGGCATCCGCCGGGGATTTCAATGGCGATGGCTACGATGATCTGTTGATCGGGCATCGTGCCATGGACGTGATGCGCGGCGCGAGTCTGGTGAGCGATGTGGGTGGCGCCTATGTGGTGTTTGGCCACGGTGGCACCTTCGAGGCGGAGTTCAACATCGGCGCCCTGAATGGCAGCAACGGTTTCCGCATCGAGGGGGCCGCGGCGGGCGACCAGGTGGGCTACGCGGTCGCCTCGGCGGGGGACATGAACGGCGACGGCCTGGCCGATATCGCGATCACCGCACCGTATTTCAATGGCGGGGAGGGCAGGGTCTATGTGGTTTTTGGCGCTTCGAGCGGCTTGGCTGCGTCTCTCGACCTGACCGATCTGGGAACCGGTTTCGCCGGTTTTCGTTTCAAGGGCAAAGCGGGCAGCAAGGCCGGTTGGTCGGTTTCGTCCGCCGGGGATGTCAACGGCGATGGGTGCGATGATCTGCTGGTCGGCGCGCCGAAGGCGGACGGCTCGGGGGGCGCGGCAAACTATCGCGGCGAGAGCTATGTGATCTTCGGCCAGGCGAGCGGCCTGACCGGCGTGATCGAGGCGGACGGGCTCGATGGTTCCAACGGCTTCGCCATTTTCGGGGATCGGGACAACGACCGGACCGGCTTTTCGGTTGCCGGGGGCGGGGACATCAACGGCGACGGCTTTGCCGACCTGCTGATCGGCGCGCCGTTCGCGGATTTCTACGATGGCAGCGCATGGGTGCCAGACCAGGGTTCGACCTTCGTGATCTTCGGCAAGGCCGGGGGGTTCGATGCGGCGATGGAGCTGTGTCAACTCGATGGCATCGCGGGCTTCCGTCTGAATGGCGCGAACAGTCAGGATCATTCCGGTTCGGCGGTCGCCAGCGCCGGGGATGTGAATCACGACGGCTACGAGGATTTCCTGATCGGTGCGCCCGATTTCTATTATAACGGTTATGTGAATGCCGGCGCGGCTTATCTTTATTATGGTGGAAATTTCACCGGTCTGTCCGATGGGACGGTGATGGCCAATGGGACCGCTTCGGACAACATTCTGCATGGCGGGTTGGGCAACGATACCCTTAACGGTTGGGGTGGCGCGGATGTGCTGCTCGGCGGAAATGGGGACGATCGCCTCTCCGTGTCGGATGACACCTTCTTGAAGATCGACGGGGGCGGTGGCTTCGACACCCTGGAGTTGACCGGGCTGGCGAGCTTCGAGCTGGATCTGATCCAGACAGGTCTTTTCAACCGCATCTCCCACATCGAGGCCATCGATCTGATCGGATCCCTGGACGCCGACAACCTGGGCGAACTGCATGGTCATGCGCTTTGGTTGAGTCATCAGGCGATCGCCCAGATCGGCGATCCGACCGACGGGATCGATCTGACCATCGATGGGGATGCGAGTTGCCTGGTGCATCTGGAGTACGGTTTCATCCGTGACGCCAACTTGAGCGATGCCACGTACGACGTGTATACCGACGGGGCCCTGGCGTTGAAGATCGGCAAGACGGTTCAGATACAGTCCTGGGTGCAACTGGGCAGTCTGGATGGGCAGAACGGTTACCGGTTGAACGGATTGGCCGACGCCGATGATGCCGGAACCGCGGTCGGCATGGGGGGGGATTTCAATGGCGACGGGTTTGGTGATCTGGTGATCGGCGCGCCGAACGTGCGGTATGCGGGCCCGAGTCAGACCTATGGTACCGGCGCCGCCTACGTGGTGTTCGGATCGAGTCTGCCTTCGTCTTCGGCGCCGGATCTGAGCACGCTGACCAACTCCCTGACGACCGGCTTCCTGTTCACGGGGGCGTTGGACGCGAGCCAATGGGTGGGCAGTGCGGTTTCGTTGAGCGGGGATCTCAATGGCGACGGTTTCGCGGATCTGGTGGTGGGCGCGCCGAGAGTCGCGAATGTCACGACGGATGTCAACAATCAGCCGGTTACTTACCAATACGCGGGCGCGGTGTATGTGGTCTTCGGCACTTCCGACGTCACCTGGACCACCCCGACCAATCTGGCCGCGGGCGGCAACAAGGGCTTTGCCATCTTTGGCCAGGCGAGCAACGATGCCTTTGGGTATTCGCTCGGATTTGCCGGGGATGTGAACGGGGATGGTTGGGACGATCTGGTGGTGGGCGCCCGGGGGGCGCAGAGCGATTCGGGCGCGGCCTATGTGATCTTCGGCCATGGCGGTGTCTGGGCCACGGAGTTGGATCTGGGCACGCTCAATGGCGCCAATGGTTTCCGTTTGAATGGCGCCTTGCTTGATCGGGCCGGCATCGCGGTGTCGTCCGCCGGGGATGTGAACGGGGATGGCCTGGCTGATCTGCTGGTGGGCGCGCCGTCGAACATCGTGGACGATCCGGGTCGGACCTATGTGGTGTTGGGGCGGAGCGGCGGATGGAGCGCGCAACTGGATCTGGACAACCTGGGCAGCCAGGGTTTCGCCCTCACCGGTTTCGGCGGCGAGGTGAACACCGGCTGGTCGGTGTCGTCCGCCGGGGATGTGAATGGCGACGGTCTGGATGACCTGATCGTTGCCGCGCCGTGGGGCGACAATGCCGACGGCGTGGCATCCGGCAGCGCTTATGTGGTGTTCGGGGCCACCAACCTGACCGCCATGGATCTCTCCACCCTGAATGGCACCAAGGGGTTCCGGATCGATGGGCAAATGAACGGGGATCTGGCCGGATTCTCGGTATCCGGCGCGGGCGATGTGAACGGCGACGGCCTGGCCGATCTGGTGATCGGTGCTTCGGGTGGCGATCATGTGGGCGTCGATGTCGGGCGGGGTTATCTGCTTTACGGCAAGAACTCCTGGAGCGGGGTTGTGTCGCTGGATCGCATCGGTATCGCCGACGGACTCACCTTCGAGGGGGCCAAGGCCAACGATGGGGCCGGTTTCTGGGTGAGTGGTGGCGGGGATCTCAACGACGACGGCTTCGACGATCTGCTGATCGGATCGCCGGCGGTGACCAACAGCAACGCCCCTGGCGCGGTGGACGTGTTCTTTGGGGGTAACTTCAACGGTGCGACCGTCACCGCGGTGGATGCCACCGGAGACCGGCTGACCGGTTCCCAGGAGGGTGATTCCCTCCATGGCAATGGCGGCGCGGATGCGCTGCTCGCGGGTGCCGGAGATGATTATCTCTACGTGTCGGATACCGGCTTTCTGCGTGTCGATGGCGGAAGCGGCTTCGACAGCCTCGTGTTCCAGAGCGATCCCGACTATCCCAGTCACGGCGTGGTTCTGGATCTCACCGAACCGGGCATGGCCGGTCGCATCCGGGGGATCGAGCAGATCGACATGTCCAACGATCGGGTGGATACCCTGATCGTCGGCGGTCCGGAGTCGATCCTGTCGATCGTGTCGGGGCTGAGCACGATGAGCGGCATGCTCGAACTGACGTTCCGTTCCGACGAGGCGGATCACCTGATCCTGAAAGGGAGCTGGATCAAGGAGTACCAGCAGAGCTGGGACAATGCGTTCTATCACGACGAGGCCAACCATATTCAGATCGCCACCGGTCCGTACATCCAGGTCACCGTCATGCCGAACGATGTTGCGGCCCTGAACGGGGACAACGGCTTTGCGCTCGCCTGGGACAGCGACGGTTTGCCTTACAGCGGTTATTCGGTCTCCTCGGCTGGGGATTTCAACGGTGATGGCATCGCGGATCTGCTTGTGGGCGCGCCGCATCTGGCGGATCAACAGTATGGTGGAGCCTATGTGGTTTTTGGCGCCGGCCATGCCAACCAGTCGGATCTCGTGTCGCTGGCGTTCGGTTTGTCCAATGGCGAGGGGTATCAGTTAAGGGGGGAGAGCCAACATCAGCGCGCCGGCTATGCGGTCAGCGGCATCGGTGACATCAACGGCGACGGCGTGGATGATATCGTGATCGGCACCAACAACAATGGTGCGGGATACACCGGGCCGGGCACCTGCTATGTGGTGTTCGGTTCCACCAGCCTTGTGGGAACGTCGCTGAATCTGTCCGAACTGGATGGCACGGACGGCTTCCAGCTTTCCGGCCTGTACGACGGGGATCAGTTCGGGATTTCGGCCAGGGGCGCCGGGGATATCAACGGCGACGGCTGGGATGACATGATCGTGGGTGCCGTGCGCTACGACAGTCCGGATGGCGTGGGTGGTTTTTTGACCAGTGCCGGGGCAGCGTATGTGGTGTATGGACAGGGCGGCAATTTCTGGAGTGATTACCCCTCCGCGACGGTTGGCGATCTGATCAACGACATCAATGGACCCGCAGCATTCCTGATCCGGGGTGTCGAGGGGCACGATCATGCCGGCATCTCGGTTGCCTCTGCCGGGGATATCAACGGCGATGGCTATGCCGATCTGATCATCGGCGCCGATCGGGTGGACAGCGTGCCGGGCAACAACCCGGACGACCGGTATGGCGCGGCCTATGTGGTGTATGGCAAGGCGGGTGGTTTCGGCACCGTGCTCGATCTCTCCACCCTGGACGGCGCCAGCGGCTTCAAGCTGACCGGCACGGCGGCGTATGACTTTGCCGGGTGGAGCGTCTCTTCGGCGGGGGATGTGAACGGCGATGGTCTGGACGACATGTTGGTGGGCGCCTTCCGGGCCAACTCCAATGGCCAGTATGTCTCCGGTGCCGCGTTCGTGATCTTTGGCAAGACGGGCGTTTTTGCCAGCGAGGTGGATCTTTCCGATCTGGATGGCGTCACCGGTTTCCGGCTTTCGGGATTGAACGTCGGGGATTACCTGGGCACTTCGGTCGCTTCGGCGGGGGATTTCAACGGCGATGGCTTCGACGACATCGTTGTCGGCGTGCCAGGCGCCCCGCCGGCTTTTTCTGGCGTCTATTCCCGACCTGGGAGCGCCTATGTGATCTACGGCAAGGGGAGCGGATTCGCCGCCACGGTGGATCTGGCCTCTCTCGGTGGTCGGGACGGCTTCCGGGTGGATGGCCTGCCGGACGGAACCCAGGCGCTTGGTATGTCGGTGGCCGGCGCGGGCGATCTGAACCTGGATGGCTACGACGACGTGATCATCGGCGCGCCGGGTTCCCCGCCCGTCGGTGCGGGGGGCAACGAGCAGTCGTATGTGCTCTATGGCGGCAATTTCAGCGGCGCCACGCCAGCCTGGACCATGGGCTTCAAGGTGATGGGCGAGAACCCCTATGACCAAGCCGGCTTTTCGGTGTGCATGGCCGGGGATGTCAACGGCGACGGGTTTGAAGACGTGATCATCGGCGCTCCGGACAATCCCGCCATCGGGAGCTCGGAACCGGGTCCGGGCGCGGCCTATGTGGTGTTCGGGAGCGCCTCGAACCAACCCTTTACCCTGGATCTCTCCACCCTGGATGGCAGCAACGGCTTCAAGCTGGCGGGTGTTGCCGACTTCGACGAGACCGGCGCATCGGTCTCCGGCGTTGGGGATGTGAACGGCGATGGCTACGACGACATACTCATCGGCGCCTGGAACGCTCACAACGACGCCAACGAGACCACGGGGGTCAGCTACCTGTTCTTTGGCCGAGCGGACACGCTGTTTGCCGCGTCCACCGGCGCCTTCGACCTTGACCAGTCGTGGGTCAACGGCGACGGCGTGCGTCTGGACGGGGTGTGGAACCAGGATCAAACCGGTCGTGCGGTGAGCGGGGCCGGGGATCTCAACGGCGATGGCTTCGATGATTTCATCATCGGCGCCGCTCGTTATCCAACCGGGGATTCCGCTGGCGCGGCCTATGTGGTGTTCGGCCAGGCGGATTGGAGCACCACCGGTCCGGTGAGTCTCTCCGGCAGCGGGAATGTCGATCATCCGCCCACGATCTGCGTGATCACGGGTGGCAACGGTTTCCTGGCCGGTTATTCGGTGAGCGCGGCTGGGGATGTGAATGGCGACGGCTATGATGATCTGTTCATCGGTGCCATTGGTGCCGGAGGCAACTACAAGGGCGCGGCCTATGTGGTGTACGGCAAGTCGGACGGGTTGGGAACCACGTTTGATCTGAGCGCCATGACCAGCAGCGACGGCATCAAGCTGTCGGGAATCGCCGATGGTGAGCAGACCGGGTGTTCGGTCGCTTCCGCCGGGGATCTCAACGGCGATGGGGTGGCGGATCTGTTGATCGGCGCCAAGGAAGCGGATACGGTGGACGACAATTCCGGATCCCTGTATGTGGTCTTCGGGGTGCGCGGAGGCGGGGTAGGTGAGATCGATCTCGCCAGCCTGAATGGCAGGAACGGTTTTCGCGTGGACGGGCCATCCTACCACAATTATCTGGGCAGCAGCATCGCCTCGGCTGGGGATTTCAACGGCGATGGCTTTGACGATCTGGTGGTGGGTCTCTCCTCGAATGGTGAGGTTTATATTCTGTATGGCAAGGAGTCCGGCTTTGCGTCGGTGCTGACTCTGGCCGACATCCAGGGCGCCAACGGTGTTCGCATCGACAGTCCGACCGGGTATGAGGGGTTCGGCGTTTCGGTGTCCGGTGCCGGGGATGTCAATGGCGATGGCTTTGCGGACATCATCGTGGGCGCCAAGTATGCTGGCTCGAATTATAACGGCGCCAGCTATGTGATTTACGGCGGCAACGACAAGGCCTCCCTGGCGGTCAATCGCCTCGTGACCGGCTCTTCCGGGGCCGACATCCTGCATGGCTATCTGGGGGATGACACCCTTGTCGGGGGTGGCGGCAACGATGTGCTGACCGGCGGGGCCGGGAACGATCTTCTCGCGATTGGGGATGCCACCTTCTTTGCGGTGGATGGCGGCGGCGGGACCGACACCTTGCGTTTGGATGGTCCCGGCATGACGGTGAACATGACCACCTTTGGCACGGCCAGCAGCATCCGCGGCATCGAGATCATCGATCTGGTGGCGAATGGCGGCAACAACACGCTCGTGCTCACCGCCGGCTTGGCCAGCGGGTTGCTCGAGGCGGGCGGGGTGGTCAAGATTCACGGTGATCAGGCGGATGTGGTGGATCTCGGCTTGAACGTCAACTGGGTGGTGAATCGGAACTCCGCACATGAGAACGGCCACGATTATGATGTCCACACCGCCCAAGGGGTCACGGTATGGGTTGAGAGGAGTATCGGACAGACGTTTGTCGGGAGTGGTGACGCCGACACCCTGAACGGTTATCTGGGCAACGACACGCTGATCGGCCAAGGCGGTGCCGATGTGCTCATCGGCGACGCCGGGAACGACATCCTGGCCATTGGGGATATGAATTTCATCTCCGTGGATGGTGGCGCGGGCAAGGATACGCTGCGTCTCGATGGGGCTGGTTTGACCCTGGATCTGACGCTCGCCGGGGTGGCCAGTCGGATTGATGGCATCGAGATCATCGATCTGTCGGTGGGCGGCAATGACGTGCTCTATCTGAACGCCAGCGCGGTTACCCAGATCCTCGGTACCGGCACGGTGTTGAAGATCGTTGGCGAACTCACGGATGTGGTGCATCTGGAATTCGATGATGGCTGGGATCTGGATCCCAGTACCATGCATGACGATGATCTGGGAATCGACTTCAATGTCTATACCGCCCAGGGGGTGAGCGTTTGGGTGGACGAGGGGATGACGAGCAGCACCTACGTGGATCCTCTGGTGCTCGATCTGGATGGGGACGGGGTGGAGTTGCGCGATGCGGCGGTCTGGTTCGACATGGGCGGGCCTGGAAACGTGCAGAAAACCGGCTGGGTGGCAGCCGATGACGGCTTGTTGGCCATGGATCGCAACCACGACGGGGTGATCAACGACGCCACGGAGCTTCTCTCCGAGCGGATGTTCGACGATGCCCACTCCGGCATGGCGGCCCTGGCCCGGTTTGACGACAATCTGGACCACCTGTTGGACGCCCATGATGCGGCCTGGAGCGATCTTCTGGTGTGGCGCGACGCCAACCAGGATGGTTTTTCGCAGGTCGGTGAGCTGGGCAGTCTGGCGCAACACGGCATCGCCTCGATCGCCCTTTCGACCACGGCCAACGGCCAGTGGCAGGGTGAGAACCAGATTCTGACCGACGCTTCCTTCACCCGTTCCGATGGTAGCGTGGGTGGAATCTCGGAGGTGAACTTCGCGGTCCATCCCACGGATACGATCGCGTTGCACGACGCGGTGGCCTCGTTGCTTCCGGAGAACGTTCCGGCGACCCTTTTGCCCGAGATCGGCGGCGGGGGGTATTTCGATATTCTGGAGGATGCCACGCCGGTGGTGGCGTCCACGGCCCACGATCTCGACCTGGCGATTCAGGCGATGATCACCGCCGTGCCGGATGGTCCGCAAGCGGTGACGCCAGAGGCCGCGCCGATGGATCACGCCAGCGCGGTGGTGGTTCAGAATCAACCGCTGCTGGTGGAGGATCCGTTCCATCCGCATGCGGTGGCGCATGTGTAAGGGGGGCACGGGATGCCGGTGCGGACTTTGATGTCATGAAGGAGTTGATGCGTTTTTTGTGGCTGCGACCGGTGCTGGCCATCGAGCTTTTGGCCGCTTCGCTGTTGATCAACCTGCTGGGGTTGGCTTCGTCGCTCTATGTGATCCAGGTGCTCAACCGCTATGTGGCCAGCGGGGTGGATGCCACCCTGATCACCCTGACTGTGGGCGCGGTGCTGGCGATTTTGATGGAAGGGGGATTGCGGCGTTTGCGTCGCGATCTGGCCAACCGGGTCACCAATCCGCCCATGGGTCGGGTGGCTGCTGGTTTTTTCAACAATCTCATCGGTGTGCGGCTTGCTGAACTGATGAGATTGCCCACCGCCGGTCAACGCGAGTTGTTGGGACACCTGGCCACGGTGCAAAAGAGCTACACTCCGGCCACCATCGTGGCGTTGTTGGACATGCCGTATGCGTTGTTGTTCATCGCCGCGCTGTTGCTGATCCATCCATGGATCGCCGCAATCGCGGCCTTTTTTCTGCTTGTCGTCTATCTCCTGACGCTTGTCTCCCAGCATCGCCTCAACAAACCGACCCAGGAGGTCACCCAACTGTCGGCCCGGCATGCGGCGCTCTCCGCCGCCACCCTGTCTGCCGCCGAAACGGTGCGCATTTTCAACGCCGGCGTTTTGTTGCGCAAAAGCTGGTGGGAGCAGACCGTCAAGCTGCATCTGGAGCAGACCCGTCTCATCGACCGGCAGGAAGGATTGCAATCGGTCACCCAGGGGATCGGTGCATTGATGGGGGTGGCGGTGATCGGGGTGGGGGCCAAGCTGGCGATTCTGGGTCAGATGGATACCGGTCTGATCATCGGCGCCAACATTCTGGCCGGTCGTGCCATCGCCCCGTTGCTGCGCAACGCGCAACTGGCCCCGCAGTTGGCCAAGGCGCGTCAGGGGTTGGAGATGCTCGCTCAGTTCGGCAAGCTCCCGTTGGAGAAGGGGGAGGGGGTGATGCCACAAACCTTTTCCGGCCATGTCGAGTTGCAGAGTGTCGGCTTTGCCTGGCCGGGCAGCAAAGGGGTGTTGTTCGAGGCGCTTTCGTTGGCGATCGAGCCGGGAAAGCTGGTGGCCGTGGTTGGGGACAACGGCAGCGGCAAGACCACGTTGTTGCGTCTGTTGTCCGGTGCCTTGGAGCCCAATCGTGGCAAGATTCTGGTGGATGGGATGAATCTGGCGCAACTGCAACCCGACTGGTGGCATGCGCGTTTGACTTGTTTGCCTCAGGAGCCGTTGTTTCTGGAGGCGAGTCTGCGGGAGAATCTGCTCACCGTGCGGCCTGATCTGGACGACAACCATCTGCAAGGGCTGGTCGATCGGGTGGGGTTGCGGCGTTTTCTGAACGAAAGCGATCAGGGGTTGGATCGTCCGTTGACCGAAGCCGGGCAGAAACTCGCGCCCGGCATCCGGCGGCGCATCGCCCTGGCGCGTGCCATGGCGGTGGATGGGCGGTTGGTGTTGCTTGACGAGCCGTTGGAGGGGATGGACGGTGAGGGGCGCAAGTTGATGCTTGAGTTGATCAAGGGTTGGATCGCCGAGGGGCGGGCGGTGGTGATGGCTTCCCATGATTTCAATGCCGCCCAAGTGGCGGATGTGGTGGTGGATCTCAACGTCAAGCCGACGCCCATGGTGCGCAAGGCCGAGGCGCGTCCGGCACGGATCGGGGGGCCGGCATGAGCGTCGTGGAGAACCCGGTTCCGCCCTTCGGGGAGCTGGATATCGACTCCGCGCGGGCCTCGAGGCGGTTTTTGTGGGCGGTTTTCGTGGTGATCGCGATTCTGTTGGCCTGGGGTCATCATGGCACGTTGGACATCATCAGCATCACCCAGGGAGAGGTGGTTCCTTCGTCGCTGGTCAAGAAGGTGCAGCATCTGGAAGGGGGGATCGTGCGTGAGATCCTGGTGCGCGAGGGGCAGGTGGTGCAGCGCGATCAACCCTTGCTGGAGTTGGAATCGACCGCCTCGGGAGCGGATGTGGGTGAGTTGAAGGCGCGAGTCACCGCGTTGCAGGTGGAGATCATCCGACTGGAGGCCGAGGCGGCGGGGAAGGATGAGTTGCAGTTTACGTCCGAGCAGATCCGTGAGTTTGGCGAGCAGCGGGTGCGGCAGGTGAAGGAGCAGTTTCAGTCGAGGCGTGTGAACCTCAAGAATGCCATCACCGGACAGTCCGAGAGCGTGGTGCAGCGTCAGCACGACATTCAGGAGATTCAGGCGCGGTTGCGCAACGCCCAGAAGCGTTCCGGACTCTTGAAGGAGCAGGTGGATATCAGTGAGAAGTTGTTGAAGAACGACATTTCCAGCCGATATGGTCATCTGGATTTGTTGAAGGAGTTGAGTTCGGTGCAGAGTCGCATCGAGGAGGACACTTCTGCGGTGGCGCGGGCTGAGGCGATGTTGAAGGAGGCCAATGCCCAATTGAAGCTGGTGCGCAGTCGTTATGACGAGGAGGTGAGCAAGCAGCTTGAGACTGCGCGGCGTGATTTGATCGAGCATCAGGCTCGTCTGGGCAAGTTCGAGGACAGTTTTCGGCGTACTCAGGTCAAATCTCCGGTGCAGGGGGTGGTCAAGAGTTTGAATGTGGCCACGTTGGGTGGGGTGATTCGGGCTGGCGAGACGATTCTGGAGATCGTGCCCGAGGGGGATGAGTTGGTGATCGAGGCCAAGTTGCCGATTCACGATATCGGGTATGTTTCGGTTGGGCAGCCGGCCAAGATCCGGTTGATCTCTTCGGATGCCGCCCGGTTTGGCGAGTTGAACGGGCAGGTGGTGAATGTGAGTCCGGACACCTTCGTGATCAAGGAGGGCAATCCTTTCTACAAGGTGCGGGTGAAGATCGAGAGTGCTTCGTTTGTCAGTCGGGGGCAGAGTTATCGGTTGGTGCCTGGGATGATTTTGCAGGTATCGATTTTGACTGGCCATCGTTCGATCTTGGAGTATCTGTTTTCACCTCTTTTCAATGCCATGCATGCTGCGTTGGGGGAGCGGTAGGGGGAGGGCAGGTGGGTAGGCGGGTAGGCAAGCAAGGGTTGAAATTGTTGTGGGGGACGGGGGGCCGAAGGCCCCCGGCAGAGGTTCGGAGACGGAGTCTCCGAGGTGTTGCTTTTGACTTTGATCTTGTTTTTTGACTTTGATTTTGTCTTCTGACTTTGATCTTGTTTTTGCTTTTGCTTTTGGCGCGCTCTACAAAAAAGCGTTTTTTCGCGTTTTTTGCGAAAAAACGCTGCGCGCAGCCTTGGCTGCGGGAACGTTTCGCGTTTTTTGCTGATCCGGAACGTGATAAATGACCGAGAAAATGCACGATAAATTCCGGGAAGAGTCGGGAAAATCCGGGAAGAAACGGGACCGGCGTGCAAAGGCGTTGCGCATGATGCAACGGATGGAATCGGCAAATTTCAAGGCTAGGACGTGACGGATGATTTTTTGTAGACCGCAGTGTCCCGTCTTGTCAAGGGGGGTTGCCGTAGGGCTTTTTCTGATCCATCCCGAGGTTTGATTCAAGGTCTTGGCGCAACTTGCGGATCATTTCGAGATTTTTGGCCAACTGCTCCTCCGACATGGGTGGCTCGGGCAGCGACATGACGGCTGCTCTCGGGGGGAGATGATCCAACAAGATGGCGGGGGTCGGCCACTGATAGTGCACGCGCGTGAGCGCAATAAACGCCTGTCTGATCCGGAGGCGATCCAGATTCTCAGTCCAGTAGATCGGTGCACTCAATATCGCTTCCAGCCAGACCTCAGCAACAAATTCAATGACATCAGCCGCAGGATATCCAGGAAGGCGCAAAAGTACGCATTTGGATAGTCCAAGGGCAATTTCTTCGCGCAGCCATGACAAATCACGCCCTTCCGCCACGCCCGAACTCCATGAGTCTGTCCACGGCTGCCATAGCTCTTGATGGTGGTATTCCACCTTTTGGCGATTCAACCATGACCGGATTGGTGGTGACATTGCTTTCCTGCTGACCTGCAAGATCGTAAGCCACTATAATCAAATAGTTATGATTGGTCAGTGGGCGCGATATCTTGTCGCGTCGATCTTGCATCTGGGCCATGGCGGCGGCCCAGACAGATGGCGGACAGATGCGGCACGGTCGGTGATCATGGGTTACGTCGCCGGAAGAGATCAGGACGCGCAACGCATTCAAACGACGTTTGACTTGTGACCATGACAGTCGCGATTTTGCCGGCCTGAACAAAGAGAGATAGCGCCACGCCTCTTCCCGGATTTCAGCAGGCAAGGAGGCATGAATCGCTAATATTTCACGGTAATCCTCATCAATTTTCCATAGTTCGGCAGATGCCTGACAACCGCATGATGGACAGGTAAGCAACATGTTCAATATCCGATTAACGTCTTCATGAGACCATCTTTACCCAAAATCACCGATGTATCTCCCGAGAATATCCATGATCTCCTCCGTGTCGTCGGCAGCCAGGGCCAGGAATGGACGTGCCGGAATGGTCACGGCCCGGTTGCGCCCTGCCTGTCCGCCAAACTGGTGAATCGCGGCATAGGCCGTATTCGTCCCCATGGTGGCCGACAAGGCATCCGAGGCGGTGGTGATCGATGCGGCCAGTCTGCCGGTGTCCTGAAGAATCTTGCCTCCGGATCTTCTGTTCGCCGTTGACGGCGCCCATGGTATCCATGGAGGGCGTCCTTCCTGGGCGAAATTTTCCTCCACCGCGAATCCCATAACGCCGGCGATCTGTCGGAATGGCGCGGACATATCTGTGCTGCGACCAAGCAACCGGTCCAACGCCGATTTGACTTGGGCGTCATCGATCACCACCCGGATCAGGTCGTCACTCACGGCATGGAACTCAAAATGGCGTAAATCTGCCGCTCGGTCAGGTTGTTGTCGAGCGCCAATTGGCGCACTCCGGTGCCTGCATCATAGCGGCGAATGATTTCGCGATTGCGTTCCCGACGCAGCAGTTGCGCGTTACGCACCACAGTCAAGGTTTCGCCACCGAAGTACTGTGACAGCTTGCGCGCCTGCTCGAATCCCAGCAGCGTCACCAGTTTATGCTGCACGCGCATTTTGCGAGGCACAAAAACCCGCGTTCCTCCGCAGTTTTCGACCAGATGCATGGCTCCCTCACGACCGATCGCATCGGCGATCTCTTGCAGGGATTCAGGCAGATCATCGTGTTCTGGGGTTTGTTCATTCAGGGCAAGCATGGCGGCTCTCCTTTTTGCTTTCAAAGGTTCATGGAAACGGCTATATTCATTCTTGATCGGGGCGGGTTTCAGAGTCGTGAGCGGGAACGATAACTCTGACTCCTTGTGCCGGTGGCCCCCGCGCCTACCGGGCGCACCTAACCCCCGATCATTTCTTCCAGATCAACTCTCCGGTTCGCTGCTTATTGAGTTCCGTATCTTTCATGCGGATGATGTTCCACAGCACGCTGCCGTCGCGATTCTCCCGGACCACGGATAGCAGGTCTCTCTGATCTCGGAATAGTCCAATGAACCTCCGCCTGTAACCGTCCTCATAAGCGGTCAACCAGACTTCAAATGGATTTTCCAGCGTGGGGACGATGTATTGAGCGTAGCGCTCTCGCGTCTGATCGCGTTTGGCCACCAGATGAGGCAACCATTCGGCGCGAATCACCACCGGATCGACAGGTGTGTTGATCACCCTCATGGGTTGGCCGTCGCCCACCTTGAGGGTAGACTTCAGGATTGCCAACGCCTCGGTCGTATCTGCGCCTTTAGTCAATAATTGGGGGGCAGGCAGGCGGAAACCATCCCCGACATCGCGCAGATCCGGGCGTCCGTAGTCGCGCCAGTTTTTTTGACCGGGCAGAATCCGGATGCAGTTTCCCGGATGCCGCTCCGCAAAGGAGAATCCGCCCGGACAATCCGGCTTCAAGGCGTTCTTGTCCCACGCTGCCAGGCTTTTGCCGGGGTTGTAATCAAAGCCGGGGTCGGGAATGAACGGCTCGTTCATGCCGGGCAGGCGCAATGCCACGGTTGGCGCCAGAGGGTCATCAGATACCGGCAGGCGAGTCAGGTATTTTCTGGAGTCCTCGACCTGCAACCCTTCCCGATCGAGTCTTAATCCGGACAGTGCCCGCACCCGGCAGCGACACCGAAACCCGTTGGGCGGATAGATGTGTCCCCAGACCGGATCGTCAAAGCGGAACACCTTGCCGTGCAGTGCGCGATGGGCGGCACGGGTGCGCGAGTCCATCACCGCCACGTATTGCCAATAAGGGCGATCATCCGCGTTGGCGATCATCTGCTGGTGGCGGCCCCTCATGTAGGCGGTTTGCAGATTGGTCCGAAAGATGGTCTCCAGCCGTCTCGGGCTGCCGAGTTGCACGATATGTGGTTTTCCGTCCGGGCCGATCATCTCTTGTTGGCCCCACCAACCCTTGGCCTTGAGTATCCCTTCCAGATCCTTGGCAAAGAGACGTTCGGTGCGGCCCTCCTTGATGGCGCGCTCCAGGGCAGTGCGAATATCGGCCAGGATGTCGAGGCTCATGGCCTTGGCGACCGTGAATTCCAGGGCGTGTTCCTGACTGGTCATGTCGCGCCAGCTCCAGGTGATCCTGTTGCCTTTTCCGGTTACGGCCTGGATGGCCTCGTCGAAGGGTAACGGGAGCACGAATGAGAGCGGCTGATTATTCGGCGCCGACATCGCTACGCCCCCACGCCATTCCTGCCGTCATCACCTGATCCAACAGGGCCATCAGCCCGCGATAATCCATCTCCGGATACAGCTCCCCCAGCTGAATCATCAACTCTTCCGGGGTCAGACCGTTTTGCAGGCGTTCCAGTAACGGTTTGAGCAGCGCTGCCGCCGCATCCTGGAGTTGCGTACCGAAATCGAACGCATCCACGGCCTGTTGACCGGCAGGATGATCCAGCTCCGCGAACTGGTGTCCGCTCGCAGGGGAAGGCGGAATGGTATCGCTCTCCGCTTTTTGGGTGGGTTTCTCTTCCCAATCACCGCCGAACACCTCTTCCAGATGCTTGCGGGTTGGGCGATAAGGGGTGATTTCGGTCAGGATTTTTTCGCGTTCGGCGCGCCGATTCAGATCCTCGTGTTCGTCCGTCATGAAAACGAGTCGAGGCGGTCTGGCACCAGGGTAATTCCATTCGGTCAACCAACTCGCCACGCTTTGATTGAACGATGAGGCGATCATGTTGCCATCGGAGCGCACCACCCGATTCAGCATCCGTTCGTGAACCTCAGCCTGGGAGAGCGAGGAGCCGTCCTCCAGAGTCATGGTCTGGGTGGTGATGATCCGGGCAATCGCATTGTTCATCAACGCGGTCAACCCTGCGTAATCGCCGCGCCCGCCACTTTTTTCCATCTCCAGTAGGCGCACCATCATACCCTGGGGGATGATGATGCCGGACTGGCTTTGCAGCGAGGAGATGCTTTGGAGCAGACGGCGCTTGTCCTCGTCCGAGGCTGCGGCAGAGTATTCGCCGATCACGGTGGGTTGCGCGAACTTGTCGAGAAAACTCATCCAGGCGCGCACGCCGTTGCGTTTGAACCAAGTGGGCCAGTAAAGCCAGTGGGCCAAACCGAGGCCGTAGGGCTCGTCGTCATTGTCCGCGCCCTGGCGGAAGTGCCAGAATTTGCGTTCCGGAACCGGTTCTCCGGTGGGGTTTTGGGAGGTAAGCAGACGCAGCGAACCATCCGGAGCGAAACCGAAACGGCGCTGCTTGCGAACCTTGATCGCTTTGAGAATCACCTGGTTGTCCGCGACCTCCCAGATGCATTCGCCCACGGCAAAGCCGTAGAACACCCCGAACAGCATTTTGTCGGTCACGCCGTCCAGATCGATCGCCAGGAGGATCTCTTTCAAGGAGTCCGCTGCTTTGCGATCCAGCGCCGCCGTACCGCCCGGCTCCACGCGCCATTCGGTGCTGGTGAGAGCCAGCCGCCGTTGCGCGAAGGCCGATTGCACCATGTCATCACGCAACACCTCGTCATAGATGGCCAGATTCGACGCACCCTTGGCGCGCAGAATCGTGTCCTGGGAGGTGAGGATCGGCAGGAAATCGACATAGCCGCGTGTGATGTCCCGGCCATTCTGAATGGTGGCGATCGCATCGAGTTCCGGGCGTTGATCCTGGATGACAGGCCGTTTCGTGTCGCTCATGATCAGACATACCCCCACGTGTCGATGCGTCCGCCGACGGCGCCAAAACCCACCCCGTCCAGCTCAACCGAAGGCGGCATATCCGCCGTGGCGCGCGGTCCGGCAGCCCGAAATTCAATCGGGACGCTCCCCTTCCAGGCAGCCTCCCACAACATATGCAGCGCATCCGGTCCGTCGTCGTGATCGGCCTTTGGGAAGTGACGCAACTGCTCCAACAGCGTGGTTTGGGACGGGTGAAATAAAATTTGGCCGCGTGCGATGTAGGGTTGCAGGGATTCGATGCGCAGCATCTTGTCGGTGTGCGGTTTGACCGGCATGGCGGGCACCGGAATGCCGCGCTGATTCGACCGTTTGATCAACTCGGCGTAGAGCATCATCTGGAACTGCACGGCTTCGATCACCCATAGCACGCAGCCGTAGCGCGCCTGCAACGCGATGATCTCCTCGATGATTCGATCCGGCACCATGCGGGCGATACGCGCCTCGATCACCATCAGACTCCCTTGGCGACGGTTCACGCCACCCACCAGGATGGCGCACGGATCCCGACCGGCGCCGTGCAGACCCAGGGAGGGATCGCAGGCGCCGAAGAACACCCACTCCGGATCCGGTGTGTTCCAGAACTGCAACACCCCCTTGCCGGAGAACGGGTTTTCTTCCCCGGAGACCGGATCATTCTGCTGTTCGGAGTCGAACGCTTTGTGACCGTCCGTCGCCCGTCGCACCATCAAGGCGTACAAAGGCCGCGCCTGGGGCCAGGAGACCTCGGCGCCCTCTTGCATGGATGTAGCGCGCGCGTCGTAAAACGCCTGGGCTGCCGCCGTCCCCTCGTTGAGAAGGAGCGCTTCCCACTGGTCCCAGAGCTCCATGCGCTGGGGCCAGGTGATCACCGACCGGAACAGCTCGGAGCGCCACAGAGGATTCTGCCGCAACCGGGAGAGCACCGAGTCATAATGCAGCACGGTGCCGATGATGATCAGATCCATGGAGCCGTCCGCCGCGCCGAGGTAAAGCACTGTTTGACGCAGCCAGTTTTCAAGCTTGTCGCGTTGCTCTGGTGAGCGAACGTTTTCATCGTTTTCAAGGTCGTCGCAAATGACCAGATCCGGACGGTTTGGCCCGTGAGACAGGCCGCGCATCCGTTTTCCACTGCCAAATGCCTGGATCTTGCGGTTGTTGCGGGTCAGGATCACCCCGGTCTGCCACACCTTGCCGATGCCGGTTTCGTCTGACCAGTCGCGCGTCAGACGCGGGTTGACCTCCAGTTCCGCCTTGATCGCATCCAGCAGGGCGATGGCCTGATCCGCGACATCGGCCACCAGACAGACATAGTGCTTGCGTCCGGTCAGGACCGCCCACAACGTCAGGATCTTGCAGGCGATGGTGGATTTTGCCTCGCCGCGTGGTGCGGCGAGGACCAGCCTGCAGCCGTCCCGGGCGTCGAGCGCCTCCGGCAGCTGGCGATAGAGCCAGTCGTGCATGCGGCTGTTCGGCATGCGGATGTAGTGGGGAAAATAGGTGCGCGCAAAGAACTCCAGATCCGAGCTGGCCCGTTGCCGACGCGCCGAACTGTCTGCCGCGTCTGCGTCGAAACCCTCCACATCCGTCTGGATGCGTGCGCGCCATTCGGCGACGCTTCGGGCATGATCGGTGAGGAAACGATCCGGAGAGCCGCGTTTCATGCCGGATACTCCTTGGCCAACACCGCACCGAACGGCTCCAGAACCTCCAGAATCGCCGGAGCATGTCCTGGAAATCGCTCCTGAACGAACGTCATCAGCCGGTCGAGAATTTTTTGCGCCTCTTCCAGGTTCGGCGCCGAGACCGTGGCGCGCCACCGTTTCTGTATCACCGACGACCGCGCCACATTGGCCATGGAGTTGGCCACGCTGGCCAGAATCCGCGCCCGTTTTTCCGGATCCGTGGTTTCGTCGCTGTCGCGCAGATTCAACATCAGGCGGAAGGCGTCGGCTTGCAGTGATGCCAGGGTGGCCTCGTTGAGCACCCCCTCTTGATCACCGTTCTGGGCGACAAACTCCTTGGCCCATTCGGTGGCCGCGCGCATGGCCTCCAGTTTCTTCCGCAAATCCTGTCCGTGGCGATGCAGTGCGGATTTGCTGATCTCGTATCCGCGCGTGCGCATCTCCTGCTCCAGAACGGCATAGCCGGAGTAGTTCTCGGCCTGGAGCACCTCATCCAGCCACATCCGGACATGACCCGGAAGTGCCGCAACCTTGCCACGAGCAGGCACGGCACCCTCCTTAAGGATCCATCCGGCGCACGCCGGGGATCTGTTGCAGGCCGTTGGCAACATCCAACCCGGCCTGGGTGAGACGCGCGATCAGCAGTTCATCGATGTCGTCGAGCGTGACCAACCGTTCATCGCGCAGCCATTCGAGTTCGGCACGCAGGGCAACGTGCGGGCATCCGAAACCCATGGTGAGCAGAAACTCACCGATGATCGGCGTCCCGGCCCGATAATCCGCAGCCGCTTTCAGGGCTTGCAGAATGAACATCCGGCGCGTCTCGGACATGCGCAGATCAAACGATTTACCCATCGCTCCCGCTCCTCATGTGGTGTTCCAGCAGCAGCCCGAGCTGCCGGTCCATGCGATTCAAGACATCGTGCAGGCCGTTGACCTTTTCGGTCATGGCGCGGATATCGCCTGACACATTCGATATCCGGTCATGCATCACGCCAGACAGATCGGAAATGCGGTTGTTCAGGACGCCGGACAGATCCGAAATGCGCACATCAACCTTTTTCAGATCATCTCGAGTCGGCAGGTGGTGGAGGGTGGTTTCGACCGAGACGATCCGCTCCTCGATGGCGACATCGGCGGCGCGGAGTTCGTCGATGGCCGTGACGAACTCCTCACGCGGCACCATGCGCTGTTTGAGCGACCAGTACCCCCAGCCGACCACGCCGGAGACCAGCGTGGTCAGGAGTGGCCACCATTTGAGCAGCCACTCCATGCTCCCCTCGGTCTCCGCGATCACCGGCGGCACGGCGGCTCACCCGGATCCTTGGCGTTGTTGACGTTCAAGGCCAGGAAATCGATCAGACGGTAGGCATACCAGAGCGTCGAGCCTTGCTGCGGGGTCGGGGTGATGGCCGCGATCGCCGAGGCGGTGGCGATCACCGGGGGGGCAACCGTGGTGATGAGATCGAAAATGCTCATGTCTTGTCTCCTTGAGTGGATGATTGGAACAACGGAAACCCTGCCTCGAACCGCTTGCGGATCAAGGACAAAGGTGGCAGCGAGAGCAGTTGGTAATGAGGAGGATCGGAAAAGCTCTGCCAGAAGGCGCCGCACTCAAGACCGCAGTGCTTGCCGATTCTGGCGGCGTCCAGATAAGGGTCGGCGTTTTGCAGGTATTTGCCACTGGAGAAGAGGCCAATATCGAAGGCCACGCCGAAGTTGTGGAACGAGTTGCCGCCGGTGGCGCGAGTGACCACCGCGCCGGCCTTGGTGCGCCCCTGACTGTAAAGGGCGTTCTGTTGGGCGTAGGAGCGCATGCCGCACAAGACGCGCGCGTCGAGACCGTTGGCGCGCAGTGCGGTCAACAGACCGCGGCACAAGCGTTGTGCATCCGGGTGCAGGGTGAAGATCTCGCGTTCGCTGCGGGCGTCGAAGCTGCCGAAGGCGTTGGCGATTCCGGTCGAGACCGACTCGAAGCGCACCGCCGCCGCGCGGGTTTTGGGTCCGAGGAGCCCGTCCAGCGCGCCGGCGTAGTGACCCAGCCCCTTCAAAAAACGCTGAAGGTGCTGGGTGTCGTGGAAGGCAGGGGAGGAGAGTATCGATTGAGTGTCCATGCCGCCAGTATAGGGGCGGCATGGAGGGAGGTCTTTTAACGTGGGTTAGAAAAGCAGATGGAAACGATCAATGAATCTGTGTGGTGGGAGGCTGTATGAATTCGTTGTATTTATCGAGGGCGTCAAGAGGTTTGTATTCTTTCTCTCGGGCCTCCTTTAATGCCTTAATCAACTCGATTTGAGCCCTTTTATCGCGGTCATGGTCTGAAATTCTTGTTTTCTGGCGCGACAATTCTTGCGACAAAACAAAGAGTGCCAGCAGAAATGCCGAGGAAAAATATACCGTGCTCCCTGCCGCAAAGATCATAGCGAACCTTAATAAGTCGTCTCCCTTGAACATTGGAGCAGCCAGACACACCAAAATAGACACAACCACTACCATGGCCATCCTAAATAATCGTCCAGATAGTTGCTCAACAATTTCTGTCAATTCAAACCGCAACTCCCGATCCAATTGTTCCATCTGTCGCAATTCGTGCAGGCGCGGATTAAGAGCAAAGATGACGCCAAGAACAGCAAAATGCAACCCAGGCACGTATCTTACCCATTCAGCAAGTCGGTCAAGGTCATTTAAATGCAAGATCTGACCCGCAAGAAATTTGAACCATATCCAGGGAAAAAGCGCGCCCCAGACTCCAACGACAAGGAATGAATTCAACCATTGCCTTGATTTTTCAGCCATGGATCGTTTCTCCGGCTACCAGTTCCTCAAGCCACCGTTGCATCTTCGGGAACAGATCGTTCTGCACAATCTCACCATTACGAGTCTCCACCGAAATTCTTTTTGACTGCCGTAATTGGTTTCCGGAAATTGTGCCTACTCCTGGAACGATCAATTGCGTCCCTTCCGCGTCCATCCTGCTGACCATTCTTGATAATTTGTCCAGGAGATTTTGCCCGGTTGAACTTGTTGAGCGGTTATAGGTAACAACAACATCCACAACCAAATCGTCCGCTCCCACACGTTCCAGATCCAATGTCGCCAACCGCTCAACCCCCAACACGGAAGCAATGATTCTTGACCCTCTTCCCTGAACAGAAAATTGTTCCTTGTCACTCTTGCGATGCTCCATATCAACCGATTCGGAGAGCATATCTGATCGCAATCTCAAGCTCTTGACGTTTTTCTCGTTCAGGATGCGCGCAATGTCCGGGTCTGGTTCATCCAGCAGGCGGACCAACTCTTTGATGTTGGCGCGATGTAACCACCAGTTGAGATAATCCTCGAACTGACGCGCTTGCAAACTGGAGGATTGCAACAAAATGACATGATTCCCACGGATACCATAATACAGAATCGCATCCAAAAATTCACGCCTTAAACCTTCATCCGAAGAGGTCGGTGCAATCTGGCCAACATCCATGGCCGTGACACTGTTCATGACCGTCATTAGTAATCTGTTGGCGCCACTTTCAAAAGACAGGAAATTTCCGAACTCCATGCCAATCTCGCTTAAATGATGATTGATCAGACGCTTGCTCTTCCCTTCCTCATCCATATCCTGCCATCGATCTTCCACGTATCGATATTCGTTTAACAATCTCTCAAGCAGCGATTGGAGGGTGTAACCCCGTTGCGTAAGAACCGCTTTCCTGTAATGGAGCGTCTTTGATTTACTCTCGCGCATTTCAAATTGTTCCTCATAATAATTGGGTTATTCAGGATTTGCTCTGATTTCGGACGCGATTCATAACATGGATATTATTACAGTTATACTTACGTTCACGATTGGCCCCTGATGCCAGTGGCCGGCGGGCATCACGGGCCATGCGTCAGAGGTTTACTCCTGCCTCGTTGTCTTTGGAAGCAAATTCTGGATCAATCCACTCTAGATTTCTAAGAGTTCGCAGGATTGCCTCCCTGCTGAGGTCGTCTTTTGGTGTCAGATGAATGATCCGATAACCAAGTTTCTTGCATAGACGCTTCTTTTTTTCGTCTCTGGCGCGTTGATGTTTAAAACATTCATCTCCGTGCCAGTGATCGATCTGTCTAAAATGCTGCTCACCTTGATATTCAAATCCTAATTTCCTGCTTGGTATCCAGACATCAATTTCTAACCCATCTAATTCTTTGCCTCGATATCTTCGTGTAGCGTGCTCCTTTCCGAAGATATTACAGAGAGACCTGTACATTATTTCTTCACTGACGCCTATCGATCCAATCGGTTTAAAACCTAATCTTTGCCGTAATTCTTGTTCGTTTTCTCCTGAAATTCCATTATATTGCATGAACTTGCTATAATATAACGAGCTAAAAAAGCTCTCTGGATTGCGTTGAAAGCGATCTTTATGAAGAAATGGAAGTTGTTCTAATTTTTCAATGATACCGCATTGAATTCTTTCGCGAACAAACCATACACCTAACCATGCTTGAATACTTCGAGTCTTGCCATATGGAATTTCCGCCATGCCACAGACGGCTACATCTCCAGGCAAGACGGAAACATATCCTACAGGAGGACGATCAAAAGCTACAGCAAAATTTCCGATACTGCACGGTCCGTCACTTACAAAGTCCAACGGCTCTAGAAACTCTTTGCGCAAATGTCTGTAATTGATAGCTTTTACGCTATAGATATCAAATCCGTATTTAAGGCAGAATTGAGCATCAATCTCTTCTGGAGGCAGTTTCCCCCCAGTCTGATATATTAAATGTCTTCCTGGAAATAAAATGGAATTGGATGTTTTTACAAGTTTTGGAAGAGGTGTTCTGACAATTGGTTCACCGTTTAATTCAAGGATATCAAGCAATTTCTGACGAAACAGCCACCGCAAATCTTCTTGATAGTTGATACTGTATGATTTTGTGATATCAACCGCATCAAACAGCAAATCAGTCCATCGCATAGGCGGTTAGACCCCATCAGTTATCGGATCAAAGATGGGCGAAAGAATATTTACCTTGATTCTATCAAGAGAATTTCTTTTGCCTTTTCAAAATCTCCTCGTTGTATATCTTCTAATCTCCGAACTTTTAAGGATATCTTTGTTTTTTCCCAAAGTCTGTTCCTGGTCTCGCCAGACTTTCTCTCTGCCTCGCTCACCAAAGCGGACAAGATGGTGCGTTGCTCTTCGGTAAGCGGCAACGACTGTTGATACCTCCACCAACCTACGCCAGCCATCAATACCAGTATTACCCCGACCACAGACAGGAGATGAATTTTGCGCAACCGCCTCACAATTGATTTCTGTCGTCGCTTTGGAGAGGCTTCTGGCTGGGTCTCAGTCTGAAACAGGTAAACCAAATTGTCTTTGGTAGTGTCGTCCATATCCATACCCTTCATGCGGCACGTATCAGATGCATGATCAAATCCTTGTCGCGAGGCTTCTCTGCATCGTCCTGGTAGGCGGTATACACCGCCAAAATAATATTCGCCTTTTTTTCCGGAGTGGTTGTTCGCTTGGTCGCAATCAAAGCCTCTTCCACTACGGCAATCGACCACGCTAGCAACTCACGATTTGGCATCCTTACTATCGTGTTTGATCTGACGCCAGACAGGATGTACTGCACGTCGGCACCAATGGTGTCAATTGCTGCAAGATATCCAGCGTCAGGCAATCGTTCCCCGGACTCGTACCGAACTTGCGATCCAAGGCCAACCCCCGCTTTCTCTGCAAAATCAGTTTGATTAAAGCCCAGTCGCTTTCGCTCCGATCGCAGACGTTCGAAAATTTCTACCATATGGTAAAAATCCTATTGACAAAATTTTACCGTTCGGGATAATTTATCCAACACAAAAGCAGCACAAACCACGCACAATAAACACCAGAAAACGGAGAACACGCCATGCCTGACAACCCGGATCTCAAGGAGATCAAAGAGCGTAATTTCCGCGCACGCGGACTCACCGTCAAGAGCTGGGCCAGTATGAACGGCTTCCCGGTTGAAGCGGTTTATCGGGTGCTCAACGGACAACTTAAGGCCAATTTTGGACGCGCCCACCAGATCGCCGTCGCCCTGGGCATGAAGTCCGTCGCCGCCTAATCCATTCTCAACCCCAAGAGAAACCACCATGACCACGCATGAACCATTCACTGAACCAAAAGTCCCCGCCTTGCAGGGCCGTCCGGAGCACTATCGCACTCGCGCCACAAAAATCACCACCATCGCCTTGTCGATCAACCAGTGGGCCGATCGGCTCCTGCGGGAGTTCGACGTGGATGAGGATGAGATCTTGTGTGGCATCTGTCTGGCCCGCATGGGCCGGCAGGCTGGCCTTGGCGTAACGAACTCCTGCGATTCCAGGTGCATCCATGGCCACGATCCAAAGCGTTGATAAGGCGTTGAGCGTCTTGAATTACATCCTGGTCCAGAACTTCGTGCACGGCGTGCCGCAGCACCGCATCGCGGCGGCGCTCGGGCTGAGCGCGAGCAATGTCAGCCGCTACATCGACGAGTTGAAACGGCACGAGCTGATCGAATCCGTGGCGGATACCGGACATGTGCGGGCCTCGCATCGCCTGGCGCGGGCAGCGGCCACCATCCTCGACCACATCAACCAGGCGCGCGACCGGCTGGATCGCTCCGTGGCGCGCATCACCACCCCGATCACGGAGTAACCCGCATGAGCCAGAACACCACCCCCACCCGCCGTGGCCGCCCGCCCGCAACCCCGGTCGAGGCCACCCCGGAGCTCCAGACCCCCAATCTACCCGTGCTCGCCCAGGCCGTCAACGAACTGGCCGGCGCCGAGGCGGTGATCATGGATTCGTATGAGGTGATCAAGCAGATCGGGCGGATCGAGGCGTTTGAATTTACGAAACACGTTTCGGATGTAGCGCTTGCCCAGACGTTTGAGAGAATCAAGAACAGTAAGAAATACAAAGGTCTTCCATATATCGACCGTGATGGAAATACGAAACATGTTTCGGATTTGGAGGAGTTTTGCGAGGTATTCCTCGGGAGAACCGCTCGTAGGGTGCAACAACTCTCCCAGAACCTCAACCTGCTCGGTTCCGAGCTGTACGAGCGCGCCGAGGTGATCGGTTTCAAGTCGCGCGACTACGCGGCGTTGAAGGCGCTGCCCGAGGCGGACCAGGAGGTGATCAAGACGGCGATGCAGGCCGAGGATCGGGAGCAGGTGCTGGATCTGTTGCAAGAGATGGCCGCGCGCCATCAGCGCGATAAGGAGGCGGCGGCGCAGATCAAAACGCAGCTGGAGAACACGCTCAAGGCCAAGGATCAGGTGTTGGCCAGCCGTCACCAGACCATCGATACGCTGCAACAGGAAATTGCCAAACGGGATGCCATCACGCCGGACGCCAAGGAGAGACAGCGCCTGGAGAAAGAGGCGGCGCTGTTGAGCAAGTTGCGCTATGCCTCGGAGGCGCTCTTCGGGCGCATCGCCCATTTTTCCCAGACCATCGCCGATCTGCAAGGCGCATGCGAATCCGAATCGATGCGTCACGCGGTCGAGAGCACCGTCTCCTGGCTGTTTCAGAACATCCACGAAATCGCGTTGCAACACAACTTGCCGGTCGATTTCCAGCGTCTGGTACATCCGCCCTGGATGGACACCGATGCCGGCTCCGAACCCGAGGCGCTGGGGTGATCGCCATGGAGCGTGCCATGCTCAACCGCTTTGCCCATGCCCGTGTCACCGCCCGTTTTGAGCGCGGATTCCTCGCATCTCGGCTTGGCTGGGCGCCCTATCTGGATGAGATCGGGCTCTTGTCTGCCGAGACCATGCCGGACGGGTTGTTTGTCAGCGAGCAGGAGGCGTTGCATGCCGGGGAGCGGTATCGTCAGCGTTGCCAAAAAAAGTTGGAGGTCGCGCCATGCTGAACGAGATGGTTCGTCTGGAGATCCTCAACCGCGTGGCCACCGAGCATGCGCGTGCCGGATGGCGGGAGAAGGGTGCGATCATCGATGCCGGAGCGGAGCAGCTCGGATGTTCCCGGCAAACGGTGTTTCGCTGGCTGGCGGACGATCTGGATTACGTGCCGGGTCGCGACCGCAAGCCGCGCACCGACAAGGGCAGCACCGCACTGGACGATAACAGCCTGTTTACCATCGCCGGGCTGGTGCACGCCTCGCGGCGCGGCACCGGCAAGCAACTCCTCTCCATGAAGGATGCAAAACGGGTGGCCATCGCCAACGGCATGGAGGTGCCGGTATCGGTGACCACCATCTCCCGGCAGCTGCGGCATCTCGGGATGCACCCTTGTCAGTTGGCCGCGCCCACCCCGCACGGCACGCAGCAGTCGCGCCATCCCAATCACGCCTGGTTCGTGGATGCCTCGCTCTCCGTGCTCTACTACTTAGGCGACAACACCCTGGAGGCGATGAACGAAGAGGTGTTCTACAAGAACAAGCCTCACAACTTCCAGGCGATCGAAAAGAAACGTTTGAACCGCTATGTGGTGGTGGACCACTACAGTGGCGCGTTCTACCTGGAATACCGGTTGGGTGGCGAGAGTCAGGAGAACATCTCCGAGGTGTTCATGAACGCCATCCGCGCCCGGCCCGGCGATCCTTTCCACGGTGTGCCGTTTTTGTTGGGCATGGATCCCGGCTCGGCCAACATGTCCCACGCCTTTTTGAACCTGTTGCGCAATCTGGATGTGAAACCCCTGGTGCATCTGCCGGGCAACTCGCGCGCCAAGGGGGTGGTGGAGGTGATGCAGCGCATCGTGGAACAGGGGTTCGAGTGGCGCTTGCGGCACGAACCGGTCAACAGTCTGGGGCATGTCAACCTGCTGGCCCGTCGCTGGTCCCTGGATTTCAACCGGACCATGGTGCACACCCGCCACGGTCAGAGCCGGTTCGATCTCTGGTCCACCATCACCCCGGAGCAGATGCGCCCGGCGCCGGGTCTGGAGCTGCTCAAGGAGTTGATGACCAGCACGGCGGTCAAGCGTCGCGTGGACGATGATCTGACCCTCTCTTACAAGGTCAAGGGGTGGAGCCGCCAAGACTACGACGTGCGCCACGTGCCCGGCGTGATGGTGCATGAAAAGCTGCTGGTGCGGGTCAGTCCCTACCGCGCCCCGGCCATCGATGTGCGTGTGCCGGATCTGGAGCCGGAGGCCTGGTTCACCGTGCAACCCGTGGCCCGGAACGAGGCCGGTTTTGCCGAGCATGCGGCCATGTTGGGCGAGGAGCACAAGGCCATGCCCGACACCCTGGCCGACAAGGCGCGCAAGGCGTTGAACGCGGCGGCTTACGGTGTGAGTGATCCGATTGAGGCGGAAAAGCGCCGCAAGCGCAACCAGCCGGTGATGGCTGGAAAGATCGATGCCTATGCCGATCTGCTGCCGGCGCCGGCCTTCTCGCCGGTGGCCGAGACGCCCGGAAAGCGGCTGGCGGTGCTGGCTCTGCCGCCCGTTGCCGTGCCGTTGGACACGGTGAGCGCCGCCATCCGGCTGCGCGAGCGTCTCGGGCGCAACCTGGATGCGCAGGAGTTCCAGGTTCTGGTGGCACGCCATCCGGAGGGGGTGCCGGAATCGGCCCTGGATGGCTTGTGCCTGGAGTTCTCACGGACAGCTGCTCCGCGTCTGATGGCGGTGGGAGGTGATGCATGAACGGTTTGCCGGCATTTCTCTTATCCAGAGGCAGAACACAACGCGATCTGGCGCGCGCGGTCAACATTTCCGATGCCGCCATCTCGCAACTGATCAACCACCACCGCTGGCCGGTCAAGCAAGGCGCACTCTGCGCCGGACGCATCCGCGACCAATTGACCCAATGGGGCGCGGACGAGCCGACCCTGGCCGCGCTGTTTGCCTCCCAACCCCAACCCCAACCCTCAAACCATCCCACACCCCAACCCGACAAGGAGGAGACCGTGTATCTGCGTCATCAACGACTGCATCCGGAGACGTGCAAGCGATTGAGACTCTTTCGCGATCCGTTCAACAACGACATCAACGCCGCCGACGATCTGTTCCTGACCCCCGATGCCCACTATGTGCGCGAGGAGATGATCCAGGCGGCCAAGAATGGCGGTTTTCTCGCCGTGGTCGGTGAGTCCGGCAGCGGCAAAAGCACCTTGCGCCTGGATCTGTTGGACCGCATCCAGCGCGAACGCCAGTCGATGATCGTCATCGAGCCGTCGTGTCTGGGCTCCGAAGAGACGAGTGCCGCCGGGCGGGTGGTGCGCGCCGATGCCTTGACCGAGGCGATCCTCACCGCGCTCGACCCTGCCGTGCGCCCCAAACGCGGCCTGGAGGCCCGGACGCGGCAGATTCGCGAACTGTTGATCCGGAGCACGGATGCCGGGTTCAAACACCTCCTGCTGATTGAGGAGGCGCATGGACTCTCCAAGACCACCTTGAAACACCTCAAGCGTTTCAACGAGTTGCGCCAGGGATTTGCGCGTCTGTTGGGCATTGTTCTGATCGGCCAGCCGGAGTTGATGACCAAGCTCAATGAACGCTCCGCCGAGGTGCGCGAGGTGGTGCAGCGCATCGATATCGTCGAGTTGCCGCCGCTCGGCGACGCACTGGAGGCCTATGTGGCCCATAAGATCAAACGGGTCGGCCATGAGGCGGGCAACCTGATCGAGCCCGGTGCCTATGCCGCCATGCGGGAGATCCTGACCGACGCCAAGAGCGGGGTCTCGCGCGTGTTTCCGTTGGCCATCAACAATCTGGTGGTGGCGTCCTTGAATCTGGCCGCCGGCATCGGTGCGAACAAAGTCACGGCAGACGTGGTGCGTCAAGCCCTGCGTGAAGCGCGTTGAAGGGAGGATCAAAAAGATGATCGGATTCGAATGGCTTGCCAATGTTCTCGATGCCCGCCGGGTTGTGGTCGTCATGGGGCGGCGTCGCTCCGGGATGACCGCTCCGGAGATCGCCCGCACCCTCGAATGGACCGTGCCACATGCCGAGCGGATTCTCGACCGACTCATGCAACGCAACCAGGTGATCGGCTTTTCCCGGCGTGAGTGTTCCGCGACCGGCTATCCCCGCACCCAGTTCTGGCTGGCGCGGCTGTTTCCCCACCCCATGTAAGGAGTTCTCTCGATGAGTACGCGCAGCAAACCGGAAATCCAATGGGTCCGCGATCTGGACCATGCCAATCAGATCCTCGGCGAGATCGCGGGCATCAAACGGTCGATCAAGGATGCCGAGATCGCCCTGAATGCCGAAATCGACGCGGCCAAAACCAGGACCGAGGCTTTGGTCGGCCCCTTGAAAAAACGCCTGGCCGAGATGGAAAGCGGCGTCGCCTTCTTTGCCACCCACAACAAGGATGCCCTGTTCCGGGGGAAACGCAGCCTGGAATTGCTCTTCGGCGTGCTCGGTTTCCGCCGCTCCACCGAGCTGAAACCCAAAAAGAGCTGGGCCAACGTTCTGGAGAAACTGAACCAACTGGCCTTCAAGAACGCCATCCGCGTCAAGCAGGAGCCGGACAAGGAGGTTCTTTCCCAATGGAGCGACGAGGCCCTGGTCCTGGTCGATGTGGCGCGGGTGGAGAAGGATCTTTTTTATTACGAAACCAAGCAGGAAGAGGTTGCGTGAGCAAGTTACCCTCAATCAGCCAAAGGAGTGAAACCATGAATGAGCAAAACAGTAACCCGGAACATGCGGCGGCGCTGACGAAAGAGGTGGAGGAGAATCATGTTCAGGTGATCCAGGAGATCCGTGAGTGGAAAGCCAAAAAGAACAAAGTCAAGATTTTGATCCGTGAGACCCGGAAAGAGTTGCGCACGATAAAAAAGAATAAAAAACATGCGCGCCGTTATCTCAAGCAGCTGAAACGGGATCTTGCCTGTATCAACGATGACATCGGGTTGGCCAGTGAGCTGGGTCCCTTCGTTGATGAGCCTGTCATGCAGTGCGCGAACCTGACGCCAACGGTGCCAGATGATTGCGCGCATCAGGAGGAGCCGACGGGTTATCCGCATCTGCGGCTGGAGCGGTGCAACGTCGATGATTCGGATAAAAGCATGAATCCCCAGTCGGTGACCTCTGCGAGCAAGCAGGAGTACGGGATTGAGGTGTGATGTGCGAAACCGCCCCACCACTGGGGGCGGTCGTCAGGGGTGGTGCCCTGGCCTGATGAGCAGCCACAAGCAACAGGAGATTGATCGATGAACCCATCCAACAGGAGCCGCCTGATTGCCGTGATCCATGTGGCCAAGCGCGATCTGCACCTGGACGAAGCCGCCTATCGGGATGCCTTGAGTGCGGCCACGGGCAAGGATTCGCTCAAGGTGATGACCGAGGCGGAAATGCACCAGGTCATCGATCACTTCACCGCCTTTGGATTTCAGGTTCAGGGGCGCGCCAAGCAGGTTATCAAGCCGGATCCTTTGACCGGCAAGATCCGCGCGTTATGGTTTTCTTTGAAAGATGCCGGCAAGTTGCGCAACAGCTCCGAGGAGGCTTTGCGTGCTTATGTGGTGCGCATGACGGGTGTCGAGACGCTCAACTGGTGTTCGGTGCCGCAGAAGATCATGCTCATCGAGTCCATGAAAAAATGGTTGGCACGTCCAGGGGTGACCTCATGAGCCGCGATCAGATGCCCGAGATCTTGAGTGATCTTGCCGACCGTACCCAGGCGCTCCTTGCCGATTTCGGGCTGGAGGCCGAGGCCGCCGAGCAGATCGGCTTTGCCCTGGCCGACGAGATCGCCGCATCCTGGGGCGGGCAGCCGATTTATATCGCCAAAGGCACCCGGTTCCAGCTCTCCAAACGCGACCTCCAGATTTTTGATGAGCAGCGCGCCCTGGGCATCAACGGTCTGGCAAAAAAATACAAGCTCTCGGTGCAACGCGTCTACAAGATCATCGCCCGCATCCGCCAGGAGCGAATCGCCAGCCGCCAGAAAACGCTTCCTTTCGGGGAATAGCGAAAATAACGGCATTCAGGGCCATATTCTTGCCGGGCATGGCTCCATGCCCGTCCTCGCCTAAAAAGCGGCTGCAAACCGTTTTATAAAGCTTTATAAAACAGGTTTTCGATAATCTTTCCGATCCGCCGTCCCTCTCTTCTTCGCTCGTTTACCTTGGAGATCCCGAAGGGGGGTTCAGGGTTGGAGGGGCGAGGTGTTCCCCCCGTCATGCAAGTTTGCAATCCGCTTTAAAAGATATTCCCGCCAAACCCCTCGTACTGTATGTCAGGCATGGTGCCCTTGGTGGCCGGTCCGTTGATTCGACATGCACGACAAGGGTCAACGGGCCGTCATTGGGCGCCGTGAGTTCTGGCAACTCCAATCCATCCGGTGTCTCGCATGCGTGACCTGCTCATCTTTCGTCCCGGTACCCACACCGATCAGTCCGGCGCCACCTTGCACTTTGGCGAGGCCGATCTGATCGCCACCGCCCAGGCTTACAACCCGGCGCTGCACGAGGCGCCCCTGGTGGTCGGCCATCCCGAAAACAATTCGCCCGCCTGGGGTTGGGTGACAGGTCTGGTTGTCCGGAACGGGCAACTGCTGGCGACCCCCGGACAGGTGGACCCGCAATTTGCCGAGGCGGTCAACGCCGGGCGCTACAAAAAACTGTCCGCCGCTTTCTACACCCCGCACGCCCCAACCAATCCCGTGCCCGGCATCTTCTATTTAAGACATGTCGGGTTTCTCGGCGGCCAGCCCCCATCCCTGAAAGGTCTGGGTGATGCCGCGTTTGCCGATCAGGGTGACGGGGTGATCACGGTGGAGTTTTCGGAATCACCATCAACCAAGGAGTCTGTCAGCATGTCGGATCAAGACAAAACACCCATCCCTCCCGCTCCCGAGAGCGATCATGCCGAGAAGGAGAAGAAGTTGCGCGAGGAAGAGGTGGCCTTTGCCGAACGGGTGCGCAAGTTCGATGAGCAGGAAGCCGCCGCGCGTGCCCGCGAGGATGCCGCCTTTGCCGAACGCATGGTGAAAGAGGGGCGCGTGCTTCCGGGCGAGAAATCCGGCGTCCTGACCCTGTTGGGTGTGCTGGGGGCCGGATCGGATATCGTGCGCTTCGCCGAGGGCGACAAAACGGTGCAGGCCGCCCCGAAGGATCTCTACCGCCAATTCCTGGAGCAGCTCGCGCCGCGCATCCATTTTGGCGAGCACGCCCGCGAACTCCCCTTCGAGGGCATTTCCATGGTCGATCTGCCTCCGGGGTATCGCGTCGATCCGGGCCGCAAGGCGTTGCATCAACAGGCCCTGGCGTATGCCGAGAAGCACGGCGTCGATTTCCTGGTCGCCGCCTGCGCGGTCGAGCGCACCGCGCCGCCCGCCAATAAGTGAGCCGTCACCCAAACGTATCATAAAGAGTGCGAAGGAGCCTCTCATGAATATGAGCATGTCTGATGTCCGGGTGGTGGACCCGGTTTTGACCGAAGTGAGCATCGGTTATCGCAATGCCACGCTGGTCGGGGATCTGTTGTACCCGCGCGTGCCGGTGGAGCTGCGTGCCGGCAAGATCATCGAGTTCGACAAGCAGGCGTTCCGGCTGGTCGGCACCGCCCGCGCGCCCGGCGCCAACGTGAAAGAGGTGCCGATCGGGTATGAGGGACAAGCGTTCGCCCTGGATCAGCACGCCCTGAGCGGCAAGCTGCCGCGCGAGCATCTCGAAGAGGCGTCGCGTGCGCCCGGTGTGAATCTGGGTGCTCAGTCGGTGCGGACGGTGATGGATATTCTGCTGCTCGGCGCGGAATACGCCCAGGCCGCCCTGGCGCGCGATCCGGCCAAATATGCCGCCGATCATGTGCTGAATCTGACCGGTGCCGGCCAGACTCCCTGGAGCGATGGCGCCAAGGATCCTCTCTCCGACATCGACGAGGCCCGTGAGGTGATCCGTGGGACCATCGGGCGCTATCCCAACACGTTGCTGCTCGGACCTATGGCATTCAACGCGGCCAAGAGTTCGCCGGCGGTGATCGAGAAGTTCAAATACACCAGCAGTGCTTCGGTCACCGCCGACATGCTCGCCGCGCAGTGGAACCTGAAAAAGGTGGTGGTCGGCGAGGCGATCTACACCGACGACCAGGGGGATTTCCACGATGTGTGGGGTGCTGACGCCATCCTGGCCTATGTCCCGGAGGGTGGCGTCGGAAAAGAGGTGCCCTCCTACGGCTACACCTATGTGCTGCGCGGCTGTCCCTTCGTGGAGTCGGCGATTTACGACGGCAAAACCAAGTCGTGGCTCTATCCGGTGACGCACGAGTACAAGCCGGTGATGGTCGGTCCGGGCGCCGGGTTCCTTTTGCGCAATGTGGCCGGCTAATGAGCATCTACGCCACCCCGTCAGACCTCTTGGAGCTGTTTGGCGCCAGCGAGATTGCCGGCATCGCCCGTCCGGATGACATCCCGCCTGGTATCGAGATCGGTGGCGCTTTGTTGCGTTTGACGATCACGGGTGGGGATCGTGCCGGCTACACCGCCCAGGCGTGCGAGGCTGCCGAGCGCTGCCTGGGGCGCATGCAGCGTGTTCTGGCGCAGGTCTCGGCGCGCAT
Organism: Candidatus Magnetaquiglobus chichijimensis; assembly: GCF_045865675.1. Classification (NCBI taxonomy): domain Bacteria; kingdom Pseudomonadati; phylum Pseudomonadota; class Magnetococcia; order Magnetococcales; family Candidatus Magnetaquicoccaceae; genus Candidatus Magnetaquiglobus; species Candidatus Magnetaquiglobus chichijimensis. The sequence continues at coordinate 210,064 of NZ_BAAFGK010000004.1, forward strand.
GGACTCCTATTTCTCGGCGCGCTACCCCCTGCCGCTCTCATCCGAACAGTGCGCCTCGGCGCCACTCGTTTCGATCTGTGCGGATCTGGCGCGCTTTGCCATGGATGACGACTCGGTGGATCGCGCGGTGCGGACGCGCCATGACGACGCTGTGCGCTGGTTGGAGAGGATCGCCTCTGGTCAGGCGATCCTCTCCGGTCGGGCAGACGCCTCGGCGGGAGGTGTCGGGCGGGTAGAGGCAACGCCCGGCGTCGTTTTTTTTGGCGCCATGGATGGGTACTGACATGGCCGGCGATTATTTCGCGCTCCAGGCGTTCATCATGGAGCGGATCCGGCAGACCAACATCGAAGGCTTGGGCATGGTGCATTCCGCGCGCGATCTGGAGCTGTTGAAGGATGGTCGTGTCGCGGACGGCGCGGTCTATGTGCTCTACGACGGCGAGAGCATCCCGGACGGTGACGATTACCAGGCCGGGCCGTTTCAGATCGTGCGCCAGTACTGGCTGGTGGTGCTGGTGACCAAAAATTACGCCACTCCGGCCCAGGGGGATCGGGAGCGGGCCGGGCCGCTGCTCTGGTCGATCAACGAAAGATTGCAAGGCTGGGTGCCCGCTCCCGGATACGGCGAGCTGACCAAGAGCAGCCCGCCCCGACCCAGCTATCTGGAAAAAAACGCATTTTATCCGCTCCGCTATGTGAGCGCCATCACAACCAAGGGATGCAATTCATGACCGCTCAAGCTTACTACTACAAAGGCGCCGGCAAGGTTTACGCCCGCCGCTACGACAATCCGAACGATCCGCTGCGCGAGTTGACCAACTCCTCCGAGTTGAAGATCGGGATCAACTCCAAGACCGAAACCATCAAGGACTACGACAGTCCGTCGGGAGGGGTGGCCGCCTCGGCGTCGATCATCGAGGATGCCGATGTCACGCTGGTGCTGCACGATCTGAACCACGAGAATCTGGCTCTGGCCTATTGGGGTACCTCCGCTGCCGTGGCTGCCGGCACCGTCTCCAACGAGGTGGTGACCGCGCACAAGGGTACTTTGACCCGTCTGGCCCGCGCCGGTGCCTCCAGCGTCGTGGTCAAAAGCAGCGACGGCTTGACCACCTTTGCCTCCGGCACGGATTACACCGTCACCGGTGCCGGTCTGATCATTCCGGACACCTCCACCATCGACGATCTGGAAAGCCTGAAGGTCTCGTACAGCCATGGTGCGCAGGCGACCATCGAGGCCATGACCACGAGCGCGCAACGGCTTTACATGCTCTTCGATGGCATCAACTCCGTGATGGATGGCAAGCCGCGCATCGTCGATCTGTGGTGCGTGCAGTTCGAGGCCAGCAAGGGCAACGACTACAAGGGCGACAAACCGGCCACGCTGCAGTTGACGGGACGCCTGTTGCGCGATGACACCCGCACCGAGGCCGGAGCGAGCAAGTTCTTCTCCGAAACGCTCGTGTACTGACGGGGGGCGAGATGCGCAGAGAGAAGCAGATCGAGGTGGGGGGGCGCACTGTCACGGTGATCTCTCCTACGGTTGCCGCACTGTGGCAGATGCTCCAGGAATTTCAGAACCGGAATATCCTGAACCAGGATATTTTTGGCGATCATGTACTCCAGGAGATTTCGTTCCTGGAGATCCAAACCTTCACGACACTGACCAAAGAGGAGATCGGCGCGTTCTGTCTTGAAGATCTGATCGAGATCGCCAAGCAGTGCCAGGAGTGCAACCCCCTTTTTTTCGCCTGGAAGAAACAGGTGCTGGATGCCGGCCAGAAGCATCTGGCGACACACCAGACGCCTGCCGACAGCTCGAATCCGCCGTCTTCCGATTGACCAGCATCCTGCATGTGGACGTATGGCAATACCCGGTGGATGTTTTCGCACACGCCCTGGAGTGGCTGAATGAGCAGCAGCGCACAACGTAATCTGTCCGTCATCCTGACGCTCGATCCGTCCGCGTTCGTGGGCGGGCTGCGTTCCGCGCAGACGGCGTTCACCGCCGGCATGAGTGCGCTGGGTGCCACCACGCAGTCGTTTGCCAAAGAGATCGCCTCATCTCTGAACAATATCAAATCGTTCGAGGGCATGACCAAAAGCGTGGAGGCGCTCAAGAATGCGCTCGGCCCGGCCAAAACCGAGGCCGAGCGTCTCGGCAACACCTTCAAGAAGGTGCAAGAGGATCTGTCCGGCGTTGCGCAGCAACTGGACAAGGCTCGGACCGCGCTCACCGAACTTCGGAAAACGCCGGTAAATCTGCGCACCGACGAACAACGCGCCCAGATCGAAGCGTTGAAAACGAGCATCGAACGACTCAAAGAGCAGTCCAACGATCTGAGTCTTTTCTCGAAAACCTTGCAGCGCGATCTGACGATTGCCGGCGGGGCGGCATCCAGGCTGGCAGATCAGCTTACCAGAGAGTCGAGAGGTCTGGAACAGCTGGGCACAACCCTGCGTGCCGCAGGGGTTGATACCAACAATCTGACAGAGGAGCAAAAGCGACTCGAAGCGCAATTGGCGCGTGTGACCGCCGCAGCCAGGGAGCGCCAGCGTATCGACAACGCGCGCAACCTTCTCGGGTTGGGTCCAACTGAAAACGTGGAGCGCGAGATCGCCCGCGTTGTGGCGGCCTACGAACGGTTACGCGCCAGCGGTACCCTGACGGCAACGGAACTTGCGCAAGCGCATACCGCCATGACCAGCCAGATCATCGCGCTGCGCGACAGCTCGGGCGGATTGGTTTCGAGTTTCTCGCAGGTTCGCAATGAATTGGTGAAGTTGGCGCTGGCCGGAGCAGGTCTGAATGCAGCGGTCCAGGCCGCGATTTCGTTCGAGACCGCCATGTCGGATGTGCGCAAGGTGGTCGATTTCGAGACCCCAAAAGCCTTCAAGGAGATGCGCGACCAGATCATCGCCATGTCGCGTGAAATCCCGGTCACGGTCAACGGTCTGGCAGCGATTGCCTTCGCTGGTGGACAGATGGGGATTGCCGCTGGATCCATGCGTGAGTTCACCGAACTGGTTGCCAAGATGTCCACGGCGTTCGTCATGGCCCCCAATGCCGCCGGCGAGGCTGTGGGAAAGATGATGAACGTCTTTGCCCTGACCGTGCCGCAAACGAAACTCCTGGCCGATGCGATCAACCATCTCGGCAACAACACCAACGCGGTGGAAAAAGATATCGTCGAGGTCATGAATCGCACCGGCGGCATGGCGCGCGTCTTCGGTCTGGCCAATACGGAGACTGCCGCCCTGGCTACCACCTTCCTCTCCATGGGCTTGGGTCCGGAACGGGCCGCGACCGCGATCAACGCCCTGATGCGAGAACTGGCCACCGCACCCACCCAGACCACCGATTTCAAAGCCGCGCTGTTGGGATTGGGGATCACCGGCGAACAGATGGCAGAGATGATCAAGGCTGGCCCGCAAAAGGCGCTGATCGATCTTCTAACATTGATCTCCAAACTCGACAATCAGACCAAGATGAACACCCTGGTCGGTCTGTTCGGCAAGCAGTTCTCCGACGAGATCGTGCAGGTGGTCAACAATATGGGCAAGTACAATGAAATACTTGGTCTGGTGGCCAACGAGGCGAGCTACGCCGGCTCCATGCAACGCGAGTTCAACGAGCGGTTGAAAACCACGCAAGCCCATCTGGATTTGGCCAAAAATGCCATAACCGAGGCAGGCATTGCCCTGGGCAATGGATTTCTGCCGATCATCAAGCTCGGTGCCGACGGCGTGGCCGGGTTGGCGCACGGCGTGAGCTTTCTTGTGAACACCTTTCCCACGCTTTCGGCGGCGGCGGTTTCGACCATCACCGTGCTGGCCGGGTTCGGCGCGTTGCAAATGCTCTGGAGCGTGTTGCGCGGTGGGGTGATTGCCCTGGGTGCATCCATGGGCGGTTTGGCCGCCAGCGCCGTATCGTTGGTGGCCCCGTTTGCTCAGGTCAATTCCGGCTGGCTGGCGGCCAGTCTGGCAGCAGGCGTGCTAGCCAATCGCACCACCGCTGCCGCAGCCACCGTAGGCGCCATGACAGCACCTGTCATCGGTTTGAGTGGCGCCATCGGTCTGCTGACCACGGCAGCCCGTACCCTCATGCTCACTCCGCTCGGCATCTTCCTGACCGCCGCCTCGGTGGCCGCCTGGGCCTGGTCTAAGGCCACCGAGTCCACGGTCAAGCCCTTGCAGGATTCGGCCAAGGCCATGGGCGATGCGCGAGGGGCCACAACAGAAAAAATCAAGGCGTTGGAGACTCTCAGATCCACCCTGGAGTTTACCAAAACCGGCACCAAAGCCCATATCGAGGCCGAACAAAAACTGGCGGAACTGCTGCCAGGAGCCAATATCTCGATTGACGAACAGGGCCGTGCCCTGGCGCGGGTTGGCAGCGCCGCCAAGGACAATACCGCCACCTTGAAAGCCTATCTGGCCACCTTGAAAAGTGAGGATCAGCAGAGTTTCGCCCTGCACCTGGATATGCAGGCACGCGCCTTTATGGCCGCCAAGGGGGAGATGACCGCCTACAGCGACGATCTGAAAAACCGCTATGGCTTTTCATCGGATCAGGCTGCCTCGCTCACCCAGCGGTTCTTCTTGAAACTCGACCGTTTGACCGGATCGTATGATTCCAACATCGCCAAGGGGGCCGAGTTGCGCCGGCAGTTGGGTGATACCGAATCCGGTTTCAAGGCGCTGATCCAGGAGGCGATCTCTGCCGGGATGTCCTTGGATCAACTCGACAAGGAGTTGGCCAGGATCCGGGTCGATCCGGCAGTCCGGGCGCAAATTCTTGAGATGTTCACCAGCATGACCGGGAGCATAGATGCCAGCAAGACCGCCTCCAAGGATCTCAACGAACAACTCAAGCTGACGAACGCCACCCTGGCCGGCCCCTTGATTTCAGCCACCAATGCGGTCAACGGGGCGATCAAGGCCGCAGACGAACAGATCAAGAAATACGACGAATCTCTTAACAAATCCCGCGAAACGCTTAAAACCGCTGTGGATGATGCCAGTAAATCCTGGCAGGCGATGGCCTCCTTTGCAGCCCAGACTCACAAACAGATCGCCAGTTCCGCCGAAGAGAGCGCCGCCCAACAAAAGCTCGCTGTCGAGCGCTCTGCGGCTGTTTTCGAGACCTCCGAACGGGACAAGCTGGCCAAACTCACCCAGATTACCATCGAGGAGAGCCAAACCAGGATCAGAGAGGAGAATCGCTATCTGGCGGAAGCGCTGCGAATCAACGATGAGGAGTACCGGCTCAAGCTCGCCAACGCCGAGCGCCTGAAACAGGACAAAACCCGCATCGACGAGGAGCGGCTGCTCTCGGAACGGCGTATTTTGGAGCAGAGCGAACAGGCGTATCGGACGACGATCGATAAATTGATCGGCGAGGAGAAGCGTCTGCTTGAAGAGGCTAAAAGATACCGTCAGGCCAACGCAGATTTTCGGATGTCCCTGGAAGATCGCTTGTCACGGCTTGCAGAGCGAGGAATGACCGACAAACAAAAATTGTGGAAAACAGAAGAGCGGTATGAGCAGGAGCTGGCCAAGTCAAAAGAGTTGCTCCGTCAAGGAGATTTTGACGGCGCGCGCAAGCACGCCGAGAAGGCCATGGATTTGGCTGAAAAAATGGCTGACCTTGAAGATTCTATCAGAGAAAGCCAAAAGAAAAAGAGCATTGATTATTATCATCATTTGACAAGCAGTAACGAGAGTTCGGGCAAAGAAGTTGTCACCGCTACCACTGGTCTGATCGAGCTTACTGAAAAGGGATTCACCTCATCCCAAAAGAAGCTAAAGGATGCCTCGGAAATTGTCATTAGGGCCAATGAACAACAGGCGGATGCTGCTGGACGCAGTGCCAATATGATGCGTGAGCAGCATGAAGGTCTTGCTCAGGGGCTAAACAATCTAGGCAACAAAATTGGTGAACTGAACACCAAGCTGGATCAAGATCACAAGCTTATCGTGACCGTGGATACGGAAAAAGTCCAGGCAGCGGCGGCTGAGATAGATACGCTTTTGGAGAAAAAGGAGCGGGTCGTCAAGGTCAGGGCCGAGTTGGTGGATGTTGCGGAGGTCTTGAAGAACGTCAAGGAAAACGTTGCCAACAATCTGGTAGCTCCCGTGCAGCAGGGCTTTGACCAAATGAAGGGCACCTTTGAATCGTTCAAGGAGCTGTTCAAGACCTTTGATCCGACCATTAAATTCGATGTCACCTCCGCGCAAAGCAGTATCGACAGCCTGAGAGAAAAATTTGGAACGCTGCAAGAAAAACTGAACAGCTTGGGAGAGCCGCGCAACATCGACATCAACGCGGATATCGACACTGCAAGACAGCGGATCGACGAGATCAAGAGACAGATCGAGGCTCTGCCGGACTCAAAAACCGTCACCGTGAATGTGGTCACCAAACAAGGCTATGCCGGCGGCGGCATGATCACCCCGCTTGCCTTTGCGCGCGGTGGCTGGGTGCCGGGGGTGGGCAACGAGGATTCGGTGCCGATCCTGGCCATGCCGGGCGAGTTCATGCTCAACAAGCGGGTGGTCTCTCGTGCGCCGGGTCTGGCCGAGGCGTTCAATGCCGGCAATTTTCCGTTGATGCGCGAGTTGCTGCTGAACGGCCTGCCGCGTTACGCCTCTGGAGGATTCATCGCGCCCCGGAATTCGGTGCCGATGCCGTTCCTTGGCACGACGTATCAGCACCCGGAAAGAGCATCGTTCAACCAGCGCGATCAACCACCGCAGCGGATTGACATCCGCATCAACAATGAGCCGGTCTCGAGATCCTATGCGATTGAGGATCAAGTCACCGCGCTGGCCAGAGGGCTGGAGAGACGGCTGGCCGCCCGCACCCAAACCGGGAGATCACGATGAAACGGCTTGGCGCTCTGATACTTCCAAACTCCATTCAGTGGTCGGATCGGGATTCCTGGTCACCGGTCAAGCAGACGGCGCTCCAGACGCTATCCGGGCGGGTGGTGTTGCATCCAACCAGACAAATCACCGGTCGCCCGATCACGCTGCTGGCCGAGAAATCGGTCACGTGGCTTACGCAATCCGAAATCGATGCCTTGAAGGCGATGGCCGCCCAACCCGGCGCCACCTTTGAGCTCCATTGGTTGGATGATCCGGTGCGGGTGGTGACCTTCCGTCACCACGACCCACCCGCTGTGGCGTTCCAGCCCATCTTTCCCCACACCCCGCCGTATACCGGCGAAATCCGACTCGTGGAGATCTGACCCATGGCCATTGCCAACACCGACATCTCATACCGCAAATCCATCACCGTCAACGACAGCGCCAGCAACGGCGGACTCATGGGATTTGCCTCATCGCTGATCACCAACAACGTGGCCGAAAACGTCTGGCCCCACATCCCGGAGGCCGAACGCCTCGCCGGATCGACCCGATACCGCAAGATCTTTGTGCGCATTGCCCCGGCCACGACCACCAAGGCCTCCAACACCCGGCTGTTTCTGGATAAACACACCCCAGGCGATGACCGGATTTTGCTCACCTGGGCCGGAAATCTGCTCGCCTCCCAAACCGACACCCAGGCCGAGGCGGTTGGCTACACCCGTTTCTACGGGGGCGCCGATCTGGCCGCCGATGCTTCTGCCGGAGCCACATCCATCACCGTGGCGGTCGAGAATCCCGCTGATGCCATCTTCAAAAACGGCGATCTGATCCGCATCTCCGACAAAACGACCTTCAATACCACGGTCGGATCCGAGGAGTTTCTCCGCTTGGCCTCGACCAATGCCGTGCTCTGGAATGGCAATACCGCCACGTTGACCTTTGAGCCAGGCACCACCCTTGCCAACGCCTACACCATGACCGAGGGAACCAGAGTGCAATCGGTGATCGAAGTAGGCGATGTCGAGCCGCTGGTGGATGGCTTTGTCAACAACGGTTCCGGCACCTTCGACAGCCTGAACTATCCCATCAACGGCACCAGCAAAGGCACGATCGAAGAGTCCTGGACGCTCACCTTTATCGGTCCAGGCGCCTACACCGTCACGGGGGCGCGTGTCGGCGTTGTAGGAGAAGGCACTGTGGCGAGTACGTTTGCGCCCAGCGGTACCGGGGGTGGATCGTATTTCGTCATCGATGCCCTGGCATGGACCACCCTCTCCTGGACAACAGGCGATACCATCACCTTCAACACCCATCCAAGCGCCATCGGGATCTGGGAGAAACGGATCGTGCCCGCCGGGGCTGCCGCCACCGCAGCCAATGGCGCGACCCTGGTTTGCACCCTGCAAAGCGCCTGATCCATGGCCATCATTACGGCAACCGCTGTCCTGAACTTTGTTTATCCCTCCGGAGGGGGATCGTCGAATGACATCCAGAGCCAATCAACAGGCGATTTGGCTGACGACATCTACGACCGACTCGTTGAGCTGTATAAGCCGGTGGGCGATGCCGACATCCTGGCCATGCTGGGCAACTTTCTTGCCGATGTTCAAACCAATGGTGACGATCCGGCGACCCTGGCAGCCATACAGGAGTATATGGATGGAGGAGGTGATCTGTCCCAACCTTTACAATCCATCCTGAATAAGCTCTTGAGCGGGGATCTCGAGGGCGCCATCGAGGATCTGGGCGACATGCTTGAACAACTCCAGGTCGCATCCGGAACCAAAGAGGAGATCGTGCGACTGGAGGGATTGTTGCGTGACGGTGCGAGCCGCACCGATGCCACAATCAACGACCTGTACGAGCAAATCCGCAATCTGCGCGACAACGGCGAAGATCCCGCACGGATTGCGCAACTGGAGCAAGAGTTGCGCAACAGACTGCACGAGTCGAACGCTAAGCAGGATCAATTCTTGACCTATGATCGGATGACCAGCGCGTTGCGCGCCGAACTCGACCGGTTGCGTAACGCCATGGTGGATCCCGCGCGCATCAAATCGCTGGAGCAGAGGCTGGACGAGCTGATCAAAAAGCCGCCATCGTCCGGGTCCGGAAACACGGACAACAACCAGGTGTCGGTGTCCATTGTCCGCTCTCTTCCTTGTATCGTGGGCTTCAAACGCAAGAAGCCCTCCAATCTGCCGGACATGAGCACGGTGCGTGTCGTCTCTTCCGGGCTGCTTATGGCTGAAGTCGCGACAAACGGGAATCTGGATTACAAGTTCGATTTCCTCGGCAAAGGGTTCTCCGGCTTTTCGGGCCGGATCCCGGGTGGGGTGGGCAAGCAGAAGTTTGTGATCGACTACTCCGTCGGTGGCAGCGAAATCCGGATCAATTCATCCGGCACCGATCTGGAGTTGGGCTCGCGTAAAAACCTGTTTGTCTCGGCTGTGGCGCGCTACAAAACACGCACGGGACAGGTTGCGATGAGCATGGCAAGGACGGATCGGCAGGTGGAATTTATGGACGAGACCATGCCCACCGCCGTCAAGTCCAAGGAGGAGGTGTTCGTCGAATACGAGGTTTACAAGATCTATCCCAACTGGGATACGGAGAAGAGTGGCTCGGATTGGTACATCGACAAAAAGCCCGTCAAGATCATCTACAAGGTGTGGCTGGTCTTCATGGACCCCAAGACCGGCAGTCAGGCCGGCAATGCCGGCTATGAGTACCGCACCGAACAGTTCACCGTACAGCCCCCGACCGGCAACCACAAAAAAGAGCCGAACGAGAAGGTGGGCGAGGATCCGGGGAAACTCTGGGCATGAGCGACAAAAAGCACCAATTGATGGGCTACCCCTTTGCCAGTGACATCACCGTCCGGTTGCGAATTTTCGATGAGTCCGGCGTCATCGTCTCGCCTGTCAATGGGCTCGTGGCGATCAAGGTGTATTTGATAACCGGAACCAACCAATACGGGAAACCCATCAAGATCGAGATTGCCTCGATCGGCCAGCCGATCTATCAGCCCTATATCGCGTTTGTGGTGGCAGGATCCTCTCATCCGCCGTTTTACCGACCCGTCCGGCGGGACGATTACAACGGCTATTGGGCTGAAGGCGTCTTCAACCTCGGCAGGTTCAACTACGAGTATCCCACCCAGATGGCGCGTGACAAGCTGGCCGAACTCGGAGTCACCGCTGTCAACACCGCCTACCTGGACAAACAACAACAGTGGCTTGAGAAGGTGGCTGAACTGGATGCGGTAATCAACGAATTGACCAGGCAACTGGCAACCTTGGATCCGGACTCCGCGAATGCCGCCGTGCTGCGCGACCTGATCGCCGAAAAGAAGGCCGAAAAGGAGCGATACTTTCACGGCCTGACCACCATCAGCCAGCAGGATCTCATGTACCCGACTCTGTATGCCAATGGCCGGTACGTGCTGCGCATCAAAAAGATCCGGCTGCGCGAGTTGTTCGGTATCGAGCGACCGGAGTTTTTCTTTCGCGTCCTGCCGCTCAATTCGCCACCGGTCATAAGCCCCAACGGCATCTTCTGTCAGAGGTATCATCCCGGCACGACCTATCCTTTCCACCCCGAGTACGGCTGGCCATTCATGGCCGATGATGGGGTCTCGCCCGGAGATCATGATATCTGGCTGCGTCAGTACTACCGCGACGTGGAATACGGGATCAATTTGGGCGGTGTCAGCCCAGGCTATTATCCTGATTTGACGCCATTCTTGAACTTTTTGTAGGTTCAGACCCGCAAGCGTGAGGAACAGGTATGAGCGCACACCGTTTCTGGCGGCTGTATGTCACCCGGTCGCAGAACTCAAGCCAGAATATCCTGCTGATCCAGGCGATCGAATTCCGGGCGATCATCGGCGGACCCTCCATCTGCACGGGCGGGAGCGCCATGGCCAGCGGTGCGGAGGCATCGCATCCGGCAGCCCATGCCTTCGACGGCAGCGACACGACCTCGTGGTATTTGATCGGGACCGATGCGCCGGCCTGGATTGGCTATGATCTTGGGTCCGGCAACTCCGCTTCAGTCGAGGAGATCGCCATTCTGGCCTCGGGCTACTCGGCCCCGAGCAGCTTCAGCCTGCAACACTCCGACGACGGCTTGACCTGGACCACGCTCAAATCCTGGACCGCGCTCAGCGAGAATTTTTTCTGGAGCCAGGCGGTCTTCTCTGTTTATTGGACGATGACTGCGGCAGCCGGGGTCAGCACACCCTTTGACTACAACCATGCCGACCCTGGCCCGCACCGTTTCTGGCGGCTTTTTATCACCCAATCCAATGCCCTGGGGTGGGCTGGCAGCTGGTGTACCGGCGAGTCCAACTATCCCATCGCCAACCAGATCGAATTCCGGGCGATCCAGGACGGACCATCGATCTGCGAGGGTAGCAGCCTGATCGGTTATCCGGAGTCAGATATCGCCTACGCGTTTGACGACAATCCGATGTCGGGCTGGGGGGGCATCGATGAGAATGATTGCAAAAATCCCGTTTGGATCGGTTGCGATCTGGGCGAGGGCAACGCTTCGGCTGTCGCGGAGATCGCCTACACCCCATCCAACGAGATCACCCACACACCCAACGCTTTCAGCCTGCAATACTCCGACGATGGCGAGGTGTGGCACATCAAAAAGGCGTGGCAGAATCTCGGGGTTGAGGAGTGGACCGCGTATCAGGCCAAGGTTATGGCTACCGGACCAATCCAGTATGCCCGTGCCGGGATTGAGGCGGTCTACCGCATTGGCGGCGAGCCAACCACGCAGCACCGTTTCTGGCGTCTTTACATCACCGCCTCGACCCGCCCCTTTGTCAACGAGGTCATCCTGATCGGCCTGCAGTTGCGCGCCGTGGTGGAAGGGCAGACGATTTGCATCAACGGCACGGCTGACGCAAGCCACAATCCCGATGATGCCAGCTGGCTTTTTGAGGGCTACGGCTGGTACGGGCTCTCCTATGACGGGGATCTCTGGGTCTCGTATGATCTTGGCGAGGGTGTGGCCTTGGAGGTCGTCGAACTGCTCATCACGCCGTTTGAGGCCAGTCGCGCACCGTCCGCTTTCAGTCTGCAATTCTCGGACGATGGTACTCTCTGGAGCGATCTGAAAAGCTGGTCCGGTCTGACCGCGCGCGACTGGGAGGATTATGCCGAGAAGCTTTTGACCATCGATGATGGCCGGATCTCCGGCGCTGCCCTCAAGACCGCCTATCTGCTCGCCCGCACCGTCAATCCGGCGCATCGCTTCTGGCGGCTGTTCATGACCGCCTCCAGCATGGGAGATTACGGTTATATCGATCTGGCCAGGCTGGAATGGCGTAGCGTGACGGATGGTCCATCATTTTGCGTTTCCGGGAGCGCGTTTGCCAGCCAGCATGCCGACTTCGCAGCCAAGGCCTTTGATGAGGAGATCGGTCCGGACTCCGATTCAGACTGGACCGGCGAGGTTGGTGGTCAGCTTGGAGTGTCGGAGTGGGAGCCGCTTTCGATCGGTTGGGATCTGGGTGAAGGCCGTGCGGCCACGGTTGCCGAAATGGCCATCACGGTGCGCGATCCGGGCGGCGCCCCGGCGGCGTTCAGCCTGCAATACTCCGACGACGGCCTGGAATGGTGGATCCTCCAATCCTGGGAGGTCGATCCGTACACAGAGTGGCCGGAACCCGAGGGCGAGAATGAAAACCCGCTGATCACCAAAAGCTTTGCCGTCGAGCCTCTGGTCTTTCTGCTCCCGGTGACCGGCGCCGCCTTGCGTACCCGCTACGGGGTCTTCACCGCCGCTGCCCTCGTGCAGCCGCAATATTTCGGTGCTGGTCGCGCACTCAAAACGCCCTTCTCGTTCATGCGGATGGCATCCACCGGACTTGTTACGGTTTACGGTTATGCCGTCGATGCCGTGAACGGCCTTTCAACACCGTTTCAGATCCTCGACCACAACCGCGCCGGAATGGCCCTGGATACCCCGTACCGGTTGATCGTCTCCGACCGGCCCGCCGTGATCCCTTCGATCGATCCCTGCATTCTGCACGGCCAGCAGCGCATCGAAGTTGTATCCGCTGAAATCGGCATCGCGGAAGGCGAATATGGCTGGTCCGGATCGGCCACCATCACCACGCTTGCCGACTTTCAGGCGTTGCGCGTGGATGATCCGGTCACGCTGATGCTGGGCGAGACCGGCTTTGCCCTGTTGGTGGACAGCCGTTCGGTGACGCGCGGCGCCGATTCCTTGGGTTTGACTGTATCGCTGGTCAGCACCTCGGCCATCAAAGCGGCCCCACGCGCCACACTCGTCTCCATGACCCCGGACTCCATCATGACCGCCCGTGAGGCCGCTGAATCCGCCGTGGGCGCAATCGAGTGGTCCTTGCTCGACTGGCCGATTCCGCCGGGCCGGATCGCGTTTGACAAAGCCGCGCCCATGGCCATCGCCGAGGCCATCGCAGGGGCTGCCGGTGGCATGATCGAAACCCTGCCGGATGGCAGACTCATCGCCCGGCACAGATTCCCGGTCCGGGTGCCGGATTGGACGGCGGCCACTCCGGATCACATTCTGACCGAGGATCTCATCCTCTCCATCCAGGAGTCCTATCGGCATCTTGCCCGCGTGGACCGCGTGGTGGTACGCGACTGGCAACCGAGCGAATCGGGCAGACTCTCCATCGAGCCGGACAGTCGTGAGAGAGGTCTGAATTGGGGTTCGCCGAATCTCTATCCAGGTGCGCAGGTCCATCTGCTGGTGCATGCCGGTCTGGAGGTGGGCAACGTCACATTGACCGCCTCGGCAGGCAATCTTTGGCCGGGTGAGGTGCAGGAGTGGCAAGAGACGGTGGATCTGGTTTTTATCGACAAAGCGACGGTCACCCTGCCGGGACAGGTCATTTCGCTTGACTCCTGGCACTGGCTGGGTGCGGATCTGGGCGCCATCACCCTGAATGCCGACGGCCTCACCGTCACGGCGGCCCGTTCCGGCCTGTCGGTGGCGCGGGTAAAGGTGTCACGGCGTGCCTTGTCATGGCGCTTCCAGGCGCCCCGAGTCCTGGCCGGAGAGGTGCAATTCCCGGTCGTCTTCAAAGCCACTGCCACGGATGGCGATGCGCGTTCTGCCGGCGAGATCACCGCCTTGCGCGGCGACGGCACACATCCTGGTGATGACATCCTGGAACCGCTCGCCTCCCACGTCGATGCCCGCCGCGAGCGAGGGCGTGCCGTGATCGATGCGGGCGAAGCTCTCCAGGATGTGACGGTGGACACGCTCTTCAACGCCGATCTTCTTCCCGGCCAGTTGATCGAGGTGCAGGACACCGCCCTCGGCATCCCGTGGCGCGCCAAGATCAAGTCGGTGCGCCACACCATCGATGATTCCCCCATCACCACCCTTGATCTGGTGCGCCATGTCACTGCTCGATGATCTGCGATCCATCCTCACCCCGACGCAACAGACGCCGGGCCGCATCGTCGCCCTGCGCGGCACCGTGGTCCGCGTGGCCACCAACCAAGGCCTGATCGAGGCCGCGCCCGAGGGTGATCTGGTGGTGGGCGATGGGGTGGTGATTCGGGATGGGCGGGCGATCAAGATGAACCGAGGGCTGGAGCGGGTGTTTTATGTGTGAGGTAAGAACGATGCGCCTATGCAGTCGGTTGAACTCGTGGTAGTGGCTTGTAAGGAATAGCCACTGCAAATGCTTTCAGGAATTCTTGCGCGGAAAGATTGTTTGGGTTGTCTGTGTGATTGCTGGGAAGCAATAAGCGGGGGCCGGGGTGATGACACACCCCAAGCCGCAGGGTAGAATCCTGCACGACCAACTGGCCATTTTTGGCCGTCCCGCACCGCACGCGCGGCGGGATAAAGAGTACAGAAAGGTATCCGATGTTGGAAGAGTTGAGATGTGGCCAGTGTGGGCGTTTGTTGGCCAAGGGTGCGGGAACGCGCGTTGAGATCAAATGTCCAAAATGTAAAACCCTTAACCATTTCAGTGGTCAAGAACCGCGCCAGACAGAACGCCAGAGAGCGTTGTCGTCAGGTAGCAAAAATGAACATACCGATCAAAAGCCCGCTTGCCGGTTGGACGGGCGGAAAGTATCTGCTTTCACGAACCATTGTCCCCCTCATTCCTGACCATCAGTGCTATGCGGAACCGTTTGCCGGTGCGGCCTGGATTTTGTTCCGCAAACCTCGCTCCGATTGCGAGGTGATCAACGATATCAACAGCGACGTGGTGAATTTGTACCGGATCGTCCGGTTCCATTGGGAGGCGTTTGTCGAGACGTTACAGTGGGCCCTGACGAGCCGGGAGGAGTTCGAGCGGTTTCTCGAAACGCCGCCGAATACGCTGACGGACATCCAGCGGGCGGTGAGGTTCTATTACCTCCACAAGTTGTGCTTCGGCGGACGCATGACCGGGAGACGCACGCTGGGGACATCGGCGATCATGCCGTCAAGCCTGGATCCTTTCAAGGTCCGGCGCGAGGTCGAGCTGGCGCACACACGCTTGAGCCGTGTCATGATCGAGCATCTGCCGTATGGGGATCTGATCCGTCGTTATGATCGGGCGGGTACGTTCTTCTACATCGATCCTCCATACCACGGTTGCGAGGACTACTACGGGAAAGGCATTTTCACGCGGGAGGATTTCAACGCGCTCGCTTCCCAATTGGCCGGCATCCGTGGCAAGTTCCTCATGAGCCTCAACGACACTCCGGAGATTCGGGGAATCTTCGGGGCGTTCCAGATCACCCCGGTGACGACCCGCTACTCCTGCACCACCGGCCCGCGCCCAGTCGCAAAGGAGCTATTGATTCGGAACTATTGATGACGAAGAGAGGATAAGGAGGATGGGCTGTCTGGCACTGGACTGACCCGGTGTCAGACAGCCTGTCGGTCAGTGTTGCACGTGGTGTGATTTTGTTGCACCATGCGCGACAAGATGAGGCGTGCAATTATCTCGCATTTTGGGCGCAATTTATCGCGCCGCGCTTCATTTTGCGAAACGTTCCCGCGAACATGGCCCACAACAGGCCGCCGAAGGCGGCTATCGGACGGTGAGCAATTCGCCGTGCTTCGTTGCCCAAAACCGGCAACGAAGCACGGCACATGAGACCCGCGCGCTTGCGCGATTTTTCGCAAAAAGCGCGAAAAATCGCTTATCGTGAAAAGCGCGCGAAAGTCAAAATCAAAGTCCCAGGGCTTTGCCCTTGGATCCCACCAAGGGCTTTGCCCTTGGATCCCACCAGGGGCCATTGGCCCCTGGACCCCGGCAGTTTGTTCAACTCAGGATCCCATCATGGAAGAATCCAACCCATCCACCACCCCGGAACCGCTCCTGCGCATCGATGGCTCACGTCTGTTCACCCGCTGGCTGGAACAGGAACGGGTCAGCCTGATCTTCACCACCTATCAGGCGAGCAAGATTTTTTTTATTGGTCTGAAACCCGATGGCTCGATGTCGGTGTTCGAACGCACCTTCGACCGCTGCATGGGAGTGGCCCAACGGGGACGAACCCTGTGGCTCGCCTCGCGGTTTCAACTCTGGCGCTTTACGGATATCCTCGAAACGGGCCAAACCCACGACGGATACGACGCCCTCTACGTGCCCATGACCGGCCATACCACCGGGGATGTGGATATCCACGACATCGCCATCCTGCCGGATGGACGGGCGGTTTTCGTGGTGACCCTGTTCAACTGCGTGGCCACCACCGGCGAAAACGACAGCTTCGTGCCGATCTGGAAACCACCGTTCATCTCCCGACTGGTGGCCGAAGACCGATGTCATATCAACGGCCTGGCCCTCGATCAGGGACGCCCGCGCTATGTCACCATGGTCAGTCGCACCGACGTGGTGGAAGGGTGGCGCGAACACCGCGTCGGCGGCGGGGTGGTGATGGATATGTGGAACGACGAGGTGATCTGTACCGGACTCTCCATGCCCCATTCTCCCCGCGTCCATCAGGGCAAGGTGTGGCTGCTGAACGCGGGAAGCGGCGAGCTGGGCTTCGTGGACCCCAAAAGCGAACGCTTCGAACCGGTGGCGTTCTGCCCCGGCTTCCTGCGCGGACTCTCCCTGGTCGGCAACTACGCGGTGGTGGGCATGTCCAAGGCACGCGAAAACCGCTCTTTCAACGATCTGCCGTTCCATGCCCGCCTGGAACGCGAAAAAGTCGCACCCCGTTGCGGCATCCAGATCGTGGATCTCAAGAGCGGTGCCGCCACCCATACCCTGACCGTCGAAGGGGTGGTGGACGAACTTTATGATGTGGTGGCGGTCTCCAACCAGACGCGCCCCATGGCCCTGGGGTTCCGCAGCCGCGAGATCCACCATATCCTCAAGGTGGCGGACCTGAACCCCGATCTCATGCGCGCCTGAAACCGCGCATGGCCGCGACTCTCTTGCAAGCCGCCCTGTCCCACCATCGGGCCGGGCGGCTGGAACAGGCGGTGGGAGCCTACCAACGGCTGCTCGCCGACAATCCGCACGATGCCAGGGTGCTCGCCAACCTGGCCATCGCCCTGAATCAACTCCGCCGCCACACCGAGGCCGAAACCGTCTGCCGACGCGCCATCCGTCTCGCACCCCATCACGCCGAGGCATGGAACCATCTCGGCATCATTCTTTCGGACCGGCGCGATTTCGCCGCCTCGGTGGAGGCCTACCGGCGCTGCGTGGAGATCGATCCCACCCACCATCTGGCCTGGACCAACCTCGGCATCGCCCTGGTGCGTCTGGGGGTGGTCCATGAGGCGATCCATGCCCTGCGTCGCGCGCTCGAGGCCGACCCCGATCACACCCAGGCGTTGATGCACCTGATCCACCAGAAACAACAGGTGTGCGACTGGTCGGAACTCGATCCGCTGATCATGCGGCTGGTCGAACAGATGCGCCGCGATCAGGCCGAGATCAATCCCTTTTCGTTTCTCTTCTTCTGTCGGGATCCGGGGGAGATGCGACTCTGCGCAGACCGTTTCGCCGCTCGCGTCGTCGAACAGACCCGGGCCATGCCGCCGGTGCGCCGTCCGATGCGGGTCGCGACTGGGGAACGGCGCATTCGGGTGGGGTATCTCTCCGGGGATTTCCACCAGCACGCCACCGCAGTGCTGGCCCGTGAACTCTTCGCCTCCCACGATCGGACCCGGTTCCGGATCTTCGGCTATTCGTATGGTCCGGACGATGGTTCGGCGGTCCGGCGCGATCTGGTGAACAACATCGAAACCTTCCGCGACTGCGCCATCCTCGATGACGCCACCCTTGCCCAACGGATCGCGGACGACCGGATCGATATCCTGGTGGATCTCAAGGGCTATACCCGCGATGCCCGTCCCTGCGTCATGGCGTTGCGTCCGGCCCCGCTCCAGGTGGCCTATCTCGGCTATCCGGGCACCATGGGCGGGGATTTCATCGATTACGTGGTGGCGGACCAGGTGGTGCTGCCCGAATACCACCGCCCGTTCTTCGCCGAACAACCGATCTGGCTGGCCGGAAGCTATCAGGTCAACGACAGTCAGCGCCGCATCGATGCAACGATTGGCACACGCCGCGCCCATGGCCTGCCGGAAGAAGGGGTGGTCTTCTGCTGCTTCAACCAGACGGTCAAGATCACCCCGGACTTTTTCGGGCTCTGGCTGGAACTGCTGCGCGCCGTGCCGGGGAGTTGTCTGTGGCTTTTGGCCTTCAATGCCGAGGCGCAACGCCATGTGCGCGGCATGGTCGCCCGCATCGGCATGGATCCGGGCCGGTTGATCTTCGCACCCCCGCTGCCCCATGCCCAACATCTGGCCCGTTACCGCCTGGCCGACCTGTTTCTGGATACCTTGCCCTGCAACGCCCACACCACCGCCAGCGATGCCCTGTGGGCCGGCTGCCCGGTGGTCACCCTGCGCGGCGCCACCTTTGCCGGTCGGGTCGGAGCCAGTCTGCTCACCGTCTTGGGGTTTCCGGAGTGGATCGCCGCCGATCTGCGCCAGTACGGGCGGATCGCCCTGGAGCTGGCCCTGGATCGGGAGGGGCGGGAGCAGGCGCGCGCCCGCTTGCGTCACGCGGTATCCGGGGCCGAACTTTTTTCGGGCGCGGCCTTCGCCCGCAAGCTGGAGACCGCTTTCCTGGCCATCCAGGCCCGCCATGACGCCGGCTTGACGCCCGCGCCGCTGCGTGTCGGTCCGCACGGTGAGGTGGCGTTTGACGCCCGGTGACGGATGAATGGCACAAGGATGGATATGCCCGGTCCAAACCTGTTTCATTCGTTTGATTTTTCCGGATAATGCTCGCGCGATAACCTGACTCGCCCGGTTAATGCATGTTGGCAGATGGTTTGCATGTCATTAACCTGCCTGCCCATGGTGCGACTGGCGCGATTGAACAGCGCGCCGCCAGTTCATGAAGAACCCGATCTTTCGAGGGTCAAGAATGAGGATGAAAAGTCGCGGAGAACCCACGTTTCCTGTCGAGCATCGCGCCGACGCGCTGGAACGGGATCTGTCCGGGCTGATGTTCTGGGGGTTGATCGCCACGAGTCTGATGCTCATTGCGTTGCTGGCGATCGAGATCTGGTCATCCCATGGATGATCGGCGCCCCGTCGCAAACGATCACTCAATACATACAAGCAACCTGGAGAAAAGCAATGACCACGATCGAGATGCGTCCCACCGGCAAGGGACCGTTTGGCAATGGTTTGATCGCGCGCGGCTTTGCGCGTCGCACGATCCGGCGTGGCAGCGTGCCGGAGACCGCCGCGCGGGATTGGTCGTTCGGATTGGGGCTGGGAATCAGCGGCATGACCGGTTTTACCGGCTGGATCCACATGGATTGCTCCATGGCTGGGAACGAGTCGTGATGATCTGCGCGACGCCGGTGGGCGGACGGTTGTTTCCCAAGGGGGGCAGGGGTCTGCGTCCGGTCGGCGCGGGTCGGCTGGTCGATTGCCGTGGCGTCGCGGCAAGGAAGGTGTGCGGTCGGGGGGAGGGGTTCTCCCCCCAACCCGCAGGTTATTTGGACTGAAACGAACGCAACGCCTCGGCGACCAGATAACGCGACATCCAGACTCGTTATTTGGACTGAAACGAACGCAACGCCTCGGCGACCAGAAACGCGACATCCAGACTCTGGGCCGCGTTGAGGCGCGGATCGCAGGTGGTTTCGTAGCGTTCGATCAGATGCTCTTCGCGGATGTCGTGGGAGCCGCCCACGCATTCGGTCACGTTGTCCCCGGTCAATTCGAAATGGACCCCGCCGGGCCAGACGTTTTCGGCCTGAAGGATTTCGAAGAACTGCCGCAACTCCCCGACGATATGATCCAGCGCGCGGGTTTTGTGTCCGCTCGGGGCTGAGTAGGTGTTGCCGTGCATCGGATCGCAGCTCCAGACGATGGTGCGCCCCTCCTTGATGATGCCCTGCACCAGGGGCGGGAAGGCCTTGGCGATTTGATCGTGGCCGAAGCGTCCGATGAAGGTGAGGCGACCCGGTTCGTTGTCCGGGCTGAGCTTGTCGCACAGGCGCAACAGATCGTCCACCGATGCCTTGGGACCGATTTTGACCCCCAACGGATTCTTTACTCCGCGCAGGAACTCCACATGGGCGCCATCCGGCTGCCGGGTGCGCTCGCCGATCCAGATCATGTGGGCCGAACAGTCGTAGTAATCCCCGGTCAGGGAGTCCTGACGGGTGAGGGACGCTTCGTATTCGAGCAGCAGGGCTTCGTGGCTGGTGAAGTATTCGACCTCCTTGAGCATCGGGCTGTTCATGGAGTTCAGGCCGATGGCGCGCATGAAGTCGAGGGTGTTGGTCAACTCGTCGGCCAGGTGGGCGTAGCGTTGGCCTTGCGGGCTGTTGGCCACGAAGTCCTGGTTCCAGGTGTGGACGCGGTGCAGGTTGGCGAAACCGCCATGGGTGAAGGCGCGCAACAGGTTGAGGGTGCTGGCGGACTGGAAATAGGCCCGTTCCAGACGTAACGGATCCGGGACGCGGGCCTCTTCGGTGAAGGCCGGATCGTTGACCGATTCGCCGCGGAAGCTCGGCAGGGAGACGCCGTTTTGCGTTTCCATGGGGCTGGAGCGGGGTTTGGCGAACTGGCCGGCGATGCGCCCCACCTTGATCACCGGTTTGGCGATGCCGTGGGTGAGGATGACCGCCATTTGCAACAGCACCCGGAGTTTGTCGCGGATGGAGTTGGCGGTGAAGTCGTTGAAGGATTCGGCGCAGTCGCCGCCTTGCAGCAGGAAGGCTTCGCCGAGCGCGACCTTGGCCAGGTGCTCTTTCAGGGAGCGCACTTCGCCGGCGAAGACCAGGGGCGGATAGCGGGTGAGGTTTTTGCAGGTGGCCGCCAGGGCTTCGGGGCTGGGCCAATCGGGCTGTTGGAGGGCGGGAAAGGTTCTCCAGGAGTAGGGATGCCAGTCGGACACGGTGATGATTCCTTGCTTTGAGAATTTTTATTGGCCATGAGAGCCGATTCAAAACGGAAAACGAAGAGTTTAGCGTAGAATCGCTCCCGGATACAGGGAGAATGATGATTTGGATCGGTTTTGTTTGTGGATGGTTCCCATGCGGGGGGGTGATGGACCGTTTTTCGGCGCGCCTTGCACTTAAAGGGTGACGAACCGGTAGGAGATGGGCTAGAATAGACTGATTTGATTGGGGTCCAACCTTGTCGGGGAGTTTCGTCGCACCACCATGGAAGAGAACGTTCAACGCCATTTCGATGCCATACAGGAGAAACTCGATCTCCTGAGGGGGCATCTTTAACTACGATCACGGCAAGAAACGGCTGGAGGAGCTGATCTCTTTCACCGAGGATCCCTCGCTGTGGAATCAGCCCGATCGGGCCCGCGAGGTGATGCGTGAAAAAAGCCTCCTGGAAAAGACCATCGGCGAATGGGACCATCTGGTCCAGGAGCTGCGGGATGCCCGGGAGTTGCACGCCATGGCCGTGGAGGAGCGGGAGGAGGATCTCCTGGCCGACGTGACAAACCAGGCGGTGGCCATGCTCGCGCGCGTCGAGGCGCTCGAGTTGGCGCGCATGCTGTCGGGCGAGGCCGACATCAACAACGCCTTCCTGGAGATCCATCCCGGCGCCGGGGGCACCGAGTCCCAGGACTGGGCCGAGATGCTGCTGCGCATGTATCTGCGCTGGTGCGAATCCCACGGCTTCAAGGTGGAAATGAACGACTACCAGCCCGGCGACGAGGCGGGTTGCAAGTCGGTCTCCCTGCGCATCGAGGGGGAGTTCGCCTACGGTCATCTGAAAACCGAAAGCGGCGTCCACCGTCTGGTGCGCATCAGCCCGTTCGACGCCTCGGCGCGGCGCCATACCTCGTTCACCTCGGTCTATGTCTATCCCGAGATCGACGACACCATCGAGATCGCCATCGAGGAGAAGGATCTGCGCATCGACACCTATCGCGCCTCCGGCGCGGGGGGACAGCACGTCAACAAAACCAGCTCGGCGGTGCGCATCACCCACAACCCCACCGGCATCGTGGTGCAGTGTCAGAACGGTCGCTCGCAACATCGCAACAAGGATGAGGCCATGGGCATGCTCAAGGCCCGTCTCTATCAGCTCGAACTCGATAAACGGGCCGACGAGAACAAGCAGATCAACGACGCCAAGAGCGAAATCGGCTGGGGTCGCCAGATCCGTTCCTATGTGCTCCACCCCTACCGCATGGTCAAGGATCTGCGCACCGGCGTCGAAAAGGGGGCTGCGGATGCGGTGCTCGACGGCGATCTGGACGACTTCATCAAGGCCGCTCTCTCCCAGCGGATCGGAGAAGGGGCCGCGGCCTGACTTCGCCTCCCTCCCGAGGCGGTCCCAAGCGCGGGATCGCCTCGGATCACGCCAGCTTCCGGGTAGCCAACCATCGACATGGGCGCCAGTCGCGATCTTCTGGAACCCGAAATGCGGGTGTTGTACCGACGTGAGCACGCCGGTCGGATGATCGAGGTGCTCCAGGACGACCACTCCCGTCTGCTGGCCTTCGACAGCCACCTCACCCAGAGCCGCATGGCCATCGACGACCCGAACCGACTGGTGCTCCGATATACCCGGCGCATGATGGCCGGTTTGCTGTTTTTGGAGGCTGCGGCGCGCGATGAACCGTTCCGGGTGTTGATGGTCGGGTTGGGCGGTGGATCCCTGGCCAAATTTCTCCTGCATCACTTTCCCGCCTGCCGGATGGATGTGGTGGAAAACGATCCCATCCTGCCCGTGGTGGCGCGTCGGTATTTCCATCTGCCCAGCGACGCGCGGCTCAACGTGATCTGCGCGGATGGTGCCCGGTTTCTGGATCTGGAACGGTTTTCGACCTGGGATCTGATCCTGCTGGATGCCTTCGATCAACACGGGGCGGCGCGCGGGGTGTATGCCGAGCCGATGTTCGAGATCGCAAGGGAGCGGTTGAGCGCGTGCGGCGTGTTGACCCTCAATGTGTTGCGCAGCGACCAGCCCCTGTTTCAGGGGGTGACGGCGGGTCTGATCCGTCGGTTTCCGCGCGCGACGCTGGGGCTTTCGGTGCCCGGATTCAGCAACGAGATTCTGTTCGCCGGACCGGGTGTTCCGGAATGGGAGGGGCGCCGGAGTCTGGCCGGACGGGCCCGGTTGCTGGAGGCCCGCCTGGGGATGAATTTCTCGACCTATCTTGAGGAGATGGGGCGGCTGGAAAAATACGCTCCCTGGCGACGCTGGCTGGGTTTGGCCCCCGGATGACCGGGGGCTCCCCATCATGCACGTTAGCGAATCTCGCGCGAATACCACTCCAGGGCGTCGGTCTGGTTGAACGGCAGATTGTGCCGTTTGATGTACTCCAGATAACTCCCGGCCTCAGGATTGGCGGTCAGTGCATCGGGATTGATCCCCATGGACTGAATCATGCGCAACAATTTCTGTAGATCCGGCAACCAGTTGCTCCAGTAAAGCTCGCGAAATTCCTTCTTCAGGCGCGGATGGTCCGGGGTGTACTGTTTTTCCCGCAACAGCGCCATGATCTCCTGGCGGGTCTCCGCAGCACCGCTCTGATAGTTCTGGGCCCCTTTCCAGAGACCAAAAAATATCAGAATGATCACCACGATCACCAGCGCCGGCTTGACCACGGTCTGGATGGTGTCCTTGATATCCAGGGTGTCGTCGGCGTTCACGTTGTAGGACGAACCGGGCAGACGGATTCCCTTCTCCTTGAACCCCTTTTCATACATCAGCCGCACCGGATGATCCTTGGGCAGCTTGCGAATCCGCTCCGGCAGCTCGACCTTGCGCTCCTCGCGGGTGAACTTCAGATCCTCGACATTGACCTTCTCGATGGTCTTGGGTTTGCCGCGTTGCAGCTCCTGCTCGCGCTTCTTGCGCTGCTGCTCGAGTTTGCCGGCCAGGATGATGTTCTCCTCGGCCTGCAACTGATCCTGCATGGCGTCCAACTGCGCGGGGGTTGGCGGGGCCCCGGCGACCGCCTGTCCGCTTGCCTGGGCGGCGCGCGTCGTTTTTTCCGCCTCCTCGGAGGCCTTGGCCTGTTGTGCTCGTTGCGCCTGTTTCTCCAACATCGCGCGTTTGCCTGGAAGATCGGTCATGGTCCCATCCCCGTCGCCAACTGGTATTCTGATTTATTCATATCGGTATTGACCATGATTCTAACAATAAATATTCAAAGTGTAAAAATGATTTTCTCACATAAATGCTCATTCATCCATCCGTCATGTGCGTGAAGCGGGCGACCAGCTCCACATGGCGGGTGTGTGGGAACAGGTCGATGGGTTGAACCCGTTCCAGGCCATATCCGCCGGCGATCAGGGTGGCCGCGTCGCGGGCAAAGGTGGCCGGGTCGCACGAGATATACACCAATCGTGCCGTTTTCGTCGCGACGGCCCGACGGCAGACACTTTCCGCGCCGTTGCGGGGCGGGTCCAGCAGGATCACCTCCGGTGTGGCGCCATCCCAGGGGAGGGTGTCCACCCCTTCGTCGCGGAACAGATCCACGCGGCGGGTCTGGATGCGTGTTTCCAGGCCGGCCAGGCGACCGTTTTCGACACAGCGGCGCAGGGAACCGGGCAGCAGGTCCGCGGCCACCACGGCGTCGAACCGTTCGGCCAGGGGGATGGTGAAGTTGCCTATCCCGCAGAAGAGATCCCAGGCCCGTCCACCTGTTCCGGCCAACTCCAGTGCCAGTTCCACCAGCCGTTTGTTTTGCTCGGCGTGACCTTGCACGAAGTCATCCGCCTCGAAACGGATCGCGCATCCTCCGACCTGATAGGCGAGGGGTTCGTCTCTCGTCAGGGGGGCGGGGGCGGCGCCACCCACGCGGATCCAGAGTTGCTGGAGTCCTTGTTGGCGAGCGAACGCGCGCATGGACTCCTTATCGGCAGACGAGGGGGGACGGGATAGCGCGATGATCAGTCCGACCGTCTGATCGCCGCAGACGGGTTCGAAGGCGGTGAGGGAGTCACGGGCGCGCAGGGAGGCGCCGAGACGGCGCAGCGGAGCGAGCAGGGCGTTCAGGCGGGGATCGAGGGCCGGGCAGGTGACCAGATCCACGATCTCATGGGAGGCGTGGGCATGGAAGCCCAGCAGCAGTTCCTGACCGTTCCAGCGGGTATGCAGCCTGGCCCGGCGGCGATAGCCATCGATCCGGTCGGCGGGCAGGAGCGGCTGGATGATCCCTTCCGGGTCGATGCGGGCGATGCGGCGCAGGCTCTCTTCCACGAACGAGCTTTTCAGGGACTCTTGTCGGCTGGGCTCCAGGCGTCGCAATTGACAGCCACCGCAACGTTCCGCGTGGGGGCAGCCCGGATCCGCGGCGTCGGGACCGGATTCCAGGAGGCTTTCCCGTTGGACGATCAGGTGATGGCGATGGGTGGCGACGATGCGTCCCAGGATGCGGTCGCCGGGGATCACCCCGGCCACGAAGGCGACCTGGCCTTGGAGACGGGTCAGTCCCATGCCGCCCGGCACGATCTTTTCGATCAGCAGTTCCACAAGGGGGGATTCTGACCGGATGGCAGGAGCGCACGACGGGGTGTTGCGCGGCGTTGCGCGGTTGGCGGGTTCCTGGGCGTTGGCAGGGGGGCGCATTTCATCGGATCGCGCGTTGCGGCGTGCCGTGTTTTCCGGGCGGTTGGCAGAGGGATTACGCATTTCATCGGATCGCGCGTTGCGGCGTGCCGTGTTTTCCGGGCGGTTGGCAGGGGGATTACGCATTTCATCGGATCGCGCGTTGCGGCGTGCCGTGTTTTCCGGGCGGTTGGCAGGGGGATTACTCATCCCATCGGATCGCGCGTTGCAACGTGCCGCTTTTTTCGAAGGGGACAGCGCCGATGAAGGGGATCTCGACGTGGATGCGACCGCTGAGCCGGTAGTCGGCGGAGAGTTCTTTTTTGCGCAGCAGCGCGGAGAGTTGTTTCATCGCCTTGTTGAGTTCGGTGGATACCTCCAGGTCGAACTCGGTGGCGCCATGGGCCGGGATGACGAAGAAATCGGTGGTTCTGCCGGTGGCGAAATCCATGCCCTGCATTTCGAGGCGACATTCGATGCCGCCGATGGGCAACTCGACCGGGTTGGGATTTTCCACCTTGACCCGCACCCGCAGGCGTGGTTCCAGGAGTGCGGGTTTGCCTTTGCGCGCCGGTTGCACGTCCACGACGCTTAAAGAGGGTTTTTCCAGTTTGGGTTTGTCCCCGGTCAGTGTCGTCAGCGGGGAGCAGGCCGCGAGCCACCATCCGACGGCGATGGCGATCAGCAGTCGGGGAACGAAATCGCGTATCTGGAAAAAAGCCTTGCCCACCTTGCCCTCGAAGGAGGTTGATTCAACCGTGGATGCGGAAGGTCGCCATCCCCGAATCGGACGGGGTGATGGGGATGGCGACCTGGGAGGTCAGGAGTTGGCGCGTTGGAACGGGTTGTCGCGAATGATGGTCTGCACCCGATCCGGACCGGTGGAGAGGATGGCGGCGGGAATGCCGGTCAGTTGCTCCAGTCGGGCGATGTAGTCGCGGGCGGCCTTGGGGAGTTGTTCCACCTGGTCGATGCCCGAGGTGGATTCGTTCCAGCCGGGCATCTCCTCGTAGATCGGCTCGCACGCCTCGAGCACGCCCGGATCCGAGGGCATGGTGGTGAGTTTTTGACCGTTGCGTTGATAGCCCACGCAGATTTTGAGGGTGGGCAGGCCATCGAGCACGTCGAGCTTGGTCAGCGCCAGGCCGGTGATGCCGTTGATGCGCGCCGCGTGGCGCACCACCACGGCGTCGAACCAGCCGCAACGCCGGGCGCGTCCGGTGCTGGCCCCCAGTTCATGCCCCACCTTGAAGAGATGCTCGCCCACGGCATCGTGGAGTTCGGTGGGGAAGGGACCGCTACCCACGCGGGTGGTGTAGGCCTTGGCCACGCCGAGCACGTAATCGATGCGGGTGGGACCGACCCCGGTGCCGGAGCAGGCTCCGCCGGCCACGGTCGAGGAGGAGGTCACGAAGGGGTAGGTGCCGTGGTCCACGTCGAGCATGGTGCCCTGGGCGCCCTCGAAGAGGATCGACTGACCGGCTTCCATGGCATCGGCCAGGATCAGGCTGACATCATCGATGAACGGAGCGAGTTGATCGGCCATGCGCAGGTAGTCGTCGCGGATCGCCTCGAGGGTGAAGGTGGCGGCGTTGTGGAAGTTCTCGAGCACGAAGTTGTGGTAGGCGAGATTGTCCTGCAACTTGGATTCGAAGAGTTGCCGGTTGTAGAGATCGCCGACGCGGATGCCGCGCCGGGCCATTTTGTCTTCGTAGGCCGGGCCGATGCCGCGTCCCGTGGTGCCGATTTTGCCTTTGCCCTTGCGGCGTTCGCGGGCCAGATCGAGTTCGCGGTGATAGGGCATGATGAGCTGGGTGAGGGCGGAGATCTTGAAGCCCGCGCCGGTGATGGTCACCCCCTGACGGGACAACTCTTCGATTTCGGCGATCAGGGCGCTGGGATCCAGCACCACGCCGTTGCCGATCAGACAGGTCTTGCCGCGCACGATGCCGGAGGGGATCAGATGCAGGACATATTTGATGCCATCCACCACCAGGGTGTGCCCGGCGTTGTGTCCGCCCTGAAAGCGGACCACGGCGTCCGCCTGTTCGGTGAGAAGATCGACGATCTTTCCCTTGCCCTCGTCGCCCCATTGGGCGCCCAGGATGATGACATTGGCCATGGTCGGTTGGTCTCTTTATAAAAAATCTTACGCGGAATGGGACAAGCCAAAAGGACCGGTCGGGTTTCGATCAGTCTGCCAACGTTTGACTATGCCATCAAATTCCCGCGGATGCCAGCGTTAAAATGCATCTTCTCTCTGGCAAGGCAGCGATATTTTCTGGAATCGGGATTGCGGTCTGAATTTTGCAAACTTGCATGATGGGGGGAGACCCCCCTCACCCCCCCGTACCATGGACCTCCTTTCGGGCGTTCCATGGTACGTTGTCTTTGGGTGTTCTTCCGTGTCGGGTTGATTCTGGTTGGCGAGGGTGAAGGCGTGATGAAAATGGGTTTGCGAATCCTTGGGATCGCTCTTTTGGGCGTCATTCTGACCGGCTGCGGTGGCGGGGGCAGTGGTTCGGGCTCCAAGTCGTCGAGCGCGACGAGCACAACCACCACGACCACCACCTCGACGACCACCTATTACGGAACGTTTCAAGGTTCGACCGTGGTGGGTGTCCACTACAAGACCCAGCTGGGCACCGTGATCAAGGAGGGGGAGACCGATGCCCAGGGACGTTTCGAGTATCTCTCCGACGGCGCCACCATCGCGCCGGTGACCTTTTCCGTGGGTGGGGTGGTGCTGGGCACCCTCACGCCCATCACCACCGGTTCCTACAGCATGAGCGTGTTCGACCTGGTGAACGCCTCGGATGGGGAAGCACGGGTCAAGGCGACCAATCTGCAACGGTTTCTGGCCAGCGTGGACACCTCTCCGAACGCCGACATCATCTGGGTTTCCGCGGCCACACGCACCGCGCTGGCCTCCGAGAGCGTCAAGCTCAACGAGTTGACCGGCAGCGATTTCGACGCCCGCGCCACCACCTTGATCAACACGCTGGTGAGCAACGGCACCCTGTCGGCGGGCACCACCCTGGTTCCCGAGAGCGAGGTCACCAGCCACATCCAGGAGACCAAGACCCGCATCGATGCCGCGCGGGTCGGTTCCGTCACCCTGATCACGGGTGCCGAATCGGTGCCGGCGGATGGCAAGAGCCGTCTTCTGATTCAGGTGAGGGCGAAAACCAGCGACAGCAAGGCGTTGAGCGGCGGACTGGTCACCGTGACCACCACGCTGGGCAGTCTGGGGGGCGAGACCGATCTGTGCGCCTCCGCGACCACCCCCACCACCCGGGTGGAGCGGATGACCGACGCCAGCGGCACCGTCACCCTGTTGTTGACGCCCGGCTGTCAGAGCGGAACCGGGACCGTCACAGCCTCGATTGGCGGCATGCTCGCCTCGGCCACGGTGACCTTCACTTCCACGACCGTTCCGGACAACGCCACCCGGCGCACCGGCGTGTTCCAGGGCTATACCCTGGTGGGGGTCCACTACAAGAGCCAGCTCGGCGGCACGGTCCTGGAAGGGGAGACCGACTCCGAGGGGAAGTTCCAGTATCTGGTGGAGGGCTCCACCGTGGCGCCGGTCACCTTCTCGATCGGCGGGGTGACGCTGGGCACGATGACCCTGCCGAACTATTCCGGTTATTACGCCGTGACCGTCAACGATCTGGTGCCCGCCGACGGGGTGGATGCCCTGGACAAGGCGATTGGTATTCAACGATTCCTGAGTTCCATCTCCACATCCGCGACGCCGACCGCGATCCTGATCAAGGCCTCGGCGCGGAGCGCCCTGGCGAGTGCCTCGATCAATCTGGCCGAGTTGCCGGTTGCCCAGTTCATCCCGAGCGCCACGACCTTGATCAACACGTTGATCGCCGCCAATGCCCTGCCTGCCGGGAGCGCCCTGCTCGAAACCTCGGCGGTGGTCGAGAATCTGCGCATCTACAAGCGTCAGGTCGATCTGACGCGCATCGTCTCGCTGGAGATCATGACCGGAACGGGCGGCGTGGTGGCGGATGGCGCCAGCAAGGTCGGCATTCAGATCAAGGCCAAGGCGCAATCGGATGATTCGATCACCGGCGCGCTGGTCCGCATCGAGACCAGCGGCGGTTCGTTGGATACCGAGGGCAACCTCTGTTCCGGATCCGTGACCCCGGTGCGCCTGGTGGACAAACTGATTCAGGCCGATGGTTTTGCCTATGTGACCCTGACGCCGGGATGTCAATCCGGATCGGTCCAGGTGACCGCCACGGCGGGTGGGGTGAACGTGGCCAAGACGGTCCAATTCCTCCCTGGTCCCCTCTCCTACGTCCATTCATCGCTGGTGGCCAATCCCTCCACGCTGTCGGCGGATGGGAAATCCACCTCCCAGATCACCGTCATGCTCAAGGACGGCTACGGCAATCCGCTCGTCGATGGCACCACCGTGACCTTGGCCACGGATCTGGGCACGATTTCTGGCGGTGCGAGCAAAACCATCCTCTCCGGGCAGGCCACCTTCACCCTGGTGGCTCCGGGCAGTGCCGGGGTGGCGCATCTGTCCATCCTCGAAGCCCCGTATCTGACCGCCAGCGTCACGATCAGCGCCACCCCGACCGCTTCGCTGCCCACCTATCCGGGGGTGTTCCAGGGGTCGATCGTGCAGGGGTTGCACTACAAGGCGGAACTCAACGGGGTGATCCAGGAGGGGGAGACCGACTCCGAGGGCAAGTTCCAGTTCTTCACCATCGGTTCGGTGCTCTCGCCGGTCACCTTCTCGGTGGGCGGGGTGGTGCTCGGCACCATGACCCCGGCCTCGACCATCGGCATTCAGACCATCAACGTTCACGATCTGGTCAACCCCTCCGATTCCGACGCGGTGCAAAAGGCGATCAACCTGCAACGGTTCCTCGCGACCCTGGACACGGACGCCAGCAGTGATTCCATCGTGATCTCCGCCGCCGAGCGGAGCGCTCTGGTCACGCAATCCGTGACGTTGAGCGCGCTTCCGGTGGCCGGTTTCGACGCCAGCGCCCAGGGTTTGATCGACGTTCTGATCGCCGCCAGCGTCAAACCATCCGGGACCATCCTGGCCAGCGCGGCCTCGGTGATCGACTCCCTGCGCGAGACCAAAATCCGCATCGATGCCGCGCGGGTCGGGGACATGAGCATCGATCTGGGCGCCGATGCGGTGCGGGCCGATGGTTCCAGCCATATCCTGGTGCGCGTCACCGCCAAGACACCTGGCAACAATCCCCTGATGGGCGGATTGCTGCGCCTTTCGACCACGGAGGGAACGCTGGGCAGTGAGACCAATCTGTGCGGCGCCACCGCCACGGTGACCAGCGCGGTGGATCGGCTCACCGATGCCACGGGAACCGTGAATCTGTTCCTGACCCCGCGCTGCGTGAGCGCCACGACCCTGCTCACCGCCACCCTGGGCGGCAAGATCGTCACCAAAACCATCCAGTTCACGCCGGGCGCCGCGACCACGACCAACTCGTCGATCACCGTCAATCCCAGTACCCTGCCCGCGGACGGCAAAGCCACCGCCACGGTCACGGTGTCGCTGCGCGATGTCAACGACAATCCGGTGGCGGATGGGACGCGTGTCACCCTGTTGACCACCGCCGGCGCCATTCAGGGGGCCAATACCGCGACCACCGTTTCCGGTCGGGCCGGTTTCACCCTGGTGGCCGCCTCGACCAACACCGACGCGGTGTTGACCCTGAACGAGTTCAGCGGACTTTCCAACACCGTCCGCATCGGTCTGTCGGGTGGCGTGAGCGGTTCGAGCGGTCGCAAGGCCAGTTCGATCCAGATGACCGCCGGCGCTCAGAAGATTTTCGTGCGTGGGGTGGGCAAGAGCGAAACCGTCGGCGTCGCCATTCAGGTGCGCGACGCGGTGGGAGACCCCCTGGACGAAAGCAGCCTCGGCCTGAACTATCCGGTTCATGTCAACAATCTGCGCGTCACGTTGAAAACCCGTCCCCAGGGCGGGGAGACCGTGGCCGGCATTGGCCGCAAGACAGGCGCCACCCTGGAGAGCGACGAGGAGACCCACAAGAGCACAGACAGCGTGAACGCGATTCTGATCCGTTCGCGCGGCGGTTCGGCGAACGTCACCCTGACCTCCGGGGTGCGTCCCGGCGTGGTGGAGTTCCTGGTCGAGGCGCTGGATACCGATGGGGCGACGGTGCTGGCCAGCGCGGTCTCTTCCCTGGTGGCCATCTCGTCGGGTCCGGCCCATGCCATGGCCATTTCCGAGGCGTTCAAGGATGGCGCGGTTAATCTGAAGGATTATGGCCGGGGCGGCGTCTATTGTCGCCAGGGCTCGGCGCTGGTCACCGACCGCTACGGCAACGCGGTGCCGGACGGCACGGTGATCTCCCTGAACCTGATCGACGCGGTGTTGGCCCAAAGCGCCACCGGTGCCATCAGCGCATCCTCTCCCAATCTGACCGACGCCGCCGCCAGCTTCAACACCAGCCGGTTGATCGACAGTTCCGGCATCGGTCGCACCATTCAAACCGGGGATCAGGTGCTCTTCGATCGGATCGACTCCGCCCAGGATCGGCGTCGTTTCGTCACCAGTCCCTTGTCCGCCACTGTCCTGACCACCCATCAGAACTTCTCCCAGACGCTGAGCGGTTTGAGCTATACCGTGGGCGCCTCGCTGCGCGGCGGTGCGATTCACGGCTACTCCGGCCAGACCGGTTGCGATCCGGCCCTGTTGACCACCGGCGTGACCTCCACCACCGGAGGGGTGGCGCCGATCCGGGTCACCTATCCGGCCAATCGCGAGACCATCCAGCTTGGTTGTCTTGGCTACAATGCACTGACCGGCCTCTACAACACCACCACGGTCGAGGACGCCCGTTTTCCGAACCGCTCCGGTCAGGTGTTGATCGTGGCCGGCGTCAATGAGGTCAACGATGTCGGAGCCAGCGGTGTCACCCTGGTCACCAGGGGGAAATTCTGCTACTCCCCGCTCTTGCCGGCCAATGTCACCGTGTCGCCGACGCGCATCGGCGGCAACACCTCCCAATATTTCACCGTGACCACCGAGGATGATGGGTCGATCCAGGTGCCGAATGCATCGATCAGTTGTGCGAGTGCCAGCAACAGTACCGGGACCGTGACGATCACGCTTCAGTCCGTGACGTTCGATGCCTTTGGCACCCCCACGTTTGGAACCGCTGGCCCCTCGAGCAGCACCTTGACCAATGCCTACGGCGTGGCCACCTTTTACGCGGTCGTGACCGGCACCGGTCGGTCGGACGATGCCGGAGGCATCTATTGCTCGGGAATGAATACCAATGTCAGCATTTCCGTCTATTGAGGGCGGGCTCGCCAGGATTCGAGAGCGTTTGACCCTCCGCGTGCCCGACGGTTGGCGGGGGCTGAGGGAGCCGGTCGATCTCAAGAAGTTCTTCAAGCGCTCCCGGAAGAAAGCCGAGGGGGTGGCCGCGCTGCACGCCTCTCCCGACGGGGTCGGGTTGGTGCATGTGCTGTTTCCGGAGGGGGAGAGGCCACGTCTCGAGGTGTGCGTTTTCTCCCCGGTCCCCAAGGGACAGACCGCCGCCAAGGTGGCCCAGGGGCTCGTCAAGAGCCACAAACTCGAAAAGGCCCGTTTCGTGGGCGTGCTGGACCGTTCCGCCTACGTGCTTTTTCCCGCCGACGCCCCGGAGTTGCCGCGCGAGGAGTGGAACGCGGCCATGAAATGGCGCGTCAAGGATCAGATCCCCTTTCCGGTCACCCAGGCGGTGGTGGAGATCTTCGCGATGCCGGGCAATTCAACCCGAATCTATGTCGCCGTGGCCAGGGAGTCGGAGGTGCGCGACCTGGTGCGGCTCTTTCAGGGGGCCGGGGTGAAGCTGACGGCCCTGGACATCCCGGAGTTGGCGTTGCGCAACCTGGCGCGGGGACTGCCCGACGATCACGATGGCATGGTGATGCTGCATCTGGAGAAAAAAAGCGGCATGGTGATGATGATCAAACGTGGTCAGTTCTATCTGGCGCGGCGTTTCGAGAACGGATTCGATACCCTGCTTGAGAATCTGGATGACGATGGCGGCGGGGTGACCCGGGCGCCGTTCATGGATCGGATCGCCCTGGAGGCGCAGCGCACCATGGATTATTTCGAGAGCCACTTTGGCCAGGGGCAGGCGTCGTCGTTGCATATCACGCCCATGGTCGTGCCCATCGAGGGGGTCCGGCAGGCCCTGGCCGAGCGGTTGGGGATGCGGATTCGGCCCTTGCCGGTGAACGAGATTCTGGAGTGTCCGGAAGGGGTCGCCGAGTCGGATCTGGCGCGGCTTCTGCCGGCCATCGGCGCCACCATGCGGGAGAGGGGCGGGGAGGAGGCATGAGCCGGCAGGAGGTCAATTTTTATCAGGAGATCTTCCACCCCCGTTTCGATCCTTTGGCGCTGGGCACGATCGGACGATTTCTGCTGCTTCTGATGGTGTTGACCCTGGGATTGGTGTTGTTCGTCCAGTGGAGGCTCTCCATGGATCGAGGGGCGCTGCGCGCGTTGGAACAGGAGCGGGAGCGCATCACCAATCGGGTGACCGAACTCTCCGCGCTCTATCCTCGGCGGGAGCCTCAGCCGGCGTTGGCCCACGAGGCCGAGCGGCTCGACCAGGAAAAAAATCTCAAGAGTCGCATGCTCATCATGTTCCAGGATGGCCGGGTGGGCAGCGACAAGGGATTCGGCGGCTACTTTCGGGAGATGGCCACCACCACCCAGGATGGGGCCTGGTTGACCGGTATCGGGATTTTTGAGGGCGGGCGGGAGATCCTTCTGGAGGGGGCCGCGGCGCGGAGCAAGCCGGAGAGCATTCCCGCGGTGATTCAGGCGATCGTGCGTCGCCCGGTGTTCGCGGCGTATCGTTTCACCCATCTGCGGATCCTGCCCGGCGGGGAGGAGAGCCAGTTGTTGCGGTTCCAGACGCATACCGGCTCCGGTCGGGAGTTGGATCGGTTCTGGGAGAAGAAGGAGAGCAACAAGGAGCCGGAGATCATGGAGAAGACCCGCAAGGCTCTGGAAGAGGATCAGGAGCGCATGAAGAAAATGAGCAGACCCCTGGCCATTCCACTCGGTGATCCCCCGGATTCCAAAAAGGGCGCCAAGCCGTGAGCGGTCTGAATGATCTGAAGAAGCAGTGGCAGGGGAGCCTGGCGCGCATGGAGAAGTTTTCGCGGCGCGAGCGGATCCAACTGCTGGCGTTGCTGCTGATCGCCCTGGGCGCGCTCTGGTCCCAGGTGATCCTCGATCCCTTCACCAGGGAGCGGGCCAATCTGGAAAAACAGCGTAGCCAGGTGCAAAAGGGGATCCGCGAAATGGCCACCCTCGAGCAGGAGGTGCTGGCCCGCAAGGACAAGCATCCGGATCAGTTGGCCAGGGAGCGGATCGCACGGATGAAAGAGGAGGTGGAGAGCCTGGACAAGCAGTTGGGCGTCGGACTGGGGGGCATGGTCTCCCCCGCCGACACGCTCAAGCTGTTGCAAGAGATGCTGGCCGGCAAAAGCGGTCTGAAGCTCATCTCCCTGGAAGTGCAACCGCCCGTCACCCTGCTCGAGGGAGAGGGCAAGGCGCGTTCGATCCATCAACACACCCTCAAGATGCGCTTTTCCGGTCAATATTTCGATCTGGTGCGGCATCTGCGCGATCTGGAGCGTCTTCCCTGGAAGCTCTTCTGGGATGATGTGGAGTTCGTGGTGGCCGACTATCCTACCTCGTATGTCTCGCTGCGTCTGCACACCTTGAGTTTTTCGCCGGAGTTGATCGGCAAGCCCGAATAGCGCCTCACGCGCCCTGAA
This sequence comes from Candidatus Magnetaquiglobus chichijimensis, assembly GCF_045865675.1. Classification (NCBI taxonomy): domain Bacteria; kingdom Pseudomonadati; phylum Pseudomonadota; class Magnetococcia; order Magnetococcales; family Candidatus Magnetaquicoccaceae; genus Candidatus Magnetaquiglobus; species Candidatus Magnetaquiglobus chichijimensis. The sequence continues at coordinate 245,788 of NZ_BAAFGK010000004.1, forward strand.
CGGCGTTGAAAAGAACACAAACCCTCGGTGTGGATCTCTTGCGCGGTTGCCAGCGCGAGGCGATTTCGTTATTCTTCGTGATTGGTCGCATCCTTGTTCACCTTGCTTCAAAATCTCGGGACACTGCCCCATGGAAAGCATCGAAGTCGCCAAAATCAAGCCCGGCCAGAGCATCACCCTGGAGTTCGGCAACAAGTCGCCGATCCTCACCCGTCTGGACGAGTCGAGAAAATTCACCCTCGAGGATTGGTATCCGGAGGCGTGCGAAATCTATGTCCTGGACGAGGAGATCGCCGAGGATGAACCGGTCCGTTACGCCTTCGATCCGGAGTTGACCCTCGACGATCTGGACGAGGATCAAAAGCGGTTCGGAGAGGGGCGTCGCATCTTCGACTTCCTGGGTCGTGTCGTCGGCAGCATCGAGGGCGACGAGGACGAAGAGGACGATGAAGAGGAGGATGGCGAGGGGGACGGCGACGAGGAGTGATCCTTGCCATGGCCGCCCTGATGCCCGACGCGGGGGATTGTTTGCCGAGGCGTGACGGATGATTCCGCGTGTCAAGATCTGCGGCATCACCCGCCTTGAGGATGCCCTGGCAGCCTGCGCGGCAGGAGCCGATGCGTTGGGATTCGTCTTTTTCGAGGGTTCCAGGCGTTGCGTCACCCTCGAGTCCGCCGAGGCGATCATCCGGCGCCTGCCGCCATTCGTCACCGTCACCGGACTGTTCGTCAACGCGGCGCGTGAAACCATCCTGGAGACCGCCGGGCGTTGCCGGCTGGATGCGATCCAGTTGCACGGGGATGAATCCCCCCAGGCCTGTCGCGATCTGCCCGGACGGGTGATCAAGGCGCTGCGGGTCGCGGGCCCCGAGGATCTGATCGGCGTGGAACGCTATCCGGTCCAGGGGTTGCTGCTCGATGCCAAGGTGGCGGGTCACTACGGCGGGTCGGGCCAGCCGTTCGACTGGTCGATTCTGGCGGGGTTCCAACCTCCGGTGCCGTGGATTCTGGCCGGTGGGCTCGACCCGGAGAACGTGGCGGATGCCGTGCGACGCGTGCAGCCCTATGCCGTGGATGTCTCCAGCGGCGTGGAGGCGGCTCCTGGCATCAAGGATCCCGCGAAAATGATCGGATTCGTCCGGCGGGTGCGGGAAGCCGCAGCCCTTTTTTCCCGCTCCTGACAATCGGCTTTTGCCCGATTGATCGGGGTGGAAGCCGGGTTATCCCGACTCCTCGGCTTCCGCCTCGTCTTGGAACGCGCCGTGTTGCGGATTCAAAACCGCTGACCCTTCTCATGCGGAAGACATGGAACCGACCGGGTGGTCGGTCAGTCGAACAAGTAGCGGATCGAGAGTTGGCATATCAAAAGGCACGGATGGAGAATACGAACGAAAACAACCGTTCCCAGTACGACACCACGCTCAAGGATCTGTTCGAACACCTGCCCCAGACGCTGTTGCGGATTCTGAGCGGTTCTCAGGCGATCGAATCGCTTTCCGTGGAGTTCGCATCCACCCGGAAGTGGCTGCCGGACTTGGTGTTCCGAATGGAGGACGGTTCGATCCTGCACCTGGAGTTGCAAAGCGCATCCGAGGGTATGTCGTGGCGGATGCTGATCTATTATGCGCTGATCCGCCAGCGCTATCCGGACAGCGACTTGGTTCAGAAGGTGTTGTACGTCGGACTGGAATCCTGGGATCCGCGGACGACAATTGCTGAAAAAGACCTCTTCTTTCGCTACGAGGTGGTGGACATCCGCACCATCGACTGCCAGGAGTTGCTGGCCAGCCCGCTTCTGGAGGAGAACATCCTGGCCATCCTCTGCCGGATGGACCGGCAGACGGAAACGATCCGGGAACTCTTGTACCGCATCAGCGAATTGCCGACCAAGGCTCGGGCCGATGCCCTGACGAAACTGTTCGTTCTGTCCAGGCTGAGGAGACTTGAGAAGATCATCCAAAAGGAGGCTGAAGAGATGGCCCTGACATTCAATGTGATGGATAACGACGTGCTGCGACCGTTGTTCATGAAAGCGCAGATGGAGAGCAAGCAGGAAGGCCGCCAGGAAGGCCGCCAGGAAGGCCGCCAGGAAGGCCGCCAGGAAGAAGCCGCTTCCATGCTCCTGAAACTGATGCGCCGCAAGTTTGGCCAAACGCCGGATTGGGTGATTGAGAAGGTCAGATCGGCGAACCTGGAGCTGATCGAGACATGGAGCGACAACTTCGTCTTCGCCAATTCCGTGGACGAGGTGTTCGCCTCCTGATTGACCATGTTCCTGACCATGGAACCTCCCGCCAGGGAGATCCACGGTTTGACCAACGCATTCCTTTCTCTTGCGCCATGAAGGGGAGGAAACCATGGGGAGTCTGGATTCCATGACGTCCAATACACCGATGAACTGGCTCAACCGCCTGATCCGGCCCAAGATCAAATCCGAGGGGAGTCGCGCCCAGCACGCTCCGGAAGGGTTGTGGATCAAGTGCGAACCGTGCGGACAGACCCTGTTCCACAAGGAGCTGGAGCGGAATCTGAATGTCTGCCCGCACTGCAAGCACCACTTCCGCATCTCCGGCTTCACGCGCATCGACATCACCCTCGATCCCGATGGACGCCGGGAGCTGTTCGCCAACCTGCAACCCTCCGATCCTCTGAAGTTCAAGGATCTCAAGCGCTATCGCGACCGGGTGCGCGACGCCCAGAAAGAGACCGGACTCCACGACGCGGTGCGGGTTTTCAAGGGGACCATCCAGTCCATTCCGGCGGTGGTGGCAGCCTTCGATTTCGATTTTCTCGGCGGCTCCATGGGGTCGGTGGTGGGTGCCAAGCTCGCCCAGGGGGCCATGGCCGCGGTGGATGCCGGCTGCGGCTATGTGGTTTTTTCCGCTTCGGGCGGGGCGCGCATGCAGGAGGGGATCCTCTCGCTGATGCAGATGGCCCGCACCTCCACCGCCTTGACCCGCCTGGATGAGGCCGGCCTGCCTTTCATCTCGGTGCTCACCGATCCCACCACCGGTGGGGTCACGGCTTCGTTCGCCATGCTCGGGGATATCATTCTCGCCGAGCCTCACGCGTTGATCTGCTTTGCCGGTCCGCGCGTCATCGAGCAGACCACCCGCGAAACCCTGCCGGAGGGGTTCCAACGCAGCGAATACCTGTTGGAGCATGGCTTCATCGATCGCATCTGCTTGCGCCACGAAATGCGCGATCAACTGGCCGATCTGCTCAACCGCCTGACCCGTGGACGGGATCATCGCGACGAGGCGGGCCGGAGCGGTCGCATGGATCCGGTTCATCTGCCGGCGGAGTCGAAAACCCTGGTCTCCCCGTGATGGACGGGGAGTCCCCCGTCCTGCGTCAACTCCTGGAACGCCGCCCGTCGGAGACCATTCGACCGGGTCTGACCGCGATTCGTCGTCTGCTCGCCCGACTTGGCGATCCGCACCGGCATCTTGCCGTGATTCATGTGGCCGGGACCAACGGCAAGGGGTCGGTGATCGCCTTTCTCGAAGCCATGCTCAGGGCCGCCGGAATCCCGGTGGCCCGTTTCACCTCGCCTCATCTGCACCGTTTCAACGAACGGATCCGCCTGGACGGTCGCGCGATCGACGATCGGGAGCTTGACCCGCTCCTTCTCGAAACCCTGGCCGCCGATCCGGACGCGGAGACCACCTTTTTCGAGTTGACCACCGCGGCGGCCTTTCTGCATGTGGCCAGACAGGCGCGGTTTCGGAACGGCTCCGGGATCGTGCTGCTCGAGACCGGCCTGGGCGGGCGGTTGGATGCCACCAACGTGGTGACCCCCCTGTTGAGCATCGTCACCGCCATCGGCCTGGACCATTGCGATTATCTGGGTCCCTCCCTGGAGCGGATCGCCTTCGAGAAGGCCGGGATCTTGAAAAGAGGGATTCCCGCCGTGGTCGATACCGCCGGTCGCGCCACCACGCGGGTGGTGGCGGGGATCGCGCGTCGCCGGGGGGTGCCTCTGGCGATCGGAGGGCGGGATTTTCGCCGGCGCATCTTCGCCGATGGGCTGGGACGTGCCGGCTGGTGGCGTCTCGAGGATCGGGACGGGGCGGTGATGCTGCCGCGACCGGCCCTGGCCGGTCGGCATCAGGTTGCCAACGCGGCGTTGGCCGTGGCTGGTCTGCGATGCCTGCGGCGCGAGGGGATTTTAGGGGTGTCCGACGCGGCGATCCGGAGCGGAGTGGGTTCGGCGTGCTGGCCGGGACGGCTGGAGCGGTTTCCGGGATCCCCGCCGGTCTGGCTGGACGGGGCCCACAATCCGGACGGCGCCCGCGTTCTGCGACGCTTCCTGCGCTCGCCGGAATCGGCTGGGGGCGGTGGACCGACGGTGCTGCTCTTTTCCGTGCTCGACAACAAGGATGGCCAAACCATGGTGCGGCTGCTCGCGCCGCTGGCCGATGCGGTGGTCGTGGTGCCCATGGGTGGCCCACGGGGTCGGAGCGCGTCGGAATTGCTCGGGTTGTGGCCGGACGATGGGCGCGTTGTCGCCTGCGACGATACGGGTCAGGCGTTGGAACGCGCGCGCGCGATGGCTGGTGCCGAGGGGCGCGTGGTGGTGACCGGTTCATTGTTGCTGGTGGGAGAGGCCCGTTCTCTGCTATGTTAAGGGAATCGATTGTGATAAACGTTCCAGCGAGCCGAGGCCACGCATGAAGCGCGATTCCATAAAACATCCGATCACCCGAGATGGCGGCATGCCTGGCGCGGCACGAACCGGAGCGGCGCGCGGCGCGCGACTGCCGTCCTTGCTGTCCCTGCTGTCCTTGCTGATCGTGGCGCCGCCGGTGGCGCTCTGGGCCGAGGATCGGGCGCTCGACATGGATGCCGACCACCTGGATATCGACCACGACAAACGATCGGTCACCGCACGCGGCAAGGTGAAACTCTCCCAGGAGGGTGGGGTGGATCTTTACGCCGACGAGGCGACCTATTTCATCGATCAACGCGAGATCCAGGCCACCGGCAACATCCGTCTGATGCGCGGCAGCGATCTTTTCACCAGCGACAACCTGCGCCTGAATCTGGAAACGCGCAGCGGCAGCATGGAACGGGTCTCCGGAACGATCAAGGGCGCCAAGGGTAAGATCAACGCCGACAAGGTGGTGTTCAAGTCCCAGGACACCTTCACCATGGATCGGGGACGGTATACCACCTGCGAGTGCGAACCCAATGCAACGCCGTCGTGGGAGTTGGTGGCCGAGACCATCGACGTGGACCGGACCGAGAACACCCTGACCGCCCACGGGGCCAGTCTGCGGGTGGGGGATGTGCCGGTGTTGTGGTCACCCTGGTGGCAGCACCCTTTCATGCCCAAGCGGCAAAGCGGTTTTCTGTATCCTGTCATGCGCGTTTCCGGGGGCAACGGTTTCGAACTGGATCTGCCCTACTACTGGAACATCGCCCCGGAGCGGGATGCCACCTTCGCCCTGCACCCCACCTCGCGGCGCGGCGTGCTCACCAAGGCGCAATACCGCTACATGGGGGAGAACTACACCGGCACCCTCGACACGTTGAACATCGTCGATACCGTCGAGGACCGGCACCGCGGATTGACGCTCTTCACCCACCGTCACGACCTGGAGAGCTGGGAGCTGGATGCCCGTCTGGCTGCCAGCCAGACCCGCGATTTTCTGCACGATTTTCAGCAAAAGAAGCTGGTGGACTCCCGCGAGCGGCGTCTGGAGTCCCATTTGATCGCCGATCGTTTGTGGCTGCGTCAGAACGGCTTCACCAATTTCGAGGCCGGTTCGCTGTGGTTCCAGAATCTGGATGCCGCCAACGACCGCTACACGGTGCAGCGTTTGCCCTATGTGAGCTTCACGGACGATCGTCCGCTCCATGCCCTGGATCGGGCCGTGGAGGGGAGCGGAACGCGGGTGGGGCATTTCACGCTGCACAACGATGCCAAGTTCGACAGCTTCTATCAACTCTCCGGCGATGCGGCGCAGCGGTTCGATCTGGCGCCCGAGCTGCAATATTGGCGTACCCTGCCGATCGGCCATGTGAGCGGCGCCCTGGGTCTGCGGGAGACCGGTTACTGGATCCAGGGGGATCCCAATCAGACCGGTCTGGATTATGATTCGACCGTGGCGCGCGAATCGGCCTCCTTGCGGGTGCGTCTGGATCTGGACCTGTCGCGCACCTACGGCAATGGCGCCTGGAAGCATACCCTGGAGCCGGCGGTGCAATATGCCCTGATCTCCGCCTCGGATCAGAGCCGTCTGCCGAACTTTGACTCCACCCTGCGCAACTTCACGGTTTCGAATCTCTATGCGGGCAATCTCTACTCCGGCGAGGACCGGGTGAGCGCCGGGCAGTGGGTGACCTACGGTTTGACCTCGCGTCTTTACGGACGCCAGGATGATGGCGCGATTCGCAACCTGTTGAACGCCACCATCGGACAGCGTTGGGCGCCGGAAGGGGATCGGGAGTACCAACAGGGACAAGCCTTTTCGAACATGGTGGCCGGGGTCGAGTTTTTCCCCTGGAGCCACTGGGGGCTCTCCCTGGGTGGGCGCTACAACCCGCATCAGAACCTGATGGAGTATGTGGAGTCCATGGTCAACTACGGCGATGCCAACGTGATGGTGGGTCTGGGGTATCATCGCAACCGTCCCGATCCCATGGCCGGGGTGATGCTGACCGAGGGAAGCCGCGATCCCTTGGAGGACGTATCCTTGCAGACCCAGCTGCGTCTGGATGAAAACTGGCGCTGGAAACAGACTGCCGATTACTCGTTGGAGAGCAGTGCCATCAAGAGTTGGCGCACCGGCTTGACATACGAGCACTCTTGTTGGAGCCTGGAGCTTTCCGGCGGTCGCGATCTCTCCTCGCAGACCAGCGAGCACGGCGGCGGATTCGTGGGATTCTTCTTCATGTTGCGGGGTTTGGGTGGCTATGGCTTCTCTTCGTGATGGTGATGGGCGTCGTCGGGTCCCGGCGTGGCTGGCGATCGGCCTGGGCGGGTTGTTGACGTTCGCGGCCTGGCAGGAGCTGCTGGCGGTATCGGACCGGATCGTGGCCGTGGTCGAGGCGGGCATCGTCTCGGAAAAACCGGTCAAACCCAGGGTCATCACCGCCTCCGAGGTCGAGGAAGCGGCCCGTCCCATGCTCGAGCGCATCCGTCAGGAGGGCGGCAACGTCGATCAGGACAAGTTTCGTCAGAAGGTGCTCGAAGAGCTGATTCAACGGGTGCTGCGCGAGCAGAAGGCCGAACAGATGGGGCTCAATGTCTCGGATCAGGATGTGGACTCGGCCATGGCCCAGGTGGAGCGCAACAACCAGCTCCCACCCGGCAAGCTGCCCGAAGCCCTGGTTCGGCAGGGGATCGATCCGGAGGGGTATCGTCAGGGATTGCGGGATCAGATTTTGAAGACCCGTCTGATCACCAAGGTGATCCGGCCCATGGTGTCGGTGTCGGACGACGAGATCCGGGCGTTGCATGATGTTTCCCAGGGGGGTGGCGGACCCAGGGAGGTTCGTTTGGGGCAGATTCTGCTGGCGGTGGATGGATCGACCTCGGCCTCCAAAGTCGCGGAGAAGGCCGAACTGGCGGAAAAACTGGCCGGGCGGTTGCGGACCGGGGAGTCGCTGGCCAATCTGGCCGGTCAGTTCTCGGACGATCCGAGCGGCATCGAAGGGGGGGAGATCGGCTGGTTCAAGCAGGGCGAAATCATGCCGGAGCTGGAGACCGTGGTCTTTGCCATGCGACCGGGCGAGGTGACGAAACCGATTCGTACCCCGCAGGGGTATCATGTGGTGGTGGTGCTCGAGAGTCGTCAGGGCAAGGGGACGGGAGGTTCTGGCCAGGTCAAGGTGCGGGCGCGGCATATCCTGTTGAAGGTCGGCGAGGGCGCCGGAGGTGGGGAGGAGCGTCAGGTTCTGGAAAAACTCCAGAAGATTCGTCAGGAGTTGATGAAAGGGGCCGATTTCGCGAAAGTGGCCCGTGAGATCTCCCAGGATGGCAGTGCCAAGGATGGTGGGGAGTTGGGTTGGTTCGGGCCGGGGATGATGGTGGCGCCGTTCGAGGAGGCGGCCTTCCGGTTGCGTCCCAACGAACTTTCCCAGCCGGTGCGCACGCCGTTTGGCTGGCACCTGATCCTGGTGGAGGAGAAAAAAGAGCTGGCTCCCGACTCCCTGGAGGCGCGGCGCAAGGAGTTGGAGGAGCGGTTGATGGAGTCCAAGCTCAACGCGCGTTATAATCAGTGGTTGCGCGATATCCGGTTGCGTGCTTTCGTGGAGTACCGATGATCGACCTTCTGGCGGTCAGCATGGGCGATCCGGTGGGGGTGGGGCCGGAGATCGTATTGAGGGCCTTTGCCGAAAAGCGGGTATCCGGATATCGTTTGTTGCATGTCGGCGACCCGGAGGTGTATGCGCGTACCGCCGCCCATCTGGGTTTGACGATTCCGTTTCGGGTGTTCGGCGCGGTGACGGTCGATGCGGGTGGTGCGCCGGACCATTTCGACATCCTGGCCACCCGGAATCCGGTCGATCATACGGTGTTCGCGTTTGGCAAGCCCCATCCGGGTCATGCCGCCTGTGTTGTCGAAAGCATCGAGACCGCCTGTCGGCTCGCCGAGGCCGGACAGGTGGCCGCCATGGTCACCCCACCGATCCACAAGGGGTCGATCCACGCCGCAGGCTTCGATTTTCCCGGCCATACCGAGCTTCTGGCCCGTTTGCTGGACGTGCGCATGCCGGTGATGATGCTGGCCGGAGAGGGGTTGCGGGTGGTGTTGGCCACCATTCACCAATCCGTGGAATCGGTGTCGCGATCGTTGACGCGCGAGGGGTTGCACGGGTTGATCCTGGCGACCTTGCAGGCGTTGCGTCACGATTTCGCCATGCCCGAACCGCGTCTGGTGGTGACCGGGCTCAATCCCCATGCCGGCGAAGGGGGCGCCTTCGGCGACGAGGAGATCCGTCTGATCGAGCCGGTGTGCCGGGAGTTGCGGGAGGCTTTTCCAGGATTGCGCGGTCCCTTGCCGGCGGATACCCTGTTCCATGCCCGTGCGCGGGCCGGGTATGATGCGGTGGTGTGCATGTATCATGATCAGGGGTTGATTCCCCTGAAGATGTTGGCTTTCGGTCATGCGGTTAACGTAACATTAAATCTCCCCATCGTCCGCACCAGCGTGGATCATGGCACGGCCCACGACATTGCCGGGCAGGGGGTCGCCGATCTCGGTTCGTATCTGGTGGCGTTGGAGACGGCCAGGCAGATCGCTTTCAACCGTCGATCGGGGCAAGGGTGATGCCTGTTTAGGGCTCGGTTCGCGAGACAACCAGGAAGGTTGGATGGGATGTCCAAGCATCACGACAAAGAGCACAATAAACACGAAGAACCCCGTTTTGCCGTGGTGTTGTCGGACACCGACAACGATCTGCGCGCGGTGCATTATGCGTTGCATATCGTGGGGGTGTGTGATCGGGAGGGGAACTGGCGCAAGGGTGTGCATGGCATTCGGGTGATCCACACCGGCGACTGGCTGAACAAATTCGCGCCATCCCTGGCCATGATTGATTATTTTATTCATTTATCACGCACCGCTCCAAAAACCTGTGATGTTAAAATTTTGAATGGCAACCACGAGCTGGATGTGTTGCATCGGTTGGAAAAGGGGGCATACACCTATTTGGGTGGGGTGCGAGAGGCGTTCATTCACGGTCGCGATCTGATTCACGTTTTTGGCAAGACCTTGTTTATGCATGGTTATCCAACATTGTATCTGTTGCGATTCCTGGCGCAGATCCGAGCCGAGAAACATGATTTGAATGGTTTCAACGATCGGGTGCGCAAGGCGTTTTACGAGGGGCATCATGCCTTGTTCCGGTCCGAAGAGGGCAAGGTTTTGATGGGAAACATCAAGAAGGCCCGTTTGTATTATCAGGAGAGCAGTTTCGACGGGGAGAAGCGTGCGGAGAAGATCAGTCGCATGCTCAAAGAGTTGGACATTCACACGGTGGTGCATGGTCATCGTCCGAACATTCTGGTGCAGAAGGACGAGGCCATCGAGATGGAGACGCCGGGAGTGCGGTTGGTGAACAACGACAATCAGCCGAAGATGAGTTTGTTGGGTGCGGCGATTGTGGACCGCAAGGGTGAGGTGTATTTCGTGAACGCGCGGGAGATGTATTGGCAGGGTGGAGAGGAGCGGTTCAAGAAGCAGATGCGGGAGTTGTTGGGAATTCATCGGTGAAGGGGTGAAAACTGGCGCGGGGCGGGAAGAACGGGTCGGGGTCGAAAAGCTGGCGGGGACCGGGGGCGAGATGTTCGGGTAACGTGCATGAGGGGTGGGAGAACCTCCTCACCCCCCTTACCGTGGCCCTTCCTTCGGGAGTTCCACGGTACAAAGAGATCAAGCAAAGGCAAAACCTCAGAGGCTCTGCCTCCGAATCTTCGCCGGGGGCCGATCCGGCCCCTGGATCCTCGCGACAGTTTACCTGGTTGTCCCCCGCGACAGTTTTTTCGAATCATCCCCCCTCAAAACCGATCCAACACCCGCACCTCATCCAGATCCAGCTGCCCCCCACGCGGATTGGCCGGGGCCGACGCCTTGCCCACCGCCACGATCATGGTGACGATGTGATCCGGCGGCATGCGGATGAATCGCCCCACCGCCTCGAAATCGAATCCGGTCATGGGACAGGAGTCGTAGCCCATCCCCTGCGCGGCCAGCATCAACGTCTGCGCCGCGATGCCTCCGGAACGGATCGCCTCGTCATGCTGCAAGGCGTCGTTGCCGGAATAGTAACCGCGAATCATCTGAACCAGCGTCTGCTGGGTTTTCGACGGGGCGGAACGCCAGTAACGCTCCGGCTGCTTGTCCCAGGCCTTCAGATCGGCGCACACGATCACCAGCAACGAGGCGTCGGTGATCTGTGCCTGATCCCAGGCCACGGCGCGGATCTGTTCGCGCAACGAACGGGAACGCACCACCACGAAACGCCAGTTCTGGATGTTGAAGGCCGTGGGGGAAAGGATGGTCAGACGCAGCAAACGCTCCTCCTCCTCGCGACTCATGACATGATCGGGATCGAAACGTTTGACCGCACGACGGTTCTCAATGGCGGCGAGTACATCCATCTTGATGTTCCTTCAAAAAAAGTATCGGTTGGGATCGAGTCCCTTGCAGGGAACGACCCGAGATCCATCTTTCGGACGATGCGACCAGACGACCGGATGAGTCTGGTCGTGCTCTGGTCGGAAAGAAGTGGAGGCCATGTTACCACATGCGCGACAACAAACCATCCCGGTCGAGATGATGGTGTTTGAACACGAACAGGATGTGCAGGGTGGCGAGCGTGGTCAACAGGAGCGCGGTGCCGAAATGGGCGGCGGCCAACGCGGTGCCACGCGCCTTGTCGGCCTCGAGGAGCGCCGGGAGTTCCAGACCGAACACGCTCACCGCCTTGCCATCTGCGGTGGAGGCCAGATAGCCGGTGATCGGGATGACCAGAATGAGCAGGTAGAGACCCCGTTCGATCCGTACCGTGTCCCGTCGTTCCCACTCCGGCATGGCCGCGTGGAAGGGTGGCAGGGGGTGACGCAGACGCCAGCTCAAACGGATGACCGCCAGGACAAAGGCGAACACACCCAGGGAGCGGTGCCAGTGGAACAGACGCGGGGCGATTGGATCGTCGGGCTTGAGATTGGCGGCGTAGAAACCAAGCATCACCATGCCGATCAACAGAAACGCCATGGTCCAGTGCAGCAGGCGCGCGACCGGATCGAATCGGATGGGGATGGGCGGGTTCATGGGCGCGGGTCACGGGGTTCGAGAAGGGTGAAGAGCGCCACGGGCTGATGTTCGAGGGTTCCCTCGAAACGGCTGGGGCGGCTTTCGACCGGTTGGAAGTGGCTGGAGAAGAGTTGCTCGATGGTCGCGGTGTCGAAACGGTACGGACCACCCTCCATGAGGGTTTCCTGGACGTGAAAGGTCTTGAGGAGGAGCAGACCACCCGGCGCGAGCAGGCGATGAAGGGTTGCCACATAATCGGCGCGCCGCTCCGGCGGCAGGACGTGAAAACAGCCGCGATCGAAGATCCAATCGAAGGGACCGGCCAAAGAGGTGTTCAGGATGTCGTCGATGACCCATGTGACCTCGACCCCCGCGTCATGCGCGTATCGGCGGGCCGATTCCAGCGCGGTTTGGGAGAGATCGGTGCCGGTGACCCGGAACCCCTGTCTGGCCAGCCAGACCGCCTGGGTGCCGGGACCGGTGCCCAGATCCAGGAAGTGGCCGTTGCGTATGGCACGGGTGGAGAGGGTGGCGAGAAGATCGCCATCCGGTTCCGGGGTGTACCAGGGGAGCTTGTCGATGGCATCGCTCCGGTAGCGGCTCTCCCAATCGGTGAACTCCCCGATCTGGCGGGGTGGCGTGTTCATGGCGGTCAGATCTCCAGGGCGTGCATGTGATGGATCAGATCCAGGACACGATGGGCGTAGGCCCATTCGTTGTTGTACCAGATCAATATTTTGACCGTGGTGTCGATGACCCGCGTGGAGAGGCCGTCCACCACCCCGGACCTGGACTCTTCGCGGTAGTCCGAGGAGACCAGGGGGAGATTGGAGAAGCCCATGTAACGGGTTTGGGCGGCTTGCAGGATCTCGTTGAGGGTGTCGGTGTTGGTGCTTTTTTCCACCTCCACCACCATGTCCACCAACGAGACGTTGGCCACCGGCACCCGTACCGACATGCCGTCGAAACGACCCGACAGCTCCGGGATCACCAGTCCGATGGCCGCGGCGGCGCCGGTGGTGGTGGGGATGATCGAGGTGGCGGCGGAACGGGCGCGACGCAGATCGTTGTGCGGGGCGTCGAGCAGACGCTGGTCGGCGGTGTAGGAGTGGATGGTGGTGAGAAGCCCCCGCTTGATGCCGAAATGGTCGAGGATGAGGCGTGCCGGATGGGCCAGGCAGTTGGTGGTGCAGGAGGCGTTGGAGACCACCCGGTCCCGATCCGGATCGTATTCGTCTTCGTTGATCCCCATGACCACGGTCTTGACCTCGCCCTTGGCCGGCGCGGAGATGATCACGCGTCGGGCGCCACCGCGCAGATGGGAGGAGGCATCCGCCAGATTGGCGAAACGACCGGTGGCCTCGATCACCACGTCCACCCCGTACCGATGCCAGGGGATGGCGGCGGGCAGGGGCTCGGAGAGAAATTGACAGGCATGGGTGTTCAGGGTCAACGTGGCCCCGTGCAGGGAACACTCCCCCTTCCACGGGCCGATGAACGAGTCGAACCGGAACAGATGGGTGAGGATCTCCGGAGTGGAGAGATCGTTGATCGCCACGACCTGGAGATCCTGGAAGGCCGGATCGCTCAAGGCCGCGCGAAAGATGGCACGGCCTATGCGACCGAAACCGTTGATGCCGATGCGTATGGTCATGACGGAACCTTGCGGGATGGTGGCCGGTGAGGCCAATGTGGGTTTGAACCACGCGCCAAACCATTATCTTGCCAGAGAAGGGCCCCATTTTTCAAGTTCTGTTGGCAGATCCTTGACGTGACCCGCTGGCTTTAAGACCGGGGGCGGGAACGTCGGGTTCCCTCTTGGAAGCGGTTTTTTCGGTTCAAAAGCCGAGCCGATGGCCGAGTGGGATGACCCTGTGTGACGGATTTTCACTTTCAACGGGCCTGACGTTGGTTTATCCTCCCCTTGAAGGAGCGATTATCGTTTCCTTGAAGGTTTCATCCACCCTGACGAAATCAAGAAGCGAACCATGGAAGAGTTTCAGCGCATCAAGAGACTGCCCCCGTACGTCTTCGCGGTGGTCAACGACCTCAAATACGCCGCCCGGCAACGGGGAGAGGACATCATCGATTTCGGCATGGGCAATCCGGATCAACCCACGCCCAAGCACATCGTCGATCGACTCTGCGAGGCCGCCCAGGAGGGACGCAACCACCGCTATTCGGTCTCCAAGGGGATCCACGGGCTGCGCAAGGCGATCTGTGCCTATTACCAGCGCCGCTTCGACGTGGAACTCGACCCCAATACCGAGGCCATCGTCACCATCGGCTCCAAGGAGGGGATCTCCCACCTGGCCCTGGCCATGACCAATCCGGGGGATACGGTGCTGGTGCCCAATCCCACCTATCCGATCCACGTTTACGCCTTCGTGCTGGCCGGCGCGGATATCCGCCATGTGCCGCTGGTGCCCAACACCGACTTCTTCGAGGCGCTCACCCAGGCGATCCGCAACACCTGGCCCAAACCAAAAACATTGGTAATCAACTTTCCATCCAATCCGACCGCTCAGGTGGTTGAGTTGGATTTTTACTACAAAATCAACGAATTCGCGCGGGAACACGACCTGTTCGTCATTTCGGATATCGCCTATGCCGATATCTGCTTCGACGGCTACAAGGCCCCGAGCATGTTGCAGGTGCCGGGCGCCAAGGAGCGCTGCATCGAGTTTCATTCGCTTTCCAAGACCTACAGCATGCCCGGTTGGCGCGTGGGTTTCGGCGTGGGATGCGAGCGCCTGGTGCATGCCCTGACGCGCATCAAATCCTATCTCGATTACGGCATGTTCCAGCCGATCCAGATCGCCGCTTCCGTGGCCCTGAACGGTCCTCAGGAGTGTATCCAGGAGCACTGCGCCACCTACCAGTTCCGCCGCGACGTGCTTATCGAAGGGCTGGATCGCGCCGGATGGAAGGTGGAAAAGCCCAAGGCGTCGATGTTCGTCTGGGCCGAGATTCCGGACGAGTTCAAGTCCGTCGGCTCCCTGGAGTTCTCCAAGCTGCTGCTCAAGGAGGCCAAGGTGGCGGTCAGTCCGGGGATCGGTTTTGGTCAGTACGGCGATCATTATGTGCGCATCGCCCTGATCGAGAACGAACACCGCACCCGGCAGGCGATCCGGGGGATTCGTCGTTTCATGAATCTCGGGGGCGATGTGGCGCCTTGAGGGTGAAACATGGCGCTCCCGACAGAGGGAGGCTCATGGACGGGGGAACGAGAGGGGTTCTCGTTCCATCTGGCAAGTCAATCGGGAGCATGAACGTTGGAAGCATTGCGCATCGGAATGTTGGGTTTTGGCACCGTGGGACGCGGCGTGGCCGATCTGTTGTTGAACCACCAGGAGTTGCTGGCCCAAAGGGCCGGGGTGCCGTTGCGCCTGGTGCGCATCGCCACCCGTACCCCGGAACGGGATCGCGGCCTGCCTCTGGGCAACGTCGAGTTGACCGGTAACGTCAATCGGGTGCTGGATGCCCAGGATCTGGACGTGGTGGTGGAGTTGATCGGCGGTATCATTCCGGCCCGTGATCTGGTCGGACGCGCTCTGGAGAGCGGCAAGCACGTCATCACCGCCAACAAGGCGCTGATCGCCGAGTTCGGCCACGAGATTTTCGCCCTGGCCAATTCACGCGGGGTGCAGCTGGGTTTCGAGGCTGCCGTGGCCGGCGCCGTGCCGGTGATCAAGGCGCTGCGCGAGAGCCTGTCGGGCAACCGCATCGATCTGGTGTACGGGATCCTGAACGGCACCTGCAACTACATCCTCACCGAAATGCGCGAGAAGGGCCTGCCCTTCGCCGAGGTGCTCGCCGCGGCCCAGGCCAAGGGATATGCCGAGGCCGATCCCTCGTTCGATGTCGATGGCATCGACGCGGCCCACAAACTGGCGATCCTCACCGCCATCGCCTTCGGCGCCCGGTTGGACTTCTCCCACATCGACAAGGAGGGGATCCGCCATGTGTCGGAGGTGGATATCGCCTGGGCGCGCGAGATGGGCTACCGGTTGAAACTGCTCGGCATGGCCCGCATGCAGGAGGGGATGCTGGAGGTGGCGGTTCGCCCGGTGATGGTGCCGGAAGGGTCGATGGTCGCGGCGGTGGAAGGGGTCTCCAACGCGGTGTTCGTGCATGGGGATTTCGCCGGCACCACGATGTATCACGGACGCGGGGCCGGGGAACGTCCGACGGCCAGCGCCGTGGTGGCCGATCTGATGGACCTGGCGCGGGATCTCAAGGCCGGCGCGAAGAATCGCGTGCCGCCGCTTTCGGTGCCGGTGCATCACCTGCGCACCATGCCGATCCAGACTTCGACCCAGCGGCGCGGGAGTTTCTACATCCGTCTGGCCGTGGCCGATCAGCCGGGGGTGCTGGCCGACATTACGGCGATTCTGGCCAAACAGGCCATCTCCATCGATGCCATCCATCAAAAGGGCCGTTCTCCGGTGGAGGCGGTGCCTCTGGTGATGGTGACCCACGAGACCACCGAGTCCCGTCTGTTCATGGCCATGGAGGAGATCGAGCTGCTCGATGCGGTGCGTGAGCCGCCACGGGCCATCCGCATCGAGTCGGCCCTGGCGTGAGGTGTTCAAAGGTGTGTGTTGTCGCGGGGGCCGGGGAGCGCCCGGTCCCCGGATTGTGACACAGGGGATGGCTGACGCGTTGCGTTACCGTGGAACGCTCGAAGGGAGGTCCACGATACGGGGGGTGAGGGGGATCTTCCCCCATCCTGCGCGTTGGCCCAATGAGTGCGCCTCACCTTGTTTTTCGATTCGCGCATGCGTCCCTGTCCCCGAGCCGTGGAAAGCTTTGTATGGCTGTTTCCATGGCAATCAATGCCCTTTCTTCTCATAACCGATCCCCCCAACGCCGTCCCATCTCCCGAAAGGGCATCCATGCTTTCACTCACAGGCAAGAGCTGGCAAACCCGCGCCGAGGTCACCGAGGCCGAGCGACGCTTGACGCGGGAATTTGGCCTGCATCCGCTGTTCGCTCCGATCATCGCCCACCGACAGTTGAAGACTCCGGACGACATGGAGCGGTACCTGCGGCCTTTGTTGAGCCATCTGGCCGATCCGTTGGGTCTGGCGGGCATGGAGACGGCGGTGACGCGGCTGGTGCGCATGCTGGAGGACAAGGAACCGTGCGCCATCTTCGGGGATTACGATGTGGACGGCGTGACCTCGAGTGCGTTGTTGCATCGTTATCTGGGCGCCCTGGGACAGCCTCCGCGCATCTACATTCCGGATCGCATGGCCGAGGGGTATGGACCCAACGGTCCGGCGTTGCGGCGTCTGCATGCCGAGGGGGTGCGGGTGGTGATCACGGTGGATTGTGGCATCACCGCGTTCGAAGCCCTGGAGGAGGCGGCTTCGGTGGGGCTGGATGTGATTGTCACCGACCACCATCAGGCCCGCGAGGCGTTGCCGCCCGCCGTGGCGGTGATCAATCCCAACCGTCGTGATGACGAGTTCCCCCACAAGGAGTTGGCCGGGGTCGGAGTGGCCTTTTATCTGGTGATGGCTTTGAACCGGGCCTTGCGTGCGCGGGGTTGGTTCAACTCGGGCGTGCGCGAGCCGGATTTGAAGGGGGTGCTGGACCTGGTGGCCATCGGCACCATCGCCGATGTCGCCAGCCTGACCGGCTTGAATCGTACCTTGACCACGGCGGGGTTGCGTCAGGTCTCCCAGCCGGGCGGGTTGAAGATCGGGCTGGCCGCGTTGATGGAGATCGCCCGGTTGCACGGCTCGTTGAGCGCCGGACAGGTGGGATTTCAGATCGGACCCAGACTCAACGCCGGCGGGCGGTTGGGACGGGGGATGCTGGGTGCGGAGTTGTTGATTTCCGAGGATCCGGAGCGCGCCCGCGAGATCGCCGCCCAGTTGGAGGCGTTCAACCAGGAGCGGCAGGGGTTGGAGCGGCGCATCCAGACCGAATCGGTGGCCCAGGTGGAGCGGCTGGGTCTGGCGGAGCGCCGCATGGGGTTGGTGGTGGCGGGCGAGGGGTGGCATCCGGGGGTGGTGGGGATTGTCGCCTCGCGGTTGATGGAGCGTTATCATCGTCCGGTGGTGGTGGTGGCGCTGGACGGGGAGGGGGGCGGCAAGGGTTCGGCCCGATCGATACCGGGGGTGGATCTGTTGGCTGCGGTGGAGGCGTGCGCGGAGCATCTGCAATTTTTCGGTGGCCATCGTGCCGCCGCCGGGGTGACGTTGCAGCCGAACCGGGTGGAAGCGTTCGCCGAGGCGTTCGATCAGGCGGTGCGGGCCGGCAACGACCCGGAGGTTTTTTTGCCGACGTTGCGGGTGGATGGCGAACTGCCCTTCGAGGCGATCGATTTGGAGTTGGCGGGCCGCATCGAGCGGTTGCAACCCTTCGGGCGCGGCAATCCGGAACCGGTGTGGGTGGCCCGTGATGTGCGGGTGATGGATCCCAAGGGGTTGAACGACAAGCATGTGAAGTGTCATCTGGTCGATGGACGCGATCGGGCGTTGGAGGCGATCGCCTTTGGCGTGCTGCCCGGTCCTTTGGGTGAGGGACTGCTGCGTCCGGCTGGTCGCATGGACGTGGCCGGTACCTTGTCGATCAACCGTTATCACAACCGTGAGCGGGTGCAGTTTTTGATCAAGGATGCGCGGGTGGCGGTGGGATGAATCCGGACGTTACTGTTGAAAAAAAAGAGAGCGTCTGGGAGATTCCTCTCCCAGGGTTTTGACTTGTTCTTTTGATTTTGCCTTTGGCGCGCTCTTCACAAAGAAGCCTTTTTCGCGCTGTGTGCGAAAAAGGCGCCGCGCGCAGCCTTCGCGAGGGTCGTTTCCGTTTTTTGGAAACGCCCCTCGTATCTTGCATACCCTTGCGGAATAGGACGCTTCTTCAAAGGGGATGCGGCATCAAGCGGCCCATCAACCCAGAATGGCCAACCCATGGCGGTCGATGAGATCGAGCAACCGCAAGGCCGGACCCGATGGTTTCTTGCGTCCCTGTTCCCACTGCTGCACTGTTGTTTTGCCGATGCCGAGAAAGAGCGCGAACACGGCCTGGCTGACATGATTGGCCAGGCGAATGCGTCGGATCTCTTCTGACCCGAACGGGCGTTTGGGCGGCAGACACAAAGCATCGATCTGGCGCATGGTGATCTCGTCCAGCGCACCGACTTTCGCCAGATCGCAGGCCATCTCGTGGGCCACATCCAGGATCTCACGCATTGCTCACCTCAAAAATTGCCCCGTCTGCCAACAATTGCTGAATTTGTTGATCCGTGGCGGCAAGAAAGCCTGTTGCCGTGAGAGTTAACACGGATTTTTCCCTGTCCGTCATGTTCGCCCTGGCATTTTTTGAAAAGGCGTAGAGAAAAATAAGTCGTTTTGAATCCGTTCTCCGATAACCGATGATCGTTCGATAGCCACCGCTTTTTCCGCCACCGGCACGCGCCAACCGTTTTTTGAACAGGTAGCCTCCGAGGTCAGCTTCGACCTGTCCGGCGATGACCTCTGTCGCCGCATCACGCAAAACGTCATCCGAAATGCCTTCGCTTCGCGCCCACCGGTGGAACCATCTGTTCTTGAAGAGTTTCATCGTTTCTATCATATCACTGGGTGAGATATTTTTCAACGCCTGATCCGTGGAAACTGCTGGTTTTGCCTTGTGGTGCGTGTATTTTTCGCTCTGCGTCGGTGTGCCTTCCGGCCTCATTGGCATGTTCTGCGATCCATTCTGATCGATTGGAAGTGGTCGGTATCCCGACCTCGCTCCTGCTATTATCTGGATTGGCATGTGTTGTGTTTGAAGAGGGACGAATAAGCGAAGTGCATAACAATTAGATGGTAATATAACAAAAAATCAATATTATCAATTGTATAGAATGCAAAAACAATATAATTAAAAAATATTTTTTTAGCTTGAACTTGCCATAAAAATTAAATAGAATCAACATGACACAATTGAAGTATTTTATCTTTTGTTAGGGTGTTAACAAATAATGGTCATTTACGAAAATCTTGCTTTGATAGAAAGATATGGTTACCAAATTGATATTATATGGGGGATGTTCTTGTCTTTGCATGTTGGTATATTTGCGGGTTTGGTTAATCTAAATAAAAAAGCCAATGAAAAAATATTGTCAGTAAGAGTATCTTCGGCGTTGTTGTATATGTTGTTTTCGGTTGTTAATTGCAGGGGTTTGATTGATGATTATGAGATTATGCAGTTATTGATAGATTTTCTTGTAAAGAGTAACAATCAAGAGTCTCTCGGTCTGTTGTATTACTTTTATAAAGGTGTTAGTTATTCTGACAGATGGTATCTTGTTGTCTTTATTCATATTATAGCGTTATTTTTTATACTGTTCAATTTGTTTGTTTGTGTATTCAACACAAGAAAAAATGTTTTTTGTGTTAAGTGTGGAGGAAGTGATGAGTAGTAAAATTTCTTGCAACTTTTTTTGTTTTTCTTTATTGTTCTTTCTGGATGTGCAGGATTGCAAACAGGGCAGGATACTCACTTGATTTGGCGATATGGTAATTTTTGCGGAAAAAATAGACCTTTGGTTGATGAAAAATTATCAAAAAGTGAAAGAATTGAGTATCTAAAGAGAATAGAGACGGTTGATGATGTAGATCTTGCATGTAAATACCACGATATATGTTATGAGTTGTCAATTGATGATCAGGTTTGTGATTCTGCCTTATTTTACAATCTCGATGCGATAGTTAAAAGTTACGATAACAATGCTATCGTAACTAGTTTAGCCCTAATGATCAGGTACAATAAACAGTCAGGGATTGGTGTTCCTGAACCGTATGTTGAGGCGTGTCAGTATTTAATTCATGAAATTGCCGATTATGCAATGCATGCATACGCTATTCATGAGAGGGATGGTGAAATTAAAAAATATTTACTTACATTGATTTCTTTAACTAATGCCGGAACGGGAGAACCGATAAATTTTGTTATGGCTCCTTTAGTAAAAGAAATACGTGAAAGCAATAAAATTTTTAATTGTAATGGAAAGAAGCCGATGAAATTCATGGGCCCAGATAATTATAGTGAGTTTTATAATATGAAGAACTGTCACTTTAAAGGAGATTTCGAGCAGGCATTCAAAAAATGCGGAGCACAAGATGGTATTAAAAATACGGTTCAACGAAAAATTAACATTCTTATGGATAAGAAAAAATGATTGGATAATTATATGTATGAAATTTAGTTTTTTTGTTGGTTTATATGATTTTTATAGTTCTTTAGGTGATAAGTATAAAATTATATTGAAATATTTTATTGTTCGTGTTTCTGAATTGATCTCGGAATCACCAGACAATCTTTTAGTGGTGTCGTTTGTGAGTGGCGGGAGCTACCCGGCCTTCCCGGTCTCTTTCGATGTGTTTTCTTCCGCTTTTTCTTCCTCTTCCGTCTGCTTGATGTCGGAATAGACGTCTTGCAGGTCACGGTTGTTGACCCACAGCACCCAGGCGAAGACCGCCACCAGCAGTCCACCCACCAGCACAATCGTGCTCATCGTCCTGATCTCCCTTCCCGGTTTCTCGGGGTTGTGGTTCGCGCGTCTCTTTAGAATGTTTCCATGGGGATATTTTCTCCTGTCTGCCAGCTCGAATGCAATCGCAATCGTTTGGGCTGTGACATTCGGTGCAGGGGCGTGATCGGATGGTGACGGGCGGGATGGGGATATGGTAGTTTAATCGATTGTACCTTCAGGCTCCGGAAATCCCGCCATGCGCGCTTTCCGGAGGTTCACCCCTTTGAAGTTGATTGAGTGCGCATGTCCAAGGAAGAGAATCCCCTGATCGCGGCCCGCAAGGCCAAGTTGCAATCCCTGGTCGAGGCCGGGGTCAATCCCTATCCCAACGATTTCAAGCCTGACGACGCCCTGGGCCGGGTGCGCGCCGAGTACGACGCCATCAGCGAGGCCGACACGCTGGCTGCGGTGCGGGTGCGCTGTGCCGGGCGGATCATGCTGTTGCGCAACTTTGGCAAGCTCACCTTTGCGACGCTTGCCGATGACTCCGGGCGCATGCAGATCGCCGCCTCCCGCGACGAGGTGGGCGAGGCGCTCTACCGGGACGTGTTCCGCAAGATCGAGGTGGGGGACATTCTCGGCGTGGAGGGAAATCTGTTTCGGACCCAGACTGGCGAACTGACCATCCGGGTGAGCGGCTTCAAGTTGCTCTCCAAGGCGGTGCGTCCCTTGCCCGAAAAGTTCCACGGCCTGGAGGATGTCGAGGCGCGCTATCGGCAACGTTACGTGGATCTGATCGTCAATCCCGAGGTGCGGGCGGTGTTTCGCACCCGGTCGCGGTTGATCCATCTGATCCGCTCTTTCATGGAGGCGCGGGGGTTTCTGGAGGTCGAAACCCCGATGATGCATCCGATTCCCGGCGGCGCGGTGGCCCGGCCTTTCGTGACCCACCACAACGCCCTGGATCGGGATTTGTACCTGCGCATCGCGCCGGAACTCTATTTGAAACGGCTGATCGTCGGCGGGTTCGAGAAGGTGTTCGAGATCAACCGCAACTTCCGCAACGAAGGGTTGTCGGTCCGGCACAATCCCGAGTTCACCATGATGGAGTTTTACCAGGCCTACGCGGATTATCGGGAGTTGATGGCCTTGACTGAAACCCTGATCACCCATCTGGTGCGAGAACTCCATGGCACGCTGGTGATCACCCATCAGGGCCGGACCATCGACTTCACCCCGCCCTGGCCGCGCCTGACGCCGGGGGAGGCGCTGGCCCGGCATGCCGGATTCGATGCCGAGCGGGTGGGGGATCGGGACTATCTGGAGGAGCGGGCCGCCGGTTGCGGGGTCAAGGTGGCGCCGGCCTGGGATCTGGGCAAGCTGCAACTGGAGTTGTTCGAGGCGCTGGTGGAGTCGAACCTGATTTCGCCCACCTTCATCATCGACTATCCGGTATCGGTGTCGCCGTTGTCGCGCCGTTCGGACGCCAATCCGGAGATCACCGAGCGGTTCGAGCTGTTCATCGGCGGTTGGGAGATCGCCAACGCCTTTTCCGAGTTGAACGATCCGGCGGATCAGGCCGAGCGGTTCCGCATGCAGGTGGCGGCCAAGGAGAAGGGGGACCAGGAGGCCATGCATTTCGATGCCGATTACATCCAGGCGCTCGAATACGGCATGCCCCCGACGGCGGGCGAGGGGATCGGCATCGACCGGCTGACCATGCTGTTGACCGATTCGGCGGCGATCCGCGATGTGATTCTCTTTCCGGTGTTGCGTTCATGATGCGCGGGGGCTGCATGTTGAAGGCGGGGCGCTCTGGCATTCTCTTTCCGGTGTTGCGTTCATGACGCGCGGGGTACGCATGTCGAAGGCGGGGCGCGATGTGGTGGCGTGAACGCTACGAATGGCTGATCGGGCTGCGTTATTTGCGCGCCAAGCGCTCGGAGTCCTTCATCAGCGTCATCACCTTTTTGTCCCTGGGCGGGGTGGCGCTCGGGGTGGCGGCGTTGATCACCGTGCTGGCGGTGATGACCGGCTTTCGCGAGGAGTTGCAGGGGAACATCCTCGGGGTGACCAGCCATGTGACCGTGCGTGCCGCCAACGGCAATCTGGCCGGCCACGAGAAGGTCATGGAGACCATCGCCCAGGATCCCCGGGTGACCGCGTTGGCCCCGTTCGTCTCCACCCAGGCGATGCTCTCGGTGGAGAACCGTTCTGCGGCGGTGGCGTTGCGCGGCATCGAACCGGAACGCGAAGCCCAGGTTTCGTCCCTGGCCACCAACGTCAAGGAGGGCAAGCTGGCCGGGTTGCCGGAGTTCGGGATTCTGCTCGGCAAGCGGCTGGCGCGCAATCTCTATCTGGAGGTGGGGGATGGGGTCACCGTGACCGTCTCCACCACCACCGTGACCGCCATGGGTACCCTGCCGCGCATGAAGCGGTTTATCGTGGTGGGGATTTTCGACTCCGGCATGTACGAATACGACCATGCTCTGGCCTACATCCGCCTGGAGGATGCCCAACGGCTCAACCGGCTGGGCGCGGATATCTCCGGCATCGCGGTGATGACCACGACTCCCCAGGAGGCGCTCGGCGTGGGCAAGCGGCTGAAAGCCTCCCTGGGATCCGGGTATGAGGTGCAAGACTGGATGGAGATGAATCGCAGCTTCTTTCGCGCCTTGCAGCTGGAAAAGGCCACCATGTCGATCATCCTGCTGCTGGTGGTGCTGGTGGCGGCCTTCAACATCGTTTCGAGCCTGGTGATGGTGGTGATGGAAAAAGGCAAGGAGATCGCCATCTTGAAAAGCATGGGCGCGCGTCGGCGCGGCGTCATGGCCATCTTCATCATCAACGGCGGCACGATCGGCATCCTCGGCACGGTGCTGGGCACCACGCTCGGGGTGCTGCTGGCCAAGAATCTGGAGTCCGTGTTGCGCGGCATCGAGAACCTTTCCGGCATTCAGCTCGTCTCCGGGGATGCCTTTTTTCAAAATCATGTCCCTTCCACGGTGCTCCCCTCCGATGTGGCGTGGATCGCCGGCATGAGCCTGACCATCACCCTGCTGGCCACGCTCTATCCGGCCTGGCGGGCGGCGGGGGTCGATCCGGTGGAGGCGTTGCGTTATGAGTGATCCGTCGTTGCCCGTGTTGCAGGCCGAGGGGCTGTATAAATGGTTCGGTTCCGAGGCGCGCCGCGTGGAGGTGCTCAAGGGGGTGGAGTTCACCTTGAAGCGCGGGGAGATGGCCGCTCTGCTCGGGGTTTCGGGTTCGGGGAAGAGCACCCTGTTGCAGATCATGGGCGGACTCGACCGACCGAGCGCCGGCACGGTGCGCATCGACGGCGAGGATCTGCACGCCATGCCCGCCAACCGTGCCGCCGGGTTTCGCAACCAACGCATCGGCTTTGTCTATCAATCCCATCGGCTGCTGCCGGAGTTCTCCGCGCTCGAGAACGTGATGATGCCGCTTTTGATCGCGCGCATCGCGCGCGCCAGGGCCCGGGAGGAGGCGACCATCCTGTTGAACGAGGTGGGACTTGGCCACCGTCTCGACCATCGACCCGGACAGATGTCCGGCGGCGAGCAGCAGCGGGTGGCCATCGCCCGTGCGCTGGTCACCGGTCCGGGGCTGCTGTTGGCCGATGAGCCCACCGGCAATCTGGATCGCAAGACCGCCCTCGAGGTGTTCCGTCTGCTGCGGGAGCTGAACGCCAGGCGTGGCCTGGCCTGTCTGATGGTCACCCACAATCCGGAGTTGGCGGTGGATCTCGATCGTCGTTTGCATCTGGTCGAGGGGGTGCTCACCGAGGAGCGGACCGAGGGGCCGGCGTGAGCGCTCCGTTGGCTTTCTGGCGGCAACGCTTCGAATGGGTAATCGGCCTGCGATATCTCCGGGCCAAGCGGAGCGAGTTTTTCATCAGCGTCATCACCGCCCTGTCCATGGGCGGGGTGGTGCTCGGGGTGGCGGCGCTGATCACCGTGCTGGCGGTGATGACCGGCTTTCGCGAGGAGCTGCAACGCCAGATCCTCGGCGTGACCAGCCATGTGACGGTGCGGGCCCCTTCGGGCAACCTCGAGGGGCCCGAAAGTCTCATCCCGCGCATCCTCGAGACTCCGGGCGTGGTCGCGGTGGCCCCGTATACGTTGCATCAGGCGATGCTCTCCTCCCAGGGGCGTTCGTTCGGGGTGGTGCTGCGCGGCATGGATCCGGAACGCGAAACCAAGGTTTCGGCTCTGGGCGCCAACCTCCGTCAGGGCAAACTCGAGGGGCTTCCCAAACAGGCCATCGTTCTCGGCGGCAAGCTCGCCCGTCATTTGCAGGTCGAACTGGGGGATCGGGTCACGGTCACCGTCGCGGTCAGCTCCGCCGGAAGTGGGGTGGCGCGTCCGCGCATGGAGGCGTTCCAGGTGGCGGCGATTTTCGAGTCCGGCATGCACGAATACGACAACGCCATGGCCTACATCCGCATCGACGACGCCCAACGTCTGATGGAAATGGGGCAAACGGTCACCGGCATCGAGATGCTCGCCACCACCCCGGATACCGCCCCCATGGTGGCCCAGGCCTTGCGCGAGTCGTTCGGAAAAGGGTACTGGATCCGCGATTGGATGGAGATGAACCGGAATTTCTTTCGCATTCTGCAAATGCAGAAGTCGGTTCTGTTCGTGATTCTGCTGCTGGTGGTGCTGGTGGCGGCCTTCAACATCATCTCCAGTCTGATCATGGTGGTGATGGAGAAGGGCGGGGAGATCGCGATCCTGAAAACCATGGGCGCCCGCGCCTCGAGCATCCTGGCCATCTTCATGATCCACGGCGGCATCATCGGCGCGGTCGGCACCACGCTCGGCACCCTGCTGGGACTGGTGCTCTCCTGGAATCTGGAACAGGCGGTGCGCGCCCTCGAGAAGCTCCTTGACATGCAACTGATCTCGGGCGAAGTCTATTTCATCGACCACCTGCCCGCTCGGGTGGTGGCCGGGGACGTGGCCTGGGTGGCCGGTTCGAGCCTGGCCATCACCCTGGTCGCCACCCTCTATCCGGCCTGGCGGGCGGCTCGGGTCGATCCGGTGGAGACGCTGCGTCATGAATGAAACCGGGCCAGGCACACTTGACCAACAGCGACAGGCGCGACGACCCGCGCGGACGGGATATCCGGCATGAACGAGATCGTGCAGAACATCATCATCTGGGCGCCGGGGATCCTGTTCGCCATCACCCTGCACGAGTGGGCCCATGGTCGCGTGGCCACCTGGCTCGGGGATCCCACCCCGCGCCTCATGGGGCGTTTGACCCTGAATCCCATTCCCCACATCGATCTGGCCTGGACCATCGTCATTCCGGGGGTCATGCTTCTGGCCTCCCTCATGACCACCGGCACGCCGTTCGTCTTTGGCGGGGCCAAGCCGGTGCCCATCGATCCGCGCTATTTTCTGCGTCCCGGACGCTCCTACCGGATGAGCATGTTCTGGGTTTCCGCCGCTGGCCCCGTGATGAATCTGCTGCTGGCTCTGGGGTGTGCGCTGCTGTTCCGGTTGGTGACCCGCCTGCCGGAGTTTTTCATGGTTCCGTTGGCCAACATGCTGGTGGCGGCCATCCACATGAACGTGCTGCTGGCGGTGTTCAATCTGTTGCCGATTCCGCCGCTCGATGGCGGTCGGATGCTGGGGGCGGTTCTGCCCAGGCCGTTCGATCGCCATCTGGATGCCCTGGGACGCTATGGCATGCCGATCGTGCTGGTGTTGGCTTTTTCCGGGGTGATGAGCCTGGTGATGGTGCCGGCGATGTCGGTGTTGAACCGTTTTTATCTCTCCATGGCGGGTTTGCATTGAACCTGTC
Organism: Candidatus Magnetaquiglobus chichijimensis; assembly: GCF_045865675.1. NCBI lineage: Bacteria > Pseudomonadati > Pseudomonadota > Magnetococcia > Magnetococcales > Candidatus Magnetaquicoccaceae > Candidatus Magnetaquiglobus > Candidatus Magnetaquiglobus chichijimensis. Next base: position 272,860 of record NZ_BAAFGK010000004.1, read on the forward strand.
CGTCAGGTCGTTTTTTTGGGAAATCACATCATGAGCAAACCAATCGTCTTTTCCGGCGCCCAACCCACCGGGCAGTTGACCCTGGGGAACTATCTGGGCGCCCTGCGGCAGTGGACCCGCATGCAGGAGGATCACGACTGCATCTTCTGCGTGGTGGATCTGCACGCCTTGACCGTGCGTCAGGATCCGGCCATCTTCCGCGAGCGGATTCTGGATCTGGCCGCGCTGTACCTGGCCTGTGGCATCGATCCGGACAAGAGCGTCATCTTCATCCAAAGCCATGTCCCGGCCCATGCCGAACTGGCGTGGCTGCTCTCCACCTTCACGATGATGGGCGAGCTGGATCGCATGACCCAGTTCAAGGACAAGGCGCGCAGCCATGCCCACAACGTCAACGCCGGCCTCTACACCTACCCGGTTCTGATGGCCGCCGACATCCTGCTCTATGGAACCCACCGGGTGCCGGTGGGCGAGGATCAGAAGCAGCATCTGGAACTTTCCCGCGATGTGGCGGTGCGTTTCAACGGGCTCCACGGCCCGGTGTTCGTGGTGCCCGAGCCGCTGGTGACCGGGGGCGGGGCGGCCCGCATCAAGGATTTGCAGGAACCGACCAAAAAAATGTCCAAGAGCGTCGAGTCCGATCTGGCCAAGGTGATGATTCTGGATACCCCGGATGCCATCCTGAAGAAATTCAAGAAGGCGGTCACCGACGGACTCGGGGTGATCTCCGACGACGAGGCCAATCAACCCGGCGTGGTCAACCTGCTCAACATCTGGCGCGCCGCCAGGAACGCCTCCATGGAGGAGGCGCTGGCCCACTTTTCCCACAACATGTACGGCAAGCTCAAGGTCGAGACCGCCGAGGCGGTGATCGCGCTGCTCGATCCGGTGCGCAACCGTTTCAACGAACTCCGATCCGATCCGGCGGAGCTGGAGGGGATCCTGAATCGGGGCGCCAACCAGGCGCTCGAGCGGGCCGAGGGGATGATGAAACGGGTGATGACCGCCCTGGGTCTGCCGTTGCATGCGGGTCGCTTCGGCGGGCTGGGTGGGAAATGAGCGGCGTGCGGTTGCAAAAATGGCTCGCCGAGGCCGGACTCTGCTCTCGCCGCGAGGGGGAGCGGTGGATCGAGGCGGGTCGGGTGAGCGTGGATGGCCAGATCGTCACGACCCAGGGCGTGCAGGTCGGACCCGACGTCGTGGTGTGCGTGGATGGTCAGCCGGTGGCCGGACGCAAAGGGAACCTCAAGGTGGTGGTGGCCCTGCACAAGCCGGTGGGGGTGATCTGCTCGCGGCGCGATCCCGATGGACGTCCCTCGGTGTTCGGACTGGTCGAGGGGGCGGGGGTGCGTCTGGTGAGCGTGGGGCGGCTGGATTACAATTCGGAGGGGTTGCTGCTTTTCACCAACGATGGCGAGCTGGCCAACCGGCTGACCCATCCGCGTCACGAGGTGCCGAGGGTCTACCGGGTGCGGGTGCATGGCCGGGTGGATGAGCCGCTGTTGAACAAACTGCGCGCCGGCGTGACCCTGGAGGATGGTCCCACCGGTCCGTTGGATATCGCGCTGGAGCGGGTGGTGGGAGCCAACAGCTGGTTGACCCTGACCCTCAAGGAGGGGCGCAACCGCATCATCCGCCGGATCTTCGCCGCCTTCGAAATGGATGTGGCGCGGTTGATCCGGGTCTCCTACGCTGGCATCGAACTGGGAGAGATCCCGTCGGGCGCCTGGCGCTACCTGACCCGCGCCGAGGTGGGCGGGTTGTTGCGGTTGGTGGGGCCTCGCGGTTGAATCGTCATTCGAGGGGAACAGGCGTGTCATGACCATCCCTTCCATCGATCTGAACACCATGACTGCCCGGATCACCGCGAGCATCGATCCGGAGCGGATCATTCTGTTCGGCTCCCAGGCGCGTGACGAAGCGCATGCCGAATCGGACGTCGATCTGCTGATCATCACCCGCGAAGAGTATGGTCCGCACAACAGCCGCCGTCGGGCCATGGCCAAGGTATGGCGCCTGTTGGCCGATATTCCGGTCTCCAAGGATATCGTGTTGTGCAGCATCAGCGAGGTGCAACAGTGGCGTGACGCGAAAAATCATGTCATTGCCCGTGCCTTGCATGATGGAAAGGCGCTTTATGAAAGGCCGTGATCATGTTGCCGATTGAGGCGCCGCGACGCCTGTTCGATACCCTGCTGGCCGCCTACGGACCGCGCCACTGGTGGCCGGCGCGCACCGTGCCGGAGATGATGATCGGGGCCTTGTTGGTGCAGAATACTGCCTGGACCGGCGCGGAGCGGGCGGTGCGTCGGCTGGAGGAGGCGGGTCTCCTGAACGCCTGGGCCCGTCTGCGCGCCACCCCGGATGAGACCCTCGGCGAACTGATCCGCCCGGCGGGCTTCTTTCGCGTCAAGACCGGACGGTTGCGGGCGTTCGCCGATTTCATGGCAACCTTCGGGGACGATCACGCGCGGCTGTTCGGCCTGCCCACCGGGGCGTTGCGTCTGTCCCTGCTTGCGGTGCACGGCGTGGGCAAGGAGACTGCGGACGCGATTCTCTGTTACGCGGCCCAACGTCCGGTGTTCGTGGTCGATGCTTACACCCGGCGCATCTGCCACCGGCTTGGCTGGTGCGCGGAGAAGGCCGGGTATGATGAACTGCAAACCCTGATCGCGAGCCGCCTGCCGGCGGAGGCCGCCCTGTTGGGCGAGATGCATGCCCTGCTGGTCGAGCATGCCAAGCGCCACTGCCGCGCCAGGCCGGTGTGCGCGGGTTGTCCGGTGGGGTTCTGTCCGCTTCGCCATTGAAGCGGGATCGATCAACCCCGCTGGTTCACACATCCTGTGATCGGTATCCAAGACGCCATGACCACTCAAACGCCCCGTCTGATCCGTCGTCTGCCCGAGGTGCTGGCCAACCAGATCGCCGCAGGCGAGGTGGTCGAGCGTCCTGCCTCGGTGGTCAAGGAGTTGGTGGAGAACAGTCTGGACGCCGGGGCCACCCGCATCGAGGTGCGCATCGAGGCCGGGGGCAGGCGGTTGATCCAGGTCTCCGACAACGGTTGCGGCATGGTGGCCGAGCAGGCGCGTTTGAGTCTGGAACGACACGCCACCTCGAAGATCGCCACCGAAAAGGATCTCTTCGCCATTCAAACCCTCGGCTTTCGCGGCGAGGCGTTGGCCGCCATCGCCTCGGTCGCCCATCTGGAGATGGAAAGCCGGGTGGACGGGGAGCCGGATGGGGTGCGATTGCGGTTGGAAGGGGGCGCCGATCTCAAGGAAAATCGCGCCGTCATGCCCGTCGGCACACGGGTGACGATTCGCAATCTCTTCTTCAACACCCCCGCGCGGTTGAAATTTCTGCGCGCCGAGCGCACCGAGATCGGCCATGTCACCGAGTTGGTCGAGCGCCTGGCCCTGGCCCATCAGGAGGTCGGCTTCAAGCTGGTGGTCAACGGTCACGACAGCCTGGAGTTGCGCGCCGGGGACGATCCCCGGCATCTGGAAGCCCGGCTGGCGGCGCTGCTGGGTCGCGACTTCGTGGACAACTGCGCCCAGTTCGAACGCCAGCATCCCCAGGCCAATCTTTCCGGCTGGTTGGGTCTGCCGGCCCTGCATCGCGCCAACGGCTCCTCCATCCATCTGTTCGTCAACGGGCGCTGGATTCGCGACAAGCTGATCAACCATGCCGTGCGCGAAGCCTACCGCGACCTGATTCCCAAGGAGAGCCATCCGGCCCTGGTGCTGTTTCTGGAGTTGCCCCCCGGCGATCTGGATGTCAACGTCCACCCCACCAAGGAGGAGGTGCGCTTCAACCAGCGCGATTTCATCCATGGTCTGGTGCGCTCCACCCTGGGGGATGCCCTGGCCGGGTTGGGAGCGCGCACGGTGCGCGCCGGGATGCCGTTTCGTCTGCCGGACGCGCCCGATGGGGATGAGGTTCTCCCCGCCGGCGTGCGTCTGCCGGAGGCGGTCAGCCAGCCGGTCCGCTGGGAACGTCCCCCAGGACCGCCGCGTGGTTCGGGCGGGTCCGGGTCGTTTTCCACCGCGGGTTTCTCGCGACCCGGTGGTGGCGTCCTCTCGGGTGGATCATCGATCCCTTTCACCGGAGTGCGCGAGGGTCCGGGTGTCGATTGGTCCGTGCCTCTGCCCCCCGTGCGGGATGCGTCGCCTGGCGAGGCGCGGAACCAAGAGGATCCGTCGCTTGTCGAAAAGAACGAATCAGAGACCGGTTCACGCCTCTCCGGCGTGGATCCGGCCACGATCGACCTCGGCGAGGCGATCGGACAGATCCATGGCACCTACATTCTGGCCCAGACCCCCACGGGTCTGGTGGTGGTCGATCAGCACGCCGCCCACGAACGCATCGTGTATGAGGAGCTGAAGGCAGCCTTCGCGCGGGATCACCTGCCGCGTCAGATGCTGTTGGTGCCCGAGGTGGTGCGCTACTCTCCGGTCGAGGCGCGGTTGATCAACGCCCATCTGGAGGAGATGGCCCGTCTCGGCGTGGTGGTGGAGCCGTTCGGGGGGAACGATTTCGCGGTGCGCGAACTCCCCGCCCTGATCGCCGATGCCCCGGCCCGCTCCCTGGTGCTCGATCTGGCCAGCGAGATCGATCGCTTCGGCACCAGCGAGGCGCTGCTGGCCCGCCTGGAGCCCCTGATCGCCACCATGGCCTGTCACGGCTCGGTGCGCGCCAACCGACGCTTGAGCCGCGAAGAGATGAACGCCCTGCTGCGCAAGATCGAATCGACCCTGCATGCCGGACTCTGTGGACATGGACGTCCGACCTACGTGGCGATGAGCCTGAAGGATCTGGAAAAACTGTTCGGACGCCGCTGAGGGGGTGTCCGGGCGGTGGGGATTCCATCCGGACGTCGCACTTTTTTCATTCAGTCATACAGAATCTTGGATAACGAACATGGTGACTTTTCCGGTGGGTGGCATGTCGTGCGCCTCGTGCGCGGGACGGGTGGAACGGGCCCTGAACGGGGTTTCCGGGGTGGAGAAGGCGGCGGTCAACCTGGCCATGGCCCAGGCGACGGTGAGCGGCGCGGTGCCTTTGGACCGGTTGATCGCAGCGGTGCGCGAGATCGGTTTTCAGGTGCCGGTGGTGACCGAATCCTTCGCGATTCAGGGGTTGTCCTGCGCCGCCTGCGTGGCCAAGGCGGAAAAAGCCATGAGTGCCCTGCCAGGGGTGATGCACGCACGGGTGAATCTGGCCTCTCAGGAGGCGGTGGTGGCCCATGTGGCGGAGGTGGTCACCTTCGAGGCGCTGCGCGATGCCATCGGCACGGTGGGTTTCACGCTGATCCGCACCCGTCCCGACGAAGAACCGATCGATCTGGCCGAAGCGGAACGACAACGCGAACAGTCCCTGATCCGTGGCCGCCTGGTGATCGGCGCGGCGCTGCTGATCGCCAACATGGTGGTGATGCACTGGCATGGGCTGCCGCATGCCGACTGGTGGCAATTCGCGCTGGTGACCCCGGTGCAGTTCTGGGTGGGCTGGCCGTTTCACGTCAGCGCCTGGGCGGCCTTGCGACACGGCGGGGCCAACATGCACAGCCTGGTCACGGTCGGCACCTTCTCGGCCTACCTCTATTCGGTGCTGGTGCTGCTGGCTCCAGGGTTGTTCACCGCGCGCGGGGTCGCGGCAGAGGTCTATTTCGACTCGTCCGGAATGATCATCGTTTTGATCCTTTTGGGGCGGTTCCTGGAGATCCGCGCCAAGGGGCGCACCTCCCAGGCGATCCGAGAGTTGATGGGACTGGCCCCCAAGACCGCGCGGGTGGTGCGTGGCGGCGAGGAGATCGACATCCCCCTGAAAGAGGTGGTGGTCGGCGACACCTTTGTGGTGCGACCCGGCGAGAAGATTCCGGTGGATGGTCTGATCCTGAAGGGCCAGGCCACCCTGGACGAATCGATGCTGACCGGCGAATCCATGCCCGTGGAACGCGGCAAGGGGGAGGCGGTGACCGGCGGCACGATCAATCGCACCGGCTCGGTGATCTGCAAGGCGGTGAAGGTGGGACGCGACACCGCCCTGGCGCGCATGGTGGAGATGGTGCGCGAGGCACAGGGGGTCAAGCCGCCGATCGCGCGCCTGGCCGATCGGATCGCGGCGATCTTCGTGCCTGCGGTGATGGGCATCGCGACCGTTACGTTTCTGGCCTGGTTCTGGTTCGGGCCCGAACCCGCCTTCAATTACGCCTTGTTGAATTTCGTCGCGGTGTTGATCATCGCCTGTCCGTGCGCGCTGGGTCTGGCCACGCCCACCTCGATCCTGGTTGGCACCGGGCGCGGCGCGGAACATGGGATTCTGATTCGAGGCGGCGATGCCCTCGAAACCGCCCATAAGATCGACGTGGTGGTGTTCGACAAAACCGGCACGTTGACCCTCGGCAAGCCGGTTCTGACCGATTGGAACGGCTCGGAAGCGCATCTGGCGCTGGTGGCCGCCGCGGAACGGCGTTCGGAACACCCGATCGCCGAGGCGATCGTCGCCGGCGCGCGGGCACGGGGACTGACGCTCGACGAACCGACACGCTTCGAGGCGATTCCCGGTCACGGGGTGTCCGCCGAGGTGGCGGGGCATGCGCTTTTGGTGGGCACCGCCCGGCTCATGCAGGAACACGGGGTGGATCTCGCCGGAAGCGAGGGGGCGTTCAAGGCGGTGCAACAAGGCGGCAAGAGCGCGCTTCTGGCGGCGGTGGATGGGGTGATCATCGGTGTGTTGGCCGTGGAGGATGGGATCAAGCCGCGTGCCCGACAGAGCGTCGCCCGTCTGCGTGCGATGGGGATCAAGGTGGTGATGCTGACCGGGGATGGTCGCGTCGTCGCCGAGACCATGGCTGCCCGCCTGGGGATCGAAGAGGTGCGCGCCGAGGTGCTGCCCGAGCAGAAGGTGGCGGAGATCCAGCGGATTCAAGCACAGGGTGGCGTGGTGGCCATGGTGGGCGACGGCATCAACGATGCGCCGGCCCTGGCGCGCGCCGACGTGGGGATCGCCATCGGTACGGGTACCGATGTCGCCATGGAGGCCTCGGACATCACCCTGGTGAGCGGGGATCCGATGGGCGTGGCCACGGCCATCCAACTCTCCCGCGCCACGATGCGCAACATCCGCCAGAACCTTTTCTGGGCCTTTGCCTATAACGTGATTCTGATTCCCTTGGCCGCCGGTGTCTGGTTTCCGTGGTTCGGGGTTTTATTGTCGCCGATCTTCGCGGCAGTGGCCATGAGCCTTTCCAGCGTCACGGTGGTGAGCAATGCCTTGCGGTTGCGTCGTTTTCGAGTGGATCCGTCCGGTGAATGAGTTGACGCAACTATAACCTTTGGCGGAATGGATTTGTTTACAAGGAGGCTCTATACTCACAATACGGTCAATCATGTGCAGCGATCAATTTTTCGGGATCGTTATGCTGGATTGACTCTCACGATACCTGAGATGTGCAAGGCTTCTGGCCCTGATCGGTGGATCAACCATTGGGAGATGGAACATGGCTGACGAGAGCAAAGAGTTCACCCCTTCCGAGGAACAGAAGGCGGAAGCCCAGGTTTTCGACGATCTGACCGCTCTCCAGAACGGCGCGCCATCCGACAATACTGGTCCGGTCGCCAACTCCGACGGCGTGACCGTGGCGGATGCGAACGACGATTCGGATCTGGCCAATCTCCAACCCGCCAATCTGGTGACCCAACCGGTTGCCTTGCCGACACCCGGCAGCGTCGATTTGGGAGAAGGTATCGATCCGGTTGTGGAGATACCCGGCGAAGGTGTGGGGATCCCGCCCGTGGAAAATCCCCAGGGTGCTGCCGCCGACCCCGTTCCACCTACGGAGATCGCCCCACCGGATCCTTTGTTGGTGAACTATCCGCGTCCGAACGTGGAATCCGAACCGCGACAACTTCCTGAGGAACAGACGGTTCCCGAGGTGCGTGGCGTTGCAGCTGCCGTGACCGTCGAGCCGTTGTCGGGTGCGGCCTCGGATGCCCCTTCGACTCCGACCACGCCGACCTTGCCGACGACACCAACTTCCCCAACGGTTCCACTGTCCCCCACCACCCCGACCACCACCACCTCTCCGACGACTCCGACCACTCCGACCACTCCGACGACTCCGACCACTCCGACGACGGTGACTTCGGTCACGACTCCGACCACCCCGACGACGGTGACTTCGGTCACGACTCCGACTACCCCGACGACGGTGACTTCGGTCACGACTCCGACCACCCCGACGACGGTGACTTCGGTCACGACTCCGACGACGGTGACCTCGGCCACGACTCCGACGACGGTGACCAGCGCGACGACTCCGACCACGGTGACTTCGGCCACGACCCCGACGACGGTGACCAGCGCGACGACTCCGACCACGGTGACTTCGGCCACGACCCCGACGACGGTGACTAGCGCGACGACTCCGACGACGGTGACCAGCGCGACCACCCCGACGACGGTGACTTCGGCCACGACTCCGACGACGGTGACTTCGGTCACGACCCCGACGACGGTGACCTCGGCTACGACTCCGACGACGGTGACCTCGGCTACGACTCCGACCACGGTGACTTCGGCCACGACTCCGACGACGGTAACCTCGGCTACGACGCCGACGACGGTCACTAGCGCGACGACGCCGACGACGGTGACCAGTGCCACGACCCCGACGACGGTGACCTCGGCCACGACTCCGACGACGGTGACCTCGGCTACGACTCCGACGACGGTGACCAGTGCCACGACCCCGACGACGGTGACCAGTGCCACGACCCCGACGACGGTGACCTCGGCCACGACTCCGACGACGGTGACTTCGGCCACGACCCCGACGACGGTGACCTCGGCTACGACTCCGACGACGGTGACTTCGGTCACGACTCCGACGACGGTGACTTCGGTCACGACTCCGACGACGGTGACTTCGGTCACGACTCCGACGACGGTGACCAGCGCGACCACCCCGACGACGGTGACTTCGGCCACGACTCCGACGACGGTGACTTCGGTCACGACCCCGACGACGGTGACCTCGGCCACGACCCCGACGACGGTGACCTCGGCCACGACCCCGACGACGGTGACTAGCGCGACGACTCCGACGACGGTGACTTCGGCCACGACTCCGACGACGGTGACCAGCGCGACCACCCCGACGACGGTGACTTCGGTCACGACCCCGACGACGGTGACCTCGGTCACGACCCCGACGACGGTGACCTCGGCCACGACCCCGACGACGGTGACTTCGGCCACGACTCCGACGACGGTGACCAGCGCGACGACTCCGACCACGGTGACTTCGGCCACGACCCCGACGACGGTGACCTCGGCCACGACCCCGACGACGGTGACCTCGGCCACGACTCCGACGACGGTGACTTCGGTCACGACCCCGACGACGGTGACTTCGGTCACGACCCCGACGACGGTGACCTCGGCCACGACCCCGACGACGGTGACCAGTGCCACGACCCCGACGACGGTGACCAGTGCCACGACTCCGACGACGGTGACCAGTGCCACGACTCCGACGACGGTGACCAGTGCCACGACTCCGACGACGGTGACCTCGGCCACGACTCCGACTACGGTGACTAGCGCGACGACTCCGACGACGGTGACTTCGGCCACGACGCCGACGACGGTGACTTCGGTCACGACTCCGACGACGGTGACTTCGGCCACGACTCCGACGACGGTGACTTCGGCCACGACTCCGACGACGGTGACCTCGGCCACGACTCCGACGACGGTGACTTCGGCCACGACCCCGACGACAGTGACTTCGGCCACGACTCCGACGACGGTGACCTCGGCTACGACCCCGACGACGGTGACTTCGGTCACGACTCCGACGACGGTGACTTCGGTCACGACTCCGACGACGGTGACTTCGGTCACGACTCCGACGACGGTGACTTCGGTCACGACTCCGACGACGGTGACTTCGGTCACGACTCCGACGACGGTGACTTCGGCCACGACTCCGACGACGGTGACCTCGGCCACGACTCCGACGACGGTGACTTCGGCCACGACCCCGACGACAGTGACTTCGGCCACGACTCCGACGACGGTGACCTCGGCTACGACCCCGACGACGGTGACTTCGGTCACGACTCCGACGACGGTGACTTCGGTCACGACTCCGACGACGGTGACTTCGGTCACGACTCCGACGACGGTGACTTCGGTCACGACTCCGACGACGGTGACTTCGGTCACGACTCCGACGACGGTGACTTCGGTCACGACTCCGACGACGGTGACTTCGGTCACGACTCCGACGACGGTGACTAGCGCGACGACTCCGACGACGGTGACCAGCGCGACGACTCCGACCACGGTGACTTCGGCCACGACGCCGACGACGGTGACTAGCGCGACGACGCCGACGACGGTGACCAGTCCAACCACCCCGACGACGGTGACTTCGACCACGACTCCGACGACGGTGACCTCGGCCACGACTCCGACGACGGTAACCTCGGCTACGACCCCGACGACGGTGACTTCGGCCACGACTCCGACGACGGTGACCAGCGCGACCACCCCGACGACGGTGACTTCGGCCACGACCCCGACGACGGTGACTTCGGCCACGACCCCGACGACGGTGACTTCGGCCACGACCCCGACGACGGTGACCTCGGCTACGACTCCGACGACGGTAACCTCGGCTACGACGCCGACGACGGTGACCAGCGCGACCACCCCGACCACGGTGACTTCGGCCACGACTCCGACGACGGTGACCAGCGCGACGACTCCGACCACGGTGACTTCGGCCACGACTCCGACGACGGTCACCAGCGCGACCACCCCGACGACGGTGACTTCGGCCACGACGCCGACGACGGTGACCTCGGCCACGACGCCGACGACGGTGACCTCGGCCACGACGCCGACGACGGTGACCTCGGCCACGACCCCGACGACGGTGACTTCGGCCACGACGCCGACGACGGTGACCAGCGCGACCACCCCGACGACGGTGACTTCGGCCACGACCCCGACGACGGTGACTTCGGCCACGACCCCGACGACGGTGACTTCGGCCACGACCCCGACGACGGTGACTTCGGCCACGACCCCGACGACGGTGACTTCGGCCACGACCCCGACGACGGTGACTTCGGCCACGACCCCGACGACGGTGACTTCGGCCACGACCCCGACGACGGTGACTTCGGCCACGACCCCGACGACGGTGACTTCGGCCACGACCCCGACGACGGTGACTTCGGCCACGACCCCGACGACGGTGACCTCGGCTACGACTCCGACGACGGTGACTTCGGTCACGACTCCGACGACGGTGACCTCGGCCACGACGCCGACCACGGTGACTTCGGCCACGACCCCGACGACGGTGACCTCGGCCACGACTCCGACGACGGTAACCTCGGCTACGACCCCGACGACGGTGACTTCGGCCACGACTCCGACGACGGTGACCTCGGCTACGACGCCGACCACGGTGACTTCGGTCACGACTCCGACGACGGTGACTTCGGCCACGACTCCGACGACGGTCACCAGCGCGACCACCCCGACGACGGTGACTTCGGCCACGACTCCGACGACGGTGACCTCGGCCACGACTCCGACGACGGTGACTTCGGCCACGACTCCGACGACGGTGACCTCGGCTACGACGCCGACCACGGTGACTTCGGTCACGACTCCGACGACGGTGACTTCGGCCACGACTCCGACGACGGTCACCAGCGCGACCACCCCGACGACGGTGACTTCGGCCACGACTCCGACGACGGTGACCTCGGCCACGACTCCGACGACGGTGACCAGCGCGACCACCCCGACGACGGTGACCTCGGCCACGACGCCGACGACGGTGACTTCGGTCACGACTCCGACGACGGTGACCTCGGCCACGACTCCGACGACGGTGACTTCGGCCACGACCCCGACGACGGTGACCTCGGCTACGACTCCGACGACGGTGACTTCGGTCACGACTCCGACGACGGTGACCTCGGCCACGACTCCGACGACGGTGACCTCGGCCACGACCCCGACGACGGTGACTTCGGCCACGACTCCGACGACGGTGACCTCGGCCACGACCCCGACGACGGTGACCAGTGCCACGACCCCGACGACGGTGACCAGTGCCACGACCCCGACGACGGTGACCTCGGCCACGACTCCGACGACGGTGACCAGCGCGACGACTCCGACGACGGTGACCAGCGCGACGACTCCGACGACGGTGACCTCGGCCACGACCCCGACGACGGTGACTTCGGCCACGACTCCGACAACGGTGACCAGTGCCACGACGCCGACGACGGTGACCTCGGCCACGACTCCGACGACGGTGACTTCGGTCACGACTCCGACGACGGTGACTAGCGCGACGACCCCGACGACGGTGACTTCGGCCACGACTCCGACGACGGTGACCAGCGCGACGACGCCGACCACGGTGACTTCGGCCACGACCCCGACGACGGTGACCTCGGCCACGACCCCGACGACGGTGACCTCGGCCACGACCCCGACGACGGTGACCTCGGCCACGACTCCGACGACGGTGACTTCGGTCACGACTCCGACGACGGTGACCTCGGCCACGACTCCGACGACGGTGACCTCGGCCACGACTCCGACGACGGTGACCTCGGCCACGACTCCGACGACGGTGACTTCGGCCACGACTCCGACGACGGTGACTTCGGTCACGACTCCGACGACGGTGACTAGCGCGACGACTCCGACGACGGTGACTTCGGTCACGACTCCGACGACGGTGACCTCGGCCACGACTCCGACGACGGTGACCTCGGCCACGACCCCGACGACGGTGACCTCGGCCACGACGCCGACGACGGTGACCAGTGCCACGACCCCGACGACGGTGACCTCGGCCACGACTCCGACGACGGTGACTTCGGTCACGACTCCGACGACGGTGACTAGCGCGACGACTCCGACGACGGTGACCAGCGCGACCACCCCGACCACGGTGACTTCGGCCACGACCCCGACGACGGTGACTAGCGCGACGACCCCGACGACGGTGACCTCGGCCACGACTCCGACGACGGTGACTTCGGTCACGACTCCGACGACGGTGACCAGTGCCACGACCCCGACGACGGTGACCTCGGCCACGACCCCGACGACGGTGACCAGTGCCACGACCCCGACGACGGTGACCTCGGCCACGACCCCGACGACGGTGACTAGCGCGACGACTCCGACGACGGTGACCAGCGCGACCACCCCGACGACGGTGACCAGTGCCACGACGCCGACGACGGTGACCTCGGCCACGACTCCGACGACGGTGACTTCGGTCACGACTCCGACGACGGTGACTAGCGCGACGACCCCGACGACGGTGACTTCGGTCACGACTCCGACGACGGTGACTAGCGCGACGACCCCGACGACGGTGACCTCGGCCACGACCCCGACGACGGTGACCTCGGCCACGACTCCGACGACGGTGACTTCGGTCACGACTCCGACGACGGTGACTAGCGCGACGACTCCGACGACGGTGACCAGCGCGACCACCCCGACGACGGTGACTTCGGCCACGACTCCGACGACGGTGACCTCGGCCACGACCCCGACGACGGTGACCTCGGCCACGACGCCGACGACGGTGACCAGTGCCACGACCCCGACGACGGTGACCTCGGCCACGACTCCGACGACGGTGACCAGCGCGACGACTCCGACGACGGTGACCTCGGCCACGACTCCGACGACGGTGACTTCGGTCACGACTCCGACGACGGTGACTTCGGCCACGACGCCGACGACGGTAACCAGCGCGACGACCCCGACGACGGTGACCTCGGCCACGACTCCGACGACGGTGACTTCGGTCACGACTCCGACGACGGTGACTTCGGCCACGACGCCGACGACGGTAACCAGCGCGACGACCCCGACGACGGTGACCTCGGCCACGACTCCGACGACGGTGACCAGCGCGACCACCCCGACGACGGTGACTTCGGTCACGACTCCGACGACGGTGACCTCGGCCACGACGCCGACGACGGTGACCTCGGCCACGACGCCGACGACGGTGACCTCGGCCACGACTCCGACGACCCCGACGACGGTGACTTCGCCTACGACGCCGACAAGTGTAACTACGCCGACCTCACAGCCGCCGTCGAGCGGGACGAAGCCTGCGTCGAGCGGGACGAAGCCTGCGTCGAGCGGGACGAAGCCTGCGTCGAGCGGGACGAAACCGGCGTCGAGTGGGACAAAGCCTGCGTCGAGTGGGACAAAGCCTGCGTCGAGTGGGACAAAGCCTGCGTCGAGCGGGACGAAGCCTGCGTCGAGCGGTACGAAACCGGCGTCGAGTGGGACGAAGCCTGCCTCGAGTGGGACAAAGCCTGCGTCGAGTGGGACGAAACCGGCCTCGAGCGGGACAAAGCCTGCGTCGAGCGGGACGAAGCCTGCGTCGAGCGGGACGAAGCCTGCGTCGAGTGGGACGAAGCCTGCGTCGAGCGGGACAAAGCCTGCGTCGAGCGGGACGAAACCGGCCTCGAGTGGGACAAAGCCGGCCTCGAGCGGTACGAAGCCTGCGTCGAGCGGGACGAAGCCTGCGTCGAGCGGTACGAAGCCTGCGTCGAGTGGGACGAAACCGGCCTCGAGTGGGACGAAGCCTGCGTCGAGCGGGACGAAACCGGCCTCGAGTGGGACGAAACCGGCCTCGAGTGGGACAAAGCCTGCGTCGAGTGGGACGAAGCCTGCGTCGAGTGGGACGAAACCGGCCTCGAGCGGGACAAAGCCTGCGTCGAGTGGGACGAAGCCTGCGTCGAGTGGGACGAAGCCTGCGTCGAGCGGGACGAAGCCTGCGTCGAGCGGGACGAAGCCTGCGTCGAGTGGGACGAAGCCTGCGTCGAGTGGGACGAAGCCTGCGTCGAGCGGGACGAAGCCTGCGTCGAGCGGGACGAAACCGGCGTCGAGTGGGACGAAGCCGGCCTCGAGCGGGACAAAGCCTGCGTCGAGCGGTACGAAGCCTGCGTCGAGCGGTACGAAGCCTGCGTCGAGCGGGACGAAGCCTGCGTCGAGCGGGACGAAACCGGCGTCGAGCGGTACGAAGCCTGCGTCGAGTGGGACGAAACCGGCCTCGAGCGGGACAAAGCCTGCGTCGAGCGGGACGAAACCGGCCTCGAGCGGGACAAAGCCTGCGTCGAGTGGGACGAAACCTGCGTCGAGTGGGACGAAGCCTGCGTCGAGCGGGACGAAGCCTGCGTCGAGCGGGACGAAGCCTGCGTCGAGCGGGACGAAGCCTGCGTCGAGCGGGACGAAGCCTGCGTCGAGCGGGACAAAGCCTGCGTCGAGCGGTACGAAGCCTGCGTCGAGCGGTACGAAGCCTGCGTCGAGTGGGACGAAACCGGCTTCGAGTGGGACAAAGCCTGCGTCGAGCGGGACGAAACCGGCCTCGAGTGGGACGAAACCGGCTTCGAGTGGGACAAAGCCTGCGTCGAGCGGGACGAAACCGGCCTCGAGTGGGACGAAACCGGCGTCGAGCGGGACGAAGCCTGCGTCGAGCGGGACGAAACCGGCGTCGAGTGGGACGAAGCCGGCCTCGAGCGGGACGAAACCGGCGTCGAGTGGGACGAAGCCGGCCTCGAGCGGGACAAAGCCTGCGTCGAGCGGGACGAAGCCTGCGTCGAGTGGGACGAAATCGGCCTCGAGCGGGACGAAGCCTGCGTCGAGCGGTACGAAACCGGCGTCGAGTGGGACGAAGCCTGCGTCGAGCGGGACGAAGCCTGCGTCGAGCGGGACGAAACCGGCCTCGAGTGGGACGAAGCCTGCGTCGAGCGGGACGAAGCCTGCGTCGAGCGGGACGAAGCCTGCGTCGAGCGGTACGAAACCGGCGTCGAGTGGGACGAAGCCTGCGTCGAGTGGGACGAAACCGGCCTCGAGTGGGACGAAGCCTGCGTCGAGTGGGACGAAACCGGCCTCGAGCGGGACAAAGCCTGCGTCGAGTGGGACGAAGCCTGCGTCGAGCGGGACGAAGCCTGCTTCGAGTGGGACGAAGCCTGCGTCGAGCGGGACGAAACCGGCCTCGAGCGGGACGAAGCCTGCGTCGAGTGGGACGAAACCGGCCTCGAGCGGGACGAAGCCTGCGTCGAGCGGGACGAAGCCTGCGTCGAGCGGGACGAAACCGGCGTCGAGTGGGACGAAGCCTGCGTCGAGCGGTACGAAGCCTGCGTCGAGCGGGACGAAACCGGCGTCGAGCGGGACGAAGCCTGCGTCGAGTGGGACGAAGCCTGCGTCGAGCGGGACGAAACCGGCGTCGTCAACGCATACGAAGCCTGCGTCGTCGATGCATACGAAACCGGCGTCGTCGTCGCACACGAAACCGGCGTCGTCAACGCATACGAAACCTGCGTCGTCGATGCATACGAAACCGGCGTCGTCGTCGCACACGAAACCGGCGTCGTCAACGCATACGAAACCGGCCTCGTCGGTGTGTACGAAGCCTGCGTCGTCAACGCACACGAAACCGGCGTCGTCAACGCATACGAAGCCTGCGTCGTCGATGCATACGAAACCGGCGTCGTCAACGCATACGAAACCGGCCTCGTCGATGCACACGAAGCCTGCGTCGTCAACGCATACGAAACCGGCTTCGTCGGTGTGTACGAAACCGGCCTCGTCAACGCATACAAGACCGGCGTCGTCGATGCATACCCGACCGCCATCTTCAGGGCATTCCGGAGTGCATCCGACCTGCGCGCCGCATCCGGAACCGACGCATGCGCCTGAGCCGACCTGCGCGCCGCATCCGGAACCGACGCATGCGCCTGAGCCGACCTGCGCGCCGCATCCGGAACCGACGCATGCGCCTGAGCCGACCTGCGCGCCGCATCCGGAACCGACGCATGAGCCTGTTCATCAGGATGGCGTGTCGTTGCACGGTACGTCCAAGAACGACCTGATGGTTGGAACCTCTGGGGATGATCACCTCTGGGGTGGAAATGGCAACGACACCTTCCTGGGCAGGGGGGGTGATGATGATATGTTTGGTCAGGCTGGCAATGACCTGTTCATTTTTGGCAATGCCCAGAGTGCCACGGTGGATGGTGGTCAAGGCAAGTGGACGGACATCATCGACTTGACCGATAAGTCGCTTTCCATGACCGGCCACTACGATGGTGGGTGGACTGCGCATGTTGACGATCATACGGTTACGGTGACCAACGCCACGCAGCATGGTGTGCTCGATCATCTGGACAATGCGTCCGGCTCGATTACGTTCAATGCGACCGGTGATGTGGTTCACTTTCAGAACATCGACAAGATCGAGTGGTGACGAATTTGGGAATCTGCCGTGAAACTCCCGCAAGGGAGGTTCACGGCAGGGTGGGGCTTGCCATCAGGTGACGGGTAAGGGCACCAAAACAAAATGGCCTGGAGAGAATCTCTCCAGGCCATTTTGTTTTGGTGCGTCCGGCTGTCCGGTGGTGTGGGAGGACGGTGGGGTGACCCGCATCCTACCCGATTGGGCTTGTTGACAGGTGGTGTCAAGGCCTTGATACGGCGTTGCGACGCCAGCTGTTGCGTACAAGTATGCCGAGTTGCTTGGGTCGTTGCATCATTTTTGATGAGGGGCGGCTGCCACGACATGTCAAGACGGTCTGGGCCCCTGTGATCGTCAGGCCAACCAGAAGGCCGCCTGGAATCGTGTTCCAGGCGGCCTTCTGGTTGGTAAGCTTGCATGATGAGGGGGATTGCCGAACGTGGATCTCCCTGACGGGAGTTCCACGTTCAAGAGAGGATAGGCTGTTACGAGGCGAAACGGCTGGCCACGAAGTCCCAGTTGACCAGGTTCCAGAACGCTTCGACATACTTGGGACGCGCGTTGCGGAAATCGATGTAGTAGGCATGCTCCCAGACGTCACAGGTCAGCAGCGCGGTTTTTCCCTCGGTCATGGGGGTGGCTGCATTGCTGGTGCTCATCAGGTCCAACGAACCATCCGGATTTTTGACCAACCAGGCCCATCCGGAACCAAAGGTTCCAATGGCGGTGTTGGTGAAACGCTCCTTGAAGGTCTCGAAAGAGCCGAATTTGGCGTTGATGGCATCGGCGAGCGCGCCGGTCGGGGCGCCACCGCCACCGGGGGTCAGGCAGTTCCAGTAGAAGGTGTGGTTCCAGACCTGGGCCGCATTGTTGAACAATCCTCCCGAAGAACTCTTGATGATCTCTTCCAGGGATTTTTCCTGATCCGGCGTACCGTCGATCAGTTTGTTGAGATTGGTGACATAGGTTTGATGATGCTTGCCGTAATGGAATTCCAGGGTTTCGGCGGAAATATGGGGCTCCAGGGCATTCGGTGCATAGGGCAAGGGGGGCAATTGAAAGCTCATCGTCATCATCCTTTTTGTTGGCGTGAATGCTGGGGATGTGCGGACATCCCGAAATCGCGATTATCGATCATGATACCTCAATATGGAGGCGGTTTCCATACAGCAATGTGGCGGACATGTAAATTATTTTTTAGTTATGTTGTTGAGTCTGAATCATAACAATTGGACGAACTTATTCATATTCTTATTTTTTAGATCAAAGTTATACTGTTCATGTAAGCATTTAATATCGTTTATGTGACGGATCAAAGGAGATGCCGATGTTAAGTCCGGAGGAGTTGAAGAGTCGCAAGTTTGCAACCACGCTCGCAGGTGAAGATCTGTTGACCAATCGCAGCCATGCCGTCATGGAGGGAAGCACCCAGCATTTTTACCTGGGATATGCCTATCCGGGGAGTGGCGAGGCGGATCCGGTCTGGATGATCAAGCGGATCAGTCTGTTCGAGGATGGGACCACGGCCACGAAGTTTGCTGCGGGTGAGGCGCGTTTCGACCAGGCTTGGTCCGACCATGCATCCCTGACCTATGCGTGATGGAGGTGTGTCATGTCCAGATTCGAGTTCAATCCCATGACCGGTAAGCTAAACCAAATCAACGATACTGTGGACTTTGGGGCGGCTTTTCGCGGATTCTACGATGCCGTGACCGTGTATGCGGTTGGTGATGCGGTGATGGAAAATGGTTTGATCTACGTGTGCAGGCAGGTTGGAAACGGTCATGCGCCTGCCACATCTGGCGAGTACTGGCAGAAATTGGCGTTGCAGGGTCCGCAAGGTCCGCAAGGGGTGCAGGGGGAACCTGGTGACCCGGGCGAGACGGGACCGCAAGGCTTGGCGGGTCCGAGTGGTGCGATGGGTCCGCAAGGTCCGCAAGGGGAGGCGGGGCCGCAAGGGGTACAGGGAGACGTGGGTCCGCAAGGGGCGCAAGGGGCGCAAGGGGCGCAAGGGGTGCAAGGTGATCCGGGTCCGCAAGGTGCGCAAGGGGCCATCGGTCCACAGGGACCACAAGGGGCTACCGGTCCTCAAGGGATTCCAGGTCCGCAACGCTGGTATCAGGGTTCAGGCGTCCCATCGGACGCGATCGGAGCCCAATTCGATCTTTATCTGCGCGGCGACAACGGCCAGGTCTATATCAAAGGCGTTTCCACCTGGAGCGACGCCGGGATCAACATCAAGGGGCCGACCGGCATCGGATCCGGTGGGGTGAACAATCTGACATCGGGTGGCGTGGTTTTCGGCGCGCCGGACGGCTTGATTGCGCAAGATCCCGCCACGCTGCATTACGATGCCGTGAATAAGCGGCTTGGATTCGGAACCTCGTCCCCTTCAACACAACTGTGCGTTCGTTCTACCGGGGCGGTTCCGTCCGAAAAGATCGTTCCATCGGGGCTGATTGGCGATCTTCTTGGGGCGTCGTTTTCCTCGATCACGAATGGCGCAACTTCGTGGTCTTCAAACACGAACTACAGCAATACCGCCTCATGCGCATTCGGTTTTTCACTGAGCAGCCAGAGAAACATCACAAAGTTCCGATTCTACAATTCACAGGGAAACGGCGATTCCCTGATCAAGCATTTTCGTGTCGAATATTACACGGGATCCGCTTGGGTTAAGGTTTCGATTACTGGATGGGAAGACAATGCGACTCAATCCGCTACGGATGAAGCAGAGGCCGCTTTTGCAGCGGGCTGGAATACCGTCACGTTCAGCGCGGTCAGCTGTTCACAGTTTCGCGTGTATGCCACTTCAAAGTGGAACGGAGGAATTTACGCTTTTATAACGGAGATGGAGATCTACGGCGAACAGGCCGGGTTGAGTTCTGTTCTGCTGGATCTCACGTCAGCGGGATTGCTTGGCCTGAACACATTGGCGCCATCTGCCAGATTGGACATCAACAACCCGTCCGACATCTTGACACTGCGCGCTTATCGTTCCGGGACAACAGCCACCGATCCGATTGCCGAGTTCTCTTCAGATGTGACGGCGTTGGCATCGGTCAAATGCAGGATTCTCAACAATGGAAATCTGCAGAATACAAACAACAGCTATGGAGCCATCTCTGACGAGAAATTCAAGGAGAACATTGCCGATACCGCGCCGAAATTGGCCGATCTCATGGCCGTGCGGGTGCGGAATTTCAATCTCATCGGCAACCCGTTGCGCCAGATCGGGGTGATCGCCCAGGAGGTGGAAACCGTTTTTCCGGGATTGGTCGAGTCGGTCCCGGACTTCGAAACGATCCCGGATCCGGCGTGGAGCCCCGGCG
Organism: Candidatus Magnetaquiglobus chichijimensis; assembly: GCF_045865675.1. Lineage (NCBI taxonomy): Bacteria > Pseudomonadati > Pseudomonadota > Magnetococcia > Magnetococcales > Candidatus Magnetaquicoccaceae > Candidatus Magnetaquiglobus > Candidatus Magnetaquiglobus chichijimensis. The sequence continues at coordinate 293,512 of NZ_BAAFGK010000004.1, forward strand.
AAGGAGAGACCGAGGCGGATCGTCCCATCGTTCGGCGTGATCTGGGCACGGTGACCAAATCGGTCAAATATTCGGTCTTCGTGCCGATCCTGATCAAGGCGTTGCAGGAGTCCCAGACGCGGGTGGTGGCGTTGGCGACGGAGTTGAACGCCCTGACCGTGCGGATCGAGGCGCTCGAGAGCGTCTGACCAGGGATGCGAAAGGCGTTCTGGCACCGGCAGGGAGAGTGACGCCGTGCGTCAGAGGTATCGTTCACCCATCCGTTTGAGGTGAAGGGGTCGTGAGGCCATGAGTCGCGACCCCTTCACCATGCCGTTTGCCCCTCGATAAACTGGCATGATGGGGGGAGAATCCCTGCCTCCAACCAAGGAACGCCCTGACGGGCGTTTCTTGGTAAAAAAAATGTATCCCTGAATGATCATTCAGGGTCAATTCACCTGACATCCCTATGCTCTCTCCCCAGAACCGTCCGAATGGTTCGGATGGACACGCTTTCATCTTCACCAAGGAGAGAGTCATGTATTATGATCGTATCACCCGTTTGTTGCATCTGTTGATCGCGCTGGGGATCGCGGGACAGATGCTGGTATCCCTGGTCATGATCCACCCCAAACCCGGACGGGCCGGGGATTCGTTCTATGCGTTTCACGAGACCTGGGGCGTGGTGTTGCTGGTTCTTTTGGTCAGCCATTGGATGTGGCGCCTGGTTTGTTCTGAACCGGCGCCGTTGGGGCGGTTTTTCCCCTGGTTTTCTTCCTCGCGTCTGGGTGAACTGTGGGCGGATGGCAAGAACCATCTGGTTCATGCCCGGCAAGGGCGGTTGCCGAACGAAACCACGCCCGGTGCGCTGGCCTGCGCCGTGCAGGGATTGGGTCTGCTGGCGGCCACCGCGTTGGGGGTGACCGGAACGATTTTCATGCTCTACGTGGAGCCGAACGTGCGTCCCGTCGGTTGGCTGCATGACATCAAGGAGGTGCATGAAGGATTGGGGGTGGCCATGTGGGCCTATCTGGGTCTGCATGCCGGCATGGGGATCGTTCATCAATGGGTCGGGCATGGGAGTCTGGTGGCGATGTTCCGGTTTTGGGAGAAGGCGCCCAAACAAACGGGCACGGTTACCGTGGCGCTGCTGGTCGGACTCCTGATGAGCGGCACGGCATGGGCGGGCACGCCGGAGGAGATCCTGGCCGGGTATCGCGCCGAGGGTGCCCAGCCGTTCGAGGCGGAACGGGGACGGACATTGTTTGCGAAACAGGGGGTGCCCGGTGAAGATGGCCGGGTTACCCGCTGCACCTCGTGTCACACGGAAGATCCCCGGCAGGCGGGAAAACACCTGAAAACCGGCAAGACCATCGAACCTCTGGCCCCGGTGGCGAATCGGGAGCGTTTGAGCGATCCGGCCAAGGTGGAGAAGTGGTTCGGACGGAACTGCAAGGAGACCCTGGGACGGCCCTGCTCGGTCCAGGAAAAGGGGGATTTCATCACCTGGCTGCTCTCCGTCCGGTAAGGGAGGCCGACCATGAACAACCTGCATAAGGGCTGGATGGTGGCGTTGCTTTTGACCGGGTGCATCGGTGCGTTGACGGAGGCGTCGGGCGGCACGGATCGCTCCGAGTATCGATCCGTGCCCACGCGCGCCACGCCGGAACAGACCAGGCTCTACAAGAGCGAGTGCGGATCGTGTCACATGGCCTATCCGCCGGGTTTGCTGCCCGCGCGCGCCTGGGAACAGGTGATGGGTGGTCTGGAACGCCATTTCGGGGACAACGCCGAACTGGATGGGGTGACGGTGGAGAGTCTCCAGGGCTTTCTGATCGCCAATGCTGCGGATCGGACCGATGACAAGCTCTCACGCAAGTTTTCGACCTCGTTGGCGGCGGGGGATGTTCCGGCGCGTATCAGCCGTGTCGGGTATTTCGTGAAGGAGCATCGGAAGATTCCCGAGAAAATCGTCAGAAGCCCGGAGGTCGGCTCGTTCAGTCGCTGCGAGAGTTGTCATCCCCGTGCCGAGCAGGGCTCCTTTGAAGAGGGGGAGATTCGCGTACCTGGCCTGGGTGTCTGGAAGGATTGATCCGCATGAAGCGCTCTTGGAGGGCACGATTCATCGTCGGGACTCTGATATGGCTCTGGCCAGGGATGGGGATCGCCCATTCCCGTGATCACGAGGATCGCCATCGGGATCATGACCGTGCCAGGGAGTTGGTGCGCGCCGGGGAGATCCTGCCTCTGGAACGCATCCTGGAGCACGATCCCAGAGCGCGAGGCCGGCGGATTCTCGAAGTGGAGCTTGAGAACAAGCACGGGCGATGGATCTATGAGATCGAGGTCAAGGACGAGGGTGGACGGGTGATGGAGTTGGAGTTCGACGCCCGTACCGGTCAATTGTTGAGAGAACACGAGGAGAAGCCGAAACGTGCGACTGCTGGTGGTGGAAGATGATGCGGAGCTTGCCGCCGCGTTGAAACGCGATCTGGGACGGGCGGGATTCGCGGTCGATCAGGCCGGTGATGGGGTCGAGGCCGAATACCTGGGCGACGTGGAGCCTTATGACGCGGTGGTGCTTGATCTGGGGTTGCCGGGACGCCATGGTCTGGAGGTGTTGCGCGGCTGGCGTGGCCGTGGCATCACGGTGCCGGTGTTGATCCTCACTGCCTGGGACGCCTGGCACGAGCGGGTGGATGGCTTCAAGGCCGGCGCGGACGACTATCTGGGCAAGCCGTTCCATGTCCAGGAGTTGGTTGCCCGCCTGAATGCCCTGACCCGACGTGGTTCGGGGCGGGCTCCGGGTGACCTGATGGTGGGTGGCATGCGCCTGGACGAGGCGCGGCAGGAGGTGATCCTGCCCACCGGTGAGCGGCGTGGCCTGACCGGAACCGAATTCCGACTGTTGCGCTATTTCATGCTCCATCCGGATCAGGTGCTCTCCAAGAGCCGGCTGACCGAACATGTCTACGAATACGACGGAGACAAGGACAGCAACGTGATGGAGGTGTACATCAAGCGGTTGCGGGATATCGTGGGGCGCGAGCGCATCCAGACACGGCGCGGACAGGGGTATCTCCTGATCGCACCTCGGGAGGAGTGACCGGGTGATGCGTTCCGTGTGGCGCGGATTCAGGGGGGCGGTGGGGCTGATGGTGAGTCTGCCGTTTCTGCTGCCTCTCGTGCCGATGTGGTGGCTGTACCGCGTTCACGAACGGCGCGCCGGGCGTGCGGTTCCGCCCTGGCCGTGGGCGGCGTGGCGCGGACGCGGGCCGGTCACCACCAGGGAGGAGCTGGAGGCGTTGTTGGTCGCCGATCTGTCCGGATTGGACCGGGAAGCGGAATGGGAGGTGACGCGCGATGCGTGTCCGTCGCCCGATGCCAACCCTCGGGATCGTCGGGCCGGATGGCGCGGCGTGGCGCTGGTGACCGGCGGTGGGCGGCGCGTGGGCGCGGCGATCTGCCGGGATCTGGGACGGATGGGATACGCCGTGGCGGTGGGATATCAACGGGATCGGGAGTCCGCCGAGGGCGTGGTGGCCGGGATCGTGGCCGAAGGCGGCGTGGCGCAGGCGTTTTCTTTGGAATTGACCGACCCGGCCACCCTCGACGCCGTGCTGGAGAGGGTCGAAACCGGGTTGGAAGGGCGATTGGCGTTGCTGGTCAATGGCGCCGCCCGCTTTGAACCCACCCCGTTGGATGGAGCCGGTTGGGAGGCGATGACCGCGCTGCTCCAGGTCAATCTCCAGGGGCCGCTCTGGTTGGCGCTGGGCGCGGCGCGACGCATGCGGGGGAATGGAGGCGGTTCGATCGTGCAGATCGCCGACCTGTGGGGCGAACGACCTCTGGCCGGACATGCCCTCTATGGAGCATCCAAGGCCGGATTGTTGATGGTGACACGGGTTCTGGCGCGAGATCTGGCCCCCGAGGTGCGGGTGAACGCCATCGCCCCCGGCGCGCTGCTGCCGCCCGAAACCGGAGCGGATGAGGGGTATCGGCGTCTGTTGGCGCGCACCCCCCTGGCCGGCATGGCCGGTCCGGAGGCGGTGGTCAAGGCCGTGCGCTATCTGGTGACGGCGGATTATGTGACGGGCGAGGTGCTGCATGTCGATGGCGGACGAGGAGTGTTCTGACGCCGCAGGGTCCGGTACCTCCCTGCAGCGTGATCTGTCGATCGGGTTGGCCGTGGCGCTGGTGGTGGTCATGGCCTGCCAATGGCTGCTGGTCACGCTGGTCATGCGCCAGGTGGTGCGCGATTATGTGGTGTCGCGTCTGGAACACGACGCGGAGAATCTCCTCGCCAATCTGGATCTGACCCTCATGCCGGGGTTGGCGCTCAATCCGGAGCGGATCGATCCCATCTATACCCAGCCGTGGTCCGGACACTACTATCAGATTCATGTGCGCGAGGAGACCTTGCGCTCCCGTTCCCTGTGGGACGCGGAGTTGACCGTGGACATGCCCGGCCAGGACAAGTCGCTCATGACCGAATCGCGACCCTGGGCCCGCTCCCTGTGGAGCATCACCCGCGCCTATTACAAACAGGGCCATGCGGTGCTGGTGGTCGTGGCCGAGGAGATGAGTCACGTGGAACGCGGGGTGTGGGTGCTGCAACTGGGACATGGGGCCATTTCGCTGCTGGCCATCGCTGTGCTGCTGATGTTGCAGCGGCGTGCGTTGCGGCGCGCCGTGGCACCCTTGAATCAGGCCGGCGTCGCCTTGCGGGAGATCGAACAGGGGGCCACCCCGTCACTGCCCGTCCAGGGACTGTTCGTCGAGATCCTGCCCTTCGTCATCGCGATCAATCGGCTGTTGGCGCTGCTGCATGCGCGTCTGGAACGTTCGCGTCAGGCGGCGGGCAACATGGCCCATGCCATCAAAACCCCCTTGACGGTGCTGATGCGCCTGATCGAAGGGGAGGAGTTGCGGGATCATGTGGAGTTGCGCGCCAGGATCGTGCGTCAGATCGAGCTGATTCGCGCCTTGACTTCCCGCGAGCTGAAGAAGGTGCGTCTTTCCGGGGTGCGGAGTCCGGTCGGACGGTTGGAAATGATCGGGGAGTTGCGGGTGCTGGTGGATGTGATGCGTCGCGCCCATGGCGGGCGGAATCTGCGCATCGAGACCCGCATGCCTGATTCCCTGTCGGCGATCATCGACCGCGAGGATCTGTTGGAGCTGGTCGGCAATCTGTTGGACAACGCCTGCAAGTGGGCGGTCGGACGGGTGCGGTTGAGCGTGACGGATGCGGATGGATGGACGTTGCGCGTGGAAGACGATGGTCCGGGGTGCGCGCCGGAGCAGTTCGAGCGGATCTTGCGGCGCGGGGGGCGCGCGGAGGATGCCGAAGGGGTCGCCGGGCAGGGGATCGGGTTGTCCGTGGTCCAGGAGATCGTGTTGGATTACGGCGGACGGATCGCGTTGGGACGCTCCGAGGCGTTGGGCGGGTTTTGCGTCGAGGTGGTGTTGCCGCTCAAGGCCGTGGCGTGAGCGCGGTTTTTCTTGAGAGAACCCTTCAGGCCCCCTACATTTGGAGCGGTCTGTTTCAAGGCAAGGCGAAGGTGACACGTTTTGCCCAAATTGCAAGAGGCGCCGCCTTCGAACTTCCGCCGGGGACCTTGCGGTCCCCGGATGCCTGCAATCATGGGGATCCTGAATCGTCGCTTTCCCTCGGGAGATGTAAAGAGAATTAAGCCCGCTTGTTGCGGCAGCGCGGACAGGCGAGCAGGCGGGCGTGAAGCTGTTCTGCCTTGGGCACCGAAATCGCGCTGCGCTCCAGGGAGAACAGCAGCCCATCCTTTTCCAGTTGGGTCAGAATGCGCGACAGGGTCTCTTCGCGAATGTCCAGCCGTACCGCGATTTCGCGTCGTTTGGTCTCCAGATGGACCGTGAACGGTGCATCGCGACGATCACCCGGCACCCGCTCCAGAAAATAGTGGATCACCCGACACGACGCGCACCACGGCTCCTGTTGCAACCGGACCGTGCGTTCCCGAAGCTCATGGGCCATCTGGGTCATCAGGTCGCGTTGCGTCTCCGGGGAGTCGCGCAAGACCCGTTCAAAAAAGGCCTTGTCCATCAGCATCACCTGACCCGGTTCCATGGCCCTCGCGGTCATGAAATAGCGGGAGGGCGTGAGGAAGTGGGCCGCGATGTTCAGATAGTTTCCCGACTCCACGATGTCGCGTGGCGCGGAAATCGGCGTGGGCAGGGAGCCCTCCTCGGCGAACATCTGCACCCGACCACGCATCAGCAGCAGCACCGGACCGGTTTCGTCTCCGCCTTGGAACAGGATCTCGCCGGTCTGGAATCGATTGACCTCGATCTCGCGGGGCTGTTCGAGGTGGGATGCGTCGTTGGCCTCCCCTCTGGGCAGGTGGGCGTCGGGCGGATCCTGGTAGCGGAACCAGGAGGAGACATCCTGAAGAGGGACGGCAAGGGTGTTCGGTGCGAGCATGGTACTGCGGCTCCTGTGAATCGAAGGCTTTTGACAACACGATGCATCAACCCGAGAGCAACGTTCGTGCCGTGTGATTCGGGTGTGTTCCATCAAGGTATTGGGTCGTCTGGCGTGTGATTTAACGGAGAAGGGGTGTGGCATAGGACGCGCCGCGCCTCTCATTTTTCACACGGTTGCCTATTCAGACAAAAATGGTGTGAAATGGTTCCCGAGAAGCGGGACGCGTTTCAAGATTGGGGGTGTTTTGCAAGTCTGGCCATGTTTTCGCGGAATTCGGCCCCCGGTCCTCCGCGACGGTGGGGGCTTGGAACGTTACGTTCCGCCTGTTTCGGGATCCGACTGAGTCCCCGAACAGACGACGCGGCGCGCACGGCTGAAACGGGGATGGGCCTGGATGCGCACCCGTCCCTCATGACGGCGGATCTCGAGAAAATCGTGCAGATGATCCAGATGCTCGTCCGTGAACCAGGCGCGCCACACATGGTTCAGACGTTCCCAGGCTGGCACGCCCCCCTCGATGCCATGCATCCCCTCGTCGAAGATCCACCCCTCCGGATCGAGCAACGAGCGCAGGATGATCAGATTGAGGGCGTAGATGGCCAGATAACCCAACAGCGGCGGTCGTGGCGACCAGGGGAGCCGTCCGTCGGTCATCAACGGGGGTAGGGTGTGGCCATGCAGGATCCAGTGCAGCTGTCCCTGGATCATCTCGTCCACGACGACGAGAAAATTCTCCCGATCCAGGCCCGCGCCGCGCTCCCCCTTGTCCATCAGCCAGCACCCCTTGGCCCGTTCCCGCAACATGGCCAGAATGCCGGGCCGATCGATGAGCGGGGTGTGGATCAAGGGGGCCATCCACGCTTCCGGCGTGGTCATGGGGTCGCGGAACCGCTCCTCGGCGAGCTTGCGGGTGGCCCGGTTGCGTCCGCGTCGCTCCCGGCAGATCCGTTGCGCTTCGTCGCGGGTCAGGCGCAACAGGCAATCCGCGGTCAGAAACTCCCCAAACGTGGCGTGCCAGAAGGCGTAGCCGTGATTCGGCGGCTCCTTTCCCCGTCCCAGCGCGCCGGGACGCGACCGTTTGTCACGTCGTTCCACATGCACGAAAAAGAGTTGCTCCAGCAGTTGCGGGAGCGGCAAGACCTCCGACGGTGAACTCCCGGTGTCGGCCTCCTGGGGAAAGAACGGCGCGTCTGCCGCGATTTCGTCGGCGCGGATCGACAAAGCCCGACGATGAAACATCCCCACGGCCACGGCCCCGAGCCGTTTCTGCTCTTGATGGAGTCGTTCGTCGGGACAGCCGGAAGGCAGGGTGCGGGCCACGAACCGTTGCACGATGCGTTGATGCAGCTCGAAGCTGGTCAGGGCGTCGCACGCGTGCAACGGGTTGCCATCCGCGTCCAGCACCGCCATCAGCGCAAGATGAAAGGGGATCTCGGCCAGTTGTCGCAGGGCGGGGTTGTCCGGCGGACGCAAGGGCTCCACGCCGCTGGCGCGGAAATAGTCCCGATTGGCCCGATTCCACAGCCGGATCCAGCGGTCGCGGCGCATGGCGTCGAAGGGCTCCAGACGCAGCACCATCGCCCCATCCGGCAGGTCGGCCCGATCGATCACCTCGGTGCGACTGGTGAGGATCAGACGCACCGGACGTCCCAGGGAGGACTCCAGCTCCTGAAAACGGCGCGCCTTTTCCGGATAGTCGCGAAACACCCGCTCGTCGGCGCCGAGCAGTTCGTTCATTCCGTCCAGCAGCACCACGGGATGGCGCGCGCGGGCCGAACGGCTCAAGGGGCCCCATTCGATCTTGCGTCCCAGATCCTGACGCAGCTGCTCCTCGATCTGTCCCTGGATCGTGGCCTGAGCATCGACGCTCCCCAGCACCAGCCGCACCGGATGAAACAGGGATGCACTCAGATGGCCGGCCAGGATGCGGGTCAGGTGGGTCTTGCCCGAGCCGGTCGGGCCGATGATCACCAGGGGAGTCAGGGCCGACTGGTCGGAGAGCAGCCAAGCCAGAAGAAGGTGACCGAGATCCTGCCGGAGTTCGATCGAATCCCAGAAGGTCGGATCGTCGTAATGGCGCTGATCGTGGGTATGCACCACCGCCCGATAGGCGGGCGGGAGAAACGCCGTGACGAGGCTTGGTGGGGTCAGGGTCGGCTCCTGGTTCCGGGGCCTCTGGTGGACCGGAAAGAGCGGCTGACGAAGCTGTTCGACATAGCCGTGATGGAGTTCCAGCCAGGAAGAGTCGGGTTGGTGCCTGCCATCCGGGTCGGGAAGGGCGCGAATCGCCTTGCGGAATCGGGCCATGCCACCATCCGGATGCGGTTCGGGCGCAGGATTTTCCAACGGGGCGGCGGTCAGCAGGCGTCGTGTTCGCGGGGCGATGGGTGCCGTGGCGAGAAAGGTCGCGATGTCGGAGGGCATGTCGGGGGTCATGAAAAGATCTTCTGGAATCCTGGCCGTGGCGCGGGTGTCGGCGTGGATTCGGGGGCCTGGGCCCGAGCTGGTCACGCCATGCGGGATATTATCATGGAATCCATGTCAGGCAAGAAGGATTTTATGTTTGGTGGGACAGGCTGCATGGTCGGCGTGAGGGAGATCCTGAAAGCGACCGGATCCCATGGGGTCCAAAAAAAGCCCCGAGTGGCGAAACCACTCGGGGCCCGATGCCAGGATGGCGAGAAATCAGGCGAAACGGCGCAACGGCTCCGCCGGGATCACCTGCTGATGCAACGCCGCATCCTCCCACTTGCCGCCCCAGGCCAGGACGAACAGTTGGGAGTAGTAGACCACCGGGATGTTGAAGTTGGTCCCCAGGGTTTTGTTGATCAACCCCTGGTAGACCTCCAGGTTCAACTGGCAGACCGGGCAGGGGGTGACGATCACCTCGGCGCCGTTGTCCACCGCGGATTGCAGGATCTGCTTGGTCAGCACGCAGGACTTCTCCGGCTCGGAGAACATCAACGCACCACCACAACAGGCCACCTTCATCGGGAAGGGGACCGCCGTGGCGCCGGTGGCCTCGATCATCCGGTCCAGATACTGGGGATTTTCGAAGCTGTCCCCGCACACCCCAAAGGGACGGTTGGTCTGACAGCCGACATAACCGGCCACCTTGAGTCCCTTCAACGGCTTGGTCACCTTGGACTTCAGGGTCTCCCAACCCACATCCTCGATCAGCACCTCGACCATGTGACGGGTCTTGATGTGTCCGTCGTAGGAGAGCCCGGCTTCGGCCAGGGCGGTGTTGAGGTTCTGCTTGATGTGGGACTCTTCCTCGATGCGCTCGTTGGTCTCGCGCATGGCGAGCCAGCAGGCGGCGCAGGTGGCCACCAGATCGGTGTTGCCGCGCTGTTTTTGCGCCAGGGCGAAGTTGCGCGCCGAGAGGGCCATGCGCGGCAACTGCCCGCCACCGGCATAGCCGATGGAGGCGCTACAGCAGTTCCAGTCATCGATTTCGTTGAGCTTGATCCCCAGCATCTGACACATGGATTGCACCGAGTTCTCCATGTTGGCTGCCGAGGCGTTGTGTTCGGAACTGCAACCCGGGAAAAAAGTGTACTCCTTCATGCGTGGTTCTCCAGTTTCGCCTCGAGTTCAGCCGCTTTCGCCAACATTTTCGTCATGCCGTCGAATCCCTTGATCTTGCCGCGGAACGGAATGGGATTCAAACGACGGGTTTTGAGCATGCCGATCGCGGAATCCTTCATTTCCAGACCGCGCTGGATGCCGGCGCCCAGACCATCCAGGAAGTAGAGGCGCATGGTGAGCATCGCCTCGCCGACGCGACCGGTGGCGGTGATGTTTTTCCAGAACACCTCCACCGCGAAACGACGGGTGGGTTGCAGAGGATCGGTCATCTTTTCGGTTTCGGCGTAGCGGGCCAGACCGTGGATGATGTGGGTGATGGGCAGTTCGCGCGGGCAGCGCACGATGCAGTTGTAGCAGGAGGTGCACATCCACATGTCGGAGCTTTTGAGCACCTCGTCGCGCTTGCCGGCGCGCACCATCTGGAACAGTTGCCGGGGCGAGTGCTGCCAATGGGCGCGCAGCGGACAAGAGCCCGCGCAGACGCCGCACTGCATGCACATCTTGATCCAGTGGCCCATTTCGGACTTCTTGTAAACGTCCTTGGCGAATGTCAGATCGTAAGCCATTTTTCCATGATCTCCCATCCGGTGGACCCCGCTCCTGGATGCCAGGGGCGGGGCGCTCGACCGGTTTTCGTTGAAGGCCGGTTAGAAACCCTTGTAGGGGTTGGGGTTCAGGTTGCTGATCTGCTCGACGAAATCGCTGATCGCGTTGGGCAGGGTATCGGCATCCATGATGTTCACCTCGACCATCTTCACGCGGTTCGATTCCAGCTTCAACCGTTGCAGGGTCTCGGAGACCTTGCTCAGGCGGATTTCGGCCAGGGCGGAACCGCGCACGTTGTGGCACTGGTAGTCGTCGCCATGCTTGCAGCCCATCAGCATCACGCCGTCGAACCCCTTGGACATGGCGTCGGCGATCCACACCAGGGAGAGCGAGCCCATGCAGCGCAGCGGAATGATGCGCACATAGGGGCTGATCGGCGAACGGTTGCGTCCCACCATGTCGAGGGCCGGAACCGCGTCGTTGGTGCAGGCGAAGATCAGGATGCGCGGCTTCTCCTCGTCCTCCTCCGGGATCTCGATCTCCTTGATCATGGAGCTGATCATGTCCACCGAGTAGTTGGCGAAGGAGATGATTTTCTGCGGGCAGGCGCCCATGCAGGTGCTGCACCGGCGGCAGCGGGCCGGGTTGAAGAGCGGGTTGCCCTTGTCATCTTCGTTGATGGCGCCGAACGGGCACTCTTCCGTGCAGCGTTTGCACTGGGTACACCCTTCCGGGCGGTACGACGGATAGGAGAGGTCACCCGAACGGGGGTGGACCGCCACGCCGTGGGACACCGCCTCGACCGCCTGGATGGCTTTGAGGGCGGCGCCCGAGGCATCGGTCATCGTGGCGGCGATGCCCATGGGGCGACGGGCCGGACCGGCGACGTAGATGCCGGTGCGCCGGGTTTCGTAGGGGAAGCAGATGAAGTGGGAGTCCGGGAAGCCGGCGGCGCCCAGGCGTGGCAGGCTTGGTCCCTGGCGATACTGGAGGTTCAGGATCGAACCAGGCAGTTCGTCGCGACCGGTGCCGACCGGCGAGGGGGCGTTGGGATCCAGGGTATCGACCGTGCTGACCATGCCGGTGGCCAGCACCAGCAGATCCACATCCAGGGTTTCGTTGTTGCGGATCAGGTGGTCGTGGACCTTCACCGAAACCCCGCCCTTGGCGTTGCCGGAGACACCGGCCACATCCCCCTTGATGAAGACCGCGCCCTTGTCCTGGGCCGAGCGGTAGAAATCCTCCATCTGACCGGGGGTGCGGATCTCCTGATAGAGCAGATAGGTCGAGGCGTCCTCGCCGTACTGATCGATCACGTACATCGCCTGTTTCATCGAGTAGATGCAGCAGGCGCCGGAGCAATAATCGAGATGCTCCTTGTCGCGCTGACCGGCGCACAGGGCGAAGGCGACCCGCTTGGCCGGCTGACCGTCGGACTTGCGGAGGATCTTGCCCTCCTTGGCCATCTTTTCGAAGTCGGCGCTGGTGATCACGTCCGGCGAGGTGCCATGGCCGAGGTTGGCCGGGAGTTTGCTGGGATCATACAGATCGAAGCCGGTGGCGACCACGATCGAGCCGACGCGGATCTCCTTGGTGGAGGAGGCGTTGTTGATGATCAGATCGAACTGGCCCGGCTGGCCGGAGGTCTTGGTGACCGTGGCGTTCTTGAAGATCTTGATGCGGTTGTCGTTCTCGACTTCCGAGATCAGGGCGCCGATGAAGTTCTCGCCCATTTCCCGATACGGGGGCTGATTGTCCGGGGTGACCTTGTGCATGGCGTTCATCTTGCCGCCCAGAACATCGCTCTTTTCGATGATCACGGCGTTGTAGCCGGCGCGGGCGATGTCGCGGGCTGCGGTCAGACCGGCCAGGCCCCCACCGACCACCAGCACATCCTTGGAGCCTTCCGAGTGCAGGAACGGATCCGGGATGTTCATTTTCTTGATCTTGACGCAACCGAGACGGAGGTAATCCTCGGCCATCATCTGCCGATCCTCCTCGGCGGTCTCGTCACCCTCCTTCACATCGAGCATCCACAAGCACTTGTCGCGCAGATCCACCCGGTCCATCAGGTCGATGTCGAAGCGGAATTCGGCGGCCTTTTCGCGATGCGAGCAGGCGGCGACGATCACGGCATTGACCGTCCCCTCGGCGAGATCCTGCTGGATCATCGCCACGCCCTCGGCTCCGCACAGCAGGGCATGATCCTTGACGACCGGGATTTTCTGCTCCTTGGTGGCGATCGCCTTGAGGGCCTTGAGGTCCAGCGCGTCGCCGATGCCGCAGCCGGTGCAGATGTAACAACCGATTTTCTTTTGTTGTTCCATGTTCTTATCCTCTCTTAACCGCGGCGTGGATCGCCTTCATGGCCATGGCCGTGGCCGACTGCACGGAGCTGGCCACGTCGGTTGGCATGGCCGCGCAACCGGCGGACAGCACGCCACCGGTGACGAAGCCGTACTCGTCCTGGCGAACCTCGGAATAGGGAACCTTGGCATCGACGGCGGAGTTGGGCTCCATGCCGGTGGCCAGCACCACCAGGTCGAAGGGCATGGCATAGCGTTCGCCGGTGAGGGTGTTTTCGCCCACCACCACCGGATTGCCGTGGCCATCCTCCTCGATGCGGGCCGGCTTGGACTTGATCCAGCTGATGCCCTGATCGTCACGGGTTTTTTGCAAAAAGCTTTCGTAGCGGTCCATGGCGCGCAGATCGATGTAGAAGATCGTCACCTTGGAGTCCGGATATTGATCGCGCACGTAGGCGGCCTGTTTCATCGAGGCCAGACAGCAGATGCGCGAGCAGAAGGGCAGGTAGTTGTGATCGCGGGAGCCGGCGCACTGGATGAAGGCGACGTTCTTGGCCTCCTTGCCATCGGCGCGGACGATTTTTCCGCCGGTGGGACCGTAGACGTTGGCCAGACGCTCGAAGCGCATGTTGGTGGTGACGTTGGCGTACTGACCAAAGCCGTAGGGGAGGATTTTTTCCGCGTCATAGGGTTTCCAGCCGGTGGCCCAGACGATGGCCGCGACCTTCTCTTCGACGATTTCGGCCTGCATGTCGGGCTTGATCGCTCCCGCCGGACAGACCTTGGCGACCTTTTGGGCCTCGTCGGTCTTGGCGTATTCGGGATCCATGTAGTACCAGCTCGGGAAGGCCATGGCGTGGTTGTTGCGGATCGCCTTGACCTGACGCATGCCGAAGTTGTACGGATCCGGCACCTCGGCGGTGCAGACCGCCGAGCAGTCGCCGCAGCCGGTGCAGGCTTCGGTGACGTAGCGCGGATTTTTCTGGATGCGCACGGTGTAATCGCCTTCAGCGCCCTGGATATCGACCACTTCGGAGAGGGTCAGATAGCGGATGCGGGCGTTGTTTTTGATGCGCTGGTAGTTGATCTCCAACCCGCAGGTCGGGGAGCAGAGTTTGGGGAAATATTTGTTGTGTTGCGAGACTCGACCACCGAGGTGAGGATCCTTTTCCACCAGAAGCACATGATATCCGGTTTCGGCTGCTTCGACGGCGGTGGTCAGACCGCTGATTCCGCCGCCGACGACCAGGATGGTTTGGCCCGCGGCATTTGCATCCGCCATGGTTTACCTCCGATTGTTGATTTTTTTTGGGGTGAGGGTTGGGTCTTCATCAATTCTGGCATGGGTTGCGCGCCAATTGGCGCTGCTGGAAACGACCAGCCAGAATGTCACGTTCCGATTATTGCCTTTGGAAGCTCAAGGACCGGCATGGCCTTTGCGTGCTTTTGTAGGCGTCATGCGTTAGTTTCAGCTTTTCCTTATATACTGAATTTCTTAACACGCATACCGCTTAAGCGCAAGGGGATTCGCGTTTCGTGTCGCTTTTTCCCCAAGCGTGCGTTATACTTTTGTATCGACAATTTTGTTTGCACATCACCCAGGCCCCGGCCAAGGAGCATCATGAGCCATCCCGAATTCGAACTGTCGCGCCGTGAAACCGTGGCGTCGCTGAAACTGACCGTGGAGACCTATCGCCATCGGGTCACGGGCGCCCGTCATGTGCATCTGGCCGCCGACGACCCGCACAATGCGTTTCTGGTGGCTTTTTTGACCGTGCCTCAGGATTCGACCGGTGTCGCCCACATTCTCGAGCACACCGCCTTGTGTGGCAGCGAACGTTATCCGGTTCGCGATCCTTTCTTCATGATGCTGCGCCGGTCGCTCTCCACCTTCATGAACGCCTTCACCTCCAGCGACTGGACCGCCTATCCGTTTGCCACCCAGTCGCGCAAGGATTTTGATAATCTTCTGCGCGTCTATCTGGATGCCGCCTTTTTCCCGCGTCTCGATGAACTCGATTTTGCCCAGGAGGGGTTTCGGGTGGAGTTTGCCGAACCCGAGAGTCCCGATGTGGAGCTGGTTTTCAAGGGTGTGGTGTTCAACGAGATGAAAGGGGCGATGAGTTCTCCGGCGCGGGTGCTCTCCCAGTGCATGTCCGAGCATCTGTTTCCCACCACCACCTATCATTACAACAGCGGCGGCGATCCGGAGTGCATACCCGATTTGACCTGGGACGGGTTGAAGGCGTTCCATGGCCGTTTCTACCACCCCTCGAATGCCATTTTCATGACTTACGGCGACATCACCGCCGCAGAGCACCAGGCCAGGTTCCAGGAACAGGTGTTGGCCCGTTTTCGGGACAATCCCGGCGCCTCGTCGATTCCCGACGAGCGGCGTCATCCGGCTCCTTTCGCCATCGAGGAGGTGTATGCCCTGGATGGAGAGACCGATACCTCGGAGAAGTCCCACATCGTGTTGGGTTGGCTGTTGGGGCGCACCATGGAGATGGAGCATCTGCTCAACGCCCATCTGTTGAACGGTGTGTTGCTCGACAACAGCTCCTCGCCGCTGTTGCAGGTGCTCGAGACCACCGATCTGGGGGCCTCGCCCTCGTCGTTGAGCGGCCTGGACGACTCGGGACGGGAGTTGGTTTTCGTATGCGGTCTGGAGGGGTCGGAGCCGGAACGGGCCGATGCCGTCGAAAAGCTGATTCTGGATCTTCTGGCGCGGGTGGCCGAGGAGGGGGTCGAGCCGGAGCGGGTGGAGTCGGTGTTGCATCAATTGGAGCTGTCGCGACGCGAGATCGGCGGGGATGGTCTGCCGTATGGTCTGAAACTGCTGTTGAACGCTCTGACCCCGACGTTGCACGGCGGGGATCCGATCCAGGCCCTGGCGCTGGATGATGCGTTGAACGCCTTGCGCGAGCGGGTGGCCGATCCCGACTTCATCAAGGGTCTGGCGCGTGTCTGGTTGCTGGAGAATCCCCACCGGGTGCGGGTGGTGTTGAAACCGGATGCCACGCTGAACGCCCGGCGCAAGGAGCGTGAGATTGCCCGGTTGCGGGAGATTCTCGCCGGCATGGATGCGGCGGAGCGGGCGCGGGTGATCGAGCGGACCCAGGCGTTGCGCGCCCGTCAGGAGCAGGAGGACGATCCGGAGATTCTGCCGCGTCTGGAACTCTCCGACATCCCGTCGGATATCCCCATCGCCGAGGGGAACGAGGCCGGAAAGGGGGAGATGCCGGTTTTCTGGTTCAAGGCGGCCACCAACCGGCTGGTCTATCAGCAGTATGTCATCGACCCGCCGGCCATGCCCGATGAGTTGCTGGCGTTGTTGCCGATCTTTTCCACCTGTCTTTCCGAGGTGGGGTGTGGCGGTCGCGATTACCTTCAGACCCAGGCCCATCAGTCGGCCATCAGCGGTGGCATCGCGGCGCGTATGGGGTTGCGCTCCTCGGTGGACGATCTGGAGAGCTATCGGTGCGTTTTCTGCATTTCCGGCAAGGCGTTGTCGCGCAATCAGGGGGCTTTGTCGCAACTGATTCTGGATACCATCGACACCGCCCGTTTCGACGAACTTTCCCGTTTGCGCGAGTTGGTGGCGCAGATGCGTTCCGCCGCCGAGATGCGTGTCACCGAGAATGGTCATGTGCTGGCTCTTTCGGCTGCCGGGGCCGGCATGAGTCGCGTGGCCGCCTTGAACGATCTGTGGGGCGGCATGGCGGCGGTGAAGCGGTTGAAGAGTCTGGACAAGAGTCTGGACGATCCCAAGGCTCTCGCCGAGTTCGCCGAACGTCTGGAGAGGTTGCGTGATCTGTTGCGGCGTGCGCCGGGGCGGATGTTGATCGTGGGTGAGGAGGAGGATTTCGCCGATTTCGGAGAGACGTTGGCCGGGCAGTGGGGTGGACGTGGCCAGGCGGTCGATCCGTCGGGCGGCATTGTCGTGGGACCGCTTGCCGGTGCGCTCAAGACGGCCTGGGCCACGGTGACCCAGATCCATTTTTGTGCCCGTGTCCACAAGACCGTTCCCTATGTCCATCCGGACGCGCCGGCTCTGGCGGTGTTGGGTTTGTATCTGAAGAACGGTCATCTGCATCGTGCCATTCGCGAACGGGGTGGCGCCTATGGTGGCGGGGCGGGGTATGATTCGGACAGTGGTTTGTTCCGGTTTTATTCCTATCGCGATCCGCGCGTGGAGGAGACCATGGCCGATTTTCAGAATTCGCTCGAGTGGTTGATGGCGGGCAAGGCGGATGCGCGTGCCTTGGAGGAGGCGCTTTTGGGAATGATCGGGGCGATCGACCGGCCCGGATCTCCGGCGGGCGAGGCCAAGCGGGCGTTTCATGATGCGTTGTACGGGCGGTTTCCCGAGGTGCGGCGTGCTTTTCGCAAGCGGGTGATGGCGGTCACCGAGGTGGAGTTGCGGCGTGTGGCCGGGATCTATCTGGATCCGGAGCGGGCCGGGTATGGGTTGGTGACCAACGCCGAGGTGATGGAGGGAAGGTTGGGGGAGGAGTGGATCAAGCGGACGTTGTAAGAGGCGTGGATCAAGCGGACGTTGTGCGTGGAATGCTCCGTCACAGGGGCGGGTGGGGGCGGTGGGATGATCACCCGTCATCACGGGGGACCGGGCGGTGGGATGATCACCCGTCATCACGGGGGACCGGGCGGTGGGATGATCACCCGTCATCACGGGGGACCGGGGGCGGTTACCGCCCCCGGCAGGGTGTGGGGCAGCGCCCCACGACGTTGCTTTTGGTTTTGACTTCTGTTTTTCTGACTTTGACTTTATTTTCTGTTCCTCTGATCTTTCCTTCTTGATGTTGTTTTGGTTTTAGCGCGCTCTACAAAAAAGCGTTTTTTTCGCGTTTTTTGCGAAAAAACGCTGCGCGCTGCCTTGGCTGCGGGAACGTTTCGCGTTTTTTGCGAAACGTTCCCGCGTACATGGCCCAAGAGACCGGTCGCCATCGGCGACCGGTTTGAATCGGGCGAACGTGCCCCGGTCGTTGCCAGAAGACGGCAACGACCGGGGCACGGAAGCTGCGCGCAGGCGATTTTTCGCTGGGCGAAAAATCGCTTTTGTGAAGAGCGCGCGAAAAACGAGAACAAGAATCAAGAACGGAAACAGGAACAGTAAGGAGCAACAAGCGAACGTCAACGTCACAAAGGAAAAACCTTGGAGGCTCTGCCTCCAAACCTCCGCCGGGGACCTCCGGTCCCCGGTCCCCTGTGACCGTTGGCGTGCTGATGCCCCGCGTGACCGTTGACGTGTTGATGCCCCGCGTGACCGTTGACGTGTTGATGCCCCGCGTGACCGTTGGCGTGTTGATGCCCCGCGTGACCGTTGGCGTGTTGATGCCCCGCGTGACCGTTGGAGCCCGTTGCCCGTTGGAGCCGTTCCCCATTTTTGGCAGGGAGTTGTGAATCATGATCCTCGTTACCGGCGGAGCCGGCTTTATCGGCGCCAATTTCATCCATGCCTGGTTCAAACACACCGACGAACCGGTGCTCAACCTGGACAAGTTGACCTATGCCGGCAATCTCGCCAACCTGGCCAAACTCAACGACGATCCACGCTACCTCTTCACCCGTGGTGACATCAACGACCGCGACCTGCTGGGAACCCTGCTCAATCAGCATCACCCCCGCGCGATCCTCCACTTCGCGGCGGAATCCCATGTGGATCGTTCGATCCTGGGTCCGGGCGAATTCATCCAAACCAACATCGTCGGGAGCTTTCATCTGCTGGAGATGACCCGCGACTACTGGAACCGATTGCCGGACACGTCGCAGGATGGCGCGAACAAACGGGATTTTCGCTTCCTGCACGTTTCGACCGATGAGGTCTACGGCACCTTGACCCCGGAAGATCCTCCCTTCGCCGAAACCAATCCGCATCTGCCCAACAGCCCCTACGCCGCTTCCAAGGCAGCCTCGGACCACCTGGCGCGCGCTTGGCACCATACCTATGGCCTGCCGGTGCTGATCACCAATTGCAGCAACAACTACGGTCCGTATCAGTTTCCGGAAAAGCTCATCCCGCTGGTGATCCACAACGCCCTGGCCGGCAAACCACTGCCCATCTACGGCGATGGGATGCAGGTGCGCGACTGGCTCTATGTGGAGGATCACTGCCTGGCGATCATGCGTGTGCTGGCGGCGGGCCAACCGGGCGAAACCTACAACATCGGCGGTTGGAACGAAAAGCCCAACCTCGAGGTGGTGCGCACCATCTGCGGCGTTCTCGACGCGGCGCGCCCCAGAGCGGATGGCCGGGGATACGCGGAACAGATGACCTTTGTCCAGGATCGCCCCGGACACGACCGACGCTACGCCATCAACGCCGCAAAAATCGAACGGGAACTGGGCTGGCGGCCCGGAGAGAGCTTCGAGAGCGGGATCGTCAAGACCGTGGGGTGGTATCTGGAACACGCCGACTGGGTGGCGGATGTGACCAGCGGGGCCTACCGGCAGTGGGTGGAACGGCAGTATGGCGGGCGCGGATGAGGCGTGACCGGTGAATCCTCTGACCCGGATTCGGGTCAGAGGCGGGTGGAAGGAAAACGGTCAGGACAACGGCAGAAAATCGGTCACATCCTCGGTGACCGTGTGGGTGAAAAACCACTCGACCACGAAATGCACGATCTCCTGGGCTGTGGTCTGGCCCGCTTTCATGCTCGCGATTTTCTTTTGCAGTTCTTGAACGAGCACTTCGTGCAGCCGTTGTTGATGGGCGAAACGGCGCGGCAGGTACTTGAGAAGGATGTTCTCCTCGGAGATGAAATGAAATCGGGCATAGGCCAGCAGTTCGTCCAGGAGACGTTCCTGGTAGATCGGATCTACGTTCGCGCCAAGTTCTTCGTGCAGTCGATTCATCAACTCCAGGAAGTACTTGTGTTGAAGGTCAACGATCCTGTTGTTGGTCTGATAGCCGTATTGCCAATCGAACCTGGGCATGGAATTCTCTCGTGCGGTCAGTGGACAAGTATCCGGATGCCGCATGGTCGATAAATCGACAGGCCAGACGGAGCGGACAGATCTTGCGGCAAATCTATTTGGCAGGGTACAGGCCTGAAAGAGAGGCGTCAACTGGGAAAAGCTTGCAAGATACAGAGATTTTGCACGTCAGGTTGAAACCACGCCGGGAGCGGTTCGGACTCCCGGCGTGGTGTCCTCGATTCGACTCAGAAACTCTCGAACTCGTCATCCAGATTCTTCCGTCCGCCGCCAGAGTCGCCCTGATGGGTCAGGCGCAACGTGGCGCCTCCCTTGGCGGTTCCCGGATTTTTCGGGGTCGCGCGCGGCGCGGGCAGGGCTGCCACGGCGCGGGATGGCGGACGACGCGTGGCGCCACCGCCTGCGGAACCGGTGCCGATGTTGAAGAACGAAATGGTCGATTGCAACAATTCGGCTTGGGCATTCAACTCCTCGGAGGTGGCGGCCATCTCCTCGGAGGCCCCGGCGTTTTGCTGGATCACCTGATCGAGCTGCTGGATCGCCTTGTTGATCTGCTCGGCGCCGCTGTTCTGCTCGCGGCTCGAGGCGGCGATCTCCTGCACCAGTTCGGAGGTTTTCTGAATGTCCGGAACCAGTTTGTTGATGATTTGACCCGCCTTTTCGGCCACCAGCACGCTGGAGGAGGAGAGACGGCTGATCTCGGCGGCGGCGGTTTGGCTGCGTTCGGCCAGCTTGCGCACCTCGGCGGCCACCACCGCGAATCCCTTGCCGTGCTCGCCGGCGCGTGCCGCCTCGATGGCCGCGTTCAAGGCCAACAGATTGGTCTGACGGGCGATCTCTTCGATGATCGAGATTTTCGAGGCGATCTCTTTCATGGCGCTCACCGCCTCGCTCACCGACTGGCCACCTTGTTCCGCGTCGATGGAGGCCTGACGGGCGATCCGCTCGGTCTGCTCCGAGTTGTCGGTGTTCTGCTGGATGTTGGAGGCCATCTCTTCCATGGCCGATGAGGTCTCTTCCACCGAGGCGGCCTGTTCGGTCGAGCCCTGGGAGATCTGCTGGGCCGTGGAGGAGAGTTCCTGACTGCCCGAGGCCACGCTGTTGGCGGTGTTGCGGACTTCGCCGATCACCTCCTTGAGCTTGTCGGCCATTTCGTTCAACGACTTGGCCAGGGTGCCGATTTCGTCGGTCTGGTCGATGTGGAGACGGGTGGTCAGATCGCCCCGCGCCAGGGTCTGCGCGAAGGCAACCCCCTGCACGATCGGTTTGGTGATCAGAGAGGCCAGAAAGAGCGCGATCAGCACGCCGAGAATCACGGCGCCAAGGATCGTGCCGATGATGATCGAATTGGCTTCGTGGGTGATTTTTTCCGCGTCGCCGCGCGCCACGGCCAGTTGATGATAGCCGGCTTCCTCGGCCTGCTGGGCCTGCTTGATCACATTCGCGCCCAGTTTGCCCATGTCGGCCAGGATCGCCTTGAGATCGTCGTCGTTCTTGATCCACGACCGGGCTGCTTCGATGTATTCGCTGGTGGCCTTGCGCGCGGCCTCGATCAGCTTGATCTGTTCGGCATCCGGGGTGATCTTCTGGAGATCGTCGTAGAGCTTCATCAGTTCGGGAAGCAGGACATTCATCCGCTTCCAGGCCTCGCGATCCTTGTAGTTCACCTCCTCCTTTTCGGCGCGCATGATCCCCAGGGCATGCACGTAGATGTTGGTGGTGATGATGTAGCGCTGCACGTAGGGATCGAGCGCGGAGGCATCCGCCTTGCCCTTCATGGCGGCGGTGTAGGCATCCACCTGGAGTTGCAGGAACTTCTCGGCGGCCTTTTCGACGATCTGGCCCTTTTCGACCATCTGGACCACGGAGTTCTTGTTGGCCTGCAACGCCTTGACCCCGGCGCGGTACTTGTCGGCATAGACCGCCGTGCCATTGCGGGCCGCCTTGGATTGATCCAGCAATTGCGTGTTGTTGTATTTGGTCGCCAGTTCATCCACCTTGTCGAGGAATTGATTCAACTCCTTGACGCTGTTTTCGGCACGTTGATGAATCTCTGGTTTTTCGTACAGCAGATAATTTTTCTCCTCCATGATGGTGGCCAGGGCCATCCGTTCCACCCCCGTGGCGTACTCCACCGCCTTGGCGTTGTTGTCGGTGATGCCGAACAGGGCTCCAGAGACCTTGCCGATGTAGAGATTGGCCAGGCCGCCGAAAATCACCGTGATGGCGACCAACAGCAAGGCGCCGCCGAGGATCTTGAACTTGACGCTTAAATTGTGAATGGACATTTTTTTCACCAGTTCGGAGTTTTGCGAGGGGGGATTACGATGAGCCATATGGCCATGCAAATTCATGCATGCAGCCTATCAGCACGACGCATGGTGCGCAAGCATGAAACTTTAATGGAAAGGTATTGTAAAAGATTATCATATGGACAGGGATCGGAGGCATGCGATCTGGTCCAGGAATGGAGGGACATCCCGATCCGTTGGGATGAGGATCGGCCAGGCGTTGGTTTTTTGCATCTGCGGGAGCCGATCCGTGCGGGGCACGGATCGGGCAGGCGTCATGGCGGGGAGGTCAGATCCAGTCGGTGAGTTTTTCCAGATCCGCCGGGGTGTTGATGGAGAGAATGCGCGCCTCCTTGTGGATGCGTTTCATCATGCCGGCGAGCACCGTGCCGCTGCCGAGTTCCACGAAGGTGTCCACGCCAAGGGCCACCAGACGCAGCATCGAGGCCTCCCATCGCACCGGATCGGTGATTTGTTCGATGAGATTTTCTTTCACCATCTCCCCTTGTGTCAGGGCGTCGGCGGTGACGTTGGCGATGAGGGGGATGGCGAGGTCCTGGATTGGCTGTTCGGCCAGGAACTCGGCCATGGTCGCGGCGGCCTTGGCCATGAGGGGGGTGTGGAAGGCCGCCGAGACCGGGACCGGAAGGGCCTTGGCCTTGGTGGCCTTGACCAGTTCCACGGCCCGTTGCACGGCGGCCACATGGCCGGAGATCACCAGTTGGGTGGCGGTGTTGTAGTTGGCCGGCGCGCAGAAGAGATCGGTTTCGGCGGCGGCCTGCTGGCAGATTTTTTCCACGTCGGCGGGGGCCATGTTGAGCACCGCCGCCATGCCACCCACGCCAGCCGGCAGGGCGGAACGCATCGCCTCGCCGCGTTTGCGCACCAGGCGCACCGCGTCCAGGGCCGGGAATCCCCCTGCCGCCGCGATGGCGGCGTATTCGCCCAGGGAGTGGCCGGCCACGTAATCGGCGCGCAGGCGGGTTCGTTCGGTCACCAGGTGATGGGCGGCCAGACCGGTGAGCACCAGGGCGGGTTGGGCATTTTCGGTCAGACGCAAGGTTTCGTCCGGACCGTTGAACATCAGGTCGGTCAGGTCGAAGCCGAGGGTGGCGTTGGCCTCGGCGAACAGGGTGGCGATGGCCGGATCCGCGTCATGCAGTTCGCGACCCATGCCCACGGATTGGGAACCTTGTCCGGGAAACAAAAAGGCGATTTTTCCCATGCGCGTAGACTCCTTCCTTGAAGAATCGACTCAAGAAGAACCCGAAACCAATGTGTATTCAGAACGCGGCGCCCGACTCCGCGACCGCAGGAGTCGCGGCCTGAGCCGTCGGGATCACCGAGGGGCAGACATTGCCATGGGAGACATGAGGATTGCGCATCAGTTCGGATTTCAGGGTGTTGAGTTCGATGAACTCGTCGGCCTGACGGCGCAACTCATCGGCGATCATCGGCGGGCTGGTGAGAAGGGAGCTGACCACGGAGACGAATTTGCCCTGGTCCTGGATCGCCTGCACCACGCTGCGGAAGTCGCCATCTCCGGAGAAGAGCACGGCGTGGTCGTAGTGCGGGGCCATTTGCAGCATGCCGACCGCGATTTCGATGTCCATGTTCCCCTTGATGCGTTTGTGACCGGTGACCGGATCGAGGTACTCCTTGATCGGTTTGGTGATCACCGCATAGCCGTTGTAGGCGAGCCAATCGACCAGGGGGCGGATCGGCGAGTAGTCTTGATCATCTCCGAGGGCGGTGTAGTAATAGGCGCGCAGGAGGCGGCTGTGGCTTTGGAAGTGGGAGAGGAGTTTTTTGTAGTCGAAATCGAAGCCCAGGGAGCGGATGGCGGCGTAGAGGTTGGAGCCATCGATGAAGATGACGGTGCGCTCGTTGGGATGAAAGGTGATGGGCATGTGAAATCCTTTGGAATATCCTGTTGAAAATAACGGGAGATTCGTGAGGATCCGGAGGCGGGGAGGAGGGGGGATCGTAAACTCGCAAGAAGGGGGGAAAGCCCCCTCACCCTTGACCGTGGACCGCTTTTTTTGGGTTCCACGGCGGAATGGGTGAAGATGGAGCGGGAGAAGGGATTCGAACCCTCGACGTCAACCTTGGCAAGGTTGCACTCTACCCCTGAGTTACTCCCGCATTCGAGCTATTTTACGCTCAACTTGAATGCCTCAAAAATCCACGAATCGAAATGCACTGCCGAAAAAAATCAAAAAATCAGTTCATTATGCAAGTTTTGGGATTGTTTTTTTCCCGCGCTTGCCATGCGTGGCACCTGGTTGCGAGGTATCACGGTACAACGATAAAACTGGAGGCCGGGGTGGGATTTGAACCCACGAATGAAGGTTTTGCAGACCTCTGCGTTAGGCCACTTCGCCACCCGGCCTGACCGACGGGCCAGGAAAACGTGTTTGAGGGGGAGGTTCCCTCTGGTTTCCCCCCCTGGAGCATCCGTTCGGACGGCCAGGGTGGAAAAGATGGAGCGGGAGAAGGGATTCGAACCCTCGACGTCAACCTTGGCAAGGTTGCACTCTACCCCTGAGTTACTCCCGCGTACATCACTTGGCAATCATAGCGAATTCTGGATGGGTTCGTCAAGGGGGTTTAAAAAGGGGTGATCATTGGCGATGGCGATCGTTGCCGGACAGGCGCATCAGGTGGTTTCCAATCGATCCAGAGCTTCCTTGAAACGCGGTTCATTTCAACGGTGCGCAAGTGGAGTAAACCATCAAGATTGACGGGCAGTATGGAGGTCATGACTGGATCCCGTGTGATCCTGAGATCAAACAAAGCCATCTGTGCCCGATTGGGCGCGGTTTGGAAGCCATGATTTCAAGCTGGGTGCCATGGGAGAAGGATGGGTGAATCGGGCGATGCATCACCGTTTCGGCTGGATGGCCGGCCAGGCGGTGACCAGGTAGGCGTAGCCGGACCAGAGGGAGAAGACCGCCGCGACCCCTAAAAAGAAGAGTCCGGGCCACTGGAATGGCACGTCGAACAGGCCATCCTGGACCAGGAGCATGATGATGGCGGTCATTTGGAAGCCGGTTTTCCATTTGGCCAGGCCGGATACCGGAACCTTGAGGCCGAGACCGGCCATCCGTTCGCGCAGGGCCATGATGGTGATCTCGCGGGCCAGGATGATCAACACCAGCGTCAGCGGGGCGCGGTCCAGGGAGAGCAGCAGCACGATCGCCGAGATCACCAGCAGTTTGTCGGCCACCGGGTCGAAGAACCGTCCGAAGTCGGTCAGCAGTCCGGAGCGACGCGCCACGTAGCCGTCGGCCCAATCGGTGATGGCGGCCAGGCTGAAAAACAGGGCCGAGAGAATCAATCCCCAGCGATCCGGCAGATAGGCGCTGCCGATGAAGAACGGGATCAGCGCGATGCGGGTCGCGGTCAGGGTGTTGGGAAGATTCCAAACCATCAATCGGATCTCATGTGGTTTCCTGGATGTTCCTCAGGTGGTGGACGATGGTCTCTGCCAGGGCGGCGGAGATGCCCGGAACGGCCTCAAGCTCCTCGACATCGGCGGCGCGCAGGGCCCGAACCGAGCCGAAACGTCGCAACAACGCCTTCTTGCGGTTCGGTCCTACGCCGGGGATGTCGTCGAGGGCCGAACGGACCAGCTCTTTCCCACGACTGCCACGGTGATAGGTGACGGCGAACCGGTGCGCCTCGTCGCGGATATTCTGCAACATGAACAACACCGAGGAGCGTTCCGGCAGTATAATCGCTTCCGAGCGTCCGGGCAAGAACAGGGTTTCCTTTCCTGCATCGCGATCCGGACCCTTGGCGATCGCGCAGAAGGTGACCCCGGTGATGCCCAGATCCCCGGCCACCTCCACAACCGCGTTCAACTGTCCCTTGCCCCCATCCAGCAGCACCAGATCCGGCCAGTCCGCGTCGCTGGCGTCGGCGTCGCGGAAGCGGCGGCGCAACACTTCGGCCATGCGCGAGGTGTCGTCGATGGCGTCCGGATCGCGGATCGCGAAGCGGCGGTAATCCTTCTTGATCATCCCCTCCGGACCGAAGGCCACCAGCGAGGCCACCACATGCGTATCCTGGATGTGGGAGATGTCGAAGGCTTCGATCCGCTCCGGCGCGCGAGGCAACTCCAGAATCTCCGCCAGTTCGGCCAGCCGTTGACGGTTGGCCCGCTTGCCGCTCAACGAACGGATCTTGGCGGTTTCGGCGTTGGTGAGGGCCAGATCCACCAGACGCCGTTTCTCCCCGCGCTCCGGCACGCGGATCTTGACCGCGCCGCCGCGCAGGCGGCTCAACGTCACCTCCAGCCAGCCGCGCTCCGGCGGGGCCAGGTTGACCAGAATCTCCGGCGGCGGCAAGGGGGTCTCGAGGGCGCTGGTGGATTTTTCGCGACCATCCCGCGCTTCGTCCTCGGCATCGATCTGACCGGGGGCGTAGAACTGGGCGATGAAAGACTCCAGCACCTCGGCGGGGGCCAGATCCTCGGTATTGTCCGGAAAGTGGGCCTGGTTGCCGAGCTGGATCCCGTCACGGATGAAAAAAATCTCGATCACCGCCGGTCCGTCGCTGGTGGTGATGCTGAGCACATCCAGATCGGTCCCCTCCTTGAGGTTGCCGCGTCGCTGCTCCTGGACGTGGCGAATCGCCTTGATCCGGTCCCGCAAGCGGGCCGCCTCCTCGAAGCGGCGTGTCTCGGCGGCCTCCCACATCGCCTGGGTCAACCCTTCGATCAACTGGCGGTCGCGCCCCTCCAGAAACAGGATCGCCTCTTTCACCCAGCGGCCATGGCTCTCCGAATCGATCAGGCCCATGCAGGGGGCGTGACATCGTTTGATCTGGTGTTGCAGACAGGGACGCCGCCGCGTGGTGAACTGCCGCTCCTCGCACTGGCGCAGGGGGAAGATCCCCTGCAACCATTTCAAGGTTTCCCGCACCGCATGCACGCTCGGATAGGGGCCGAAGTACCGTTCGCCCGGATGTTTCGGGCCGCGGTGCAGGGTGAGGCGCGGGAAGGGGTGGTTGATGGTCAGGCGCAGCCAGGGGTGGGACTTGTCGTCCTTGAGCAGCACGTTGTAAGGGGGTTGCAGACGCCGGATGAGGTTGGCTTCGAGGATCAGGGCATCGGCTTCGCTGGCGGTGACGATGATGGCCAGATCCCGCGCCTTGGCGAGCATGGCCTGGATGCGGGCGGAATTGGCTCCATGAAAATAGGAGCCGACCCGTTTCTTGAGGGATTTGGCCTTGCCGACATAAAGCACCTGGCCATCCGCGTCGAGATAGCGGTAGACCCCTGGAGCATCCGGCAGGGAATCGACCGTCTCGCGCGGCACGGATGACGCGAAATCGTTCACCGGGGGGGCGTGTCTGGCGTGGCGCGGCCTCGTGCATAGGCGATCAACCCCAGGCCGATGACGAGCATGGGCAGACTGAGCCACTGTCCCATGGTCAGGTCGCCGGCGAGCAGCCCCAGATGGGCATCCGGTTCGCGCACGAACTCGACCGCCAGCCGGGAGAGGGCATAGCCGGTCAGAAAGACCCCGCCGATGAGTCCCGCCGGTCTGGGGCGTCGGCCCAGCCAGATCAGGACGATCAGCAGCGCCACCCCTTCGAGTCCGGCCTCGTAGAGCTGGCTCGG
This sequence comes from Candidatus Magnetaquiglobus chichijimensis, assembly GCF_045865675.1. Lineage (NCBI taxonomy): Bacteria > Pseudomonadati > Pseudomonadota > Magnetococcia > Magnetococcales > Candidatus Magnetaquicoccaceae > Candidatus Magnetaquiglobus > Candidatus Magnetaquiglobus chichijimensis. The sequence goes on from NZ_BAAFGK010000004.1 coordinate 321,271, forward strand.
GTGGCGGGGCAGGGGGCCGGCGCCGGGGAAGACCATGCCCCACGGCAGATCGGTGGGACGTCCCCACAGTTCGCCGTTGATGAAGTTGCCGATCCGGCCCAGCAGCAGTCCGAGTGGCGTGACCACCGCCAGCAGTTCCATGACGACCAGAAACGACAGACCCACCTTGCGGGAGAAGTGGAGACCGGCCAGCAGCACCCCCAGCAGTCCGCCGTGGAAGGACATGCCCCCCTCCCACACCTTGAGGATGGCCAGCGGGTTGGTGAGGTAGGCGTTGAAGTTATAGAACAGAATGTATCCGAACCGTCCTCCCAGGATCACCCCGAGCAGCACCGCCATCACCAGATCGGCGAGCCGTTCCGGGGAGATCTCCAGCCGTTGGCGTCGCACCTGCCATTGCAGGAGCGGCCAACCGAGCACGAAGGTGAGGGTGTACATCAACCCGTACCAGCGGATGGCGATGGGACCGAGTTGCAGGGCGATCGGATCGAAGTGTGGATAGGCGATCATGGTTGGGGATGCCAGGTGGGGGATTCGGGATAGCTGCCGAGGATCTTCAAGCTGCTGGTGAAGAAATCCAGCTCCTCGAGGGCCAGTTTGCAGGGCCGCTCCTCGGGGCGGCCCTGGAAGTCGAGATAGAAATGGTACGACCAGGGGGTGCCCGGCACGGGACGGGACTCCAGGCGGGTGAGGTTGACGCCGTTGGTGGCGAATCCGCCCAGACACTTGTAGAGGGCCGCCGGGATGTTGCGCACCTCGAAGATCAGGCTGGTCTTGCAGGGAACCTCCTTGGGCGGCACGTGTCGTTCTTTCACGATCTGCAAAAACCGGGTGGTGTTGAGCCGGCTGTCCTGGATGTCGCGGGCCAGCACGTCGAGTCCGTAGAGTTCGGCGCACAGCTCGGCGGCGATCGCCGCCTCCAGGGTTCCACCCCGTTCGGCCAGATCCGCGGCGGCCCCGGCGGTGTCGTAGACTGCGTTGCAGGCCCAGCCGTGCTTGCGGATGAAGGTGCGGCACTGGGCCAGCGCCTGGGGGTGGGAGTAGACCGCCCGCACGTCGTCGATGCGCGTGCCCGGCAGACCGAGCAGAGCGTGGCGCACCCGCAGGTAGTACTCCCCCAGGATGTGGAGCTGGAACACCGCCAACAGGTCGTAACTGTCGCTCACCACGCCGGCGATGCTGTTTTCCACCGGGATCATGCCGATGCTCGCCTCTCGTTCGTCCACCGCCTGGAACACCTCTTCGAAGGTGCGGCAGGGGATGGTCCGGTAACCGGGGAGACTCTCCCGGCAGGCCTGTTCGCTGTAGGCGCCCCGTTCCCCCTGGAACGCGACGGTCTTTTCGAGGGGCTCCCGCGCGGGCGTTTCTCGAGAGGGGGAGGTATCCTCTTCCGGCAGATGGGAGGTGTTGCTCATGCCGCTCCGTTTCCTTGTCTGTCCGTGGCCTTGCGGCGTTGTTCCATGCGGCGCTGCCGGCTGTCGGCGGCATGCGCGATCATCTCCAGGAGATCCTGGGCGCGATACGGCTTGGTGAGAAAGGCATCCATCCCCGCTTCCAGACAGTGCTGACGCAGATCCATCTGCACATGGGCGCTCACGCCGATGATCGGCAGGTCCGGATCGGCCTTTTCGCGGCCTGCGCGAATCCGTCGGGTGGTTTCGATGCCGTTCAGGCGCGGCATCTGGATATCCATGAAAACCAGATCGCACCCCTGGTTCAACTGTTTCAAAGCCTCTTCGCCATCGCCAGCCGTGGTAACGGAGAAGCCCGCCGATGTCAAGACATGTTCGCCGAGCATGCGGTTGTCCGGATCGTCCTCCACCAGGAGAATCCGCGTGAAATCACCACTTACCGGGCGATTCGCCACCGGATGGGCGGGGAGGGACGATGCCAGGCTCGGGCGTTCTCCGGCGTCGGGAAGCAGACATGGCACCGTGAAGCCGAAGGCGCTTCCCTGACCGCAGGTGCTGGTCACCTGGATCTTGCCCCCCATGCGTTCCACCAGCTTCCGGCTGATGGCCAATCCCAGCCCGGTGCCGCCGAAACGTCGGGTCATGCCGGCATCCACCTGTGAGAACATGGTGAACAGGGTGGGGATCTTGTCGTCCGGGATGCCGATGCCGCTGTCGAGTACCCGGAACTCCAGATCCAGTCCGCCGTCGGGACGGCTTTTCTTGAGCAGTTGCAGCTCCACTCCGCCCCGTTCGGTGAACTTCACCGCGTTGGAGAGCAGGTTGATCAACACCTGGCGCAGACGGGCCGGATCGCCCAGAACCGTCTCCGGCACGCCGGCATCGATGAGGCTCTGGAGACTCAATCCTTTCATCTCCGCCTCCACGGCCAGGGTGGCCACCGCGTGTTCCACCACCTTGCGCGGCGCCAGGGGGATGCGATCCAGTTGGATCGCATCGGCTTCGATTTTCGAGAAGTCCAGAATGTCGTTGAGGATGTTCAACAACGACTCCGAGGCGTGCAGAATGGTGGTCAGCAGACGACGCTGCCCAGGATCGAGTTTCGAGGCGAGCAGGATGTCGGTCATGCCGATCACCGCGTTCATCGGCGTGCGGATTTCGTGGCTCATGTTGGCCAGAAAGTGGCTCTTGGCGCGCGAGGCGGCTTCGGCCTGGATGCGGGCCACATCCAGCGACTGACGCCGCTCCTCCAGCTCCACGGCCTGATGACGGATCAGCCGGTTGCGACGGTCGAGTTCCAGAAAAACCTGGACCTTGGCGCGCAGGTGCTCCATGGGGAATGGCTTGACCAGATAATCCACCGCGCCCAGCTCATAGGCGCGGGAGATGAACACCGGATCCCCATGCACCGCCGTGACCAGAATGGTGGGTGGACGCCGATCCGGCTCCAGATCGACCATGCGCCGCATGACCTCGAAGCCGTCCACGATCGGCATGTGGGCATCCAGGAGCATCAATGCGTATTCGCGACCGGCCATCCGTTCCAGGGCTTCCAGGCCGTCACGGGCGGTGACGATTTCGGTGTCGATCCCGTGCAGTTGTGTGGTGATCAGGGAGAGGTTTCCCGGATGATCATCCACGACGAGAATGGCTGATTTCATGGTTGGCTCGCCGGGGTGGTCACGGGTTGCGGCAGGAGTGCGTTCACGGGAGCAGACAGTCGCGCAGGGCGCGGGTGAGAGCGTCCATCAGCTCGAAATAGAGTTCCGGACCCTCCGGAAAGGCGGCGCCGAGCGGATCGAGCACCCCGACCCGCACCGGCTGACCGGCGGACACGGCATCGACCATGCGCTGGGGGAATTGCGGTTCGGCGAACAGACAGCGCGCCCCGGTGGCCCGGAGGCGCGCGGCGATCTCGCTGACCCGTTTGGCCCCCGGCGGCTGTTCCGGATTGACCAGGATCGACCCCACGGAGTTCAGACCGTAGCGGCTTTCGAAGTACTGATAGGCGTCGTGAAAGACGATGTAGGGGCGCTTGCGCACCGCTTGCAGCTCTTTGGCCAGTCGGGTGTCCAGGGTGGCCAGTTTTTGCGCGAGTCGTTGGGCGTTGTCGCGGTAGCGGGCGGCCCGTTCCGGATCGCGGCGCGCCAGGGTTTCGGCCATGGCCGAGGCCATGTGCGCGGCATTGCGCGGGTCGAGCCAGGCGTGGGGGTCGATCGGTTTTTTTTCGACGGAGGGGGGGGGCTTGTGGGCGTTGGATTCCACGGCCTTGGCCGACGGGGCATGGTCGTCGCGGTTCGCGTGGTCGTGGTCATCGGTTCTGGCCGACGGGGCATGGTCGTTGCGGTTCGCGTGGTCGTGGTCATCGGTTCTGGCCGACGGGGTATGGTCGTCGTGGTCCGCGTGGTCGTGGTCGTCGCCCGCCTTGCTGTGGTCGTGATCGTCCCCCTCCCAGACCCCGCCCTGGCGCATCGGCAGACGGTGCAGACCCGGAGTGGCCAGCAGCGCCACCTGGTGGGCCTGGGGAGCGAGATTCTCCAGAGGACGTTTGAGATACCCTTCCAGCTCCGGACCGGCCCAGAAAATCACCTCCGCGTGGGACAGGAGGCGGGCATCCGAGGGGCGCAGGGCATGGGTGTGTTCGGAGACATGGCCCTGGATCAGCAGCGTCGGTTTCCCGGTCGTTTCCATCACCGCGGCGGCCAGCGCGTGGAGCGGCTTGATGGAGACCACCACCTCGAGGGCCGAGGCGGGCGACGGTTGCATCAGCACCAGCATCAGCGCGGCGCCCGGCAGGGATGGGAAGCGGATCTTCATGGCTTGACCAGGGTGGCGACCGGGAGGGTGATCTTGAACCGTTTCGTGTCGCCATCCGGTCGTTTGGCGAGCAGATTCAACCGCAGTTGATCCTTGCCGCCGGCCCCGCCCTTCATCTCGAGCGCGCCATCCCCGGCAAGCTGGATCCACGGGGCATTCAGGTCGATTTTCTTGATCGTGAACAGCCCCTGGCCGTCCGACTCGACGCGCAGGTCGATTTTGCCCAGATCGACCGGCTCTTTCGAGCCCGGATTCCGTCCGGCGAAACGCAACAGCTCGGCCAGTTCCGGCACCTTTTTGGCGGCGCTGGCCAGACCAGGCGCGCGGACGCCCGATCCTTTCCAGGTGAAGCCGCCCCGGCTGGGGCGTCCCTGGCCATCGCGTCCGGTCACCTCGCCCGATCCCTCCAGGCGGGTCATCCGCCACCCCTGACCGAACACCCCGGTGGCGTGGCCCGAGCCGCGTTCCCGATCTCCGGAGGCCTCGAGCCGATCGAACCCCATGGCGCCGGGCGCCAGCGACACCACCACCCCTTGCAAACCCTTGGGAAGGCGTTCCAACCGCAAGTTCCGCGCGGAGAGGTTCCAAAGTCCTCCCTCCTCCTGGCGATGGATCAGTTGTTCGACCCGCCCCTCGGGGATCGCCATTTCGGCCACCTTCCAGTCGATCCTGGGGCCGTCGAGCAACAGATCGGTCTCGGTGAGGGCCAGATCCTCGATTTTCAGCTCTTTGAGGAAGGCGGCGAGACGCGGGTTCCAGGGGGTGATGGTTTTGAAGATCCACTCCGGATCCCCCCTGGATTCGCTCAGGATCAGCTGTCCGGCCAGGGGATTGAGGCGGTGCAGGGCGATTCGCCCCTTGGCCTTGAACTCGGGCCGGTCGATGTTGACGATCTGGCCCAGCAGTTCACGCGGCGGCGCGGTCTGGGGCTCGGCTTCGGCGTGGGGTGCTGGCAGGAGCAGCAGAGCGAGCGCGAGCCACCACGCGCGGAGCGTCGCGAAATCGAGCCGTCCCCGTCGCCGTTGCGCGGGCGCGAGCCACCACGCGCGGAGAGGCGTGTGTCGGTCGTGGGAGCCATCACGACGCGAGACTGTCCGTTCAACGCACCAGGACAAAGAACTTCTCCTCGCCACGCTCGATGTTCAACAGCATCTGCCGCTCGTCGGAGCGCACCGCCTTGGCCAGGGCTGGGAAATCGGGCACCGGCTTCTTGTTGACCGTGAGAATCCGATCCTCGTCGCGCAGCCCGGCCTCCCAGGCGGAGCTGTTCGGCATCACCTTCACCACCTTGATCTGGGTCTTCTCCCCCTCTTCGGTGTCGATGCCGAAGATCGCCCCTTTAAGCCGGGGATCGATCTTCTCCCCCTTGATCTTTTCGGCCTCGGGATTGGCCATCACCACCGTGAACTCCTGCTCCTTGCGGTCGCGGATCGCTTTCAAGGGGATCGACTCGCCCACCTTGGCCAGGCCGATGACGTTGTGGAGATCCGATGCCGAGCGGATCGGTTTGCCCTGGGCTTCGATGATCACGTCGCCGGGACGCAGACCGGCCTGGAAGGCGGCGGAGTTGATCACCACGCGGGTGATCGCCGCGCCCGAGCCGCCGCTGATGCCGAAGGCCTTGGCCAGTTCCGGGGTGAGGTTCTGGGCCTGGGCGCCGAAAAAGCCCCGTCGCACCTGGCCGTGTTCGATCAGCTGGCCCATCACCTGACGGGCCATGTTGATGGGAATGGCGAACCCGATGCCCACGTTCCCCTTGCCGCCGCCGGGGGAGAGGATGGCGGTGTTGATCCCCACCAGCTTGCCGGAGAGATCCACCAGCGCGCCACCGGAGTTGCCGGGGTTGATCGAGGCGTCGGTCTGGATGAAATCCTCGAACCCCTTGCCCAGTCCCTTGCGTCCCAGGGCGCTGACGATGCCGGAGGTGACGGTCTGGCCCAGTCCGAAGGGGTTGCCCATGGCGACCACGAAATCTCCGACGCGTAGCGCGTCGGAGTCGCCGAAGGGGAGCGCCTTGAGCCCCTTGGCCGGCACCTGGATCACCGCGACGTCGGTCTCCTTGTCCACGCCGATCAGCTTGGCCTGCATGCTGTTGCCGTCGCGCAGGGTGACGTTGATGATCTCGGCCCTGTCGATCACATGCTGATTGGTGAGGATGTAGCCGTTCTTGGCATCGACCACCACCCCGGATCCGAGGCTTTTGCTCTCCTTCTGTCGTTTTCCTCGGGTGGTGGGAACATCGAAGAAGCGTTGAAAAAGCGGATCGTTGAGCAGCGGGTGATCCGGCACGTTGACGTGTCCCGTCGTGGCGATGTTGACCACGCCGGGGATCACCCGATCCACCATGTCGGCCAGGGTTGGGAGTTTCTGGCCGTCCACGGCCATTGGCAGGCCGGCCTCGAGGGGCGGGGCGGCCAGAAGCGTGAGCAGCGCAAAGAGGGAGAACCAGCGCGAGGGAGCGTTCATCGGGAGATTTCTCTTAAGGGGGCCACGCGCCCCGTGGCACGGAAGGCGAGATAGTCCGCGAGCACCCGATCGTGATCGAAGGCCAGAGGGGAGGGGAGCGCATCGGGGAGGACGATCCGCACCGCCTTGGCGTCGTCGGCGGCGCGCGGGGTGCCATGGGCCTCGCCCACGTAGATCGCCGAGGCCGAATGCAGCCGGTTGTCGCGGGCAGGATCGGAGTAGATCCCCAACAGCGCGATCAGACGCACCTCAAGCGTGGTCTCTTCCAGGGCCTCGCGCACCGCCGCCCGTTCGACGCTCTCCTTGTCCCGATCCACGAAGCCGCCGGGAATCGCCAGCCCGAACGGCGGGTTCTTTCGTTCGATCAGCACGATCGGACGGCCCGGATGGTCGATCAGTTCGATGATCACATCTGCGGCCAGAAAGGGGGTTTGCAGTTCTCGTGTCATGGGTTTTGTCCTCGCCAATCCGTCTCGAAGACCTCCCGGAAGGAGGCCAGCAGGCCTGTTTCCAAATCGGCGCGACTCACCGGGACGCCGAGTTTTTCCAGAGAGGTGACGCCGCGACCGGCCAATCCGCACGGCACGATGCCGGCAAAGGCCTTCAGATCCGGCGCGCGGTTGATCGAAAAGCCATGATACGCCACCCCGTGCCGAATGCGTACCCCCAACGCGGCGATTTTTTCTCCAGCCACCCACACGCCGGGGTTGTTCGATTCGCGCCGCGCCTCGACCCCCAATCCGGCCAGGGCGCGGATCACCGTCTCCTCCAGTCGGAAGACGTGGGCCCGCGCGGCGTGGATGGCCGGTCGGAGATCCTTGAGCACATACCCCACCAGCTGTCCGGGACCATGATAGGTGACCTTGCCGCCGCGATCGGTGACGATGGTCGGGATGGTGGCATCAAGGATTTCGGCACGGGAGGCCGAGCGGCCCAGGGTGTAGATCGGGTCGTGTTCGAGCAGCCAGAAGAGATTGGGCGCCGCGCCGGCGGCGATCGCCTCCACCCGCGCCAATTGTTGTTCCCAGGCGACGCCGTAGGCGATGCGCGCGTCGCGCTGGCATTCGAACGGCGTGCTCATTCGGACGGGAGAGGGGTGGAATCGGGATTGACCATCCGGGTTGGAAGCGGTTCGAGGGTTCCGGGTTCCCGGGTCGGATCGTTGAGGTCACGCACGGCCAGGAGCGCTTGATCGCACTCCATTTCCAGTTCGCGGAACAGCTTGCCGGCTTTCAACCACTCCTCGGCGCGCGCCGCCGTCCCGAGTCGCACCGCCTTGAGCTTGAGACGCTCCGCGCCCAATCCCAGGGCGAGGCGCTTGATCGTTTCGCACTGCTCGCGGGCCCGACGACCGTTCTTGTCGCCCAGGGCCGTCCGCAACGGTTCCAGAAGCGGGGTCGTCCCCTCCAGCAGTCGTTCCGCTGCCTCTTCGAAGGCGATCCGATCCTCGACCGGGGTGAGGAGTCCCGGTTCTTTGCGCGGAGGCCCTTTTCGGAGCGCCGACTGTTTCGAGGCGGCGCGGGATACGGCGTGCAACAGGTCGAGGGGTCGATAGGGCTTGACGAGGAATTCGGTCATCCCCGAGGCAAAACAGAGCGCCCGTTCCCCCGGCAGGGCGCGGGCGGTCACCGCCACGACCGGGACCATGGCCTGGGCCGTGCACCCCTCGCGGATGCGTCGGGTGAGTTCATAGCCATCCATGCGCGGCATGTGCAGATCCGTGAGCACCAGATCGAAGGGCGGGCCGGCCTCCATGCGATCCAGCGCCTCCTGGCCATCCTTGACCGGCACCACCTGGTGACCGGCCTTTTCAAGCACATCGGCGGCCAGTTCGCGATTCTCCTCCAGATCCTCGGCCAGAAGGATCCGCAACGACGGGGTGACCGGGATGTTGGCGAGCCAGCTTTCCGGCTCGTGGGTGGCTTCGTGAAGCCTGCCCTCGAGGATCGCCTGGATCGAGCGCAACAGCGAAAGCCTTTTCACGGGCTTGATGATGGTGATGATCTCCAGGAGTTCGGCCACCGCGGGCAGATCCGCCGGGCGTCGGTTCGTCGGCAACAGGATCGCCGCCTTGCCCATCCAGCCGGGGTGACCGGTGAGGGTCTCCAGACGCGCGCCGAGCACCAGGATCATCCGTTCATCCAGCAGCACCACCTCCCAGGGGCGGTTTTCGGCGTGGGCGGCATCCAGGGCCGCCAACATCGCCTGCCACTCATCCACCTCCCCGACCACCGCGCCGAACTCGTGCAGAATCTCGGTGGCGATGGTGCGTCCCATGGGATGGGGATCGGCGATCAGAATGCGCACGCCGGCCAACGCCTGACCCACCACCGGTCGCACCGGGAGGGACGGAGCGTCGGGCGTTGCTTCCGGCGCGTTTCTCCGACCTGGCGGAAACCGCAGCAGCACATGAAAGATGCTCCCCTCGCCCCATTCGCTCTCCAGCCGGATCGTGCCGCCCATCATCTCCGCCAGCATCCGGCTGATGGTCAAACCCAGTCCGGTGCCGCCGAAACGGCGGGTGATCGAGCCGTCCGCCTGGGTGAACCGTTCGAAGATCCGCGCGTGATGCTTGTCCGGGATGCCGATGCCGGTATCCGCCACCGAGAACATCACGCCGAAATCCCGTCCGGTTCCCGTCTCCTCCTCCCCGGCGGGCGGAACCGGATCGGCCCGTTGCACCAGGATGGTCACGTCCCCTTCGTCGGTGAACTTGATGGCATTGGAGATCAGGTTGATCAGGATCTGGGAGAGCCGGTTCGGATCGCCGATCACCATTTCGGGTGTCTCCGGGGCGATGTAGCAGAAAAGTTCCAGCTCCTTTTCGTGCGCCTTGACCGCCACCAGATCGCAGACATTCTCCACCACCGCGCGCAGATCGAAGCTGATCCGCTCCAGCCGCAACTGCCCGGCCTCGATCTTGGCCAGATCCAGGATGCCGTTGATCAGGGTCAGGAGATTGTGGGAGGCGCCCTGGACGATGGTGAGCTTGTCGCGCTGTTCGCCGCTGAGTCGCGTGCCGAGCACCAGATCGGTCATGCCGATGATCGCGGTCATGGGGCTGCGAATTTCGTGGCTCATGTTGGCCAGGAATTCGTTTTTGGCCTGATTGGCGGCATTGGCGGCCAGCATGGCCTTTTCGAGTTTGGCGGTGCGCTCTTCGACCATCTCGCGCAGATGGCTCTGGATTCGTGCCAGACAGGCTTCGGCATGACGTCGTTCGGTCAGATCCTCGATCACCAGGATGGTGGCGTGGGTATGGTCGGTCAAACCCTCCAGGCGCGAGGCGCGCAGCGTCACCGGAATCGTTTCGCCGCCAACGGCGCGTAAAACGGTTTCGAGTTGGGATGGGGGGGAGAAGTCGGGCGCCCGGGCGCGCTTTGGGTCCGGCTCAACGAACAGGTCAACCGCCCGCAGACCGATCAGTTCCGCCGGGGGCGTGCCGATCAACCGGGCGAGGGCACGGTTGACGGTCTGGATCCGGCCCTGGTCGTCGATGACCAGCAGGCCGTTGGCCATGGAGTCGAGGATGTCGTGGTGGTAGCGGTTGAGTTCGACGATGCGCGCCGCGTCACGGGCCCGTTCGCGTCGATGGGGGCGGATCAGCAGACGGTGGGCGAGCCAGGCGATCAGCAGGGCGAACAGAAGAATCACCCCGCCTTCGACCGGAGCGTGATTCAGTTCCGCATCGGCCATGAATCCCGCCACCGCCACCAGGCAGCCAAGCAGATAGGCGCCGATCAGGGGCCAGACCCCCGTCCCAAACAGGGTGAGACGTTCGGTTTCCACGGTTTCGGGGGTGGTGTGACCCTCCGTTCGGTGCCGGGCGGTCATGGGACAGGTCGCGAAGCCAAGCGGATCAGACCGGTTGTTCGGGGGTTTGGAATCCCGCCTCGCGCATGGCCGCGATGATCACCTGGACCGCCTGTTCGGGAGCGAACCGGTCGGTGTTGACCGTGAGATCGAAGCCGTGGTGCGCACCGGGGAACCGTTTGGCCACCTGTCGTTCGAACTGATCGCGCTCCTTGTTGGTCTCCAGGATCAGCTTTGCGGCCTTGTCGGGTTTGATGTTCTTGTTTTTGGCCAGACGTTCCACGCAGGTGGCCAGGGAGCCTTCCAGGCGCACGCGGAACGCCTTGGTGGGGGAGAGCAGCAGATGGGCGGCGCGCCCGACGATCACCCCGCCCAAGGGGGCGATGCCCAGGATCACTTTCGCCATGTAGCGGTAATATTGATCCGAGGTGATGCTTTTTTTGGAGAAGAAGGAGATCAGCATCTCATCCACCAGGCCCCGCACATGCTCGTCGAGACGGGCAAGAAGCTCTTTGTCTCCCTTGGTTTTGTTGACGATGGTGGTGAGGAGTTCCTTGTCGTACAGATGCACGCCGAGTCGGTCGGCCAGAAGTTTGGAGGTGTTCGAGCCCGCAGCCCCGTAGAATCGGGAGATGGTGACCAGGGGCTTGGGCATGGCGGGCGCTTCGGCGTGCGTTTCGGGTTCGTAGCGGCCTGCGTCGAGAATGGCCTGGACCAGATGCAACGGAGTGTTCGTCATGGTGTCTTTGGACCTTTGGCGGATGCGAATTCGGCGTGTTGGATCGATCATTCCGGGCGATCCGTGCAACCAGGGAGATGCCGGGAATCGGTTTGACAGGGCGAGGCGCCTCGGCTTTCAGGCGTTGGCGCTCCCATGAACAGCGACGGCCCGGTCCGACCGGGCCGTCGCAAGCGGTGCAAAGGGATCAGTCGATGCCGATCTCTTCGGCCACGGTGCGCACCACGCGCTTGTCGTAGTCCAGAAGATCTTTGTTCTTTCCCTTGTAGGGGAGCTGGCTCAGGACATACTTGATGCCATGGATGCGCGCCCGTTTCTTGTCGTCGGACTTGATGATGGTCCAGGGGCACTCCGGGGTCGAGGAGTAGAAGAACATATCCTCCTTGGCCTTGGTGTAGTCCTCCCACTTGTCCTGGGACTCTTTGTCCACCGGGGAGAGTTTCCACTGTTTGAGAGGATCGCTCATGCGGCTGTTGAAGCGGCGGAGCTGCTCTTCCTTGCTGACCGAGAAGTAGAACTTGAAGAGGATGATCCCGGAGTTGACCAGCATCCGCTCGAATTCCGGAACGGAGCGCAGGAACTCGCGCACCTGATCCTTGGAGCAGAAGCCCATCACCCGTTCCACGCCGGCACGGTTGTACCAGCTGCGGTCGAACAGGCAGATTTCGCCCGCCGAGGGGAGATGCTGCACGTAGCGTTGAAAATACCACTGCGACCGCTCCTGGTCGGTGGGCTTTTCGAGCGCGACGACGCGGCAGCCGCGGGGGTTCATGTGTTCGATGAACCGTTTGATGGTGCCGCCCTTGCCCGAGGCGTCGCGGCCCTCGAAGAGGGCGATCATCTTCAGGCCGTTCTCCTTGACCCAGTTCTGCATCTTCACCAGCTCGATGTGCAGGGGGGTCATGATGCTGAGGTACTCTTCCTCGGACATCTTCTTGAATTTGGGACGGACACTGCGTTGCGCTTTCTGGCTCCCCTTGCCGAGAACGATCGGGTGACCGTCATCGTCGGTGGAGGCTTCGTTCTGTTTGGCATCATCCTGCATGCTGTTGCTCATTCCGTTCTCCCGCGGCATTTGGAATTGTGAGGACGTTGGGTCAATAGTGAAAAAAATTGAGGCGGTGTTTGTTCCATGATTCAGGCGTCACGCCTTGGAATCTTGGCATGGAGTTCTGATCTTGGACATGCGCATTTTTCCCAAGAGTTGTTTATCCCGCCATTCGCAAGCCCTCCCCATCATAAGGCGCACTGGCGCGCATGTCCACCTTTCCCCGGTTGATTTTGCATTGCAATATGCATTTTTTTGAATTGACGAGAAGCCGCTTGTTAGGGATTCGGCATTTGGGGTAAGATGGGGGAAAATGGTGATAAAATTTGCCATCGTTGCTCTTGATGCAAAGAAGCTCGATCATTCTCTATAAAAATACGGACATGGATACATGAGCGAAACGAATATGAACGCCACGGCGAAAAGCAAGGGTGCGGCACTCAAGGACAAGCAGACCACAGGTGAGGCCTTTGGACTGATTCTGAACCACAATTTCGGGGCTCTGCGGGAGTGGGCGCCGGTCGCCTACCGGGGCGACGAGATCGAGGGGGTGCATCAGGCGCGGGTGTCGTTGCGTCGCATGCGTTCGGCGTTGGGACTGTTCCGCAAGGCGATTCCCCGTTCCATCACCGATCCGTGGGGGGTGGAGATGAGTTGGATCGCCTCCACCATGGGTGCGGCCCGGGATTTGGATGTGTTCATTTCCGAGGGGTTGAAGGTGACCGCGGGCAAGATCCCTCTGGAGTCTGGCGAGAAAAAATTGACGGCTCTGGCCATCGAGCGTCGCGAGGAGGCCTATCGTCAGGTGCGTGCGATGATGGACAGCGACCGTTACAAAAAGTTCATGCGCGCTTTCCCGCGTTGGCTTGACGATGCCGGTTGGCAGGATCTCAACGACCTGCCCGAGGATATCCGTCGCCGCATGAACCGGGGAATCCGTCTTTATGCCGCTTCGGTGCTCAACAAGCGCATGTCCATGACTCTCGGATATGGCGAGCGTATCGACGAGATGGATCATGTGGAGCTGCATGCCCTGCGCATCGAGTGCAAGAAACTGCGTTATGCGTTGGAGTTCTTCCTGCCTCTTTTCGCCGAGAAGGGGATGGCCAGCTTCACGCTGCATCTCAAGGGGTTGCAGGACATTCTTGGCGTGATGAACGACGTTTCGGTGATGCCGGGTCTGTTGGAGAAGATTCTGGCCGGTTCCACCGATCTGGAGACCCTTCAGTATGCCGGGGCCATCATCGGCTGGCGTTCCCGTCAGTACGAGGAGGTGCGTGGACAGCTCAATGCCCGTTGGGAGGAGTTCGCCAGCTCTGCCATGCCGTGGATGAAGTGAGGGTGTCTGCGGCATGTCATACCCTGTTCCGTTCAGGGAAGGTGTCGCTTCGACCGTCGAAAAAAAAGAGAGCGTCTGGGAGATTCCTCTCCCAGGGTTTTGACTTTAGACTTTGATTTGGTCTTCTGGTTTGGTCTTCTGGTTTGGTCTTTAGGTTTGGTCTTTAGGTTTTTGTCTTTTGGTTTTCGCGCGCTTTACAAAAAAGCGTTTTTTTCGCGCCTTTTGCGAAAAAAACGCTGCGCGCTGCCTTGGTCACAGTTGACGTTTTGCGTTTTTTGCAAAACGTCAACTGTGACCATCGCCAGAACAGGCCGCCGGAGGCGGCTTGGGTGCTGACGTGCAATTCGCCATGAGTCGTTGCCCAAAAACGGCAACGACTCATGGCACATGAGACGGCGCGCGCGGCGCCTTTTTTCGCAAAAGACGCGAAAAAAGGCTTTTTTGTAAGGCGCGCGAAAATCAAAAAAATTAAATTAAACGTTTTTAGATTATTTAAGTTTTAAGTATTGATAAAAATTAAAAAAAAGAATTGAAAAGTCACAAGCCAAACCTCAGGGCTTCGCCCCGAACCCCACCAGGGGCCATTGGCCCCTGGACCCCGCCAGTTTTTTCCGAATCCCGCCGGTTTTCCCTGGACTCCTGGACTCCGCCGGCTTTCCCTGGACTCCGCCAGTGGCCTCTGGCCCATCAATCCAACCCGATCGGCTGATTCGTACCGTTCACTCCACCTCCCGCAACGCCTCGATCGGCGGGGTGGCGGCCATGCGACGCGCTGCCGGAAGACCGGCCAGAAGCGCGGTCGGCAGGGCCAGCCACAACGGTTGCAACAAAAGCACCCACCCGGCGTGATTCTCCAGCGTCCAACCAAATGCCCGCTGATTGATCACATGCAGCAACATCCATCCCTGCATCCACCCCAGCGGCACGGCCAATAACCCCGCCGCCAGACCCAACAACGCCGTTTGCAGAAGCACCGAACCCCGGATCTCCCCGACCCGCAGCCCGATGGCGCGTAACGCCGCCAACTCCCTCATCCGTTCATGGCCGATCGCGGACAAAGCGGTCAATACCCCGAAAAAGGCGGTCAACAACGCCAACAGCCGCAACGCGCGGGTGATGGCAAAGGTGCGGTCAAAGATTTCCAACGAGTTCTGACGCAACTGAAGGTTGGACTGGATGTGCAGCGACCGCTCCGGCCCGGCGGCACGCCGCAAGGCCTCGATCACCGTGTCCGCCTCCGCCTGGTTCACCAGATGGATCCCCAATACGCTCATCGCCTCGTCCGGCCAGTGGGCGCGCCAGGTGTGGCGGCTCAAGGTGATCATGCCGGCATCCGAGCGGAAATCCCGATGGATCGCGCCAATGGTGAAGGGATGGGGACCGCGCCGGGTGGGGAGGGTGATCCGATCGCCGACCTTGAGGTTCTGCTTGAAAGCCAGGGATTCGGTGACCAGCACCACCTGGTCATTCTGAAAGCGCGGCCAGAGGGTGGCATGATCGGCCTGGTGGAGTTGCAGGCCGGAGAAACGCTTGAAATCGATCTCCAGAATATGCAGACGGATCATGCCTCCGGGCGTCTCCAGGTTGACGCGCCGTCCGAGACCCACCGAGGCCACCCCCGGCACGCTGGAAAGGGCACGGATCAGGTCCGGTTCCAGGGGGATCGAATCGGAGTTGGAGAGGGTGCCCGCCGCCGAGACATAGAGATCCGAGACCGTGGTGGCCTCGAGCCAGTTGGAGAGGGTGCCGCGAAAGCCGTCGATCAGGATCCCCATGCCCGAGACCATGGCGGTGGCCACGGTGAGGGCGGCCACCGCCATGCCGGTGCGGCTGGCGCCGCGGATCACCCCGCCGCAGGCCAGGGCACCGTGGAGCCCGGCGCCACGGGTGAGGAGCGGGCGCAGGCGCGCCATCAGGGCGATGGTGAACCAGGGGGCGAGCAGCGCGCACCCCACGGTGATCAGCCCCATGGCGAGCATGCCTGCCTCGAGTCGGGAGGTGGGCCAGAGGGTGGTTCCCCAGCCGGCCAGGATCAGCAACAGACCGAAGAGGGCCAGGCGTGGGGCGCGGGTGCCGCGTTGTTGTTCGAGTCGTGAACGGCTCAACGAGTCGATTACGGCAGTGGTGGCGGCTTCGCGGGCCGGCAGCCACGAAGCGATGAGGGTCGCGCCAACACCGAGGATGAGCCCCTTGAACAGGGAGAGCGGCTCGATCACCAGCTCGACCACCCGCATCCGGTAGTACAGATCATCGATGGTGCGTGCCACCAACTGAAGCAGGGTGTCGCCGAGCGCCACGCCGAGCAGAAGTCCCAACAGGGTGCCGGGCAGACCGATCAGCAGGCCGTCGAGCAGTGTCTGGCGCAGGATCTCGCCACGCGTGACCCCCAGGGCGCGCTTGAGACCGATCATGCGACGCTGGCGCACCACCGAGAAGGCCATGGCGTTGTGGATGATGAAGGTGCCGACCAGCAGGGCCAGCAGACTCAAGGCGGAAAGATTGGCCCGGAACGAGCGGGTGAGGTTCTCCAGGATTTCGATCCGCTCGTTGGCGGGCGCAAGGTTCACCCCGGCGGGCAGGGCGACCGGGGGAGGGGTGTTCTCCGGCAAGCGGGCGTCGATGCGGCTCAACCAGCCGCGCATGCCGAGCAGTTCCTGGGCAGTGGCGATGTCGGTGAGGAGCGTCGCGGCCAGGGCCTGGCGTACCAGGGGGTCCGGGGAGGTGATGAGGCCGGGGATGAAGAGGTCTGTTTCCCGACCGTTGGCCAGGATCCGGAGCGTCCCGCCGGGGGATACGCCCAGTTTCCGGGCGGTCTCCTCGAGCAGGAGCGCCGAGCCCGGGCGGGTCAGGAGGGTGGCCAGCAGATCCCCCCGGGTGGGAATCCGCAACCCTGGGCGCAGGGCGCCCTCGGACAGAGGATCGATGCCGAGCAGGGTCAGGGGGATCCGTGGGGGGCTCTTTTCCGGGGAGGTCGCGCCGGTGCTCCCGGACAACGGCGCAGGGGCGGTGCTCCCGGACAACGGCGCGGAGGCCGGTCTCTCCCCCTCCGGCACGAGCGAAAAGACCGTCCCCTCGACGATGGGTGCCGCGGGCGGGGCGTTTGGTCGCAGACGCCAGGCGGCGTAATCCTTTTCGTCGATGCCGGGCGGCGGGGCGGTGAGACGGTGGGTGGCCTGGCCGGTGGCCGCCTCCACCGAAAGACGCATGGCCCGTATCACCCCCTGATTGGCCAGGTCCACGGCGGTGGTGGTGGCCACCCCCAGGGCCACGCCAAGCATGGCCAGAAGGGTCAATCCCGGCTGGGCGAACAGGGCCCGCCAGCCGGCCAGCCAGACGAGCCGGTTCATCGACTCCTCATTTGACCCCCTTGGCGGTCAGGAAACTTGTGTAGGCCATGTCGTGCTTCAGGATGTGCTGCAACAGCCAATCCTTGAGATATTTCAGCATCTCGGCGGCCAGGGCGAAGCTGTCCCCCTGGTCCATCGCGTTGTTCCGCTCGGTGATGTAGTGCAGGAACCGTTCGTGCTGCTGGTGTTGCGCGTCCAGTCCCGGATAGCCGTGATCGGCCAGGACTTGCTCCTCGCGGGAGAAGTGGGTGATGGCGTAGTTGAGCAGATCGTCCAGGATCTCCTTGATTTGGGGTACGCCTTGATTCTCCTGCATGGCGGTGTGGAGCTGGTTGATCAACTCCAGAAGATTCTTGTGGTCGATGTCAAACGCCTCCACGCCCACCGACAGGGTCTTGTGCCAGAGGATGAGCGGCGGATGCGCGTAGCGGTCGTCCGATCTGCCGAGATAGAGCTGATTGAGCTGCTCGAAAAAGACCCGGCGCAGTTCGTGGAAGAAGATCAGGGCATCGGAGAGCGACTCCTGGCGATCCTCGTGCGGGATCAGGTTCAGAATCTCGAAGGCGGTCTGACGCAACTGGGCGTGGGTGGCCTCCATCTTCTGGTACAGGGGCAGATCCAGGTGGGACTCTTGCAAGGCATCCCGCAACCAACGTTTGACATCGCAACAGGCCGGATCGTTGATCTGGCTGGCCAGGGTCGGGTCGCGGGTGGCGACCGCCAGATGCAACCGGTACATCAGATCGATCACCGCCTCCTTGATGCGGCGGATGTTGAACGGCTCGGAACCGATGTACATGCGCGCCTGGGCGGTATAGAGCGCCTCGCTGATGCCGCTCACCACGTCGCTCATGGCCTGGAAGTGGTTGACGATGCCATGCATGGTCTCGACCACCTTCAGGGAGTTGTCCGCCTTGTCGCGTACCTCGATGGCCAGTTGGTTGGTTCTTTCGGCGGTCTGCTGGATCGACTCGGCGGATTCGACGGTCAATTGCGTGCGATCGTACATCTCCTGCGCGGAGAGGGCGATCTGTTCCGCGGAGTCGGCGATCTCGCGGCTGCCGAGTGCCGCCTGATCGGCGGCGCGCGCCACGTCCGAGGCGGAGGTTTGCAACGCCTCGGTGCTGGCGTTCACCTCTCCGGTGGCCAGGGCCACCTTGTCCACCGCCTGCACGATCCGATCGGTCATTTCGCTTTGGGCGTTCACCGACATGTCGATCGCCTCGTTGGCGGCGTTGATCCGCTCCACCGATTCGTGGATGATGTCGGTTTTCTCCTTGGCGGCGCGGGTCTGATCGCGGATCGCCATGATCTGCTCCTGGATCAGCAAGGTCGCCTCGGAGGTTTGACGGGCCAGGGCCTTCACCTCGTTGGCCACCACCGCGAAGCCCTTGCCCGCCTCGCCGGCTCCGGCGGCCTCGATGGCCGCATTCAGCGCCAGCATGGAGGTCTGTTCGTTGATGCGGTTGATGATCTCCACCACCGCGCCGATCTCGTGGGCGGAGTTGGACAGCTCCTCCATGACCGCCTCGGCCTCGCTGGCCCGTTCGCGGGTGGTCTCCGATTCGAACAGCGCCGCCCGACACCGTTCGCGCACCTCATCCAGGGACCGTTTCATCGCGTCGGAGGCATTCGCCACGCTGGAGATGGCATCGTGGACCTCGGTGAGTTGCCCATGCACCGATTCGATGTTGCCGAGCATGTGGCGCGCCGAATCGGCCATCTGGGTGATGCCGGCATTGGCCTCCTCGGAGGCGGAGGCGATGGTGTTGATCCGTTCGCTCACATGCCGGGAGGCGTGATGGAGCGCCTCGAGGTTTTCCACGGAACGGGTGACGTTGCCTTGGATATGGCCGATGGCGTCGATCAGTTGGTGGTTCTGACCGGCTACCTCACGCGCGATGACGTCCAGATCGTGGCTGCCGCGACCGATGCTGTCGCGCATGTGGAGAATGCCGGCTACGAAGGCGGTGATGTTGGCGGCCTGGAGATTGATCTGGCGGATGTTTTCGCTGAAAATGTGTATCAACCGCTTGAAATGGTGGTTCAGGGTGCCCAGTTCGTCCTTGCGGTGATCTCCGGTGGGCTGGACGGTCAGGTCGCCGTGGCTGACCAGATCCATGACATGCACTATGGCGTGGATCGGTTGGGTGATCGAGCGCCCGAGCCAAAAGCCGATCACCCCCACCGCCGCCAGGGCGATGAGCAGAATGATCAGGATGCCGCCGCGCAGGAAGGCCAGTTTGCCTTGAACGGTCTGAAGATCCTCCTCGGCATTCTTGACCTCCATCTCCAGGAAGGGGCGCAGCACCTCGGCGAGTCCTTCGGCCTGTTCGTCGAACGATCCCATCATGGCGTTGCCGGCTGGCGGTCCGCCATCGATGTAGGCCTGGGCCATCTTTTTGCCCATGGTTTGGAAGGCCGCGAACCGCTCCTGGAGGGTGTCCAGGCGTTGCAAAAGAGGCTGGTCGCTGGTTTGTCTGGCGTACTGCCGGAACGTTTCGATCCCCTTCAAGAAGGCCTGTGCATTCTCCTCGGCCTTGGTGAAACCGTCGTCGAACCCTTCGGCGGCGCGGGTGGCGGAGATGTCGGTAAGCCACTGTTGCACCTGAACGACGCTCAATTCCATTTGTTTGGCTTCGATGGCCAGCTTGAAGCCCACTTCGCTCGCCTGTCGGGTGGCCTGGATCACCTGGGTGGAGACCACGATTCCCCATGTGCCCAGAATCAGCAGCATGA
Organism: Candidatus Magnetaquiglobus chichijimensis; assembly: GCF_045865675.1. NCBI lineage: Bacteria > Pseudomonadati > Pseudomonadota > Magnetococcia > Magnetococcales > Candidatus Magnetaquicoccaceae > Candidatus Magnetaquiglobus > Candidatus Magnetaquiglobus chichijimensis. The sequence goes on from NZ_BAAFGK010000004.1 coordinate 340,991, forward strand.
TCAGTGGCGTGAGAAATCCGAGAAAGATCTTCTGGGTGATTTTCATCGATCCTCGCGGTGGATCTTGAGGTGAACGCGTGGCAAGAGTTTCTTGATGGTTACCGTGGAACTCCCGCCAGGGAGGTCCACGGTACGGGGGGTGAGGGGGTTTTCCCCCCATCATGCAAGTTACGTAAACATCCTGTCGTCGAAAGAATATACCCTAACCCATGCGGATGGGAATGGTATTTCGTTTATTGGGACATGAAATGCCATTGTTGGGCATGTTTGTCGCCAAAATACAAGATGAAATTGTTTTTTATGGTCGTTGCCTTTTTGGCAAGGGAGTGGTTTTCGGGAAAACTCCGTTGAATGATCCCGGCGCGTATTGACCGGATCCTGATGCGGGATTATGATGAGAACGTCCGCGCAAAATCAATTCGTCAAAGGATGGGGGATTGCGGCGTTTGCTTCGGCCTTTTCGGGTCATGCCCCGGCTGAATTCGGAATGGACGGATTTCACACCATCCGTGCAACAACACTTTGGCAGGAGGCCATCGTTGCCATCCATGGACAACACCTCGCGCTCCACGCTTTCCGAGTGGCAACAGGCCGCGACGCGCAGCCTGGGTGGTGAATCCCTCGCGGATCTCACCTGGACCGGCTCCGAGGGGATCCCCTTGAATCCCCTCTATACCCAGGCGGATCTCGCCGGGCGTCCGTGGGATGCCGACACCATGCCCGGGTTGCCGCCCTATGTGCGCGGTCCCTATCCCACCATGTACGTCAAGCGGCCCTGGACCATCCGTCAATACGCCGGCTTTTCCACCGCCGAGGCCTCCAACGCCTTTTACCGCCAGGCCCTGGCCGCGGGCGGGCAGGGGATCTCGGTGGCCTTCGACCTGCCTACCCATCGGGGGTACGATTCGGACCATCCCGAGGTGGTGGGCGACGTGGGCAAGGCCGGGGTGGCCATCGACAGCGTGGAGGACCTGAAAATCCTCTTTTCCGGCATCGCCCTGGACAAGGTGTCGGTGTCGATGACCATGAACGGCGCGGTGTTGCCGATCCTGGCCGGTTACGTGGTCGCGGCCCGCGAGCAGGGGGTTGCCGACGCCTCCTTGAGCGGCACCATCCAGAACGACATCCTCAAGGAGTTCATGGTCCGCAACACCTACATCTATCCCCCCGCGCCCTCGATGCGCATCGTCGGCGACATCCTGGCCCACTGCTCGGCGACCATGCCGAGATTCAATCCCATCTCCATTTCCGGCTACCACATGCAGGAGGCGGGCGCCGATGCCGCGCTCGAACTGGCCTACACCCTGGCCAACGGCAAGGCCTATGTGCAGACCGCCCTGGCGCGGGGTCTGGACGTGGACGAGTTCGCCCCCCGGTTGTCGTTCTTCTTTGGCATCGGCATGAACTTTTATATGGAGGTGGCCAAGCTGCGCGCGGCGCGTCTGCTGTGGGCGCGGATCATGTCCGCCTTCAATCCCAAGGATCCCAAATCCAGCCTGCTGCGCACCCACTGCCAGACCTCCGGATGGTCGTTGACCAGCCAGGATCCGCACAACAACGTGGTGCGCACCACCATCGAGGCGATGGCGGCGGTCTTTGGCGGCACCCAATCCCTGCACACCAACGCGCTCGACGAGGCCATCGCCCTGCCGAGCGAGTTTGCGGCCCGCATCGCGCGCAACACTCAGATCATCCTGCAACAAGAGGCCCATCTCACCCATGTGATCGATCCCTGGGGCGGCTCCTATCTGATGGAGAGCCTGACCCACGATCTGGCCGACAAGGCTTGGGAGTTGATCGGGGAGATCGATGCCGCCGGCGGCATGGTTTCGGCCATTGCCACCGGTCTGCCAATGCGGCGCATCGAGAGCGCGGCCACCCGCAAGCAGGCGCGCATCGATCGCGGCGAGGAGGTGATCGTCGGGGTGAACCGCTACCGCTGCGCCACGGATGAACCGCTGGATGTGCTGGTGGTCGATAACATGGCGGTGCGCGATGCCCAACTGGCGCGTCTGGCCGAGGTGCGCGCCAACCGGGATGCGGGCGCGGTCCATGCCTGCCTGGATGCCCTGACCCGCGCGGCCCGCGAAGAGAGCGGCAACCTTCTGGCCCTCTCCATCGAGGCGATGGCGGCACGGGCCACGGTGGGCGAGGTGAGCGATGCGTTGGAGGCGGTATATGGCCGCCATCGTCGTCAGATCGGTGGCGTGAGCGGGGTGTATGCCGCCGACTGGCAGGGGAACGCGGCCTGGAGCCATCTGGCCGGCGATGTGGCATCGTTCGAGCAGCGCACCGGCAGGCGTCCGCGGTTGCTGGTGGTCAAACTCGGTCAGGATGGACACGACCGGGGAGCCAAGGTGATCGCCTCGGCGTTCGCGGATGCCGGCTTCGACGTGGACATCGGCCCCTTGTTCCAGACCCCGGAAGATGCCGCCCGGCAGGCGGTGGAGAACGATGTTCACGCCATTGGCGTCTCGAGTCTGGCCGGCGGGCATGCCACCCTGCTGCCCTTGCTGATGCGCGCCCTGGAGCGCGAGGGGGCGGGGGACGTGGTGGTGGTGGCTGGCGGGGTGATTCCTCAGCAGGACCATGCCGCCCTCAAAGCGGTGGGCGTGGCGGAGATTTTTGGGCCGGGCGCCTCGGCGGTGGAGGCGGCAGGTCGGGTTCTGGCGGCCATCGAGCGGCGTCTGCTGCCACGGGCGGCCTGAATGACCCCGGAGTCGCTGGCCGAGGGGATCCGGCGCGGCGAACGTCGGGCGCTGGCCAAGGGGATCACCCTGATCGAAAGTTCCCGTCCCGAGGACGAGCTTCTGGCCGCCCGACTGCTGGATGGTTTGAGCCATACGGAGATGCGCGGGATACGGGTCGGGATCAGCGGTCCGCCGGGGGCGGGCAAGAGCACCCTGATCGAATCCTTGGGCATGCTGGCGGTCGGCAAGGGGGTGCCCACGGCGGTGTTGGCCATTGATCCGTCGTCGCGACGCAGCGGCGGGAGCATACTCGGCGACAAAACCCGCATGCCGCGCCTGAGCGCCCATCCGTTGGCCTTCATCCGGCCCACGGCCACGGGCGGCGCCACCGGCGGGGTGGCGCGGCGTACCCGCGAGAGCATGGTGTTGCTGGAGGCCGCCGGTTTCGAGCTGATCCTGGTCGAGACGGTGGGCGTCGGGCAGAGCGAGACCGAGGTTCATGGCATGGTGGATCTTTTCATGCTGGTGCTGTTGCCCAACGCCGGCGACGAGTTGCAGGGGATCAAGCGCGGCATCATGGAGTTGGCCGAGCTGCTGGTGATCAACAAGGCGGATGGTCCGTTCCGGCATGCCGCCGAAACCACCGCCGCGCAGGTGTGTTCCGCGCTGCCGCTTTTGCACCACGACGTGACCGGTTGGATGCCTCGGGTGTTGCTGACCAGCGCCCAAGAGGAGCAGGGGATCGAGGCGGTTTACGAGACGATCCAGGCATTTCGGCAACGCGCCATGGAGAATGGCGAACTCAAACAACGACGCCTGCGGCAGGCGACCCCCTGGATGTGGGAGCGGGTTCACGATGGCTTGCGGCGCCGGTTTCTGGCCGATCCGACCATTCGGAGACTGGTTGGGGAGCTGGAACCGGGGGTGGAGAATGGCACGCTGGGTGCGGTGGCTGCGGCTGAGCGGTTGTTGCAACATTTCTTCGGGCGGTGAGTTGGAAACATGTGGGAAATCATTGACAAACTGGATCGTTTGCGTGGGCAGGCCCGTTTGGGGGGCGGGCAGGAGCGCATCGCGGCGCAGCACAGACGGGGCAAGCTGACCGCTCGCGAACGGTTGGAGGTGGTGATGGATCCCGACTCCTTCGAGGAGTTGGACATGTTCGTGGAGCACAACTGTGCCGATTTCGGCATGCAGGAGAACCGGGTGGCCGGCGACGGCGTGGTCACCGGGGTGGGCACCATCTACGGACGCAAGGTGTTCGCCTTTTCCCAGGATTTCACGGTTCTCGGAGGCTCCCTGAGCGAGTCGAACGCACGGAAGATTTGTAAGATCATGGATATGGCCGTCAAGGTCGGAGCCCCCATCCTGGGTATCAACGACTCCGGCGGCGCGCGCATCCAGGAGGGCGTGGCCTCCCTGGCCGGCTATGCCGAGGTGTTCCAGCGCAACGTGCTGGCCTCCGGGGTGGTGCCGCAGATCTCGGCGATCATGGGCCCCTGTGCCGGTGGCGCGGTCTATTCTCCCGCCTTGACCGACTTCATCCTCATGGTCAAGGATACCTCCTACATGTTCCTCACCGGACCGGAGGTGGTCAAGACCGTCACCCACGAAGAGGTGAGCGCCGAGCAGTTGGGGGGCGCGCTCACCCATTTCACCCGCTCCGGGGTGGCTGATTTCGCCTTTGACAACGATCTCAACCTGCTCAAGCAGTTGCGTCGTCTGCTTTCGTTCCTCCCTTCCAACAACCAGACCCCGCTCCCGCGCATCGAAACCGGTGACGATCCGCGTCGCGACACCCCGTCGCTGGATACCCTGGTCCCCGACGATCCGCTCCGGCCTTACGACATGAAGGAGTTGATCGAGAAGGTGGTGGACAACTACGACTTTCTCGAGGTGCAGGCCGGCTACGCCAAGAACATCATCATCGGTTTCGCGCGCATGGATGGTCGGACCGTCGGCATCGTGGCCAATCAGCCTCTGGTGCTGGCCGGCTGCCTGGACATCGCCAGTTCGGTGAAGGCGGCCCGTTTCGTGCGGTTCTGCGACTGTTTCAACATCCCGCTGGTCACCTTCGTGGATGTGCCCGGCTTTCTGCCCGGACTCCAGCAGGAGTTGGGCGGGATCATCAAGCATGGCGCCAAGCTCTTGTTCGCCTTTGCCGAGGCCACGGTTCCCAAGATCACCGTGATCATCCGCAAGGCCTATGGCGGCGCATACGACGTCATGTCCTCCAAGCATCTGCGCGGCGATCTCAATTACGCCTGGCCCAACGCCGAAATCGCGGTCATGGGACCGAAAGGGGCCGCGGAGATCATCTTTCGCAACGAGATCCGTTCCGCCGAGGATCCGGAAGCCAAGCTCAAGGAGGTCACCGCCGCCTATGCCGCCAACTTCGCCACGCCGTTCATCGCGGCGCGCAAAGGGTTCATCGACGATGTGATCATGCCGCGCGACACCCGGTATCGCGTGATTCGCGGATTGCGGACCCTGGCGGGCAAGCAGTTGACCAATCCCTGGAAAAAACACGACAATCTGCCTTTGTAAGGGGTTTTGGCATGCGCACGATACTGATTGCCAATCGTGGTGAGATCGCCTGCCGGATCATCCGCACGGCGCGTCGCATGGGGATTGCCACCGTGGCCATCCATTCGGATGCCGATCGCGATGCCTTGCATGTGCGCAAGGCCGATCAGGCCTGTCGGGTGGGACCGGCGGCCAGTTCCGCCTCCTATCTGTCGGTGGAGAACATCCTGGAGGCCATCGAGAAGAGCGGCGCGGACGCGGTTCATCCGGGCTACGGATTTTTGTCCGAGAACGCCGATTTTTGCGAAACTCTGCAAGAGCGCGGGGTGATCTTCATCGGTCCCGGTCCGGGGGCGATCCGCGCCATGGGGGACAAGATCGCCTCCAAGCGGCTGGCCAGGGCGGCGGGGGTGAACACCATTCCCGGTCATGACGATGTGATCGGCTCCGCCGAGGAGGCGGTGACCGTGGCCCGTTCCATCGGCTATCCGGTGATGATCAAGGCCTCGGCGGGCGGCGGCGGCAAGGGGATGCGTCTGGCGCGCAACGATCGCGAGGTGGCCGAAGGGTGGACGTCGGCCTCCAGCGAGGGGCGCAACTACTTCAAGGACGATCGGGTTTTCATCGAGAAGTTCATCGAAAAGCCGCGTCACATCGAGATGCAGATCCTGTGCGATGCCCACGGCAACGGCTTGTGGCTGAACGAGCGCGAGTGTTCGGTCCAGCGTCGCAACCAGAAGGTGATCGAGGAGGCCCCGTCGCCGTTCGTGACGCCGGAAATGCGCCGCGCCATGGGCGAACAGGCGTTGGCCCTGGCCAAGGCGGTGGGGTATGTTTCGGCGGGCACCGTGGAGTTCGTGGTGGGCGAGGACCGGCAGTTCTACTTCCTGGAGATGAACACCCGTCTCCAGGTGGAGCATCCGGTCACGGAGATGATCACCGGGCTGGATCTGGTGGAACAGATGATCCGCATCGCCCGCGGTCAACCGCTGGAAATGACCCAGGAACAGGTTCCGCTGCACGGTTGGGCCATGGAGTGTCGCATCTACGCCGAGAACCCCTATGCCGGTTTTCTGCCCTCCACCGGTCGTCTGGTACGTCATCAGCCGCCGCCGGAGAGCGATCGGGTGCGGGTGGATACCGGGGTGTATGCGGGCGGCGAGGTGTCGATCCATTATGATCCGATGATCGCCAAGCTGGTCACCTGGGGGGCGAACCGCGCCAAGGCGATCGTCACCATGCGACGCGCCTTGGACAAGTATCTGATCGACGGGGTGGCCCACAACATCGATTTCGTCAACGCGGTGATGGGGCATCCCCGCTTTCAGGCCGGGGATCTGACCACGGCTTTCATTGCCGAGGAGTATCCGGGCGGGTTCGAGGGCGCCCCCTTGACCGAGGATCTCAAGCGCTTCTTCGCCATGGTGGCGGTGAGCGTGGAGCATACCCAGGAGGCGATGCTCATGCCGCCGCCGCCGGTCGAGGAGTGGGTGGTGATGATGGCCGGCGACGCGATCCGGCTGACGGTGGAGCATCGCAAGAGCGACAACCGCATCACCCTGGAGGATGGCTGCGTGCATGAGATTTCCGGGAACTACCATCCGGGCAACCGCATGGCCACCTTCGAGGTGGAGGGTGTGAAGCGGACGGTGCGCATCCGGCGCATCGAAATGGGGTATCAGTTCTCCCATGGCGGGCGGCGCGTGCAGGTGTCGGTGACCCCGTTGCGGCTTTACGAGATGGCGCGCCGCATGCCGGAGAAGCGTCAGACCGCCAGTTCCAAGAAGATGACCACCCCCATGCCCGGCCTGGTGCGCGAGGTGATGACCGTGGTGGGTCACAAGGTGGCGCAGGGGGATCCGTTGTGCGTGCTGGAGGCCATGAAAATGGAAAATACCCTGCGGGCGGAAAAGGACGGGGTGGTGGCCGAGGTGCATGTGAAGGCCGGGGATACGGTGGAAGCGGATGCCGTGCTGTTTGTGTTCGAATGAGAAGGGGAGGGTGATTTGATCGGTCGATTGAATCATGTGGCCATCGCGGTGCCGGATCTGGCCAAGGCCGTGGCCACCTATCGGGATGTGCTGGGCGCGCGGGTGGACGAGCCGTGCGACATGCCGGAGTTCGGGGTGACGGTGGTGTTTGTGCGTCTGCCGAATACCAACGTCGAGTTGTTGCATCCGTTCGGGGATGCCTCGCCGTTGACCCGGTTTCTGCAACGCAACCCCTCAGGCGGCATGCATCATGTCTGCTACGAGGTGGAAGATATTCAGGATGCCGTCGGGCGACTGCGGGAGCAGGGCCTGGAGGTTCTGGATCCGGAGCCCAAGATCGGAGCGCACGGGCAACCGGTGGTTTTTCTCCATCCGAAGGGAGTGGGTGGGGTTTTGGTCGAGCTGGAGCAAGCCAGCCGTTATTCGTGAAACATACACTATGGAGAGGGGTTAAAATGAGCGAGATTGTCATCGTATCGGCGGCGCGCACGGCGGTTGGAACCTTTGGCGGGGGGCTGAGTTCGGTTCCGGCGCACAAACTGGGCGAGATCGCCATCGTGGAAGCGTTGAAGCGGGCGGGCGTGGCCCCGGCTGAGGTTTCCGAGGTGGTGATGGGACAGATTCTGGCCGCGGGGGCCGGGCAGAATCCGGCCCGTCAGGCGGCGGTGAACGCCGGGATTCCGGTGGAGCGTACCGCGTATGGCTTGAACCAGCTGTGCGGTTCGGGGCTGCGTGCCGTGGTGAACGGCTATCAGTCCATCTCCATGGGGGATGCCGAGATCGTGGTGGCTGGCGGGCAGGAGAACATGAGTCTGGCCCCGCACTTGATCCATCTGCGCAACGGCACCAAGATGGGCAGTGCCGAGATGCAGGACAGCATGATTCGCGACGCCCTGACCGACGCTTTCCACAACTACCACATGGGCAACACCGCCGAGAACGTGGCCAAGAAGTGGGGTTTGACCCGTGCCGAGCAGGATGCTTTTGCCGCCGCTTCGCAGCAGAAGGCCGAGGCTGCCCAGAAGGCGGGTCTGTTCCGTGAAGAGATCGTGCCGGTGGTGATTCCGAGCAAGAAGGGTGACCTGATCATCGACACCGACGAGCATCCCAAGCATGGCACCACGGTGGAGACGTTGGCCAAGCTGCGTGCCGCCTTCGACAAGGAGGGTACGGTGACCGCAGGCAACGCTTCGGGCATCAACGACGGTGCGGCGGTGGCGGTGTTGATGAGTGCGGCGAATGCGGCCAAGCGTGGTTTGCAGCCGTTGGCGCGGATCGTCTCCTGGGCTTCGTGCGGCGTGGATCCGTCGATCATGGGCACGGGTCCGATTCCGTCCAGCCGTCTGGCTCTTTCCAAGGCGGGTTGGACCATCGATGATCTGGATCTGATCGAGGCCAACGAGGCGTTCGCGGCCCAGGCCATGGCGGTGAACCGGGACATGGGTTGGGATCTGGCCAAGGTGAACGTCAACGGTGGCGCGATTGCGATGGGTCATCCGGTGGGTGCTTCGGGTGCGCGTATTCTGGTGACGTTGCTTTATGAGATGAAGCGTCGTCAGGCCAAAAAGGCGTTGGCCACGTTGTGTATCGGTGGTGGCATGGGGATCGCGCTGTGTGTTGAGCGGGTGTGAGTGTTGTTGAAGTCCGGGGGCTTGAAGCCCCCGGAAATGTTTTGCGGGGAATGGGGGCGCAGGCCCCCGAAAGAACAACGTTCGCAATCGCCGGGCTCTGCCCCGCCCCCGCCGGGGACGGTAACCGTCCTCGGACCCCCGTGACCGTTTGAACCTGAATCATCATCCCACCACCTCCATCCCCGCTCGACGGAGCCCAACCATGCCGGACACCCCATCCAACCTGGTGCTGCTGGTCCACCGCGACACGGAGGGCGCCCATCGTTCCGAAACCACCCTTTTCCCGCCGGAATCCCTGCCGGAAGGGGATGTGCTGGTGCGGATCCTTCGCTCGGGCATCAACTACAAGGATGCCCTGGCGGTCACCGGCAAAAGCCCGATCCTGCGCCGCTTTCCGATGATTCCCGGCATTGATCTGGTCGGCGAGGTGGTGGCGTCCGAAAACCCGGACTGGTCTCCCGGCGATGCCGTGATCCTGACCGGACACGGGGTCGGCGAAACCCGACACGGCGCCTTCGCGCAATACACCCGCCTGCCTGGCGCCTGGCTGGTCCCCTGTCCCGTGTCGCTCACCCCGGACGGCGCCATGCTGCTCGGCACCGCCGGCCTGACCGCCATGCTGTGCGTGATGGCCCTGGAGGCCGGCGGTCTGAAACCGGATGGGGGCACCGAAATTCTGGTGACCGGCCCGACCGGGGGCGTGGGAGGCTGGGCGGTGGTGCTGCTCAAACAGCTCGGATACCAGGTGTGCGCGGCCACGGGGCGTCTGGAACACGAGAGCTATCTGCGCCGACTCGGCGCCGACTCGATCATCCACCGCCAGGAGTTGACCGCTTCCAACAAACCCCTGGATACCCAGCGTTGGTTGGGCGCCATCGACGTGGCCGGCGGCAAGACCCTGGCCGGGCTGCTCAAGTTCATTCACTACAACGGCACGGTGGCCGCTTGCGGCCTGGCCGACGAGCCGGGCCTGCCGGCCACGGTTTTTCCCTTCATCCTGCGCAATGTCCGCTTGCAGGGGGTCGATTCGGTGCATATCGACCGCGAAACCCGTGCCACGGCCTGGAAGCGCCTGGCCGAAGGGATTCCATCCGCGCTGTTCGCAACGTTCCAGGAACGCACGGTGGGCTTGAGCGGAATCCCCCAAGCCTGCCGGGAGTTGCTGGAGGGACGGGTGCGTGGTCGGGTGCTGGTCGATCCGTTTTTGGATGCGTGACCAGCCCTGTCTACACTGATGTGATTGGTTTCACCCCAACTGGAGAAAAGAAACATGACCCCTGCCGAAAACTACGAGAAGATGTATCGCCGCTCCATCGACGACCGCGAGGCGTTCTGGGGCGAACAGGCGGAGTTGATTTATTGGCACAAACCGTTCGAACGGGTGCTCAACTACGACAAGCCGCCCTTCGTGCGCTGGTTCGAGGGCGGTCTGACCAACATCTGCTACAACGCGGTGGACCGGCATGTGGCGGAGCGGGGCGATCAGATCGCCATCGCCTGGGTTTCGACCGAGGTGAACGAGCGGCGCAACATCACCTATCGCGATCTGTACACGCAGGTCAACGAGATGGCCTCGCTGTTGAAAGAGCTGGGCATCGAGAGCGGGGATCGGGTGTTGATCTATCTGCCGATGATCCCGGAAGCGATCGTGGCCATGATGGCCTGCGTGCGCATCGGCGCGGTCCATTCGGTGGTGTTCGGCGGCTTCGCCTCACTGGCCCTGGCCTCGCGCATCGACGACGCCAGTCCGAAGCTGGTGATCACCGCCGACGCCGGCATGCGCGGTGGCAAGGTGACCCCTTACAAGCCGCTGCTTCTGGAAGGACTCAACGCGGTCACCGTGGAGCGACCGAAAGTGCTGGTGATCAATCGTGGCCTGGATTCCAATCCCTGCCCGATTGCCGGTGAGATCGACTTTGCCACCGCCATGGGTCCGCATCGGGGCAAGATCGTGGATCCGGAGTGGGTGGAATCCTCCCATCCCTCCTACATCCTGTATACCTCCGGCACCACCGGGCGTCCGAAGGGGGTGCAGCGCGATACCGGCGGTCACATGGTGGCCATGCGGCAGTCGATGAAATACATTTACAACGTGGGGCCGGGCGAGGTGATGTTCGCCGGTTCGGACATCGGCTGGGTGGTGGGTCACTCCTACATCGTTTATGCCCCGCTTTTGACCGGTGCCACCACCATTCTTTACGAGGGACTGCCGATCCGTCCGGATCCGGGCATCTGGTGGTCGCTGGTGGCCGAGTATCGCATCAACTGTCTGTTCACCTCGCCGACCGCGATCCGACTGTTGAAAAAAACCGGCGCCGACTGGATCCACGCCCACGATCTCTCTTCGTTGCGCACCCTGTTCCTGGCCGGCGAGCCCTTGGACAAGGAGACCCATCGCTGGGTCACGGAGGCGTTGCAGGGGGTTCCGGTGGTGGACAACTACTGGCAGACCGAGACCGGCTGGCCGATCTTGACCAACTTCGCCGGTCTGGGATTGATGGAGAACAAGTTCGGCTCGCCGAGCAAGCCTGCGTTCGGTTACGAGACCGTGCTGCTGGATGAGCATGGCGTTGAGATCGGCGTCAACACCAAGGGGTCGTTGATGGTCCGTCCGCCGCTGCCGCCGGGCTGCATGACCACGGTTTGGGGGGATGATGACCGGTTCGTCAAGACCTACTTCTCGACCGCCAAGGAGTTGTTGTACGCCACCTTCGACTATGCGATCTATGACGATGACGGCTATTATTTCATCATGGGTCGCAACGACGACGTGATCAACGTGGCGGGTCACCGTTTGGGCACCCGTGAGGTGGAGGAGGCGCTTTGCACCCATCCCGCCGTGGCCGAGGCGGCGGCGGTGGGTATTCATGACGAGCTGAAGGGGCAGGAGATCGAGGCGTTCGTGGTGTTGATGGCCAATGTCGCGGTGCCAAGCGAGGATGAGTTGAAGGCGGTGGTGGCGCGGCAGATCGGCGCGATTGCCCGTCCCAAGTTCATGCATGTGGTGCAAGGATTGCCCAAGACCCGTTCCGGCAAGGTGATCCGGCGGGCGATTCTGGCGATTGCCGAGGGTCGTGATCCGGGCGAATTGCCGACCATCGAGGATGGCAAGATGTTGGAGGTGATTCGCGATGCGGTGGAGCATCGGCACTGACGTGAGATGAGGTGAAAAGGCGTGGTGCGTCGATGTGACGCACCCGTCATCACGGGGGACCGGGGGCGGTGGAAACCGTGCCCGGCCCCCTGGTCGTTACCGGGGACCGGGGGCGGTGGAAATCGTGCCCGGCCCCCCGGGGGCGTCACCGGGAACCGGGGGTGGTGGAAATCATGCCCGGCCCCCCAGTCGTCACCGGGAACCGGGGGTGGTGGGAACAGATTGGATACGGCCTGTTCCAGCTTCGGTCAAGGGGGCATGGAACAGGCGGAACCTGGTTCCGGTGCGTTCATTGCAGGATGATATACGCACGATCCGTCATGAATTTGCTGCGGTGGAGCGTGAAACGCTCCCCTCGGAACAACTCCTTGAAGGCCACCGTTTCACCAGGATATTCCCGCGAATTCAGTTCGTCGAACATGATGACGCTGCCGGGCATCAAATGCGGGCGAATGGCCTGGAGGCAGGCCTTGCTCGGTTCATAAAGCGCCATGTCGAAATAGGCCAGGGCCACGATGGTTTCAGGGTGTTTGACGAAAAACTCCTGGATCGTTTCCGTTACGTCGCCTTCGACCAGCTGGTGTTTCTTGATATTGCCCAATACGTTGTTCTCTTCATGAAAGGCGATCAACTCCTCCAGATATTTCCGGTATCCTTCCGACACCTTGTAGCCGCCGATGGTGATGGTTTCACTGATCCGGTCCTGATCGGAAATGGATGGATACCCCTTGAAGGTGTCGAAACCGATCACCCTTCGGCTTTGATTGAACGGTTCGTAAATGGCTCGCAGATTTTCGAACAACACGATGTTCTGCCCCCACCAGGTTCCGAACTCCATGATGACGCCAGGCTGATGCAAAATCAGTTCGTACAGTTCATTGATGAACAGGATCTTGGTCAAGGCTGAACTGCGCATGTACAAACCCAGGCAGGTCAGGAGTTGATCGACCGGCAACGGTGTCTCGCGGAACAAACGGTAGAGCTTTTCGCGATGGGCCAACTGCGCCTGACTCGACTTGGTTTCTTCCTTGTAACCGAACTGCTTTTCACTTGCGTTGATCTGGCTGCCGATCATGCGTCACCTCAAGGCAAAAAATTGTCGGGTCATCGTTGTTCCGCACTGCTTTTCGGGTCAATATGATGCCCCTTGAACAAAGAGTCAAAGGCAAAATCCACGACAAACCGCCGGGCTTGCCCCCTGCATTCCATTGAATGGCGCGTTATCTTTTGCTCGCCAACCACAGCTCCTCCAACTCATCCAGCGACGCATCCTTGGGGGTGCGGTTGCTCGCGTGCAGAGCCCGTTCCATGAAGCGGAACCGATCCTGAACCTTGTGGGTGGCACGCCGCAACGCGGTTTCCGGATTGATGCGGTAGTGCCGGGCCAGATTGACCAGGGTGAGCAGAATATCCCCCAGCTCCTCCTCGCGATTGTCCGCGTTTGGGGCGACCCGGAACTCCTCCAACTCCTCGTGGATCTTTTCGATCACCCCGGAAGGATCCTTCCAGTCGAAACCCACCTGCGACATCTTGCGCTGCACCTTCGAGGCCCACAGCAACGCCGGCAGATGGCTGTTGAGGTCGTCGAACACCGATGCGGGCTCTCCGCCACCCTTGGCGGCCTTCTCTTCGCGCTTGATCTCCTCCCAGCGGGCCACCACCCGGTCCGGATCGGCCTGACGCTCCGCCTCGCTGCCGAACACATGCGGATGACGCCGGGTCATCTTGGTGACGATCCCCTCGATCACCTCGGCCAGGGTGAAGTGCCCCTCCTCCGCGGCGATGCGGCTGTGAAAGACGATGTGAAACAGCAAATCACCCAACTCGTCCTTCAGCGCTTTCAAATCGTGGGTCTCGACCGCCTCCACCACCTCGTAGGCCTCCTCGATGGTGTAGGGGAGCAGGGATTTCAAGGTCTGTTTCCGATCCCAGGGACAGCCGTCCTCGCCGCGCAGACGGGCCATCAGGGATTCCAGGGCTTCGATCATCGGGCCGGAGGTTGGGGACTCTTTTTGCATGCCTGGTCTCTTTTTTTGAATGATTGGTCAAGGTTACGGGTTGTTATTTGCCCACTGCCACGGTTCCGACGCCGGTTCCGGAGGGACGTTTTTTTCGATGCTCTGCTTAACCATGCGAATCAACGAGGAAAATGTCATGAATCGCACAAAAATCCGCAGAATGGCATAATGGTTGCTTAGTGGAAGCTACGAGCAAAGAAGTCTCATGTCAATTGCATTTGCTGACCATCGGGAGTCTTGGTATCCATGGATAGTGGCATTTATGCTGCCGTAAACGGGGCAATGCGTACCGAAATGCGCCTCGACGTGCTGGCGAACAACCTGGCCAACGTCAACACCAACGGGTTCAAGGAGGGCAACATCACCTTTGATTCCTACCTGACCAAACCGGGTGATGAGCACCATCCGCTGCCGGGTGACGCGTTCATGGGTCACAAGGGGCCGATGGAATTGCCATATCCTTTTATCAATCCCAGGTCAAGCGCTTACAGCATGACCTATCCGGCGGCGCCGAGCACCACCACCGATACCACGCAGGGCGCGCTCAAGGGTACGGGCAATCCATTGGACGTGGCCATCGACGGGGAGGGTTATTTCGTGATCGATACACCGGAAGGAAGACGCTATACCCGTGATGGTTCGTTCCAGGTCAACGATCGTGGCGAGATGGTCACCAAGGATGGCCATCCGGTGATGAGCAGCGGCGGCGGTCCGTTGACCATCGGCATGGAAGGGGTGGAGATCAGCCAGGATGGCACCGTGGCCAGCCCGTCGGGACAGGCGGGACAGTTGTTGCGGGTCGGACTGCCCAAGGAAGGACTCAAACGGGTCGGACAGAATCTCTACGCCGCGCCCGAGGGAAGCGAGACATCGCTGGTGGGTGCGCGTGGTGGCTTCAAGCAGGGATTCCTGGAGGCATCCAACACCAACACGGTGCGCGGCATGACCCAGATGATCGAGGCCAACCGCAATTTCGAGAACTATCTGAAAATCATCCAGACCCTGGATGGGATTGACGGTCAGGCCAACCAGATCGGCCATCTGAGCAATTGATGCGATTTTCAACAGTCGATGACGCACATATAAATTACGAAACGAGAACGAGGAGCACCAAGCCATGATGCGAGCCATGTGGACCGCGGCCACCGGAATGTCCGCCCAGGAGCGCAGTATCGATGTGATCGCCAACAACCTGGCCAACGTCAACACGTCGGGATTCAAGCACTCCCGCACCCATTTCCAGGATCTGCTCTACGCCAACATGCGTCCGGCGGGCAGCGAAACCTCGGAGACCGGTACCCAGGTGCCGGTGGGCATCCAGTTGGGACACGGCGTGAAGGTGGTGTCGGTCTCCAAGGAGTTCACCCAGGGGAGTGCCGTGCCGACCAGCGAGGCCCCGTTCAACGTGGACATGATGGTCAGCGGTCAGGGGTTTTTCCAGATCGAACTGCCCAACGGCGACATCGCCTACACCCGCGATGGTCACTTCGAGATCAACAAGGATGGCAACATCGTCACCGCAGACGGGTATCCGTTGCGCGGCGGCAACATCGGCGTGAATCCGCAGTTGCATACCGGGGTGACCATCGAGAGCGGCGGATCGATCGGATTCACCACCAACACCAACCCCGGCTTCATGGCCAATCAGGGTCAGATCGAACTGGCCCGTTTTGTGAATCCATCCGGATTGACGGCCATCGGCAACAACCTGTTCGTGGAAAGTGTCGCTTCCGGCACCCCGCAGACGGCCAAACCGAACTCCGATGGCATGGGTAGCGTGCGTCAGCATGTGTTGGAGCAGTCGAACGTCAATATGGTGACGGAAATGGTTGACATGATCGCCACGCAACGGGCCTACGAAATCGGCACCAAGGCGATCCAGACCGCGGACAACATGTTGAGCCAGGTGGCGCAGTTGAAACGGTGATGAGGGTGTGAGAGGGGCATGGGGATGAACAGGTTCGGCCAACGGATCGCGGTGGCGTCGCTCCTGGTGGCGGGGTGGATGCCCAACCATGCGCATGCCCAGTTGATCCACGCCCGGGACGTGGCGCGCGCCAGCGAACAACAGGTGCGCGCCCTGCTGGAGGGTGACGCGCAAGGATTGCGGCTTGAAAAGGTCTTTTACCGCGATGAACTGCGACTGCCGGATGGTCCGGTGAACTGGAAGATCAAGGCAGATGTGAACGACTGGGGATCCGGACGCCAGACCATCCCGGTCGAGGTGCTGGTCAACGGCAAGCCGGAGATGGTGATTCAGGTCGCGGCGATCTTCAAGCAGTCGTTGCGCTATCCGGTGCTCAAGCGGGCCATCAAGCGCGGCGATGTGGTGCGCGAGGGCGATATCAAGTGGATGGAGGGCGATCTCAAGAATCCGCCCGCCGGCATGATCGAGGATCCCAAGGAGATTCTCGGCATGAGCGCCACCCGGAGCATCACCTCGGACCGTCCGTTGCAGACCGATTGGTTTGCCTCCCCCCAGGTGGTGGCGCGCGGGGAGCGGGTGCGGGTGGTGGCGGTTTCGGGTGCGTTGCGCATCGAATCCACGGCGGTGGCCAAGAACGGGGGCCGGGTGGGGGAGATCGTGTCGATGGAGAATCCGGACAGTCACAGACGGTTCGATGCCCGCATCACCGGTCCGGGTCAGGCGGAAGTGATTTGGTAGTCTTGCGAGTGAATGGAGAGGTGTTCAAGATGAACGGAATGGCCAAGATGATCCTCCTCGTGCCGTTGCTGCCCATGGTGGTTGCCGGTTGCGGGATGACGCGCGCTTCCGAGCGTCCGGCGGCGCCGATTGCCATCGTGCAGCCGACGCCTCCGGAGACCCTCGCCCCCAAGAAAGGGTCGATCTGGCAGACCACGGATCGCAACACCCTGTTTCTGGACAACAAGGCGCGCAACATCGGCGATGTCGTGATGGTGAAGGTGTCGGAGAACCCGATCGCCACCAAGAACGCCAAAACCAAGCTCGAGCGCACCAACGACAACACCTTGAGCATGTCCAACGCGCTCGATGTGCGCAAATTGTTGAAACTGAACAATCCGGCTCTGGCCGGCGAGGCCACGGCCAGCAGCACCAACAACTTCGAGGGCAAGGGCGACATCGCCCGCCAGAGCAAGCTCGAAGCCAAGATCTCCTGTCTGGTCACCCAGGTTCTGGCCAACGGCAACCTGCGCATCGAGGGGCGGCGTGACATCACCCTGAACAACGAAAACGAATACATCATCCTCTCCGGCGTGATCCGTCCGGAGGATATCAGCGCGGACAACTCCGTGACCTCGGATCAGATCGCCGACGCGCGCATCGAGTTCTCCGGCGACGGGGATCTGGATGATCAACAGCGTCCGAGCTGGATCGGTCGCTTCCTCACCACCATCAACATTCTGTGATCGGCATGAAAACCTTTCGCCGTTGTCCGCATTGGATCCTGGCCTTGTTGATGGTCGCGCCGGGGTTGGTGACCGTACCCGAGGTCGAAGCCGCACGGTTGAAGGACGTGGTGGAGATCGAGGGGGTGCGCGACAACCCCTTGACCGGTTTTGGCCTGGTGGTCGGTCTGAACGGTTCGGGTGACTCGAGCGCCGCCTTCACCAATCAGTCGTTGAAGATGATGCTCGAACGCATGGGCATCTCCGCGGATCAGCAGGTGAAGGTGAAGAACGTCGCCTCGGTGATGGTCACCGCCACCCTGCCGCCGTTCGCCCGTCAGGGCAGCAAGCTCGATGTGATGATCTCCAGTCTGGGCGATGCCAAGACCCTCCAGGGCGGCACGCTGATCCTCACCCCCTTGAAAGGCGCGGATGGCCGCATCTATGCGGTGGCCCAGGGTCCGTTGATCGTCGGCGGTTTCTCGGCGGGCGGGGGCGGGGCATCCCAGCAGAAGAACCATCCCACGGTGGGCCGCATTTCGGCGGGCGCCACGGTGGAAAAGGAGATCGAGTTCGAGTTGAACAAGGAGCAGCAGTTGCAGCTCTCCCTGCGCAATCCGGACTTCACCACCGCCAACCGCATCGTGCAGTCGATCAACGACGTGTTCGGCAAGCCCTTGGCCTCGGCCAGGGACTCGGGCACGATCGCCTTGGTGATCCCGCCGGATTATCAGGGCAAGGTGGTCAATTTCGTGTCGCGTCTCGAGTCCGTGCAGATCGATCCGGATCAGCGTGCGCGGGTGGTGCTCAACGAACGTACCGGCACCATCGTCATGGGCGAGAACGTGCGTGTCTCCACCGTCGCCTTGGCGCACGGCGGCCTGAGCATCAAGATTCGCGAGGAGCCGAGAGTCAGCCAGCCCAACGCCCGTTCCCAGGGCGCCACCGTGGTGACGCCGGGTGGCGCGGTAAGTGCCGAAGAGAAGGACGCGCGGGTGCTGGAGATGCCCGAGGGGGTGACCCTGGGCGATCTGGTGCGCGGATTGAACGGCGTGGGCGTGACCCCGCGCGATCTGATCGCCATTCTGCAATCGATCAAGGCGGCGGGCGCCTTGCAGGCCGATCTGGAGATCCTGTGAGCGACGGCGTGAACATGCCGCCGGTACCGCCGGCGCCGACGCCGGTCGCCAAACCGGCGGTGCCGTCGATCTCGAAAGCCGACCAGAAGCGCCTGAACGACGCCACCTCGGATTTTGAGGCGATGTTCGTTCAGCAGCTTTTCAAGTCCATGCGCCGCACCGTGCCCGAGGATCCCAACGGACGATTGTTCGCCAAAAGTTCGGGCGAGAAGATCTTTCAGGAGATGCTGGATGGCGAGTACTCCAAGAATTTGAGTCGCGGCAACAGTGGCCTGGGCTTGAAGGAGGCGATCTTCAAACAGGCGGTCAACCGCCAGCTCGGACAGGTGGCAGAGGCACAAAACGCGCTCAATCGTGCGAAAGGGACCGAGAATTCCTTAAACGCCGTCGCGCAATCGCCGATAGGTAAGGGAGGGGTGGCAAAACCCGGATATAATCCGTATGCTATCCGCGACACTCATTTACCAGCGGCGGGCAATCCAACACGCGTCGGCCCCGCGGATCCGGTGAACGATCGGGATTCTTGACACCATGGAATCCCTCCGGCCTTGGATCGGGATTGAAGGAAGAGATCTTTAGCATGGTCACGAGAATCAAGAGCGTCAATGTTGGACAACTCGGTCGTATCTCCCGCAAGCGCACCGGGGGCAAGTCGAGTGCCGGGGCGGGGGGGGCGTCAGCTGCGGCGCGTTCGGACGATGCCCAGTTCTCGTCGGGCGCCCGGATCATGGGGCTGGCGAACGAGGCGATCGAAAACGCTCCCGAAGTGCGGGTGGAGCTGGTGGAACCGATCCGCGAGGCCGTGGCCGGCGGACGCTATCAGGTCTCCAGCCTGGAGGTGGCGGACAAGATTTTGCGTCAGGTCCTGATGGAACGTAAGAAATCCATTTGATTTGCTTGGGATAGATCGACTCATGTCATCCTCTTCCTTCGACGCGGTTGCCGAAACGCAACGTCTGACGTCCCTGCTCGATCCGATGATCGGACTCTTCGAGCGACTGTTGCCTCTCCTGGAGCAGGAACGTCTGGCGTTGAAGGAGCGCAATCCCGAGCAATTGGAGATCGCCACCCGTCGGGTGGAGGAGGTGTTGGTCGAGATCAAGCGGCTCGATCTCTCCCGACAGGGCCAGGCGTTGCGCATGGCCCAGGCGTTGGGATTGAAGGACGACGAGGTGAATCTTAAGGAGTTGGACAAAGCCATGGGTGGCAATACCGGGCTGTTGTCCTATCGTCAGCGCCTGCGTGACTCGATCGAACGGGCCGAGCGATCCAATCGCGAGAACCAGGCGATTTTCAAGGGGGTTTTGGTGGCTACCGAGACCATGCTGCGGGCACTCAAGGGGAGTACGCAAGGTCAGACGACCGCGTATGACCGGCGGGGATTCCGGCAGAATGGACCGGGTTACCACTTTTTATCCAAGCAATTCTAGCAACCCAATGGCGAGGGGTGGATTGGGCGTCGGGGTGGGGAGACCCTGGCGTTGTCGATCGGTCCTCGCGCCCAGGGAGGGGATGGTTCCATGTTGATACTGACGCGCAGAATCGGTGAGAGCCTGAACATCGGTGACGAGATCAAGATCACCCTGTTGGGCATCAAGGGCAACCAGGTGCGCATCGGCATTGACGCCCCACGCGATGTCGAAGTCCATCGCGAGGAGATCTACGACAAGATCAAACGCGAAACCCGCAAGGCCAACACCAAGATGTCCATCGACACCCTGGACGCGGCTTCCCGCATTCTGTCCCGAACCTGAACCTGCCTCGCGGTGGTGTGAATCCTTGTGGACGCAGCCTTGGAATTGCGATCAAACCCTTTCAAGGCCTCAGGGCGTGTTGACATATGAAGGCTGCGAGCCTTCAGACAAGGCGCGACGACCCGAGCAGCGCTAACTTGCATGATGGGGGGAGAACCCCCTCACCCCCCCTTACCATGGACCTCCCTTCGGGAGCTCCACGGTAAAGGCGGCATGGGATCAGCGAAGGGGCGTCGCAACGCCGTATCAAGGCCGCTGACGCAAGATA
Source organism: Candidatus Magnetaquiglobus chichijimensis (assembly GCF_045865675.1). Classification (NCBI taxonomy): domain Bacteria; kingdom Pseudomonadati; phylum Pseudomonadota; class Magnetococcia; order Magnetococcales; family Candidatus Magnetaquicoccaceae; genus Candidatus Magnetaquiglobus; species Candidatus Magnetaquiglobus chichijimensis. Next base: position 361,531 of record NZ_BAAFGK010000004.1, read on the forward strand.
TCAACACGTCCTGACGTGTTTGACGGCATTCGGAAAACACCAGACCACCGCCGTGATCACCTTCGACATCCTGGCTTGCGTGAAGGAACCGGAGACCGTCAAAGTGTATCCGCATTCGTGAGGTTCGGACAAGTGGCAGGTCTGTCGTCTGTTCCGGGTGTTCATGGGGGAGGATGCGCGACTTCCTTGCCGAAACGGGCGCGGATCTGTCATGATCGGTCGCGTTCGGGAATAGGGCCGGACGTGTCGAAATTCCGCTGTCCAAACTTTTCTTGTCAGGCATCCGCATGCGACGCATATCCACTGAACCCGTGATCCAACCCATTGACCTGACCCGTTGCGGCGAGTTGCCCGACTGTCCCCTGGCGGATGCCGCGCGGGTGGCCGGGGTGGCCGACGAGGCTTTGTTGCGTTATCTGGAGGAGGCCAACAGCGTGCCCGGCGACGGGCGCATCCGGCTGGGGGTGTTGATCCGCGCCGCCTTTACCTTGTTGGGGCGCAAGGAGAACCAGGCTGCGATGTTGCGTCAGCAGCTCTCCGCGACTTTGGATCGGGAGCGGCAGCTCTCCGAGACGTTGCGCGCCGGACTGCTCGGATCCGGGGTGGTGGTGGACGTTCCGCAGGTGGCGGAGCCGCGCGGCGTCGAGAGTCCCGTTGGGGTGAACACGAAGGCTCTGCCTGCCAAAAAGAAGAAAAAGAGATAGTCCAGGCCGTTTCTGGTCACCCCACGAGAACCTGAACCCATGCCGCGCTTGCGCCAGGATCTGCTCATCGCCTACCTGACCGCCGCCGCCGTGACCGCGCATCTGTTGGAGGCGGCCCTGCCCGGTCCCGGCCCCTGGTTCAAACCCGGCCTGGCCAACATCTTCACCCTGGTCGCCTTTTTTCTGCTTGGCTGGCGGGCTGCGGTGGCCGTGACCCTGTTGCGCATTCTCGCCTCCTCGCTGGCATTGGGGGTTCTGTTCACCCCCGGATTCTTCCTGAGTCTGGCCGGAGGGTGCGGGGCGCTCGCGCTGCTCGGTGTGGTCCGTCTGCTCCCCGATATCGGGCTGGGACCGGTGGGGGTGTCGTTGCTGGCGGCCATGGCCCACATGGCGGCGCAAGGTGTGGCGGCCTGGATCTTGCTCATCGGTCATGCGGGGATCCTCGTCGCCGTGCCGTGGCTGCTGGCCGGCTCCTGGATCACCGGGATCCTCAACGGTTTGTTGACATTCTTGCTGTTGGAACAACTCGACCGTCACCGGTATCTGCTGACCGACCCATGAACGCCCTCCAGGAAACGGGTTCCAACTCCGGACACCGGGTGTTGCCATCCCCCCGATACCGTTCGCCGTGGTTGGCCCTGTTGTTTTCCCTGTTCGTGCATGCGCTGTTTTTGGCGCGCATCGACCTGCTCGTCCCGAAAATCCCTCAAAAAATCGATCCGCCGGCCTTTACCGTGGAGATGATCCCCACGCCGCCCGTCAAGAGCCCTCTTCCCGAACCGGCATCCGAGCCACCCGCACCCGCGCCGCTTCCGCCGGAAGCGCCACCGCTCGACCCCGCGCCGCTGCCGAAACCGGCTCCCGCGCCTCTGCCGGAGCAGGCCAGGAGTCCGTCGCCACGGGAAGGGGACAAACCGCCCGCCAAATCCAGGGAGAGACCCAAACCCAAGAACGAGGAGCGTTCCAGATCCGCCGAGAGGGCGGTTGACGCCAAACCCGAAAACACCGCGCCCCCGGTGACGGCCAGGAGCGCGGAAGAGCCCCTGGCCCGACCGTTGAATCTCAACCCGTCGCTCTCCGACATCTCTCGCTGGGATCGGGAGCGGCAACGCCGGGCACGGGAGCATGGGGTCAAATCACGCGAGGCGACGGTCAATCTCGACAACCCGGAACCAAGATTCACCACCTATTTTACCCGTCTGAAGGAGCGGATCGAGCAGGGATGGAGCTATCCCGCCGCAGCCAAACGCGATCGGCTCTCCGGCACCCTGGTGATGCGTTTTACCATCGAGCGTTCCGGCGCCATCACCAACATTCGCATCGAACGCCCTTCCGGGGAGGCGATGCTCGACGAGGCGGCCCTGCGGGCGGTGCGTCAACTCCATCCGTTTCTGCCGTTGCCGGAGGATTGGGATCTGGAACGGCTGCACGTTCAGAGCGTGTTCGAATACATTCGCGGCGGTTTCCGCATGGATCGATAATAAGCATGGAGCGCGGGTTCGACGAGGCGAAGTGTCGCCAACTGGCCGGCTCGCTGCTGGCGCGGTATGACCGGGAGGGGCGTGATCTGCCCTGGCGGCGCACCCGCGATCCGTATCGGATCTGGTTGGCGGAGATCATGCTGCAACAGACCGGGGTCAAGACGGTATTGGCCTATTATGCGCGTTTTCTGGAGCGTTTCCCGACGATTCAGTCCCTGGCCGCCGCCGAGTTGGAAGCGGTGTTGAGCATCTGGCAGGGGTTGGGGTATTACCGGCGCGCGCGTCATCTGCATGCCACGGCGCGTCAGGTGTCGGACGAGCTGGGCGGGCGGTTTCCCGAGACGTGCGAGGCCATGGGGCGTCTGCCCGGCATCGGACCGAGCACCGCCGGCGCGATCCTCGCCATTGCCTTCGGGCAGCATCAGGCGATTCTGGATGGGAATGTCAAACGGGTTCTGGCGCGACTGCTGGCGCTGGAGACGCCACCGGATGCCCCCGCCGGCAAGCGGATTCTGTGGGAGCAGGCCCGACGACTCACCCCCCGCGAGCGGCCCGGCGATTACGCGCAGGCGATCATGGATCTGGGGGCGACGGTCTGTTCGCCGCGCCGGCCCGCATGCCCCTCCTGTCCGTGGCAGGGGGATTGCGCCGCCTGCCGGCTTGGGCGTCCCGACCTCTACCCGGTCCGGCTGGCCCGGATGCCCAAGCCGCGCAAGTACCAGTTTCAGGCGTTGGTAACCCGACCGGATGGCCGGGTGCTGTTGTTGCCCAATCGTGACGCCACCCTGCTGGGAGGTCTCTGGCATCCGCCGGGGGATGAGCCTGGTGGATCCCCAACGCCTCCCGAGGCGCAAATCGTGCGGCGTCATCTGGCCGAGGCGTTTGGCATCGACGTCGCGACACCGCTCCCCTTGGAAGCGGTGACCCACACCTTTACCCATTTCCACCTGACCGTCTTTCCGTTTCTGTGTTCCTGGCAGGCGGGAGAGCCCCCGGAGGCGAGCGGCGGTCGCTGGATCGACTGGCGGCTGGATCGCCACACGCCCCTGGCCACTCTGCATCGCAAGGTGCTGGCACGTCTGGGGTGACGATGCCGCGCCACCTGCCGGGCGGGTGTGCGCGGAGGCCGCCATCTCACCTTCCGGGCGGGTGTGCGCGGAGGCCGCCATCTCACCTTCCGGGCGGGTTTGGAAGCGTCACCGTGTCTGGCTGGGCTGAACCTCCTGTTGCACCTTTTCCATGGTGGCTTCCAGCCGTTGCCGATAGCTGTTCAACATCTCCTGAAGATCCCACAGACTGACGTTGACCACGCTGTTGGCCGGACAACTGCTCGCCTTGGAGGTGATGACCCGCACCCGCGCGGCGGGTTGCCCCTCCTCCGGCACCTGGTCGAAACGGACCAGATCCCCGGTGGAGAGGGCGCACTCCTCGTTCGAACCGATCTCGGTGGCCTCCAGGGTTTCGGAGACCTGGAAGATGTAAGCTTCCGGCTCCCTGGAGTCGAGGATCTGGGCCAGGGAGAGAGGTCGTTTCTCCTGGTGGTCGAGCAGATCCTGCTTGACCTGCTTGGAGAACTGCTTGCGTACCGGTTCCGGAACCGGCAACGGCGCCCGTTCCATCTCCCGTGCCGGGTCGGGCGACTCTTCCAGCAGGTCCAGGCGGATTCGCTGATCCTCCAGTTCGTGACGCAACGCCTGATTGCTGGCGCTCACATCGGTCAGTTCCTGGCGCAACGAGGCCACGGTGGCGTTGAGTTGATTGACCTGCGGGTCGTCGTAGGAGGCAGAGACGGGGGCGATGGATGTGTAACCGTCATCCACCGCGCCGGCGAGCAGCCAGTCGATCAACAGCTCCAGAGGATTCCGATAGACTTCGATCGTGTCGTGATAACTCACCAGCGGCGGCGGACAGATGATGCAACTGGGGGTGACCTCGATGGGGCTGGGCAAGGGGTCGGTGAACAGGGTATAGACCGTGGGTTGGAACGGCTGGGGATCGTACAGGTAGACCTCGACCTGCCGCACCGGCACGACCGCGTAGGTCCAGATCACCGGTTGGGGCAGCATCACGATCCGACCGGAGGTGAAACGGGCATGCACGGTGCGATGAATGATGCGGTGTTCGTGACCGCGCTGGTCGCGGCGCGTGGCGAACTTCTCCTCGAAGAACCGCTTTTTGTTGGGCAGATAGGCCTCGCGCAAGCCGTTGTCGTGGATGGTCAGGGTGGGGCGACCCGGCGCGGAGCGGGTGACGAAATCCGCGCCATGGATCACCCGGCGTCCATCCTGATAGACGCGCGTGCGTCTGCCGGTTTCCGGATCCTTGAAATTCTGATAGGCGGTCACCTGCCGGCGTCCGTCCGGAAGGGCGTGCGCCCGTACCCGTACCTCGGCGCCATCGTCGCGATGATGCTTGAGGGTCCAGCCGGCGTGATCCTTTTGGGGTATCACCGCGGTTTGGGGCGTCACTTGCAGGGATGAGGCGGGAGTCGGGGCGGCACGGTCCCGATCGCCGCGCCGCTCCCTGACCGGTTCGTGGCCGCGCGATTCCGGAACGCCGGTCCCTTTGAACTCCGCGCCGCCTGGGGTGGCGTGGGAGCGCGGGGTGGCGCCATCCGGCATCCGTCCCGTTTCGGGCTGGCGCAGCCTTTTGCCTTCGCCAGGACGGCTCTCCGCTTCCGGCTTGCCGATGCCGGGAATGGCCGTTCCTGTGGCTTCGGGTTGATGTCCATCCCGGTTCGGACGATCTCCGGCTCCTTTTCCCTCCGGTCCGCGCCCCCCTTCGGGCCCGCGCGGGATCTTGCCGCCGGGCCGCTCCCCTGAGGACGGTTGGAGCGATTTGCCTTCCGACCCGCGCTCCCCTTCGGACGGTTGGAGCGATTTGCCTTCCGATCCGCGCGTCCCTTCGGGCGGTTGGTGTCTCCGTCCTTCGGGAGGACGCGCCTCGGGCTCGCCTTTCCCGATCCCCGGCAAGGGGAGCGATTTGCCTTCCGATCCGCGCGTCCCTTCGGGCGGTTGGGGCCTCCGTCCTTCGGGAGGACGCGCCTCGGGCTCGCTTTTTCCGATCCCCGGCAAGGCGATCCCCGTGGGCGACTCCCTCGGTTCGCGCGCGCCGGGCATGGGGCGATCCCGTCCCGAGGGCTCCGGCGTCCCGCTGGCCGAGGGTTGACCCCGCGCCGGTTCCGGTTGATGGAGCTTCTCTTGCCTGGGCTCCCTGACGGGGGATGGCTCCGGCTGGCGACGTTGTGGTTCGAGCTGCTGACGTTGCTCCTCGGTCTGTTGGCGTTTTTGCTGCTCGAGTTGTTGGCGCTGGCGGCGCTGTTCGTCAGCTTGCTGCTGGCGCTGCTCGTCAGCTTGCTGGCGGCGCTGCTGCTCTTGCTGCTCCTGCTGCTGACGCTGTTGCTCCATCTGCTGCTGACGCTGTTGCTGGCGCTGCTGCTCCTGCTGCTGCTGGCGTTGCTGCTCCTGCTGCTGACGCTGTTGCTGCTCCTGCTGCTGGCGTTGCTGCTGCTCCTGCTGCTGACGTTGTTGCTGGCGCTGCTGCTCCATCTGTTGCTGGCGCTGCTGCTCCTGCTGCTGGCGTTGCTGCTGCTCCTGCTGCTGGCGTTGCTGCTGCTCCTGCTGCTGGCGTTGCTGCTGCTCCTGCTGCTGGCGTTGCTGTTGTCGGCGCTGCTCGTCGGCCTGCTGACGTCGCTGTTGCTCCTGCTGCTGGCGCTGTTGCTCCTGCTGCTGGCGCTGTTGCTCCTGCTGCTGGCGCTGCTCCTGTTGGTGGCGTTGCGGCTGCTCCTGCCGCTGTTGTTGACGGCGCTGCTGTTCCTGCTTGCACGCCTCGGGGTTGACATTGGGCGGACACTCATCCTTGTCGTCCGGGACCGCCGAAGCGGGCGCCATCCGCGCCAGAAGGAGCAGGATCACGAGTTTATGGATCAGACCGGATGAGATGCGCATAAAGGAACTCCTGGTCGCGGGGGGATGGTGTGCGAAAGGAATGCTAACGCATCTGTCCCATCGGGACAACCGGGGAATCATTTGTGTCGCCGCATTGACCGCCTGGAGGTCTGATGCGTCGCATCGATCCTGGTCACGGCGGTGAGGTTGGAGCGATTCATGCTTGCAGACCTATCCGAATCCGGCCAGGAGTTCGAATGTCCTGGCGTATCGAGGCTCTGGATCCAGCCACCCACGGAGGTCATCGACGTGTCATGAACCAGGAAGAGATCATCCAGACCGTGCGCGCGGCGTTGCGCGCCGGGGTGGAGCAGCGCGCGGCGGGGCAGTTGGTCGAGGCCGCCGCATCGTTCGAGAAGGCGTTGGCCTTCGCGCCCCGCGAACCGGAGATCCTCTATCTTTCGGCCACCGTGATCCACGCGTTGGGGGATCCGGCCAAGGCGGCGCGTCGGTTGGGGATGGCCCTTGCGACCGCGCCCGACGAGGCGCGCTATCATCATGAACTGGCGCGGGCGCTGGTCTCCCTGGGCCGGTTGGAGCCGGCGGTCGAGCGCTTTGCCGAGGCGTTGCGGCTGGATCCTCGGGATGCGGGCATCCACGTCAACCGTGGTGCGCTGATGCAGCAACTGGGGCGGGTCGAGGAGGCGATCGGCTCCTATCGGCAGGCCCTGGAGCTGGATCCGACCCTTGCCGAGGCCCATTGCAATCTGGCGACCGCCCTCCAGGAACTCGAAAAGCCCGACGAGGCCGCCGCCCACTACCGCGCCACCCTGGCGTTGCGTCCCGAGCATGCCCGCGCCTGGTACAATCTGGGGGTGCTGGCCCAGAACGAGGGCAACGACGAGGAGGCCCGCGGCGCGTTCGGAACGGCGTCGCGGCTGCGTCCGGAGTACGAACGGGCGCGTTGGAAGAGTCTGCTCGATCTGCCGGTGCTGATTCGCGCCGAGGAGGAGATCGCGCCGTTGCGGGCCCGCTGGCGGGCGGGGGTGGAGGCGTTGTCGGCGTCGATCCGGCTCGACACCCCGGCGCGCATCCGGGAGGCCTGGGAGGCTGCCGAGGCGGTCAGCAACTTTTATCTCAATTATCATGGTCTCAACGACCGTGACGAGCAGATTCTGTATGGAAAACTCCTGACCCGCGTGGCCAGGGCCGCCTTTCCGGCTCATGCGGACCGTCCGGAGGCGAGGGAAAGGAAAACGGGCGAAAAGATCCGCGTGGGATTCGTGTCGAGTTTCTTTTATGGCCACTCGATCTTCAAGACCCATGGCCGCTGGCTCACCGGACTTCATCCCGACCGCTTCGAACGACTGGTGTTCCATACCGGCGCGCGGGTCGATCTCTCCAGTCGGTATCTTCAGGAACGGGTGGATCTTTTTCAACCGTTGCCGCCTTCGCTCCCGGCAGAGCGGATCATCGAGACCATCGTTCAGGCCAGGCTCGATATCCTGATCTACACCGATCTGGGCATGGAGCCGCGTCTGCATCCGATCTCCGCGCTGCGCCTCGCCCCGCTCCAGTGCAACGGCGGCGGACATCCGATCACCTCCGGGCTCGAGGCCATCGATGTGTTCTTGAGCAGCGACCTGATGGAACCGGAAGATGCGGAGGGGCACTACAGCGAACGGTTGATCCGTCTGCCGAATCTGGCCAGCAGCTATCTGACTCCGCGCGTCGGGCTGGCCCGCCCGCCGGAGGGGTTCGAACCCGGTCGGGTGAACTACGTGAATCTGCAAAGCCTCTTCAAGCTCCTTCCGCGCCACGACGATCTCTATCCACGCATCGCGCGGGAGGTGCCGGGAAGCCGGTTTTTCTTCATCGGCTGGACACCCACCATCACCGAACGGTTCCGTGTCAGACTTCGGGAGGCTTTTGCCCGCCATGGTCTGGATGCCGGCGCGTTTTGCACCATCCTGCCGCGCATGCCCCAGGAGTCCTTCTTCGGCCTGGCCCGCGCCGCAGACGTGATCCTGGACGGCATCGACTGGTCGGGCAACAACAGCTCCCTGGAGGCGTTGGCCTTCGGCACGCCGATCGTCACCCTGGCCGGTTCGTTCTTCCGGTCGCGACACACCTTCGGCATTTTCCGACGTCTGGGGCTCATGGAGACCGTGGCCAGGGATCTGGATGATTATGTGGCCCTGGCGGTGCGTCTCGGTGAGGATGTCGCATGGCGCCAGCACGTGCGCGCCGCGATTCTGGCGCAGAACGCACGGCTCTACGAGGATCCGGCGGTGCCGGCGGCCTTGGGAGCAGTGTTGGAGGAGCTGGTCGGAAGGGGGTAGGGCGTGTTGACTGTTGTGGACCCGTAAAGCCCAATTTTTCCAGCCATTCGACAAACCTCATCTGCTCCCTGGCTCAGAGACTCGGGTGTTCCACGCCTACGGAACGAGGACGCGTCAACTCCAGACCAAGCGGGAGCGTCCACAGGGCAAACACCTCGATAACCTAAAAATTGGCTGGCCTACTATCGCTGTCTTGCCTATATTGTTTTCAATACAGCCACGACGCCTCTGCTGCGGCATGCGTTACCACGGTGGCTTTTTTTTAGCCCTCCGTCGGAACAGACGCCATGAAACTGACCAAGGTCACCTTGCAGAATTTTCGCCGCTTCGAGACCCTCGAAATTCCGCTGGAAGGGTGTTCACAGGTTCTTTTTGTCGGCAATAACGGTGCTGGAAAGAGTTCCATCCTGGAAGCGACTGCTGATGGACTCAGTTGGCTGGTGGCCCGCATCCACCGAGACAAGGGGAGTGGCAGTAGCTTGAATGATGGCGAGATCCTGAACGGCAAAGCCGAAGCGGCCATCACGCTTGAAGTGGAACATAGACAGGAGTCGTTCCGGTGGTCCCTGGTCAAAACCCGGACAGGGCGCAAAAAAACCAGAGAGAGCCAACTGACCGACGCCACCCGGCTGGCAGATCAGTTCCGCACGGCTTTGGGCCAGGACGACGCCGAAACCTCGCTGCCTCTCATGGCCTACTACCCGGTGGAAAGGGTGGTTCTGGATGTTCCTCTAAAGATCAAGATCAAACACAAGTTCGGCCAGTTGGACGGATACGATAACGCCTTGCAGCAAGGGGTGGATTTCCGGCGTTTCTTTGAGTGGTTCAGAGATCGGGAAGACAGTGAAAACGAATCGACGACCAACTTTACGGACCATATACTTAAATTCTTGAAGGAAGCCGATCAAGAACAATTATGGCAGGAACTCGTGCGTCTGCGCACTTCCACCAAAGACCGGCAACTGACAGCCGTGCGCAGTGCCATCATGACCTTCATGCCTGGTTTCACCAACCTGCGCATCCAACGCCGCCCCCGCCTGCAGATGGTGCTCGAAAAGGATGATCAAACCTTGGATGTTGGTCAACTCTCTCAGGGAGAGAAGTCTCTGATGGCTTTGGTTGGGGATGTTGCCCGACGTCTGGCCATGATGAACCCGGCCCTGACCAATCCATTGCACGGCGAGGGAATTGTGCTGATTGATGAAGTGGATTTGCACCTGCACCCCAAGTGGCAACGGACCATACTTGGCAATCTGGCCAACACGTTTCCCAATGTGCAATTCATTCTGACCACCCATTCTCCCATTATCATCAGCCAGGAGCGAAATGTTTGTGGTTTCGTTTTGACCGATGGCGACATGCAACGTATTGGGTCTGTCTATGGTCTTGATGTCAATCAGGTTCTACTTCAGGAGATGGATACGGATGTTCGTGCGCCCGCAATTCAGAAAAAAATCGACGAACTTCTGAATGCCATTCAAAGCGGCGAAGCGGAACAAGCCCAATCCCTGTTGATTGAACTGGAAGAGCAACTGCCTGCCAATCATATGGAGGTCGCCAAGGCCCGCCTGTTGTTGCAAAGGCTGCATGCCAAAAAAGTACAACAAAGAGAGACCGTTGCTGGAGCTCTCTTGAAGCGGTTGGAGACTGGGTGTGAGAACAATTCATAAAGGCAATCCGCCACAAGAGTTTTTGACATGGATTCGCAACCATCCCCATGGGGTCTATTCTGACCTTGACAAGACTTCTGAAGGACGGGAGGTGCGCCGCGCCATCCGGTGCGCGGCCATTGTCGAGCAGCACTGTTTGTGCGCCTATTGCTGTACCCGAATAGATGGGAGTACCAGTCATAACGAACACATTGCAGCGCAGTCCATGGCACCGAATCATACCGTTGATTTTACCAATATCGTGGCTTCGTGCAATTCAAGAAACCAGTGCGGCGACGCTCATGGCAACCAGATGTTGCCTCTGACACCGCTCGATCCGGCCTGTGAAACAGAGCTTAGGTTTTTTATTTCCGGTGCCGTTCAGGGAATGACCACAAATGCCACAGAAACCATCCGCGTTCTCAATCTGAATGGTCGCAGTCCGTGCGGAGTGCGCAAGAGTATGGTGGACGCCCTGATTTATGGTGCGGGTGAGTCACCGACAGGCTTGAGTCTCCTGGACGACGATTTGTTGGGCATCCTTGCAAATGAGCTAAAGCAAGTGGATGTAGATGGCTGTCTGCTCCCCTACGCGCCTATATTGTCCAACATCATCCATCAGTTATTGACTGCCTGATGATGCACGCGACTTTTGCGACACGCGGTCAGCCTTTCATCGATGCGGCGGGTGTGCTGCGCGGAGTCGGTCTGTTGGCGCGTTGAAACGGCAAGCCAGGCAAGAAGGGCACAGGCTTTGTCCAACCTTTGGAACCGCATGATCACTGGCCTGTAGACGTCTCGTACCTCAACGTCGCCGGGACGTTTTACTACCTGTGCAGCGTGTTGGACGGCTGTAGCCGATTCATCATCCATTGGGAGATTCGGGCCTCCATGGTCGAGCAGGAGGTCGAGATCATTCTGCAACGCGCTCGGGAGTTGCATCCTGAAACCAAAACACGCTGTCAGGCGCCGGTGAAGCCGCAGAAGACCAGACGCGGCATCCAGGTGTCGCCGATGCGGTCCACGCGGATGCGCGCCAGGGCCGCGTAAGGGACGGTGATGCGGGAGAGATGTTCCAGCGGGGTGAGCAGCACCAGCGAGAGCAGCACGCGGATCACTCCGCCGTGGGCGATGATCAGCACCCGTTCGCCGGGTCGATGGCTGTTCAGGGTGTCGTGCCAGAACCCTTGCAGTCGGGTATGTACGTCGCGCAGGTTGTCGCCGCCGGGCGGCGGATTTTCCAGGGGGTTTTTCCAGAAACGGGTCAGACGGTCGCCGTCGGCGGCCAGGAGTTCGGCGGAGGTGCGTCCCTCCCAGTCGCCGAAGCTCATCTCGCGCAGTCGCGGATCGATGCGCGGAGTAAGCTTCACCCGTTCGCCCAGGGCATGGGCAAAGGCGGCGCAGCGGATCAGCGGCGAGGAGAAGAGGTGATCCCAGGGGCCGTGATCGCGGGTGGTGGCCCACATCGCCTCCCACCCTTCCGGGGCGAGGGGATCGTCGAGCTTGCCGCGATACTTGACGCCGCCCACCGGCGCGCCATGCCGCAACAAATCGATGACCAGGCTGCTTTCACCGGAACGGTTCTTGAAATCGGGAGGGATCATGGCGTGGGAGGCGTCGATTCGTGCAACAGGGCGCAGGCGGCGCGGATCAGGGGAATGGCGGCCAGGGCGCCGGTTCCCTCGCCGTGGCGCATGTCGAGGTTGAGGATCGGGCGTTTGTCCAGGGTGTGGAAGATGGCGAATTGACCCGGTTCGGCGGCGCGATGGCCGAAGATCATCCAGGATTTGAGCGGTGGATGGAGGGTGACCGCCACCAGGGCCGCGACCGACGAGCAGAAGCCATCGACGACGGCGGTGATGCCGAGTTGGCCGCAGGCGATGTAGGCGCCACACAGGGCGGCGGTATCGAAACCGCCGAGGCGGCGCAGCACGTCGAGGGGGGTGGAGAAGAACCGTTGGTGGTGATCGACGGCCTGTTGGATCACGGCGGCCTTGCGGACCAACAGTTCCGGCGTGCCGTGGCCGGAGCCGGGACCGGCGATGCTTTCGGGAGGCAGGCCGAGCAGGGCGCAGGCGATGGCTCCCGCCGCGGTGCTTTTGCCGGCGCCGATCTCGCCGCCGCCGAACAGAACGCACCCTTGGGCCGCGGCCCGTTCCACCGCCTCGCGACCGGCGGTCAGGGCGGTGTGGAGTTGTTGATCGCTCATGGCCGGCGTGGCGCGAAAATCGGTGCTGCCGGGGGCGATGCGTCGGCGGATCAGGCCGGGGATGTCGCCCGGATCGTGCATCAGGCCCACATCGACCACCTCGAGTCGCGTGTCCAGGGCGCGGGCCAGCACCGCGCTCGGACTGCCGCCCTGGATGGCGTTGCGGACCAGGCTTGGCGAGACTTCCGGGGGCATGCCGGCCACGCCGGCGGCGCAGACGCCATGATCGGCGGCAAAGAGGGTGATCTGGCAGGGATCCGCCCTGGGATCGAGACGGTTTTGCATGCCGGCCATGCGCGTGGCCAACTCCTCCAGGACGCCGAAGGAGCCGGGAGGGCCGGCCAGACGGGCGAACTGGTCCCGCGCGGCCTGGGTTCTGGCGTTGGAGACGGGTTGGATGGGGTGTTGATGCCAGGCGGAAGTCAACGGGGATCTCCAGGGTTGTAACTTGGGTCGATACGACAAGACTCTCTTTGGAGAGAATAGCGCAGAAGCGTTTTTTTCGAAAGACCAAAGGGGCGCGGGGAAAAATTTCTTGATCAGACCATCGGCCCGGTTGCGGTTGGCGGGCGTGGCGGGTAAACTGAAACGTTCGTATTATCGTAACATCCGCTTTCGAAGGAGTCGTCATGCGGGAGATCGTGATCGGACTGGTGACCCAAGCCCTGGAGCGGTTGCGCGGCGAGGGGGTGCTTTCCGAAGAACTCAACGAGACCTTTTTGCAGCGTAACGCCGGTTTCAAGGTGGAGCGTCCGCGGGAGCGACTGCATGGGGATTTCTCCACCAATGCCGCGTTGATCCTGGCCCGTCCGGCGGGCATGAAACCCCGTGATCTGGCTCAGCGTCTGCTCGCGGCCATGCCCGTGGAAGGGCTTCACGGCGTGCGTTGCGAGATCGCGGGACCAGGATTCATCAACTTCCACATCGCTCCGGAGCGGCTGCGCGAACTGATCCCGGAAATCCTCACGCGCGGTCGCGCGTATGGTCGTTCCAAGCGCGGCGCGGGGGAGCGGGTGCTGGTGGAGTTCGTTTCCGCCAACCCGACCGGGCCGATGCATGTCGGTCATGGTCGCGGCGCGGTCACCGGCGATGCCATCGCCCGCCTTTTGGAGGCGATCGGCTGCCAGGTGGAACGCGAATACTACATCAACGACGCCGGCGCCCAGATCGACGTGCTTGGTCGTTCGGTGCTCTACCGCTACCAGGAGTGTCTGGGTCGGGCGGTGACCCCGCCGGCGGATCACTATCCGGGCGAGTATGTCATCGACATCGCCCGCGATCTGGTCGCGCGGGACGGGGATCGCTGGGTCGAGGTGCCGGTGGATGTGGTCAGGCCGCCCGTCGAGGTCATCGATTTCGCCATCGCGTGGGTGATGCGTGAGATCAAGACCGATCTGGAGTCCATGGACATCCACTTCGACACCTGGTTCTCCGAGCGCACGTTGCATGCCGGCGGCGGCATCCAGCGCGCCCTGGACCATCTGGCCGTCAACGACTGGCTTTACGAAGGGGTGCTCGAGCCCCCCAAGGGTCGCGAGGTCGCCCCGGAGGAGATGGACGGGCGGGTTCATCTGCTGTTTCGCGCCACGCGGGCGGGGGACGATTCCGACCGCCCGCTGCTCAAGTCCGACGGCTCGCCCACCTATTTCGCCGCCGACATTGCCTATCATTACCACAAGGCCCAACGCGGTTATACCCGTCTGATCGACGTGTGGGGCGCGGATCATGGCGGCTATGTCAAGCGGGTTCAGGCCGCCATCGAGGCCATGACCGGCCAGAAGGATCTTCTGGACGTGGTGCTCACCCAGATGGTCAATCTGACCCAGGGGGGCAGACAGGTGCGCATGTCCAAGCGGGCCGGCACCTTCGTCACCCTGCGCGAGGTGATCGACGAAACCGGTTCGGACGCGGTGCGTTTCTGGTTTCTGGGCCGCTCCTCGGGTGCGGGAGTCGATTTCGACCTCGATCTGGCCAAGTCCAAAAGCAACGACAACCCGGTCTATTACGTGCAATACGCCCATGCCAGGGTGCATGCCGTGCAGGTCAAGCTCAAGGAGCGTGCGTTGTCGGATGAGCCGGGCGATCTGGATCGTCTGACCGCTCCGGAGGAGCTGAATCTCATCCGTATGCTCGGGCAGTTCCCGGAGGTGATCGAGGGGGCGGCGTTGAGTCTCGAGCCGCATCGGGTCACCTATTATCTGTCGGAACTGGCGGCGATCTTTCATGGTTATTACAATCAATACCGCATCCTCGACGAGGATCCGGCATTGCGAGGTGCTCGTTTGGCGTTGCTCCGGGCGACCGGACAGGTGATCGCCAACGGGTTGAACGTATTGGGTGTCAACGCTCCGGAATCGATGTGAACCCACGTTATCCAACCACCCGGCAGTTCCGGCGGCATCGGAACGAACGCAAACTGGGTCGCCCCCTGCTGGCGCTGGGGTTGTTGGCGGGCGTGGGGCTTTATTGGATCTTTTCCGGCCCTTCCACGCCCAAGCGTCAGCCGGAGATGGCATCCGTGGCCGAGACCCGCGCCTTGGAAGAGGAGATCGCCGCTCACCTGAAAACCACCCAGACCGCCCCAACCACCGCCGCGCCGGCCAGCGAGACGGGACGCAAGGAGGCCTTGCCCGACAATCCGGAAAATCGCCGCGCGGCGGTGATCGATTCCCCCTCCCTGACCGATCCGACCGGTCGTCTGGATGCCCCGGAGACTCTTCCGGTCGTCGATCCGATCATCAAGGATCCCGCGCGCGTGGCCGCGTTGAAAAATCTGGCCGCCGCTCCCGCCAGGAAATCCGCCGAGGAGTCCAGGTCCAAATCCAAGGATGCGGCCAAAACCGGCGATGGGAAGTCCGGGGATGGCAAATCGGGTGACGCGGCCAGGGAGCCGGTTGTCGTTCACGAGGTCAAGAAGGAGTCCCATCCCAAGGAGGAGGGCGGCATGCCATCGGCCCCTGCGGATCTGCCGCCCAAGTCCAAGCCGCCGGATCTGGACATGACCTTTTATCGGGAGTTGCCGAAGCGCAAGGTGGTGGTGCCGCTGGAAGAGCCGCTGGACCAGGCCGGCAAGCCCGTCGCGACCACCGCCGAGGCCAAACCCTCCCAGACGGAGAAGAACAACGGGCGTCCCGGTGCGTATGTCGTGCAGTTGGCGGTGTTCAACGATTCGCAGCGCGCCTCGGCCATGGTCGCGGATTTGCAGCGGCGCGGGGTGCCGGCCAAGGTGGTCAAGAGCAAGGAAGGGACGTTGTACCGGGTGCGTTTGGGACCGTTCCCAACCCAGGCCGAGGCGAATCGCATGATGAATCAGTGGAAGCTTGGCGGGCAGTCGGCGTTGATCTTTCAGGATCACGAGGGGTAGGGGCCGGGGAAGAGGTCATGGCGTCGGGCGACCTTGCCGGTCATGGGGCCTTCCCCGATGTGCCAGATGGATCAACAGGTCGTCACCGGTTTTTGTCCGCAACGGACGGATCCGGGATGACCACTCAGATACGCTCCGAGCCGCTCGCAGGTGACCGTGGATCCAGAACTTCCCATCGGGTCGGATGACTCCCACCCCCTCGAAACCCCCTATACGTCGCTCTCCGCCTGGATCACCTCCTGGCGCGCCCTGCTCGAACGCCTGTCCGAATGGCGCGCCGCTCTGGGCCAAACCCAACCCCTGCCTGCCGAGGAACGGCTGCGCGAACTGCTCGACGCCCGCGCGGAACTGCTCGACGCCCGCCGCGAGGTGCGACGCATCGCCAGGGCTGAAGGTCGCGACCTTCCGATTCCGGATGTCTCCCCATGGCGCTCGGCGATCAACGCCTACCGCTGGCATCGCTTCGAGGCGCTGATCGCCGAGGCCGGCGAGGAACCCACCGCCGAAACCCGCGCCATCGACCGGCAACTGGTCCACGAAGAGACCCTCGATCCCCAGTCGCTCTTTTTGCTGCCCTATTGGAACTACTTCGGCAAACTCAACAAGGCTCTCGACCAGTTGCGCCTGCAACGGGAGACCGCGGCGGTCACCCGCATCCATGAGTTCCACGCCCTGTTTCCCGCCCGCGAACGGTTGCGTCGGGTTACCATGTATCTGGGTCCGACCAACTCCGGCAAGACCTTCCAGGCCCTGCAACGTCTGATCGAGGCGGAAAACGGCATCTATCTGGCGCCGTTGCGTCTTCTGGCGCTTGAGGTGGCGGAAACCCTCAACGAATGGGGCGTCCCCTGCAACATGATCACCGGCGAGGAGCGGGTGCTGGTCGAGGGGGCGCGGCATACCGCCTGCACCATCGAGATGCTGCCACTGGCCAAACGCTACGAGGTGTGCGTGATCGACGAGGCGCAGATGCTGGGCGATGTCGATCGCGGCTGGGCCTGGACCCAGGCGATTCTGGGCGCGCGCGCCGAGGAGTTGCTGATCATCGGCGCGCCGGAGGCCCGTCCTGCCGTGGAAAAACTCCTGGCCCTGACCAACGATCCCTCCGAGGTGACATACCTGGAACGGCTGGCGCCGCTGCAACTTCTGCAAAAGCCGATCAAGAACCTCAAGGATCTGGAACCGGGCACGGCCATCATCGTCTTTTCCCGTTCGGCGGTGTTGGGTTTGAAGGCCGAAATCGAACAGCGCACCGGTCAGCCGACCGCCGTGCTGTATGGGGCGCTGCCGCCCGAGGTGCGCCGGATCCAGGCCCACCGGTTCGCCAGCGGCGAGGCGTCGCTGCTGGTGGCCACCGATGCCATCGGCATGGGGTTGAACCTGCCGATCCGCACCATCCTCTTTGCCCAGGACGCCAAGTTCATCGACCGGGTGGAGGTGCCCCTGACCCCCATGGAGGTGCGTCAGATCGCCGGTCGCGCCGGTCGCTACGGCAAGAACGAGGTGGGGTTCATCGGCACCTACCTGATTTCGATGGGTCGCATCGCCGCCGGCTTTCGCACCGATCCGCACCCGGTGCGACGTGCCCATCTGGCTCCCAATCTGGAGCATCTGCTGGCCATCGCCTCGCTGCGGGGCGAGCGCAACCCCTCCCTGGCACGGCTGTTCTCGATCTTCACCCAGACCGTGAAACCCGATCCGGCGGTTTACGAACTGGCCGATCTGGAAGATCAAACCGTGCTGGCGCGCATCGTGGATCGTCACAAGAATCTGGATCTGGAGACCCGCTTCACGCTTTCGGCGGCTCCGGTGCCGTTGCGGGAGGCCATGGCCGTATCCGCCTTCGAGAGCATGACCGCCGCCGTGGCGCGGGACAAGAGTCTGTCACTCGCCAAGGTGCTTCCCGAGGATTACGGTGGGCGTGGGGGTCGATTGGCCTTTCTGGAAGGGTCGATGCGCATCGTCAGCCTTTACTGCTGGCTCCATTTCCGGTTTCCGAACCACTTTCCGGATCTGGAGTTGGCCGAGGCGCGGCGGCGGGAGATCAATCGCGAGATCGGGACGTTGTTGAAACGCGAGCGCAAGCTGGATCGTCACTGTTCGATCTGTGCCGATCCCCTGCCGCCGGGCTACAAACACCCGGTGTGCGACAGTTGCTGGAATGCCCGTCGGCCAGGGGGAGGGGTGGCGCGGGTTCGACGCGGCCCGCCGTTCCGGCATGCGGGTCCGCGTGTGGGGAGGCAGGGTTGAACAGCCGGGGACCTCACGGCCCCCGGCAAACGTGACCAGCGGTCCCGCTTTTTCGTTCAGGCATCCGCCAGCACGGAAACGCCGGGCAGATCCTTGCCTTCCAGCAACTCCAGAAAGGCCCCGCCACCTGTCGAGATGTGGGAGATTTTTTCCGCCACGCCGGCCTGGGCGATGGCCGCCTCGGTATCCCCGCCTCCGGTCACCGACAGCGCCGACCCCTGCGCGATCGCATGGGCCAACGCCATGGTTCCGTTCGAGAAGGCCGGCACCTCGAACATCCCCACCGGACCGTTCCAGACCACGCAGGCAGCCTTGGCGAGATGGTCGGCAAACAACTTGACCGTCTCCGGTCCGATGTCCAACCCTTTCCAGCCGTCGGGAATCCGATCCGCCGGCACCACGCGGGTTGCGCCCGAACCATCGGTCGATTCGGAGACCACCGCATCCACCGGCAACACCAGGGCCACCCCCGCCTCACGCGCCTTGGTTTCGGCCTGCCGGGCGATCTCCAACATTTCCGGCTCCACGAGTGACGCCCCCACCTGTCCGCCACGGGCCAGGATGAAGGTGAAGGCCATGGCCCCACCGATGAGAATCGCATCCATCTTGCCCAGCAACGATTCGATCAACTGGATCTTGGTGGAGACCTTGGAGCCCCCCAGCAAAGAGAGCACCGGACGCTCGGGCGCGATCATGGCGCGGTGGAAAAAGGCCAGTTCATCGGCCATCAGCAGACCCGAGACCGCTGGTGGAACCAGCCTGGCTACGCCGACGTTCGAGGCGTGGGCACGATGGGCGGTGCCGAAGGCGTCGTTGACCACCACATCGGCCAGACGGGCGAACCCGGCGGAGAGTTCCGGATCGTTCTTCTCCTCGCCCGGACGCAGACGCACATTTTCCAACAACATCACATCGCCCGGCGTCAAGGCGTTCACCATCGCCTCGACCTCGGGTCCGATGCAGTCCGGGGCCAAGGGGACCGGTTTGCCGAGCAGTTCGGAAAGCCGCGTCGCGACCGGTTTGAGGGAGGGACCGACCCCATTCTTGGGACGGCCCAGATGGGAGGCCAGAATCACCCGTCCGCCGCGCTCCATCGCATTCAGGATGGTGGGAAGGGATTTGCGGATGCGCGCATCCGAACCGATGGAACCATCGGCGGCCATCGGGACATTGAAATCCACGCGGATGAACACCCGCTTGCCAGCGACATCCAGATCGGAGATGGTCTGTTTCAACATGCTCGACTCCTGACGAATTTGATCAATGGGCATGATGGAGGGAGAATCCCTTGCCCCGGACCGTGAACCTCCGTGACGGGGTTCCAGGCGGCACCTGGGAGCGGGGACGACGGTGTGACCGTTCGGGTGATGTTTTTCGAACGCCACCCTTTTCAAATAGCATGACCGCGCGCGCATGCAAAGTCAAAGCATGCGATCGCCCCTGGAACCAAACCAACCGCTCACGGCTTCAAGAACCATGTATGTTCCCCCCTTCCCAGGGTATAAAGGAACGGAAGTCGCAACCGCTTCCGGCGTCAGCCGCACAGCTTCGCCGCGATCTCCCTTCCGGGTTGCGTGGAGACGGCGACTGTGCCGCGCATGCGGGAGGCCTGTGCGCGGCCCGGTCGGGCGGCGGGCGAGGGAGATCGGGGAGCGACGACGGATGGGCGTCCGCGCGGACAGGCTCCCTGGGCGTTGGGTCAGGATTCGAGACAATTGGCAAGGACCGGTCAATCGATGTCGAAGGGTTGCTTTCACTGTGGACTGGAAATCCCGTCCAACGTTTCCATTCAGGACGAAGAGCGGGCATTTTGTTGCACCGGATGCCTGGGCGCCTGGCGTCTGATTCACGGTCTGGGTCTGGACGAATATTACCTCCGCCGCGAGGGGGTGGCCGGAACCCGTCCCGAGGAGAACGATCGCGCGGCCCTGGCTCCGTTTGACGATTCGACCTATCAGAACAGTCTGGTCGCCGAGGTGGACGGAGGCCGGGAGGTGTGTCTGTTGATCGACGGCATTCACTGCGCGGCCTGCGTCTGGTTGAACGAACAGATGTTGCGGCGTCTGCCCGGCGTTTCCGATGTCTGGATCAATTTTGCCACGCATCGCGCCCGAGTGCGCTGGAATCCGGATCAAACCCGACTGTCGGAGATCATCGGAACCGTGCGCGGCATCGGCTACCGCGCCGAACCGTATGATCCGACCCTCGGCGAAAAGGGGCGGGCGCGTCGTGACCGGGCGTTGCTGTTGCGGTTGGGGGTGGCCGCCTTCGGGGCCGCCAACGTGATGTTCATCGCTGTGGCCCTCTATGCCGGCTATTTCCAGGGCATGGATCGCGAGGCCAAGAACTTCTTTCACTGGGTCTCCCTGATCCTGGCCACGCCGGTGATTTTCTACAGCGGCAGCGTGTTCACCCGCGGGGCCTGGAACGGCCTGAAACTGGGACGGCTGACCATGGATCTGCCCGTCGCCCTTGGGGCGTGGGTGACCTATCTGTACAGCGTCGTGGTCACGCTGCGCGGCGTGGGCGAGGTCTATTTTGACTCGGTGACCATGTTCATGTTCGTGCTGCTTACCGGGCGTTTCCTGGAGTCGATCGCGCGCGGCAAGGCCGCCGGCTCCATGGAACGATTGATCAATCTCGAGCCGCGTCAGGCGGTGGTGCTGCGCGACGGGGAGTCGGTCACGGTGCCGGTGCGGGATGTCCGGGTCGGCGACCGGGTGGTGATCAAGCCCGGTGAACGGGTGCCGGTGGACGGCAGCATCGAGTCCGGGGTCACCAGCGTGGACGAATCGATGCTGACCGGTGAATCCCTGCCCGTGACGCGGGGACCGGGCGCGATGCTGGTGGCTGGCACGCAGAACCTGGAAGGCTCCGTGATTCTGATGGTGGAGCGCATCGGCGAGGAGACCGCCCTGGCGCGCATCCTGCGTCTGGTCGAGACCGCCCAGGCCGAACGACCGGCGATCCAGGGGGTGGCGGATCGGGTGGCGGCCCGGTTCATTGCCATCGTGCTGGTTCTGGCCGGCGTGACCCTGGGGTATTGGTTGTGGCGCGATCCGTCGCGGGCTCTGGAAAACAGCGTCGCGGTGTTGATCATCACCTGTCCGTGCGCGTTGGGACTCGGAGCCCCGGCGGCCATGCTGGTGGCCATGGGAGCCGGCGCGCGTCTGGGCATTCTGTTGAAGAACGGCGAAACGGTCGAACGGCTCGAACGGGTCACGCGGGTGGTGATGGACAAGACCGGCGTCTTGACCCTGGGTCTGCCTCGGGTGGAGCGGATCGTTCCGCTCGGCGACCGGGACGAACGGGAGGTTCTGACCCTGGCGGCAGCGGTCGAACAACACTCGGAGCATCCGGTGGGACGGGCCATTCATCGGGCGTTCCAGACACACGGCTGGCCCATGCCCCACCAGGTCGTCGATGCCCGCAACGTGCCCGGTCTGGGCATGGAGGGGGTGGTGGATGGCCATCTCGCGAGGGTCGGGCGTCTGGAGTTCGTGGTCGAGGGTGGGGAAGATCTGGGCCAGGCTCCGGATGATCTCAAGGAGGCCTGCACCTGGAGCGCCTGTGGCGTGGATGGGCGGTTGTGGGGTTGGATCGGCCTGGCCGACGCCATCAAGCCTCACGCCCGCGAGGCGGTGACGGCGTTGCGCGAGGCGGGTTTGCCGGTGACCATGCTTTCCGGGGACCGGCGCGCGGTGGTGGAACAGGTGGGCGCGGAAACCGGCGTGGAGCAGGCCGAAAGTGCGTTGCTGCCCGAGGGGAAGGAGCAACGCATCGCCGAGATGCAACAATCCGGCGCGGTGGTCGCCATGGTGGGCGACGGGGTGAACGATGCCCCGGCCCTGGCGCGTGCCGACGTGGCCATGGTGGTGGCCAATGCCACCGATCTGGCTGTGGCCTCCGCAGACGTGATTCTGCTCAATCGTGAGTTGTCCACCGTGCCCATGGTGTTCACCCTGGCGCGTCGCACCTTGCAGATCATTCGTCAGAATTATCGTTTTTCGTTGTTCTACAATCTTCTGGCCATCCCGTTGGCCATGGCTGGCTGGGTTTCGCCGATCGTGGCGGCGATCGCCATGCCGCTTTCCAGTCTGGTGGTGGTGGGCAATGCCTTGCGGTTGCGGGATTTGGAAAAGAAAAAGTGAATCCGGTTAGGGGGGTGCGATGAATGCGATCTTTATTTTGTTGCCGATCGCGGTGTTGTTGAGTCTGGTCGGGCTGGGCATGTTGATCTGGTCGGTGCGCAAGGGGCAGTTTGACGATCTGGAGGGGCCGGCGCACCGGATTCTTTTTGAGGATGATCAGGCGTTGATCCCGGAGAGGGTGAAGAAGGAAGAACGTGATTCGGTGGAGGATGGGGGTGAGGGGCCATCTTCTTCACGATAACGGTGTTGTGGCGTCGCAACATCCCCAACGATGAAAGATCAGGGGGGCGTTTGTGTCGGTCTCCAACACGCTTTCACCAGGATTGGCAACGATTCAGGGCGGATTGGTCCCTCTTTATTCATCCCTCCCCGGTATTCGCAGATTCGGGGCGGATTGGCCTCCCTTTTTTCAGGCTCCTCGCTGTTTCACGTGGGTAGGGTAAAGTTTAACTTGCCTCCGATGAGGTAGGCCATGGTGATGAAGTTGGCATCCGAGCGGTAGCCTCTGGCGCGCGCCTTGGCAGCCTGGAGGGGGCTGTTGAAGCCCTCAACCAAGCCGGTGGTCAGGAACCAGTTGAGTACACCATCCCAGTGATTCTTGATGGTTTTGGCGGCAGCCACCATAGGCGGCAGACGGCTATGGGTTGCCCAGAAGTACCATTTTTTCAGGAACGCTTCGCCTTTCTGGCGGGAATGGGTTTGGAAAAGTTCCTGGAGTGTCAGACGGATCTGATAGGCCCTGGCGGTCTTGAGGTTGCGCTCCTTCAATGTCGCCAGCGTGGCTTGTTGTTTGGCAGTCAGGTTGGCCGCCTTGCCAAAACACCTCTCAGCCTGGAACGATACTGCCGACCTGCATGAACTGCCGGAGGGGTGGGCATGGGTTTCGATGGATCAAATTCTGATAGCCATTGAATCTGGGAAGAATATATGATGCGATGAGCATCCTCCGACGACAGATGAAATAGGTATTGTAAAGGTGATTTCATTAACCTTTAGGATTTTTAACGAACTTGAAAGTAAGATCGTGACGGACTATTCAATAATTGATATAAATAATAAAATATATTCTTAATATTTTCTTATTTGGTCGCGCGAACACCAAAGAGTTCGTATAAGGCTTATCTAATCAGTCTGTCAAATTAGCAAAGATTTGCTTCTGAGTGATAAAATTCTCCGTTTTCATTTTTCAATTAATCTTAGGGCGTATTGATATTTAATAATCTGATCTATATCCTGTTTTGCAGGAGGTAGGACATGGATCGATTTTTATTGCGTGATGACCAATGGGAACGGATTGTAAACCTTCTGCCCAGAAGAAGAGGCTATCCAGAAAAAAGAGGAAAGAGGATCATAGATTATTCATCGAAGCGGTCCTCTGGATTACCCGTACTGGTGCGCCATGGCGTGATCTTCCTCTATCCTATGGGCGATGGAATAATGTTTGTAAACGATTTTTTCGTTGGATAAAGAACGGAACCTGGGAGCGAGTCCGGCAAGCCGTTTCTGATGATCCCGACCTTGAAGCGCTGCTGATTGACAGTACTATTGTGCGCGTTCATCAGTATGCTGCTGGGGCTCAAAAAAAATGGTCCCCAGGCTATCGGACGTTCCAGAGGTGGTCTAACGACAAAAATTCATGCTGCGGTGGATGCTTTGGGCAATCCCTTGAAGTATCTTTTAACAGGTGGTCAAGAGGCGGATATCACCCAGGCGCACGCCTTGATTGAAGGATTGGATCCGGAACTGGTGATTGCCGATAAGGGGTATGACGCGAATCACTTCGTGGAAACGATTGAGGCAAGGGGAGCTGAACCTGTCATCCCTCCCCGAAGCAATCGTCTCACCCCGCGAGAGTATGACAAATACTGGTACAAGGATCGCAATCTTGTAGAGAGGTTTTTTAACCGTATCAAGCAGTTTAGACGTGTTGCTACTCGCTATGAGAAGCTGGACAAATGTTTCGGAGCCATGATTGGTTTTTGGCTTGCACAATGATCTGGCTTGAATAGATAAGATGGTTTTGTTGAATGTCAACACGCCCAGTGGTCGTGGGAGGGGGACGGCATGAGTTGGTTGCTTTTCATCGACGAGAGCGGTCAAGACCAGGGCGCATCGCCTTACGAGGTTTTGGCGGGTGTGGCGGTTGAAGATCGTCAACTTTGGCCACTTATCCAGGAAATCGGCAAGGCGCAGGAGTATTTTTTTGGGATTCGGCGCTATCAACAGCGAGATGAAGAGGCCAAGGCCAAAAAAATCTTGAAGAGCAAAACATTTCGTCTGGCAAACCAAGAGGCGCCAATATCGGCAGTTGAACGCCGATTGTTGGCACTGCAAGCCTTGACCGATGGTGCCCATGCCACAAGGAGACAGTTGACCGCAATGGGCCAAGCCAAGATCGCCTATGTGGAGAGAGTGCTAGAACTTTGTCAAGATTTTTCTTGTCAGGCCTTTGCCAGCATTATCCCCAAATCGGCCCAACGGCCTGCCATGCTGACCGACCCGGACGAGGCCATGCGCGTTTTGCGCAAGGATTACTCCTATCTTTTTGAACGGTTTCACCACTTCTTGAATGTGCGGCAGCATGGTTTGATGGGGCTTGTCATCTTTGATGAGTTGGAAAAGAGCAAAAGCCATTTACTGATCCGTCAGATGGAAGGGTATTCTCTGCGCACTATGAAGGGTCGCAAGCGGGCCAGGTTGGTGATCCCTGAACCGATGTTCGTGCACAGCGACCTGACAACCATGATTCAGGTAGCTGATTTGGTGGCCTATATCATTTCTTGGGGGGTAAAATTGCCAAAAATGATAGAACCTAGACGGGAGGAGCTTGCTTCGTTGGCGGAAAAGGTTCTCCATCTGCGTTATCGCCACCGAACGCTTGGAGGTTACGACACATGGGGATTCACATTGATTCAGTCGTTGATCCCTGCTCCCAGGGCATAAAAAAAGGCAATGCGCCTTAAGGGCGACAAAGCCTCCGGGAATCAATATAGCAAAATGTAGAAATTCAGATCAAGGGAAAAATGAGCGACTCCTCTTCACTGGTATCCAAAGTCTGGAACTATGCCCATATTCTCCGGGATCAAGGAATCTCTTACGGCGATTATGTGGAGCAGATCACCTTGCTGCTCTTTCTTAAGATGGCTCCTTGCTGTTTCACGTGGGTAGGGTGAAGTTTAACTTGCCTCCGATGAGGTAGGCTATGGTGATGAAGTTGGCATCCGAGCGGTAGCCTCTGGCCCGCGCCTTGGCGGCCTGGAGGAGGCTGTTGAAGCCCTCAACCAAGCCGGTGGGCAGGCCGCTATGGAACCAGTTGAGCACACCATCCCAGTGATTCTTGATGGTTTTGGCAGCAGCCACAATGGGCGGCAGACGGCTATGGGTTGCCCAGAAGTACCATTTTTTCAGGAACGCTTCGCCTTCCTGGCGGGAACGGGTTTGGAAAAGTTCCTGGAGTGTCAGACGGATCTGATAGGTCCTGGCGGTCTTGAGGTTGCGCTCCTTCAATGTCGCCAGCGTGGCTTGTTGTTTGGCAGTCAGGGTACCCGGATTCTTGAGCCAGATGTAGCGGGTCTTGGACAGCGCTGCTTCCAAGAGAAAAACCGATGGAGATGTCCAATCTGCGTGCCTCTGGAGAGAAGCGAATGTTCCAGACTTCCCAGGGTGAAGTTAATCCCAAAGCCAGTGTGAACAAGGGTGGATGGGTCCATATGCGCCTCCTCGGATGGTTGCTAAAGCGCACATGTTATCACACCCTACCCATGTGAAACAGCGAGGAGCCTTTTTCATTCCTCCCCGGTATGCGCAGATTCAGGGCGGATTGGTCCCTCTTTATTCATCCCTCCCCGGTATTCGCATCCTGCGTCTGTTTGCGTTCGCAAAGTTTTTGAAGCTCCGACAACAGTTTCTTCTTGCTGATCGGCTTGGTCAGATACACGTTCGCTCCAGCCACGCGACATCGCTCCAGCTCCCCCTCCAGAGCATGGGCGGATAACGTGATGATCGGCACGGGCACACGGTCGTGCTCCTTCTCCCACTGCCGGATCCGACGGGTCGCGGTGTACCCGTCCATGCGCGGCATCTGCACATCCATCACCACCACGTCGAATCGACCGCCGACAAAACGGTCCACCGCCTCGATACCATCCACCGCCTGCACCAGCCGGTGCGGGGTGCCGAGCAGATAGGCCTCGAACAACATCCGGTTCTCCTCCACATCCTCGGCCAACAAGATGTCGAGACCCGCCACCGGGGTGACGATCGGACAGGGATCCGAAGGGGGAACGGTGGGATGAAGGGAAGTCTGGGCGAGCCGCATCGGCATGGTGAAATGAAAGGTGCTGCCTACGCCGGGTTGACTCTGCACGCGAATCCATCCCCCCATCATGCCAACCAGGTGACGGGAGATCGCCAACCCGAGCCCGGTCCCCCCGTAACGACGGGTGATGCCGAAATCGGCCTGGGTGAACTGCTCGAAGATGTGCTCGAGCTGTTCGGTCGGCACGCCGATGCCGGTATCGCTGACCGAAAAGAGCAGCATGTCCCGCTCTTCCGGATGGACGGTCAGATTCACCTCGACCCGCCCGCGTGCGGTGAACTTGATGGCATTGCCCAACAGATTGATCAAGACCTGACGCAAGCGACCATCATCCCCGAGCATCGCCTCCGGGATGGCCGGCGAGATGCTGGCATGCATGGTCAACCCCTTCTCCTCGGCGGACAGGCGCATCAACTGCACCGTCTCCTCCACCAACAGGGCCGGCGAGAAGATCTCGTCCACCAACTGCAACCGCCCGGCTTCGATGCGCGAGAAGTCGAGAATGTCGTTGATCACCCCCAGCAGAGCCCGACCCGAATGGTGCATGGTCTGGGCATAATGGTGTTGTTTGTCGGTGAGTTCGGTATCGAGCAGCAGTTCGGCCATGCCCAGCACCACGTTCATCGGGGTGCGGATTTCGTGACTCATCGCGGCCAGGAATTCACCCTTGGCGCGATTGCCCGCCTCGGCGGCCTCCTTGGCATGCCGCAACTCGGCCTCGAACAGATGACGTTCGGTGACATCGGCGATCACGCCATCCCAGATGCTGTCTCCGTTGCTTTCGCGCTGTCCTGTGGATTCGATCAGCACCCAGCGGACCTGGCCGTGGATGAGAAAGCGTCCCTCCCAGCGGAATGGCTTCAAGGCGCGACCGGCCTCGCGATTGGCGGCGATGAAGTCGGTGATATCTTCGGGATGAATCGGGTCGAAGGCGGCGTTGAAGTTGTTCAGGATCGCCTCGCGGCTCTGGGAGGTCAGTTGACAGAAACGGTCGCTGACATAATCGAAGCCCATCGAGCCATCCGCGTGGATGCGGAATTTGTACACGCCCACCGGAATGCGGCTGGTCAACTCTTCGTATTGCCGCTGTTGGGCCAGCAAGGATTGCTCCAGCTCCTTGCGCGCGGTAATGTCCCTGGCCACGGCGTAGATCAGATCATCCACGGCACGGGCATGCCATTCGATCCAGCGGGAACCGCCATTTTTATGCAGGAAACGGTTGACGAAATTGATCACCGGCAGACGCAGCGTCAGGGTGCCGATCGCCTCCAGGGTGGCGGCCATGTCGTCGGGATGGACAAAATCGAGCACCCGGCGTCCTTCCAGCTCGATGAGGGGGTAACCGAGGGTCTCGCGCCAGGCTGGATTGAGCTTGCGGAAGGTGCCTTGCATATCCGCGATGCACAGCAGATCCAGCGAGTTGATGAAATAGCGGTCCAACTCCTCGGTTTTCTTGCGCAACGCCGCTTCGGCGTCGCGGCGGATGTGCTCGCGGATGCAGTTGCCGAGTGTCAGGGCCAGATGGGTGAAGAAGATCGGCAGATGACGGCGCAGGGTGGAACTGTTGATTTGGATGTTCTCGATCTTGACCACCCCGATCAGTTCCGTGCCCACCAGCAGGGGAAAGGCCCAATGCCAGGGACCGGGGGTGATGCCGTCATGCAGCATGGGATCGACCTGGCCACAGGCGTGCTCGATGAACTCCCGACGCATGGCGACCTGGGCGGACAAGGGGTCGTCGATCGACCCGACCACCCGCTCTTCGCCCAGAAAGGAGGCCAAATGCAGTTCGTTGCCGATCCAGTAGTGGATGGTCATATCGGTGCCGCCGATGATTTCGATCACCGAGGTGAGCATCTGTTGCACCATGTCACGGGGATTGAAACCGGTGGTCAGGCGTTCGATCAGGCTCAGGATCAACTGAAGGTTGGATTTCTCCTCGGCCAGTTTTTGCAGGCGCTCGCGCAGATGGTGAACTTGCGGATCGGTTGCCGCCATCATTCGGCTCCGGGGGTGCTCTTGCGCGTCAGAGCCTCGGCCAGAACCCCTTCCAGATGATCGAGGGTGACATCCAGCCAGCGCAGGGGGAGATCGAGATAGTCGGCCATTTCGCGGGCCTCGCGGGTGAAATCCTCGGAACAGGGGGTGCGGATCGCGACGATCCCCTGGTGGCTGGCATGAAAGATCTCGCGAACCACGGAACGGTTCGCACCAAACACCTCAGCGAACATCGGACGCCAACCCATGGCCCAATCCTCGAGCAGGAAATAGCTCCCCAGTTCCAGTTCATCCATGAACCATTCGTGGCCGAGCAGCATGACGATGCAGTTTTGTCCCTGGGTGCGCAGGGTGTGGTGGGTGGTCAGGATTTTCTCCATCTCGGGGTGACAGCAGCCGTAAAAGACGATCGTGTCGCGTCCTTTTTCATCTTCCCGGTCCAGGGCCAGGTTCAACCGGTTGGAGAGCCGGGCCAGATGGTTGTGGAGGCTGGAGTCGAGAAACCGGGACTCCAGATTCCAGCCGTTCTTGCGGATCAGGTGATCGACCTCCTTGTGCAGGATGCCGCAGCCGACCAATTGCAGGGGCGGGGGAGCGGATCGAGAGGGGGTGTTCATGCGTACCGGCCCCACTCCAGACCCGCCTCGATGAAGGCGCGGATGTTGGCTTCGGGCACCGCCAGGGGCATCACGCCGGTTCCGAGCAGAAAATGTTCCCCCGGCATGCCGATGGCGCACAGACGACGCACCTCCTCCCGTGTCTCTTCCGGGCTCCAGGAGATCATCTTGATGTCGTCGATCACGCCGCAGGTGAGCCCCTGGGTGCCGACGAGGGCTTTGGCCTCCTCCAGGTTGTCGAGTGGGCTGATGTAATGGATGTTGATTTTCAAGGTTTCCATCACCGGACGGATCGCCCGGATGAAAGGGGCCATGCCGCAATAGTAGACGATGCCTCCCACCCCTCCCGGTTCCAGATCCCGCTGCATCCAGGGGAGTGAAAACTGCTCGAACCGTTTCATGCCCACGAAGGAGGGGGAACCGAACGGGGTGGAGTAGATCAACACCTGGGCCCCGGCGGCCCGATAGGCGGCCACCTGTTTTTGAAACAGCTCGGAACATTTGGCCAGCAGTTCGTCACGCAGCTCGACCGGACCGGAGGTCAGCAGCTCCATCCATTGGTCCATCCCCATGAGCAGGGCGGGCAGGGTGGTGGAGGCGGTCAGATAGGCGCAGATCGGGAAGCGTCCCGCGGATTCGCGGGTGAGGATCTTGAGGCAGGTGGCGGTCTCCCTCCAGGCCGGATGGGCGGTGATGTCGTCGGGCACGGTCAGCTTGTGGATGTCGTCCGGACGCTTAATGACGAAATCACCCACGTTCGGCGGACCATCCTCGGCAAAGATGATCTCTTCGCAGCCGAGCAGTTCCGCCTCCTTGCCGACGTAGAAGAGGCTCCAGAGGTTGTCGTGGCCATAGCGTTCGCGCATGGCCAGCTGTCCCAGGGCCACGTTCTCGCCGCTGGCATAGTACTCCCGCAAGGAGAGTCCCAGCGCTCCGGCGCCCTGATCCAGGAGGTTGCAGAAGATCGGGATGCGTGGGGCGGGACGTCCCGAGATGGCCGCCACCAGGATCTCCATGGGGGAGACCTCCGGCGTGGCGCGCGATGCCGGGGAGTTGGTGGGCGTTTTGGGTTCGGATGGTGGAGCGACGGGAGGGGAGGTCTCGAGGGGCGGGAGCGGCGTGGATTCGGGCCTGGGCAGCAGATCGATGATGACCTTGCCGGCGGAAACCCCGTCCGGGGCCCAACCGTCCGCGCCCACATGGGCGAACAGGTGGTCGTCGAAGCGGTAGGGGGCGCCCCCCACCACGAGTTTGATTTGTTGGTCCAGTCCCCGTTCCCGAAGCAGTTCGCGCACCTTGCGCGCCCCCTCCGGTCCGGTGGCGGTGTGGACCATCATCGCGGAGATGGCGATGATCTGGGCATCAAGCCGCACCGCCTCCTCGACGAACCGTTCCGCCGGGACATTCACCCCCAGATCGATCACCTCGACCATCAACGCCTTCAGGCATCCGGAGACGATCCGTTTTCCCAGGGAGTGCAGATCCCCGCGCGCCGTGCCGATCACCACCCGTCCGATCGCCTTGGGGGAACGGCTGAACCGTTTGAGCATCTCCTCGGTGATCTCCGCCGAGATCTGGGCGGTCATGAAGTGCTGGGCCAGGTTGGCGTCCGGATCCCTGGAGATGCGCGACATCATCTCTTCGCTGGCCGGGACCACCACCCGGAACACGATCTCCTCGGGGGCAACGCCGTGGTTGAGGGCGTCATGCACCACCGCGAAGGCAGCATCGCGATCGGTGTCGAAGACCGCATCCTGGTAGGCGGCGACGAAAGGGGTCAAGGCGCTGTTCATGATGGTTTTTTTACTGAAAATATAAGAATATAATCATTATGCTATCTTATAGATCCGTCGGGAGAGCTTGTCAACCTTAAATGCCGGAAAAATGTATCCGCGAAGCCTTCGTCCGTGGCCAGGGAGACCGGAAGAATGGCGGCGCGGGTTGCGGAAAAGGGGTCGGACTCCTCGGGGGTCAGGAGCGCGGTTTCACATCCGGCCAGGGCCGCTCCGGCCATCTTGTGGATGCGCTCCCCCTCCAATGGAGGGAGCAGGCCGAGCCGTTGGGCGTTGGCGATGTTCAACCCCGCGCCAAAGGCTCCGCACAGCCACAGGCCGGTGGTGTGGTGCCAATCGAATCCCGCCCGCCCGAGCAGGGTTTCGATGGCCGCCGCGCAGGCGGCCTTGCCGCGCTGGAACTGATCGATATCCCGGCTGGTGATGGCGGTGGCCGGTTGGTCCGGGTCCAGGGGGAGGCCGGTTTCGGTCACCGGCATGGCGAAGCGTCCCGAGGGTTTGACCCACTGCCGCCGGCAGAGCAGGGCCACGGCGTCCAGCAGACCGGTCCCACAATACCCCTGGGGTGGGCCATGGCCGATGGTCGAGAAAACCGGGCCTCCGTCCACCTCGTCAATATGGGTCACGGCCCCTGCCGCGTCGCCTGGCAGACCGTGGCGGATGCCGCTCATCTCGAAGGCGGGTCCGCCGGGGGTCGAGGCGACGTGCAGGGATCGACCATCCCACAAAGCCATCTCGATGTTGGTGCCCAGATCCAACAGCAGGGAGCCGGGGGGCTGTTCGATCAGGCGGGTGGCCAGCAGACAGGCCAGTAAATCCGAGCCGATGAAACCCGCCACCGGCGCGACCAGGCGGATCCGGGCGTTGGGCAGTCCCCAGAGGGTCTGCCAGCGCTCCGGATCATCGGGTTGACAGGGGAGAGAGGTATCCCAGCCATCCGGATCCAAAAGGGTGGCGGCTCCAGCGCCTGCCAGAAGGATCAACATGGCGGTGTTGCCCACGATCCGCATGCGACCGATCCTGTTGAGCATGGAGGTTCCCTCGCCCAGATCCCGGGCGATCATGTCGGTGATCGCGCCCAGGATTGCCTGGCGGGCCAGATCGGACAACTCTTCGGCACGGACGGGATCGCGACTGGCTTCGTGCAGCCGGTTGAGGATGTCCGCCCCGTGGATCGACTGGGGATTGAGCCCCCGGCGGCTGGCCAGACGGTGGCGGCGATTCCACAGCGAGACGCGCAGGTGGGTGGTGCCCAGATCCACGGCCACGCCCAACGGGTGGGGGTCTGGCCGACCGCCGCGCCCGCCCCCTTCGGAGTCTGGCGCCACGCCCAACGGCTGGGGGGGGATTCCTCCGGAGGGATGGGGATCGAGCGGATGCAGTTCGTCGGCTGGGAGGCTCCGCCAGGGGGAGAGGGGGGCGGGATCGTCGAGTTCCAGCAGGCACGATCCGACCGGTCGCACCTGACAGGCCAGGCGGTATCCCTGTCGCTGCTGCTCGGAGGTGAGCTTCTCCCGCTCCGCGCGGGTCAGGGGGTTGGCGGAGCCGGAAACCAGACGGATCACGCAGGCCCCGCAACCGCCAGTCCCGCCACATGAGGCGCGTACCCGCAGCCGGGTGGTGTCCAGCCACGCCCGTACCGATTGTCCCGGCGTGGGGGTGAGCTGCCAGGTCGTTGCACCGACCCGGACCGTGACCCGTTCCGGCGTATCGGTCATGGGCGTGGGGCGGCGTCGCCCTGGGCATGCCGTTTCAACGCGGCCAGGAGGATCTTTTTGCTGATCGGCTTGCCCAGATGGTCGTCACATCCGGCGTCGCGGCACTGTCTGGCCTCGCCCTCCATGGAGTGGGCGGAGAGCGCCAGGATGATCAACGGGGGTTGGTTTTTGTGTTTGGCCTCCCAGGCGCGGATGCGGGAGGTGGCGATCAGACCGTTCATCACCGGCATCTCGATGTCCATGAGCACGATGTCGAACGGCTCGCGCTTCACCCGCTCCACCGCCTCGGCGCCGTTGCCGACCACTTGCAGTTGGTGCGGGGTCTCCTCCAGATAGATGCGGATCAACTCGCAGTTCTCCTCCACATCCTCGACCAGCAGGATCTTCAACGGTCGCACCGTCTCCGCGGGCGGACAGGGGAGAGCCCCGCAATCGTCCGACTGGAGCGGCTGAGTGGCGACCACGAGGGGAATCACAAAATGGAATTGACTCCCCTTGCCGACCTGACTCTCCACCCAGATCCGTCCCCCCATGCGTTCCAGGAGCCGCCGGGTCAGGGAGAGACCGAGTCCGGTGCCGCCGTAACGGCGCGAAATGCCGGAGTCGGATTGGGTGAAACTCTCGAAGATCAGCTCCAGCTGATTCGACTGGATGCCGATGCCGCTGTCCGAAACCACGACCAGCAACTCACCGGCGTTCTCCGGATTCAGTCCGATATCCAGCACCACCCAACCCGTGTCGGTGAATTTCACTCCGTTGCTCAACAGGTTGTAGAAACACTGCCGCAACCGCAGCGCATCGGCGACGATCCACTCCGGCAAGGAAGAGTCGATGCGCGCCTCCAGGGCGAGTCCCTTGGTGTTGGCCAGCACCCGAGACATTTCCACCACCTCGCGGGCCAGCTCCCGCAACCGAACCGGCTCCTCGTGGATGCGCAACATGTTTGCCTCCACCTTGCTCAAATCGAGGATGTCGTTGATGAGCATCAGCAGATTCGATCCCGCGTTGCGCAGCATCGAAAGATAGTAGCGTTGCTGGGTGGTCAGGGAGGTCTCCATGAGTACGTCCCCCATGCCGATGATGATGTTCATCGGCGTGCGGATCTCGTGGCTCATGGCGGCCAGAAAATCGCTCTTGGCCTGGTTGGCCTGGTTGGCTTCGGCCTGGGCGCGACCCAAGGCCAGTTCGGTCTGCTTGCGCTCCGTCACGTCGCGCAGCATGGCCAGAATCAGCGGTTGATCCCCCTGATTCAGCAGTTGCACATTGGTTTCGGTATGGTGCAGCCGCCGTTGGGAATCGAGGTAGGAGCCTTCGACGACCAGATGACCGACGGAGCGCAACCGGTCGAGAAAAAATTCCAGATCCCGGTCCTCGCCGATGAGCAGATGACAATCCTCCAGGTGGAACTCCCCGATCAGATCATCCCTGGGCAGAC
Organism: Candidatus Magnetaquiglobus chichijimensis; assembly: GCF_045865675.1. Taxonomy (NCBI): domain Bacteria; kingdom Pseudomonadati; phylum Pseudomonadota; class Magnetococcia; order Magnetococcales; family Candidatus Magnetaquicoccaceae; genus Candidatus Magnetaquiglobus; species Candidatus Magnetaquiglobus chichijimensis. Next base: position 395,447 of record NZ_BAAFGK010000004.1, read on the forward strand.
CAAGACGTTGGAAGGCGGTGGCATTCGCCTCGATCAGAAGTCCGGTGCGGGTATCGAAGATCAGGATCTCGTCGCTGGATTCGTCGAGCAGGTTGTGAAACAGCCGGATGGCCCGTTCCTGGGAGCGGATCTGCTCCTTCTGCCGGTATATTTCCAGAAAGACCTTGACCTTGGCGCGCAGGAACTCCGGCGGAAAGGGTTTGACCAGATAGTCCACGGCGCCCAGATCATAGCCGGTCAGGGCGTGTTGGTCGTCCTTGAAGACCGCGGACATGAAGATGATCGGGATGGTTTTGGTGCGGTTGACGCTCGACATCAGCTTGACCACCTCGAAGCCGTCCATGTCCGGCATGTGGGCATCGAGCAGCACCACGGCGAACTCCTGCTTGGTCATCTGCAACAGCGCTTCGCGACCGTTGCGCGCCAGGACCATCTCCGCGTCCAGGTCGGCGAGCAGACCGGCGGTGGCGGTGAGGTTGTTGTCGAGATCATCGACGATGAGGATATGGGGTTTCATGGTGTCACCGGTTCGTGGCGAGCCAGGGTTGCATCATCGACAGAAGTTTTTGGGTATCCACGGGTTTGGAGAGATAATCCGAGGCGCCGGCCTCCAGACACCGTTGTCGTTCGCCTTGCATGGCCTTGGCGGTGAGCACCAGCATGGGCAGTTCGCGCCACTCCGGCTGACGGCGGATCTCGCCGAGCAGGTCATAGCCGTTCATGTCCGGCATCATGATGTCCAGGAGCAGCATGTCGATGCGCAGATGCTCGCGCAGCAATTCCAGGGCGACGCGACCGTTTTCGGCCATGATCACCTGGGCGCCTTGATCCTCGAGCAGGCTGGTGAGGGCGAAGACGTTGCGGATGTCGTCGTCCACCAGAAGGATGCGGCGTCCGGCCAGGTCGCGCATCGCGGCGCGGGTGGCGGTGGGGGCGACTCCGGTGTCGTCCGTCGCGGTGTGGGGTTCTTGCAGGGTGGGCGGCGGCGACGGTTCGCTGGGCGCCAGAGGGGAGGCGTAGATCGACTTCAAGAATTGCAGGCTCTCCGTGTCGGTGAGTTCGTTCTCGCGCAGCAGGGGGGTGACGACGATGCGCTCGGTGGAGAGATCCTCGAGGGGTGGGGCATTGGCCGGATGGAGATAGAGGGCCGGCATGGCATCGTGATCGGCGGTGGTGCGCAGGCGGCGGATCAACGGCACCGTGGCCACGCCCGGCAGATCCCCCACCATCACCAGACCGGTGGGACGCAGGAAGTTGGCCAGAAAGAGCGCGGCGCTCTGATCCCCGGCCACGATCACCCCCAATCCCAGGGCGCGTGCCGTATCTCCCAGGGCGCGGATGCGGTGGTAATCCATGCCCACGAGCAGAATGGCCCGATCCTCGGGGGTCAGATGGCGCCGGTCGTCCGGAATGGCATCCACCTGACGGTTGCGCATGTCGATCTGGGCGTCGGGAAGGATGAGCGGGATGCTCTCCACGGCCTCGAACGGCAGAATGAGCGAAAACAGACTCCCCTTGCCCTCTTCGCTGATCAGCTCGATGCGACCGTTCAGGAGTTGGGCCAGCTCCTTGCAGATCGCCAGACCCAGGCCGGTGCCGCCGTATTTGCGATTGGCCCCGTCGTCGAGTTGCCGGAACGGCTCGAAGACCAGCGCGTGCTGGTCGCGGGGAATCCCCACTCCGGTGTCGGCCACGGACATGCAGACGCAATCCTTGCCCGCCTCGTTCACCATGCGGAAGGTCACGGTCACCGAACCGGCGTGGGTGAACTTGATGGCGTTGGTGATGAGGTTTTTCAGGATCTGTTCCACCCGGATCCGGTCGGCGCGGATCGCCAGGGGGAGCTGTCCCTTCATGAGCACATGGAACTCCAGCCCCTTTTGACGGGCGGTCTGGGTGAAGAGCCGTTCCAGACTGGTGGCCAGCTCCGAGAGTTTGACCGGATCCTTGAAGATGCGGATTCGACCGGCCTCAATGCGCGCCAGATCGAGGATCTCGTCGATGAGGGTCAGCAGATCCGATCCGGCGGCGTGGATGGTCGAGGCGAACTCCACCTGCTTGGGGGTGAGGTTGCCGGACCGGTTCTCCTTGAGCAGTTGCGCCAGGATCAGCAGGCTGTTGAGCGGCGAGCGCAACTCGTGGGACATGTTGGCCAGAAAGCGCGACTTGAAGCCGCTGCTCTGTTCCAGCAGCTGGATGGTGTCGCGCAGCACCTGCTGGTTGATGGCCAGCTCCTCGGTTTTGCGGCGGCTCTCCTCCAACAGTTTCTGGCGGGCCGAGGAGTCGCGCACGCCGGTGATGGCGCGGGCGATGGTTTCGCCGGCGCGGTTGAGGAAATCGAGCTGACGCGGCTGGAACGGGGATTTCGTGCCCAGGGCCAGCACTCCCTGGAGTTGATCGTCGTGGAGCAAGGGAATGACGATCACCTCGCTGGGACAGCTCTCGACGAGCACCGCGCGCACATGCAACGGCGCGCAGGCCTGACCCGTCACATGCGCCGGTTTGCGGGTGATGGCCACCTGTCCGAGGATCCCCTCGCCGGGTTCGAGGGTTTTGGCGATCTCCTTGTGCGGCGGGGCGCCGAGGCTGGAGAGCCATTGCAGACGTTGTTCTTCGTCGAGCAGGTAGAGGACGCCGTTCAGGGCGTCGAGCCGTTCGGTCAAGAATTGCAGGGTGATCGCGCCCAGGGAGTTCAGGGTGGTGACATGCCGCATGCGGTTGCTTAAGGAGAAATGCGTGGCATGGATCCACACCCGGTAACTCAGCTCATGGCGCAGCGGCAGATGAAAGAAGATCAGAATGATGAGAAGATTCCAGAACAGGATCCCGGCCATGTGGGACGGGGGAACCCCGAGGAATCCGTTGCCGGACGGATCCGTGCCTGACGGGGAGAAGACCACGATTTCTCCCAAGGTGAGCAACACCAGGCCGAGCACGAAACGTATCGGCGTGATGTGCTCTTCCCAGACTCCTCGAAAGATCGTTTTCATCGCATCTCCCCCGAAATGCGTCCAGGGTTTGTGCATCCATGGTGTTGGCGTGGCGGGATCCCCGTGGATGCTTGTTTTTGGGGATCCGGATTCATTCTGAAATTTTATTATCGTTTGTTCTGGTGTACAAATGCAATCTTTGATCTTCACCCTTCCCGTGATTTTGGGTGCGGGAAGGGGTCATGGCGTTGATTCGGGACGATAGAAGTGATAACGATTCTTGCCGAACTTCTTGGCCTGGTACATGGCCTGATCCGCGTTTTGCAGCAGATCGGCGGTGGTGTTCGCGTCATCCGGAAAGAGGGTGATGCCGATGCTCGCCGAGATGGTGGCCTGTTGACCATCCAGATCGAACGGTTCGGCGACGGTGACAAGGATTTTGTCCGCGACCACCTGGGGATCGTGGGGGGTGCCGATCGGGGCGATGATGGCGGTGAATTCGTCTCCGCCGAGACGGGCCAGGGTGTCGGAGTGGCGGATGAGATCCTTGAGCCGCTGGCCGAGTTGGCGCAGCAGGGCGTCGCCGGCGGCGTGACCGAAGGTGTCGTTGATCTGCTTGAAGCCGTCCAGATCGATGAACAGCAGGGCCAGACGCGATTGGTTGCGGGTGGCCAGTTGCATGGCGTGGTTGAGTCGGTCGAGGAACAGGGTGCGGTTGGGCAGATCGGTGAGCGCGTCGAAGGTGGCCTGATGGTGGATGCGCGCCTCGGTCCCGTGCCGTTCCAGCAGCACGCGGATCCGCTGACGCAGGATCGCCCAATGGACCGGTTTGGTGACGTAATCGTCGGCCCCGGCTTCGAAGGCCCGATCCACCGAACCGGCGTCGAAGAGCGCGGTGAGCATGATGATCGGGATGCGAGGTCCGATGGTATCCTTGCGCAAGGTCCGGCAGGCGGCCAACCCATCGACGTTGGGCATGCGCACATCCAGCAGGATCAGATCCGGCATGGCCGAGGCGCACATGTCGATGGCCTCCTGGCCGTCACCGGCCAGCACCACCGCGTAGCCCTGCCGGATGAGGAACTGTTGCAACGCTGCACGCATCGCCGCATCATCCTCGGCGACGAGAATCAGACTCTGCTTGTCACGCTCCGCGGCTTGCATCGTCACCTCATGAGAGATTGCCGTCATGGTTCGAATCGGGTCAGGCGTCTCTCTGGTCTATGCGTCCTCCTTGGCAAAGAACGGTTTGGGTGGTTCCGTGCCCTGGCAATAGCGGATGAGTTCCTGGTTGGCGACGATGCTCGCGGCGATCAGTTGTTCTACCAGGGACTCTGCGGCATCCAGTTCGTTGGAGGCGCCCATGACCTCGAGCTGGGCGGACATCTCGCCCATGCGCACGAGCCCCACCTGACGGCAGACGCTTTTCAAGGAGTGGCTCTCCAGGGCGACCTGTTCGGCGTCGCGGTCGCGGATGGCCTGACGGATCCGTTCCGGACGGTGCAGGATCCCCGCCTGATAGTGGCGGATCACGGTGGGGAATCCCTCTTCCAACTCTTCGCGCATCTCGTTGAGTTTGTAAATATCCAGAAGTTCGTGGTTCTCATGCCCGGTGTTCATGATCGTCGCCTTTTTTCCTAAGTAAGCGTGGCCAGTGCCGACTGGACTTTCTGCAACACGGTTTCGGCGTGGAATGGTTTGGTGATGATCTCCAAGGCCCCGAAGGATTGCGCCATCTCCAGGGTGAGTTTGGAGTTCATCGCCTTGTACCCGCCGGAAATGGCGATCATTCTGGCATTCGGGTGCTCGGCGAGCACTGCGGCCAGCAGATCGATCCCATCCATCTTGGGCATGAAGATATCGGTGATGATCAGATCGATCTTCATCGTGCCCACCAGATCGAGGGCCGCCTGCCCGTTCTCTGCTTCCAGCACGGTGTATCCGGCCTTCTGCAATACCGTGACGAGGTAGATCCGGAATATCTCGTCGTCATCAACCACCAGAATGTTTGCCATGTCGTTTCCTTAGCATTGAAACCCGATCCCCATCATCCAGCCACGCTTCACGTCAGTGAGGCCAGGGCATGATCAACGGCCCGGAGCACATCTCCGGGCTGAAACGGTTTGCTGATCAACTCCGTGGCCCCCAGTTTTTTGGCCACGCTCAAGGCCAGGTTCGGGCTCATGGTCATCCCGCCACCGCTCATGGCGATCACCCGGATGCGCGGGTGATGCCGGAGCAGGGCGGAGAGCAGTTCGAATCCATCCATCCGTGGCATGAAAATGTCCGTGATCAACAGGTCGAAGGGGTCGAGGGCGATTTTGTCCAGGGCGTTCAGGGCGCACTCGACCTCCAGAACCACATGTCCCGCGTTGCGCAACAGGGTGCCCAGATGGACACGAAAGGGTTCGTCGTCGTCGATGATCAGGATTCTGGCCATTTTCAGCTCACTCCTTCGAGCATACGTCTCATGCTTACTTCTTTCCAGAGCGCATGATCCGGTAACGGGATAGGGCATGCTTGATCGAACGCACCAGGATTTTTTTGTTCACTTGCCCTTTCACCAGATAGTCCTGGGCCCCCTGGGCGACCGCCTGGTCGGCTTTTTGTTCATCGTCGATGCCCGTGAAAACGATGATCGGGGTGTCGCGGATCTTCTGGTTGATGCGTCCGAAGGTCTCTTCCAGCCCGCGGCTGTCGGAGAGGTTCAGATCGAGCAGGATCAGGTCGTAGTGGTTGTTCTCCAGGTACGTTTCGGCATCCTGGAAGCTCTTGGCGTTGGTCAGATTCACCGACGGGGTGGTCAGGCGGGTGGTCTCCTTGTCGCCCTTGTCGCCCTTGTCGCCGGTGCCTGGCCAGGTTTCGAGCCACCCTTTGATCAGGGAGTAGAACTCGGTTTCGTCCTCGACGATCAGGAAGTGCAGACCGAGATGGACCGGCGGCAGAGGACGGACCTCGATGGGCGCGGCGCGATGTTGCGGGGCATTGGCCTGTTCGGCGGTGATGTAGCCCATCCGTTCCATGGCGTGGACGATGATGTCCACGGCATGCATCGGGTCGATGCGGTCGGAGTTGATCACCAGATCGTAGTAGGTGCGGGTGTTCGGATAGCGTTTGAACAGCCCTTTCATGAAGGCCGAGCGATCCTTTTCGGTGCTGATGATCTTGCGTTTGGCCGCCTCGTCGCTGATCCCCTCCCGTTCGGCGACCCGCTTGATGCAGACATCCCGCGATCCTTCGATGCTCACCCGGAAGACCAGCGGATCGTGGGCGAGGATCAGTCGCGCGCCGCGTCCGACGATCACGCCGCCGAGTTTGGAGATGTTGAGCACGGTCTTGATGAGGTTTTTGTAGTACCCGGCCACCGAGTTGTCCGGCTTGACGAACAGCGAGTAGAGGAAACTGTCGATGGCGCGCGGGAGTTTTTCGTCCATGAGCGTCATCAGTTTCTTGGTGGTATGGGTTTTGTTCATCATCTCGTCGATCATCGAGTGACCGTAGCAGGTCACGCCGAGCCGTTCGGCGAGGAGTTCCGAGATTTTTCCGCCGTTGGATCCGAAGTTGCGCGATACGCTCACGACGATCGGATGCCGGGTGACGACCTCATCCTCTTTCTCGGACTCCGTGAAAAGCCCTGACTTGACGACACTGCCGATTCCGGTGTTGGTTTCCATTTGGTTGGGTTCTCCGCGTTCAAGGGTCCGATGGATGTGATTGTCAGGCCCGTAATCGATGTTCGGCCTTCACCGACCAGTCGAAGAGGTTGAAAGAAAATCTTTCCACATGATTTTCGGTCTTTACCTCCGCTTCGGTCAAGGTTTTCCGGTACTGGTCGTGTCGGGACAGGGCGTGGAGTATGGCGCGATGGAACGCCCGACGGCTCACCTCGCCCTTGATCAGATAGTCCTGGGCGCCCGCGTTCACGGCCTGAACCGCCTGTTGGTCGTCATCCATGCCGGTGAAGACGATGATGGGGGTGTCCAGCGCTCTTTCATGAATCTGGACGAATGTTTCCGCGTATCCGTGACTGTCCGGCAGATTGAGATCGAGCAGGATCAGGTCGAATTTTTCCAAGCCGAGCAGCGTTTCGGCCTCGTGCCGGTTCCAGGCGTGGGTGAGTTTGCAGGATCCCAGTTGACAGGGGGAGTCGTGGGTTTTGTCATCGTGTTTCAGCCAGGCGGTGATCAGGCTGAAGAACTCGATTTCGTCCTCCACCACCAGGAAATGGTGCCCCACCGAGAAGTCGTGGACGTTCAGGCGTCCGCGTTGGGTGGCGGGCAGGGCGAGATCGAGATCGTGGATCCGTTGGGAGAGGTGACGGATGACGCGAAAGGCGATCGACGGATCCTGATGGAGCCGGGCCATGAAGATCTTCGCGTCCACGCTCATGATCACCGATTCGACCGCGGCGCGGGCGGTGGAGAAGCGCCGGCGTCCGGCCAGAAACAACGAGACGATGCCGAACACCTCCCCGTCGCCGGATTCGACCAGCAGGGTCTGCCCCGTGGCGGTCTCCCGGGTGATGATCACGCTGCCGCGCTGGATCACATGGAAGTGTTCCGCCGGATCCCCCTGCCGATAGATGATTTCACCGGGCTGATAGGTGCGCCCCATCTGTCGAAAGGAGTCGTCAAGCATGGTCGTTTCCCCTTTGGCCGGCGCGCCGGTGTGGTCGTGCTCGGCTTTCAAGCGGTTCTGATAAGCGTTCGTATGTATTATTTTCCTGTTTTTCTTGCATTGCAAGATTAATTCTTTCCCGTTTTGCGTTTTTTTCGTATTGTTTTTACGGGTGTCACCTTGCTCAGGGGCTGTCCGTGAGTATGTATTGATCCGTCTTATGGAGAACTTTTTCCTTGCCTGGGAGGGGTGATTCGGGTATGATCCATATTCAATGCTGAAATTTTTCCATCTTAAAGGAAAACCAGGCAAATCTTGCAGTCTGTCGTTTCATCCCTCAGAATCATGCGTTTGGAATCGCCATGCCCGTGTCACGCATTCCGGAAACCACCGATCCCGTGGTAACCACCTCCAAGGCGGCGCAGATCCTGGGTGTATCCCAGCGCACCATCCATTACTGGATGGAAAGGGGGATCATCAAATCCTGGAAAACCGCGGGGGGCCATTGCCGCATCCCCATGAGTTCCATCAATCTCCTGTTGGCCAAACGCCGCGAACAGCTCCAGGATCCCGAATTGCCCGAGCTGACCCTGCTGCTGGTCGAGGACGACGAGAACCTGCGCGAAATCACCAAGGCCGTCGTGGCCAACTGGGGATTGCCGGTCCGTCTGGTGGTGGCCGAGGATGGTTACGACGGGCTCATCCAGGCCGGTTTGCACAAACCCGGCGTCATCATCGCCGATCTGATGATGCCTGCCATGGATGGTTTCCAGATGATCCGCGCCCTGCGCGAGTCCGCGGAACTCAGCCGCAGCCACATCCTGGTGGTCACCGCCATGGATGAGGTGCAGATCGCCGCCAAGGGGGGGGTTCCCGAAGATGTCGAGGTGCTTCACAAACCCACCCCCTACGAACGGTTGAAGGTGGTGGTGATGGAAGCCCTCTTTTCCCAGCAACGGGGTCGGCGCGGGGTGGAACGGATCACCGCCTGACTTGGCGTGATGGGCGGAGTCTTCGGAGCCCCTGGATGGGGGGTGACGCTAACTTGCATGATGGGGAGAGAACTCCCTCACCCCCCGTACCGTGGACCTCCCTGGCGGGAGTTCCACGCTAAACCGCGTCTGGTTTGGAATGTGTGGTTTTCCCCGTTTAAAAAAGAGCGCCTGGAGATCCCTTTTCCAGGTTTTTTATTTTCGTTTTCGACTGTGGCGCATTTAAATAAAGATTTTTCGTGTGCAAAGCGCGCGAAAAATAAAGATAAAACCTCAGAGCTTCGACCCGAATCCCACCAGGGGCCCCTGGCCCCCGCCAGTTTTTTCTCCCTCCGATCTTTCACGAATCCGCCTGCTCCAGCAACGTCTCGCGCCACTCGACCACCCGGTTGCGTCCCAGATGCTTGGCCGCGTACAGGGCCTGATCGGCCCGTTTGATCAACTCATCCTGGGTGCGCATCGTCCGGTCACAGACGACCACGCCGATGCTCACCGTCACCTTCAGACCATCCACGCGCATCTCCTCGATGCCCTCGCGCAGGCGTTGCGCGGCGAGCAGGGCCCCGGAGAGCGACGTTCCGGGCATGATGATGCAGAACTCCTCTCCGCCGAAACGGCAGCAGATGTCGATTTGCCGGTAGTGCAGATGGAGATTTCGGGCCACGGCCTGCAACACCCGGTCCCCCTGATCGTGACCGTGTTCGTCGTTGAAACGCTTGAAATGGTCCACATCCAGGAGCGCCACGGCAAAACCATGACCGCTACGCTGGAAACGTTGCATCTCGGCGTGCAGGTTCTCCTCGGAGTGACGGCGGTTGAACAGGCCGGTCAACGGATCGGTGATCGACTGACTGCGCAACTTCTCCTCGAGCTTCTTCTCCTCGGTGACATCCCGCAGCAGGGCGGCGGATCCCATGGTGCTCCCGTTGCGGTCGTGGATGGTCGAGGCGTAGAACTGCAATACATGCTGGTTGTAAACCAGGGTCTCCGGCATGTCCACCCCTTCGTCGGCCACGAACCGCGCCACGAACTCCGGATCATCGACCACCTTGAGGAATCCCTCCCGCTGGATCCGCTCCGCGGATTTGCCCAACAGCCGTTCCGCTGCCGGATTGACCAGCACCACTTCCCCTGCGTCGTTGGTGACGACGATCCCTTCACGGGCACTCAAGATGATGGTGGTGAGCTTGTTCTTTTCGTTCTGCAACCCGTGGTGGAGCTTGTGCAGTTCGCTGCTCATGCGGTTGAAGTTCGCCGCCATGTCGGTCAACTCGTCGCGCCCCTCCAGGGGGAGAGCGCGGGGGAAGATTCCTCGGGAGGTGGCGACGATCGCTTCCATGAAGGCGTGGATGCGGCGTTGAATGCGGATGCGGGTGGCGATGATCACCGTCAGGAGGGTGAGGGCCATCAGATCCAGGACCAGCGAACTGGTGGCGACGATGCGGTCGATCCGCGTGCGCCAGGCGGTGATGTCCGAGTAGATCTCAAAGGCGCCCTGGAAAGCGTTGGCCCGCATGATCGGAACATAGGTCTCCACCACGTCGAGGAGAATGGTTTCGTCTTCGCGGTTTTTGCCGTTTTTCTGGACCACCTGGCTGTAGGGATTCCCCTTGGCCACGATGTCGTGGAAATAGGCGTGTTCGTTGATTTTTCCGATCTCCTGGGGGATCGATGAGTGGATGATGCGTCCGGAGGCGTCGAACAGTCGGTATTTGTAGAGCTTGAATCCAACCGCGACTTTCGCCAGCTCCTTGCGCAGCTCGTCGGTGACTTGCGGCTGGTTGGTGGCGGGATCGAAGGGGATGTCGCCGGCCAGGTGGTCGGCCAGTCGTACCGCGTCTTCTTCGGTGAAGCGGATGAGCACGTCGCGGAAAGCGGGATTGCCGATCCACCAGGCATGCAGGGGGATCAGAATCACGAACAGCACGGAGAGAAAAAAGCTGAACCTCAGGAAACGGGTTCGAAACAGGCCGGTCAGCAGGCCGTGCGGTGCTGGGCTGTTGGGGTGCATGCGACGTATCCCGGAGTCTGGAGTCGATCATTCCTCGAAATGCAAAAGGATTCCTTATGATGACATAGAACAGAATCGGGTGCACGGTTATTTGTTAACGAGTTGATTATAAAATAAAATGATTAATCCATTAACAAATTTTATTAATAATAAGAAAATTCAATCATCATGTGTTTCGATCGCCAGAATCTCCAGTCGCCGTTGCATCAGGCCGGCTTCGTTCAACACCGTGTCGAGCGCATCCTGAAGCAGGGTCAGGGATGCCTGGCGCACGGCGAGTTGTTCAAGCTCGGCGCAGGCCTGGGCGAAACGGGTGGCGCCGAAGGTGCTGGAGGTGCCCTTGAGCTTGTGGGCGACCTGACGCAACCCTTCCGCATCGTGGGTCTCCCAGGCGGCGCGCAGGGCATCCAGCCGGCCCGGAAAGTTTTTCAGAAACATTTCGAGGATGCGCGCAAAACCGCTGCCGGTCTCGTTTTTCAGTTGCTCGAGCAGCACGGGATCAATCACCTGGGGAGGGGATTTGTCGGGTTGAGTCGGTTCCGGGATGTGTTGACCCCGTGCCAGGAAGCGGTTGAGCACCTCCAGAACCTCCCCTCGGCGCAGAGGTTTGGAAAGGTGCAGATCGCACCCGGCGGCCAGGGAGCGCTCCATGTCCTCTTTCATGGCATGGGCGGTCACCGCGATCACTGGCGTGCGCCGGCGACCTGTCTCGGTCTCGGCGGCGCGGATTCGTCGCGTGGTCTCCAGGCCGTCCATGCCCGGCATCATGATATCCATGAAGACCAGATCGAACGGTTCGGCCAGGAACCGTTCCAAGGCTTCGGTGCCGCTGGCCGCCTCGACGATCACCTGGTTGCCCCCCTCGAGAAAGGCCAGGATCACCTGGCGGTTGTCTTCCGTGTCGTCGACCACCAGCAGGCGCGGGGCGTCACTCGTGTGGAGGGGAATCTCCTCCGGGGGGGTGGACAGGATGACCGGTTCCGGCATGGTTTGTTCCTCGCCCAAGGGGAGTTGCACATAAAAGATGCTTCCCGATCCCATGCGGCTCTCCACCCAGATCCGGCCCCCCATCAGGGTGACCAGTTGATGGCAGATGTTGAGTCCCAGTCCGGTGCCGCCGAAACGGCGCGGGGTGGAGGCGTCGCCCTGGGTGAAGGGTTGAAAGATCTCCTTCAGGCGATCCTCGGGGATGCCGATGCCGGTATCCTGGACCAGAAACTGGATCATGCCGCCATCCACCTGGCGGGCGCGCAGCGCGATCCCTCCCTGATGGGTGAACTTGATCGCATTGCCGAGGAGATTCAACAGAACCTGACGCAACCGTTGCGGATCGCCGCGCACCTGGCGCGGCAGACCCGGTTCCAGGGAGAGCGCCGCCTCGATCCCCTTGGCCGTGGCGCTTTCGCGGATGATCGCCAGGGTCTGGTTGAGTTCCACCTCGAGCACGAAGGGGATCGACTCCAGCTGCATCTGCCCGGCTTCGATCTTGGAAAGATCCAGGATGTCGTGCACCAGGGCCATGAGCGATTCGCCGGCCCGGTTGGCGATCTGCACCATCTGTCGTTCCCGTGGGCTCAGGCGTGGCGACTCCCGGAGCATCTCGCCCATCCCGAGAATGGTGTTCATCGGGGTGCGGATTTCGTGGCTCATCGTGGCCAAGAAGCGGCTCTTGGCCCGATTGGCGGTATCGGCCTCCTGTTTGGCCTTGAGCATCGCCTCTTCCAGAGCCTTGCGTTCGGTGATGTCGATCACCACCCCATCCCAGGTGGTATCCCCGATCAATTCGATGTTCGGCGTGGACTGGATGTGCAACCAGCGCACCTGGCCCGCCACCGTGAAACGACCGATCCACAAGAACGGCTCCCGCTTTTTGGCGATCTCCAGGGTCAGGCGCAGGAACTCCTCCTGCTCTTCGGGATGGGCGACGCGAAAAATCTGCATCACATCCCGGCTCAACGTCTCCCGATCCAGCCCGAACAGGGCGCAAAAGGGTTCGCTCACGTAATCGAAGGAGATTCCGTTTTGCGCGGTACAGCGGAACTTGTAGACTCCGACCGGAATGCGCGTGGTCAGTTTTTCGTAATTTTCGCGACTGCGACGCAGCTCCTCTTCCATGATTTTGCGCGGCGAGATGTCCTGATGGGTGCCCACCGCCCGCAAGGGGGTGCCGTTGCGCGCGCGGGCCACCACCTTGCCGCGGTCCAGAACCCACATCCACTCGCCAATCTTGGTGCGCAGGCGGTGTTCGGTCTGATAGAGGGGGATCCTTCCGGCCAGATGGTCGTCGAGTCGCGCCATGACCGCGGCCTTGTCCGCCGGGTGGACCAGACGGGCCCAGGATCCGACGTTGGGTTCGATCTCGCCAGGTTCGTAGCCGAGCATGGCGCACCAGCGCGGACTGAAATAGACCGATCCTGTGGCGATGTTCCAATCCCACAACCCGTCGGTGCTGCCCTCGAGGGCGAACTTGAACCGCTCTTCGGAGAGATGCAGCTCCTGGCGCAACTGTTCGGATTCGTTGCGGGCGTTATACAGATTCAAGAACAGCCGCACCTTTGACAGCAAAATGACGTCATCGATCGGCTTTTCGATATAATCCACCGCGCCGCTTTTGTACCCCTGCAAACGGTGGAAATCATCCTTGTAGGCCGCGGTCAGAAACAGGATCGGCAGATTCCGGGTTTGTTCCAGCTTGAAGGCGGTACGTGCCACCTCGAAACCGTCCATGCCGGGCATGTCCACATCCAGGAGCATCAGCGCGAAGTCGTGCTCGACCAGCAGGGCCAGGGCTTCGTGGCCCGAGAGGGCGGGATGGATTTCGGCGTTCACCCGTGACAACAACGCGCGCAAGGCGGTCAGATTGGCCGGTTTGTCATCGACGATCAGGATGCGGGGGCGTGGGAGCGGGTTCATGCGGGCGGTCTGGTCGAAGGTTGCCGGATGGGGTCGGGGTGGCCATGAGACGCCACGAAACTCTGTTGGGGCATGGATGGATGTGCGCACATGACGATATGCCCACTTTTGTATCTTGACATGTTTTGGCAAAATTAGCAATAAATGCAAATACAGTCAACCCCTTGTATGCCAGGGAAAGCGCATGTCCGAATGGTTCACCCAGCAGATGGACTACATCTATTTTGTCTACGGGCTGAGTTTCCTGATTCTGGGGGTGGTATGTCTCTTTCTTCCCCGTGAGGATCCATCGGGACTCTCCTGGCGACTGTTGGCCGGATTCGGGCTGACCCATGGTCTGGTCGAGTGGCTGGAACTCGTGGAGATGTTCACCGGCGATACTCCGGAGTTCAATGCGCTGCGTTTTTTGATCCACGCGGTTTCGTTCCTGTTTCTGGCCGAGTTCGCCCTGACCGGGCTGTTCGCCCGGTTCAGGCTGCCGAAACTGCTGGGACTCTCGCTGGCGCCGCTCGCCTTGACCGGTGCGTTGGCCTGGAGTCTTGGCATCGAACGCTTCCCGATCCTGATCCGCTACACCCTCGCTTTTCCTGCCTGCATGGTTGGTGCCTGGCTTTTCTGGCGCGCCCGCGGGGTGGCCCCCATTCCGAATCGTATCTTCTGGCTGGCCATCGGCGCCCTGGCCATGGCGCTCCATGGGCTCGCCAGCGGCCTGGTGGTCAAGCCGAGCGACTTCTGGCCCGCCTCGCTCCTCAACGCCCAGACCTTCCACGGCGCGGTCGGGGTGCCGATTCAACTGTTCCGCGCGTCGGCTGCCCTGCTGATGACCATTTCGGTGTGGGGGTTCGCCGTGACCGGCAACTCCGACGCCACGCCGCTCTTCCACCACAGGAAACGCTACTTCGTCCTGTTCATCGGCGGATTCTGCATGCTGCTTGGCGCGGGATGGTGGCTGACCGATCACCTGGGCAGACTCTTCCAGGCCGACCAGACCCAGGCGATGCGCAACGATCTGGATGGCCTGGTGAACCGCCTGAGTCGCGAGACCTTCTCCATCGACGGCAGCGCCATCGCCCTGGCCGGGATCCTTCAGCCCTTGTTCCAGCATCACCACCCGGATGAGGAACATCGTGCCGAAATCGAGGGCACCCTGGATCAGTTGGCCGCCTCGGTCAAGGGGGTGGCCTATCTGATGGGGCCGGATGGCAAGGTGCTCGCGGCCTCCAATCGCAACACCCCCAACAGTTTCGTGGGCCAGAACTATCGCTTCCGTCCCTACTTCCTGGAAGCCATGGAGGGGCGGATCGGCCATTATTACGCCTATGGGATGACCTCCGGCGAGCCGGGTTATTATGCCGGCGCGCCGATTCGGGCGAAAATGCCGGATGGTGGGGGAAATGCCTCCTCCCTCCTCGGGACGGGCGGCGAGGAGATCATCGCCGTGGCGGTGATCAAGAAAACCCTGGTTTCCAGGGAGATGGGCTTCACGATGTTCTCTCACGCCTATCTGCTCAATCCGGAAGGGGTGGCCCTGCTCTCCGGTCGCGATGCGTTCCCGCCGCATCCGCTGTGGGCGATCGAGCCGGCGGTGATGCGGCGTCTGGAGGAGAGCAGGCAGTTCGGACCGTTGGCCGAACACGAACCGATCTTCAAACACGAACTGCGTGATGGCATGACCATCATGCTGGAGCGGGCCCGTCACCTGGTGGGGCGGGTGGCCATCGACGATACCGGCTGGTCGGTGCTGCTGGTCAAATCCGAAAACACCACCCGCGTCAACCGCATGCTGGGAATTCTGATCGCGCTGCTGGTCAGCATCCTGATGCTCTCCTATTACGGGATCTTGCATCGCGAAACCACGGTGCTGCACGCGGCCCGCAAAATGGCCGAAAACGCCAGTCAGACCAAATCGTTCTTTCTGGCTAACATGAGCCACGAAATCCGCACCCCGATCAACGCGGTGCTCGGCATGATCCATCTGGCGCTCCAGACCTCGCTCACCAGTCAGCAACGCCATTATCTCACCCGCGTCGAGGAGGCCGGACGGACCCTGCTGCACATCATCAACGACATCCTGGACTTTTCCAAGATCGAGGCCGGCAGGCTCACCCTGGAGAGCATTCCCTTTTCCATCGAAAAGGTGGCGGATCGCATGAGCAGCATGGTCGCCCCGAAGACCCAGGACAAGGCGTTGGAACTGATCGTGTTCGTCGATCACCACATCCCGCCGGTGTTGATGGGCGATCCGGTGCGCCTCGGACAGATCCTGCTCAATCTGGTCAGCAACGCGGTGAAGTTCACCGAAGAGGGGGAGGTGTGCCTGGAGATCATGCTGGTCGAGAGCAACGATACCTCGGCCACTCTCGATTTCCGTGTGCGCGATACCGGCATCGGCATGACCGGGGAGCAGATGTCGCGCCTCTTCACCGCCTTCACCCAGGCCGATGCTTCGACCACCCGGCGTTTCGGAGGCACGGGTCTGGGGTTGGCGATCTGCCGCCATCTGGTGGAGCGTATGGGCGGGCACATCGAGTTGACCAGCGAGCCGGACAAGGGGAGTCAGTTCGCCTTCCGGTTGTGTTTTTCGCGCGCCGGCGAAGGGGAAGTTCTGCCGGATGGCGCCGAGGGTCCGATCCGTCTGGCCGCCTCGCGCATCCTGCTCGTCGATGACCATCCCATGGCCCGGCGCGTCTGTCGCGACATGCTCGCCCCCTATCCGTGCCGCATCGAGGAGGCGGAAAACGGCTTGCAGGCCGTGGATCGCATCCTGCGTGCCGCCGGCGATCCCTTCGACCTGGTGGTCATCGACTGGCGCATGCCGGGCATGGACGGTCTGGAGGCGATGCGGCGGGTACGTGACCTGTTGGGCGAGAAGGCCCCGCCGATGGTCCTGGTGACCGCCTACGGTCGCGAGGAGGTGGTCTCCGCCGCCAGTCGCGAGGAGGTTCCCTGGCTGCTCATGAAGCCGTTCGGATCTGCCGCCCTCCTGGAGATCATCGCCCAGGCCCTCGGCGGACGGGAGGTGCCGCGTCAGGTGCTTCTCGACGAGAAACCGATGATCGGCGGACATATCCTGCTGGTGGACGACAACGAACTCAACCAGGAGGTGGCCAGGGGGATTCTCGGCCTGGTGGGGTGTCGGGTGGAGGTGGCCAACAACGGGGTCGAGGCGATCGAAAAGGTGCAGACCGGCGGGTTCGACCTGGTGCTCATGGATGTGCAGATGCCGGTCATGGACGGCTACGAGGCGACGCGGCGCATTCGTGGCGATGCGCGCTGGGTCGGCCTGCCGATCCTCGCCATGACCGCCAACGCCATGAGCGGAGATCGAGAGGTGTGTCTGGCTGCGGGCATGAACGATTACATCTCCAAGCCGATCGAGCCGCGTCTGTTGTATGCCGCGCTGCTCAAGTGGTTGCCCGAGGAGGCGCGCATGGCCATCGTGCAACCGGAGGTCGAATCCGTGGCTCCGGTGGTCGGGAGCGACGAGCGGTTCGAGAAACCGGTCCGGGAGACGAGGAGGGATCCCGGACGCGACGGGTCGGTGGGGACGATTCCGGGCTGGCCACCCCTGCCGGGCGTGGATACCCGCCTGGGATTGAAAACCATGGGGGGCAACGTGGAACTCTATCGTTCCATTCTCACCAAATTCGTCCACAATCAGGGCCAGGCCGGACGGGTCATGGCCGAGCGGTTGGCCGAAGCGGACCGGGAGGGGTTGGAACGGGCGGCTCATACCCTCAAGGGGGTGGCGGCCAGCATCGGGGCGCTGATGGTGCGCGATGCCGCCAGGGAGTTGGAACAGGCGGTCCATGCCGGTCTGGAGGCCGAACGTCTGCGCCCGTTGATCGCCACTGCCGCCGTCGGCCTGGCTGAGGTGGTCACGACCATCTCCCAGGCATTCGACATGGAGCCTCCCGCGCCGGAAGAGGGGACGGCGGATGCGGATCCGGAGGCGCGTCTGGATCCGGAGGCGCGTCTGGATCCGGAGGTGGCCGCTCCTCTGTTCCGGCGGGCGCGGATGCTGTTGTACCATTTCGATTCCGACGCCGAGGCGGTGATCGCGGAGTTGGAAGGGTGCCTGCGCAACGACCAGGAGCGCGAACGGTTGCGTCGGATGCGTCAGCGACTGGAAGGATACGATTACGAAGGGAGCCTGGAGATGTTGGAACAGTGGGCCGGCGAGTTGGGCATCGGTTTGGAGGCGTGACATGGAGAACACCGCGGATTCCCAACCCAAGACGTTGTTGATCGTCGATGACGCACCGGAAAACATCACCATCTTGAAGGGGGTGCTGGGCAATCTGTACCGGATCCGCCCGGCGATCCATGGCCGGGCCGCGTTGCGTGCCGCGCTGGTGGAGCCGATTCCCGATCTGATCCTGCTTGATGTCATGATGCCGGAGATGGATGGTTACGAGGTGTGCCGGCAGTTGCGCGCCGATCCTCGCACCCGTGAGATTCCGGTCATCTTCGTGACCGGGTTGAGCGATGATGCCGATGAGATCCTGGGGTTGGAACTGGGTGCGGTCGATTACATCACCAAGCCGGTGCGCCCGGCCATCGTGCGGGCGCGCGTCAAAACCCAGTTGGCCTTGCGCGAGGCGGTCCAGACCATCGAGGCGCAGAACGCCTGGTTGAGGGAGGAGCGCGAGATGATCGAGAGCATCGTCTTGCGCATGCGCGAGGCGGATTCGTTCGTCATGGACCGGGTTCGTCATCTCTACCATCCGGTGGAGCAGACCTCCGGCGATCTGCTCCTCTCCGGGATGACACCGGATGGACGGCGCATCGTGCTGCTGGGGGATTTCACCGGCCACGGTCTCAAGGCCGCCATTGGCGGGCCATTGGTTTACTATATCTTTCAGTCCCTGCTCGCCCGTGGCGAGTCGGGAGCGTCGTTGTTCCGCGAGATCAACAATCAACTGCATGTCCGGTTGCCGGTGGACACTTTTCTGGCCGCCACCCTGGTCGAGGTGGATGCCACGCGGGGAAGCGTGATGATCTTGAATGCCGCCATGCCGGAGTGCTACATCCTTCGGGATGGGGTGTTGATGCGGCGGATCCACTCCCGATTCACCCCATTGGGCGTCACCCGCATGGCCGATCCCCCGGTCATGGAGGAGCCGCTGAGGCTGATCAGCGGCGATCGGATCTGTCTCCACACGGATGGGATCGTCGAAGCGGCGGCGCCGGGCGGGGAGCGGTTCGGCGGGGAGCGGTTGCTGGCGTTCCTTGAGGAGGTGACGGCCCGTGGCGGGGCGCTGGAGGATTTGTTGCCGCTTTTGAGGGGCTTTGGCGCGCGGGAGGTGTTCGAGGATGATATCGCCCTGATCGAAGTCACGGTTTGAAACGCGATTCCAGCATCACGGAGGGATCCCGTCATCCATTCAAGAGACTTTTCCGGGTGATTCCCCATCCATCGAATCACCCGATACAACGGGTTGCGGGGCGAACACCTCCTCCACGGAGGTGGCGAACACAAAGTTGTCGCTCCAGGCCTCGATCCGCTTCAGATGCGCAGTCTTGATCTGCTTGATCACCCAGTCCGGGGCTGGGCCAAACTTATGCCGGATCAGCTTGAGGAGCAGGGAAGCGGCCTCTTCCTGCCGGCCTTCCATGCGGCCTTCCATGCGGCCTTCCATGCGGCCCTGGTTCAACCACTCGGGTTTTTCCCTGGCGATAACATCCCGTGCAAACTGGGACATCATGGCGTGCTCGCTCACGAGGCGAACACCTCCTCCACGGAGTTGGCGAACACGAAGTTGTCGCTCCAGGCCTCGATCTGCTCCAGATGCGCAGTCTTGATCTGCTCGATCATCCAGTCCGGGGTTGGGCCAAATTTATGCCGGATCAGCTTGAGGAGCAGGGAAGCGGCCTCTTCCTGCCGACCTTCCATGCGGCCCTGGTTCAACCACTCGGGTTTTCCCTTGGCGATAATATCCCGCGCAAACTGGGACATCATGGCGTGTTCCTCCTCCGGACGGACGGCGTGGATGATTTCCTGGACAATGGATTCATTGTATTCATCATAGGTTTCGACAATATATCGCATAATGACCGGAAAGTCCACTCCGGAGTCGCCCAGCACCTCGATCAGATGCTTTTTGATCCGCGTCTGTTTTCCGGAACGGGTTGCATATTTGGCGGCGACCAGCCAAGCGCGCAATCGGGCATGTTGAGAAAGCTGATCGTCCTGTACTTTGCCCAGGTCAAAAATCGGGAACTGAAAATTCAGCAAGAAGGGACGCCATCCGGCCTCGGCATCCACCAATGCCATGAACTCGTTTGGAATTCGCCATTCGGTCTCCCCATGATAGAATACGAATGGCACGATGGCAGGCAAGCGTTTCCAATCCGGATTTTCTCTTGCCCACTGTTTCCACGCTTCGATTTGGTATTTGAGCAGTTGGAAGCCGATAAACGGATCCGGGTGGCTTTTGTGATCAATCAGAACGTAGAGCAGGGCCACCCGATCGTGAATGGTGCGGACGCGAAAAAGTCGATCGGTCATCAGTCCGCGCAGCTCCTCATCCACGAAAGAGCCTTCCACCAGTTCCGGCGGATCGGAACTCAAGAGTTCGGATATCGCTTCCGGCAGACGTTCCCGCAAGAGTGTTCCCGCTTTTTCCGGATCGGAGAGCAGTGATTTGAGAAAGCGGTCATGAGGTTGGGTGATTTCGTTCATGGCGTGAGGATATCAGGAACACCTGGATACGTCATGATCTTTGCGTGCATGCGGGCGGATTGGCCGGGTTGATCGTGTCGGGTCTTCTTTGAAGAGAGGCCGTCTGGGCGCGTGTTCCGCGCGGGTGGGTGGATGACAACCGGTTCCAGGAGCGATTTTTTGCCACGGGAACCGGTTGAGGAGAGGCTTGAAGAACGGTTTTATTCAGCCAGGAACCGTTCCGCTTCCAGTGCGGCCATGCAGCCGGTGCCGGCGGCTGTGACCGCCTGGCGGTAGTGACGGTCCTGCACGTCGCCCGCCGCGAAGACACCGGGAATCGCGGTGGCGGTGGAGTCCGGCCTGGTGACCAGATAGCCGCCATCGATGGTTTCGAGCTGATCGCCGAAGATGGCGGTATTGGGTGAATGGCCGATGGCGATGAAGACCCCGGTCAGGGGCAGTTCGCTGGATTGGCCGGTTTTCACGTTTTTGACGCGGATGCCGCTCACCCCTCCCTGACCCGGTTCGCCGAGAATCTCTTCGATCACCGAGTCCCACACCGGAACGATCTTCGGATTGTCGCGCACCTTGTCCTGCATCACTTTTTCGGCGCGCAGCTGGTCGCGCCGATGGACCAGATAGACCTTGCTGGCGAAATGGGTCAAAAAGATCGCCTCCTCGGCGGCGGTGTTGCCACCCCCGACCACGGCGATCTCCTGGCCGCGGAAGAAGAAACCGTCACAGGTGGCGCAGGCCGAAACCCCGAACCCCTTGAGTTTTTGTTCCGACTCCAGACCCAGCCAGCGGGCCGAGGCTCCGGTGGCGATGATCAGGGCGTCGCAGGTGTAGAGATCCCCGGAGTCGGCGGTCAGACGCATCGGACGGGTTTTGAGATCCGTGGCCACGATGGTGTCGTAGACCATGGTGGCATCGAACCGTTCCGCCTGGGCGCGCATCTTTTCCATCAGCTCCGGTCCCTGAATGCCATGCTCGAAGCCGGGAAAGTTGTCCACTTCGGTGGTGGTGGTGAGTTGTCCGCCGGGTTGCATGCCTTGAATGAGAATCGGTTTCAGATTGGCGCGGCCCGCGTAGATGGCCGCCGTGTAGCCGGCTGGTCCGGAACCGAGAATGATCAGTCGATGATGGGTTTCCTTCGCCATAGGTCGAGACTCCGCGTGTCGCTTGCAAAAAGATGTTGAAAAAAAGGTAAGCCAGGGGGAATAATGCCGCTTCGCGCCAGGCCCGGACAAGGAAAAAAACTTCCCGACCAGCTGTTTGTCGTGGAATCGCGTTCCGGCGGATCCGGGTTGGATGACAGGGTGCGTGCAACTTGCCAACCAGGCTGTCGGGGAAGGTCGGCTTCCCTCAAGTCGCATGAATCAACCATTTCGTGTTGCCCTGTTTTGGCGTATGGTGTGCATGGGACTCCAGGCCCGGCCACGCTCCGGAATCTGGCCTTTCACGCATTCATGACAGGGTGCGATCGTTATGCACGGTATTTTGTTCCTGGCTCTGGAAGATTTTCTCGACGCCCGTCTGGGCGAAGGGGTGTGGTCGCGCGCGCTCCAGGCGGCCAATCTTTCGGATCAGGCCTTCGAGCCGGATCGCTACTACCCGGATGAGATCGCCCAACGACTCTTCGACGTTTCGGCCATCCTGCTCAAACAACCTCTCCCACAGGTGCTGGAGCTGTTCGGACAACACATGAGTCCGGGTCTGGTGACCATGGGACGCTCCATGGGCATCGTTCATAAGGAGTGGAAGACCCTCGACATCCTCGAACATCTGCAAAGCGACATCCTGGCGCCTTTTTCCAACATCGAGGCCGGCGTCATGCCTCCGGATATCCGCACCTATCGCCTCAAGCACGGCGAAGTGGCGGTGGCCTATGTGTCTCGCCGCAAACTCTGCCCGCTGCTCAAGGGGATCGTGCGTGGACTCGGCCAGTTCTTCCAGGAGCCGATCGCTTTCAAGGAGCATGTCTGCATGCTCCAGGAGGCGCCGTTGTGCCGGCTTTCGGTCTTTCTCGACGACCCTTATTTCCTGCGTTACGTGGATGTGGAACGGGAGTTCGGCCTGGCGCAGAGTCGCATCTCCGAGATCACCTTCTACAACGCCTTCCAGGGGGTTCCGGTCTCGGACCTCGGTCTGGTGCTGCGTTATTCCAAGGACGAGGTGCTGGTGCAGGTGCCGCCCGCGCAGTTGCTGCCCATGAAGCTGGAGAAGCAGACCTTTCTCTCCCTGCCGCATCTGCCCCAGGGGATCAAGGCGCTCATCCGCGAGGTGGATACCGAACAGGGGTTCGCCACGCTGGTGAACATGCGGCTTACCGATGGCGCGGTGGGCTGTCGTCGCTATCCCCGGGTGGCTTCGGAAAAACCTTTGCTCGCGCAGATGAAACTCGGCAAGCGTCTTTTTCGCGGCACGATGCTCAATCTTTCCGGGGGCGGCACGCGCATCCTTCTGGAAAAAGAGAGCCGTCTGCCCGAGGTGTTGCTTTTCGAACCGGTGGCGCTTTCGTTCTCCATTCCCCTCAAATACGTCGAACTCGACGACACCATCGTTCTCGGTCCGGTGCCGATCAACCTGGAGGGCAACATCCTCGATGTTGCGCGGATTGGTGGCTCCATGGCGGTGCGGGTGGTTTTTGCCGGACCGCCCAAACGCGAGGCGATGGTGCTCGAACAGTATACCCGCAAACTGCGCGACGATGCCCTGGCGGCGTTGCAGACAACCCTCTCACAGGGTGGCAAGTAGTCTCTCTTCTCATGCGACGCCTCGCGTCGGTCAATCTTGGTTTCCAGTTTTTCCGGACACGTGACGATTGGTGGGTGATTTCTGGATTCCCAGAGGTCAACCGGACTTTCATTTTGATGGGTTGTGGAACGGACAGGCCAAAACTCCGTTTTCAGTCATTTTGGAATGATCCTTCTTGACGATCCTTGTTGGTTCTGATAGGTTTGATTTCTGTCCTATTGTTATTGTTGTTATAATTTGATCAAACTGGAGGTCAGCAATGTCGAACCCATTGAATTTTCCGAACGTTCCTGATTTTTCAGAGGTTGTTGGCAAGATAACAAAAAAATATCAAGGAAACAGTTTAAAAGAGTTGCTTGAAAAAGAGATTGGTAAGATCGAAGAAACAATCGTCCATTTGCGCACCGAAGGGTGTCCGATCTATTCGACAAAAGGCCGGGTCAAGTCTGAGATCAGTATTTTTCTGAAATCCAGGAGAAAGATGAAGCCTTTGAACGAGCAAACCGATTATGTCGGGTTGCGGGTGTTGGTGATGTTCGATGAAGAGTTGCTCGAAACGTTCAAAGCCTTGTTGCGGACCTTGATCCGGCCCCCCATGTTGCGTGAAGTCACGGTGTTCAATATGCCGGATATGATGCGGCAGATCATTACTTCCAAAGAATTGGTGGAGTTTGTTCCTGCTGGTGTCCACCTGGATGTGGACAAGAATCCTCAAACCATTCCGTTGACGGATCAGACCAGTCTGGTCATCAAGAGCCTCAACAAAGGGACCGGCTATCGATCCATTCATCTGCTGTTTGCCAGGCAGATTGAGGGCGTGGGCGATTCCTATAAGGATAAGGGTGAAGCAAAGGATCATTTTTTGTTGGAATTGCAACTGCGTTCCTTGCTGGATGATGTGTGGGGCGAGATGGAACATCGGTTGGCCTACAAACAGGGTATGGCCAATCCACAGATTGTTTCGAGTTTCGCCCACTTCAAGGATGATTTGCGGACCATGGGGAAACGACTCGCAGAATTGAATACGCTTAAATCCAGACACAACGCCGTGGACAGTTTGTCGATTCAGGAGGCCGGCCCCTACCTGTTTTTGGGGTATGAGCAGGATTGGGATCCTGAATTCATCCTTGATCAGATGCGATCACCCAAGGTTACACCATTTCGAAATACGGTTAGAGATTTGTTGAAATGCTCAAAGGATTTTTCCGATAAAAAAATTGACGAGCAGGAATATATTTTAAAGGCTGGAGGCTTTGTAAACACGGCAGAATCACAGTTTGAGAATTGCGCAATGCAACAGATGTGCTCAGACAAAATAAAGTATCATTTACTGATGGAGAAAAATTATTTAAAATTCCTCAAAAAGGATAAAGTAAGTTTGCAGGAGGTTTATCATGATTATGAGCTGATGATCAGCGAGACCTCCAGATACAAGGATCGCCCAGTCCCTCATTTTCGGTTTGCTGAAGTTGCTTTTGTGTTGCATCGGATTGTCGAAAAAGATAAAGACAAAAGGAAGGAAAGTGATGATTACTTCAAAAAGGCATTGCAGGAGTTCGATAAGGCGATCCGTTTGGTGGAGAAGACTGTGAGCGCCAACGATTCCTCGGTTGATCCGATGCACTATCGGGTTGGGGCTGCAATCCTGAACAAGGTGGTGTCGGTTTATGAGTTGATCGGCTCGGATGAGTATCTGGATTATTGCATGCGCCTCTCGGAATTGAGTATGGCGTTGCTTGACCGTATTCCGGACGGTTCTGCCATCAAGCCCAGCATGATCCGCATTCGCAACAATGCTGGATGGTTGCAGGTTGAAAAATTTCGCTCACTGCCCGTGCGGTCGGTGGAAAGTTCAGCCGGTGACGATGATGAAGAGGAGAATCTTTGCTGGCATGGTAAATGCTTCGATACACTTGAGCCATTGTTGAGGAAGCTCCATTCAAGCAGGCCGGCAACCTCGGGGGAGGATAAAAAATCCAGCAATCCAGACGGTTTGGAAACCTCGGGGGAGGACAAGAACCCCAGCCATTCAGGCAGGCCGGCAACCTCGGGGGAGGATAAAAATACCGGTAAATCAAGCAGGCCGGCAACCTCTGGGGAGGACAAAATTACCAGCAATGAGTACGATACGGCAGCTTGGTTCCTCTTCCAGACCTGGATTAAATGCTTGGAATTTAAGGAAAAATTGAATATTGATCTCTGGGGGCGCCTGAGGCCTGAGTTCAAGGAGTTGTATCGGGATATGGATAATACCCTGCGCACGGCGCGCATATATTGCCGGCAGGTTTGGATCAAGGGGGAGAATGAAGGGGTGTTCGTTACGAGGAGTCTGATCCGTCAAAGAATCCATACGGAGTTGATCATGGACCCTCAGTGGTTGACCTATGGTTGATGGTCAATCTGTTGTGCGTTGCAAGAGAAATCTTGCCATCCAGTAAAAATGCGCTCATGCTTATGTTGCAAAATCCGATCAAGAAGTGTATCCTTCCAACATCGTTTGCTCAAGGTAAAGGAGAATTTCAACATGATTGACATCGTGCGATTCTGAGGAAAGTCAATGGCTTAATGCCTGACATCGCCTCAGAAAAAAAACCTCCGCGACGCTCTGTCGTGGAGGTTTTTTTTGCGCTTTTCGTTGCACGGTTTCGGGCTTGGATTGCGGGCGCCTCTTGAACTTGCCTGATGGGGGGGAGGGGGATCTCCCCTCATCAGGCAAGTTACAGGGTGGCAAGCAGTCTCTGGGTCAGATGCCGACGCGCGTCGGCGGTTTCCGTCAGTTGGTGAAACACATGGTGCGGTCCGCTGGCTGTGGCGAGGATCCGGTCGGTATCCGTGGCGATTTCGCGATGAAGGTCGATCAGGCGTCGATCGAACCGGGCCAAGGCCGCGAGCAGCGGATCCTTGACGAAACGCGCCCGCACGGTTTCGCGGGGTTCGCGGCTCAGATCTCCCATCCACAGATGGGTCGCCCCGAAACAGGTGACGATCCCGTCGGCGCGGATCATCGGATCGATGTCGAACCGTTCCCCGTGGGTCTGACCGTGTTGCAGAAGATCATTCAGAAGTCCCCGTTCCTGGATGAATTCGCTGCGATCGAGCAGGGAGGCCCGTCCGAAGGCATCGATGGTGGAACTCATCAGGTGGATGGGCTGTTCCGGGTGGCTGGAGAGCACGAACATCAGATCCCGGATCACCGGCATGGTGCGGGTCGGATCGACCGGATCCTGTTTGTGGCGCGGTGAGACGGCGTGACGCAGGGGGTGGAGGGTCAGGCCGCGCGCGAGGAGCTCCTGCTGCAACCGGGCGATGACCCCCTTTTCCAGGATCGCTCCGGAGAGGTTCAGACGGGTCTGCTTGTGCAGGAGAACCAGCCGGATCTTGGGATGGCGGGGGGCGATCTGGAGCAGATTGGCGATGTTGGCCACCGGGATGCGTTCGTGCAACGTTCCGTCGCGGTTGACGAGGATCTCCTGGTGGTATTCATCGAAACTGACCTGCAGGATCACTTCGGGGGGCGCGGACTGCTTGGGCCGGACGCGGCGTGCCTCGTCCAGCGCGTGAAAGATGGACTCGGCCTCCTCGAGCGTGGTGGTTGTGGCGCCGTTCAAGAGGATGGCGAAGGCGCGGATGTGGGGGAGTTCCCGGATCGTCCGTTCAAAGAGCGGCAGTTGATCGTGCAACTCCCCGCCGGTGAACAGAAGGCTTTGGGTCGTCTGGTCGATCCAGTGCAGTGTGGGCATGGGATCGGGCAGGTTTTTCATCGGATCGCGCCAGACGAACTGGCAGTGGCGGCAGGATTGCGAACAGGCCATGCGCGGGATGAACCCCACCTTGGACCATGGAGGGAGGTCGTCAGGGGTGGGCAGGGTATCGATCCGGGCGATTCGTTCCCGATCCGCGCTTCCGCCCATCTCCTGCGAGGTCTCTTTCTGGGCCAACTGAATGTGGCGGATTCTCTGCTGAAGTGGCGTATGGACGATCCCGAGCGCGCGCCAGTCATCCAGAACCGCCCCTTGCGGGTCGGCGGGATGGGCGGCGCGCCAGGCGGCGATGGCCTGGGCCTTGGGGTTTTCGACCGGCTGTTGTGTCCAGTGGTCCAGGAAGGCGGCGACGAGGGCGCTCGGAGAGGAACTTTCCGCGAGGAGTCGGGCCAGCCACTGATGCTCCGGGTTGCGGGAGACGGCGAGCACGGCTCCGCGCCAGGCGGGATGGATCTCCCGCTCAAGCCACTGCTGGGCGAAGAGCGCGGCGAAGATTCCCGCCGGACCGGCATCGTGGGTGCGGTTGAAACGGTTGACCGCCTCGACGAACCGGGTTTGATTGCGGGAGAGAAACGCCTGTTTCAGGTCTGGTGGGGTGTGGTTGGTCCCACCAGACCGGCTTGGCAAATCTTCAGAATTGTTCGAATTCGTCATCCGTGGCCTGTCCGGTGGAGCGGTTCGGGTTCGCGCTGGAGGCGTGCCTGGAAGGGGCGGGCAGTGCACGAGGCTGGATGTGATGGGCGGCTGGACGGGCGGCGGATTGGGTCGCGACGGTGGGTTTGGTCGATGCGCGAATCGGGGTGCCGCGGGTCGGGCCGAGACGGAAGAAGCCGATGGAGTCGCGCATCAGATCGGCCTGGGCATTCAACTCCTCGGCGGTTGCCGCCATCTCCTCGGAGGAACCGGCGTTGCGTTGGATCACCTGATCGAGCTGCTGGATCGCCTGATTGATCTGTGAGGCGCCCTGATTCTGCTCCTGGCTGGAGGCGGCGATCTCCTGGATCAGCTCCGCGGTTTTCTGGATGTCGGGCACCAGTTGGTTGATGATCCGTCCCGTCTCCTCGGAGATGGCGACGCTCGAGGTGGAGAGATGGCTGATTTCGCCTGCCGCCACCTGGCTCCGTTCCGCCAGTTTGCGCACCTCGGCGGCCACCACCGCGAACCCTTTGCCATGTTCGCCGGCCCGTGCCGCCTCGATGGCGGCGTTCAGGGCCAACAGGTTGGTTTGACGGGCGATCTCCTCGATGATGCCGATCTTGGTGGCGATCTCTTTCATGGCATCCACCGAGCGAATCACTGCCGCGCCGCCCTGGGCGGCATCCTGTGCGGCCTTTTGGGCGATGGTGCGGGTGGTGTTGGAGTTGTCGGTGTTTTGCAGGATCGAGGAGGTCATCTCTTCCATGGCCGAGGAGGTCTCTTCCACCGAGGCGGCCTGTTCGGTCGCGCCCTGGGAGAGGTTTTGAGCCGAGTTGGAGAGTTCCTGGCTGCTGGCGGCCACCTGCTGGGCGGCGCTGGAGACCTCGCCGATCACCTGGCGCAGTTTGGCCATCATCTCGGAGAGCGCCTGAGCCAGCATGCCGATCTCATCTTTTTGATGCAGATCGATCGAGGCGTTGAGATCCCCGTTGGCGACCGCGCGTGCCAGTTCCACCCCCTTGACGAGCGGGGTGGCGATGCCGTTGGCGATCATCAGCGACATCAGGCCCACCAGCACGGCAATGCCGAGCGCCAGGGAGACGATGGCGATGATCAAACCGTTGATCGGTTCATGCACCTCGGCCAGATCGATCTCCGCCAGCACGGCCCACACGGTATCCACCACCTTGATCGGTGCGTAACTCGAGAGCACCGGATTGCCGTTGTAGTCGATGATCACCTTCGAGCCGTTCTTGCCGGCCAGGGCTTCGCGCGATCCTTCGGTGTCCACGCCGTTTTTTTCCACTGTCCCGGCGAAGGAGGCTTTCACCGAGTGGCCCTGCTTGTCGATGAAGGAGTCGGAACGCATCCGTTTGTCCGCGCCGACCAGGTAGGTCTCGCCGCTCTTGCCCATGCCGTCCCGTTGTTGCATGACGGCATTGACCGTTTCCAGGGAGAGTTGCAGACCCACCGCGCCGATCACCTCGTTGTTCTGTCGGATCGGCGTGACCATGAAGGCCGCCGGATCGCCATTGGAGGGGGCATAGGGTTCGTAGTCTCCGAACGAGGTGGCGTTGGATTTCATGGCCTTGTCGAACGCCTTGCCCAGATTGCTGCTCTTCAGGGATCCGGTGATCAGGTTTTGTCCCAGATCCGGCTCCTTGGCGAACGAGTAGGTGACGTCGCCGTCTTTGGCAATCAGGAAAAGATCGTAATAGCCGTACTCCTTGGTGAAGTGGTCGAGCCATTGCGTGTAGATCTTGACCGCCTCGTTCCATTTGGGTCCGCCGATCTTTTTGCCATCCGCCTCGAAGGCATCCTCCAGACTGGCCACGGCCCGTCCCACGTCACCGGAAGCGGCCAGCACGTTCAGATCTCCAAACCGTTCGGCCATGAATTTTTCGATTTGTCCCTTCTTGATGGCCTGCACGGCGTTCAATTGATTGAAAGCCTGCTGCATCATGGCCTGTTCGACCCGACTGGCGGCAAACCAGCCGGTGATGGCCAGGGGAACGAGTCCGACCAACAGAAAGAGTCCCATCAGTTTCGGGCGCATGGGGATATCGGTGAGGCGCATGGGTGAAATCCTTGTTCGTGGTTGTGTAAAGATATGTTTCAATACAGGTATTTTTTCATATATTACCATCCATTTTCAACTTTTGCAA
This sequence comes from Candidatus Magnetaquiglobus chichijimensis, assembly GCF_045865675.1. NCBI lineage: Bacteria > Pseudomonadati > Pseudomonadota > Magnetococcia > Magnetococcales > Candidatus Magnetaquicoccaceae > Candidatus Magnetaquiglobus > Candidatus Magnetaquiglobus chichijimensis. The sequence continues at coordinate 424,893 of NZ_BAAFGK010000004.1, forward strand.
GTTGTCTTGTCACAATCCAGCTTGTTCCACGCAGACAAGGTGTTAACAGCAGGTCTAAGGGGGTGAGATCCAGGAGGGGGGAGAGCAGGCGGTCGTTCAGGATCAACAGGGGGTGGATGCCGGCGGGGCGCAGCGGCGTGGCGAGCAGATCGACCAGGTAGAAGGTTTGCCAGAGCAGCGAGCGACGCATGAAACGGGTCATGCGATACCAGCGCCGCCAGACGATCCAGGGCCGTTCGTGTGCGTCGAGCTGGTGGATGAGGCGCACGAACGGCAACAATCGCAGGGGGCGGGTGGCATCCTGGGCGCGGTAGAGGGCCGGGGTGGCGGTCAGAAAGGGGGAGAAATCGGCATGCCAGGCGGCGAGGATCAGTCCGTTGAGCAGCGCGCGTTTGACATGACCCTCTTTCCGAAAGCGCCGTGCCGAGGTTTCCAGTTGGCCGGGCAGGGTGATCCACAGGCCGTTCCCGGCCACCCGCGCGGCGAGATCCACATCTTCCAGAAAGGGCCGTTCCTCGGAGAAGCCTCCCAATGCCTCGAAAAACCGTTTGGAGAGGAGCATGCCCCGATCCCCGAAAAGGCACTCCGGACGGTCCAGACGGCTTTTGGCCTCGAACCAGGCCAGGATCCTCGGTGGGCGGAAGGGGGGATCCACGAAATGGACGCTGAAGTGTCCGGCGATGCGCTCTCCCGAACGGGCACGGGCGGCATCGAACCGCGCCAGGGCGTTTTGCAACAGGTCCGCATCCGGCAACCCCGAATCCGCGTGCAGAAACAACAACACCTCCCCCAGTGCGTGACGCGCCGCCTGGTTCATCTGCGTTCCGCGTCCGCGTCGCGCCACCGGGATCACCCGTGCGCCATGTCTCCGGGCGATCTCTGCGGTGTCGTCGCTGGAGTTGCCATCGGCGATGAGGAGTTCGAGCGACACCCCACGTTGGGCCTGGAGTTGATCCAGCAGGGATGGGAGCGTTCGGGCTTCGTTCACGGTGGGGATGATGACCGAGAGACGGGGAAGGGACATGCTCGACCTTTTGTAAATCGGAAAAATTGGGTATGGTGGCTCAAGGATAACCGCCAGCCAACCTTTTTCCAAAGGATGATGCGTCGTTGACCACCCTGGCCCGTTGGATTTCTCTGCTGGTGATGGGGATGGCCCTGTTCGTGATCTCCCCTTCCCGCGTGTCGGCGGAGACGCCTGGCGTTTCGGGTCGGCTGATCGTGTTCACCACCGAGTTCTGTTCCTATTGTCAGGAGTTCATGCGCACCGTCGGTCCGGTCTACGCCAAGACCGAGGTGGGCAGACGCTATCCCATGGAGAGGGTGGACAACTTCTCACCCCCCAAGGAGTGGGAGGCGCGGGTGTGGGAGATCCGTTTCTATCCGACCTTTCTGCTGCTCGACGGTCAGGGGCGGGAGTTGGGTCGGTTTCGGGGGTATCGTGGCGAGGAGTCGTTCTGGAGCGAACTCGAAACGATCGTCAAACGTGCGGAGAAACTCTGACCATTGCACATTCACACCGCGAGGGGGTGACGAAAAAACATGTCGTTCTTTGCCCGTTTGAAGGAGGGTCTGGCCAAGACCCGACAGATTCTCACCACCCCGATCGACGAGTTGTTCACCGGTGGCAAGGTCGATGAGGGGTTGCTGGAGGAGCTGGAAGACCATCTGGTCATGGCCGATTTCGGCGTCGAGACCGCCGCGCGCATCGTGTCGGAGGCCAGGGAGCGTCTGGACCGCAAGCAGCGCAAGGATGCCGACGCCATGCGCGAGGCGCTGCGCGACACCATCTTCGACCATCTGGAGGCGGTGCAACGGGCCAGTCCCATGCCGCCGCGCGTCACCCCGTGGGTGGTGCTGGTGGTGGGGGTGAACGGCGTGGGCAAGACCACCACCATCGGCAAGCTGGCCGCCTATTGCCAGTCGAACGGGGATCGGGTGCTGCTTGCCGCCGGGGATACCTACCGCGCCGCGGCGGTGGCGCAGTTGCAGAAGTGGGGGGAGAGGTGCGGCTGTCCGGTGATCTCCCAGGGTCAGGACGCGGATTCCGCCTCCGTGGTTCACGACGCCTTGGCCGCCGCGCGGGCACGGAGTTACGACGTGCTGATCGCCGATACCGCCGGACGGTTGCACACCAAGAGCAACCTGATGGAGGAGCTGAAAAAAATCAAACGGGTGCTCGGGCGTCTCGATCCCGACGCTCCCCACGAGACCCTGCTGGTGCTCGACGGCACCACCGGTCAGAACGCGGTCAGTCAGGTGAGCAAGTTCCACGAGGCGATCGGCATCACCGGACTGGTGATCACCAAGCTCGACGGCACCGCCAAGGGTGGGGTGGTGGTGGGGTTGAGCGAGCAGTTCAAACTGCCGGTCCGTTACATCGGCGTGGGGGAGGGGTTGGAGGATCTGCGTCCCTTTGACGCGCGTCAGTTCGTGGATGCGTTGTTTTGAGGCTGTTCAACCCTCCCGTGACAAGGAGTTGTTTCGTGTTGCTTCGAATTTCTCTACTCATGATGTCGGGGGTGATGCTGCTGGCATCCGCCGTCCCCGCCCGGGCTGCCGACGAGGCGTCGGTGGAGCTTTTTCGACGCCATTTCGCGGTGCTCGAGCAGGATGGCCCCCTGGATACCCTGCTGGATCGCACCACCTGGCCGCAAAACGAGTTCCTGGCTTCCTACCTGGAACTCGAGATCCTGATGCATCCGGATCTGCCGGCGGCCACGGGTCGGTTGCGGGATTTTCTGGAGCGGTGGCCGAACCATCCCCAGGTGGACCGGGTGGTGAAGCTTCTGGAAAAGCGCATGCTCGAGAGCGGCGGCGAGGTGGCTGAGAACTGGTTCATGGTCCATCCCGGCAAGAGCGCGCCGGCACGACTGGCGCAGGTGGGCGGGTTGTTGCGGCAGGGCAAGGGCGAGGATGCCTTCGTGGTGTGGCGCGAGCTGTATCGCGAGGGGGTGGATCTGCTCTCCAAGACCCCGCTCGATCATCCGTTCTGGTCCCGTCCGCAACCGGCGGATCACGAGGCGCGTGCCCGCGCCCAGGCCGGCAAGGATGGCGCCGGACTGGCGATCACCCTGAGTCGTCTGCCTGAGCCGCGGCGCCAATTTTTCCAGGCCCTGGAGCTGGCCCGCAAGGGGGATGGGGCTTTTGTGCAACTGCTGACCGGTTTGGAGCTGAAACCCGCCGAGAGCCGCGAATTGTGGCGCGAGCTGTTCGAATCCGTTCAGAAACAGGGGGGCGTCGCCCGCATGCGGGAGATGCTCGAGGGGCGCGAGGGGGCGCGGTTGGCCGATGACGATCGGCGCAAATTCCGCTATTGGCTGGGCAGGCAGTTGGTTCACGCCAAGAAGGAGTATGCGGCGGCGCTGAACGTTCTTGAAGAGAATGTGCGCGAGAAGGGCGGCACCCTGGAGGATTCGGCGTGGCTGGCCGGTTGGAGCGCCTTGAAGCTCGGCGATCCGGTACGGGCGTTGGGTCATTTCGAGCGTCAGGCCGCCGAGGGCGTGACGCCGGAGGGGCGTTCCCAGGGGGGGTACTGGGCCGCGCGTCTGACCAACGAGGCGGAGCGGAAGAGCCATTGGCTGGAGGTGGCGGCGCGGCATCTGGACAACATCCATGGTCTGGCCGCCAAGGAGGAGTTGACCGGCTCCCTGCCGACCCTGCCCGAGGCCGAACCGGCCTGTCCGGATCAGGGGGAGAAGCCCAAGGTGACCGCCACGGAGTTGGTGGGTCTGGCGTGGCTGGGCAAGGTGGGGCGCGACTGGTATGCGGGTCCGGAGATTCAGCGCCTTGGCGACCGGTTCGGCTTGAGCGCCGAGGAACGGTTGTGTCTGGCGTTGCGGTATGGCGCCGCCGAGTTGGCCTTGAAGCTCGCCCACGAGTTGCAGCGCAAGGAGCGGATTTTCTGGCGCGGTCTGTTCCCGACGCCCCGTTGGGTGCCGGATGGGGGCTGGACGGTCTCCCAGGCGTTGATCTGGGGTACGTCGCGTCAGGAGAGCCGGTTCTTTCCGCGTGCCGAGTCTTCCGCCAAGGCCTTCGGGGTGATGCAGTTGATGCCCGAGACCGCCAAGGGGGAGGCCAGACAGTCCCAGTTTCCCGAGGCCACGCGCATGCGTTTGCAGATCCCCGCCTACAATCTCGCCCTGGGGCAGGCCTACATGAGGCGCATGCTCAGGCAGTTCAATGGCGACGTGGTGTTGGCCCTCTCGGGATACAACGCCGGTCCGGGTCGCGCCAGGCAGTGGCAGGAGGAGCGGGCGCGGCTGGACCCCATGACCTTCATCGAGGGGATTCCGATCACCGAGACGCGCACCTACGTCAAGCGGGTGTTGACCGGCATGGCGGTCTATCAACTGTTGTCCGGGGGATCGGCGTCGATCAAGGCGGACATGGCGGTGGGTGGACCGGGCGAGACGGTGTTGGCCCCGGCGGGCGGCGAGGGGGCGCTTCTCGCGCCGCGGTTGGCCCCGGCGGGCGGCGAGGGGCGGTGATCTTGTCCCGGTCGGAACCGGGGGTGAGCCCCCGGTTTCCAACCGTGACCGTGGATGACGGGCCGGTTCAGGTCGATGTGGACGATTGTCCAGCCCAGGCCGATGTGGATGACGGGCCGGTTCAGGTCGATGTGGACGATTGTCCAGCCCAGGCCGATGTGGATGACGGGCCGGTTCAGGTCGATGTGGACGATTGTCCAGCCCAGGCCGATGTGGATGACGGGCCGGTTCAGGTCGCCGGCGTGTCGCCTTCGACCATGCCCATGATGCGTGCCACATAGCGGCGGGTTTCGCCCGGCATGGCCGAGGCGGGCTGCCGTTCCAGATTGCCCATGCCCCAGTTGTAGGCGGCCAGCGCGGAGCGGACGTTGCCGTCGTAGCGGTCGAGCAGGCGGCTCAAGTAGAGCGTCCCGCCCATGATGTTCTCTTCGGCGTTGAAGGAGTCCTTCACCCCGAGTTCGGTGGCGGTGCCGGGCATGAGCTGCATCATCCCCTGGGCGCCGGCGTGGGAGACCGCCTTGGGATTGAAGTTGCTCTCCACCTTGATCACCGAGCGGATCAGATCCGCGTCCACGCCGTAGCGTTCCGAGGCGCGTTGGATGATCTGTTCGTAATTCCCGCCTTCGAGTTTGGGTTGGATCTTTTGGGTCGGATCCGCCGGTGCGCGGGTTTTGGCATGCCGGATGGTGCCGGTGGCGTATCCTTGCGGCAGAGAGCTGGGGATGCCGCGGCTCATCAGCACCTCGTCGTCGCCGCTGGCAAGCGTATTGCCGCCGGACAGGGAGGTCGGCAGGCCGCCGATCGAATCCTTGGCCTGGCGCAGCGAGGCCATGACCGCCTCCACGAGGGCATTCACCGAGGCGGTGGTGAGTTTGTTGTTGCCGTTGGCGCTGGCGCGTTCTCCCACGGCCTGCATGAGCAGTTCGTTGAACGGGCTGCCGTTCGTGGAGAAGGCGCGCGGGCGGTTGTCCCGCGTGCTGGTGGCCTGGAGGGAGAGATCCGGCATGGTGATGGGAGTGGTTGTCATCGTCGTCACCTGACATACTGATGGTTTGGGATGAACGACAACACGCAAATTCCACGCCATGCCAAATTTTGATCACTCCGGCGGTGCGGCAGAAGGGGGGGATGACACCGCACCGTCGGGCGTGTTGTGACCGTATCCGGACCGGATCAGGGCGTTCTTGGCAACCGGTCGAAGAAGCGGGCGCGGTACAGCACCCGTTTTTCGGCTTCGGGCGGATCGGAGAAGGCGGCGCGGGTGTGCAGCACGTTGTTGCTGATCAGTCCCCAGCCTTTTTCCAGCCGTCCCCGGAACTGGATGGGTTCCTTGGCCGCGAACAGGCCGCGCACGATCTCCACCGCCTGGCGGGTGGCGTCGTCGTCGCGCCAGCGGATGCTTTTGACGCGGTTGGTGAAGCGCATGTGCAGGCCCGAGAGGGTGTATGAGAAGACCGGTCCGCTTCGTTCCGGACGGGCGATGGCGCCATCGTTCTCCAGGCGGGCCGGGATGGTCATGGCATCCGGGCGCATGAGGGCGTCGAGGGCCTCGGGGTGGTGATCGCGCAGTTGGATATAGACCAGATCGTGGTCCAACAGGTCGTTTTCGCCCCCTTCGTGGGCCGGGCGTTCGCAGTACAGACACAGGGCCTGAACCGGGTGGTTGGCGGGGTTGTAATAGCCATCGGTGTGCCAGCCGATGGCCGCCTCGCGATAGGGGATGTAGTGGGCGAACGGGGCGTGTTTCGAACCACCGGGGGTGAGGGAGGAGAGTCCTTCGCCGTCGGCGCCCAGGTTGTGATCGATCTCCGAGATTCCCAGTCGCGCGGTCATGGCGGGCAGTGGGTTCTGGTGGATTCGTTCCGGGTGGGTGAGACAGAAGAGGGCCATGTTGGTTTTGGCGCAGCGTGACAGGATCGCTTCGACCTCGCCGCGGCTCAGGTCGAACGGGTCGCGCACCTCGACGACCAGATCGGCGAGCCGGGTGGGGTAATCGGTGAGTTTCTGCGTTTTCCAGGCCTGGTAGTCGGCCTCGTGGTCGAGCGAGAAGTGGGACATGGTGCGGGGTGCTCCTGAAAGGGTAAAGGGAACGATTCCGGTCTGCAACTGTCACGGGGGATCGAAGCTCCCCGGCGGAGGTTACCGTGGAACTCCTGAAGGGAGATACGGTACGGGGGCTCCCCCCATCATGCAAGTTCGGAGGCAGCGCCTCCGAGGTGTTGATTTTGTGTCGCAGGGCTCCGCCCTGCACCGGCAGGGACCATTGGTCACTGGACCCCGTTGACTGGTATCTTTGTTCTCGACCGTCCGCGAGAATAACCCACCCGGACCAAACCCGTCACCGTGAATTTGAAACTGTCAGAAGAGAGCCCAACGCATGCGCTTTTTCGCGGACCTGCACATCCACTCCAAATACTCCCGCGCCACCAGCCGCGATTGCGACCTGACACACCTCGCCCTCTGGGCGCGCCGCAAGGGGATCGCGGTGCTCGGCAGCGGGGATTTTACCCACCCGGCCTGGCTGGCCGCCATCGCGGAGGAGACCATCGAGGCCGAACCCGGCCTCCGACGCCTCACCCCGGAACTCGAACGCCGGGTGAACGAAGGACTCGACCAGCCGAACGCCATGCCACGCGCGGGCGAATCGACACGCTTCATGCTGACCGTCGAAATCTCGACCATCTACAAAAAAGGCGACTTCACCCGCAAGGTCCATCACGTCATCGGCGTGCCGTCGCTGGAGGCGGCCAAACGGCTCAATCAACGTCTGGGCCGGATCGGCAACCTCAACTCCGATGGACGCCCGATCCTGGGACTGGACTCGAGAAACCTGCTCGAGATCACCCTGGAGGCCGATCCGGATGCCTTCTTGATCCCGGCGCATATCTGGACCCCGTGGTTCTCGGCCCTGGGGTCGAAATCCGGCTTTGATTCGATCCAGGAGTGCTATGGCGATCTGGCCGACCACATCTTTGCCGTGGAGACCGGCCTCTCCTCGGACCCGCCGATGAACTGGCGCATCGCCAGCCTGGATCGCTATCGCCTGGTGTCGAATTCGGATGCCCACTCCCCGTCCAAGGTGGCTCGCGAGGCGACCGTGTTCACCTCGGCCATGGACTATTTCGCCATGGTTCGGGCCCTGAAAACCGGCGACGGGTACGCCGGCACCGTGGAGTTCTTCCCCGAGGAGGGGAAATACCACCTCGATGGCCATCGGGATTGCCGGGTCTGCCTGGATCCGGTGGAGACGAAACGGTTGAACGGACTCTGCCCGGTGTGCGGCAAGGGGGTGACGGTCGGGGTTTTGAACCGGGTCGAGGAGTTGGCGGTACGTCCCGAAGGGGGGGAGCGCCCGGCCACCGCCGCGCCGTTTCTGTCCATGATCCCCCTGCCGGAGATCATCGCCGAGGTCGAAGGGATGGGGGTGACCTCCAACCGGGTCAACCGCGCCTACGACGAACTGCTGCGCCGCCTGGGTCCGGAACTCTCCATTCTGGAGGAGGTGCCGGTCGAAGAGATTCGTACCCACGGATCGGTGCGCCTGGCCGAGGCGATCGCACGGGTACGGCGCGGCGAGGTGATCCGCTCCGGTGGCTACGACGGCGAATTCGGCGTGATCCGGGTCTTCTCCGAGGAGAAACGCACGAGTCGGAGCGCGGCAGGATTGTTCGTGCCTGGCGAGATCGAGGAGCGCGCGCCCGAAAAACCGACTCCCCCGCGCAAGAGTCCGGAAAAAATGATCCCGGCGCGCATGGAAGAAAAAAATCCGCGCCCGACCGGAACCGCCGCCCCCGCCACGACCGTGGACGGCCTGGACGAGGCCCAGGCCCTGGCCGCCGGCCACGGTCGCGGGCCTTTGTTGATCCTGGCCGGACCGGGCACCGGCAAGACCCGCACCCTGACCCACCGCCTGGCCGGCTGGGTCCGCGCCGGCGGCGTGCCGGAGAGCGGCCTGGCGGTCACCTTCACCCGCCGGGCCGCCGAAGAGATGCGCGAACGGCTCGGCCATCTGATGGATGAGACGGTGGCCCGACGCATCCCGGTGATGACCTTTCATGCCCTCGGCTGGTCGCTGATTCGCCGCCACGCCGCCCGCTTCGACGCTTCGCCAGGAGTGACGATCGCCGCCGAGGCCGAGGCGGCACGACGGCTGATGGAGGATCTGGGGGTGACCCGCGCCGAGGCCGGCAAACGGCTGGAACAGTTCTCCAGGTTGCGCCGGGAGGGGATCGAAGCCGGGGATCCGAAGGCCGGGGAGCTGACCACGGCTCTGGCCTTTCACCGCGCCGCCCTGCGCAAACGGGGCCTGGTGGAACTCGAGGATCTGGTCGCCCTGCCGGTCGCGTGGCTGGATGGCGCGCCGGATCTGGTCGCCGAGTTGCGCGCGCGACATCGGGCCATCTTCGTCGATGAGTTCCAGGATATCGACGCCAGCCAGTATGCCCTTCTGCGTCATCTGGTCGCACCGGACGGGGATCTGTGCGCCATCGGCGATCCGGATCAGTCCATCTACGGCTTTCGCGGCGGAAGTCCGGTTTATTTCGACAGTCTGGCCCGTGACTTCCCCACCCTTGCCACCGTGAGGTTGACACGCAACTACCGTTCGGGTCAGGCGATCGTGCGTGGCGCCCTGGCGGTGATGGCGCGCGCCAACGATCAACGCGAACGCGATCTGATGCCGATGCTTCCCGACGCGCGCCGCATCGTGCTGCACGCCGCCGCCTCGGATCAGTCCGAGGCGGAGTTCGTGGTTTCCACCATCGAGGGTTTGATGGGTGGACACGGCTTCCAGTCCCTCTCCAGCGGTCAGGCGGATGGCCACGCCTCGGGCGAGTACGCCTTTGCCGATTTCGCGGTGCTTTACCGCTCCGATGCCCTGGCCGCCCCCCTCTGCCAGGCGCTGGAACGCTCCGGAATCCCCTATCAGAAACGCTCCCACGCCCGCCTGCGTGAACATGCCGGGGTCAAGAGCCTGTCGGAGGCGCTCGCCAAACGTGGCGGATCGGGTGTCCTGGTCGAACGGTTGAATGCGGTTGCGTCACTCACCGCACCGGGCGATCCGGACGTGGCCCAGGCCTTGGCCTGGCTCATGCCGATGGCCGAACGGCATGGGAGCGATCTGGAGGCGTTCCTGGCCGAGATCGCCCTGGGTGCCGAGGTGGACTGGCTCGACCCGCGCGCCGAACGGGTAGCCCTGCTGACCATGCACGGCTCCAAGGGACTCGAATACCGGGTGGTGTTCGTGATCGGCTGCGAGGACGGGATGGTTCCGTGGCGTTTCGGAGACGGGGACGAGGAGACGGCGAAGACGGTGGAAGAGGAGCGGCGACTGCTGTTCGTGGCCATGACCCGCGCGAAGGAGACCCTGTTCGTGAGTTGGTCCCGCAAGCGATTCTGGCGTGGCGCGGTGCAAACCCGGACCATCTCCCCCTTTCTCGAGGCGCTGGAGGAGGGGTGGATCGAACGGCGCAAGGGTCGCGTCGGAGCCCCGCGCAAAAGCAAACCCATGGCCGGTCAGTTGTCGCTCAACTGGGGGTAGGGCGGTTCTGGTGGCACGAGCGGCTGGCGACGTGGGTACGGGGGTGAGGGGGTTCCCCCCGCATGCACGTTACCCGAGCAGCGGCGCTCCTCACGACCGCGCCCGGCTTTTGAGCCTCTGCCAATAGGCCAGACGCCTGGCGATCTCGCGTTCGAAGCCCCGTTCGACCGGCTGATAGAAGCGCGTACCGCGCAGCGGCTCGGGCAGATACTCCTCGGCCACATACCCCTCTTCGTGATCGTGGGGATAGCGGTAATCCTTGCCGTAGCCCAACTCGCGCATCAGACGGGTGGGGGCGTTGCGGATGTGCAGCGGCGGAGCGAGGGAACCGGAGGAAGCGGCGCACTCCGTGGCCCGTCCGAAGGCGGTGTAGACGCTGTTGCTCTTGGGCGCGGTGGCCAGATAGACCACTGCCTGCGCCAGGGCCAGCTCCCCCTCCGGCGAGCCGAGAAAGTGGTAGCTCTCCTTGGCCGCCAGGGCGATGGTCAATGCCTGGGGATCGGCGTTGCCGATATCCTCGGAGGCGAACCGGATCAGACGTCGGGCGATGTACAACCCGTCCTCGCCACCCTGGACCATGCGCGCCAGCCAGTAGAGGGCGGCATCCACGTCCGAGCCGCGCAACGATTTGTGCAACGCGGAGATGAGGTTGTAATGGGCCTCGCCCACCCGGTCGTGCAGCAGCGCCCGACGTTCCAACGCCTGCCGCAATCCCTCCAGGGTGAGGGGTTGACCTGCCGCGATCTCCGCGCGATACAGCCCGGTGAGCACTTCCAGCAGGTTCAACGCATAGCGGGCATCCCCATCGGCCAGGTCGGCGATGGCGGGCAGGATGCCCGCTTCCAGATGGAGATGCAGACCGCCCAGCCCCCGTTCCGCGTCCTCGACCGCCCGTTCCAGGAGCCGTCGGATCGTGTCGGCATTCAGAGGATTCAACACCGCCACCCGACAGCGGGAGAGCAGTGCGCCGTTCAAGGCAAAGGAGGGATTTTCCGTGGTGGCGCCGATCAGGATGATCGTCCCCTGTTCGACGAACGGCAGAAAGGCATCCTGCTGGGCACGGTTGAAACGGTGGATCTCATCGACGAACAGGATCGTCCCTTGCGGTTGGGCCGCCTTGGCCCGCTCCACCACGGCGCGCACCTCGCGCACCCCGTCGAGCACCGCCGAGAGCGCTTCGAACCGTTGCGCGGTGCGCGCGGCGATGATGCGCGCCAGGGTGGTCTTGCCGCTCCCTGGGGGTCCCCAGAGGATCAACGACGGGAGACGATCCACGGCCATGGCCTGATAGATCAGTTTGCCCGGCGCGGTGAGGTGCTCCTGGCCGAGCAGTTCGGAAAGATCCAGCGGACGCATGCGGTCCGCCAGCGGCGGGATGGTCGATCCGGAAGCGGAAGGTTGGCGACCGGTGGTCATGGGTTCACTGGCGCGAAGCCAGCCCCATGATGATGCGGTAGTCGTCGCGCAACGCCTCGTTGGAGAGCGGATAGGTGAAATTGCAGGGCTTGAGCTTGCAGTATTGGCCGTTGGTCACATAATCCAGGATCAGCCGATAGATGTTGTAGTGATGGAAAATCGGATGGGTTTCGGCCTTGCCGTCCCGCAACACGATGAAACGGTTGCGGTGAAAACGATCCTTGGGTCCGGATTTCAGGTAACCGAGCTTGTCATAGGTTTCGAATCCTCCCTCCAGGGGCGGGAGATGGTCGCTGACCAGCACGATCAGGGAGTCGGGATCCAGGGTGAGAAGCTGCTTGAGATAGTCGGCCAGCGCCTTGCTCCGGTAGTAGTGCTGGTTGACGATCCGCTCCAGATCCCACGGCAGGCCGGTATCCTTGAAGAGCGCCGGGCCCATGCGGCTGCCCGGTTCGAAGGGGAAGTGACCGTATACGGTCAGGACGTAGTTGAAGAAGGGTTTCTTGTCGGCCATACGTTGTTTGACGAAAGCCAGGTTCTGTTCATAAAGATCCGCGTCGAAGAAATATTTGTTCTCCGCCTCTTCCCCGCCACGGGTCAGATAGGTGTTTTCGGTGGGGGTGTACTCCTTGGAGAAGTAAACCGCGTCGAACCCGATGCCGCGATAGGCCGGGATGGTGTTGAAGAAGTCCGGCTTGAAGCCGTTGGAGGCCATGGTGTGCAGTCCGAGTCGATGCAGGACGCGCGGCAGGCAGTAGGTTTCGGCGCCGGAGAAGACGTTGAACTCGATCTCGTCGAACTCCTGGAAGGCCGGAACGCCGCACAACACCTCGAATTCAGCCTGGGAGGTGTAGCCGCCGAACACCGGCGAGATGGAGAGTCCCTGCCGTTTGCCCAACAGGGCGGTCAGATCCGGATGGACCGGCTGGATCGTTTTCGGGAGGTTGGCCAGGAGGGTGGGATCGAGGAACCCCTCCATGACGATCATGTGGACGTTGCGACCGTTGTTCTTGTCCGGGGTTTCCCACTCCGGGGGCAGGCGCATGGCCAGTTTGTCGATGTCGCGGTATTGATCGATGTGGCTGTAGGTGTCGCGGCGTTTGGCTTCGTTGTAGAGGGCGGTGACCAGGCGTCCGTTTTTTTCGACGTTGACGAGGGTGGCGTAGTGGATCAACTCGTAGGAGAGTCCGGTGAAGAGTTGAATGTAGCCCACGGGGAAAACGAACGGCATGCCCAGGATCAGGATGGCCGGAATCGACTGGAGCAGGGCGTTCCGGGTGAAGCGGATGAACCGGTACATCAGGTGGACGAGCAGCGCGAGCAGACCGAACAGCACCAGGTTGCCGGTCACCCCAAGCACGCCGATCAGCTCCGGCAGTTGGTCGATGTCGTTGATTTTGGGGATGCGGAAGAAGCGCAGGAAGTAATAGTCGTGGATGAGGTAGAGGGTGAGCAGGGGGATGGCCGCGATCACCGGTTGCAGTCGGGAGGGGCGGATGAAGCCGTTCATCAGCCAGTAGAGATACACGAACAACGGTATCTCCATGCGCCAGACCCCGCGTGTCCATTCGATCAGCTCATCCGTGGCGAACAGATAAAGGCACAGGCCGGCCACGAAGAGGGTGTGGCGATTCACCAGCAGCCTTTGGATGAGGGTGGTATTCATGATGGCGCCGACTTGACGGGCGGAGGGGGCGAATGGGGGATCATGTCGCGTTCGACTCGGATGCCGGGGTTGGGTAGTTATCCGCCGAGGTGGCATGGGGTTCTGGAACCGGCAGGCGTTTGGCCGGCAGACCGCTGATGGCCGCCATGAGCAGGGTGATGGCATAGGGCATGGATTGCACCAGCAGTACGCCCACCCAGACGCGGGTATCGAAGAAGTCGAAGCCGACCCGAAGCTTGATGCCAAAGGCTGCGATCCAGAAGGAGAGCATCAGGATGGTTTCGGTGCGCGCCTCGGAGAGGGCGTGCCAGAAGCGGTGTCCTTCGGCCTTTTTGGGGGTGCGGAAGAAGGGTTTTTCGCCGCCGAAGAACCCCTGCATGATCGCCATGGAGATGGTGTGGGTCAACGACAGTCCGGCGATGGCCGCGGCCAGGGACTGCATGGGTCGGATGCCGACGTTGGTGTAGTAGAGATGCAGGTGTTTGAGGATCTTGAAGGCGAACAGGATCAACGGCAGAATGCTGAACACCACGGACGGCGCATCGGCGAACTGCGGGCCGATGATCATGGCCAGGGACCAGGCCAGGGCGATGATGTTGAAGCCGAAGTTCAGGCCATCGGCCACCCAGGGCATCCAGCCGGCCAGGAAGTGGTAGCGTTGTCCCCAGCTGAGGCTGGTTTCGCGCACGCCCAGAAGTTCCTTGATGTGGGCGCGCATGATGCGCACCGCGCCGTAGGCCCAGCGGAAGCGCTGTTTCTTGAAGTCGATGAAGGTGTCGGGCATCACCCCGCGCCCGTAGCTTTTGGGCACGTAGAGGGCCTGATAGCCTTTTTCGAAGATGCGCAGTCCCAATTCGGCGTCTTCGGTGATGCACCACTCCGCCCAACCGCCCACATCTTCGAGCACCGAACGACGCACCATGGTCATGGTGCCGTGCTGGATGATGGCGTTGCGTTCGTTGCGGGTGACCATGCCGATGTAGAAGAAACCGCGATACTCGGCATAGCACATGGACTTGAAGAGGCTCTCTTCCTGGTCGTGGTAGTCCTGGGGGGCCTGGACGATGGCGATTTCCGGTTTTTGGAAGTGGGGCGCCAGTTCGTACAGCCAGTCGCCGTTCACCAGGTAGTCGCTGTCGATCACCGCGATCACCTCGGCGCGGGGATCGGTCTGGTGCATGGCGAAGTTCAGGGCGCCGGCCTTGAAGCCGGCCAGGGGATCCTCGTGGAAGAAGCGGAACCGGTCGCCGAGTTTGGCGCAGTGGTCGCGCACCGGTTGCCAGATGGCCGGATCCTTGGTGTTGTTGTCGATGACCAGGACTTCGAAGTTCGGATAGTTGAGCCGGGCCAGGGAGTCGAGGGTGTGGATCATCATGTCCGGGGGTTCGTTGTAGGCCGGGACATGGATCGACACCCACGGGAGTTGGGATTCGTCCTCGACCTCGGGGCGTTTGAGATCGCGGCGCCGGGCCTGCACCCAGGCCGCTTCGGCCCACTCGTGGGCCTCGGCGAGGAGCACCACGATCACCCCGATCATGCCCAATCCCAGCAACAGGCCGAAGATCATCGCCCCGCCGGTGAGATATTGCTGGCTGTAGTCGTAGACCACGTAGACCGCCAGCGAGGCGATGCCGTAGGAGAGGATCGCCAGAAAGAACCGTCCCCGTTTGCGCATGCCGTGGCTGTCGAGGAACAACAGGGTGATGGCCAGCAATCCCACGAACATCGACGCCCCGGCCAGGACATACCATTGGGGAATGGAGACGATGGGCGCGTGGAAGGGGAATTTGGGTTGGCGATCGGCGTTGTAGACCCCCCAGTAGGAGCCGACGCCCCGTTCCAGGGAGTTGGCTTTCCAGGGTTGGTCGAAGGCTTCGATGACGTAGTAGACGTATTTTTCCTTGTTGGCCCGGGCCAGGAAGCGTCTGAGGAAGGTGGCCTGATCGGCCTGGGTGGCCTTGGCGTCGATGCGGGTGCGACCGTCGCTGGGCCAGCCGACTTCGCCGATGACGATCGGTTTTTTGGGATAGGCCTCGCGCAGTTCGTTCATGCGCATGACGATGTAGTCGATGGCCTTTTCCTGGGCGATTCCTTCCCAGTAGGGGAGCATGTGGACCGCGATGAAGTCGGTGTGTTTGACCAGTTCCGGGTATTTGAGCCAGATGTGCCAGGGTTCGGCGGTGGAGACCGGCGCATTGACCGAGGAGCGGACTTTTTTGAGATAACCGATCAGTTTTTCCACCGGCAGCCGGTCGTGGAGGATCGATTCGTTGCCGACGATCACCCGCACCACGTTTTGGGCATTGGCGTTGACGGTTTTGATGAGGCGGTTGACTTCGGCTTCGTTTTTGGCGTCGTCGGAGTCGATCCAGCCACCCACCATGACGTTGATGTTGTGTTTGTGGGCCAGTTTGGGGATCGAGGCCATCACCCCTTCGACCGTGTAGGAACGCACGGCGTGGGTTTTTCCGGAGAGCAGGGCCAGATCCTCGTCGATTTGGGCTTCGGAGGGGTGGACCCCTTTTTGCGGATCCTGATCGGCGCGATAGGGTGCGAAGGCGAAGCCCATCACCCGGTCCGGCCAGAGGGGTTCCTCCAGCGGGCGGTTGAACCAGGCCCAAAGGCTCAGGGTGACCAGGGTGACGGCGCCGACGACCAACCAATGGCTAGGTTTCATTGAAGCTCAATCCGTGCTGTTGCCTTGATGATGTTCGATTTCAAGATTGGCTGAAGAACGCTTGGGAGCGTTTGGGGTTCTGATTCGGCCAAACTGAAACATATACCACGAACGAAGCCCCCAGACAAAGCGTCACGCCACGAAAATCACCATCCAGGCACGATTTTTTCTTGGAAACGGTTTGGCAAATGCCAAACGGCTTTTCAGCGGACGCCGAGGAATTTGTGAATCCGGGTGGAGAGGCGCAGCCGTCCCTTCAGCGGACGCCGAGGAATTTGTGAATCTGGGTGGAGAGGCGCAGCCGTCCCCGGGCGGCCATGACCAGTTCCAGGCAGCGGGCCACGGCCTTGGGATCCGGCGTCGTTCCGTTGGCGCGCGGCTGTACCCAGATGTTGAGGTGGTGTTTGGTCAGGGCGAGGATGGCATCCGGATCGCCACCCGTTGCGCCCAGCACGAACTTGATTTCGTCGGCGGCCAGCAGGAGTTCGGGATCCACCGGGGTTTTGGGCGACAGGGTGAGCCAGTCCACCATGGGGTCGGGCAGCGGGCCGCCGACCCCGCTCGACTCCATGGCGATCCAGTAGCCGGCCTTTTTCAACCGTTGGATCAGCGTTGGGAGATTCGGCAGGGCCAGGGGTTCCCCGCCGGTCAGCACCACGGCGCGCAGGCCGGGGGCGAGGCGGTTCATTTCGGCCAGGATCGCCTCTGCCGGGAGCAGGCGTTTGGCGGCGGGATCCCGGTGCAGGGGTTCGTCGCACCACGGGCAGGCGAGGGGACACCCCCAGGCGCGCACGAAGAGCATCGGGCGACCGCTCCAGGTGGCCTCGCCCTGGATCGAGGCGAAGATCTCGCAGATCGGATACACGAGCGGGGTGGTCGGGTTCATCGCGGGGCGAAGCCCAGGGCGATGGCGTCGTCCGTGGTGGCCTCGGCCCAGGATTTGTCGCTCTCCCAGAGGCGGGCGTGGGCGATGCGGGTGTCGCCCAGTTCGGCGCGACCATCCAGATGGTGCATGCACCAGCCGACGATCCAGGCTGCCAGGTATTCGGCGGAGTGGTAGGGGAGTTGCGGCAGGGTGTCGTTGAGCAGGTGGTGGTCGAGGAGGGGTTCGATCAGTTCCTGGCGCACGAGGCGATCCAGGTGGCCGAAATCGACCAGAAAGCCGGATTGGGGTTCGTGGGGCGCGGGCAGGCGCGGATGACCGGTGAAGACCAGTTCCAGCCGGTAGCCGTGACCGTGCATGCGCCGGCATTTGCCGTCGTGGTGCACGAGGCGGTGGGCTGCGTCGAAGGTGAAGGCTCGGGCGATTTTCATGATCCATCCATCCTATCAAACTCGAGCCTCGGGCGGCAATGCTTGCGAGGTGTTCGTGATCGGGAGTAAACTGGATATCGATTGATCCTGCCCATTTGACTCTGGATACGCGATGACGTCTGCCGAGGTGGAAAAAATGGTCGAGGGGCTGCTGGGGGCCAAGAGCCGCCTGGCCGCCACCCTGCCCGGCTACGAGGCGCGCCCGGCCCAGACCGAAATGGCCGGACGGATCCTTGCCGCCACTGCCCAGGATGGCCTGCTGCTGATCGAGGCTCCGACCGGGACCGGCAAGACCCTGGCCTATCTGCTGCCGCTGTTGAGCCTCGGACGCAAGGTGATCGTCTCCACGGCCACCAAGGCGTTGCAGGATCAGATCATGGAAAAGGATCTGGCCCTGGTGCGGCGCGCCACGGAACGCGAATTCACCGCCACGGCCTTGAAAGGACGGGCCAATTACCTCTGTTTGTACCGCTGGAAGGGGTTCCGGCATGGGGGGGTGGCGGTGCCCGAGCGGGAACGGGCGTGGGTGGCACGGCTCGAGAACTGGGCGCGGGAGACCGGGACCGGCGAGAAGGACGAGTTGCGCGACATGCCGGAGAGCCTGGGGTTGTGGCAGGGGGTCCACGCGGGCGGGGATTTCTGCCTGGGCCGCAAGTGCGAGGATTATCAGGCCTGTTTCTTGAATCTGGCGCGGGAGCGGGCGCGCAAGGTGGATCTGGTGGTCGTGAACCATCACCTCTTCTTTGCCGATCTGGCGGTCAAGGAGGGAGGGTTCGGGGAGATCCTGCCGGAGTACGATGCCCTGGTTTTCGACGAGGCGCACCGCATTCCGGATGTGGCCACCCGATTCTTCGCCATCGAGGTGAGCAACTACAAGCTGCGGGACGTGACCCGCGACATCCGCCGCGAATTCGAGGAGGTGGGCGGTGGCGATGACGCGGTGTTGGCGGCGCTGGTCGGCATGGAAGAGGCGACCTTTCGCCTGCGCAACGCCTTTCCCTTCGACGATCTGCGCGCCGCGTTCACCCCCGAGGATCTGCAAGGGGAGGCCGGCCAGGCGCTTTATCAGGTCGAATGGGCGGTGCATGGGCTGCGCGACGCCCTGGAACCCCATCGGCCCCGCTCCGTGGCCCTGGCCAACTGCGGACGGCGTGTCGAAGAGATGCTCGACGCCGTGAAAACCATCCGCGCCCTGGACGATCCGGCGCGGGTCTACTGGTACGAAACCCGCAACCGGGGGATCTTCCTCTCCGCGGCCCCCCTGGAAACCGGTCCGATCCTCAACGGACTGCTCTATCCGCGCATCAAGACGGCGGTGTTCACCTCCGCGACCCTGACCTCGGGACCGGGGGAGCAGGGGTTCGTCTTTTTCATGGAGCAGCTCGGCCTGATGAACAGCGGGGTCGAGACCTGTCGTCTGCCGCCGGTGTTCGACTACCCGAATCGCACCCTTCTTTATCTCCCGCGCCATCTCCCGGATCCGGTGGACGTGGAGTATGCCAGCGCCGTGGTCGATGAACTGATCACCCTGTTGACGGTGAGTTCCGGACGGGCGCTCTGTCTGTTCACCAGCTTCCGCATGCTGGAGTTGGCCCGCACCGGTCTGGAGGGGCGGATTCCCTACCGTCTGCTCACCCAGGGCGAGGCGGCCAAGGGGGCGCTGCTGGATGCCTTCAAGAAGGAGACCTCCTCGGTGCTGCTCGGGGTGTCGAGCTTTTGGGAGGGGGTGGACGCTCCCGGCGAAACCCTCTCCCTGGTGGTGGTGGACCGGTTGCCCTTCGCCTCTCCCGGCGAACCGATGGTGGCGGCCCGGCAACGTTGGCTGGAAACCAACGGTCGCAACGCTTTTCGGGAACTTTCTCTGCCCCAGGCGATTCTGACGTTGAAACAGGGGTTGGGTCGCCTGCTGCGCACCAGCGCCGATCGGGGGGTGATGGTGGTGCTGGATCGCCGTTTGACCGGCAAGTGGTATGGACGGTTTTTTCTGGAGAGCCTGCCGGCGGCTCCCGTGACCCACGATCTGGAGGCGGTGCGCCG
The DNA here is from genome assembly GCF_045865675.1 of Candidatus Magnetaquiglobus chichijimensis. NCBI lineage: Bacteria > Pseudomonadati > Pseudomonadota > Magnetococcia > Magnetococcales > Candidatus Magnetaquicoccaceae > Candidatus Magnetaquiglobus > Candidatus Magnetaquiglobus chichijimensis. Next base: position 444,032 of record NZ_BAAFGK010000004.1, read on the forward strand.
CTTTTTTGCATGAAAATCCTGGCAATGGATACCTGCTTTCCGCGTGGTGGCCTGGCGCTGTTCGCGGAGGGGCGGGTGGTGGGCAAGGTTGGGTTCGAGGGGACGGAAGGGCATGTGGTGTCGTTGCCGCGCGCCCTCGAAGCGGAACTGGCGCGGCTTGGTTGGCGGGTGGGCGATCTGGATCGGATCGCCGTGACCCTGGGTCCGGGCAGTTTTTCCGGCGCGCGCATCGCCCTGGGGGTGGCCAAGGGGATGGCGGCGGCTCTTGGGGTGCCGGTGGCCGGTTTCTCCACCCTGGAGGTGGTGGCAGCCGGGTCGAATTGTTCGGGGTGGGTGGCGGCAACGCTCGACGCACGGCGGGGAGAGGTGTATGCTGCGCTTTATGAAATTCAGGAGCAGACCGCACCCCGGTTGCGCTCCGAGTTGCTGGTGTGCGACCCGGAGACGCTGTTGGCGCGCTTGCGGGCCTGGATGCCGATGTGCGACGGTCCTCTGCACCTGACCGGCAACGCCCTGGAACATCACGCGGAGGCGTGGCGCAGCCTCGAAACCGAGGGGGTCGTCATCCTTCCGCCGGAAAGCTGGTCTCTGGATGTGGGACGGTTGGCCGAAATGGGCGCCTGTCTCCCCGTCGGGGCGATCGGGCTGGTGGAGTCCCTGGAACCGGTCTATGTGCGCAAGGCCGACGCCAGGGAGCCCGGTCATTGACCCCAGCTGAAATGGCCGGGTTGTGGCTGGAGGCTTTTTTGCCCGATCATCTGGCTGCCGTGGCGGCACTCGAAGCGGAGATCGCTCCCGCGCCATGGAGCGTCGGAATGCTCGCCGAGGAGTTGACCCTGGAGGGTTGGCGCAAGGTGCTGCTCACCCCGGAACGGACCGTGGTCGGTTATGCGGTGGCGCGCTTGATTTATGATGAATGGCACCTGTTGATCCTCGGCGTCGCGCCGAAGTTCTGGCGGCGCGGGTTGGGGCGTGCTCTGGTCGCGGATCTGCTCGGGGAGGCGCGAGCCCGAACCGGCGGAACGGTGTTGCTGGAGGTGCGGGCCTCGAATGTCCCGGCCCGCCGGCTCTACGAGAGCCTGGGATTCACCTGTATCGGGGTCCGGCGCGGTTATTACCGTCATGGCCCCTGTGGCCCCGAGGATGCGCTGGTGATGGCATGTTGCGATGCGAGATAAAACCCGGTATTGTCTTGGAAAAATTAATTCTTGCTTGACAAATTTCAGATTATGGGCAACGCTTGAGGCCGTACCGGGAGTATGCCATCCCGACAACCCGAGAACTATTCAACGAGGGGAATCGCCATGCTTGTCGAAGACGTCATGACCCGCAATCTGCGTACCGCCAAAAGAACCGACTCCGTTCGCTCGGTCGCCGTCATCCTCTGCACCAACAAGATCAGCGGCCTGCCGGTGGTCGAGGAAGACAACAAACTGGTGGGGATCATCTCCGAAAAGGATATCCTGAACGGTCTTCTGCCCGGCTATCGCACCTTCCTGCACGATCCGCTCAAACAGCGCGATTTCGAGTCCATGGAAGAGTCCTACGAAGAGATCCTCTCCAAGAAGGTCGAGGATCTCATGACCGCGCGGGTCTTCTCCGTGTCGCCCAAGGATCCGATCCTCATGGCCGCCTCGCAAATGGACCTGCACCGCTTCCGCCGCATCCCGGTGGTCGAGGATGGCGATAAACTGGTGGGCATCGTCAGCCTGGGCGATATCCACAAGGCGATCTTCAAGCGCGAACTCAATCTGTAGCGTTTGCCGAAAACCGCCCGGTTGGCCTTGATCCGGATCGCGGTCCGTGGCGCATGCCCGGTCGCCTGTCCGGATGGCGGATCATGGCGCGTTTGTCATGTCGTGCGTGTCGGACCCTTCCGGTGCGCCCGACAGGTCCGGTCGGTCATCCTCGACCGGCTGGAGTCGTATCGAGAAAAGGAGTTCTGACCCAAGATGCAGCGTATCGTCTTGCTCGCCGGCCCTTCGTGTGTCGGCAAGGCCCCCCTGATCCGCGGCATGCGGATGTTCTACCCGGAATTGATGGGCCGCTTCAAGCAACTGGTGCTCTTCAACGATCGCACCCCCCGTCCCGGCGAGGAGGAGGGGGTCGATTGCTTCTTCCGTCCCCGTGGCGAGATCGAAGCCCTGCGCGGCAAGGACGGCTACATCGTCGCCGACGTGCGCGGCGAGTTGCAGGCACTCGAAATCGCCCAGGTGCAACGCATCTTCGATGCCGGCCAGATCCCCTTTTTCGAAGGCAACCCCTTCCTGCCGGCCCGCCTGCGCGAGGTGGGGTTGCTGGATCAATTCCCAGCGGTTTCGGTTTTTCTCTCCCCGCTCTCGCGGGATGAAATCCTCTATCTCAAATCCCTGCCTCTGGGCGTGGATATGAACAAGTTCATCTCCGAGGTGCAGCGCCGCAAGCTGCTGCATCGCGCCGTCCGCCAGAAGATGCACCTGTCGCTGCGTGACCTGGAGGAGATCGAAAAACGGTGCGCCAGCGCCCTCACCGACATGCGCGAGGCCTGGAAGTTCGATCATGTGATCACCCTGCACGACGGCGAGGGCAACGACAACTGGGATGCCTGTTACTACCCGATCGGCTCGGCCCGCAAGGCGATGCTCGCCTTTGCCTCGGTGTTGCGCGGCGAGGATCCGGTGATGGGCATGGATGATCCGTGGAGCGAGGATCTGCTCGCCTGACGGTTGGCCGGGTTGGGAACAACTGGTATTTGGCCAACGGGCCGCAGAAGAAGGCTTTTTCCATCTGCTCGCCTGACGGTTGGCCGGGTTGGGAACGACAGGGGGCTCCCGCCAACCATGGGACGCCTGAGCCGTTACGATATGGTTTGATATCAAGGGGCGCAAAAGAGCATGGGCAAGGAGATCGAACGCCGTTTTCTGGTCAAGGGCGACGGCTGGCGCGGACTGGGCGAGGGCGTGGATTTTCAGCAGGGGTTTTTGTCCACGGTCAAGGAACGGGTGGTGCGGGTGCGTGTCGCCGGTCCCAAGGCCACCCTCACCATCAAGGGAATCTCCGAGGGGATCTCCCGTCTGGAGTTCGAATACGTCATCCCCAGGGAGGAGGCCCGGTCGATCCTCGACAACCTCTGCGAGCGTCCCTGGATCGAAAAGACCCGCCATCGCATCCCGATCGGGGATGTGGTGTGGGAGGTGGATGAGTTCCGCGGGGCCAACCAGGGGTTGATCATGGCCGAGGTGGAGCTGCACGACGAAAACCAGGTGGTCGATCTGCCCGACTGGATCGGTCGGGAGGTCTCCACCGATGCGCGCTTTTTCAACGCCAATCTGGTGCACACCCCGTTTTCGCTCTGGGGCAGCCCCGATATGTTCGATTGACCCGTTGATCTCGAGGGTGGTGGCATGGCTGTTTATGCCATTGGCGATGTCCATGGGTGTCTGCCGCAGCTTTTGACCCTGCTCGAAGCGGTTCGCTTCCGGCCAGGCAGGGATCGTCTGCTTTTTGTCGGCGACCTCATCAGTCGCGGTCCGGATTCGTTGGGCACCATCCGTTTCGTGCGCGATCAGGGGGAGCGCGCCGTTGCCTTGATGGGCAACCACGAGTTGCGCGCCATCAACGGTCTTCTCGGGTTTCCGGAGAAGGGGTTTTTGAAACATCTCGGGTTCTTGACCACCTGTCCGGAACGGGACGACATTCTGGACTGGATGCGGCAGCGCCCGTTGGTGCATCACGAACCGGAGCTGAACCTGCGCCTGGTGCATGCCGGTTTTCATTCGGGATGGAGCCTGGACCAGGCCATGGACTACGCCTGTCGCCTGGGCGTGATCCTTCGCGATGAGGCGACCCTGCGTGCGTTTCTGGCCCGTTATCCGGCCAATCTCCCCGAAATCGAATCCTCGGACATGGACGAGACCGCCCGGTTGCATTTTGCCATGGCGGTGATGACCCGGTTGCGGATTTGTCAGCCGGATGGCCGGGTGGTCTGGTCGATTCCGGGCGCCTCGGGTGGCGCGGCCTTCAAGCTGGAGCCGGACTCCCCGTATCGTCCCTGGCATGCCCTGCTTGACTGGCCGGGGAGCGAGCGGATCGTTTACGGCCATTGGGCGATCGCGGGATTGAGCCGGAACGGGCGTTTCATCGGGTTGGATTCCGGCTGCGTCTACGGTGGAAAACTCACCGCCATGCGGGTCGATCACCCGGATCTGCCGATCACCCAGGTATCCTGTCCCGCCTATGTCAAGCCGGAGTGACCGGCTTTGAGGTTTGTTCGGCTTCGGCGGCCCACTCTTCCGTCAGGGCCACCTCCGATGCCGATGCATACGCCAGCCATCCTTCCCGCACCAACGCTTCGGCATTCGCCAGCCACGACTCCGGCAGTACTTGCGGATTGGGGCTATCGACGCGCATACTCCCGGAACCATCGGTGTTGGCCTTGAATTCCAAAATCAATCCGGTCGGACGGTGAATGGCGCGTCGTTCCCGAGGCAGGGCAATCCAGTCGTTTTCCAAGAGCGGTTCCTTCAACAATCAAGTCGGGCGTGGGGTGATGGACGATGGAGGCGTTGGACGCGCTGCAATCCTTGAAAAAAGCGGTTGCCGGCATCGATTTCTTTCGCGATTTCACCGATGCCGAAATGGCGCATGTCTATCATAACGGTCATTTCGAGATCTGCAAGGCTGGTGAAACCATCATCCGCGAGGGGAACGTGGATCGAACCATGTTCGTGTTGATCACCGGCGCGGCCAAGGTGATCCGACGGTTTGCGCCGGAGAAGGTGTTGGCCCTGTTGAAACCGGGCACGATCTTTGGCGAGATCGAATTCGTCTCCCGTCAGGTACGTTCCACCAGCGTCATCGCCCTGGAGGAGTCGTTGGTGTTTCAGATCGAGGAGAAGCACTACTCCGATCTTCCTCCGGAGATCCTCGTCAAGATTCAGCAGCAGGCGGTGAAGCTGTTGTTGGAGCGGCTTGAGATGATCAAACTGGCCACGGGTTACGACGGGTAGGCATGCTCCTCGGTGGGGAGAACCGGATTCCAACAGGCGGGGTCCATCAGCAACAGACCGCCTTCGGCGGCCTGTTGCGCACTTTAAGCCGGGGATCGTCGCGGTTCCCGGACCCTTGCGACAGTGGGGGGCTGGATCGCGTCACCCTCTCCCTGCCACCAACGCCTGTCCGAGCGAAACACCGTTGTCGTTGGGCGGAATGCGCCCATGGACGCGCGGGCTTAAACCCGCCCGACGCAACAGGGGTAGCAACAGCGCATTCAGCAGCCGGTTCATGAATACTCCGCCGCTTAAATAAATCGTCCTCTCCCCGGTTGTCGCCGCGCCATGCTCGGCCATGCGACAGGCCGCCTCGGCCACGCCACGATGCAGACCCAGGGCGAGCCGCGCCGGTGGTGCGCCCATGGCCAGCGCGTCGATTCCCCATTTGAAACTTTCCGCCCAATCCACCAACATCAGCCCCTCGGAACGAAGCCTGACGCGATACGGCGCGCTTTCCGTTTCATCCCGCCAGGTGCGCGCCAGGGATTCGAGCCGAATCGCGGCCTGCCCTTCGTGGGTGATCCGCTCCGGGGCCACTCCGAGCAACGCGGCAAAGGCGTCGAACAACCGTCCGGCGGCATGAGACAGGGGGGCGTTCAGTCCGCGCTGGACCTGCTCGGTCCAGATCCCGGCCTCCTCGGGACGGATGCCGAGCGCGGCCAGACGTTCGGGGGACAACTCCGGATGAGCGCTTGCCAGACGTCCGATCAACTGCCGGACCGGTCTGGAGACCGCCTGATCCCCGCCGGGCAGCGGGGCGGGCGCGAAGGTGGCCAGACGTTTGAAATCAACCGGCGTGACGTGCAACAGCTCCGCGCCCCAGGCCAACCCGTCCGTGCCCAGTCCCACCCCATCGAAGACCAGCGCCAGCCCCGCTTCCACCCCGTGTTCGACCATGCAGGCCAGGGCATGGGCGTGGTGATGCTGCACCCGGACCAGAGGAACGGAGAACGCATCGGCCAGCCGCTCCCCCAATCGGCTCGACTGCATGTCCGGATGGAGATCGATGGCGACCACGTCCGGTCGGCGTCCCCACAGGGCCAGCAGCGAACGCAGGGTGGATTCCAGTGCATCGACGCTTCTGGCGGCGCGCAGATCGCCGATGTGGGGCGAGAGCAGGATCCGGTCGTCGAATCCCAGGGCAAAGGTGTTTTTCAGATCCGCGCCCATGGCCAACACGTCGCAACCCAGGGGGGAGGCCAGACGCACGGTGTCGGGCACGAAGCCGCGCGCACGCCGCCAGATTTGTGGCGCGGATTCCAGCGCCACGGCCACCGAGTCGTCGTTGCGGCGGATGATGTCGCGATCGTGCTGCAAGAAGAGATCCGCGACCTCTCCGAGGCGGGTCACGGCTTCGTCGTTGTCGATGCAGAGCGGCTCTCCCGAGGGGTTGCCGCTGGTGGCGACCAGCAGATCGAAGGGCGGGGTGGGATCCTCGGGCAGGGGGTGGAAGAGGAGATGATGCAAGGGGGTGGTGGGCAGCATCACCCCAAGGGTGGCGGTGTCCGGGGAGAGGCGGTCCAGGGGGAGACCGGTGGCCTCGGCGCGGGTATCCAGAATCACGACCGGCTGGCTGGGATGGCGCAGCAGGTCGGCCTCGGCGGGGCTTAGGTGAGCGTATCGTGCGATGATTTCCAGGGAGGCGGCCATCACCGCCAACGGTTTGTCCGGACGGTTCTTGCGGGCCCGCAAACGATCGATGGCCGAGCGGTTGAAGGGATCGACCATGAGTTGATACCCGCCCAGACCGCGCACGGCGAGGATCTTGCCCTCGGCCAGGGCGCGACGCGCGGCGGACAGGGGCGGATCGGGCAGGGGGTGTCCGTGGTCATCGGTCAGGTTGAGGCGCGGACCGCAGCGCGGACAGGCGGTGCTTTCGGCATGAAAGCGGCGGTCGGCGGGGTCGTCATACTCGGCCTGACAGGCCGGACAGAGGGGAAAATGGCGCAGCGAGGTGTTGGCCCGATCATAGGGCAGACGTTCCAGAACGGTATGACGCGGCCCGCAGGCGGTGCAGCTGGTGAAGGGGTAACCGTGACGCCGGTTGGCCGGATCCATGATCTCCGCCAGGCACTCCGGGCAGACCGCCAGATCCGGCGGGATGGAGATGCGCGGCGCGGCGGATGCCTGGCTCGGGCGGATGAGGAACGGTTCGGGCGCGGCGTCGGGATCTGCCGGTTCCTGGGCGAGGAGGTCGATCGAGTCGATGCGCGCCTGGGCGGGGATGCGTTCGGGCAGGGTGGTCAGGAAGGCTTGCAGGGCGGATTCGGCGCCGATCAACGCCAGATGGACCCCGCCGGAGCGGTTTTCCACCCAGCCGCCCAGGTGCGCCGCCGTGGCCAGGCGATGGAGCGCGGGCCGGAATCCAACCCCCTGGACCACGCCGGTGATGAGCAGGTGCCAGCGGACGGGAGTCTCCGGGTCGTTCATCCGTTTTTTTGCACCATTCGTTCGAGATGGTGGATCCAGCCCTCCATCCCGTCTCCGGTCAGGGCGCTCAACTCCAGCACCGAGGCCGCCGGGTTGACCCGGCGCAGGGCATCCAGGCAGACATCGCGCTTCCAGGTCAGGTGCGGGGTCAGATCGGTCTTGGTCACCAGCACCAGCGACGCCTTGACGAACGGCACCGGGTATTTCAACGGTTTGTCCTCGCCCTCGGGGGTGGAGAGCAGCACCACCCGTTCCGACTCGCCCAGATCGAAAGCCGCCGGACAGACCAGGTTGCCGACGTTTTCGATGAACAACAGCCGGGTGGTTGCGTCGATCACCCCCGGCAGGGCCTGACTGACCCGTTCGGCATCCAGATGGCAGGCGTTGACGGTTTCGATCTGTTTGACCCGCGCTCCCAACCCTTGCAACCGTTGGGCGTCGAGATCGGTTTGCAGATCGCCGACGATCACCGCCGTGGGAATGCGACCTTGCAGGCGGCGCAGGGTTTTCTCCAGCAGCAGTGTTTTTCCGGAACCCGGGGATGAAATAAGATTGATGGCGTGGATGCGATAGTGGTGCAGCCAGCGGCGGTTGGCCTCGGCCAGGGCATGGTTGACGGCCAGCAGGTCGTTTTCCACCCGCACGGTACGCGCCGGGGATGGCGGGTGGGTGTGGGTATGGCCATCGTGGGTGTGTTCGCCGTGGAAAGGGTCGCCATGCGCGTGATCCGGATGGGCATGGGGGTGATCATGCTCCGGATGAGGAGGATGGGCGTGATTCAGGGCTTCGGCGCAACCGCAGGTTTCACACATCAGGTCACCTCCAGGGATTCCAATGTCAGGACGTCGCTGCCGGTCAGATGGTGCTCCAGGCCACCACACTGGGGACAGGCGCGCTCTTGGGTCGATTCGCCGGCAAAGATCTTCCGGCAGGTCAGACAGAACCATTGCATGGGTTCGGCCACGATCTCGAGCCGCGCCCCCTCCAGGATCGGGAACTCCCGCGCGGCCATGGGAAAGCAGAAGGTGAGTGACTCTCCATCCACTCCGCTCATCGTCCCCACGCGCACCCGCACCGACACGACGCGTGTCGCGGACTCTCTTTCGGCGATGCGGCGCACCTGATCCACCAGGGAGAGGGCGATGGAGAGTTCATGCATGGCGTGTTCAACAGATCCTGGGCAGAAGTTCGCCGTGGGGCATGTCCAGAAGGGTCACCCCGCCGATGCGGGTCTTGAGCGTCACCCGGTCCGCCGCGCCTTCGGCCCGTCCGATGCGACCGGCGCCGACCCCCTCGGGCAGGGTGCGCCAGGCGGTCAGGATCGGCTCGGCCACCGTTTCGTCCACCACCGCCATGATGCGCCCTTCGCAGGGGGCGTGCAACAGGGAGATGCCCAACAGTTCGGCGATGGTCATGGCCGCGGGCGCGAAGGGCAGGGATGCCTCGTCGATCGCGAAGCCGCAGGCCACGGCAGCCTCGTGCAGCGAGGCGGCGATTCCGCCACGGGTGGGATCGCGCATGAACCGAACGCCGGACGCCCAGGGAAGGATCGCCTCGACCAGCGGAAAGACCGAGGCGGTATCGCTGACCAGCGCGCTCTCCAGAAACAGTTTTTCGCGGGCGGCCAGCACCGCCATGCCGTGATCGCCGAGGGTGCCACTCACCAGAACGACATCGCCGGGGCGGATGAAAGAGGCCGAAAGCGCGAACTCCGGCAACCCGGCGCCGATGCCGGCCATGGCCAGATACATCCCGTCGCACTGCCCGCGTCGCACCACCTTGGTATCTCCGGTGACGATCGACACGCCGGCCTGGCGCGTCGCCGCGCGGATGGCGTCGAGCACCCGGCGCAGGGTGGACAAGGGCAGTCCCTCCTCCAGGATCATCCCCAGGCTCAGGTAGAGCGGGCGACCGCCGCTCACCGCCAGGTCGTTGAGGGTGCCGCGCACCGCCAGATCGCCGATGCAGCCGCCGGGGAAGAAGAGCGGCTGAACCACGAAGCTGTCGGTGGTGAAGCGGAGCGCCGTGCCATCCATCGCCAGGGTGGCGGCATCCGGCAGCCCTTGCAACGCCTCGCGACCGAAGCGCGGCACGATCTCCCGGTCGATCAACTCCCGCGACAGACGCCCGCCGCCGCCGTGGGCCAGCAGCACGCGCCGTTCGTCATCCATGGTTGTCCTCCGTTTGGCCGGGCGGGTCGTAATGGAACCAGGCCGCGCAGCTCCCCTCGGAGCTGACCATGCAGGGACCGATGGGGTGATCCGGATGGCAGCCGCGTCGGAACAGCCGGCACTCGGGCGGGGTGATCTTTCCCTTGAGCACCTCTCCGCACTGGCAATCCGGATGGATTCTGCCCGGTTGCACCACCCGATCGAAGCGCGCCTCGGCGTCGAAGGTCCGGAATTCGGGTCGCAACGCCAGACCGCTGTGCGGAATCACCCCGATGCCGCGCCAATCCACATCCGCCGGGGTCAGATGGCGATCCATGAGACGCTGGATTTTCAGGTTGCCTTCCGGACGGACCACGCGCTGGTATTGGTTCTCCACGCGGGACTCTCCGGTCACCAGCTGGTTCAGGATCCCTTCGATGGCCAGCAGGATGTCCAGGGGTTCGAATCCGGCCACCACGCAGGGGATGCGGTGGGTTTCGGCCACAAAGCGGTAGGCATCCGCGCCGATGATGGCGCTGACATGACCGGGACACAAAAAGGCATCGATGCGGATTTCGGGATCCGCGATCAGGGCGGTCAAGGCGGGCGGAACGCACTTGAAGGCGGTCAACAGGGAGAGGTTTTCGACGCCGGCGCGCAGCGCCAGATCGAGCATGGCGATGATCGGCGCGGCGGTGGTTTCGAAGCCGATGGCCAGAAAGACCACCTGGCGATCCGGTGACGCCTGGGCGCGTTTCAACGCCTCCATGGGGGAGTAGCAGACGTGGACCTCCCCGCCGCGCGCCCGCGTCTCGGCCAGATTGAGCCGCGAACCCGGCACGCGGAGCAGATCCCCGAAGGTGACGATGACCGCCCCCTGTTCGGCCAATGCCTGCGCGGCATCAATGTAACCGGGACCGGTGACGCAGACCGGACAGCCCGGTCCGCTGGTCAGGATGACGTTGGCGGGGAGCAGATGACGCAAGCCGGATCGGGCGATGGCCATGGTATGGGTGCCGCATACCTCCATGATGCGCACGGTGCGTCCGTCGCTGGCCAGGCGCGCGGCCAAATCCTGGATGGCTTGGCTGAGCCGGCGCGCCGCGCCCGCCAGGGTGGGATCGCTCAATCCCTTCATGGCGCAGCAGGCTCCAGACCCGAGCCCCCCCCTTGTTGTTCGTCCCACAGCCGGGCCATCTCCCGGAACAGGGCGATCCGCTCCAGGGCATCCGCCTCTTTCAGGATCTCGATGGCGAAACCGGCATGCACGATCACATAATCGCCAACCTGGGGTTCATCCACCAGCGTCAGCCCGACCAGACGCCGCACCCCGTCGATTTCGACGATGCCGAATCCATCCTCCTGGATGGCGCTTACCTGCATGGGAATGGCCAGACACATTTTTTTGTCAACCAGACGTGGAAGGTGTAGGGGGGGCGGACATCACGAGGCTCTCCTTGCTGGGGATCAAGCGTCCAGCCAAGTCCGGGTGGTGATGAAGTGGCTGATCCAGGCTGGCCAACAGCGCATCATGACAAACTGCCGTGGCCATGCGTATCCATTGACAACGTGGACGCCTCGGATTGGACACAGGTTGACCGTGGCGGTGGAGAATTTAAGGTCAAAAACGGTGCGCAGAGAGAAACAATCGCTGCAACGATTGAAAAAATAAGCTATTCTTGCTCCCTGGTCAATCCTCTTCAACCAACCGGTCATCGTGTCGCGGGGTTTGGATCATGTCGTTGCGTTTTTTTTGTCAATTCTGGCTTGTGTTTGGGCTGCTCTTGAGTGGTTCGTTGGCCTGGGCCGGGGATGATGCGCGTCTGGCGCGCCTGCTGGAGGCCGAGAATCTGCAAGGGTGCGTGGTGGTGCTGAATCTGGCCGATCACACCCGCATCCACTCCAACGAGGCCGCGTGTGGCCAACGCCACCTGCCGGCCTCGACCTTCAAGATTCCCAACGCCCTCATCGCCCTGGAGATCGGCGTGACCAGCGAAACGGAGATTTTTCCCTGGGACCGCAAGCCGCGCCATCTGCCGACCTGGGAGAAGGATCTGAACCTCCAGGAGGCGATGGCGGTGTCGGCGGTGCCGGTTTACCAGGAGATCGCCCGGCGCATCGGGTCGGAGCGCATGGCCGAGTGGTTGACCCGGATCGACTACGGCAATCGTGAAATCGGCTCCCAGGTGGATCGTTTCTGGCTGGATGGCCCGCTGAAGATCTCCCCCATCGAGCAGGTCGCGTTTCTCGGGCGCGTGGCGTCGGGTCAGGCGCCCTTCTCGGATCAGACCCGCGCCGCCTTGAAACGGCTGCTGCCCACCGAGAGTTTCGGCGCGGCGCGCTTGCTGGGCAAGACCGGCTTCGCTCCCGAAAAGGGGGAGATGCACGGCTGGTATGTGGGGTGGGTGGAGCGGGATGGCAAACCTGTCTGGGCCGTGGCCGTGCATCTGTTCTTGCTCGCCCGCGAGCAACTCCCCTTGCGACAGTCGATGGGCCGTGAGGCGCTGCGCATCGTCGGGGCGATCGATCCATGAGAGACCACCCGATCCGTTGGTGAGGCGACGATTCCCATGAAAATCCGCGTTGCCCTGACCGGGGCGAGAGGCTGGATCGGAGCCGGCCTGGCGCCCATGCTTGAGGCGCACGGGGCCGATCCGCTGGTTCTGGATGGCGACATGCGCACGCCGGAGAGCTTCGACGCGGCGTTCGATGTGCTGATCCATCTGGCCTCGGCCAGCCGGGAGGCCTTCCTGGCCGATCCCGAGGCCTCCGTCGCCATGCACCGGGCCGGGATCGGCAACGCCCTGCATGCCGCAGCGCGCAACCGGGCGCGGCTGGTCTTCATCTCCACTTCAGGCGTCTACGCTCGGGATGCGACGGGGGTTCTGGATGAGGAGTCCGGCAGGATCGATCCGCCCCATCCGTATGGTCAATGCAAATGGCAGGAGGAGCTTTCGTGTCGCGCCTGGTCCGACACGCATGGGGTTCCGGTGCGGATCTTGCGGCTGTTCAATGTCTACGGACCCGGCCAGTCGGAGCGGTTTTTGATCGGCTATCTGGTCCGACAGGCCATGAATGGCGCGACCATCCGGCTGCTGACCCCCCAGGCGCGTCGGGATTTCGTCCATCTGGCGGATGTGCGTCGGGCGATCCTTCTGGCGGCGCTCACCCCTTTGGCGGGGGTCGAGATCTGCAATGTCGGATCGGGTGTGGCGCGTTCGGTTCTGGATGTGGTTGCCGCGCTGCAAAAACGGCTCGCCACCCCCTTGCAGATCGTTCAACCGGAGTCGATCGTTCCCGCGACCGATCAGGCCATCGCCGCCATCGACCGCATCCGACAGGCGTTGGGCTGGTCGCCGGCGATCACCCTGGAGCAGGGGATCGCCGGTTGCCTGGAAGAACACGCTTCAGATCCGGCACAACCGGCATAGCCGGGAGTCGCGATCCTTGAACTGGGCCAGATACTCCCGATACCAGGCGATGGTACGGGTGAGCCCGTCGTTGAAGGAGACCCGAGGGCTCCAGCCGAGCCGTTCGCGGGCCCGGTCGTTGCTCGCGCTCATGCGCCAGATCTCCGTGGGACGGTTGGGCAGGGCGCCGATCTCGAGTTTGGAGGTCGAGCCGGTTTCGGCGTGGATGCGGGTGATCAGATCGCGGATGGCGATCTCTTCGCCGGAGCCCAGATTGATCACCTGACCGATGGCGGCCTCTTTTTCTGCGGCCAGCACGAAACCATCGACCAGATTCTCCACGAAGTTGAACTCACGGGTCTGCCGTCCCTCGGTGGAACGGACCGTCCGGCCCAACAGACAGGCCTCGATCATCTCCGGAATCACCGCCCGCACCGTCTGATAGGGGCCAAAGGCGTTGAACGGACGCAACACCACGATCGGCTGATCCATCCGCTCCATCTTCATGCGGCAGTAAAGCTCACCGGCGAACTTTCCCACCGAATAGGGCGAGACCGGATGGGGTTCCATGCTCTCCGCGAAGATCGGTTCGGTCTGATGGCCGTAGACTTCGGAGGTGGAGATGTAAATGAACCGCTCGAAATTCTCGCAACTCTCCAGCACATTGGCGGTTCCCTTGGCGTTGACGTCCAACACCTCGTTGAACTTGCCGAAGCTGCCCCCCACATGGTTGTATGCCGCAGCGTGATAGACCACCTGGGGCGCGAAGGCGCGGATGGCGCGCAGGGCATCCAGATCGCGGATGTCCGCCTCGATCACATGCACGTCATCCCAGACATCGGCGATGCGCACGTTGTCGATGACGCTCCCATAGCGGACCAGCACGGCCACTTCCGCCCCCATGGCCACCAGTCGGCGGGTCAGATGGGAGAAGATGAAACCCGATCCGCCGGTGATCAGGACGCGTTGCCGAGAAAGAGAGGTCATGTCTGCTCCGGAAAGGTGTAGTAGAGTCCAAGATCCCGTTCGGCCCGCTGCCATTCGCCCTCGGTGTTGAAGGTGATTTGCAGGCCGTCATGCACGAACGCGGAGAGAAGTTGCCGTTGCGTCAGGTGCTGCACGAACGCCACGAAGCCGGATCCGTCCGGTTGGGCCAGCATGGTCGCGTCCATCAGGTCGAAGGCCGACCGTTCCATGATCATGCAGCCGATGTAGTGGTTCTGGATGGGTTTTTCCACGAAGGAGAGCACCCGCTGGCGCGCGTCGAAGGTCACCACGCCAAACGGGTTCTGGATGGGCGCGGTGACCAGGGTGGCCAGGGCGCCGCTTTGGCGGTGATGATCCAGAAGTCGCTGGGGATCCAGGTTGATGAAGGTATCCCCGTAGACCACCAGGAGCCGTTCGCGGGTGATGTCGCGCACCGCCAGCAGACGGGCGAGCATGCTGGCCGATTCCCCGGCATCCGAAAAGCGGATGGAGTCGGCATCGGCGCGCTGGTCGAAGTGCTGTCGGATCCGCTCGGCCAGGTAACCCACGCACAGGGTGAAGCGGGTCATTCCGTGGCGGCGGTGGAACTGGATGATGTGGTCGAGCATCGGTTGACCATGCACCGGCACCAGCGCCTTGGGGACGTGATCGGTCATGGGACGCAGCCGGACCCCCCGACCTCCGCACAGGATCACCACCTCCAGGGCGTTATCGGCGTGTTCCAGACTCATGCGGGCCTCTCTTCGGGGGCTTCCCGGGGGGTCGAGCGTTCGCGGAGGATGTAGGTGGGTCGTTGTTTCACCTCGTCGTACACCTTGCCCAGATACTCACCCAACAGTCCGATGCCGATCAGTTGCACTCCGCCCAGAAAGAAGATCCCGACCGACAGCGTGGGGTAGCCGGCCACGGTGGGGATGTCCATGAACTGTTTGTACCAGGTGATCAGCAGATTGTAGGCCGCATAGCCCAGAGCCAGCAGGGATACCCCGGAGCCGATCAGGGTGAACAGACGCAGCGGCAGGATGGAAAAGGAGAAAATGCCGTTGATGGCGAAGTTGACCAGATCCTTGAAGCGGTATTTGGAGTTGCCGGCGTGGCGTCGTTCCACCTGGAACTCCAGCCCGATCTGACGAAAGCCGATCCACTGGGCCAGACCACGCAGGAAGCGGGTTCTCTCCGGCAGGGCGAGCATGGCGTCGAGGGCGGCGCGGTTCATGAGGCGGAAATCGGACTGTCCGACGGTGATGTTCAACCCCGACAGACGGCTCATGAGACGATAGAAGAGGATGTTGGTCTGCTTGCGCAAAAAGGAGATCGAACGGTCATCGCGTTTGAGGGTGTAAACCACGTCGAAGCCGAGCCGCCACTGGGCGATCATGGAGGGGATGAACTCGGGCGGATGCTGGAGATCGCCATCCAGGGAGACCACGACCTCGCCACGGGCATGCTCCAGACCGGCGACCAGCCCCCCCTGGTGACCGAAGTTGCGCGAGAGGGTCAGGTAGGTGACGCACGGATCGAGGCTGGCCAGTTGTTTCAGGATGGCGAGGGTGTGATCGCGGCTGCCGTTGTCCACCAGGATCAATTCGTGGCGGAGATCCAGAGGCGACAAGGCGGCTTTCAAGCGCTGATAGAGGGGCTCGATGTTCTGCTCTTCGTTGTAGAGCGGCACAACGATCGAAAGCAGGGGCGGGGAGACGGATGCGGTCATGTCGGATGGATGTGTCATGCCTTGGAAAACGTTCTCTTTAGGATTTCATGCCATTATCGCGCTTGCGCCGCCGTCAGTATAGCCGGCTCTTCCCGGTCAGTGCAATCGCATTCCTGAATCGGGGCGCGATCCCAAGGGGAAGTGGCGCGCGGAAGGGTCAATCCAGGGTGTCCGGAAGGTCGAGGCGCAACTCCGGACCCGGTTCGCGGGCGTTGATTTCGGCCAGCAGCGCGGGCAACCGTTCCAGGGCGCGGGTTTCGGCCAGGAAGTCATACTGGCCGTGCTGGGGATCGAGCCGGATGCGTTTGGGGAGGGCTTCGGGGTAGGCGGGATGAAAGATGATCTCCACGGTCAGGTTGTCGTTTCCTTGCCGTTTGAGTGCGATCAGCCAGCTTTCGACCACCTGTTCATTCATGTGTCCGCTGTGCAGCAGGCCCAGAAAGCGGTCCGTGACCCGAGCCGGCGGGGTGGCGTAGTGTCGGCGGCATGACCGGGCACAGGCCGAGATCGCCAGGGCGATCGGCACCCTGCCGGGTGGCAGCGCGCCCGGCCAGGAGAGGGAGAGGCTTTCGATGGGGAGGCGGAAAGCGGAGACCCCGAACTCCAGGCAGACCGAGCGGATGATGGGTGCCAGGGTGGGCCAGACATGCAGGTGGGCATGACTGTCCACATGGCCGATGGATAGCCCCAGGTCGCGCAGTCGCCCCATCTGGGCCCGGATTTCACGGGCGACCTGTTCCGGATCGATCTGGCCGAGCAGCAGGGCGCGGATCAATCCCCATCGGGGCATCAACCGTCCTGCGTCGGTGACCAGGGTGGGGATGTGTTCGGGTGGGGAAACCGGGGGCTCTTCGATCAGGCAGAGATGGGCGCCGAGCCTGGAGCGGTATGCGGGTGCGATTTGCGCCAGCCCCGCTTCGAGCGCCTCGCCGGTGGCCATGGCCGAGGCGCGACAGAGCGCGTCCTTCTCGAACAGGTCGTGCATGGCCTGGTTCATGCTGGTGGTCAGGCCGTAGTCGTCGGCGGTGGTGATGATTTTGATCATGGATTTTGGTGATGTACCCAAATGGCCATCAGAACTTCTCCTCCGCGCCATCCGACGCCTGTGGACCACCTTTCAACGGACGCAACTCCCGTTGCGTTGCGGGCTTTTCAGCCAGACATTCAATTTTGCGAGCCCCTGACGGACATCTTTCCGGTCGGCGACGCTTCTTTTACCGTGGAACTCCCAAAGGGAGGGCCATGGTACGGGGGGTGAGGGGGGCTCCCCCCCATCATGCAAGTTAGTCTGAAACAATGCCGCCGTTGCCATGGAACGGTTGAATGCGAGACATTCTGGGTTGGTCCAGCGTGAATCGCAAGGGACAGTTCAGTCGTGCCCTTGACAAAATCCATGCCACACCTCGCCGGATCTCATGAAATCCCTACATTTTTGGGTTGTCGTGCTGAATACGAATCCGTGCATGGATTGCCGGATATGAAGGATGGCCTGTTTGAGCCTGGTCGAGGCTGGAAGACGGGTAGTGTCCGCTAATCCACGAACGGCTTTAAGCCAAGGTGGAAAAGGGGGTGAGGAGATAGGCCCTCTGCGACGCTCATTCGGGCCGCGAGGTCGAACTCGTGTGCCCGGCAGGGCGACTTGACGCCTTGGCTGAATGGTTGTGGGACAATCGTGGTTGGGCGTTGGAATTTTCTTGACCCCGAGGGCAAGAACCGATCTAATGGGCTTGCGTCGAAATTTCGTGGGGGTGAAACGGCTTCGACGGGGCAATGAAAGGATCGGGAGGCGACTCGGCATGGTTCCGCCGTAATGGACCACAGCGTTTAGACGCCAACGACGAGCATTACGCTCCAGCTCTCGCCGCGGCTTAACCCGCGCGAGGCGGGGTCTGGATCCAGACCTGGCAACAGAAAACCGTAAGGTGGATCACCCCGGAAATGCGAAGGCCGGTTTAAATCCAGGGTCGCCCAGTACTCCGAGGCAACGGAGGTCCCAAGGTCAGCCGGTCTGTAACGGCCAAGGGTCATTCATGACCGGCAGATGGTCGTAATTCCTCAGGTCTAAGTAACGGTTTCGGACGCGGGTTCAACTCCCGCCACCTCCACCATAAAGTCATTAAGAGGTTTTCTCGAAACAACCGCCCAACCCCAGGGCGGTTTTTTCATTTCAAAAAAGTCCAATATTTCCAAGAGATAGAGAAGGTGGTTCGGAAACGAATTTGATAGAGAGCCGGACTCACGGGAGTTGGAATCTCTATTTTCTTCTCTCCTTGGCCGGAATTCTCCAAAAGGACTGGACTTGCCATGGGTGAGTCCGGCTTGACCGGATTTGCTTGTTATCAATAAATTTTAATGTATTACATGGTTTCCTAATCTTTGACTCGTTCGACACCAAAGATGGTTCCCTCTCAATCGATCATCTGGGTAAACTCGGGTCTGGTTTGATGTTGGATTGTCGATTTGGCAGCTTTCTTTTGCGTTTTGTGAAAGAATGCAGAGTTGAATAATGGTCGGCTTGCGAGGTTAAAAGTCCTCCGCGATTCAGGATAGGGGCGCGTTCGCAACCTGGTGGTCTATTGGGACGCAACGCAACCAGAAACATAATCGTGCGACCGGTCCAGACTTAGACGGAAGATCTCCCCATGCTCGATCCCGAATTCTTTGAACCCGTCACAGACGCCCGTGGTCGTACCATGCTGGCCCTGAAGAACACCGTGCCCCAGCGGCTGCTGCACCAAGCGGGGCTGGTGATGGACGGTGCGCCGGAAAAGGATGGTTTGGTCGCCGCTACCCAATTGCCGATCACCGTTTTGCGCGAGGTCAAGGAGCGCTGCATCTACACTGCTGGGTTTGCCACCGTGGAAGAGGGGGTGGAGTTTCCTTCTCCTGTGCAACTGGTGAGTATTCCGTGTCGTTCGGCTTCGGGGGATGGCCGCTGCATGCGGCTGGACAATGAACAACGATGCACTCTGTTCGGGTTCTTTTCCTCGGTGGAGAGCCCGACGCGGCAGCGGGTGCATCTGATCATAGCCCCCATTCTGCCTGGTTTGGGGGTGTCGATGGTCGGACGCGCCCTGCTGGTAGAACAACGGGAGCGTTATCTGCACTCCCTTCGGCACTGGGAGTTGATGCTTACGCCAGTGAACCTGGCCTTGGACGCCACGATTCGTGGAATGCGCTTCTGGATGAATCTATGGTTTGGAAAATCATGAAACATAAAAGGGTTTAGTATTTTATAATATATCTAATGATATTAACAAGGTGCGTGGATGGCATGGCAGAGGGCAGATGGTGAGTTGCGTCCCATCAATACCCCGCGAACATGCTTTGCCACAGGAAGCAAAGCGCGATACGGTGCGACTGGTTGGCCAGGGTTCCGCACCCTGCGCCATCACTTTTTTTCCAGGAGCAATGGGCTGGCCTGGAACGTCACCATCTCGCGTGCCGTGATCTCGATGGGTTCCCCGTTCGGATTCCGTCCTGGCCGGGAACGTTTGCTGCTCACGGAAAAGACGCCAAAGCCCGGATTGAGTCCGTAAACTGCTGTAAATTTGTAACCGTTCACCCCAGTACCGAGCGACGCCATACCTTGACAGGATGATTGTTGACAGTCAGATTCTCACCCATGAATGCTATCATGGGATTGAACAACACGGATCTACTTGCAGAGAATCAACGACTGCGAGAAGAGAACCGGGCTCTTCGGGAGGAGAATCTGCTTTTTGCGCGAGGAAAACCAGTCCCTTCGGGAACTGGTTGCTCGGCAGCAGGAGCAGATTGCTGAGCTGGTCAAACGGGTCGCCACGTTGGAAGAGCGATTGCAAAAGAATTCCAGCAATTCCTCCAAACCGCCGTCTCAGGATCCGCCTTCCGTGAAGCGTCCCAAGAAACCGGCAACTTGATTCTTTCCGTGGCGCAAGCCTTGTGGACGTTTATTCGAATTCCTGGCGTGGAACCGACCAATAATGCCGAGGAACGGGCGGTAAGGCATGGGGTGCTCTGGCGCAAAGGAAGCTTCGGCTCGGACAGCTTGGCAGGCAGTCGATTTGCCGAACGGATCATGACGGTATCGGCCACCTGTCGCCAACAGAACCGCCATGTCATGGCATTTTTGATTAAGGCTGTAGAGGCTCGCCTGCAGGACAAACCAGCACCCTCACTGCTTCCATCCCAGGAAGTCGAAGTCATTCAGCCCGCTTAAAGCGCGTTACTGACCTGAACGGTTACAAAGTTTTTTTGCAGGGGACTCATTCATGGTTTCCGACCGCATCACCAAGGAGAATACAATGTCCGAATCAGCCGATAAATCTGAACCGATCAAAGCCGCCATGACAAAAGCCCATGAGGCATGGGCGACATGTCGAACCGCCCACATTCGCAATCCGACACCGGAAACCGCCTCCGCCTTGGACGGGGCGTATGACGATATGTACGATGCTGAGGATGCCTGGAAGGGGCACCAAAAAATCAAGTAACCGTTCACCCCAGTATCGGTTGGTGTCACACCTTGACAGAATGATTATTGACAGTCAGGTTTCTTCCCATGAACGACATCATGGGATTGGACATCACAGCTCTACTTGAAGAGAACCAGCATCTGTCTGGGCGATTGAGTCCGTAAACTGCTGTAAATTTTTGGGCGGATAGCCCGGCTTCGGCCCGGTAGCATGACGTTATTGAAATGTTGATCAACTCAAGGATTGGTCACCAGGAAATCTGGGGACATCGAAATCTGGGGACACCATACCTGTTTCCCTTATAAATCTGGGGACACCATACCTGTTTCCCTTATCGCCATAATTTGATATAATGAACTCATCGAAATCCGGGGACACCCTGCCGATTAAATTTATAGCCATTGAAGAGCCTGTTGCCGAATGGCTCGACAAGGCCACAAATCGGTCGTCTAGCCTCAACCTGTCTTCATCAGGCTGTTTTTCCCCACTGATGGCGGGAATTCCGCTCTCAGTGAAGCCATTTTCCCCCTTTTCGTCCCATCAGGACGCATTTCGAGTGCAGTTTCTTTAGATTATGCGTGGCAGAGTGCAGATTCCACTCTCCATTGCACAGTTCCAGTCCCCGCAAGCGGAACTCATCCGCTCCCTGGGTTTCTTTCATCTGGCCGAAAACCGGTTCCACTGTCTGGCCGCGCTTTTTGTACAGCTCCTTGCCTCGCTTGGTCAAAAGTTTGCGCTCCATCTTCTCTCGGGCCGACAACCCTTTGGGAACCCGGCATCTCGCACGCACAGTCGTTCCAATTTCCGGCTCGACGTGTAGCCATGGCTGTAACCGTAGATCAGCACCGCCAGCATCATCCCAGGAGACATCGCCGGAGCACCCACACCTCCGACTTGATATCGTGCTTTGAAGCGACTCAGGTCCATCCCCTCCACGACATCCAGAATCAGGTGCGCAATATCATCTTCAAAGCACCCACTCCAGCATGTCCACCGGCAACAGGTGTATCTGACGCCTGTCCGGCTCACGAAAAAATCCCGCCATCTCTGCCTCCTGCTCCTACGGGTATCGATGACGGCATTCTACCAGATTTCAGACGGTTTGACCCGATTCTGCGACAGGCTCCTCTGCGACGCTCATTCGGGCCGCGAGGTCGAATTCGTGTGCCCGGCAGGGCGACTTGACGCCTTGGCTGAATGGTTGTGGGACAATCGTGGTTGGGCGTTGGAATTTTCTTGACCCTGAGGGCAAGAACCGATTTAATGGGTTTGCGTCGAAATTTCGTGGGGGTGAAACGGCTTCGACGGGGCAATGAAAGGATCGGGAGGCGACTCGGCATGGTTCCGCCGTAATGGACCACAGCGTTTAGACGCCAACGACGAGCATTACGCTCCAGCTCTCGCCGCGGCTTAACCCGCGCGAGGCGGGGTCTGGATCCAGACCTGGCAACAGAAAACCGTAAGGTGGATCACCCCGGAAATGCGAAGGCCGGTTTAAATCCAGGGTCGCCCAGTACTCCGAGGCAACGGAGGTCCCAAGGTCAGCCGGTCTGTAACGGCCAAGGGTCATTCATGACCGGCAGATGGTCGTAATTCCTCAGGTCTAAGTAACGGTTTCGGACGCGGGTTCAACTCCCGCCACCTCCACCATTTATTTTCAACAGTGTTTTCTCCGCACGACGCCGCCCTTTGGGGCGGCTTTTTGTGCGCCCAGCATGGGCGGGCGGCGTGATCTTGGAGGTGCGAGTCCTCCCATGAGTTGACCACGGCGAATGAAGCGAAGCATATCTGGGGCCATTCCTACTTGAGGTGTTCCGCAGTGGCTTGGATCGTTAGTCCATCCACCCCAGCACTGCCTTTGTTGGCTTTGACACGTCTTCATGCCTCTACCATGTTGGCTCCCGAGCGTCTGCTCTAACAGCTTCGCTCGTCCTGAACCGCCCTCTCCAGAACGCGCCAACCGTGTTTCATCGCAGACCGATTCTTGGGCGGCTTCACCTCCCATCCTTCCGGTCCGCCCCGACTCCTCGGGCTTCTGATGCCTTGCACTGCCAAGCGTCATGGTGTTTGGTTCTCCTCCTCGTTCGGCCCTTCTCCTTGCGGCTACTATGGCCTCGGCTGACTTCCCACTCCGGACTCGCATCCGTCTCCCTTTCAGGCATAAGGTGGGATCTCCCGGTGAGAACATGATCCTTCACTGCACAGTCGTCGGATTTACGCCACCTGAACTTTGACCACGAGAGCTTCTCGGTCGTTTGCCCGCTCGCCCTGCTCGGCATCGCCTTATATCCGATTCTTGTCCATCAACTCACAGTTTCGCTCCACACTTCCTCCCCACGCTCGGTCACCCTCACGCAGTTGTGCTTCGCTGCATTCGCCGTGGTCAACTCATGGGAGGACTCGCACCTCCAAGATCACGCCGCCCATGCTGCGCGCACAAAAAGCCGTCCCAAAGGGCGGCGTTGCGCGGAGAAAACACTGTTGAAAATAAATGGTAGAGCAAGTGATACGGTTTCGAACCAATTCTCCATGGCTTGTTGTAATGCAACACAAAGAAAAGTTTGAAGGCATCTTGCTTACCGATTGTCCAACTCAGCACCAAGCTATATGATTTTCAAATGCTTTTTGCGTCCACTCAAATTTGCCTCCCGAGAAGGGATGGCACCTGTGGATCCGGGTTCGAGTCCCGATTGGTCGGCAAGATGATGGGAGCGCAAACTTTTCAAACGTAAATAGAGAATCAGAGAATTTAGAGGGTATTTCTCCGATCAATGCCTATCGACGAATACCTCGTCCACCGAGTTGGCGAACAGGATGTTTTCGCCCCACGCACCGAGCAGTTCCAAATCCGCCGACCGCACCTTCTCGGTCACCCAATCCGGCGTCGAGCCAAACTTGCGGCGCATCTGTTTGAGCAGCATGGAAGCGGCTTCTTCCTGGCGGCCTTCCTGACGGCCTTCCTGACGGCCTTCCTGGCGGCCTTCCTGACGCCCATCCTGCAACCATGTATGTTTGTGCTGTTCGATTATTTCACGCGCGAAAAGAGACATCATTTCAAAATCCTCCTGTGGACAAACCTGGACGACGACATCTCGCACGACATCCTGATCCAGGTGTGGAAAGGTGGTAAACAGATAGAGCATGATCGGGATCAGAAGTTCCGGGGCATCGGCCAGAGCAGCGGCGATGCTCTCAAGTGCCGCCATTTGCTCTTCAGGGGTGCGGGTGCCATACTTCAATGCCATGAGGCCCGCTTTCAAACGGGTATTGCGGGCCAACTGCTCGTTGGGTATCGGGCCGAGGTCCGCAACGGTGAATGGGAAGTTGACCAGCCAAGGGCGCATTGCATCGTCCGTATCGATTAATGCAATGAATTCATTATGAATTTTCCACTCTTGCGCGCCATGATAAAGCACGAAAGGCACGATGGCCGGAAGCAGGGTCCATTCGGGATTTTTTCGATCCTGCTGCTCCAGGAAACGACTGCATCCCAGGAATAACTGCCAAGCGACCTTGCGATCTGGATAGCTCTTGTGCTCCATCAGGGTGTAGAAGAAGAGAGTTCGGCCGCTCAACGTTGTGGATCGGAACAGGCGGTCTGAATAATAGGGCTGCAACTCCTGGCTGACGAACGACCCAGGCTCCAGTTCGGGATTCTCGGGTGCCAGCAAGGCAACGATTTCCTGGGGCAGATACTCGCGCAGCAGGGCACCGGCGGTCTCTGGGTTGGAGACCAGTGCCTTGAATAGTCGATCATGAGGTTGGGACAGTTCGTTCATCCATCGTTCCTTGGTTTCAGGGCATTCTCGTCTGGCATGCCCTCCCGTGAGGTCGATAGCAGACCAGAGAAAATGGACGTTCGCGCATCATGACCGAGGATCCATTTTGAGCTTCTCCAACAGAGGTTTCAACTTATATTTTCGGGCATGTTTCTGAATCAGTTCGGCCAGCTCCCTCAGAAGATAACGAAACGGCGTGGCGCCATTCTCCGGGGGCGTCACCAGGACAAAAGCCCCGGCTTGTGTGCCCTGTTGACAGGATTGGCGCAGCCGGGCCAGCAGATGGCTTTTGCCGTTGCCGACCTCGCCGAGAATCAGAGCGGCCAGGGCTTCCCCAGGTGTGCGGGCGATCTGGTGGAACAGCCGCATCACCCCTTCGAAGGGGATATGGTTGATAGCCGGCACATCCACGCCGACCCGCTCCCAGGGGGAGCCGGCGGCCACCGAGGCCAGAGGATTGTCGCGGATCAGCCGCTCGCGCAGGCGTTCGGCTTTCATGGCCGGGACTCCAGCCAGTTGAGGGTGAGATAACGCATGCCGTTGCGGTCCATATACGTCCCTTCCAGCTCGCTGCGGGTCAGACGGGTCGGATCCCCCATGTTCAACAGGATCCGTTCGGCAGATTGCAGGCGCAACACGGTCTGATCAAAACGCTGCCGCTCCCAGCCCAGATGGGCGCGCAGACGATGGATGGCCACGAAATTCCGGCCCTGGCCGATCTCCAGAAAGGCTTGATGCAAGGCGGTCTCGTCATTCGGGAGTTGAGATAAAGCTGTCTGCTCGTCCGGGGGTTGGGATGTGGACACGGCTATCGAATCGGAGGGTTTTCTGGATCCGGATAGACGCAAGATCGGCGTGAAATCAGACTTCAAGCCGATGCAGAGGATCTCGCCGGACTCCAGAAGTCGCGTCAAGGCCGGAGCGACGCGCGCCTTGGGCATGGGCAGGTTCAAAGCCAGTTGCGCGGGGGTGAAGGTGGTCAAGCGCCTGGCCTTGTCGAGCAGAAAGGCCTCGTCTGGCAGGTTTATGGCCACATAGAGGGTGCGTCCCCCCTGGACCACACGGAAGGCATCGCCGCAATGGCTCTGCAACGCCGAACTCAGCACAGACACAGGATCGTTCAGGGAGACTCCGAGCGTGCGTGCCAAGGCTGCGCCAATCACCTTGAAGAACTCGTTTCGGGAGACGAATCGTTTGTCCCGGGCTTGCAGACGATCCGCAATGCGTTGCACGATCTGGGGATTCACGCTTAACACCGTTTCAGGATCGAAGGAGCGAACCGGCCACAACACACTCGGTTCAGGGGATGAAGGTCGGTTCCATTCTACCCTCCTGGGCAACCTCATGCCACGGCATTTTTCGTGACACGCCCCCCAAAGTGTCCAAAAGAAAGCGGCCCCATTGCCAGGCCGTTTGACAATGGGGCCAGAAGCGCACCGGGTGGTGAAATGGGATGGGAGAGAGATTACTTGGGGCCTCCTCAGAAAGCCCCTGCCGCAATCGTTGACCTCCCCGCTGGGAGTTGCAGGCGGTCGGTCAGGCCAACAGACCGATGGTGACTAGATCGGGCAAACCACAGCGCCAGGATCGCGGGTTGAAAGAGCATTCAGGCAGGTTCCACGATACGATCATCGCGCAGCATCACCACCCGTTCCCCAACCCAAAATCCCCCATACCCCCCGCCATCCCTAAAAATTCCCCCAACATCCCGGAATTCCCATTCTCCCTGTCGCGTCACACTACGCGGGGACGAGGTGAGCCTGAGTCAAAAAAATGACTTAGGAAAAAATATGCTTGACTCTTTTTGTGAAAATAGTTTAACATTTTTCCTCGAAAGAGTAGGGGTAATGAAACTGTTATAGACATTTTATGCGGTAAAACCGTGAGATAAAGTGGGCATTGTGTCCAATATTTTCCTTTTTATTTTCTATCAGTCGCTATATTTGAAACCTTCAGACTCACCGCAAGTGAGTCCGCAAGTTACGGTATCGACCTGTCCCGTGCAGAATAAAAAAACATTAGCGTTCACTGATAATGAACCCGTTTGACCGGTAACTTGGTTCACCCGCGGGCGAAGAAACGGTCAAACCTGGGTCTGGGCAAACAGGGAAAGGTGGAAACCGATCTTGATGTCACCGAAGTTTGGCGTGCTTTTATGCAACACTTCACTACTTCTTTAGGGAGGATTTTCCATGACGGACAAGCCGGATCAGAAGCATGCGGGAGCGCCTACCGAGGCACCCTCGAATCCCAATCTTATCGCCGATGCCACCAAGGCCGTGGCAGTGGACGTCGCCAAGACCGTTGCCGTTGACCTGGCCAAGTCGGTCTCAGTGGACGCCGCCAAGACCGTTGCCGTTGACCTGGCCAAGTCGGTCTCAGTGGACGCCGCCAAAACCGTTGCCGTTGACCTGGCCAAGTCGGTCTCAGTGGACGCCGCCAAAACCGTTGCCGTTGACGTGGCCAAGTCGGTCTCAGTGGACGCCGCCAAAACCGTTGCCGTTGACGTGGCCAAGTCGGTCTCAGCCGACATCGCCAAGGCCGTTGCCGTTGACGTGGCCAAGTCGGTCTCAGCCGACGTCGCCAAGTCCGTCGCCGTTGATCTGGCCAAGTCGGTCTCAGCCGACATCGCCAAGGCCGTCGCCGTTGACGTGGCCAAGTCGGTCTCAGCCGACGTCGCCAAGGCTGTCGCCGTCCAAGACGCCGTCAAGGCGGTGCTTGCGTCCCAGGATGCAACCAAGGTCATGGAACCCGACCTCGCCAAGGCCGTCAGCATTCAGGACGCCGTCAAGGCCGTGGTCGCGGCTCAGGATGTCGCCAAGGCTGTCGCCTTACCTGACCTCGCCAAGGCTGTCACCGTTCAGGACGCCGTCAAGGCCGTGCTGACTTCTCCAGATGTCACCAAGGCCGTCATTGACAGCGTTTCGAAGGCGTTGAAAGCCGCCGAACCATCGAAGGAATAAGGTAAAAGTTGACGGTTACGATAGGATATCATTCATGACCAAGATGGATGTGGTGTTGGTGCGCCCTTGGGCGCGCCAATATGTTCCACCAGGAACGATCGCTCAAGACCCCCTTGGGATTGGGTACTTGGCGGCGGTGCTACGGAGAGATGGCTACAAGGTCGGGGTGGTTGACGGACTGCTGTTCGGGTTCGACAACGAACAACTGATCGAAACCATAGCCACGTTTCAGCCGAAGCTGGTCGGCATCTCTCTCCACTCCTTCGCCGACTACCGTCCAGCCCTAGCCATTACAGAAGGGCTGAAGAAGCTGCATGAAGCGCCTTACTGCGTATGGGGCGGTGAGCACGCGACATTTCATGCTCACCGCATCCTTGAGCAACACCCTGTTGTTGATGCTGTTGTCCAGGGTGAAGGCGAGCTGACTATGCTTGATATGGTCGGTCAATTCCAGGACGGCCACCGCCCGGTTGTTGCCGGGGCTGTGACCCGCCAGGCCGACGGCACCATCTGTGACGGAGGCTTCCGTCCATCCATCGAAGACCTGGACGTCTTGCCCGATGCCGAAAAAGATGTGGTGGAAATGGCCTTAGTACTAGGCAAGCCAGTGGCTTTGTCGGTTCTGACTGGGCGAGGCTGCACGTCTAGTTGCAAGTTCTGTACGGCCAATACGTATTTCCGCTTAGGCGGTGGTACCGTCTGGCGTCGCAGAAGCCCCGAGCGGGTAGTCGAGGAGATTGAACGGCTGGTGCGGTCCTATATGGACCATTCCAACATCCATCCTGTGATCCAGTTTCAGGACGTGATTTTTCTAGGCACATCTCCTAAAGCGCGCGCTTGGGTTGACACTTTTCTCGATAAGCTTGAGCAGAAACAGCTCCGATTCCCCTTTTATTTCATGGCGCGTGCCGACGCGCTGTTGGCGAACGAAGACGTGATGCCGCGCCTAGTCAAAGCTGGGTTGCGCTCAGTGGAGATGGGAATCGAGAGCGGCGTCGACCGATTGCTCGAGCTGTACAACAAGCGCAACTCTGCCAAGGCCAACGAAGATGCCATCGAGTTGTTGCGCCGCCATGGGGTGGCCTATGATGCGAGCGGTTTTATCATGTTCGATCCTCGTATGACAGCCGCCGAATTGCTCATCAACGCATCGGCACTGTCTCGGTTTGGGCCAGCCACCTGGGATTTCTTCATGACCCGTCTGCAGCTCTATCCGGGCACAGAAGTCCGTGCCCAAATGATCGCCGATGGACTATTCCCATCTGACGCCGATATCGCGGACACATCGGGCTATGCCTTCTTGGACCCGGTAGTTGATGCTGTATCGCGGCATACCTTCCTGTATGATCCGGTGCTGAGAAAGCTTGATCGCTTGCTGCGCCAAGCCAAGGCGCTGTGTGCAGGCGCACACCGCGACGGACGTCCTGCTGGCAAGCTGGAACGGGCGGTTGAATTGACCCAGGAAGTCTACCGCAACCATTTTGCTGTCATGGTCAGCGAAGCAGAGGTTGGCCGATTGGAGGCGTCATTCCCGGTCATCCTAGGTAGATTCCTCGAGCAGGTGTGGAACGCGGTCGGCATTCTGGGGGCAATGTTGGACAGTGGGGATCCCGAGGCCGTGGATTTGAGCCCTCTGGCTCGTGTGCAGAATGTGCTTCAGCTTTCCACCATGGCTCCTGCTGACAGCGGGTGATGGCGATGATCGAGACCGTGGACGCATGCGAGGCAAGTCGACGTTGTCAGGGACTGCCTCTTGAACAGAGACTGCTCATCTTGGCTGACACCACCGCACCTCTCGCGCCGCACACCACTTTCCTTGCCAGCCAAGATGGGATCGCTGCCCGCTTCGACGGGTTCAATGTTCCGGTGATAGTCGCCGCGGGCAGAGAACCAGAACCACTGGGACAATTGATCGATCGGCTGCGGCGCCAAGATGAGGAATGTACGGTCTGCCTGCATGAAACGGTGCCCGTTCCGGCTTGGCTCGAGGCCGGGTTCGTATCCCGCGACACCTGGATGGTTCGCCCCACCCTTGGAGTCCAACGCAGAGGCAAGGCAGTCCCCCTGACCGACCCTGCCCAGTTGCTGGAGCTCTACAGGCAGGCCGGAACCGGCTTCTGGACGCCGCGGATGCTGAAGTTCGGCCATTACTGGGGCATTCTGGGGAGCGGCGGCGCGTTACTGGCCGCCGCTGGAGTTCACTTCATACTGCCGGATCGCAGTTACGCCCAACTTGGTGGCGTGGCGACTCTTCCATCCGAGCGGGGCCGGGGCTATGCCTCCACATGCATCACCAACGTACTTGCGGGCTTGGCGGAAACCAACATCCCCATCTGCGGCCTGTTCGCCGACCGTAGTGCCGAGCTGCTCCTGGGGTTCTACAGGCGTCTGGCCTTCGCGGTACAGGGACATTACCGTTTCTTCATGCTGAAACCGTGAACTGTCTCGGACCAACTGGAAAAGGACTAATCCACCGTTTATAATGTGTATCAACGGAGGAGACAGTCATGGAGCAAAAATATCGTAAGCGATTTAGTGATGCCGAGAAGGTGGTGATCTTGCGCATTGCGCCCAGCGACCGGCTGGAAGGACGGCAGCAGGAGATCTGGGATGCTCGTGACGGCAAACTCGAAGCCGCTCGGGCGGCCAGAGCAATGCGACGAAAGAGCAGCAATACCACTTTACAAAGCACCTTTCCTGACCCGGAAAACCAGGGAAAGAGCCAGGAGTGAATCAGGGGGGGAGTCCTTTTTCCGCTGAACCTAGACAATTCACCTCTGACCGAAAAGTTGAAAGTTCGCCCCTCCGATCTGTTCGTCCACGTCGATGAGCAGGGATCCCGATCCGCAGGCCGGATCACAGATCACAGATACGGTCTCCGGCTTCGGCGTCGATCCAGAGGTCTTGGAGAAGGCTCGTCGCAGGACGTTCTCGGCAGAATGCAAGCAACGGAATTCTGGAGAATTGTAGACCAGTGTGTTCAGCCAGGAGAGATCGGATCCCTAACCCAAAATCCTCCATAACCAACCGCCATTTCTCAAAAACCTCGTATCCCCCAACACCCCAGAATTTCCATTCTTCCCGTCGCATCACAGCGCAGCCAGATTTACTTGTTGACAATCAATTTCAATGTGTTACATTGTTTTCAGATGTTTGACTCGTCAACGATACCAAAGAAGGTGCCCTTCAAACCAATCGTTCGGGTAAACTCAGGTTTGGTTTGATGTTTTATTATCATACCGTGCGCCTTGGTTGTTTTCTGTTGCAAACATGTGCAGAATAAAGTAATTGCGTGATTTCGTCCATAAACGTTCAACAAAAGGATCAGAAGAGCATGGCAGGTCGTGAGACAGGAAAAGTGAAATGGTTCAATGACAGCAAGGGCTTTGGTTTCATTGAGCGCGATAATGGCAAAGGGGACGCATTCGTCCACCACTCAGCCATTGCGATGAGTGGTTTCAAGTCGCTTGCCGAGGGGCAAAAGGTGGAGTTTGACATCACGAAAGGCCAAAAGGGGGATCAGGCCTCCAACGTGACGCCCCTGTAACTTGCATGATGGGGGGAGAACCCCTACACCCTCCTTGCCATGGACTCTCTTCGGGTGTTCCATGGTGGGTCGGGGAGTGAATTCCGCCGTCTGGAGACAGACGGCGGACATTCCAGATGCAGAGGTTGATCGCTCGTTTTTTTTGTTGGCGTGATCCATGGAAACCCTGGCCATCATCGACTTCGAGACCACCGGACTCTCTCCTGGCGAGGGGGCGCGGGCCACGGAGATCGCGGCTGTTGTCCTGGAGAACGGCCAAATCGTCCGGCATTATCAGAGCCTGATGAATGCCGGCGTGCGGGTTCCCTTCTTCATCACCAATCTGACGGGCATCACCAACGAGATGGTGCGTTGCGCACCGCCCGCAGCCAAGGTCATGCAGGAGGTGGCCGATTTTGTGGGTGATCTTCCTTTGGTTGCCCACAACGCCTCCTTTGATCGCAAATTCTGGGATGCCGAATTGTCCCGAGTCGGACGTACCCGTCAGCAGGAATTTGCCTGCACCATGCTGGTGGCCAGGAGGGTTTATCCAACCGCGCCGAACCATAAACTGGGGACTCTGGCCGCCTTTGCACGGCTTCCCGACACCGGGAAAGCACACCGTGCCATGGCCGATACCGAAATGACCGCCCATTTGCTGTGCCACATGGAGGAGACTCTGATACAACGATTTCAGATCGGACATCTTTCCCATGCTTTGCTGCGCGTTTTGCAACGGGTCAAGGTTGCCGATCTCCAGTCAACCATCCGGAAACTCATCCGAGCCGCTTGAAAAAAAGCGCCCCGTGTGCCCCCGTCGCGCCCCGCCAAGCCCCCGCAACAGGCCTTGCCCATCAGAAAGAAAATGCGATACGGTGCAACCGGTTGCGTCAGGGTTTCGTCCAGGAATCAGGGGAAAATCCGGAACATCGCCATCCTCACTCTGACCGGCATCGTTTTGCCCATGGATCAGAGAAAATCCGAAAATCTTCCGGCTCTCGACCGTTCCATCCATGGGGCGACGTCTGGCGACCTCCATGCCCGCGCAACAGGCTTTGAACCTGCCCATGCCAAGCTCCGCGTTTCGGCTTCACGCCATCTTGGGCTGGTGAACGGATCGCCAAGGCCGATTCCTTCTGGTCGGAAAAGATAGAGCCTTCTGTTCGGGAGGAAAGGAGCAAGAGACGCGACGAGCCTTTGCGAACCAGATGGTCTGCTGTACCATGCAATCGATTGGCAGCCAAAGATCGCAGCGGCGGCGGTGCTTCAGGATCGCAACGATGTCGAACCGTTGATTGGCGTGGGCAACCCCATGATGAGATCTTGCGAACAGTCGGAGTCCGGTGTTTTTCTATCCAGAAAATGAAGAAAAGAAACAATGTCAGCAATGGAATCCGATTTGCCCGTTACCGATGAACTGCCGTCCGAGGAAACACCAGAACCGGTTCTCAACCGGAAATGGTATGCGGTACATACCAAACCGCGTCAGGAGTTGCTGGCACTCCAGAATTTAGAAAATCAGAAGTATCATTGCTTTCTGCCACGCATCCAGGTCAAGCGCATACGGCGGGGAAAATCGCAGCCAGTGATCGAACCGTTCTTCACCAGTTATCTGTTCATCCAGCTTGTTCTTGAGCAAACCAATATCGCTCCGATCCGTTCCACTCTGGGTGTGACCGGTCTGGTGCGGTTCGGCGGATATATCCCTCCGGTCAACGATGCATTGGTGGAGTCGCTGATCGCTCGTGCGGATGCCAACAGCATCCTGCCGTCCCCCGAACCCGCCGAATTTGCGCCCGGACAACATGTCTGGATTCAGGAGGGTCCATTGGCCGGATGCGAGGCGATTTTTCAGGCGCGTAACGGTCAGGAACGGGCCTTGCTGCTGATTCAGATCCTGGGAGACGCCACGCGGGTACAGGTGCCGATCTGCACGCTCGCGTCAAATGGCGCCAGAGCGTGTTGACATGACCGGATCCAGGTTCGGAAAATGGTCGTGAGAATGCGCGATTTTCGACAGGATCAATCAAGCCCTTTGTCCTTTCCAGGCCATCCGCTCCCGTGACCAGGATATCGATCTGCCGGATCCTCCTGCAAATCCAGAATGGTCAATGCGCCACCGTCGGGCGGCGGATCATACCTCAATCCTCAGCCCTGCCCATGTTACGTTTCTTCCAGTTTCCTGAGTCGATGCGACATCTCCCGGTTTCCGCGTCCGATCTTGTACAGACGGAACCCATCCTTGATTCCTTGCGAGAGCGCGTCATCTTTCCTCGGCTTGGTAAGAAACGTGTCAATCGCGCCACGGTTGACGGAATCGATGACCATGTTTGAGTTTCGTGTATGCTATCATGATCGTTTTCGCAGCTTGATGATTGAACAGATGACCGATCGACTCTTCTAAAGACTTGCAGGTTACAAAAGATTTCGCTTTTACATTGGGAACGGTGTATCAGTAGAATCATTCCGGTCATGCAAAGTGGTCAACGCATGGGAGGTTTCCATCCCGAAGACTGTGCGTATGCAGGCGTACACCGCAAACAGAAGACGTCTTTAATTGGAGGAGAACCGGACAATGGCAGCAAACGGGCGCGAATTGCGACGACAAACGGAATTGTGGTACAGTCAATCATTTGGGGAGCACGGTTTTTAGGCGCAGAGGCTGTATCCAAACGAAGAGTTGCTGCGTTTTTTGGGGAGGCGTTTTTTTTCCTGCACAACCCCCAACGAGCGTGCACGGATTCGTGTGCTGGAGATCGGCTGTGGCAGTTGCTCCAATTTGTGGATGGTGGCTCGAGAGGGGTTCGAGGCACACGGCATTGATCTGTCGTCCGAGGCCATCGAGCTTGGTCACCGGATGATGGCCCATTGGGGGGTCAGCGGAGAACTCAAAGTCGGCAGCATGACCGAGTTGCCCTACCCGGATGAGAGCATGGATGTCGTGCTGGATGTGTTTTCCTCCTATTGCCTGCCGGAGACCGATTTCAGGCAGTGCCTTGCGGAAGTGGTGAGGGTGCTTAAGCCGGGAGGACTGTTTTTTTCCTACAGCCCGTCCATGGCTTCGGATGCCTTCCGGAACCATGCGCCTGCCCGGAAAATCGATGAATACACTTTAGGAGGGATCCTCAGGACGACTTCTCCCTATTTCGGCAACGACCATCCCTTCCGGTTCATCAGCCCTGATCATTATCAGGAGGTGTTGACGGCTTGTGGTTTGGTGATGACCGATTGCGAACGGGTGGGCAGAAGCTATCGCCAGATGCAGGAGTATTTTGAATTCGTGGTCATCACCGCTTCACGGGGCTCGAACTGAAGCTGGTGATACCGCCCTGCATCGTGGTTGAAAACCCGTCACCACGGGCATGATCAGAACTGTTTTCGCATGCGCGGCCAAGGGCGCCATCTGGGATGGCGGTCAGTGAAAACGGCGCATCATCGCTGATACGCGGTCTGCGCCGGCGGAGGGGTTGGATGAAGAAACGACTTCGGCAGTTTTCTCCCACGAACGGTCGTCCCGCCAGGAAGGGTCTGTTCGCTCGGAAGAGACCGGTGAAACTGGGCTTGTTGTCCCCCCTGAGCGGCGTGGCGGCCATTTACGGGGATGAGCTCGTCCTTGCCGCCCGGATCGCGGTCATGGAGGTGAATGAACAGGGCGGCGTTCTGGGCAGACCCTTGCACCTGATCATCGAGGACGATGGCTGCCATCCGGAGATGGCCGTTCGGGCTGGGGAACGGTTGATCGATCAACACGGTTGCGTGGCGCTCGTCGGCAATCTGCTCTCCAATGCGCGCATCGCCGTGACCTATCGGGTCGCCGAGTCGCGGCGGGTTCCTCTGCTGAACTTCTCCTTCTACGAGGGGAGCATCTTCAGCCGCTATTTTTTCCATTTCGCGGCGTTGCCCAACCAGCAGATCGATCGGATGATCCCCTGGATGAAGGAGCGGTACGGACTGCGGATGTTCTTTGCCGGCAACGGTTATGAATGGCCGCGCGGTTCCATCGCAGCGGCCAAGGAGGTGTTGCTGCGCATCGGTGGCACGGTGTCTGGAGAGGAGTATTTGCCGATCTCGCTCACCCATGAGCAGATCGACCGATTGCTGCACCAACTGATGGAATCCGGTGCGGATGTGTTTGTGCCTTATTTTGTCGGCAGCGATCAGATGCGTCTTCTGACCCGTTTTTCCACGCTCGGACTCAAGAATCGAATCGCCGTGGTGATGGGACATTTCGACGAAAGGATGGCCAGTCATCTGCCCCCGGAGGTGCGGCAGGGATTTTATGCAAGCAATACTTATTTCATGTCTTTAAAAACTAAAGATAATATTGATTTTTTGAACAGACTTTCCAGAATGCCAAGGGTGCGCGGGATCTGGCCGGATGGCAATGGTATCGTGACCCATTTCGGCGAGGGGGTTTATCTGTGCGTGAAGGCTTTCGCCCAGGCGGTCAATCAGGTTGGCGAACTGGGTGTCGAATCGCTGGTGGAAGCCCTTGAGAACGTGTCGATCTCTTCACCTCAAGGGACGGTCCGCATGGATCCTGAAACCCATCACGCACGGGTGCAGACCTTTTTGACCCGGTGCGATGCGGCGGGACGATTCGAACTGATTCGCGAGTTCGGTCCGGTCGATCCGGTCATTCCGGAAAAATATGTCATGCACCAGGTCGATGTGCCGCTTGTGTGTCGGGACGATCAGCGGCTTCAGGCGCTCATGCTTGAGAACATGACCGAAGGGGTGTGCCTGGTGCGGGCCAGCGATGCCGCCATCGTTTACGTGAATCGGGGATTTGAGCGGTTGTTCGGGTATGCGCGCGGGGAGATCCTGGAGCGGAATATCGAGGTGATTTATGAACCGGTGCATGATGATTCGGTTTCCGAGGTTCGGCGGATCGCCACCTGTTTGCTGCACAAGGGGGAGTGGGTTGGGGAGACCCGCAACATCCGCAAGGATGGGACGCCGTTTTGGGGATATGTGTCGATCACCTCGCTGACCCATCCGGTGCATGGCGAGTTGTGGATGGTGATTTTGCAGGATATTTCCGAGAGGAAGCGCAACGAAGAGGCGTTGCGTGGCTATAAGGACACCCTTGAGGAGCAGGTTCGGCTTCGGACTCTGGCGCTTGAACGGGCGCGGGACGATGCCGAGGCCGCCGCACGCGCCAAGGAGAGTTTTCTGTTCAATATGAGTCATGAAATTCGCACCCCCATGAATGGTGTGCTGGGCATGGCCGACCTGATTTTAGAAACCTCATTGACCGAACAGCAACGCCATTATGTCAATACCATTCATCGATCGGGACGGTTGTTGCTGCGGATCATCAACGACATCCTGGATTTCGCCAAGATCCGGTCCGGACAGTTCCATCTGGAGATCATCTATTTCAGCCTCAACGACGTACTGAAGCACATTCGGGAACTTTTTGAGCAGCAGGCCAGCGCAAAGGGTTTGCATTTTCGGTTTCAGGTGCGTGCATCCCTTCCCGAGGGATTGCTTGGCGATCCGTATCGACTCGATCAGATCTTGTTCAACCTGCTGGGCAATGCCGTGAAGTTCACCGAAACCGGTTCGATCACGCTGTCGGTGGAGGTGGAGGAGGAGAGGGAGGTGGATCTGGTGTTGCGGTTTCTGATCGCCGATTCGGGTATCGGGATTTCTCCGGAGTACCTGGAGCGGATTTTTCAGTCGTTCTCGCAGGAGGATTCGTCGGTGGCGCGACGTTTTGGCGGAAGCGGACTCGGTTTGGCGATTTCCCGGCAACTGGTTTTGTTGATGAATGGTCGCTTGTGGGTGGAGAGCGCTCCGGGAGTTGGATCGACGTTCGGGTTCACGGCGCGTTTCGGCAAGATGCATCCTGGGATCATCCCTCGATCCGTGGACTGGAATCGGCTGGACGAGCCGGATTCGCGGGAGTCGGGCGTGTTCCTGGGTGGTTTGGAAGGGCGTATCCTGCTGGTTGAGGACAATGTTGTCAATCAGGAGGTGGCGCTGGCCGCGCTGCGACTGTTCGGGTGTGAGGTCACGGTGGAGGACAACGGACTCAGTGCCCTGGAGCGTTTGAAATCCGCTCCGGAGCAGTTTGATCTGATTCTCATGGATTGTGAAATGCCGATCATGGATGGCTTCGAAACGACCCGTCGCGTGCGTCAATGGGAGTTGGCGCACGCGCGTCCCCCCATGCCGATCGTGGCGTTGACGGCGCATGTGTTGCAGGAGAGTCGCCAGAAGTGTCTTGCATCGGGGATGAACGACCATCTGCGCAAGCCGTTCAGTTTGGGTGAATTGGGCGCCATGGTCAGGCATTGGCTGCCGCCCGTCGTCAGGGGTGAGCCTGTCGGAGATCCGGAACCGACGCAGGCGCTTCAGTCGGGAGATACGGGCGGGGTACTGGACGACGTGGCGCTGGAGCGGATCATGACCTTGGCCCGCAAAGGGGATTCGACTCTGCCCAGACGCATGGTCGCGCATTATATGGAACAAACGCGGGCACTCTTGGGGACTCTTTCGGAGGCGGTCGCGAAGGGGGATGGCGAGGCGGTGCGGGTGGCGGCCCATTCCCTGAAATCGTCGAGCCTGACCATGGGGGTCGTGGGGTTGGCGGCGATGGGGCGGGAGATGGAGGCGAACCATTCGGATCTGGAGCGGGTCGGACGTTGTGTGGCGGCATGCGCGCGTTTGTATGATCAGGCAGGGGAGGCTCTGAATGCTGTGTGTGGGGGTTGAAGACGGCGGGACCGGGGATGTCGGGCGATCTCTTCCGGATGAGCGTCCGCTTGTGAGGAGGGGGGGCGATCCTGTCGTGGTCGCGGTGTTTCAGCGGGTTTTTTCGGAGATTGTGTGCATTCGGGAGCGGTTTGTCGATGATGCGGATGCAGCCCGGTCCAGGGTGCTTTTGTCGGTCGATGAATGTCTGGTGATGCGATGAACACGATTCTGATTGTCGATGATGATCCGGTAACCCGGATTTTCCTGGAGGAGATGTTGCTTCAGGGTGGGTATCGCGTGGTTTCGGCATCCAACGGCGTGGAGGCTCTGGAGCGGCTGGAAGAGCGATCCTGCGATTTGATTCTGATGGATATTCTGATGCCGGTGATGGATGGGTATGAAGCGACCCGTCGCATCAAGAAGCGCAGCGCGTCGGGATTTTTGATTCCCGTGATTTTTCTGACCTCGGTGCAGACCGATCAGGAGTTGGCCTGTTGTCTGGAGTGTGGCGGGGATGATTTTCTGAACAAGCCACCGAATCCGATTCTGTTGAATGCGCGCATCCAGGTCTGGTTGCAGCGCGCCGACATGGCCAATCGGTTGGCGATCGATCGATTGGATGTGGAAAATGTCATTCTCAAGATGCGTTTGGACCATCATTTCGATCCGCGAGGATTGAGGGTGCTGATGACCCCTCTTGGCAGAACCACGGGTGACATCGTGCTTTCCGCCCGTCGGGGGGATGGGGTTCACTGTTTGATGGTGGGTGATTTTGCCGGACACGGACTTGCGGCGGCGATTTGCGGGCCTTTGGTTTCCGATTTGTTTTATCGTCTGACCGAGCAGAATGTCGATCTTTGGACCATTATATCACAACTTAACAATTTGATCTACACCCGCATGCCGATCAATATGTTTCTGTCCGCCGCGTTTCTCGAATTGGATCGAACGCGCGGCGTGCTGCATGTCTGGAACGCCGCGTTTCCGCCGGTGGTGCGGATCCGGGCAGGCAAGGCGATGGATCGATTCCCCGCCAGTCTGCCTTTGCTGGGAATTTGTGCGGAGTTGAGCGTTCCCGCGCAGCGTTGCATGGGGGAGTGGCGGGAAGGCGATCGGATCTATCTGTTTTCGGATGGAAGCCTGGAGACGCGTTCGGAGACCTGGGAGTGTTTTGGAATGGAACGCATGGAAGCGTTTCTGGAGCGTGAAATTTTTGTGGGGGGAGAGTTGGAAACCATATTGCCAGTTCTCGAGGCTTTCAGTGGTGGAAAAGAGCGGCTCGACGACATCACCATGGTGGAGGTTCTATGATCGAGATCGAAGAGTTGAGCGGCAGAGTCGTGGTGACACTGCCGGAGGAGTTTTCGTACCGAATGTATCGGGAGTTCCGTGATATCTATCAGCATCGGGAACCTGGCGTGCAGTACGACATCGACTTCAATCTGGTCAAGATCATCGACAGTTCCGCCCTGGGTATGCTGTTGTTGATGTACGAGTTTTGCAAGGGCAATGACAGTCGTATCCGGTTGTTGCGGTGCAACAACCGGATTGCCGGGGTGTTCGTCTATTCATCGATCGACACACTCTTTGAGATCGACCAGAACGGGGTGTAAGGGAAACTTCGGCTCGGACAGCCAAGCTGGCAACCGTTTTGCCGAGCGGATCATGACGATATCGGCCACCTGTCGCCTACAAAAACGCAATGTCCTGGCATTTCTGATCGAGGCTGTCGAGGCTCGCCTTCGAGACAAACCGGCATCCTCACGGCTTCCATCCCTGGAAGTTGAAGTCATTCAGTCCGTTTGAAGCGCTTTACTGATCTGGACGGTTACACCGTGGTTTGACGGCGTTATGGGGATGGGGGCGGGAGGGGGTGGGTCATTCCGCGGGGTTTCGGTTGTGTGCCGGTTTCTTTGAGTCCGGCTTGCATGTGAATGGTGTCGTTGTGCAGAGGCATGAATACGACAAGAATTCCTGCTTGGCATGTCAAAGGGGATGATGTAATCTTGAAACGAATACAGGTCATCGTGAACGTGCATGACGGGGGGATTCCCCCCTCACCCCCGCGTGGTCCTCCTGAAGGGCGTGCCACGGTCAAGAGATGAGGTGCGATTCGACATGCGAACCGTGGATGGGTCAACACTGCTGATTGTCGATGACCTTTCGGAAAATCTTTCCATCATCAGCGATCTGTTGCAACCGTATTACGAGGTGCGCGCCGCGACCTCGGGGGGAAGGGCGCTGCGGATCGCATCGGGTGATACGCCACCCGATCTCATTCTGCTGGATGTCATGATGCCCGACATGGATGGGTATCAAGTGTTCGAACAACTGCGCCTCAATCCGAAAACTCAGAATATCCCCGTCATTTTCATCACCGCCATGGATGGATCGGCTGCCGAATTGCGTGGTCTGACCATCGGCGCCGTGGATTACATCACCAAACCGATCGTGCCGGCGCTCCTTCTGGCGCGGGTTCGCCTGCAACTGGAACTCAAGCATGCACGGGATCGGTTGGCCAATCAGAATACCTGGCTGGAGAACGAAGTCAACCGACGCATGGCCGAGAACGAGCGCATGCAGAGCGTTACGATCCATGCGCTGGCCCACCTGGCCGAAATTCGCGATCAGGAGACCGGGCATCATATCGTTCGCACCCAAAGCTATGTTCGGCAACTGGCCTTGAGCCTCCAGGCGCGCCAGCGACCGGACGACGATCTGACCGATGCGACCATTGCCATGCTGGTCCGCAGCGCTCCCTTGCACGACATTGGCAAGGTCGGGGTTCCGGATGACATTTTGCGGAAACCTGGTCCTCTCTCGGAGTCCGAATGGATCATCATGCGCGCCCATGCCCGAAAGGGCGCGGAAGCCATCGCTCTGGCACAACAGGATGCCGGACAGCCGGTCCCCATCCTTGAAATGGCCAGAATCATCGCCTGCTGGCATCACGAACGCTGGGACGGATCGGGATACCCGGATGGTCTGGCGGGTCGGGAGATCCCGTTGCCGGCCCGATTGATGGCCGTGGCGGATGTGTTCGATGCCTTGATCTCGCCGCGCGTCTACAAGCGGGCGCTCTCTTTGGAACAGGCGCGGATCATCATCGCCGAGGGGAGGGGCAGGCATTTCGAACCGGATCTGGTGGATGTTTTCTTGAGTGATTTTGACAAGTTCTGTGAAATTTTCACCCGTTTCCCGTGAGGTCATGCCATGCTGCAAACTGGACACATCCTGCTGGTGGAGGACGAGGCGTTGACGTCCACCATCATTCGCGAACTGCTCGAAGCGCAGGGGGCTCGGGTCACGATCTGTTCGGACGGGGAGACGGCCTGGGAACATCTGGATGCCAATCCGTCGGGATACGATGTCGTTCTTCTGGATCGCATCATGCCGAAACTGAATGGGATGGAATTGTTGCGACGCATCAAACAGGATACCCGTCTGGCACATATCCCGGTGATCCTTGAGACGGTGCAGAGCGATCACGAGAGTGTGCGCGAAGGGTTGCAGCAGGGGGCGTACTATTATCTGACCAAACCATGGCAGGCACAGGTTCTGCTGGCCGTTGTCAAGACCGCCTTGCAACAGTGTCTGGAGATGCGGAATCTGGTCGAGCGGGTGCGATGCGCGGAGCGTCCCCTCAGTCTGATGCAATCGGGCGTGTTCGCTTTCCGCGATCTGGAAGAGGGGCGCCTGCTGGCCAACCATCTGGCCCATGCCTGTCCGGAACCGGAACGGGTGATCATGGGGTTGCAGGAGTTGTTCGTCAATGCCGTCGAGCATGGGAATCTGGAAATCTCTTACCAGGAAAAGGGGAACCTGCTTTTGTCCGGCGAATGGGAAAAGGAGATCAAGAGACGTCTGCGGTTGCCCGAACTCCGGGACCGCATGGTGGAGGTACGGTTCGAACGCGGCCCGATCTCGTTGCAGTTTACCATCCGGGATCAGGGGTGTGGCTTCGACTGGCGGCAATATCTCGATTTTGCTCCGGAACGGGCTTTCGATCTGCATGGTCGGGGGATTGCCATGGCTGGCAAGTTCAGCTTTGATGGCCTCGATTATCAAGGGAATGGCAATATCGTCACAGCCGTGATCGTCGCACGGTCGGAGCGGGCGGATGGGTGAACGGAAGGTGCGCATGTCCAACGACGGGGAGGGGGATGTCGCCTCGTTCGGCCTGGATGTTCAGGGCAGCATTATGACTGTTGTCATGGTTTATTTTCTGTTCGCGGCCTTGTGGATCCTGCTTTCGGATCGCGTGGTGATCTGGTTGTTTCAGAACCCGGAGCACATTCTGCTGGCCAGTACGGTCAAGGGATGGTTGTTCGTGGTGGTCACGGCGCTGCTGCTGTATGGCATGTTGCGTCGCCTGCCCTTGGCCGGTTCCGAGAAGACCGTGACCCGAGGTCGCTTCAAACTGATCCTGTCGTTCGTCGTGGGAGGCATTTTGTTGGTCGTGGGGGCCAGTACGGTCTACACGCTCCAGAACCATCACGAGATGACCTTTTCCAGACTGCGCATCATCGTCGATCTCAAGGCCAGACAGATCGGCGACTGGTTGAACGAAAGGCTGGACGATGTTGCGCTTGTGCAGAAGAACGCCGAATTTGTCGAACTGCAAAAAGCCTGGTGCGCCGATCAGGAGCCGACGGCCAGAGAGCGAATCGTCGCCAGTTTGGATCTGCTGCGTCGCAGCCATGGCTATCAGAGCGTGGTTTTGTTGGACGCCGGCGGCCATTCGCTCAACGATTCCGGAGAATGGGAGTCCTTTTCCGAGCCGCTCTGGAACGAATTCGTCACGATGCACGATGCCGATCGGATCCGGGTCGATCTTCGCCTGGATCGTTTCGGAAAACCGAGTCTTTTCATCGTCGCGCCGTTGGGTGACGTATCGCCCAGGGCCTGGATCGGTTTTCAGGTGGATCCGACCGTGTGGCTGTATCCCATGCTACAGTTCTGGCCCATGCCCGATATCAGTGGCGAAACCTTGTTGTTCCGGGCCCGGAACGGGACGGTGCAGTTTCTCAATGCGCTGCGTTATCATGCCGATGCCGCGCTCAAGCTCCAGCTTCCCTTGGAACGCGGCAACCTGCTGGCGGTACAACTCCTGAACGGAGATGTGGCGCATGGTCAGATCATGAAGGGGCGTGATTATCGTGATGTTCCGGTTTACGGGGTGGCCCACGCCATTCCCAAGACCGATTGGCATCTGGTTGCCAAAATCGATCAGGCCGAGTTGTATCGGCAGATGACCGCAACCTCGGCATGGATCCTGTTGGCCGGGGTGTTGGCGGTCTCCGCCGCCGTGATGGCGATGGTCCTGTTGCGTCGTGGGGAACAACTCGCGGTGGTCGCCGAGCTGCATCGCGCCCAGGAGGAGCGTTTGCGGGCCTTGCAACTGCTCGATGCCATTGTGGACAGTTCGGAAGATGCCATTTTCGCCAAGGATCTGGACGGACGTTACATTCTGTTTAACAAGGCCGCGGGCGGATTTGTCGGCATGGCCGCGCACAGGGTGTTGGGGTTGGACGACGGGACGTTGTTTCCG
The DNA here is from genome assembly GCF_045865675.1 of Candidatus Magnetaquiglobus chichijimensis. NCBI lineage: Bacteria > Pseudomonadati > Pseudomonadota > Magnetococcia > Magnetococcales > Candidatus Magnetaquicoccaceae > Candidatus Magnetaquiglobus > Candidatus Magnetaquiglobus chichijimensis. The sequence continues at coordinate 486,731 of NZ_BAAFGK010000004.1, forward strand.
GCTGAGCAGGCCGAGATGATCCGTTCCGCCGATCGCAGGGTGATCGCCGAAAAACGCTCGATCATCCAGGAAGAGCGCCTGGCCACGCATCAGGGGATCCGGTTCTTTTCCGCATTCAAGGGGCCGCTGCTGGATTTGCATGGCCAGATCATCGGATCGTTCGGCATTTCGCGGGACATCACCGAGCGCAAGCAGGCCGAGGAGAGTCTGCGTCAGAGCGAGGTGCTGTTTCGTACCCTGTTTCAGACCGCGGCGGTATCGATCATCCTGTTCGACAAGGAGACCGGAACGATCCTGGATGCCAATCGTCGCGCCTTGGCCTCGTATGGTTTTGAAACCCTGGCCGATCTTCAAGAGAACGCATTCAGGATCGAGCCGCCCTATTCCCGGGAAGATGCCTTGAAATGGATCCGCAGTACATCGTTCGAAGACAAGCAGCGGTTCGAATGGAAGAATCGCGACCGTCATGGGGTGGAGTTCTGGGAAGAGGTGTTGCTCAACGCCATTCTGATCGATGGCATGGAGCGGATTATGGCGGTGTCGATCGACATCACCGCACGCAAGAACATCGAAGAGGAGTTGTTGCGTTTGACCGTGGAGACCATCCAACGCAATGAGGAGTTGGAACGGTTCAACGAAGCGATGGTGGGGCGGGAGCTGGTGATGTTGGAACTCAAGCAGGAGATCAATGCCTTGAGTCGGGAGTTGGGACGGGAGCCCCCGTATTCCCTGGCGTCGTCGGAGCGGGCGGTGACGCTTGGAGAGGAGCGATGATCGAGTCCCGCCTGGTCGCGAGAGCGTCGGTGATGCCGGTGGTGACGGTCATTCTGGCGGCGGTGATCGGTGTGTTGTTTTGGGTCGGTTGGGAAGAGAACCTTGGCAGGCGCGCGTGGGGATGGATCGGCTTTTGTGCGTCGCTGTTGCTGGTGGGAGGGCTCGCCGTTCGGAACCTGTGGGAAAAAGCGGTCAGGTTGCAGAGGGCCGATGAACGGTGGCAGACCGAATGGCTGGCCGTTCGGGAGCGATCCAGGGTTCATGAAATTCTGTTCGAACATCTCTTCGACCATGCGGCGACGGGGTTGGCCCTGCTGGATCCGGATGGTCGGTTTCTGCGGATCAATCCGCGCCTGTGCGCGATCCTGGGCGAATCCGAAGCGGCGTGGACAGGGCGCAGGTTTTGGGAGTGCGTCGATTCCGGAGGGGTTCCCCCGGATTGGAGCGCGCTGTCGAACGGTGTGGACGGGGTGCTGGACACCCGGTGTCGGAGGGCCGATGGGGTGAGCGTCTCGATTCGCTGGAGCCTGTTCTGGCCTCGTGACGCGAACGCGCCGATTCGACAGGCGGTGCTGTTCGCGGAGGAGAACGACGGGCACGGAACGCCGGAACAGATGTTCAAGGAGGCCTCCGTTCAGATGCTGGAATTCTTGAAACTGGCGGGAATCGGCATCTGGCAATGGGATATCGCTGCGGGTCGTCATGAGTGGTCGGAGGCGATCTATCACATCTACGGGCGGGATCCGACCTTGCCGCCTGCCGTCTATCCGGAGGTGGCCGGATATTTCACGCCAGAGTCGTGGCGTGGACTATCGGCCCAGGTCGAGGTGTGTCTGCAAAGCGGGCAGGAGTATGAATACGAAGCGGAAGTGATTCGACCGGATGGGGAGCGTCGCTGGATCGTCGCCAGGGGGATGGCCCGGCGGGACGGGAACGGGGTGGTCACGAGCCTGTTCGGAACGGTGCAGGATATCACGATGCGGAAACAGGCCGAGTGGTCGCTGCGCGAAAGTCAGAAGGAAGCGCTCGAAAAACAACGACGCGGGCGACTGGCTGCCCTCAATCTGATGGAGGATGCCATTCGGCAACATGCCCGCGCCGAAGCGGTGAACGTCCGGTTGCAGGAGAGCGAGCATCATTTGGAGCGGGTTGTGGACATGCGTACCCGGCAATTGGCTCAAGCCAAGGATGATGCCGAGGCCGCCAACCGGGCCAAGAGTGCGTTTCTGGCCAACATGAGTCATGAAATACGCACCCCGATGCATGCCATTCTCGGACTGACGCATCTGTTGCGTCGGGATGGGGTGGCGTCGCGTCAGGCCGAACACCTCGACCGGATCGAGGTGGCCGCGCAGCACTTGTTGGCGCTGCTCAACGACATTCTCGATTTGTCGAAGATCGAGGCCGGGAGTATCCGGCTGGAAGAGAGGTCTTTCGCCTTGCCATCCCTGCTGGACCACATTGTTTCGCTGATTTCACCGCTGGCGCGCGCCAAGGGATTGCGGGTGGAGGTGGAAGCCGTTCCGGAGGTGATGTGGTTGCGCGGCGATTCGACCCGATTGAGTCAGGCCATCCTGAATTATGCCAGCAATGCCGTCAAGTTTACCGAGAAGGGGAGCGTCGGACTGGGTGTCCGGGTGCTGGAAACGAACGATGCCGGCATGCGTCTGCGTTTCGAGGTGCGGGACACGGGCATCGGGATCGCGCCGGAACAGGTGTCCCGATTGTTTCAGGCGTTCGAGCAGGCGGATCCTTCCACGACGCGCCGGCATGGTGGAACCGGTCTGGGGTTGGCCATCACCCGACATCTGGCCGTTCTGATGGGTGGGGAGACCGGTGTCGAGAGCGTGCCTGGTGAGGGGAGTCTGTTCTGGTTCACCGCGGTGCTGCGACAGGGGTGCGCGGACGTGGACGACGATGTGTTCGCGACGGAGGCGGGGGAGTTGGAGGCGCATCTTCCCGCTGTGATTTCCGCTAGGCCCCTGCTGTTGGTGGAAGACAATCCAGTCAATCTGGATGTGACCCGTGAGATGTTGCAGGGGTTGGGTTATCGCGTGGATACCGCCGAGAATGGTCATGGCGCCGTTGAAAAGGTGCTTGCCAATCGATATGCCCTGGTGTTGATGGACATGCAGATGCCGCTGATGGATGGCGTGGAGGCGACGCGACGGATCAGGCAGGGGTTCGCGCCCTCCGATCTGCCGATTCTGGCCATGAGCGCCAACGTCTTCACCGAGGATCGGGAGGCGTGCCTGGAAGCGGGCATGAACGATTTTATCGCCAAACCCGTGGTTCCGTCGCTTCTGAACGCCAAATTGCGTCGATGGTTGCAGATGGTCCCGCCCGATGGGGTGGACCGGACGGCGGCGGCGACGACGGCGACTGCGGCAGCCGACGACGCGCCTCAAAAGAGCCGGCTGTTGTTTGAACTCTCCTTGTTGTCCGGTGTGGATCTCGAACAGGGATTGTCCGTGGTCAATCGGGATGGCGGTAAATTTCTGGCGCATGTACACCGTTTTCTGGCAGATCACCGCCTGGACATGGATCGGGTGGGCGAGGCGCTGGCGGGCGGGCAACGGGAGCAGGCGAGCCGGATCGCGCACCGGTTGCGCGGCATCGCCGCGACCTTGGGACTCGTGGAGATCGCCGAGTCGAGTCGTTCCCTGGAGCAGGCCTTGCGGCACGGGGTTGCGGATGCCGACTGCAAGATCCTGACGGAGCGTTGCCGACTGGCGATTCTGGATCTGGAGCGACAGACGGAGCGGCTGGATCCGGATGGTTGGTCGGCGTTCCAGGATCCCGTGTCGGAAGTTCCGGATGCGTCGTCCGCGGTTGATTGCGTGAATCAACTGGTCGGGTTGCTTCGGGAGGACAATACCCGTTCCGGTCGTTTCGCCAGACAGCATGAACGGGAGTTGCGTCGTCTGTTGGGCGAGCGGTGGTCGCTTTTTATGGAGCAGATCGATCGATTCGATTTCGAGGCCGCCCTGGTGACCTTCAACCGTGCGATGTGATGCCCCGGATCGCTTCCGGATCGGTATCCAACGGCAAAGGGGGCTTCCCTGGAAAGCGAATGTGGCGTAAGATGATTCGCTGGCCCGCACGGCCCTTTTTTTCGTTCGTGCGTCCGTTATCCCCGACCTCACAAGCTACGCCAAGGCATCATTCATGTACAAAAAAGCTCAAAAATACCCGAACTTTGTTCAAATCGAACAAGATATGCTGGATTTTTGGAAAAAGAAGCAGATTTTTCAGAAATTGAAAGACAAAAACAGCCAAGGCGAAGTCTGGTCGTTCCAGGATGGTCCCATTACCGCCAACAATCCCATGGGCGTCCACCATGCCTGGGGACGCACGCTCAAGGACATCTTCCAGCGTTACCACGCCATGCAGGGCAAACGGTTACGCTATCAGAACGGTTTTGACTGTCAGGGGTTGTGGGTCGAGGTCGAAATCGAGAAGGAACACGGTTTCGCCTCCAAGAAGGATATCAAGGCGTTCGGCATCGAGCGGTTCATCAGCGCGTGCAAGGAGCGGGTGCTGACCTTTGCCGCCAAGCAGACCGAGCAATCCATCCGTCTGGGCTATTGGATGGACTGGGACGACCCCGACCAGTTGCGACGGCTCCGCGATGCGCTTCGCGCCGGCGCCGAGCAGGTGACCTATACCGCCGCCAACGGCCAAACGATCACCGCATCGCCGGAATCCATCATTGGCGCGCTCGGCAGTCCCGAGTTCGGAGGCAGCTATTTCACTTTTTCCAACGAGAACAACTATACCATCTGGTCCTTCTTGAAGAAGTGCCACGAGGATGGCCACATCTACCGAGGCACCGACGTGATGCCCTGGTGTCCCCGCTGTGGCACCGGTCTGTCGCAAATGGAGCTGGCCGATGGTCGCAAGATCGTCGAGCATGACGCGGTTTACGTGCGTTTCCCCCTGCGCGACCACCCTGGCGAGGCCTTCCTGGTGTGGACCACCACGCCCTGGACCCTTACCTCCAACGTCGCGGTGGCGGTCAATCCGGAAATGACCTATGTAAAGGTTCGCCACAAGGATTGGATCTATTACGTCGGCAAGGAGAATCTCCATTCCAAGCGCCATCAGCTCCTGGAAACCGAGGGGGTCAAGCAGCAGGCCAGGCTTCCCGCCCTCGCGCAACTCCTGCAAGGGCAGGGGGGGCATGTGGAGATCCTGGGCGAAATTCCGGGCAGTGCGCTTCTCGGCATCGCCTACCACGGTCCCCTCGACGACCTGGAGGCCCTGAACATCCCCGGTGGCGTCACCCCCTTCGGTCCGGCCAAGGGGATCGAACAGACGGCCACCATGGCCCATCGCGCCATTGCCTGGAAGGAGATCACCAGCAACGAGGGTACGGGCATCGTCCACATCGCCCCTGGCTGCGGCAAGGAGGACTACGACCTGGGTCGGGAAAACCATCTCCCTGTCGTCGCCCCCCTGGATGAGAACGGCGTTTTTCAGGACAAATTCGGAGCCTATGCCCATCTGCCCGTCAAAACCGCCAACCAGAACGTCATCACCGCCTTGAAGGAGTCGGGACGGCTGGTGGCCAAGGAGCGCTATCCCCACGTCTACCCCCACTGCTGGCGCTGCAAGACCGAGCTGGTCTATCGGCTGATCGACGGCTGGTACATCGACATGAGCTGGCGTGACCGGATCCAGGCCGTGGTTGGGAGTGTGCGCTGGATTCCCGGCGACGGCGAGGCCAGGGAACAGGACTGGCTGCGCAACATGGGGGACTGGCTGATTTCCAAGAAGCGCTTCTGGGGGCTTGCCCTGCCGATCTGGGAGTGTTCCTGCGGCTGGTTCACCGTGATCGGTGGTCAGGAGGAGTTGGCCGCCAAGGCGGTGGCGGGGTGGGAGGCGTTTCAGGGACATTCGCCCCATCGTCCCTACATCGATCAGGTCAAGATTGCCTGCGAGGCGTGCGGTGGCCACGCCCACCGTGTCGAGGACGTGGGCAACCCCTGGCTGGATGCCGGCATCGTCCCTTTCAGTACCCTCAACTATCGGCGGGATCCGGAATACTGGCGGCAATTCTTTCCCGCCCATATGGTCATCGAGTGTTTTCCGGGGCAGTTCCGCAACTGGTTCTACTCGTTGCTTGCCATGAGTGTCAAACTGGATGGTCGGGCGCCGTTCCGCACCCTGCTGGGCCATGCCCTGGTTCGGGACGAGCGGGGCGAGGAGATGCATAAATCCGCCGGCAATTCCATTCTTTTCGACGAGGCCGCGGATGTGCTGGGGGCCGAGGTGATGCGCTATCTGTACGCCTCCCAGAACCCCTCCGTCAACCTCAACTTCCCTGACCTGAAACACAAGGATGGCCATGTCGTCCACACGGACGCCGAGGCGCGCCGCAAGCTTCTCGTCTTCTGGAACTGCTACAGCTTCTTCGTCTCCTATGCCACGCTGGATGGGTGGACCCCTGGTCCGGAGGATCCCTTGCCCGCGCAACGGGAACCTCTGGATCGCTGGATCCTGAGTCGCCTGCAGGGACTGGTGAAACAGGCGCACGAGATGTTCGAAGCCGTCACCGTCTACCGTCTGGTCGCCCATTTCGAGAGTTTCGTCGAAGACCTTTCCAACTGGTATCTGCGTCGTTCGCGTCGTCGCATCTGGGGCAATGGCCTCAATCCCGACAAACGGGCCACCTATGCCACCCTGCACGAAACCCTGGTGACCTGTCTGGAGTTGCTCGCCCCCATCCTGCCCTTTTTCACGGAGGCGATTTATCAGAATCTGGTCTGCTCTGTGGATCCCAAGGCGCCGGAATCGATCCACTTGCGCCCCTATCCCCAGGTTGACGCGACGCGCGTCGATGCAGGGTTGGAGCAATCCATCGACATCGCCATCCGCATGAAGAACATCGTGCTCAACCTGCGCAACGAATGTCAGATCAAGGTCCGTCAGCCTTTGAACCGCATGGCGATCTTCACCAACGTCCCGGCGGAACGGGTGGTTCTTGGCGAACCCGATCTCCAGGCGCAGATCCTGGAAGAGTGCAACATCAAGGAGATGGATCTGCTTGCCTCCGCAGATCAAACCGGTGTCCGCATCTCGGTCGTCCCCAACTACAAGACCCTGGGGCCCAAGACCGGTTCCGCCATGCCACGGGCGGCGGAGGCCATTGGCCACCTCGACGCCATGGCCCTGTATTGGAAGGTGATCGTCGAACGCGAAACCTGGCCTCTTCCCATGCCGGACGGCACGGTGATCGAACTCACCGCCACGGATCTCAAGTTCTCCTTCGACGCGGGCCAGGGACGCATCGCGGTCTGGGATGGCGGTGTCCTGGTGGTGCTCGACATCGTGATCACGCCGGAGTTGGCCCACGAAGGGTTGGCCAGGGACTTCAATCGCGTGGCGCAGAACATGCGCCGGGAGATCGGTCTGGACATGAACGACCGCGTTGTCATCGTGTTTGATGCCCCTGCCGCCGTGGTCGATGCGGTGCGCGTCCATGACGACTATCTCCGTGGCGAGTTGCTCGCCGAGGTGATTCGGCACCAACCGGGTCTCACGGCGGAGACGACCGCCTCCCTGGCAGGTGGAAAGGTGACGCTTCACATGGAGAAGGTCGCGGACTGAACCGCATTCGGTTTGAAATGTGTGGTTTTGACCATTGAAGAAACTGAATCCAAATTCAACGAACGGCCATTTTCCCCAGGCAATCCGCAACGCCAGAAAACGCCTGGCAGAGGCCATGCTGGATTGATTTGAGGGGGAATAAGGGCGGTATGGCAGGCGGATTGGCAGCCATGCCGCCCGCATGTCCCATGCTGAACTCTTGACCTCACCGATCGGTCAGACACTCCGACCGCTTCCAGATTCGCAAGTATGCTTTGGATCGCATCCACGCATCCAAGTCCCCCACGGACCCGGGGGCTCCCGCCATATCGACAGCTTTTCATCTTTAAAACCCATTGTATCTTCTCCTGATCAGGCGTTCACACCGACATTTCGCGCCAATGGTTCCAGACCACCCGCGAACCCTTGTCCAACGGCCCGGACTTTCCATTCCGATCCGTTGCGATAACTTTTTCCGAAGATCGTGGACGGTTCCGGTCGAGGCGTCTTCGGAAAGGTCGTATCGGGCGATTCCGGCATCTCCAGCGGGTATTCGAGGATCGAAGGGCGGTGCATTACGTTTCGAGGTGTGTGAACCCGGCAACCTGAATCCAAGCTGGATGCATTCAAAAAAAGTGTGTGTTGCCGCTCTGGATCGGTTCATCCGCCCGAGCCGGTTGTTGGATCATCGGACTCCGCTGTGTCGTGATGGTGTTACATTCTGTCATGCGAATGAGGCGCACCGGCACGGGTGATTGTTGTACAAATTGTTGAAACAAAATAATAAATTCTTAATTATCTCGGTTTGCTCCCCGTTTTTCGCCTTCCAGAACGTTACAGCCAGGCCATGTTTCTTTTGCTGTTAACTTGTTGTTAACAAAAAACAAAACAGACCAAACAATCTGGCCTGACCGTTGCCATTATAATGGCGTCCCGCGCACCTCATTCACAATCACGGATAGGGGATGAAACGTTCCCATGTACGCGAGCCGTATCATGAACGGTGTTGCGCGGTCTTCCCTGTCACCGGATCACCATGAGCCTCTTTTTCGGTTCAGCCGACATTTGATGGAGGTGGTCAAGGCCCTGGTTGGGACCGTATCCCGAATCAGAACATTGCATATGGATATTGATTTTCTTATTTCCGCCTAACACAACCGATCGAGGAGACAAACATGATCAGAAATATCGTAGAACTATTTTCTCAATTCATGGCGGGAGATCCATTTTATGATGCAGTGGAACTGTATGATAGCGGGAATCGTTCAGAATCCCTCAACAAGTTCGAGGAGATTGCTGGTTCGTCATTTCCGGAGGTTGAATACAATATTGCGGTGATTCGCGGAGAGATTCTTGAAAAATAGAAGCGTGCTGTTGGTAGCGTCAAATAAATCTCATTGGATATCATGAACATCATCTGATTGCGAGAAAGGATAACGAACGAGATGGAAAACAAGGAACTGCTTCATCTGGGCGCCAATCTGGCCGTGGCCTGTTTCATCGGGCTGGCGATCGGTTTGGAACGCAGCATCACCAAACGCGGCATGGAACGCCGTCTCGGCATCCGGGATTTCATTCTGGTGGCCATCATGGCGTTCATATCGAGCATGTTGCAGGTGAAGTCTCCACTGATCTGGCCGGTCGCGTTCGCCGGCGTACTCGGCTTTTCGCTGGTCATCACCTATTTCGAGAACATGAAAAGTTCGCCGGGTTTGAGTTCGGCGCTCTCTTTGCCGATCACCTTCCTGATGGCCGGTTTGGGCAATCTGGAGGTGGATCTCTGGTTCGTGGCCACGCTGCTGTTCGTCATGTTGCTGATTCTCGGGATGAAGGAGCAGTTCCACACCTTCAGCGAGAACATGAATCGCGCCGAACTGATCGATTTGGCCATCCTGATCGCCATTACCATCACCATCACGCCGTTGATCCCCAAGGATGCCGCGCTGCCGGTGCCGCTCTTCAGCTACATCGACGGTCACTGGAGCACCACCTTTCACAAGATCAATGTCCTGATCTTCTGGAAGGTGGTCATCATGGTGAGTCTGATGAGCTTCGGATCCCACTTCATCACCAAGTACATCAAGGGAAGGAATGCCTTGCTGCTTGCCACCTTTTTCGGTGGTCTGGTCTCCTCGCTGGCCACCATCATTCTGCTGCTGCGCAAGGATCCCAGCGGTGAGCGGAAGGAGTTGAGCCCGCGCGAGGTGTTTCTTGGCTTCGTGGCCGCCAATACCGGTTCGATCACCAAGGACATGGTGGTCTTTTTTGCGGTGATCGGTTCGGCCACCTTCGAGAAATATCTTTTCCCCATGGCATCGACCCTGGTGCTGTTCGCCTCCATCACCATGTATTCCTTCGCTCATGCGGAATCCGAAGAGATCAAGATCACCGATCGTCCATTGCCGTTGAGTTTCGTCACCAAATTTTCGTTCGTGTTTGCCTGCGTCATGGTGTTCATGGCGATGGTGACGCACTATCTTGGCAGCGATGCCACCGTGATCGCTTCGTTCCTCTCCGGCATCATCAGTTCGGCGGCGGCTCTGGCCGCAGTGGGCAACTCGCTGATCAGCAACGACATCTCTTTGCAAGTGGGCGGTTGGAGCGTCATTGCCGCGCTCCTGGGTAGCATTTTCGCCAAATATATCGTCATCGCCAAGCGGGTTGGATGGAATCACAGCTATCCATTCGCCATTCCGGTCGCCGCTCTGGCGGGCGTGGGGTCGCTGACCTTGTGGACCACCCTCAGTACCTTGCACTGAATCGGATCCACGGGTTACCCTGTGATCGCCAGGATGACTGGATGAATATCTTTGTCAGCAGGCGGTTGATCGGTGTGCATGGCCACGGGACAAGTCGTTCCTTGTCAGGTGGCCATGCCATCGCGGCGTGGCCAACGGGGTGTTGGCACGCCTCGCCCACGCCGTTGGATTGGCGTGTGCAGTTTGTGCATCGCTTGCAACGTGCTCTCGGTATGGAAGAGTTGGCGTATTTGGAATGGACCCGTTCGGGAAGGGATGTTTCGGGCGTGAATCGTCTCCTGGCATGGTGTCGGGTGTTCGTGGCGACCTGGGTCGTGATCCTGGCGGGTCTGTTCTTCACCCTGACCGCCTCCTACAACGTCCGGCAACTTCTGGAAATCAACTTTTCCAAGGAGTTCGAATGGGTTGCCGAGAGTCGGGTTCGTGCGCTGCAACAGGAGTTGCATCGGTTGTTCGAGGGGTTGCGCATCTATGGCCCCCTGATTCAGATCGCCTCTTCCGGAGGTGATGTCCACTACCAGACCATTCGTAACGGTCTGGATGCCCATTTCCCCTATCTGCATCGGCTGTATCTGTTGTCCTTCGTATCCGGTTCGGCCAGCCTGATCCAGGTGCCGACCGTTTCCGACGCCCCGGATTCGCGACTGGACGCCAAGAGCGGAAACTGGTTGAAACATCCTGACTTTGGCGAATTGTTCCTCAAGGCGGCCCGGACTGGACGAGAGGTGGCCGGGGAGCGGATTGTGCTGGCGGAGCAGAAACGCGAGCACGGATTTCCCGTGGTGATTCCCATTGGCCAGATGTCGCACGTCATCGACACCGGGACCGACGCATCGGGTACGGTGACCGGTTTTGTCCTGGCCATCGTCGATATCGACAAGCTGGTCTCCTCCTCGTTGGGACTTTTGGAACCGCGCGGCATCGACGTGGTGATCCACGACGACTCCGCGCGTGCGCAGGAGGGCAATCTGGAGGTTTACACCAGTCGTCTCTCCAGTCGCCGCAATGTGTCGTCTTCCCTGTCCGCGTCGGACGCGGTCGTCCGTCAGGAACACCCCTTTTTGCAACGGGTCCGGGTGGTGGAGGTCGCCGACCGCAGTTGGAAGGTGTTCTGCATCGCCATTCAGGAGTTTCGCAGCGCCGAGGCGTTTCGGGGGGGACACTGGATCGTGCTGATCGGCGGCATCGTTTTCACCATGCTGCTGGCCACCTACGTGCATCGGGGGAAGCTGACCTTCCTGTATCGTGAACGTATGGAACGGGAACATCTCAGAAACGTTCACCTGGCCTCGATCGGTCTGATTTCGATGAGCGTTGCCCACGAGATCAACAATCCGAATCATGCCATCCTGATGAATGCCTCGCATCTGTTGGATGTGTGGCAGGACGTGATTCCCGTGCTGGATGAATACAGCCGGGAGAACGGCGATTTTTCGCTGGGCAAGCACTCCTATCGGACCTGGCACGCCCATCCCGAGAAGATGATCCGCCGGATCGTGCAGAATTGTGAACGGATCCGGCAAATCGTGGTCAATCTGAAATCCATGGGACGCTGCGATCAGGGCAATCTGAACGGGTTGGTGGAGATTCCGCCGTTGATCGACGCCTGCCAGCAGATTCTGCATGACCGCATTCAGCGTTTCACCGACCATTTTCAGGTCTCCCTGGAGAACGCGCTTCCGCCGGTGCGCGGCAATGCGCAACTGTTGGAACAGGTGCTGCTCAACCTGATCGTCAACGCCCTGGAGTCCCTGCCGGATCGTTCCCGGAAGGTGATCGTCGCCGCGGTCCGAGATGTGGAATCGGGTCAATTGCGTCTGGACGTCATCGACGAAGGGAGCGGCATTCTGTCCGAGGATCTGGAGAGGATTCGCGATCCGTTTTTCACCCGCAAGGCGCAGCATGGCGGAACCGGGCTCGGACTGTCGATTTCCGAATCGATCATCCGCAACCATCAGGGACGGATGGTGATCCATTCGCGGCATGGCGTCGGTACGCGGGTATCGGTATTTCTGCCGTTTCTTGTCAACCTTCCGTGACGGTTTCCGAAACATGATCAAACGTGGCCGAGAGTCCCTGCCGGTTCTGCTCGTGGACGACGAGAGCACGGTGCTCGAGAGCGCCGAGGCGGTGTTGCAGGGGGCGGGCATCGAGTCGATCGAGTTGTTCGAGGGCGGAACGACGGTGATGGAGCGCATGCGTCACGGTCCGGTCGGGGCGGTGGTGCTGGATCTGTTCATGCCCAACCTGTCCGGAACCGAATTGCTGCCGATGCTGGTGAGCGGCTATCCACATGTTCCGGTGATCATCATCACCGCGGCCCAGGATGTGGATATCGCGGTGCGTTGCATGAAGGAGGGCGCTTTCGACTATCTGGTCAAGCCGATCGACGACAAACGTTTCTCGATCACGATCCGCCATGCCCTGGAGGTGCGTTCGCTCAAGACCCAGGTCGATACGCTCAAGCATTATCTGATCACGGATGATCTGCGACATGCCCACTCCTTTTCCGGGATCATCTCACAGAGCCGCAAGTTCCGCGCCTTGTTTCAATACGCCGAAGCGGTGGCTCCCTCGCCGGAACCGATCCTGATTTCGGGCGAGACCGGCGTTGGCAAGGAGAAGTTCGCCGAAGCGCTGCACCACTTGAGCGGGTTGCCGGGCCGCTTCGTGCAGCTCAATGTCGCCGGACTGGATGAGACGTTGTTTTCGGATACGCTGTTCGGGCATCGCAAGGGGGCCTTCACCGGCGCGCATCAGAACCGGGAGGGGTTGGTGGCCCAGGCGGTGGATGGGACGCTGTTTCTCGACGAGATCGGTGATCTTTCCATGGCGTCGCAAGTCAAACTGCTGCGCTTGATCCAGGAGCAACGCTACTATCCGCTCGGATCCGATGTGGCCAAGAACAGCCGGGTGCGGATCATCTGCGCAACCAATCAGAATCTCGACCGGTCGATGTTGGCCAATCAGTTCCGGGCGGATCTTTATTATCGGCTTTCGGTGCATCAGATCCAGATTCCGCCGTTGCGTGACCACAAGGAGGATATCCCCCTGCTGGTGCGGCATTTTCTGGAAGAGGCCGCCACATCCATGCACAAGAAGGCGCCGATCGTGCCCGGCGAATTGATCACGCTGCTGAAGAACCATTCGTTTCCGGGCAATGTGCGTGAGTTGCGCGCCATGATCTACAACGCATTGGCGGTGCATCGTTCCGGCCCGTATCTTTCCATGGAGAGTTTTCGGGAGTTGTTTCAGAAGCGGCAGGCGGAAGGGGACCAGGCGGGGCGCATGGATCTGGACTCCGGGCAGAATTCTTTGCGAATTCTCGAACAGTTTCCAACGTTGCGCAACGCCGAAGCGATCCTCATCCGGGAGGCGCTCAGGCGGGCTGGAGGAAATCAGGGTACGGCGGCCCTGTTGTTGGGGATCTCCCGGGTGGCGCTGAACCGGCGTTTGACCCGCTTGAGCACCCAGCCGCATTGGCGGGAGTTTCTGAACCAAACCCTGCTGCACGGGGAATCGCCCGATGATGGATCGGAGGCATGGTGACACGGCAACCTGAATGCAATCGGAGGCCTTCAAGAAAAGGGGGTGTCACGACGGTCGGGTAACACGGCAACCTGAATTCAATCTGGATACCTTCAAGAAAAGGTGGGTCGCGCCCCGGATTGCGGGTGAATCTTCGCGCTTTGTCAGCCAAATGTCAGGAAACGCGGATAGACTTCCCTTTCATGAGGTTTTGGTCGGCCATGCCTGGTCGGCAAACAGGGTGAGAAAGGAGGTGTGCCGTGCGCGTTTCCAAGGTGTCGTCATGGATCGGGTGTCTGCTGTCCGGGGTGTTGATGGTCCCAATCCCGGATGCCAACGCCATGGAACAGCCGCCCCTGTCCACGGGACAGACGGTTTACGTGCCGGTCTACTCCTCGGTGTTGCACGGCAATTTCAACGACCGGGGCAGACCGGAACAGGCGCTGCTCTCCTCCATGCTCAGCGTTCGCAATACCGATCTCCATCACGCGATGACCATCACGGCGGTGGATTACTACGACTCCACCGGTCAACAGATACGCCGCTACCTCTCCAAACCGCAGCTCCTTCCCCATCTCGCCACCGCCGATTTCTTCGTCGAAAACCGGGATAACAAAGGTGGAACCGGCGCCAATTTCATCGTCATCTGGCACGCCGAACAGCCCATCGACCAGCCGATGATGGAAACGGTACAGGTCTACCACTGGGGTACGCAGTCCCAGGCCTTCACCAGTCGCGGACAGGTGATCCATGCGACCAATCCCAATGCCAAACCCGAAGCCCCCCAAAAACCTTGAGCCTACGCATTGAGGAGCCCCTTGTCCGCCATGCCAATATCAGGGCGATCTTTTTTTGGGCACACGGCGTTCACACTTCCTGAGGGGGTGACCCCGGAAGAGGGCGCTTGAGGAGGGATCCATGCAGAACAAACCCATGAAGGTGGTGATCTTCGGCGCCGGACTGGTCGGCGAGGCGGTGGGTCGGCACATCGCCGAACAGGGACACCATCTCTGTTTCATCGAATCCAACCTCAACACGGTGCGCAAGATCCGTGAACAGATGGACGTGCAGATCGTTCATGGCTCGGCGGAAGATCAGGACACCCTGCGGGAGGCGCGGGTACGGGAGGCGGATCTGATCCTGGCGATCACCAATCAGGACAAGAGCAACATCATTCTCACCCTGATCGCCCGTTCGCTCAACCCCACGGCCAGGATCGTGACGCGGGTGAAGGATGACGCCTTCTTGAACAATCATCAGCTCTGGCAGTCGCGGGATCTCAACGATACCCTGATCATCAGTCCGGAGCGGGCGGTGATCGAGAAGGCGATCAACATCCTGGATGTTCAGCACGCCTTCGATCTGGTCGAATTTCTGGACAACAAGATCCGGGTGGCCTGTTTCCGGCTCGGTTCCGACAACGTGCTGGCCGGCAAGCCGTTGCAGGCGGCGCGGGCGGAATTGCCGTCGAAGCAGATCCTGATCGTGGGCGTGGAACGGGGCGACGAGGTGTTCATTCCCAGCGGGGATACGGTTCTGGAGACCGGCGACCGGATCTGCATCACCCTTCCCGAGGGGATCGAACTGCCGGTGATCCTGCCTCTGCTGGGCAAGAGCCATCGTTCCAGACAGAAGTTCGTCATTGCCGGCGGATCGCCGATCGGCGTCAACATCGCCCGTCAGCTCGAACAGCGCGGTCGTCAGGTGGTGGTGATCGAATCGGATTACGAACGGTGTCAGATGCTCACGGAGATGCTGTCCAAGTCGGTGATCCTGCACGGCGAGGTCACCGACACGGCACTGCTCGGACGCGCCATCACCCCGGAGACCACGCTTCTGGCCACCACGTCGGTGCAGGAGGTCAATTTTTTCATTGCGCTCTGGGCGCGCAAACGGGGCGCCATGCAGGTGATCAGCATGATGGACAACGAGGCCTATTTCTCCCTGGCCCCGGAACTGGGGGTGGATGCGATTTTAAGTCCCCGCGCCGCTGCCGTGGGTTCGATCCTGCGATTCATCCGCATGGGGCGGGTGCTGGATTCGGATATTCTGCTGGGCGGAAAGTTGAATCTGTTCCTGACCGAAATTCAGGCCGGATCCCGTCTGGATGGTCCCATGCTCAAGGAGGCATCGCTGCCCGAGGGGGTGATCGTGGCCGCGTCGGTGCGTAACGACCGGATCGAGGTGCCGCATGGCAACCTGCGCTTGCAACAGGGGGATCAGGCATTGTTCGTGGTGCAACCGGGCAAGGCGCCGCTGTTGGACAGGTGGATTGCACGCAATACCCGGTGGCCAACCCTGTTCTAGCCGCCCCGCATGAACCTGCAACTCAACCTGCGCATCATCGCGGTGATTTCCGCCATGCTGGGACTCTTTCAGCTTCCCGGTCTGGCGCTGGCATGGCACCTGGGAGAACGACTCGCCCCGTCCGCCTGGACCCTGGTGATCACGTTCACCCTTGCGCTGCTCTACATGCCTTCGCGAGGCCAGCTCTTCGGCGGCGGGGTGAATGCCCGCGACGGCGTGGTGGCGGTGATTCTGGGTTGGATCGTCATGATTCTGCTCGGTTCCCTCCCGTACTATCTTTCGGGCACGATGCGCGGCGTGGACGCGATGTTCGAATCCGCCTCGGGCTTCACCACCACCGGTTCCACGGTGCTGGCCGATGTCGAGGCGCTACCCCAGGGGCTGTTGTTGTGGCGCAGCATCAGCCAGTGGATCGGCGGCATGGGGATTCTGTTGCTGGCGGTGGCGATTCTGCCCTATCTGGGGGTGGGCGGAGCCCAGATCATGAAGGCGGAGATGCCGGGGTTCAGAAAGGACAAGCTCGCGCCCCGGATCGCGGATTCGGCGCGCATCCTGTGGGCCATCTACGTGGGGCTGACGGTTGCATGCGTCCTGGCTTACCATCTGGCGGGCATGTCCTCCCTGGATGCGCTGCACCACGCCTTCACCACCATCTCCATCGGCGGATTTTCGCCGAAGAACGCCAGCATGGGGGCCTATGGTCCGGCGGTGCAGTGGTGCGCCATCGTGTTCATGATTCTGGCGGGCATCAACTATGTTCTCTACTTTCAGTTGATCTTTCTCGGGGAGTGGCATTCTCTGCGGGATGAGGAGTTGAAGTGGTATGGCATCATCATGCTGGTGGGATCGCTCTTCTGCACCCTGGAAGCGTTTGCCTCCACGGCGGCCAAGAATCTCCACGATGCCCTGCTGCATGGCCTGTTCCAGGCGGTGAGCCTGGTGACCAATACCGGCTTCGCCAACGTGGACTGGGAGACCTGGCCGCTCTATGTGCAGATTATTCTACTGACCATCGCCATCACCGGGGCCATGTCGGGATCCACCACGGGTGGCATCAAGATCGTGCGGGCCATCGTGCTGTTCAAGGTGCTTTTCGCCGTGATCAACCGCATGCTGACCCAGGAGCGGGTCATCGCCATCAAGATCAACGGCAAGCGGATTCCGGCGGAACTGCTGGACAGCGTGATGGCCCTGGGATTCGCCATGACCCTGACCGTGGCGGCGGCGACCATCATCCTCACCTCGTTGAATCTGGACCTGGCCACCGCATTTTCCGCCACCCTGGCGACCCTGATCAACGTGGGTCCGGGAATCGGTCTGGTCGGACCCATGGAGAATTTCGGCGCCATTCCCGATCCGGGCAAATGGCTGTTGATCGTGCTGATGGTGACCGGACGCCTGGAGGTGTTCACCGTGTTCATTCTGTTCGTGCCTCATTTCTGGAAACCGGACGCCATCCTGAAATGATGGGTTGACGGATTGTTTGGCTCCAAGGCTAAGGCGTGAGATGACAGATCCTTTTTCCGGCTGGAGAAATTCACATGCTCCGCATTTTTAACTGGTTGTTCTCACGTATCAAGGAGGCCGGACGGGATTTCATGCCGGTCGTCATCGTGGTGGCGGTGTTCCAGTACGGACTCATTCGTCAGCCCATTCCCAACCTGGAGGAGATCCTGCTGGGGGCGGCTCTGGTCCTGGTCGGGCTGGCCCTGTTCGTCGAGGGGTTGAAGATCGGGCTTTTTCCGATCGGCGAGGCGATGGCCTACAACTTCGCCAGGCGCAACAGCCTGCCGTGGCTGCTGGCCTTTGCGTTCGGACTGGGATTCTCCACCACGGTCGCCGAACCCGCTCTGATCGCCGTGGCCGATGAGGCGGCCAGGGTGGCCAGTGGCGCCGGATTGCTGCCGCCGGGTCAGCAGGGGATGGAGGAGTATGCCTTCGGGATGCGCATCGCGGTGGCCCTCTCCGTGGGATTCGCCATCGCCGTGGGGGCGTTGCGCATCATCAAGGGGTGGCCGGTGCAATACCTGATCATCGGCGGCTACATCGTCGTCATGATCGTCACCGCGATGGCGCCCAGGGAGATCATCGGCATCGCCTATGATTCCGGCGGCATCACCACCTCCACAATCACGGTGCCGCTGGTCACCGCATTGGGCATCGGACTGGCCAATTCCATCCGGGGACGCAACCCCATGATCGACGGCTTCGGACTGATCGCCTTTGCTTCCCTCACCCCCATGATTTTCGTGATGGCCTATGGCGTCATCGTGTTCGGGATCCAATAGGAGTCCTCCATGAACAGCACCCTCGTTTTGCTTCTCGACACCTTTCTGGATACCATCACCGACATCGCGCCGATCGTGGTGCTGATCGTCTTTTTTCAACTGCTCATCCTGCGGGATGGTCTGCCCCATCCGAAACGGCTGTTTCTCGGGATGGTGTTCGTGCTGATCGGCATCACGCTGTTTCTGGTGGGTCTGGAAAAGGCGTTGTTTCCCATCGGCAAACTGATGGCTACCCAGCTTTCGGCCCCGCAATTCCTGTTCGGCGCCAACGAGGTTCCGGCGGACAGCACCTGGCGGGATTATGGGTGGCTCTATCTGTTCGGCGCCATGATCGGGTTCGCCACCACCATCGCCGAACCGGCGCTCATGGCCGTGGCCTTCAAGGCCAATCAGGTCTCGCGAGGCACCATCAGCGAGTGGCCCCTGCGGGTGGCGGTGGCCATCGGCGTGGCCATCGGCATCTCGTTGGGCTGTTTTCGCATCGTCACCGGAACATCCCTGGCGATGTACATTATCGTCGGGTATATCATCGTTATAATCCAGACATGGTTCGCACCCAAGTTCATCATCTCCCTCGCGTATGATTCCGGAGGGGTCACCACCTCCACGGTGACCGTTCCCCTGGTGGCGGCGCTGGGAATTGGTCTATCATCGACCGTTCCGGGACGCAATCCGGCCATCGACGGGTTTGGTCTGATCGCCTTTGCCAGTCTTTTTCCCATGATGACCGTGATGGGGTATGCCCAGTTGGCAGTCTGGCAGAAACAAAAAGCGCAACGGATGGCTCGGGAAAACGCCTCATTGATCCAACAGGAGATCTGATTCCATGGAATTCAATCTTGTCGTCTGCATGACAAAGACAGAGTTGACCGATCGCATCATCCGCGCTGCCAAGGCGGCGGGCGCCACCGGGTCCACCGTGATCTCGGCGCAGGGAACCGGAATCAACGAGGCCAAGACCTTTTTCGGGCTGGATCTCAACATGCAGTCGGATGTGATCCTGTTCTTTCTGGAAGCGGGCGTGGCGGATCACATTTTGGACGTCATCAACAAGGTCGGCAACTTCGATCAGCACGGCACCGGGATTGCCCTGAACCTGCCGGTGATCCGGGCGGTTGGCATCGATCCACAGTTGGCCCACTTCCAGAGGCTCTCCAAGCATCCGAGCGTCCTGGAGAAACAGTCGGCCAAATGAGTTCGTGACGCATGCGCGTGCTGTTGATCGAGGACAATGCGCAGGTGTGCGAATCGATTCGCCACCATTTGGAGGGCGAAGGGTTCATCGTGGATGTGGTCCACGATGGGCTGGTCGGCGTAGAGATGGGTCAGGAACCCCATTATGCCGTGGCGATTCTCGATCTGGGCCTGCCGGGATACTCCGGCCTGGAGATTCTCAGGCAGTGGCGTCGGGCGCGCAATCCTTTGCCGGTGATTGTCCTGACGGCGCGCAACTCCTGGAAGGAGCGGGTGGAGGGGATCGATGCCGGCGCGGACGACTATCTGGGCAAACCCTTTCATCTTGAGGAGTTGACCAGCCGTCTGCGTGCGTTGCTGCGTCGCGCGCACACCAAGACCCAGCAGGGGGCGCTGCATGTCGGCGGTCTGACCCTGGATGAACCGCGTCGCAAGGTGGTGTTGGCGGACGGACGGAGCGTGGCCCTGTCCGCCATGGAGTTCAAGTTGCTGCGCTGTCTGCTGCTCAATCGCAACCGGGTGCTCTCCAAGGAGCAGCTTTTCTCCCATCTCTATCACGAAGATGCCCAACCGGATCTGCCCATCATCGAAACCCATGTGATGCGTTTGCGCAAGAAGATCGGCGAGGGGTGGATCCAAACCGTGCGGGGGCATGGCTATCGACTGAGTGAGCCGGAGACCGGCGCATGAAGTCGGTCGCCGGGCAGTTGCGCATCGGGCTGTCAGCTTTGTTGTTCTCGATCTTTCTGATTCTGTTCTCGGTCAACGATCGACTCACCCACGGTCTGGCCGACTCGATGGCATGGCGGGAGATCACCCACAAGGCGGAAGGGTTGCGCGCACTGTTGGTTGCCGCCCTGCAACACATGGACGAGCCTGTCAACCCGTGTCAGGAACCGCCTGGTTCCGGGTTGTACTGCCAATGGGAGGTGCGGCGGGCAACTGGCGCCACGATCCATCGATCCCCATCCTTGGCGGGCAAACCGATTTCGTTGCCGGAGATGTCTGCCGAGAGCCTGTTGCAACTGAAACTTTCGGAGCCGGAAGGCGGGGAGATGCGGGTGGTGGCGCTCTCGACCGCGCACGCCGGCGGCACGTTGATCCTGGCGGTGGGACAGTCCGAGTCCCTGCTCAAGGGGCAGTTGCGGAAATGGCGATTCTATCATCTTTTGTTCACGTTCTGCGTGTTTTTTCTGTTTGCGGCGCTGACCTACTGGCATGTCACGCAACAGTTCGAGGTGTTCGGACAGTGGCGGAGCGATCTGGAGCGTTGGCGTTCCGGGAGCGGTCCCCGGCGCTTGCCGCCCGGACCCGAGGAGATCCAGCCCCTGATGCGGATCCTGGAAGGGCAGTTGTTCTCCGAGGAGCGCTCCTTGAATCGGGTGCGGCGCACCTTGTCGCACATTGGTCACACCTTGAGGATTCCGTTGACGGTGCTGTTTCATCTGGCCGAGTCCGGAGAGTTGCGCCAGCATCCGGCTGTCCGGGAGGTGTTGACCGAACAGACCAGACTGCTCGAAAGGTTGATCGAACGCCATTTGCGTCGCGCCTCGTTGGCTGGACGCACGACGCCCGGTGAGTTTTTTTCGCTGGGACAGGAGCTTCCCGCCCTGGTCCGGGCGCTCGATATCCTCTATTACGACAAAGCGATCGACACGCGCATGCGCATCCCGGACGATCTGAACTGTCCGGGCAATCGGGATGATTTTCTGGAACTCATCGGCAATCTGGCGGACAATGCCTGCAAGTGGGCCAAATCCCGGATCATCATCTCCGCCGGTAATGAAGGGGGGTTCTGGCTGACCATCGAGGATGACGGACCCGGAGTCGGGGAGGAGCAGCTGGCGATCCTGCGTCAATGGCGCGGCAAGCGGCTGGACGAGAGCCGTCCGGGCCAGGGGCTGGGACTGATGATCGCGCAGGATATCGTCTCCTTCTACGACGGAGAGATCACCCTGGGGATCTCCAGGGAGTTGGGTGGCTTCATGGTCAGCATTCGGTTGAAAGCATGAAGAATCGACTTCCCAAGGTCGCCGCGAGGTCGTGAGCCCGGTCCTGCGTTTTCCGCTCGGCGCTCTCCGGGTGTTGTTCGACGGAGAGTTTCCTCGCATCTTGCCTTCCGCATCTTGCCTTCCGCATCTTGCCTTCCGCATCTTGCCTTCCGCATCTTGCCTTCCGCACAACCGACATATCGGTTCGCTGTTGATCCGCCACGATCCGGTTTTGTTGTCACGGGAGCAGTTTGCCGCCATGACCGGAGCCATGCACCATGCCGACGCATCCCGAACGGATGGCACGCGATTCGTGGTGCCACCGGCCATGGGGGGGCAGAGCCGGCGAGTTGTTCGGACGCGCCTTGTTTGAGACCTTTGCCCGGCAGACCATCGAACGGTCGGTGTTCACCCTGGTCACCACGGCTTTGAAGGGTGGGTGAGGCAAAGATTGGGTTGTCATGGCCAAGGCAGGTCAAAATTCGAATGCAAATCTAAATAATTCCTATTTACAAAAATCGGCGCATCCGCTACGCTCTTCCCATCGATGAGTACACCATTCACGCTTCAATCAAGGAACGACCATGACCATAGGAGATTTGGCGGTGGGCGAGCAGGCCCGGGTGATCGGTTATCAAAAGGGACCGATTGCCTATCGTTCGCGTTTGCTCGCCATGGGGGTGATCCGTGGCGCGCTGTTGAGAATTCGTCGGGTCGCCCCCATGGGCGATCCGGTGGAGGTTGTCATTCGAGGGTTTGCCCTGGTGCTGCGCCGGGAAGAGGCATCCGCCGTTCGGGTGGAAAGGATTTGAAACCATGAAAAACAATCTGGTCGTGGGGATCATCGGCAATCCCAACTGTGGCAAGAGCACGCTGTTCAACCGGTTGACCGGTGGTCGGCAAACCATCGGCAACTGGCCGGGCGTGACCGTGGAGCGCAAGGAAGGGCTGCTTCAGGTTGGCGATCAGGAGATCACCCTGGTCGATCTGCCGGGGATCTACTCGCTGGCGGCGATTGCGCCGGACGAACGGGTGGCGCGGGATTTTATGCTCTCCCGAGGGCATGATCTGATCATCAACATCGTGGATGGCTCCAATCTGGAGCGCAATCTCTATCTCACCATGCAGTTGATGGAGATGCGCGTGCCGATGATGGTGGTGCTCAACATGATGGATGTGGCCGAGCAACGGTGTTGCGTGCCAGACACGAAGGCGCTCGCGGAGCGGTTGGGGTGTCCGGTGGTGGGGGTGGTGGCCAAGCGCGACGAGGGGTTGGAGACCTTGCGGGCCGTGATGGTCCGGGCCGCTCAGATGGGCCGGGAGTCGCTGCCGGGCATGCCGGAGTTGACCGAACCTCTCGCCTCGGCAGTTGAAACGTTGCGGCCTGCCGTGCTTCCGATCGCGCATGCGGCTGGGCTGGATTCCCGCTGGCTGGCGTTGAAGCTGATCGAAGGGGATGGCGGCGCGCCCGAGGGGGTGGATGAGGCGGGCATCGTCGCACAGGTTGCCAGCATCCGGCAGGAGTTGGAAAGCAAAACCGGCGACGAACCGGACATCTCGTTCGCCCATGCCCGGTATCATGCCATCGAGAAGATCGCCGATGCGGTGATCGACCGGCACGGCATGGCCTCCCACGCGCTCACCGACCGGCTGGATACGGTACTGCTCAACCGGTTTTTGGGACTGCCGATCTTTCTGGTCGTGCTCTATCTGATGTTCATGTTCACGATCAATCTGGGTGGGGCGTTCATCGATTTCTTCGACATTCTCTTTGGCGCCGTGTTCGTCGAGGGAACCCGCGTGCTGCTGCAAGGGGTGTCGTCTCCGGAGTGGTTGATCACCCTGTTGGCCGATGGCCTGGGAGGCAGCATCCAGACCCTGGCCACCTTCATTCCGCCGATCGGTTTCATGTTTCTGTTTCTCTCCTGGCTGGAGGACTCGGGCTATCTGGCTCGCGCGGCCTTCATTCTGGATCGGCTGCTGCGCTTCATCGGTCTTCCGGGCAAGGCGTTCATCCCGATGATGGTCGGTTTTGGCTGCAACGTGCCGGCCATCCTCGGCACGCGCACCCTGGAAAATCCCAGGGATCGGCTGATGACCATCCTGATGAATCCCTTCATGTCGTGCGGGGCGCGCATGCCGGTGTATGCCCTGTTCGTGGCGGCCTTTTTTCCGCAAGGCGGACAGAACGTGGTCTTTTTTCTCTATCTGACCGGGATCCTGCTGGCCATCCTGACCGGTTTAATCCTCAAAAACACCCTGTTACGTGGCGAACCGACCCCATTTGTCATGGAGTTGCCTCTGTATCATCTGCCATCTTTGGCCAGCGTTTTGCATCATGCTTCGGGTCGTCTGCGTGGTTTTGTGACGAGGGCCAGTCGGGTCTTGATCCCGGTGATCGTGGTGTTGAGCATGCTCAACGCCATGGGTACGGATGGCGGTTTCGACAGCGCCAATCAGGAAAAATCGGTGTTGAGTCAGATCGGACGGCAGATCACGCCGATCTTCAAGCCGATGGGGATCCAGGAGGACAACTGGCCGGCCACGGTGGGGCTGTTCATTGGCGTGTTCGCCAAGGAGGCGGTGATCGGCTCGCTGGATGCGCTCTACAGCCAGATGGATGGCCAGGAGAAAGCCAAGAAGGAAGAGGCGCCGTTTGATCTCATGGGCAAGGTGCAAGAGGCCTTTGCGTCGATCGGCGAGAAGTTCGGCGAGTTGGCTCAGACCCTGACAGATCCGCTGAAAGTTCAACTGGAGAGCTTCGAGAGCGCCGAGGATGCGGCCAAGGCCAGCAAGGTGACCACCGGTACGTTGGGGGCCATGACCCGTCTGTTCGACGGGACCGCCGGGGCCGTGGCCTATCTGTTGTTCGTGCTGCTTTATTTCCCTTGCGTGGCGGCCACGGCGGCGATTCAACAGGAGGTCGGGTCGCGCTGGACGGTGTTTGCCGCCCTCTGGACCACCTCGGTGGCCTGGTCGGTGGCGACCGGATTTTACCAGGCGGCCACCTTCGCGCACCATCCGGGTTCCTCTTTTGTGTGGCTGGCCGGATTGGGGATCTTCTGGATGGTGGTGGTGATGCTGATGCGTTTGGTTTCGATGCGCTCGATTCTGGCCGTGCCGGTACGGCCACGCGCGATTCCGATCGCCAGCGGCGCAGGGTGCGGAAGCGGCTGCGCCGGCTGTGAAAGCGGTCATTGAGAAGTCGTTAACAGTGCCGGCAAGGCATGCAAATCAACATGAAAAAACAAAGGAGTGCAACCATGCGTTATCCGTTCATGACAGCCGCCACGCTTCTGGCAGGCCTGATCGCCGTTCCAGTCCAGGCGGAAGAGTCGAACGCCCAAAAAGTTGAAACCGCCAGTGATTTCGCCGTTTCCGGCAATGTGGCGCTGGCCAGCAATTATGTGTCGCGGGGCATCACCAATTCCGACAAGCATCCTTCGTTGCAGGGGGCGGCGACGGTCAGCCATACCCCCAGCGGGATCTATGCCACGGTGTCGGCCTTTTCGGTCGATTTCCAGGCGGCCAACAACGCCAATCTGGAATTGGACTACGCGGCGGGCTGGAGCAAGGAGATCCTGTTCCCCGGATTCAAGCCGGATCTGGGTGTCGTCCACTACACCTATCCGGGGGTGAATTCTGCCATGCATCTGGACTACACCGAATACTACCTGGGGGGCTCCTACAAGTTCAACGCCCTCGGAATGAACGCCAAATACAGCTACTCGTCCAACTTCGGTGGTGACAACCTCGTCGTGCCGGGCAACAAGTCGGCCTATTACCTGGAAGGGGCGCTGACCTACGATCTGCCTTACGAAATCGTGGCCGCGGCGCACATGGGCCATACGGCAGGGGATCATTTCAAGGGAACGGGGGCTCCCGAATCCTACAACGACTACACCGTTGGTCTGTCGAAAGAGCTGTTCGGTTTCGGTGTGGATCTCTCTTACAACTTCACCGACCGGGATGGCCGCCAGCTCAATCTCGCCAATTCGGATGATCAAGCGGTGTTGAAGGTCAGCAAAAGTTTCTGATCCCGCTTGTTGTCGAGACGGGAGAGGAAAGGCCAGGGATGGCCATTGAAACGTGCATGCTGGGGGGAGTCCCCCTCACCCCCCGTAGCATGGACCTCCCTTCGGGAGTCCCATGGTAATCAGGCTGTCATGAACTGGCATCTCGGGTCTGCACGCCCAGCCCACACCCCTGCCTCTGTTGTGCCGTTGGTGTCGGGGGGATGACTTCTGGCGCATGCGGTCGGGTACGACGGAGGGGATCCGTCGTACCCGAGGAGGGGGGAATCAGGAGGATGCGAGGTCGAAGCGATCGGCGTTCATCACCTTGGTCCAGGCGGACACGAAGTCGTTCACGAACTTCGCCTGGTTGTCGTCCTGGGCGTAGAGTTCGGCATGGGCGCGCAGGATCGAGTTGGAGCCGAAGACCAGATCCACCCGGGTGGCGGTCCAGAGGAGCGATCCGCTCTGTCGGTCGCGGATCTCGTAGAGGTTACGACCCACCGGCTTCCAGGTGTGGGCCATGTCGGTCAGGTTGACGAAGAAGTCGGTGGTCAAGGCCCCCGCGCGATCCGTGAACACCCCGTGCCCGGTGTTGCCGTGGTTGGCGCCCAGAACGCGCAGACCGCCCACGAGAACGGTCATCTCCCTGGCCGTCAACCCCATCAACTGGGCGCGGTCGAGCAGAAGTTCCTCGGGGGTGACCACATAATCCTTTTTCAACCAGTTGCGGAATCCATCCGCGAGCGGCTCCAGAACCTCGAATGAGGCCACATCCGTCCACTCCTGGGAGGCATCGCCTCGTCCCGGCGCGAACGGCACGGTCACCGTGAAACCGGCGGCCTTGGCTGCCTGCTCGATTCCCAGGTTGCCGGCCAGCACGATCACATCCGCCACGCTGGCGCCGGTCGATGCGGCGATCGGTTCCAGAACGGCCAGAACCTTTTCCAGACGGGCCGGTTCATTGCCTTCCCAGTTCCGTTGCGGCGCGAGACGAATGCGCGCGCCGTTGGCTCCGCCGCGTTTGTCCGAACCCCGGAATGTCCGGGCGCTGTCCCAGGCCGTGGCCACCATCTCGGCGCTGGTCAGACCGCTGGCGGCGATCTTCGCCTTCACGGCGTCCACATCGTATCCCGTGGTCCCCGCCGGAATCGGATCCTGCCAAAGCAACGCCTCCGCAGGCACGTCCGGGCCAATGTGACGGGAGGTCGGTCCCATGTCCCGGTGGGTCAGTTTGTACCAGGCCCGCGCGAACACCTCCGAGAACCGGGCCGGATCCTTGTGGAAGCCCTCCGCGATCTTGCGATAGGCCGGATCGAACTTCAACGCCATGTCGGCATCGGTCATGATCGGTTTGCGTCGAATCGTCGCATCCTCGACATCGACCGGCATATCCTCTTCCCGGATGTTGACCGGTTCCCACTGCCAGGCTCCAGCCGGGGATTTCTGCAACCACCAGTCATATCCCAACAGCAGATCGAAATAGCCGTTGTCCCAACGGGTGGGATGGGTGGTCCAGGCCCCTTCCAGGCCGCTGGTCACCGTATCCCGGCCAATCCCTCGGGCGGCATGGTTCATCCAGCCCAACCCCTGCTCCTCGACGTCGGCACCCTCGGGCGCGGGACCGAGATTGGCCGCGTTGCCGTTGCCGTGCGCCTTGCCTACGGTGTGACCGCCGGCGGTCAGGGCCACGGTCTCCTCGTCGTTCATGGCCATGCGTCCGAAGGTGATGCGGACATCGCGCGCGGTCTTCAAGGGGTCGGGTTTGCCGTCCACCCCTTCCGGATTCACGTAGATCAGCCCCATCATCACGGCGGCCAGGGGGTTCTCCAGGTCGCGCTCTCCAGAGTAGCGGCTTCCCTCACTCCCGCTCGGAGCCAGCCACTCCCGCTCGGAACCCCAGTAGATATCCTTTTCCGGATGCCAGATGTCCTCGCGGCCAAAGGAGAACCCGAAGGTCTTCAAGCCCATGGATTCATACGCCAGGGTGCCGGCCAGGATGATCAGATCGGCCCAACTGATTGCGTTGCCGTACTTTTTCTTGATCGGCCACAACAGACGGCGCGCCTTGTCCAGATTGGCGTTGTCCGGCCAGGAGTTCAATGGGGCGAACCGCTGATTGCCGGTTCCCGCGCCTCCCCGGCCATCGGCGATCCGGTAGGTGCCGGCGGCATGCCAGGCCATGCGGATCATCAGACCGCCGTAGTGGCCCCAATCCGCCGGCCACCAGGGTTGGCTGTCGGTCATCAGGGCGAGCAGATCTTTTTTCAGGGCCTCGACATCCAGCCCCTTGAGCGCCTCGCGATAGTTGAACGTCGCCCCCATCGGGTTGGTCTTGGTGTCGTGTTGATGCAGGATATCGAGATTCAGCGATTTCGGCCACCAGGCCTGATTGGCCATGCTGGCCTGGGTGTTTCCCCCGTGCATCACGGGACATCTTCCGGCGGTTGGGGTGTCGTTTCCAGACATGTTGCCTCCGCATCTTTATGGTTGGGTGTTGGGGTGTGTGAATGGATGAGCGTCGCACGGTGAACGGGCAACGTCGGAGATCCGGTCGGGTGAATCCTCTGTCCGACCTTGATGCCAGCATACGTTACAGACCTGTCAATAGTAAAATACTATTTATCAATCGATACGATAGAAATTTAATATCAGATAATGCGCTTGCCGATCCATCCCAATCGGGTTACCGTCTGATGAGGAGTCCGATCCTGTTGGCATGGCCAACCGGGTTCCGTCGCAACAACAAACCAGTGGAAATCGTCTGACCAACCAGGGAGGAACCATGCGCAATCCGTCACTCTTGACCACGCTGATGCTCTTGACCGTGCTGGCGACCCCGGCTTGCGCCGATTCGCTCAAATGTCCGGACAATATCAAGAAATTACCTAGACTGGTGGCTGATCAGGGCGTGGTCGAGCCGTCGGGCGTGGCCTGGGATCCGGGGAGTCAATGGGCGATCGGGGTCTCGGACGAGTCTTCGCCCCATGCCTTGTTCGCCTTCGATCCCAAGGCGATCCGCCCGGACAACACGATTCGCGCGCTTCCTCTGCTCACGCCTGCCCAGGTCAAGCAGTTCAATCCGGATGATCTGGAGGGGATCACCCGACTGCCGGGCGGCGAATTCGTGGCCACGGCATCGTTGGGGCTGCACAAGGGCAAACCGAGGGATACGCTCTTGCGGTTCGCGCTCAAGCCGAATGGGGCGCAGGCTCCGGGGATCGACACCCCGCGGAAGATCTCGCCCGCCGGGGGGCTGAATGGCTGGCTGACCACGACCGCCAATCCGCCCTGGGACAAGAAGATCTCGGCACTGGACGGCGAAACCGGCATCAATGTCGAAGGGTTGGCCACCTCCCGCGAGGGTCTCCTGGTGTTCGGATTCCGCAATCCGGAGTTGGCGGGTAAACCGGTCGTGCTGGTCGCCAGGGAGGAGGCGAACGGCGCTCTGTCGGTCGTTCAGTGGCGAAAGCTGAAACTCCAGGCCCGGTTCCAGGAGGGGGGCATCCTCGGAATCGGCAAGGAGCCTTTGGGGGTGCGGGACATGGCCTTGATTCCGGGTGCCGGCGGCAATGCCTGGCTGGTGTTGTTGGGCGCCTCCGGATCGGGAAGCGATTTGCCCTTTCAATTGGGGATCTGGAACGACGATCAGGACGAAATCCGTTTTGTCGGCACCCTTCCGCTTGGCTTCCGGGCCGAGGGGATCACGGTGCTCGACAGGAATCAGGACACGCTGCGCCTGTTGCTGGTCAGCGACAAAAAGGGGTTGGTGATGACCTGCGAGGCGGTCATCAAGAACCGTTGAGGCGCGTGTTGATTTCTTCGGAACTCCCGAAAGGTTCATGCTAAAGGGGGTGAGGGGGGGCCATCCTGCAAGGGTGCAAGGGGGGGATGGGGACTCTCCCCATCATGAAGGTACAAAAAAAGAGCGATCCGGTTGTGTTCGGATCGCTCTTTTTTTTTGATCAAAGGCCAACCATCCCAAAGGACGCGGAATTACAACCCCATGCCCATCTGGATATAGCCGCACGGGCAGGCCATGTGACACACATGGCAGCCGTTGCAACGGGTGTAGTCGGTGTGCATCACCTTGCCCTTGGGACGCGAGTGATCCTTGGAGATCGCCTCGCGCGGGCAGAAGATGCGGCACTGGTCGCACGCGAAACACAAACCACAGCTCATGCACCGCTTCGCCTCGGCCAGCGCCTGCTCGGTGGTGATGGTCTGGGTGGTCTCGACGAACCCCTTGATCGCCTCTTCGACCGGCAGGGCCATCTCTTCGTTGCGCGGAGCTGGCTTGTAGTAGGCCAGACGCATCTGATCGGTCTTGATCGGCTTGCCCTTGGAGGGCAGTTGATACGGCGCGCCACCCTTCAAGAACCCGTCGATGGCGCGGGCCGCCACGCGACCATGCCCGACCGAACGGGTGGAGATCCCCAGACCCAGCACGTCACCGCCGGCGAACACCTTCGGGTCTTTGGTCTGATGGGTGTTGTTGGCAGAGATCCAGCCCCACTTGTTGGCGAACTCGGTCATGCCATCTTCCAGTTCCGGCACCTGACCGATACCCATGATCAGGGTGTCGCAGGGGACCGTGAACTCGGAACCGGCCACCGGCACCGGACTGCGACGACCCGAGGCGTCCGGGGCTCCCAGTTCCATGCGCACGCACTGGATCGCCACCACGCGACCGCCCTGGGTCACCAGGCCGACCGGGGTGGAGAGCAGCTTGAACTCGATTCCCTCGTGCTCCGCCTCGACCACATCCTTGGCGATGGCCGGCATTTCGTCCTTGGTGCGACGATAGAGCAGGGTCACCTTGGAGTACTTGGAAACGCGACGCACGATGCGCGCCGAATCCATCGCGGTCTTTTCGGTGGAGATGGAGGTTTCCTGCTCCTTGGCCACGTCGTCCAGGGCCTGACGGGCCTTTTCATAGGCTTCGTCATTGCCGGCGGCTTCGGCCTCGTCCATTTCGGCCTGCAAGCGCAACGACACGCGCGCGGCGTCCATGGCGCTATCGCCACCACCGACCACCACCACCTGCGAGCCGATCTCCACCTTGGCGCCGGTGTTCACCCGGTTCAGGAAACTGGCCGCGGTGAAGACGTTGGCGGAGTTCTCGCCCTCCAGGTTCATCACGCTCCCCTTGTGGGCGCCGATGGCCAGGAAAACGGCGTTGTATTTCTCTTTCAGTTCCTGGAAGGAGATGTCCCGTCCGATGCGGACGTTGCACTTCAACTGCACGCCCAGATCGAGAATGTTCTGGATCTCCCCGTCCAGCACCTCCTGCGGCAGGCGATAGTCCGGGATGCCGTAACGCAGCATGCCGCCCGCCTTCTCGAACGCTTCGTAGATGGTCACGTCGTAGCCGCGACGGGCCAGTTGATAGGCGCACGACAGACCCGCCGGACCGGAGCCGACCACGGCCACGGACTGGTTCTTTCTCTCCTGGGTCAACATGGTGAGCTTGAGCTTGCGACGGAGACCATGATCTCCCACATAGCGCTCCATGTTGTTGATCGCCACCGAGCCGTCCGTCAACTCCTTGCGGTTGCAACCCTTTTCGCACGGATGCGGGCAGATGCGACCGTGGGTGGCCGGCATCGGGTTGGTGTCGGTGAGACGATACCAGGCTTGGTCCGTGGCATCGTCCAGCGAGATTTTCGATTTTTCCGCCTGGGCGATCGTGGTCAGATAGCCGCGAATGTCCTCGCTGCTCGGGCAGGCATCCCGGCAGGGAGGCAGACGCTGCACATAGGTCGGGCATTTCCAGCTGGTGCCGTTGCGGACGACGATCTCTTCCGCGACCCCCTTGTCCAACGTGGGCTCGAGGTCAGCCCTGGTAAACTCCTCGTTCAAAATCGTGGTGGATAAACCCATCTGTCAGGTCCCCTCGAAGCGTGAGAGAGAAAACTTTGCAAACGTGCATGATGGGGGGCGATGCGAGCTGCCCCCCACCCGTGGCCCCCATGGAAGCGGGCCACGGTAAGCATCCTCTTTTTTCCGTCACAGGCGGACCATGGCGGAACGGTTCAGGTTGGACAGGGCTTCCGGGCCGTCGTCGATGTGATAACGGGTGAACGGGAAGCCGGTCTTTTCGAAGAACCGCTGCCAACCGATGCGCTCGATCCACTCGCCAACCCGCTCCCAGGGTTTGCCGCTCTCCTTGTAGGCCGACAGGATGCGACGCACCGCTTCGCCCACCTCGGGCCAGCGAGGCGGATTGTTCGGCAGACCCCACACCGCCAGTTTCATGAAGGCCGGCGGGGTGCGGGCATTGGAGACCTTGCCGCCCACCCAGATCGACAACGTGTCGGTTTCGGAGTCGCGGATCTCCATGCTCGGGCACTGACCGTGGCAGGCGCCGCAGTACATGCATTTTTCGTGAACCACCTCGACGGTTTCGTAACCGTTGACCACGGCGGGACGAATCGCCGCCGCCGGGCAGATCGCGACCACCTTCGGCAACTCGCAGATCTGCATGTTGGCGTGGTTGATGCGCGGTGGGTGATGGTGTTGCACGATGATGGCGATGTCGCCGTGGCTGGCGCAGTTGATCTGGCAGCACGACGAGGAGATGTGGACGCGGTTGGGGAGGGTTTCGTTCTTGAACTCGTCGATCAGCTCGTCCATCAGCGCCTTCACCGAACCGGCGGCGTCGCTGCCCGGCAGGTTGCAGTGCAGCCAGCCCTGGGTGTGGGAGATGTTGGAGACCGACGGACCCGTGCCGCCCAGCGGCCAGCCCAGGCTGTTTTCCACCGCGTTGACCAGGCCATCCAGGTCGTTCTTGTCGCCGCACAGGAACTCGACGTTGGAACGCGAGGTGAAACGCAGGAAGCCCTGGCAATACTGGTCGGCGATGTCGCACACCTTGCGCACCGTGTCGGCGCTCATGGTGCGGGGCGAACCGGCGCGGACCGAATAGAGCTTGTCTCCGTTTTTGGCGGTGTGCACCAGCACGCCGGGACGCAGACGATCATGGGATTCCCATTCGCCATAGTTCTTGGCCATGAGGGGATGGAGCATCTTGGTGTAATCGGGCGCGCCCTGGTCGCGAGGAGCCAATGGTTTGTTGCTCATGTTGAAAACTTTCCTTTCGATAAAGGGAGTTCACGTTCGTTCGGGTTTCGAAGGGATTCCCGGCGCGCGTCGGATCAAGCCGCAAGCGATCCGGCGCGCGGGGAGTCCGTGAAGCGGGTCACGCAGTCTCGACCGCTTCGGCCTCGCGGTTCCAGACCGGCGGATTCTTCGTCTGCTCGCCCTCGAAACGGGTCGGGGCCAGCTCCTCGAACTTGATGTAGGGGGTGGTGCGCGGCTGACGGATCATGCGCGGATCCGGCTCCAGACCCACACCCTTCAAGAAGGTGCCCATGCCGACACGGTGGATGAATTCGCCGATGCGCTCGTGATCCATGCCGTTGTCGTTCCAGAACTCCCAAATCCGCTCGATGAAGCTGGTCAGCTCCTCGAGATCCTCGTCGGTCTCGAGCTTCATGAAGGGAACCAGCACCGAACTCAAGGTGTCGCCGATCTTCAAGGTGCGGTGACCACCCACCAGGATGGTGACGCCGCGATCCAGACCCGGCTTGAGGGCGTGATGCATCACGTTGATGCAGTGCATGCAACGCACGCAGTTGTCGTTGTCCACTTCCAGGGTTTTGCCGCGCACCGCCAGGCAGCGGGTCGGGCAGCGGGTGATCACGTTGTCGATGAGATATTCGATGCCCTTCTCGTCGATGAACTCCGCGACCTTGGCCTGATCCACCTGCATCGGACCGCGCCAGGTGCCGATGATCGGCATGTCGGAGCGGAGCATGGAGTTGGCGCAGTCGTTGCCGCAACCGGAGAGCTTGAACTTGAATTTGTAGACGAATTCGGGGCGGTGCAGGTAGTGGATGAAGGTGTCGGTGATGTGCTTGGTGGTTTTCATCGTGTCGTAGCAGGCCATTTCGCAGCGGGCCTGGCCGACGCAGCACTGGAGGGTGCGCATGGCCGCGCCCGATCCGCCGATGTCCCAACCATCGTTCATCAGATCTTCGACGCACTGCAACGAACCGGCGTCGTCGAAGCCCAGCAGCAGAACGTCGCCGCTCATGCCGTGGAATTGCAGGATTCCCGCGCCATTGCGCTCGGAGGTGTCGGCCAGGTTGCGCAGCGCCTTGGTGGAATAGACCCAACCCGGCGGCTCGATGACGCGCACGGTGTGGAAGTTGGCCAGACCCGGATACTTGTCGGACAACTCGGAGACGCGGGCGATGATGCCTCCGCCGTAACCCGGAGCATTGATGATTTTGCCGAGCCAGTAGTTCCAGCGATTCTCATACGACTCTTCGAGCTGGTTGAGCAGCTGGGCCACGACCGGCTTCTTTTTTGAATACTCCTTGAGATCGGAGAAGAAGCTCGGCCAGGGACCGCTCTCCAGCTCGTTGAGCAGAGGCGTATGCAGTTCCATTGCCTGGGATGTTTGGTTGCCACTCATTCTTCGCGCACTCCTCGTTGAAAAACGCCGTGATGGAACGGTTATCGAGCCGAATCTTTCCAACTGGCGATCTTGCTGCCCCCTCGGCATCGACAGAATCAGACAGGGTTTTATGTTGCAGTGCATTAGACAATCATGAAATTCCAATATTGTGATTTTCTCTTTGACATCACGACAAGGCAAGGAACTTTTTTTGCGCGGACCCGGATTTTCTCCAGGTCCGCGTGAGGGGGAAGGGTGGGAATTTCAGGTTATATTTCAGTATGGTAGAAAAAGGCGAAACTCAGACCGACGTGGCGGCATCCAGGGCCTGGGCGATGTCGGCCAGGATGTCGTCGATGTGCTCCAGACCGACGGAGAGACGTACCATGTCCTCCGAGACGCCGGCCTTTTTCAGCTCTTCGGGGGACAGTTGCCGGTGGGTGGTGCTGGCCGGGTGGCAGGCCAGGGATTTGGCGTCGCCGATGTTCACCAGGTGGGTGATCAGTTTCAGGGAGTCGATGAATTTTTCACCGCACTTGCGGCCTCCCTGCACGCCGAAGGTCAGAATCCCGGAAGCCTTGCCATTGAAATAACGGTCCACCAGGCCGCGATCCGGGTGATCCTTCAAACCGGCGTAGTTCACCCAGGCCACTTTGGCATGCCCCTGAAGGTATTCGGCCACGGCCAGGGCATTGGCGCAGTGGCGTTCCATGCGCAGGGCCAGGGTTTCGATCCCTTGCAGAATCAGAAAGCTGTTGAACGGCGAGATCGCCGCCCCCATGTTGCGCAGCGGCACCACCCTTGCCCGTCCGATGAAGGCGGCGGCGCCCAGGGCTTCGGTGTAGGTGACCCCGTGATAGGAGATATCCGGCTCGTTCAGGCGGCGGAAACGGGTTTTGTGTTCGGCCCACGGGAAGCGTCCGGAATCGACCAGAACGCCGCCGATGCTTGTGCCATGTCCCCCCATGTATTTGGTGAGCGAGTGGATGATGATGTCCGCGCCGTGATCGAACGGACGGCAGATGGCCGGCGTCGGCACGGTGTTGTCCACGATCAGCGGCACCCCCCTGGAGTGACCCACCTGGGCCAGGGCCGCGAAATCGACCACGTTGCCGAGGGGATTGCCGATCGATTCCACGAAGATCGCCTTGGTGCGTTCGTCGATCAACGCGGAGAAGCTGGTTGGTTCGCGATAGTCGGCGAAGCGCACCTCGATGCCCAGTTGCGGCAGGGTGTGGGCAAAGAGATTGTAGGTCCCGCCGTAGAGGGTGCTCGAGGCGATGATGTTGTCCCCGGTTTCGCAGATGGTGAAGATGGCGTAGGTGATCGCCGCCTGGCCCGAGGAGAGCGCCAGCGCGCCGATGCCCCCTTCCAGCTCCGCCACGCGCTGTTCGAGCACGGCGGTGGTCGGGTTCATGATGCGGGTGTAGATGTTGCCCGCCACCTTCAGGTCGAACAGATCCGCCGCGTGCTGGGTGTCGTCGAAGGCGTAGGAGGTGGTTTGATAGATGGGCACCGCCACGGATTTGGTGGTCGGTTCCGGACGGTAGCCGGCGTGAATGGCCAGGGTTTCCAGTTTCATGGGTTCACAACTCCTTTTGTTCAAGTTGATATCCGATCATCGGCTTTTCCGGTCCGCTTTTTCGAAATACCGGAAACCGTTGCGCCCTCGCTCCTTCACCGCGTACATCGCCATGTCCGCGTGTTCCATCAGGGCATCCCCGTTGTCTCCGTGCGCGGGAAAGAGCGCGATGCCGATCGACGCGCCCACCGTCACCTTCTCTCCCGCCACATCGATCGGTTGCGAAACGGACTGCACGATCTTTTCGGCCACCCGACCGGCGGCGGCTGGGTCGGCCAGATCCGACAGGATCACCGCGAATTCGTCACCGCCCATGCGCGCCACCAGATCCGAGGCGCGCAGACAGACACGGATGCGCTGGGTGGAGGTGATCAGCACCTGATCGCCGGCGGCGTGGCCCAGGGTGTCGTTGACCTCCTTGAAGTGGTCCAGATCGATCAGCATCAGGGCCAGCGGCTCCTGGCCGCGGGTGGCCTGGGCCAGGGCATGGGTCAGATGTTCGGTGAACAGCATCCGGTTGGGGAGCGAGGTCAGGAGATCGTGATGGGCCAGATGCTGCATCCGCTCCTCCAGCCGCTTGCGCTCCAGGATGCCGGCCAGAGTGAAACCCACGTTGGCCAGGAAGGCCTCCTCCTCGGCGGTCTTGACGTGGGTCGGGTCCAGATAGAGGTTCATCACCGCCAGAACCCTGCCGCGCGAGACGATCGGCAGACAGTAGTGACCGTGATCGGGCATGCCGTCGAAGCGGTTTTCGTGCCGGCCATCCACGTTCTGGACGTGCAACAGCCGCTTTTCGACTGCGGCCCGTCCACACAGACACCAACCGGGCCGGACCGTGCGGCAGGCTTGTTCGTTCTGGGGGGTGAGTCCGTCCGAGGCTATCATCCGCAAGGTGCCATCCTGTTCGTCGGCCAGGAAGATCGCCCCCCGGTGCTCCAGACGCAGAAACGGCACGGTCAGGACGATGTGCAGGGCCACTTCGAGCTGTTTTTGCAGCGACAAAGGTTCCAGGGAGCTTTCCAGCAGCGCGCTCAACGCCAGACGGCGCGCCTGGGAGCGCAGGTTGGTCTCGTCGAGACGGTTCAGTTCGCGGCCCATCTGCTGCATGGCGTGCAGGAGAATGCCGATCTCATCCTTGGGGATATGGTCGATGGTGGCGTTCAGGTTGCCCGCCGCGATCTGGCGGGAGAACTGCACCCCCGACTTGAGAGAGCGCAGGATCGAGCGGGTGAGCGTGAACACCATCAGACCCGCGCTCAGAATGGCCAGAACCACGAAGATCGTGTGCAGCCGTTCGGTGTAGGCCAGATGGGTTTCCTGTTTCCCCAGGCGTGCCGACAGTCGGGCATCGAACCGTTCGTGGAGCTGTCTGGCCAGGGGGACGAGCTGTCGTTCCGTCTGTTCGACGCGCTCTTTCCAGGAGTGGAGGGGGATTTGTCCGAGGGCCTCGAATCGATCCAGATAGGTCTGGGTGAGTTCATCGATCTCGTGCCACGATTCGTGTTCCGCGCCGGAACTCTGCGAGGTCTCGTCGCGGACCATCTGCCCGAGACGGGTCATCCAGTCGCGGGTGAGGTCGGCCCATTTTTCGTCCTGACGCAACAGGTAGTTCTTTTCATGTCGCCGAGCCTCGAGCAGCGCCTCGCGCATCTGCCGGACCCGTTCCTGACCCCGCTCCATGCCGACCAGGATCTGCATGTTCTGCCAGGCCAACATGGATAAGAGCAGCACCAGACCGACCGTGCCACCAAAGCCCAGTCCCAATTTGTGATGGATGTACATGCCGACAGCCCCGTGTCCCCTCCATGCGTCCGTGGCTCGCGCGTCAAGATCCCCCGACGGTCCGTTGTTGCGCTTCAGTGGGCATCATGGCGATGATTTGTCGAAAATTCAAGCGATCGTCCTTGGTTCAAGCGGTTCGGTCCGGATCGAGCAACCTTTCGGCTTCCTGGATGATTTCCGGGATCCGTTTGGAGTTGCGTGCGAAAATGGCCTCGCGAATGCGTTCGAACACGGTTTTGTGCGGACATTCGTAAGGCGAGCAGAGCGCGGACAAGGTGTCGCACATGGCGACGATCCGCGCGGACTCGAACAGAGGCAGGGTGGCGATTTCGGCCAATCCGGCGCGCAACCGTTCCGTCAACCCCTCGGGCAGAGACTCCTGTCCCGGCACGAACGGCGCGGGGGTGGCGTCGCCGGGCTTGCGGGTCAAGTAGGCCGCCAGCATCGGGATCAACCGGGCCAGATCGACCGGCTTGGTCAGATAGTCCGAAACCCCCGCCTCCAGGGCCTCCTTCTCCCGTTCCACGAAAGCGTCCGCCGACAGGCCGATCACCGGGATGTTGGCGGTTTCCGGGTGGTTTTTCAGCATCCGGGTGGCGGTAAGACCATCCATGATCGGCATGTGGAGATCCATCAGGATCAGATCCGGCAACCACTCCCGCGCCTTTTCCACCCCGTTCTGTCCATTTTCGGCCACCGTGGCGGTCAATCCCACCTCGTCGAGCACGGCCAGCAGCATCTCCTGGTTCATCGGATTGTCCTCGATCAGGAGAATCCGCGCCTTGGGATCGAATCGGTATTCGCGCCAGTTGATGTCGTCGCCGTCCTGGGCCGGGGGCGCGGCCTCCTGCAAGGGGAGACGCACCCGGAAGGTGGAACCGACCCCTTCGTGGCTGTCCACGTAGACGCTCCCCTCCAGCATCCCGGTGAGACTGCGCACGATGGCCAGGCCCAGTCCGGTGCCGCCGTGACGGCGGGTGGTCGAGCCATCCGCCTGTTCGAACGGTTCGAAGATGGCGTTGAGCCGTTCGCGCGGGATGCCGATCCCCTGATCCTCGACCTCGAACATCATGAATCCCCCGTCGCGTACCGCGCGAATCGTCACGCTCTTGCCGCGCGGGGTGAACTTGATGGCATTGCCCACCAGGTTCATGAGGATCTGGTTGATGCGGGTGCGGTCTGAGTGGACATGACGGGGCAGTTCCGGATCCAGCGCATAGTGGAGCAGCACCCCTTTTTCGGCGGCGCGATCCTTGGCGACCTGATAGAGGCTCTGCACCAGGAGGGCGATGTCGATGTCCTCTTTGTCGAGTTCCACCTTGCCGGCTTCGATCTTGGCCAGATCCAGGACATTGCTGATGATTTCGGTGAGGTTGTCTCCGCTGACGCGGATGTTTTCCAGATAGCGCATGAAACGGGGCGAGATCTGGCTTTGATGCTTGAGCAGGATGCGGGAGAAGCCGACGATGGCGTTCAGCGGGGTGCGGATTTCGTGGCTGACGTTGGCCAGAAAGGCGGTTTTGGCACGGTTGGCGCTTTCCGCCTCCTCCTTGGCCTGGCGCAGATCGGCCTCGACCCGCTTGCGTTCGATGAGACCGGCCAGGGTGTTGGCCACGGCGGTGAGAAACGTCTCCTCCTCGGCCAGACGGGAGTGTCCCACGGTGAGATAGAGGTTGTAGACCCCCAGAAGCTCCCCCCGTGACAGGATCGGCACGCAGTAGTGACCATGGGGCATCATGCCCGGATAGCGGACGTCGTGTTCCGGCCCCACGCAGTCGGCGAAGTAGATGCGCTCATCCTGGGCTGCCCGTCCGCACAGGCAGAAGCCCGGTTCCACCACCTGGCAGTGGGAGATCAGGCTGGCGGAGAGTCCTTTCTGGACCACCAGGGAGAGCCGTTTGGTGGACGGATCGGCCAGGAAGATCGCCCCGCGCGCCTGCACCGCCAGCCACGGCACATCGAGGATGATGTCCAGGGCCCGTTGCAGGAGTTCTTCCAGGGAGATGGGTTCCAGGGCGGTTTGCAGCAGGGTGTTGATGGCCAGGCGTGACTGGGAGGTGCGTTCGTTGTGGCGCACCAGTTCGCGCAGGGTTTCGACCTCTGCGGAGAGGTCCTGGTAACGGGTTTCCAGTTCCGTGCCACCGGTTGGTTCCCGATCGTCCTTGGCCTTGTTTTTTTTTCGTTTGCCCGAGTCGGGTTGTTGTTCCAACTGGCTGCGGGCCGCCTCGAGGTCGGCGCGGGTCACCACGCCCACGAACCGTTCCTCCTCCATGACCGGCAGGACCGGACGGTTGCTTTGGGTCATGCGTTCGAGGACGACATTCAACTCCTCGCCCGCCCGCACCAGGGGACCGCCGGAGAGACCGCGACCGGCCTGAATATCCTCGAGCGTCAGGATTCCCGCGAACGCCTCGTGTCGGAAGATGACCAGAAAGCCATGTCTGGCGATTTCACGGGCTGCCGCCACTCGTTCGGCCCCGGAGCGGGCCATGGGATAGCGTTGCCGCACAAAGCCGGCGATTTTCATCGATTCCTCCCTGCGTGGCATCCCGCCCTTGCATCTGGATGGGATCGCGTGCCAAATAATGGGTCGCACGGCGCGTCCGGTGCATGTCGGGTCCGGAATGTCGAACGTTGCCAAGAGGCTGAACTGCTTTGTTGAGTTATGACAATCCAGCATCCCACAATTACCACTTGATGTACAGAACTAATTTACCCGGTGCGGGAGCGCCCTGACCCCTCGTGTCGTCCTGTTCGCAGGGAGGTGGGGATGCGTTCCGACCGCGACCGGATGGGGCCTGACGGGAAGTTATCAGCGTGTTGACAATTGACAAAATCAATAAAAATCTTGGCGGACGCCAACTGTTGGATCAGGCGGAACTGCTGATCAACCCCGGGGAACGGGTGGGTCTGATCGGTCCGAACGGCGCCGGCAAGACCACGTTGTTGCGCATGATCCTGGGCGAGATGGAGTGCGATGCCGGCTCGATCCGGATGCGGGGCGGGGTGCGGATCGGATTGTTGCGCCAGGAGATTCAGGACGACAGCCAAACCCTGATGGCCATGACCCTGGCCGGCGACCCGGAGTTGACCGGGTTGCGCGGCGAGCGCGACGTGATTCAACACCATCTGCTCGATCCGACCCGCGCCGCGGAGCACGATGCGCTGGTGGCCCGTCTCGGGGAGATCGATCTGCGTCTGACCACCCTGAACGCCTATGCCGCCGAGTCGCGCGCCGCCGCGATCCTCACCGGTCTGGGGTTCGCGCCGGAAGATCCCTCCCGTCCGTTGGGCAGTTTTTCCGGAGGCTGGCGGATGCGGGCGCAGCTGGCGCGGTTGCTTTTCTGGGCGCCCGATCTGCTGCTGCTGGACGAGCCGACCAACCATCTGGATCTGGAGTCCGCCGCCTGGCTGGAGAACCATTTGAAAAAGAACGCCGGAGCCCAGGCGTTGGTGATCGTCTCCCACGACCGTTCGTTTCTCAATCGCGCCACCAACGTCACCGTGGAGTTGGAAAACGGACGCCTGACCCGTTTTTCCGGCCCCTTCGACGCCTGGCTGGAGCAAAAGGCCATGAACCTGCAAACCCTGGAGAAGTCCGCCGCGCGTATCAACCGGCGTCGCGAGGAGTTGGAGTGCTTCATTCGACGGTTTCGCGCCAAGGCCACCAAGGCCAAACAGGTGCAGAGCCGGGTCAAGATGCTCGCCAAACTGGAGCCGGTCCAGAAGGCCGCTTCCGGCGTCGGGCCGCCGCGCATCCGGTTTCCCACCCCGCCGGCCTGCGGCATGGAGGTGCTCAAGACCCGCCGGCTCAAGAAGGGGTACGGCGACAGGCTCATCCTCGACGATGTGGGGCTGGAACTCAAACGGGGTGAGAAGATCGGTCTGGTGGGGATCAACGGCGCGGGCAAGAGCACCCTGCTCAAACTGATCGCCGGCGACATCACCCCCGACTCCGGACAGGTGCTCCTCTCCGAGCGGATCAAGGTGGCCCGTTTCGCCCAGCACGCCCTCGAAACCCTCAATCCGGCCCAGACCGTGCTCGAATCCGCCGCCACCGCAGCCCCGGACCACTTCGGGGATACCGCCTTGCGGACGCTGTTGGGAGGGATGCTTTTCTCCGGGGATGCGGTGAAAACCAGGGTGGCGGATCTCTCCGGCGGGGAGCGGGTGCGGCTGGCCCTGGCTCATCTGTTTTTGTCCGGAGCCAACTTGTTGTTGCTCGACGAACCGGCCAACCACCTCGACATGGCGGCCCGCGCCGCGCTCGAGGAGGCGCTGATCGACTATCCGGGGGCCCTGATCCTGGTGACCCACGATCGGGATCTGATGGAGGCCAGCTGCGATGCTCTGTGGGTGGTCGCCAACGGCAAGGTGACGGTCTGGGAGGGGACG
Organism: Candidatus Magnetaquiglobus chichijimensis; assembly: GCF_045865675.1. Classification (NCBI taxonomy): domain Bacteria; kingdom Pseudomonadati; phylum Pseudomonadota; class Magnetococcia; order Magnetococcales; family Candidatus Magnetaquicoccaceae; genus Candidatus Magnetaquiglobus; species Candidatus Magnetaquiglobus chichijimensis. Next base: position 528,399 of record NZ_BAAFGK010000004.1, read on the forward strand.
CTGGAAGGCTATCTGGAGCAGGCGATCCGCGATGAGCCGGCGGGTGGCGCGAGCGGCGCGGCGCTGGCCGTGCAGGCGGGGCGCGATCCCCGCGATCCCCGCGAGATCCGTCGTCTGACCGCCCAGGTGCGCGACCGGTTGCGCGCCGAAACCCAGCAGGCCAGGAAACGTCTGGAGAAGCTGGAAAAGGAGATCGAGACCCTGGAGGCGGAGCAGGGGCGGATTCAGGCCGTTCTGGCCGATCCCGAGGCCTATGCCGACGCCGCGCGCGAGAGCCTGAAAAACGACGTGGCGCGCCTTGGGCAACTGGAGGGGCGATTGCTTGAGGCGATGACCACCTGGGAGGCGTTGTCCCTGGAGGTCGCGGCCCAGGAGTCGGAAGCGGAGTCCGAGCTGGCCCGGATCCGCGCCGGCGAGGGGTGATGCCCGCGCGGGTGTCAGGCCTGGGAACGACCGGTCAGGGCGGGGTTTGGTCTGTCGTGCGATTGATGTTTGCAGATGGAGGAATCCAGGTTATGATGACCGCTCCTGAAAAATCCATCGGTACCCCGTGACCTTGCGAGCCATGAGTTCCCAAACCGTCCCCCTGGAGCACCATCCTGCCTCGCGCCTGGACCCGCGCCGCGTGCGTCGGGCCATGGGGCGCGCCGCGCCGGTCGAAAACGATGATTTCCTGGCGTTCGTCAACCAGCGTCTCGTGGAGCGCGTCACCGAAATCCGTCTGGATTTCCCAGCCATCCTCGAGTTGGGCCGCGTGCCCGGCCATGCCGCCCAATTGTTGCGCGCCCAGCTCCCGGACGCCCGCGTGATCGCCCAGGGATTGGCCGCGCCGCGCCCGGAGGCCTGGTCCACATCCGCCACGCCCCAGGATCCGAATCCGCCCTGCGCCCTGGTCGGGGATCCGGTCAAACTCCCCTTCGCGACCAACACCTTCGATCTGGTGATCGCCAACATGACCCTGCACTGGTCCGCGGATGCCATGCGCGCCCTGCGGGAGATCCGGCGCGTGCTCAAGCCCGGCGCGCCATTGCTGCTGGTCACCATGGGGCCGGCCACCCTCTCCGAATGTCGCGCGGTGCTGGCCGAAATCGATCAGGCGCGGCATGGACAGGTCTGGCCGCGCATTCCGGAGTTCTTCTCCCTGGCCGATCTCGGGGATTTGTTGGGTCTGGCCGGTCTGGCCCGTCCGGTGGTGGACCGGGAGATGATCCGACCCCGTTTCGAGGATGTCGAGCATCTGCTGTTCGAGCTGCGTCGCATCGGCGCGACCAACGCCCATCGGCGCCGTCCGCCTGGGCTGATGGGCAAGGGAACCCTCCGCGAGCTGGCGCGGCGGTGTGACCCGCGCCAGGCCGATCCGTCCGCCACCGGGCTGCCGGTCACCCTGGAGATCCTGTTTGCCCACGCCTGGAAGCCTTGAACGGGATCTCCTGCCGGTATCAACCATCCCTTGAACGCGAGTCAACCCTTAATGTCCGAAACATCCCCGATTCCGGAAAGCGATTTCCTCTCCAAGCTGACCGTTCTCTACGTCGAGGATGATCCGGATATTCACCGTCTGCTCGATCGGGTGATCCAGGCCCATGCCGGGGCCCTGGTCACCGCCCGCGATGGCGAGGAGGGGTTGCGGCTGTTCGAACTCAAGCGACCGGATATCATCGTCACCGATATTCTGATGCCCACCCTCGACGGTCTGGAGATGACCAGGTTGATCCGTGACCTGGAACCCGAGATTCCGATCATCGTCACCACCGCCCACAGCGACGCCGAGTTTTTCATGCGCTCCATCGATCTGGGGATCGATCGCTATGTGCTCAAGCCCACCGCGCCCCAAACCCTCCTCAAGGCGTTGCAACACTGCGCCAAGGCTCTCAGACATCGCCGGGAGACCGAATCGGCCAACCGCTACGTCCGTTTCATCCTGGATATCCAGCCCAATCTGCTCCTGGTCACGGAGCACGAGCGGCTCGAATACATCAACCGCGCCTTTCTGAATCTGTTGGGGTTCCAGTCGTTGGAGCAGTTTTTGGTCAGCGGTGCGCGGTTGGGGGATCGGTTGCTGGATCGGGCCGGCAAGCCTCTGGTCGATCCTTCTGCCAGCCCCAACGCGGATCACTGGTTGACGACGCTCCTGAACGTCTCTCAGGAGCATGGTGTGGTTCATTTGCGCCGCGCCGATCAACCCCAGGGTCGGGTCACCCCCTACGCGATCACCTTCAATGCCCTGCCGGAGCTGAACCGATACATCTTCTCTTTTTCGGATGTGACCCATCTGGAGAAGGAGAAACAGCAGCTCGAGATTCAGGCTTTCACCGATGCCCTGACCGGAACCTGCAACCGCGCCCGTCTGCAAGGGGTGCTCAACGCCGAGTTGCGGCGTTCGCAACGCCATGAACTGCCCTTGTCGGTGATCCTGTGTGATATCGATCATTTCAAACGGATCAACGACCGGTTCGGTCACCAGACCGGGGATGACGTGTTGCGACAGGTGTCGGCGTTGATGGCCGCCAACATCCGCGCTGAGGATGTGTTGGCCCGCTGGGGTGGCGAGGAGTTCATGATCGTTTCGCCGCAGAACGATCTGGAGAGTCAGAGGATGTTGGCCGAGAAGCTGCGCGGCCTGATCGAAGCCACCTGCATTCCTACCGTGGGGAACATTACGTGCAGTTTTGGGGTGGCGCAACGGCGCGACGACGATACGATTCGCGATCTGACCGAGCGGGCCGACCGGGCGTTGTATGTCGCCAAGGAGGGGGGACGCAACCGGGTGGAGGTGGCGGTGAATTCGGAGTTTGGCGTGACGACGGCAGAAAGGCGTGACAATCGCGCATGAACAAGGCTGAAGATGCGGCCATGCGGTGCCCATTTTCCGGTGGGCTTATTCCTGATCCCTCCTCACCAGGAGTTGACGCCCCCCTGGCAGGCCAAATCCATTTTCCGAAGACAGGCAAGATACATTACCGGTCGGGATAAAAATTAAATTCATTCATAAAAAATAATAAATATCATGCTCTTTTCTGGCATTCTGTCCACGATCCTGGGGAAATGATTGGATTATCGTAAGACATAACCGGACGCCCTGCGACAAAAAAGCCAGCAACTGTTCAAGCTTGCTGGCTTTTTTGATTTTTTCTAGATCTTTGGAATCAAATCGTGGTGCCGGGAGTCGGAGTCGAACCGACACGAGCTCACACTCGCCAGATTTTGAGTCTGGTGCGTCTACCAGTTCCGCCATCTCGGCATGAGCACGCATATTAGCAATATCGCGGGTTCGAGTCAAGGGTGTTGTTGAGGCTCGTGGCCAATGCAGGGCGTTGTTGGGGTTTGTGGCCAATGTCGTGAACTGGGTGTGGTCCAGGCATGATCCGTAAACCAAAACAGCCACCCTTGCGGGTGGCTGTTTTGGTTTCGTTTTTTTATTGGCGCGCTCGGAAGGATTCGAACCTCCGGCCTATTGGTTCGTAGCCAATTGCTCTATCCGGGCTGAGCTACGAGCGCTTGCGAAACAGTTCTGCTTTATAATCCGTGACGCGGCTGTCGTCAAGCGGCAAAATGTCTTTTTCAACGGTTTTTATCAAAAAATGTGCGTGGCGTTTCTGGCATGGAGCCTTTTGGGGGCGTTGCAGGGTGGTTTCTTCCGTTTGTCGGCCTGGATGAACAAGTGAAAAAACATGAAAGCCATTTGGATCATTGGCGTGCAGGGGTTGCGCGGCGCACGCGGGGATTTCTGGATTTTTGCCCTGGCGATCCTGCTGAGCGTGGCCATGGCCACCGGAGTGGCCACATTGACCTCCGGGTTGCGGGCCGGGGTTGATCGGGAGAGCCGGCAGATGCTGGCCGCGGACCTGCGTCTGGAATCGACCGCTCCTCTGCCCGAAGCGCTGCGCTCGCGCCTGACCCGGCCCGATTGGCGCGTGGTGGAGAACCTCGAGTTCAACGCCATGATGCGCAATCCGGCCACCGGGGCGAGCCTGCTCGTGGAGGTGCTGGCCGCCGCATCCGGCCATCCGTTGCGCGGGGAGGTGGAGTTGGCCTCCGGGATCCCGCTTGCGGAGGCGTTGCGTGGGGATGGGGCGGTGGCCGAGGGGGTCGTGCTGGAACGCCTGGGCATGCGCCCGGGCGCACGGTTTGAGCTGGGGCGGGCCAAACTGCGACTCGCCGACCGGCTGGCCCGGGAACCGGATCGGGTGGTTCGTTTCTTTCGTTGGGGGCCTCGCCTGATCATCCCCCTCGAGCAGGTGAACAACACCGGACTGCTTGGTTTCGGCAGTCGGGTCACCCATGTCACCCTGATCCGTCTGCCGGAAGGGGGCGATCCGGCAGTCGTGGCCCGAGAACTCACCGAGGAGACCCTCGGCACCGGCATCCGGGTGATGACCCCCAACGATGGACAGATGTCGGCACGACGCTTCATCGACCGTTTCACCCTCTTCATGCGTCTGTTGACCCTTCTGACCCTGCTCTCCACCGGCAACGCCATGGCCGGAGCCATGGCCGCCCACGCCCGCGAGAGTCGGCGTCAGGTGGCCATTCTCCAAGCCCTTGGCGTGGGACATGGGACGATTCTGGGGATCTTCATGCTGCGCATCCTGCTTGTCGCCCTGCCGAGCGCTCTGGTGGGGGCCTTGTCGGGCAGTGGCTGGCCGCTGTTGTTCGACTTCCTGGGGATGGATGCGGGGGTGACCACGGGATTCTCCACCACGATCTTTCTGTCTGGCGTTGTCGGCGGTCTCCTCGGCAGCCTGCTCTTTTCGTTTGGCGCCCTCTGGAGCCTGCGTTCGGTTTCTCCGCTGGGGCTGTTCCGGGCGGTGGCCTGGAGCGGTGGCGGCGAGTATCTCCGCGCCCGTTGGCGTTGGGGCGTCCCCTTTGGCCTGGTGCTGCTCGCCGCGCTGGCGGTCGGCGCCCAGGACGGCTGGAAAGCGGCGCTCCTGCTGGTCGCGGGACTGAGCGGCGCTCTGCTCGTCCTCACCCTGCTGGGCCGCGCCATGCTCTGGCTGTTGGGAAAGGTGCAACCCGCCTCCCTGGCGTGGCGACTCTCCCTGCGCGGCCTGACCGCCCATGGCAACGGCACCCTCGGCTCCCTGGTCTCCCTGGGACTCGGCATGGCCACCCTGGCCACCATGCTGTTTCTGGAACGCAACATCGACCGGCAGTTGACCGAACGGTTGCCCGATCGGGTCGCCAGCTTCTTTCTGCTCGATCTCCAGCCGGATCAGGAAGCGCCACTGCGGGAGATGGCCGGTCGTTATCTCCATCAGGCCGACGATCTGCGCGTCACCCCGGTGGTGCGCGGTCGGTTGCGCGCCCTGAACGGTGCGGAAGTGACCGGCGCGGTGGCGGCCAGCCATCCCCAGGCGTGGCGCTTTCAACGGGATTACGTTCTCACCTGGGCCGGGGAACCGCCGGCGGGCAATCGGATCATCCAGGGGCGCTGGTGGTCGGATCCGAATGCCAGGGAGGTCAGTCTGGAGCGGGAGATGGCCAGGGATCTGCGTCTCGGTCTCGGGGACGCCATCACCTTTTCGATCCTCGGGGTCGATGTCACCGCCACGGTCACCAGCATCCGCGAGCTTTCCTGGTCGGACATGAGTCTGAACTTCTTCGTGATCTTCGCGCCTGGCGTGGTCGAGGGGGTGCCTTTCTCGCATCTGGCCAGCATCCGTCTCGATCCGGACCGGGAGGAGCCGTTTCGCGCCGAGGTGACGCAACGCCTGAACAATATCTCCCTGATCGCCGCCCGCGAGGTGATGGAACGTGCCAGGGAGATGCTGGAAAGGCTGATCGGTTCGCTCCGTCTGGCCGGTGGCATGGCGGTCGTGGCCGGGGTGATCGCCCTGCTGGTCGCCATTCTGCTCCTGGAGCGCGGGCGCGTTCGGGAAGCCGCCATCGCCCGCCTGCTCGGGGCCCGGCAGAGGGATTTGCGTCAGGTGGCCTGGCGGGAGTTCCTGATTCTCGGGATCTGCGCCAGCGGCGTCGGGGTGATCGTCGGGCAGGGGATCGCGTGGGCAGTGATTCGATTCCTGTTGCAGGACCGTTGGGATTGGTTGCCGGGCATCACCGTCGTCACACTGACGGGTGGGGCGTTGCTGGTGGCCGGGACGGGATTTCTGGCCGCGCGACGCGATCTGGAGCGTCCGATTCTCGAGGCATTGCGCGCCCGTGAGGATTGAGCCGGGTGTGGCCGGGATCGGATGTGGATAGGGGCGATGCGGCTGGATCCGGGAGGTGCCTTTGGCCGGGTGGACAGGCGTCAGGTCGGGGCGGCCCGTTTCATCATGATCGTGCCGTCCACGGTGTTGAAGATGATCTTGCGACTGTAATCCCCGCCCATGTCCGAGGCGATGATCGGAATGTTCTCCCGCGCCAGATGATCGATGGCCACCTCGATGTTGCGCTCGCCGACGTTCAACAGGCCCGAGGAGCTTTTGATCACCGCGCCTCCTCCGAACACCTTGGCCACGATGTTGCGGCGCATGCAGCCCATCTCGTCCATCCGTTCGATCAGCTTGGCGATGGCGATGTTGCCGAATTTGGGGGAGGGGAGGCCATCACCGTTCCACAAGGGGAGTTTGTAGTGGTTCATCCCGCCCTCCTTGCGCATGCGGTCCCACAGGCATACCGCGATGCAGGAGCCAAGGACCGTGGTGATGACATACTCCCCGTTTTGCGCGAACAGGGCGCCAGGCAGCAGGAAGGGCCTGGATGGATCGGTGCCGGTGGTCATGGCTCAAAAAGCCTCGATGCCGTCGTCGTCGCCGAAAAGGAAATCGTTGCCATCCACCGAGAAGGTGTCCGCGTCTGCGTCGCCAGGCAACTCCGGGATTGAGATGGTGAAGGTTGCGCCCTTGTTGTCGGTGGAGTTCACCGAGACGGTTCCGCCCATCAACTCGATGATCGCCTGGGTGATGGAGAGTCCCAGGCCATGCCCCTTGTGGCTCTTGCGCAGGCCGGATTCGCCCTGGACAAAGCGGTCGAACAGGCGATGCAGTTGCGACATGTCGATGCCGTGTCCGGTATCCGAGACCCGGAGGGTGAGGTGATCGTCGATGACTTCGGCCTGGATGGTGACCCAGCCATCCTCCTCGTTGAATTCGATGGCGTTGGAGAGCAAATTGGCGAAGACCAGACCCAGGCGGTCGGCATCGGTTTTGAACAACAACTTTTCTGGTTGGGAGGCGAAGTCCACGGTCAGGCGTTTGCTATCGATCAGATGGCGGAACGAGGCGAGGGCGCTGGTGACCAGGGCGTTCACATCCAGGATGGAGGGCTGGAGGGTGGTGTCGCCGGCTTCGAGTTCGGCGGCGGCGAAGATGTTGCGCAGTTGGAAGTCGAGGCTGAAGGCTTCGTTGTAGATGAGGGCGGCGGCGCTGGAGACGGTTTCGGGGTCTCCGGCTGACGATACCAACTGTTGTGACAACCCTAAAATGCAAGAAAGAGGATTATTTATTTCGTTTTTCATATGAGAAACGAAATTGCTTTTTACCTGTTCTGACAACTGAAGTTTATGGTTGACATCCTCCAGTTTTTTGCTGATCATTTTAACGTCATACAAGGCCTGCTTGGTCTGATCGAAGCGTTTTTTCAACTCGGCTATGAGTTCGTCGTCACTGAGGATATCCATGATCCAAGTCTCCAAAAATGATTTGGTGCATCTGGGGAAGCGAAAGCCATGCTACACCAAAAAAACGATAAGTGCCAGTACTGGCAGACTTGAAATAAGTTTGGGGCGGATCTATTATTTGTAGAATTTTTTCCAGCCAAGAGAGGTACAAGTGTTTAACCGAATCATTTCAGGTGGTCAAACAGGCGTGGATCGGGCAGCTTTGGATTTTGCCATGTCCCGTGGAATACCCGTGGGGGGGTGGTGTCCAAAGGGACGCAAGGCCGATGATGGCCCCATTGAACCAACCTATCCGCTACGCGAGACCCCCAATGCGGATTATCGTCAGCGCACCTTCTGGAACATGCGGGATTGCGATGGCGCCTTGATCCTGCATCGCGGACAGTTGAGCGGGGGAACGCTGCTCACCGCGCAACTGGCCCGTTCCATTCAGAAGGCGCACCGACTGATCAATCTGAACCGGGAGGTGGATCTGGACGAAATCCGCGATTGGATACGCAGCCATCGAATCCGCGTGTTGAATGTCGCTGGACCGCGCGAACGCGGCAATCGCGGCATTCACGCCCAGACGCTGGCGTTTCTGGATGCCTTGTTGGGTGGGGAGCCGACCTGGACCCCGTGGGTCGAGATCACGGAAGAACCTTCTTGAAGGGTTGGATCGCGACACGGGCGTAAACCCCGGCCAGCACATACGGATCCGCGTCGGCCCACGCCTGGCATTCGGCCAGGGTAGGAAAATCGGCCACGATCAGGCTTCCCGAGAATCCGGGCGCCTCGGGAGCCTCCGGGGTGGCGCGGGGAAAAGGACCGGCCAGCAGCAGGCGTCCTTCGGCGTTCAGGGTTTCGAGACGGGCCAGGTGGGCCGGTCTGGCGTCAAGTCGCAAGGGGAGGGAGTTCGGGGCGTCCTCGCCGATGATGGCAAAATACATGTGCGTTCCTTCCCGAAATGGTCTGGTTTGCGGCGCGTGGGGTTTCACCAGGGCCGGTTACCCCGCGCTCCCTTCCGGGGGCGCGGATTGACTGACCTCCTGGCGAATCTGCTGGGCGATCTCCTTGAGCAGAACGGCATACTCCTCGGGCGCCACTTCACGCAGGGCATGCAGAGCCTTGCGATACTCTTCCTGTTGCGCGTCGTATTCGGACTGCAAACGAAAAAGCTGGGTCTGGGAGGCGGTGTCCAGCCAGGAACCGTCCCGAATGGCATGGATGCGGGCCTCGGAGTGTCTGCGGAAGGCCAAGTGCGCCTGGATTCCAAGCTGGATGGCACGTTCCTTTTGTCCGAGAATCTCCCTGTCGAGCGCGTGATTCATGCCGGTCCGGTGGCCAAGTGTTAATGAAGGTCACCATTCAGCTTACAACCTGCCTGTGCATTCGACAAGGTATTGAAAGTCAGAATCCCCATTTTCCGGACTTTCTGGTCTTGGAATCGGCTCCACGTCGTCAACTGGGAAGGCGCGCCGGCTCCACCGAGGCCAGACTGGTCTTCACCTCGACGATCCGCGCGTTGGAACTCAACAGCCCTTCACACAGTCGTCCCACTTCGGCGTGCAGGCTCTCCAATCCGCTGCCTGCCTTCACCCGCAACACCAGATCCAGATGAATGCCGGTGCGCGAGTAGTGGGGATAAAGACGGTCCGCCCCCTCGATCGCCCCATCCGTCGGCAACAGCGTTTGCAACACCGCCAGAATCTCCTTTCGGGTCGCGTAGATCGGCACGCTGCTGGCCATGTCGTCCTCGGTATCCACATGCACCACCACCTCGGTGATGGCATCCACGTTTTTCAACAGGGTATGCCGGACCTTTTCGGCCACCTGATGCCCCTCGGAGACGGTCAGATCCATCGGGACCACCACATGCACGTCCACGATGATGTCCGGACCGAGTTGACGCGGCGTGACGAAATGGGCGGAGATCACCTCGGGAATCGAATGGATCAGGTCATGGATCTGTTGACGGGTCTCCTGATCCACCGCCGTCGAGGCGTCGGTCAACTCCTGGATCGCCTTGTGGCCGATCTCGAAGGCCACCTTGCTCACGAAGAAGGCCACGGCGATGGCGGCAACCGGATCCAGGATCGGAAAACCCAGCAGCGCACCGCCGATGCCGAGGGTGGCGGCGATGCAGGAGATGGCATCCGCGCGGTGGTGCCAGGCGTTGGCCATCATGATGTTCGACTTGATCCGGCGTCCCACCCGGACCGTGTATTGGAACAGGGCCTCTTTGATCACCACCGAGCCCATGGCGATCCAGAACGCCAGGTGACCGGGTGCCTCGAGATTCGATTCGCTCATGCGATGCACCGCGTCGATCACCACCCCGCCGGCCACGACGATCAGGATCAATGCCAACAGGAGGGTGATCAGCCCTTCGAACTTGCCATGTCCGTAGGGGTGCTCCTCGTCGGGTTTCTTGCGGGCGATTTTCATGCCGGCCAGGACCACCAGATCGAAGAGCAGGTCCGCTCCGGAGTGGGCCCCTTCGGCGACCAGGGCGGCAGAACCGGCCATGAAACCGATGACCAGTTTCCCGAGGGTGAGCAGGGTGTCGCCGCCGGTTCCCACCAGGGTCACCAGGCGCGCCTCGGCGTAGTGGCCCTCTTTGTTGCTGACGACTGGACCGAAGTGTTCGTGGGCGTGACTGGTTGCGTGATTGGTCATGCTGGGTATCCTTGATTGAGTAACTCTTTAAGTCCTTTTGGGCCGGATTGTCAGGCCGACGCGCGTGAACATAGCAGATTCAGATGAATCGAAACTGAATTCGGAATCGGTCACCCCGATTGGATGCGTGACGGGGAGAGTTTCGGCCAGCCCCACTGATAGAGCGCCAGACCGGTGAGGATCAGGAGCGTGCCGGCCACCAGTCCGCCCTGGATCTCCTCGTGGTTGATGGCTGCTCCGAGCCACAGGGCCACCGCCGGGGCGCTGAGGGTGACCAGGGCGGCGTTGGCGGGACGGACGCGGCTCAACAGCAGGTAGAAGCCGACGAACCCCAAGCCGTTGGCTACCACGCCCAGGTAGAGGATGGCGGCCATGGCGCGGGGTGGCACGGTGACCGGCCAGGTGTGGTCGGTGAGGATGAAAAAGAGCAGGAACAGTGGAAACGCCACCCACAGCGACCCGGCGGCGACCCAGAGCGGGGAGATGCCGTGATTCCACCGTTTGATGCCGACATTGCCGGCGGAATAGATCAACACCGACAGCAGGATCACCGCGATGCCGACCGGGGTGCGCTCTCCGCCGGCGTGGCCATGGGCGAAGATCGTCAGCAGTCCGAGCAGTCCGAGCAGCGAGCCGGACCATTGATGTCGGGTGAAAGGTTCCTTGAGCCAGGCGGTGGCCAGCAGGCCGGTGAGGATCGGTCCGAGACCGAAAAGCACGGAGATCCATCCCGATGGGAGGTAGCGCGCCCCCCAGTAGACGCAGATCATGCTGGCGAAAAGGTTCAGTCCGGCGATCACCGACACGGTGAGCAGTTGAACCGGGGGTGCCGGATGTTTTTTCAGCCAGGGCAGCAGAGGCAGGAACAGCAGGGCGCCGATGGCGATGCGGGTGGTGACCGCCAGGGCATAACCGATGCCATCCTGGCTCCACTGGATCGCCATGGGGGTGCTGCCCCAGATGAGGGTCACCATCAAGAATACCAGCCAGGTCGGCATGTCATCGATTCCGTGCGGTTGATCTGGAAGTGGCGCTGGAAGAATCACTATAGACCAACCACGCGCAGGAATGCAAAGACGGCGAGCATCTTCTTCGGGTTGGGCACCTTGTCAACCTTGACGCATGGGTCCGGATCGGGAGACAAAGGATGATGTGAAACGGGAATAATGTTTCCTGGAACAAGATGTTGTGGGTTGCAGGCACGGCAATTGCAAATCCTTTTTAATAACTCGATCGCGTCAGCGACATCGCCCACGATCGACTTCACAATCAATCCACGTTGCCCTGACAGGATCGATTCAAGACCATGACGCCATCTTTGATCCCTTCCACGTCCCGGACCTTTCATCGCGCCACCCTGAGTGCTCTTGCGGCCCTGGGTGCATGGAGCCTGTGCGTATCCCCGGCGTGGGCTGAATCCGCGCCCGTTCAGGCGGTGCAAACCACCTCCGAGACCCCCGCCACGTCGCGCACGGCGCTGCATCAGGCGATCGAGGCCGATACCCCCGATGTCGCCCTGAAGTTGATCGCCGCCGGGCAACTGATCAACACCCCGGACGGTTTTGGTCTGATGCCCCTTCATTTCGCGGCCATCAAGGGCAAGGCGGATCTGGTGGAGGCGCTTTTGAAGCAGAAGGCCGAGGTCAATGCCCAGGATCGGCGCGGCGACACCGCATTGCACATGCTCGCGGCCAATGGCGGAAACGAGGATCTGGCCCGGCTGCTGCTTAAAGCGGGCGCCAAGCCGGATGTGCCGAACCGTACCGGTCAGACCCCCCTGCACTGGGTGGCCGCCGAGGGGAATCTCCATCTGGCCCGGGTGCTGCTGGCCGCGCGCGCCAATCTCAACAGTCAGGATGAGAGCGGCGATACGCCGTTGCAATGGGCTGCCGAAGCCGGGCACGACAAGATGGTCGCCCTGCTGGTGGAAAACGGCGCGGATCCGAATCTGGCCAACCGCCAGGGACGTACCCCGCTTTTCTGGGCCGCCCGGTTGGGGGATATTCCCATGGCCGAGTATCTGTTCGCGATGAAGGGGCGGGTGGATGTGCGCGCCGAGTCGGGCGATACCCCGTTGCACTGGGCGAGCGGCGAGGGGCATGCCGAGATGGTGAAGTTCCTGATCCGCTGGATGAACGACATCAACCCGTTGGCCGAGTACCAGGAGACCCCGTTGCACTGGGCGGCCATGCGTGGTCATGCCGAGGTGACCGGCATTCTGCTCGGCCATGGTGCCAATCTGGACGCCAAGGACAAGATCGGCAACACCCCGTTGACTTTGGCCAGGCAAAAAGGCCACGACGGGGTGGTCAAACTCCTGGCCGCGCGCGAGGAGGATCTGAAATTCGTCAAGAAGAACGCGGCCAACGCCATGCGCGCGTCAGCGAATGTGCGGGATGGAGCCTCGGCGGCCTCCGCGTCGGGTGTCGGGGCGCGCTTGCCCTCCGGCAACGTGACCGCTCCTTCCGGCAACCGCTGATCCCCAGGCATCGTTCGTCCTGATGCGTCGTTCGCTTCTGGCCGCCTGGTTGTTCCGAGGGGGAGCCATGGTTTCAGAGGTGGTCAGACAAACTCAGAACGCTCATCGCTCCGCAGCGTCTTCTGCGCATGCCCGCACCTCGCGTCCGTTCCAGCTCCAACCGATGCGCCGCGCTTGCACGCCACCCCGATCAACCGGGGTGGCGCGCACGATGCGGGGCGCGTTTTCCGGATAGTCGATCCGGGGGGGTGCGGCGATCGGAAGCCCATCCAGACGCGGGGAGGCGAGGGACCAGACAAAACAGGGCACGCGCCAGGTCGAGGCAATGGCCGGATTTTTCAGATCATAACTCTCCACCGCCACTTTGAGCCGCTTGGTCAGACGGGCGGTGGTGCCCGGAAACCGCAACGCGCCAACCTGAATCTCCTCGCGCCCGCCCTCCCGAAGCGAGCGGATCACCCCCAGCTCCAACCACACATGCTCCCGGCTCGATTCGTCCGCTCGGGCGCGCAGGCGCAGGGTCACTTCACCGGTTCCGGGTTCGAACGGCTTGCGCACGCTGACAAACCGCCCCTCGTAGGCCCCGATCTCCGAGAATCCTCCTGGCGCGGTTTTCAGATCTCGCGGATCCTGGGAGTCCCACCGCGAGAAGATCGCACCCGGTCCATGCAACGTGTCATGCAGTCGCAACTCGGTTTGCAGGCCGAAATAAAACGAGATGCCGTTCAAGGCCGAGTGCAATTGCAGATAGAGACGTCCGCCATCCAGCGGAAACGGCTCCAGGGTCAGAGGAATGGCGATCTCCGTGACCGGCTCCTCCCGTTGCCAGGGATAGGTGATGTACACATAGTGCCAACAGCAGGTGCCGCGCTGGTTCGGTCTTTTTTCGGTGTTGAACTGCTGATGGCGGGTGGCGCGGTTCACCGCGATCCGTTCCGTGGGCGCGGCTGAGGGGCGCGTGTCGTTCGGATTGGACTCCACCTTGAAAGGCGCCGATTGCGCCCCCGACACCGACCGCAACCGCACCTCGGCATGTTCCGTCTGGTTGCGTGTCACGCAGCGGGCATCCAACACCCGCCCCTCCGGATCCACCTGGCTGACCGGTTCCTGAACCGTCTTCCCCTCCGCCTCCACCCGTTCGATCAACAGCTCCACCGGATCCGCGCCGGTCACCCGATACAGTCCTTCGAGCCGGATCCGGCCTGTTCCACAACCCGGATCCTCCACCCGGCGCACCGCCTCCAGGGTGGCCTGGAGCGGGGCAGGGGTGGGCGTTGCATCGGCATGAACCGGCGCGTTTGCCAGCATCAGCCAGGCACAACCCACCCGGGCCCAACCCACCCGACCCACTCGACCCACCCGACCCATGTGAGCGCGATGCTCGATTCCGAACCGATTCATTGTGCCTCCAGGCGCCCGTCGCGCCAAAAACCAGACCCTGGGAGGGGAATCTCCCGGACTCTCTCTTTTTTTTCAACGGAAAAAGCGACATAATTCAGACCGGATGCGGTTTGAGTCGTCAACTCCCCATCCCGTGACCGCATCACCCCACACCCAGGACCGTTCCATGGATCACGTCGCAACCGCCACCCTGTTCGTGTCGATCGCCAGTTATCGCGACAGCGAATGCGCACCCACCCTGGTGGATCTCTTTGCCAAGGCGCGCCATCCCGAGCGGGTCTCGGTCGGGGTGTTGTGGCAGATTCTGCCCGACGTGGATGGCCCGGAGTTCACCGCCGTGCCGGATGCCTGGCGCGACCAGGTGCGCGGACGGATCGTGCCGGTCGCCGAAAGCCGCGGGGCCTGCTGGGCGCGCAGCCTCATCCAGACCGATCTCTTCGGCAATGAGGCCTATTTCCTCCAGATCGACAGCCACACCCGCTTTGATCCGGATTGGGACGTGAAGTTGATCCGCATGCTGCACGCCTGTCCTTCGCCCAAACCGGTCCTCTCCACCCATCCCAACAAATACCTCCCCCCGGACGAGCGACTCGCCAAGGGATTGCCCCATCTGCGCGCCAAGAAGTTCAACCGCGACGGCATCCTGATTCCGCAAGGGGAGTATCTCGCCCTGGACCCCAAGCCCGAACAGCCCCCGCCGGCGGCTTTCATCGGCGCGGGCATGGTGTTCGCCAAGGGAAGCATGGTGAACGAGGTGCCCTATGATCCCTATCTTTACTTCCACGGCGAGGAGATCACGCTTTCGGCCCGGCTCTGGACCCATGGCTATGACTTGTTCACCCCCAACGACGTGATCCTTTACCACGATTATACCGAACGGGAGCGCAACAAGCACTGGGATGATCACCGTGGCGACTGGAACCGGATGCACAAAAACGCCGTGGCGCGCCTGGAACATCTGTTGGAGGTGCGTCCCTCCACCGATCCGGAGGTGTTGCGGGAGATCGAACGGTACGGCATGGGGCAGGTGCGCACCCTGGATGGCTATATGGCCTATGCGGATGTGGATTTGCGCCGGCGGGTGATCGGCACGCGCGGATCGGATGGCCACTTTCCGTCCCATCCGCCCACCTTCGGGATCGGCGTGGAGATCGAAAGGATCTTCACCCGCATCCATGCCGAGAACACCTGGGGGAGCCGGGAGACCCGCAGCGGCGAGGGGTCGGAGTTGCGCGCCACCAGCGAGTTGCGCGCCCGGCTCGAGCAGACCCTGGCGCGTCTGGGGGTGCGGGTGCTGGTGGATGCCGGGTGTGGGGATCTGAACTGGATGGCCGGAGTGTCGAAGGGGTTGGATCTTTATCTGGGCTACGACGTGGTGGAGGAGATGATCCGCCACAACCGGACGTTGCACGGCGACCGCGCCAACCATCTGTTCGGGGTGGCCGAGATCTGCCACACGGTCTTGCCGCGCGCGGACGGGATTCTATGTCGGAATGTGTTGACCCATCTGCCCAACGATTTGGTTCTCAAGGCGTTGCGCAACTTCAAACGCGGCGAGAGCCGCCATCTGTTGGCCACCACCTTTCCCAACGCGGTCAACGAGGAGACCACCCTCGGCCACTGGCACAAGGTGAATCTGACCGCGCCACCGTTCGCGCTCCCGGAACCGATCCTGTTGATTCCGGATGGCAAGGCGCGTCATGAGCGGTTCTTGGGGGTGTGGCGACTGGCGGATTGGTGAACCCGCCAGTCGCCATATGGGAGGGTAATCAGCAGCGACCGTGCATGATGCCGAGCTTTTCGGCAAAATATTCATCCTCGTTCAACGGCGCGGTCGGCGGACGAAACAGCCAGTTGATCTCGTTGGCGGTCAGGCTTTCGTTGCCCCGGAGATGACCACAGAGGGTGCGGCGTTCGCGCTCGAGCATTTTCAGGGTGTTGTACAGCGCGTTGATGCGTTCCTCGTTGGCGTCGAGCAGCTTTTTGGCATGCAATCCCGCGTGTGGCATCTGATCGGCATTCAAACCGGCCATGGAAGGTGCGCGCATGGTCAAATCCCCTTGATTCTCAACGTGCAAATGCGTCATCCCTTTGTCGGTTCGCTCGGATGACAAAGAGCGGATAACCGATTGCATGCAGGAACGGGACCAGAGACGCTATAGAGTTTCGTTAAGCATACCAAGGAGTGGTTCGGACGCGCAAGGGACGGCGTATGACAAGGATTCGATCATTGCGGATCCAGGGTGATTCCCCGTGGAACCGTGGATGCGGGTCAATGGCGGTGAGGGATGGGCTGTCCATCGGATGTGTCCCCCCGTGGAACCGTGGATGCCGGGTTCCACGGGGGCGTCCTCTCTATACGATCTTCACCTCGATGCGCTCGCCGTCGTTGGGATCCACCAGATGGACCGCGCAGGCGATGCAGGGGTCGAAGCTGTGGATGGTGCGCAGGATCTCCAGAGGCTGCTTGGGATTGGCCAGCTTGTGACCGCGCAGGGCCGCCTCGTAGGGACCGCTTACGTTGTCCGGATCACGCGGACCGGCATTCCAGGTGCTCGGCACCACCGCTTGATAGTTGGCGATGACCCCCTTCTGGATCACGATCCAGTGGGCCAGTCCCCCGCGCGGGGCCTCCATGAACCCCACCCCCTTGGCCGTGGCCGGCCAGGTCGAGGGTTCCCACTTGGCGGCGTTGGCGGTGCGGAAATCCCCGGCGCGAATGTTCCCGATGAGCTGGTCGAGCCAGCCATCCAGGGCATCGGCGAGCAGTTTGGTCTCCAGTCCGCGCGCCGCGGTGCGGCCCAGGGTGGAGAAGAGGGACGAAACCGGGATGTTCAGCGTGGAGAGGGTCTTTTGCACCAACGCCTGGGTCGGCTCGTGCCCCTTGGCAAAGAGCATCAATACCCGCGCCAGCGGTCCCACCTCCACCGGCTTGCCGCGCCAGCGCGGCGTCTTGAGCCAGGAGTAGGATTTCTCCACCTCCAGCTGCTCGTAAGGCGGATTGGGACCGGTGTAGTTGAGTTTGGTCTCCCCGGCGAAGGGGTGCAATCCCCGCTCCTTGCCGCCGGCATAGTCATACCAGGAGCGCGCCACGAACTCTTGGATCTCCTCCTCGGCGCGCAGATCCACCGGATGGATCTTTGAGAGATCCCGGTTCAGGATCACGCCGGGCGGGAAGAAGAACGACGCCGGATCCTTCATCGTGGTGCCGGGCAGATCCCCGTAACAAAGGAAGTTCCCCACCCCCTCGCCCACGGTTCCCCAATCCTTGTAGAAGCTGGCGATGGCCATCAGATCCGGCAGATAGACGTGATCCACGAACTCGCGCATGGAACGGATCACGTTGCGAACCGTGGCCAGCGCGTTCATGTCCACCGCGGTGCCGGCCTGGGCGCCGCTCTCCAGCGAGATCGCGCACGGCACCCCGCCCACCAGGAAGTTGGGGTGCGGATTCTTGCCGCCGAACAGGGCGTGGATCTTCACCACCTCCCGTTGCCAGCGCAGGGCGTCCAGATAATGGGAGACCGCCATGAGATTCGCCTCGGGCGGCAGCCGATACCCCGGATGACCCCAGTAGCCGTTCCGGAAGATCCCCAGTTGGCCGCTCTCCACGAACCCCTTGAGCGTCTTGAGCACGTCGGCGAAGTGACCCGGCGAACCCGGCGCCCGCGATCCCACCGCACGGGCCAGATCGGCGGTGGCCGCGGGATCGGCTTTCAGGGCGGATACCACATCCACCCAATCGAGGGCGTGCAGGTGGTAAAAATGCATCACATGATCGTGTACATACTGGGCGCCGATCATCAGATTGCGAATAAGTTGCGCGTTGGGCGGGATCTCCCAGTCCAGCGCATCTTCCACCGCGCGCACCGAGGCGATGGCATGCACCAGGGTGCAGACCCCGCAGATGCGCTGTGTGAAGGCCCAGGCATCGCGCGGGTCGCGCCCTTTTAAAATCAATTCGATGCCGCGCACCATGGTTCCGGAAGAGTAGGCCTCCCGGATGGTGTCGCCGTCCATTTCGGCCTCGATGCGCAGATGGCCCTCGATGCGCGTGATCGGATCCACCACGAGACGTTGCGTCATGGGAGTTGCTCCTGCCGGTCAGAATGGTTCTCGAATGGGTACGATGGGGGGAGTTTCCTCTCACCCCCCTCCCGTGGGATTCCCTCGCGGGACTCCTGCGGTAAAAGGTGTTCGGCCACCAGTTCGGTGAGTCCCACCACCTCGATGTCCATGGCATACTTGTCGAGATCCTCCTCGATCACCATCCGGCAGTTGGCGCAGGCGGTCACCAGGGTATGCACACCCAGGGTTTCGATCTGCTCCTTCTTGCGCTTGAAGGCCAGAATACGCCACGGTTCGGCCCGCTCCAGGGTGCTCACGCCGCCGCCGCCGCCGCAACACCAGTTCATGGTGCCGTGATCGGCCATTTCGCGGAAGTCGCTGGCCACCTGTTTCAGAAGATTCCGGGGCGCTTCGATCACCCCGCCACGGCGCACGATCTGACAGGGATCGTGGTAGGTCAACGGGCGGTCGTCGAGGTTTTTGTCGAGGGGCAGCCGACCTTGGGCGCGCAGTTCGTCGAGCACCTCCAGGATGTGTTGCACCTGGAAGCCGTATTTGCGTCCGATCAGATCCTCTCCCTCCCAGCGCAGCGCCCGGAAACCGTGTCCGCACTCCGGGCAGATCACGGTTTTGATCTTCAGTCGCTCGGCCACCTCCACGGTACGCATCACGATGCGCCGGGCGATGTCCGGCACGCCGATCTGAATGCCGCCGTTGGTGGCCTCGAAGGCCTGGGTGCTGATGGTCCAGGTGACGCCGGCCTGCTTGAAGATGCGCGCCACCGCGCCGATGTACTCCGGGAACTGCACGATCTCCATGGAGGAGAGCAGCACCATGTAATCGACCCCCTCGCGATCGAGCGGGATCTCGACCCCGAGTTCCGCTTCCTGATGGCGGATCTGGGCCATGAGGGTGTCGATCGTGACCCCCATGGCGCTCCCTTTTTCCAGGTTGCGCCGGGTGGCCCCCACCAGATCCGCCGGGGCGTGTCCCGAGGCGGCCATCCCTTCGCGCATGCGTCGGATCATGTAGACCAGATCGTTGCCCACCGGGCAGACCATCGAACAGCGTCCGCACAGGGTGCAGGTGTCGAAGACCAGTTCGCTCCAGGAGGCCAGTTCCGCGTCGGTCACCTCGGGCAGAAGGCCCAGAATGGCCTGAATGCGTCCCAGCAGGGTGAACTCCCGCTCCCAGAGCCGACGCATCGGTTCGAGTTTGTGGATCGGCGCCATGCGCGGATCCTTGCTTTCGGTGTAGAAAAGGCAGGATTCGGCGCACAGCCCGCAGTGGACGCAGGAGGCGAAGAAGCTCGCCGCCGGCGCATTCAGGAAGTTGCGGAAGGCGTTGAGCCCCCGTTCCAAGGTCGCGCTCATGATTGCACCCCCTTGCGTCCGAACCAGACGCCCGTGTACCAACGCGATGGGAAGGCCGTCACCCCGTGCAGCAGGCGGGTGAAGGGCAGCAGTGCCAGCAGCAGATCCGCGGAGAGCACATGCAGGGCCAACGACCAGGTATAAGGCAAGAGCAGTTCATGCCAGGCGAGCCAGCCGGTGAGGAGCGGCAGGAAGGTGAGCGCCCAGCCGAAGTAATCCATGAAGGTGGACAAAAACCGCTTCACCGGGTTGGTGATGCGACTCACCAGCACCAGGATCATGGCGATCAGGGCGGCGACCGTGGCCAGTTCGATCAGGGGATTGCTCAACGCCGGCCAGCGGATCCCCAGCAGGCTCCGGAAGATCTCGATGTGCGGGGCGAAGAAGAACAGCACGATGAAAAAGCCGGCATGGAACACCCAGCCGCCCAGATAGGTCACCGGCGCGCGGGCGAACATGCCCGGCGCAGGCAGAAAGCGCCGGAAGACGGTTTTGAACCCCTCGGTCGGGCCATCCTTTAGGGGGGTGGCCAGGCAGCGGCGCGGGTGGCCGAGGGAGTAGATCTCCACCAGTCGCCAGATGAGCCCCACCAGAAACAGGGCCAATGCCGCGTGGAAACCGGGTCCACGCGCCCAGATCAGCAGGTCGGAGGCGAGGGTGTTCATGAGGATCTCTCCAAATCGTCGAGTTGCAGGACCGGGGTGGCCGCGCGGCTGGCGTTCTGTTGGCGGCGGTTGGACAAAGCCACGCCGGCTCCCAGGATCGCGCCGCCCGCCACGGCGATGGGGATGACCCGACGCGACAGGGGCGCCGGGGCCGACAGGGCGCGGTAGAAGCCGCCCGCGTCCCAGAAGCGCGGCTCCGAGCAGCCCAGGCATCCGTGTCCGGACTGGATGGGAAAACTCACCCCGCCGTTCCATTTCAGGGTGGCGCAGGCGTTGTAGGTGACCGGTCCCTTGCAGCCGAGCTTGAACAGACACCACCCCTTGCGGGCTCCCTCGTCGTCGAACCGCTCCGCAAACAGCCCCCGATCGTAGAACGGGCGGCGGTAGCAGCGGTCGTGCAGGGTTTCGCCGTAGTAGGAGCGGGGACGGTTCAGGTTGTCGAGCACCGGCCATTTGCCAAAGGCGAGAAAGTGCGCCACCACCCCCACCATCACCTCCGGGATCGGCGGACAGCCGGGCAGGTTGATCACCGGTTTGTTGCGCACCACCGCCGAGATGGGGGCCGCGCCCGTGGGGTTGGGATGGGCCATGGGCAGTCCTCCGAAGGCGGCGCAACTGCCCACCGCGATCACCCCCACCGCTCCCTTGACGGTCTCTTCCAGCAGGGTGCGGTTGTCCACGCCGGCGATGGTGGAGAACCCCTTGCCACCCAGCGGCACCGCGCCATCCACCACCACCAGATAGCCGTTGGGATTTTCGCGCATCGCCGCCTCGCGGGCCTCTTCCGCGGCGGTGCCGGAGGCGGCCTGGAGGGTGTGGTGGTAATCCAGGGAGATCGACTCCAGGATCAGTTGTTCCAGGGTGGGGGCATAGGCGCGCGTCAGCGCCTCGGTGCAGCCGGTGCACTCCTGCAACGACAGCCAGATCACCGAGGGACGACGCGCGCTTGCCAGGCCTTTGGCCAGGGCCTTTCCTGCGCCGACGGGCAACGCCAGCGCGGCGGCCAGGGCAGCGCCGTAACGCAACAGGGCGCGTCGGCTCACCCCTCGGTCGAGCAACAGCTCACCGAGTGTTCCGGTCGTTTTCATGGGAGTGCTCCTCGTTTGCAAATGGATCGGCGGACGACTGCCGCCACAGACGGATCAGATGAATCACCGCGACCGCGACTTCGGGGAGTGCCACGGATACGGGGGGGGTGAGGGTGGTGCCCCAGCCGAGGGAGGCTGGTTGAATGGCCACCAGGGCGCGTCGAACCGGCAGGGCGTCGTCGAGTTTGAGGGAGTCCAGCAGATCGGACAGACCCACTTCGTGGGCGCTGCGTCGGCCTCCGGACATCCAGAGATCCATTTCGGCCCCTTCGAAGAGGCGGATCGTGCCGGGATTTTCGCCCAGATTGGCCGCGTCCACGATGATCAGGGCCGGGAGATCGGCCATCACCGAGGCCAATTCAAAGCCCAGGGTGCCGCCATCCAGACAGGTGACCCCTTCCGGGAGTTCGGGATGGTTTTTGAGCAGGGACAACAGATGCACGCCGGCCCCTTCGTCACTCAGGAGCACATTGCCCACCCCCAGAACCAGTACCGGCATGCCCATGCGCGTCTCCTTCGGATCAAGGTAGCATGTGTAAGAATGCTTGAATATTCTTATACATTAAACCGCGTCAGATTTCCGCATATTTTTTTGTAATAAATGGTCACGATGCGCAATGTATGCCATCATTGAGGCGAATTCAAAAAAAGATCCGCCTGTTGTGTTCAGGCGGATCCGGGTTCGTGCGTTGGGTGGTTTCAACCGTGTGAGCGAGAGGATGATCCGGTTTCTGGGTATGCGGTCAGAACCCGGTGCAGATGTGGATGCGCCTGTCGGGTTGATAGGGGGTGGCGGTGCCGGGGGTGGTTTCGTCCTCGTTGTGGTCGCTGCCGCGAATGTCGCCGGTCTCCCCGTGGCCGTCGTCGAACTGGGTGTCGTAGACCATGGCGTACTCCGAGGGGATGTCCTTCATGCAGACCATCTTTTTGGTGATGCCGAGCACCTGGCTCAGACGTCCATCGGCGATGCCGGTGAGCCCTCCTGCCGGATTGAGAGGCTGGGCAATCGGGGTGGTGGTTCCGTTCGGCAGGCACGTCCCCTTCAAGAGCCCTTCGCAATACAGATGGTTCCAGGCCAGCGCGGTCTCGGCGGGCGATGCGGAAGACGAGGGGACGCGGTTGGCCGGCGGGGCCAGAAACAGCCCCTCGATCATGCCGTTGCCATTGCCGGGCGTGGCTCCCACCGCCCAGCGGCTCGCCGCCCCGGCATCGTCGCCCGGCAGCATCCAGTAGGCGTCCGCATAGGTGTTGATCGCCCCCTGGGTGGCCTGGGTATCCAGGGCCAGACGTTTGATCTTGGTGTTTTTCACCATGCTCATTCCCTTGAGCACCCCGCCGATCAGAAGGCCGATGATCATCAGCACGATGGCGATTTCGACCAGGCTGAACCCCTTTTGTGAACTTCCGCGTAATCGCTGCATGCTCATTCCTCTCCGGTTGCGGTTCGTAAACGTTCCATGCCGATGCGCATGGCCCTTTGTTGAGCCGGGGTGTCCCCGCCGCGTTCGAGGCGCGCCGCGAGCCGGTTGCGCGCCTCTTTTGGTTCTCCCAGTTCCTCGAGGATTCTGGCATGCAATCCATCCACCCAAAAGGGGATTTCTTTTGGCTCCAGGTGGGATTCGAGGCTGTTGAGATAATACCGTGCCAGCCGGTTGTCGTTCAAGCGGTGTCTGGCCACGCTGGCCGCGCGGGCCAGCCATGGCCAGCGTTGCGCCGGATTCTCCAGAAACGCCTGGTGGATGAAATCGAGCATGCGCCGCTGACGGGCCGGATCGGGCACGAAGCCGTGAATCTTCAGCGCCAGATCCAACGGCAATCCCGCGTGCGGGTCCAGGGCCAGCAGTCGCTCGAGCCAGGCGATCAGCCGTTCCGGATCGATGGTGCGCAGGGGGAGTTGGAGACCGGGTTGTTGATCGAAGGTTTGCAGTCGGATTCCCCATGACAGGGATGCGACGATGGGATCGTTGAGGGTGGTCAAGCGCAGCACGGCCACGGAAGGGGGTGGCTCCAGGGAGGTGGCGACCGGCTCGGCTCGGGGTGTCTGGAGTCGCCACACCGTTTGCAGAAGGGCGATCACGATCAACGGGGTGATCAGACGCCAGGGGAGCGGGCGGACCATGGCGGTCAAAACGGCTTGCGGGCCAGATCGATCAGCCCGATGGCGCTCCACAACAGCACCTGGAGCGCGGTTTCGACCAGCATGGGGCCGAAACTCTCCCAGGTTACGTGACCGTAAGCCAGCCAATGGGAGACGGTGAACCGTTCCAGATCGGGCAGCAGCCAGGCGAGTCCGGTCAGCGTTCCATCCAGGATGTGACCGCTCCACCCCGGCAGTTCATGGCCCGGCTCATCGGCCATGAGCCGGATGGCGGGCAGCAGGCGGGCCAGGAGATAAAAACCGGCGGTGCCGGTCATGGCCAGGGTGGGTTGGCGGATGGCCAGGGCCAGGAGCAGGGCGAGGGTGGCGAGGATCAGCAGTTCGCAGGCCAGGGTGAGGCTCCAGGCCAGGGTCACCGGTCCGGGGAGCAGCGGGAGCATGAGCAGACCGCACAGGGCGGCCACGCCGAGCGCGAGCAGATGAAAGCCGAGCAGCCGTCCCCAGAACAGCGTCGCGCGCGGGAGCGGCAGCGCCAGCAGACATTCCAGAAGCCGTTGTTGTCGTTCGCGGCTGATGGTGAGGATCACCAGCAGGGCCATTTCGAACAGGCTGGCCAGACGGAGCCAGAAGCCGGCCAGGATGGCGCTGGTGTGGCCTGTTTCGGTGAGGGCGATCGGTTCGGCGAGCAGGGCGAGCAGCCAGCCGGTCACCAGAAGTCCCATCAGTCCGAGGTGCCAGCGCTCCCGCCAGGCCATGCGACAGGTGGCCATGGCCAGGATGGCCAGCGTGGCGCGGGGCGTGGGGGGACTCATGGCGCGCGTGGTTCCCGGCAGAGGATCGGGTGCCCGGCCTCGAGCAGCCTGGCCTTGAGCAGCAGCGGCGAGGGGTAGACCATCTGACCGATGCCCCCCTTGCGCATCACCAGCGTAACCGGCTGGGTGGCGGGTTGATGGGGCGGCCACCCCTCCTTGCCCGCCGCGACCACCACCACCGGCAGGTCATCGGCCAGGATCGGGCCGGCGTCGTGGTCCAGGCGCACGGTGAGATCGCCTGGAGTCTGGCAGGTGATCGGCGCGTGCCAGGCGGGAGACAGGTGATAGCGGAACGGCTGGCCCCACGGATCGCGCGGCGGTACGCCGAGGGCGCGCCAGGGCAGCAGCCCGTGCCGGTGGCGGCAGTGACCGGGGGACTCCTCCAGGCCCAGTCCCTCCTCCCGGACCCCGACGTTTTCCGGTGCGGCGGCTGGCGCGTCCGGGCAGGGCAGGCGACCATGGCGGATGACGTGGCCGATCAAGGCATCGTGGATCTTTTCCAGGGCCAGTTGGGCTTTTTGTTTCTGTTGGGCGTCCCGGAGCGGGGTGAGGGCGGTGAGTCCGCCGCCGATCAGAAGAGATACGATCGCCAGCACCACGGCCAGTTCCACGAGGGAGAATCCCGACTGGCGGGATGGGGGCGCCGAGTGGCCGGCGTATCCCTCGAACCATTCACGGTCTGGCGCGCAGGGCATCGCAAGGGATCTCCAGAGGGGGGGCATGGGGTCGGGTGGCGGCATGCAGTCGGGCGGCCACCGGGTGACGCGCGCAATCCGTTCCGGGTCCGGCCTGGTTGTCGGGCCTGAAGGCGGCGACCAGGGTGTAGCCGATCGGGTTTTGCTGGCCATCGAACAGGGGGGGCAGTCGCAAGGTTCGCCAGGGCAGCAGACCGGTGGCATCCTGGCCGGGGTTCGGGCACGCGGCGGGGGCGTCCCCCGTCTGGCGGTAGTCGCCCGCACGCTCGGGTAACGGACACGGCAGCGTGCCGGGGCGCCCAGGCTCCGAAGCGGCGACGATCCCCCAGGCGATCAGGGTCTGGCTGGCCCTGGCCAGCGATCGGGCGGTGCGTCGTTCCGCGCGGATCTGGTCGGACTCCAGCAGCAGCGCGTCGATGATCCACCCCAGACCTACCACCAGAAAAAACGCCAGCCAGATCAGCAGTACCGCCCCGCGCTCTCCGTGTCGGGAGCCGGTGTGGGTCGGACGGGGTGGCAAGGGGTGGATGCGGTCCTTTTCCATCAGGAACCCATCCGGGCGATGAGATCGTAGAGCGGCCCGAGCACCGACAGGATCACCCATCCCATCATCCCGCCCAGAATCAAGGTCAGAAGCGGTTCGGTCAGCTGTTCCAGCCGACCGATCCCCTCCTGGATCTCCCGGTCGAGAAAGTAGCCGATGTGCCGGAATCCCTTGGCCGGCGCGCCGCTCGCCTCGCCGGCGCGGATCATGTTCTCCAGGATGGGCGGAAAGAGCCGGGCGTTGGCAAAGGCGTCGGCGATCCGCTCGCCGTTCAGAAGATGATTCCGGGTGGCCTCCAGCGCATCGCGCAGCGGTTGCCGGTCGGTCAGTCCACCACACAGGGTCAACGCCTCGGGCAGGGGGATGCCGGCTTCCAGCAACAGGGCCAGGGCGTGGGCCAGCCGGGCCTGGATGGTTTTCTTGATCAGGGGGCCGATCACATGGAGCGAGAACAGCGCCGCATCCACCCTTCCGCGCAGGGTCGGACTCGTCACGCGCGCCATGCGCAGACCGATCAGAAGCAACACCGGCAGCACCGGCAACAGCGGCCACCAGTCGCCGACAAAGCCGGCCATGGCGATCAGGGCGCGGGTGTGCCAGGGTGGGGTTTCGTTCAGGGAGGCGATCAGTTCCAGCAGTTTGGGGACCAGAAAGAGCATCAGGAACAGGATCAACCCGCCGATGGCCGTGCCCACGATGGCCGGATGGATCAGCATGCGTCGCAACCGGGTGTGGCGTTCGTCCTCCCATTTGAGGGTTTCGGCCAGGGATTGCAGCAGGGTGGGCAGTTGACCGGTGCGCTCTCCCATGTGGACCAGGCGCACGAACAACGGATCGAAGGCGCGGGGATGGTGTTCGAGCGCCTCGGAAAGGGTCGCCCCGCCGTGCAGATCCTCGATCAGGGCCGCCGTGATGACCCGCATGCGCCGGTCGGCCACATGGTCGCGAAAATCGCCCAGGCCGGTCAAAAGCGGCACCCCGGCGCGCAACACCTGCTCAAGGTGCAGACAGAACAGCAACAGCCCGCGCCGCGACACCTCGCGTCGCCAGAAGAGCCGATTCATTCCGCCACCCTCGTTCAGACTCTGGTGACGGATCAGCATCAGCCCGATCCGGGCCAGACGCGCCTCCAGATCGTCCGGACTGGTGGCGGTCAACTCCCCGGCGTGGATGGCGCCACCCTCGTCCGTGGCCCGGTAGCGATAGCGGATCATGGCGCATCCGATCCAGAGGATGGGGCGCGCTCTTCCCATCCCTGCATGCCCAGCACGCGCGTCAACTCCTCGAGGCTGGTTTCGCCATCGATCACCCGCCGCGCGCCATCCGCGTGCAGCGGCACGAACCCCCGCTCCCGCGCCGCGACCCGGAACTCCCCCGGATGGGCGCGCCGCGCGATCAGATCGTTTATCGTCTCGTCCACGATCAGGGCCTCCATCACGCACATCCGTCCCTTGTAGCCGCTCTGTCCGCAGGCCGGACAGCCGATGGCCCGGAAGACCATGGGAGGGGTCGCCTCGTCCACCCCCAGCAGCCGGCACGCTGCGGCATCGAGGGGATGGGGACTCTTGCAGCGCGGACAGAGCCGGCGCAGCAGCCGTTGCGCCAGCACGCCGATGATGTTGCCGGTCAAGGCATGGGGCTCCACCCCCATGTCGAGCAGGCGCGGCATGGCCCCCAGGGCCGAGTTGGTGTGCAGGGTGCTGTAGACCTGATGACCGGTCATGGCGGCGCGCAGGGCCATGCGCGCGGTATCGGGATCGCGGATTTCGCCCACCAGGATGATGTCCGGATCCTGACGCAGGATGGAACGCACCCCGGTGGCGAAATCGAGCTGGATCCCCTCGTTGACCTGGGTTTGCAGGATCGACGGCATGGGATACTCCACCGGATCCTCCTGGGTCATGATGTTGCGCGCCGAGGCGTCCAGGGTGGCGATCATCGAATAGAGGGTGGTGGTCTTGCCACTGCCGGTGGGACCGGTGACCAGGATGATCCCTTCGGGCTGGGCCATCATCCGGTCGATGGCCGCGCGGTTGTGGGCCGAAAGCCCCAGGGCATCGAGGCTGAGTTGGCCCCGGCTACGGTCCAGGACGCGCAGCACGAGGTTTTCGCCGAACAGGGTCGGTTGGGTGGAGACGCGGAAATCGATGGCGCGACCGGCGATGGTGCGCGAGAAGTGACCATCCTGCGGCAGGCGGGTTTCGGCGATGTCCATGCCGCTCATCACCTTCAGGCGCACCGTGATGCCGGCCTGGAACTTGCGCGGGAGGGAACGCACCTCGCGCAGCACGCCGTCGATGCGGTAGCGGATCCGCATGAAGCCGTCCATGGGGCTGAAATGGAGATCCGAGGCGTCGTGACGGATGGCATCGAGCAGCAGGGCATCGACCAGGCGGATCAGAGGATGGGCGAACTCCCCGGCGTGGGGTTCCAGACTTTCGGCGTCCACCTCGCCGCTTTCGATCTCATGCAGGATCCCATCCACCGAAAGTTCCACCCCGTAGAGGGTATCGATGGCCGCGTGGATGGCGGATTCCGTGGCGAGTTTGCAGGTCAGTGTGGCGCCAGGCGGGAGTTGCGCGCGGATTTTGTCGTAGGTGGTCATCTCCAGGGTGTTGGCCATGGCGACCACCAGATGGTGTTCCGCCGGACTCCAGGAGATCGGCGCCACCCGATGCCGTTTGGCCAGGGCAGCGGGGAGAATTTGCGCGGCGGCGGGGTCGAGCAGATCCGGATCCAGGTCGATGCTCTCCTGGCGCCACAGATCGCCGAGCAGATCGCGCAGGGTGCGTTCCGGAACGAATCCGAGCGCCACCACGATCTTGCCGAGGGGTTGGGGTTGGCGTTGTTGTTCGTCGAGGGCGATGGCCAGCTGGTCGGCGCTGATCACCCCGCGGGTGACAAGCAGATCCCCCAGTCTGGGCGCGCCCTGGACCACCGGGAGCGGTTCCGGATCATGCGCGCGCGGACGAAACCTGGCCGTCAGGCGCGCGCGCCAGGAGAGGGGTTCGGGCAGGGAATAACCGCTCGGGGGGCGCCGTCGCCCGAGCAGCAGGAACATGAACAGCAGGTTGGTGTCGTCTTGGGTGCCGGTGGGGGTGAATCCCAGGTCGCGGGCGGTGACGCCCAGGGGGATGGTTTGACAGGTGGCGCACGGATGGGTACGTTGGGCCATCGCGGCCTGGAGCGCGGGCAGCCCGCCATCCGGGGCGAGGATGAGTACCTGGCCCGATTGTGCGTTGGGCATGCGACGCAGGCTGGCCAGATAGAGCCGCGTCCGGTCGATCTCGGCGAGCGCCAGGTCGAGGGTTTCGCCGCCGGCCTCGGAGCGACCGGCGATCAGACGGCTGGAGAGCGGTTCTCCCTGATGGAAGAGGGTCTGCCGGTGTCCATCGGGGTGGAAGGTGATCAGGGCGCTCCAGGCGTCGGACTCCGGGGCCAGAGCGGTCCGCAGCAGGGGGGTGAGCAGCGGCACGGACCAGATCCCGGCCACCGGGCGGTCCCGATCGCGCAGCAGATCCAGCCAGGGTTGCACCCGTCCGGGTTCGGTGATGCCGCGCAGCAACAGCCGTTCGTTGCCATCGTTGTGTTTGCCCTGGGATTCGGCGGCGCGAAACGGCGTGGCGCGAAAGCGCCGCTCCAGGCGGCGGGCGATCAGTTCGCGGCGGTTGCGCCCCCACAAGGCGGGGATCGACTCCGGATGCGCCTCCTCTCCCTGGATGTCGAGGAGCAGATGGACCGGCAGACGCGGCGCCAACGCATCGAGTCGCGCGGCGCAACTGGCCACCCCTTCCGCGCTGTTGGCAAACGGGGTGACCTGGGGGCGACGCGTCGCATCGACATGCACCACGAGCACCGTCCGATCCTGGATGATCAGCGTCAGATGATTCTTGACCGGTCGCCTTTCAAGGCGTGACCGAAGGGAGAGGCTGGAAATCATGCCTGCGGATGGACTCCTGGTGCGTGCGCGCCGATCCATTGACAAATGCCGGGTTGCATGGGAATGATGGATTTTTTTGACCCTGGAGGTGCGTGGTGATCACTCCTGAACGGCTGTTGAAATGTCTGGTCGATGAGACCCGCCTGCGCTGCGTGCATTTGTTGTTGCGCGAGAACGAACTGTGTGTCTGTGAATTCGGCCATGCCCTCTCCGAGGTGCAGCCGAAGATCTCCCGACATCTGGCCACCTTGCGCGAACACCATCTGGTGCTCGACCGGCGCGCCGGCCAGTGGGTTTATTATCGGTTGCATCCGGAACTTCCCGCCTGGGCGCTGGCGCTGTTGCGCGCCCTGGACGAAGGGTTGCGAGGGTCGGAACGCCATGAGGCCGATCACGCCCGTCTGTGCGAAATGCCGGATCGTCCGAACCGCTGCTCTGCGCCATTCACCATCTGAGTACCCGGAACCTCGTTCTTTTCGTCTTGTCAACCGACGTCAACGCCTCATCTTGGCGTCAACGCCCCATCTTGGCGTCAGTCGGCACCCACGTTCATCCGGGTGGCCACATGGCCGCCCGCCGCCCGGTTTTTCAAGAACATCCGAAACATCGGCGCGAACTTTTCGGGAACCGACTCCCGCACCACCGCCTTTTCGCGCAACCGATCCGACCAGGCGCGCACCCGTTCCAGTCCTGTTTCGGGCCAGAGCGTCACCTGTCCCTCGAGGTGGGCGATGCGGGTGAAAAGCGGGGCCATGGCCACGTCCACCAGGGAGAGATCCGCGCCGTCGAATCCTCGGGCGCCCCGTTGCAAAGGCCCCTGCTCGAAGGCGTTCAGGGTGTCGATCAGTCCCTTGCGGGCGATCTCGAAGGCGGCGGCGTCCTGGGCCAGGCAGCATTGGGTGAAGAGCGACTGACATTGGCCGGAGTGGTTGATCCAGGCGCGACACACCCCCTTGTCAACCGGATCGGCGGGCAGCATGCCCCCCTGGGCCAGGTCGTTGAAGAGTTCGTTGATCACGGACGAATCGAAGATCGCCACGCCGTCGGCGCGCAATGCCGGCACGGTGGATTGGGGCGACACCTCGGACAACCAGGCCGGACGGCTGGCCAGATTGATCGGCGTGGCCCGATGGGCGATGTTCAGGTGGCGGGCGGTGATCACCACCCGTTGGCAGTAGGGACAGAGATCATTGACGAACAGTTCGATATCCATGGCGATCCTGATATGTGGCGCAAGGGGCGTGTTGGGTGATTCCATGGACGGAATCACCAAGCCTTTAAAGAGTAACCAAGGATCAGGCGTCAGGGAAGGAAGTTTGCAGCGTGAAGATGCGGCGTTGGATCCGGTTGGGGTCGAATCCGGCCCAGCCACGGTGGGCGCGGGCGCGCAACGCCTCGCGATAGTGGGTCAGGGCATCCTGACGGGCGCCGGTGTGTTCGAGGGCGACCGCCAGGTTGTGGTGCAGATCGGGGTTGTCGGCGTCGAAGCGCAACGCGGCGCGAAAGGCATCGCGGGCCGCGGGCCAGTGGTCGCGGGCGGCCAGGCGGGTGCCGAGCACGAACTGAAGCGGTTGAATGTCCGGCGATTCGGCGGGCAGGGCGCGCAGGCGGCTCTCCAGGGTTTCGGGATCGCTGGAGCGGTCCAGGGCATTAAGCCCGGCCATGGCGATCGGCGAGTCGGGTTGCAGACGGGCCAGTTCCCGATAGAGTTGACGCGCCCGATCCTCGCGCTGCTCGCGCATGGCCAGCGCCGCCAGTCCGGCCAGGGCCGACGGGTTGCCCGGTTCCTGACGCAACACACTCTCGTAAAGTCGCCTGGCTTTGGCGTTCTCTCCCTTGTTGAGGGCCACGCGGGCCTGGTTCAAGGGGGTGGGCTGGTTGGAAAGGAACAGATAACGGGCCGGACGCGCCGGGGAGCGGGTCCATTCATGACTCGGGGTCTGCTCCTCGATGCGCTCTCTGGCGTGGAGCGAGGCCGCGGTGAACGGTCCACGCTCTCCGATCTCCGGCATCCGGGAGAGCACGGGCAGGGATTTGGGAATGCGCGCGCTGGCCGTGGCCGGGATCTCCGCTGGATGCGACGTGGCCGCGGTCTGGGTCGGGACGACGGGCGGACGGGTGGCCGCGGTGGTCTGGGTCGGGACGACGGGCGGACGGGTGGCCGCGGTGGTCTGGGTCGGGACGACGGGCGGACGGGTGGCCGCGGTGGTCTGGGTCGGGACGACGGGCGGACGGGTGGCCGCGGTGGTCTGGGTCGGGACGACGGGCGGACGGGTGGCCGCGGTGGTCTGGGTCGGGACGACGGGCGGCGTCATCGAATCGCCACGCCGATCGGCAAAGAACCGTTCCGGATCCGGAAAACGGGCCGTGGTCGTGGTGGGCGCCGATACCGGTCGGTGCGACTGGGGCGCGGCGGTGGTGCCCGGCGTGGTGAAACAGGCCGTGGTCAGGGCGGCGCGCGCTTCCGGATGGCCCTGGCCCGAGGTCTTGGCGTGGAGTCCGGTTTGCGGCTCGTCGGTGATGGTCGAGGCCATCAGCAGCGAAGCGAGCAGAATCCCGTGCAGTACATAACCCCGTCCGCCCGTGGCGTGAGAGAGACGGATCGGCTCGTGGGTGGGGGTGTTGGCGAATGTCTCCGGCCATGCGTGCGGCGGGATCGGGGCGACCCGGAGGTTGCTTTGCAGCCAGCCGACCGGCATGAGATAGAGATCGCTGGACAAGAACCGTTCCGGGAATTCCGCTTCCTCGACGGACGCCCCTGGCACCCCCGCGCACGCCTCGCCGCTCAACGCCAGAGACGCGATCGGCGGGGGCGCGGGCAGACTGGCATGATCCAGGGTGTCGAGGAGCAGACTCATCGCCGGGCCTGCTCGCTGCGGGATTTGGGGAGGATCGTCAGGGTGTGTCCATCGCGAATCTGGGGACGGATGCCGGTTTGCGCCGCGATCTGATCGAGGATTTCGGACAGGGGCCGGTTGGTGAGATTGAGATTCACCGTGCCCTGCACGCCGGGGGCCATGTCGATGTTCAGGCCGGCCTTG
The DNA here is from genome assembly GCF_045865675.1 of Candidatus Magnetaquiglobus chichijimensis. Taxonomy (NCBI): domain Bacteria; kingdom Pseudomonadati; phylum Pseudomonadota; class Magnetococcia; order Magnetococcales; family Candidatus Magnetaquicoccaceae; genus Candidatus Magnetaquiglobus; species Candidatus Magnetaquiglobus chichijimensis. The sequence continues at coordinate 560,882 of NZ_BAAFGK010000004.1, forward strand.
CGAGCCAGGGAGGGCAGCAACTCATCCACCGGGATGTTGCTGGCCACCAGCGAGAAGGTGGCGCGCGTCATGGCCGTGGTCTCCGGGGGCGCGAAGGGGGTGTTGATCACCAGGGGCGGGATCGAACCATCCTCCGCGCTTGCCGGGGCGACCGCGAGGCAGCCGAGCGCGGCGCCAAGGAGCGCGACAGCCGTGTGGCGCGGTGTCAGGCGGCGGGGGCGCACGGACGACCCTCCTGACCCGTCGCGCACCCTTCCGGTCGGGTGCGATCGCGCACGAAGGTTTTCACCCGCTCGATGGGAACCACCATCGGTCCGCCCGTGAGCAGTTCGTGGGGCAGGCGCAGCAGGGCCTCCTGAGCCTCGTGTTCGCTGTCGAAATCGCCCAGATAGACGAGCAGTTTCTGGTTGCGCAGCCGGAAGATCTTCAGTTCGCTCATGTTCAGGTCGGACCGGGCCGCGGCCAGGCTCTTTTCCACCTTGCCGATCCCCTCGATGTTGCGCAACTGGACGAGCTGAATGGTGTGTCGGGTGTTGTGGCTCGTCTCGAGCCAGCGGTATGCGGCGCGCACCCGATCGCGCATCGGATCGGTGGGCTGCATGCCCGGCAACGACGCCACTTCCCGAACCTCTGCCTTGCGCGTGGGGGTGGCGACGCGGGCGAAGGTCGGTTTCACGGGTTGGACCATGCTGGCCGGCATGGGCGGCGTGGGCAGGCGCAGGGTTCTGGCCAGAGTGAGCGGCGTGGGGCCCATCTCGATCGGTTCATAGCTCACGGTCAAGGCGTTGGCCATGACCTGGGCTGGCGGAGCGATCTTCGCGAGGGTGTTGCCGGTCTCGCCCGGCACGGAAGGCGGGCTCGTCGCGCCTGACGGCGCGTCCAGGTTCGGCGTGGCTTTGGCGTGATGGCTCTCCGGCGTGGATGGGGGCGTCGCGGTTGGCCGTTTCGTTTCGGTTTCGGCGTTCACCGGTTCTCTCGAGCGCGGCGGGTTCGACGCGATGCCGGCAACGTGTGGAGCCTGGACACTCGGGGGCGGGGTGGCCGCCACCGGCGTGATTTTCCCCTTCGACGCCCGAAAGTCGTTGACATCCGTTGGAATGGCGGCCTTGGAGTCGGTTGCGGCCTGGTTGGTTTGGCCAGCGACTGGCAGGCTCACCGGGCTGATGTCGGCCTGGTTGGCATCGGATTGCAGGGTGGAGAGAATCCGTTCGTAGGGGGAAAGGTTGATCCCCCAGGAGGATTGCAGGGCCAGACCACCGGCCAACAGGGCGATCATGGCGCCGGCAGCCAGAGCCGGACGACGCCAGGCCGGGCTGTTCGGGTGGCCGGAGAGACTCGAAATCCCTTGGGCGACATGGCGGCTTTGGATCTGATGGGCGCCGCCACGGCTGGCATGCACGATCGATTTTTCCGCCAGCAGGTTGATCTGACGGAAACTGCCCCGCGCCGACCGATGGATGGCGCGCACCGCGCCGGTGGAAAAAAGCTGGGGTCCGCGATAGCCCGAGGCGTGCAGCCGACCGCGCAGATACTGTTCGGTCTGTTCGACGGAGAGCTTGGGCAGTGTCAGCTGGGTGGTGATCCGTTCAAGAATTTGACGGGAGTCCCGCGCCTGGAGTTTCCGATCCAGCTCCGGTTGCCCGAACAGGACGATGGAGACCAGCTTGACCCGTTCGGTTTCCAGGTTGCTGATCAGGCGCAGGGCCTCGAGGGTGGCCGGAGGCATGCTCTGGGCCTCTTCGACCACGATGACGGCCCGTTTACCCTGACGCTCCAGGGAGACGAAAAATTCCAACAACGCTTGATGACGCGCCGCCGCACCCTCCTCGCGCATGGGCGACAGACGGAACTCTCCCATCAGGGCGCTGGTCAACTCTTCGGGCGGAATGCCGGGATTGAGCAGCAGGGCCAGGTGGGCGTTCTTGGGGAGCTTGCGGCAGAAGAGCCGACAAAGCATGGTTTTGCCACTGCCTACCTCGCCCACCACCTTCACGAACCCTTCGCCGGCCTCGACGGCCTTGAGCAGTTTTTCGAGGATCTCCCCCCGTTCACCGCCGGAAAAAAACAGCTCCGTGTCCGGGGTGATGGCGAATGGTGGCGCGTGGAATCCGAAGTGATCCAGATACATGATGTTTCCCCAATCGACGTGAGACGCGCTCCGCAATCGTCATTTCTGGCAAAAATGACGGGATGATGGATTCGTGGTTAAGAGAAGCAAGAAACAGGCCACGAAAAGGTGAACGGGGTGAAATACGCGGCTCTCTCGGCGCGGCCATGCAGAACGTTTCGTTGGGTCGGGATGGGTGCGCGCTCAATGCGGATGGGTGCCGAGATGAACCACCCGTGCCGCCTCCTCCAGGGAGATGTCGCCCTGGCGCACCCGACGCAAGGCGTCATCGGCCAGGGTGGGAAGTTCGTGGGCGTGGAAGCAGGGGATGAAGGCCGAGTGACGGCCCCCTTCCTCGAGCCAGAGCGATACCGGAGCATCCGCGGGCAACGCTTCGAACAGGGCCGCGCGGCCCTGGTAGCCACTCTGCCGGCACGTTTCGCAGCCGCGCGCCGAATGGAGTTCAACCGGGCCGTGTCCGAGAATTTTTTTCTCTTCGGGCAGCGGCGGGCGGGATTTCTTGCAGGCTGGACAGAGCAGACGGACCAATCGTTGGGCCACCACGCCGGTCAGATTGTCGATCAACGCCCGAATGGGGATCTCCATGTCGATGAGTCGTTGAAACGCGCCGTAAGCCGAGTGGGCATGGATCCCGGCCACGATCCTTGCGCCCCGCATGGCCGCGCGCAACGCGGCGCGCATCGCCTCCGGCGCGCGCACGGCATCCAGGAACAGGATGTCCGCGTCCATGTCGAGCAGCTCCACGGGATCGGCGATCGGATCTGCAAGCCACTCCCCGCCGATCACCCGACGCGCGGGATGGTGGGGATGTTCCGGGGTCTCTTCGATGGAGAGCAGGGACAGCTCCTCGTCCTGGAGATAGGCCATGAGCGCGTGCAACGTGGTGCTCAATCCTCCGCCGGGTGGGGCGGCGATCACGGTCAGACCGGTGGGTCGGGCGAGCATCCGCTTGAGCTGTGCGGCGGTCGGCGCGGCCAGTCCGAGGGACTCCAGGGTTGGGCCGGCCAGGGAGGCGTTGCGCACCCGCAGCACCAGGGATTCGTCGGGCAGGGTGGCCAGGGAGGTCACCTGACAGTCGATCTCCAACCCGGAAAGATGGGCGCGAAAGCGACCCTGGCGGGGCGTTCCGGTCGGATCGCTCTCCATGCCGGCCAGATGGCGGATGCGCTCGACCAGAGCGGGCAGGTGGTCGCGGTGCAGGGCGCACCGTTGCGACATCACCCCGTCGTGGCGATAGCGGATGCTCACCTGACCCGGTTCCGGCTCGATGTGGATGTGGGTGACTCCCTGCCGGGCGGCATCGACCAGCAGGGCATCGATCAGGCGGATTGGATCTTCCGCCAGCACGCGCGGATTGACTACGGGCGCGTTCGACGGGTTGAAAGCCCTGCCGATGGCGCGCGCGATCTCGCCGGGACCGGAGAGGACGCTTTTGAGGTTGATTTCGGTGTGAATGTTGGCCTGAATCGCATCGAGCACCGCCATGTCGCGTGGATCGGCCATGGCCAGGGTGAGGATGGCCTCCTTGGGATTCCAGCGGATCGGCAGCACATGATGGCGTTCGATCAGTTTTTTTGGCACCAGGGCCAGGATGCGCGGATCGATCACGGTTTGATCCAGATCCACCACCGGCACGCCGAGCAGATCGCCCAACAGGTCGCGCAGCAGCGCCTCGGGCACGAATTCCAGCCGGGTGAGGATCCTTCCGAGCAGTTCGCCGGTTTTGCGTTGTTCGGCCAACGCGATGTGCAGTTGGTCCGCGCTGATCAGCGAGGCGTCGTGGAGCAGTTCCCCCAGACGACGTGGTTGCGCGTGGCGCGGATGGGTGATGGAGGCGCTCATGAGCGGCGATCGCGGATCGGCGTGGAGTCGGCCCGCTGCGACGGGGCGACTCCCAGTTTGTGGATCGTGGTCTTGACGCGGGCCAGGGAGCGCACGCTCGGATGGTTGGCGCGCATGGAGACCGGCAGACGGTTCATCAGCGCTTCGCAGGCCACGGCGGAGGGGCATTCGTTCAGATGGACCAGCAGGGTGTCATTCGTGAGTCGAAAGAGCTTCAGATCCAGGTCGCCGGGGGGCGGTTGGATCGCGGCCAGCTGATCGGTGAGCAGTTCGAGTCCCCGATCGTGGGTCAACAGCATCAATTGAATGGTGTAATGGCGGTCGTTGCCCTGCTCCAGCCAGCGGTGCGAAGCCAGGATCGCCTCGCCGAAGGGGTCGTTCTCCTTTAAATAGGGGAGATGGCCCGAGGCGTCGGAACGGGTCGGGTGGGTCGAGACCGGGCGCGAACGTGGGGAGTCGTCCTGGGTCGGGGTGATCCGGGCCACCGGTTTCACGGGCGTTCGGGCTTCGGGCACGGTGTGCGCGGCGATCGATCGGGGCTCGGCGGGCCGATTCCGGGGAGCCGGAGGCTCCTGGATCTCCGGATTGGGGCCAGGGTTGGTTTCGGACCGTTTCGGGATGGGGCCGTTCCATGGTTCCGGTCGCGGTTCGGATTTGGCGATCGATCTGGACTCGATGACCGTGGTTTCCAGGATCGGTTCGGGCCCCTTGTGCGGGCTCGGGGGTGTTTCGGCAAGCGTTGCGGCAGGAGTCTCGGCCAGAGGCGCGGCTGGCGACGCCACGCCCGCCTGTTCGATGGGCTGGCTGGTCAGATGGCGGGGCGCGATGCCGGCCACGAGCAGGGAGACGGCAAAGACCCCGGCCATCAGCGGTCGATACCCTTGCGTGAGCGCCGCGAACGGAGTGTCCTGGGACATGGCGCGCCAGACGTGGATCGAACGCACCTGGTTGGACTCCTCCATGCAGGCCTCACGCAACGCCTGATGGGCGAGCCGATGGATGCGACGGGGACGTCCGCCGGATCCCAGGTGAATGAACCGGGCCGCCAGGGGGGTGAAGGGGGAGTTGCCCTCCCGTCCGGCGGCGATGAGGCGCGCATGCAGATAGTGGGCGGTCTGTTCGGCGGTGAAGGGCCTGAGGGTGATGCGGGTCATGACCCGCTCCAGCAGGGTGCGCGTTTCCCTGGGGTCTTTGAGATTTTCGAACCGTTCGTGGGCGAAAAGGACGATCTGGAGCAATTTGGCGTGGCTGGTCTCCAGATTGCCGAGCAGTCGCAGCGCCTCGAGGGAGGCGGCGGGCAGGGCATGGGCCTCGTCGATGATCAACAGGGGCCGTTGTCCGGCGCGGTGCATGATCAACAGGTGGTTGAGGAGCCGTTGACGGGCGTTCCAGGGTTCGATCCCCTCGGCGCACGGCACGCGGAACTCCTTGAGCAGCGCCGTGAGCAGCGCGTCGGCACCCAGATCGGGATGGAGCAGCAGCGCCGGACGGTAGTGGCGCGGCAGCCCCACGCAGAGCATGCGGCAGAGCATGGTCTTGCCGGTTCCGGGGGCGCCGACCACACGCACCATCCCTTCGCCCTCCTGGAGTGCGGCGAGGATGGCTTTCAGGCTCTCTTCCCGTCCGCCGCCGGGAAAGAAACGACCGGTGTCGGGGGTGAGGGTGAAGGGGAGGTCCCGCAGGCCGAAATGGTGCAGATACATGGCTTCGACTCTCTCATCGAGCTGAGGCTGGATGGGTCACGTCGTGTTTGGACGTGTCTGATCAAGCCTTCTGCAAGAATCAAGCCGCAAACAGAGGTGGGGAGGGGATGCGAAGGATGCGGGGGTCAGTAGTTTTTCAACCAACGTTCCACCAGGGCGTTGATCTGACCGGTGGCATGGTTGTTCCAGGCGCGACCGCGATGGATGTCGTTGCCGGAGTGTTGCCCCTTGTTGGCATCGAAGGCCTTGCGCTTCTCCATGTCGCTGGCGAAGATCGCGAAGACCAGCCGGCGGTTCTGTCGGGTGAACAGATACCCGGCCAACGCCTTGCCGTAAAGGATGGTGCCGGTTTTGGCCCAGACGCGAAACGAGGTGTCCGGTCCGGCGAACCGTCCGGCCAGGGTCCCTTTCCAGCCGGAGACCGGCAGCATCGAGGCGTAGGATCGCTCTCCGATCGGCGCGGCATTGGCCAGAAGCAGAATCGCCACCATCTGCCTGGGGGTCATGCGGCTGGTGGAGGAGAGACCGCAACTGTTGGTGAGATGAAAGCCGCTCCAGTCCACTTGCGGGAGTTGCGCCATGATCCAGTCGCTCAACACCTTGGCGGCGCTGGTGGCCGATTGGGGATGTCCGGTGAGACGGGAGGCGGCCATGATGCCGATCATCTCGGTCCAGAAGTTGTTGCTGTGGGCCAGTGCCGAGTCGGCCAGTTCCTGTAACGGGGCGCTGGCGCGGCTGGCCAGGATGGTGGCGTTGGACGGGGGATGACCCGGTTCCGGCTCGGGCAGGATCAATCCGTTCTGGCGACAATACTCCCGAAAGGCCATGGCGGTGTGACGCCCCGGTCGTTTCACCGGCACCCAGTCCCAACCCGACTTGGCGCCGTGGGGATTCAAACGCCACTGCTCCACGTTGGTGCCGCCCAGGTAGGTGAGGGTGGGTCCAGTCCTCGAGGTGGGGCCCAGGGTCAAGGCGATGTCGCCGAGATTGGGATTGGTCTGGGTGAGGAGTTGCCCGTTGCGACCGATCATCCAACGTACCCGCACCCGGTTGGGATCCAGCGACAGGGCGCTCAACCCCTGGTTGTAGCTCTCCTCGTCGTTCTGCTCGGTGCTGATGCTGGTCTCCGGGATCATCGCGGACTCGTCGAACAGAAAACGTCCGCGGATGCGATGGATGCCGAGGGTTTGCAGTTGGTGGGCCAGATCGATCAGACCCGGCATGGTGAGCGAAGGATCGCCGCCGCCAACCAGGATCAGATCCCCCTGCAACTCGCCATCGACCACCGGCGCCGGGGAGAGCAGGGAGGTGACGAAGCGGTGGTTGGCCCCCAGGATGTGCAGGGCGGCCAGGGTCGAGGGAACCTTGGACACCGAGGCGGGGATGTAGCTTTGGGTGTCGCGTTGCGCCTCCAGGATCTGACCGGATTGCAGATCCATGAGCAGATACCCCATGAAAGGGGGGTGCTCGAAGGTGGGCGTCGTGGCTTTGGCGCCACCCTTGCGGCCCTTGGCCGGTTTGGCGGCCCGTTTTTGTTGGGCCTGGGCCTTTTTGCCGTTGGTGGCAGGTTCGGCCCATACGCTCGAGGGCGCGAACAACAGAAGCGACAGGGCGAGACAGATCATCCTGAACATGCGGCTCGTGGTCTTGTCCGTGCGAGGTTTCGGATTTCGGAGTCACATCGGTTGATCGGCGATTCCCGAACAGCCTTCAGAAGAGCGACTCCGCTGCGCAAAGGCGCATTAAACCCGCATTGAGCGATTAACGCAATGTTTCACGCGCGTGAAGTGCGATTCCAGGTCGATTCCAGGGGGCGAAATCGGGATGGGGATGCGGCGTGCGGATCGGTTGGGCGTGTTTCACCCGATGACCGGGGTTGCGCCGCAGCCGGGAGCTTGCGCGCGGCGTCGGCCAGCAGAGCGCGTCATAGGCCATTCCTCCGCAGGAATTGACATGGCCGCGCGAATGTTATCCAAAGGTCAAGTCAGGGATCGTCCCTTTTGGTTGCGGCCATCAGGCCGCGCCATGTGGGCGTGTGGCGATCCGGGTCATGGCGACTGGTTCGGTTGGGAATGGAGAGGTGATCGGGTTGATGGCCCGGCGTTCCGGCACCCTTCGGCGCGGGCGCGGTTGGCCGCGGCGAGTTCCAGGATCCGGGGGGCGGTTTCGTTCAGGGCCCGTGCCTCGTCGCCATGCTCCGGATCCCCGCAGATGCCGGAGAGCCCGCAACGGGGATCATGCAGGCGTGGGTTGGAGAAGAGCGGCAGGCTGGCCTTGTCATCCCCCACCACCCGTTTCATCCAGCCGCCCACCATGATGGTGCCGAACTCGCCGGGTTGGCGGATGCCGTCGCAGTTGCCGACCCCGTGACCCAGCGCGTAGGGGGCGATGGCCGTGGCATGGCCCTGTCCGGGTTCGCAGGCGTCCACCAGACGGCCATGGTTGAGTCCCATCAGATGGCCCAGTTCGTGGGCCAGGGTGTGGGCTCCGCACACGATGTCGTAGACCATCAGGCCGTTTTCCGGACGGCTCAATTGATCCATCCGCTTGTTGACCGCGATGGCTCGACCGCAGCCGCGTTTGCCGCGGATTCGGTGGCGCGTCACGGCCACCGTGTAGGCCGCGCCGTGCTCCCCCGCCTGGCAATAAAGGTCGGCAAACCCCGCTCGTTCCGCGCGCATCGCCTCCAGAATCTCGATGGCCTCCCGTTCCTCGATCGGCACAAAGGCCACGTCCGCGACCTCGGCGCGCAGTTCCACCAGGCTGTCCCGGTAATAGCCGTTCACGGTTGCAACCTGTGCGTGCAGACGTGCGCGGAGGGCGGCGCGGGTCGGTTCGTCCCTTCCCAGGGTGTCGTTGACCAGAAAGCGGATGCCGAACACGGTTTCGGCGTGCGCCTGCCCCCAACTTCCGATTCCGGCAATCAGGAGCAGCAGCAGCCGGATCGTGGCGCGCATCGGGGTCCGGTCCAAGGCTCAACCCGGCGGGCGGGCGAGGAGGAAACCCGCGAGGCCCAAAGCCCGTTTGATGCGCAACGCCTCGTGGGGCTTTTCGACGAAGACCCGGATCTCCTTGATGAACTTGATCACTCCCAACAGGTCGATCCATTGGGGCAGGGTGCGCCTTTCGGCCTCGTTCAAGGGGGAGGCGGCGACATAATGGGCGACCAACTGGTCGAAACGGCCAAAATCGGCCAGATGGATGTATTTGTCGGCCAGCGAGAACTCGATGCCGCCGTCGATCAGGTCCAACAGTCGCGGACCGTGGTAGCAGTTGTTGAAATCGAAGAAACAGGTCGTGCCATCCGGGGTGATGATCACGTTTTTTGGCGTGACGTCCCCATGGTTGTGGACGACGTGACAGCCGTCGTGGAGTCGTGTCCGATACCCTTCGTCCAGGAAGGGCCCGATGCGCGGGGCGAGTTGCTCGAAGGCGGTTTTCAACTCCGGGGTCAGAACCGGGCTCTCCCGATAGGTGGCGAAATAGGGTAGCCACATGCGACAGGAGTCCTCAAAGGTGAAGCTGGCATCCAAGGGCAAGGGGGCGTCGATCTGCACCTGATGGATCCGCGCCAGGGCGGCGCCGATCGGCTCCAGAGGGTATTCGGGCTTGGATTGGGGCGCGCCGGGAATGCGTTCGAAGAGCAGGGCCGGATGGCCGCTGATGGTCGCCTCGGCCCCAGGCAGCATGGGCAGGATGTCGGCGGTCGGCACGCCACGGGCCACCAGACCCCGGATCAGCGCCGCCTCGTAGGCGGTGTGTTCGGCGATGCGGTGGCTGTGGTAGTTGCCCGACACCTTGTGCAGCTTGAGGATCGTCTCCCGCGGACCGTTGAACAGCCGGTAGAGCAGGTTTTCGGTCGAGACCTTCATGGTCTCCAGCAGCGCTTCGGGCATGCCGTAACGGGCGCGCACCTGGTCGGTCAGGGCTTGCAGATCCCCAACGCTCGGGGGTGCGGCCTCCTTGTGGCGGTCGTGGATCAACCTGGCGCCGAATTTTTTCAAGAAGGCATCCTTGAGCGCGGGATTGCCTCGGGACGGGAAGAAGATGTAGGCATCCACCAGATGGTGGACATACGGAATGCGCGGATGGAGCGTGGTCCAACGGCTCACGTCCATGGCCAGCGGGAGCTGGGTGATGTGGTAGACCGCGCAGCTGCTCGAGGCGGATTCGGGATTGATCAACTGCCAGTTGGGCGGCAGCGCCTCTTCGCGATCGGGATGGATCTCGATCAGGATGTCCACGTCCGAACCGAGCTTGGCGTTGGTGCCATGCACGAAGGGGGCCTGATAGAATCCCATGTCCCCGCGCAGCGCCGATCCCATCAGATAGACCCGCTCCACCGCCGCCCGCGAGGAGACTTCGCTGCGTAGAGTCTCGTGGACCCGTGCTTGCAGCGCGGCCTGTTCACCTGCTGAAAACGTGATCTTGGTCGGTTTGACGAAGTTCATCTCCAGCCGGGCCAGCAGGGTGCTCCAGTTGCGGTAGAGCACCTTGGCGGCGTCCGGTTGGGGGTTGAGATCGTGGGGAAAGATCACCCGGTCACTGCCAGGGGTGAAGAGCCAGAATTGGGGATCGCAGTTCACCTGGGCCGGTTGTCCGGAGGCCAGCGCATGATAAAGATCGAGCACCTGGCACTTGATGCGGTTGAGCCGGTCGGGATCCAGGCTGGCGCCGTGGCGGCTCAGGTAGGCCACCAGCCGTTCGCCGTGGTCCAGACCGCGCATGGCGCGAAAGTCCGGTCCTCCCTCCTTGCGGGTGGCGCGGGCCAGCACCTTGAGTTTTTCGCCGGAGTAGAAAATCCCCTCCGGGGTCTCCTCGCGGGTAAAGCCGATCAGCTTGAAGATGTCCCGCACCTTGGGCATGTGGTGCGGGGCCACCAGCAGGCTCATGCGCTCGCCGGGGGCGTTGCCGGAGTCGAGCATGAAATCCAGCTCGTTGGCTTCCAGCAACTCCAGAACCTCGGTGTAGCTGGAGGCGCACGGGCTGTCGGGGTCGAGCTGTTTGAACTGACGGTGCAGCTCGCGGAAGTCGGCCTCGTCGATGAGGATCTTGTAGTTGCGGTAGTGCAGATGATAGCCGTCGCTGCACGCCTCGATGGAGACCCGTTGCGGATGGTAAACCACCGGATGTTTGAGCTGGGATTCGGTCCAGATGCGCACGTCATCCTGGTTGGCGTTGGCCAGCTTGCCATCCTGGTAGTTCTTCTCCTGGATGATCCCCATCAACTCCGCGGACTGACGGTTGAAGATCGTGCCGATCTCCTCGAATTCGTTTCGGCTCAGCTCGATGCGCAGATCGCGGAAGTGGATGTGGATGTTCTCTTCCATGTCCAGGAAGAGGTTGCGATGCCTCGGTTTGCCGAGGATCTGTCCACGGTAGAGAATCTTCTTGATGACACCCATGTGATTACGGAGTCTCCCAAGGCAGGAGTGGCGAGGTTGGCCTGACCAACCATCACGGACGACCGATCTCATCCTCCACGCCCTGGACGATGCCGGGATCCAGGGTGAGCAGTTCTTCGTTTTTGCCCGGATAGTCGAATTGCCGCAAAAGATAGCGGATGCTGTTGATGCGCGCCAGTTTCTTGCTGTCAGAGCGGATCACGGTCCAGGGGGTGTCTGGGAAGTTGGTGCGTTGCAACATGTCGTCGCGGGCGCGGGAGTAGTCCTCCCAGTGGTCCTGGGCCTCCTGGTCCACGGGACTGAGTTTCCAGGTCTTCAGAGGGTTGGTCTGACGCGAGGTGAAACGTTTCTCCTGGGAGATCCGTTCCACCGAAAACCAGAATTTCACCAGATGGATGCCCGATTCGGTGATCATCCGTTCGATGCACGGCAGTTGATGGTGGAACTCCTCCACCTGGGCCTCGGTGCAGAACCCCATCACCCGCTCCACGCCGGGACGGTTGTACCAGCTGCGGTCGAAGAGCACCATTTCGCCGCCGTGGGGCAGATGGGCGATGTAGCGTTGGAAATACCAGGAGTGTTTTTCGAGTTCGGTGGGTTTCTCCAGGGCCACGACGCGGCAGATGCGCGGGCTCAAGAACTCGGTGAAACGCTTGATGGTCCCCCCCTTGCCGGCGGCGTCGCGTCCCTCGAAGAGGATGAGCAGCTTGAGTTTCTGGTCCACCACCCACTGCTGGAGCTTGACCAACTCCTGTTGCAACGGGGTGAGGATGTTCAGATAGTCCTGCTCGCGCAGCAGTTTCATGATTTCCAGCTCGCGGCCTTGGATGAGTTCTTCGAACGGAATGCCGTCCGGGGAGACGAGGGGAGCGGGAACGGGGGTGGGGTTCTCCTGATCGGTCATGATGGGTACTCCGAAAAAATGAACATCGAAACGAAACCAACGGACGGATCATGGTAGACCTTTGCCATCCCCTTGTCGAGATGGTTGGCCAGGCGGATGACGGGGAATATCCAAGCGCCCGGCATGGCATGGCGTGGGCAATGGTGGTAGGATGGATCGGGTGTCGGACGATGCGTTCCGATTCCGGCGCGCGGCTTGATGGATGAGGGCAATCGAAGGGAGGCGCAACCATGACGAGCTATCCGGCCTATTACTATCGGCAGTCGGCGGTGATTCCTGTGCGTGGCGAGGGGGAGTCGCTGCGGGTTCTGTTGATCTCTTCCCGTTCGCGCAGTCGCTGGATCATCCCCAAGGGGATCGTGGAACCAAACCTTTCCCCCGCGGACTCCGCAGCCAAGGAGGCCTGCGAGGAGGCGGGCATTCGCGGCAGGGTCCATCCCGAGCCGATCGGGGAGTACGACTATCCCAAGTGGGGCGGAACCTGCGTCGCCGAGGTGTATGTGATGCGCGTCGATGAGGTGCTGGATCGCTGGCTGGAGAGTTTTCGCGAGCGGGTCTGGTTGACGCTGGATGAGGCGATCGGACGGATTCAGGAGGAGAAATTGCGCGAGATCATGGCCAGGGTTCCGGATTTTTTATCCGTGGTGGCGCCATGATCGAGCCGCGACCGCTCAAACAGGGTGAAACCGATGCCTTCCTGGATCTTCCCGAGCGGGCTTCCCGGTCCGAGCGTGGCAAGGGCGGCTGGTGGGGTCGGCTGCTTCGATCGCTGCTGGTTGTCGGGATCCTGGTTTACGGGGGCTTGGGTGCGTATCTCTATTTCAGCCAGTCCTCCAAGGTGTTTCGTCCCTCGCGCGGCTTGACCGCCACGCCGGCGGATTGGGGCGTTCCCTTCCAGGAGGTCTCCTTCGCCAGTGACAAATACCGCCTGCACGGCTGGTGGATTCCAGGCGCGTCGGACCAGCCGGTGGTGCTGTTCTTTCACGGCAACGCCAGCGTCATTTCCGGATTGAGAGGACACACGGAGCTGTTCCGGCGTTTGGGGCTTGGCGTGTTCCTGTTCGATTACCGGGGCTATGGCCTGAGCGAGGGGGAGCCGTCGGAGGTGGGGCTTTATGCCGATGCCGAGGCGGCCTGGAACCATCTGACCGGTTCTCTCGGCATTCCGGCGGCCAGCGTGATCTATCATGGCCACTCGTTGGGTGGAGGTGTCGCCACCTGGCTTGCCACCCGGCATGCGCCGAAGGCGCTGATTCTCGAAGGGACGTTTCTTTCGATTCCGGCGGTGGGCGAAGAGCTTTACCCCTATCTGCCGATCCGCCTGCTAAGCCGCATCTGGTTCGACAACGCCAGCCGCATCGGCCAGATCCGCGCACCGCTCTTGATCATCCACAGTCGCGACGACAGGGTGATCTTCCCGCGTCATGGCCGGGAGTTGCTCGCCCTGGCCAACGACCCCAAAACCTTCCTCGAAACCACCGGCAGCCACAACACCAGCGTCAGCCAGGGCGGCCCGACGGTGGAGGCGGGGGTGCGGGGGTTTGTGACCGAACTGGGCAAGCGTCCCTAGACGGTTTGCCCCGCGTCCCGAGCATTTTTCAGCAGTTCCTCGACCAGTTCATGCATGGCGGTATAGGGCCATTGTTCTGGATTGTCGGGTGTGGTGCGTTCGGCAAGACGTTTGGCTCTCGACAGGGCGACATCCAGGTGTTTCCTGGTGTCTGCAAAGGTTGTCTTCATCCCTTTTTCGTAATCGGGGATGTGGCCCCTCAACAACATCTTGGCCTCGTTACGATGGAGCGGGGCGTGAACCTCTTGAAAATGGAGCAGAAGCCACAGTTCAAAGCATGGAATGGAGGGGATGGCCTTGAACGGAATCCACTTCTTTTCGTCGTTTTTGATGTGCCCATCCAGATCCCTGGCACGGTGCAGGGCCTCGTCATAGTGTTCATGTTCGTCACGGTCGAATACAACGTAGATCTTGTCAAAGGATCGTGCTTTGATCTTTTTATTGGATGGATCCCCTTTGTGGAATAGTTTTTCGGCATCTTCGACGATCTGGTGTGGAGAGGTGCCCGACTCGCAAGGACGGACATGGATGTGGGGGGATGAGGGACGATGCAAGCGACGAATCTCCTCAAGGTAGAACGGCTCGGTTTTCGTCCCTTCAGTCACGATCAGGATGCGATCATAAGGATGTCGTTTGCCCTGATGGCGTATCAGATCGCGCTGACGATTCTGAAAGGCGTTTTTAGGCAGGACCATGGGCGATGACTCCGGAAAGATCGCCAAGGAAAGGAACTCCGCCGTAGCGACCATTGAGATAGCCACGCTCCAACGCCTCGTTCTTGCGCGGGGCGAATTCAGACAGAGGGACCAGACACGAGGCCTGATCGATATCTTTCTCCACAAACCAGATCTGATCGCGCCGGAACAGATCGTGGTCCATCAAAGACGTGTTATGGGTGGTGAAAATCAACTGTGCACCACCGGTGTTGGTGTGATTCTGATGGAACAATTGTACCAGCTCTTTGACCAGTAATGGGTGAAGGCTGTTATCCAATTCATCGACAAGCAATGTCAGGCCTTTTCCAAGAATATCAAAAATTCGAACAGACAAATAGAGTAACTTCATGGTTCCCTGGGATTCGTCTTGAGCCTCCAGAACGGCTTGACCATGATCTGTTTTGTGGAGAAAAAGAAGTTTTTCGTTTTCCTCTTCTTCATCTTTTACTTCTACTGACTTATTTTCTGGGTTAAAAACAAGCGCCATTTTTGTTGCTTTCTGCGTATCAATCAAAATATCAGAAATGCTTATATCGGCAGCCTTCAGAAAAGTGCAGACTTCTTGACGGGTTGATTCCTGTTTGAGTGTCTTGATGGAAAGCAATGGATCTTTGGGTCTGATATTATTAATGATTATCAGGTGAGTATCAAACCAGTCATAGATGGGACGCAGTGCCTCACTGTTCAGTTGAACAGCGGATGATAACAATAAAGAGTCTGGACGCGTGGCTTGCTCCCAGGTGTTTTTTGGTCCTTTGAGGCCCGTGCCAAAATGGAATTGGTACTGATTGGTCTCGGCGTCGTATTGGCGCTCGAACCAGGTTTGAGGCTTTAAGGTTTTGTAGACCAGCAGATACTCCTGGACGATCCGTTGCCGGGTCATGGAGAAGCCGTATTGGTGGCGGACGCCATCCAGCAGAAAGGTGACCTCAAACTCGGAGGGTTGTTCGTTGGTCTCGGCATTCAGACGAAAGGGCTGGACACTGAAAGGTTGCCCTGGAGCTTTGATTGCGTATTCGACCACAACTGAGCGCATGTAGTGAATTGCTCTAACGAAATTTGTTTTTCCGCTGGCGTTGGCCCCATGGAGCGCCGCGCCGCGCAGGATGTGTGGCACTGATTTAAGGCCGGATGGCATGGTGTTCGTTTCGCGCAGGGTAGCATCCTTGGTGGCCACCATGCTGAATACCATTTCGTCGCGAATGGAGCGGAAATTTTTGACCCGGAACTCGATCAGCATGGTCATGGATCCTCTTTGATTAAAATGGATCTTGATTATGCGCTTTTTATGCAAAAGTGCAATTCATTTTGATGTGTAGCTTGTGAAAAAGGCGAATTGAAGTCACCCCAAGAGAGGGTAGCCGAAACGCGAGAGGCGAACCGGGTGCAGGGGTTCAGGATTGTATCAGGAGACGTGGGATTTTGTTGCCAACCTATCCTTCCACCGGTCATGCGTGGGGCGAGGGGCTTTGGATTGCAGTTGACGTGGCGTCATGATTTTTGAAGTGGGTGTGCAAGATGCGAGCGTCGTTTCCAAAATTCGGAAACGACGCTCGCACAGACTGAGCGGGGAATCACCCTCCAAAAACCAGCCTGGCCACCTGCGGGTATTTTTGCACGAAGTGGA
This sequence comes from Candidatus Magnetaquiglobus chichijimensis, assembly GCF_045865675.1. NCBI lineage: Bacteria > Pseudomonadati > Pseudomonadota > Magnetococcia > Magnetococcales > Candidatus Magnetaquicoccaceae > Candidatus Magnetaquiglobus > Candidatus Magnetaquiglobus chichijimensis. Next base: position 576,777 of record NZ_BAAFGK010000004.1, read on the forward strand.
CCGTGAACCCCTCGCGGATGTGGTCCGGCACCTCCTCGTAGCTTTTGCGGCACGCCTCTGGCAGGATCAGTTCGCGGATGCCGACCCGGCGGGCGGCGATCACCTTTTCGCGGATGCCGCCCACGGCCAGCACCTGGCCGGTCAGGGTGATCTCGCCGGTCATGGCCAGGCGACGGTTCACCGGCTGGTTCTTGGCCAGCGAGAGCATGGCCGTGGCCATGGTGATTCCCGCCGAGGGACCATCCTTCGGGGTCGCACCCTCCGGCACATGCAGATGGACCGGGTTGTGGGTGAGAATCTTGGCATCCCCGCCCAACGTGGCGCAGTTGGCGGATACATAGCTCATGGCGATGTGGGCCGACTCCTTCATCACGTCGCCCAGGGCGCCGGTCAGGGTCAGGCCGGCCTTCTCGCCGCCCGGATTGACCGCCTCCACATCGAGCGTGGCACCGCCCATGGCGGTCCAGGCCAGACCGGTCACCACCCCCACGCCGCTGAACGGCTGTTCGTCGCGGAAACTCGGCTTGCCCAGAAACTCCTCCACCTGATCCTTGCCGACCCGGATCGGGATGGCGGACTTCTCTTCCAGGATCTTCACCGCCGCCTTGCGGACGATGGCGGCGATTTTTTGTTCCAGACGTCGCACCCCGGCTTCGCGGGCGTAGCCATCCACGATCACCCGCACCGCGTCGTTGCTGATGCGCAGCTGGGCATACTGCATGCCGTTCTTGTCGTACTGTTTGGGGATCAGGTGGTTGCGGGCGATCTTGATCTTCTCTTCGGTGATGTAACCCGAAAGACGGATCACCTCCATGCGGTCCAAAAGCGGCTGTGGGATGGTGTCGAGCTGGTTGGCGGTGCAGATGAACAGGATCTTGGAGAGATCGAAGCGCACGTCCAGGTAGTGATCGAGAAACTCGCTGTTCTGCTCCGGATCGAGCACCTCCAGAAGGGCCGAGGCCGGATCGCCGTGATAGCTGGCGCCGATCTTGTCCACCTCGTCGAGCATGATGATCGGATTGGAGGTTTCCGTGCGGCGCAGCGCCTGGATCATCTTGCCGGGCATGGCCCCCACGTAGGTGCGTCGATGGCCCTTGATCTCCGCCTCGTCGCGCATGCCGCCCACCGAAAAACGGAAGAACTTCCGACCCACGGCCCGGGCCACCGAACGACCGATCGAGGTCTTGCCCACCCCCGGCGGACCGACCAGCAGAATGATCGAACCGCCGATCTCTCCTTTGAGCTTGCCCACCGCCAGAAACTCCAGGATCCGCTCCTTGACGTCGTTCAAGGCGTCGTGATCCTTGTTGAGCACCTGGCGCGCCCGACCGATGTCGAGTTTGTCCTTGGTGTGGATTCCCCACGGCAGACTGGTGAGCCAATCCACATAATTGCGCGTCACTCCGTACTCCGAGGAGCCGGTCTCCAGAATCGAGAGCTTGTCCAGCTCCTCCTCGATCCGTTTTTTGGGTTCGTCGGTGAGATTGAGCTTTTCCACCCGTTCGCGGAACCGCTCCATGTCGGCGGTGCGGTCGTCCTTGGTGATGCCGAGTTCCTTCTGGATCTCCTTCAACTGCTCGCGCAGAAAGAACTGCCGCTGGTTCTTGGAGATTCCCTCCTCGACCTGCCGGGAGATCTTGTCCTGCAACTTGACCATCTCCAGCTCTTTTTTCAACAGCCCGAGCACCTTCTCCAACCGCTCGCGCACGTTGAGGGTTTCGAGCACCTCTTGCAACTCCTCGCGTTTGGAGCTGGTCATGGAGGCGACGAAATCGGCCAGACGATCCGGTTCGCCGAAGTTGTGGCGCGACAGGAACATCTTGACCTGCTCCTGGTAGAGCGAGTCGTATTTCAGGATCTCCTTCAGGGCGCTGATCACCGCCATGGTGTAGGGCTTGAGCGCGTCCAGATCCAGATGCAGGGAGATCTTGTCGTGATGGATCACGCGGGCCACGATCGGCGGACCGGGTTTGACGATCTCCATGATCTCGAACCGGGCGATCCCCTCGGCGAGCAGCTTGATCTGCTTGTCCTCGTCGTTGACCGCCGCTTCCATGATGCGGGCCACCGCGCCGAAACGGTACAGCTTGTCGGCGTTGAACACCTCCTCGCCATCCTCGGCGTGGCTCAACACGATGCCGAACATCTTGCCGGGCGAGTGCAGGGCGTATTTGATGGTGTCGTAGTAGGGCGAACCCTCCACCTGGATCGGGGTGAGCATGCCCGGAAAGAAGGGGCGGCCACCCAGCGGGTAGATCACCATCTCCGGCGGCAGCACATCCTCGACCCGAGCGGGTGGGGGCGCGACCTTGGGTTCGGCTTTTTCGGCGACGCTTTCGTCCTCCGGCGGGGAGACGGCTTCGACCGTGGGGGGCGCGGGTGCGTTGGGATCGTCGTTCTTTGGGGAATCGTCAGCCATGGCGGATACCTGTTCGCACTCGGGTGAAGAAAACGGACCAGACTGGATGCATGCGAATTATATGGTATGGCCATGCCTGGGATGCAACCGGAGAATGGATCTTTTTTCGGATTTTTCCGGTTGCATCCGTGTCAAGGCAGGGGATCAACCCGAATCAGGCGTTGGAACACCCGCCCATGCTGTTCGGGGTGAACGACTGACCGCAGCCGCAGGAGCTGGAGGCGTTGGGGTTGCGGATGACGAACTGGGCGCCGGAGAGATCCTCGACGTAATCGACCTCAGCACCGGTCAGCATGCCCAGCGAGGTGGGATCGACCAACACCTTGGCCCCATGGGATTCGATCAGGGTATCGCCCTCCTCCTGGGTGTCGTCGAAGGTGAAGCCGTACTTGAAACCGGAACAGCCTCCGCCGGAGACGAAGATGCGCAGTTTGGTTTGGGGATTGTTCTCCTCTTGCAACAACTCACCCAGTTTGGTGGCCGCGCTGAGAGTCAGGGAAATGGACATGGAATGGACTCCTTCGTGAAATGTTCAGATAGAGAAGAGGGGCATGAGATCCTGGATGTCGCCTGGTGAAGCCGTGTGTCGGCATCCGGGATTCCGGGTGGATGGCATTTTGCCGGTTCGTTGTGAAGATAGAGGATGTATTCAGAAATATCAATCTTGCGGTTTCCGGATGCGAGACTTTTACCGTGGAACGCTCTTGCGGGAGGTTCACGGTCGGGGGTGAGAGGGATGCCACCAACCGGCACGTTTGGGATGCAACGCATATAGAGTGGGTAAGTTGGATTTGGTTCAATAATATTTATTGATGGAGCGGGCCGCCGATTCATACACCTTGGGCAGTTTCAGGTTGCGGTCGGCGAGCAGTTTGGAGCGCACCGCCACCACGAACTGTTCGGTGCTGCGCATGGGCAGTTGTTTGGGACTTTTGTCGTTGGAGAGCAGTTCCACCACCATGTGCGCGGCCACCTCGCCCTGTTCGTAGGGGGATGTGCCGATGGCCAGCATGCCGCCGTCCTCGGCGTAGAAGGCGTTGGTGCCGATCAGCGGGGTCGGGGAGTGTTTTTCGCTCCAGTCGATCAACTCCCTGGGCGGCATCAGGTCGTTGCTCCCCTCGGTGCGTTTGATTTTGCGGTAGTTGGTGGTGATCAGAAAATCGACTTTGCCGGCGCTCTCCGCCAGGGCCTGTTTCCACTCCGCGAAGGTGTTGACCAGTCGGGAATCGACCACCTGGATCGGGGTCATGTCGAACTCCCGGAAATCGATCTCGTCGGCGATCACCGAATCCGACTGATCCCCGAGAAACTGGATCGTCAGGGGTTTTTTCAGGTTGTTGTATTCGGCCAGGATAAGCAGCGTCTCCCGGAGCGCGGCCCAGGGTTTGCGTTCCAGGATGCCGGTGATGTTGTCCGCCTTGTCGAAGCCGTAGTCTTCGGGTGGGTTGTTGACCCCGGAGAAGACGATGCGGATCGTGGGGTGGTTGAGGAGATGGCGGGTGACGAACTGTTGGGCGTCGTCGTCCACGGCCAGGAGCACGTCCGGTGGCGAGGCGTTGAGCATGCGGCGCATGGCCTGTCCGGCGTTGGTCTTGAATTCGGTCCAGGGGTGGCGCTTGGTGTCGAGGTAGTACCAGTTGATGGTGTAATCGCGATGGGCATCCAGGACGCGGTTGATGCCGATGTTCACGTCTTTGGTCCAGGAGTAGCTTTTGTCATAGCTTTGCAGGATCACCAGACGGGGTTTGTTGGCGTTGAACCAGCCGGTGACCAGCACCGAGGCGATGCAGAAAAAGCCGATGAGCCATTTCTGGAGGGACCAGGATGAGCGGTTCATAAGAGCCCCATGGCGCGCCAGTAGGGGAACGAGGCGTAGATGGCCAGCAGACGGAAGATGTTCATCAGGGCGTTGAAGATCAGGAAGGAGGAGTCCTTGTAGAGCGGTTGGTTTTTGTTGATCTCCTGGTATTTCTGGTAATAGGAGCACTGGTAGGGCATGAACCAGATTTCGCCGAAGATCAGGATGATGAAGCCGACGATCCAGGGGCTTATGCCATAGATTTCCGCCAGGGGCATAAAAATGGTGATGAGGATGACGATGGTGATGCTGATGGGGATGACCAGTCGCACCACGGAGATCATCACGAAGAGCAGCAACACGAAGAGTTCGAAGTTGTCGCGCATGGTGGCGCCCAGGGTGGGCAGCGCGGAGGCCAGGTGTTGATCGAGTCCCAGGTAGTTGAACACGCTTACCAGGCCGGTGAGTTCCCCCAGATAGAGCAGGAAGGGCCAATCGATCTTTTCGGTGAGTTCCTTCTTGCGCAGCGAGCCGAACAGCAGCAGGGCATAAAAGATCGACATGCCGAGCAGGGTGGGTTGGATCTGGTGCCAGGAGGCGGTCATCATGCCGATGATGAAGACGCCGATGCCGAGCAGGGCGGCCCATTCGCGGTGTTTGAGTTTGCCGAGGAGCTGGAGTTGCAGGACGACGCGGGATTTGTCGAGTTGGGGTTGTTCCTGGGTGCGCATGAGCAGCAGGTCGCCGATGATATGGGCGACCAGCATGGAGATCCCGAAGACGCCGGCGGCGACGAGCCAGCGGAACCCCTGGAACTGGTCTTGCGCCTGGGTGGGCAGCAGGCTGAACATGGCGAAGTTGACGGACTTGCTGGTGATGAACATGGCCGACATCAGCGAGACGCCGGTGAAGGCGCTGATGGCCAGGCGGGTGGCGGCCTTTCCTTCGGGGGCCAGGCGCAGGCTTTTCACCATGTCGGTGAAGAAGGGGGTGACCATGGCGAGTCGGGCGTTGATCGAGGGGATCAGCGGCGTGAGCACGAATCCGATCAGGATCAGGCCGAGGTTGTTCCAGAAACGGGTGTTGGGCAGACGGTAGAGCAGCAGCAGCAAGGTGCGGTAGCCGAGTCCCGACGAGGCGATGACGGTGCTCAGGCCGAGGATGCTCATGGCCATCAGGAAGCTGTTGGAGGAGAATCCGGAGAGCACCACCGTGGGTGGCACCAGACCGGCCATCAGGATGGAGACGATGGCGAACAGTCCTGGGATGTAGTCATCGACCAGGGAGAACATCCACATCAGGATGGTGGCCGTGGAGATGGCCAGAAAGGTGGTGATGTTGGATTCGAGATTGAGCCGTTCGCCGTAATAGAGCATCACCGCCGGCAGGAGGATGGCCAGGATCCAGCCGATACGGGTGGCGAAGGTGCTGGGGATTTCGCCGGATGGGGCCTGTTTGATGGTTGGAAGTTTCAGCGGGTGTCCGCTGACATGGGACATCAGGGAGGTGATGCTGGCCTGTTTGATGATCGGTTGTTCGGCGGCCAGGAGTTGGACGGATGCGCGCGGAATGAACAGGGCTCGAACCGGTTCGACGACCACGGCCTGGACCAGGCACTCCTTGAAATCGGTGGCGCTCTCTTCGCCGCAGCGGACCTCCTGATCGGTGACCGGCGTTCCGTCGGGTCGGGAGAGGGCGATGCGCCCTTCGTTCAACAGGAACATTCCTTCGACCGGGCTGTTGGCCTGGCAGAGCATGGCGCCCACGGGATACGCCCGCACCTCGATGAGCGGCATGAGGCGCGCCAGGGAGGTGTAGTTGCTCAGTCCCAGGATCGGGTCTTGCAACAGACGTTCGATGAGATCCGGTTCCAGGGTGTGATCAGACACGGCTGAACTTCTCGGCAAAGTGGCGATGGGAAGGGTTTTTGTCGGGCCCGACCGGCGAGCCAACCTCACCACTTTAGACCATGCCGTGGCAACGGGTCAAGATCGCGGGGCGACGATTCCGCGGACACTGGGGGTTTGGCGTGGTTCCGGTGTGCGGAATCGCCTTTCGACGCGATTCCTTTGGGGCCTGTTTGCGGCGGAGTGGGAGAGGGTTCGCCTCGCGTCTGGCCGGGTCAATGGACGGCGTGCAGCTCGCGGGTCTGGGCCACGCCTGCCGAATAGCCCCATTTTTCCTTCATCTCATAAGCGGTTTCGAGGATTTCGTCTTCCGGGATGTTCAGGTAGGCGGCGATCACCGAGGTGCGCCAGTAGGGTTCGCCCAGGTCGTCGTAGCCGGTGGGCGCCGGATGGGGTCCGAAGATCTCCTCCATGGCCTGACGCATCGCCTGACGCACCTGCGGCTCCTTGCTCATGGCCAGGTATTCCCAGGCGTCGTCGAAGGCGGGGTGTTCCGGACCGGCTTCGACAATGGCCAGGGCTTGATTGATCCAGGATTCCATGTTCATCGGCGAGATCATCATCGTGTGCTCCAGTTCTCTGCACCATGGAACTTTTCGTCGATAGAGTTCCATGGTCAAGGGTGAGGGAGTTCTCCTCCCAGCAAGATTTGTCGCTTGGCGGCAATGGGAACGGCCTGGTTTGGGAAAAAGCAATCTCCGTGCCGGGTGTGGCGATTGTGATTCCATGCGCGTTGACGTGAGTTTGATCAGGGGTTGGGCGGCAAATTTTGCCGGGCCGGGGTGGAGAAATTGACCGGTTCTTGGCGCTTGAGTTCGGAGCGGGGATTGCCGAAAAGAGCCGGGTGGGAGACGATCGGAGACGAAGGGTTGGAACGGGATCGGGTATCTGACGGAAGGGTGATACAAGGCATGTTTAGATTTTTCAAACGGTTGCTTCTTGGGCGTCCGACCATGACGGATGACGACGAGGACGACGACGAGTCGGGGGAGTGGGTCGAGGATCACGATCACCTCCCGCCCTACACCCCGTCCCTGCCTGAGGGAATGCGGGTCTATGCGATCGGGGATATTCACGGTCGCGCGGATCTGTTGCGCCAGTTGCACGGGATGATCCGGGCGGATTGGGCCGATCTGCCCGGATCCGTGCGTCGGGTGGTGATCTATCTGGGGGATTACGTGGATCGCGGCGAGGATAGCAAGGGGGTGATCGACATCCTGCTCGACGAACCCCTGACCGGGTGCGAGACGATCTACCTCAAGGGCAACCACGAGGCGGAAATGGAGGATTTTCTGGTCAATCCGGTGGGTGGGCACGGTTGGCCCCAATACGGCGGCATGGCCATGGCGTTGAGCTACCAGGTGCGGGTGCCGGGACGGATCTCAGCCGACGAGCGCATGCGCGAGTTGCGCGACCGGTTGCTCGAGGCGATGCCGGCCACCCATCAGGCCTTTTTCACCGGTTTGCGCTTCCGCCACGAGATCGGGGACTATTTTTTCTGTCATGCCGGCGTGCGACCCGGCGTTCCGCTCAACCGTCAGACTCCGCCGGATCTGCTTTGGATTCGCGATCCGTTCCTGTTTTATCCAGGGCGGTTCGAAAAGATGATCGTGCATGGCCATACGGTGATGGCCACCCCGATGACCACCTCGAACCGGATCAGCATCGATACCGGGGCCTATCATTCCGGTCACCTCACCTGTCTGGTGCTGGAGGGGGAGAGCCAGCGTTTCCTGATGACGTAAGCCCGGATTGGCCAAGCTTGCCACATGATAACTTGTCGCGCGTCGGTTCCCAGGGTATGCTAGTCGCCTTAACGCATCTTGGGGAACCATTCGAACTGGCGAGCAAGGATCGACAACGTGGATAAGCGCCTGATTCTCGCGGGATTGATCGGCCTGATGGGCCTTCGGCCCATGGATGGTTGGTCGTTCGCGGTGGGAGAAATCGCCGTTCAATCCCCTTCGGGCCAGAAATTCCAGGCGGAAATTCCCCTGCGTCTGGCCGAGGGCGAAAAGCTCAAACTGGTCAAGGTGGGTTCCAAGGCCGATTACAAGGTCATGGGGCTCAATCGCGCCCAGATGCTCAACAATGTGCGGGTCGAAACCCTCGAAAAGGATGGTGAAACGCGCATCCGTCTCACCTCCGACACCCCCCTGAACCCGAAGGGATTCGATCTTCTGCTGCGGGTCACCTCTTCCAAACAGACCAACTTCCCGGTCTTTCGCATCGCCGGTTCCACCGCGCCCAAGCCGGAGGGCCGCGACAAGGAACCGCCCGCCACCGCCGAGGCCAGGAGCGGCGTGGAGTTGAAAAAAAGCGAGATCAAACCGCCCGCCGAGACCAGACCCGCCGAGACCAGACCCGCCGAGACCAGACCGGTCGTCGAGGCGCGCGTTGAGGAGTCCAAGTCCGAGGCGAAAGGGGGAGGCAGACCGGCCAAGGGGCAGGCCGCCTCCGAGACGCCCGCCGCCGGCAAACAGTACGGCCCGGTCAAGGAGGGGGATACCCTGACCTCGATCGCCCGCGGCCTGGTTTCAAGCCGCTCGGTGACCATCTATCAGATCATGGCCGGCATCTACGAGCGCAACCCGGAACATTTTCTGCTCGGCAACATGAACAACCTGATCTCCGGCGGCATGCTCACCATTCCGTCGATCGCCGAGGCGCGGGCGATTCCGGATCGTTGGGCGCGGGCCATGTGCTTGTCGCACACCAAGGCCTGGGAGCAGGCACTGGCCGGCCAGAACGTCCCGCCGCCCCCTCAGACCGCCCTGCTGGCCAGTTCCAGCCCCGAAGCGGCCAGGATCCCGGCCTCAGAGGCCAAATCCTCCGCCTCCGGGCGCGACGAACCGGTGATCATCCTGCCGGATACCACCCCGCCCCGCGCCCAGTTGCAGAGCGTGGCCCCGCCAGCCGGCGGCGGTCTGGAGAACGTGTTGGTCCGGTTGCAGGGGCAGTTGGGCGAGTTGACCGAGGTGCTCAAACAAAACCAGGCCCAGCAGGCCAAGCTCGATACCCGCGTCGCCTCCCTGGAGATGGCGCGTGGCGATCAGGATGCCCTGGCGCAGCGGGTGGCGGTGTTGGAAAAGGGGGTGCGCGATCTCTCCGGACGGGAGGTGACCTCGGCGGTTCAAGGCCATGCCGGTGGTGATGTCGTCCAGGAGGCGCGGAGCGGTGGGGCGTTGGGAGTGCTGTTCGCGTTTTTGGGTCTGGCGTTCGCCGGGGTGCTGGTGTGGCTGGGACGGCGTTGGAACCGGCAGGCCCAGGAGGATGGCCTCAAACATCTCCTGGCCGTGACCGCCCGGGAGTATCCGGAGTTGGCCACCGAAGTGGTCCGCGAGGTCGAGTCGCGAAAAATGCCCTTCATCCCCTCGATCCATCCCGGCAAGCTCGAGGGCGGATCCTCAGCCGCCGAGAAGAAGGTGATGAATGACGGGGATCTGTTGCGGAACGTCAATCGGTTGAATGCCTTGAATCCAAAACGGGGAGAGGCGGAATGATCAAGCTGCTGCGCGGGATCCTGGTGGGGCTCGGGTTGGGATTCGCCCTCTTTTACACCACGGGGTTGTCCTCGGAGATCTATCAGGCCTCCCTGGCGCTGCTGGTTCTGGTCGGGGTGCTGATTCCCCTCGAATCCCAGGAGCGCCGCATGGAGAAGCTGATCGCCATGTCCCGAGGCGTGGAGGAGCGACTGAAAAAGGTCGAGGGGCGCCTGGAAAAACTCGAAACCACCATCGAAACACGGTTGGACGAGGAAGAGGAGGAGGAGCCGACCCCGCGTTTCGAAATCCGCGAGAGTCCGGAGCCGGAACGGTACATTCCGGCCTATGGAGCCGGACTGGCGGAGAATCGCGCCGTGATGCCCCATGGCCGGCGTACCGTGGAATGCAGCGTCGAGGATGTGGCCCGCAAGCTCGCCTCCATGCAGCGCGAGGGCGGTTGACGCCTGGTGACGGGGCGCGTCGCCGGGCGATGGGTTGACTTTATCGAAGCCTGGTGCGGGGCGTTTCGGCATGCCTGATGAGGCGCTTTGCCTGGTGACGGGGCGCGTCGCCGGGCGATGGGTTGACTTTATCGAAACGTTGATATACCGTCCAAATGGGGGATTGCCCCCCGACCCTTTCCACCCGTGGCACCCCTTCGCGGAAAACACACGGTACCTTTCATGAGTGTCTTGATCATCCAATCCCATTCCAAGGAATCTCCGCGCATGAGCACTTCCGAAACGATGGCGCCCGCGACCCAACCGGTCGCGCAACCTGTCCAGCCCGCCGCCCCGCAACCCGTCACCAGCGCCGCCCCGCCACCGGCTCCAGCCCAGACCCCGCAACCGGCCCGGCCCGTGGCTCCGATGCGTGTCGCGCCGACCCATCTGGGTCTGGATGTGGGCACCATGAACCTGGTGTGCGCCCGCGCCAATGCCCTGGGCAAGATCGAAATCGCCAGCCTGCGCAACGTCTTCCTGACCGTCGAGGATGTCCACATCGAGGGGATGGATCTCTCCAAGATCAGCCACGCCCGCATCGACGACGGGGTGTTCATCCTCTCCCACGACGCCTATAACTTCGCCAACATCTTCGGCTATCGTCTGAGCCGCTCGATGCAAAAGGGGATGATCAGCCCGGAAGATATCAACTCCACCGACATCCTGGCGGTGATGATCCGGGAACTTCTCGCCCTCGAACCGGGGGGCAAGCCGGGCAAATGCGTCTATTCGGTGCCCGGCGATCCGGTCAACTCCAAATCCAACGTGCTCTATCACCGCAACATCCTCGGGCGGATCATCAACGAGATCGGCTTTGAGGCCGAACCTCTCAACGAGGCCACGGCGATCATCTACGCCGAGTGCGCGGATTCGGACTTCTCCGGCATCAGTATCTCCTTTGGCGCGGGGCTGACCAACGTCGCGGTGGTCTACAAGTCGATCCCGGTGCTCGAGTTCGCCCTGGGACGCGGTGGCGACTGGATCGACGACAACGTGGCCATGGCCGTGGGGACCATTCCCAACCGGGTGGTGGCCATCAAGGAGAAGGATTTCCATCTGGATCGTTTCGACATGGGGCGCAAGAAGGAGCGCAAGGTGCGCGAGGCGCTGGGCTTCTACTACAAGAATCTCATCCAGTACGTGGTCAAGAGCGCCTTGCAGGAGCTGGACCGTCGCGATCTGGATCTTGGATTCCCGAATCGCATTCCAATGATCATCTCCGGCGGCACCTCGCTGGCCGGCGGTTTCCTGGACTACATCCGCTCCCAGGTGGAGGAGGTGGCCTGGCCTCTGGAGCTTTCCGAGGTCCGTTATGCCGGCGACCCGTTGAGCTGCGTGGCCCAGGGGTGTCTGATCAAAGCCTTGAAACAGTGATCCGACCCTGATCCGACTCTTTCGCACCTTTCGACGTCGGCGGATTCTGTCTGCCATGTCGTCGGATTCGACGACATGGCAGGGAATCCTGGAACGCTACCCGCTGTTCGCGGGGCTGGATGCGTCGCAACAGAGGACGTTGCGTGGGCTCGCGGAGATCTTTTTGCATGAGAAGCGGCTCGATCTGGCCCAGGGCGCGCGACTGGACGAGAAAGAGCGTCTGTTGCTGGCCGCAGTGGCCTGTCTGCCGGTACTGGCGTTGGGACTCGATCCCTACGACACCTGGCAAACCCTGATCGTCTATCCGCGCACCTTCGTGCCACGCCGTTCCGAAACGGACGAGGCTGGCGTGGTCCATCCCATCGGACCTCGGGTGGGCGAGGCGTGGCCGCATGGTCCGGTGCTGGTGTCGTGGCGCGATCTGGAACGCGATCTGGCCGGTGAATGGGATTACGCCATGAACGTGGTGATCCACGAGATGTGCCATCAGCTCGATCACGGCAATGGTGGTTTTGACGGCATGCCGGCATTGCCGTCCGGGATCGCCTCTTCGCGGTGGATCCGGGTTTTTTCCGAGGCGTTCGCACGTTTGGAGGAGGCCGAGAAGCGGCGCGAGGAGACCTTTCTGGATCCTTATGCGCTCGAGGCGCCCGCCGAATTTTTTGCCGTGGCGTGTGAAACCTTTTTTGTGGCGCCGGAGGATCTCAAGGAGGGGTATCCGGAGGTGTACGAACTTTTGAAAATCTATTTTCGTCAGGATCCTTGGACGCGCATGAACGAAGGGGGGAGAGGATGATCACGTTGGAAGCGTGTGTCGGCCATACGCCGCTGGTGGATTTGACCCGCATGACCGCCCCTTTCGCGGGTACGCGGATTCTGGTGAAGCTGGAGGGGAACAATCCTGCCGGTTCGGTGAAGGATCGGGCCGCCTTGAGTCTGTTCAACGGTGCCGAGGAGCGGGGAGTCCTGAAACCCGGCGCGCGCATCATCGAGCCGACCAGCGGCAACACCGGCATCGCGTTGGCGATGATCGCGGCGCGCAAAGGGTACAAGATCACCCTGGTGATGCCGGAAAACATGACCCTGGAGCGTCGGGCGATCATGAAGGCCTTCGGCGCCGATCTGGAGTTGACCTCCGAGGCGGGGAGCATGGAGGGGTCCATCGATCGGGCGCGGGAGATGGTGGCGGCGGGCGAGGGGTTGATGTTTGATCAGTTCTCCAACGACGACAACTGGCGGGCCCATTATCGCACCACCGGACCGGAGATCTGGGCGCAAACCGACGGACAGGTGACCCATTTCGTCAGTGCGATGGGCACCACCGGCACGATCATGGGGGTGTCGCGCGCCTTGAAGGAGCGCAATCCGGGGGTGCGAATCATTGGCGTGCAACCGGATGCCGAATCGCGCATTCCCGGCATTCGTCGCTGGCCCAAGGCGTATCTGCCGAAGATCTTCCAGCCCGAGCGGGTGGACCGGATTCTGGATGTCAACGAGGAGGAGGCCAGGGAGACCACCCATCGTCTGGCGCGGGAGGAGGGGATCTTTGCCGGCCATTCGGCGGGTGGGGCGGTGGCGGCGGCGTTGCGTCTGGCCGGTGAGTTGACCGAACCAGGGGTGATTGTGGTCGTTCTGCCGGATCGTGGGGATCGCTATCTCTCCAGCACGTTGTTCTGATCGACCGGTTCCGCCTGGGCGCGCCGGTCACAAGGGGGCCTGGTGCACGGGGGCGCGTCGGGTGGGCGGAATTGAAGTGGATGGCATGGGGTTGTGTTTTTTTTCTTGACCGGATCCGCGTTCTTCAATACTATATGCGGATTGATTGCGCGCGATAAGTGCATCATGGGTCGTTAGCTCAGTTGGTAGAGCAGCTGACTCTTAATCAGCGGGCCGTAGGTTCGAATCCTACACGACCCACCATGATTTCAAACATTGAGAGCCGCCTGCAAGGTGGCTCTTTTTGTTTTGGGGGGCGGGCGCGTTTGGGGGCATCGGACCGCGTTTGAGTCCGCCTGACAGTTCGGATGCGATTCACGCGCGGTGCTTTGGGTCGTTGAACGGACTGGGGTGATCCAATCATGGACTATTCATCGATTCTGCAAGCGTTGCAACAGGCCAGTCTCTTCGATCTGTACCGTCTGCGGGTCGGGATCGACAACATGCTCGATCAGCCCGACCGGTTGCAACGGGTCCGGCAACGCATGCAACCCGGCATGACGATCACCTGGTTCGACGGTCGTCAGAATCGCCTGACCGAGGCCATCGTGGAAGAGGTGCAACGCACCAATGTTCATGTGCGCGACAAGGAGGGTGGCAAGAAATGGCGCCTGCCCTTGTATATGGTCAATCTGGCGGGCGCGGACACCGATATTCATGCCGGGTCCGGAGCCGAAAAACTGGACAAGAATCAACTCAAGGTCGGCGATGCGGTTGGGTACCGCGATCGTCAGAACCGCGAGGTCTATGGCACCCTTGTCCAACTCAACCCCAAGACCGCCACCGTCGTGACCCGAACCGGGGAGCGATGGCGGGTTTCGTATGGGATGCTGTTCAAGGTCATGGATGGAGAGGGGCGGCACGAACCGGATGCAGGCTGGATCGAGGGGGAGATCCTGCAATCCTGACGATGTTTTTGTTGCCAAACTGGCCCATCATCGTGTCGGCCTGACGCGGGCCTGCTGGCCTGGTCGCGGGGTGGATGACCGGTTGCGCCGCTCGTGGCAGCGTGAGCCGGCTGGAGCGCGGTCAGAGTCGGGCATTTTCAGGGGATTCGACACAAGAGGTTGCATCGGGTGGGGCAGGTCGCTATAATTATCTGCTGATTTGTGGATCCTTTGAAGGCGGGAATGGCTGATCGGTTCGGGAGAACGGCCTTCGATCCTTCCATTCCCTCCAAAAGACGCGGATTGTCTGGCCCATGACCATCGAAAAAATGCGCATCTTCTCCGGCACCGCCAACCTTGAGTTGGGACGCCGCATCGCCGAATATCTCTCGGTGCCCATGGCCAATGCCACGGTCCGGCGGTTCGCGGATGGCGAGATCTTCATCCAGATCGACGAGAACGTCCGGGGGCGCGATGTTTTCGTGGTGCAGCCGACTTCGAATCCGGCCAACGACCATCTCATGGAACTCCTGATCATGGTCGATGCCCTGCATCGCGCCTCGGCGGGACGGATCACCGCGGTGATCCCCTATTATGGTTACGCGCGCCAGGATCGCAAGGAGGCCGGACGCACCCCGATCACCGCCAAACTGGTGGCCGATCTGCTGCACGCCTCGGGCGTCAAGCGCGTCCTGACCCTCGATCTCCACGCCGGGCAGATCCAGGGCTTCTTCAACATGCCGGTGGACAACCTCTACGCCACCCCCGTGCTGCTCGCTGCGGTGCGCAAGTGGGGGATCGAGGATGCGGTGGTCATCTCCCCGGACATCGGTGGCGTGGTGCGGGCCCGCTCCTACGCCAAACGGTTGCATGTCGATCTGGCCATCATCGACAAACGGCGTCCGGCGCCCAACGTGGCCGAAGTCCACCACATCATCGGTGAGGTGGAAAACAAACACTGCATCATCGTCGATGACATGGTGGATACCGCCGGAACCATGATCAAGGCCGCCGAGGCGCTCCTCGCCCACGGCGCCCTGTCGGTCTCCGCCGTCTGTTCCCATGGCGTGTTGTCGGGCGTGGCGGTGCAACGGATCCAATCCTCGGTGCTCGCCCGCCTGCTGGTCACCGATACGATCCAGTTGTCCCCCGAGGCCCTGTCCTGCCCGAAAATCGAGGTGCGCAGCGTGGCGCCCCTGCTCGGCGAGGCGATTCGACGCATCTGTGACGAGGAGTCGGTCAGTTCGCTCTTCGTATGATTTTTTTGCATACTGTTTCGATTGGATCATCTTTTCTTGGGAGTTTCAACCATGGCGATCATTCAGGCACAAACCCGTGAAGGTCTCGGCAAGGGGGCTTCACGCTTCTTGCGCCGCCAAGCCCGTGTTCCTGCGGTTCTCTACGGCGGAACGCGGCAGAACCGGAATCTCTCCCTGGACCGGAAGGAGTTGCTCAAGCTCCTCGAGACCGAGGGCTCCGGTCTGCGCACCCACCGTCAGGACATGGTGATCGATGGCGACGTCCGCGTCGCGGTCCTGCTGCGTGACTATCAGATCCATCCGATTTCCGGCATGCCCGAGCATGTGGACTTCATGCGCTTCGATCCCAACCAGATCATTCAGGTCGAGGTTCCGATCCGCCTCAAGGATGAGGAGATCTGCGTGGGACTCAAGGGCGGCGGCATGCTGGATTTGATCCAGAAAGAGGTCGAGGTGCAGTGCCGCGCCGACGATCTCCCGAACTTCCTGGAGGTCTCCGTGGCCAAACTGGAAATCGGCGATGCCATCCATGTGCGTGATCTGCAACTGCCCGAGGGCGTGCACATCAACGCCGAGGACAACTTCACCGTGGTCACGGTGGTGGGTGTCCACGGCGAAGCCGCCGAGAACGCGGTCGCCGGCTGAGCGCCTGAATGAATACTCCGTGGGGCTCCGGGTCGGGGCTCCTCGGGTGGGAGATGGGGGAAAAGATCCCCATCATGCCGGTTTGGTGAATCCCGGATGCGCTCGGGGGTGCGAACGTGAAGCTGTTGGTGGGGCTGGGCAATCCCGGCGCGACCTACGCCCGGACGCGCCACAACCTGGGGCAGGATCTGCTCCTTGAAATGATCCGTCATTTCCAGTTCCCCTCCGGGGGCAAACGGTTCGGCGGACAGTTCGGGGATGGGCGCATCGATGGGGAGCGGGTGTTCTGGCTGATCCCCGAAACCTACATGAATCTCTCCGGTGAGGCGGTGGGCGCGCTGGCCCGTTTTTACCGCCTCACCCCGGAGGATATCATCGTGCTGCACGACGACGTGGATCTGGCCTGCGGCAAGGTGCGCATGAAGGTCGGCGGCGGCAACGGCGGACACAACGGCCTCAAGTCGATCCAACAGCATCTGGGATCCCCGGATTTCACCCGCATTCGTCTGGGCGTCGGGCGTCCCCCTTCGGGTGTGGATACCGCCCAATTCGTTCTGGCCGGCTTTTCGCCCGGCGAACATCCCTTGCGTGACCATATGTTGACCTACCTGCCCCCGGTTTTGCCGTTGATTCTGAACGGCGATCTCGCCGGGGCGATGAACCGCTACAACCTTTCCCAACTTCCCGCACCCCCAGGTAAAAAGGACTCCCCATGGCCGTGAGATGTGGCATCGTGGGACTGCCCAACGTGGGCAAGTCAACCATTTTCAATGCCTTGACCGCTGCTGGCGCCGAAATGGCCAACTATCCGTTCTGCACCATCGAGCCCAATCAGGGCACCGTGGCGGTGAACGATCCGCGTCTGGATGCCCTGACCGCTCTGATACGTCCCAAGCGGAAACTTCCGGCGGTGATGGAATTTCTGGACATCGCCGGTCTGGTGCGTGGCGCGAGCAAGGGGGAGGGGTTGGGCAATCAGTTCCTCGGCCATATTCGTCAGGTGGAGGCCGTGGCCCATGTGGTGCGCTGTTTCGTCGATGACGACATCACCCATGTGCACGACAAGGTGGATCCGGCCCGTGACATCGACATCATCGACACCGAGTTGATGCTCGCCGACATGGCCAGCCTGGAGAAGCGTCACAAGAGCATCGTGCAGAAGGCCCGATTCGGCGACAAGGAGTCCAAGGATCTGGTCACTTTGTACGAATCGCTCATGGCCGGACTGGACAACGGCATTCCGGTGCGGCGTCAGAAGCTGACCGAGCCGGAGAAGCAGTCGATCCGGGATCTGTTTCTGCTTACCGCCAAGCCGGTGATGTATGTGTGCAACGTCGCGGACACCGATGTGGCAACGGCCCAGGAATCCGGAAACCATCCGCTGGTGGATGCGGTGCGTGCCATTGCCACTGCCGAGGGGGCTGGTGTGGTGGCGATCTGTGGCAAGATCGAATCCGAGATCGCCGAGTTGAATCCCGAGGAGACCCGTGCCTTTCTGGACGATCTGGGTCTGGAGGAGTCCGGGTTGGACCGCATGGTCCGTTCCGCCTATCATCTGTTGGGGTTGATGACCTATTTTACCGCCGGGCCGCAGGAGACCCGTGCCTGGACCATTCCGCAGGGGTCAACCGCCTACGATGCGGCGGGTGCGATCCATTCGGACTTTCAGCGTGGCTTCATTCGTGCCGAGGTGATCGCCTATCAGGACTACATGAGTGCCGGTGGTGAGCAGGGCGCCAAGGAGCGTGGATTGTTGCGGGTCGAGGGGCGGGACTATCTGGTGGTGGATGGGGATGTGATGCATTTCCGGTTCAATGTGTGATGCGGGATCAACCCGCCTCGCCTCTGGCAGTCTGTTCTGTCGCTGCCCTGGTTTGACGTTTTGCAAAAAACGCACGTAACGATTCAGGTCCCCCCTCTATTACGGGGGGCCGGGGGCGATTATCGCCCCCGGTGGGGTTCGGGGCGAAGCCCTGAGGTTTGGCTTTTATGACGTTGACTTTGCCTTTCGCGCGCTTTTACGATAAGAATTTTTCGCGGTTTTTGCGAAAAATGCGCAAGCGCGCGCCGTCCTTTGTACATTCCCCCGTTGACCGCAGGGAAACGGGGGAATGTGAATTTGCATGAGGGGGTGGTGAATAGTTACAGATTAAGAAAGATAAAAGCTTGAGAAAATCATAGGCAAAACCTCGGAGGCTCTGCCTCCGAACCTCCGCCTGGGACCTTCGGCCCCCGGTCCCCCGCAAACGATTTTCGCCGGGGAGTTTCGGCCCCGCCCCGGTTCCCTGCAACGATTCAACCATCCGCCATGATCAGGCCGGCAGAACACGATTCCAGATCAGAAAGTCGCTCAAGGTATCGATCTCACCCTCACCGCTGATGATCTCGGCCAGAATGACAAGCAACTCCGGCTGGGCATGACCATCCTTGACCGCCCGTTGGCAGTTGCAGCGCAGATCCCATCCCGGCGAACGGGCTCCGGCCAACAGAAGTTTCTTGACCCGTGCCAGGGCGGTGTCGAAACGCTTGGAATCGTGGGCCAGAACATAAAACCAGAGTTCCAGGGAGAGGACCGGGTTGGCATCGCCAAGCAGGGTGATGGCCCTGTCCAGCAGGGGCAGGGCTTCGGCGTGTCGTCCCTGACAGAGCAACAACTGCACGAAATTGCTCAACCGGTGAATGTTGTTCGGATCGACGTCCAACGAACGGCGGAAAAGATCCTCGGCAGCTTCGTGGTTGCGGCGCAGATTCTTCATGAACAAGGCGAAATTGCCCAGATGATTCGAATCGTGCGGATCGGCCTCCAGGGCGCGATGATAATACTCCTCGGCGGCGTCGTAGTCGTGGCGAATGTTTTTCATGAACAGGGCGAAGTTGCCCAGGTGCGCCGCGTGGTTGGGATCGATCTCCAGCGCCGCGCGGAAATATTTTTCCGCCGCGTTGTGGTCGTGCCGCACATTTTTCAGGAACAGGGCGAAGTTGCCCAGACTGTTGGCATCCTGTCCATCCAGGGTCAGGGCGCGCCGGTAGAGATTCTCCGCCAGATCGTCATCGCGCCGGGTGTCGTGGAGGAAAAAGGCATAGTTGGCCAGCACCGAGGCATCCTGTTCGTCGGCGCGCAGGGCGCGGCGGAACATCGCGTCCGCTTTGTTCTCATCCCCGCGGATTTCGTGCAGGAAAAGCCCCAGATTGCCCATGTGGATGGCATTGTTGGGTTCGAGTTTCAAGGCCTGGCGGTAGTATGTTTCCGCCTCGTCCGGCGCGCGGCGCGCATCGTGGAGGAATGCGGCGAAGTTGGCCAGATTGGTGGCCTGGTTCGGATCGACCCCGATGGCGTGGCGATAGAGGGCCTCGGCCTGGGCAGAGTCGCGCTTGACCTCGTGCATGAAGAGGGCGAACTTGCCCAACAGCTCGCCGTTGTTGGGTTCCAGTTCGACAGCCTGACGAAAGAGACGTTCGGTCAGCTCGAAATCCCGGATCACCTTTTCGGCGACGAACCGCTTGGCCAGCAACTCCGGGACGCCGGAGGGGTTGGGATCTTCCTTTTCGGGCACCCAGCGGATCTCGTCCGAGGCCAGGATCGGTCCCAACCGGGCCAGAAGCTCTTCAGCCCCCTCGGAGAGGTGCGGTCCCGGACTCACCGGACCGCTCTCTTCGGCCTCGTCCATGCTGGTGGGATGGAACTCCAGGGTGGCGATTTCGCCCGCCGCGGGTTGCCAATCGACGAGGGTGGCCGGATCGGTGGGCACCCCGGGACCGGCGATGCGCACCTCGAAGCCGTGCAGTCGCAGAAAGACCCAGTGGTTCCAGGTCTCCTGGGATTTTTTCGTCACCTTGCGACCGGTCAGGAAGGCGGCGATCGTGGCCAGTCCGTGCAGAAGCCCCAGGGAGTGGTGGGCATGGTGGTCATGCACCGGATGGGATGAGATGTTCATGTTTGGTCCAACCTTCCCAATGAAGATTGCAAGGCAAGCCCGTCGGAGGTTCCAACTCAGGAAGCGGGCGATCCCTTGTGAGCCTGGGCGGTCCGCCGCGCTTCACGCTGTTTGATCTCGTTCCAGAGGCTCCGGTAGGCGTTGGCCTCCTGGCTGTCACGGGCGTAGGAGAAGACCGGCGACCGTTTCACCCCCATGGCCTCGATGATGTTGGACTCGGGGATGATCGATTGCAGAAAGATCGGATGCTTGCCGAAGACGTTGCGGGTCACCACCCGGTGGATCGGTTTGTGCTCGTTGATCATGTTGAAGAACGGCAGAACGTGCAACCGGTTGGCGCGCCGCTTGACCAGAAACTGGACCAGGCTGTTGTAGGCGCGCAGCGACAACGGGGTGGGGATCAGCGGCACCACCAGCAGGTTGGAGATGTGAAAGACGTTTTCGGCCAGGATGCCCATGCCCGGCGGGCAGTCGATGAAAACGTGGTCATAATGCGACTCGAGGCTTTTCATCAGTTTGTGGAAGGCGGTGAGGGGTTTGGAACGCTGATCGATCTGCGCCTCCATG
This sequence comes from Candidatus Magnetaquiglobus chichijimensis, assembly GCF_045865675.1. Taxonomy (NCBI): domain Bacteria; kingdom Pseudomonadati; phylum Pseudomonadota; class Magnetococcia; order Magnetococcales; family Candidatus Magnetaquicoccaceae; genus Candidatus Magnetaquiglobus; species Candidatus Magnetaquiglobus chichijimensis. The sequence continues at coordinate 597,272 of NZ_BAAFGK010000004.1, forward strand.
TGCCGGTAGGAGAGGTCTGCGGGCAGCAGATCGAGATTCGGGAATCCGGTCATGCGCAGGGAGGATTTCACGTCGGGATGACCGCCGAGGATCTCCTTGGCGCCCCCCTTCACGGAAGGTTTCACGCACAGATAGAAACTGGTGCTACCCTGGGGATCCAGATCCCAGATCAGGGTTCGGGCCCCTTCGGACGCGGAGAGGTAGGCCAGATTGACGGCGGTGGTGGTTTTGCCCACGCCGCCTTTGATGTTGTACAGGGAATAAATCTTCATACGCGAACTTGCGCTCCTTGCGTGAATCCATTCCGATCGTCGATAGGGAACGGGAGGGGAGGGTAGAAAAGGAAATTATATCGGCATTGTTGGTTGAAAGAAAGGCGTCAATGTGGGTATTCTTGTCAGAATGGGTTTCGTCAAGTCGCGATTGCAAGAATAATCAACGGGGAGGAGACTTATGAAAGTAGCCGTGGCCTATGCCGAGGATCAACGTCAGGTGGTGTTCAACCTGGATGTGGACGATGGGACCACCGCCGAGGCGGCGATCCGTCAATCCGGTGTGCTGGTTCGTTTCCCCAAGCTCGACCTGGGGGTGAACAAAATCGGGATTTTCAGCAAGATCGTGCCCTTGGAACATGCTTTGTCCGATGGGGATCGGGTGGAGATCTACCGCCCGGCGCTGGGCAAACCGCCCAAGAAGGAGCGCCCCGTCAAGGGTGCCGCCGCCGAGGGGACGGACGAGGCGTGAGTTCCGCATGGCCCGGGGCGACCCGCTATCGGTTGACTCTGGAGTACGACGGGGGCCGCTTCTTCGGCTGGCAACGCCAGGAACCGGGAACCAGGACCGTGCAGGGGGTGGTCGAGGAGGCGTTGACCCGCCTCTGCGGCCATCCGGTGCTGCTCGTGGGGGCGGGTCGCACCGATACCGGGGTGCATGCCCTGGGTCAGGTGGCCCACTTCGATACGCTCAAACCTCGCGAACCCGAGGTGTTCCGTCGGGCGCTCAACGTCCTGACCCCGCCCGAGGTGACGATCCTGGACGCGGCCCTGGTCCCCTCCGTTTTCAACGCCCGGAGAGCCGCCTGGCGCGAATACCGCTATCGTGTTCTGCCGCGTCGCGCCGCCTCGGCACTGGAGCGCGATCGGGTCTGGCACCATCCTGGCGCCCTGGACCTCGACGCGATGAACCGTGCCGCGCGTTATCTGGTGGGAAAGCATGACTTCTCGGCGTTCCGTTCCGCCAACTGCCAATCCCTGACCCCGGTGCGCGAGGTGCACAGGGCGGAATGGATCCCCATGGGCGAGGAGATCCATTTCGTCATCCGCGCCAATGCGTTTCTCTACCACATGGTGCGCAACATCGTCGGAACCCTGGTTCTGACCGGACGTGGCAAGTGGTCCGAGGAGCGGTTCGTGACGGTGTTCACCGGACTCGACCGGCGGGCCGCCGGTCCCATGGCGCCGGCCCACGGCCTCTATCTGTCGCAGGTCCATTACCAGACCGCGATCACACTTCCTTAAAACGGATTGAGGTGTGGCTCGGGATCGTTTATAGTCACTTTCGAGCCGAATTATTTTGGGCCAAGGAAATTATCCCCTGGAGGAAGTCATGACGATCAAAAAGACCGAAGGCGTCTTACTGTTGGGCATCGATTTGGGAACGGCGCGCACCGCGGTCATGAGCAATCGCCAGTTCAGGGCGCTGGTCCATACGGTCGTGGGTTTCCCCAAGGACATCATCGGGGTGAAGATCCTCAACCGCACCCAGGTCATCGGCGTGGAGGCGATCGAAAAACGGGCCATCCTGGATCTTTACCACCCGTTGCAGGACGGCGTGCTCAAGGAGGCCAGCGAAAAGGATCTCGACGCGGCCCATGAAATCCTGCAACACGTCGTGGAACTGGCCCAACCCAAAACCGGCGAGCGCATCTGCGGCATCATCGGCGTTCCGGCCAGGGCCTCGGGTTCGGACAAGAGCCAACTTCTCAAGATCGCCAAGGAGTTCATGGACGTCGCCATGGTGGTCTCCGAACCGTTCATGGTGGCCTACGGTCAGAACCGTCTCAACAATGCCATCATCCTGGACGTGGGCGCCGGCACCATCGACATCTGCGCCATGCGCGGCACCGTGCCTGGTCCCGAGAGCCAGATGAGCATCTTGAAGGGTGGCAACTACATCGACGCCCTGCTCGAAACCGCCATCCGCGACGCCAATCCCGGCGTGCAGGTGGATCGCTATCTGGCCCAGGGAATCAAGGAGCGCCACGGCTTCGTCGGCGAGACGCAACAACGGGTGATGGTGCCGCTGCGCATCCAGGGCAAGCCGGCGGACGTGGATGTCACCGAACCTCTGCGCATCACCTGCGAAACCATCGTCGCCGACATGGTGGAGGGGATCAAGCGCATGCTGCTCCAGTTCGATCCCGAAAGCCAATCCCAGGCCCTCGCCAATCTGTTGCTGGCCGGGGGCGGGTCGCGCATTCGCGGCCTGGGCCCGATGATCGAATCCCAGTTGCGGGATTATGGCCAGATCCGGGTCACCCTGGCCGATGATCCCGACTTCGCCGGCGCCGAGGGGGCCCTGAAACTGGCCACCGAACTCCCGACCGAATATTGGGATCAGATCGGCGAAGTGATCGGAGCCTGACAGCCACCAGGACTATCCGTGGCACTCCCGAACGTGGCACTCCCGAGCGTGGAACGTCCTTGCGGGCGTGGCATGGCAGGAGTGTCCGACAAGGGAGACAAGGATGCGCGACGGTGAATCCCGTTTGATTTCAGGGCTCTTTTCCATGGTTTGGGCCGTGCTTCTGGCCGGGGGCGCCATGCTCGTCGGCTTGAGGGTCTTTCGCGAACTGGATGTGGTGGCCCTGGCCCAGTGGGCCTCCCTGCCGTCTTTCCTGAGCATCCCGCTGCAACGACAGGGGGATGGGCTCATCATCGCCACCCTGGCCGGCGTGGTGGCGGGTTTTCTGTTTCTTTTTCTTTTCGGCTACCTGCTTCAGGCCTTCGTCGATGCGCTGCGTCTCGGCTGGGTGGCCCGATCGGTACGCGCGCGTGTGGCCAGCGGCGACAAGAACCCCGCAGCGTGGAGCTGGCCTTATTACGGTCGCTTTACCCGTTTGTGGCGTGAGTTCGCCCGCTCCCTGACCCCGGAATCCCTGCCGGAATCCACCCAGGCCCCGGCGCGAACCGTCTGGGTGGCCCATCTGCCGGCGGATCTGGTCTTTACCCAGCAAAGTCTCGTCGATGTGCCGATGCGGGTCGAGTTCTTCCGCCATCTGCCCGGCATCCTCACCGGCGCCGGCATCGTCAGCACCTTTGCCGGCATCCTCATGGGGTTGACCGGCTTCGACCCCTCGGTGGGCGCCGATCAGGTGTCCCGCGAACTTCAGGGACTCTTCATGGGGGTCTCGACCGCCTTCACCGCCTCCTTTTTCGCCATCATCACCGCCATCCTGGTCACCGTGGTCGAAAAGTTCCTGCTCCATGGGCGTTACGCCCAGGTGATCGCCTTGCAGGGGCTGCTCAACCGGCTGTTTGTGCCGGCGATCGAGCGTGGCGGGGATGCCCTCGCCACCACCAGCGCCTGGGATGGATCGGTCGAGAGGATTGTCGCGGCCATCGAGCGTCTGGAGCCGCTTTTGACCCGCGAGCATGGCGAACGCGAGGATGCGATCATGGCGGTCAACCTGGGGTTGAGCAGCGTCATGGCCACCATGGAGCGGATCGCCGAGAATCTCTCCGCGCGCGAGTCGGAATACCGGCTCCAGCAGCGCGCCTGGATGACCGACATGACCACCCTGTTGCGCGGGGTCGAAGAGGCGTCGCGGCGGCAGTTGGGGATGCTGGAACAGGGGATCGGACGGGAGGTGGCGACCCGCGAGTGGCTGGATGGCCGTCTGGACGGGATCGATGGACATTTGGCGCCCCTGGCAGGCCAATTGAGCGCCATGGGGGAGGGGTTGGCCACGTTGGGCGCCGACAAGAACCGTGACGAGGCCGTTCAACTCACCAGCGCGGAAGCGTTGCGAACGGTGTTGAGCCGCATCGAGGCGCGGCTGGACGAGGGTTTGGTCCGTTTCGGCGCGCTCGGGGAGCTCCATACCCGGGGGAACGACGGTTTCGAGCGTCTGGGAAGCGGATTGGACTCCCTGGAGCGTGGGGTGGGCGAGCTGGCCAGGGGAGTCGGAAGCCTCGGTCAGGGGGTGAGCGATCTGGGGCGGCGGTTGGAGATGCAGTCGGCCCAGCAGATCGAACGTTCCCAGGAGTGGGCGGTGGGGTTGGATCGTCTCGCCGATGGGGTGGAGGCGCAACGCGGCCTCGCCCAGCGGCATTTCGATCTGGATCGGGAGTTTCAGGTCGCCTGGCGGCAGAACGTCGCCGAGATCGTTTCGGGTCTGGGTGGGGTGAGGGACAGCGTGGAGCGGTTGGGCCGCCCTGATGGTGAGGCGGGTCTGGCCGAACGTCTGGATGGTTTTTCCGCCACGCTGGAACCGTTGCTCATCCGTTTGGCGGAGGAGTCGGGGCGTCAAGTCGCCGCGCTGTCCGAGAGACTGGCCAGCCTGGCCAGTCAGCAGGCCAGCGAAGCCGGGAGGCTCCTGGAGCGGCTGGCGGGTTGGGAACGGGTGGTGGTCGAGGGCCAGGCCCTGTTGAGCGCGCTGGATGGACGACTGGAGGCACAGGGCGCCGAAGGGGCGGCCCGGTGGCGCGAAATCCTGGATGCGGTGGCCCGGTTGCGCGCGGGGCTGGACGAGCTGACCGATCGCTTCCCCGAACGCGGGGAGGTCGCGGGGTGGTTGCGGGAGGCGGCCACGGAGTGGACGGCGGGTGCCGAGGCGCGACAGACTCGCTTTGAGGAGCTGGTTCGTGCGGGTCAGGGGGAGATCGCGACGCGGATCGGGCAGGGCGTGGAGGCGATCGAGGCCGTGCGGGCGGGTCAGGGGGAGATCGCGACGCGGATCGGGCAGGGCGTGGAGGCGATCGAGGCCGTGCGGGCGGGTCAGGGAGAGATCGCGACGCGGATCGACGGCGGCTTGCATCTCCTGGAGGCGATGCGCGACGCGGATGCCGGGTTGGATCGGCTGCTCGAAGGGGTTGGGCAGCGTCTGGAGGCGCTGCGCGGCGGGTGGCGCGAGGGGATCGACGACATCGTGGCGCGGGTCGCTCAGGCGGCGAGCCAGTCGGATGGGTTGTTGCGTGAGTTGCTGCTCAAGGTGGAGCGGGCATCCTCGTCCGGCGAGGAGGGGATGGCGCTGCTGTTCGGGGAGATGGGTCGCGAGATGGAGCGGATGCGTCGGCAGATCCGCGAGTCCGCCGGTCAGTTGACCTCGCAGACCCGCGAGTGGTTGACCTCGAACGCCCTGGGTGGCGAGGAGAAGTTGCAATCCCTGGCGCGCGGGGTCTCCGAGGAGGTCAAGAGCGCGTTGCACACCCTGGCCGACGAACGTTCCCAGCAGGAGGGGGATCGGGAGAGCGTGCTGGTGGAGCGGTTGTTGAGCCAGACCGCCGAGCAGGCCGAGGGGGTGAAGGTGGCGGTTCTGGAGGAGCTGGACGAGACCGCCAAGCTGCTGGCCTCGCATCTGCGCGCCTCGGGCGAGGCGTTGGCACGCTCGCGGGAGGAGATGGCGCGCGAGGTGGTGGATGGCATCGCCGCGCGGATGGAGAGCGCCTTTGGCGGGGTGGCCGGGGAGCTGGCCGAGATGCGCGGTCGTCTGGAGGCCGAACGGGCGGCGATGGAGCAGTCGTTGCAAACCTGGGTGGCCGAGGCATCCCGTTCCACGGTCGAGGAGAGCCGGGAGCTGGCGCGCCGGTTGATGGAGGTGCGCAGCCATTTCGACGAACGTCATCAGGGGGTGATCGGGGTGATCGATTCGTTGGGCAAGGGGTTGGAGCGGGATCTGGTGCAGCTGCGCGATGGTCTGTATCACAAGAACGAGGAGTCTACGCGCCACATGGAGAGCCACCTGACCGAGCTTGGTCAGCTGCTCGAGGGGGTGGTGACCTCGTTGGGCCGCGAGCAGAGCGTCTTCATCGAGATGCTCGGCGAACGGTTGGATACGCTGCGGCGCCGGTTGCGGGTCAAGTGACGGCGGGTGGCGGCGATGAACTTCGAAACGATACGCTTGCGGGTGAACGACGCTGGACGGACGACCTCCCTGGTCGATCATCCGGCGGTGCGCGCGGCGGTCTCCGGCAAGGCGCGGGTGGTGGAACGGGTGGAGAGCCTGTTCGATACCCCGGACTTGCGTTTGACCAGCCGGGGGGTGCGGTTGACGGCCTGGCGGTTGGGCGGAAAATGGATGGCCGGGGTCCGGTTCGCGCCTCCGGATCAGGAGCGGGCGCGGGAGTGGGGGTGTGGGGATGGCGACCGTCCCGACTGGAGCGAGCTGAAACGGCAGGTGCCGGAGATGCTTCTGGAGGGGGTGAAGGGCAAGGGACTCGTCTCCTGTTTCACCGTGGCGAGCCGCGAGGAGCGTTGGCGTCTGGAGTATCCGGACGGCACGCGGATCGTGTTGCGGGAGGTGCGTGGTCTGACCAGCGGGTCGTGGGGCGAGGAGAGCTGGCACGAGGTGGCGCTGGAGAGCGAATCCGGGGTGACCGGGCGTTCTCTTCAGACCGCGCTGGCCCTGGCGCGTCACGGCGAGGCGGGTCTGGAGCCTTTTTCCGCCTTCGAGCGGGGGGTGGCGCGTCTGGATCCGGGACGGGTCGTGGTGCCGGAGAGTGTGGCTGGAACGGCTCTGGCCGGCGAGCGATTGATCGATGGGCTGATCCGTCTGGGATGGGCGCAACTGGTGGGGGTGGGGGAGCAACTGGCGCCTCTGCACGCCGGGTCCGGAGCGCGGGCCGCGCGGGCTGCGGGTCATCTGTCCGAGGCGTTGGGCGGTCTGGGGTTTCTGGTCACCTGGTGGGGGGAGTTCCTGCCGCTCGTCTGGCAGCGGGAGATGCTGGCGGAGTTGGCCTGGGCGCGCACGGAGCTGGATGTCTGTCGGGAGCGTGCCGGTCTGCTCGAGCAGTTGCGCGCCCAGTCGATCTTCATCACCCAACCCGAGCCCTTCTCCTCGTTGATCCAGGGTGCGGAGAGCGACCTGGAGCGGGCGTTGCAACGGGCCCGGCAGGCGATGGGATCGGTGCGTTTCGCCCGGCTGGTGTTGGGGATGGCCATCTGGCTGCATGGCGCGGAGGGGGTGCGGGCCGCGGCGGTGGAGAGCGACGCGGCCCACTCTGGACGGTTGGATCTTCCGGTCGAGGGGATGGCCCGCGAGCTGATGCGGGGATTGCATCGGGCCTGGCGCGGGGTGGTCAAGAGCGAGGGGGAGTTCGGCATCGGTCTGCTCGAGCCGACCCGCGAATTCGCGGACTCCCTGCTGGCGCTGGAGCAGGCGGTGATCTGGTTTGGCGGGTTGTTCGCGGAGCGCAAGGCGGGTGGTTATTGCGCGGCGCTGGACGAACTGGCGGGGGCGACCCGGATGTGGCGGGATCTGGAGGCGCGCGGACGGGGCTGGCGTGCCGCCCTGGCGGGTCATCCCCACGACGCGCGTCTCTCCGGCTGGCTCGAGGGGTGGCACGCGGCCCGGCTGGAGGGGGTGATCCAGACGTTTCGTCTGGCGCGGGAGCGTTTTCTGACCACCTCCGCGCCGTTCATCGGACGGGAATGAGGGGTGAAGTCGCACCATGATGGTGTCAATCCGACAAGGGCGTCGATCCGGGGTCGATGAGGGGCCGGGCAATCCGTTCTGGATCAGCTATGCCGATCTGATGACCGCGTTGGTGATGCTGTTTCTGGTGGTCATGAGCATCTCCATGGTGGCGATCGCCTCGCGTCCCATGGTGGAGAAGCGTCAGCGCGCCGGGGATATCCGCATGATCCTCACCCAGCTCGATCTCATGGCCGAGGAGGCGGGGCTGGATCTGCGCGTCAACCATGAGGATCACTCGATCAATTTCGGTGACAAGGCCCGGTTCGCCTTCAACAGTTATCAACTCACCCCCGAGGCGGTGGAGACGTTGCGCGCCTTCGTGCCGGTTCTTCTGGAGGCCCGTGCCGGGGCCGAGGGCGAGCAGTGGATGGAACGGGTTCACATCGAGGGGTACACCGATGCGGCGGGGAGTTATCTGTACAACGTGGACTTGAGCCTCAAGCGGGCCCAGTCGGTGTTGTGCGCGCTGCTCTCCGTGGATCTGCCCCCGGAGAAACTGCGGCGCCTGCAGGAGTTGCTGATCATCGATGGGGCGTCGGTCACGGCCATCAAGTCGAGTCCCGAGGAGAGCCGGCGCGTGGAGATGCGTCTGGAGTTCCGGCGGGTCGGCGATGCCTCGAGCGTCAAGCGTCCTCCCGATCTGCCCATGGGACGGTGCGCCCTGGCGGTGGAGGAGGGGAAGAAGGGAGGGGCGAAACCGACCGCCGGCGAGGTGGGGCGTCTGCCCGCCTGGTTGGATCTGTTCCGAGAACAGTTGCTGGAACCGTGAGGCGGGTGATGCGCGAGTCGGCGAGCAGCGTTCCATGACTGGCCGAACGGAGTCCGGATTCCCGGCATCCCTTCCCGCCACGTCGCGCCGTCGGGCGGCGGTGGCCCTTTCCGGCGGGGTCGATTCCGCGACCGCGGCGGCCCTGTTGCTCTCCCAGGGGTGGGAGGTGATCGGCCTGACCATGCGTTTGTGGGATCATGGCCAGACCCTGCCTGGTCAGGGTCGCACCTGCTGCGCTCCGGAGGATCTCCACGATGCCCGCCGCGTGGCGCAAACCCTGGGAATCCCCTTCTATGCCCTGGATCTGGAGGCGTCGTTCCGGGAGGCGGTGGTGGAGGATTTTCTCGCCGCCTACGCCCACGGACGAACCCCCAATCCCTGCATCCGCTGCAATCAGCTCCTCAAATTCCGTCTGCTGCTCGACAAGGCCATGACGCTCGATGCCGAATTCCTGGCCACCGGCCACTATGCCCGCATCGAGCAGGTCGGTGGGGTGCCGTGGCTGCTGCGCGGCAAGGATCCGAAAAAGGATCAATCCTATTTTCTTTTTGCCACCCGGATCGAGGATCTGGCCCGGATCCGTTTTCCCCTGGGCGGGATGAACAAGGAGGAGACCCGGCGTCTGGCCGAGGGGTTTGGTCTGCATCTGGCCGAAAAACGCGAAAGCATGGATGTCTGTTTCGTGCCGGATGGGGATTATGCGGCGTTTTTCAAGCGCATGGGCCGGGAGGAGAGTCTGAAGCCCGGACCGGTCGTGGATGCGCTGGGACGGGTGTTGGGCACCCATCGGGGCGTTGGGAACTACACCATCGGACAGCGGCATGGGCTGGGGGTGGCGGTCGGCCATCCGTTGCATGTGCTCGCCATCGAGCCGGGCGCGAACCGTCTGGTGGTCGGACCCGCCGAGGCCCTGGCTCGGGACTCCCTGGAGGTGGAAGGGCTGCACTGGCTCGATCCACAGCCCTTGCAGGATCCCATGCCGGTTCTGGCCCAGCTTCGCCACGCCACCCCGCCGCGACCGGCACGGCTGGAACCCCTCTCCGCCACACGGGCGCGGGTGAGCTTCGATTCTCCGCAACGGGCGATCGCGCCTGGACAGGCGTGTGTTTTTTATGACGACGACCGGGTTCTGGGGGGAGGCTGGATCGCATGAATTCTGACCGTGGCATGCCCGTTCGGGAGCTTTACGTTGGGGGATTGGAGAGGGGGCGTATCAAGATTTCATCAAGAAAACACGCTTCCCCTATCGTTTGAAAGCAGGATTTGATAAGGTCTTGATCAGGAAACGGTGCAAGATGATCAAGTCCTGCTATAAACCTTGGAGTAATACATGGTTTTTCAACCAGGACAACAGGTGAACGCATGATCATGCAACGTTTGCTCGACAATATCCCTTTTTTCTGGTCCTTCACCGATGAGGAGAAGGAGCAGCTCATGGGTCTGGATTGCTACTTCGAGACCTATGATGCCGGGGAGTACCTGATTCGCGAGGGCGCGGAGGACAACTCGCTGTTCATCATTCTGAAGGGCACGGCGAATGTCACCAAGAAGTCCCATCCGGATCGGGTGATCACCTTTCTGGAACCAGGCACGGTGTTCGGGGAGATCTCCTTTCTCACCCAGCGTCCACGCACCACCAACGTGGTCGCCAACGAAAAGATGATCTGCTTCACCATCACCAGCGATACGATGCGCGATCTGGATTCCCAGATGCAGCACAAGATCAAGGATCAATTGATCGAAATCCTGGTGCAGAGGCTGGATCAGATGAATCAGACCCTGTTGAACCTGGTGAGATGAGTCGAGCCATGAGGATCGCCAGGGGAGGTCGTTTGGCAAAGGCCAGACAGATGACGCGGGCCATTCAGAGCTTGCCAAGTTCCCCTGGAACTCCCAAAGGGAGGTCCAGGGTACGGGGGGTGTGGGGGTTCTCCCCCCATCAGGCAAAGTATAGGGAGGGAAAAGAGAGGCGCAAGCGCGAAAATGGGTTGACTTGCCAGGCATCAAGGCCGATAAGATGCGTGAGTGGAAGTTTGTCGGGTTTTGTCGATAATCTTTAGGTATGGGACAAAAGACGTTTTTTGGATTGAATCGGGTGTGACATGTTCAACGCCATACCAGCCATCAACCTCCTGGGGACAAGCAATCCGATGTTGGAGCAGTCCAACCTCGTGAAGGTGCCCCATGATATCCGCACGAACAATTCGGAGCGGCTGGAAGCGCGCAACGTCGAAACCGTCAAACAGAACGCCAAGAGTCGCAATGCCCGTCGTCGGCACGAATCCGAGGAGGAGGAACCCGAAGGGGGCGATGAGTCCCTTCCACAACCTCGCCACAAACCAACCATCCAGGAACGCCTTCTTTTGGCCCGGCAGGGCAAGGTGAGTCTCAACCAACGCGCGGTAAACACCTTGTTTTTGCAGCAGGCCAAGAGCGGTGGTGTTTCCAGGGATCCCCAATCCGATCCGGAACGCCCTTCCATAGACGTTGTTGCATGAATTGTTCCTCGTGAAGCGCCGTGAGGGCGTTTCACGACGGGAAGCGGAGTTTTTTTCTCCGTTTTCATGCACGCCAGATCGGTTGGTTGATTGAACATGGAAATCATGATCGTCGGCGCGGGGGTGGTGGGCATCACCCTTGCCAAGAGTCTCACAGGTGAAGGCCACAGCGTGGTCATCATCGACAACGATCTGGGCGTGATCCGCCACTTGCAGGAGACCATGGACCTGCAAGCCGTTCACGGCGACACCTCGGACGGCGCCTTTCTGCTCGCCTCAGGCCTGGACAAGGCCAACATCATCCTGGCGGTCACCAATTCGGACGAAAGCAACATCATCATCACCCTGATGGCGCGGGCGGTCAATCCGTCGGCGCGGATCATCGCGCGGGTGCGCAAAAAGCAATTCCTGGACAATCCGGCCCTTTTGCGCGGCGACAGCCTGGGTGGCGCCACCATCTTCAGTCCCGAATACGCGGCGGTGGAGAACGTGCTCGACCTGTTGCAGGTCGATCAGGCCTTCGAGGTGGTGCCGTTCGACAACGGGTCGATCAGCATCGCCGGCTTCCGGCTCGGCGAAGAGAGTCCGTTGATCGGGCGACCGCTGATGGAGATCGAGGAGCTTTCCAAGGTTGGGGCCCTGATCGTGGCCGTGGACAAGGGGGGCGAGGTGGTGATCCCGAACGGACGCACGATCCTGAACGTGACGGATCGGGTGTTCATCACCACCGGCGCCCGCACCGAACTTGCCAAGATCATCACCCTGCTGGGTCGTCGTCCGGTGCAGAATCGCAAGATCGTCATCGCCGGCGGCGGCTGGAAGGCCGAACAGATCGCCGCGCGCATCGAAAAAGAGGGAATTCCGGTCTTCATCCTGGAAAAACGGCTGGAGCGGTGTCAGGAGTTGGCGGCCAACCTCGATGAGACCGCGGTGCTGCATTCCGACGCCACGGATCCGGAAACCATCCAGAAGATCGCCCAGGGCACCTCCACCTTCATCGCCGTGACCGGCCAGCAGGAGGTCAATCTGGTTCTTTGCCTTCTGGCGCGCAAGTTCGGCGCGCGCCGTTCCATCGCCCTGATGGACAACGAAGCCTATCTCACCATGGCCCCCTCGCTGGGGATCGACGCGGTGGTGAGTCCCAAGCTGGCGGCGGTCGGCAAGATCCTGCGTTTTCTCAGCCATGGCAAGGTCATCGATGCCGCGATGATGCTCAATGGCCGGCTGGATGCGGTGTATGTCGAAATTCAGGAACATTCGCGCATGCTCGGCAAGCCGATCAAGGATTTGGGCCTGCCCAAAACCTTGATCGTGGCCGCGGTGATCAAGAAGGGGCAGATGGTCGTGCCCAACGGCAACCTGGTGCTCAATCCTGGTGATCATGTCCTCTTGATCACCTATCCGGGCTCTTTCCAGCATATCGACGACTATCTGGGACGCAAATGAACCTTCTGTTCGATCTGCGCGTGTTGAGCCTGCTGATCGCCCTGATCACCGGGTTCGAGATTTTTCCGCTGATCCTTGCCTTGTATCTGGGCGAGGATCCCATGGCGCTCATCCAATCGATCGCGGTCTCCTCGGTCGCGGTGGCGATCGGATTGTTCGTCACCCGCAAGGCCCGCCCGGAACTCACGCCGCGTGATGGTTTTCTGATCACCAGTCTCGGTTGGTTTCTGGCCGCCTTTTTCGGGGGCTTGCCGTATGTGTTCCATCCCGAAGGGTTGGACTGGTCTTCGGCCTTTTTCGAAACCGCCTCCGGGTTCACCACCACCGGCTCTTCGGCCATGACCGACATCGAGGTGTGGCCGCAGGGGATTCTGCTTTGGCGCAGCACCACCCATTGGCTGGGTGGCATGGGGATGATCCTTATGGCCATCGCCATTCTGCCGTTTTTGGGGGTGGGCGGCACCCAGCTCATGAAGGCCGAGGTGCCCGGTCCCACCAAGGACCGCATGACCCCGCGGCTGGCCTCGACCGCGCGCGCCTTGTGGGGGGTCTATACCCTGTTCACCGTGGTGGGCGTGGTGGGTTACTGGTTTTGTGGCATGACATGGCTCGACGCGGTGAACCATTCGTTTGCGGCCATTGCCACGGGTGGTTTTTCCACCAAGAATTTGAGCATGGGGCATTTTTCCGATGCTGCCCAGTGGTGGTCGATCGTGATCATGGGTATGGGAGGCATGAACTTTCTGATCCACTATCGGGTGATCGCGTATCGGGACTGGAAGGCGTTCACCTATGAGGAGCTGATAGGCTATCTGGTGATCATCGGGCTGGTCACCTCTTTTCTGGTGGCCAAGTTGATCGGCTGGAACCCGATCTGGAGCTTTGCAGATGTGGTGCGCCATGCGTTGTTCCAGGTGGTGAGCATCATGACCACCACCGGTTTTGCCAGCACCGATTGGGAGCTTTGGCCGCCGGTGTTGCAAATGATGCTGGGTCTGGTGATGGTGGTGGGCGGCATGTCCGGATCCACCGGTGGAGGTCTCAAGGTGGTGCGTGTGGTGGTGTTGCTCAAGACCATTCCGAGCGTCACCATGCGTCTGTTGCAGCCCAACCAGGTGGTGGTCCCGAAGATCGACCATCAACCGATTCCGCGCGAAATTCTCGAGAATGCCGTGGCCCTGTTCATTTTGGCCATGGGGTATGTGTTGTTCGGGGGGATTTTGCTGAATGCGCTTGGATTGGATCTGCTCTCCGCGATGGGGGCCTCCTTGACCGCCTGGGCCAATGTCGGGCCAGGTTTCAACACGGTCGGGGCCATGGACAACTTTGCCCATGTGCCGGCTTTCGGAAAAATCATTCTGGCGTCGATGATGATCGTTGGACGCCTGGAGATCTTCACCATTTTGATGTTATTCTCGCATCGGTTCTGGAAACACTGAATTCCAATCGCGAGGAGTCTTGGTCCTGCCATGGACGATTCTGGGCATCATGTCGGGCAACCGGTGGATTGTCTGCGTTGCCGTCATTTTCAGATCACCTGGGAGGCCGATCACCCGCGCGGCTGTCGGGCCATGGGGTTCAAGACCGCGTTGTGGCCTTGGCAGGAGGTGTTGCGCAGTTCCGGTTCGCCGTGCATGAAGTTCGAGCCCAAGCCGGTGCGGGGGGGCAGGGCGGACGGGGAGGTGGATGGGCCGGTGGTACCGGGGAGTTTTTCGCGCAGGGCGTAGTGGGTCGAGGTCGGTTGATTCCGTGGGATCATGAGGTGACACATGCGAGCGTTTCTTTCTTTGCTGATGCTGTTTCTGTTCGCCGGATTCACCGGCGAGACACAAGCCGAAAGCAGGATCACCGGCCAACCGGTCAGCTACGCGGCCCAGGGCGTGACCCTGAAAGGCTACCTGGCCATCGACGAATCCCGCGACGGCAAACTGCCCGGCGTGCTGGTGGTGCATGAGTGGTGGGGACACAACGAATACGCCCGCAAACGGGCGCGCATGCTGGCCGAGATGGGCTACGCCGCCCTGGCCGTGGACATGTACGGCGATGGCAAGACTGCGGAACATCCGGATGATGCCAATGGATTCTCCTCCGCGCTTTTCAAGGATTTCCCGACCGCCCAGGCCCGTTTCGAGGCGGCCATGGCCTTTCTGGCCCAACAACCCAAGGTGGACGGAACCCGCATCGCGGCCATCGGCTACTGTTTCGGGGGCGGCATGGTGCTCAACATGGCGCGCCAGGGCGTGCCGCTGAAAGGGGTGGCGAGCTTCCACGGCGGCCTGGATCCGATCGTGCCAGCCAAACCAGGCGCGGTGAAGGCCAGGATTTTGGTTCTGCACGGGGATGACGACCCGATGATCCCGCCGGCCAAGGTCGAGGCCTTTCGAACGGAGATGAAGGATCTCGGAGCCGACATGCGGTTCGTCGGTTATCCGGGGGTGACCCACGCCTTCACCAATCCCGAGGCCACGGAACTCGGCGCCAAATTCAAACTCCCGATCGCCTATCACGCCGAGGCGGATCAGAAATCATGGCAGGAGCTGAGCACCTTTCTGGCGGCGATTTTCAAACCCTGAAGATCACCCGAGGTTGCATCGCGGGAGCGCGCGGAGTACTCTTCCGCCGGGGTGGGGGCTTCATTCGTCATTAATTTTTGTTGCGTACAGAGGATGAATTGCCATGGGTGATGTCAAGATTCTGCTCGATGAGTCGGAAATCCCGAAACAGTGGTACAACGTGGCCGCCGATCTGCCGGTTCCTCTGCCGCCGCCGCTCGGACCGGATGGCAATCCGATCGGCCCCGAAGCCCTGACGCCGCTTTTTCCCATGGCGCTCATCGAACAAGAGGTCTCCACCGAGCGCTGGATTCCAATCCCGGAGCCGGTGCGGGATATCTATCGCATGTGGCGTCCCTCGCCGATGTTTCGCGCCCGTCAGCTCGAACAGGCCCTCGGCACGCCGGCCAAGATCTACTACAAATACGAGGGGGTGAGCCCCGCCGGATCCCACAAGCCCAACACCGCCGTGGCCCAGGCCTATTACAATCAGAAAGAGGGCTGCCGCCGCCTGACCACCGAAACCGGCGCCGGACAATGGGGATCGTCGATCGCGCTGGCTGGCGCGATGTTCGGCCTGACCGTGCGGGTCTACATGGTGAAGGTGAGCTATCAGCAAAAACCTTTCCGCCGCTCGATGATGGAGACCTGGGGCGCCGAGGTGTTCGCCAGCCCCACCAACATGACCCAAAGCGGTCGCGCCGCCCTGGCCCTGGATCCGAACACTCCCGGCTCGTTGGGCCTGGCGATCTCCGAAGCGGTCGAGGATGCCGCCAGCCGCGAGGATACCCACTATGCGCTGGGTTCGGTGCTCAACCATGTGGTGCTGCATCAGACCGTCATCGGCCTGGAGGCGCGGGAGCAGTTCAAGAAGATCAATGAGTTCCCGGATGTGGTGATCGGCTGCTGCGGCGGTGGATCGAACTTCGGCGGCACCGCCTTCCCGTTCTTGATGGACAAAGCCTCGGGCAAGCAGGTTCGCCTGGTGGCCGTGGAGCCGGACTCCTGCCCGACCTTGACCAAGGGCCGTTACGCCTACGATCATGGCGATACCGCCAAGTTGACCCCGCTGCTGCCCATGTACTCCCTGGGCCATGACTTCATCCCGCCGGGGATCCATGCCGGTGGTCTGCGTTATCATGGCGATTCGCCCCTGGTCTCCCATCTGGTCCACCTCGGATTGATCGAGGCGGTGGGCGTGCCGCAGTTGGCCACCTTCCAGGCTGGTGTGCTGTTCGCCCGCTCCGAGGGGATTCTGCCCGCACCGGAAGCCAACCATGCGGTGCGTGTCGCCATCGACGAAGCGCTCGCCTGCAAGCAGACCGGCGAGGCGAAGACCATCTTCTTCACCCTTTCGGGTCATGGTCACTTCGACATGGCGGCCTACGATCGCTATTTTGCCGGTGATCTGGAGGATTATGCCTATCCCGAAGAGAAGATCAACGCCTCATTGGCTGCCCTGCGTCCGGTCTCCCTGGGCTGAGGTGGTTTGATGGGGGGTTGACCGTCACAGGCATCGCGATTCAAACGTGTCGCGTTGACGGTCAACCCCCATCCTGTACGTTACAGGCATTCCAAATCCTGGCGTTGCCCGCATGGGGACGCCAGGTTCCCGGCATCCGCCGCGCATGGAATTTTTCCAGAATCCCCACCACACATCCAGCGCGACTCCGGGCGATCAATCTTCTTTGTCGATTCGCCAAAGTTTCTCCTGTGCAAGGCCATGTGATCCTGCAACTTGTTGCATGATGGGGGGAGCCCTCTTCACCCCCCTTGCCATGAACCTCCCTGGCGGGAGTTTCGCGGTCTTGCATGATGGGGGGGGAGCCACCCCCTCACCCCCCTTGCCATGAACCTCCCTGGCGGGAGTTTCGCGGCAGTCGGATTCTGGTCGATTCAGGTTGTCAGGCTTACAATAACGGCATAAAATTGGATGGCTTGAGCGGGCTGTTATTGATTGTGTCAATCTGTATTATATGCATAATAAATCCGTGTGATGGTTTATATTCTAGTATACCATTGGCTTCGTGATCAGGAAACCGTGATGACGCAAACCATGATGGCTCGCAATCGTATCCTGGCCCTGCTGTTTGGTCCGCTCCTCGGTCTGGTGGCCGGGACCGGCGCCTGGGCCGATCCGGTGAAGTGTGGCGATCGACCGATCCTCCTGGGATTCTACGAAAATGGTTTTTTGTACGACAAAGGGGTCGGGATCAACCAGGATATCGTCGAGGAGTTGCGCAACCGGAGTGGCTGCCGGTTCGCAACCAAGGTGATGACACGGGCACGCATCTGGGCCGATCTGGCCTCGGGCGATCTGGACATGAGCGTATCCGGGCTGAAAACCGCCGAGCGGGACACGTTGTTCTGGTTTCTCGACTACATGCGCATGAAGACCTATGCGATCGTCCACAACGACGTGGCAAGCCGGGTGCAGAGCGCCCGGGAGTTCCTGCATCAAACCCGGTTGCAGATCGGGGTGGTCAGCTCCTTGAAATATGGCAGGACGCACGATTCGTGGTTGGAGCAACTGCGACTGGCCGATCGTGTCCAGGAGACGCCGGAGGTAGAATCGATCTTTCGAAAACTCCAGAGCCATCGGGTGGATGTGGTGTTCGCCCAACCACCGGTGTACCGGAAATATCTGCGCGATCTGGCCATGGACAATCTGGTGGAGGTGCAGGACTGGTCACCCGAGGAGAAGGGGCAATCCTATGGTCTGGTGCTGTCCCGGAGCCGGTATGATGCCATGGATGTCGAACAGTGGCGTGCCTTGATGGAAGAGATGAAACGGGAAGGTGTGTTGCGCACGATCTTCTTGAAATATCTCCCGGCCAAGGATGCGGATGCGATGTTGTCTGAATGAATTCGGCTGGGGTGATCGATGGGCGCATCCTTTGGTTGGAAACGGGTCGTGGTTCCGGAGCATGGTGGCAACGCGACGCTTTCCAAGGTTCTTTTGCGCAAGCTGTTGCTGGCCTATCTGCTGTTTGCGTTGGTCCTGACCGGTTTGCAGTTGGGAATGGCCTATCGGGATGCGCGCAAAGCCACTCTGGAGACGCTGGGGACTCTGGCCGACATCTCCGCAAACGGTGCGGCGTCGGCGATTTGGGACTATCAACAGCATCTGTTGCAAGCCCAGGCCACCGGCATCGGCACCCATCCGGTGGTGGTTCATGTCCAGATTCGCGATCTCAAGGGGGAGATGAACGCGGTCTGGAATCGGGATGGCGCGGATAAACCCGATCCGGACCTGACCATTCATCGGACCTTGCGGCGCGATGCCGATCCGGGACGCCCCCTTGGGGAGCTGGTCATCGCCTCGAATCATGCCAAGGTTCTGGCGGATTTGCAGGAAACCATGCGTCAGGTCGCGGTTTCGGTGGTCGGACTGCTGATCCTGCTGCTGGTGACCCAGTGGTTGTTGACCCGCTCCCTGGTGGTGCGTCCCCTGATGCGCTTTACCCGCCAGGTGGCCAACGTCACCGAGCAGGGCCAGACCATCGAATCCGACGGATCACGGGATATCGCCGAGTTCGTCACGCTGCGCCAGGTGTTCAACCAGCTCATGCACCAGGTGCATGAGAGTCACGCCCGTATCGCCGAGCAGAATCTGGGGCTGGAACAACGGGTCGCGGCGCGTACCCAGGAGCTGCAACTCAGCAAGGAGCAGTACAACGATCTGATCGAACGCATCCCGATCGGGGTGTATCAATTCCGCGTGAGCGCGACAGGGGACAAACGATTCGAATACGTCAGCGCCCGCTTCTGCGCCATGTTCCGTCTGGAACCTGGCGAGATCCTCACCAATCCCTCCCGCCCCTTCTCCCTGGTCCATCCCGAGGATCGCGTCTCCTTTCTGGAAGCCAACCAGGAGGCGTCGCTCACCTTGAAGGCGTTTTTGTGGAAAGGACGCTTCACCATCGGCGACGAGATCCGCTGGCTGCGGATCGAATCCACCGGCAAGGCTCTGCGGAATGGGGATGCCATGTGGAACGGCATCGTCAGCGACATCACCGAGCGGATGCGCATCGAACAGGCCCTGGCCAAAAGCGAACAGACCTTGCGACGCGCCCAGTCCGTGGCCAAGGTGGGGAGCTGGCATCTGGATCTGGATGACGGAGAGTTGGTCTGGTCCGAGGAGAGCTATCGGATTTTCGGTGTGCCGGCGGGCACACCGATCACCTATGAGCTGTTTCTGTCGCGTATTCCCGAAGACGACCGGGTGGATGTGGACGGGGCCTGGCAGGCGGCGTTGCAGGGGGCTCCCTATGATATCATTCATCGTCTTGCCCTGGATGGGGAGATCAAATGGGTACGCGAGCAGGCGGAAATCACCTTTGACCCCTATGGCGTGGCCAGGATGGCCTTGGGTACGGTACAGGATATAACAACACAAGTTCTTATCGAACAGGCGCGTCGCAACTCGGAGATGCGTTTTCGGAGCATTTTCGAGCAGGCCAATGCCGGCATCGCCTTCGCGGACGCCCATGGTAACCTGTTGCATTTCAACGACAGCTTTCAACAACTTTTAGGTTATCCGGAATCTGAACTGACAGGAGTCAATTTTGCCTGCTTTACCCACAAGGATGATGCGCAGGTGGAGAACGGTTTCGTTCAGGAGATCCTGAACGGGGAACGCGACAACTACCGTCTTGAAAAAAGATGCCTGGTGAATGGCGGCGCGATCATCTGGGTCGATTTGGTGGTGAGCGCGATTCGCGACGATCATGGCGCGGTGAAGAATTTCGTCGGACTGCTGGTGGATGTGACGGAGCGCAAGGAGGCGTCGCGGGCGATGGAGGCGGCGCGTCTGGCCGCCGAAGAGGCGACCCGCGCCAAGAGTGAGTTTCTGGCCAACATGAGCCACGAGATCCGCACGCCGATGAACGCGGTGATCGGGTTGAGTCATCTTGCCTTGCGCGGCGACCCGCCACCCCGGCAGAGGGACTATCTGCACAAGATCCGCAACGCGGCCATGTCGCTGCTGGGGGTGTTGAACGACATTCTGGATTTTTCCAAGATCGAGGCCGGCAAGCTCTCCCTGGAGCACATTCCCTTTCATCTCGGGCAGGTTCTGGATGGCATCGCCAATGTGATCGCCCTGCGAGCCGCGGAGAAGGGGATCGAGCTGTTGTTTTCGGTACCGCCGTCGTTGCCCATGGAACTGGTTGGCGACCCGACCCGTTTGGGACAGATCGTTCTGAATCTGGTGAACAACGCGGTGAAGTTCACCGAGCGCGGCGAGGTGATGGTCTCGGTGATGGTGCTGGAGAGTCTGGAGGATTGGCTGACCCTCTCGATCGCCATCCGCGATACCGGCATCGGCATGAGCGAAGAGCAGATGGCCCGTCTGTTCCAGTCTTTCTCTCAGGCCGACATGTCGATGACGCGTCGCTTCGGCGGTACCGGACTGGGGTTGGCGATCAGCAACCGTCTGGCCACGTTGATGGGCGGAACCATCTCGGTGGAGAGTCGTTTGGGCGAGGGGAGCACGTTTACCTTCATCGGGCGGTTCGGACGGGCGCCTGAATCGCTCATCGAGGGGTATCAAGCGCGCGAGGTGTGGTGGGATTTGAGCAACCTCCATGCCCTGGTGGTGGATGACAACCCGTCGGCCCGTGAGATCATGACCGAATTGCTTCACCACTGGTCGATGCGGGTGACCCAGGCTGTGGACGGCATCGATGCCCTGGCGCAATTGGAGCGCATGGTCGATCAGGGTGAACCGTGCGACCTGGTGCTGATGGATTGGCAGATGCCGGAACTCGACGGGGTGGAGACCTTGCGCCGCATTCGCGCCTTGCCCCGTTTCGAGGAGTCGCCGACCATTTTTCTGGTGACCGCCTTCGGTGACGAGGCGGTGTTGTCGCGCGCCGAACGCGAGGGGGCGCGCGCCTGCCTGATGAAGCCGGTGGGTGCCTCGATGCTGTTCGATGCCATTGTTTCGGTGTTTCGACGCGCGGAGAACGGATCCATCGTGGAGGGTTCCACCGGAGAGTTGACGGTGACGCTGCCTGGCATGCGGATTCGCGGAGCGCGGGTGTTGTTGGCCGAGGACAACGAGATCAACCAGCAGGTGGCCGAAGAACTGCTTGGCGATATGGGGGTTCTGGTGGACGTGGTGGGCACCGGACGGTTGGCGGTCGAGGCGGTTTTGGCCCGTCCTGCCGTTTACGAGGCGGTGTTGATGGATGTGCAGATGCCGGAGATGGATGGTCTGGAGGCGACGCGGCGCATTCGCGCGGCCCTGGGCGACGGATCGCCGCCTGTGATCGCCATGACCGCCCATGCCATGGAAAGTCAACGCCAGTTGTGTTTCGCGGCGGGCATGGTGGATCATGTTGCCAAGCCCATCGATCCGGCGGTGCTGGGGGCGGTGCTGGGACGCTGGATCAAGATGCGGGAGGCCGAGGAGCCGGTGATCACCCGTCGTCCGTTGGTGGGCGAGTGCGAGGTGTTGCCGGATCTGGGGCCGGCCTTTGATCTGGAATCCGCCTTGACGCGGGTGAACGGCAAGCCGTTGTTGTTGCGTCGTTTGTTGCGCAGTTTTGCGGAGCAGAACAGCGACGGCATGACGCGCTTGCGGGCGTTGCTGGATGCCCGCGGGCTGCACGAGGCGTCCCAACTGGTGCATGGTTTGAAGGGGGTTGCGGCGACGCTGGGGGCGGAGCGTGTGCATGTCGCCGCCCGTGACATGGAGTTGGCGTTGCGGGAAGAGGCCGATCAGGGGACCCTTGAGGGGTTGTTCGGGCCGTTGCGGACCGCAATGGAAGAGACCTTGCGGGCGATTGCCGGGATGGCCCCGGAGCCGGTTGCCCGTCCGGCTCCTGTCGTGACGTCGCACACGCTGCCCTGGGAGGAGATCCGGGTCATGGCCGGGGAGTTGCGTGTGTTGTTGGAGCGCAACAGCATGTCGATTCGCAAGCGGTTTCCCCGCTGGAGTGAGTTGTTGGTTGGCAGTGGTTGCGAAGAGGCGCTCGGGGCCATGGAATCCGGCGTGGAGCGGCTGGATTTCGAGGCGGCAAGCCAGGCGTTGAATCGAATCATGGTGCATTTGCAAGGCGTTGAGGAGCAGTCACGATGAGTCTGGAACAACCTGGAACGATTCTGATTGTGGATGACGAGTCGATCAACATTGCGGTGTTGACCGACATTCTCGAGGAGCGCTACGAGATTCTTTTTGCCACCGATGGCAAGAAAGCGATGGAGTTGGCGAAGACGGCCCAGCCTGATTTGATTTTGCTGGATGTGAAGATGCCGGGCATGGACGGTCATGAGGTGTGTGCGCGACTCAAGGAGGAGCGTGACACGGCGAACATTCCGATCATTTTCGTCACCGCGATGAGCGATGTGAATGACGAGGCGCGCGGTTTGGAGTTGGGCGCCATGGACTACATCACCAAGCCGGTCTCTCCTCCGGTGGTCAAGGCGCGGGTGCGCAATCAGATCGAGTTGAAGAATGCCCGCGATCAATTGATGCGGCTGGCCATCACCGACGGGTTGACCGGGCTTTCCAATCGGCGTCATTTCGATGGGGCGCTCGAGAAGGAGCATCAGCGTTTGGCCCGTTCGCGGGGTTTGTTGTCGTTGATTTTGTTCGATCTGGACCATTTCAAGGCTTTCAACGACACCTATGGCCATCTGGCCGGGGATGATTGTCTGCGTCAGGTGGGTGGGATGGTATTGCAGACCTTGACCCGTGTTGCGGATTTGGGAGCGCGTTACGGCGGGGAGGAGTTCGTTTGTCTGTTGCCCGAGACCAGTCATGATGGGGCGGTGGTGATGGCGGAGAAGCTGCGTGCCGGCATTCAGGGGTTGAAGATTCCGCACGCCAAGTCATCGGCGGCCAAGATGGTGACCACCAGTCTTGGGGTGGTGACGGTGCGTTGCATCGCCGGGCGTTCGCCGTTGCATGTGGTGGCTTTGGCGGATGAGCAGTTGTATGCCGCCAAGTCGGCGGGGCGCAACCGGGTGCAGGCGTTGCGTTTTGACGCGCCATAGGGGGTAGGGGCACAGCTTGGAATCTATTGTTTTTAACTGTTAAAAAAAAGAGAGAGTCTGGGAGATTCCTCTCCCAGGGTTTTGTTCTTGCTTTTTTTGCCTTTGTTCCTGCCTTTGTTCCTGCCTTTGACTTTGTTTTTAGCGCGCTCTTCACAAAGAAGCATTTTTCGCGTCTGTTGCGAAAAATGCGCCGCGCGCAGCCTTGGCGCGCTTCGTTTCCGGTGTTTGGAAACGAAGCGCGCATCTTGCACGGCGACCTTGAAGCGCGTGACGTCGCCCGCCTGATCCAACTTCGCAACCAGATGGCTCTTTTTTTACCGTGGAACTCCCGAAGGGAGGTCCATGGTACGGGGGGGGAGAGGGATCTCCCCTACCGTAGATAATCCCTCACCATGGGTGCGGTTTAAACCGCACCAACGCCAGCCGGGTCAGAACTTTTACCGAACGCCAACCAGCCACACGCACCATCGCGCGCAACAGGCGCAAGCGGTCCGCCAAACCATGCATGCCGATCACGGCCCGCCAGCAGCGACGCAGGACACGTTCTTGAACGCGCAGCATCTCCGACCGTTCCGGATCGTGGGCCATGTCCTGCTCAAAACATTCCAGCAAACGCAACCACACAAGATAGACCTCCGTCGTCTCCCCCGCCTTGGGCCACTCGGCGTGGATCAACTGGCGCACCGCCGCGACACGCGCCTCGTCCCAGCTCAGATCCGGACAGAGCTTTTCCAACCGTCCCTGAACAATCCCCATGCCGGTCGCCTGTTGACTCGCATGCTGACGGACGCTGATGCGCGCGTCGTGATGACGCAGCTCGATGAGGGGCTCTGCCAGATTGGCGGCGCGGGTTTTGGAGACCAGACGGCCCCACAACTCGAAATCCTGGCTGTGACGGACGGATTCGTCATACGGGTTGGCCAGGAGCAATTCACGACGAACCATCACCGAGGCGTGAAAAAACGGATTGGCGAACAACAGATGCCAGGCAATGGCCAGGTGACGGGAGGGCACGCCTCTGGGGATGGACTCGCGTTGGCCGTTCTCTTGGAGAATCCAGGCGGCACTGCCCAGCAACCCCACCTCCGGATGGGACTCCAGAAAGCGCAGTTGTCGTTCCAGCCGTTCGGGCAACGATCGATCGTCCGCGTCCTGACGGGCGATCCAAACACCCCGCGCCAGGGCGATCCCCTTGTTCAACGAGCGGGTCAGGCCCAGATTTTCCGCATTGCGCACCAGGCGGATGCGCGGATCACGCCCGGCCCAGGCGGCGAGAATCATCGGTGAGGCATCCGTCGAGGCGTCGTCGATCAGCAGGAATTCGAAATCCCTCCAGGTTTGCGCCAGGATGCTTTCAATGGCCGCGTCCAGATGCGGGGCACCGTTGTACACGCTGGTCAATACGGTCACCCTTGGGGTGACCGTTGGGGGCGGTTCGGCGGAGGCGTCCGTCCCGTTCATGCCCGGAACGGCTTCCAGCCGGGCAGATCCCACGCCAGCAGTTCGACGCACATGGCCAATCCCCAGGTCAAAAGACAGGTGCCGTGGATATCCCCCTCGTTCAGACCACGGGAGATGGTGGCCCCATAATAGCCGCTTTGCGCCTGGCCAGGGAGATAGGAGAACCCCCCGTCCGCGGCCTGATGGAGACGGATCCGATCCATGATATCGACGAGGTGACCCTCGATCTCCGCGCGCCGGTGTCCGGTCTGACGCGCGGCGCGATGCAACACGTAGATCCAGTCTACCACATGACAGCCGGCGGGCGGCGGCCCCTGCAACAGGCAGGTGTCGATGAGCCGTTCTGGATGGTGGATCGGCTCTTCCAGCCACTCCAGGGCGTTGAGCACCTTCATGGCGCCGTTGATCAACTGTCCACGAGCCGGCGGGGTGGGTGGGGCGAAATAGGCTCCGCTTTCCGGATCGGCCTTGCTGGCCAGAAAACGGATCAGGGTCTGGCGCAACAAGGGCGTGTCCACCTCGGGGAGCCGTGGTCCCTGACTCTGCACGAAGAGCGCGAGGATGGCGGTTTTGGCCCCGGCGGACCAGGGATGGTGCCAGTCGAGGCTTTTCAACCGATTTTCCAAGGCGAGCGCATCGTGGGGAAAGCCGGCATAGGGATAACGTGGGCTCTGTCCGGAGGCGGCCAGCGTGGCGATGGCCTGTTTGGTTTCGGCCAGGATGGCGTCGGTGATCGGATCCGGGATGGCCTGGCCCTTCAGGCGTCGTTTCAGCCGTGCCCGCCAGGTCGGGACCGGACGCGCGATGCCGGCGAGCAGAGCGGGATCGACGAAGGTTCCATCTGGACGTTGATAGGCGCGGATGAACTCCAGCCAGGCGTTGCGTTCGCCTTCTGGCAGCGACTCCCAGAGACCCAGGGCATCGAGGATCTTTTTGGCAAAGCAGGAAAAGCCCAAAGAGGCCTGTTCTCCGGCCAGAATCGAGCCGTGCGGGCAGGGGTTGTAGGCTCCTGGCTGGTCGCCACGGCGCAGGCTGGCGAGAAATGGCGGCAGTCGTTCCCGAACGGAGAGCAACCAATCGATTCGCATGGGGTCGATGCGCATGGAACACCTGGAAAAATGGTTTGGAGAAACAGGCGAAAAACTTGAATCCGGGCCGGATGGTCGTTATAGTTCGTGACGGAGAATGGTGAAATGAGTCTGTTGATTCCAAGTCGCAACGCCGTCGTCGTCCAGGTGAATGATACCATGTCTCACGCCTTCGATTCCAGCCTGGATGCCGATCGTCATCAAGCCAGCATCCTGATCGTCGATGATCAGAAACTCAACCTGATCGTCCTCAAGAGTCTGCTCAAACAGCACGGCTACGTGAACGTCACCACCGTCGAAGATCCCCGCGAGGTCGAGGAACTCTGGAGCCGGCAACGGTTCGATCTGATGCTTCTGGATCTGGAAATGCCCAACCTGCCCGGCATCGAGGTGATGAAAATTCTCGAGCGCATCGGTCGGGATCCCTATCTGCCGATACTGGTGATCACCGCCAACACCGAAGAGACCACCCGTCTCGAAGCCCTGTCTCACGGCGCCCAGGACTTCCTGAACAAACCCTTCAACCCCTCCGAGGTGATCTCGCGCATCCGCAACATGCTTTCGGTGCGCATCCTTTACAAACGCATGGAGGAGAAGATCCAGGAGCGAACCCGTCAGCTTCACGAAACCCGCCTGGAGGTGATCCGCTGTCTGGGCCGCGCCGCCGAATACCGCGACAACGAAACCGGTCGTCATGTCATCCGCATCGGTCAGATCTCGGCGCTTCTGGCGCGGGTGATGGGACTGTCCGAGCACCATTGCGATCTGATCATGCATGCCACGCCGATGCACGATGTCGGCAAGATCGGCATTCCGGATCACATCCTGCTCAAACCGGCCCGTCTGGAGGCGGAGGAGTTCGAAATCATCAAGACCCATGCCGTCATCGGTGGCAACATCCTGTCCGGCTATCGCGAGGAACCCCTTGTCACCGCCCGTACCATTGCCCTGACCCACCACGAAAAATGGGATGGTTCGGGCTATCCCAACCAAATCTCCGGGGAGTCGATTCCCATCGAAAGCCGCATCTGCGCGGTGGCCGATGTGTTCGACGCCTTGACCTCCTGGCGTCCCTACAAACAGCCCTGGAGTATCGACGATGCCGTGCAATACATCGTTCGCGAACGGAATCGGCACTTCGATCCCAGGGTCGTCGATGCAATGCTCGACAACATGGAAGCCATCCGCTCGATCAAGAGCACGATTAGCGATTGAAAACACGCATGAACACACAGGCACAACGCGCCACGTCCGTCCGGGTCGCGCCGGATCATCTCCGCATCGCCAACCGGATGCTGGTTCCAGCCACCACCCGCGCCATCCTGTGGGACATGGACGGGGTGTTGATCGACTCGTTGGGGTTGGATTTCAAGATCTGCAACCAGTTGATCGAAGCCCACTTCGGACCCGGCAAGTCGATCGACGACCCGTTCATCCAGTCGATCTTCGCGCTCCATCCGCCGGCCTTCTGGGAGAAAATTTTCGCGGAACTGGCCACCCGTCATGGGGTTCGGGCCGATGAGGCGACCCGAGCCGGGATCCTCGCCCGATACGAGGAGGCGCGGGTCACCACGCCGTTCGAGCTTCTGCCTGGCATCGCCGAGATTCTGGCCGAAGCGCGTCGTCTCGGCCTGCGCATGGCGGTGGTTTCGAACAACACCGGCAACGATGTGCGGGCGATTCTGGAACGCTCCGGCATTCTGGCCCCCTTCGATCTGACCGTGGGCAACGACCTGGAGGGGTTCCGCAAGAAACCGGCTCCGGATGGATATCTGCACGCTGCCCGTCTGCTGGGGGTGGCGCCCGACCAGGCAGTGGTGGTCGAGGACTCCCTGCTGGGGCTTGAGGCGGGTCATGCCGCCGGATGCCACACGATCGCGGTGGCCACCGGCGGCACCCCGTTCGAGGTGCTGGCCGCCTCCGGACTGGCCCGGCAGGTCCAGTCCGCCTTCACCCCCCTGGAACTGGTCGTGGCGGGCGGGGATATCCGCGCCAAGCGCATCCTCACCCCGAACGATTTCGTCAGCCACATGGTGGAACACATCGCCTGGCGACTCGGGGTGGCGATCTGTCTGGATTGGAACAACGACCTCTGGTTCGAGCTGGGGCGGTTGTTGGGGGTCGAGTTGGCCCTTCTGCCGCGCCGGAACGCGCAAGCCGCCGCCCTCGGCATGATCGACGACGGCAGTGCCGAGATTCTGATCGACTGGAACAGCGCCGACCATGGGGCGGAATTCCTCTCCGGCGGCGGGGTGGATACGGGTTGGTTTCTGGCGTTGCGCTGCGAGCAGGCGGCCTCGGGTCGCCCGATGTGGGAGTTGATGAACGGGCTGGCGTTGGGGCTGGGTGCGCGGATCCAGGTTCGGCTCTGCTCCGCCGAAGATCCCCATCACGCCTGGGAGGGGATCTACCGCACCCTGGGGATCGCCCTGCGCCGGGTGATTGAACCGCCGGTCGTCCCGGTGGTCGCGCTCCCGGACGCGCCGGCAGCCAAACCGGTGGAGAGCCGTTTCACGCTGGAAGAGAAAACCGCCAACCACTGCCGGGCGATCCGCGTGACCGCCGAGAGCGCCTTGAGTTTAAGCGTGGATTTTACCCGCGTCGGGGAGCATCGGTTTCGGTTCGAGGTGGCCGATTCGATCCGCGTCGATGGATTTCCGGCTCTGCTGGCGTTGCTCGCGGATCGGGCCGGATTCTCGTTGCAGGTCGAGTGTCGGGCTCTGGCGTTGAGTTCCAGCCATGTGGTGCTCGAGGATACCGCGTTGGTGCTCGGACGGGTTCTGTTCGAGATCTTGAAGATCCGCATGGAGGAGAGCGGGGTGAACGGCGCGGGATCAAGCGTGCGCGCGCCCGAGGATCTGCATGCGCCGATTCGGGTCGGAATCAGCGTAGAGGGCCGGAAATTCCTCTCTCTGGTGCCTCTCGCGGGGGATCATGCGGCGTTGCGGGAGGGTTTTCTGATCGGTCGCGAGGTGGCCGGGGGGATTCGTTCCGAGGATCTGGACGATTTTCTCGATGGGTTGGTGGGCGGCATGAGCGCCTCGTTGATGATTCATTTTGCCACCATCCCGGATCCCGAGGCAGGGTGGCCGATGATTTTTGCCCAGCTGGGCCGGGCGTTGGAGGAAGCGTTCGCCCCCAATCCGCAACGCAAGGGGATGCCGCCGGGGGTCAAGGCGACCCTGCTTTAGACCGGGGGGGACTCACGGCGTCGCCGGACCGTACCCGGTCAACTCCACGTAGCCGACCCCGGCGATCGGCGCCCCTTTCGACCGACCACGCACCGTGACCGCTCCCTCCCAGTAGTGGAGCGCGGCATCGGTCAGCTCCTGATCCACCAGACGCGGCGTCACCTCGAAGGCCAGATCATGCTCGGGCAGCTCGATCTCCCAGCCGGAAGGGTAGCGGTTGCCGGTTTTGGGACTTGTCCAGTGCCCGCTCTCCCGTTGCCGCCACTGGGATCGTTCCAGCCGCGCCGACCGGCCATCGGTCCCGATCCATGTGCCCTGGCTTGCCGGGTCGTCCTGGCCGTTTTTCAACCGCATGCGGTAGAACATCAGCTCCCGTCCGTCGTCGAGTTGCAAGGCGAACCAGTCCCAACCCGCCTGCTCCGGGGTCAACGCCGAAGTGCTCCACTCCCGATCGAACCAACTCGATCCCGCCACCACATGCCGCTCTTCCCCGACGCGGATCTCCCCTGCGGTGGCCAGACGGGTCAACGAATAATAATACGAGGCCGTGTCACGGGTCGCGCTTTTGCGGCTCAATCCCTGCTCCCCTTGCAACACCACCGGTTTGGTGGCCTCAAGCGTCAGATCGAGGGCGATCCCCTCCTGGGCGGCCACCAGCTTGAAGCGCGGCTGCTCCGTCGTGCCACCGTCGATGCCCAAGGACCAATCCCCAAGCCACACCCGGAACGGTTCGGCGTCAGCCCCCGCCATGCCGAGAGCCGGGCGGATCAACCGTTGAAAGTGATGAAAGCGGCCCGATCCGATGTCGCTCAACGCCAGATGCCCCAGATGGAGGGCGTTGGTGCGCCAGGCCGAGGAGCCGGGCGGGGGTGGGTCGGCCTGAAGCCCGATCCGGAAGAGGGTCAACTGATAGCCGAAATGGCGCTTGCCATCCGGGGTGGCGAGATTGCCGGTCACGTACCACCACTCCTGACGAAACTCCGGGTGTGGGCCGTGGTCGCGGGGAAAGTGGAAGGTGCGGTGCTCGCGGGCTTTTTCATAGCCGTGATCCCGCGAGGTCTCCCCCAAAGCCGCGTCGATGGTCAGGGGGGCCGGATTTGGCGGAACGGCGGGTGGGCGCAGCCAGAGTCCGAGAGCCAGCAGCGCTCCCAGGAGTCCGAACGTGGGGAGAAGAGGTTTCATGCCTTGTCAGAACCCGGTTTCGCGGATCCAGGCTTCCAGCGCCAGACGCTGGAAGCGGGTGAAGAGGTTTTCGGCCCGGTGATTCTCCACGAAGAGGGTGCCGCGCAGGGTGTGGGGCGGTGGGGTGAAACCCGGCTCGGGTCGCCAGACAACCCGATACAAGGCGGTGGTTGGTTGCCAGAAACCGCGCGGATCTTTTTTTACCGGCACGTTGCCCCCGTACTGGGTGAACAGGGCCGCCTCTTCGATGGAATCGCTCCCGACTGGCGCGATCGTTTCGATTGTGCCGGCAAGCGTCGGCCAGTCGATCCCCTCGGAGTGGAATCGTCCCGGCGCGCCCGGCGCGATGCGGGGAATGTCCACCTCGCGCACGTAGGCGGTGACCTGCCAGCTCTCGGGATCGGTGACCTCCAGCAGAGGCTCGCCTTGTGCCACCCAGAGTCCGGTCGTGATGGTCGGATCGAGACGCACGATCCGACCGGTCAGGGGGGCGCGGAGGGTCAGCTGGTCGAGTTGACGTCGCAGTTCCCTCTGTTGGCTTCGTTCGGCCTCCAGCTCCCTGTCGTTGACCAGGGCCCGCTTGAGCAGCGCTGGCGCGCCACCGCGAAAATCGAGTTTCCACAGGGTCAGGTCGATCTTGTGACCGGCCACCTCCAGCTGGTTGGAAAGCTCCGGGGAGTCCAGACGAATCAGCGCTTGTCCGGCTTCGACCCGATCCCCTTCGGCCACGAGTCGTTCCGCGACGCGGGCGGCATGCGGGGCGTGCAGGGTGACGTGGCGGCTCCGTTGCAGCAGGGCCGGGGCTTGCGAGGCGCCTTTCCAGGGGATGAAACTTGCCAGGATCAACCCGGTGAAGATCCCCAACGTGATGATCGTGCGTCGATTGAGCCGCACCCCGGTTTCGGGCCGCCTCCAGATGGCCAGCTCCTGCCAGACCGGTCGCACCAGAAACCAACCGATTTCCACCGCCATGAGCAGAATCCCGAGCAGTTTGAAGAAAAGGTGATAGACCGTGAGGGCAATGCCCAGATAGAGAAAGAACCGGTAGATCCAGGTCACCCAGGCAAACAGGATCAGCATGTGCCGTCGGTCGTGGAGCGCGGCATCCGGAAACGGGGCTTTCAGATCGAGCAGCCATTCGCGCAGCTTCCAGCGTCCCAGGTGACCGGCCCGTTCGTGGAGATTCTCGATGTCCAGCCAGTCGGAGAGCAGATAATAGCCGTCGAAACGCAAAAAAGGGCTGGCGTTGAGGAGCAGGGTGGAGATCCAGCTCACCGTGGCGATAAAAAACAGGGCATCCCGTGTTCCGCCCACCGGCAGCGCCCCCCACAGCAGCGCGGCCCAGGCGGTCAGCAACAGCTCGGAAACGATTCCCGCCGAGGCGACGGTCAGTCGTTTGCGCCGGTCGGCCAACTGCCACACCTCGCTGGTATCGGTGTAGAGCACCGGCAGGAGCATCAGAAACGCCACCCCGATGGTCGGCACCCGACAGCCGGCACGGATGGCGGCATAGGCGTGCCCGAGTTCGTGGATCGCCTTGGTCACCACCATGGCCAGGGCGATGAAGAGCGCTTCGGTCATGAAGTCGGTTTCGCCGAGGGTCGCCAGGGCCACCTCCCACTGACGGGAGATGGCGTGCAGACCGAACAGGCCGGCCAGTGCGCTCATCCAGAAGAAAACGGGCGAAAAGCACCATTCGACCCATGGCAGGGTTCTTTTCAGCCATCGTTCCGGATCGACCAGCGGAATGCGAAAGAAGAGATAGGCATGCAGGATATGCTGAAACCAGGTCTGCTTGCCGGCCTTCACATGGCGTTGCATGCGTTCCACCCCGCCCTCGCCCTGGGGACGGAGCAGGTTGGCGCCGAGCAGGAAACGGATCAACTCCTGAACATCGGCGGGGGTGGTGTCGATCATGGTCTCCTCGGAGACCAGTTCGGCGATGCGGCCAGGACCGCCGCGGCGCCAGCGGCACAGAATCTCGAACTCCCGCCAGCCGAGGCGGAAAAACTGGTTGGTGGCCGGATCGCGCAAGGTCCAGGTCGGGGAGCCGTCCCGGGCGGTGGGTCCGGGAAACAGATGCACCTCCTCGCGCAGCGGCGGTGGACGACCGGCATCGGCGCCCGATTCGTTCACAGTCCCAACCGTTGCCGCAGCAGAGTGAGGGGATGGCGGAACAGGTAGTGGAACAGGGTGGTCCGCCCGCCCTGAATTTTCGCCGTGCCGCGCAGGCCGATGCGGGGCGCGGGTTGTTCCTCCGCAAAGCGGGCGCGCACCGCGTGGGCGAGCACCCCTTCGATCTCGCGCGCCTCGTAGGCGACGCGGTTGACGTGGCCGCGCCAGGTGGAAAGCGGGTCGAGATTGGGATAAAGGATCACCTCGGCATCCGGCTCCATGGCCATCACATCGGCCACCGGCAGTCGGATCTCCATTTCGGCCCGATCGGGCGCGGCGATCTCCATGACCCGTTCACCCACCTGCACCGGTTTGCCCAGCCAGGCGTGAACGTCGTTGAACAGCGCCACCCCATCCCTGGGGGCCTCGATGCGGGTGCGGCGCAACAGAATCCGGATCCCGTCGGCCTCGGCGCGTTGCCTGGCGAGACGCTTTTCCAGGATGTTTTTCTGGATGCGGCTTTCGGCATCGGTCACCGCGAGTTTCAAAACCTGGTGATACTCCTCCTCGAGGGTGGCGATGTTGCGCTCTTCCACCTCGAGTTTGCTTTTCAGGGGGGCCTCGTCGAGGGTGATCAACAGTTCTCCGCGTCGGACCGTCTGGTTGGGTTGCACATGCACCCGTTCCACCACCCCATCCAGGGGGGCGCGGATCGGCGCCGGGTCCAGAGCCACCACCACTGCCGGAGCCAGCACCGATTGCCGCACCGGCAGCAGCATCACCAGGCACAGCAGCATCACCGCACCCCAGCGCCATCGGGTGGCCGGGACGGAAAAGAGCGATTGCACGCGCCATCCCGGACCTCGGGCGCGATGGAGCAGCAACTCCCAGGCGTTGGCATGGCTGTCGGCGAGTTTGGTGAGCAGTTTGATTTCCGGATCGGTCCAGGGTACCGATTTGACCAGCAGCATCCCTCCCATCCGTTGACCGGCGCCGGTGATCAACGGTATCCAGATGGCATGGGTGGGGAGCCACTGTTCCCACTCCTTGGCGTCGTCCCCGTCGATGTCGGCGGCGGTCAGGCCCACCGGCGCGGTCTGTTCGCGCCATTTCGGAGCGTTGAGGATGCGCGTCAGCCAGACGATGTAGGGCGCGCGGGCGTTCGGATCCGGGGATCCCGAAACCGCCACCACCTCCCCCGATCCCTTGTCCGCGTGTCGCCACAGCACCGCCTGGCGATAAGGGGTCATCAGATGGGTTTCGTTGACCACCAGAAAGCCGAACGCGGCTTCGTTTTCGGCGGCAAAGGCCCGTTTGTTCAGCTGCAACAGCGCGCTGAGACCGAGAATCAGTTTTTCACCCTGGACAGGCATGCCTTATTCCACGGGTTTGGAGGAGGATGGCGCGGCGCCGGAGGTTTCAGCCGGTTGCGTAAAGCGTGCCACGCCGCTCATGCCGGGCACCAGTTCTTCCGATGTGTCGATCGGTTCGCCGATGATTTTTACGGTCTGGCTCACCGGATCGACCTCCGCGCCCAGACGCAGCACCCGCGATGGATAGGTTTTTCGGGTTTCGTCGATCTGGATGGTGAAGCGGTCCTTGACCTTGAGCCACCCGAGCCAACGGGAGGGGACCACCATCTCCATCTCCAGGTGGCGGTGGTCGATGATTTTCATGAGATTGTGTCCAGGGGTGACGAACTGGTGTTCGCGCACCATCAGCGTGGCGATCCGTCCGGCGAACGGCGCGGGAACGCGGCAGCCGCGCAATCGGGACTCCTGGAATTTGACATCCGCCTCGGCCTGGGCCTGTTCGGAGCGGCTGGCATCCGCCTCCAGGGTGCCCACGGAGTGGAGTTGCGCCAGCCGTTGCATGACCTGATTCTTATCCCTGGCCGCGGTCAGGACGGCGCGCGCCTTGTTGAGCTGGGCGTTCAGGGTGGTGCAGTCAAACGCGATCAGCGTGGCGCCGGCGGCAAAGGTGTCGCCCTCCTTGAGCGGCAGGCTCTGGATGGCGGCATCCACCTGCGCGGAGAGGGTGGTCTGGACGCGTGGCACCAGGTAGGCGCGGATTTCGGTCAACGGGAAGGCGGGGCGCGAGTCGGTCGGCGCGGCGGGCGTGTTGTCGGCCAGCAGCACACCGGGAAATGCCAGCATGGTCACGATCAACCAGGCTGGGAAAGAAAACGGGCGCGGCGGCTTGGACTCGGGTGCGAAGTTCATGGCGTCCACGGTGGTCAAGAGAACAGGTTGCTCCTCTGTTTATGCAAGAACCGTGCTATCGGCATAAAGTTTCCGCCAGGGCTCTCCACGGTCGGGAGAGGGGACGCCCTCGTCAAGGCAAGCCGAAAACGCATGGGTTACCCTTTTCCCTCCTTGAGCATGCGCAACAGCTCCTGAGTCGCGGCATGGAACCCCTTGGTTCCGTGGACGTTCAACTGATTGGTCAGGCCGGGCATGCCCCGTTCGTCGTGACTCCCCTCGGTGGCGCCATACCCCTTGACGCCCCGTTGATGCCTCCGATCATCCTCCCTGGGTTGCGGCATGACCCATTGGGCATCCGATTCCCGCAGCGTGGTGCCGATTTGCAATTCCAATCGTTTGGAGCCGTTGCCGGATTCGGGCAAGGATTCCAGGTTGATCTCCTCCACGGATGGACTCCCCGCGATCGACCGGGTCGCGCCATCGTCGGCATGGATGGCGTCGGAGCGCTCCACCAACAACTGGAAGGTGCTTTCCGTGGCCCCCTGGTTCGGAGTGTTTGCCCGGATCTCCTGGACCGGATCCGGAAAGACCGGTGGAGTGCCGAACGTATGCCGTCCATCGCGCAAGGCCGAAAACTGGAAGGGATCGGTCCCCTCGTCGATCAGTCGCGGTCGATGGGGCTCCTCGTCCCTATCTTTCAGGGGGTGGTCCGATGGGGTGACCACCATGAGCGGTTCGTTGCGTGGTGGCGTGGGATCGCTCACCGGCAAGGGCTGTTGCGGGACCGTTGGCTCGCCGACCCGCGTTGGCGCGGGATCGATCACCAGGGTCATGGTGATCGTCGCGGAAGCCCCCGCTTCATCGGTCGCGGTGATCTGGATGGCATACGTTCCACGCGCCCCCTGACCCGGCGTGCCGCTCACGGTGTGGGTGTCGGGATCGAAATGAAGGAAATCGGGCAATGCGTCCACGGCATAGGTCAGAACCGGACTGTCCACGTCGGAAAAAAAGAGGTGCGGATCCAGGGCGACTTTCAGAAACGCCTCTTCCCGTCCACGCGGTTCCGGAAGTTTCCGGCCATTCCAGGCTGGCGCGTCGTTGACTGCCGAGAAAAGAATCTGGCGCGTGGTCGTGGTGGTGAGTGCGCCGGTCCCTTCGCCGTTGGAGTTTGAATCGGTGACCGAGAAGGTGACCGTTCGGGTGGCCGGGCTTGGGTTGTCGTCGTTGCTGTTTTGATAGGTGATGGAACGAAGCGCGGCCTGATAGTCCGCCTTGCTGGCGGTGCCGGTTAACGTAAGCGTTCCTGTGGCCGGGTTCCAGGAACCGGTGATGCCGGATTGATCGGTGAATGAAAGCGCATCTTCGCTCGACAGGAAATTCCCGGTGATCTGAACGGTTGCACCCGAAATATGGCTGTCATCCACATCGGAAAGCGAGATGCCGGGATCAAGAACCGTGGCGGCGTCGCTTTCGGTGTAGGCCAACGGCGCGGCGGTGGTGGCAACGCCTGGGGCGTCGTTGACTGCCGAGAAAAGAATCTGGCGCGTGGCTGTGGTGGTGAGTGCGCCGGACCCTTCGCCGTTGGAGTTCGAATCGGTGACCGAGAAGGTGACCGTTCGAGTGTCCGGGCTCGGGTTGTCGTCGTTGCTGTTTTGATAGGTGATGGAACGAAGCGCGGCCTGATAGTCCGCCTTGCTGGCGGTGCCGGTTAACGTAAGCGTTCCGGTAGCCGGGTTCCAGGAACCGGTGATGCCGGATTGGTCCGTGAATGAAAGCACATCCTCGCTCGACAGGAAATTCCCGGTGATCTGAACAGTCGCGCCCGAAATGTGGGTGTCGTCCACATCGGCCAAGGAGATGCCCGCATCCATTGGGGTGGCGGCGTTGCTTTCGGTGTAGGCCAACGGCGCAGCGGTGGTGGCAACGCCTGGGGCGTCGTTGACTGCCGAGAAAAGAATCTGGCGCGTAGCCGTGGTGGTGAGCGCGCCCGACCCTTCGCCGTTGGAGTTCGAATCGGTGACCGAGAAGGTGACCGTTCGAGTGGCAGGGCTCGGGTTGTCGTCGTTGCTGTTTTGATAGGTGATGGAACGCAATGCGGCCTGGTAATCGGCTTTGCTGGCGGTTCCGGTTAACGTAAGCGTTCCGGTGGCCGGGTTCCAGGAACCGGTGATGCCGGGTTGGTCCACGAAGTTCAACAGATCTTCGCTCGACAGGAAATTCCCGGTGATCTGAACGGTCGCGCCCGCGATATGGCT
Source organism: Candidatus Magnetaquiglobus chichijimensis (assembly GCF_045865675.1). NCBI lineage: Bacteria > Pseudomonadati > Pseudomonadota > Magnetococcia > Magnetococcales > Candidatus Magnetaquicoccaceae > Candidatus Magnetaquiglobus > Candidatus Magnetaquiglobus chichijimensis. Next base: position 633,733 of record NZ_BAAFGK010000004.1, read on the forward strand.
GTCATCCACATCGGAAAGCGAGATGCCGGGATCAAGAACCGTGGCGGAGTCGCTTTCGGTGTAGGCCAACGGCGCGGCGGTTGCGCTGATGCCAGGGGCGTCGTTGACTGCCGAAAAAAGGATCTGGCGTGTGGCCGTGGTGGTGAGCGCGCCGGTCCCTTCGCCGTTGGAGTTTGAATCGGTGACCGAGAAGGTGACTGTTCGGGTTGCCGGGCTCGGGTTGTCGTTGTTCAGATTTTCATAGGTGATGGCACGAAGCGCGGCCTGATAATCGGCCTTGGTGGCGGTGCCGGTCAGGGTCAAGATTCCGGTGGCCGGGTTCCAGGAACCGGTGATGCCGGATTGGTCCGTGAATGAAAGCACATCCTCGCTCGACAGGAAATTTCCGGTGATCTGAACGGTCGCGCCCGAAATGTGGGTGTCATCCACATCGGCCAAGGAGATGCCGGGATCCATTGGGGTGGCGGCGTCGCTTTCGGTGTAGGCAAGTGGCGCGGCGGTTGCGCTGATGCCAGGGGCGTCGTTGACTGCCGAGAAAAGAATCTGGCGCGTGGCCGTGGTGGTGAGCGCGCCCGACCCTTCGCCGTTGGAGTTCGAATCGGTGACCGAGAAGGTGACCGTTCGAGTGGCAGGGCTCGGGTTGTCGTCGTTGCTGTTTTGATAGGTGATGGAACGCAATGCGGCCTGGTAATCGGCTTTGCTGGCGGTGCCGGTTAACGTAAGCGTTCCGGTGGCCGGGTTCCAGGAACCGGTGATGCCGGATTGATCGACGAATGAAAGCACATCCTCGCTCGACAGGAAATTCCCGGTGATCTGAACGGTCGCGCCCGCGATATGGCTGTCATCCACATCGGAAAGCGAGATGCCGGGATCAAGAACCGTGGCGGCGTCGCTCTCGGTATAGGCCAACGGTGCGGCGGTTGCGCTGATGCCTGGGGCGTCGTTGACTGCCGAAAAAAGAATCTGGCGCGTGGCCGTGGTGGTGAGCGCGCCGGACCCTTCGCCGTTGGAGTTCGAATCGGTGACCGAGAAGGTGACCGTTCGGGTTGCCGGGCTCGGGTTGTCGTCGTTGCTGTTCTGATAGGTGATGGAACGAAGCGCGTCCTGGTAATCGGCCTTGGTGGCGGTGCCGGTTAACGTAAGCGTTCCGGTGGCCGAATTCCAGGAACCGGTGATGCCGGATTGGTCCACGAATGAAAGCACATCCTCACTCGACAGGAAATTCCCGGTGATCTGAACGGTCGCGCCCGCGATATGGCTGTCATCCACATCGGAAAGCGAGATGCCGGGATCCATTAGGGTTGCGGCGTCGCTTTCGGTATAGGCCAACGGCGCGGCGGTTGCGCTGATGCCAGGGGCGTCGTTGACTGCCGAAAAAAGAATCTGGCGCGTGGCCGTGGTGGTGAGCGCGCCCGACCCCTCGCCGTTGGAGTTCGAATCGCTGACAGAGAAGGTGACCGTTCGGGTGGCCGGGCTCGGGTTGTCGTCGTTGCTGTTCTGATAGGTGATGGAACGAAGCGCGGCCTGATAGTCCGCCTTGCTGGCGGTGCCGGTTAACGTAAGCGTTCCGGTGGCCGGGTTCCAGGAACCGGTGATGCCGGATTGATCGGTGAATGAAAGCGCATCTTCGCTCGACAGGAAATTCCCGGTGATCTGAACGGTCGCACCCGAAATATGGCTATCATCCACATCGGAAAGCGAGATGCCGGGATCAAGAACCGTGGCGGCGTCGCTTTCGGTATAGGCCAATGGCGCGGCGGTTGCGCTGATGCCAGGGGCGTCGTTGACGGCTGAAAAAAGAATCTGGCGTGTGGCTGTGGTGGTGAGCGCGCCGGAACCCTCGCCGTTGGAGTTCGAATCGGTGACCGAGAAGGTGACCGTTCGGGTGGCCGGGCTCGGGTTGTCGTCGTTGCTGTTTTGATAGGTGATGGAACGCAATGCGGCCTGGTAATCGGCTTTGCTGGCGGTGCCGGTTAACGTAAGCGTTCCGGTGGCCGGGTTCCAGGAACCGGTGATGCCGGATTGATCGGTGAATGAAAGAACATCTTCGCTCGACAGGAAATTCCCGGTGATCTGAACGGTCGCGCCCGCGATATGGCTGTCATCCACATCGGAAAGCGAGATGCCGGGATCAAGAACCGTGGCGGCGTCGCTTTCGGTGTAGGCAAGCGGCGCAGCGGTTGCGCTGATGCCAGGGGCATCGTTGACGGCTGAAAAAAGAATCTGGCGTGTGGCTGTGGTGGTGATCGCGCCTGACCCCTCGCCGTTGGAGTTTGAATCGGTGACCGAGAAGGTAATCGTTCGGGTTGCCGGGCTCGGGTTGTCGTCGTTGCTGTTTTGATAGGTGATGGAACGCAATGCGGCCTGGTAATCGGCTTTGCTGGCGGTTCCGGTTAACGTAAGCGTTCCGGTGGCCGGGTTCCAGGAACCGGTGATGCCGGATTGGTCCGTGAATGAAAGCGCATCTTCGCTCGACAGGAAATTCCCGGTGATCTGGATCGTGGCACCCGCGATATGGGTGTCGTCCACATCGGCCAGGGAGATGCCGGGATCAAGAACCGTGGCGGCGTCGCTTTCGGTGTAGGCCAACGGCGCGGCGGTTGCGCTGATGCCAGGGGCGTCGTTGACTGCCGAAAAAAGAATCTGGCGTGTGGCCGTGGTGGTGAGCGCGCCGGTCCCTTCGCCGTTGGAGTTTGAATCGGTGACCGAGAAGGTGACTGTTCGGGTTGCCGGGCTCGGGTTGTCGTTGTTCAGATTTTCATAGGTGATGGCACGAAGCGCGGCCTGATAATCGGCCTTGGTGGCGGTTCCGGTTAACGTAAGCGTTCCGGTGGCCGGGTTCCAGAAACCGGTGATGCCGGATTGATCGACGAATGAAAGAACATCTTCGCTCGACAGGAAATTCCCGGTGATCTGAACGGTCGCACCCGCGATATGGGTGTCGTCCACATCGGCCAAGGAGATGCCGGGATCAAGAACCGTGGCGGCGTCGCTCTCGGTGTAGGCAATGGGCGCGGCGGTGGTGGCAACGCCTGGGGCATCGTTGACGGCTGAAAAAAGAATCTGGCGCGTGGCCGTGGTGGTGAGCGCGCCGGAACCCTCGCCGTTGGAGTTCGAATCGGTGACCGAGAAGGTGATCGTTCGGGTAGCCGGACTCGGGTTGTCGTCGTTGCTGTTTTGATAGGTGATGGAGCGAAGCGCGGCCTGGTAATCGGCCTTGGTGGCGGTGCCAGTTAACGTAAGCGTTCCGGTGGCCGAATTCCAACTTCCGGTCATATCGGGTTGATCGACGAACGAAAGTACATCTTCACTGGCCAGAAAATTTCCGGTGATTTGAATCGTGGCCCCGGTGATCTGGCCATCGTCCACGTCATTCAAGATAAGCCCTGGATCCACGGGTATGGCGGAGGAACTTTCGATGTAGTCCAGGGGTGTCACGGTGGTGATGACCTCTGGGGCGTCGTTGACTGCCGAGACAAGAATCGTGCGACTGCCACTGGTGGAGAGACTGCCAGCGCCTTGGCCGTTGGAGTTGCCATCCGTGACGGTAAAGGTGACGGTGCGCGGGGTGGTGTCCGGATCGGCGGTGTTGAGGTTGCGGTAGGTCACGGAGCGCAAGGCGCTTTCATAGTCCCCCTTGGCTGCCGTGCCGGTCAGGATCAGGGTGCCGGTGATCGCGTTCCAGCTTCCGGTTATGCCGGATTGATCGTTGAATGAAAGAAAATCTTCGCCAGGCCGGTAGTTTCCGGTGATCTGCACCAATCCATGGATGATCGTGGCATCATCCACATCCACCAGACTCAACCCCGTATCGACAGGGATACCCGGATCCCCTTCGGCGTAGGCGAGCGGGGTGTTGGTGGTCATGTTGGGGGCGTCGTTGATGACGGTCATGACGATGTTGCGACCAGAAAAAATCGTGAGCGCGCCCGATCCATGGCCTTGCGAATCGGCGTCTGTGACCGAAAAAAGCACGGTGCGCGTGGCGATGGAAGGATCGTTGTCGTTGCTGTTGCAGTAGGTCACGCTGCGTAATGCGGTTTCATAGTCGGCTTTGGTGGCGGTTCCGGTTAACGTAAGCGTTCCGGTGGCCGAATTCCAGGCACCGGTGATGCCGGATTGCTCGACGAATGAAAGAACATCTTCGTTGGATAGGTAATTGCCGGCGATTTGAACGGTCGCAGCCACGATGTGGCTGTCATCCACATCGGCGAGGGTGATGGAGGGATCGATCACCTTGGGGATGTCGCTTTCGGTGTAGGAGAGCGGCATTCCGGTGGAGGTAAGGGATGGAGCGTCGTTGACCGCCGTGATGGTGAGATTTCTTTGGATGCTCACCCCGAGCGCGCCATCTCCTTGTCCATTCGAGTTGGCGTCGAAAATCGTGAAACGGATGGTACGGGTATCCAGATTGGGATCATCGGTATCGGAGTTGCGGTAGGTGACGGCACGCAAGGCCGCCTGATAATCCGCTTTCGAGGCGGTTCCCGTAAGGGTGAGGGTACCTGTGGCGCTGTCCCAACTGCCGGTGATGCCTGGAACGTTGAAGAAGGCCAATCGATCCTGATCCGCGTGGTAGTTGCCGATGATCTGGATCAAAGCCCCGCTGATATTGGCATCATCGACGTCGGAGAGGAGGATGGCTGTGTCCAGGAAGATGGGAGCTTCCCCTTCGGTATGATTGACCGTGGTGGTCGTTCCACTCATGAGTGGTGCATCGTTGATCGCGGTAAGAATGATTTGGCGCGTGGCCGTGGTGGTGAGCGCGCCCGCCCCCTCGCCGTTGGAGTTGGAATCGGTGACCGAGAAGGTGACTGTTCGGGTGGCCGGGCTCGGGTTGTCGTCGTTGCTGTTTTGATAGGTGATGGAACGCAATGCGGCCTGGTAATCGGCCTTGCTGGCGGTGCCGGTTAATGTAAGCGTTCCAGTGGCCGGGTTCCAGGAACCGGTGATGCCGGATTGGTCCGTGAATGAAAGCGCATCCTCGCTCGACAGGAAATTCCCGGTGATCTGAACGGTCGCGCCCGCGATATGGCTGTCATCCACATCGGAAAGCGAGATGCCGGGATCCATTAGGGTTGCGGCGTCGCTTTCGGTATAGGCCAACGGCGCGGCGGTTGCGCTGATGCCTGGGGCGTCGTTGACTGCCGAGAAAAGAATCTGGCGCGTGGCTGTGGTGGTGAGCGCGCCGGAACCCTCGCCATTGGAGTTCGAATCGGTGACCGAGAAGGTGATCGTTCGGGTAGCCGGGCTCGGGTTGTCGTCGTTGCTGTTCTGATAGGTGATGGAACGAAACGCGGCCTGATAGTCCGCCTTGCTGGCGGTGCCGGTTAACGTAAGCGTTCCGGTGGCCGAATTCCAGGAACCGGTGATGCCGGGTTGGTCCACGAAGTTCAACAGATCTTCGCTCGACAGGAAATTCCCGGTGATCTGAACGGTCGCGCCCGCGATATGGCTGTCATCCACATCGGAAAGCGAGATGCCGGGATCCATTGGGGTGGCGGCGTCGCTTTCGGTATAGGGCAACGGCGCGGCGGTTGCGCTGATGCCTGGGGCGTCGTTGACTGCTGAAAAAAGAATCTGGCGTGTGGCCGTGGTGGTGAGCGCGCCGGCCCCTTCGCCGTTGGAGTTCGAATCGGTGACCGAGAAGGTGATCGTTCGGGTAGCCGGGCTCGGGTTGTCGTCGTTGCTGTTCTGATAGGTGATGGAACGCAATGCGGCCTGGTAATCGGCCTTGGTGGCGGTGCCGGTTAACGTAAGCGTTCCGGTGGCCGAATTCCAGGAACCGGTGATGCCGGATTGGTCCACGAAGTTCAACAGATCCTCGCTCGACAGGAAATTCCCGGTGATCTGAACAGTCGCGCCCGCGATATGGCTGTCATCCACATCGGCCAAGGAGATGTCGGGATCAAGAATCGTGGCGGCGTCGCTTTCGGTATAGGCCAATGGCGCGGCGGTTGCGCTGATGCCAGGGGCGTCGTTGACTGCCGAAAAAAGAATCTGGCGTGTGGCCGTGGTGGTGAGCGCGCCCGACCCCTCGCCGTTGGAGTTTGAATCGGTGACCGAGAAGGTGACCGTTCGGGTTTCCGGGCTCGGGTTGTCGTTGTTCAGATTTTCATAGGTGATGGAACGAAGCGCGGCCTGATAGTCCGCTTTGCTGGCGGTGCCAGTTAACGTAAGCGTTCCGGTGGCCGGGTTCCAGGAACCGGTGATGCCGGATTGGTCCACGAAGTTCAACAGATCTTCGCTCGACAGGAAATTCCCGGTGATCTGGATCGTGGCACCCGCGATATGGCTGTCATCCACATCGGAAAGCGAGATGCCGGGATCAAGAACCGTGGCGGCGTCGCTTTCGGTATAGGCCAACGGCGCGGCGGTGGTTGCAACGCCAGGGGCGTCGTTGACTGCCGAAAAAAGAATCTGGCGTGTGGCCGTGGTGGTGAGCGCGCCCGATCCCTCGCCGTTGGAGTTCGAATCGCTGACCGAAAAGGTGACCGTTCGGGTGGCCGGGCTCGGGTTGTCGTCGTTGCTGTTCTGATAGGTGATGGAACGAAGCGCGGACTGATAGTCCGACTTGGTGGCGGTGCCGGTTAACGTAAGCGTTCCGGTGGCCGAATTCCAGGCACCGGTGATGCCGGGTTGGTCCACGAAGTTCAACAGATCTTCGCTCGACAGGAAATTTCCGGTGATCTGAACGGTCGCGCCCGCGATATGGCTGTCATCCACATCGGAAAGCGAGATGCCGGGATCAAGAACCGTGGCGGCGTCGCTTTCGGTATAGGCCAACGGCGCGGCGGTTGCGCTGATGCCTGGGGCGTCGTTGACTGCTGAAAAAAGAATCTGGCGTGTGGCCGTGGTGGTGAGCGCGCCGGCCCCTTCGCCGTTGGAGTTCGAATCGGTGACCGAGAAGGTGATCGTTCGGGTAGCCGGGCTCAGGTTGTCGTCGTTGCTGTTCTGATAGGTGATGGAACGCAATGCGGCCTGGTAATCGGCCTTGGTGGCGGTTCCGGTTAACGTAAGCGTTCCTGTGGCCGGGTTCCAGGAACCGGTGATGCCTGATTGGTCCGTGAATGAAAGCGCATCCTCGCTCGACAGGAAATTCCCGGTGATCTGAACGGTCGCGCCCGCGATATGGCTGTCATCCACATCTGAAAGCGAGATGCCGGGATCAAGAATCGTGGCGGCGTCGCTTTCGGTGTAGGCCAACGGCGCGGCGGTGGTTGCAACGCCAGGGGCGTCGTTGACTGCCGAAAAAAGAATCTGGCGTGTGGCCGTGGTGGTGAGCGCGCCCGATCCCTCGCCGTTGGAGTTCGAATCGCTGACCGAAAAGGTGACCGTTCGGGTGGCCGGGCTCGGGTTGTCGTCGTTGCTGTTCTGATAGGTGATGGAACGAAGCGCGGCCTGATAGTCCGCCTTGCTGGCGGTGCCGGTTAACGTAAGCGTTCCGGTGGCTGGATTCCAGGAACTGGTGATGCCGGATTGGTCCGTGAATGAAAGCGCATCCTCGCTCGACAGGAAATTCCCGGTGATTTGAACGGTCGCGCTCGCGATATGGCTGTCATCCACATCTGAAAGCGAGATGCCGGGATCAAGAATCGTGGCGGCGTCGCTTTCGGTATAGGCCAATGGCGCGGCGGTTGCGCTGATGCCAGGGGCGTCGTTGACTGCCGAAAAAAGAATCTGGCGCGTGGTCGTGGTGGTGAGCGTTCCGGCCCCCTCGCCGTTGGAGTTCGAATCGGTGACCGAGAAGGTGACCGTTCGGGTGGCCGGGCTCGGGTTGTCGTCGTTGCTGTTCTGATAGGTGATGGAACGAAGCGCGGCCTGGTAATCGGCCTTGGTGGCGGTGCCGGTTAACGTAAGCGTTCCGGTGGCCGAATTCCAGGAACCGGTGATGCCGGATTGGTCCGTGAATGAAAGCGCATCCTCGCTCGACAGGAAATTCCCGGTGATCTGAACGGTCGCGCCCGCGATATGGCTGTCATCCACATCGGAAAGCGAGATGCCGGGATCAAGAACCGTGGCGGCGTCGCTTTCGGTATAGGCCAATGGCGCGGCGGTTGCGCTGATGCCAGGGGCGTCGTTGACTGCCGAGAAAAGAATCTGGCGCGTGGCTGTGGTGGTGAGCGCGCCCGACCCCTCGCCGTTGGAGTTTGAATCGGTGACCGAGAAGGTGACCGTTCGGGTGGCAGGGCTTGGGTTGTCGTTGTTCAGATTTTCATAGGTGATGGAACGAAGCGCGGCTTGGTAATCGGCCTTGCTGGCGGTTCCGGTTAACGTAAGCGTTCCGGTGGCCGGGTTCCAGGAACCGGTGATGCCGGATTGATCGACGAATGAAAGAACATCTTCGCTCGACAGGAAATTCCCGGTGATCTGAACGGTCGCACCCGAAATATGGCTGTCATCCACATCGGAAAGCGAGATGCCGGGATCAAGAACCGTGGCGGCGTCGCTTTCGGTATAGGCCAATGGCGCGGCGGTTGCGCTGATGCCAGGGGCGTCGTTGACTGCCGAAAAAAGAATCTGGCGTGTGGCCGTGGTGGTGAGCGCGCCGGAACCCTCGCCGTTGGAGTTCGAATCGGTGACCGAGAAGGTGACCGTTCGGGTGGCAGGGCTTGGGTTGTCGTCGTTGCTGTTTTGATAGGTGATGGAACGAAGCGCGGCTTGGTAATCGGCCTTGCTGGCGGTTCCGGTTAACGTAAGCGTTCCGGTGGCCGGGTTCCAGGAACCGGTGATGCCGGATTGGTCCGTGAATGAAAGCGCATCCTCGCTCGACAGGAAATTCCCGGTGATCTGAACGGTCGCGCCCGCGATATGGCTGTCATCCACATCTGAAAGCGAGATGCCGGGATCAAGAATCGTGGCGGCGTCGCTCTCGGTATAGGCCAACGGCGCGGCGGTTGCGCTGATGCCAGGGGCGTCGTTGACTGCCGAAAAAAGAATCTGGCGTGTGGCCGTGGTGGTGAGCGCTCCGGCCCCCTCGCCGTTGGAGTTCGAATCGCTGACCGAAAAGGTGACCGTTCGGGTGGCCGGGCTCGGGTTGTCGTCGTTGCTGTTCTGATAGGTGATGGTACGAAGCGCGGCTTGGTAATCGGCCTTGCTGGCGGTTCCGGTTAACGTAAGCGTTCCGGTGGCCGGGTTCCAGGAACCGGTGATGCCGGATTGATCGACGAATGAAAGAACATCTTCGCTCGACAGGAAATTCCCGGTGATCTGAACGGTCGCGCCCGCGATATGGCTGTCATCCACATCGGAAAGCGAGATGCCGGGATCAAGAACCGTGGCGGCGTCGCTTTCGGTATAGGCCAACGGCGCGGCGGTTGCGTTAATGCCAGGGGCATCGTTGACTGCCGAGAAAAGAATCTGGCGTGTGGCCGTGGTGGTGAGCGCGCCGGAACCCTCGCCATTGGAGTTCGAATCGGTGACCGAGAAGGTGACCGTTCGAGTGGCAGGGCTCGGGTTGTCGTCGTTGCTGTTCTGATAGGTGATGGAACGAAGCGCGGACTGATAGTCCGACTTGGTGGTGGTGCCGGTTAACGTAAGCGTTCCGGTGGCCGAATTCCAGGAACCGGTGATGCCGGATTGGTCCACGAATGAAAGCACATCCTCGCTCGACAGGAAATTCCCGGTGATCTGAACGGTCGCGCCCGCGATATGGCTGTCATCCACATCGGAAAGCGAGATGCCGGGATCAAGAACCGTGGCGGCGTCGCTCTCGGTATAGGCCAACGGTGCGGCGGTTGCGCTGATGCCTGGGGCGTCGTTGACTGCCGAAAAAAGAATCTGGCGCGTGGCCGTGGTGGTGAGCGCGCCGGACCCTTCGCCGTTGGAGTTCGAATCGGTGACCGAGAAGGTGACCGTTCGGGTTGCCGGGCTCGGGTTGTCGTCGTTGCTGTTCTGATAGGTGATGGAACGAAGCGCGTCCTGGTAATCGGCCTTGGTGGCGGTGCCGGTTAACATAAGCGTTCCGGTGGCCGGGTTCCAGGAACCGGTGATGCCGGATTGATCGACGAATGAAAGAACATCTTCGCTCGACAGGAAATTCCTGGTGATCTGAACGGTCGCGCCCGCGATATGGCTGTCATCCACATCGGAAAGCGAGATGCCGGGATCCATTAGGGTTGCGGCGTCGCTTTCGGTATAGGCCAACGGCGCGGCGGTTGCGCTGATGCCAGGGGCGTCGTTGACTGCCGAAAAAAGAATCTGGCGCGTGGCCGTGGTGGTGAGCGCGCCCGACCCCTCGCCGTTGGAGTTCGAATCGCTGACAGAGAAGGTGACCGTTCGGGTTGCCGGGCTCGGGTTGTCGTCGTTGCTGTTCTGATAAGTGATGGAACGAAGCGCTGCCTGGTAATCGGCCTTGGTGGCGGATCCGGTTAACGTAAGCGTACCTGTTGCGGAATTCCAGGAACCGGTGATGTCGGGTTGATCCACGAATGAAAGAACATCTTCGCTCGACAGGAAATTCCCGGTGATCTGAATGGTCGCGCCCGAAATGTGGGTGTCGTCCACATCGGCCAAGGAGATGCCGGGATCCATTGGGGTGGCGGCGTCGCTTTCGGTGTAGGCAAGGGGCGCGGCGGTGGTGGCAACGCCTGGGGCGTCGTTGACTGCCGAGACAAGAATCGAACGGCTGCCGCTGGTGGTGAGGTTGGTATCGCCGACACCGTTCGAGTTGCCGTCCGTGACCGTGAAGGTCACGGTGCGCATGGCGGTGCTCGGGTTGTCGGTGTTTGTGTTGGTGTAGGTGATCGAGCGCAGCGCCGCCTCGTAAGCCGCCTTGCTGGCGGTTCCAGTCAGTGACAGGGTGCCGGTGGCAGAGTCCCAACTGCCGGTGATGCCGGATTGATTCGTGAATGAAAGAACATCCTCGGATGCACGGTAATTGCCGGTGATCTGTACCAGTCCCTGGATGATCGTCGAATCATCCACATCCACCAGACTCAAACCCGCATCCACACAGGTGGCCGGATTCCCCTCGGTGTAGGCGAGGGGGGTGTCGGTGGTCATGTCGGGCGCATCGTTGATGGCGGTCATGATGATGTTGCGACCGGCGGAACCGGTGAGCACGCCAGAGCCATGACCTTGCGAATCGGCGTCCATGACCGAAAAAAGCACGGTGCGCGTGGCGATGGAGGGATCGTTGTCGTTGCTGTTGCGATAGGTGATGGTGCGCAACGCCGCCTGGTAATCGGCCTTGGTGGCGGTTCCGGTCAAGGTGAGCGTTCCCGTGGCCGAATTCCAGGAGCCGGCTATGCCGGATTGGTCGGCAAACTCCAGAATATCTTCGCTGGAGAGGTAATTGCTGGTGATGCGCACCGTGGCCCCGGTGACCAGCGTGTCATCCACATCGGTCAGGGTGAGGGCGGAATCGATCACCTTGGCGGTATCGCTTTCGGTGTAGGCGAAAGGCATGCCGGTGGTGGCGATGGTCGGTGCGTCGTTGACCGCCGCAACAGCGACATCGCGTTCAAAATCGACACTCAGGGCACCGTTGCCTTGTCCGTTCGAGTTGGCATCGGTGATTGTAAAACGGATGGTGCGGGTGTTCAGATTCGGGTCGTCGGTGTTGTTGTTGCGGTAGGTGATGGTGCGCAATGCGGCTTGGTACTGGGCTTTGGTGGCGGTTCCGGTCAAGGTGAGGGTGCCGGTGGCGCTGTTCCAGGAACCGGTGATCCCAGAAACATTGAAAAAGGCCAGTTGATCCTCGCTGGCGAGAAAATGGCCGACGATCTGAACCGTGGCCCCGCTGATGTTGGCGTCGTCGATGTCGGAGAGCACGATGCCGTTGTCGATGACGACTGGCGCGGATCCTTCCGAATAATTTTGCGCGGAGGCCGAACCGCTCATGAGTGGCGCATCGTTGATCGAAACCGGAGCGATGATCCGTTGCGCCGAAACGCTCTGGGCGCCGGCCCCTTGTCCGGCGGAGTTTGCGTCGGTGAGGGTGAAGGTGACGGTGCGCGCGGCGATGCTCGGGGCCATGGTGTTGCTGTTGAAGTAGGTGACCGAGCGCAGCGCCGCCTGGTAATCGGCCTTGGCGGCGCTTCCGGTTAACGTAAGCGTACCGGTGGCCGAATTCCAGGAACCCGTGATGCCGGATTGATTCACGAAGGCCAGAACATCCTCGCTCGAGAGGTAATTGCTGGTGATGCGCACCGTGGCGCCGGTCAGTTGGGTGTCATCCACATCGCCGAGCAGCAGATTCGGATCGATCAGGGTGGTCCCATCCCCTTCGCTGATGTTCAACGTGGTGCCGGTGGTGGTGAGGGTTGGGGCGTCGTTGATGGCGGTGATGGCGATGGGACGGGAGCCCGAGGCGCTCAGGGCGCCGAAACCGGTGCCATCGGAGTTGCCGTCGGTGATGGAAAAGGTGACGGTGCGGGTGACCGGATTGGGGGTATCGTTGTTGGTGTTCTGATAGGTGATCGAGCGCAGCGCGGTTTGATACTGGGCCTTGGTGGCGGTTCCGGTCAAGGTGAGGGTGCCGGTGGCGCTGTTCCAGGAGCCGGTGATGCCGGATTGGTTGACGAAAGCCAGAACGTCTTCCCCAGACTGGTAATTCCCGGTGATCTGCACCGTGGCCCCGGCGATGTTGAGATCATCGACATCGGACAGGGTGAGGGTGTTGTTGATCGCCAGGGCCGCGCCGCCCTCGGTGAAGGTGAGGGTGGAGGCGGTGACCGACAGGGTTGGGGCGTCGTTGACCTCGGTGACCGACAGGGTGGCGGTGTTGGCATTCACGCTGAAGGCGGTGGTGGTGCCGCGCGTCGAGACATCCACCTTGGCGCCGACGCTGCCGGTGGTCTGGTCCCAGGCGTAGAACGATACATTCGGCGTGGTTCCCTTGATGGCGTTGGGCACGAAACGGATCGAATCCGAGGCGCGCAACAGCAGGGCCGAGGTGCCGTTGACTGTGCCGATGTTGGTCCAGCCGCTGCCGGTGTTGTATTGCCAGGTGCCGTTGCCGCTGGACAGACCATACACGGCGATCCCTTGCGAGGCCCCGACATCAATATCCGAGGCTCCTCCGAGCAGGGTCGAGACCAGCGCACCGCTGTTGGTGGTTTCATCCTCGGTGATGGTCGGCAGGGTCGGCGTGGCGGCGGCATTCAGGGTGGGGGCGATGTTGATCCGGATCGAGGCGGTATCGCTGGCGGTGCTGAATGCCGTGGTGGTGCCACGGGTCGAGACGTTGACCTTGGTGCCTTGTTGGCCGAAATTCTGGGTTTGGTCCCAGGCGTAATAGCCGAAACTGGCGTTGTTGGTGGTGGTGAGCGTGCCGCCGGGCTGAAAGCGGATTTTATCCTGGGGACGCAGCAGCAGGGCAGAGGTGGCATTCACCGTGCCGGTGGCGGTCCAGGTGGCGCCGTTGTCGGTGGAGTACTCCCACCAACCCGCCGAACCGCTGTTGGCCGTGTGGATGGCGATCCCTTCCAGGGGGGTGGTGACCGCATCGACATCGCCAATCGAGCTGCCCACCACGCTGGCGATGGTGACGCCGGCGTTGTCGGTATCGGTGTGCAGTATGGCCGGCAGGATCGGCGCGGCGGCGGTGAGGACCGGGGCGTCGTTGAGGTCGGTGACCGTGATGGTGGCGGTTTCGATGTTGGCGGAGAACGGCGTGGCCGCACCGCGCGAGATGGTCGAGACCTTGCCTCCCGCCGACCACACCGAGGAGCGTCCGGTGCGGTCCCAGGCGACGTAGGTGAAGTTCAGCGATCCGGGGGAGGTGTCGTTGGGTGGGTTGGCGCCATCGGGAACGAAGCGCACCAGATCGGTGGGACGCAACAAGAGCGACTGGGTGCTGGAGATGGTGCCGAAGGCGGTCCAGCTGGTGCCGCCGTTGAGGGAGTACTGCCAGGTGCCGTTGTCGGTGGTGACGCTACGGATGGCGATCCCCTGGAGCGCGCCGGAGTCGATGTCGCTGATCGAGGTGCCGAGCAGGGAGCTGACCGTGGCCCCGGTATTGGTGAGGTTGTCCTCGGTGATGGTCGGCAAGGCCGGGTTGGGGGCGATGTCGAGTACTGGCGCGGCGTTGACCGTGCCGTTGATGATGCCGGCGGTGGAACTGAACTCGGTGGTGCCGCCGCGGGTGTTGGCGTTGACCGTGGTGCCGGCCACGCCATTGGTGCGGTCCCAGGCATAGAAGAAGAGCGTGGGTTGTCCACCGTTGGTGTTGTTGGGAACGAAACGCACCTCATCGCTGGATTTGAGAAGCAGGGCATGGGTGGTGAGCAACGGGTTGGGCAAATTGGTCCAGGCCCCGCCATCGACGCGATACTGCCAGGTTCCCACCCCCATGTCGTTGGCCGAGTAGATGGCCACGCCCTCGAGCGGAGTCGGATCGGCATCGGTGATGTCGCTGGCCGCGAAGAGCGATGCGATCGTGGCGCCGGTGTTGGTGGCGTCGGTGCGCAACACGGCGGGGATGAACCACTGACCGCTCGCGACCAGGACCGGGGCGTCGTTGAGTTCGGTGATCGCCACGGTCGAGGTGGCGGTGGTGCTGGAGGTGGTGCCGTCGCTCACCTGGAAGGTGACGGTCCGGGTCGGCGTGGTGGGGGCGTCGCTGCTGTTGGCGTACTTGATCGAACGCAGCGCGGCCTGATAGTTGGCCACCGTGTCGGCGCCGGTCAGGGTGAGGGTGCCGGTGGCGCTGTTCCAGGTGCCGGTGATGCTGGCGGTGTTGGTGAAACTCAAGGTGTCGGCGCCGCTCTGGTAGTTGCCGCTGATGGTGATGGTGGCCCCTTGCAGGTTGGCGTTGTCCACGTCGGCCAGGGTGAGGGTGGGGTTGATCACCGTGGCCGGATTGTTTTCGGTGTAGGTGAGCGCCGATCCGCCGGTGATGGTGGGGGCGTCGTTGACCGCGGTCACGGTGGTGCTGGCGGTCGAGGTGGTGGAGGTGCCGCCGTCGCCGTCGGTGATCCGGAAGGCGATGGAACGGGTGGCGGTCGAGGGGGCATTGGTGTCGGTGTTGGTGTAGGTGATGTTGCGCAGCAGCGCGGTCACCGAGGTAGGGTTGGCATTGGCGTTGAGGGTGACCACCAGGTCGTTGCTGCCGGTACCGCCGGCAAAGGTGCCGATCACGCTGCCCTGATAGGTGACGTTGGCTCCGGAGACGCCGATCTGGCCGACGCCGGTGCCCTGATTGCGGATGGCCAGCACGTCGTCGGTGGTGTCACGGTTGGCGGTGATCGACACGGTGAGTTGCCCGCCGTTGAAGTCCGGCGAATCGGCATCTGTGACCGTGACGTTGCCGCCCTGATCGATCACAAGGGCGCCGCTTCCCTCGTTGTAGGAGAGTACATCCCCATTTACACTTACGATAATCGGATTAGCGGAAGGCAGAACACCGTGAAACGCCAGTCGCGCGCTCGAAGAGACGAAGACATCGGTTTCGATGCTGCCGTGGGCTACCTCCAGGTTCCAGTCTCCCCCTCGTTCGGTGGCGCCGGTGAGGTTGTTGGAAGCGGCCACATCCGCGCCGGTCAACTCGGCGACCCGCGACACGAAGGCCGCGCCGCTCATGCCGGCCCCGACATCGCAGCCGTAGATCAGGATGTCGGCATGTTCGGAAAGCGCCGCGCCCCAATCCTGCAACGCGTGGGCATGGTCTTCCAGGTTGACGACATCCAGCTCCGTTTTGCCGAGCGCCAAGGTTCCCTCGGCGCCGTGGGAGACGATGTGCAGCGCCTCGATGCCCGCCAGCCCGGACAGGGTGGCGCGGATCTGTTCCACCCCATCCCGATTCGGATCGAGCATCACCACCTGGACATCCGTGGGCAGATCCTTGAGCAGCGCCTGGTGATTCTCCACCGTGGCGTCGATGAAGAGGATTTCCCGTGGCGCCGGTGTGGCGGCATCGTGACCGGGCGGGGTGAGAATCGGGGCGTGGTCGGCGGACTGGTCCGCGTCGTGCCCGTCGGCGTCGTGATGCAAGGCGGCCACGGCGGTCAGGACGCCGGCGGCATCGAACATCAGGCGTCGTTCCAGACGCAGGGCCAGTCTGGAGCGGATCGGCGCAGGGTTGGCCGTCGGAACGGGTGGCCGGACCGTCCCCTTGGAGTGGCTCGGCCAGAGTTTGTCGCGGATCCAGGGCCAAAGTCTCATCGCAGGTCGCTCCCGTGGTGCTTGCGAGGTTTTTCCGGTTTTTCTTGTTTTTTAATCAGTGGTTATCAACAGTTTAACAACCAATTTAGCAACTCGCGCGCCATTCGACCAGATCTTTTTTAGTTCTTGTTTATCAACAGGTTGGTCTGACGGTTTGGAAGATAGTGTCATATTTTTTTACAATCATGGAAGGGTTTTAAGTTTAAAATATTGAAATTGAATGTATTTATCAAGTGTAAAAATAATTGACACTGCGTTCATCCTGGTTCGGATGGGGGGCTGTTGGGTAATATTTTGTGCGGCATGATTCATGCTTGCTTCCTGGTCCAAAGATCACGCATCACTCCCGACCAACATAAGCGAGCCGTACACCTTGAGCGTATCTTCTCATCGAACCAGAAGGCAACCACCACGTCGCGTCACCCGGAGGAATCTGGGTGGGGTGGTGGCCGTTTTGACGGCGCTCTCCTTGAGCGGCTGTTCGGTGGTGACCAGCGCCTTGACCCCGGACGAACGGGAAAAACAGGTCGAGGCGGATCGGGGATGGCTGTTCAAGGATGGCAAGCCCCTGGAGGGTCCGCTCACCCTGCACGAGGCCATGGCCCGCGCGTTGAAATACAATCTGGATTATCGACTCAAGCGCATGGAAGAGGTGGTGGCGCGCCAGCAGGCGGAGGTGGCGCGGCTCGACATGTTGCCCCGCTGGACCCTTGCCGCCGGGTATTCGGCGCGCACTCCGGAAAACGCCTCGGTGAGCCGGTCGCTCTCCACGGGCATCGTCGAGACCGATCCATCGATCTCGCGCGAGAAGGCGACCGGCACGGCGGATTTCACCATGAGCTGGAATCTGTTGGATTTCGGCGTCAGTTACTACCAGGCCCGCCAGGAGGGGAACAAACGGCTGATTCAGGGCGAACAGCGCCGCAAGGCGGCCCACAACCTTCTCAAGGATGTGCGTTTCGCCTATTGGCGCGCTGTGGCCGCCCAGGGGCTGGAACGGGAAGTGGCCGCGGTGCTCAAATCCGCCGACGAGGCGCTGGCCACCGCGCGCCAGGTGGAACAGGAGAAACTCCGTTCTCCGGTCCACAGCCTGCAGTATCAATTGGGGTTGCTGGAGATCGTCAACCAGTTGGAGCGGGCGCGGGCCGAGTTGACGGTGGCGCGGGAAGAGCTGGCCACCCTGATCCATCTGCCCCCCGGTGAGCGGTTCGAACTGGTGGACGATGGCAGCTCGGGGGCCGAGCCTTTGGCATTGGCCGCGCCGATCGACGAGCTGGAACGGCAGGCGTTGACCCAGCGACCGGAGTTGCGCGTCGAGGCCTATCAGGCGCGCATCGAGGCCGACGAAACCCGCAAGGCGATCGCGCGTCTCTTTCCCGGACTGGAGTTCGATGTCGGCGAGAACTTCGATGGCAGTCGCTATCTGCTTTATCAGCACTGGGCCCAGGCCGGGGCGCGGTTGAGCTGGAATCTCTTGCGCGCGCTGAACGGCGGACAACAACTGGATCTGGCCGACAGCCGGGAAAAGGTGATCCAGATGCGGCGGCTGGTGATGCACATGGCGATCCTTGGCCAAACGCGCATCGCCTATCACGAATACCTGGCCGCGCGGGATGGCCTCAAGCGGGTGCAGGAGGAGAACACCACCCGCGCACGCTTGCGCGACCATGCCGCCAACCGTGGGGAGATGGGGCTGGACAGCCAGCTCTCCTATGTGCATGCCGTGGCTTCGGGGGTGCTCGGACGGGTGCGGCAGTACGAATCCTTCGCCCGCTTCCAGAGCGCCCTCGGTCGGTTGTACGCCACCCTCGGCTGGGATCCCTTGGACGAGTTGGGTGGGGATCTGGAACTGGTGCGGTTGACCCGGCTGTTGCGCGTTCACGATGCCGAGTGGCAGAAGCGGCTTTTTGCGCAAGGGGACGACACGGCGATCCGGGATGCCCTGACCGAGAAGCCGCTCCCCTGGCGTGCGTCGGGGTCGCAAACGGCCCAAAAGGATGGGGCGCGCGGCGCGATTTCGACCGAAACGAACAAAACGCCGCCACCCTCCGTGTCTTGGGGTCCAGCCGGGAGCGGCGAAGAACCGGTGGCCTTCGAAACCACCCCCTTGCCGTTCGTCAAGCCGCTGGCGCGGATGGTTCGCCCCACGCTCTCATCCTGGTCCGAACGCGCAAGCCCGGATACGTCCGCGCCGGTAGGCACGAATCCCGCGCCCGGTTGGTCCGAACGCGCAAGCCCGGATACGTCCGCGCCGGCGGGCGCGAATCCCGCATCCAGTCGCCTGGATACGTCCGCGCCGGCGGGCGCGAACCCCGCATCCAGTCGTCTGGATACGTCCGCGCCGGTGCGTTGGGACCAGGCGCCGGTCGTGTTGTCGTTTGACCGGAAGGGGGGAGCGATGTCGTTGGCGGAATCCAAGGCGGAGGTCGGCGAACCGTCACCCGTCACGGTGGCTGCTCCCGCGCCGCGTCCACCGTTGCCCACACCGTCGGTCGTGAAACCGGAGAGCAAGGTTCGCTATGCGGTGCAGGTGGCCTCGGGTGCCAACTCCGCCGCGTTGGACTCCTTGATCGAGCGTCTGCGCGCCAAGGGGTATTCGCTGCGGATCCACGAGACCCGAGATGCAGAGGGGGTGTCGGTCAAGCAGGTCTGGATCGGGGTCTTCGAGCGTCACGCCGACGCCAAGGCGGCCCGTGATCGTTATCAGCAGCGCGAACAGCAGGTGGGTTTCGTGCGGGTGATCCAGGAGCGGGAGGGCTGACCCCGCCGCGACAACCGTTATCAGCAGCGCGAACAGCAGGTGGGTTTCGTGCAGATGATCCAGGAGCGGGAGGGCTGATCCCGCCGCGACAACCGGATAGATTTCGTGCGGGTGATCCAGGAGCGGGAGGGCTGACCCCGCCGTGACAACCGGGGATGGGTTTCGTGCGGGGGTGCGGAAGCGTCAGGGTTGCCCCCTCTTTCGAGGGGGGCAACCCTGACCAGGGTTCAACGATCGAGATTGACCGCGATGAACAGCACGCCGCCATCGCGCGCCACGCGCAACAGCACGTTGCGATTTTTGCCGAGCTTGTCAATGGCCTGTTCGTAGTCGTTGGGGCTCTCCACGGACTGCCGGTTCACATCCACGATCACATCGCCGGCGCGCAACCCGGCCTTGGCCCCGGCGCCATCCGGATCGATTTTGGCCACGACCACCCCCTTGATGTCGTCGCCCAGGCGACCCTGACGGCGTTGGTTGTCGCCGAGCGCTTTCACCTTGATGCCGAGAGGATCGGTTTTGTCGGCGTCGGCGTCCCCCTTGCTGGCTGCGGCGGAACTCTCTTCCTTGGGCAATTCGCGCACCTTGATCTGCACGGTCTGCTCTTTGCCATCGCGCAGGATCGCCACCGGAACCTTGTTGCCCACGGCTGTCGCGGCCACGATGGTGGGCAGATCGCGCATTTTGTGGATCTCCTGGCCGTTGAACTTCAGGATCACATCCCCGGCCTTGATCCCGGCCTCCTGGGCCGGACCGGATTTGACCACCTGGGAGACCAGCGCGCCGCGCGCGGTTTCCAATCCGAGGGCGGACGCCAACTCCTGGGTGACCATCTGGATGCCGACACCGATCCAGCCGCGTGTCACCTTGCCGGAGCTCTTGAGTTGGGTCACGACGTTTTTGGCCATGTTGACCGGAATGGCGAAGCCGATGCCCATGTAGCCGCCGGAGCGGGAAAAGATCGCGGTGTTGATGCCGATGACGTTGCCATCGAGGTCAAAGAGCGGACCGCCGGAGTTGCCGGGATTGATGGCCGCGTCGGTTTGCAGAAAATCTTCGTAGGGACCGTTGCCAATGGCGCGGCCCTTGGCGGAGATGATCCCCGAGGTGACTGTGGCTTCCAGGCCGAAGGGGTTGCCGATCGCCACCACCCAGGCGCCCACCTTGATGGCGTCGGAATCGCCGAGCTTGGCGGCCTGGAGTTTTTGTTTCACCGGGATCTGGATCAGCGCCAGATCGCTTTTCGGGTCGCTGCCGATCACCTTGGCCACGAACTCCCGCTCATCGACGAGCCGGACCTTGATTTCGTCGGCCTCTTCCACCACATGGTTGTTGGTGAGGATGAACCCGTCGGCGTCGATGATCACTCCGGAGCCGAGATTCTGGGTTTGCATCTCACCCTGGGGCATGCGGTCCATGAAGGGTTGGAAGAAGTGTTCGAACGGGCTGTTCTTGAAGGGGTTGTTCGGCATCGCCTGCTTGCCGCCCCGGGCTTTTTTGCTGGTCTGGATGTTGACCACGACCGGTTTGAGATTCTCCACCAGGGCGGTGAGATCCGGCAGGTCACGCGCCGTGGCGGATGCGATGCCGACCAGCAGAAACGCCACGCCGACCATCCACCCCATCCAGGTTCTCGCTGAAACAGACCGCTGCATTTCATTTTTTCTTTCCATCGCGCATCTCCCGCCGGCGGTTGTACGTGGGGTGCCGGCCCCCATTGGTTGTCTTCCCTTTGGATGAGCGTGCCGAACCGGGTGGTTCGGATCACCGCTCCCCTTTTTCCGTCAGAAACGCCGAATAGGCCTGATCGGTCTTGGTGATGTGGGTGATCAGCCAGTTCTCGAGAAACCGCAGCATTTGGTGGGAGACCTCCAGGCTGTTGGTGGCGAAGTGACTTTTGAACTCCACCACCTTGGCCTTCATGGCTTCATGTTCGGCCAGGTGACGCTCCAACTCCGGATAGCCGTGTTTCCGCATCAGCCCCTCTTCGCGACCGAAATGTTCGATCGTGTAGGCCTGAAGCTCCCCGAGAACCTGTTCCGCGTCCTCCTTGCCGTAGGACTTCTGCATGGACTGATAGACCCGCCACACCATGTCGAGCAATTTTTTGTGGTCATCGTCCAGGATTGCGACACCGACGCTGTATTCGCTTTTCCAGCCGTGCTTGCGGCGCAGGTAGTCGTTCTTGAGCATGATGACGAACGGGATGGTCAGGGATACCGCCAATCCGACCGCCAGTCCGAACTGCCAACTCAACAGCATCACGAAGGCGACGAATCCACCCCAGATGGCCCATTCCGTGGTTTCGATGCTTGTTTTCATGGTGCTCTCCTGTTTCGTGATGGGTTGCCGGGGGGGATGCGAGGGGTTGAAGAAGAGGCAGACCATTTTGTGTGAATGATGGTCCGATAGTCTACAGAAGGTTCCCAGCCTTTGCCAGGAATAACGAAGATGCGGATGGCTACGGATGGCCGTGTCATGATACGAAAGGGCGTCAGGGAGGGAAGGCGTGGCCCTCCCTCCCTGACGGTGGGAGATCACATATCCATGTCGTCCATGCCGTGACCACCGCCGGGCGCGGGTGCGGCATCTTTTTTGGGGAGGTCCGCGATCATGGCCTCGGTGGTGATCATGAGTCCCGCGACCGAGGAGGCCGACTGGATGGCGATGCGCACCACCTTGGTCGGATCGATCACGCCGCGCGCCACCAGATCGGCATATTCATCGGTCTGGGCATCGTAACCGAAGTTGCCCGAGTCGTTCTCGAGCACGTTGTTGATCACCACCGATCCCTCGCGACCGGCGTTTTCGGCGATGATGCGGGTCGGTTCCTCGAGCGCGCGGCGCACGATGCGCACCCCCACATCCTGATCCGCATTGGCGAGTTTAAGGCTCTCCAGGGCTTTGGCCGAGCGCAGCAGCGCCACGCCACCACCGGGCACGATCCCTTCTTCGACGGCGGCCCGGGTGGCGTGCAGGGCGTCGTCCACCAGATCCTTGCGCTCCTTCACCTCGATTTCGGTGGCTCCACCCACATTGAGCACGGCGACGCCGCCCGACAGCTTGGCCATCCGTTCCTGGAGCTTTTC
The DNA here is from genome assembly GCF_045865675.1 of Candidatus Magnetaquiglobus chichijimensis. Lineage (NCBI taxonomy): Bacteria > Pseudomonadati > Pseudomonadota > Magnetococcia > Magnetococcales > Candidatus Magnetaquicoccaceae > Candidatus Magnetaquiglobus > Candidatus Magnetaquiglobus chichijimensis. The sequence continues at coordinate 655,690 of NZ_BAAFGK010000004.1, forward strand.
GCGATCGTAATCCGAGGTGGTCTCCTCGATTTGACGCCGGATCTGGGCGATGCGGGCATCGATCTGCGTCTTGACGCCCTGGCCATCGACGATGGTGGTTTCGTCCTTGCCCACCACCACCGACTTGGCCCGACCGAGCATGTCCAGGGTGGTGCTTTCGAGCTTGAGGCCCAAGGCCTCGGAGACCACCGTGCCACCGGTCAACACCGCCACATCCTCCAGGATCGCCTTTTGGCGATCGCCGAAACCGGGGGCCTTGATGGCGCAGATCTTGAGGCCGGCGCGCAACTTGTTGACGATCAGGGTGGCCAGTGCCTCGCCTTCGACATCCTCGGCCACGATCAGAAGGGAGGATCCGGAGCGGACCACGCCCTCGAGAATCGGGATCATCTGCTGGAGATTGCTGATTTTCTTCTCCACCAGCAGGATGTAGGGGTCTTTGAGTTCGCACACCATCTTTTCGGGATTGGTGACAAAGTAGGAGGAGAGATAGCCGCGATCGAACTGCATTCCCTCGACCACATCCAGGGAGTTGGCCAACACCTTGGCCTCCTCCACGGTGATCACCCCCTCCTTGCCCACCTTGTCCATCGCCTCGGCGATCATCCGGCCAATCTCCTGGTCACCGTTGGCGGAGATGGTGCCGACCTGCGAGATCTCTTCGGACTTGGTGACCGGACGGGCCCGCTTTTTGAGTTCATCCACCACCACCTGGGTGGCGGCGTCGATACCGCGACGCAGATCCATGGGGTTCATGCCGGCGGCCACCGCCTTGAGACCCTCGCGGGCGATCGCCTGGGCCAGCACGGTGGCGGTGGTGGTGCCGTCACCCGCCGCGTCGGCGGTCTTGGAGGCCACCTCGCGCACCATTTGCGCGCCCATGTTTTCGAATTTGTTCTCCAGTTCGATCTCCTTGGCCACGGAGACCCCATCCTTGGTGACGCGCGGCGCGCCCCAGGATTTGTTCAACACCGCGTTGCGCCCTTTCGGACCCAACGTTACCTTGACGGCATTGGCCAGGGTGTTCAGCCCCTTGATCATGGACGCGCGCGCGTCCACTCCGAATTTGATCTCCTTGGCAGCCATGCTCAACACGCTCCCTCGATGTTCGATCCCGAAGGATCTTGAATGGATGATGTTATCCGATCACGCCCATGACGTCGGTTTCCCGCAGGATGACATACTCATTGCCCTGCAATTTCACATCGGTTCCGCCGTATTTTCCAAACAGGATCCGATCGCCGACCTTGACTTCCAGAGGACGGATGGTGCCATCGTCGCGCACCGCGCCACGACCCACAGCCAGCACCTCGCCTTGGAGTGGTTTTTCCTTGGCCGTGTCTGGGAGGAGGATGCCGCCGGTGGTCTTCTCCTGTTGCTCGACCCGCTTAACCAGAATGCGATCATGCAGGGGTTGGAATGGAATGGTCATGAGGGGGGGTCTCCTTGAAATCAATCTTGATTTGTGATGCCTGAACCGTGGGTGTCGTGCCTTGGACGCCGGTTCCACCGGCATGCCCGTCAGTGCCTTTGATGATTTTTCGTAAACAGATGGATACGAGTCGGCCATTGTGCAAGAGGGGAGATCGGGAAATTTTCCCGCCATTGATTGTTAATGCTTGTTTACGATTCGGCGAGATTTGCGAGATGAGACATTGAAAGTCAGATTCTTTGATGTATGATAGATCCAGGTGGCAATTTTTTGCATGATGGGGGAACGCCCCCTCATCTCCACCGTGAGGCTCTCTTTAGGAGTTGTTGCACGGGAAAATGGGGGTGTTTTAAGTCAAACCAAAGGCCGCCAAGAGTCCATGCCTGAATGGGGAGCTTATTATCATGGTCATCGCTAATCTAGCCGATGTGATCCGGGAAGCCATCGACGAGACGGTGGTTGCTTTTTTCACCACCGATATCGGCATCAAGGCCGGTCCATCGGTCTCCACGACCGCGGATGAGACCTATGTGCCACCGCAGGCCGACGTCACGGCGGTTATCGCCTTCAACGGCGCCATGGAGGGGGGGGTGCATGTTTCGGCGCCGTTCCACTGCGCGGTGGGACTGGCCGCCGCCTTCTCCGGCGATGAGCTTGAAACCTTCAACAACACGGCCAAGGACGCCATCGGCGAATTGGCCAACATCATCGCGGGCGCGGTCAAGAGCCGCATCTGCGAGGACATGATCAATCTCACCCCGCCCCAGGTGATCGTCGGACGGGATCATCAGATCGGCTACACCAAGCCCCTGGGCAGCACCAAGTGCTATTTTCGCACCGACAATGGTCCGTTTTTCGTCGAGGTGTTCTACCGCGCCTGAACGTCGTTTGTTTCAGCTCACCGGTCTGTTTTTCGTCGAGGTGTTCTACCGCGCCTGAACGTCGTTTGTTTCAGCTCACCGGTCCGTTTTTCGTCGAGGTGTTCTGCCGCGCCTGAACGTCGTTTGTTTCAGCTTACCGGTCTGTTTTTCGTCGAGGTGTTCTACCGCGCCTGAACGTCGTTTGTTTCAGCTCACCGGAGTGTTCGCGTCTTCTCCGTGGCGCGCATGACGTGTGCCTGGGCGGCGTTGAGTTGCGCCCGCACGGCGGCGGGGTCGGCGAACTCCCCGCGATCGTTTCTGGCCAGCCGTTCCAGGGCGTCCAGAGCCTGTCTGGCCTTGGTGGCCTGATCCAGAATCTCTTCCGTCAGCTTTCCTGCGATTTTCGGCATTGTTTTCTCCCGCCTCCTCTATCCGACGCATCGGTTGTTCCAGGGCATTCGGCTTGTCAAGGACGTGCGGAAATGGCGTGGTTGCAGCTCTCGATGGAACCGTTCTCCTCCTGGCATTTTTTCTGTTCAAAGGCCCGGTAGACCGAACGCCCCACCTCCTGGGAGGTGCATGCGGGAAGCGTGGCGACAAGCAGGAGCAGGATGAGGAACGACGGGAACAACCCGGAGCGGCGCAGAGGATGATGCCGGTTTGATGCGCATGAACGGTCTTGGCTGGGCATGGTGACTTTCCACGGGCGGTTCGGGTGATTGGAGCGGAGGAGGGCGTCGTGACGCCCGGCCTGGTCGGGGATCCCGGATCGGTCCCGCAACCAGCCGGGCGGTTTGACGCACGATGGAGATGATACGACTTCAAGCCCCGTTTGGGAACCGTCTTCCTCCGCCCCTCCCGATCACCCGTCCGTCACTTCAAGCTCCGTTTGGAATGGCGCCTTGTCCTGACACCTCCCATCACCCGCCCATCATGCGGGTGCGCATGTATTCGGCCATCACCGAAAGACCCGTTCCCACCACCCCACCGCCGATCATGCCGTTGACCGCCGCCTTGCGTTCCACGCGTCGCAGACGATCATCGAGTCTGGCCATCCAGTCGGTCTGGTGCTCCTGTTGTTGCTGGATCGCCTCAAGACTGCCCTGCACCTTGCCCATGCTCAACAGCAGGTCATGCAGCAGGGCATCGAAAGGGTTGCCGGCGCCGTTCATGGGCGGGTATCCCCGGTCAGCACGCCGATCAACCCCGATACCCCGGTGCCCACGGCCACCACGTCATTCACGGTATCCGGCGAGATCGACACACCGAATGCGGTCAGCAGCATCACCACCCCGCGCCAGGTTGAGGGTTCGCGAAAACGTTCGATCCAAAGTGTGTTCATACCTTCTCCTCCACATAGCGATGCCAGTTGTGAATGAATTCCGCTTCGGTTCCGGCTCCGAGCAAGGTGTTGTAATGTTTTTTCCAGTAGCGGGCCAGGCCGGGCAGATCCTCGGCGGCGGGCAGGGGTTCGCGTACCCGCCGATAGTGGATCCGACACATGACCGCGGCCAGCATCAGGTCGGTGATCATGCGTTCGGGAAGGGGCAGGGTGGGCCACCATCCGCGCACCCTCTGGAGCGTCGCCGGTTGATGGTTGAGAAAATTCTCCCAGATATCCCGATAGGTGGCGGGTTCCATCTGGAACACCCCGAGGGCCGGTCCGCCGCCCACCTGTTTGAGATGGCGTCCCATGCCCGACTCTTGCGCCGCCGTGCCCATCAAAAGCGCCTCCGCCGCCGGCGACTCCATGGCGACGAGGGCCAGGGCGGGTCGAACGACCTGCTCCCGGAACTGTTTGGCTTGCATGCTCATGATTCTCTCCTTTGTGATTTTTCATTCACATCCGTGGGGTCTGAATGGCTGTTTCATATCTCACATTAGATTATCAAACTTGTCACGAGGTTGGATTTCATCAAATCCTTCTGTAAATTAATATGATTTTTAATATATTTAAGTCTCTTGAATATAAATATTTTACATCTAAGATTTTTCGTATGAATAATTTTTTCGTGATAAAAAATGCCATTGCAAAGGAAAAAAAAATCATTGAAACTTTACATGGAATCTGTAACATCTTGGCCAGAAAGGAATTCAACTTTGATGCAACATCAGATTCACCCATGAGTCGTGAATGCTTGCTCACATTCTTGACTGATTCGTGAAATTTGGTTTGAATTCCACTTCAACTTACTACGGAGATTTTTTGATGCCAGAGCTATACTTTCAGGTCCGCGGCGAACGAGGGGTTCCCCTGGAAATCGTTGTCCGCAAAACCGGAAAAAACCTCACCGCCACCTGCTCCTGCTCCGCGGGAGTCGATGATATCTGCCAACACCGGATCACCCTGCTCTCCGGTTCCAGCAAGGATGTCATCAGCAACAATCCCGAAGATGTCAAAAAGGTGGTAGCCTGGATCGCGGGCACCGATGTCGGCAGAGCGCTCCAAGACATGGTTGACGCGATCAAGCATCTCGAGAATGCCCGAGAGGATTTTGCCGACGCGCGCAAACGGCTGATCAAGGCCTTGAAAGATTGATCATCGCCACGCCATGGAACTCTCGAGGAACTTTCCATGGCGATAGGGGGTGAGAGGATTCACTCCCGACATACCTGCTGGCCCCATTTCATGGAAATCTGAGGATCTCATTCGCATGGAAACTTATTTATGGTTGAAACTGTTCCTGATTCTGCTTCTGATCATCGGGAATGCCTACTTCGTCGGTTCTGAAGTCGCGATCACCGGCGCACGACGCAGCAAAATCCGCCAGTTGGCCGAAAACGGCAACAAGGCGGCGCAACGGGTCCAAGATCTCCATCAGGAGCCGGAGCGGTTCTATTCGGTCACCCAGATCGGCATCACCATCGTCTCCCTGGCGCTGGGCGCCGTGGGCATGGACACCCTGGCCCTGATCATGGATCCCTGGTTCCAGGGACTTTTCGGCGTGTTCGGTTCCAGCGCGGAGTTGACCAAGACCGCCAGCTTCACCGCCTACATCACCGCCTTCATCATCATCTCTTTCCTGCATGTCGTGGGTGGCGAGCTGGCCCCCAAGATCCTCGCCTTCCACAAGGCCGAGGCCGTGGCCATGGCGGTCTCCTGGTCGGTGAACTTCCAGTACACCCTCTGGACCCCGGTGATCTGGGCCATGAAGCACGCCTCCAATTTCCTGCTCTGGACCTGGGGGCAGGGGGACCTGATCGGTTCTCATGGCGAACACTTCACCATGACCCAGGATGAAATCCGCACCATCATCACCGCCAGCGAAGGCGCCGGCGTGCTCAAACCCGAAGATACCCGGATGATCCACGGCATCATCGACATGGGTGAGCGCACGGTTCGTTCGGCCATGGTGCCGCGTACCGACATCCTTGCCTTCAGCAAGGAGACCACCCTCATGGATGCCCTCACCCGGTTCCGCGATGTGCCGCATGCCCGTTACCTGGTGTATGAGAGCAACCTGGACAACATCCTCGGTTACGTGGCCATGAAGGAGCTTTTGAGCGTGATGGCCGAATCCAAGGAGTCCCAGATCGACCGCCCCATCGCCGAATATTTGCATCCGTGCTACATCGTACCCAACAGCAAGCGGTTGCGGGATCTGCTCAAGGAGTTCAAGGCCAACCGTCAGCAACTGGCGGTGGTGATCGACGAGTATGGCGGAACCGAGGGGATCATCACCCTTGAGGATATCCTCGAGGAGATCGTTGGCGACTACGAGGACGAATTCACCCAGGGCACGCGGCGCGTGAAGAAACTGGATTCCGGTCAGTTTGTGATCGATGCCTCGATGCGCATCTCGGACCTGCGCACGGTCTTGAACTACAACTTCCCGGAAGTGGACGAATACCGGACCATCGGTGGTTTGATCTATCACGAACTCGGTCATGTCCCGAGCGCCGAGGATGCCGTCAATCTGGATGATGCCAAGATTTCGGTATTGGAGATGGACAATCACCGCATCACCAAGGTAAAATTCGAACGCATCGTCAAGCCTGTCAAGGCGGAAGGCGAGGAGGCTTCGGGCGCGGAAGCGGCTTCCAGCCACGCCCACTGATCCGTCAGATTGCAGGTTTCACCACGCCCGGCGATGCGTCGCCGGGCGTTTTCGTCTTGATTGTCAACTGTTGATCGTCACCATTCAGGACCTCTGCGTTTTAAAATCAAAGACAAAACCTCGGAGTCGCTGCCTCCGCATCCAAGCCGGGGGGCTTGCGGTCCTCGGACCTCTGCAATATTGGGGGGTTCTCAACAATGACCATTTCTCATAAAATTCGACCAACCCACCATGTCAAGATCCCATTCGCTCCCGTTTTATGACACCCTGAAAACCTATCAACTCTCCTGGTTGCGTTACGATCTCGTTGCCGGACTCACCGCCTGCGTGGTCATGATTCCCTCGGTGATCGCCTATGCCGAACTGGTGCACATGCCGCCCATTTCCGGGGTTTACGCGGCCCTGGCCGCATCGGTCGGCTACGCCCTGTTCGCCTCTTCCCGGCATGTGATCGCCGGTCCGGATGCGGCCATCGGCCTTCTGGCCGGCACGGCCATCCTGCCGCTCGCCGCCGGTGACCCGTCGCGGATTCCGGCCCTGGCCGCGCTGCTGGCCCTGCTCTCCGGCACCATCCTGGTCTTCGCGGCCCATCTGCGCATCGGCACCATCGCCGATTTCCTCTCCCGACCGGTTCTGGTCGGCTATCTGAACGGCGCCTCGTTGATCCTGGTTTCGACCCAACTGGGCAAGCTGTTCGCCATCAAGACCAGCGGCGAGGACTTTTTTCCCCTGCTCTGGCAGATCGCCACGCAGATCCATCAGACCCACGCGCCTACCCTGATCTTCGGCATCGCCACGATCCTGACCCTGATCGTCATCGCCCGACATCTGCCCTGGCTGCCCGGCGCGCTGGTGGTGTCGGTATTGGGGATCCTGGCGGCCCGCTACCTCGGATTGGGCGAAATGGGGGTGATCCTGGTGGGGGCCGTTCCGGCTGGCGCTCCGGCACTGGCCATGCCGATCATCCACTGGTCCGATCTGCCCGCGCTGGTACCCGCCGCCCTGGCGATCGCCTTTCTGGCCTTTTCCGACGGCATTCTGCTGGCCCAGGTGTTCGCGGACAAAAACCGCTACCAGATCAATCCAAATCAGGAGTTGAGCGCCCTGGGCATGGCCAACATCGGCGCCAGTCTGTTGAGTGGATTCCCGGTCTCGGCCAGTCAATCCCGCACCTCGATCGTCGATTCCACCGGCGGCAAGTCACAGATGGCGCAACTGGTCGCCGCCGCCGGGCTGTTGCTGTTCCTCTTCTTTTTGACCGATCTGCTCGCTTTCCTTCCCAAGGTGACCCTGGGGGCGATTCTGATCTTCACCGGTCTGGGGATGCTGGAGATCGCCCCCTTGCGGGAACTCCTGCGCCAGGATCGTTTCGAATTCTCCATCTCCATGGCTGTGACCCTGGGGATCCTGATCTCCGGGGTGGTGCCCGGCATCATCCTGGGACTTCTGATCGCCCTCATCGGGCTGATCGTCGAGGTCTCCCGCCCCGGCGACGCGGTGCTCCGTCGGCCTGGACCGGGACGCAAATTCCGTGACTTCGGCGTCAACTCCGTGGAGGGCGAAACCATCGACGGGTTGTTGGTCTACCGGCTCTATGCCCCGTTGATCTATGCCAATGCCCGCCATGTGACCAACCGGCTTCGGCAGTTGATCACCTCGTCCAATGTGCCGATCCAATGGTTGATCATCGACGCCCAGGCAATCACCGACATGGATATCACCGCCGCGCAACGGTTTGCCGAATTCCTGCGCGAGGTCAACGCCATGGGGATCGAGGTGAAAATCGCCGACACCACCTATCCGTTCCGCCGGCAACTCGAACGCATGGGATTGACCAGGAATCTCGAGCCTGGATACCTGTTCCCAACCGTCAAGAAGGCGGTGGAGGCCTACGAGGCGCTGCTCAGTCCGATCCAGGAACTGGATTTGCTCGCCCAGGAGCCGGATTCGGAACCGTTCACCATTCTGTTGCGGCGCGAGGGGTCCAATCTGACGGTTTCGTGCACCTGTGGCGGAAACGACGAGGAGAGAACCTGCGACCATCGATTGGCGGTGTTGCGCGGGGATCTTTCCGCGCTGAATCTGCTCAATACCGAGGAACATGAGATCCGCAACCTCACCCGGATGATCGAGGGCACGGACGTTGAACTGGCCTGGAGTCGTCTGTCCACCACGGAAAAGTTGATGCAGGAGATCCAGAAGGATTATCAGCAGGCCAAGGATGAGATCATCAAGGCGATGAACGATTGATGGGACACTGGATCCGGATCTCTCCGGCGCGGCGGGATCCGGACCGGATCGGTTCATGAGGGCTGGAAACGGGGACTGATCGAGGCTATGCTTGCGTGGACCATCCGGAGAGCGCGTCCATTCACGGGATCGGACCGCGCGCTCTCATCCATTCAGCCCTTGCAGGGAGGGGCATACCCATGATCAGTGTGGAATGGAAACCGGAGTACGAGATCGGCAACGCCGAGATCGACGGACAGCATCGGTTTTTGTTTGACATCGCCAATCGTATTTTCCAGACCCTGGGCACCGAGGAGCAGATCTTGGTCTTGAGCGAACTGTTCGATGAACTGTTCGAATACACCCGCCGACATTTTCGGGACGAAGAGGTGATCTGGCGTCCGCTTGGCGAGGAGATATTCCAGGCGCATCGGAACAAGCATCTTCTGCTTCGAACCCAGCTCGAGGCGATCTGGTTGAGCGATTCGATCTTCAACCGGGACAAGACCGCTCAATCGCTGTATGAGTGGGTGAGCGCGCTGCTCCATCACGTCTTGAATTTCGATCGGGGCATGAATCGGAAACTTCTGGATTCGTAACGATTGAGGCCGCCCACTCTTGCAGAAGGCCCTGCAAGAGTGGGCGGCCTCAATCGTTGGAATTTTCATGCGCCGGTCTGGCCGCGCGCGCTGTCCGTCCGACGCGAACGCGCCAGGTTCACGCCAGAACGGCAAGATTCCCTTCCGCATACTCCCCATCCAGATCGGTCAACACCTCGTAGCCGGTCTCGGTGACCAGGATGGTGTGCTCGAACTGGGCCGAGAGCGAATGGTCCTTGGTGACCACGGTCCAGCGGTCCGGAAGGACGCGGATCTCCGCGCCGCCGAGGTTGACCATCGGCTCCACGGTGAAGATCATGCCGGGTTTGAATTCCGCGCCGGGAGGAAGCTTGCGACCGTTCTTGTCCGTGATGTAATGAAGCACGGCAGGCTCCTCGTGGAACTCCCGACCGATGCCGTGTCCGCAATACTCCCGCACCACCGAACATTGATTCTTCAGGGCCAGAACCTCGATGGCCGCGCCGATGTCGCCGAAATGGCCCTTGGGACGGATCACCCGAATGCCTGCGTCCAGACACTTCTTGGCCACCTGGACCAGGCGGACCGCCTTGGGGATGGGGGTGCCGACGTGAAAGCTCTTGTTGGTGTCGCCGTGAAAGCCGTTCAGGTGGGCGGTGACATCGATGTTGATGATATCCCCGTCACGCAGGGTGCGCGGACCGGGGATGCCGTGGCAAACCTGCTGGTTGATCGAGGTGCAGATCGATTTCGGAAAGCCCCGATAGTTGAGCGGCGAGGGGCGGGCGTTGTTGTTCACCAGGAATTCGTGACAGAGGTCGTTGAGTTGCTGGGTGGAAACGCCGGGCTGGATGTGCGGCTCGATCATTTTCAAGGTGAGCGCGGCCAGGCGGCAGGAGGCGCGCATCAACTCGATCTCTTCGGCGGTCTTTATTTTGATGGTTGGCATGGGGTTCCCGGTTCCTCGGTGACGCGTGATCTTGCGGCGCGATGTGGATGAGGTGCGCCGTTATTGCGCAAAATATTTTTTTATTGCGCAAGAAGAACTTTGCACAATCATGAGAGTGCCCGGATCACGGTGGATCCGCGGGAGGGGCGGCCAGTTGGGCCTGGGTGTCGATCAGCTGTCCCTTGCGGTGGATGGTCATCTCCACCAGATCGCCGGGCTTGAAGCCGCGCAGCACCCGGGCCATGGCGCGCGGCGAGCCGATCGATTGACCGTTCACGGAGATGATCTGATCCCCGATTTTCAAACCCGCCCGTTCGCCGGGACCGCCAGGAGCCACGCGGGCGACCGCGACCCCGTTGGGGGCCAGCTCCGGCGCCACCCCCAGCCAGACGGTGGCCGGTGGTTCGGCAGGGTCGGCGGGCATCTCCCGCGCCTGGGGTGGCGCCATTTCTTCCAGGGGCGGCATCCCTTCCGGGGGCATGGCATACGCATCCGGGAGTTGACGGGCCATCTCCGGGGAGAGGGGGGGCTGACCCGGCCAGACTTCGGCGCGGGGTCGCTCGCGAGACGGCTGCGGACCGCGCGGCTCCTCGTTTCGTCCGTCCGGGGCGCTGGAGGGGTGATCGCGGCTGTCGTCCGGGGTGATCTTGATCTCCTTTTCTTCGCCCTTGCGCTGCACGAGCAGGGTCAACTCCTTGCCGGGCTGGGCCGAGGCGAGCGTGGCGAGAAAATCCCGCGTCGAGACGATTCCCTTGCCATCCACCTTCAACACGATGTCGTTGCGGGTCAGTCCTGCCTTGTCCGCCGGTCCATCCTTGAAAATCTCGCCGATCCGCACACCTTCCGGGGGTTGCACCGTGATCCCCAGCCAGCCGCCGGCCATGGCCGGAGAGGCGAGAAGCGAAACGAGCGCGGTCATGGTCAAGACGCGGCGGGTACGGGTCGCGGACATGCGGTCTGCCTCCGAAAGCGAAAATTAAGGGTCGCGAAGCGCCATCCGATCCGGCATAATGGATCAAGAAACTCCCCAGGTTGGCGTGCCCGTGGCAGGGGGATGCGAGGTTCCTGCCATCATGCCAGGTTACGAGAAAGCATAGAGGGATTTTTGCGGCGCGTCCACCTGCGTTGACTTTCGGAACACGCCGGGAGTATAAATGGGGATTGATCCGGGCACCGTGGGGGGCGACCGAAGTTTCACGGCACAAAAAAAACGCGGGTATGCCGCGCATCCTCTTCCCCAGGGAGGCTGGCCGGATCATGGCATGGGAATTACTCGACGATAAGGATGGTCGCATGGCGAACGATAACGGACGGGCCGTGCTGGTGCTGGAGGACGGGACGCGCTTCGATGGTTTTTCCTTCGGCGCGGGCGGTGAGCAGGTGGGCGAAGTCTGTTTCAACAGCTCCATGACCGGCTATCAGGAGATCATCACCGATCCCTCCTACGCGGGTCAGATCGTCACCATGACCGCGCCGCAGATCGGCAACGTGGGGGTCAACCCCGAGGACATGGAGTCCGAACGACCCCGCATTCGCGGCTTCGTGGTCAAGGAGAACTCCCGGATCGTCTCCAACTGGCGAGCCCGCGAGTCGCTGCCGGAGTTTCTCAAACGGTACGACGTGCCGGCCATCGAGGGGATCGACACCCGGCGACTGGTCAACCATCTGCGCGAAAACGGCGCGCTGCGCGGCGTGCTCTCCACCCTCGACTTCGATACCGCCTCCCTGGTCGCCAAGGCGCGCGCCTGGCCCGGCCTGGCCGGCATGGACCTCACCCCCGAGGTGACCTGCGACACCCCGCACGACTGGACCGATGGCCCGATTCCCTGGAAAAAGGAGATCTGGAGCGCCACCGATCGCGACGAGTCGGAACGCACCTTCTCCGGCAAGCGGGTCGTGGCCCTGGATTTCGGCATCAAACGCAACATCCTGCGCGGGCTGGTCTCCGTGGGGTGCCACGTCAAGGTGCTGCCCCGCGCCGCCACCCTGGACGACATCCTCTCCCGAAAACCGGACGGGGTGTTCCTCTCCAACGGTCCCGGCGATCCGGAGGCGGTCCACCATGCCATCGCCGTGATCCGCCGGCTGCTCGAAACCGATCTGCCGATCTTCGGGATCTGTCTGGGCCACCAGATGCTCTCCCTGGCCCTGGGCGCCAAAACCCGAAAACTGAAATTCGGTCATCGCGGCGGCAACCATCCGGTCAAGAATCTCCTGACCGGCCAGGTCGAGGTGACCTCCCAGAACCACGGCTTCGTGGTCGAACCCGACGGCATGCCGAATGATCTGGAGGTGACCCATCTCTCTTTGTTCGATGGCACCGTCGAGGGGGTGCGGTTGAAATCCCGACCGGTCTTCTCGGTGCAGTATCATCCCGAAGCCAGTCCGGGGCCCCACGACGCCCATTATCTGTTCCGTCAATTCGCGTCGCTGATGGTGTGACATGCCAAAACGCACGGACATCCAAAGCATTCTCATCATCGGCGCCGGCCCGATCATCATCGGTCAGGCCTGCGAGTTCGACTACTCCGGGGTGCAGGCCTGCAAGGCCCTCAAAGAAGAAGGGTACAAGGTCATCCTGGTCAACTCCAATCCGGCCACCATCATGACCGATCCGGAGCTGGCCGACCGCACCTACGTCGAACCCCTGACCGTCGATTCCCTCACCTGCATCATCCGCCAGGAGCGCCCCGACGCGCTTCTGCCCACCATGGGGGGGCAGACCGCCTTGAATCTCGCCATGGCTTTGGCCAAGGCCGGGGTGCTCGACGAGTTCGGGGTGGAGCTGATCGGAGCCTCGAGCCAGGCGATCGCCAAGGCCGAGGACCGCATGCAGTTCAAGGAGGCGATGCACCGCATCGGCCTGGGACTGCCGCGCTCGGGGTTCGCCCATTCGCTGGAAGAGGCCCTCGAGGTGCTCGAGGAGGTGGGGTTCCCGGCCATCCTGCGTCCGAGCTTCACGCTGGGTGGCACCGGCGGCGGCGTGGCCTACAACCGCGAGGAGTACGTGGAGCTGATCCGTTTCGGCCTGGCCGCCTCCCCGACCCGCGAAGTGCTGGTCGAAGAGTCGCTGTTGGGCTGGAAGGAGTTCGAGATGGAGGTGGTGCGCGATCGCGCCGACAACGCCATCATCGTCTGCTCCATCGAAAACCTCGACCCCATGGGGATCCACACCGGCGACTCGATCACCGTGGCCCCGGCCATGACCCTGACCGACAAGGAGTTGCAAGAGCTGCGCGACGCCTCGATCGCGGTGTTGCGCGAGATCGGCGTGGATACCGGCGGCTCCAACGTGCAGTTCGCCATCCAACCCCAGACCGGGCGGATGATCATCATCGAGATGAACCCGCGCGTGTCGCGCTCCTCGGCCCTGGCTTCGAAGGCGACCGGTTTCCCGATCGCCAAGGTGGCCGCCAAGCTGGCGGTCGGGTATCTGCTGCCCGAGATTATGAACGACATCACCGGGGTCACCCCGGCCTCGTTCGAGCCCTCCATCGACTACGTGGTCACCAAGATCCCACGCTTCACCTTCGAGAAATTCCCCCAGGCCGAGGCGATCCTCACCACGCAGATGAAATCGGTCGGCGAGGCGATGTCCATCGGACGCACCTTCAAGGAGTCGCTCCAGAAGGCGTTGCGCTCCATGGAGACCGGCCTGAGCGGATTCGATCCGGTGTTCGACCCGTCGGGCTTTGCCAACACCTCCGACATGGAGGCGGAGCTGGCCTGGCGGTTGAGCCATCCGGGTCCGGACCGGGTGTTGTTGCTGGCCGATGCCCTGCGCATGGGCAAGAGCGCCCAGTGGCTTCACGAGACCACGGTCATCGACCCCTGGTTTCTGGATCAGATCGCCCAGATCGTCGAGGCCGAACAGTCCCTGGCCGGATTGGATCTCGCCGCCCTCCCCGCCGAGCGGTTGCGCGGCCTCAAGGCCATGGGCTTCTCCGATCAGCGGCTTGGTGCGCTGCTGGGCTGTTCCGCCGCCGATGTGCGCTCGGAACGACTGGCCAAGGAGATTCGACCGGTCTTCAAGCGGGTCGATACCTGCGCCGCCGAATTCGCCTCCCAGACCACCTACCTCTATTCGAGCTACGATCAGGCGTGCGAGGCCCGTCCGAGCGACCGGCGCAAGATCATGATCCTGGGCGGCGGTCCCAACCGCATCGGCCAGGGGATCGAGTTCGACTACTGCTGCGTCCACGCCGCCTTTGCGTTGAAGGATGCCGGCTTCGAGACCATCATGGTCAACTGCAATCCGGAGACGGTCTCTACCGACTACGACACCTCGGACCGGCTCTATTTCGAGCCGTTGACCCTCGAGGACGTGTTGGCCATCGTCGATACGGAGAAGCCCGAAGGGATCATCGTGCAGTTCGGCGGACAGACTCCCCTCAAGCTCGCCAAATCCCTGGAAGCCGCCGGCGCGCCGATCATCGGCACCTCGCCCGATGCCATCGACATCGCCGAGGATCGCGAACGGTTCCAGGTGTTGCTGCAACGGTTGGATCTGAAACAACCTGAAAACGGTCTGGCCCGCTCTCCGGAAGAGGCGCGCCTCGTCGCCGAGCGGGTCGGCTACCCGGTGGTGGTACGTCCTTCGTATGTCCTCGGCGGACGGGCCATGGAGATCGTCCACGACGCGGAAAATCTGGAACGCTACATGGTCACCGCGGTACGCGCCTCCCCGGACCATCCGGTGTTGATCGACCACTTCTTGAACGATGCCATCGAAATCGATGTCGATTGCGTCTCCGACGGCAAGGATGCGGTGATCGGCGGCATCATGGAGCATATCGAGGAGGCAGGGGTCCACTCCGGGGATTCGGCCTGCTCGCTGCCCCCCTATTCGGTGGGCGAGGCCCTGCTGGAGGAGATCGAGCGCCAGACACTCCAGTTGGCGGATGCGTTGGGCGTGGTCGGCCTGATGAACGTGCAGTTCGCCATCAAGGACGACGTGATCTATCTGCTGGAGGTCAATCCGCGCGCCTCGCGCACCGTGCCGTTCGTCTCCAAGGCCACCGGCGTGGCCCTGGCCAAGGCGGCGGCGCGGGTCATGGCCGGCGCCACCCTGGATGAGGTGGGGATGCGCCACTATCCCAAACTCGATCACGTCGCGGTCAAGGAGGTGGTCTTCCCGTTCCAGAAGTTCCCGGGCGTGGACACCGTGCTCGGTCCGGAGATGAAATCCACCGGCGAGGTGATGGGATTGGCCGGCGATTTCGGACGCGCCTTCGCCAAGGCCCAGGAAGGGGCCGGCACGATCCTGCCGCGTCTGCCGGCGGATGGCGGGATGGTGTTCATCTCGGTCAAGGATGCCGACAAGCAGGCGGTGATCGCCCCCGCTCGCGGACTGTTGGAGTTGGGCTTCAAGCTCTGCGCCACCCGTGGCACGGCCAGCCACCTGATCCGCGAAGGGGTGGCCGTCAAGGTGATCAACAAGGTCCAGGAGGGGCGTCCCGACATCGTGGACATGATGAAAAACGGCGAGGTGGCCCTGGTCTTCAACACCACCCAGGGCAAACGGGCCCTGGCGGCCTCGTTTTCGCTGCGGCGCACGGCACTGATGACCGGCATACCCTATTTCACCACCGTGGCCGGAATGCGCGCCGCGGTCGAGGCCATGACCGCCGTGCGCGCGAGCGAACTTCAGTGCAAGGCGTTGCAGGATTATCACGCTTGAGAGGGCTTGGGAAAAATCATGAATAAAAAAGTACCGATGACCCTCCAAGGGGCGGAAAAACTCAAGGCCGAACTCAAACGCCGCAAGAGCGAGGAGCGTTCCCGCATCGTCGAGGCGATCTCCGTGGCCCGCGATCACGGCGATCTCTCCGAAAACGCCGAGTATCACGCCGCCAAGGAGCAGCAATCCTTCAACGAGGGGCGCATCCAGGAGATCGAATCGATGCTGGCCCTCGCCGAGATCATCGATACCAGCCGCATCCGCTCCACCAAGGTGGTGTTTGGCGCCAAGGTGACGGTGGTGGACGAAAAGACCGATACCGAGTCCGTCTACCGCATCGTCGGCGAGGACGAGGCCGATCTGGAGCAGGGCATGATCTCCATCACCTCGCCCATGGCGCGCGGCATGATCGGGAAAGAGGTGGGCGATACCATCGAGGTGCGCGCGCCGAGCGGCGTGCTGCGTTACGAAATCCTCGCCATTCAGTTCTAGGTCGTCCCGTCCCATGGCCAACCGTCGCCCGTCCAGCGCCCGTTGGCTGGAAGAACATCGCAACGATCCCTATGTGGCCGCCGCCAGACGCGACGGGTATCGCTCCCGCGCGGCCTACAAGCTCATCGAGATCGATGCCGCCCTGGCCGCCCGCTCCCAGGGACGGGGACTGTTCCGTCCCGGCGACGTGGTGGTGGAACTCGGCGCCGCGCCTGGTGGATGGACCCAGGTGGCCGCCAGTCGCGTCGGCGATCAGGGTCGCGTGGTGGCCATGGATCTGCTGCCTATGGATCCGGTGCCTGGCGCGCTGATTCTCCAGGGGGATTTTCTGGACGAAACCATCCTGGAACCTTTGCGCGCCGGCATGGGTCCAACAGGTCAGGCGGATGTGCTGTTGTCCGACATGGCCCCGAACATGACCGGATTCAAGGTGGCCGACCAGGGACGTGGTTCGCTGCTGGTCGAGGCGGCCCTCGATTTTGCCGTCGAGGTGTTGCGTCCAGGCGGTCGCATCGTGATGAAACTCTTCCAGGGCCCCGATTTCCACGCACTGGTCCGCTCGACCCGCTTGCATTTTTCCTCCATCAAGGTGGAAAAACCACCCGCCAGTCGCGATCGCAGCGCGGAGCTTTATCTCATCGGTTCCGGTTTCAAGGGGCGATCCGACCTTTTCAAGGAAAATGACGATTGATTCGGGTTGCGTCAAGAAAACTCGAGTCTTAAGGGTATTGTGTAGACATCTCCAGCGTGAGGCATGCCATGCGCGTTATCAAACAGGCTTTGACATTCGACGATGTGCTGCTCGTACCGGCCTACTCGGAGGTGCTGCCGACCACGGTGGACATCTCCACCCGCCTGACCAGAAAAATCCGCCTCAACATCCCCCTGGTCTCCGCGGCCATGGACACGGTCACCGAGGCGCGCGCCGCCATCGCCATGGCCCAGGAGGGGGGCATCGGCATCATCCACAAAAACATGACCATCAAGGAACAGGCCACCGAGGTGCGCATCGTCAAACGGTTCGTCACCGGCCTGGTGCTCGATCCCTGGACCGTCACCCCGGAGGCCACCCTGCAAACCGCCATCGACCTCATGCGGGAAAAAAACATCTCCGGCATTCCGGTCACCGCCGAGGATGGTCAGCTGCACGGCATTCTCACCAACCGCGACGTCCGTTTCGCCACCGATCTCACCCAGCCGGTCAAGGGGTTGATGACCCCAAAATCCAAACTGGTGACCGTGCAGCAAGGTGTGGCGATGAGCGAGGCCAAACGGTTGCTGCACAAACACCGCATCGAGAAACTGCTGGTGGTGGATGACGCCTTCCGCTGCGTGGGACTGATCACGGTCAAGGATATCGAAAAATCCCAGACCAACCCCAATGCCTGCAAGGATGAAACCGGTCGGTTGCGGGTCGGTGCGGCGGTGGGTACTGGTCGGGATGGTCGTCGTCGCGTCGAAGCGCTGGTGGAGGCCGATGTGGATGTGGTGGTGGTCGATACCGCCCATGGCCACTCCAGGGGGGTGCTGGAGATCGTCTCCTGGGTCAAGAATCGCTATCCCCAGGTGGAGGTGATCGCCGGCAACGTGGCCACCGCCGAGGCGACCCGCGCCCTGATCGATGCCGGAGCCGACGCGGTGAAGGTGGGGATCGGTCCCGGATCGATCTGCACCACCCGCATCGTCGCCGGCGTAGGGATTCCGCAGATCACCGCCATCTCCGACTGTTCCGAGGAGGCCGACAAGAGCGACGTGCCGATCATCGCGGATGGCGGCATCAAATATTCCGGCGAAATCGGCAAGGCGATCGCCGCCGGCGCTTCGACGGTGATGATGGGCTCGATGTTCGCCGGCGCGGACGAATCACCGGGCGAGGTGTTTCTGTACCAGGGGCGCAGCTACAAGACCTATCGCGGCATGGGATCCCTGGGGGCCATGGCCAAGGGATCGAAGGACCGCTATTTTCAGTCCGGGGTCGAAACCCGCAAACTGGTGCCCGAGGGGATCGAAGGGCGCGTGCCTTACAAGGGTCCGCTTTCGCTGTTGATCCACCAGATGGTGGGTGGACTGCGCGCGGCCATGGGGTACGTCGGCTGCGCGGATATCCCCGCCATGCGCACCAGGCCGGTCTTTGTCCAGATCACCAGCGCCGGACTCAAGGAGTCCCACGTTCATGACGTGACCATCACCAAGGAAGCGCCCAACTATCAATCGGGATTACTGTAGATGGATGACCTGTTGCACGCCCAGAAGATCCTGGTCCTCGACTATGGCTCGCAGTACACGCAATTGATCGCCCGTCGGGTGCGGGAGTCCGGGGCCTACTGCGAGATCCACCCCTGGAGCATGGAGGCCGAAGAGATTCAAGCCTTCGCGCCCAAGGGGATCATTCTCTCCGGCGGCCACCATTCGGTGTACGATGACGGCGCGCCGGGCATGAACGAGGCCGCGCTGGCCCAACAGGTGCCGATTCTGGGGATCTGCTACGGCATGCATCTGTTGGCCCGTCACTTCGGCGGCGAGGTCTCCCCCTCGGCGACCCGTGAGTATGGCCATGCGCTGTTGCGCGCCACCAGCAAGGGGCGGGAGTTTCCGGGTGGATTCCTCTCCCGTGGCGAGGGACGGGTGTGGATGAGCCACGGCGATCACGTCACGCGGGTGCCGTTCGGCTTCGAAACCCTGGCCATGAGCGACAACGGCATCCTGGCCGCCATGGAACATGTGGAGTTGGCGATTCTGGGCGTGCAGTTTCACCCCGAGGTCAACCACACCGAGGATGGCGCCACCTTCATCCAAGGGTTCGTGCGGGATATCTGCGGCTGTTCCGGTCTGTGGACCGCCGGGAACGTGATCGAACATGAAATCGCTCGCGCACGCGAGAAGGTCGGCGCGGATCGGGTGATCCTGGGGCTTTCCGGCGGGGTGGATTCGGCGGTGACCGCGGTATTGCTGCACCGGGCGCTGGGGGATCAACTGACCTGCGTGTTCGTGGACAACGGCCTGTTGCGCCTGAACGAGGGGGAGGAGGTGATGGCCACCTTCGCCAGACATCTGGGCGTGAAGGTGATCCGTGTCGATGCCGAGGAGCGGTTTCTGTCGCGTCTGACCGGGGTGAGCGATCCGGAACAAAAACGCAAGATCATTGGTCACACCTTCATCGAGGTGTTCGAGGAGGAGGCCAAAAAGATCGACGGGGCCAGATGGCTCGCCCAGGGGACCATCTATCCGGACGTGATCGAATCCGCCGGAGCCAATACCAAGGCCGCCACCAACATCAAGTCCCACCACAACGTCGGTGGGTTGCCGGAGCGGATGGGGTTGAAGTTGCTCGAACCCCTGCGCGAACTGTTCAAGGATGAGGTGCGCTCGGTCGGACTGGAGCTGGGGCTGCCGGCGCGTATGATCCTGCGCCATCCGTTTCCCGGTCCCGGACTCGGGGTGCGCATTCTGGGCGAGGTGAAGAAACCGTATGCGGATCTGCTGCGCCGCGCGGACGCGATCTATCTGGAAGAACTCTACAACACCGGCCATTACGACAAGATCTCCCAGGCTTTCGCGGTGTTTCTGCCGGTCAAGAGCGTGGGGGTGATGGGGGATGGTCGCAGCTACGACTATGTGGTGGCCCTGCGCGCGGTGGAGACCCGTGATTTCATGACCGCCAGTTGGTATCCCATGCCCCACGATATCCTTTCGCGCATCGCCAACCGCATCATCAACGAGGTCAAGGGGATCAACCGCGTGGTCTACGACATCACCTCCAAGCCCCCCGGCACCATTGAGTGGGAGTGAGGAGGTTTTCAAGGCACCGTTGCCGGCACCACGGAGCGGGAGTGAGGGGGGGTCAAGGAACCGTTGCCGGCACCATGGAGCGGGAGTGAGGGGGCCAAGGAACCGTTGCCGGCACCATTAGGGGTTCAAGGAACCGTCGGTGACGATGACGCTCGCAAGTGGCCCGGTCACAGGTGCCATCGGTTGTTCCTGAGATCGTTGAATCATGAGGACGCATGAAAAGGGAGGCGATGAGCCTCCTTTTTCGTTTGTTGGTCTTGGCACGGATGGGGGACAATCCGGACCGTGGACCTCCCGTTGTTCCGGCGTTTCAGTCAGCATGATGAGGGGAGAACCCCTTCACCATGGAAGATCCCTGGCGGGAGTTCCATGGTACCATGGTAACAAAAAAGGAGGCACGTGAGGTGCCTCCTTTTTTGTCATCGTGATGCGCCTGGTGAGAGAGCGGCATCACTTCATCGGCTTGAGTTCCACGCGACGGTTCTTGGCGCGGCCATCCGGGGTGGTGTTCGGCGCGACCGGCTTTTCGGCGCCGAAACCGGCGGTGGTCAGACGCTTGGCATCGATGCCCTTCTTGGCCAGATACTGCTTGACCGACTCGGCGCGGGCCTTGGCAAGCTTGTCGTTGTGGGGCTTGGTGCCGGTGTTGTCGGTGTGGCCCTGGACTTCGATCTTGACGTTCGGATTGTTCTTCAGGACCGTCACCACGCTGTCGAGGAGCGGGAAGGAGATCGGCTCGATCACGGCCTTGTCGGTCTTGAAGTGCAGGTTGTCGAGCACCCAGCAGCCGACGGCGTTGACTTTGGCGCCCAGAGGGGTGCCGGGGCACTGATCCTTGGAGTTGAGCACGCCATCCTTGTCGTCGTCACCATCGACCGGCGCGGGAGCCGGCGCGGGGGCCGGAGCCGGCGCGGCGGGCGCGTCGCCATTGCAGAAGAAGCACTGCGTGCCGGCGGCGGCGAGTTGGTTGCTGCTCTTTTGCGGATGCCACTGGGAATAGCCGTTCTTGGCCATCCAACCTTCCTTGACGGAGGCGGGGGTACAGGCCGACAGGCCCAGGGTGACGACGCCGGCCATGGCCAACAGGGTGATATTGGTATATTTCATGGTTTCCATCGACTCTAAGGTTGGAGGTAAGGAAAGTTGCAATCTACCAGATTCTGATGAAGTTGTCACTCTTGAAATTTCCGAGGCAGTTTTTTTTTGAATGCCTCGTTTGGGTGGAATCCATTGATCCGCTGCTTAAGAATGAACCTTTATGAAGAAAAAATATTGACAAATTGGCAAACCCGGCAATATGGTAGGATGATATAAATATACTCTTCCATGAATGAAACAATCAAGGAAAGATTTCCATGAATCGAATCCGCATCGGCACCAAATTGGCCTTGGCGTTTGTTTTCATCTTGTTGGTCGTCTTCGTGGGATTCGTGGGAACCTACTGGTCGTTGAACAGCGTCGAGGTGGCCGCGCGGCAGGTCGAGGAGGAGAGTCTTCCCTTCGCGCTTCTGGCCCACGAGATGACCGCCGGGGTGATCAATGTTCAGCAGTTTTTCAGCGATGTGGCCGCCACCCACGAGACCGATGGGATCAAGGAGGCCGACGAGGCTGCCAAGGTGTTCAAGGAAGGCGTGGGAAAATTTCAGCGCATGTTCCAGAATGAACAGGATCACGCCGCCCTGGAGAAACTGCGCGACCTGGACCGCGCCTTTGATCTTTATTTTGCCAAGGGCGGCGAAATGGCCCATGCCTATCTGAATGAGGGATTGGAGGCCGGCAACGCAATCATGGAGGTGTTTGACGAGGCTTCCACGAACACACAGAAGAAGTTGGCCTGGTTGCGAGACAGCCAAACCACTGAAGCGATTGAAAATACAAAACATATTCGCGACCAGGTGGGCTGGGTGCAATCCATCCTGATCGGGGTGGGCATCTCCATCATGCTGTTGACGCTGGCCATCGGGATTCTGCTGACCCGTGATCTCACCCAACCGATCCGCACATGCGAGCGGAACATCCATCAACTGAGTCAGGGCGACCTCAACGTCAACTGCATCTTGAATCGTCACGACGAATTCGGCTCGATGATCCAGAGCGTGATCGGCGTGGCGACCAGGTTGCGGGAGGTGATCGCCGGGGTCCAGGATGCCACAGGTCATGTCACCTCCGGAAGCGAACAGCTCACCGCCACCGCCCAGGCGTTGGCCGAGGGTTCCACCCAGCAGGCCGCCGCCGTGGAGGAGACCTCCGCAGCCATGGAACAGATGTTGGCCAACATTCAGCAGAATACCCAAAATGCCCAGGAGACCCGCACCCTTTCGTCACGGGCTGCCAGGGACGCCAGGGAGGGGGGCGTGGCGGTGCGGGAGGCGGTGGTGGCCATGAAGGAGATCGCGCAACGGATCGCCGTCATCGAGGAGATCGCCCGTCAGACCAATCTGTTGGCGTTGAATGCCGCCATCGAGGCGGCGCGGGCCGGGGAACAGGGCAAGGGATTCGCGGTGGTGGCCGCCGAGGTGCGCAAGCTCGCCGAGCGCAGCCAAGGCGCGGCGGGGGAGATCATGCATCTGGCCGACAACAGCGCGCGCACGGCGGAGAGAGCGGAAGCGATCATCCAGCGGGTGGTTCCGGACATCGAACGAACCGCCGGACGCATCGAGGAGATCGCCACGGCCACCCAGGAGCAGAACAGCGGGGTGGATCAGATCCACAAGGCCCTGCAACAGCTCGATCAGGTGATTCAGCGCAACGCCGGCTCCTCGGAGGAGATGGCCGCCACCGCCGGCGAACTCTCCAATCAGGCGCATCGTCTGGAATCGCTGGTGGGATTCTTCCGGGTGAGTTCGGTTCCAGCCCGGCTGGGGTGATTATTTCGTTCCGGGGGACGATATGGTCGTCCCCGACGCGATGACATGCGCCATCAGATCGTCCACGCTGGTCGCCACATGGTAAACGGCCGGGTTGTCGTCTGTGGCAAGGGCCTGGAAGTGCGCCTTGCCGCAGGCCATCCTGGCCCTCTCCTGGTGGCGCAGATCATCCTGGAACAGTCCACCCTTGGTTTCCACCACGAAGTAGAGCCGTTCGTCGCCATCCTTGTCCACCAGGATGGCCCAGTCCGGATTGTAACTCCCAAGCGGTGTGGGAACCTTGAACCATCCTGGCAACTTGGCATAGACCCGGATCGCTTCGTTGGTTTCCAGTTGTTCGGCGAACGACCGTTCGACGGACGAATCATACACCACGTGTTCGTAAACCGATTTGTGGGTATCCCGGAGCATCTCCTTGATGTATCCGGTCAACTCCTCCTGTTCGAAGAGTTCCTGGGCAAAGTAGTGGTCCGCGCCGATGCGTTGATAGCGGATGCCGTTCACCAGGGCCAGACGTTTGGCCCGTTGGATGCTCTCGGAGGCCAATTCCAGAAACTGTTGCGGGTTGCGACGAAAATCCTCCAGGCGTCCACTGCTGGTCAGGATTTGCACGATGCTTTTCCGCGTGAGTTGGGTCTGATCCTGCAACACCGTGAGCAGGTCGGGAAGTTCGAATGGGGGTTCGTCGATGCCCACAGGCGCCGCTTGCGCCGTTTCCACGGCAGCCACGCCTCCCTTGCCGATGGTCAAATCGGCTTTGCGGAATCGCATGCGGGCCGGTATGACGGGTGGGGCCTCCTGGATGGCCCGCGTGCAATCGTCCAGCAGTCGCGCATTGTCGAATGCCACCCGGTAGGTGGTTTTGTGTTTGATGCGGTTCCAAAGAGCGCGAAACGCCTCGCCGTGCAGGATCGTCTGACGGGTCTTGATCGAGATCCGCTCGTCGGCATTCTTGATCGCCAGTTTCCCGGCCAGCTTGCCCAACAGCTCGCGCACCTGGGGAAGCGAAGCGGCAAAGGGTTCCGGAAGGTGCAGGGTTCCGGTCTGGATGGCCGTTCTCAGGGAGTCCTGGATCGTTCCCCTGCCATCCAGATGGCCGGTCTCCACAAGATGATGCCAAAGACGTGTCGAGGCTTCGATGCCCATGGGCGCGATTTGTCCGGCGGTGCCCGCCACCGGGATGGTCACGAAGGCGTGGGGCTCCACCATGCCGAATCGGATCCCGGTCTCCTCCTCGATCTCCTTTTGCAGCGTTTTGGCGAACTGCTCATAGCTCTCGGAGGCGATGACGGTCAGGGTGTTGACGTCGAATCCTCGCAACCGTTCCCCCTGCTGGTTGACGCACAGACGCAATCCGCGACCGATGGTCTGGCGCCGTTTCATCTCCGTACCCATGTCGCGCAGGACGCAGATCTGGAAGACGTTGGGATTGTCCCACCCCTCCCGCAGGGCGGAATGGGAAAAGATGAATTTCAGAGGTGTTTCGAAGCTGAGCAGACGTTCTTTCTCCTTCATGATCAAGTTGTAGGCACGTTCGGCGTTATCCCGGTTGGCCTGGTTGTTTTCGGCGGTATCGGCCCAGCGTTCCTTCTTGTCGATTGAGAAGTATCCTTTGTGCACCTCCTCGGGAAGGGTGCGGATGTCCACCTCCTGGAACAAGGTGTGATATTTTGGCTTGGCGATGGCCCGGCGGTACTCTTCCTCGAACATTACCGCATACTTGCCCTTCTTGGATGCGACATCCGGGCCGGCACGGTAATGCTCGACCGCATCGATGAAAAAGAGCGAAAGAACCTTGATCTCCTGGGGCAGCAGACGCAACTCCTTGTCCAGATGCTCCTCGATGGTGCGGCGGATCATCTGCCGCTTGAGGATGTCCGGGTCCACATCCCCGACAGCCTCGCCCAGACGCAAGGGGCGCTCCAGGTTGGCCAGTTCCAGGAACTCCTCACCCGCCTTGCAGCCGATGTTCTGTACCAGACAGCCGGCATGGATCGAACGTCCGGAGATCCGCTCCAGATCATCGCCCGCTTTCACGCTCTTGACCATTCGGCGTACCCGGTCGCCCTGCTGGCAATCGAGTTCCACCCGCGCGACGATGCCGCGTTTGTTGCCGGTCTCGACGAATCTGATGTAGGGGGTGTTGTGGCCGCCCTGCACTTCGAGGGAGGCCACCTCGATCTGTTTGACCAGTTTGCGTTCGTAGGCGTCCACCGGATTGAGGCGGTAGAGCATGTGATGCTTGTCCACGTGGGTGGCCGAATAGCGCAGGGTGCAGAGCGGATGCATTTCGTCCAGGGCTTTTTTTCCCTGGCCTTCCAATCCGCCATCCACGCTTTGGGGTTCATCGACGATGACGATGGGGCAGGTGGCGCGGATCAGGTCGATGGGACGTTCGTCGTTGGTTTTCTCGGTCTCCTTGTAGAGGTTGTTGACCTCCTTTTTGTTGATGGCCCCCACGGTCACCACCATGATCTGGATGTGGGGCGAGGTGGCGAAATGGCGTACCTGTCCCAGTTTTCCGGAGTCGTAGAGGAAATAGTCGAAGGGGGTATTGGCGTAGAGGCCCCGGAAATGGTCGGCCATGATCTGGAGCGATTTATAGACCCCCTCCTTGATGGCCACCGACGGCACCACGATGACGAACTTGGTGAATCCGTATCGTTTGTGCAACTCGAAGAGGGTGCGCAGATAGACGTAGGTCTTGCCGGTGCCGGTCTCCATCTCCACGGTGAAGTCGCCGGAGGCCAGGGTGTCGGACGGGGGCAGACCGTTGCGCAACTGCACGGCCCGCAGGTTGGCCAGGAGCACCTCATCGGCCAGAAGCAGACGGTTGCCGACGCCCAACTCCTCAAGGCGGTTTCCAGCCATGTGAAGAGATCCGCCATGACTGACCGTGAACTCGGTGCGGCACGCCTCCTGTCCCCGAAAGAGATCGCACACCGCTTCGATGGCGGCAAGCTGATAGTCCAGGTCGGGTTCAAAGTGGAGCTTCATGACGGTTTCCCCCGCTTGGCAGGGTTGATTTGTTGGGGTGGAAGCTTGGCCGCCGCATCTTCCAGGGCATGGATCAATTCATGTTCGCCTTCCGCCTCCAAGAAAGCGCGACGCCTGGCAGCGAACAGATCGTATTCCGCTTCGGCATGGTCATTGGCATCTTTTCTGGAGATCTTTCCCGGACTGAGCAGAACCTCCCGGTCGTTGAAGCGCAAGAATTCATCCAGTCTGCGCTCCCAATCCTGGAGAAACACCTGTTTGCGCCGTTTGGCCTGATCTTCCGCAAAATCCAGCCACATGACGACGATGCGATTCAGTTCGGTGATTTCCGATTCTTGCAGGTAGTTCTTGGCCACGATCACATCGCCCTTGCGCACGACCTCTCCCTTCCAGGTGCTCACCCCCATGTTGGGCAAGGCATGGTTGGCGCGACTGGCGATCAACTCGGGAGCGGTCTGACCGGTGGCGGCGAAATGGAGTTTGTTCTGGATATGTTTGAAAAAGGCGGTCGTCTCGCGGCTGGAGGGGGCATAGTCCGCAGCCAGCTTGAAGATCTCCAGCACCCGCAGATACATGCGGCGCTCGCTGGCACGGATGTCCCGGATGCGCTCCAGCAGTTCGTCGAAATAGTCGGGGATGCCGGAACCGGCCACCGGCGGATTCCTAAGCCGCTGGTCGTCCATGGTGAAGCCCTTGACGAGGTACTCCCGCAGCCGTTCCGTGGCCCAACGCCGGAACTGGGCGCCGCGTGCCGAACGCACCCGGTAGCCCACGGCCAGAATGGCGTCCAGATTGTAATGCTCGATCAGACGGGACACCTCCCGGTCGCCCTCCCGGCGAACGATCCGGAATTTCCGGATAGTTGACTCTGGGATCAATTCCCCCTCCTCGAAGAGGTTCATCAAGTGCTCGTTGATGGTGCGGATGTCTTTATGAAACAGTTCGGCCATCAACGCCTGGGAGAGCCAGAGGCTCTCTTCCACAAAACGGCACTCCACCCGTGTGCGACCGTCCTCGGTTTCGTAGAACAACAGTTCGCCGGTGGGTTGCGAGGCTTGCGTAGTCATCGTCGCGTCTCTTACAGGCTGCGAATGCGGGCCAGGGCGCTCGCGGGCAAATTCTGCTCCAGGATGGCCGCCAGATTGGTTTTGGCGACATCATCGACAAAGGCCGCGTCGCGGAAGACAAAGGTGGTGGCGTCGGTCGGGGCCAGTTCCCGCCGCCACGCGAGCATTTCCAGGGCCAGGGGTTCGGCCTGGTCGCGGGTGATCTCCCTGTCCAGACAGACGATCAGCACGCCGGAGCCGATGGCGTGGACCGTTTTTCCGGCCAGGATGCGGGTAGTCAAGGGCGCGGTCAGTTCCTGCCCCAGCTTGAGGAGGAGTTCGAACAGCAGATCCTGCTCGGAGCGATCCGGGAGGATGTGATCGGACTGATCCAGCAGAGTTCGGTTCAGGTTTTCCGGGTTGGGATCCCAGGGTTTGAGGTTGCTGGTATCGAGTTTGAAAACGCGGAAACCCCGGTCTTGTTTGGCTCCGTCACTCAGGTCAAGCTTGCCCGCGTCTTCGGCGTCGAGCTTCTTGATGACCCGCCGCACCCGCTCCTTGCAGATGTCGGCGATGGTGGGGTATTCCTTCTGTCCGGTGGGTTCGGGCAACTGGACCAGGATGAAACGGCGGTTGCCACCATCCTGCTTGTTGAGATCGAGAACAGCGTGGGCGGTGGTGCCGGAACCGGCGAAGAAGTCAAGAATTATACCATTTTTATCACATCCCAACTCAAGCATACGACGTAGTAGGCGAACTGGTTTTGGTGTATTGAATATCTTTGGTCCGATCAACTCGGCTGTTTCTTTCTGTCCTTCATCGTTGTGCCCAACTTCTTGGAACGTCCACCAAGTCGGAGGTACGACACCATCCTGAACTTCTGAAAGGAAACGTTTCAGACGAGGCCGTTTATAAGATAGATCTGGCCCCCAATATAGCCTGTTTTCACGCTCAATCTGGGCATGCTTTTCCCGAGAATATCGCCAGACAGCACTTTCTTCGGGCCATACATCCTCTCCAGTTTTTGGATGAGTAATTGCATACCAGAGTGTGGGGCGCTCAAATCTTGATTTATTACTTATATAATTATCAGAACTCCAATTTCCGCGAGGATCATTATCTGTATTAGTATAACGCGATTTTTGTTTATCCGTTCTTGGAAGGAGATTACGCTCAAATTTTTCTGATCGCTGGTAAACAAGAATATGGTCGTGCATTGGAGCGATTCCAGGATCGTCATTCGAGACCGCATATTTTTTCTGCCAAACAATATTTGCAATAAAGTTCTCGCAACCAAATATATCGTCCATCAATGCTCGTAAATCGCAAATTTCGTTGTCATCGATGCTCACAAAAATCACTCCATCGTCCCGCAACAGATTCCGCGCCAACCGCAATCGGGGATACATCATATTCAACCAATCGGTATGAAATCGCCCCGAGGCCTCGGTATTGCTGGAAATACGCCGCCCCTCGCCATCCACCTGCCCGGTCAGTTCCAGATAGTTTCGAATATTGTCCCGGTAGTCGTCGGGATAGACGAAATCCTTGCCGGTGTTGTAGGGGGGATCGATGTAGATCAGCTTGACCTTGTTGGCGTAGCTCTTCTGCAAGAGTTTGAGCACCTCCAGATTGTCCCCCTCGATCATGAGGTTTTGCGTGGTATCCCAATCCACGCTCTCCTCGGGGCAGGGGCGCAAGGTGCCGGTGGAAGGGGTCAGGGCCAGTCGGCGGGCCTGACGCTTGCCGTGCCAGTCGAGGCCGTATTTTTCCTCCCGTTCATCCACATGACCGCCCAGCAACCCCTTGAGCACCTCAAAATCGATCCTGCCCTCGGTGAATGCCTCCGGGAACAGGCTCTTGAGCCGCTCGACGTTCTCGGCCACCAGGTCGGCGCTTTGCATTTCCGGATCGTTGGGGGTCAGTTTTTTCATGGTCATGCCCTCTCTGCGTGCACTTTGGTCTGACTGGGATGTTAACCGGCGGCGGACAATCATTTCAGGCACATCGTGCCCACCCTGTTTGACCCGTTCAGCCACGCGCGCCAAGGCCGTTTTCCCCGCACCATTTGGGACCGGCGATGATGACGTTTTTTTTCACTCGTTGCGGCTTGTTTGGGGAGACCCCCTGGCCGCGCTATCCACCGAGCCGGGCCGGGAACTTTTCGTCCCACTCCTCGGCCAGCATCCGGGCGGCGGTGACCTGCTCCAGGCTCATTTCGCGGGCGATGGTGTTGCGCAGGCTGGCCGCCTCCTCGTTGCCATGGCGGGCGGCCAGTTCCAGCCAGGCGTGGGCGATCGTGAAGTCTTGGGGTACGCCGTGGGCCTTGGCGTACATGGCCCCCAGATTCAACCGCGCGCCGGCATGTCCCTGTTCGGCGGCCTTCAGATACCAGACCAGCGCCTGTTTGTCGTCCTTCTGCACCCCCAGGCCGTGTTCGTACATGAAGCCCAGGTTGGATTGGGCGTTGGCGTTGCCCTGGTTGGCCGCCTTGCGATACCACTCCACCGCCAGGGTGTCGTCGTGGGGCACGCCGCGACCGATGGCGTACATCACCCCGAGGTTGAACTGGGCGCCGGCATGGCCCTGATCCGCCGAGCGGTGGAACCAGTAAACGGTCTGGATCAGATCCTTGGGCACCCCTTCGCCGGTCGAATATTTGATCGCCAGGTTGAATTGTGCGCCGGCGTGACCCTGCCGGGCGGCGCGCTGGAACCAGAAGGCGGCCTGTTTGGCATCCGGTCCCAGCTCCGACCAGTTGTCGTAGGCGATGCCCATGTTGAACTGGGCGATCGGATCGCCTTGTCGGGCGGCCTTGAAGAACCAGGAGATGGCCTGACGGTCATCCTTGGACACCCCGCGTCCGCTGGCGTACATGAAGCCGAGGTTGAGCTGGGCACGGGCATTGCCCAGACTGGCGGCCTTCTGATACCAGTGCCGGGCCTGAAGAAAATCCCGAGGCACCCCCTGGCCGTTTTCGAACATCACCCCGAGGTTGAACTGCGCCTTGGCGTGCTCCTGGGCCGCGGCCCAGGTCCAGCAGGTGATGGCCTTGATGGGATCCGTGATGAGGTCGCCGCGTCCGGTGGCGTGCAGGATGCCGAGGTTGAAGAGCGCCTTGGGGTGGCCCTGATCCGCCGCCTTGCGAAACCAGGTCGCGGCCTGACGATCGTCCTTCGGTCCGCTCCGTCCCTGTTCGTGCATCACCCCCAGGTTGTATTGCGCCTTGGCATCTCCCTTGTCGGCGGCGCGCGCAAACCAGTAGAAGGCCTGGAGATCGTCCCTCGGCCCGACGCGACCTTGCTCGAACAACAGCCCGAGATTGAACTGCGCGGCCAGATGGTCCTGTTCGGCGGCCAGCCGATACCAGTTGGCGGCCTGTTCGTCGTCACGGGGCAGACCGCCGCGACCGTGTTCGTACATCACCGCCAGGTTGTACTGGGCCAGGGCATCCCCCTGATCCGCCGCGCTGCTCCACCAGAAGACCGCGTGTTCGTCGTTGGCGGTCAATCCCCCGCGTCCGGATTCGTGCATCACGCCCAAATTATACTGGGCCTTGGCAAACCCCTGACCCGCAGCGCGCGTCCACCAGAAAACCGCCTGCTCCTCGTCGATCTCGACCCCGCGACCGGTGATGTACATGCCGCCCAGGCTGTATTGGGCCTCGGCGTTCTGCTGTTCGGCAGCCAGCCGATACCAGGCCACCGCCTGGTCGTCGCTTTGCGTCAGACCTCCCCGTCCCTGGGCGTAAAAAACCCCCAGATTGAACTGGGCGTCCGGAAACCCCTGGCCCGCGGCCAGTCGATACCAGTGGGCAGCCCGTTCATCATCCTTGGGCACGCCGCGTCCCTGTTCGCACAGGATGCCCAGATTGAACCGGGCGCGGGCATAGCCCTGTTCGGCGGCTTTTTGCCACCAACCGGCGGCCTGTTCGTCATCCTTTCTCAATCCGCCGCGTCCGGCCTCGAACATCACCCCCAGGTTGAATTGCGCCTTGGCATCCCCCAGATGGGCCCCCTGGCTCCACCAATAAACCGCCTGGGAGTCGTCGTGAGCCACGCCCCGTCCATCTTCGTACAGGATGCCCAGATTGACGCAGGCGCGCCCCTCGCCCCGTTCTGCGGCCTGACGCCACCAGAAGGCGGCCTGTTCGTCGTCCTTGGGGATCCCGCGTCCTTTTTCGCACAGAATCCCCAGGTTGAACTGCGCGCCAGGATTGCCCTGGGTGGCGGCCTGGCGATACCAGAAGGCGGCCTGGGCGTCGTCCTTGGGCACCCCGACCCCCTCTTCGTACAGCAGCCCCAGATTCAACTGCGCGCCGTCGTGACCCTGGGTGGCGGCCTGACGGTAGCAGTGGGCCGCCTGTTCGGCATCCCTGGGAACCCCTTGACCGTTTTCGTACAGAATGCCAAGGTTGAACAAGGCATCCGCATGGCCCTGCCTGGCCGCCTTGCTCCACCAGTGGGCCGCTTTCTGGTCATCCTTGGGCAGATCCCCGCCATCGTGGGAGGTGAAGCCCAAGAAAAATTGCGCCTCGGCATCCCCCTGTTCGGCCAATTCGACCATTTTTCGGAAATCGTCCACAATGGCACCTGCTCGCGAGCGTTTACACAGACTTGAAACCA
The DNA here is from genome assembly GCF_045865675.1 of Candidatus Magnetaquiglobus chichijimensis. Lineage (NCBI taxonomy): Bacteria > Pseudomonadati > Pseudomonadota > Magnetococcia > Magnetococcales > Candidatus Magnetaquicoccaceae > Candidatus Magnetaquiglobus > Candidatus Magnetaquiglobus chichijimensis. The sequence continues at coordinate 687,292 of NZ_BAAFGK010000004.1, forward strand.
AAAATGGGGAAGCCGGCCCGTGTTCCGATTGCCGGTCTCGTTAATCACCCGTTGCATCATACAGGCAAAAGTGCCGATAAACCAGGGGGGAGGGTATACGCTCGATCATGCCGGGCAGTGTAGAGAGATCGGGCGGGAATTGCACCGAAGCCGCAAAAGGAGGTACCATGCAACGGTTCATTCGCGTGGTCTTTTTGGGAGTTTGTCTGGATTGTCCATTTCGCCCCATTTGAATCTTTCGTCCGAGATCGAAGCGGACCTGTGCGCGCTCGCCGAGCGGACCGCCGAACCCGAGCCGGCCTTGAGTCGCCTGCGCGATCTGGCCGCCTCCCTGGCCTCCGAGCGACCGGAACTGCTCGCGGTGCTGCATGCCCGTCTGACCGATCCGGTCTGGCGGCGACGCCTGATGACCGCCTGGGGGAACTCTCCCTATCTGGCCCATGTGCTCGCCAAATGGCCGGAGTTTCTCGAAGATGCATACCACCACGAGGATCCGGTGGCCTGGAATCGCGGTCTGGTGGAGGCGGTTCTGGCCACCGAGTCGCGCAACGAGGTGGCGCGGTTGTTGCGGTATCACAAGCATCGCACCTTTCTGGGCATCGGTCTGCGCGATCTGACCAACGAAGCCCCCCTCACCGAGACCACCGGTGGTCTCTCCGCGCTCGCGGATGCCGCCCTGGAGGCCGGCTATCGCTGGTTGCGGCGCCATCTCTCGGCCATCCACGGTCCGCCGATGGCCGATAACGACGAGGAGGGGCGTCATCCCTCCCGGTTCGTGATCCTGGGCATGGGCAAACTCGGGGCTCGTGAGCTGAATTTCTCCTCGGACATCGATCTGATCTATCTGTATGACGAGGATCGCGGCGGTTGCACCGGGAACAGACCGGTGTCGATCAAGGAGTTCTTCAACCGGCTGGGACGCGAACTGATTCGCCTGCTGGGCGAGGCCACCGCCGACGGCATGGTGTTTCGCATCGATTTGCGTTTGCGTCCCGAGGGGGAGAGCGGGGATCTTACCTTGTCCCGGCGTTCGGCGGAGATCTATTACGAATCCTGGGGACGTACCTGGGAGCGGGCGGCGATGATTAAGGCCCGTCCGGTGGCCGGCGATCTGGAGTTGGGCGAACAGTTCCTGGCCAATCTGGTGCCGTTCGTCTACCGGAGGTATCTGGATTTCGCGGCCCTGGAAGCCATCCGCGACATGAAAAGGCAGATCGACTCAAAGATCAGCGCCCGCCAGGATTACCATCGCAACGTCAAGCTCGGCTACGGCGGCATCCGCGAGATCGAATTCTTCGTGCAGTGCCAGCAGTTGATCCACGGCGGCAAAAACGTGAACCTAAGGGTTCGGCCCACCGAAAAGGTTCTGGCCCGGCTGGTCGAGGCGAACCTGTTGACCCAGCCGGTGGCCGATACCCTGGTGCACCATTACCGGTTCCTGCGCACCGTCGAGCACCGCTTGCAGATCGAACGGGAGCGGCAGATCCACTCCCTGCCCGAGGACGAGACAGGCTATCTGGCGGTGGCCAAACGGATGGGATTTGCCGATGCCGACACCTTCCGCTGTCGCTTCGCCGCGGTGGTCGAGACCGTGCATGGTATCTACGGTCAGCTTTTTCTGGAAGGCGAAAAGGTCGATGTGGTGCGTGCCACCCCCATGGCCGGGGCGCTGCTGGCGTACCATCCGAACGAGGAGAGCGCCTTGCGCGCGGTCGCCGATGCCGGTTTCGAGAACCCCCGTCAGGCCCTCGACCTGATCGCCGTGCTGCGCGACGGCCCCAATCTCTCCCGTCTGCGCGAGGAGACGCGCCAGTGGTACGGTCGCCTGGCGGTCCCGTTCCTGAACGAAATCCTCGCCGCGCCGGACCAGGACATGGCCCTGCAACACGCCGAAGGGTTCATGCGCGGCCTGGGCCACCGGGTCAACTATCTGGCCATGCTGCGCGAGACCCCGCCGGTCTTGAAACTGCTGGTGCGCCTGTTCGGCACCTCGGCCTTGCTCTCCCGGTTCCTGATTCACCATCCCGAGCTTCTGGACAATCTGGTCACCACCGATTTTCTGGGCCATTTTCGCGGCAAGGGCGAAATGGCCCAGGATCTGGATCGGGCGCTGGCCAAGGCCGGAGATCCCGAGGCGGTGTTGTTGACCCTGCGTGAGTTCAAGAACGCCGAAACGTTGCGACTCGGCATTCGCGATCTCTCCGGCCTGGCCGAACCCGAAGAGGTGATGGCCGGTCTGTCGCAACTGGCGGATGTGATCCTGCAACGGGTGCTGGCCGATGCCATGCGCGAACTGGTGGAGCGGCATGGCATGCCGGTGTTCCTCGACGCGGAGGGCGTCAAACAGATCGCCCCGTTCGCCATCCTGGCCATGGGCAAACTGGGCGGCAAGGAGTTGGGATTTTCGTCGGATCTGGATCTGATCTTCATCCATGGCAGTCGCGGCGAGGGGCAGTTCACCGAGGATCCGAACCGTTCGATCCCCAACGCGCTGTTTTTCACCCGTTTGGGCCAACGGGTCATCACCGCCATCACCAGCATGACCCGCGCCGGCAAGCTCTACGAACTGGACATGCGGCTGCGTCCCTCGGGAAAATCGGGGCCGGTGGTCACCTCGCTGGAGGCGTTTCTGCACTACCAGACCCACGAGGCGTGGATCTGGGAGCATCAGGCCCTCACCCGTGCCCGTCCGATCGCCGGGGATCCGGCCTTTCTCGACGAATTGCGCCAGGCCATTGCCTCGATCTTCACCCGTGGCCACGATGCGGAAAAGGTGCGTCAGGAGGTGGCCGACATGCGCCGACGCATCGCCCAGGAGAAAACCCCGCCGGAAGGGTGGATTGACATCAAGCAGAGCCGCGGCGGCATCGTGGATGTGGAGTTTCTGGTCCAGTATCTGACCCTGGCCCATGCCGCCGACCATCCGACGATTCTCTCCTCGAATCTCCCCAACGCCCTGCGGGGGTTGCGTCGGGCCGGGATCCTCGAGCCGGATGAGGCGCGGGTGCTCGAGGATGCCTACGGGCTCTATCGCTTCACCGAAAACCGTTTGCGTTTGTTGCACGATCGCGCCGAAAACCGCATCGGCCCGGATGAAAAGATCCGTACCCGTCTGGAACGGCTCTGTCACGCCCTGGAGGAGCCGATCTTCCCGGCGTTGCAGACGCGGTTCGAACGGGTGGTGCCGATCTATGGGAAATATCTGGAGCCATGAACCTGGATGATCTCTTCGTGCCGGCGGATCCGGAGGTGATGGAGCGCGAGCGGCTCAAGGCCAAGGAGCTGAAACGTTCCGCCTGGTGGAAGAGTCAGATCGGACGCGGGGTATGTCACTACTGCGGGTCACGGGTCCATCCGTCGGAGTTGACCATGGATCATGTGGTGCCGGTGATTCGCGGCGGACGCAGCGCGCGGGATAATCTGGTGCCCGCCTGCCAGGCGTGCAACCGGGAGAAGCGTTGTCTCAGCAGTTCCCAATGGCGGATTCGCGTGGAGGAGAAGCGCGCGGCAGGCGGGGAGGGGCGTTCTTGAACGCGGTCCATCATGGGCTGTTGGCCCCTTGGTGGGGTCCAAGGGCGGAGCGCTTGGGAGATTTGCTGCGGTATGGATCCCTCTTAAGCTAACGTGCATGATGGGGAGAGATCCCCTCACCCGTCTCCCGTCGGCTTCTCCTGGCACCACAGGGCAAACCAGATCGTGCCGAGCAGGCCGAACAGCGTGGCGCACCACAGGTTGACCTCGGGTCCGAGCTGCCACAGCAACGCCCCGCTCAAGGCGCCCAGCGAAACCACCAGATCGCGGGCCAGATAATAGGCCCCGAAGGCGGCGGCGCGATGGGCCGGCGGGGCCAGATCCAGGATCAACGCCTTGCGCGCCGGCTCCCCGAACTCCTTCAACCCCCGGATCACGAAGGCGACCACCAGCCATTCAAACGAATCCGCGTGCAACAACACCAGGGGAAAGGCACTGAAAAACAGAAACGTGATCACCACGAACGGTTTCTTGCCGCTCCGGTCCGCCAGCCACGCCACCGGCAGATAGACCAGCACCGCAGTGAGCATCTCGATCGAGGTCAGATAGCCGAACTGCGTGGCGGAAACCGGTTCGGCGATCACCTTCATGCACCAGACCACCACGAACGCATACGGGATCTGCTCGCAAAAACGCACCAGGATGTCGGAGACCAGCAACTGCCGCATGTTCGGGGTGAGCAGGGCCAGAACCTTGGCCGGCGAGAAGGGGGGCGGGGTGCCCGGCTTGTCTTCCGGGATGAGCCGTTGCTGGGCGAACAGCCCGATCCCGGCCAGAACCAGCGCGATGCCAAAGGCGATCCGGATCCCCTCCACCTCGCCGAACCGATCCACGCACACCCCGCCGATCACCGGCCCCAACGCCATGGGGAGTCGCTTGACCAGCGAATGCATGGTCACCCCCATGGTCCGTTTGTTGGAAGGGAGCACCTGGGCGATCAACCCCATGCTGGCCGGCAAGGAGAGTGAACTCCAGGCCAGAAACAGCACCGCCCCCACCAGAACCGCCTCCCACCTCGGCACCAGGATCACGATCAGATAGCCGCACATCGCGGTCACATTGATGATAATCAGGCTTTTGCGGATCCCCAGATGTTCGGCCAGATAGCCCCCCGGCAGGGAATAAAGGGCGCTTAACAGGTTTTGCATCGCCCCCAGAGTGCCGATCACCCACACCCCGCCTCCCAATGCCAGCAGATAGATCGGCAAAAACCGCTCGGCCAGCCGCTCTCCGAGCCCGACCAGCACCACAAGCAAAAGCAGGCCCACCGTTTCGCGCTTGAGCGCCAGAAAGGACCACAATCGGTGGGTGTGCGAAGGGACGGGTTCCATTGCCATGCCTTGGTATTCCGAACAGGAGCGTCAAGGGAGCAGGAAGGTCTGCATCAGACCCAACACCATGCAAACGCCGATCACCCGCATGATATCCTGTTTGTAACGAAACAGCGCGACAAAGGCGACCACGATGATCCCTGCCTGCAACCCGGCGAAACCTCCCGAAAAGGGGGATGCCTCCGTGGCGTGAGGCCAGAGCACATGCCAGGCGAAAAAGACCGCCAGATTGACCACCACGCCCACCACGGCGGCGGTGATGGCGGTCAGGGGCGCGGTGAATTTCATGTCCCCGTGGGTGGCCTCGATCAGCGGTCCGCCGGCCAGAATGAAGAGGTAGGAAGGGAGAAAGGTGAAGATCGTGGCCACGGTCGCGCCGGCGGCGCCCGCCCAGAACAGGGCGTCCGGGCCGAACAGCGCCTTGGTCCAGCCGCCCACGAATCCCACGAAGGCCACCACCATGATCAACGGTCCCGGCGTGGTTTCGCCGAGGGCCAGTCCATCGACCATCTGCGCGCCGGTCAGCCAGCCGTAGGTCTCCACCCCACCCTGATAGACATACGGCAGCACCGCATAGGCCCCGCCAAAGGTGACCAGCGCCGCCTTGGAAAAGAACATCCCCATGTCGTGCAGGGTCGGGTTGGTCAAAAGCAGCATGATCGCCCCCCAGACCGCGAGAAAAACCGCGATCATGAAGGCCAGCCGCGCCGGTTTGAAACGGACATGCTCCGGCGGCGGGGTATCGTCGTCGATCAGGGCCGGGCCGTAGTGTTTATCCCCACCGCCATGACCGGCGCCGCCTTTGAACAGATCCGGCCTGATCCGTCCACCGATGGCGCCGAGGATGGCGGCACCCAGCACGATGAGCGGGAAGGGGAGGTGAAACAGGAAAATCGCCACGAACGAGGCGAAAGCCAACCCCATGAGCAGACGGTTTTTCAAGGCGCGCGAGCCGATGCGCCAGGCGGCGAACAGCACCACCGCCACCACGGCGGGCTTGATGCCGACAAAGATCCCCTGCACCCAACGCACCTCGCCAAAGGCGATGTAGATCCAGGTCAGGACGATGAGGATCAACAGCGATGGCAGAACGAACAGCGTTCCCGCCACGATGCCGCCCCAGGTGCGATGCAGCAGCCAGCCGATGTAGATGGTCAACTGCTGGGCCTCGGGACCGGGCAGCAGCATGCAGTAGTTCAGGGCGTGAAGAAAACGGTGTTCGGAGATCCAGCGCCGTTTTTCCACCAACTCCTGGTGCATGACCGAGATCTGTCCGGCAGGTCCGCCGAAACTGATGAATCCCAGTTTCAACCAATAGAAAAACGCCTCCCAAAAGGAGGGGTGCGGCGGGCGTTGGGACGCCGGTCGGTCGTCAACCATCGAAGCGTTCCTTGTCATGGGAAAAAGAGAGATAATAATCATCCAGAACAATGATGCAGGCCGCGAACATGGCATCGTCATCCCCCGCGCGATGCCGCATCCCCTTGAGAAGCGCCTCGAACCCCGCCGCCTCGGGACTGCTTCCCCCCAGATCCAGGGCGTGGATCATCCGACCGATGGCCATCAGCGCGGGATCCTCCTCCAGACCGAAAGCGGCCAGCAGCACCTCGAAGGTGACCCGATTGCCAACATGCGTGAACGTCGCGCCATCGAAATCGAATCCCGGCGACTCTTCCGGAGGGACGGATCCAGGTTCCAGCCAGACAACGCGCGCTTGATGATCGATGAAACGCCGGATCAGCCAGGCCGAGGCGAGCCGATCCACCCACGGATTGGCGCGGGTGACCCAGACCCTACCCTGAAAATCGGCGGGATCGAGTCGCGGGATCGGCGCATGACATGCCATGGGTTCCGAGGGATCGATCCGGCGCGCGATGAGCGACTCGAGGGCGGTCAGGGCGTTCAACAGCCCGGTTTGTTGGTCACTGGGAAAAAAATCGATCCTGGCAATGTCGTTGAAACGGCGTCTGAGCAACCGCACCGACCGTTTCAGGGGGGTGATCTCCAGAGTATCGGGATCGATGCAGGCGATTTCGTCGCTTAAGGTCAGATAATCGGCCTGCCGGTCGAAGAGGGCGCGAAAGGTGAGGTTCTGTGCTTCGGAGCGGGTCACGATGCCGACCACCTCGGCCTGACCGCCCGCCTCCTGGATGCCGCGGGCGACCTCGATGAGGGGCAGTTCCCGCCCGTTGCCGGCGGGGAGCAGATAGACCCCGTCGCGCAGCACCGCCCCCCCCATGCTTTTCAACGCCCGCCACGCGCGCATCCGCTCCGTGGCGTTGCGTGCCGGCAGACTGAACAGCAGGGCCAGATAGGGAACCGAATTTAAAGTCATGAGCGGATCTGTGGTCAGAAATTAAATCTGTCATGATTTCTACAATATTGTAGCGATCATTGCAAATTTAATTGCATCCTGCATGGAATGTGACGCCTGGCCGGTCGGAATCTCAGTGTCTGGCCGGTCGGAATCTCAGCGGTGGGGCGGGGCGCCGCGCGGGTCGCGACGGGGGGCGTGAAAATGGATGGAGGATCCGGAGAAGATCTCCGCAGCCTCCATCATCGTCTCCGACAGGGTGGGATGGGGATGGACGCAATGGGCGATCCGGTCGATCGTCAAGCCGTGCTCCATGGCCAGAATCCCCTCGGCGATCAACTCTCCTGCCCCCGGTCCGGTGATGCCCACACCGAGAATTCGGCCTGAATCCGGCTCCAGGATCCATTTGGTCACCCCTTCGGTGCGCTCCAGGGTGTGGGCGCGACCCGAGGCTGCCCAGGGAAAACGGACCGCCCGCACCGGGATCCCCTGTTCGCGGGCCACGGTTTCGGTCAGACCCGCCCAGGCCACCTCCGGATCGGTATAGGTGACGCCTGGCAGGATCGGCAGGCGTTCCGGCGGGGGCGCGCCACAAAGGGTGGCGATGGCGACCCGGGCCTGGGCCGAGGCGCGATGAGCCAGCATCGGTCCGCCGGTCACATCCCCGATGGCCAGAATGGTCGGCTCGGCGGTGCGCAGGGATCCATCCACCTGAATCGCGCCGCGTCCGTCCCGTGTCACTCTGGTCCTCTCCAGTCCGGGGATGTCGCTGGCCGGAGTCCGTCCCGTGGCGATCAGCATTTGTTCAACGTCATGCACGATCCGGTTGCCCGAGCCATCGGTCAGGGTCACCCGCACCCCTTCGGAGATGGATTCGACCCGCTCGAGACGCGCGTTCATGGTGAGCGAGGCCAAGGTTTTTCCCAAACGCGCGGCCAGGGGACGCACCAGATCGCGATCCGTTCCGGGCAGGATGCCGGTTCCCGCCTCGACGACATGCACCTGCGCACCCAGGGCGGCATAGACCGTCCCCAACTCCAGACCGATGTTGCCGGCGCCCACCACCAGCAGGGAGGCGGGGATTTTTTCGAGAGACAAGGCTGTCGTGGAGTCCATGACACCGGCAAGGCTGGCATCGACATCTGGCAGCGTCGCGGGTCGGGATCCGGTCGCCAGGATGATGTGCCCGGCGCGGATTTGGATCGGTTCGGATGGCGGATGCTCGATGCGCAGGTGGTTGGGATCGAGCAGGCTGGCCCGACCTCGAACCAGGGTCACGCCGCGCAGTTGGCACTGCTGGGCCAGCCCCGTGGTAAGGCGGGTGACGATCTCGGTTTTCCAGGCGCGCAGCCGCTCCAGGTCGATCGTGGGGGCTGGGAAGTGGATCCCCATCCGACCCGCCTCGCGGCTTTCGGTGATCACCCGTGCCGCATGCAGGAGCGCCTTGCTCGGAATGCAGCCGCGATGCAGACAGACCCCGCCGGGGGCGGACTCGGGATCGATCAGCACGGTGGAAAGTCCCTGTCCCGCAGCCAGAAACGCGGCGCTGTAGCCACCTGGTCCGGCGCCGATCACAGCGACCTGATATTCGCTCCGCACGGACGTGCTCCTGGATGGGGGTGGCGTGGGTTCAACCGTGACGTGTCCGGATGGCATGGTCCAATCAACTCCTGGAAGCGTCAGCCTGTGCCCCGGACGAACAAACGACTCACAACCGATCCAGAATGTCTTGATTGATGTGGATGTTGGCCTTGATCCACAATCCGTTCAGATAGGCGATGAGCTGTTCTTGTCCCAGCGACTCCTCAAGTTTGGCGAGCAGTTCATTTTCCGCCTCCTTGTCGATTTCGGCGGGGGCGTCGATGATCTTTTCCAGCCGCGCCAGACTCAAACGACCTTCGTCGTCGATGATCTCCCCGAAATGAGGCTTGTCCGGATGGAGTTTGAAAACCGCCTCGCGGATCTTGGCGCCCGGTTCCTTCTCCTTGCCCTCACGCAGGAACGGGGCAGGGGTGGAAATCCGCAATTTGTCGTTCGCGGCAGCGATCTCCTGGATCGGTTTGCCCTCGCCCAGAGCCTTGAGGGCGTTTTGCATGAGTTTGGCGGCCTCCTCGCGTCCCTTTTCCGCCCGGAAAGCGCGGGTCACCTCCTCCTTGGCCTGTTCCAGACTCTTGGGCGTCGGCTCTTGACGATCCAGCACCTCGAGGGCCAAAAACTGATGATTGGTCAACTCCAGCAGCGGTGAAACAGAACCCTTGGCAGTCGAAAAGGCCACTTCCAGGAACTTGGGATCGTTCTCCACGCCGCCGCGACCTGGTTCATCGCGGGCGAAAAAGTCGGTCTCCTTGTAGCGCAGATTGAGATCCTTGGCGATCGTTTGCAGATTGCCGGAGGCGGCCAATTGATCCTCGAAGGTGGCGGAACGGTCGTAGACCAGATCCTTGGCCTTGTTCTCCACGATGCGCCCGCGAACCTCCAGGGTCACCTTTTCCAACGGTTTGGTCTCCGGCGCGTTGATCTTCTCCACGCGAATCAGATGCACCCCGAATTTCGTGGTCACCGGCTCCGAGACCTTGCCGACCTCGGCGGAAAAGACCGCCTTGTCGAATTCGGGAACCATCATTCCAGGTCCGAACTCGCCCAGGTCGCCCCCCTGACCGGCGGAGGCGTCGTCGGACATCTCCTTGGCCACGGTTTCGAACGGTTCGCCGGCCTTGAGACGGTCGGAGGCCTTGCGGATCTTTTCGTTGGCTGCCGCGGCATCGCTCTTTTCGTCGATACGGGCCAGGATGTGACGCGCCTGACGGGTTTCGCCCTTGCGATACTCCCGGATGTGCTCCTCGTAGAACTCCCGCATCTCTTCATCGGTGACCTTCACCGCGTCACGCACGCTGTCGTTGTTGAGCAGGGCGTAACGGAGCTTGACCTTGGCCTTGGTCATGAACTGCGCCTGGTTTTTCTTCAGGAACTCCTCGAGTTCGGCATCCGCGGGTTTGATGGAATCTTCCAGCTCCTTGGGATCGAGTGTTACAATGTTGGCGACCCGTTTTTCGTTGTTGTGACGGTAAATGTCGTTCACAAGCGCCTTGGGCAGCACGGTGGGTTGGCTGACCGCGCGACGGATCTGATCCGAGACGATATCGGCCTTGAGTTGGGCTTCGAACTCCTTCGGGGAGAGCCGGTTGTTGCGCAGAACCAATTCATAGCGGTTCTTGTCGAAACGGCCATCCACCTGGAAGGCGGGCGTGGAGTCGATGCGTTGGCGCAAGATATCGGTGGAGACGGTCAGGTGCAGATCATGACCAGCATTGAGGATCAGGTAGCGGTTGATCAACGAGTTGAGGGTCCGGTTCTTGAGCCCCAGCATTTCGGCGGTTTTTTTGTCGATGGAGCCCCCGAACCGTTCGCGCAGGGTTTGGAACTCCTGTTCGTAGGCGGCGCTGAACTCCCGAACTCCGATCTTCCATCCATCGGCCTCCACCACCGGTTTTTGCCCTTGGCTTCTGACGTAGCTGTCTACGCCCCAGACCATGAAGCTCATGGCGAGCAGGATCAAAAGCAGGCGAATGATGAAGGATTTGGCGCCGCGGCGCATGGCGTTCAACATCTGGCAAAGGCTCCGGGTTTGACGGGCGATTCTGGTGTGCAAGGATGATCGATGCGCGCTGTTGCTCGATACTGATGCATCGCGCGCAAGATTAGGTAAAGCGATCCCTCACCGAGACCGCCAGATCCAATCATGGCATATTTTCGTTATGCGCGAAAGGGCGGTCAAACGCGCGTGCGTGACAGGTGGCGCGGCGTTCGCCTGTTTGAGGAACGGGTTTTGCAATCCGGATCATCGAAATGGAAAATCGGATCATCTGAAGCTTGAACGTGGAAAGGGTGGTACAGAGGGTGGCCAGCATCGGCGATGGACGGATGAACATCATTCGTGGACTGCATAACCTGCCGGAACGTTTTCGCGACGCGGTTGTGGCGATCGGCAATTTCGACGGCGTTCATCTGGGACATCAGGCGCTGTTCGCGCGACTGCGGGAGTTGGCCGCCGGTCATGACGGAGTACCGATCATGGCCGTCACTTTCGAACCGCACCCCTTGAGTCTGCTCGATCCCCGGCGCGCCCCTCCCCGGATCACCGGGATGCGCGGCAAGGCGCGCTGGATGGAAGAGGCAGGACTGGACGCGATGTTCGTGTTGCACTTCAATCGCAGTCTGGCCGGAACCGAACCGGAAACGTTCGTGCGCGGGATCCTGGTCGAAGGGTTGGGAGTGCGCGAGGTGGTGGTGGGTGAGAATTTCCGCTTCGGGTCGCGGGGTGCCGGATCGTTTACGGATCTGCGGCGCATGGGGGATCAACTGGGATTCGGGGTTCAGGCTCATCCGCTGGTCTTCGTGGGGGATCAGCCGATCTCCTCGACCTGGGTGCGTCGCGAGGTGGAGGCCGGGGATTTCGGCATGGCGGCGCGTCTGCTCGACCGGCCGTTCGAGGTGGAGGGGCGGGTGGTGTCGGGATTCCAACGCGGACGGGATCTGGGGTTTCCCACCGCCAATCTGGCGCTAAGCGGCATGTTGCATCCGCCGGTGGGGGTTTATGTGGCCAGGGCCTGCGCCGGGGGATGCTGGATGCCATCGGTGGTGAACATCGGTCGCAATCCCACCTTCGGGGATGCCGAAATCCATCTGGAAACCCACGTTCTGACCGACATCCCGCTCAATCTCTACCGTCAGGTGCTGCGGGTGCAGTTCGTAAAGCGCCTGCGCGCCGAGATGCGCTTTCCCCACGTCTCCGCCCTGCGCGAGCAGATCGCCCGGGATGTGGCCTCGGCCCGGGATTTCTTCAGCGTCGGAGCGGGGTGAGGGTACTTGGTTTGGGATGGAGCTTTCAACAAGCCGGAAATCCCATTCTTTGCGTTGGGATCTCTTCAGCAAGAAATCTTACCGTGTAACCCCCGCCAGGGAAGTCCACGGTCGGGGGGTGAGTGGATTTTCCCTCCATCATGCAAGTTAAATCAATCTCCAGAATGCTTTCTCGAGATCAAGGATGTCGGCAAACCGGCCTTAAAGCGTAACGCATTTCTGAAAGTTTGAAAGCTTTCAGACTTGTTGGTCTCCACATCCATGAAAGGCGATATCTTGCTGGCCAGTTGAACCTTGAACTCCCCCGTTTCACATCGCCCCCGACTGCATAATGTATCAGGATCCTGGTTCAAGACGATACGCGCCAGGAGCATTCTGGTCCCCCAGATACCACGCCTCGAGCTATTCAATTGCAATACAAATCAATACGTTGACATGGTTTGGTCGTTGAATGGTGCTGGTTACGAGCGTTTCCAATTGTGTGCGGAAAACAACTTCATCCTTCTCATCCAAATCCACCAATACGACGACGATCGAATCACGATCAAGTGTCTTTGAATAAGCTCTCAATTTTGTGGGAAGTTGACCGAGTAAGGTGTTGTCCGTGATCCTTGGCGTGGCACGAGATTCTCGGGTAATTTGCCGATTCCTTGATGTTTTCGGATGAACCACAGATGAGGTTGTTCACGGGGACCGAGGATCGCCGGGAGAATGTCCCACAGGGTGGTTTTGTCCGAAACCCCTTCGACGAGAATTTCGAATTTCATCTCACACCATCCCATCATCCATGTAGTCGCTGTACCACAAGTTGCCCAACGGGATGCCCTCGTTGACCATGGCCATGATGGTGGCGTTGTCACTGGCGCGTGATATGGTGGCAAATCCATTCGCCTGCTTTTCCAGAATCCACGTCTCGGCGGGAGTCAGGGCATCCACAAAAAAAGGTTGATGGGTTGTGATGAAGAGTTGCGGTTTGTATTTTCTACCCGTGGCGTGAAAGCGAAACTCCCGCGCCAAGTCAGCGAGCAACTTGTGATGCAAACCGTTTTCCGGTTCATCGATACAGATGAATGGCGGTGGTTCCGGATCTTCAAGCAGCAGCATATAGGCGAACAGTTTCAATGTCCCGTCAGACATTTGTGGCGCGAAGAAGGGGGTGGTGAACCCTTTGTCGTGGAATTGCAGGTAGACGTTTCGGGTTACCGGGTCCACATAAGGTGTGATTTGCCCGATGCCGGGGATTTTTTGTCCGATGCGCTTCAGGATGTTTCTGAACCGATCCTGATCCTGGGTGGCCATGTAGTGGACGACATTGGCAATGTTTTCCCCACGCCGGTTCAAATGCCTTTCTGGTCTGAATTTCGGGGTTTGACGGGCAGCATCAGGGGTGAAATAGCTCAGATACCATCCCTTGATGAAATTACGGAATCTGGTGATGCGGGGGTGATCCTTGATATGCTCGGCCAGGGTGGTGATGGCCAATCGTCCAGGGTCGAGAGTCACCTCCATTTTATCCCTGGTATCGGTATCGTCTTGAACACTTCTCTGCCCGGCCCATGCTTGGCCCACCCCGAAGTTAAGATCCAGAAAGGTATAAGGGCGGCCAGAGGTCTCCCTTTGTCGTCGCTGCCGAAGTTTTTCAGAAGTGACACATGCTCGCCCGCTCTTGGGGTCTAGACCAATGGAGACCTCGTAGGTAATCGGGCGTTCATTTTGCGCTTCCCGATAATAGATGACAAAATCGAGGGTTGCGTGTGGGTCGTTCTGAACATCGGCGGAGAGCAGTTTTTCCAGCCCACCACGCCAACCTTCGTTACAGGCGCTCTCTACATCCATCACCATGCAATCGGACAAAAAACTAAAAGCATCAAAAATTGTACTCTTGCCCACTCCATTGCGACCGATTACGGACACCAAGGGGGTCAAAGGCTCTGCTCTACTAAAAGTTGGGTCGGTTCCGATCCTCCCCATGGTGATATCCTTGAGGGCTCGGAAGTTGCGAATTCGGAATCCTTCGATCATGGCCATGGTGTAAGTTCTATCCCGTCAGAAAGCCAACGCCAAGAAATAATAGCATCAACACCAACTTATAATTATAATTTTATCAATAAGTGATATCCAAGTCAAGAAAAATACTTTAATAGAATTATTCTTTTGATATGCACTCTAGTATTTGCTTGTTAATGATCTTAGTGTATAGAAAAAGGAAATGAATATATTAAATTATAATTAATATTATAGTTCCTTCCTATGCCAGGCTCTTTTGCAGCTGGGCGGTCAGGCGTTTGGCCGAGACTGGCATGGCGGTGCCGAGTTCCTGGGCGAACAACGATACCCGCCACTCCTCGATCATCCAGCGCAACACGACCAACTCCGGATCGGTCAGCCCCTCCCGTGCGTGCCGCTCCGCCCGCTTGCGGTACTCCCGCCAGAAAGGAAGAATCTCGACGATGGCGCGCGAATCTTTCAAGGGATCCCGCGCGCAGCGCTCCAGGCGAATCTGGATCGCCTTCAAGTATATCGGCAGCCGTTCGAGCCAGGGTGAAGGGGTGGACAGGAGAAAATCCGACGGCAACAGGTGGGATAACTGCTCCTGGATGTCCGGCACCGCCTCCTTGAGCACCTGCGGGGGGGCCTGCTTGATCGCCTGACGCAGCGCGGCGTAGCCTTCGAGAATCTTTTGCGCCTGATTCACGCCCGCCTGGACCTCGGGGACCAGCCGGGTGCGTCCGGATTGCAAGCGCATCTGGAATTCGTCCGGATCGCGAATGATCGACCCTTCCGAGGGGAGAAAAAGGTCACGGATCGCCCGTTGGATGGCCTGATCGATCACCGTGACATGCGGACCGGGCTTGCCCATGGTCAGGGTGAGAAAGGCCATCGACGCCTCCCTGGAGAGCGGATGGTGACGTCGGATCCCCTGGAGCGCCGAAGCCAGATGGAGCATGAACAGCCGCGCCAGTCCGCCGCGCGTGGTCTGGATGGCCCGCATCGGGTCGTTCATCAAACGCAACGAGACCGAATCCCCATCGTCTTGCAACACCGGTGTGCCGTGCAGCCGGATGCCACCGGCATCGAGAATCACCTGCTCGGGAATCGGACCGAAATCCCAACGGATGATGCCGGTGCGCTCCCACTCCGCCTTGGGTTGCTTGACAAGTCGTTCGCGGGCATCCGCGCACAGCTCGCTTCTCAACGCCTCCAGATCCCGCCCGCGTCCGAGGATGCGGGTGCCCGATTCATCGACAATCAGGAAGTTCATGCGCAGGTGATCGGGCAGGGAGTCCTCCCGGAAGCTGTCCAGGGGGATGTCGAGGGGGGTTCTGGATTTCAATAATTGAATTAACGTAACCTTTAATGAAGAATTACCGTAACTCAAACGCCCCATGCACCACTCAACCGTCTGCGGCAACGGGACCAATGGTTTGCGCAGTCCCTTGGGCAGGGATTTAAGCAAAGCCAGAATCTTGTCCGGCAGCACCCCCGGCACCAGCCACTCGAAAGGCAGGGGGGAGAGGAGATTCAACAGCGAAAGCGGAATGCGCACGTTCACCCCGTCGTTGTGACCGCCGGGATCAAAGGTGTACTCCAATGGATATTCGCGCCCGTCGATGATCAAATGACCCGGAAAACGCTCCCCCTGGATCGATCCGTCGTCACGACGCAGCACATGTTCGCGCTCGAAATGGAGAATCCGGGGGCTTTTCTTGCGTGCTTCGGCATACCATTCGTGAAAGCGGCGCGAGGCGTGCAACGAGGCTGGAATTCGTTCGTCGTAGAAGGCATACCGTTCCGGATCCGGGGTCAACAGATCCCGACGCCGGGTTTTGTGCTCCAGTTCCCGCACTTCGGCGATCATCGCCTGATTGTGGACGAAAAAGGGGGCGCTCGAATTGAACTCTCCCTCGACCAGGGCCGACTGGATGAAAATCTGCCGCGCCTCGACCGGGTTGAGCGGCCCGAAATGGACCTTGCGGTTGGCCAACAGCACCAGGCCGAACAGGGTCACCCGCTCCTGGGCCATCACCTGACCGAGCTGCTTCTCCCAGTGGGCGTTCAGATAGGCGCGCCGACACAACGGACCCGCCGCAGCCTCGATCCACTCCGGTTCCACCCGCGCACAGGTGCGGGCGTAAAGACGGGTGGTCTCGACCAGCTCGGCGGCCACCACCCAGGCAGGCGCCTTGCGATGCAACGCCGAGCCGGGATGGATCCAGAAACGGCTCTCGCGGGCGCCGGCGAACTCCCGATGGTCCAGCTTGAAACCGATGTTGCCGAGCAGTCCCGGCAGCAGCGCCTGATGGATCTCCGCGTAGGTGGCTTCGGTTTCGTTGGGTTTGAGTCCCAACTCCAGACACATCTCCTCAAGCTGGGTGTGGATCTCCAGCCACTCCCGCACCCGGACACGGGAGAGATAATTCTCCTTTAAGAACTTGCGAAAACCATTGTTGCTCGGGTGATCGAGGCGACCCTGCCCGATGAAGCGCCAGAGAGTCAGCAGCGCGGAAAAATCGGAGTTGGGATCCTTGTGACGGGCATGGGCCTGTCGTGCCGCGTCGCGGTGTTCCAGAGGCTCCTCGCGGGGATCGGGAATGCAGAGGGCGGATACCAGCACCAGGATCTCCTTCAACCGTCCGCGCTTGCCCCCTTCCAGCAGGATCCGTCCCAGACCAGGCGGCACCGGCAGTTGGGCCAACTGTTTGCCGATGGCGGTGAGATGACCGGCGTCGTCCAGGGCGCCGATCTCTTCCAAAAAGCGCATCCCCTGACTGATCGACCGGTTCGGAGGTGGATCGACAAAGGGAAAGGCATCGATCTCGCCGATGCGCATCGCCTTCATTTGCAGGATCACCGCATCGAGTGGGGTGCGCAGGATCTCCGGATCGGTGAACTGGGGACGGGCGAGATAATCCTCTTCGGAATAAAGCCTGATGCAGATGCCATCCGCGACCCGTCCGCAGCGTCCCTGGCGTTGATCCGCCGAGGCGCGGGAGGTTTTTTCCACCGGAAGACGCTGGATGCGGCTTCGTTCGCTGATGCGGCTGATGCGCACCAGACCGGAGTCGATCACATAGCGCACGCCGGGTACGGTGATCGAGGTTTCGGCCACGTTGGTGGCCAGGATGATCCGGCGTTGCGCGCCGGTCTGAAAGATGCGCTGCTGATCCGCGCCCGGCAGGCGCGCGAACAGAGGCAGGATTTCGGTGCCCAGGGGAAGCGTTTTGTCCAGCGACTCGCCGATCTCGCGGATCTGCTGTTCGCCAGGCAGAAACACCAGAATATCCCCGTGCATGCCAGGTCGGGACAACTCGGCTACCGCCGCCAGGATCGCCTGTTCCAGGCTCTGCTCCTCGGCATCTTCCAGATCGTTCTCCTCGTCGGCTTCCACCACACGAGGCCGATAGCGGGTTTCGACCGGATAGGTGCGGCCCGATACGTCGATGATTGGCGCATCCCCGAAATGACGCGAAAACTTCTCCGCGTCCAGGGTGGCGGAGCTGATGATCAGCTTGAATTCCGGACGCCTGGGCAGGATCTGTTTCAACAGCCCCAACAGGAAGTCGATGTTGAGACTCCGTTCGTGGGCCTCGTCCACGATGATCGCCTCGTAGCGGCTGAGCAGACGATCCCCCTGGATCTCGGCGAGCAGGATCCCATCGGTCATGATCTTGACCAGGGTATCCGGGTTGGTGTGATCGTTGAAGCGCACCTTGTGGCCGATGAGCCGATCCGGATCGTTGAGATCCTGACGCAGAAACTCCGCGATCGAGCGGGCCGCGATGCGACGCGGCTGGGTGACCCCGATCATGCCAGCGCTTCCCAACCCCATTGCCAGACAGATCTTTGGCAGTTGCGTGGTCTTGCCCGACCCGGTGGCGCCACGGACGATGGTCACCGGATGTTTGCCGATGGCGGTCAGAATGTCGTCGCGCCGGACGGTGATCGGCAACTCTTCGGGAAAGTTCAATGCCGGAATCGAGGCGCGTCGGCGCGCGAACCCCTCCCGCGAGCGTTTGAGCCGTTCGCGCAACTCCTCCAGCCGCCTGGGATCCGGGCAGACCCCCTCCCGCGCCTGGCGGGAAAGCTCTCCATGCAGCTTGCGCAACGGGTGGCGGTCGCGGATCAGGCAGTCCCGCAACGAACCGAGGTGGGGCAGGGAGTCGTCAGGGCTGGATGGTCCCGGCGGCGCGTTCCGGGCTTGCGTCCCGTTCGGTCCCGACGGCGCGTTCCGGGCTTGTGGCCCGTTCGGTCCCAGCGGCGCGTTCCGGGCTTGCGGCCCGTTCGGTCCCAGCGGCGCGTTCCGGGCTTGTGGCCCGTTCGGTCCCAGCGGCGCGTTCCGGGCTTGCGGCCCGTTCGGTCCCAGCGGCGCGTTCCGGGCTTGCGGCCCGTTCGGTCCCAGCGGCGCGCTCCGGGCTTGTTCCGGGTCCGATGCGCGCGGTGGATCGTCGCTCGGGGGGATGGCTGGATCAAGAGGGGGTTGTCTTCGGGGAGGGTGTCGTTCTGATTGATGATCGGACATGGCTGGCCTTCAACCGCGTCCGCGAGGATCGTCGAGACGCACGATGTCATCCTCGCCCAGGTGGTTGCCGGATTGCACCTCGATGATCGCCAGGGGAATGGCGCCCGGATTGGTGAGCCGGTGGCGCCCGCCGAGCGGGATGCGGGTGGAGTGCTTTTCGTTGGGCAGGAGGGTCTGATCGCCTCGGATGACCGGTTGCATCCGAAGAGGGGATGGTTGAAGATCTTTACGAGAAACCATGGTTCATCCTTATTCGAGGACAAGATCAAGGAGGGCATCCTTGATGATGGAGATCACGGCGGCCATGCCGGCCTGATCGACCGGCGGCCAGGAGCGAAGGATCAGAATCCCACCGGCTGCCGCCGCCAGCAGCAGGACCGCGACACGGGTGCGTCCCGCGTCGAGCCAGCGTTCGAACGGACCGGCGCTCCAGAGCCCCAGGAGCACCGCAGGCATCAATTCCAGCCCTCGGATCGATTTCGCCAGGTCCAGTTGCACGGAGTGGGGCAACACAAACAACGAGATCGTGCCAATCACCAGGAAATAGAGGGCCAGGGTCGCACGAAACCGGTTTCCGGGCAGGGCTTGCAGGGCCAGCACCACCGGTGGTCCCCCCATGGTGGTGGTGATGTTCATGAGGCCCGAAAAAAAACCGGCGCCGATCAGCACCCCGGCGGTGGCGTGTTTGGCGCCATGCAGGCGCGACATTCCCACCGCCGAAAACACCAGCACACCGAACAGCATGTCCGCCTGACGAGGGGTCAACCAGTCGTAGGATAGGACACCCAGCCACAAGCCCGGCAGGGATCCCATCACCATCCATGCCAGGGGGGCTTTTTCCGCCGCCTTCAATCCCCGCGCGCCCATGGCCGCATTGAGCAGCATGCCGGCCACCATCAGTGGACCGGGGAGCAGATCGGGATCGATCAGCTTGAGCAGCGGCGCGGAGATCAACGCGAACCCGAACCCCAAGGATGCCTGGACCACCGTGCCGAGATAGACCAGGAGCAGATCCAGGGCAAATTTCGGACTGATGGCGGGGAGCCATTCGGGCAGGTGCGAGGCGATGTCGATGGTGGTCTCCTGGAATGGTCAAGAGCGGGCATGGATCCCATGGGTCTCTCCTGCCAAGATGCATCTTACCATGGAAACGCCCGAAAGGATGGCCACGGTCGGAGGGAGGGAGGTCTCCCCCCATCAGGTTACCGTGGAAGGTCCGAAAGGATGGCCACGGTCGGAGGGAGGGAGGTCTCCCCCCATCAGGTTACCGTGGAAGGTCCGAAAGGATGGCCACGGTCGGGGGGAGGGAGGTCTCCCCCCCATCAGGTTACCGTGGAACGCCCAAAGAGAAGGCCACGGTACGGGAGGTGAGGGGTTCTCCTCCCATCATGCAAGTTACAACAGCACTTTTTCCAGTCCACCGCGACGCATGCGTTCCAGAAATGCCGTCCGCCACCCGGATCCGAGCAGGGAACGGGTCAACTCCACCACCAGGTAGTCGGCGCTGGTGTTCTCCAGTCGGGACAACCCCTGGAAACACGAGGGGCAGGAGGTGAGGATGCGGGCCGTTTCGCCGGGTTCGCGGTTGCGGTTGACCTCCTCGTCCTTGCGAAAGCGCACCTGGGCGGCGATGTCCGGACGGGAGACCGAAAAGGTGCCGGCCTCGCCGCAACAACGGTCCGCCAGCACCGCCGGACGTCCCAGCAGCCTGGAAGCGACCATCAGCGGCGGATGGACCTTCATCGGCGAATGGCAGGGGTCGTGGAACAGGATCGGTTCCCGGGAGCGCGAATGGAGCCCGACCCCTTTTTCCATCAAGAATTCATGCACATCCAGCAGACGGGAGCCGGGAAAGATGGTCTCGAAGTGGTATTTTTCCAACTGGTCCATGCAGGTGCCGCAAGAGACGATGACGGTCTTGATCTCCAGGTGGCTCAAGGCATGGGCCACCCGGTGGAACAGCACCCGGTTGCGCATGGTGATCTGGCGTCCCAGGGTTTCCAATCCCGAGGCGCTCTGGGGAAACCCGCAGCAGATCGCGCCGGGCGGCAGCACCACCTGGGCGCCGATGTGGACCATCATGGCGATCGAGGCCAGGGCCACGTCGGAAAAAAGCCGTTCGCAGCCGCAACCCGGAAAATAAAAGACGCTTTCGAATTTGGGTTCCGAGCGATCGGCATCGCGCAGCACCGGGATCACCGAAGGATCTTCGATATCCAGATACCCGCGCGCCGAGCGACTCGGCAGACCGGCGGGCAGGGGACGCTCGAGCAGGGGAACGAACTGTTCCACCAGATTGGGGGCGCGTCCGGCGGCGGCCTTGGGCGGTTCGTCGCCGTGCCGGTGCGGACGGGTGAGTTGCTTCCACAGGCGATGGGCCAGTCGCTGTCCCGCGTAACCGCCGAGAATGAAAAACTGACGGGCCATACGGATCAGGCGCGGGTCGGTGGCGGTGAGAAAACCGAGGGCCAGGCGGTGGCCGATGCGTCCGGAGCGGCGCGCGCGACTTTTGAGCATCTCGCGCATGCGCATGGTGACCGCGGCGAAGTCGATGTTCACCGGGCACGGGGTGGCGCAGCGCCGGCAGACCGCACAGTGGTCGGCCAGATCGGTCAGGGCGTTGAAGTGGCTCAGGGAGACCTTGCGCCGCGCCTGTTCCTCATACAAGAACGCCTCGATGATCAGACCCGTGGCCAGGATCTTGTCACGCGGGGAGTAGAACAGATTGGCGCGCGGCACATGGGTGGAGCAGACTTTCTTGCATTTGCCGCAGCGCAGACAGTTGCGCACGTCGTCGTTCAGATCGCCCATGGCGGTCTCGCGCAGGATGAGCGCCTCCTGCTGCACCAGGCGCAACGACGGGGTATAGGCACGTTCCAGACCCGAGCCGGGCATCAGCTTGCCCGGATTGAAGCGTCCTTCCGGATCGACCGTCATTTTGTAATCAACGAAGGCGTCGATGATCTCGGGATCCAGATAGCGGAATTTGGTGAGCCCGATGCCGTGTTCGCCGGAGACCCGTCCATCCAGGGAGACGGCCAACTCCATGATCCGATCCACGATCCGTTCCGCCTCCTGGAGCATCTCGTAGTCGTTGGAGTTGACCGGGATGTTGGTGTGGACGTTGCCATCGCCGGCATGCATGTGCAGGGCCACGAACAGCCGTCGGGAGCGTTCCGCCCCATGCAGCGCGTCGATCTCCCGGCGCGCGGCGTCCCACAGTTCGCCGGCGAAGGCGTTGTGGAGTGGACGCAGCACCTCCTGGCGCAGGGAGATGCGCATTTCGCGACGCAACAGCAGATCGATCAACCGGATGTTGGCACGGGCCTGGGCCGGGGAGTCGAGCAGATCGGGATAATCCGTGGCCCAGGCATCGAGGGCGGCGAGAATCCTCTGCCACCGCTGGCGCACCCTGGCCAACAGGGCCAATCCCGCTTCGCGCTTGGCGGCCACCGAGGTCAGGCTTTCGTCGCTGTTCGGATAGCCGGCGGGCAGGGAGCGCGCCAACCCCTCGCCGTCCAGAAACCGCTCCATGACCACCAGGGTTTGGATCTTGTTCTTGAGCGACTGCTCGATGTTGATCCGTTCGATGCCGGTGTTGTATTCGGCCAGCCGCTCCAGGGGGATGACCACGTCCTCGTTGATCTTGAAGGCGTTGGTGTGGGCGGCGATCGCGGCGGTGCGGGAGCGGTCCGCCCAGTAGCGGGCCCGCTCCTCCTCGCTGACCGCGATGAATCCTTCGCCATCCCGCGCCCGCGCCAGTCCGGTGACATGCAGGGCCGCCTCGCGTACCCGGTTTTCGTCGTCGCCGATGATGTCGGCCAGAATGGCCATTTTCGGGTGTTCGCCGCGCGAGGCCTTGACGTTGTAGCCCACCGCGCGCAGATAGCGTTCGTCCAGGTGTTCCAGACCCGCGCAGGCCACGCCCGGAGTCTCTTCCAGGTAGCGCTTGGTCTCGACGATGGCCGGCACGGCTTGCGCCAGATCCGCGCCGAAGAACTCCAGACAGACGGTGCGGGTGAATTTCGGCTTGGGATAGAGCACGAACACGGCACTGGTGATCAGACCGTCGCACCCCTCTTTCTGGATGCCGGGCAGCCCCATGAGGGCCTTGTTGGTGACATCCTTGCCCAGTCCGGGCTTGCGGAACTGTTCCGAGGGGATGGTCAGGGTGACCGGTTCGCCCACGGGGATCTGGCCGTCGCCTCCGAAGCGGGTGACGCGGAAATGGGCCTCGGGCAGGGCATGGATCTTGCCCAGGTTGTGATCGAGTCGTTCCACCTCCATCCAGCCGCCATCCGGGGTGGCCATGCGCCAGGAGAGGAGGTTGTCCAGGGTGGTGCCCCACAGCACCGCCTTTTTGCCGCCGGCGTTCATGGCGATGTTGCCGCCGATGGTCGAGGCGTTCTTGGAGGTGGGATCGACCGCGAAGATCCAGCCGGACCTGGCGGCGGCCTCTTCCACCCGCGCGGTGATCGCGCCGGCGCCCACCCGGATCGTGGGTACGGAATTCATGGCCGTGGAACTCCCGCCGGGAAGATTCTCGGTCGGGGAGTGTGGGGGTTCTCCCCCCTTCATGCACGTCAGTCCCGGCGGCACGATCCGTTCGATGGGGGCGATGAAGTCGATCTTTTCGGTGTTGATGATCACCGTGTCGGGATGAAGGGGCACGCCGGAGCCGGTATAGCCGGTCCCGCCGCCGCGCGGAATGACCGGAAGACCCAGTTCGCCGCACACCGCCACCAGCGCCGCCACCTCCTCCTCGCGGTCCGGTTTCAACACACAAGCCGGACACTCGACGCGCCAGTCGGTGGCATCGGTGATGTGGGCCACCCGCCCCATGGGGGTAAAGTCGATGTTTTCCGCGCGGGTGACGCGTGAGAAGGCGTGTCGGGCCCGCTTGCGCAGCGCTTCGCGTTGCGGAAACCACGCCCCGAAAGCCTTGACCGCCTCCCGCAGGTTTTCGATCAGTTCGAACACCTCGGCATTGCCCTTGGCCCGATCCACGATCAACTGAATGCGCTGACCGATGTTCTCCAGAAGGGCGTCGAGGCGTCGCGGATGTTCGAGCAGATCTTCCTGCAGGTAGGGGTTGCGGGAGATCACCCAGAGATCGCCGAGAATCTCGAAGAGCACCCGGGCCGAACGTCCGGTCTCCCGTTTTCCGCGCAGACTCTCCAGATACTCCCAGGCGCGCTGACCGAGAAAGCGGAGCACGACCTCCCGATCGGAAAACGAGGTGTAGTTGAAGGGAATTTCCCGATTTTTCGCGCTTTGGGTCACCTTGAGACTTCCTGATTCACATCGGGACGGATCCCGAGGGGGTTTGGCGTGGCACACCCGATGCAGGCGCCACGCGGGGGGGAGCGATGGGGAACTCCCCCCATCCGGCCCGTTACTCCTTCCACTTGATGCTGCACCCCATGGCGGCATTTTGCGGTTCCGGGATCGCCCGATCCTCGAGCAGCGCCAGAATCGCCTCTTTCATCTCCTCGCGGCGCACCGCCGCCGGATTGCGCGGACTGTCGTCCAGGCGACCGCGATAGCGCAGCGTGCGCTCCCGATCGTAGACGAAAAAGTCTGGGGTGCAGACCGCGCCGTAATCCCTGGCGGTCCGCTGGTTCCCGTCGTACAGATAATCGAAGGGATAGCCTTTCTTGTTGGCCCGTAGACGCATGTTTTCGAAGCTGTCTTCCGGATAACTGGTCGGATCGTTGCTGCTGATGCCGACAAACGCCACCCCCCGGGGTTGCAGTTCACGCGCCAGGACAATCAGACGCTCCTCGATCGCCTGCACATACGGGCAGTGGTTGCAGATGAACATCACCACCAGCACCGGACTCGACTGGTAACTCTCCAGGGTGTGCGTCTTGCCATCCACGCCGGGCAAGGCAAACTCCGGGGCGAACGCGCCCAGTTCTCCGGGGGGTGAGTGCAACAGAACCATGCGGGGATCTCCTCTTAATGGCCGTGACCGATCTGTGGAAAAATGCAAATCGGTGGGATCGATGCAATTTTCATGCACGATCCTCGGGAAAGGCCATCACCTCGGCCAGTCGCCCCGCTCCCATGGCCAGCATCACCAGTCGATCCACCCCCAACGCCGCACCCGCCGTCTTGGGCATCCCGACTCGCAAGGCGTCAAGAAAGTTCCCATCAATCGGCAATTTTAATTTCCCGGCCTCGGCTCGTTTGGCGTTGGCCTCCAGCAGACGCGCCTCCTGTTGGTCCGGATCGGTCAACTCTTGGTAGCCGTTGACCAGTTCCACCCCGCGCGCATACAACTCGAAACGGAGCGCGGTGGCCGGCGGGCCGGAATCGATGATCGCCATGGCCGCCCGCTCCGCCGGGAATCGGGTCAGCACCACCACGCCGTCCAGCGCGGCGAAGGCCGGCTCCACCCGTTCGGTCAGCAGCAGATCCAGAAGTTCCAGACGCTCCAGCCCCTCGGGAATCGGACCGGGAAGGGCGTTGCGGAGCGTGGCCCAATCGTCCGCGAAGGGATCGATGCCGGCGAATCGGGTGAACGCCTCGGCAAAGGTGAATTCGTGACGCCCGGTCGTTCCCAGCACTTCGAGCGCCAGTGTCACACTCTCATCGATGAGTTCGCGCCAGTTCCAGCCGGGACGATACCACTCCAGCATGGTGAACTCGGGATTGTGCAGGGGTCCGGACTCCCCGGCGCGAAACGCGCGGGTGATCTGATAAATCGAACCCGATCCCGCCGCCACCAGCCGTTTCATCGCCGTTTCCGGCGAGGTGGAGAGATAGCCCAGCGCGCAGCCGATCGGATCCAGCGACGCATCGGGAGCCGCGAAACGGCTCAAGATCGGGGTTTCGACCTCCAGCACGCCACGGGCGAAGAAGAACTCCCGAATCTGTCGCAACACCCGCGCCCGCGCGGCCCAACCGTCCGGAGAGGCCGCGGGTCGCCAGGTTTCCGGATCAATCCTTGGCACGTTCGACGTATTGGCCGGTACGGGTATCGACACGAATCCGCTCGCCCTCGTTGATGAACAGCGGCACCTTGACCTCGGCGCCGGTCTCCAGGGTGGCCGGTTTGGTGGCCCCGGAGACCGTATCACCCTTGATGCCCGGATCGCATTGGGTGATGGTGAGGATGACGAAGGAGGGCGGCATCACCGCGATGGCGCGATTCTTCCAAAGCGTCACCAGATAGGTCTCCTGCTCCTTGAGCCAGAAGCGGGTTTCCCCAACCTGGGTTTCGTCGAGGGCGGACTGTTCGTAGCTGGCCGGATCCATGAAATGCCAGTACGCTCCGTCGTTGTACAGGAACTGCATGTCCCGATCGACGACATCGGCCTTGATGACGTTTTCGCTCGACTTGAAGGTGCGCTCGATCACCCGGCCATCGATCAGGTTTTTGATCTTGATCTTGGTGAAGGCCTGGCCCTTGCCCGGCTTGACGAACTGGGCATCGACGATGATCCATGGCAACTCGTCGATCTCGACGCGGGTGCCCTGGCGCAGTTGGTTGTGGTTGAGCATGTCACTCATGATGAATACGATTTCCTTGGCAATGGGTTCACGAAAGGTCCTAACGATGACATCCGCTCCCCAGTATACCGCAACCGATGCCGCAGATCACCCTGCCATGAATCATTCGGTCGAAATCCCGACAAATTTCCCTGCCGGTGCCAGGAATGCGGCAGAGGCGTTCCCGTTTCTGGCGCCGCCGGCCCTGGCCGCGCGGTTGATGGCCGAGCGGGGCGAGGGGCCCTTGTCGCGGCAGTTCCTCCCCACCGTCGAGGAGTTGCAGGAGGTTCCGGGATACACCACCGATCCGTTGAACGAATCCTGCACGCAAAAAATCCCTGGACTGATCACCAAATATCCGGGGCGCGTGCTGCTCAAGGTGACCACGGGATGCGTTGTGCATTGTCGTTTCTGTTTCCGGCGTCATGATCGCGCCACACCGACCCCCATGCGTCCGCGCGCGTTTCGACCTGCCCTGGAGGCGATCGCGGCGGATTCGTCCCTCCGCGAGGTGATCCTTTCGGGCGGCGATCCGCTCACCCTGTCGGATCGTCGCCTGGAACGCCTCGCGGTACGCCTGGCCGACATCCCGCATCTCAAACGGTTGCGCATCCATACCCGCGCGCCGGTTTTTCTCCCCAAGCGCATCACCCCGCGACTGATCCGGATCCTCACCGGCAGTCGCCTGACTCCCATCGTGGTGGTGCATGTCAACCACGCCGCCGAACTCGACTCGCCGGCGCGGGCGGCTCTGGCCAGGATGGTGGATGCGGGCATTCCGCTTCTGAATCAATCGGTTCTGTTGAAAGGGGTCAACGACGACGTGGAGAGCCTGGCCGCCTTGTGCGAGGCGCTGATCGATGCGCGGGTCATGCCTTACTACCTGCATCTGCTCGACGCGGTGGCCGGCGCGGCCCATTTCGAGGTTCCCGAAGCCCGCGGGCGGGAGTTGATGATCGCCCTGCGCGCGTGTCTTCCGGGCTATGCCGTCCCACGGTTGGTGCGGGAGGTGGTGGGATTGAGTTCAAAACAAGGAATCTTGTACGCCTGATGTTTCCGTCGCCGCCGAAACGGTTGCTCATGATCCGACATCGTTTTCCGTGTTGGTCGTCGCGTCTGCCTCTTGCGAGGCATCCTTGCGGCACCGGGTGCGGGCCCGTTGACGGTTGCGCAACCGGCGCACCTGGTTGCGCAAGGCATACAGGGTGTGGATCATTTTATCCAGCTCCCCTTCCACAAAGCCCAGTTGCGTGTTGGTCCCCCCGGTGATCGCCCCCTCCTCGGAGTCCTCCTCGATCCCCTTGTCCTGAAAAGGCAACATCTCGCCAACACCGGTCTCCAGCCACACCGGATTGACCCGACAGGCCATGGCAATCGCCACCGTTTTGCGGGAACTGCCGAACTGCCCGGACTCGAGTTTGTGGATCGCGGCCTGGCTGATGCCTACTTGTCCCGCCAACTCCTGCTGGGTCAGATCGGCATGCAGGCGGGCCGACTTGAAACGTTGGGCAAACGCGGGATTTTTGGATTCGTTGCGGTGATTCATTCTGACTCCATACCGGCACATCGTTTTGATAAAAATTCTGTCCGTGATAGCACATACAACTTGCTGAATCAACGGATTCATGTCAACACAACGATTGATGAAGATTCTGTCCGTGATAGCATATACAACTTGCTGAATCAACAGTTCTCGTGTATATTGACACGAAGTAATAATTTTTGCGGTCTGTGGCCACAATAATTCCGAACAGTACGAAAAATGATGCAAAAATCCACAAGCATGATTAGCTTGCGATTGCGGGCAATCCGGCGGGAACTCGACCTGACCCAACAGGAGCTTTCCGAACGGATCGGCGTGAGTCGCGCCTACATCGCGGATGTCGAGGCGGGACGCAAGGAACCGTCGCGCAATTTCATCGTCAAGTTGACCGATCAGGTACACATCTCCGGCGATTGGTTGCTTTCGGGCAGCGGAGAAATGTTCCTGGAAGGGACCAAGGGGACGGTCCGCGACCGACTGGTGCGCATGCTGGCCACCACCGAGCGGGATGTGGCGGGGTGGTTGAACGGGCTGGGCGTGACCAATCGGAGTTCCGCCGCGCTGGAAGTGAATGGCGGAATCTGGAATCAGGCGTTCCTGAACCGGGTGAGTCGTCTGGAAGGGGTGCGCGGCGAATGGTTGCTGCATGGGGATGGATCGCCGTTTCCGGGTGGTCGCATGCGCGGGGATGAAGAGGCGGTGCAACGTTTGCGCGAACTGTTGTCCCTGGAGGAGCACGGCTGGCATCTCTATCTGGTGACCGATCGGGAACTGTTCTGCGTGGTGCTGATCGCGCCGGCCTGGAATGAACAACCGAACGGTCAGACGGATGAGTACACGCTGATGGAGGTGATCGGCGGCGCGGTGGGACGGCGTACCTTGAGCGCGGTGCGGTCGCTGCTCGGCACGTTGGCGATCTATGTGCTGGTGGTGACCCCGGAGAATCTGCGCCGGTTGGTGAATGGCTGGCTTGGGGTTCGGGAGTTCATGGGCTCGGGACGGATCACGGGGATCATCGATGGGGCGATCCGCATCGAACGGGAGACCCAGGTGGGGGAGTATATCCCCGAACCTCTGGCTCAGATCGACGCGGTTTTGTTGGAGAGCGCCTGCAAGTCTGCCGGCGCGGAGCAGCGCGCCGCCCGGATTCTCTACTGGCTGGCCACCTGGTTGCCGAATGCGGGTCATGAGGAACGGATTTTTCTGGAAGGTCTTCTGCGCCGCAACTTCCCGGAGTTCGGGGAGCAGAGCTGGGAAACCGGGGGGTGAGGTTTACACGCCGATCGCGCCTGGCATGACCCGCGAGAGATCGGCCAACCCCATCCAGCGCGCGACGATCTTGGGTCGCTGATGTTGGTCCGCACGATTTTCACCCGCCGGAGATCCCCGGCACCTCGATCGACTCTTTATGGCACGGGTCAAATCGGATAGAATGAGGGGTTGTCGTCGTGGAGGGGAAAGAATCCCCTCACCCCCGACCGTGCCCCGCTGACGGGAATGCCACGGAAAAACGGGGTTGCTTCGTTCCCTTGTGTTTCGTCCCGCCAGCGAGGATCACGCGGTTCATGAGCGCCATTTCCCATGAGGTCGGCAGACGCCGCACCTTTGCCATCATCTCCCACCCGGACGCGGGCAAGACCACCCTCACCGAAAAGCTCCTCCTGTTCGGAGGCGCCATCCAGGAGGCCGGACGGGTGCGGGCGCGCGGCGAACAACGCCGGGCCCGCTCCGACTGGATGAAGGTGGAACGCGAACGGGGCATTTCGGTCACCGCCTCGGTGATGACCTTCGAGTTCGACGGTCACGTCATCAACCTGTTGGATACGCCGGGTCACGCCGACTTCTCCGAGGACACCTTCCGCACCCTGACCGCCGTCGATTCGGCGGTGATGGTGTTGGACGCGGCCAAGGGGATCGAGACGCAAACCTTGAAACTCTTCGAGGTTTGCCGATTGCGCAACGTGCCCATCATCACCTTCATCAACAAGATGGACCGGGATGGCCTGGATCCCTTCACCCTGATGGACCAGATCGCCGATCAACTGGCCCTGGAGGTGACGCCTCTCAACTGGCCGGTGGGGATGGGCGGGGAGTTCCAGGGGTGCTATGACCTGCTGAAACCACGTCTGTCCTGCATGGAACGGACCCGCCCGGAACAGGTGCCCCCGGAGGGGTTGCCCCTTTCCGGTGTGGACGATGCTCAACTCGACGGACTGCTCTCGCCGCGTTTTCTCAACCCGCTGCGCGAAGAGGTGGAGATGGCCCATGGCCTCTGCCCGACCTTCGACCTGGAGAGCTATCGCGAGGGCCATTTGACCCCGGTCTTCTTTGGCAGCGCCATGTACGATTTCGGCGTGCGCGAACTGTTGCGCGCCCTGCTCGATCTGGCCCCCGCGCCACGCCCCCAGCAGGCGGAACAACGCCTGGTGAAGCCGGACGAGGAGAAGGTCTCCGGCTTCGTATTCAAGATCCAGGCGAACATGGATCCCAACCATCGCGACCGCATCGCCTTTTTCCGGCTGGTTTCGGGGCAGTTCCGACGCGGCATGAAACTCAAACACGCGGTGACCGGCAAGATCCTCTCGGTCCACAATCCGTTGCTGTTCATGGCCCGCGAGCGGGATCTGGCCGAGGAGGCCTGGGCCGGCGACGTGATCGGCATCCCCAATCACGGGGTGTTGCGCATCGGGGACACCTTGACCGAGGGGGAGAGCCTGAAATTCACCGGGGTGCCGAGTTTCGCGCCGGAGATCCTGCGTCGCGTCCGGCCCGAGGATCCGATGCGGGTCAAGCATCTGGAGAACGCCCTGCGCCAGTTGGGCGAGGAGGGGGTGGCCCGTGCCTTCAAGACCCATCTGGGCTCCCAATGGATCGTCGGCGTGCTGGGCGCCTTGCAGTTCGAGGTGCTCGCCGAGCGGATTCGCGGCGAATACGACGTTCCGGTGCGCTTCGAGGATGCGGGCTACATCACCGCCCGCTGGCTGGAGTCGGACGACCACCGCCTGTTGAAAAAGTTCGTGGATGCCTGCCAGGCGGAGATGGCCGAGGATTACGACGGCGCGCCGGTCTTTCTGGCCCGCAACACCTGGCGTCTGAACGATGCCATAAAGGAGTGGTCCGGGGTCCGTTTTCAGAAGGTGCGCGAGGGTACGGCTTGAGGAGAGCCGTATCCCGATTCACATCCGCCTGTCTTTCTGGCCGTGTCAAACGACATGAGAAACTGACCCCCTGGCGACACGAAGAATTGATCCGCTCCAGACACCGCGCCCAAAAGGCATCCGAAGGCGGAGTTTGGGGTGACCGTGGCCGGGGCCGCCGAGGTGCTACGTCTCAAGCCGCGTACCCTGGACAACTGGCCAGTCCGTGGTTTCGGGCCGATCTACACGCCAACTGGCGGGAGAATCAGCTACGATGAGGCGGATTTGCATCGGTGGCTGGAGCAACGCAAGGTGGATCCCACCAACCGCAATGGAATCCGAAACCCAAAATCCCGACGACGCCAGAAGGATATCGAGGTTCGGGATACCCTGAATCTGTCCAAAGTAAAACGCAATGGACGGGTACATGCCAAACCAGAGGATTGAGCCTCAAATCACCCGAAGATCATGACCTGGAATGACGCGGTAACGCTCCATCCTGCTTGCCCGCGCCGATCCCTTCGGCCAACAACGCGGTCACCAACGCATTGAGACTGACCCCTTCACGCCGCGCCCTTGAGACGAGTCTGGCATGCAGGGTCTTGGGCACCCTGGCCACAAATTTCCCGGAATAACCGCCTGACATCGGGGCGGGAACCGGCATTCCCAGCTCTTCGAGCGTCCCGATCATCCCTTTCAGAGCATCCAGCCCGTTCTCAATGGCTTCCTCGACACTCTCCCCGTCGGAGATGCATTCATTGAAATCGGTGAAGGAGATCAGATACCCGCTGCCTTCATCTGGCGTGAGAGGACGTATCTCAAAAGGATAATCCGCAAGATTGCGCATGGTTCATGCCCCTTCCACGAATTGGATAAATTTTTTGATATAAACAGCCTTGATCGGTCTGTGCGCCGGCACGGAAAGCACGTTTCCATCCGCACGGATGAAATAGCAATGACTCGTCCCCCGATGTCTCCAGGTGATGCCATACTGCTGCGCCACCGTTTGCAGTTGGTCGATGCGCCAGTCCAAAGGATGGCGGTTCATCGCGTCAAGGAGTTTTACGGAGGTATTCATGCATAAACAGTATCAAATGCAGTATTAACAAGCAAGCTCAAAAAAGAAACGCCTTGATTTTGTCAGGAATCCCCCCACGCCATCATTCGATCTGCGGCCCTTTGCATCGACTCACGCACCGGATCCAGATCGAGTCGCGCGTAGATACCCGTGGTGCGCTGGGAGCGGTGGCCCAGGGATCTGCCGATAATCGGCAACAAAGACTGTTTCGCGTTTTTCACCGGCGTCAGTCCGTCCCGCCCGGAAGCGAATCAACAACCGAACACCACCCAAGGAGTTGCCAGGTGAATCACGACCGTTGCCCGGTGCAGGATCCGATGCTTCCGTGCCAGCACGCGACCGATCTGGCGTTGATCAAGGAGCAGATACGCCAGGTTCAAGAGCAACTGCAAGACGGCAAGGAGGCGTTCGCAGCGATCAAGGCGCAGCTCCAATCCCTGATCAAAACCAAGCAGCAGGCTACCGGGGTTTTCAACACGGTGCGTGCGGTATACCGATCCGCTGCAATTCGTGCGCATCATGTTTCCCTGGGGCGAGGGTTCACTGGCCGGCATGAGCGGCCCGCGCGCGTGGCAAGAGACATTTCTTTGCGACCTGGGGAATACGATTCGCTCCCGCGATTTCGACGGGGTAAACCCGGTTGCCCCGATTTTGATGTCCACGGTTTTCCTGTTCGTGGACGAGGCTTCACGTGCGCGTCTTGCATCTTTGGAGAACATTCGGGAACGACCCGATGGAGAGCACCTTCTGTTTGGAATCGTACCGGTACGCTACTCTTCACAACTTTGAACCAGCTGTCGTGATGTGCAGGTACAGACCGCCACCATCTGAAACTTTTTTAGATTTTTCAGACGGTTTCAACTGTTTGATGGCCAGTTCCGTGAGCGGCATGTTGGTATCCTCCAGGCAAATCGTTTGTCAACAGGATAGATACCAACAATTGACCAACAATATTCACGGATGCAAGCGAAAAACGATGGACGAGTATGGAAGAAGGATCTTGCTAACTTGTTGTTTTTTTGAGATTCGTGGAGAGTGATGGAAGGCTTTGAAATCTTGGATGGTGCCCGACAAGGGACTCGAACCCTCACGCCAAAGGCACGGGAACCTAAATCCCGCGTGTCTACCATTTCACCAATCGGGCAGGGATGGTTGCAATCGGGCCGGGCTGTCAACGGGTTTGACGCCGGGAGCGTCTTCGGCTCTCTTTCGTCGTGGAACAGCGCGCGGACATTGCTTGCCGGAACAACGGGGGGCGGACCCAATCGGATGCGACCGGGCACGAAGCGTTACCGAACGGGAGTCAGCGTTTGGGGGGAGTAAAAAGGGAGTGGGGCGAACGATGGGACTCGAACCCACGACAACCGGAATCACAATCCGGGGCTCTGCCAACTGAGCTACATCCGCCGTACTGACCTGTCCCAAACCGCAGGATCCGGGACGACCTCTTTTTTCGTACATTTTCCGCCGGGGAAGGTTATCCTCCCGCTTCCAGAAGCTGTTTATCATAGATCATCCGCCAGGAAAGTCAAGCGTTTCGGTGGCGGAAAGGTCAAAAAAAGCAAGAATCCGATCGCAGACGCCAAATGCGACCTTCAGGCCGCCGCGCCAGGGGCAACCGCTGCGAGCGCTTCGATCTCCAGATCCAGCTTGCCGTCCACCACCCGCACCCGCACCTTGCCGCCTTGACGCAGGCGACCGAACAACAGTTCGTCGGCCAGGGGTTGACGGATCTTCTCCTTGATCAACCGTTCCATGGGACGGGCGCCGTTCTTGCGGTCGTAACCATGCTCGGCGAGCCAGTGGCGGCCATCCTCGTCCACGGACAGGCTCACCTGTTGTCCGGAAAGATCCCGATCCAGGGCGGTCAGGAACTTCTCGGTCACCTGCAGGATCACCGGTTGCTCCAGATGGGCAAACGGAACGATGGCATCCAGACGGTTGCGGAACTCCGGCGAGAAGAGCCGTTTGATCTCCTTCATCTCGTCGCCGTGATGGTCCTGGGTGACGAAACCGATCGAGGAGCGTTCCAGTTCGTGGGCGCCGGCATTGGTGGTCATGATCAGGATCACGTTGCGGAAATCAGCGCGCCGACCGTTGTTGTCGGTGAGACTGCCGTGGTCCATCACCTGCAACAACAGATTGAAAACATCCGGATGGGCCTTTTCCACCTCATCCAACAGCAGCACCGCATGGGGATTTTTGGTGACCGCCTCGGTGAGCAGTCCGGACTGTTCGAAACCGACATAGCCAGGCGGGGCGCCGATGAGACGCGATACCGTGTGCCGTTCCATGTATTCGCTCATGTCGAAACGGATCAACTCCACGGCCAGTTCACGGGCCAACAGCCTGGCCAGTTCGGTCTTGCCCACGCCGGTGGGACCGGCCAGAAGGAAAGCGCCGATCGGCTTCAAGGGGTTGCCCAATCCGGCGCGGGAGAGCTTGATGGCCTGACTCACCTGGGTGACCGCCTTGTCCTGACCGAACAGACTCAACAGAATGTTGGTCTCCAGGTTTTTCAACAATTCCCGATCGTCGTGGGAAACGGTGCGGGGTGGGATGCGGGCGATGCGGGCGACCACATCTTCGATCTCGCGCACGCCGATCACCTTCTTGCGCCTGCTGGCGGGGGTGATGCGCGCGGCGGCGCCCGCTTCGTCGAGCACGTCGATGGCCGAATCCGGATGTTTGCGATCGTGGATGTGGCGGTGGGACAACTCCGCGGCCACCCGGATCGCCGGCGCGGAGTAGCGGATGCCGTGGTGGGACTCGTAGCGGGTTTTAAGCCCCTTGAGAATCAGAATCGTCTCTTCCAGAGAGGGTTCGGCCAGATCGATCTTCTGGAACCGGCGCGCCAGTGCCTTGTCCTTCTCGAAAACCCCCCGGAACTCCTCGTGGGTGGTGGAGCCGATGCAGCGCAGTTCACCATTGGCCAGCAAGGGTTTCAGCAGATTGGAGGCGTCCATGGTGCTGCCGCTGGTGGCGCCGGCTCCGATCACGGTGTGGATCTCGTCGATGAACAGGATCGCGCCCTGGGTTTCGCTCAGTCGTTTCAACACCGCCTTCAAACGCGCCTCAAAGTCGCCGCGGAATTTGGTGCCGGCCACCAGCGATCCCATGTCCAGCGAAAAGATCACGCTGTCGGCGAGCAGTTCCGGGGCGTCGCCGCGCGCAATGCGCAACGCCAGCCCCTCGGCCAGATGGGTCTTGCCCACTCCGGCGTCGCCGACAAACAGGGGATTGTTCTTGCGACGCCGGCTCAGGATCTGGAAGGTCCGGGTCAACTCCGCCTCGCGACCGATCAGGGGGTCGATCTTTCCATCTCGAGCCAGCTGGGTCAAATTGGTGGCATAAAGCGCCAACGGGTCATCCTTGGCCGGGCCGGGATCGGCTGGTTTCTCCTGGGTGCGCGCCTCCTCGGCGTCCTCCTCCTCGCCGTCGCCCGCCCCCTTGCCCTCCATGCCGTGGGCGATGGCCGCCTGCACGTCGAGCCGGCTGATGTTCTGCCGGTTGAGAAAATGGACCGCGTGGGACTGCTGCTCGCTGAAGATGGCCACCAGCACATAGGCGCCGGTCACCATGTCGCGTCCCGAGGATTGCACCTGATAGACCGCGCGCTGGATCACCCGTTGAAAACCGACCGTCGGGGTGATCTCCAAGGTGTCGGCGTCGTCGGGAATGGTGGGAACATGCACTTGCAGGTGGCTCTCCAGGTCGTGGGAGAGCTGACGCAGATTGCAACCGACCTGCAAAAGGATTTCGGTCACCTCGGGATTTTCCGTCAGGGCGAGCAGCAGATGCTCCACCGTGGCGTATTGGTGCCGACGCTGCTTGGCGGCGCGAATGGCGCGATTCAAGGAGAGTTCCAGATGTTTGCTGATCATGAAGGATCCCATATGATCAAACGTGGGTTAATTTTTTTCCATCCGGCATTTCAGGGGATGCTGGTGCATGCGGGCATGTCGGTTGACCTGCATGACCTTGGTTTCGGCGATGTCGCGGGTGAACAGACCACACACCCCGAAACCCTTGTGATGCACGTTGAGCATCACCTCAGTGGCCTCGTCGAGGTTCTTGTCGAAAAAGCGCATCAGGGTATCCACCACGAACTCCATGGGGGTGAAGTCGTCGTTGAGGAGGATCACCTTGAAGAGCGGCGGCTCCTCCAGCCCTTGATTGTCGCGCGTGTGCAGCAGGGTATCGGCGTTGAATTCGGACTCACTCATGAGTCTCATGCTCCGGGTGTCGATCAGATGCTCACAATCCACAGGGAAGAACCAGACTCCCCGGTTTTAGAAGATCGGTTTAATCATTTCGCAGTTTAGCGGAATCATCTCCGCGCGGCCAACGAAAAAAGGGGGGCCGCCCGTCCGAACGCAAGAAAGCAGGCGCGATCGATCCACCCAATCCGGTCTTGAAGAGGGTGACGCCTCACCCGTGGCCCGCTCCGCGCAGCAGGGTCAGGGCATTTTCGCGCGCTGCCGGGGTGATCTCCTCGCCGGCCAACATGCGCGCCACCTCCTCGACCCGTGCCGCATCGTCCAGGGGACGCACCTCGACCCGCGCCCGTCCCTGTCGGGTGCTTTTGATCACCTTGAAGTGACGCGCGCCCCAGGCCGCCACCTGCGGGGAGTGGGTCACCGCCAGGGTCTGGCGTCGGGTGGCGACCTCGGCCAGCTTGGCGCCGATCGCCGCCGCAGTGCGACCGCCAACCCCCACATCCACCTCGTCGAAAATCAGGGTGGGAATGGTCACCGCCTCGGCCAGCGTGGTCTTGAGCGCCAGCATGATGCGGGCGATCTCGCCGCCCGAGGCCACCTGTCGCAACGGTTTCAACGGCTCGCCGGGATTGGCGCTGATCTGGAACTCCGCATCCTCGGCGCCGGTGGCGCGGGGCTCGCCGCCGGCGGGACGCAATTCGACGGCGAATCGGGCCTGCATCCCCAAGGGGCGCAGATGGCCCTCGGTCTCTTTCGTCAATTTTTGCGCGGCTTTCGCGCGGGATGCGCTTAAGACGCGCGCCGCCTGGTCATACGCGCATCGGGTCTCCTCAAGGGCGGTGACCAGGCGCTGTTCGTCGTGGTCGAGCCGGTCCAGGCCATCGAGTTCGGCGCGCAGGGTCTCGACCAGCTCCGGCAACCCGTCCGGCGTGCGGCGATGTTTGCGCGCCAGATTGCGCAGCAGGGAGAGCCGCTCCTCGATTTCGATCAGCTCGCTCGGATCGCTCTCCAGGGCATCGGCGTAGTGGCGGATCCGATCCGCCAGATCCTCCAGTTCGTACTGCAAGGAACGCAAAGGTTCGGACAAGGCCTCCAGAGCCGGATCCAGACGGGCGCCCCCCTCGATCTCGCCTGCGGCATACGAGATCAGTCGCGCCGCGCCCTCTCCCTCGCCCTGGGCGTCGCCGGTCAGAAGTTCCAGCGCCGCCGAGGTCGCCTCCCCCAGCTTGACCACATGGGCCAGCCGGGAACGACGCTGCTCGAGCCGGGTCCATTCGCCCTCGCCGGGCGCCGCCGACTCCAGTTCGTCGAGTTGATGCACCAGATACGCCCGACGCTGCTCGGCATCACGGGCGCGCCGTCGCACCTCCTCCAGGGTATCCCGACGGGCGCGCCAGGCGTGCGCCAGTTCGACGACCCGCGCCAACTCGGTGTCGTGACGGGCGAAACCATCCAGAATGGTCAGATGGGTCGCGGCATGGAGCAGGGATTGATGGTCATGCTGACCGTGGATGTCCACGAGTCCGTCGCCCAGTTGCGCCAGAACCGCCACCGGCACCGGGATTTCGTTGATGAACGCCTTGCCGCGACCGTTGGCCGACAAGGTGCGGCGCAAAAACAGCTCTCCCCCGTCCTCGTCCCCGACGAGCGCCTGTTCCTTGAGCCAGTCGCGGGCCGGATGGGCTTGCGGCAGGACGAAATGGGCCGTGACCATGGCGCGTTCGGCATCGGCGCGGATCAGGGCGTTGTCGGCGCGCGCGCCCAACGTCAGGGCCAGGGCGTCGATGACGATCGACTTGCCGGCGCCGGTCTCGCCGGTCAGAATGGTCAGACCGGAGTCGAATTCGATCTCCAGCCGTTCGATGAGCGCGATGTTCTCGATGATCAGTTGCCGCAACATGGTTGAATCACTCTTGCAGATGGTTTCCCACCGGGGTCACATGTCATCTACCATACTCCACCGATTTCAGAGCGCAAGGAAGTTGTCGGGTGGACGCGTGGTTCGAAAGCGGGCAGGGGCCGGGAAACTTGGCGATCGCCTTGCCGCATGGTACGATCCTTTGGATTACCGTGGAACTCCCGAAGGGAGGTCCACGGTACGGGGGGTGAGGGGGTTCTCCCCCCATCATGCAAGTTAGAATGGCGCGGAGTGTCCGCGCCCCATAACGCGGGTGATCGGACGGATTCGAACATGACAAGGGATACCCCGGGTGCCGGGAGCGTTGCCAACGATCCCCTGGCCAGCCTGACAGGAATCGAAAAGAGCTATGTCGAGGAGGGGGCCGGCCTGGTGCCGATCCTCACCGGTCTGAACGCCGATTTCCAACGCGGGACGCTTACCGCACTGGTCGGGCGCAGCGGTTCGGGCAAGACCACCCTGCTCAACCTCATCGCCGGTCTGGATCGTCCGGATCGCGGACGGATCTTCATCGGCGGCGAGGAGTCCACCGCCTTTGACGACGAAACCAGCACCCGGTTCCGCCGTCGGCATATCGGGTTCGTGTTTCAATTCTTCAACCTGGTCCCCTCGTTGACGGTGTTGGAGAATGTCCGCTTTCCCCTGGCGTTGAACGGGGCCGATGACGCCGAGGGGACGCGGCGCGCCCTGGAACTGTTGGAACGGGTGGGGCTGGAACGGCGCGCGGCGGCCTTTCCGGACCGGCTTTCCGGCGGGGAACGACAACGGGCGGCCATCGCACGGGCATTGATCCACCGTCCGATGCTGGTGTGCGCCGACGAGCCGACCGGCAATCTCGACCACAAGACCGCCCGCGGGATCATGGCCCTGATGACCGCCATGGTGCGCGAGGAGGGAACCACGCTGATCATGGTGACCCACAGCCTCGACTTCGCCGCCCAGGCGGATCGGGTGCTGTTTCTGGAGGAGGGACGTCTGGTGGAAGATGCGCGCTGAGGGAAAATCGCCTGGCGTCAGGACAGGATGCGGATATCGCGACGATCCGGCATGGATCGACAGGTTGCATCAGGCCTTGGCCGAGCGTGGTCACGAATCCCTGATCCGCCTGGATTGGCAATCCCTCAAGCAGGCGTCGGGACACGGAATGGCCCTGGATCGGGTCGGTCTGACATGAATCGGATTCTGTACGTGATCGCGTGCGAATGACACCCTTTCGGGACACCTCGCGCGATGTCCGATTGACAGCCGTTCATTCAGCGTTATATATATAAAGGTGATAACGATGAGCGAGAAATTGGTGGCATCCCCCTTTTCAACGGGACGGCGGTTCGACCGGCTCCAGTTGCTCGGGCAGATCGACACCCTCGGTTCGATGCAGGCCGCGGCCAAGGCGATGGGAATCTCCTACAAATCGGCCTGGGAGGCGGTGGAGAGTCTCAACAATCTCTCCGAAACGCCTCTGGTGGAACGCAGCATCGGAGGGGCCTCGGGTGGTGGAACCCGGTTGACGGATCGGGGCCGGCAGGTGCTCACATTCATGCGTGACATGGACAGGGATTTTCAGGCCTTCATCGCGGCCATGGAGGGAAGCGGGAGGGCATTCGATCGTTTTTTTCAGGCCTATCAACGGATCAGGAGGTTTGAGATGCGAACAAGTGCGCGCAATCAATATTTGGGTCGCGTCGTCCAGGTGACGCGCGGGACGGTGAATGCCGAGGTGGTGTTGGACATCGGTGGTGGGGACACGCTGGTGGCGATCATCACCAACACCAGCGTGGAGAATCTGGCCTTGGAACCAGGCGTCGAAGCGCATGCCCTGGTGAAGGCCCCGTGGGTGATCGTGACCACGGATGAAAATTTCCGGAGCAGCGCGCGCAATCGTTTGTGCGGGGTGGTGACGCGCTGCGTGGAGGGGGCGGTGAACGGAGAGGTGATCCTCGATCTTCCCGGTGGCAAATCGGTGGCGGCGATCATCACCAACGACAGCATCCGTCAGTTGGGACTTCAGGTAGGCTCGCGCGCCTGCGCGTTAATTAAGGCCTCGCACATCATTCTGGCGGTCACGCCATGAACCAGGGAGTCGCACGCATGACGATCGCACGGGATGTATGGTTGTGGGTTCTTCTGATCTCCAGCGCCACGGCGGATGAGATACAGGTGGCGGTGGCGGCCAACTTCAGCGCTCCGGCACAGAAAATCGTCGAAACCTTCACCGCCGCGACCGGTCACAAGGTGGCTCTGTCCGCGGGATCGACCGGCAAGCTGTATGCCCAGATCAAGAATGGCGCCCCATTCGACGTGCTGCTTTCCGCCGATGCCCAAACTCCGGCCAAACTCG
Organism: Candidatus Magnetaquiglobus chichijimensis; assembly: GCF_045865675.1. Taxonomy (NCBI): domain Bacteria; kingdom Pseudomonadati; phylum Pseudomonadota; class Magnetococcia; order Magnetococcales; family Candidatus Magnetaquicoccaceae; genus Candidatus Magnetaquiglobus; species Candidatus Magnetaquiglobus chichijimensis. Next base: position 727,579 of record NZ_BAAFGK010000004.1, read on the forward strand.
AAACCGAGGGGTTCGGGGTCTCCGGAAGCCGGTTCGTCTATGCGACCGGGCGGTTGGTGCTCTGGTCCAGGCGGGCGGGATGGGTGGATGACCAGGGCGAGGTTCTGGGCAAGGGCGCGTTCGAGCATCTGGCGATCGCGGATCCCAAACTGGCCCCCTATGGCGCCGCGGCCATGGAGGTTCTGGAAAAACGGAACCTGGTCGAACGGTTGCGTCCCAAATTCGTTCAAGGCGAAAACATCGCCCAGACCCATCAGTTCGTGACCTCCGGCAGTGCCGAGTTGGGCTTCCTGGCCCTCTCCCAGGTGATGCGAGAAGGAAAGATCCCCGAGGGTTCCGCCTGGATCGTGCCCGCCGGTTTGCACCGACCCATCCTTCAGGAGGCCGTGTTGCTGGAAAAGGGACGGGACAATCCCGCCGCCCGCGCCTGGCTGGACCATCTGCGCGCTCCAGCGACCCGGGCGATGATCGCCACCTTCGGCTACGAATGAGCGAGCTGACGCGGTGACCTGGCTCGACCCCTCCGATTGGCAGGCGCTCTGGTTGACCGTCAAGCTGGCCACGGTCACCACGCTGCTGCTGCTCGCGCTCGGCACCCCCCTGGCCTGGTGGCTGGCACGCACCCGCTCGACGTGGAAAGGGCCGATTTCGGCCCTGGTCGCCATGCCGCTCATCCTTCCCCCCACGGTTCTGGGGTTCTATCTGCTGGTCTTCATGGGGCCGGACGGCTGGTTGGGCCGTCTGACCCATGCCCTCGGCTGGGGAATTCTGCCTTTCAGTTTTGGCGGTCTGGTGGTTGCCTCGGTGATCTACTCCCTGCCGTTCGTGGTCCAGCCGCTCCACAACGCCTTTCAGGCCATCGGATCCGCGCCTCTCGAGGCTGCCGCCACCCTGCGCGCCTCGCCGCTGGATGCCTTCCTGACCGTGGCGATCCCGCAGGCACTGCCGGGATTCGTCACCGCCACCGTGCTCGGCTTTGCCCATACCGTCGGCGAGTTCGGCGTGGTGTTGATGATCGGTGGCAACATTCCCAACGCCACCCAGGTGGTTTCGGTGCGCATCTATGCCCACGTCGAGGCCATGGAATACGCCCATGCCCATACCCTGGCGGGTGGTTTGGTGCTCTTTTCCTTCCTGGTTCTGCTGGTTCTGAATGGGGTGCAACGTTCGGGACAACGCGGATGAACGACACGATCCAGGTTGCCTGTCGGCTGGTGCGCCGCGATTTCACCCTGGAGGTGGATCTGGCCTGGCCCGATCGGGGGGTAAGCGCGCTCTTCGGGCCATCGGGATCGGGAAAAAGCACCCTGTTGCGCATTCTCGCCGGTCTGGAGCGTCCGCCGGGTGGTCGCGTCGCGATGCGCGGAACGCCCTGGCAGGATGACGCACAGGGACTCTTCCGTCCACCCCATCGCCGTCCGATCGGCTACGTATTCCAGGATGCCGCCCTTTTTTCGCATCTGAATGTCCAGGACAATCTGCTCTACGGTCTGAAACGGGTTCCCGAGCCGCTCAGGCGCGTGCCGCTGGATCGGGCCATCGAACTGCTGGGCATCGGCGGGTTGTTAAAACGACGGGTGACCACCCTGTCGGGCGGGGAACGGCAAAGGGTGGCCATCGCCCGCGCCCTGGCGGTCTCGCCGGAGCTGCTGCTGCTCGACGAACCCCTGGCCGCGCTCGACGTGGCGCGCAAACGGGAGATCCTGCCGTTTCTCGAGCGTCTGCACCGGGAGTTGACCATGCCGATGGTCTATGTCAGTCACGCACCGGACGAGGTGGCCCGTCTGGCCGATCATCTGGTGGTGCTGGAGGCGGGGCGGGTGGTGACCGAGGGGCCGTTGGGCGCCACCCTGGCGCGACTCGATCCGCCGGTGCGACTCGGCGAGGAGATCGGCGTGGTGTTGGAGACGGTGATCGGCGCCCGTGACGAACCTTGGCAGCTCTGCCGCGCCGACTTTCCGGGCGGGTCACTGTGGATTCGCGATCACGGTCTGGCGATCGGCCAGCGGGCACGGGTGCGCGTTCTGGCTCGGGATGTCAGCCTGGCCCTCGAACACCATGCCCACACCAGCATCCAGAACATCCTGCCCGGCGTGGTGAGCGCGTTGGCCGGGGACCGACACCCGGCCAACGCGCTGGCCCGGGTTCTGGTCGGCGAGACCCCGTTCGTGGCACGCATCACCCGCCGTTCGGCGGCCCATCTGGAACTCAACCCCGACAAACCGGTCTGGGTGCAGGTCAAGTCCGTGGCCGTGATCGAATAACGGTTCCCCACTCCTGAAAGCCCGGCGTCGGCGGGTGCGGGAGTGGGCTCCATGCACACCCCTCCCGCGCGTTCCGCAAAACGGCACGTTCCGGCAGCGTTCGCATCCGCTCCATCCTTCATCTTATTGATTGCTAAACATCTTTACAAAACACCGCCTGTTCGTCCATCCCGGCAGATCGCCGGGGGAAACGGTCGTTTGTTTTTTTGATTCTACTGGTATTAATCTTGCATTAAACCGGATTGCACTCTTTGATCCATCACCCGGATACCGGTGCGCCTATTGGTGATCAAGATTTCAACCCGGATGACTCGAGGCCGTGAATTTCGATTTCAAGAGCTCATATCGGTGCTTCAAGCCGCGCGCCGTGTCGTCAATATATTGGCGAGAGATCGTGATATCCGTCGCGTCGTACCCGTTTGCCGATCGGAGGAGATGCCGATGACCGGGTGGCGTTCGCGCACGGTTGGCTTGATCCTGGGCGGGTTGGGATGGCTGTGCGTGGCCTGCACGCCCCAGTCCACCGCGGTCGATGCCGCCGGTCAGGAACCGGGACGCGAGGAGTCGGTGAAAAAGGAGTTCCAGAGCGCCATCGACAGCATGATGGAAGAGGTGGAAGGCAAACGTGAAGGCGGGGCGGAGGGAAGCGGACGGGAGGCGGTTCCCTTCACGGTGTTCAAGGAGTTGCTTGAGGAGCCCCCTCCCGCGAACGCCAAACCGGCCACCACGCCCACCGAACCGCCCATGCCGCGACTGGATGTCAACGTGAGCGGGGTGGAGGCGCGGGAGTTCTTCATGAGCCTGGTGCAGAACTCGCCGGGCATCAACATGGTGGTCCATCCGGATGTCAAGGGGGCGATCACCCTGGAGTTGAAGCGGGTCATGGTGGACGAGGTGGTCGAAGTGGCCTGCGAGATGTACCAGTACGACTGCCATTCGTTCGCCGAGGATCGCTCCGGATCGATTCGCGGCTTCAAGATCTTTCCGTGGCGGCTGGTGACCAAGACCTATCGGGTCGATTTTCTGCCGGTGAAGCGCGGCGGACGAACGGATACCCAGGTCTCGTCGGGTACGGGCAAGGAGTCCACCAACACCCAATCGACCACCAACTCCGAGAATCGCAGGGTGACCAACCAATCCAGCGAAACCCAGAACACCGGCACCTCGGTGGAGACCGATTACCGGTCGGATTTCTGGCAGGATCTGGAAAGCACCATCCATGCGATCTTGAAGATGGATCTGGCCATCGACTCGATCAACGAGACGATCAACAACAAGGGCGAGGTCTCCCAGACGATCATGCGCAAGCGCGATTCGGTCACGGTGACAACGCCGGTGGCGGGCCAGGATGGCGCCGACAAAGGCGAAAAGAAGGGACAGCAGACCACCTCCATGCCGATCAATGCGGGTCAGGATCTCAAAAGCGTGATCTTGAACCGTCAGGCCGGTCTGGTGACGGTACGGGCCTTCCCCAAGGAGTTGGCCGAGATCGATGCCTTTTTGAACGATCTGCGCACACGCAGTCAACGGCAGGTCATTCTGGAGGCCAAGATCCTGGAGGTGGAGCTGAACGATGGTTTCCAGTTCGGCATCGACTGGCTGGCGATCAACAAGGGGTTGGGCAGCGACCGGTTCGCGCCGTTGGCCTCGGAGCCCTACAACGCCCAGACCTTCGTCAGCAGCCAGAAGCAGCAGATGGTTACCGGCAGCAGCGACAATCCACAGGTCTTGGACATGAATCCGCTTTTCACCAAGGGGTTCGTCGCTTCCCAGGCCGGCGCCGGAACGCCGTTCAGTCTGGCCTTCCGGATGCATGACTTCACCACGTTTTTGGGACTCTTGGAGAAGCAGGGCAAGGTGCAGGTGTTGTCGAGCCCGCGCATCGCCACGATCAACAACCAGAAGGCGGTGATCAAGGTGGGCGAGGATGGTTATTTCATCACCGGCATGGACACCCCGAGCGGGGCGGGTGAAACGGCCTCCTATGTGGATCCGACGCCAGTTTTCACCTCGATGTTCAACGGCATCGCCCTGGATGTGACCCCCCAGGTCGGCGAGAACGACATGGTGACCCTGCATGTGCATCCCATGGTGCGCAGCGTGCAGGACAAAGAGAAGAATTTCAAGATCAAGGATAAGTATCACTCGATCCCCATGGCCTGGAGCAGCACCCGCGAGACCGACAGCGTGATCCGGGTGGAGAGTGGCGAGCTGGCGGTGATCGGTGGGTTGTTGAAGAAGGAGCAGCGCTACGATGTGGACAAACTGCCGCTGCTTGGGGATCTGCCGGGCGTGGGAGCGTTGTTCCAGAAGGCGCGCGAGAGTTGGTACAAGAGCGAGATGGTGATTCTGATCCGTCCGCTGGTGATCGATGCGCGGCATGACTGGAAAAAAGAGCGCAACCGCGCGGTGGAGCGGGTCGGCGGCATGCAGCGCGATCCGCGCAGTTGGCAGCCTTGGGAGATGAATGGGTCTTCGCAGCGGATGAGGAGTCTGGAACCGTGAGCCTGATGACGAAGATGTTTGGAAAAGCGACAAAGCCCGTGCTGGAGCCATCCGTCACGATCGGCGAGGAGACGATGCGCGCCCTGGAAGCGCCCGCCGCCGTTGGAAGTGAGCGTCCAGGATCCTGGCGTTCCTGGGCCGGTTGGGGAATCGCCGCGGTGGTGGTGATCACCGCCGGACCGCTGATTCTGGATCGGATCGATGTCAAGGGGAACGCCACCCCGGTGACGATGATCGGCGATTCGCCGGTCGGGACGAGCCAGACTCAATCCGGGGCCTTGGGTACCATCCACGCGGTGAGCGAACCGGCTGGAGCCGGCGTGTTGCTGGATGGACGCTTCGTGGGCGTGACCCCGTTGCGTTTTCAGTGGGGCGCGGGTTCGGTCACCCTGACGTTGAAAAAGAACGGCTTCCAGGATCTCAACGCGCCGCTCGAGGTGGCGGTGTCCAAGGAGGTGGATTTCCGCGTCTCGCTGCAACCCGAGACCCTGCCGGTGGCCGGAGTCAAGCGGGACACACCTCGGGAGGGCGCGGAGCCGGTCGCGGCGAATGGCCCCGTCAGGCCCGCGGGTGGCGTGGCTGGCGAGGACGGGAGCTTGCGACTGGCCAACGTGATCACCCATCCGCCTGAAAACAAAGGCCACGCCAGCAGCAAACCGACGGATAAAAACCCGGCCAGGTCCGGTGCCGAGAAGCCCGGCACGGAAAAGGCCAGCGTCGAGAAAACCAAGGAGGAGAATGCCAAGCCGAACAGGAGTTCCCGCACGCGCAAGCCGGAGATTCCCACCGAGGCCGACATGGCCGGGGTGACGGCCCAGGATGTGCGCGAGGTCTCCAAGGATCCGGAACTGGCGGCCTTGTTGCGCAAGCCCGAGGCCTCGGCCTCGGACAATCTGAATTTTTCGTATGCGATTCAGCTGGCCGCCTTCGTGGATCGGGACAGCGCGATCCGCAACGCCGCCTTGTGGCGCAAGCGCGGCTACGATGCCTATGTGTTGGAGTTGTATGGGGTCAAGGATCCGTCCAAGATGTGGCAAAGCGTGCGGGTGGGTCGATTCACCGATCTGCCCCAGGCGCGGCAGGCGTTGGAGGCGTTGAAGCGGTACGAGAAGGATCAGGAGAAGGTCAAGGAGTTTTATGTGGCCCGCTCCGATGCCTTTACCGGTCCCGAGGTGGCGACCACCACGCGAAACGCCAAGGTGACGCCATCCGCCGTCAAGAGAACCGACTCCTCAAGCGCGGACGCTTCGCAGGTTGCCGGCGACAAGAGATCCCCGGAGATTTCCGGCGACGGCAAGGACGCAGCCGGAATCACCACGCCGACCTCCCTGGTGAGCGCCGATGCGAAACCGTCCCACCAGGACGCTTCGACCTGGCCCGAGCCTGTCATGGAGACGGCCAGCGTCGTTCCGGCCTCCCTTCCCGCCGTACCGCCCGGACCGGGCAAGTCGGAACCGGTCGGCACGGCGGTCGATGGCGCGCCGGTCAAGCCGTCCGAGTCGGCGCGGGTCGAGACCAAACCGGTCCAGAGCAAACCGGTCGAGACTGCCCGGCCTGAAAAGAAGCGGAGTGAAAAACCGGTTGTGGCGCACGCCGACAAGCCGGTCGCCAAGGGAGTCAAACCGGAGTCCAGATCCGCTTCGGGCGGCATCACGGTGTCCGATCCAGGTTTGACGCCGACCGGGCAGCCCGATCCGGCCACCAAGGAGGTGGTCGCCTCGATGGCCGGCGGGAGCGAGCCGGACAAGGATCATCTGTTGAATGCCCGCAAGGAGGTGGCGCTGCATCCCCCGGAACCGGCCATGACCGGGACGGCCAGGGATGTAATGGCCGAATCGTCCCGTCCCGGCGCGGATCGTCCGTCCGAAAAACGCAAGGGCGAGGGTGGGGCGAAAACCGATGGGGCGAGAATCTCCGCCGATCAGGCCGCCTGGGTGGAACGCACCTATCAGCAATCGGTGGTCAAGAAGGAGGCCGGCGATCGCGAGGGCGAAGAGGGGTTGTTGCAACAGGTGATCAAGGCCGATCCCGGCCACAAGGCGGCAGTGCGACGGATGGCGCGCATCATGGTGGAGAGCAACCGGGCCGACAAGGCCCTGGATCTGTTGCGTCAGGCCGCCGGCGGACGGGGCGATACGTCGTTGGCCGACGAGGATCCCAATCTGGCCGCCTTCCTGGCCGCCCTCTATCAGCGCCGCGAAGAACATTGGCAGGCGATAGACCTGTACGAAGCGCTTTTGAAGAAGTATCCTAACAAAGGACTCTGGCAGATGGGCATGGCCATCTCGCTCGAAAAGGTGGATGAGAACGCCGAGGCGATGCGGGCCTACAAAAAATCCCTGGCCAGCGGCGATCTGAACCTCAAACTGCAAAACTTCGTGCGCAAGAGGATTGAAAAACTGTAGCACATGGCCTTGCCTCCGCCCAACAAACCCCGCCTCGGCGATGTCCTGGTCGAATCCGGACTGATCTCCGCCGAGCAGTTGCGGCTCTCCCTGGCCCATCAGGAGAAGACCGGGGCCAAGTTGGGCGAGGCGTTGGTCCATCTCGGCTTCGTGACCGAGCAGGCGTTGCAGAATTTTCTGAACCGGCAACGCCAGAAACTGCGCATCGGCGACAAACTCGTCGAGGCCAAGGTCATCAGCTCCGAACAGCTCCAGGCCGCCCTGGCCGAACAAAAACGCTCCGGAAAAAAACTCGGCCAGAGCCTCGCCCAACTGGGCATCTTAAGCGAACTCCAGTTCGCCGAGTTCCTGGCCAATCAACTGCACATCCCGTTCGTGGATCTGAAAAAATTCCCGTTCGTCACCGAAGTGGTCCAGCTGCTGCCGGAGGCCACCGCGCGTCGTTTCCGCGCCGTGGTGCTCACCCGTGATGCCCAGGGAACCCGGGTGGGCATGGCCGATCCGACGGATATCTTCGTCTTCGACGAATTGACCCGTCTGCTGGGTCAATCCCCGCATCTGGCCCTGGTGAGCGAGAGTCAGCTGCTGCGCGCCCTGGATCTGCTGTATCGCGGCGAGGGAAAAATCCACGAACAGGCCGCCGCCCTGGAAGAAGAGGTCGGACGCAGCGAATTCGACCTCGAAGGGATCGTCCAGGCCGAGATGTCGATCGATGCCCCGGTGGTCAAGATCCTGCAATCGCTCTTCGAAGATGCGATGCGCATGAACGCCTCGGACATCCACATCGAACCCGATGCCGAGGTGTTGCGCATCCGCCAGCGCATCGACGGGGTGTTGCAGGAGCAGATCGTCAACGAAAAACGGATCGCTCCGGCCCTGGTCTCCAAACTCAAACTGATGGCCGGTCTGGAGATCGCCGAAAAACGCCTTCCCCAGGATGGACGCTTCAACATCTCGGTGAAGGGCAAGAGCGTGGATGTGCGTCTCTCCACGCTGCCGATCCAGGATGGCGAATCGGTGGTGATGCGTCTTCTGGACCAATCCGCAGACAATCTCAATCTGGAGATGGTCGGCATGGAACCGAAAATGCTCGAACGGTTCCGCTATCTGCTCAGCCGTCCCCATGGCCTGATCCTGGTCACCGGACCCACCGGAAGCGGCAAGACCACCACCCTCTACGGCGCGCTGAACGCCTTGAACTCCCCTGGCAAGAAGATCATCACCGTCGAGGATCCGGTGGAGTACCGCCTGCCGCGCATCAATCAGGTGCAGGTGCGCACCCGCATCGGCCTGACCTTCGCCAAAGTGCTGCGCACCGTGCTGCGTCAGGATCCGGATATCGTGCTGGTGGGCGAAATGCGCGATCAGGAGACCGCCGAGATCGCCATTCGCGCCGCCTTGACCGGCCATCTGGTCCTCTCCACGCTGCACACCAACAGCGCGGTCGCCACCGCGATCCGCCTGGTCGAGATGGGGGTGGAGGGGTATGCCGTGGCCTCGGCCTTGAAGTGCATCCTGGCGCAACGGCTGGTGCGACGCATCTGTCAGGACTGCGTTGAAAACGTGGAAGCGGATGCCGGGGAGACGATCCTGCTGCGCGGTCTGCTCGGCGAACGGGCCAACGGGGCGCGTATCCGTCGTGGCCGGGGCTGTCCGCAGTGCAACCAGAGCGGTTACCGGGGACGTATCGCGGTGGTGGAGTTGCTGGAGATGCGCGGCAATCTGGCCGAGGCGCTGCGTTCCAACGATACCACCGGTTTCATGCGTCTGGCCGAGACTCAACCCGGTTTCCAGCCCCTGCACAAAGTGGCCCTGGAGTATGCCCTGCGCGGCATCATCACCCTGGAGGAGGTGATGCGCCTGGTCACAGATGTCGAGGATGAAGAAGCCTCCTACGTTGAGGAGTCGGACGGGATGACGGGTGTGGAGGGCACACCAGCGGCCCGTAGCGACAGGGAGCGCTGATTCTCATGCCCGAATTCCGTTTCGTGGGTCGCATGGAAGGCAAATCCGTGGATGGGGTGATCAACGCCGCCAACCACGAAGCGGTGATCGAACAACTGTTCAACCGCCGCATCGAACCTCTGGAGATTCATGAGGTCCAAACCTCGAGCGCGTCGCTCGAGTTGGAAATCATGGTGGAGTGGCCCAGCGAGGATGACAAGATCCTCTTCGCCCGGCAGATGTACACCCTGGCCAAATCCGGCGTGTCGCTGGTGCGCTCCTTTCAGGGGTTGGTGGAGAGCACCCACAACAAAAAACTCAAGCAGGCCATGGTCAAGATCATCGAGGAGCTGCAATCCGGCAAGGAGCTTTCCGTGGCCATGAACGAGCACCCGAAAATCTTCGATAAGCTCTTCACCCGCATCATCCGCATGGGCGAAGAGACCGGACGCATGGAGGAGTCGTTTCTCCAGCTCTATCAATACATGGAGGTGGACAAAAACACCCGGCGCATGATCAAGACCGCGTTGCGCTATCCCACCTTCGTGGTCACGGCGATCGTTCTGGCCATGTTCGCGGTCAACTACTACGTGATCCCCAACTTTGCCAACATGTTTTCCAAGATGGGCGCGGATCTGCCCTTGGCCACCCGGATCCTGCTCGCCACATCCGCCTTCGTGCAACAGTATGCGCTGTGGATTCTCGTGGGGATTTCCTCTTCGGTCTACTCGTTTCTGCTTTACATCAAAACCACGGATGGACGGCTGTGGTGGGACGGGCAGCGCCTGAAACTCCCCATCGTCGGTTCGATCATCAACCGGGCCACCCTGGCCCGTTACGCACGGGCCTTTTCGATGGGCTCCCGCGCCGGATTGCCGGTGATCCAGATCCTGACCGCGGTCGAGGACGCGGTGGACAACGCCTTCATGGCACAAAGAATCGCCGGCATGCGCGAAGGGATCGAACGGGGCGAGAGCCTGACCCAGGCATCCTACAACAGCGGATTGTTCACGCCCCTGGTGTTGCAGATGGTGTCCGTGGGCGAGGAGACCGGCGGGGTGGGGGAGATGATGACCGAGGTGGCCGACTTCTACGAACGCGAGGTGGAATACGAGGTGAAGGGGTTGAGTTCCGCCATTGAGCCGATCCTGTTGACCGTGATCGGCGCCATGGTGCTGGTTCTGGCGTTGGGCATCTTCATGCCGATGTGGGACATGAGTTCCGCGGCCATGAACAAGGCGCGACACTAGATTCGATGGGCATCAGCTCCATTTTATTGTTGCTGCTGCTCCTGTTGGCCGGGATCGGTTCCCTGGCCGGGCTGGTGCTGGGCGCCTGGCTGTTCTTGAATCCCGACGCCAACGCCACCCTGGAGCGTCCGGCGGCAGAGGCCTTGAAAACGCTCTCCAGACCGGTGCGGATCGAGCGGTTCGTCTATCGCAACCACCGCTGGTTCGGTGCCGGCATCGTGTTGGGTTCGTTCGCCACCCTGGTGGCCCTGGGGGCTTACGGACGCCGCGTGGCGCTGCTCGCCGGATCCATCCAGAATTCGGGCGGGTTCCAGGCCTGGTTGTGGGAGAGTCTGTTGCTGTTCGTGGCGTTGGGGAATTTTTTCACCCTGCTGGCAGGCGTGCTGATCCTGATTCGTCCCAGCGGGCTGAAGAGGTTCGAGACCTGGGCCAATCAACGGGTGGATCTGGCCTTGTGGCGGGCCCGTTGGCGCCAACTCTTCTTGAATCTCATGCGGGCCAGACCCCGGCTCATGGCCGGTGCGTTGGCCCTGGGCGGGGCGGTATCGCTGGCGTTGTTGCTGCGCTTCTGGTGGCGAACGGCGGGGGGGTGAACGCCGGGGCTGTTTGGCCGGGATCGGAACCACGCATCGGTTGGCCGGGGTCGGAACCAAGGGCTGTTTGGCCGGGGTCGGAACCACCATCTGCACCGCGCGAGACCGGGGGAACGTACCACACCGGCAGAGGATAGAGTCGCAGAATGCCCAGCGCGGCCAAAAACATCGCACCCAGCTTGAGGGCTCTATGGTCTGAAGGGACTTTGGACTCGGATTAACAGAACAACGCCTGGATTTCCAGTGGACCGTATCGGCTCCCGAATGAAAAAAGGTCAGCAGAACAGGCACAATTCACAAAAAAACCATGCGTTTCGCAACGAGATGGGCCATAATTATAAATGAACGTTATTTTGGTTTGTTCTCAGCGGTCAGGGGGGAGCAATGAGGCTTGTCTCGAATCTTCCGGGGTTGGCTCGTCATGCGTCCGGGTTTACCCTGATCGAGATGATTATCGTGCTTGTCATGATCGGTATCCTGGCGGCCATGATCGCGCCAGAACTGGTCGATCTCAACCAGGAGGCCGAAAGGGCCTCCGCGGACGGGGTGTATGCGGCGGCGCAATCGGCCACGGGCATCAATTTCGCGGCAATGCGCGCGGGTCGGACGGGCGCCGCGCGGATCATCGATGGGGCCACCCTGATCCAGGCCATGGAGAGCCGGCCACTGGGTTGGAACGATTCTGGCAATACCATAAGTTTCCAAGGAAAATCCGGGATGCTCTATGCCATCGCCGTGACCGGCGGCGAGACCGGAACCAACAAGGCCACACTCTCAAAAAACTGGTGAAAATCCCGCAATGGGTGTATCTTTGTTCACAATCGGTTTCCTGCATGAAAAGTCCAACCATTCCGCTGCGGCGGGGTGGATTTTTAAAGCAGGAGACCTCGTCGGGCTTTTGGGTTGCGACCCGGGCCGAACCTCAGCACCAAACAAGGAGTACGCACCATGAACACCATCCAACAACACACTGAAGAACAGCAGCAACAAGAAGAGGTCCGTCAAACGCGGATCCGTCAGGCGGGCTTCACCCTGATCGAGTTGATCATGGTGATCGTGATTCTTGGCATTCTGGCGGCGGTGGCCGTGCCCAAGTTCACGGATCTCAGCGCCGAGGCCGAGGCAGCGGCAGCCAATGGCGTGTTGTCGGCGATCAACTCCGCGACCGCCACCAACTTCGCGGCGGTCAAGGCCGGCAAGGCGGATGCGGTCGCCATCACCACCGGCCCGACACTGCTTGCAACTCTTGACGGTGGACTTCCCGCCGGATGGACCCAGAACGGGTTGGTCCTCTCCCACACCGGCAAGGACGGCAAAACCTACACCATCACCGTCTCCGCAGAGACCGCGACCGGACGGGCGACGGCGGCCTTGACCGTGCAATAACCAGTCGGATGGATGAGGGTGAACGGTCGGCGCACGTTTGGTTCGAAGGGAGATGCCCACATGTCCAAGGACCGATCACCCTTGTCGAGGTTCAGCCTGGTTCGTGGTTCGGGCAACCGGCCTGATCGGCGAAAAACCGCCATGCCGTGGAACCCCCGTCGGGTGTTCCACGGCATGGATCGGCAGCGCGGGATCACCCTGATCGAACTGATCATCGTGATGGTCATCATCGGAATTCTGGCCATCGTCACGGGGGCGAAGTGGCAGGGCGACCTGACCTTGAACGCCAAGGCGGACCAGTTGATGAACGACATCCGCCGTGCCCAGGCCGAGTCCATGACGAGTCTGAAAAACCTCACCTACACCATCCAAAACGTCGGATCCGACTCCTATCGGATCGAGGATAACCTGGGGGTGCCCCTGGATGGAGCAGCGACGAAGCTGGATCGGGTGACCATCCAGCCTTTTCGCATCTCCTTCGACGGTCGGGGCGCGCCCGTGGCCAACAACGCGGAAGTGACCTTCAACCAGGATGTGCGTTTGAGCATGGACGGAGAGGCAGTGACCCTTCGCGTCATCGGTTACACCGGTGCCGTCATTCGGTTGTGATGATCGTGCCAAAGGAGCGATCGACCATGCGCGGACCTCGAAAATCAGCCGGTTTCACGTTGTTCGAGCTGATCCTGTTCATCGTGATCACCGGAATCACCGCGACAGGGCTCATTCCGCTCTACAACAACGTACTCTCCAACCTGCATGTCATGAATGAAGGGATGCAGGCGAGTTACCTGGGCTGGGAGATGATTGAAACCTTGAAGTCGATCAATGGCTACAATCCTCCAGCTGGCTTTGGCAATCTCATCGAAGCCAATTTCCCGCCGGAGTATGGGATCGATGTTGGCGGACAGTTGCGCTTTGATCGCTTCGTACAGATCGAGGGCATGATTCCTGGACAGATGCCAACGCCTTGCACCGGTCAGGAGTACAACAACGAAGCATTCAAATGCATCACGGTAAGTGTCAGGAAAACGGGTACGAGTGAAAATTTGTTCTCGTACACCATTTACAGTTCAGATCTTTAAGATCCTGAACGGACTGGCACGATGCGGGGTTCCTTCATCACCCAGGCGTGAAACTCCCGCAAGGCGTTCCACGGAAACAGGAGTTCCAGCGATGTCGAATCATCACGGCAAGCTCGGAAAAAGGCGCCAACGATCCACAGGGTTCACCCTGATCGAGATGGTCATCACGATCATGATCTTGAGCATCGTGACCGGGACGAGTCTTGTTGCCTTGACTTCTGCCTTCAATGCCATGGCGACCGCGCAAGCCATCGCTCCTCTGTCGCTTGGCGGACAGATCGTGATGGAACGCATCCTCAAGGAGCTGCGAAACACCCATTGCAACCAGATCACCCGACTGGACAATGGCAAAGCGTTGCAATTGATCGACAACAACGGTCGCACGGTCAAATTCCACCAGATCAATACGACCACCCAGTCCATCTACATGACCTACAACAACGACAACGTGAATTGGCTGCTGGGCGCGAATGTCCAGGCAGACAGTCTGCGTTTTGTCGTGCCCACCTGTGACGGCACGGGACAACCCGTGCCGCAAAAACCCGGCCTGGTGACTGTCTCCTTCACGGTGTTTCAACGCTTCCCGGATAATGAGACGGTCACTCTACCTTTTCGAAGTTCTGTTTATGTAAGGAGTTCCTGATAATGAACGCGCACGTGGGAGAACGGGGTGCGCTTGTTGTCATTGCCATGGTGATGTTGGCGGGCGTGGCCGCCGTGGGTGCTTCCCTGTCCAAAATGCAGGTGAGCGGCACGGAGGTCGCGGCAAAGTATACCAGTGGCAACAAGTCGTTCAACATAGCCGAATCTGCCTTGCAGATCGGTCTCAAGCAGTTCAAGGATGCGGAGTGCGACCCCAGTCAGGTGACCGGGGCCGTGCCGGAAGGAGCCGATGGTTCCACGGTGGTCACACAAACCCTGGGGGAGGGGAAGAGTTTCAAGTTGATCTTCTGTCCCATGGACGGCACCTGTTTCGATGATGACATGATGCCAACAGACGAGGATGTCACCCAGGCCGAGAACGAGAAGGACGATCCGGAAGATGCCCATCACCCCTATTGGTACAAATACAAGGGCAGGTATTTTCTGAAATACTGGTATTTGAAATCCCACATGGGCCATAAATACCGCCATCACCACTGGCTCCATGCGGACAAGCGGGAACACTGGCGAAATGTGCAATGGCATCGCAAGCACTGTCACGGTCCGCTGCATCATCATCACAACAACTGGGATTCCAGATGCATGACGGGTGGGGAGTACAGCGCCGAAGAGGATTCGGCCAACTACTGGATGGTGACCGCCCAGGACACCTCGACGGGCGAAAAATCGCGCACGCTCACCCAGGTGGTGACTTGCGAATCCGGGCCCGAGAACACCGGAAACCTGTTCCGGGGGGAAAACTACAACGACTGGAATCGCAAGTATATGATCGATTCCCAGACCAATGGGGTCGTGACCTTTGGCACCAATTCAAGCGGTTGGAATCCCAACACACAGATCGAAAAGCTGTCCAACCGAACATTGACCCTGCCGAACACCAACGGACAGCCGGTGTGGTTCCATGCCACCTTCAACCTGCCGGTCTATTCGGACAGCCGGTTCAGTCTGGTTGTCGGAGTGGACGAAGGACATTATCGAACCCGTCAAATCTACTGCGGGGACAACAGCGACGGTTCAAGCCAAGTGGAGTTGAACAGCACAAACAACACCATTATTTGCCGGCACTATGTGAACAACTACTGGACGTCCACCTATACCTCCATGAAATGCAATGGAACCGTGGATTCGGATTGCAAGCTGTCCGAGGGCAAGCTGCATTTCAAGCTGGGAACGTTCGATACCGCCGAGATCTACGGAATGGTGATGAACGGCAAACGGTTCAAACTGGTGGATGCCTATCTGGGCGTCGAGGATGGTGGCACCGAGGCGACCGCCAAGCCGGATATGAAGGTCGGCAAGTGGGTGGAAAACATGTAGGCAGTCCAGGTTGACCCTGGAACGTTCGTTTGAGGGTTTCAGGGGAGATGATAAACAAAAAAACGTGGCATCCCAACGGGGGGCGGAGCACCACGGCTTCGCCCCCCGTTTTTGTTTTAAGCGACAGGTTGGCATGATCATCACCAAGTCGCCTGACACCAAGGCGGCGCGCGCGTTTTTCACCATGGAGATCCCGAAGGGAGGTCCATGGTACAGGGGGTGAGGGGGGCTCCCTACAAAAAACGTAAAAATCGCTTGTTGTGTAAAGTGCGCTTAAGTCAAAATAAAAACCTCGGAGGCGTTGCCCCCAAACCTCTGCCGGGGAACTCCGGTCCCCGGTTCCCCGTGACAGTTTGCAGCACGGAACGATGACCTCCCAATCAAAACCTCGGAGGCGCTGCCCCCAAACCTCCGCCGGGGAACTCCGGTCCCCGGTTCCCCGTGACAGTTTGCAGCACGGAACGATGACCTCCTATCGACTGGGATGACGAACCATGACCACGCCTTCACCCTCTTCCCCACCCAATCCCATCCCCAACAGCCATCGCTATTTCGAAAACCGTTCGTGCGAGTACTTTCCCTGCCACGACCTGCCCGAAGGCAAACATCTGAATTGCCTTTTCTGCTTCTGCCCGCTCTACACCTTCGAAAACTGTCCCGGAACCCCCATCTGGCTCGAGTCCGGCATCAAGGATTGTTCGCACTGCACCACCACCGCCACCGAAGACGCCTACGAGGTGGTCATGGATTTCATCTTCTCCCGGCCAGGCGAATACCTTTGACCAACGCGTAAATCGCCGGAATCACCACCAGCGTCAGAATGGTCGAAGAAACCATGCCGCCCACCATCGGGGCGGCGATGCGTCGCATCACCTCCGAACCGGTGCCGCTGCTCCACAAAATCGGCACCAGACCCGCCATGATCGCCACCACGGTCATCATCTTCGGTCGCACCCGCTCCACCGCGCCCTCCATGATCGCGGCATAAAGATCGTCCCGCGTCACCGGAACGTCTTCTTTGATCCGTTCGGCGCGGATCGCCTCCCAGGCGTGCTCCAGATAGATCAACATCACCACCCCGGTCTCCGCCGCCACTCCGGCGAGCGCGATGAACCCCACCGCCACTGCCACGCTCCAGTTGAACCCCAGCGCATCCATCAGCCAGATGCCGCCCACCAGCGAGAACGGCAACGACAGCATCACGATCAGCGTCTCGGCGATCTTGCCGAAGTTGATGTACAACAAGACAAAAATAATGAAAATGGTGAGCGGCACCACGACCCGCAACCGCTCCTTGGCCCGCTCCATGTACTCGAACTGGCCGCTCCACTGCAAGAAAGTGCCCGGCGGGAGCTGCACCGCCTCCTGCACCGCCTTTTGCGCATCGGCCACATAGCCGCCGATGTCCCGTTCGCGAATGTCGATGTAGATGTAGACCGCCGGCAGGGCGTTTTCGGTGCGGATGGTGGCCGGTCCCTTCTCCAGACGCAAGGTGGCCAGCTGTCCCAACGGCACCGAGGCGCCGTTTTCCGCCCGCAACAACACCCGCTGGGCGATGGCATCCGGATCGGAACGGAAATCGCGCGGATAGCGCACGTTAACCGTAAACCGTTCGCGCCCCTCCACCGTGGTGGTGACCGCCTCGCCGCCCAACGCGGTGAGAATGGTTTCCTGCAAATCGCCGATGGTCAGACCATAGCGGGAGATGGCGTCCCGATCCGGATCGATGGTCAGATAATAGCCGCCGATCACCCGTTCGGCATAAGCGCTGGTGGTGCCCGGCACCTTACGCACCACCGCTTCGATCTGCTGGGCGATCGGTTCGATCTCCTCCAGGCTCTTGCCGAACACCTTGATGCCGATCGGGGTGCGGATGCCGGTGGAGAGCATGTCGATGCGCGCTTTCAACGGTTGGGTCCAGGCGTTGCTGATGCCGGGCATGCGCAACGCCTCGTCCATCTCCTGGATCAATTTGTCCATGGTCATGCCCGGTCGCCATTCGGACTCGGGTTTCAGGGTGATTACGGTTTCGAACATCTCGGTAGGGGCTGGGTCTGTGGCCGTGGCCGCGCGTCCCGCCTTGCCGAGCACCGAGGCGACCTCCGGGAACCCCTTGATGATCTTGTCCTGGGTCTGGATCAGCTCTTCGGCCTTGGTCATCGACAGGCCGGGCAGGGTGGTGGGCATGTAGAGGATCGAACCTTCGTTCAGGGCCGGCATGAACTCCGCGCCGATCCGTTTGGCCGGTTCCACGGTGGCCACCAGGGTGACCACGGCCATGAGGATAAAGGTGAGTTTGAAACGCAGCACCAGGCGGATCACCGGGCGATAGAGCCAGATCATCAGACGGTTCAGGGGATTTTTTTGTTCCGGCATGATCTTGCCGCGCACGAACAACAGCATCAGCACCGGCACCAGGGTCACGGAGAGGAACGCCGCGCCGGCCATGGCGAACGTTTTGGTGTAGGCGAGGGGTTTGAACAGCCGTCCCTCCTGATCTTCCAGGGTGAAGACCGGCAGGAACGACACGGTGATCACCAACAGGCTAAAGAACAGCGCCGGACCCACTTCGACCGCGGCTTTCATCAGCACCTCGGTTCGCGGGGTGTCGGGCGGGGCCCGTTCCAGGTGTTTGTGGGCATTTTCGATCATCACGATGGCGGCATCGACCATGGCGCCCACGGCGATGGCGATGCCGCCCAGGCTCATGATGTTGGAGGTCATGCCCAACGCGTTCATGAGCAGGACGGCGATCAGAACCCCGACCGGCAGCATGAGAATGGCCACCAAGGCGCTCGGAATGTGCAACAGAAAGATCACGCACACTGCGGCCACGATCAGGCTCTCTTCGATCAGGGTGATTTTGAGGGTTTCCACGGCCCGCAAAATCAGCTCCGACCGGTCATACACCGCCTCGATGCGCACATCTTCCCCGAGGCTGCCGGCCATTTCGGCGATTTTGGCCTTGGCGTTGCGGATCACCGCCAAGGCGTTTTGTCCGAAGCGTTGCATGACGATGCCGCTCACCGCCTCGCCTTCGCCGTTGAGTTCCGCCAGTCCGCGTCGTTCGTCGGGTCCGAGTTCCACGCGGGCCACGTCGCGCAGGCGGATGGGGGTGCCGCGTTCCTCTTTCAAGACGATCTTTTCGATATCCTCGATGCCGCGCAGATACCCTTTGCCGCGCACGATGTATTCGGTTTCGGCCATTTCCACCACCCGTCCACCGACGTCGCGGTTGCTCATGGCGATGGCGCGGGTAACGGTGGAGAGGGGAATTTTGAACCCTTCCAACAGTTGTGGATCCACGATCACCTGGTACTGTTGCACGTAGCCGCCGACGCTGGCGACTTCGGCCACCCCTTCGGCCTTGGCGAGATGATAGCGCAGATACCAGTCTTGCAGGGTACGGAGTTCGGCCAGGGATTTCTCTTTGGCCAGCACCACGTATTGGTAGACCCAGCCGACGCCGGTGGCGTCCGGTCCCAGGGTGGGGGTGATACCGGTGGGCAGGCGGCGTGCGGCGAAGTTGAGGTATTCGAGCACGCGGCTGCGAGCCCAATAGATATCGGTGCCGTCTTCGAAGATCACATAAACGAACGAGGTGCCGAAGAACGAAAATCCGCGCACCAGTTTGGAGCGTGGCACCGAGAGCATGGCGGTGGTCAGGGGGTAGGTGACCTGATCTTCGACCACTTGCGGGGCCTGGCCGGGGTAGTCGGTGTAGAGGATCACCTGCACGTCCGAGAGATCGGGGATGGCGTCGAGCGGGGTGCGGGCGAGGGCGGTGATGCCGGCGGCGGTCACGAACAGGGTGGCGAGCAGGACCAGGAGGAGGTTGCGGCCAGACCAGTGGATGAGTGCGGCGATCATGCGGGCCTCGGGGTGGTGAGGGTGAAAAAGGTTCGGACTAAAACCGTTACGGGGGGCCGAAGGTCCCCGGCGGGGAGTGGGGCAGCGCCCCACGACTTTGCCTTTGTGACGTTTGTTTTTATCCGTTTGTTTGATTCACGCTTGACTCATGCGTTGTCTTGCTTGCCTTTTGTCTTTTATTTTCTTTTGTTTTCTTTTGTTTTGTCTGTTCTTTTGTTTTGTCTGTTCTTTTGTTTTGTCTGTTCTTTTGCTTTTGGCGCGCTCTTCAAAAAAGCGTTTTTTTCGCGCTTTTTGCGAAAAAAACGCTGCGCGCCGCCTTGGCTGCCGGATCGTTTCGCGTTTTTGGCGAAACGATCCGGCAAACATGGCCCGGAAAACAAGCCGTCGAAGGTGGCGTTCCGCCGCGTGCAATTCGCCCTGAGTCGTTACCCAAAAACGGTAACGACTCAGGGCACATGAGACCCGCGCGCTTGCGCGTTTTTTCGCAGAAAACGCGAAAAATCGCTTATCGTGAAAAGCGCGCGAACAGACAAAAGCCAAAAGAAAAAACCGCGCGCTTGCACGATTTTTCGCAGAAAACGCGAAAAATCGCTTATCGTGAAAAGCGCGCGAACAACAAAGCCAATGTCAAAAAGGAACCATCAGAAACAAGGTCAAAATCAAGGTCGCGGGGCGCTGCCCCGCCCCCGCCGGGGGCCTTCGGCCCCCCGTCCCCCGCAACGGTGTCACTCTTGGCTCTGCATCAGTGCGAAAAATGACCCAACGCCGCCCTCAAATTCGCCTCGGCATCGATGAGAAAATTGGCGCGCACCACCACCTTCTCCGCCGCCATCAACCCCTCGAGAATCTCCACATACCCGCCACCCTTGGCTCCGGCACGCACCATACGCGGCTCATACAACCCCTCGCCACGCTCCACCAACACCACCTGACGCGCCCCACTATCCAACAACGCCGAATCCGGCACCGAAATCGATTCCTCACCCAACATGACCTGCAATCGCAACGTGGCCTGCAACGCCGGTCGCAACTGCCCGTCCGGATTGGCCAACTCCACCCGTACCTTGGCAGTGCGCGTTTCCGGGGAGAGCATCGGTTGAATGAAGGCGATCCTGCCGGTGAAACTCTTGCCAGGCAGGGCGTTCAAAATCACCTCCACCTCCTGCCCCTCCCGCACGAACGGAAGATCCTGCTCGAACACGTCCGCCAACACCCACACCACCGACAGATCGGCAATGCGATACAACATCTCGCCAGGCATGAAACGCATCCCCTGCACGGCACTCTTCTCGATCACCACCCCGGAAACCGGCGAAGGAATGGTCACGGTGCGGGTGGCAACCCGCTTCTCGGCCAACTGCCGAATCCGACTCGCGGGCCAATCCCAGTTGCCAAGCCGGGCCAAGGCTCCCTCGGCCAGATCGTCGGCAGTGCGCCGGGTTTCGGCATCCGCCTGCTTCAACGCCTCGCTGGCACGCAACGCCGCCAGATACTCCTGCTGGGCCTGCAACACGACCGGGGCATAGACCTCCATGAGCGGTTGACCGCTCTTGACCTTCTGACCGGTGACATCGGCATGCAACTTCTCGATCCACCCCTCATACTTCAGCGTAACCACCCGCAAGCGGCGCTCGTCCACACTCACCGCACCCACGGCACGAACCTCGCGACTCAAGAAACGCTTCGTGGCGACCTCGGTCTTGACGCCCAACTTTTGCACCTTGTCCAGATTGATGCGGACCGCGCCCGATCCGGCATCCCCGGCCATCTCATCCTCGTAGACCGGGATGTAGTCCATGCCCATCGAATCTTTCTTGGGGGTGGGCGAGATGTCCGGCTGACCCATGGGATTGCGATAATAAAGGATTTTTCGCTCGGCATCGCCCGCTTCGACCAGGAATGACGATGCCAGCATCGCAACCAACACCACCCACCAGACCACCCTCATGAACGACTTTCGTCCGGATCCGGCCCTGTTCATAAATCTCCTCCCACCAACCGCTCGATTTCGGCCAGACGAACCTGCTGATCGAATTGCGCCTTGAGCCGCTCGATCTGGAATTTTTTCAACCGCTGCACCGCGTCCAACACCATGCTTGCCTCGGTGATGCCGGTCTCGTACCCCTTCAAGGAGGAGCGCACCGCCACCCGCGCCTGGGGCAACAACACCTCATCGGCGCTCTTTTCCACCAGCCTGGCCTCCTCGAGGCTCAACAACGCCTCGCGCAGACTTGACTCGAGCTGCAAGCGGGCCGCGTTCCAACGCTCTTGCGCCGCCCCTGTTTTCGCCTCGGCCTCCCGCTCCCCAGCCCGACGCCAACCGGTCACCACAGGCAGATTGAGGTTCAGCATGGCCTCGAAACCGTCCTTCATCCCCTCGTCCTTGCGATCCACCAGACCAAAACCCAACTCAAAATCCGGCAGCCAGTTCTTGCCGGCCAGCCGCTTCTCACCCTGGGCGCCCTCCAGACGGGCTTGACTCATCTTCAAACCCGGATTGGACCCCATCGCCCGCTCCAAAAGCGGGACGAATCGCAACGCCTCCTCCGCAGGGATCGGACGCATCTGGGGATGCTCGACCAGGGGGGCGTCCGGAGAGCGGTTCACCAACGCATTCAACCGGGCGCGAATCCGATGACGCTCCTTCTCCATGCGCGCCAACTCCGCACTCATCGCCCCACGTTCCGCCTCGGCGGAAGTGGCCTCGGACTGACCGCCCATCCCCTGGGCATACCGCACCCGCGCCAATTCCACCAACGCGCGCATCACCTGAATCAACTCCGAGGTGGCATCCATGGAGAGATGGACCCGGTGATAGTCGGCATAAGCGCTCTTGACGCGCATCACCACCTCGGCCATCCGCTCCTGCAACTGTCCCTCGGCCTCCCGATGACCGGCCTCGGCGATCTCCCGTTTCGTTTGACGCTTGCCCCAGCCCGGAACCTCTTGAATCAGAGTGTATTTGTAAATGGCCGTGCGGCTCGGCCAGCCGGCATCGTTCCGGGAGATGTCGTCGAAGGTGATCTGAAACTTCGGATCCGGCCAACCGTCCGATCCATCCACCCGCGCCCTGGCGGCATCACGCTCCAGGGATGCGGCGGCCAACTCCGGATTCATGCGCCGGGCCAACTCCAACAGTTCGCCGACCGACGCCCCCACCGGGGGCACCTCACCCGCCCAAACGGTCTCCAATGCGCCAATCAGCATCGTCACCGCGCATAATGCGATCGAAACAGCTCTCATGGCATGAAACCGTCCCCAAGGTGTCGAATCAAAATTCCCTTGCACGCCCCCCAATCCGGATGATCGGGGACCGAAAAACTCTCCAGATGCGCCGGGACCAGCGCGCCGGCGCGATTTTTCACGTCGCGGGCGCCGGTCGGCGCGCCTGCCCATTCCCCTGGAATGAGATCGATCAACGAGACGAACCCGTCCCCCGGATGTTCGATCCCCCAATGGCGGTGCGCCGGACGATTGGCCATCCTGATCCGTTCCTCCCCATCGACCACCACCACCGCATCGGGAATGCCGTCAATAAGCTCCAACAGCCAGGATTTGAAACAACGCGCTCCGGTCAGGGTCTCTTCGGTGCGTCGGGCGATCAACAGAATCTCCAGGTTGACCGCCAACTGCTGGGTCATCTCCAGAATTTCACGCAGATGCGCCCCGAACGTGGCATCCAGGGAAGCCAGTTCCAGCACCCCGAGCAGCCGTTCGCCACGCAGGACCGGCAGGATCAGCAACGAGCGCGGCGACACCGAACCAAGCCCGGACTGGATCTTCCAGAACCCCTCCTCGGGGAGATTGAAGGCCATCGGTTGATGGTCGATCGCGCACTGCCCCAACCACCCCTCGCCGGGACGAATCGATTCGGGAGCCTGATCATCGCCAAACCGACCCACCCGCGTCAAACCGGCCTCGGCGCCTTCTCCCTCCAGAATATACAGGGTGGCCTGATGCACGGAAAAGAATTGACTCAACTGACCGAACCAGCTGCGGCTCAGGCTTTCCAGATCCCGGGCCTGCTGCAAGGTGACGGCGAATTCGGCATGTCGGCTCCTGGTGCGCGCCTCGACCACCAGTTTCTCTGCGGCTTCGTGGGTCTTGGCCATCGCCTCCCGCTTGGCACGCGACTCGCGCATGGCGCGCAACCCCATGAACAGCAAGGCAAACACCCCGAAGCCGGCCAGAAAGACCACCAACAGGCTCTCTTCCAAGGGCGTGGCGCTCTCCAGATCGCCGAGCAGCACCAACGACCAATCGCCGGCGGGATCGTTCCAACGCACCGGCGCCATCGCGCGGGCATGGCGCCTTTCGCCGAGGATCATCTCCTCCCGATAAACATCGAATGGCAGAGAGTGGGGAACATTGCCCTTTTCGTAACTCTTGCCGAACTGGTTGAGTTTGGCGATCTCCTCCAGCTGACGCGGGGTGGGATCCCCGTTAAGCCGGAAAAGCCAATCCTTTTCGGTGGTCGCGAAGACCACCCCTTGCGGGGAGAGCAGCAGGGAGAGGGTGCCCGGCACGGCAATCTTCTGATCCAGATAGTCTCCCAACAGCTTGATCACCACCACGCCGATGATCGTCCCTTGCCGGATGGTGCCGGTATAAATGGCATCTGCGACATAAAGGCCACGTTCGAGAGTCTTGGAACCGACTGCGGCATAGACGTTCTCATTGCCGGCCATGGCTTGTTGCCAATAGGGTCGGAACTTGATGTTCTTGCCCACGCTCGATTCGTGATCGCTCTCGTGGACCACGATCTTGCCCTCGTTGTTCATCACGTATACCCCGTCGGCATCGAGCATCAGCCGCGCCACCTTCATGCGCGCCAGCCCCTCCGGGTCGTTTTGCGAACGTTTTCCGGTCACCAACTCCTTGAGAATCGGTTCGTTGAGCCCCAGCAGGGAGGTCACGCCCATGGCCTGTCCCCGCATGGTCTCGAGTTCCAGACCGATCGCCTCGCGTTGCGCCTTGCCATCGAGCTGGTTGCGGTAGTCCCGTTCCATCACCGAACGGAACAGATGGCCAGCCAACATGCCGCTCGCCACCGCCACGAGCAGAATCAGCAGGATGGCGATCCGTCCGTGATTCAACAACCAGTGGGAAAGGACGCGCATGGTCTAGACCTCCACCTGGCAGGCGGCGAGAGACTCCTGGAGCGCGGCCAGCGCGTCCTCGAATTCGTAAGCCCGCAAGGCCTTGTCGATGCGACTCCAGTTCGCGCCGCAGGCGGATTGAAACAACGACGCCTCCCCGCTCCAGATCTCCTCGGCCTCGCTGCCGAAGTCGGCCAGCACTCTGGCCAGTTTCCGGCCCACGATCGCGAGTCGTTCCCGATCGATCGCCGCGGCAACCGGCGGGGTCGGCGACGACTCCTCGGGCAGGGCACGCCGAAGACCCTCGATCATGGCACGCAGCGGAGGCTCGATCGCCTCGAGAAGCGCTTCAATAGCCTCCCGTTCGGCGTGATTGCGAATCGCCGACTCGATCCCGCCGGCCTGCTCCTGCAAGCCGCTCGCGCCGATGTTCCCCGAGGATCCCTTGAGGGTATGGGCCTCCCGTTCGGCGGTGATCCAGTCGTCGGCGTCCAGCGAGGCGCGAATCCGGGCGAGCACATCGGCCTGTCCGGCCAGATACTTGCGCAGCATGGAGAGATAGAGGGGTGTCTTGCCCACCACCCGTTTGAGTCCGAGGTTGACATCCAGCCCGTCAATGTCACGCGGGATGCCGTCCGCTTCGGCGGGCTGGAGCGGCGTGGTGGGGGAGACCGGCGCGGTCGGGAGCGGAGCAGGAGAGACCGGCGCGGTCGCAAGCGGAGCGGGGGAGACCGGCGCGGTCGGGAGCGGAGCAGGAGAGACCGGCGCGGTCGCAAGCGGAGCGGGGGAGACCGGCGCGGTCGGGAGCGGAGCGGGGATCGGTTGTGGCGTCACGGCAGGAGCCGCGACCGCCTGTCTCGGAGGAATCCACTTGAGCAGCGCGCGCCACAAGACGTCCGGATCGATCGGCTTGGCGACGTGATCGTTCATCCCCGCCGCCGAGCAGCGTTCCCGATCCTGTTGCATGGCGTTGGCGGTCATGGCCAGAATCGGCAGCCCGGCGAGATCGGGAATCTTGCGAATCTCCATGGTCGCGGTCACCCCATCCATCACCGGCATCTGCATATCCATCAACACGACATCGTAGCGATGCCGTTGCACCATCTCGACCGCGATCCGGCCATTGTCCGCCAACTCCACCACAAAACCGGCATCCTCCAGGATCCCCTTGGCCACCTCCTGGTTGAGATCGTTGTCCTCCACCACCAGAATCCGCGCTCCGGCAATCGTGGCCAGATCGTTGGCCGCATCGCTCGGCTCACCGGCATGCCGCTCCGCATCCTCGGGGTCGTTCCGCTCCCCCCCCAGAAGTCGCATCACGCAATCCAGCAGCATCGAGGCATTGACCGGCTTGATCAACACCTCGCCGATGCCGGCATCCTCGGCATCCTTCAACACCTCTTCGCGTCCGTAGGCGGTGACCAGCGAGAGACGCGGCATGCGCCGCAAGACCAATTCCTGAATCCGTTCCGCCGTCTCGGCGCCGTTCAACACCGGCATGCGCCAATCCAGAAACACGATCTCGAACGGCGTACCGCGTCCATCCGCCACCCGGATGGCGTCGATCGCCTGATAGCCCCCTTCCACCCCCTCGACCACAAAGCCCATTCCACCCAACAGATCCATCAACACCACGCGGGCATTGTCGTTGTCGTCCACCACCAGCACGCGTCGTCCGCGCAGGTCCGGACAGGGCACCAGCAACCGCTCGGACCTCTGCCCCTTGCCGAGTCGGGCCGTGAACCAGAAGGTCGATCCCACCCCCACCTGGGACTCCACCCCCACTTCGCCCCCCATCAGCGCGGCCAGATTCCGGGAGATGGCCAGTCCCAGACCGGTGCCGCCGAATTTGCGCGTGGTCGAGGCATCCGCCTGACTGAAACTCTGGAACAGCCGTCCCATCTGCTCCTGGGTGAGGCCGATGCCGGTGTCGCGCACGCCAAAGCGCATCAGAACATCCCTGGAACGCTCCTCCAGCTTGCGCACCACGATGGTGATCTCGCCGCGGTCGGTGAATTTGACCGCGTTGTTGCAGTAGTTGATCAGAATCTGTCCCAGACGCAACGGATCGCCGATCAGGGCGTCCGGGACATCCTGGGCCACGTCGAAGATCAGCTCCAACCCTTTGGAACTGCTCTTCTCGCCGATCAGATTGGTGACGTTATCGAGCACCCTGGTCAGCTCGAAGGGGGTCTGTTCGATGGAGAGCTTCCCGGCCTCGATCTTGGAGAAATCGAGAATATCGTTGATGATCCCCAACAGATGCTGGCCGGACTGCCAGATCTTTTGAATCTGATCGCGCTGCCGGGTGGTCAGATCGGTTTTCAGCACCAGGTGCGACATGCCGATGATCGCGTTCATCGGCGTGCGGATCTCATGGCTCATGTTGGCCAGAAAATCGCTCTTGGTGCGTGCCGCGTCGTCGGCCAGCCGCTTGGCCTCCTGCAAGACCCGTTCGACCTCTTTCTGCTGGCTGATGTCCCGCAGGGAGAGACAGATGTTGACGCCGCGATCGTCATCGACCGCCAGACGCGAAATGCCGACCTGCACCGGGAACAGACCATCATCCCGACGCCTGCCGGCCCGTTCGCCGTCCCCCGCGCCACGCCAGAAGGGTTGGGCCTTGGGATCCTCCTCGGGACCGAGCGGCAGGAGCGTCTCCACCCCCAGACCGTCCAACGCGCCCCGGGCATAGCCGAACATCGCCTCGGCACGGGCATTGGCCAGGATGATCCGACCCTGGCCATCGACCACCAGCAATCCATCCGGGGCCGATTCCACGATCCCCTTGAACCACCGTTCCGTGGCCGCGATCACCCGTTGCTGGGCTTCGAGCTTCTCGGCCTGGGTCAGCAGTTGCGTGGTCTGCTCCTGGGTGGCCTGCAACAGACGCTGGGTGCGCGCGGTGCGCTCCAGGATCTCCAGATTCATCGCCACGATCGGCAACAGCGCTTCGAGCAGAGCCTGTTCCCGCTCGTCGAACCCCTGGAAATTGGCCAGCTCCACCACGCCCATCAACCGATCGGCGCTCAACACCGGCAACAGCATGATCATCCTGGGCGGGGTTTCGGTCAGCGCACCGCCCACGAGGATGTAATCGACCGGCGGGTCGTGAATGATCAGAGGGGTCCGCTCCAGCGCGCACTGTCCCACCAGGCTCTCGCCGATCGCAAAGACCCGCGACAACTCCTTGCGCTCCCGGAAGGCGTGACTGGCCAACAGACGCAGATGTCTGGACTCCTCGTCGTGGATGTAGAACACCCCGTGTCCGATTCTTAAGATCGGCGCGAGCTGAGACAAGAAGCGCCGCGCCAGGACCGTGAAGTTTCCGGATCCCTGCAACTCCGCCGAAATGCGTGCCTGGTGCCCTTTGATCCACTGTTCATTGGCGATCTGACGCGCCATGACGCTGTAGGCGCCCAGAGAATTGGCCAATTCCCGCACCTCGGTGGCCGCCGTCCCGAAATGAACCGATGGGGCGTGTCCGCCGGAGAGCATCGCCTGCACCAGTTCGTTCAGTTGTGCCAGGGGCAGGATGATCGAACGACGGTAGTAGATCCCCAGCACGCCAATGATCAGCACCAGATTCGTCACCCCCAGCCCGAGACAGAGCTGCCAGACGATGCTGATCTGGTCATCGATGAGATAGAGTGTCCTGTACAGACGAGAACCGACCCGATCCCGGAACTGTTCGATGGGGGCATGGACATTGTGGAGAACCCGCTGATAGGTATCGTCAAACACCTGTTTCATCGCGGCTTCCTTCTGACCCTGATTCATCAGGGTGAAGGCCTTGGACTCCAGATCGATGAGCTGATCCGAATGGCTTTTGGCCTGGGCGATCCAGCTGATCTCCTCGATGGAGAGCTTCATGGCCATCAGGGCGGCCTCGGCCTTTTCGCGGGTCCGGTTATGCCGCACCTCGCGCCAATACTCCTCCTCTTCGAGGGTATCCCCGGTGGCGGTGAACACCCGGACGTGCATGGTCATCTTTTTGGAAGCCACGATCAACGCATCGGCCTGATGCAAGGCCGACTCCCGCAACAGAGCGATCCGGTCGCGCTCCTTGGAGAGATCCCACAGGTAGACCAGACTGGCGGTGTTCAACAAGGCGATCACCAGGTAGATGCCGATCATCATCCGATTGGCCAGTTGAATGCGCATGCCGCTCACCCCGCCGACCCGGATTCGGAGTCACCGGACCGCGCCGGACCGGGCGCGGTGGTTTCGCTCTCCTCGAAGGTCACCACCGCGCCGATGATCCGCCCATCCCGTTCGATCGCGGTGCAGGCGTAATCGACCAGCAACGGGGTCCGGTCGCGACGTCGGCAGCGTACCTCCTGCCGGGTACGCGGGCGACCATCGCGCAGGGTCCGATCGATCGGCGTCTCGCCGGAGGCAGGATGCTCCTCGGCGCTGGCATGGAACAGATCGACGATCGCCAGGCCGATCGCCGAATTTTCGGGCATGGCGAACATGGCCAGGGCCGACCGGTTGATGAAGATGATCCGACCTGTGGCATCCACCCCCAGGATGCCCCCTTCGACCGCGCCCAGAATCTGCCGGCTCCACTCCTCGGCGGCGGTGGCCTGGGCCAGCAGTTCCGCGGTGCGCTCGGCGCGCAACAGGATGTCCAGACTCATGGCCACCGTGGGTTGCAACTCACCCAGCAGGGCATGATCCTCGTCGGTCAGTGGGCGAAACATGGCCAACTCCAGCACCGCGAAGAGCCGACCGGCATGCATCACCGGTTGCAGCAGGATGGTGCCCGGCACGCTGTCCCCGAGCCCGGAGCGGATGTGGAAATAGCTTCTGCCCGGCCTGTCGAGGGTGAACGGACGTCGTTCCAGGGCACACTGCCTCAGCAGCGCGCCAACGGGACGGGCCGTCTCCTCCGGCGTGCCGCCGATTCCCGCGTAACGGGCCAGGGGAACGAGTCGTTGTTCCGCTTCGTTCCAGAGGCAGATGAGTCCGAGTCCCAGATTCAGGGGCGCGGCCAGCGACGACAGAAGCGTCTGGCCCAGCTCCAGGGGGGTGTGCGCCTGTTGCAGACGGGTGACAATCTCGCCGACCAGAACGCTCCGGGCGGTCAATTGCCGCTGACGGGCATGGTTGGACTCAAGCTCCGCGAAGGCCCGCAGAAGCGGTTTGCGGACACGACTCACCAGAGCGCGCGCAGCCAGCATGGCGGTCAGGGCAATGGCCCCCATCACCCCCAGCAAAACCGACAACAGATGGCCCGAGATCACCCGGCTTTCGCTTTCCGGGGCAAAGGTCGCCACCCGGAATTTCTGTTGATGCACCATGAAGGGGTGCAGGCCGACCAGCCAGGCCTCTTCCTGTCCGACGATCTCGGGAGGGATCCGGAAGGTTTCGCGATCGTCGCTGTTCGCGGCCAGCCGCAGGGCTTCGGCCAGGACCGGCAGACCGATCTTACCGGATTCGCGCAGCACGGACTGAAGCACGACGTCGCGATTCGCGAAACGCTCCTCGCCCGGCAGACCCAGCACCTTGCCGTCCGCGGCCAGCAGGGCCACGTATCCCCGCTTGCCGAAGCGCATCCGGGTGGTCATGCGCGACATGTCGTTGAGCAGCACATCGAAGGCCACCACGAAACGCTGGCCGCTGGCCCGATCCGACCAGCTGGTGGAGGCGGTGATGCCGGGTTCCCTGGTGGTGGCGAAGATGTAGGGCTCGGTCCAGTGAACCTGATCCTCCGGGGTGGACAAGGCGCCGGCGAACCAGGGGCGTTTGCGCATGTCGTAATCCTGTTCGCGCCACTCCTCTCCGGCGGGAGTGCGGGAATTTTGCCAGGTAAGCCACTGGTGACGCCTGGGATTCCTGTTCAGATCGGAGAGCCGGTTCTTCCATCCTTCCGGACTCTTGAGCAGCATGGTCTCCCGTGCCCCATCGCCGGCCAGATGAAAGCTGCTGATCAGTCCGTGACTCTGAATAATCGGGATGAGCAGACCATTGAGGCCGGGTGTGTCATCCAGGCTGATCCGTCCATCCCTGGCCAGATCGCGAATCGACAGCAGCAGGGCATCGATCTGCTCGGCCATGGCCGCGAACTCCCGTGTCACCCGATCCGCAACGACCTGCTGATGCAAAAAAGCGTTGGTTTCGGCGAGCGGACGGGCCTGAAGCCAGTAGAACGGCATGATCCCCCCGAGGGCGGCGATCAGCACGAGCATGGGGACCGATCTGCCGAGTCGCGCCAACAGGGCAGGGACAAAACCGGCATCAAAACGCGACTTCTGCCCCACCTCCCCAGACTCGGAGGGGAGGGGGTCAACCGATGCGGGGATGGGGGATGGCATGGTCACGGGGCGATATCCGCAGGAGGTGTGTCGGCGAATCGCGCCCGGATGGCGAGGATATCCGGGAGCAGTGACCGGAACAAAGGCGCCAGCCGTGGATCGAAATGGATGCCGGCCTGGGATTCGATGTAGTAGAGCGCATCCTCGATCTCCCAGGCCGGTTTGTAGGGACGCTCCGCGGTCAAGGCATCGAAGACATCGGCAATCGCCACGATCCGGCCCACCAGGGGGATCGACTCCCCCGCGAGTCCCTCGGGATAGCCGCTGCCATCCCACTTTTCGTGGTGGGTCAGGGCCAGGATGCGCGCGGTCTTGAGCAGGTCGTCGTCGTGTTCCCCGATGATCGCGCCCCCCATCTCCGGATGACGCTTCATGATCGCCCACTCGTCGCCTTCGAGTCGGCCCTTTTTGAGCAACACATGGTCCGGAATGCCGATTTTGCCGACGTCGTGGAGCTGAGCGGCGTTGAAGAGCAGTTCGGCGCTCTCCTCGCCCATGCCGGCGGCCCGTCCGAGCAGACGGGCGAAGTGGCTCATGCGCATGACATGATGGCCGGTTTCGTTGTCCTTGAACTCCGCCGCCCGACCCAGACGCATGATGATCTCCCGGCGGGTGCGTTCCAGGTCGGCGGTCCGCTCGGCCACCAGTCGTTCCAACTCGAGGGTCTGGTCCCGCAACGCCAGATGGGTCTTGATCCGCGCCAGCACGATCGTGGGTCGGATCGGCTTGGTCAGATAATCGACCGCGCCCAGTTCCAGCCCGATCCGTTCGTCCTCCAGTTCGTCGAGGGCCGTGATGAAGATCACCGGAATCCGGCGGGTATCCGGGTTCTCCTTGAGACGACGGCACACCTCGTAACCATCCATGCCCGGCATCATGATATCCAGGAGGATCAAATCGGGCGGATTGGGGGAAGCGGCGATGCGCAAGGCGATCGCTCCCTGGGTGGCGACGCGGGTGCGGTACGGGGGGGTGAGCATCTCGGTCAACACGGTGATGTTGTCCGGGATGTCGTCCACCAGCAGGATGGTCCGCGGCAGAGGGGCGTGCGTGGACATGGGCTATCTTGGTAGAGGGATCACAACTTGATTTGGCAATTTTGGGCGATTTCCCGCAATTTGTCCAGAGCATCCTCGAACTCGTATTGATCGATCAACCGCTTGAGACGATCCGCCTCCCGATGCATGCCCATGGCGCCCAATTTTTCGGAGATTCCCAACACCTTGCCGCTGGCCGTTGAGTCGTACTCTCCGAGCAGGACGGCCAATTCGCTCATTCCGGTGGCCAACTCCTCCCGATCCACCGTGACCGACGCGGACGCCAAAGGGGGGGACGGGGGAGAAGGAGGGGGGCCGTTTTCCTCCATCGCCGCATCGATGGCGCGCACAATGCGGGTCAACTCCGTATCCAGGGCAGCGCGCGCCTCGACGACCCCCTCCAGTTCCCCGCCTTTTTTCAGGATCTCTTCGACCTCACGGCTCCTCTCGACCAGATCGGTGGCGCCGATATTGGCGGCCAACCCCTTGAGCGTATGGGTTTCGCGAATGGCGATGATCAACTCCCGATCCTTGAGCGCGGCATCCAGACGGGTGACGAACGAGGCCTGCGTTTCACGGAATCGGACGATCATCTTGCGCAACAGGTTGTGACTGCCTCCCATGCGCTTGAGGGCCTGGGCGGTATCCACGCCGGGCAGATGGGGAACCGTGGGCGCGGCGGGCGGCGGGGTGGGCGCAAGCGACGGAGGTTCGACCGGGGACGGGGGCATGTCTTGCCGTTCGCTCCGGATCCAGCGCGCCAGGGTGACGAAGAGTTGCGACACATCCAGCGGCTTGGCGATGTGGTCGTTCATGCCGCACGCCAGACACTTCTCGCGATCCTCGACCATGGCGTTGGCGGTCATGGCCAGAATCGGCAGATCCGCGAATCTGGGATTGGCGCGGATCCGGCGCGTGGCCTCGTACCCATCCATCACCGGCATCTGGCAATCCATCAACACCCCGTCGAAGCTCCCCTGGTCGAGCCTGGTCAGGGCCTCGGCGCCATTGACCGCCACTTCGACGCGGATTCCGGCCAGTTGCAGCAACTCCAGGGCCAGCTCCCGATTGACCGGGTGATCCTCCACCAACAACAGATGCCGGCCCATCAGAGCGGAGCGAGCCGCTTCCGGAATCTCCCCGTCGGGTTGGAAATTGGCGGGCTCCGCCCTACAGGTCACATGCCGGAGCCCGAATCGGGCGGTGAAATGGAAGGTGCTGCCCACACCCGGCTCGCTCTCCACGCCGATTTCGCCATCCATGAGTTCCACCAGCCGTTTGCTGATGCTCAATCCCAGTCCGGTGCCGCCGTATCGGCGCGAGGTGGAGCCATCCCCCTGGGAGAAGGCCTCGAACAGCCTGCCGATCTGCTCCCGGCTCAAGCCGATGCCGGTATCGGTGATCGCGAACCGCAACCGCACATGGTCATCTTCGTCGGCGATACGGCTCGCGGCCACCAACACCCGACCCTTTTCGGTGAACTTGATGGCATTGTTGACCAGATTGGTCAACACCTGTCCCAACCGCATCCCATCGCCGATCAGGGCATCCGGCACCGTGGAGGGGATCCGGAACACCAGGTCCAACCCCTTGTCACGGGCCTTGAGCAGCGAGATGTCGTTGACATGATCCAGCACCACCTTGAGCGAGAAGTCGGCCTGCTCCACGTTCATCTTGCCGGCCTCGATCTTGGAGAAGTCGAGAATGTCGTTGATGATCCCCAACAGATTCTTGGCCGCGCCCTCCACCTTCTGGATGTGGTTGCGCTGCTTGTCGTTCAGTTCGGTGCGCAACACCAGATGGGTCATGCCGATGATGGCGTTCATCGGGGTGCGGATTTCATGGCTCATGTTGGCCAGAAAGTCGCTCTTGGCCTTGGCCGCCGCCTGGGCCTTGCCCATGGCCACGGTCAACTCGCGGGTACGCTCATCGACCAGCTCCTCCAGATGCTCCTTGTAGGCCTCCAGTTCCACCCGCGACCGCTCCGCATCCTCGGCCAGACTCAAGGCCGCCAGACGCTGCTGAAACAGCTCGTCGGTGGACGGCTCCGCGGATTCTGGCAGGTCATCCTGTTCCGGGGATTGGAACATCGGCTCCCGTCCGCGCTCCTTGGCCATGGCGTTGACCAGATACTTCAACTCGATGATGCGCTGTTCGCGCCCCAGGGCCAACCGGTTGAACCGCTCCACATCGGCCATCCGATCCCGCAACGCCAGATTCTCGCGCAGCTTCTCCTCGACCTGCTTGCGTTCGGTGATGTCGCGGCTGATCCCCAGAATCCCCAACAACTGTCCATGTTCGTTCCAGAACGGGGTGCGAACCTCCTCCAGAAGAACCCGGCGCCCATCCGGATAGACCACCCACTCTTCGTCGGTCTGGGGCTTGAGATCCGCCAGGGTGGCCTGCTCCCTGGCACGGAACCGGTCGGCGATCTCGGGTTCGAGCAGTTCGTGGTCCGTGCGTTCGATGATCCGATCCACCGGTTTGCCGACCCGCGCCGCGAAGGCCTCGTTGCAATCCAGATAGACCCCTTCCGGATTCTTGTACCAGATCGGATCCGGGATCGCGTTGATCAGCGCCCGCATGGTGGCACGCTGCCGTTCGATCTCCAGGGTGGTGAGCATGGTATCGGTGATGTCCTGGGTCACGCCGTACATGTCGGTGGGATCCCCGGAGGGTCCGCGCACCAGATGACCGATGGTGTGCAACCAGGCCACGCGGCCATCGCTCGGACGCTTGTAGGCGTAAACCGCGTCGAAACGGGGCACGCGTCCGGCCAAGGCATCCTGAAAGTTGCTCCAGGTGGTCTCTGCGGCCATCCGGTTGCCGGCCTGGACGTTGGCGAACCACTCTTCGACCCAGCGGTAACGCCACCCCTCGCGCGGCGGATCGCCGTAGATGCGCGCGGTCCGCTCCGAGGCGTTGTAGTGCCCCAACTCATCGAGAGGCAACGGCAGATGCCAGTGACCGGCCTTGGTCAGATCGAGCGCGTTTTCACTCAGGTAGTTGGCCAGGGCCAACTTCTCCTCGGCCTGCTTGCGTTCGGTGATATCCTCCTTGACCGCCACGAAATGGGTGATCCGGTCGTTTTCGTCCCGGATCGGCGAGATCGATGCCTGTTCCACGAACAGCTCACCGTTCTTCTTGCGGTTGAAGATTTCGCCCCGCCAGACCTGCCCGGAGTGGATCGTGGACCAGAGATGGCGGTAGTATGCCCGATCCTGGATGCTGGCGTTGAGAATGTTCGGCGACCGCCCGATGGCCTCCTGGGCGGAGAATCCGCTGACACGGGTGAACTGGGGATTGACGTATTCGATGATCCCGGCAGGATTGGTGATGATCACGCTCACCGGACTGTTCTCCACCGCATTGGACAGGGTGAGCAGCCTTTTTTGCTCCCGCATGCGCGCCGAGATGTCGCGAAACACCGTCACCCCGCCGATCAGCACCGCCTCGCGCCACATGGGCACGGCGGTGTATTCGACGAAGAAACCGGAGCCATCCTTGCGCCAGAACATCTCGCCATCGACGTGACAGGTCTCTCCCTCCCGATAGGAGCGGGCCAGACGGCACTCCCCGGCAGGATAGGCCGTGCCATCGATACGGGTGTGGTGGATGGTTTCGTGGAGCGGAGCATTGGCCAACTCCTCTTCGGTGAATCCCAGCATGGCCAGCGCGGCGGGGTTGACGAAGGTGATCCGACCCGACCGATCCATGCCGATGATGCCATCGGTCACCGAGGTAAGCAGCAACCGGCTGCGCGCCTCGGACTCGGTGAGGGCATCCTCCATGGCCCGGCGTTGGGTGATGTCCTGAATCGTCCCCACCACCCGCGTCGGCGTTCCCCACCGGTCATCCTTGTCCATCACCGCGCCACGGGCCAGCAGGAGCCGTTCCCCGCCATCCTGGGTCATGGCGCGGAACTCCACCTCGTAACGGGTGGTTTCACCGTTCAGGATGGCGCGATCCATCTCCCGCACCCTGGGCCGGTCATCGGGATGGATGTTGGCGATCCACTCATCCCGGGAGATCACCCCGGCGGGAGGAAACCCGAGCATTTTCTCTCCACGGCTGTTGACGCGCATGATCCTGGTGCGTGGATCCAGATCCCACACCCCGAGTTCGCCACCGGCCAGGGCGGCGTTCAGGCTCGCCTCGATCTCGCGCCGCTGCCGCACCTCCCGTTTCAGACGTCGGTTCCAGAAAATGAAGGTGAGAAACAGCAGGACGATTCCGCCGACCGCAGGCCTGGCCCAGGCCAGAATGGTCGAGAGGTCGGTGCCGATTTCGATCCGGATGTTGAGCCAGGCGTTCTGGATGGCGTTGCGTTCGCGATCGCTCATCGCGGCCAGGGCCTTGTTGAGAATCGCCGCCAGCTCCGGTCGGTCCGCAGCCACGCCGAACCGCACCTCCTTGGTCAACTGGGTGTGCGCGGCCACCTTGAGATTGTTCAGGTCGCCCTTCTGGATCTCGTGCATGCTTTCGAAAAGATCCCCGACAAAGGCGTGGGCCTCTTCGTTGGAGACCTGTCGCAACCCTTCCGGCAGGGTCTCCGTGATCTCCAGCCGGATGGCAGGATGCTCCTTGAGCAGCTCCGCATGGGCACGGGAGCCGTTCACCACCCGTGTCTGCCGGTGGTGCAACCCCTCCAGTCTGCCGAGGAAAGGGGCATCCTGACGGGTGATGATCACCTGGGGAATGGCGAGCAGCGGATCGGTGACATGAAGTCCGGTGGGGATCTTCGACTGGCGGTCGATGAGCAGGGTGAGATCCGCGCCAGGGGATTTTCCAGAATCCGCGACCACCTCGAAGACGATGCCGAGCCGCTCGCCGATGGTTTTCAAGGTGTCGATGGCGATCCCCTGGAGCCGACCCTGTTCATCGGGATAGGCGATCGGCGGCCAGGGGGCGGGAATCGACACCTTGAGGGGACCGGGATGGTTGGCCAGCCAGTTCTTCTCCCCCTCGGTCAACAGGATGCTCTCCTGGGAGAGAGTCTCCACCTTAAGCTGGTGTTTGGCGTAGATCTCCGCCACCCGACCGGAGGTGGCCATGGATTGCAAGGTGGCGCTCAGGCCGTTGGCAAGTTCGGCGTTCCGGGAGAACTTCGAAAAGCCGTAATAGTTGTCCAGGACTTGAGAATGCCGGAAAAAGGCGTAGCCAAAGCCGGAAAAACCGAAGCCGGTCATGGCGCTCTCCAGCGCCCCCTGATCGAGGACCGCGAGGGTATCGACCCGTCCTTCGATCAGATCCCGGGCCAGGGCGTAATCGCTGCCGTCGGAGAGAACCTTCCGCAAGGAGGCGTCGCCATCGAAACGGGCAAAATAGGCGGTATCCTTCTTGATGCCGATCCGTTTTCCGACCAGATCCTCGTAATCGGTGACGCTCGCCTCGCGGCCCTTGGGGACCATGAAGAGGATATCCTTGCGCTGCGAGCTGACCGGTCCCAGGAACTGGACATACGGTTCCCGATCCGGGGTGCGGATCACGCGCGGCACCACATCCACGGTCCCTTTCTTCAGCCGTTCCAGACTCTCCGGAAAAGGGATGGCGTGCCATTCGACCTGCCAGCCGGAGCGGGCGGCGGCCTCGTCGAGCAGATCCTTCAAGGGACCGCTTAGAAACGCCCCATCGACGATCATCTCCGGCGGTCGATGGCGCAGATCGGCATGCAAGGTGCGCTCTTCGCCGGCCAGGCTCGCGGAGACAGGGAGAAACGATCCGATCAGGAGCCAGACCAGCATCAGCCAACCCGGTCCTCCCGTGATCCCATACCCCGTTCCGCGCCTGGAATTCATGCCGCGCGACCCGCCGCGTGTCCCGAAGACCAGGCCCATTGCAGATTGTACCCCCCGAGCCATCCGGTCACATCCAACACCTCGCCAACGAAAAAGAGTCCCGGCACCGTGCGACACCCCATGGTCACGGGATCGATGGCGCGGGTATCCACGCCACCGACCGTCACCTCGGCCCGTTCGAAACCGCCGGTGCCGATCGGCACGACGCGCCAATGATGGAATGTGTCGGCCAACTCCCGCAACACCTTGTCGCCGACTCCAGCCAATGGAACCTCCACCTCTGGCATCTCCATTTTCCGACATGCCAGTCGTTTAGGCAAGAAGCGTGACAATACGGTACGCGGCAACACCCTGGATTCGGTCTGTTTCGCCTTCAGAAGTCGTGCGGCCAGGTCGATTCCAGGGGCCAGATCGATATCGAGAGGCTCTCCGGGCAACCAATGGGAGGAGATCTGCAAAATGGCCGGACCGCTCAAACCCCGGTGGGTGAAAAGCAGATCATCGGCAAAGCGTGCCCGTGGGCTCGCGATCGAAACGGGCAGAGAGATGCCGCTCCAGTCGCGACAGGCTTCGAGCCACGGACCGTTGAAGTTCAGGGGACACAAACCGGGTCTCAAGGGGGTGATCTTGAGGCCGAACTGACGGGCGATGGCATGACCGAGACCGGTGGCGCCGAGCTTGGGCATGGATCGTCCGCCCAGGGCCACCACCAGGGCGGCGCCCCTCTCCGCGCCTTTGGCCGTGGTGACCACGAACCGTTCATCCACCCGTTCCACCTGGCGGATTTCAGTGCCGGGGACGATGGTCACCCGCGCGCGACGGCACTCCTCAAGAAGCACCGCGACGATGGTTTCGGCGGAGCCGTCGCAAAAGAGCTGGCCGGGGGCCTTCTCCCGATGCGCGACCCGGTGCCGGGCGAGCAGGGCCAGAAAATCGCGCGGGGTGTAGGCATTCAGGGCAGCGCGCGGAAAATCGGGATCGGTTCCCAGGTAGCGTTCCGGTTGGCTCTCCAGATGGGTGAAGTTGCAGCGTCCGCCACCCGAGACGCGGATCTTCTCGCCCGCGCGGCGGGCGTGGTCGAGAACCAGCACGCGGCGTCCGCGTTTTCCGGCTGTCGCGGCGCACATCAACCCCGAGGCGCCGGCGCCGAGGACGATCAGATCCCACTGGGATTGGTCAGTCACCGGGGGGACGATTCGATCCGCTCCGCGTCGATCAACAGGATCGGCGCGGGGTTCGGATCGCCTTCGGACAACAGCAGGGCCAGGGCGCGCGGGCCAGAGATGGCCAGACGCGCGGCCAGAAGGGGGGGCAGGGGATGGATATCGCCTCGGGAGAGGGCATGCAGGGTGACCGGTCCGCCCACCCGCCAGGTGACGATCGTACCGCCGCGCGCCACATCCAGAAGCCTGTGATCGGCGGTTGCATCCGGACGATCGAGCCCCAGGAGGGGTTCGATGGGGGTGACCTCCGACTCGGATCCGGGGGCGATGGGACGGCAGGCGCGCACCTGACCCGCCGGCAGGGCCATGGGATGACCACCCGCCAGAAAGCGCACCACATCCAGGGTGGCGGCATCGTTCATCCGAGTCCACGCGCGTAGGCGGCAAGCAGCAGGACCAGATCGAGCAGGGTCACCGCCCGCTCGTCGTGGCGGGTCACGCCGACGGCCAAACTCCGCCACGCCTCGGGCAGGGTGACAGGCAGAGGCTGGATGGCGCTTTGCGGCAGATCGAGCAGATCCACCACCCGATCGACGCGAATGCCGCTGGTGATCCCGTCGCCACGACCGATGAGAATCGTCGAGGCGCGTCCCGGTTCCTCCCTCCCTTCCGGCAATTGCAACAGCGCGTGGGGACGTATCACGGTTTCGATATCCCCGCGCACGTTGATCACCCCTTCCATGCTGGGCGGACATCCGGGCACGAAGAAGACCCGCGCACGGGCGAGAATCTCGCGCACCCGCTCCCCCTGGAACCCGAAACGCTCTCCGGCCAGCTCGAAGATCACCCACTTGCTTGTCTCCTCGTCCACGGAGACGATGGCGTCACGGGAGGGGCGGGGTTGGGCGAGCATCTCATCCAGGGTGGGTTGCATGCGAAACGGTCCTCGGATCTCTGCGACAGTTGGGGGCATCGTCGGTCAATCCACCTCCACACGGTTGCGACCGTGATGCTTGGCCAGATACAACGCCCGATCCGCCGCCTCGCGCAAGGTCTCCAGACAACTGTGTTGGGTGAGGCTGGCGACACCGGCGGAAAAGGTGCATGAAAAACTCCCCTGGGCCGATTGAAAGACCAGCTTGCCGAAATCAAGCCGCAGATCATCGATCAAACGTGCCGCCCGTTCCAACGAGACATCCTGAAGGATGACCGCGAACTCCTCGCCGCCGTACCGTCCCACCACGTCGGAATTGCGCAACCGTTGTTGAAGAACCCGCGAAAGAGCCATGATCACCTGATCGCCCATCGGATGACCATGGGTGTCGTTGACCAGCTTGAAATGGTCGATGTCGATCATCGAGAAACAGAGCGTGGCATCGGTGCGCTGGGCGCTGGCGATGGCGTTGTCCAAGAGTTGCGAGGTGGTGGTGTGGTTGAACAGCCCGGTCAGGCTGTCGCGGGTCATCAGGGAGCGCAACGTGCGCATCCGTTCGGCGCGCACCGCCACGGCGGTGATCAGATCCGCAGGCTGGACCGGCTTGGTCAAGAAACCTTCCGCGCCGATGCGCATGGCCGAATCCTGCTTCTTGCGATCGGTCTCGCCAGACAGAAAAACGATCGGCAACCCGACGTAATCGGGAATCTGCCGGATCAGCCGCGCCAAGTCGCGACCGTTGCAGGCGGGCATGTACATGTCCATCAGCACCAGATCGGAACGAAACTCGCGCAACTCCTCCAGGATGCGCCCCGGATCGTGCAGACAGCGGGTCACCATCCCCGCCCCCTCGAGGATCAGGGCGTGATACGCGCCGATCTCCGGTTCGTCATCGACCACCAGGATCCGGAACGGATCGGTCTGACGGGGCGTGGTCAGCTCATCCAGGGAGGAGACCAGTTCCAAGGTGCGCGCCGGCTTGAGAAAATAGGCATCCCCGCCAGCGCGCACCGCATCCAGGCGCGCGCTGAAATCGGTGCGTGAGGAGAGGAAAATGGTCGGAATTTCCCGTCCGATCTCCTGTTGCAGCGCGAACACCGCTTCGGTGCCGGCATCGTGTCCGGAAGGGAACATGATGTCCATGATCACCGCGTCGGGCGGATGGTTCATGACCGCGTTCCGAAGGGAACGGGTATCGACGAAGGTCACGGCCTTGAAACCGAAACAGCGCAGCTGCATGGAGAGCTGGTCGAGCATCAACTTGTCGTCATCGCAGACGTAAACCACCCGTCCGCGCCGCTCCAAACCATCCTCGTCGCTCTCGCCCGCCACGGGACATTGACACTCCAACGCGGGAGGCAAAGTCTGTCGCTGGGTGTTGCCGATCTCCCCGGCCATGGAGGAGAGCAGGTTCAGATACTCCTCGAGTTGTTCCAGCCACGCCTCGGGAGACATTGCATCCTCCCCGGCATCGTGACGCGTGACCCACGCCTCACCCTGGGCGGCGACCACCCCCAACTCCTTGAGACCAAACGAACGTCCGGTGCCTTTGATGCCATGAAAAAAGCGGTGCAACTCCTCGCGCGCGCCGGGGTCATCCGGGCGCCTTTTCAGGGTTTCCACGCTTCCCCGCGCCTGGGCGATCCGTTCCGGCAACTGATCGACAAACCCCGCCCGCAGCCGGTTGATCCGCTCTTGCACCGATGACAGTCCCTTTCCCATCAAATCATCCAACTTTCCAGGCTGTTTTACCGTGGAACTCCCGAAGGGGGAGGTCCATGGTACGGGGGGTGAGGGGATCTCCCCCCCCATCATGCAAAGGATCATGGAACTCCCGAAGGGGGAGGTCCATGGTACGGGGGGTGAGGGGATCTCCCCCCATCATGCAAAGGATCATGGAACTCCCGAAGGGGGAGGTCCATGGTACGGGGGGATGAAGGGATCTCCCCCCCATCATGCAAAGGATCATGGAACTCCCGAAGGGGAGGTCCATGGTACGGGGGTGAGGGGATCCCCCATCATGCAAGCTATCAAGCGTTTGTCGCTAAAGCTCGCGGCGGCGCGCCCGCACCTCGTCGATCACCCTGGAGAGACTCTCTTCCAGGGTGAAGTCCTTGGTGATGCACCCATCCAGACGCGGTTCTTTGGCCAGGGGGCCTTCCGGATCATCCCCGGTGAGCAGGATGAAGGGACGATCGTCCCCGCGCTCCCGCAACTCCCGAAACAGATCGATCCCGGAGAGCAGCGGCATATTCATGTCGCTGATGATCATCGCGAATTCACCACCCGTGTCAAGCGCCCGCAAGGCATCCAG
Source organism: Candidatus Magnetaquiglobus chichijimensis (assembly GCF_045865675.1). NCBI lineage: Bacteria > Pseudomonadati > Pseudomonadota > Magnetococcia > Magnetococcales > Candidatus Magnetaquicoccaceae > Candidatus Magnetaquiglobus > Candidatus Magnetaquiglobus chichijimensis. Next base: position 769,523 of record NZ_BAAFGK010000004.1, read on the forward strand.
ACCATTTTCCACCCATTCCACCTCGTGCCCCAACCCCTCGAGTACCGCCAGGGACATCTCCCCGGCCACCGGATCGTCATCCACCACCAGAATGCGCATGTCCCGACTCCTCCCTCATCCCCCGTGACCACGCCACCCCAACAGGGTGCGCAGCGTATCCACCAGGTTACCTTGACTGAAATCCCCCTTGACGATATAGGCATCCGCGCCGGCGCGCATGCCCCTCTGCTTGTCCTCCTCCCGGTCGCGGGAGGTCAGGATGATGATCGGCTTGTCCCGATAGCGATCCTCGCGCCGCAACCGTTCGGTGAGCGAAAAACCATCCATGCCCGGCATTTCCACGTCGGTCAGCACCGCGTCGAACTCCTCGGCCAACGCATGCCGCAAACCGTCCAGGCCATCCTCGGCCAGAGTGACCCGAAAACCGCACGCCTCGAGCATGTCCTTTTCGATCTCACGGGTGTTCAGGGAGTCGTCCACCACCAGAACCCGGTCGTGTCCCGGCTCGCGACGCTCCGGAATCGTCGCCACATGGCCACCCCGCAAACGTCTCGCCCGCTCCAGCAAACCAGGGGCATGCAACACGCTCACCAGGGCGTTCTCACCCGTGACCACCAGTCCCGACACCAACGGCGCCATCCGAAGCAGCTCCGGCATGGGGTGGATCACCATGTCGTGCTCATCCACCAGGTCATCGACCTCCAGGGCGAGTTTTTCATCCCGAATCGCCAGTACCACGACCAGCATCCCGAACGGCTCCTCCGCATGGGTGCGGGGCGTCGAACCGGAGCTGACCGCTCCCGGCGCGTCGAGCAGTTCGCTCAACCGGAGCAACGGCACGAACTCATTGCCCAGGATCACCATATCGCGATCGCCCAGGGAGAACACCGCCGAGCGGGACAGACGCCGGATCGCGCCCACATGCCGGGCCGTGAAGCCGTAATGGGCTCCGTTCACCTCCACCAGCAGCACCCGCATCATCGCCAGCGAAAACGGCACCCGCAACCGCAATGTGGTGCCCACCTCCGCCACGGTATCGATCTCGATGGCCCCGCGCAACTCTTCGAGCACGGTCTGGCGCACCACGTCCATGCCCACCCCGCGCCCGGAAAGGTCGGTCACGAAGGTGGTGGTGGAAAAACCGGGCAGAAAGATCAGATCCAGCGTTTCGCGCTCGGTGAGCGCCGCCACTCTCTCCTCGTTCACCAACCCCATGCGCAGCGCCTTGGCCCGGATCCGCTCCAGGGAGATCCCGGCCCCGTCGTCCTGAATCTCGATCACCACCTGTCCCGACTCCTGGCGCGCCGATAACGTCAACCGTCCCTGGGCCGGCTTGCCGGCGGCCAGACGGATATCCGGGGTCTCCAGACCGTGATCGATGGCGTTGCGGATCACATGGATCAACGGATCGGAGAGTTTGTCGATGATGCGTCGGTCCAGCTCGATCTCCGCGCCACGGGTCTGACACATCGCCTGCTTGCCCACCGAACGGGCCAGATCCCGCGCCAACCGTTGGGCGGGCTCGAAGATCACCGCCAACGGCAACATGCGCATCATCAGGGTTTTGTCGTGCAGCTCGGTCATCAGCGACTCCTGATCCAGCACATCCTCGCGCAACCGTCCCGCGAACAGATGCAACGGAACCGTCACGGAACCGTCCAGGCCGCTGGTGGCCAACTGTCGATCCAGGGTGGCGATCTCCACCAGCCTCTGGCGCATGCGGGCGTGACTGGAGAGCAGCTCCCCCATGAGCTTGATCAACTCGTCGAGCTTCTCCAGCCGCACGCGCACGGTCTCGACGTTTTTCAAACGCGGTTCCTCGCGCGGCCCCTCCGGTTTGGATGGCGCCCGGTCCGGCGTGACGACGGGGGAGGGGGGCGGCGGGAGCGGCGTTGAGCGGACATCCGACCCGGGCGGGGCCGGGGAGTCGGAACGCTCCGGCACGCCCGTCGAGACGACCGGCTCCGGGTTGGTCTGGGCGGGGACGCTCTCCGGCGCCACGGACGGGGACTCCTCGGCGGCCAGACGGATCAGGGTGGCCAACAACCCCGGATCGGATGGCGCCAGCCGCGCCCCATCCGGGGTTTCGGCCAGAATGTCCACCTGAGCGGAGAGCGCATCCAGCGCCTGACGCAGACATTCACCCGACTCGGCCTGGAAACGCACCCGCCCTTCGCGCAGACTGGCGAAAAAATCCTCGACCCGATGGGCGGTTTCGGTGATCGGATCCAGCTTGAGCATGCGCGCCGATCCCTTGATCGTATGCGCGGAACGGAACATGGCATGCACCACGCCGGCATCCCCCGACTCGAGGGATGCCACCCCTTCGCCCAACTGCCGGATATGGTCCCGCGCCTCTTCCACGAAGCGGGTGATGAACTTTTTCAGGTCAAGGGCCATGGGTCGCCATGACTCCGGAAGAAGAACCGACCGCGCGCATCTTCTCCAGCTGATGGGCGCTCAGAAATCGCACCTCGGCCAATGGCAGCCCCGGCGGCAGGTAATTCAACCCGGTTTCTCCGCCCCCCTCGGAGAGCAGTTGCAACACCACCCGATAGCCGTGCCGCGCCCGTTCGAATTCGTGGCCGAAACGGTGCAGTTCGGCCAGATGATAATGGGCCGGCCAGCAGTGATGGGCCCGATAGACCGCCTGCTTGAACCAGGCAATCGCCTCGTGGCTCTTTTTCTGCCACTTCGCGGCCACGCCCAGCAGCAGAAGGGCATCGATGGAGTCCGGATTACTCGCCAAGGCCATGCGGGCCACGCTTTCGGCCTGCGCGAATTCACGACGTTCGATCAAAAGATAGGCCCGGAGCAACGACGCACCGACATGGCCCGGATCGCTGGCAAGCAGCTCATCGAGCCGTGTGCGGGCTTCGTCGTGGCGTTTTTCGTCCACCAGACGGCGCGCCTGATCGAAACGCCCGTCGGACACATCGGATCGGGCCGCTTGGAGCGCGGCATCCAGAGAGGGGGAGTCCACCACCGGCAACGGGAATGAAATCGCCGGATCGCGCCCGATCGTCGGATGAGGCTCCACAATCGGGAACAACGGGGGCGACGCCACCAGGGGCACGGGCGAAGGCGCCTCCTCGGAACGCGCGGCGTTGATGAAATAAAACAGACCCTCCTCCTCCACGAGGCGCAAAACCCCCAGATCGTTGGCCAGCGTCTCCGAGGCCGCGACGATCAATACCCCCTCCTCGTTCAGCATCGAGGCGATGCGCCGCAACACCTCCAGACGCGTCGCCGGATCGAAGTAGATGGAGACGTTGCGGAACAGAAGAATGTCGATCCCCTTGAACCGGGTCGGAATCGGATCGGTGACCACGTTGAACTCGTGAAAGGTGACCGCCTGCTTGATCCGTTCGTGCAGACAGTGGGATTTGTCCTGACTGGTGAAAAAACGTTCACGCCAGTGCCGCTCCACGCCGCGAAAGGAGAAATCCGAATAACAGCCACGGCGCGCCTTGGCCAGAATCGTGCCGTCGATGTCGCAGCCCGCGAAGGTGAAGCGCGCGCCAATCCCCTCTCCATGGTGCTCGTTCAAGGCCATGACCAGCGAATAGATCTCTTCACCCGACGAACACCCCACGCTCAGGATGCGCACCGGCGCAAGCCGGAGACGCCTGGACAACAAACGTGGCACGATCCGTTCTACCAGAAACCGGAGCTGCTCGGGTTCGCGGAAAAAAAAGGTTTCGTTGATGGTCAACCGATTGACCAGCTCCCGAAACTCCTGATCGCTGGCGCGCAGATGATCCAGATAGAGGCGCGGGGAAAGATTCAAGGCGCCCAGCCGCTCGTGAAGCACGCGGACCAGATTGGCTTCGTTGCTCGTTTCGAAAACCAGACCGCAGCCGTTCTTGATCAGGGCCTTGAAGGGGGCGAGATCGAGGGTCATCGTCCGATCTCCGCAAACGCCAGGTCGGTCTGGGCCAGGCGGACCATTTCCGGGGCGATCAGATCCAACGGCACGATCCGTTGCACCGCGCCGGCGAGAATGGCCACCTGATTCATGCCGTAGATCAGGGAGGTGGCTTCATCCTGGGCGAGGGTGACGCCTCCTCGGCGGTGGATGTTCAGCATTCCCGCCGCGCCATCGCTGCCCATGCCGGTCAGAATGATCCCCACGGCACGCGATCCGAACACCTCGGCGGTGGAAGCGAGCAACCGGTCGCAGCTCGGTCGGTAGATGTCCGAATCGACCCGTTTTATAAGGGCCAGACGACGTTGCGGGGTGACCGTGAGGTGCATCTCCGAAGGGGAGATGTGGACCACGCCGGCCCGCAGGGAGTCCCCATCCTCGGCCAGATGCACCGGCAACCGGGTCACCGTGGACAGCCACTCCACCAGTCCGCCCGCAAAGCCGTCGGAGATGTGTTGGGCGATGAGCACCGGACAGGCGAAATCGCTCGGCAACGCGGCGAGAATCCTGGCCAGTGCCTGGGGTCCGCCGGTGGAGGAGGCGATGGCGAACAAACGCGGATAGACGAACGGATGGCAGGCGTCGTGAGACAACGGCACCACAGGGGGCCTGGGAGAGAAATTTTTCGACTTCAGGCGCGTGACCACCGACACCCCGGCCAACAGACGAACCTTATCCACGAACAGCGTGGCCGACTCGCCAACCAAACCCGGCTTTTCGATCACCTCCAGGGCTCCGAGCATGGTGGCCTCCAGGGCCTCACGGGCTCCGGCGGCGCTGCTCACCACCAGAATCGGCACCGCCTTGGCGCACATGATCTCCTCGATCGCCCCGAGCCCCCCCATCACCGGCATCTCCAGGTCCATGGAGACCAGATCCGGTTGCAACGCGCGCACCAGCTCCACGGCCTGCCGTCCGTTGGTCGCCTCGCCCACCACCTCGATCCCGCCGGCATCCTCCAGAATCTGCCGCAGAATCTGACGGGCCATCATACTGTCATCGGCAATGACGACGCGAATCATGCATGCTTCTCCCGATGAACGGCATGTGAGGCTGTATCAGTGTATAAATTTCCATGGATTGACCACAACAAGTCCTGGCAACCGGGAATGCATGAAGTCGATGAAGCTCATGGAACGCTCTCCGCATAAATCTTCACGGCTCATGATAACCGCGGGCGTGAATCCTGCAATGCCATGAACTGTGGCCCTTTGGTGAAAGCCTTCTGAACCACCTCATTCCACGGAACCTCCTTTTCCCGTGCCACGACTGGATGCATGGACTCCCGAACGCCAATCATGAAACCTTGCCCCCCATCGGATCCGTGAGTTTGAACTGGCGCACCATCTCCTCGAGACGCTGCGAGAGTCCCAGCATCTCCCGGCTCACGCCCGAAACGCGGGTGATCGACTGGGCGGTCACCGAACTGGCGGTGACGATCTCCCGCAGCGCGATCACTACCTGATTGCTGGCGATCTTCTGTTGCTGGGTGGAAAGCGAGATCTGTTGCGCCGAATGGCTGGCATGGGTGGCCGCCTTGACGATCTCGCCGAGTCGTTCGGCGGTGTGGGTCGAGGCGGTGGTGCCGGCGATGATGCCCACCGAACCCCGTTCGGTGTTCACCACCAGACGGCTGATCGAATCCTGGATCTCGTTGATCTTGGTTTCGATCTCCTTGGTGGAGTCGGTCACGCTGTCGGCCAGTCGGCGGATTTCGCTGGCCACCACCGAAAAACGACGCCCCGCCTCGCCGGCGCTCGAAGCCTCGAGGGCCGCGTTGAAAGCGATCAGGCGGGTCTGATCCGCCAGATTGTTGATGATCTCCATCACCTTGCCGATCTGCTTGGATTTGGTGCCCAGATCGACGATCTCCTTCAACACCATCTGCCGGTCATCGCGGATGTCGTTCATCCGTCCCATCACCGTCTGCATCGCCTCGGACCCCTTGCGGCTGCCGTCCAGGGTCTGGTTGGCGATATCGACCACCGATTTGGCCTGCTCGGCGATCTGGGTCGAGGAGGCGGAAAGCTCCTCCATGGTGGAGGTGATCTCGGCCACCGACGAGGACATCTGACTGGTGGTGGTCGCCTGACCCGAAATCGCGTCGGCGATCTCGCGCGCGGCACGATGCACCTGTCCGGCCCTGGCATCGACCTCGGCGGCCATCTCGTGGAGTTTCAGGCGCATCTCTTCGGTGGCGCGGGCCAGATCGGCGATCTCGTCGCGCCCCACCAGGGGGATGGCCATGGTCAGATCACCCGCGGCGACCCGGTTCACCCCTTGGGTCACGGCCTGGATGCGTCCCACCAGATGCCGGGCGATGAACATGGCCAGCAGCAGGCCGATCACGATCGAAATCGCGCCCATGCCGAACGAGGAGAGGCGTGCGTGTCGCAACGCCTCTTGATAGGCGGTGCTCTCCATGGCGATCTCCAGGACGCCGATGGATTTGCCGGAAAAATCGGAGATCTCCGCGGCCAGCACGGCATGGCTCTCCCCGTGGATCTCCCGATGCTCCAGAATCGGTTCGCCGTTCATGACCTTTTTCAACAGATCCGTTTCCAGAAGCGGTTTGTCCCCCAACGTGGATCCCACGGTCTTGAAGCCGTCCTTGTCGAGCAGATGCATGCCGACATCCACGCCGTTGCGCTGCTTGAAGGTGTCGAAAAAGGGTTGACCGAAGGTGAGGCCGAACTCCACCGAACCGAGATGCTTGCCGTTGTGCAAAAGCGGCACCACGCCGCGCGCTCCGAGTCCGGCCACGCCCCCCTCGAGACCCGACGAGATCTTTTGCTGTTTGTTGGTGGTCACCACCGTATACCGGAAGGTGGAGAGATCGTCCCCGAACTTTTCCGGTTTGTGAACCCGCAACCAGGAGGTGGCCGGCGGGGTATGAAACTGGAACTGCTCCACCCCGTGATTCTTGGCGAGGTCCGGATATCCGGGCACGAACAGCTCGGCCAGCGCCTTGCGATCGCCAGCGGCGAACTTCTCCTGGACCAGAGGCATGCTGGCCACCAGGGCGCTCATGGTGACCGCGGAGCGGCTTTCCGCCGCGATGGCGTTGTGAGCGGCCTTGAGATGGGCATCCAGGGCGGTCCGTTCCGACTGGCGGATCAGATCGCTCATGTTCTGGAGGTTGTCCGTGGTCAACAGGAGCCCGACCAGCACGATGGCAAAGCCCATCGCCAACATGATCTTGGCCCAGAGACGTAATTGATGCAGCATGCCTACCCTCGTTTGATGATGATTTCGAAACAAGATGGCCATGAGGCGTGGCTGGCGACCGCCCACGACCCGCGCCACCCCCCTGGGTGGTCAATCGGTGAAGATCCCCTCCAGGGTCTCCACCTGAACGATCCGACGACTCCACAGCGCGATCTCTCCGTCGCTGGCCGTAGCCACCCGTTGGCGCGCCGTGGTCGGCACGGTTCCAAAACGGGCCTCGATCAGTTCGAGCAGCATTTCGGCCCTGCCTTCCAAACGCCCCTCCTGGCGCCCCTCCTGGCGTCCCTCCTGGCGCCCCTCCAACTTGCCGAGTCCGTAGGATGACTCCACCATGCTGGCCTGGTAGTGGAGATCGTCCTTGTAGGCGGCATAGGCCTGACGTTCGGGCTCGGGCAGGCGCATCAGGTCCAACTCCTCCTTGGCCTGACGCAACCCCCTGGCGGTGAACTCCTCGCGGATCTCCTCATTCTTGAGAAAATAGACCCATTCGTCCAGGGTGTCGCGGGCCAGATCGTTGAAGCGGTTGACCTTGATCAGATAATACTCCGGAAAGATCTCGGCCACCGATTCCCGTTTGAACAGGGCCTTCTGTCCGTCGTTGAGGCGCAGTTCATCCCGCGTGTGCAGTCCGCGGAAGGTGGTGGTGCCGTGGTAGATGTAGTCGTCGCCCTGGCCGAGATCGAAGTAGAGGATGCTCACCGAGATCACCTTCACCACATCGGAGTAGGGGCGTCCCTCGGACAGATGCTCGGTGATGGCGCGCGCCCCCCCGTACAGGAGGCGATGGAAATAGTCGAGTTCCCGCTCGTATTGCACCTCGATGAGCACCAGTTCGCCGCGACTGTTCCGCACCTTGAGATCCACCCGGTTGGATTTGTCGAAGCGGTCGAACTTGTTGCTTTCGCTCTCCAGCACCTCCAGGATGGTGATCTCCTCCTTGAGGAGTTCGGTGAGGAACCCCTCGAGGATCACGAAGTTGGCCTTGCTGCGCAACAGCTGTTTCAAGGCCCAGTCGAAGCTGATCAGGCGCCGCCTGTTCATCCGTGTCGGGCCTCCACCCGAGACAAATCGCGCACCGCGCCCTTGGCCGCAGAGGTGGTGAGGGCAGCGTAGGCGCGCAGGGCCGCCGAAACCGGACGATCGCGCCCCTCCGGGAAGAAACGCGGGATGGCGGCGCGACGCGCGGCCAGGGTCGCGTCATCGACCGCCAGACGGATCGAGCGGTTGGGGATGTCGATTTCGATGCGATCTCCCTCCTCGACCAGGGCGATGGTTCCCCCCTCGGCGGCCTCTGGGGAGACGTGACCGATGGAGAGCCCGGAGGTTCCCCCGGAGAAACGACCATCGGTGATCAGGGCGCACGCCTTGCCGAGCCCTTTGGATTTCAGGAAGCTGGTAGGATAGAGCATCTCCTGCATGCCCGGTCCGCCGCGCGGTCCCTCGTAACGGATCAGCACCACGTCGCCGGCCTGGATCCGATCGCCCAGGATCGCCTCGCAGGCCGCATCCTGACTGGCGAAGATGCGTGCCGGTCCGGAGAACTTCCAGATTGATTCGTCCACCCCGGCGGTCTTGACGATGCATCCCTCCTCGGCCAGATTGCCGAACAGCACCGCCAGACCCCCATCCTTGGAGTAGGCGTATTCCAGACTGCGGATGCAGCCATTGGCGCGATCCAGATCCAGCGACGGCCAGCGCGCCTCCTGGGCGAAGGGTTCGGTGGTCGGGATGCCGCCGGGCGCGGCCAGATGACGCCGTTTGGCCGCCTCGGTGGCGCCTGGCGCGGCGATGTCCTCCCGGTCGAGGGCCTCGGCGAGGGTGGGAGCGTGGACGGTGGCGCATCCTTCGTGCAGAAGCCCGGCCCGTTTGAGTTCGCCGAGAATCGCCGGAATGCCGCCGGCGCGATGCACATCCTCGATGTGGTAGCGATCGGTGGATGGGGCCACCTTGCACAGACAGGGCACCCGGCGGGAGAGCCGGTCGATGTCGTCCATGGTGAAGGGGACCTCGCCCTCGCGGGCGGCGGCCAGCAGATGCAGCACGGTATTGGTCGAGCCGCCCATGGCGATGTCCAGGGACATGGCGTTCTCGAAAGCCTGGAAGGTGGCGATCGAGCGCGGCAGCACCGAGGCGTCTTCCTGTTCGTAGTACCGCTGGCACAACGAAACGATCAAGCGACCAGCCTCCAGGAACAGCGACTTGCGATCGGCATGGGTGGCCAGCAACGTACCGTTGCCGGGCAGGGCCAGCCCCAGGGACTCCATCAGACAGTTCATGGAGTTGGCGGTGAACAACCCGGCGCACGAGCCGCAGGTGGGGCAGGCGGACCGTTCGATGGTGGTCAGATCCCCATCCGAAACCCCCATGTCGCCGGCGGCGATCATGGAGTCGATCAGATCGAGCTTGCGGGTGACGCCGTTGCTCAACCGGGCCTTGCCGGCCTCCATCGGACCGCCGGAGACGAACACCGCCGGGATGTTGAGTCGCATGGCGGCCATGAACATGCCGGGGGTGATCTTGTCGCAGTTGGAGATGCAGACCATGGCATCCGCCGCGTGGGCATTGACCATGTATTCGACCGAATCGGCGATGATCTCCCGGGAGGGCAGGGAGTAGAGCATGCCGCCATGGCCCATGGCGATGCCGTCATCGATGGCGATGGTGTTGAATTCGCGTGGAATGCCCCCTGCCGCACGGATCTGCCCGGCCACCAGGTCCCCGAGATTCTTCAAGTGGACATGACCCGGAACGAATTGCGTGTAGGAGTTGGCGACCGCGATGATCGGACGGCCAAACTCGGACTCGGCGATGCCGGTGGCGCGCCACAGGGCACGGGCGCCGGCCATGTTGCGGCCATGGGTGGAGATGCGGGAACGATAGGCAGGCATGAATCTACTCCGGATGGTCTTATGAAAGGGATGCTGGAACGTGAAAGTGGATTGTCAAAGGGGCCGATGTGGTGAATAATGCCGTCAACTCACCAGAGAGGGTAGAGAAAATAAACATTCAGGACTACTTTTTTATAGCGGGCCGGGTCCATGGCGCAGTTCATCAACATCCATCCAAAAAATCCCCAGCCACGCCTGATCGCCCAGGTGGTCGAGGTGTTGCGCGAGGGCGGGGTGATCGTCTACCCGACCGACACCACCTATGGCCTGGGATGTGGCATCTCCAGCCGCAAGGGGGTGGAGCGGATCATGCGCATCAAACAACTGGCCAACTCCCACCAACTCTCCATTCTGGTCTCGGATCTCTCGGACATCGCCCACTACGCCAGGGTCGATAACGCCACCTACCGGCTGTTGAAACGGTTTCTGCCCGGACCCTACACCTTCATCCTGGATGCGACCCGCGAAGTTCCCAAAAGCATCCTGCCGCGCCGCAAGACCATCGGCCTGAGAATCCCGGATCATCCCATCTGTCTGGATCTGTTGAAAAGCCTCGGGGAACCTCTGCTCTCCACCTCGATGCGGTTCGCCAACGAAACCGAAATCATGAGCGATCCCTACATCATCCACGAACGAACCGATCACCTGGTCGATCTGGTGATCGATGCCGGAATGCTGCCCGCCTCGCCCTCCACGGTGGTCGATCTCACCGGACCCTCTCCAGAGGTTCTGCGTGCCGGGGCAGGGGATCCGACCGTTTTTTCCAGTTGATCACGCCCCATCAACCGCCTGTCGCGACTCCACGAACGATCCCATGTTCAAATTTTTCGTTGTCCTGGCCATTTTCGGCGGCATCGTCTACTACACGATGCGCAAGCGCAACATCTATATCTCCCTGAGTCCGAGCGGACAGGATGCCCTGTTGGGAACGGCCCGGCGCATCTGGCTGCTGATGCTAAGGAAGATCGGTCTGGCGTGAGACCCGCCCCACGCCAGTGACCCTTCGGGCCAGACGGAAAGAGGGGCGTTGTCGTGGGTGCCAGCCAGAAAGGGGGCTTTTCCGACGTGTCGCCGGCGAGGTTTTTTCGACGTGGGTGCCAGCCGGAAAGGGGGCTTTTCCGACGTGTCGCCGGCGAGGTTTTTTCGACGTGGATGCCAGCCGGAAAAGGGGCTTTTCCGACGCAGGTGCCCCGCCGGAAAGGGGGCTTTTCCGACGTGCCGCCGGCGAGGTTTTTTCGACGTACCTGCCAGAACCGACGCGGGGCAGCGTGGGGAAAGAAGCGGGGAGGGGGGTGGAACCGGAACCTCACTCCACGCAATAATAACGCGATGAGATCTCCACCATGGAACGCTCGAGCTTGGCCAGGTCGCGCTCCTTGCGTTGAATTTCCGCCTGAAGGTTGGTGATCGACTCACCGATGAAGGCGCGAATCGCCAGTCCGTGACCTTCCATCGAGGTTTCGGCGAGACGACGGGAGAAATCCCGCAGGGCGGCGTGATAGCCGTTCAACTCCTCCGTGAGCCGTTCCATATCGACCTGTTTCCCCTCCAACTGATCCAACAGACCCGCCCCCTTGCGGATGTTGCCCCGATTGAAAAAATCGGCACGTCGATCCATGAAGGTCTGTTGTGCGGCCCGGAATCGGGTGGTCAACTCCCTGGCCCAGCCCGGGGAGGTGTGTTCCAGGATCTCCCAGCGTTCACGCAACTGACGAAACTCCTTGGCCCCCTTGCGCCACTCCGTGGACCAGGCCAATGCCTCGGCCCGCTCCACCAATCCCACCACCTCGGCAAGGGGAGAATCGTTTCCGCTGCCATCGACCAGATCGGGGGCGATCATCAACCGACCACCTGGAAGGCGCGAATCGCTCCTTCACCCGTCTTCACATACCCCATGGGCTGGGTCTTGACCAGGCTTTGCACCAGGGCGAAGGTGGTTTCGGAAAGGACCACATCCCCGGCGGGAGCCACCTCCTGGACTCGCCTGGCCAGATCCACGCTCTCGCCGATCATGAGGATGGTCTTGTCGCGGGAGGAGAGGAGTTCCAAAGCGCCCAGAATCACCCGACCGGAGTGGATGCCGGTCTGGATGCGCAACTCCTTGTTGTCCGTGCGACGCTGGATCTCCGGCAGGGCGGCGTGAATGGCGCGCGCGCACTCGATCGCCTGCATGGCCCCCTTGTCCTGATTGCCGAAGGAGACGATCAGATGATCCTCCTGGATGCGGTCCACCACCGCCTCGCACCGCTCCAGCACATCCCCGAGGGCTGCGAAATAGTTGTTGAGCAGCATGACCAGGGTCTTGGGATCGAAATTCTTGGACATGACGCGAAAATCGGCGATTCCCACGGAAAGGATTGTGCGGAATTGATCGTTGGCCAGGTTGGTCTGTCCGGTGGAGACCTGCTCGGCAAAGTAGTAGCCGAGCTTGCGGTTCTGACGGGCCAGATGCTCCTCGGAGAGCACCCGTTCGATCTCGGCCAGAAAACGGTCGGCCTGGAACGGCTTGGTGATGAAAGCCTGGATACCCAGCGACTTGACACGCACTTCATCCTGTTTGGCGTCACGGGCGGTGACGAAGATGATCGGCATCTTCTGCCAGGGGGTGGGATCCTGACGCACCTTCATGCAGAGATCCAGACCGTTCATGTGGGGCATGTCATAGTCGGAGATCATCAGGTGGTAGCGTTTTTCGCGCAGCTTGGCCAGGGCCGCGACGCCGTGTTCCACGGAGTCGGCGGAAAGACCGTGGGAACGCAGGGCGGTGAGCATCATGCCGCGAATCACCGCCGAGTCATCGACGATCAGGATCCGTTCGGGACGGGCGGCTTCATAGCGCACGCTCTTGATCAGCCGTTTGACGCGGGAAAGCATCTCGTGGACCAGCACCGGCTTGGTGAGGTAGTCGTCCGCGCCGGCGGCAAACCCGCGCGACACCGCCTCTGCGGAGTCCAGCGAGGTCATCAGCACAAAGGGGATATCCTCGGTGCGGGAGGCGCGAATGCTTTTGCAGAGGCTGATGCCGTCCATGACCGGCATTTCGACATCCGAGAGGATCAGGTCGATGCGCCCGTTGCGTTCGTCGATGATCTCGGTGGCCTCGCGACCATCCCAGGCCTCGACCACCTCGTAACCCTCCTCCTTGAGCGGCGGGACCACCGTGCGGTGCATCAGGTCGCTGTCATCCACATAAAGGATCACCGGCTTGACCACCGAGAGGAGATTGGCGGTCTCCACCACGTCGGCGGAGGAGAAGGGCATGGTGAGGAAACGATCGGCCCGATGTTCGATCGCCTGCTCGCGCACCTTGGGGTTGGAGGAGAGAAAGACGATGCGCGTGGACGAAAGGGTGGGCTCCTTCTTGATCCGGTCGCACACCTCCAGGCCATTGGCATGGGTGAGTTCGGTACGCAGGAAGATGATGTCCGGCGGATCATCGACCATGGCGGCGAAAAATTCGGCATTGCCCGATTGCAGCATGGTCACCGCGTAGCCATGGCTTTGCAGCGTGCTTTTGAGCATCTGGTTGACCGTGCCCGAGTCGGTCAGGAGGAGCACTTTTTTCGGCGAGATATCCATGGTGCGTGCTTGCCTTAATGGGTTGCTTAGCGAATGCGCATGCCGGGGGTGGCCCCGGAGTCCGGGGAGAGCAGATAAAGTTCCTTGCCGCCCGGTCCGGCTGCCAGAACCATCCCCTCGGAGAGGCCAAAACGCATCTTGCGGGGCTGGAGATTGGCGACCAGGACGGTCAGTCGTCCGGGCAGGGTATCGGGAGGACAGGCTTCGCGAATGCCGGCGAAGACGGTTTTCTCGCCCAGTTCCCCCACGTCGAGGGTGAGGCGCAGCAGTTTGTCGGCCCCCTCGACCAGCGAGGCGGCGAGGATCCGGGCCACGCGCAGATCGATCTTTCCAAAGGTTTCGATATCGATGGTCGCGCTCGCCGAGGTCGGGGAGGGGGGGGGAACCGGCGGAGTCGGCGCGGCAGGGGCGGAGGCCGAGGCGGCGACCTTGGCATCGCCGTTCGAAGCGGCTGGAGCGCTCTTTCCGGCCTTGATCGCCGACTTGGCGTTGGCCTGGGCGATGCTCTCGACGGGCGGGGCCACGTTCTGGATCAGTTGTTCGACCTTTTTGGGATCGACCCGCGCCATAAGATGGGAGAACTCACCGATGCGATGGGCCTGGAGGGGTTGCAGACGGGCCTCCCAGGTAAAAGGCGGCAGGCGCAGGAAATCGCGACACCGTTCCGCCAGTTTCGGCAGCACCGGTTGCAGGTAGATCATCAGGATCCGGAAGAGTTCCAGAGCCACGGTGCAGGTGGCGTGCAAGGCGTCGCTCTTGTCCGGATCCTTGGCCAGGGTCCAGGGGGCCCTGGCCTCGACGTAGCGGTTGGCCTCGTCGGCCAGTTGCATGATGGCGCGCATCGCCTTGGCGTATTCGCGTCCGGCGTAGAAGGTGGCGATTTCATCTCCGGCGGCGACGAAACGGTCGCGCAGGCCGCCATCCTCCGGATAGCGCGCGCAAAGCTCGCCGTCGAACCGTTTCTGGATGAAGCCCGCCGAGCGGGAGGCGATGTTCACCACCTTGCCGACCAGATCGCTGTTGACCCGCAGGATGAAGTCATCGAGGTTCAGGTCCAGGTCATCGACCCGCGCGGTGAGTTTGGCGGCGTAGTAATAGCGCAGATACTCCGGATCGAGCAACTCCAGATACTGGCGGGCGGTGATGAAGGTGCCGCGCGATTTGGACATCTTTTGACCATTGACGGTCAGGAATCCATGCACGTAGACGGCGTTGGGTACCCGGAATCCGGCTCCATGCAGGGTGGCTGGCCAGAAAAGGGTATGAAAATAGAGGATATCCTTGCCAATGAAATGGTAGACCTCCATCTGGTCGTCGCGACGCCAGATGGCGTCGAAATCGCGCCCCTCGCGCTTGCACCACGCCCAGGTGGAGGCCATGTAGCCGATGGGCGCATCCAGCCAGACGTAAAAATATTTGCCCGGCGCATCCGGGATCTCGAAGCCGAAATAAGGTCCGTCGCGGGAGATGTCCCAATCCTGAAGGCCGGCTTCGAACCATTCGTCAAGTTTGTTGACCATCTCCGTTTGCAGGGCGCCGGAGCGGATCCAGGATTTCAGAAACGACTCGAAAGCGGTGAGACGAAAAAAGAAGTGCTCGGACTCCCGTTCCACCGGGGCATCGCCGCAGAGGGCGCAGCGGGGCTCCTTGAGATCCAGCGGGGCGTGGCTTCCGGAGCAGACCTCGCAGGCGTCGCCGTATTGGTCCTCGGCGCCGCAGGCCGGGCAGCGACCGCGGATGAAGCGATCCGGAAGGAACATCCCATCCCGTTCGCAATAGGCCTGTCGGACCTGACTGACACGGATGTTGCCCGCCTGACGATTGTTGCGATAGACCTCTTCGGAGAGCAGGCGGTTCTCTTCGCTGTTGGTGGTGTAGTAGTTGTCGAATTCGATGTGGAAGCCATCGAAATCGCTCGAATGTTCGGCGTGGATGCGAGCGACCAGGGTTTCCGGGGTGATTCCTTCCTGGCGGGCTCGGATCATCACCGGCGTGCCGTGGGTGTCATCCGCGCAGAAGTAGCGACATTCGTGGCCTTGCAACTTCTGGAAGCGCACCCAAATGTCGGTTTGAATGGTTTCGACGAGATGCCCCAAATGGATCTGTCCATTGGCATATGGCAAGGCGCTGGTGACGAGAATGCGGCGCATGGTGGTCCTGGCTTGAATTTTGAATCCGAACAGCTTGATGCGACGGATATTCTATGCCGGTTCCCGGCGACCGGCAAGACTCGCGATGACCCTTTTGAATCATTTTGATTGCCAAAAAACGGCAAATCCGGCCATGGTTACGTAAACTGGTCGTTTTGGATTCGATAACCAAACAATCATTAATTCATGTAACGTTATCCAGATAGATCTTTCCATGCAGTTCAAGTATTGATAATTTGATTATCGTTATCTATAATGCTTTTTACGATTGGGTCGTCATTTAACATAATATTCCTTATGCGACATTTGCCATGAAACGATCCCTGGACGTGGAAAGCTATCTGCGAGGCGTGGCGCGTGGCGAACGGTTCCGGGTCATCGATCTGCGCGGCGACTACCAGCACGCCCTTCCCGGCGCGATTCCCACCCGCTTCCATGCGGACATGTTCTATGAAGATGCAGACTGGGTCCAGGACATGCTCGGCGTGCGTTTCGAGCCAGGCGTGCCGGTGGTGCTGGTGTGCGCCAGCGGCAACGGCAGCCAGGAGGCGGTCGATCTGTTCATGCGCAAAAACCGACGCACCCCCTATACGGTGGTTTCCCTGGAAGGCGGCATCCTGGCCTACGAAGCGCGCATCCGGCGCTGGACCGAGGGTTATCGGCGTCAGGAGCAGTTTCTGGCCGAATTGACCGACATCACCACCCCTGCCAACCGTTTCCAATTCCTGATCGCCAGCCTGTGGGAACGGCGCAAGCCCAAGGGGTGGCAACGGTTGTGGCATCCGTCGAGCTGGTTCTGAACCATCCTCGGCACAAAGTCCGGCTCAACTTCCCCCTTCGAGCCGGAAGAAGCGCATCTTCTCCACCAGATCCCCGGCATGCCGACTCATTTCGCCAGCCATGTCGTTCATCCGCTCCGACGACTCCGAGACCTGACGAATCATCCGATCCAGCTCCCCGACCGCCCGTGACACCTCCTCGGCACCGCGATTCTGCGCTTCGGAGGCCGTCGCGATCTCTTGTACCAATCCGGCGGTGCGCTGAATCTCCGGCACCAGTCGCGCGATGATCCCGCCCGCATCCTCGGCCACCCGCACCGAGTCGATCGACAGCCGGTTGATCTCCCCTGCCGCCCCCTGGGAGCGCTCGGCCAGCTTGCGCACCTCGGCGGCCACCACCGCGAACCCCTTGCCATGCTCGCCGGCCCGCGCCGCTTCGATGGCCGCGTTCAAGGCCAACAGATTGGTCTGCCGGGCGATCTCCTCGATGATGCCGATCCGGCTGGCAATCTCTTTCATGGCCGCCACCGCCTGGGCCACCGCCTTGCCGCCCGCCTCGGCATCCCGCGCGGCATGGATGGCCATCTCGCCGGTGACGCGGGCACTGTCGGTATTGCGGGCGATGTTGCCGGACATCGACGCCATGGTCTGGCCGGTGGCGGCGATGCTCGTTGCCTGGGCCCGCGACCCCTCGGCCAACCGTTCGGACTCGCCGCGCACCACCTCGCTGCTCTCCACCACCGCGCCGGCGATCTGCCGAATCGTCCCCACCGTGTCGCGCAGGTTGTCCACCATGCCCCGCATCGCCCCATAAATCCCCAATCCGGTGTTGCAGGCGGTAAACCGCACCGTCAGATCCCCCTGAGCCACCCTCTGGCTGATCAGGGTCACATCCTCCAGATCGGCCATGTCGCAGCCGAGTTGACGCAGGATCTGCCGGGTATATTTCACGCTCATGGTGTTGGCCACGATCAGAATCACCACCAGTCCCACCACCATGGCATACAGGGTCTGGGTGGCCGCCTTCCGCAGAACATAAGCACGGTTTTGAAGCCGTTCGGCCACCACATCCTCGACATGCTTGACCAGATCGATCTTCTGGGTGATCTGACCGAACCAGTAGGCCGGCTCGATGCCGAAACCACCCGTGCCGGCCTTCTCGAAGGCGATCTGCCGGATCCGATCCACCTCCTCCACCGCCTTGCCATGAATCTTCTCCCGGTAGGTGGACACATCCTCGGGCATGGCGTTGGCGAGAAAGACCTGCAAATGGCTCTCCTGTCCGCCGAGCAGTTGTCCGAATTTTTGCAGAATGCCTGGCGCGAAACCGTCACGGGCAAAGGTGTTGGTGAGCGTGGCCCGCTCCAGACCCATGCGCTCCTTGGCCAACAGCAGATTCACATAGGCGGTGGCGCGGTTGGCCATCTCCACGTCCGCGGCCAGGGTGTTCACCACGCCGACCACCTCGAGCAATGCCTGGATGGTCCCCGTGTAGTAGCCCAGGGCCTCGATGGTCGGAATGGCCAATCCATCGACCTTGCCGCGCATTTCCTGGATGCCGTCCAGACGTTTCAGGGAGTCGTCGAGCTTTGTGTTCAACCCCTCGCCATGCGCCTGTCGATCGAAATCCTTCAGGAACGCGCGCAAATCGGCATCGCGGGGGTCGGTGGAAGCCTGACGTTGCCTGGGAAGTTCGACCTTGAACTTCTCCCCCTTACTGCCCAGAAAGCCCGAAGACATGCCCCGTTCCTTCTGAAGCTCATGCACCAGGGCGCCGATGCGCACCGCCAAGGCGCCCAACGACTCCATGGCCGCCATGCGTCCGGCAAAATCATATTTTTCCCAAATGGTATTCCCGCCGACCATGACCAATCCCAGGATCGGCAGCAGCAGGATGATGATGAACTTGGTCCGCATTCGCATCTGCATCGTTTGGATTTCCTCTTATGACACACCAACAAAGAAAACAGGAAAAACCAGCAATCCATGCAAGATTATCAAGAAGTCCGCGTACGATCAAGTTAATTTCACAAAAAAATAATCAATATCTGTTTGTTAATACAGTAAATTTTCGTATTTTTTCGTTTCACCCTTCCTCCCCTGGACCTCCTTGATACCACCCACACAAATCGCGACGAACCCTGCCTTCGAACCGCGTCCAGCCCCATCGAAACCATGTGCAAACGGCCCAGGCTGGTATATACTCCAAACATTTGGGTGCATTCCGAATCCACGAAGGGAGTGCCTCGAGTCCGACGCCAGTCTGGAGCGAACCATGAACATTGACCGGCCTATCGATCCGGTTCCCGGCACACCGTTCACCGACAACCCGGTCCAGCATCCGTTCGCCCTCCCGTCCCTCCCCGCTGCTCCGATCGACGCGGTGATGCCGGAGCCGATTCCCGGTCCCGTCGCATGACGACGCTTCCGGTCTGACCCTCAGGGGGCCGCATCCCTTGTACCAACTCTCCTGGATCCGGACGTTGACCGTGTTTGCCGCGACCCTGCTTTTCGCGCTGCACGCGCTGGGCCTTGTCCCCGTGCCGGTGCTGGAACGATTGGAACAGGCGGGTTACGATCTGCGCGTGCGCATCAACCTGCCCAACAGCCACGACAGTCGCATCGTCATCGTGGATATCGACGAAAAGAGTCTGGCGCGTCTCGGTCGCTGGCCCTGGGGTCGGCATCACCTGGCGCAACTGACCGATACCCTGTTCGATCACTACCGCATTCTCACCCTCGGCTTCGACGTGCTGTTCATGGAGCGCGACGAAAGTTCGGGCCTGACGCAACTCGAGCGCCTGGCCGCCGGTCCGTTGCGCAATCAACCGGCCTTTCTCTTCGAACTCAACCGTCTGCGTCCCTCCCTGGAACGGGACGAGCGGTTCGCCAAAAGCCTCGCGGGTCGTCCGGTGATCCTGGGGCACTATTTTCGCTCGGATGCGACAGGTTCCTCCAGCCAGACCGGAGCGCTCCCCGACCCGCTCATCACCCTAAAAGAGCTGGGGGTTGAAGGCCTGCCCCTGGTCAAACCCAGCGGTTACGGCGCCAACCTGGAGATCCTGCGCAAGACCGCCCAGGGGGGCGGTTTTCTGGACAACCCCCTGGTCGATGCCGATGGCGTGCATCGCGCCATCCCCCTGATCCAGGAGTTCCGGGGCGGGTTGCATCAATCCCTCGCCCTGGGGGTGGTGCGCGCGATCCTGGGCGATCCGCCAGTCACGCTCGGTCTCCAGCCCCCCCCATTCGGCAGCCGTCGGGACAATCCTCTTCTGGAGTGGATCGGTCTGGGTCCGCACCGCATCCCGGTCGATGGTCGGGGAGCGATCCTCATCCCCTTTCGCGCCGCACCCAACGGCTTCACCCATCTCTCCGCCCTCGACGTGCTGGAAAAGAGTCTGCCGGTCGAAACCCTGAACGATGCCATCGTCCTGATCGGCTCCGCGATTCCAGGCATGATGGATCTGCATGCCACCCCGCTCCACCCCTTCCATCCGGGGGTCGAAATCCACGCCACCGTCATCGGCGGCATCCTGGACGGGATGATCAAACGTCAACCCGAACCGCTCGCAAGCCTCCTCACGGTTGTCCAGATGCTGTTGATCGCCGGAATTTTTCTGTTCCTCATGCCCCGTCTCGCCCCATGGCGCGCGGTTCAGGGCGCCGCGATCATCCTGATCCTGCTCGCCTGGAGCAACGCCCTGCTCTGGCGGCGCGCCGATCTGGTCCTTCCGCTGGTCACCCCCCTGCTCTTCACGCTCCTTTTGCTGTTCCTGCATTTCGGATTCGCGCGCGGGGCGATTCGTGCCTGGGGAGGGCGTCCGAACCGGCTGCTCGCGGACCACTTGCCAGGCGCGCTGCTCGCCCGACTCGATTGGGCACGGGTCGAATCCACCCTGCACGGGATGCAACGGGAGATCAGCGTCCTGTTCGTCAACATCCGCGATTTTCCTGCCCTGACCACCCACCTGACCTCACGGGAATTGAAACAGCTCCTCGACCCCTATCTGACCCGCATGACCCGCGCCATCCACGAACACCACGGCACCCTCGACCATTTCAGCGGGGATGTGGTGATGGGATTCTGGGGAGCGCCTGAAGAGAACCCACGCCATGCCCGCGAGGCCCTGCGCTGTGCCCTGGCCATGCAGAACGCCACGGATGAACTCAACGACGAACTCCGGGCCAAAGGGTTGCCGAGCCTGACCATCTCCATCGGCATTCATACCGGCGAGGCCCATGTGGGTGAACTGGCGAGCGGTTTCCGTTCGGTCTACGGCGCGGTCGGCGCCACGGTGGAACAGGCGCGACGTCTGGAACTGCTCGGCAAACGTTACGGCGTGACCGTGGTGGTCGGCGACGCAACACGACGCGCCGTGCCGGAGGCGGTGTTTCGTCAACTGGATCGGATTCGTTCGCGCCTGGGAGCCACGACGCTGGAGATTCACGAACCGCTCGGGTTCGCCGATGATCTCTCCAGCGAACAGATCGATGCCCTGGAGGCGTATCACGAAGCCTTGCGGCTCTACCGGGCCGGGGACCGGGACGAGGCGCGCACGCGGTTCCGTCTGCTCATGGAACGGGATCCGGAACGGTCGATTCACGAACTCTATCTGGCCCGGATCCACCATCTGCTCGCCCACCCGCCCCCCGCCGACTGGGATGGGATCTTTCCGCCGCGCTCATGACCGCCTGGGTCTTGAGGTCTTATGTCCACGCGAGGCGCGTTCCAGGGTGATCGAACTCAAGGAGGCGTCGGATTAAGAGCGAGCTGCCGGTTCTGGTGGATCTGCTGATCCGGGACGACAGGAACGAATCGATGCTCGATCGGATCGAGTCGTGTCCCATGGTGATGCGAGGGGAAGACGGGCGGGGTTCGGTTGGGGAGAGCGGCTCGGCAGACTCAAACGAAGCAGGCGGGGAGTCCGTGGGACATGGGGATCCCCACGAAGCGGGCGGGGGAGTCCGTGGGACACAAAGCAGGCGGGGAGTCCGTGGGACATGGGGATCCCCCGCCTGCGCGCAACCTGTTGAAAAAAATCAGGCCAGGGCGGCCAGAACCTGCTCGTAGTTGGGCTCTTCGACGATCTCCGGCACCTGCTGGGTGTAGACCACCTTCCCCGCCGCGTCGATGATCACCACGGCACGGGCCAGCAGTCCGGCCAGGGGACCATCCACCATGCGCACGCCATAGGCCTCGCCGAATCCCCGTGCACGCATCTCGGAGACCGCATGGACCGCAGACAACCCCTCGGCGCCGCAGAACCGTTTGTGGGCAAAGGGGAGATCGAGGGAGACGCACAGCACCACGGTGTTGTCGAGGTTGGAGGCCTCGGCGTTGAAGCGCCGTACCGACATGGCGCACACGGCGGTATCGACGCTCGGGAAGATGTTCAGGATCACCCGTTTGCCCGCGAAGGTGGCGAGCGTGACATCGGCGAGATCCGTGCCGGTGAGCTTGAAATCCGGGGCCTGGGAACCCACGGCGGGGAGTTGTCCACAGGTGTGGATGGGATTGCCTTTGAAAGCGATTTGAGCCATACGAACGAACTCCTTGGTGAAAGGGTCAGGATGGGGAGTGCCGCCCCTCCCCCGGGATCTCCCCGAGCGGCCTGTTTCCACGATTCAAGTATAGATTCCGCTCGCCGCGTGGTCAAGGTTTGGGCCAATCCGGTAAAAATTCCTGGAACTTTTCGTTCAGCGCATGGATCTGATGGGTGTGTACGGCAAAAAAGCGCAGCCGTCGCCAAAGAACTAAAATCAGTTTTCTTCTTTTTCAATCATTAAGGAGATGTTTCGCATGAAGGCCAATGTGGGCGGCTTGGACCGCATTTTACGGATTGTGATCGGCTTGGTTCTGCTGTCCCAGGTCTTTTTCGGCATGCACACCATTTGGGGATTGATCGGCATCATCCCCCTGGCGACCGGACTGTTGAAATTCTGCCCCTTCTATCCTTTATTCGGCCTGAACACCTGTTCTTGCAAACAGTCGTAAGGCCAGATGCCCGGAGGGTTGTCTCCCCCAACCCTCCGGGTCCATCGACGCCGCCCGCCCCCCTTGTGCCGCACCTCCCCGTCGTCCCCCTCCCCTGAGTGTTTCAGCCCGGCCCACGCCCGGCTTTCAGCCCTTTCCGCCAGATCCATCTTGAAGGTTGTTCCCCCGGTTGCCTCCGCATGCTTGCGGATTCAGGTTTGAGCGCCGCCCTTTGTCTGCCTGCGAATTAAGCATTCATCTCGCAATTGCACACTTTATTGATCAAATCATAATCAGATTCTAATGAAGCGCGCATGAAAAACCCGCCTGAAACGTCTATTAATATATAAAAATCAACAAAATATCAGGAATGGCCCGCATGTTGCCCTGGATAGGATTATCCGGTGCGCGTTTGCACCAATCGACATCACAAGGCTTTCCTGGGAGATTAGACATGAAATGGGTCACCGCAATCATCAAACCTTTCAAGCAGGATGACGTTCGCGAGGCTCTCACCGCCATTGGCATCACCGGCATGACCGTCACCGAGGTGCGGGGATTCGGACGACAGAAAGGACATACCGAACTTTACCGGGGGGCCGAATACCAGGTGGACTTCCTTCCGAAGATCAAAGTCGAAGTCGCCGTTTCGGACGATCGTCTCGATCAGGTGGTGGATGCAATCCGCGAGTCGGCCAAGACGGGCAAGATCGGAGACGGAAAAATCTTCGTCATGCCCATAGAACAAGCGGTGCGCATCCGCACCGGCGAAACCGGATCCGACGTCCTTTAAGGACGCACGCGCCATTATTCAGAAGGAGCCATCAAAGATGAAACGCTTGAGTCTGTACGGCCTCATGGCCACCCTGCCCACCACGCTGCTCCTGCCCTCCCTGGCCCTGGCCGAGGAGGCCGCCGCCGCAGTCGTCGAAGCGCCTCCGCCGGTGCTCAGCTCGGG
This sequence comes from Candidatus Magnetaquiglobus chichijimensis, assembly GCF_045865675.1. Lineage (NCBI taxonomy): Bacteria > Pseudomonadati > Pseudomonadota > Magnetococcia > Magnetococcales > Candidatus Magnetaquicoccaceae > Candidatus Magnetaquiglobus > Candidatus Magnetaquiglobus chichijimensis. The sequence goes on from NZ_BAAFGK010000004.1 coordinate 793,007, forward strand.
CGATACCGCCTGGATGCTCACCTCCACCGCCCTGGTGCTGTTCATGACCCTGCCGGGTCTGGCGCTCTTCTACGGCGGCATGGTGCGCGCCAAGAACACCTTGTCGATCTTCATGCAGTGTTTTGCCATCACCGCCGTGGTCACGGTGCTTTGGAGTCTGTACGGCTATTCGCTGGCCTTCACGGACGGCGGCAACAACAACGCCTGGATCGGTGGCCTGAGCAAGGCCTTCCTGGCTGGCATCAAGGTCGATTCCCTGACCAATACCATCCCGGAATCGGTCTTTCTCACCTTTCAGCTGACCTTTGCCATCATCACCCCGGCGCTGATCGTCGGCGCCTTCGCCGAACGGATGAAGTTCTCGTCGATGCTGATCTTCATGGCTGCCTGGGTGACGCTGGTCTACTTCCCGATCTGTCACTGGGTGTGGGGTGGCGGCTGGATGATGACCAAGGGGATCCTGGACTATGCGGGCGGCACGGTGGTCCATGTCAACGCGGGTATCGCCGGTCTGGTGACGGCGCTGGTCCTCGGCAAACGTAAAGGTTTTCCGCATGTGGCCATGCCTCCCCACAGCCTGCCTTTGACCGTGACCGGCGCGGGCATGCTCTGGGTGGGTTGGTTCGGATTCAACGCCGGCAGCGCGGCGGCGGCCAATGGCGCGGCGGGCATGGCGATGGTGGTGACGCAACTGGCCACGGCCATGGCGGCCCTGACCTGGATGCTCATGGAGTGGATGTCGCATGGCAAGCCGAGCGCCCTGGGTCTGACCACCGGCGCGGTGGCGGGTCTGGTGGCCATCACCCCGGCGTCGGGTTTCGTGGGCCCCATGGGCGCCCTGGCCCTGGGTGGCATCGCGGGTGTAGTCTGCTTCATCGGCGCCACGACCATCAAGCGGAAGATGGGGTATGACGACTCCCTGGATGCCTTTGGCGTGCATGGCATCGGGGGCATCGTCGGCGCGATCCTGACCGGCGTCTTCGCTTCCGCGGATCTGGGTGGCGTGGGGTATGCCAAGGATGTGGACATGGCCGCTCAGGTGTGGGTACAGTTCGTGAGTGTGATCGCCACCGGATTGTATTGCGCGGTCATCTCCTACATCCTCTTGAAGATCATCGACGGACTGATGGGTCTGCGGGTGGATGAGGAGTCGGAAAGCACGGGTCTGGACATCGCCCTGCATGGCGAGCGTGGTTACAACTACTGATCCCTGGAATCAAGACCTTTCCATGAACAAACATGCCGGGGGCGGACAACGCCCCCGGCATGCTTTGATAAAAAACGGCAACACCCCTTCATGGTCAAAAAAACATTTATCCAAACCCAATCCTGACCGATACGATCATCGTGTCATCTTAACTCAACCGAAGCAGAACTCGGAGTCGAAACAATCATGAAAATCTTTGCAAACACCTTGAAATGGGCTGGCCTCATGGGTTGCGCGGCCATCCTCGCCACCCCGACCACCTCAATCGCCGCAGATGCGGCCCCTGCGGCCCCGACCTCTCCCCACACCGTGACGGCCAACGTGGGCGTGGTCAGCAACTACCTGTTCCGGGGGTTGACCCAGACCTGGGACAAGCCGGCGGTGCAGGGTGGCATCGACTACTCCCACGCCTCGGGGCTGTATGCCGGAACCTGGATCTCGAACGTCAGCGACAAGTTTTTCGCGGACGGCTGGGCTGAAATCGACCTGTATGGCGGCTACAACGGCAAGATCAACGACGACTGGACCTGGACCGTGGGTACGATCGGGTATCTCTATCCGAGCGCCAACTTCAAGGATGCCACCCCGTCTGGCACCTATCCGGACTCCCAGTCCTACAACACCCTGGAGTTGAACGCGGGCCTCGGCTACAAGTGGGTCTCGGCCAAGGTTTCGGTTGCCGTGACCGACTACTTCGGCGCCAACAAAAAGACCTTCTACAGCGACAATTCCAAAGGCACCACCTATTGGGATCTGACCGCCAACGTGCCGCTGCCGGAGTCGATTTTCACCAAGGACGTGACCATGCCGCTGCATGTGGGCTATACCAACTACACCAACAAGTTGGCCGCCGCCAATGCCGCGGGCGCCACCAATCCGGATTACGTCGATTACAAGGTCGGTCTCACCAAGGCCTTCGACGGCGGGATCAGCGTGAGCGCAGCCTACATCTATGCCGACAACACCCGCATGTACGACAAGGCGACCTCGGTGAAGGGTGGCACCGAACTGCATGATCTGGGCGGAAGCAACTTCGTGGTCAGTCTCCTCAAGACCTTCTGATCCACCCGTTCTCCACATCCCAACCGGGACACGCGCTTTCGTCGCGTGTCCCGGTTTCCGTCTCCGACATGCCCACCCCACCCAAACTCCTCCTGATCACCGACACGCCGCTCCCCTCGGATCTCGACCGGACCATCGCCCGAGCCCTGACCGGCGGCATTTTCGATCTGTTGATCCGCGACAAAGGCACGAGCGACGCGCACCTCGAACCCCTGGCGCGATCCCTTCGAACAATCCTCCATGCCGCCGGCGGTCGGCTGCTGCTGCACGAGCGACCCGAAATGGCGCTCCGCATCGACGCCGACGGTCTCCATCTCTCCGAACACGGCATGGAAACCGCCCAGGCTCGACGACTCCTCGGCACAAACAGACTGCTGGGTCGCTCCTGTCATTCCGTGGCCTGCGCCCAAAAACACTTGCTCGCTGGCGGTGATTATGTCACCCTGTCGCCTGTTTTCGTAACTCTGTCCCATCCCGACGCCACCCCGTTGGGTCTGGAACGTTTCGCGACCATGCGGGACGCCATACCTGGCCCGGTGCTCGCCCTTGGAGGCATCGAGGGGGAAAATGCCCATGCCGTCTGGCAGGCCGGAGCATCCGGAATCGCGCTCATCCGTGGTGTATTCCAGGCCCAGGATCCGGCAGATGCCGTGCGAAAACTCCTGATCATGGGGCAATCGTGTGCATCGATTGCCCCTTAGCTTCTCCTGAACGCGCGTGGTTGGATCACTATTTTCCCATCAGGCGAACTTTTCCTTCCGGCATTAGATGGAATATGCTATATTTTTAAACTGACCGGATTTGTGCCGGCCTCACGCTTGCCCCGAAACAGAATGTAAGGAGAAAGATCGTGTTCCATTTCAGTCTGGACTCCGCCCGCTCCGTCGGGACGCTCTCCCTCTCCGGAGACTTGACCATTCGCAACGCGGCAGAATTCAAGGAGGCCGTGGCCAATGCCATGGATCAGTCCAAACAGCTGGAACTGAACCTCAGCGAAGTGGAACGTTTGGATCTGACCACCTTGCAGATTCTTTGCGCAGCACATCGCACCCTGTTGAAAAAAGGTAGAATTTTATCGATTGGCGGTTCGATTCCCGCCATCTTTCGCGAAACCGTGCAACTTGCCGGTTTTGCGGAGTGCGCGGGAGAAAAAGAGACCAGTGGCCTTTGGAAGGGAGTAACGAACTGATGGCAAAAACGATCATGACGGTGGATGACTCGTCCAGCGTGCGGCAGATGGTGGGCATGACCCTCAAGGGTGCCGGCTATACCGTGGTGGAGGCCGTGGATGGCGTGGACGGTCTGGCCAAGGCGAAGGCGAGCAATCTGGATATGATCATCACCGATCTGAACATGCCCAACATGGACGGCATCGCGTTGATCACCAATCTGCGTACTCTGCCGGCCTACAAATTCACGCCGATCGTCATGTTGACGACCGAATCCCAGGCGACCCGCAAGCAGGAAGGGAAGACCGCCGGGGCCACAGGTTGGATCGTCAAGCCGTTCAAGCCGGAACAGCTGTTGGAAGTGGTCAAGAAGGTCTTGGGCTGATCCACACTCCTGGGGTCCGGTCTGGATCTCCCGGGAGGGCGGACGGTCCGTGAAGGGGTTTTCCCATTTGCAAGCCAGCAGGGAATACGAGCCATGAACGTGGAAATCGACACCAGCGCCTTCACCGAAGAGGCCTACGAACTGCTCTCCGAACTGGAGGATTCGCTTCTGGAATTGGAAGCCTCTCCAGCGGAACAGGAGCTGATCAGCCGGGTCTTTCGGGCCATGCACACCATCAAGGGCTCGGGCGCGATGTTCGGTTTCGATGCCGTGGCCGAATTCACCCACGAGGTGGAGACGGTCTTCGACATGGCGCGCAACGGTACGATCCCGGTCACCAAGCAGTTGATCGACCTCACGCTGGCGGCGCGAGACCAGATCCGCGCCATGCTCGACGCGGCTGCCGGCGGCGAACCGGCGGATCAGGCCAATGCCAACAAGATCATTGCCGGTCTGCGCTCCCTGACCCCGGACAAAAAATCCGCCGGCGCGGCGCCCGCCTCGTCTGGCGGCGCGCCCGGCAAGGGACCGGCCCCCGCGCCCGCAGCCAACGAATCCAACATCTTCCGGGTCCGTTTCGTGCCCAACACCGACATCTTCGGCACCGGCACCAATCCTCTGTTGCTTTTGAACGAGCTGCGCGATCTGGGCGATTGCCGGGTGGTGGCGATCACCGACAAGATCCCGGAGTTCGAGGATATGGATCCGGAGACCTGCTACACGGGTTGGGAAATTTTCCTCACCGCACAGATCGCCGAGAATGCCATTCGGGATGTCTTCATCTTCGTCGAGGATGAGTGCGAGCTGAACATCCGTCTGATCGACCGCGACCAGGCGATGCGCGACCAGCAGGAGGGCAAGAAGCTCGGACAGATCCTTCTGGAGCGCGGCGACATCAACCCCAAGGAGCTGGAAACCGCCCTGCTGCCCCTGGGGGATCGACTGGTTCAGGCCGGCGTCATCTCCCACGACAAGGTCAAGGCCGCCCTGACCGAGCAGCAGGTGGTCCAGGAAAAGCAGGACAAGAAAAAAACCGCCGAGGCCGCCACCAGCGTGCGTGTCCCCTCCGACAAGCTCGACAACCTGGTCGATCTGGTCGGCGAGTTGGTGACCATGCAGGCGCGTCTCACCCAAACGGCCAACACCATCGGCGATCACACCTTGCAATTGATCGCCGAGGAGGTGGAGCGACTCACTGCGGAACTGCGTGACAACACCATGAGCATCCGCATGCTGACCATCGACACCACGTTCAACAAATTCAAGCGGTTGGTGCGTGATCTCTCCACCGAACTGGGCAAGGAGATCGAACTGATCACCTCGGGTGGCGAAACCGAGCTCGACAAGACGGTGATCGATCAATTGAACGATCCTCTGGTCCACATCATCCGCAACAGCATCGACCATGGCGTTGAATCCCCGGATGTGCGTCGGGCGCGCGGCAAGAATCCGGTCGGCAAGATAACCCTGGCCGCGATCCATTCCGGCGCCAGCGTGTTGATCCGGGTCGAGGATGACGGCGCCGGGCTCGACGCGGCGAAGCTGCGCGCCAAGGGGATCGAAAAGGGGCTCATCTCGGCGGACGACGAGTTGACCGAGAAGGAGGCGTTCCTGTTGATCTTTGCCGCCGGCTTCTCCACGGCGGCCAAAATCACCAACGTTTCGGGTCGCGGCGTGGGCATGGACGTGGTGCGTCGTTCCATCGAGGGGCTGCGCGGTTCGATCGATGTGGCCAGCGTGCTCGGCAAGGGCACCACCATCACCCTGAAACTTCCACTCACCCTGGCCATCATCGAAGGGTTGCTGGTGATGGTGGAAGATGAGTATTTCGTGCTGCCTCTGGCTGCGGTCGAGGAGTGTGTCGAGCTTTCGCGCGAAGACGTGAAGAAGGCCCATGGCCGGCATGTGATCAACGTGCGTGGCGAGATCATCCCCTACATCCGCATTCGCGACCGGTTCGAGATCTCCGGAACCGCGCCCGAAATCGAACAGATCGTCATCGCCGAGGTGGATGAAAAACGGATCGGCTTCGTGGTGGACAAGGTGGTCGGGCAGCATCAAACGGTCATCAAAACCCTTGGCAAGAATTTCCAGCACTCTGAGGAGTTCTCCGGGGCCACGATTCTGGGCAATGGCGGCGTGGCGTTGATTCTGGACCTCAACAAGATGGTCCGTTACGTCGAGGAGGAGGAGATCCGCGAGTTGGATGCAGCGTAAGCGCACCCCACCCGTTCTCTTGATCAAGCGAGCGGCTTTAAGTTTGCCTGGTTGCCCGCTGACGTTGATCCAAACGTTCGCCGAGGCCGGTTTGTGCCCCAAACCGCCTCGATGGAACGTTCCCACGTACCTTGCGGGGACGGTGATCGCATCTTTCATGTCCCTCGCGACTCTCCAAGCGATCGAAACGGTAAACAGCCTCGTGGAATCGGCATGATCAGACTGCAAGACATCCGCTTGCGCACCAAGCTCACGGGTCTGTTGCTGCTTTGTGGGCTGATTCCCCTCTCGATCCTCTGGTGGCTGCGCGATCATCAAAACGAACAGAGCCGTCTGACCCAGACCTCGACCCGCCTGGAGGCGGTGCGTCAGATGGCCGCGTCCGAGATCAAGCGTCATCTGGCCGAACGACGCGCCGACCTGGAGATCCTCACGCAACTGGTCGCCGAGGGAGAACAGCAGGCCCGAGGCGCCCTCGAAGCCTTGCGCGATCTCAAGCGGGAACGGATCGAATCCCATCTGGCCAACCAACTCCAAGACCTGACCCAACTGTCCACCAATCCGGATTTCGTCAAACGGGTCGCGGCCATCGACTGGCTGTTCCGGCAAGGGGGGCGCAAGAGCGACGACAAACACTGGCGCGAAACGGTGGAGGGGTTCGTCCCCTGGATGCAAGGGCGTCAGACCAATCAAGGGGTGGAGGATCTCTATTTCATCTCCCCGCTCGGAGATGTGGTCTACACCCTGCAACACCGCGCGGACCTGGGTTCCAGTATCCTGCAAAAACCGTTGAAGGAGAGTCCCCTGGCCGTGGCGCATCGTCAGGCCATGGAAGGGGTGACGGTGCAGGATACCCTTCCCGGCGCGCCCGCGGATCACGCCGCCTCCTTGATTCTCGGGGTTCCGGTGAAAAAGGATGGCGTGGTGATCGGCTCTCTGCTGATGCGAGTGGCGCGCACCTCCCTGGCCCGTCTGGCCCAGGCCGGCGTGGATGGCCAGACAGCTGGACAACTGATCCTGATCGACGGCGACGGGATGCCCTTCGAGGCGACGGGGACCGGCGGCAAGGCCATGCCTGTCGCGGAAACGGTCAAGAAGGCCATCTCCGATGGTCAGGAGGGGTCCGGTCTTCTCACCGACACCAATGGTCCGTCCCGGCTTGGGGCCTGGGCGCCGTTGCGGGTGAAGGGGTTGCGCTGGGGAATCCTCGCGACCAGGGATACCCGCCAGATCTTCAATCCCGAAGCCGGTGGGAAGCGTCTCGGACTGCAAAAATTCAGCGAAACCGCAGGTTACTTCGATCTGTTCCTGATCCATCCCGAGGGAGAGATCTTCTACAGCGTCGCCCGACAAGCCGATTTCGGCACCAATCTGATCACCGGACCCTACGCCGCCACCAATCTGGGCCAGTTGATCCGCCGGGTGGTCAAGAGCCGTCAGGCCGGTCTCTCGGATCTGCTCCCCTACCCGCCCAGCGACAACCAGCCGGCCTTTTTCATGGCCCAACCGGTGCTCGACAAGGAACGGATCGTGCTGATCGCCGCCTTGCAGCTGGCGCCGGACGCCATCACCGCCCTGCTGCATCCCCTGGTGCAATCGACCCCGTATCGTCTGCTCCTGGTTGGCCCGGATCAGAAATTGCGTTCGGACGCCTTCACCGATCCGGCCAATCCCACCACGGCCACGGCTTTCATCGGTTCTCCCGCCACGGCGTTGGCCTCCGCCGAGGCGATCCAAAGCGGACTGGCGGGGGAGACGGTCACCCTGGAAACCCGTCGCGCCGATGGCAAGCGGGTTCTGGCCGCGATCGCCCCGTTGCCGCTCGACGGCTTCACCTGGACGATGATCGTCGAGGCGGAGTGGGACGATCCGTCAACCGGCCAGGGCAACGGATGGATTCTGTTGGCCGGCATCCTGCTGGTGCTGGTTCTGACCCTGATCGGCTACCGTTTTCTGCGACGCACGCTCTTCATTCCCCTCGAGGAGACCGCGTTTGCCCTGAACCGCATGGCCTCGGGTCATTTCGGCACGCCGGATACCTTCGCACGTCAGGACGAATTCGGCGCCTTGACCCGCTCCCTGTCCACCCTCTCCCAGGAGGTGACCCTGGCCGGACAGCGCATTCATCAGGCTGCCGATCCCCTTTCGATCCGCATCCGCCGGCTCGCCTCCCAGGCCATGCTCATCTCCCGAGAGTCGGCGGTGGGTTCGGAGAGTCTCGCCGAGGTGCGTGCGGCCATTCTCGAGGGGGCGCGTCAGACCGCCGAGGAGAACGCCCGGCTGATCGACGATCGGAATCGCCTGGTCGAGACGTATGATCGTCTGTTGCGCGAATCCGAGCAGTTGGCGGTGGTCACCGCCCGCGCGGTCACCGAGGGCAAGCATTGGGTGCATGAGGATGCCAGCACGTTGCATGCGCTCCAGGAGCGTACCTTGCGTTTGCGTGCCGGTCTGGTGGAACTGGTCAAACGGGCCCAATCCAGCCCCAAGAACGGCGAGGAGTCGGGCAAGCACGGCAAGCATGGCAAGCACGACCGGGAAGAGTCCCGGCCCGGCGAATCATTCCAGCGGCTCGTGAGTGAGTTGCAGGCCGAGATTGCGGAGATGGACCGGCAGATCGTCGAACGGCTCGAGGCTGCCAACCACTCCGTGGCCTCTTTGGATGGGCTCATGCCCGTGGTGCCCATGCCCCAACCGGCGGAGTTGACACCCGTGGTGGCCCTGGAGCACAATCCAGACAGAATTTTCGTCACCTTGGACAAGTTGGACGACCAGCTCAAGAAAAATCAGAGGATCGCGCGGGAGATCATTCTGGCCGCCAAGGGGGTGTTTGACATCACCACCGGTCCCTTGAAACAGGCGACCTCCTATTTTGCGCCGACCGATCCTGTTGCGAGTGCGGGTACTAATGCGTCTGAAACCGTGATTTCATCGCGGGGCCATGAGACTCTGGATGTCGCCTCGCGTTTGTCATTGGATGCCAGCTCCGCATCGGATGCGCGTGATGGCTCCGGATCTTCCCCTCCTGCCTGATCGAGAGATACGCATGAACGGCAAGAATACAACCACCTCGACCCAATATCTCACCTTCACCCTTGGCGCCGAGGTTTTCGCGGTGGACATCGCCAAGATCCGCGAGGTGTTGGAATACTCTTCGGTCACCAAGGTGCCACGGACGCCGGATTTCATGTGCGGGGTGATCAACCTGCGCGGCAGCGTGGTGCCGGTGGTGGACATGCGGTTGAAGTTCAACATGGGTCAGAGTGAAAAATCGGTCAACACCTGCATCATCATTCTGGAGATCGCCCAGGATGACGGTGTGGTGGTGATGGGGGCTCTGGTGGATTCGGTGCGCGAGGTGATGGAGTTGGAGCCGGATCAGGTCGAGCCTCCGCCGAAGATCGGCATGCGGTTGCGTGCGGAGTTCCTGAAGGGGATGGGCAAGCAGGATGGCCGATTCATCATGATTCTGGACATCGACAAGATCTTCTCGATTGAGGAGTTGTCGGCGGTACAGAGCGCGGCGGCCTGAGCGTGGTGGCGGTCGGATCCCGTTCAGGTTTCAAAACTTGGCGGGATCCAGGGGCCAATGGCCCCTGGTGGGGTTCGGGGCGAAGCCCTGAGGTTTTCACCTTGGCTGTTGCTTTTATCTTGAATTTTCTTGAGTCTTTGTCTTTCGCACGCCGAGTCACGAACGGTTTTCATCCTCAAGCAGGGCTTTCCCCTTCCCCCATCCCTACTCCACGACGATGTTGGGGAACCGACTCTCCCCAAATCCCATGCTGGCCACCTTGGCCGCCACCTTCTCCGCGATTTCCCGATACTTGAGCGCCTGGGGACTCTCCGGAGCCGCCACCACGATCGGCGTGCCGACATCCATCTTCTCACGGATGACGATATCCAACGGAATATCACCCAGAAACTCCGTGCCCATGGCCTCCGCCTCGGCACGCGCACCACCATGATCGAAAATATCCGCCCGATGCCCACATTGCGGGCAGAGATAATACGACATATTCTCGACCACCCCAAGCACCGGGACATCCACCTTCAAAAACATGTTCACCCCACGACGCACATCGGCCAAGGCCACGGCCTGGGGCGTGGAGACGATCACCACGCCGGTGATCGGCACCTTCTGGGCCAGAGTCAGTTGCGCATCCCCGGTTCCCGGTGGAAGATCCACCACCAGATAATCCAACTCGCCCCAATCGACATCCCGCAACATCTGCTCCACCGCCATGCCCACCATCGGACCACGCCACACCACCGGCTGAGCCTCGTCCATGAAAAACCCCATGGACATCGCCTCCAAACCATGCGCGCGCAACGGAGACATCTTGCGCCCCTCGCCCGGTTCCGGTTTTTCGCTCACATTCAACATGCGCGGCAAGGATGGACCGTAAATGTCCGCGTCGAGGATGCCGACCGACGCCCCGCTCGCAGCCAGGGCCAGGGCCAGGTTGACCGCCGTGGTGGACTTGCCCACCCCACCCTTGCCCGAGGCCACGGCAATCACGTTGCGCACGCCAGGGATCAGATCGGTGTTCTCCTTTTTCTGGGCATGACGCACCTGGGCGGTCATGGTCACCTCGACCGACTCCACCCCCGGCAGGGCGGCGACGACGTCGTGTGCCTGTTTTTGCAGCAACCCCTTGACCGGACAGGCCGGTGTGGTCAGCTCAACCTTGAAAGAGACCTGACCTCCCTGGATCACGATATCCTTTACGAAACCCAGACTCACGATATTGCGCTTCAAATCCGGATCCATGACCTGTTTCAAGGCATCCAAAATTTGTTCTGCTTGAATATGTGGCATTCCGATCCTCCCGATCGTGTTGAATTGACAAGCCATTGTTACCGCTACAAAAAGATATCATTTTGCCCCCCTTTCACCGATCCGTCAAGCGATGTCGCGGGGCATCATGATGTTGGGGAAGAATTTTTTCCATTGTCTGGCATTTAAATAAGTAGTATCTAATATTCCGCTTTCATCCTGCCACGCAATCGGATCTTGACGTTGAGGGGCGTCGAAATCCGCCAGACCAAGCAACTTCCACGAAAGGTGCGCTCGCCATGACGGACTATATCATGATTCTGGTCAGCACGATTCTGGTCAACAACTTCGTCTTGAGTAAATTTCTGGGGATCTGCCCGTTTCTGGGCGTCTCCAAAAAGGTCGAGACCGCCGTGGGCATGGCCTATGCCGTGGTGTTCGTCATCACCCTGTCGTCGATCATCACCTGGCTGACCCAGCGCTACATTCTCGATCCCCTGGGACTCGACTACCTGCGCACCCTCTCTTTCATCCTGGTGATCGCCGCCCTGGTGCAACTGACCGAAATGATCGTCCACAAAACCAGCCCGGCCCTCTACGACTCGCTGGGTATCTTCCTGCCGCTCATCAGCACCAACTGCGTGGTGCTCGGCGTGACGATCATCAACATCCAAAAGGAACTCAATTTTCTTCAGGCGACCATCAACGGCTTCGGAGCCGCCTCCGGTTTCGGGCTGATCCTGGTTCTGTTCGCCGGCATGCGCGAACGGATCAATCTGTCGGACGTGCCGACCCTGTTCAAGGGGGCGCCGATCGCCCTGGTCAACGCCGGTCTGTTGTCGCTGGCCTTCATGGGCTTCGCGGGCATGGTCAAGTGACCCCCCTTTCTTGAAATGCGGCGCTCATCCAGCAAGGAACGTCTCACTGCGAGTAGGAGTAAACCATGATCGAAGCGGTCTTGAGCATGGGCGGCATGGCCCTCGTCGCCGGATTGGGCCTCGGATACGCGGCCATCAAGTTCCATGTCGAGGAGGATCCCCTGGTCTCCAATCTGGAGTCCGCCCTGCCCTCCACCAACTGCGGCAACTGCGGTTATCCCGGCTGCCACGCCTACGCCGAGGCCCTGGCCGGCGAGGAACCGGTCTCCATCGGTCTGTGCAGCCCCGGCGGCACCCAAGCCATGGAGGCCATCGCCGCCATCCTGGGGGTGGAACCGGTGGCCATGGAAGAGCATGGACCCCGTACCGCCTACATCCACGAAGAGAAGTGCATCGGCTGCACGGCCTGCATCAAGGCCTGTCCGGTGGATGCCATCGTCGGCGCCAACAAGCAGTCCCACACCGTGATCACCGAAATGTGCACCGACTGCGAGGCCTGCGTCGAACCCTGTCCGGTCGATTGCATCGAAATGGTGCCGATTCAAACTACCCTCCAGAATTGGCAATGGGTCAAACCGAACCCGTATCAGACGCTTCACTGATGGACAATCCCTGCCGCCATCCGGTCGGCAACGTTTCCAAAGGGGCTCTCAAAAAGAGATGCCCGGGAGAGATGGATCCCACATCATGCAAGCTCGAGGCACGTGAGGCGTCAACATGGGACTCATACAACGCACATTGAAAAACTTTCACGCCAGAGTGCACCCTGCCGAGATCAACCCTCTCGTCAGGTACGGCGCCCTTGAGAAGATCCCGATGCCCGCCCGGTTGTCGATTCCTCCGCAGCAGCGCTCCGGGAAGCCCCGCGAACCGTGCATCGCACCGCAACAAGAGATTCATCCGTCTGCCGGTACACGCAAAAAGGCGGCTGCCGCGAAATTCGCGGATGAAACCGCCAACCCCGCCACCGTGGAGAGTGTCGCATGACCAAAAGCAGCTTCAAGATCTCCTCCTCGCCTTTCGTGCATGGGGGATTGTCCATTTCCGAGGTGATGAAAAGCGTGATCTGGGCCCTGCTGCCCGCCGCGGCCATGGGTGTCATGGTATTCGGCTGGTCGGCCCTGTTCGTCATGCTGATCACCGTTGCCGCCTGCGTGGTCTCGGAACGGCTCTTCAACGCCATCCGGGGACGCCCCTCCACCGTGGGCGATCAATCCGCGCTGCTCACCGGCCTGCTGCTCGCCATGAGCATGCCGCCCAACTCCCCCTGGTGGCTCTGCCTGGTGGGCGGCGTCTTCGCGATCGTTCTGGGCAAACAACTCTACGGCGGCATGGGTTACAACATGTTCAACCCGGCCATGATCGCCCGTGTTTTCCTGCTCATCTCCTTCCCGGTGCAGATGACCTCCTGGCCGGCGCCAACCCCGTTGACCGGCGATCACGCCCTCTCCCTCTCCCAGGGACTGGCGATGATCATCTCCGCCCCGTTCAACACCCCGGAAATGCTGGATGCCCTCTCCACCGCCACCCCGCTCGGTCAATACCACACCGAGATTGGCATGGGGAAAACCGTGCGCGAGGCCCTGGGCGGCGCCTTCGGCTTCGACATCCTGGCCGCCATGGGCGGCATGATCAAGGGATCCCTGGGCGAAACCTCGGCGATTCTGCTCACCCTGGGCGGCATCTACCTGCTGCGCAAAAAGATCATCACCTGGCACATTCCGATGTCCATGATTCTTGGCTGCATCGTGCCTGCGGCGATCTTCTGGCTCATCGATCACACCAAATATCCGGATCCTTTGTTCCATCTGGTCACCGGCGGTCTGATCATCGCCGCCTTCTTCATGGCAACGGATTACGTCACCTCGCCGGTCACTCCCAAGGGACAGATCATCTTTGGGGTCGGCTGCGGGCTTCTGACCTTCCTGATCCGCACCTGGGGGAGCTATCCGGAAGGGGTGTCGTTCGCCATCGTCATCATGAACGCCACCGTGCCCCTCATCGATCAATATACCAGGCCGTTGACCTACGGCAAAAAGAAACAGACCCTCTAGGAGACCGCCAATGCCGCATTTTCTCAAGATGGGTGTCACGCTCATGATCGTGGGTCTTATCGCCACGGCGATCCTGGCTGGCGTCGAGGATGTCACCCGCGCGCCGATCGCTCACACCCAACGGCAGGAACTGCTCAACGCCCTGACCCAGGTGCTGCCCAAGGGATTCGACAACGCGCCGGAGAAGGATTTCGTCCAACTCGGCGACAAACGCATCAACCGCAAGGCCAAACCGGTGCCGTTCTACCGCTCCCGCAAGGGTGGCGCGAATCATGGCGTGGCCTTCATGATCACCGCCCCGGATGGCTACTCCGGCAACATCGATATCCTGATGGGCGTCGATGCCACGGGGACCGTCACCGGCATCAACATCGTCTCCCACGCCGAAACGCCAGGGCTGGGGGACAAGATCTTCAAAAACAACTGGCTCGGCGCCTTCATCGGCAAGAATCTCAAGAATGTCAGATGGGGGGTCAAAAAGGATGGCGGCGAGTTCGATCAGTTCGCCGGGGCCACCATCACCCCGCGCGCCATCGTAAACGCCATCAAGCGCGGTCTGGATTATTACGCGGAAAATCAGGACACGATCTTCAAAACCCCTGCCGAGGAGTCCGCCAAATGAGCGTATCCGAGACCAAGGAAATCATCGTCAACGGCTTTTGGAAAAACAACGGCGTCTTTGTCCAGATGCTCGGCATGTGCCCGACCCTGGGCGTGACCACCTCGGCGGAAAACGGCATCGGCATGGGACTGGCCACCACCGCCGTGCTGGTGGGCTCCAACATGGTGGTGTCGATGGTGCGCAAGGTGATTCCCAACGACGTGCGCATCCCGGCCTTCATCATCATCATCGCCTCGTTCGTCACCATCGTCGATCTGGCCATGAACGCCTTCGTGCACGATCTGCACAAGGTGCTGGGACTCTTCATCCCGCTGATCGTGGTCAACTGCATCATCCTGGGACGCGCCGAGGCGTTCGCCTCCAAAAACTCGGTCATCGGCTCGATTCTCGACGGGGTCTTCACCGGCCTGGGCTTCACCTTCGCTCTGTTCCTGCTTGGCAGCGTGCGAGAACTGCTCGGTTCGGGTCAATGGCTCGGTCAGCAGATCATGCCCCTCGACTACCAACCGGCACTGGGTTTCATTCTTCCGCCGGGCGCCTTCATTGCCCTGGGATTCATTCTGGTGTGGCAAAAGTGGATCGATCAGCGCGCCACGGCCAAAAAGTGATCCGTCGGGCTCCTGCTCCACGTCGGCTCCAACCGGGAATGGATTTGACCATTCCCGGTTGCTTTTTGCGGATTTCTACTTGCCGATAACGGATAGGTTTGCTATGAATATATCTGATGAACTTTGTAACAATCCGTAACCTTTCTCCGATCTCGGAATGCCAGGCACAACATGAACGTCTTGATCGTGGATGACATCCCGGAAAATCGCTCGCTTCTCGCCGACATTCTCAAGCCATTCGCCCACTGCGACGTGGCGACCAACGGACAAGAGGCCGTGGAGATCTTCGAGGCCGAACTGGTGGACGGCACCCCCTATGATCTGGTGCTGCTCGACATCATGATGCCGATCATGGATGGCCAGGAGGCCCTCAAAAAAATGCGGGCCCTGGAACGGGAGTATCAGGTCGCGGATGACAACCGCGCCGCGATCATCATGGTCACCGCAGTCGATGCCATGTCCGAGATCACCGAAGCCTTCGACGTGGGCGGCTGCTCCGATTACCTCAACAAGCCGATCACCCGTGGCAAGTTGCTGGTGAAACTCGGCGAGCTGAATCTGATTCCCAAGGATTGGTGGAAAGCCGATTGACCAGGGGGTGGCAATCGGTTGGTGCGCGCCGCGCTCCTCGACCGATTGCCTGTACAGGCAGGAAGGATCAAGGGGTGAGAACCATCGGTCTCACCCCGTTTTTTTGGAGGATTTTATTACTTTTGTTAATATTTTAACCGTTCAACACCCTCTATGACGCTTGAAATGGCCCTCTTTTTCAACAGGCTTACACCAACCCGGTCTTCTGCACGAAATTCTTGGCACCGACCGTGACCGCCTTGGCCAGGGATGCCTGATGGGAACTTTTGCGCAGAAGCATCTCCTCCTGGCGGTTGCTCAAGAAGGCCATTTCCACCAGAACCGAAGGGATCTCCTGGGTCTTGAGGACTGCGAAGCGGGCCTGTTTGATGGTCTTGAAATGCAGGGAGAGACTCGGGGTGCTGGCGATGGCCGAAAGCAGGGTATTGCCGAGCATCAGGGATTTCTGGTTGGCGGGAACCGGATTGCGGCGTCCCCGCTCGGAAAGGCAGTAGACCGAGGCCCCACGCGCCGAGGGGATATGGAAGGCATCGGCATGCAGGCTGATGAAGAGATCGGCCTTGTGGTTGCGGGCGATGGCGCAGCGACGGCTCAACCCCACGAAACGGTCTTCGTTGCGGGTGAGGAAGGCCTTGTAACCAGGAGTGGCATTGATCTCGCGGGCCACCTGCCGGGCGACCGACAGGGCCACATCCTTCTCCTTGACGCCACCTGCGCCGATGGCGCCCGGATCGATCCCCCCATGTCCCGGGTCGAGCACGATGACGATATCCCGCTTGCCCTTGCGTGCCACCAGCGGTCTTTCGAGCCGGTTCGGTTGCGCCGTGCCGGCATCCGCCTCATCCCGGGTATCGGTGGCGGTGAACTCGACCACCAGACGGGGACGCCCACCCTCCTTGTCCTTGAGCAGGAAAGCCCGGCTGCTGGCATCGTCCTGCAACTCGAAGACGGCGCGCATGGTGCCGTTTCCCAGGGAGTCGGTCCGCACCTTGCGCACGATCGGATCGGTGAAGGAGAGCAGATTCAGATCCGAAGAGAGTTCGGTATCCTGGAGGTCGAGCACCACCCGATCCGGATCCCGCAGCGTGGCCAGGGAGTGTTTGATCTCCTGATTCAGGGAGAAGATGATGCGGGTGCGGTTGGGGGTGGTGGAAAATCGCACATCGGTGATGCGCGGTCTGGACATGGCCGCATGCACCATCGATCCAGGGAGGAGCAGTCCGCCCATGGAGAGAGCCAAAGCCTTGAGAACAAATCGTCTGTCCAACATGATCCGGTCTCCTTCGTGTGCCTTTTTCAAGACGCGGGGCAAGCGTTGGGAGCTTGACCCCTGCTTTTGCATGGTTTTGTTGCCAAATGTGACAATAATTTAACGTAATTTTTATTAAGTTATTTAATTTCAACTAATTAATCAAACCTTGTTCCAGAATTCCCAGTAACGATTGCGAGGTTGCCGGTACTTTAGCAAGTGGCATGCCGGCATTTTTCCATTTGACATTCCACCGTGAGATCATCCTGGAAATACCGATTCCGCTTATGGTTTCTGGCCCCGCGTGTCGTTCTTGCGGAGAATGGCGCGCATCCTGGCCAAAGATTATCGGATGGTGGAACCATGACGGCGTTGGCGTGCCGGCCTTTCTGGCATGTCAAAAGCGCCAAGAGCTTCTTTTTGATCGGATTATCGAATGGATAAGCCGAGTCGATCGGCTGGATTTCGCCAATCGCGCGTGCTAGAATGGGCCTTTGTCCGTGCTTTCTTTGTGGATCCAGGCTCCATGACCGCGTGACCCGGAACGCACGAATCGATCCGACCCGGCGTTGGCCAGCCTGGCAAGCACGCTTCCAGCCATCCACGCCCGAACCACTGCCACGAGGAGTGCGCGCTTCCGATGAGACCATCCCGATTCGTCACGCGCCTGGTGGGTGTATCCAGGTGGGTCGCCATCCCGTTGCTCTTGGGCGGCTGTTCCGGTGCGCTGGCGCCAGATCCCGAGTTGGGGGCCAACCCGACCCTCCTCACCACCATGACACAGGGTACCCCCTGCTATTTCCGGGGGGTGGTCCACCATTGCGACGATTTGAACGATGCCGATGGCGATGGGGTGAAAGATGGCAAGGATCGCTGTCCGGCCACCCCGAAGGGGGTGCCGGTCGATGCGGAGGGGTGTTCCCTGGACAGCGACGGCGACGGGGTGACGGATGACCTGGACCGTTGTCCACAGACCCCGAAGCGGGTCGAGGTCGATGAAAAGGGGTGTCCCCTCGATCGGGACGGGGATGGGGTGCCCGATGATCGGGATCAATGTCCCGACACCCCGAGCGGTGCCAAGGTCAACGAGACGGGCTGCTGGGTGCTGGAAAATCTCCGTTTCGCCACCAACCGTCATGCGATCGCCGCCGCCGACCACCCTCTGCTCGACGGGGTGGCGCGGGTCATGAAGGAGAATCCGACCCTGCGGGTGGAGATTCAGGGACATACCGATCGCATCGGCTCCGCCCAATCCAACGAACGCCTCTCCAGGCGCCGCGCCGAGGCGGTGCGGGATCATCTGGCCGGACGCGGGATCGAGGTCGGGCGGTTGCAGGTGATCGGGCTGGGATTCGAACAACCGATCGCCTCCAACGATACCGAGGAGGGACGCGCCAAGAATCGGCGCGTGGTGTTGCGGCCCCTGCCGTAAGCGGACAGGCAAGAGCCGTTCTCAATTCAATGCATGCAAACCGGAGAAGAACATGTTGAAAGTGAATGAGTATTTTGGTGGCACGGTCAAGTCGATCGCCTTCCAGACCGCCACCCTTCCGGCCACGGTCGGCGTGATGGTGCCCGGCGAATACGAGTTCGGCACCAGTCAGCTCGAGACCATGACCGTGGTCAGCGGCGCGTTGACCGTGATGCTGCCCGGCGCGTCGGAGTGGCGCACCTTTGAGCCGTTCGAGAGCTTCATCGTGCCGGCCAACGCCAAATTCCAGCTGAAAGTGGCGGTGGATACGGCCTATCTGTGCACCTATGGGGCGTGATTCGTCATCGGGTCACGACGTCGGACCGACCCTGGACCGTGGGACTCCCGAAAGGTTCCACGGTTCAGGTCGGGAAGAGGAGGGGTACATCAGAAAAGCTTTTTGAACCACGAGGCGGTGCGCTCGCCGGAGGGGGTGGCGCAGATGGTGGACTCCCAGGCCGGGACCGGCTCGGGCTTGAAACGGGTGAAGACCTTCCAGGGGAGAATCCCTCCACCACCACCGCAGCCACAACCGGCGCGGCGCGGGTGAAACACCTTGATGATGCGCGGATCCTCGAAGCTCTGCACATAGACCATGGTGGTCCACACGCCACGCTCCTCGCGCAGGATCTCGGCGACCAGATCTTGCAGATGCGCACTGGCCGCCGTGCCATCGATGGGCTGCTCCGGGAAGGGCTCGCGCGGTTCGAGAACGTACCAGCCGTCGTGTCGGGCGACCGCCTCCCCGAGCACCGTGAGATCCGCCAGACGAATCATCCCGTCAAAACGACCTTCCAGGCGCCGGTGAAAAGGAAGTTCTACGTTCTCGCCGCTCAAGACCGCCATCTCCACACCCATTGCAACCGGCACTCCCATCCCGCCCGAATGATCTTGGAAAAAAAGCCCATGTTAATCCGGCTTGCGCGGCTCTTCAAGATAATCTTGCAGGATGGGGAGAGAGAGAACCCCTTTTCCCCCGACCGTGCCCCCGATGCGCGTGCCACGGCAAGGTCTGATCAAGGCAATCTGTCTGCGGTCATGTGCTTCCCGGGTGCCCGCCGATGCGCGTGCCACGGCAAGGTCTGATCAGGCGGGCGGCGCCCCACCCGAATCAGGCGCGCATCACGAACCGATCGCAGCACTCGTCCAGAATGCCGCGCAACCGGGAAAGACGCGGCCCATCCACCCCGCCTTCCATTTCGTTCAACCCTTCCTTTTGCAAACGGGTCAACAGACTCTGATAGGCCACGGGAACCCCCTTGATCAGATCCAACTGGATGCGCATCCAATCCGCGGTTTCGAACATGTGCGATCTCCTCTCCAACCATCGCCTCAAACGTGCCTGATGGGGGGAGAATCTCATTACCCCCCGACCGTGAAGCTCCTGACAGGGGTTCCACGGCTGACAATGACACTTCGAACCAAGCAATAAACAGACCATGCCGCCCTGACATCCGCCGGGTGACCAACACGCCCGCCGTGCCCCCACGCCCCGATCCCCCCAACGCTCCCCATGCGGAAAAGCATGGCAACCGCCTGACATTGCCGCTAGAATTCCCCCATGACCACCCAACCGCTTCACCCCACCCGCCGTCACACCCCATGAACACCACGCTCCGCACCGGCACGCTGCTCGCTCTCCTCGGATCCGCCTGGCTCCGGGGACCTTTCCAAAACCTGCGGCACCATCTGGCACGCCTGGGACGCCTGCCCCGCCACCGGGCGTTCGCCCGCGTGGCCTGGCACGATCAACTCCGCCATTTCACCGGCAGCGTCCAACCCGTAGACGGCGCCTGCCGGCAACGGGCCCACGCCACCGCCGAATGGCTGGTCCGCGCCTGGGAGGCCACGCCCGATGATGGGATCTCCGAGGGATATTTCCCCTGCGACCCGGCGGAATACCCGCCTTCGGTCCCTGGCTGGCGCCCCTCCTGTCCGGAGAGCCCCGGTGCCGTCCCACTTCCAAGCCCTGGCTGGCGCCCCTCCTGTCCGGAGAGCACCGGTGCCGTTCTGGCCTCGCTCCTCGATTACGCGCTCCGCTTTTCCGATGCCGTGATGCGTGAACGGGTGCTGGCCATGGCCCGCTGGGCGGCGGATCTCCAACGGCCCTCCGGCGCGATACAAACCACGCCGGATTCCTCCCGATCGATGCCGCTGCTCACCACCGGCC
Source organism: Candidatus Magnetaquiglobus chichijimensis (assembly GCF_045865675.1). Lineage (NCBI taxonomy): Bacteria > Pseudomonadati > Pseudomonadota > Magnetococcia > Magnetococcales > Candidatus Magnetaquicoccaceae > Candidatus Magnetaquiglobus > Candidatus Magnetaquiglobus chichijimensis. Next base: position 813,467 of record NZ_BAAFGK010000004.1, read on the forward strand.
AGATGTTGCACGGGTTTGCCGCACTGCTCGAACACGAACCCGACCTGCGCATCGAACAGGCCGCGCGCCGCGCCGCCGACTTTCTGCTGACCCGCCTGAAGGTCGAGGAGCAGACACCCCCGTCGCTCCGGACGCTCCAGGCCAACCAGGTGCTCATGGCCTGGGGGTTGTATCGGTTCGGCATGCAAAACGGGATTCCCGGTTACCGGGATGCGGCGCTGCGACTGGCCCGAAACACCCTGACCCTGCAACAGGAAAATGGCTGGTTCGCGCGCAACGATCCCGCGCGGCAGTCGGCTCCCCGGACCCTTGCCATCGCCCAGACGCTGCAAGGGTTGCTCGAAACCGGCATCGCCAGCAACGACACCACCCTCATCGACGCGGCGCGGCGCGGCACGTTGCCGATGGTGCGCCTCATCCGATCCGATGGATTCCTGCCGGGCCGATGGCGGGCCGACTGGTCTCACGCCTCGTCCGCCGCCTGTCTGACCGGCAGTGCCCAGCTCTCCGTGGTCTGTTTCCGGCTCCATCAGACCTTGGGCGATACCACCTTTCTGGAGGCGGGTCACCGGCTGGTGGATTTTCTCAAGGGGATCCAGGTGCTCGATGGCTTCGACTCGCCGATGCACGGCGCGCTGGCCGGATCGTTCCCGCTTTTTTTCGGTCCCTTTCAATCCGCCGGGTTTCCCAGCCTGGCCAGCCAGAATCTGCTCGACGCGCTGCTGCTTCAGGACCGGATCCTCGAGGTATGCGAATAAGTTATTTCATAACGCATTGCCCGCCCGGTTTCAAACGGGCCTGATCCCCCTGTCAACGCGGTTCGGATCCGCGCCCGATGCGACCGGCCACCCAGAAAATCAGACACACCCCGGCCCAGAAGGCCGGCCACAGGTGACCGTATCCAGACCAGAAGCTCCCACCGGGACCGGCGAAAAGGGTGACCACCAGAGCGCCTTGTTCGTTGGAAGGGATCCGTCCCAGCTCCCGTCCCAGAGGATCGATGACCGCCGAGATGCCAGAATTGGCCACCCGGATCATCGGCAGACGGTTTTCCACCGCGCGCATGCGCGCCATGGCCAGATGTTGCGGCTTGGCCGACTCGCCGAACCAGCCGTCGTTGGTGAGATTGATCAACCATCTGGCCCCTTGCGCCGCCAGATGACGCACCTCGTCCGGAAAGATCACCTCGTAGCAGATCAGGGGACCGATATCCCCCATCTCCCAGCGCAACAGCTCCGGGCCGGGACCAGGGGTGAAATCCTTGCTGCCGTGGGTGAGTTTATGCACCGAATCCGGCACCAGGGAGCGAAACGGAATGTACTCTCCGAACGGCACCAGATGGTGTTTGTCGTAGCGGTAGTCGAAATCCCCCATCTCTTCCGAGCCGATAATGACCATGCTGTTGAAAAAGCGCAGGGTACGCTCATCCATGCGATCATACATCGGCGCGCCGGTGAGGATCGGTGCGTCGATGCCGCGACTGACTTCCACGATCCTGGCCAGCTCCCTGGGGGATGCCTGGAGAAAGAAGGCGGCGGCGGTCTCGGGCCAGACCACCAGATCGACCGGCTGATTCAACCCGGCGGTCAAATCGAGGTAGCGTTCCAGCCACTCCTTCTGTCGTTCGGGCGCCCATTTGAGATCCTGGGCGATGTTGCCCTGCACCAGGGCGACGCGCAATTCTCGCGCCGCTTCGGGCAACGTTTCGGCATCGGCCAGGCTTTGCCAGCGCCACGCCCCATACCCGTAACCGGCGGCGCACACCCCGATGGCCAACAAAAGCACCGCGCCGACCCCAGCCGGCCTTTGCCAGCTCTCCGGACGGGAGATCCAGGCAACCGCAGCGGCCAGGAACAGGGTCAACGCCGAAAGCAGATAGACCCCGCCCAGATCCGCCAGTTGCAACAGGATCGGCGCCGCATCCCAGGTCTGGCCGAGGGGATTCCAGAAAAAACCGCTGAACAGATGGGCCCGCGACCATTCGGTCACCACCCACAAGGCAGGCGCGACGGCGAGAATGAACAACGGACGGGCGTTGAGCCTGGCGAACAGTGCGCCAAACAGGGCGGGATAAAGGGCGAGCACCGCAGCCAGCAGCACGATCACCAACAGGGCTGCCGGCGAGGGGATTTTTCCGTAGACGTGCAGGCTGGTCCAGAGCCAGTCGAGTCCCACCAGGAAGTGGCCCAGCCCGAACAGGAATCCGAGCCACGCTCCCCGTTTGGAAGCGGTGTTTTCCAGCAGGCGCAACCAGATGGCCACGCCCAGCACGGCCCAAAGCGGATTCGGACCGGGCGGCAGTCCCCACATCGCCAGCATGCCGGCCAGGAAAGCCAGAAGAGCGTTCCGCGTCGAACGGATTTGCAACCGGGCGATCGCCCGTCCGAGCAGGGTATCAGATTTCATACGGGTTGGCGATGCCCAGGCCGGCCAGGATCGCCACCTCGCGCGCCTCCTGACGCTCGGCCTCGGACTCGGAACGTTCGTGGTCGTAACCGAGCAGATGCAGCACCCCATGCACCACCAGATGGACCAGACGATCCCCAGGCGCCAACCCCGCCTCTCCGGCCTCTCGCAGCGTGGTCTCGAAGGGGATCACCACATCCCCCAGCAACACCGCGCCACTCTCCGGATCCGGAAACGCCTCCCCCTCCTCCATGGCGAACGACAGCACGTTGGCCGGACGGTCCAGCCCGCGAAACTCCTGATTGATGCGCCGGGATTCCGCGTCATCGGTCAGCAGCACCCCGACCTCGATCTCCTCGCCCGCGCGTCCTTCCGCCTCCAGGGTGGCATGCACCGCGCGGGCGACCCGCTCCTCATCCTCCGCGGGCCACAGAGGGGACGACAGGTTTACCAGAACCGTGGCCGACATGATGACGCGCTCCTTCCGTGCGTTTCTTGACTTGATCCGGATACTCGATCCGGCGATGGTAGAACCCGAGGGTCAACACCCGGGTAAAGGCATCTTCGATGCGGGAGATCTCCCGCAGGGTGAGCCGACACTCCTGCAACTGCCCGTCGGCGATCTTGGAGGCGACAATGCGCGCCACCAGGGACTGAATTTGCGCCGGCGAGGGGGTTTTCAGGGTACGCGAGGCCGCCTCCACCGAGTCGGCCAGCATCAGGATTCCCCCCTCCTTGGATTGCGGCCTGGGACCGGGATAGCGGAAATCGGCATCGTCGATCTTCTCTCCGCGCTTGGCCGCCTGATTGACCGCGCGGTTGTGAAAATATTGCAACAAGGTGGTGCCGTGATGGGTGGTCACCGCCTCCAGGATCGGTCCGCCGAGCTTGTACTCGCGCACCATCTCCACCCCATCCTTCACATGCCCCTGAATCACCCGCACCGACATGGACGGAGAGAGGTGATCATGACGGTTCTCGCCGGATTGATTTTCCACGAAGTAGTGGGGCTTGTTCATCTTGCCGACATCGTGATACATCGCCATGACCCGAGCCAGGAGCGGATTGGCATTGATGCTCTCGGCGGCGGCCTCGGCGAGATTGCCCATCATCACCGAATGGTGGTAGGTGCCCGGACTGCGCAGGGAGAGGCTCTTGAGCAGCGGATGGTCCCCGCTGGCCAACTCCAGCAACCGGGAGTCGGTGGTGATGTCGAAGAGGTATTCGAACAGCGGAATCAGGGCCAGTCCCCACAATCCGATCAGCATGCCGCTGGTCAGGGCGACGGCGCCTCCGGCCAGCCAGTCCAGGGAGGGCATGCGATCCGAAAGCAGTTCCACCGCCGGAACGGCCAACGCCTGGGTCAGGCCGATCCAGAAGCCGGAAATCAACACGTCGTAGCGTTTGCGACAGACCCGCAGCGTGGCCCCACCCGCCAGAGAGCCGACCATGAAGTACAGGAAGATCGGCAACCCGCCATCCGATTCCATGGCCGACAGAAACGACAGAATCGCCCCGAGCAGCATCGCGCCGCCCGGAATCCCGGCCCGCGCGCCAATGGTGAGGGAGGCCATGGCCGACCCGAGCGCGGTGATGGGCAGATAGTTGGCCAGTCGCGCCGGCAGGCCGAAGAAATCGGTCAACCCCTGCCCCATGGTGAAGATAAGGCTCGAGAGCAGCGAGGTGATCAGCAGGATGGTGCCGAGGATATAGAGGGTTTTGCGATCGCGCGGGAAGTCTGCGGAGGTCGTGACGAGAAAGCGGCGTCCAAGCCACATGAGGAGAATCAACGCCATGGCCAGTCCCATGAGGTTGAGGGCCATCTTGCCGGTCCAACGGGTCTGGTTGAGGGCCTCGATCTTCAAACGGGCGGCATCGGTGACCTCGGCCCCCTCCTGGATCACCAACTGGCCGCGTCGTACCCGATAGAAAACAGGATCGATCCCGGCGGCGGCCAGTTCGCGACGGGTGCGGGTTTCGGCCAGATTGAGCACCAGCGTGGGTCGCATGTTGACGCTGATCTGCTCCATGATCCACTTGCGCATCACACCCGGCAAATGGGTGAAACGGTCCTCGCCGGACTTCTCGAGCATGCGTCGCATGCCGATCAGATCCATCAGGCCGGCAGCGCCGCTCCCCGAGGTGCGAATCTCCTCATCCCCCATGGAGTGGATCACGAACGGATTGTGGGCCAGGTCGTTGAGCACCTCGGGACCACTCACCACGCGGATCTGGGCGTGTTCGGTCAGCCAGGCGCCGATCTCGTTGGAGAGGCCGATCAGATCCTTGGTGGCCACCAGCGCCGAGAAGGCCTGTTCGTCGATCACCTCCTCGATGCGCTCGGAAAAGGTATCGCGCAGTTTGTCCCAATCCAACCGCGACACCGCCGCGCCGCGCGACTCGTCGAGCCATTTCAGGTGCTCGCCGATGCGCCGTGCCACGGTCTCCATCACGCCCGGATCCCAGTCGTAGACCGGCACCGCCGCGGCAGCCGCCTCCTGACGCCGTTTTTTGGTGGTTACCGCGTCCTCGACCAGAATATCGCGATCCGCCTTGATGTCGCGGGTGGCGATGTCGCCCACTTCCGGCAGATAGAGAGGCCGCAACACCACCGGTGAAAAAATCACCGTGAGCATGGCGACCACCACGATAAACAGAGCCAGATCCAACAGCGTCGTCCAGGAAGGCAACATCGGGCGATCCGTCGGACGACCCCGCGAACGCTCTCCCAATTTCACCCGTTCCGTTCCCATCGTACCCTCGCAACCAACCTGCTCATGCCAACCGGCCCGCCGCCATCCCTTCCCGGGTCGCCGCCTCTTCATAGGCCTGCACGATCCGCTTCACCAGGGGGTGGCGTACCACATCCCGGTGGGTAAACCAGACAAAGGAGATCCCCTCCACCCGTTTGAGCACCTCCAGGGCGTGCGAGAGTCCGGAACGGCGGTTGGAAGGCAGATCGACCTGCGTGACATCGCCCGACACCACCACCCGCGAACCCTCTCCCAAACGGGTCAAGAACATTTTCATCTGCTCGATGGTGGTGTTCTGCGCCTCATCCAGAATGATGGTCGCCTCGGCCAGGGTACGTCCGCGCATGTAGGCCAAGGGTGCGATCTCCAACTGGTTGCGTCCGAGCATCCGTTCCACCTTCTCGTAACCGAGCATGTCGTACAACGCATCATACAGGGGGCGCAGGTAAGGATCCACCTTGTCCTGCAAATCCCCCGGCAGAAACCCGAGATGCTCCCCGGCCTCCACCGCCGGTCGGGTGAGGACGATGCGCCCCACCCGACCCTCGATGAAATCCAGCACCGCCGCGGCCACCGCCAGATAGGTCTTGCCCGTGCCCGCCGGACCGATGGCGAACACCAGGGGACGCCGGGTCAGTTCGCGGATGTAATCGGCCTGACGCGGAGTGCGCGGACGGATCTCCCGCAAGGGGGTCTTGAGGACCGCGGCCTCGTCCAGGGGATCGGGCCCATCTTCCGGGCGCTCCAGGGCCAGAATCCCGGCCTCGACCCGCGCCTCGTCCACCCGTTGTCCCATCTCGAGCGCGCCATAAAGCACGGTCAGCAGACCGCGCGCCCGCTCCAGCATCTCTGGCGGTCCCATCAGCGTCACCCGGTTTCCGACCGGATAGCAAGCGATGCCGAGCCGCGCCTCCAGACGGTGCAGATGGGCATCGAAGGCCCCGAACAACAGGACGGTCAGCCGATTGTCCGGAAAGGTGAGGGTGAGCCCCTCTCCCCCGTCCACCGGTTCGACGCCCACCCCGCCCGGCATGACGTCCTCATGCGCCACCGAACGGTCGTGACAGGTTGGATGATTCGGGGAAGAGTTGCCCCCATCACGTCCATTTACGGCTGTGTGGGTAGGATCCTGAAATGAATTCGTCTCGTCGGACGAAAAGGAGGACGCGGACATTCAGATCAACTGTCCTCGCAGGGAGTTGGCCAACCCGTCGGTGACGCGCACGCGCACGATCTGGCCGATCCGCTCCGGGGTGCCGGGGAAATTGACGGTACGGTTGTGGCCGGTGCGACCGGTCAACTCCCCTCCATCGCGCTTGGAGATCCCCTCCACCAGCACCGACTCCTCGCACCCGACGCGGGCGAGATTTTTCGCCAACTGGGAGGCGCCGAGCGCCTCCTGGAGCCGGGCCAGACGCTCCTGGGCGACCGGCAGGGGGACGTGATCGCCCATGCCCGCGGCCACGGTGCCGGGACGGGCCGAAAAGATGAACGAATAGGCGTGATCAAAGGCCACCTGACGGGCCAGATCGAGGGTTGCCAGAAAATCCGCTTCGCTCTCCCCTGGAAAACCGACGATGAAATCCGAAGCCAGGGCGATATCCGGCAGGGCGCGACGCAGTTTGTCGATCCAGGTCAGATACCCGGCGGCGGTGTGTCCGCGCTCCATCAACCCAAGGATTCGATCCGAACCGCTCTGGATCGGCAGATGCAGATAGGGGCAGAGACTTTCGACCTCGGCGAAGATCTCCACCAGATCGTCGTTCATGTCCGCCGGATGGGAGGTGACGAAGCGGATCCGCGCCACGCCGGGAATGAGCGCCACGCGCCGGATCAGGAGCGCCAGATCGTGGGTGATCCCGTCGCGGGCCAGGGCGCGGTAGGCGTTGACGTTCTGGCCCAGGAGATGGATCTCTTTCGCGCCGCCGGCCACCAGGGCGGTCACCTCCTCGCAGATCGCCTCCACCGGACGACTCCACTCCCGTCCACGGGTGAACGGCACCACGCAGTAGGTGCAGAAGCGGTCGCATCCCTCCTGAACCACCACCGAGGCGATGACGCCCGGCGTGAGGATGGCCGGCAAGGCATCGAATTTGGTATCCACCGACTCCTGGTAATCCCCCACCCGTCCGCCCTGTTTCTCCAGGCGGTCGAGCATCTCCGGGAGGCGGTGGTAATTCTGGGGGCCGAAGACCAGACGCACGAAGGGAGCCCGTTTGAAGACATTATCCCCCTCGGCCTGGCCGACGCAGCCGCCGACCGCGAAGATCGCGTCGCGCGAGACCACGGTTTTGCGCAACCGTCCGAGTTCGGAGAAGAGCTTTTCGGCGGCTTTTTCGCGGATGTGACAGGTATTGAGGATGATCAGATCGGCTTCGTCGGGTGCGTCGATGGTGGCATAGCCCAGGGAGTCGTGCAGCAGTTGGGCCATGCGGGTCGCGTCATGGACGTTCATCTGACAGCCGTAGTTCTTGATGAACAGCTTTTTCAAGCCGGCCCCCGTCCCAACCGGGCCATCATGCGCCGCCGCAACTCCGGAATCACCCCCGCCGGGGTGAAGCGGGTCACGTCACCGCCCATGCCGGCGATCTCGCGCACCAACCGCGAGGAGAGGAACATGGTCTCCTCGCCGGAGACCAGAAAGACCGTCTCCACGTCCGAACTCAGTTGCCGGTTCATGCAGGCCATCTGGAACTCGTATTCGAAGTCGGCCACGGCGCGCAGGCCTCGCAGCACGAAATGGGCGTTGAGATGGCGCACGAAATCGACCAGGAGGCCATCCATGCGACACACCTCGACACCGGGGATGCCGACCACCGCCTCCTGGAGAAAGCCGATTCGTTCGTCGCCGGTGAAGAGCGCGTTTTTCTCGCTGTTGACCGCCACGGCCACCACCAGGCGATCGACAAGCCGCGCTCCGCGCCGGATGATGTCCAGATGACCGAATGTCACGGGATCGAAGCTTCCCGGATAGACTGCGATTCTGTTCATGACCTCCCTGTTTCCGCGACCTCGCCGCGCCACCGCCAAAAAGAGACCTGGGACTCTCCCTGACGACGATTGTGCATCGGACGCCACGCGGGAGCAACCCCTTTTGCCACGGCCAGTGTTTCGTGTTCGGCGACGGCCACGGCATCGGGGGCCAAAAGGGTGGCGTTGGCGACCATCGCCAGGGTCGGCGCCAGGAGTCCGGAGTGGTAGGGAGGATCCATGAAAACCAGATCGAATCCGGGCCAGTCGGCGAAGCGGGACAGCGCCGCGCGGCGGATCGACTCGACGATCCCGGTGCCGGGCACCGTATCGCGCCGCACCTCGGCACGCGCTTCCAGACCGAGGGAGAGCAGGTTTTTCCGGATCAGGGCAACGACCGCCTCGTCCCGCTCCACGAACAACGCCCCGCGCGCCCCCCGGCTCAACGCCTCGATGCCCAGCGTTCCCCCGCCGGCGAACAGGTCCAGCACCCAGGCCCCCTCCACCCTGGTCCCGAGCATGGAAAAAAGGGTCTCGCGCATCCGCGCCGTGGTCGGACGCACCCGGTCATCCTCGGGCAGCGTCAACAGACGTCCCCGCAACGACCCGCCGGTGATCTTCAGCACGGTTCGCACTCCAGAAAGGCGACCACCCGCGACCAATCCCCCAACCGTTCGGACTCCTCGACGGGCAGATGGGGGAAGCGCGCCCGACAGGCGCGGGCGAACAGTCCCATGCCCTCCCCCGTCGGCTGACCATCGGCGTCGTGCACCGGCACCCCATGCACCCCACAGGAGGGGGAGCGGGCCTTGCAGATGAATCCCGACACCCTGGCATCGGCATAGAGTTCCAGCCGCTCTTCGGACCAGGCGATCAGGCGTCGGGTGTGATCGAGGCGGGATTCGAGGGTACGGAGCGTGGGCCGGTCGGAATCCCCCTCCAGGCGCATCGGCTCGCGAGGCACCCCCAGACCGGATTCGTTCTCCGGACAGAAGGGCATGAGGATCGCGCCGGAGGCGATCAGGGGTTCGATCAGCGGCCAGGCCTTGTGACCTCCGTCGTAGCGCACCGGCAGACCGAGAAGACAGGCGCTGATGGCGATACGTCGCCTGCGGGCGATCGGCACGCGGCTTTTCAACAGGCCACCAGAGCGTTGTTGAGTTCGTCGAGGAAAGCGGCGAGCTGCTCGATCAGGCGATCCTTGGTCCGTTCGCGTTCGGCGAGCGGGGCATGCTGTCGCTCGCGCAGTTCGCCCTCGAGTTCGTCGTCCACGGAGAGTTGCGGGTCGCGACCGGTGATTTCGACCACCTTGGCATGCATCAGATCGACCCGTCGGGTCAGATGGCGGATGATCTGGTCCTTGATCTTGATGCGCAGCAAGGCGTCGGCGACGTTCATCAATGCCGGGTCGAAACGCAGCGCCAGGGCCGTTGCCGCCCGGATAGCCTCGGGAAGACCGACGTCGAAGAGATGGGGAATGGCCGGAACCTCCGGCGCGTCGTGTTCCGGCGGATGGACGATGACGTTGGAGGTGCGGGGACGATCGGTGAGAAAGGCCACTTCGCCGAAGAAGTCGCCGGGAGCCAGGGATGCCACCGGGATGCGGGCACCCTCCTTCACCACGCTGGCCTCTCCGGCGAGCAACAGAAAAAGACTGCGCTCCTCGGAACTGCCCTCCTGGATCAGGCATTCGCCCAACTCATAGGCGACCAGGTGGGTGTGACGCCCGGCCAACAGCAGGCGTTCCCGATCGTCGAAAGGGTCGAAAAAGTCGATCTGCTTAAAAATCGCCAACAAGCTGCCTGTATTCAGATCCGATAACGCACGCATCCGCCCCCGCCTCGCACCCCATGAACAGGTCCCGCCACGCGAACAAGCCTGTGGGGTCAAGCCCCCACCCCGAACCATGCAATCCACAAATAGGATTGCATGACCAATCGGGTCGGAGTCATGTTAACACATTCCAGGCAAGAGAACAGGCAAAATCTGCCGCATGGGTCCCGTTCGACCGCAAGCGATCCACTGCCTCACGCTTTTGAAGCGCGTGCAACCGGGGTCGCCCGTGCCGGGGCGCGAGCGATCCTCATGACTCAATCCAGGGGATGACCGACTTCGAAACGCCGGATGAAAGGTACGACTCACGCGGCGCGACCGGTCATGCCCAAGATGAGCACCCTGTTGACGTCGGGCGCGGGGGGGTTATAATCCCCTGGTCCGACTGCGATCCATTCAAGCGTGGTCATGGACTGCTTGTCCCTTCACGGAGATATCACGGATTCTCGCCCAATCCCTGATAAATCCAGAAGGAGTCATGCGGCTTGCCGTGCCGGCATCGGGAGGATCCGTCGGGCTGGAGCGCCGAGAAGGGAGACCCGTCTCGAACGCTATCCAGCCCCGGAATCCGGACAAACCACCATGACCTGTTTTGGATCGGCCATGATTCCCTTTTCGGCACGAAACCGATTGAGGATAAGTGTTGCAATGATCGAGCCAACACTCATGTAACAAATCATGACACATTGTGTCCGATTTGGCAAGGATTCAGGCGATTTTTATTGAAAAGCGATCTCATTCACAGGATGTATAAAAATCGCACTTCTTGTTTGCCTTGCGATAATCCACTCTGGATTGCGCTCTCAACGCATCATCATACCGGGTCGCCATGAAAATTGAACTGATCGATCGCACCGAACTGTATAAAGGTTTTTTCAAATTATTACGACTGGTTCTGCGTTACCAGCGTTTCGACGGGCGCATGAGTTCGGAGGCTTCCCTGGAGATCCTGGAGCGTGGGGATGCGGCAGCCGTGCTTTTGTATGATCCCAAGGCAGACGCACTCGGCTTGATCCGACAGTTTCGCCCTGGTCCTTTTTTGCGCGGCGAGTCCGGTTGGTGCACGGAGATCGTGGCGGGTTCTTGTGGCGCCCAGAGCGATCACGAAGCCGTCGCCATGCGGGAGACGTTGGAGGAGACCGGTTGGACCCCGTATGATCTGCGCTTGATTCGCTCCTTTTATTTGAGTCCGAGTGGCAGCAGCGAACGGATTCATCTGTATTGCGGGCTTTTCGACTCCACCTGTCCGCGGGAGGCTGGCGGGGGCCTGGAGCATGAGAATGAAGACATTTTGCCTGTCGTCGTGCCGTATGCCACAGCCTTGACGTGGTTTGAAGGGCAGGTTTTCAACTCGGCGATTGCCGTTCTGGCCATACAGTGGTTGATTGCCAACCGCGATGCCCTGCGTCGGGGGGATGCATGAGGGCCGTTGCATGGCGAAGCGGTTGGGTTCATTCTGTGAGATTCTGACGGGGATCTTGCGGTCCCCCGTCCCTGCAATCGCGGGGGTCCTGAATCGTTACGATTTTTCAACGGTCCAAACCACACATTCCAAAAAATCCTGAATCCGATCCCACCCCACCCTTAACCGGCCATCAATCACCGACCACCACCATGCCCATCGCCCTGCTTCTTCATCTCCTGGCCGCGACCCTCTGGGTCGGCGGCATGTTCTTCGCCCTCTGGATCGTCCGCCCTGCCGCGCTTTCCCTGGAACTCCCGGCCCGCGTCGGACTCTGGTCCCGCATCCTCACCCGCTTCATGACCGTGGTCTGGGTCTGCGTCCTGCTCCTGCCACTCACCGGCTACTGGATGATCTTCCAGGGGTTCGGCGGCATGGCCAACGTCGCTCCCCACATCCACATCATGGAGGGAACCGGCTGGACCATGATCGCCATCTTCGGGGTCATCTTCTTCCGCGACTTCCGCGCCATGCGCCGCATGGAAAAAGAATGCCTCTTCCCCGAGGCCGGCCTCTACATCGAACGGTTGCGCAAACGGGTGCTCATCAACCTGATCCTCGGCCTGATCACCATCGCCGTCGCCGGAGCGGGCCGCTACTGGTGACTCATCCGCTCCAATCCATCACGCTGCTCGTCACCCGCGCACATTTCGACCCGCCCACGCCGGACGACTGGCAGAATCTCCCGAACAGCCGCCTCACCCCCCCCTGGCGGCTGAAACTTTTTTTCCTCCACCAGGCAGTCCACCTGGTCGATCGCCCGCTCTGGAACGCCTGGCTCGAAGCCGGTCACGAAGCCTCCTTCTGCGCCCACGATCACCAAACCCTGCACGGTCCTCCCCCCCTGCCCGGCATCCAGCCCGCCGGACTGGCCACCCTCGGACGCTGGATCCGGGAGAGCAGCCTGACCCTCTCCATCCCCAAGCTGACCTGGCCACGCCAACCCGGCACCCCTGGCCTCAAAAAAATCGCCATCCTCCTGAATGACCACAAAACCGATCACCGCCAATCCTTGCGACTGGCCGCCGGACTGGCCGGCTGCGACCACCCGATCACCCTGTTCCATGCCACCCCATCCCCCACCATCCCGCCAGACGCAACTCCGTATCACCAGGCACTGCTCGCCCTCGGCGCCCAATTTCGACCACTTTCATCAAGCGATAACATCCAAAGCAATCACGCAATCATCCTGACTCTTTAGAATCGCCCACGAAAACGCCTGCCACAGACCCAAGCCAACCCCACGGTCAACCCCCAATCCTCCGCCACGGAAATGGCTGCTCATGCAATCAAAAAATGCGTTACAATCCTTTACAATATAAACGACGTTTTACTAACAAGAAAATTTATCGGCAATTAATTTTTCCTTGCTTTTGCGATAAACTCCCCACTATCTTCGACCGATCTTCTATACAAGAGGGGAAGTCATCCTCACCCCCCTCACCATGAAGCTCCTGGGGAAATTCATGGTGGTAAGCGCAAACTTACAAAGGAAGGAGGCCGACATGAATCAAAACGCTCAACCGTTGGTAAGCAGTCGAGGCCTGATCATCCTGGGTGCCATGCTCATCATGGGATTTACCGTCCATGGCATCCTGGACAACCCTGGCGAGTTGATCCGCAACGACCTGCAATTCGGACCCGTCATCGCCGCCAGTCGCATCATCGTCCCCCTGTTCATCACCCTGGGGATCATCCATCTGCTGGCAAACGTCACCAAATGCAAGACCTGTGGCAAGATCCGCTTCTGGAGAAACCGTTCCTCCTCCTAAAAGCGCCCCTCGGATCAGGGCGCAATTCGATGATGACCGTGGGGCGCCCTTTCGGGCGTTCCACGATCGGGGGGCAAGGCGACATCCCCCATCCCGTCCATTTTCTCGGAGTGCGCCCCCTTCCGACCCTCTCCCGAAGATCCCTACGAACGCCCTCCATGTACGTCACCCCCGCACAAAAAAAAGCGCTCCAGACCATTCAGGAACGACGCGCCGTCAAACTGCATCTGGGCACACTCTCCTCGCTCAAGTCGCGAGGATGGATTCAACTGGCCCTCAACGACGCCCCCATGGCCATGGCGATCAGCTATGACCTGACCCAACTCGGTCAGCAGGCCCTCGACCCCCATACAACCTCCAAGGCCGCCAACAAAAAAGCCGCCAGCCCTATTGGTCTGGAGGCAGAAACCTGCGAGGAGTGCGGCGGTTCCGGTCGTCTTCTGGTCCTCGACGAGCAGGGCTTGTCCGACCCCTGCCCCTGGTGTCAGGGCAGCGGACGGATCTCCACCTTGCTCCCAACCCACACCTGGCACGATCTGGCCTGATCCGCCCTCCCGCGCGACACGCCCCCCCCCTGTCGGACTACCAACGGTTCGAACTGGCACGAAAAACGCTTGTCCGTGTTCGGCCATACCAGTATTCTGACAAAAGAAGACCATCGATGGCATCTGACTTGGCACGACGGGGAACACCCCTCACACCCGACCGTGGATCGCTCGAAGCGATACCACGCATGATCGGTTCGCGGAGATGACGCATGGAAGAAGAGACGAGTGGTGATGAAGGCGTCGAACGCTCCGAGGGATCCTCATCCAAAAAGGGTGGCGGAGGATCGGGTGGCGGCAACAAGGCCAAAATGATCTCGGTGGTGGTCGGCGTGGTGGTGCTGCTGGTGGCGATGATCCAGTTCACGCGCATGTCACAACGACAAATGCGCGTCCTGGAGTTGGAGATCATGCTGGAACAGGATCGCGCCCAAGAGGCATTCCGGGAAAAAGCCAAACAGAAACGCTACGATACCCGCGAAAACAACCGTCAAGCCGAGATGCTGGAGTCGCAGTTCAAACCCATAAATCAGACCGGGCATCCGCGCGCGCCCTGACCCGCCTCACCCCTCCTGATCCGGACTGGTCCCTAGCATCCAATCCCGTTCCCCGGCCTCGCCGGTGGATTTGCCGATCCACGCCGCCCGCTCGCTCGCCACCTGCAAATCGAATTGCATGCCGGGCGCAATCCAAACCTGCCGCATCCCCTGGGCGTCAATGCATCCACGCACGCTCACGCCATAGGTAGGCGAATCCGGACGAGCATCCTGGACGGTGACGCGCAACACCCCCTCGGTCACCCGCCACAACCAGCCCGCTCGCGACGCATCCGGCATGGACAGACTCTGGCCGGTCACGGCCCGGTATTGGCTCTCGTGGACAAAATCCACCGCCACGCCCACTCCGGCCTGAAAATCGCGCTGATTGAAACTCTCGAAGAAGAATCCTCGCGCATCGCCAAAAATCTGGGGATCGATCCACGCCACGCCGGGCAGGTCGGTTGTCGTCACTCGGATCGGCATGTCGGCAACTCTAACGCAACAGGTTCAACAGGTACTGGCCGTACCCGCTCTTGGCCAGCGGTTCGGCCAGAAGACGCAGTTCGTCGGGCCGGATCCAGCGGTTGAACAGGGCAATCTCCTCTGGACAGGCGACCATCAGCCCCTGACGATTCTGCAAGGTGGCGATGAAGCTGGCCGCGTCCAACAGGCTGTCATGGGTGCCGGTATCCAACCAGGCGTAGCCCCGTCCCAGGATCTCCACGGACAGCTCACCCTGCTCCAGATAGCGCCGGTTGACATCGGTGATCTCGAGTTCGCCACGCGCCGAAGGGCGGATCGAAGCGGCGATGTCGCACACCTGTTCGTCGTAAAAATAGAGTCCGGTCACCGCATGATGGCTTTTGGGCTGTTTGGGCTTCTCCTCGATGCTGATCGCCCGCCCCTCCGCGTCGAACGCCACCACGCCGTAGCGCTCCGGATCCTGGACCCGATAGGCGAACACCGACGCCCCATGCGTGCGCCCATGGGCATGCCGCAACTGCTTGACCAGATCGTGACCGTAGAAGATGTTGTCGCCAAGGACCAATGCGCTCGGCTGAGCGTCCACGAACTCACGACCGATGATGAAGGCCTGGGCCAGGCCATCCGGCGAGGGTTGCACCGCATACCGAATGGTCATCCCCCACTGCGAGCCATCCCCCAGCAACTCCTCGAAACGGGGGGTGTCCTGAGGCGTGGAGATGACCAGCACCTCGCGAATCCCCGCCAGCATCAGAGTGGTCAGGGGATAATAGATCATCGGCTTGTCGTAGACAGGCATCAACTGCTTGGAGATCGCGCGCGTCACCGGATAGAGCCGGGTTCCCGAACCTCCAGCCAGGATGATCCCCTTGCGTCGCACCTCGTCGGAATGTTTCTTGCCCATGCTTTTTGTTCACCCGCCATCCAAGATCGATTCCCGCACCAACCCAGGCATCCCCTCCAACCACCGGCTGACAGGCCGGCACCCAACCCAGGCATCTCCTCCAACCAGCGGCCCACATTCCCGCACCCAACCCAGGCATCCCCTCCAAACCACCGGCTCACATTAACGACGAGGTTGGATCATTTCAATGGATATTGTGTTTTACCCGCAAACAAAATACTCTGCTTGACATGCTCTGGATTCACCCTACCGAATCCGACACAACACTTGCATGATGGGGGGAACCCCTCACCCCTCCAACCGTTTTACTCCCCAAGAGTCAAGCGGGAAAATGCCATACCAACCTGTAACGACCTGGAGAAAACCATTATGTGTGAGAAACTCTGTTCCCGTCGCGACATGCTCGCGGGCATGGCCGTTGGTTTGGGCGCCCTCTCCCTGCCCCAACTCGCCTTGGCCGGCGGCAAGGGGCCCGGCATGACCCCGGAGGAGGCCCTGAAACTCCTCAAGGAAGGGCACGCCCGTTTCCTGGCCGGCAAGGCGGAACGTCCCAATCTCACCCCGGCGCGCATTGCCGAAACCTTCTCCAAGGGGCAGGCGCCCTTCGTGACGATCATCTCCTGTTCCGACTCCCGCGTGCCGGTGGAGCATATCTTCGATCGCGGCATCGGGGATCTGTTCGTGATTCGCGTGGCGGGCAACGTGGCCGACACCGATGAGATCGGCACCGCCGAATACGGTGCCGGCCATCTGTACACGCCGTTGATCCTGGTGCTGGGCCACACCAAGTGCGGCGCGGTCACGGCGGTGGTCGAAGGGGCCAAGGTGGATGGCAGCATCCCGAAACTGGTGGACAACATCATTCCCGCCGCCGAGCGCGCCAAGGCCAAGGGACTCAAGGGCGAAGAACTGATTCAGGATGCGATCCGCGAAAACGTCAGCCAGTCGATCCAGGATCTTTTGGCCAACAGCCAGGAACTGTCCCATCTGCGCCACGAAGGCAAGGTGAAGATGGTGGGCGCGGTCTATCACATCGACAACGGCACCCTGGAGTGGCTCTCCTGAGGCATCCCCTGCCCCGTTGCCGGAAAGGACAACGGGGCAACCTCACCCCATGCCGTAACGACGCATCATCACGCCGGATCGCCGGACCCCTCGGCCAAATCCCGACGCCACTCTTCCATACGCTCCATCACCCTCTCCACCGCCTGCCCCGGCCCTTCCAGGGCCAACACCAGCGCACCTTCGCAATCATCCACCCCGCCGCGTGCCACCGGTGTCGCCTTCACCAACCCTTGCGACAGGATCGACACCGCTTCGACTTCGGTGATGACCGTGGCCGATCCGGCCAGAATCGGCATATAGCCGACCGGCGTGCCCATGACGCGGCTGGTGCGACCCTGACCGGTCAATCGGCAGACCGTCGCCACGGAGGGGATCAGTTTGGACAACGAAACCGGGATGATCAACTGCCCGCCACGCGCCATGAGAATCGCCATGGCCGCGCCGATGGTGCCCCCGGTGGGCGAGGCCATGAGCACCGCGACGTTCCCCGCCGGATCGATGGCGTTGGCCCCCTTGATGTAGATGTCACCGGCTTCGAACCTCTCCAGAAGCGGCGCCGGCCAACCGCGTGACACCTGGCCATTTTCGAACAGAAACGGTCCCGGTCCGCGCCCCTCCCTGGGGGTTTCGCCCAACAAACCATCCCGGATCCAGCCGACCGCGAAGGCATCGCGGCCCGGATCGGCGCCGGTCAGGGCCGTCACCACATGACGTGTGGTGGTCCCGCCGACAATCACCATGCGCCCTTGCGTCAGCCGGGCGCGCACCTCGGACAGGCTGGCCACCGCCTGACCGATCCAGGCCCGACATTCGCCGGGTCGCATCACCGCGATGGCGGTCTCTCGTGTATCGTTGTGCATGCTTGCCTCGCACGTCTCTCCGGTCGTCATCCCATGCCGATGCCCTCCGAAAGGTCACCGGGAACCTTACCCGTGGAACTCCCGCCAGGAAGGTCCACGGGTAAGGAGATTCTCCCCCCATCATGCAAGTTACAGCGCCTCACTATAAACATGGGGATCGTACAGGTAAAGAGACAGCCGTGACATGGACGGTCTCAGGCGCGCCCCAACAGGAGCGTGGATGGCTGATTGAAAAAGGCAGGCACCAGACAAGGCAGACAGCCCCCCCGAAACTCCCAAACACGGCGTTCCGGGGGGCAATCGGATTCTCAGAGGCTGTTGGGTGATTCCCACCATGGAGTCACCCAACAAGCACGGTTGAAAAGACTCGAACCGTGCCTGGACAAATGGCTGCGCAATTTGGCGGGCCATCCATGGCCCGCGTCGGCTGTTTGTGTTTGGCCTTTGCCAAACAACCTCATCACACCCGTTCGATCCGCTCGATCCCCTCGAAGGCGATCTGACTGCCATCCCACAAGGTGATCACCCCCGAGGCATCCCCGGAATCGAACTCGATCGCACCGCCGGTGACCACATGGTAATCGGCATGGGTCTCCAGGGTCCAATCCCCGACATTGGCCAGATGGGTGCTCGGCGCGGCATTGACCCCTTCCAGACGCACGGCATCGGTCCAGCCTGCGCCGATTCCGCCCTGCACCGACTCGCTGCCCCCGCCGGCCCGCAGGATGAAGATGTCGTTGCCATCCCCACCGGTCATCACATCGTTGCCCGCGCCACCGTCGAGGATGTCGTTGCCGGCCCCGCCGGCCAGGATATCGTTGCCATCCCCGCCGGTCAGGGTGTCGTTGCCATCCCCACCCTGGAGATTGTCGATCCCGGCACCACCGGCCAGGGTGTCGTCCCCGGTTCCGCCCTGCAACAGATCGTTGCCATCCCCACCCTGGAGATTGTCGTTGCCGGCATCGCCTTGCAACCAGTCGTTGCCATCCCCGCCGTTCAGGGTGTCGTTGCCATCCCCGCCCTGCAACACGTCGTTGCCCGCGCCGCCGTTCAGGGTGTCGTCCCCGGTTCCGCCCTGCAACACGTCGTTGCCATCCCCACCGTTCAGGGTGTCGTTGCCGGCCAGACCCGACTGCCAGTCATTGCCCGTGGTACCGTTCAGGGTGTCGGCATTGGTGGTTCCGGAGACCATCTTCTTGGTGACAATGGCATCGATGGATTGCAGTTCACTGGCGGCCCCGTCCGATCCCATCACCTGGAAACTGACCGTGTGGTTGCCATCCTTGGTGGCCGTCAGGCTCACCGACTCGAGCAGCGATTCATAAGTGGCCAGGGACTCCTTGCCGCTCATGGTCCAGGTAGTCACCGAGCCACTGGTGGAACTGGCAAGCTGAATGTTCAGGCCGGAGATCTGCCAAACGTTCGTCGAAACCGGAATCAAGGTGTAGCCGGACAGGGAAAGCGTATCACCGGACTGGATGCCGTTGATGTTCATCACCGCGCCGAACAGATGGGTGCTGTCGATGTCGGTGATGGTGATGTCCGGGGCAACCTTGAAGGTCACGCCGCCGCTCGACGGCAGGGCGCCGAAGCTGCTCGGCGCGTTGATCGCCAGGGACGAGGCGTCGTCCACCGCATTGACCTGAACGCTTAACGTATCGACCACATCGGCGGATACCGAGCCGGTGTAAGGATCGATCGAATGGACCGCCACGCCGAGATTCAACGTGCCGTTGAAGTTGGCGGGCGGGGTGATCGTCAAATCGGTCAGATCCCCTTCGGCCAGACTCCAGGTGCCATCGCCGTTGTCGGTGCCATGAGAGAGCGTCGCGCCGGTCGGAACCCCGGAGATGGTGATCGCGAGCGATTCCGAACCATCGATGTCCGTGGTTCTGGCCGCGATGCTCAAGGCGATGCCGGACTCCTCGTTGCCGGTGGCATCGAGAACCGTGATCACCGGTTCGTCGGCGACCGAGGCGAACGCAACGTTGAACTGCGCCGACACCTGGGCCAGATCGAAGTTGTCGTTCTCCATGGTGAAGGCGGTCGCGGTCAGATTGAGTCCTCCGGACCAGTCCACCGGCATGGCCAGACTCAGATGGGTCAGCTCACCCGCCGTAAAGGTCCAGGAGCCATCCCCGTTGTCCGTGCCAACCACCAGACCGGTGGTGCTGTCGAAAAAGACTCCGTTCCCGGCCCCGGCGATCACCACCGACAGGTTCTCCGAGCCGTCCACATCGGTCAACGCCGCCACCAGACCGGTCATCGGCAACACCATATCCTCGGCGCCGGTCAGATCCGTCACCTGCAACTGGGCGGTATCGGCCACGGCGTTCACATCCACCTGAACATTGGCCGAAAAAAGCACCTCACTCCCGCCGATCTCGCCGCCCGCGATGCTGAACGTGAGGGTAAAGTCCTGATGCGCGTTCGGCGGCGGGGTGACGGTGAGTCCCGGCACATCCCAGGCGATCGGGTCGCCGTGTTCGTTGGTGGCGGTCACGGCGAGGTTGGCCTGAGGAATGACCCAGGTTCCCGCTTGCGCACCGGCGGAACCGATGCTCAGGACCGCGCCCGCCGGCAGGCCCGACACCAGCAACGCGCCTGCGGAGAGCTGCTCCGAACCGTCGGAGTCCGGCAGGCTGATCGACACCCCCATCTGAATGGCCGAATCCTCGTCGCCGCTGACGTTGGAAACCTGGATCACCGGTCCATCGCTCACGGCGTCGATATGCACGGCCACGCTCTTGGTCTCGATGAGCTTGTCGCCACCATTGAGTTCCGTGGAGATCGCCTTGAGCTGGAAGGTGAGATCCCCGCTGAAATTCTCCGGCGGGGTCAGGGTCATCTGACCGATGGTGTCGGCGGTGAAGACCAGATCGCCGGTCAACGGATGAATCATACCTCCACCAATGGTCACCCCCTCGGGCAGGGAGTCCGGATCGATCACGAAGGACATGGTTTCCGAGCCATCGGCATCGATCAGCGCCGCAGAGAGATTCAGCGCCATGCTGGTATCCTCGACCCCGTTGCCCGCCCCCTGGGTCAGGATGATCCCTTCGGCATGAACATCCGCATTACCACCCCCGCCGCCACCTCCACCGTTGCCGGTATAATCGACATGGAAGGTGCGTGCCGCGTCGGTATTCACATCGCCGTCGTTCTCGCTGGTCACCACGGTCACGGTCAAATCGAACGAACCGCTCGTCGAACTGCCAGGCGTGCGGATCGCCAGACCGTTCATGTCGTCCGACTGCACGATCCAAGAACCGTCCCCGGCGTTGATGCCGGCCATCTCCCAGCCACCCGAACCGTTCGGCTTCATCAACACCACGCCATCCGGCACCCCGGAAAGCACGTAGGAAGCGCTCTCCGAGCCATCGGTGTCGAGCATGTCGAAATTGATCGACAACGGAATCGGTTCAGCGGCGGCACCCGAGACATCCCCGACCAACAGGTTCTCCACCCCGTCGGCCACGCCGACCAGATCGATATTCATCGTGCGGGTGGTGGTTTCGCTCACCGCGCCGTCGGTAACGGTAACCGAAACCTGCACGTCGAAATCGACGTTGGAGTTCTCGGCCATGCCGACCAGTTTCAATCCGCTGGTCTGGTTGGGATCGATCTGGTAGACCCCCTGAGCGTCGGGTCCGGAGATAATCCCGTCACCGGTCAGGGTAATGCCCGCCGGCAGACCGGAAACCGAAACCGCCGTGATATTCTCCGAACCGTCGTGATCGGTGGTGGCGATGCCCAGACTCAGCGGCACGCCGCCCACCGTATCCTCCAGACCGCCCCCATGGAGATTCAATGAAGGCGCATCCGGATCCGGGGTCACGGTGACGGTCATGGTGCGATCGGCCACCCACTTGTCGCCATCGTTCTCCGTGGTGACGATGCGCACATCCAGATTGAAACTGCCCGAAAAATCCCCCTTGGGAATAATCCGCAGCTCATCCAGATGGTTCGAATCCACCGCCCAGCGTCCCCCGCCGACATAGGAGATTCCACCCGAGGCGCTATCCGGCAACCAAAGCCGCGAGCCTTCCGGCAAATGACCGATGACGACCGAGAGTTTCTCCGAACCATCCACATCCGAAAGGGTCACCCCGGAGAGATCCAACTGCACCGAACCGTTCGGAACCCCGCCTCCGACCACCGCATCCTCGACGCCGCTGGCACTCAGCACGTTCGGGATGTGGGCGGCATCGGCATCGCCAATCACCCGCACGGTCTGGTTGATCACCGTGGTGGCATCATCCTGATTGGCGGCCTCGATCGACCGCGCGGTGACCTGCAAACTGAAGTCGGCGTTGGAGTCGTGCGGCGGCGTGATGGTCAGGCCGGTCAACTGCGCCGGAGTCAAGGTCCAGGTGCCATCGCCATTGTCGGTGCCCGCCGAAAGGGTCGCGCCGTTGGGTACGTTGGCAATGGTGATCACCAGACTCTCCGATCCGTCGGTATCCGAAAGAGCCGCAGAAAGATTCAACGCGATCGGCTTGTCCTCGGTCCCCATGGCCGTGCCACGGGTCAGAATCGGCGCATCGGCCACCGCGTCCACAGCCACGGTGAGATTGGCGGTCAACGAGGTGTTGCTGTTGTCGTTGTCGAGCACCTTGGCGGTCACGGAGAGGGAGATATCCCCGTCGCTGTCATGCGGCGGCTTGATCTCCAGACCGTTCAGATTCCAGGCGATCGCCTTGCCTCCGGCATTGGTCGCGGTGGTGGTCAACAAAGATTGCGGCACCGACCAGGTGGTCGTCCCGCCACTGGTCGAACCCTGGATCGACACGCCACCCACCCGCAGACTGGCACCCTGGGCATCCGGATCGTTGGAGGTGATCAACACGTCACCCATCAACTTTTCGGAGCCATCGGTATCGTTCAAGGCGATGCTGGCGTTCATCGGGATCCATTGATCCTCGTCGCCCCCCGCCGAACTCAACACGATGGTCGGCGAGTCGGCGATCGCCTTCACCGTCACCGCGCTGGAGGTCGAAGAGATCTTGGTGTTGCCGTTGGCGGCCTCGACGGTGGTCATGGAGACCGTGAGCGGGATATCCGTATCAGAATTGGACAACAACGTGGTGTTGAGTTTCAGGTTGTTGATGTGCCACGATGTTGGAACGCCACTGGTATAGGCCGTGGGCGACAGGGCAGCCTGGGCGATGGTGAACTTGCCCCCACCCAGATTCTGAACCCAGTTGCCCGGATCGCCGGTGATGCTCAACGTCGAGCCGGCGGGCAGCTTGGTGGCGTCGAACTGCAAGGTGACCACGCCCGAAAGACTTTCCGAACCATCCTTGTCCGACAGGCTGATATCCACATCCAGATCGAACGGTCCGACCTGATCTTCGTTCACGGTGGCGCCGGTGGTGCCGGAGAAGCTTGCGCCATCGGCCACCGCACCCAGATTGACCCCAAAAGTGACGGTCTGGTTGCTCGAAACGCTATCCACCGTGGTACCATTCTCGGCATAGTCGGTGGTATAGGCATTCGCGGTGATCTGCACGTTGCCATCGTAGTTGCTCGGCCCCTGGAAACGCACGTTGCCACTGGCGACATCGGTGCCGGAAACGGTATACCCGCCCTGTGCATCCTTGGTGACATTGGTCCAGGTGGTGCCCACCTTGACCTGCACGGCTCCCATGGTCTTGTCGAAGGTCAGACGATAGCTGATCTTCTCCGAACCATCGGCGTCGATCAGCGCGGAACTCAACTGCGGCGCGTTGACGCCGGAATTGAAGTAGACATAGCTGTCCTCCGAACCGATACCCGCCACGCCGGTCAGGTTCTGCACGCCATCGGCCACACCGATCAGGTCGATGTCGAGGATGCCCGTGGTCAGTTGGGTATCAACCCCATCCGTGGTCGTGACTTTGACCCCCAGTTGGAAATCAATGTTGGAGTTGGCCACGCCGGTCACGGTCAAACCCGGTACGTTCCAGGAGACCGGATGACCATCCTGGGAGCTTGCCACCTGCAACGCACTCTGAGGAATCACCCAGGTCTGACCCGATCCCGCCTCACCGATGTTGAAGCTCGTGCCCGCCGGCACACCCGTCAACACGATATCCCCGGTCACGATCTCGGAACCGTCGAGATCCTGCAAAGAGAAGGACAGATTGACCGGAATCGCCGTATCCTCGGATCCGGTCACCTGCGGAATGTTGAGGGTGACCAGATCCGCATCCGGATTGACCGTCACCGTGAATGAATCCGCGACCGAAGCGGTATCCCCGCCGTTGGCCTCGGTAGAGGTGGCGGTGACGGTCAGGGTGAAATCCACGTCGCTGTTGGCCGGCGGGGTGATTTTCAGGCCGGTCAACTGCGTTGGCGTCAAGGTCCAGGTGCCATCGTGATGATCGACACCGGCGGAAAGCATCGCACCGGTCGGGACGCCGGAAATGGTGATGGATAGGGACTCCGAGCCGTCGGTGTCCTTGAGGGCCGAGGTCAGATTCAAGGCGATCGGCTGATCTTCGGTGCCGATCGCATCGCTCAACACCAACGTCGGTTGGTCGGCATCGGCGGCGAGCGAAACATCGATCGTGCCCGTGCGCACCGCCGTATCGCCGTTCTCGGCTTCTGTCGAGGTTGCGGTGACGGTGAGTTGGAAGTCCACATCGCTGTTATTGGGAGGCGTGATCTCAAGACCGGTCAACTGATCCGGGGTCAGGGTCCAGGTGCCATCGCCGTTGTCGATACCAGCCGACAAGGCCGCACCATCCGGAACGCCACCGATGGTGATCGAGAGGGATTCGGAATTGTCCGTGTCGGTCAAGAGCGAGGAAATATTCAAGGCGATCGGCTGATCTTCGGTGCCGGTCGCATCGCTCAACACCAACGTCGGTTGGTCGGCATCCGCCGCCAGGCTGACATCGATTGTGCCCGTACGCACCGCCGTATCGCCGTTCTCGGCCTCGGTGGAAGTCGCGGTGACGGTGAGTTGGAAGTCCACATCGCTGTTGGCCGGCGGGGTGATCTCAAGGCCGGTCAACTGATCCGGGGTCAGGGTCCAGGTGCCATCGCCGTTGTCGATACCGGCAGAGAGCGCGGCACCGGTCGGCACGCCACCGATGGTGATCGAGAGGGATTCGGAATTGTCCGTGTCGGTCAAGAGCGAGGAAATATTCAAGGCGATCGGCTGATCTTCGGTGCCGGTCGCATCGCTCAACACCAACGTCGGTTGGTCGGCATCCGCCGCCAAACTGACATCGATGGTCCCAGTGCGCACCGCCGTATCGCCGTTCTCGGCCTCGGTGGAAGTCGCGGTGACGGTGAGTTGGAAGTCCACGTCGCTGTTGGCCGGCGGGGTGATCTCAAGGCCGGTCAACTGATCCGGGGTCAGTGTCCAGGTGCCATCGCCGTTGTCGATACCAGCCGACAAGGCCGCACCATCCGGCACGCCACCGATGGTGATCGAGAGGGATTCGGAATTGTCTGTGTCGGTCAAGAGCGAGGAAATATTCAAGGCGATCGGCTGATCTTCCGTGCCGGTCGCATCGCTCAACACCAACGTCGGTTGGTCGGCATCGGCGGCGAGCGAAACATCGATCGTTCCTGTGCGCACCGCCGTATCGCCGTTCTCGGCCTCGGTGGAAGTCGCGGTGACGGTGAGTTGGAAGTCCACGTCGCTGTTGGCCGGCGGGGTGATCTCAAGGCCGGTCAACTGATCCGGGGTCAGGGTCCAGGTGCCATCGCCGTTGTCGATACCGGCAGAGAGCGCGGCACCGGTCGGCACGCCACCGATGGTGATCGAGAGGGATTCGGAATTGTCTGTGTCGGTCAGCAGAGACGCGATGTTCAAGGCGATCGGCTGATCTTCCGTGCCCGAGGCATCCGAGAGAACCAACGTCGGTTGGTCGGCATCCGCCGCCAGGCTGACATCGATGGTCCCAGTGCGCACCGCCGTATCGCCGTTCTCGGCCTCGGTGGAAGTCGCGGTGACGGTGAGTTGGAAGTCCACGTCGCTGTTGGCCGGCGGGGTGATCTCAAGACCGGTCAACTGATCCGGGGTCAGGGTCCAGGTGCCATCGCCGTTGTCGATACCAGCCGACAAGGCCGCACCATCCGGAACGCCACCGATGGTGATCGAGAGGGATTCGGAATTATCCGTGTCGGTCAAGAGCGAGGAAATATTCAAGGCGATCGGCTGATCTTCCGTGCCGGTCGCATCGCTCAACACCAATGTCGGTTGGTCGGCATCCGCCGCCAAGCTGACATCGATGGTCCCAGTCCGCACCGCCGTATCGCCGTTCTCGGCTTCTGTCGAGGTCGCCGTGACGGTGAGTTGGAAGTCCACGTCGCTGTTGGCCGGAGGCGTGATCTCAAGGCCGGTCAACTGATCCGGGGTCAGGGTCCAGGTGCCATCGCCGTTGTCGATACCAGCCGACAAGGCCGCACCATCCGGAACGCCACCGATGGTGATCGAGAGGGATTCGGAATTATCCGTGTCGGTCAAGAGCGAGGAAATATTCAAGGCGATCGGCTGATCTTCCGTGCCGGTCGCATCGCTCAACACCAATGTCGGTTGGTCGGCATCCGCCGCCAGGCTGACATCGATGGTCCCAGTGCGCACCGCCGTATCGCCGTTCTCGGCTTCTGTCGAGGTCGCGGTGACGGTGAGTTGGAAGTCCACGTCGCTGTTGTTGGGAGGCGTAATCTCAAGGCCGGTCAACTGGTCCGGGGTCAAAGTCCAGGTGCCATCGCCGTTGTCGATACCGGCAGAGAGCGCCGCACCATCCGGAACGCCACCGATGGTGATCGAGAGGGATTCGGAATTGTCCGTGTCGGTCAAGAGCGAGGAAATATTCAAGGCGATCGGCTGATCTTCCGTGCCGGTCGCATCGCTCAACACCAATGTCGGTTGGTCGGCATCCGCCGCCAAGCTGACATCGATCGTGCCCGTGCGCACCGCCGTATCGCCGTTCTCGGCTTCTGTCGAGGTCGCCGTCACGGTGAGTTGGAAGTCCACGTCGCTGTTGGCCGGCGGGGTGATCTCAAGGCCGGTCAACTGATCCGGGGTCAGGGTCCAGGTGCCATCGCCGTTGTCGATACCGGCAGAGAGCGCCGCACCATCCGGAACACCACCGATGGTGATCGAGAGGGATTCGGAATTGTCCGTGTCGGTCAAGAGCGAGGAAATATTCAAGGCGATCGGCTGATCTTCCGTGCCGGTCGCATCGCTCAACACCAATGTCGGTTGGTCGGCATCCGCCGCCAAACTGACATCGATCGTGCCCGTGCGCACCGCCGTATCGCCGTTCTCGGCTTCTGTCGAGGTCGCCGTGACGGTGAGTTGGAAGTCCACGTCGCTGTTGTTGGGAGGCGTGATCTCAAGGCCGGTCAACTGATCCGGGGTCAGTGTCCAGGTGCCATCGCCGTTGTCGATACCGGCAGAGAGCGCCGCACCATCCGGAACGCCACCGATGGTGATCGAGAGGGATTCGGAATTATCCGTGTCGGTCAAGAGCGAGGAAATATTCAAGGCGATCGGCTGATCTTCCGTGCCGGTCGCATCGCTCAACACCAACGTCGGTTGGTCGGCATCCGCCGCCAAACTGACATCGATCGTGCCCGTGCGCACCGCCGTATCGCCGTTCTCGGCTTCTGTCGAGGTCGCCGTGACGGTGAGTTGGAAGTCCACGTCGCTGTTGTTGGGAGGCGTGATCTCAAGGCCGGTCAACTGATCCGGGGTCAGTGTCCAGGTGCCATCGCCGTTGTCGATACCAGCCGACAAGGCCGCACCATCCGGAACGCCACCGATGGTGATCGAGAGGGATTCGGAATTGTCTGTGTCGGTCAAGAGCGAGGAAATATTCAAGGCGATCGGCTGATCTTCCGTGCCGGTCGCATCGCTCAACACCAATGTCGGTTGGTCGGCATCCGCCGCCAAACTGACATCGATCGTGCCCGTGCGCACCGCCGTATCGCCGTTCTCGGCTTCTGTCGAGGTCGCCGTGACGGTGAGTTGGAAGTCCACGTCGCTGTTGTTGGGAGGCGTGATCTCAAGGCCGGTCAACTGATCCGGGGTCAGTGTCCAGGTGCCATCGCCGTTGTCGATACCGGCAGAGAGCGCCGCACCATCCGGAACGCCACCGATGGTGATCGAGAGGGATTCGGAATTATCCGTGTCGGTCAAGAGCGAGGAAATATTCAAGGCGATCGGCTGATCTTCCGTGCCGGTCGCATCGCTCAACACCAACGTCGGTTGGTCGGCATCCGCCGCCAAACTGACATCGATCGTGCCCGTGCGCACCGCCGTATCGCCGTTCTCGGCTTCTGTCGAGGTCGCCGTGACGGTGAGTTGGAAGTCCACGTCGCTGTTGTTGGGAGGCGTGATCTCAAGGCCGGTCAACTGATCCGGGGTCAGTGTCCAGGTGCCATCGCCGTTGTCGATACCAGCCGACAAGGCCGCACCATCCGGAACGCCACCGATGGTGATCGAGAGGGATTCGGAATTGTCTGTGTCGGTCAAGAGCGAGGAAATATTCAAGGCGATCGGCTGATCTTCCGTGCCGGTCGCATCGCTCAACACCAACGTCGGTTGGTCAGCATCCGCCGCCAGGCTGACATCGATCGTGCCCGTACGCACCGCCGTATCGCCGTTCTCGGCCTCCGTCGAGGTCGCCGTGACGGTGAGTTGGAAGTCCACGTCGCTGTTGGCCGGAGGCGTGATCTCAAGGCCGGTCAACTGATCCGGGGTCAGTGTCCAGGTGCCATCGCCGTTGTCGATACCAGCCGACAAGGCCGCACCATCCGGAACGCCACCGATGGTGATCGAGAGGGATTCGGAATTGTCCGTGTCGGTCAAGAGCGAGGAAATATTCAAGGCGATCGGCTGATCTTCCGTGCCGGTCGCATCGCTCAACACCAACGTCGGTTGGTCGGCATCGGCGGCGAGCGAAACATCGATCGTTCCTGTGCGCACCGCCGTATCGCCGTTCTCGGCTTCTGTCGAGGTCGCGGTGACGGTGAGTTGGAAGTCCACGTCGCTGTTGTTGGGAGGCGTAATCTCAAGGCCGGTCAACTGGTCCGGGGTCAAAGTCCAGGTGCCATCGCCGTTGTCGATACCGGCAGAGAGCGCCGCACCATCCGGAACGCCACCGATGGTGATCGAGAGGGATTCGGAATTGTCCGTGTCGGTCAAGAGCGAGGAAATATTCAAGGCGATCGGCTGATCTTCCGTGCCGGTCGCATCGCTCAACACCAATGTCGGTTGGTCGGCATCCGCCGCCAAGCTGACATCGATCGTGCCCGTGCGCACCGCCGTATCGCCGTTCTCGGCTTCTGTCGAGGTCGCCGTCACGGTGAGTTGGAAGTCCACGTCGCTGTTGGCCGGCGGGGTGATCTCAAGGCCGGTCAACTGATCCGGGGTCAGGGTCCAGGTGCCATCGCCGTTGTCGATACCGGCAGAGAGCGCCGCACCATCCGGAATACCACCGATGGTGATCGAGAGGGATTCGGAATTGTCCGTGTCGGTCAAGAGCGAGGAAATATTCAAGGCGATCGGCTGATCTTCCGTGCCGGTCGCATCGCTCAACACCAATGTCGGTTGGTCGGCATCCGCCGCCAAACTGACATCGATCGTGCCCGTGCGCACCGCCGTATCGCCGTTCTCGGCTTCTGTCGAGGTCGCCGTGACGGTGAGTTGGAAGTCCACGTCGCTGTTGTTGGGAGGCGTGATCTCAAGGCCGGTCAACTGATCCGGGGTCAGTGTCCAGGTGCCATCGCCGTTGTCGATACCGGCAGAGAGCGCCGCACCATCCGGAACGCCACCGATGGTGATCGAGAGGGATTCGGAATTATCCGTGTCGGTCAAGAGCGAGGAAATATTCAAGGCGATCGGCTGATCTTCCGTGCCGGTCGCATCGCTCAACACCAACGTCGGTTGGTCGGCATCCGCCGCCAAACTGACATCGATCGTGCCCGTGCGCACCGCCGTATCGCCGTTCTCGGCTTCTGTCGAGGTCGCCGTGACGGTGAGTTGGAAGTCCACGTCGCTGTTGTTGGGAGGCGTGATCTCAAGGCCGGTCAACTGATCCGGGGTCAGTGTCCAGGTGCCATCGCCGTTGTCGATACCAGCCGACAAGGCCGCACCATCCGGAACGCCACCGATGGTGATCGAGAGGGATTCGGAATTGTCTGTGTCGGTCAAGAGCGAGGAAATATTCAAGGCGATCGGCTGATCTTCCGTGCCGGTCGCATCGCTCAACACCAACGTCGGTTGGTCAGCATCCGCCGCCAGGCTGACATCGATCGTGCCCGTACGCACCGCCGTATCGCCGTTCTCGGCCTCCGTCGAGGTCGCCGTGACGGTGAGTTGGAAGTCCACGTCGCTGTTGGCCGGAGGCGTGATCTCAAGGCCGGTCAACTGATCCGGGGTCAGGGTCCAGGTGCCATCGCCGTTGTCGATACCGGCAGAGAGCGCCGCACCATCCGGAACGCCACCGATGGTGATCGAGAGGGATTCGGAATTGTCCGTGTCGGTCAAAAGCGACGAGATGTTCAAGGCGATCGGCTGATCTTCGGTGCCGGTCGCATCGCTCAACACCAACGTCGGTTGGTCGGCATCCGCCGCCAGGCTGACATCGATGGTCCCAGTGCGCACCGCCGTATCGCCGTTCTCGGCTTCTGTCGAGGTCGCCGTCACGGTGAGTTGGAAGTCCACGTCGCTGTTGGCCGGAGGCGTGATCTCAAGGCCGGTCAACTGATCCGGGGTCAGGGTCCAGGTGCCATCGCCGTTGTCGATACCAGCCGACAAGGCCGCACCATCCGGAACGCCACCGATGGTGATCGAGAGGGATTCGGAATTGTCCGTGTCGGTCAAGAGCGAGGCAATATTCAAGGCGATCGGCTGATCTTCGGTGCCGGTCGCATCGCTCAACACCAACGTCGGTTGGTCGGCATCGGCGGCGAGCGAAACATCGATCGTTCCTGTGCGCACCGCCGTATCGCCGTTCTCGGCCTCGGTGGAAGTCGCCGTGACGGTGAGTTGGAAGTCCACATCGCTGTTGGCCGGAGGCGTGATCTCAAGGCCGGCTAACTGATCCGGGGTCAGAGTCCAGGTGCCATCGCCGTTGTCGATACCAGCCGACAAGGCCGCACCATCCGGAACGCCACCGATGGTGATCGAGAGGGATTCGGAATTGTCCGTGTCGGTCAAGAGCGAGGAAATATTCAAGGCGATCGGCTGATCTTCGGTGCCGGTCGCATCGCTCAACACCAACGTCGGTTGGTCGGCATCCGCCGCCAAACTGACATCGATGGTCCCAGTGCGCACCGCCGTATCGCCGTTCTCGGCCTCGGTGGAAGTCGCGGTGACGGTGAGTTGGAAGTCCACATCGCTGTTGGCCGGCGGGGTGATCTCAAGGCCGGTCAACTGATCCGGGGTCAGGGTCCAGGTGCCATCGCCGTTGTCGATACCGGCAGAGAGCGCGGCACCGGTCGGCACGCCACCGATGGTGATCGAGAGGGATTCGGAATTGTCTGTGTCGGTCAGCAGAGACGCGATGTTCAAGGCGATCGGCTGATCTTCCGTGCCCGAGGCATCCGAGAGAACCAACGTCGGTTGGTCGGCATCCGCCGCCAGGCTGACATCGATGGTCCCAGTGCGCACCGCCGTATCGCCGTTCTCGGCCTCGGTGGAAGTCGCGGTGACGGTGAGTTGGAAGTCCACGTCGCTGTTGGCCGGCGGGGTGATCTCAAGACCGGTCAACTGATCCGGGGTCAGGGTCCAGGTGCCATCGCCGTTGTCGATACCAGCCGACAAGGCCGCACCATCCGGAACGCCACCGATGGTGATCGAGAGGGATTCGGAATTATCCGTGTCGGTCAAGAGCGAGGAAATATTCAAGGCGATCGGCTGATCTTCCGTGCCGGTCGCATCGCTCAACACCAATGTCGGTTGGTCGGCATCCGCCGCCAAGCTGACATCGATGGTCCCAGTCCGCACCGCCGTATCGCCGTTCTCGGCTTCTGTCGAGGTCGCCGTGACGGTGAGTTGGAAGTCCACATCGCTGTTGGCCGGCGGGGTGATCTCAAGGCCGGTCAACTGATCCGGGGTCAGGGTCCAGGTGCCATCGCCGTTGTCGATACCGGCAGAGAGCGCGGCACCGGTCGGCACGCCACCGATGGTGATCGAGAGGGATTCGGAATTGTCTGTGTCGGTCAGCAGAGACGCGATGTTCAAGGCGATCGGCTGATCTTCCGTGCCCGAGGCATCCGAGAGAACCAACGTCGGTTGGTCGGCATCCGCCGCCAGGCTGACATCGATGGTCCCAGTGCGCACCGCCGTATCGCCGTTCTCGGCCTCGGTGGAAGTCGCGGTGACGGTGAGTTGGAAGTCCACGTCGCTGTTGGCCGGCGGGGTGATCTCAAGACCGGTCAACTGATCCGGGGTCAGGGTCCAGGTGCCATCGCCGTTGTCGATACCAGCCGACAAGGCCGCACCATCCGGAACGCCACCGATGGTGATCGAGAGGGATTCGGAATTATCCGTGTCGGTCAAGAGCGAGGAAATATTCAAGGCGATCGGCTGATCTTCCGTGCCGGTCGCATCGCTCAACACCAATGTCGGTTGGTCGGCATCCGCCGCCAAGCTGACATCGATGGTCCCAGTCCGCACCGCCGTATCGCCGTTCTCGGCTTCTGTCGAGGTCGCCGTGACGGTGAGTTGGAAGTCCACGTCGCTGTTGGCCGGAGGCGTGATCTCAAGGCCGGTCAACTGATCCGGGGTCAGGGTCCAGGTGCCATCGCCGTTGTCGATACCAGCCGACAAGGCCGCACCATCCGGAACGCCACCGATGGTGATCGAGAGGGATTCGGAATTATCCGTGTCGGTCAAGAGCGAGGAAATATTCAAGGCGATCGGCTGATCTTCCGTGCCGGTCGCATCGCTCAACACCAATGTCGGTTGGTCGGCATCCGCCGCCAGGCTGACATCGATGGTCCCAGTGCGCACCGCCGTATCGCCGTTCTCGGCTTCTGTCGAGGTCGCGGTGACGGTGAGTTGGAAGTCCACGTCGCTGTTGTTGGGAGGCGTAATCTCAAGGCCGGTCAACTGGTCCGGGGTCAAAGTCCAGGTGCCATCGCCGTTGTCGATACCGGCAGAGAGCGCCGCACCATCCGGAACGCCACCGATGGTGATCGAGAGGGATTCGGAATTGTCCGTGTCGGTCAAGAGCGAGGAAATATTCAAGGCGATCGGCTGATCTTCCGTGCCGGTCGCATCGCTCAACACCAATGTCGGTTGGTCGGCATCCGCCGCCAAGCTGACATCGATCGTGCCCGTGCGCACCGCCGTATCGCCGTTCTCGGCTTCTGTCGAGGTCGCCGTCACGGTGAGTTGGAAGTCCACGTCGCTGTTGGCCGGCGGGGTGATCTCAAGGCCGGTCAACTGATCCGGGGTCAGGGTCCAGGTGCCATCGCCGTTGTCGATACCGGCAGAGAGCGCCGCACCATCCGGAACACCACCGATGGTGATCGAGAGGGATTCGGAATTGTCCGTGTCGGTCAAGAGCGAGGAAATATTCAAGGCGATCGGCTGATCTTCCGTGCCGGTCGCATCGCTCAACACCAACGTCGGTTGGTCGGCATCCGCCGCCAGGCTGACATCGATGGTCCCAGTGCGCACCGCCGTATCGCCGTTCTCGGCCTCGGTGGAAGTCGCGGTGACGGTGAGTTGGAAGTCCACGTCGCTGTTGGCCGGAGGCGTGATCTCAAGGCCGGTCAACTGATCCGGGGTCAGGGTCCAGGTGCCATCGCCGTTGTCGATACCAGCCGACAAGGCCGCACCATCCGGAACGCCACCGATGGTGATCGAGAGGGATTCGGAATTGTCCGTGTCGGTCAAGAGCGAGGAAATATTCAAGGCGATCGGCTGATCTTCCGTGCCGGTCGCATCGCTCAACACCAATGTCGGTTGGTCGGCATCCGCCGCCAAGCTGACATCGATCGTGCCCGTGCGCACCGCCGTATCGCCGTTCTCGGCTTCTGTCGAGGTCGCCGTCACGGTGAGTTGGAAGTCCACGTCGCTGTTGGCCGGCGGGGTGATCTCAAGGCCGGTCAACTGATCCGGGGTCAGGGTCCAGGTGCCATCGCCGTTGTCGATACCGGCAGAGAGCGCCGCACCATCCGGAACACCACCGATGGTGATCGAGAGGGATTCGGAATTGTCCGTGTCGGTCAAGAGCGAGGAAATATTCAAGGCGATCGGCTGATCTTCCGTGCCGGTCGCATCGCTCAACACCAACGTCGGTTGGTCGGCATCCGCCGCCAGGCTGACATCGATGGTCCCAGTGCGCACCGCCGTATCGCCGTTCTCGGCCTCGGTGGAAGTCGCGGTGACGGTGAGTTGGAAGTCCACGTCGCTGTTGGCCGGAGGCGTGATCTCAAGGCCGGTCAACTGATCCGGGGTCAGGGTCCAGGTGCCATCGCCGTTGTCGATACCAGCCGACAAGGCCGCACCATCCGGAACGCCACCGATGGTGATCGAGAGGGATTCGGAATTGTCCGTGTCGGTCAAGAGCGAGGAAATATTCAAGGCGATCGGCTGATCTTCGGTGCCGGTCGCATCGCTCAACACCAACGTCGGTTGGTCGGCATCCGCCGCCAGGCTGACATCGATGGTCCCAGTGCGCACCGCCGTATCGCCGTTCTCGGCCTCGGTGGAAGTCGCGGTGACGGTGAGTTGGAAGTCCACGTCGCTGTTGGCCGGAGGCGTGATCTCAAGGCCGGTCAACTGATCCGGGGTCAGGGTCCAGGTGCCATCGCCGTTGTCGATACCGGCAGAGAGCGCGGCACCGGTCGGCACGCCACCAATCACGATCGAGAGGGATTCGGAACCATCCGTATCCGTCAGCAGAGACGAGATGTTCAAGGCGATCGGCTGATCTTCCGTACCGGTCGCATCGCTCAACACCAACGTCGGTTGGTCGGCATCGGCAGCGAGCGAAACATCGATCGTGCCCGTGCGCACCGCCGTATCGCCGTTCTCGGCCTCGGTAGAAATCGCAGTAACGGTGAGTTGGAAGTCCACGTCGCTGTTGGCCGGCGGGGTGATCTCAAGGCCGGTCAACTGATCCGGGGTCAGGGTCCAGGTGCCATCGCCGTTGTCGATACCAGCCGACAAGGCCGCACCATCCGGAACGCCACCAATGGTGATCGAGAGGGATTCGGAATTGTCCGTGTCGGTCAAAAGCGACGAGATGTTCAAGGCGATCGGCTGATCTTCGGTGCCGGTCGCATCGCTCAACACCAACGTCGGTTGGTCGGCATCCGCCGCCAAACTGACATCGATCGTGCCAGTGCGCACCGCCGTATCGCCGTTCTCGGCTTCTGTCGAGGTTGCGGTGACGGTGAGTTGGAAGTCCACGTCGCTGTTGGCCGGCGGGGTGATCTCAAGGCCGGTCAACTGATCCGGGGTCAGTGTCCAGGTGCCATCGCCGTTGTCGATACCAGCCGACAAGGACGCACCATCCGGCACGCCACCAATGGTGATCGAGAGGGATTCGGAATTGTCCGTGTCGGTCAAGAGCGAGGCAATATTCAAGGCGATCGGCTGATCTTCGGTGCCGGTCGCATCGCTCAACACCAACGTCGGTTGGTCGGCATCCGCCGCCAGGCTGACATCGATGGTCCCAGTGCGCACCGCCGTATCGCCGTTCTCGGCCTCGGTGGAAGTCGCCGTGACGGTGAGTTGGAAGTCCACATCGCTGTTGGCCGGAGGCGTGATCTCAAGGCCGGTCAACTGATCCGGGGTCAGTGTCCAGGTGCCATCGCCGTTGTCGATACCAGCCGACAAGGCCGCACCATCCGGAACGCCACCGATGGTGATCGAGAGGGATTCGGAATTGTCCGTGTCGGTCAAGAGCGAGGAAATATTCAAGGCGATCGGCTGATCTTCGGTGCCGGAAACATCCGAAACAGCCAATGTTGGCTGGTCGGCATCGGCTTGAACCTCCACATTCACGGTTTGAGTGGTGGTAGAGGTCTCGCCGGTTTGCGGTTCGGTGACCACGCTGCGCACGGTCAGCGAAAAATCCACATCCGAGTTTTCCGGCGGGGACAGCACCAGATCCTTCAGATCCTCGACCCGCAACTCCCAGCGCCCATCGCCCAGATCCTCACCGGCGGACAGGGTGGCACCCTCCGGGACGCCTTCGATGTAAACCTTCACCGTCTCGCTGGAGTCGGTCTGGTTGACTTCGATGTTCAGCGGTATGCCACTGTCCTCCTGGCCCACGACATCGGAGGTCTCCATGGTGATGCCATCCAGACGCGCCACGGTCTGGACATCATCAATCGGACCGGGTTCTTTCTCGGGTTCGGGGATTTTTTCTTCTGGAGAAGAGGTGCCGGTATCCGGTTTTTCGGTGACCTCCGGGGCGGGAGGTGGGGCGACGACCACCGGGGGCGCGACCTCGACGGAGGGAATATCGGGCTGATCGTTCGCTCCCGCCGAATTCGCGGCGGGAGTGTTCCGTTCCTGGGTATTCGCGGCGTCAGGTGCGGTCTGAGGCGTGGCGGACTGACCAGACACGTCAGTCTCGACACGAATCCCGGTGTCGCCGGACTGGGACTCCTGACCGGTGGCGGATTGATCGGGACGTTGGGACTGTTCCCGTTCGGCAGGGGCATCCTCGTTTTCAGAGGGCTTGGACTCTTCTGCGACCGATCCCGACTGGGCGATGGCCTGTTCGATATCCTTTCGGCTTCCCATCTGCACGCTACCCATCACCACCATCTGCTCGGCAAGCGTGTCGGACTGTTCGTTGGGATTCTCCTCGGCGGACAGGTCAACGCTCTTCACGTCCTGAAGAACGGTCATGTCATCGAGATTTTGACGATCCTCCTCGATGCCGATTTCATCCTTTTCGTTTTGCTGATTGTCAGACATGGCCGCACCCGCTTGGTTAACGTGACCGGAAACTGGCATGATGGATAGATCCCCCCTCACCCCACCTGTAACTTGCATGATGGGTACCATGGACTTCCCTTCGGAAGTTCCACGCTAAATCACTTTGCAAGTTCTTCAAACAAAAAAAATTTCTCCTTATTGTTAATATACATTCATACCGCTTGAATTGGCTAGAGAAAAAAGCTATCCTAGATCATAAGTGATAGAGAAGTTGGTTTGTAAAAGCTTGCCAATCTTGATATACCTGCAATGCAATTCTGACGGAAAGAATATTTGTGGCATGAAAAAAACAAAATTATTTCACGGGGTTGGGTGGCCAAAAACTTTGGTTCCAAAAATCTTGATTGGCCGAAACATGTTTGACCTGGTGATAACTTCAACAGTCCTGAACGTGTTGGCACTCGCCCTCCCCCTGACCATGTTGCAAATCTATGACCGCATCCTGCTTTTTGAGGCAATCACCACCCTGGGACTTCTCACGACCGGCGTCTTGACCGCCATTCTGCTTGAGGCCATTTTGAAAATGGTCCGATCCTACGTCGGCAGTTGGCTCGGCGCCCGATTCGAACATCTGGCCGGATGCACCGCCGTCTACCGTCTGCTCGCCTCCAGCCTCGGACATATCGAACGCCAAGGCTCCGGCGCTCACCTGGAACGCATCAACGGCATTCACGCCCTCAAGGATTTCTACGCCGGTCAGGCGGTGCTCACCCTGCTGGACCTCCCCTTTGCCGTGCTGTTTCTGGTTCTGATCTATTATCTGGCCGGCTGGCTGGTGGTGATTCCGATCTTCATCTTCGGCCTGTTCATCGGCGTCTCTTTCCTGATCAGCCGCTGGCTCTACGATGCCGTGCAAAAACGGACCCTGTGGGAAGACCGACGCATCGATTTTCTGATCGAGGTTCTCAACGGCGTCCACTCGATCAAGGCCATGGCCATGGAAGCCATGATGCTGCGTCGCTATGAGAAATTGCAGGAGAGCTGTTCCAACGTCTCGCAACAGGTGGGACTGCTCGGGGTCACCTCGGGCAATCTGGGCATGCTTTTTTCGCAACTCAACATGGTGGCAGTGGTGGGTCTGGGATGTCTGATGGTCATCGAGCAGAAACTGACCATCGGTGGACTGGCCGCATGCAGCATGCTCTCCGGACAGGCGATCCAACCCTTGCAGCGCGCCTTCGGCATCTGGGCCCGTTTCCAGTCGATTCGCGTGACCCGGGACCGGCTGGCGATCCTCTTCGATCTGCCCCCCGAATCCGAAGCCGAAACCCCGGAACTGGACTCCGTGGCCGGAGGGCTGGAGATGCGGGATGTGTCGTATCGTTTCGCACCCGACAAACCGCCGATTCTGGAGAACATCAACCTTACCGTCGCACCCGGCGAGACCATCGCCATCTCCGGGGGCAACGGCAGCGGAAAGACCACCCTGTTGTGGCTGATGCAAGGCGCGTTGCGCCCCTCTTCGGGAGCGGTATTGATCGATGGCCGAGATATCGCCGAATTCGATCCCTCCAGTGTCCGCGGAAAAATCGCCTATCTGCCGCAATCCGGAATTCTCTTCAAAGGGACGATCATGGACAACCTGACCATGTTCCGGCCCTGGAAGGATACCGAGGCCGAATCCTTCGCCAGCCGGTTGGGTCTGCTGGATTTCGTCACCAAGATGCCCAACGGCTTCGAAACCCTGGTCGATGATGGCGCCGCCGAGATCCTGCCGCAAGGGGTCAAGCAACGCATCGCCATCGCCCGGGCACTCCTCGACCACCCCAATCTGGTGCTCTTCGACGAGGCCAACACCTCCATCGACAGCCGGGGGGACGAGGAACTCAAGCAGGAGTTGATGCGTTTTCACGGCAAGGTGACCCTGATCATGGTCAGCCACCGCCCCTCGCTGGTCGCTCTGGCCGACCGGATCTACCGGATCCAGGATCGCACCCTGGTGCAGCAGGAGAAAAAGGAGAACAAACCACCCCCGCCCCCCGCACCCGGAGGCCCCGCACCCGTCACGCCGCCACCAGCCGTGCCACGCCCCCCCGCACCCGGAGCCCCCGCACCCGTCACGCCGCCGCCAGCCGTCATGCCGCCAACGGCGACTCCGCTCCAACAGACGCCCAAAACGAACGCCTCCGCACCCGTCACGCCGCCAACGGCGACTCCGCTCCAGCAGACGCCCAAAACGAACGCCTCCGCACCCGTCACGCCGCCAACGGCGACTCCGCTCCAGCAGACGCCCAAAACGAACGCCTCCGCACCCGTCACGCCGCCCGCTCAAACCGGGCGCGTCGATGCCAGGCCGGAACCGACTCCGCAGTCCACCAAACCGCCAACGCCGGCGCGGCCCCAACCGGAACAAGCCTCCACGCCTCCCGGACCGCCGATCCCGCGCCCGCTCCAGATCACCTTGCCGGAAAACCGGATCAAACCACCCTCGGCCCCAGGCACGCCGCAAGCGGGCAGCCCGCCCCCCCCGAATCCGAACCCGGCACAGGCCTCCACGACGGATCAGACCAGACCGACGCCGGTCCGCCTGCCCGTACCACCCAAGGGGGCTGACGAGACTTCCGGCCCGCGTCCGAATTTCAGGGAGTTGTTGCGCGCCAAGACCGCAGGTCAAACCCCGCCCGCGACCAGCCAACCCAAACCTCTGGCCGTGATCCTGACCAAACCGGGGACCGCTCCGACCCGGCAGGCCACGGCTGGAACGCATGGCGACACTCCGACGCCGCGGCACGCCATTCAGGAAACGGATCACGCCAGACCGGCTGGGCAGGCGACGGACGGGACGAATGGCGACGTTCCGGATCCGCATGCACCGTCTGGCCAGGAGAGCGACGCGGACGTGATCACCAAGCTTGCCTTCTTGAAGACCGGCGAGAAAAAGCCATGATGAAACGTCCGCAAGAGTCGCTGATCGACTATCCCAAGCCGAGCGGCATTCTGGAGGAGTTCGCGCGCCTGTCGGACTTCGGGGCCTGTCTGGTGCCGTTGCTGCACGCCCTCGGCTATCGCGGCGACCTGCGCCATGTGGCCGAGGCCCTGCCTCACTTCGCCGAATCCCTGGATCTGACCGCCATGCGCAACGTCATGGCCAACCTGACCTTCCAGAGCCATGAATTGCGCATGGCTCTGACCGAAATCGATCCACGTCTGATGCCCTGTCTGTTCGTGCCCGATGACCGGGGCGCCATGGTCATCTATGAGCAGATCGGGGATCTGTGGCTGATTTTCGATGGCGCGACCGGGCAGATCGGTCGGATTCCACCCATGAACATCCAGGGATCGGCCTTTTTCTTCAAAACCTTCGACCACGAACTCATGGCCCTGGAGCAGAACCGCATCGGCTGGCTGCGCATGGCCACCAACCGTTTCCGACGCTATTTCTACTTCATCGTCGGACTCACCGCCGCCATCACCGTCCTCCAGATCGCCCCGCCGCTTTACTCCATGGCGGTCTACGACCGGGTGATCGGCTCCCACTCCATGCAGACCCTGGTCTATCTGGTGATCGGCGTTCTGCTCGCCCTGGGCTTCGACTGGATGCTCCGCGCCATGCGCGCCCGCATCCTCATGCACGTCGGCGCCCACATGGACAGCATCGTCAGCAGCGCCATCTTTCTGCGCATCCTCTCGCTCATCCCCTCCTACACCGAACGGGCCCCGATCGGCTCCCAGGTGGCACGGGTCAAGGATTTCGACAACGTACGCGAATTCTTCACCGGTCCCCTGGCCCTGGTCTTTCTGGAAATGCCGTTCACCATCGTCTTCATCGTGGTCATGGCCATGCTGGCCGGGTCTTTGGCCCTGATCCCCGCCATCACGGCACTGCTGTTTCTGGTGCTCTGGTTCGTGATGACCCCCCTGGTGGATAACGAAGGGGCCAAGGCGCGACGCGCCCGCGCCAAACACCAGGAGTTCACGGTCGAGGTGCTCAACAAGATCCGCGCCATCAAATACCTGGGCGCCGAAGAGATGTGGTTCGAACGGTTTCGGGAACTCTCCGCCGAGGCGGCCATGCAGAACTTCCGCTCCTCGCTGATCACCGCATCCGTGAACACCATCGCCCAACTGCTGGTGGTCGCTTCGGGCCTGGTGACGGTCAGCCTCGGCGTGCTGCGCGTGCTGGCCGCCGAAATGACCGTCGGGGGACTGGTGGCCTCCATGATCCTGGTGTGGCGCGTCCTGGCCCCTTTGCAAAGCATTTTCTTCGCCATGACCCGCATGGAGCAGATCCGCTCCAGCGTCAAGCAGATCGACGGCCTGATGAACGTCAAGCCGGAGTTCGAAGCCTACGCCCCCATCGAACCGATCAAGACCTTCAAGGGCGCGGTCAGCTTCGTGCGCGTCAGCCTGCGCTACACCAACGAGGCCGAACCGGCCCTGATGGGCGTGAGCTTCGAGGTGAAACCGGGCGAGGTGGTGGTGGTGGTCGGCAGCAACGGCTCGGGAAAATCCACCATCATCAAGCTTCTGGCCGGACTCTACGTTCCCCAGGCCGGCAGCATCCGTGTCGATGGACAGGACATCCGCCAGATGAACCCCATCGAACTGCGTCACGCCGTGGCCTATGTGCCGCAACGCTGCGATCTCTACCACGGCACCATCGCCCAGAATCTCCGTCTGGCCCACGCCACCGCCAGCCTGGAAGAACTGGAAGAGGCGTGCCGCAAATCCGGAGCCCTCGAAGATGTGCGCGCCCTGCCGCGCGGCTTCGATACCCGCATCGGCGACAACACCGGACTGCTCTCCTCGAGTCTGATTCAAAAACTCTCCCTGGCACGCGCCTACCTCAAGCCGTCGCAACTGTTTTTGTTCGACGAACCGGCCAGCGCCCTGGACTGGGAAGGGGATCAAGCCTTCCAAAAAGTGGTGAATGGGTTGCGCGGCAAGGCAACGGTGTTTATCGTGACCCACCGTCCCAGCCACATGCGGCTGGCCGATCAACTGTTCTTTTTCGATCAGGGGTATCTGAAACTCGCCGGACCACCCGGCGAGGTGTTGCCCAAGATTCCCCAAAACCTGATCTGACCCCCACGGAACCGAATCTCGATGTCCTCCGAACCCGCCACCGAATCCAAAAACATCCCGATCGGAAATCGTCAACAACGCTTTCTGGCCCAATCCATGATCCTGGAAGAGGGTGGCTTGCCGCTGCTGATTCGCGCCACAGGCACGTCGATCTCTCTGGCGGTGGTGGTCTTTCTGGTCTGGGCCTCCTTTTCGGTGCTCGAGGAGATGGCGCCCGCCCCCGGCGAGGTGGTCACCCACAATCCGGTGCAGAACGTCCAGCATCTGGAAGGGGGGATCATCCAACAGATCCTGGTCAAGGAGGGAATGATCGTTGCCCAGGGGGATCCGTTGGTCCGGCTCGACCCGGCGCCGATCGAACCGGAACTCAAGCAGTATCAAGCCCGTCATCAATCCCTGGCCCTGCTGATCGAACGGCAAAGATCCTTTCTGGAAGGCCGCATACCCCATTTCGCCGAGGTCGCGCCGGAGTATGCGGCCCTGGCCGCGGATCAGGAGAACCTGTTGAACAGCCAGCGGGACTATCAGGCCAGCAGCGGAGAGGTGATCCTGCGTCAGATCGCGCAACGGGAGACCCAGATCCGCGAGTTGCGCAACCAGATGGAACCCCTCGAACGTCGCAAGGAGTTGCTGGAAGAGGAACAGGCGATTCAGGAAAAAGGGTTGGAAAAGGGGTTGGTCTCGCAGTTGTCGGTGCTCTCCACCAAGCGGGAGAAGACCCGTGTCGTCGAGGAGATCAAACGCAATCAGGGCACCATGGCCCAGACCAAAATGGATATCCAGGAGTTGCGGAGCCGGTTGAAGGAGAGCGAGGAGCAGCGCCGCCACGAAGCCCGGAAGGAACTGAACAACGCCCTCTCCGAGCAGGCCCAGGTGGACGAACAGATCGCCCGTCTGGAAAACCGCGTCACCAGACTGGTGATCACCGCGCCGGTCCGGGGGGTGATTCAGGAGAT
Organism: Candidatus Magnetaquiglobus chichijimensis; assembly: GCF_045865675.1. NCBI lineage: Bacteria > Pseudomonadati > Pseudomonadota > Magnetococcia > Magnetococcales > Candidatus Magnetaquicoccaceae > Candidatus Magnetaquiglobus > Candidatus Magnetaquiglobus chichijimensis. The sequence goes on from NZ_BAAFGK010000004.1 coordinate 855,962, forward strand.
GGGGGCCAACACCTTGAAAGGGGTGATCCCGCCCGGCGGACTGGTGGCCAAGATCGTGCCCCTCGACGGCACATTGCACGCCGACATCCGCATCACCACCCGCGACATCGGTCATGTAAAGGTGGGTCAACCGGTGACGGTGAAGGTTCTGACCTACGACTATGCCCGCTACGGAACGATTGCCGGCGAGTTGCAATCCGTGTCGCCGGATGCCTTCATGGACGAAAAGAAGCAGCCCTACTTCAAGGGCAAGGTGAAGCTCTCCAAGCACTACCTCGGTTCACATCCGGGCGTGAACGAAATCCTCCCCGGCATGACCGTGCAGGCCGACATCCATACCGGCAGCAAGACCTTGATGGCCTATCTGCTCAAGCCGATCTACTCATCGATCAACGAGGCGTTCCGGGAGCGCTGATCGGCACCTCGGAGGAGAAGGCGGTGCTCTCCCGCCACAACAGCTCCGTGGCCTCTTCCAAGGTGGGGATGTCGGTGTGGGAGGCGGAAGGAACCGGAGAGGAGAGCGGCGAAACGGACCCGGCCTCCAGATCCGGCTTGATCAACTCGAAATCGGCACCGATTCCGGTCGGTTCGAGCATCTCCTGAGGATTCACCGGCTCGGCGGCAAAGATCGGACGGGAGGAACCGGACGCACGCGATGGCATCGCCTCGATGGCGGCGTTGGGGGCGACTTCGGGGGTGGCGGGGATGATCGCGCGCTTCTCCGGCACCGGGGAAGCGTTCTCGACAGGCGTCGGCAGGAGGGGCGCGACCGTCGCGGCGCGATTCCGAACCGGCGTCATGTTCTCGTCGGGTTTCCGCCCCCATGGAACACGTTCGACGGGAGGCGGAGCCGGCGGAACGGCGGAGGTCAAAGCCGGCGGAACGACGGAGGTCAGAGCCGGCTGTCGCGGCGCACTCACCATCTCCCGGTTCGGCGCGGACGCCATCTCCCGGTTCGGCGCGGACGCCATCTCCGACGGTCGCGGTGCGGACGCCATCTCCCGGTTCAGCGCGGACGCCATCTCCGACGGTCGCGGCGCGTTCACCATCTCCCGGTTCGGCGCGGACGCCATCTCCGACGGTCGCGGCGCGTTCACCATCTCCTGGTTCGGCGCGGACAAGGGCTTGTCCGGATCCCCGCCCGGCAGGGAGGCACGCAGGATCCCCATGGCCGCCATCAGACGATAACTGGCGGAAAGTTCCTCGTATTTTTCGTTCACCAGCGCGTTCTTGGCCGCGGTCAGCTCGTTTTCGGAGTTGAGCACGTCGAGCAGAGGCCGCAATCCCATCTTGAACTGCTCGTGGTAGGAGGCCGTGACCCGCTGTTTGGCCTCCAGATGGTCCTCCAGCTTGGCGAACCGCTCCCGTGAGGTGCGGATCCGCTCCCAGGCGGTACGCACCTCTTCGTAGACCGTTTCCTGCGCCTCGTCGTACAACCCCTGGCTGCGTCCCAACTGTTCGGCGCTCTCCCGCACCGTGGCCAGATCCGCGCCACCGTGAAAGAGGTTGACGTTCATGCGCACCATGGCGCGCACGTTTTCGTTGTAACTGCGCGTGCCGTTGACATTATCCGTGTTGGAGTAGCCCAGATCCAAGCCCACCTTGGGCCAATAGCGCGCGTAATTGCCGGCATGGGAGGCGCGACTGGACTCCAGATCCCCCTTGGAGCGTTTCAGGGAAGCATTGTGGTGTGTGGCCCATTCGATCGCCTCCTGGAGGGTTTTCGGCAGAAAGCCGACCGGCGAAAGCGCCGGATCGAGCACGCCCGGCTCCCGTCCCACCATGCGGCGGAACCGGGTCGCGGCCTTGCGCACCGACCCTTCCGCAGAGGCCAGATCCGAGATGATCAGTTTGAGCCGGCTCTCCGAAAGATCGGCATCCACCGAGGTGACAATGCCCAGACGGGCCATGTCGCGCACCCGCTCCAGGATCAGGGTATGGACCTCCTCCTGTTCGCGCAGCAGGTGTTGCAACTCCCTCTGGCGCAGCACCTCGAGATAGGCGAGCACCGTATCCAGGGCGACCTCCTCGGAGGCCTGATCGAGGGCGGCCTGTTCGGAACTCTCGCGGGCATCGTTTTCGGCCACCTGGTGCCAGGTGGAAAAGCCATCGAACAGGGGCTGGTTGAGAGTAACCTGCATTTCGCCCCGTTGCAGCCGCACCTCCCCTTCCACCGGACGGGTGGAGGTGGTGTTGCTCCACTCGTTGCCCGTGGCCAGGCTGAGATCCAGGGTCGGCAGATAGCCGGACACGGCTCGGGCCCGGCGTTCCTTGATGGCCTGGAGCGAGCGGCGTGCCGCTTCGATGCGCGGGGTATCCTTCAAGGCGGAACGCATGGCTTCTGGAATCGAGTCGGCCAGGGCCGAGGCGCACGGCAGGGCGATCACCATGAACGACAGGCCACCCAGACAACGGGCGACTCCCCATCCAGGCCGCCCCATGCGTATACGCTTGCCACCCGACATCCGATTGACACCCCTGACATGAACAAGAATTCACCCTTCATTGCCCATAAAGCAAGCATCAAGCCATGTTTGCAAGTTTGATCGATTTCTTTGAATCATCCACGGATCCCCGCGTCAAGGAGGCGTGGCGGAATGTTCGGCGGCAGGCGATCGGATCGGACGGGACAGAGGCACAAAAGCAACCCAATCAAACAAAAAATGACAAAAACAGAGGGTATAACTGGAAAAAATTGCAATTCATGCCGGAATTGGCTGGATTTTCTTAAGAGAAACGGTTACACTGCCACCCGAATCCATTTGGAAAACAGTGACCCATTCAAGAAAGGTTCTGGCATGCCGGACGAACGGGCAGAACGGTTCGAAGTGTTGGCGCGGGTGCTTCTGGAGCTGCCGGGGAGGCGCGCCTTCATCGGCAACACGGTCAATGTGAGCGACAGCGGGGTCTACTTCGATATCGGCTACGCGCCAAACACAGTGGAACTGCACGAACTGGGACTGTTGCATCTCATGCCGCTCAACTCCGCGCCGATCCGGGCGTGCAAGGTAACCCGGATCACCGAAACCGGTATCGCGATCCATTTTCTCGAAGAACAGCCCGGCAGCTTCGCTTCCCAACTGTTGACCGTCACGGAAATCGCCGCCTGAGCCGTTTGCAGTCCCTGGCGGCGACGATGCCGCGCCCCCTCCCACCCGTCCAATGCCGAGGATGCCGACGTCCGGTATGTTTCTACGTACCGATCGAGCACAAGAGCCACAAGGATGACCAGGTGGCCTGGAAGATGTATCGAGGCTTTATTCAAACACTCCGGAGGCATGGAGCCTGCGGATCTTCGATGCCCGGTCCCTTGAGGAGGTGTTCATCGCGTCTTGTCTGAAGACGCGATGCCACCTCCTGTCGGCACGCCCTGACCTGTTGCAAACCGCAATCGCGCCTCAAAGACCACGCGAATAACGCTTGCGCTCGTGTTCCTTCAAGAGCTTTTTGCGCATGCGCAGGCTTTTGGGGGTCACCTCGACCAACTCGTCCTCGTTGATGAACTCCAGGCACTGCTCCAGGGAGTAGTTGAGGAACGGGGTGAGCAGAATGGCGTCATCGGAGCCGGAAGCGCGGATGTTGGTCAACTGCTTGCCCTTCATCGGGTTGACGACCAGATCCTGATTGCGGCTGTTGATGCCCACGATCATCCCCTCGTAGACCGGCACCCCCGGCGGCACGAACAGCCGTCCGCGCTCCTGGAGATTCCACAGGGCGAACGCCACGGTCTTGCCGGCATCCATGGAGATCAACACCCCGTTGCGCCGCGCGCCCAGGTTGGGCTGGGTGAGCGGACCGTATTCGTGGAAGATGCGCGCGATGAGCCCGGTGCCCGAGGTCATGGTGCGGAATTCGGTCTGGAAGCCGATCAGGCCGCGGGCCGGAATCACGTAATCGAGCCGCACCCGGCCCCGTCCATCCGGCACCATGTCCTTGAGATCCCCCCGGCGCATGCCCAAGGCCTCCATCACCGCCCCCTGATTGACCTCTTCCACATCCACGGTCAGCAGTTCGTAGGGCTCTTTGAACTCGCCATTGAACTCGCGCAGGATCACCTCCGGACGCGACACGCCGAGTTCGTACCCCTCGCGGCGCATGTTCTCGATCAGGATCGACAGATGCAGTTCGCCGCGTCCGGAGACCCGGAAGCGGTCGGAGTTGTCGGTCTCCTCGACCCGCAGGGCGACGTTGTGTTCCAGCTCCTTGAAGAGCCGTTCGCGCAGTTGGCGGCTGGTGACGAATTTCCCCTCCTGTCCGGCCATGGGAGAGTCGTTGACCTGGAAGGTCATGCTCACCGTGGGTTGATCCACGGCCAGGGGCGGCAGGGGTTCGACGTGTTCGATGTGGCAGAGGGTGTCGGAGATGCCGAGGTTCTCCACCCCGGTGAAGGCGATGATCTCGCCGGCGCGGGCAAGGGGAACCTCGATCTTCTCCAGACCGAGAAAGCTGAAGATCTTGGCGATCTTGGCGTTGCGGCGCGTGCCGTCCGGGGCAGCCACGGTGACCAGGCTGTTGGCCGCCGCGATGCCGCGCTCGACCCGCCCGATGCCGATGATGCCGACATAGTTGCTCTTGTCGAGTGCCGAAACGCGCATGCGGAACGGTCCGTTCGGATCCACGGCGGGGGGGGGCGTGCGATCGACGATGGTCTCGAAGAGGGCTTCCATATCCCGTCCCGGAACGTCGGGATCGAGGGTGGCCCACCCTTGCAGCGCCGAGGTGTAGACGACCGGAAAGTCGAGCTGTGCGTCGGTGGCGCCGAGGCGGTCGAAGAGATCGAAGGTGCGATCGAGCACCCACAGCGGACGTGCGCCGTCGCGATCCACCTTGTTGATCACCACGATCGGCTTGAACCCCATGTCGAAGGCTTTGCGGGTCACGAAGCGGGTCTGGGGCATGGGACCATCCACCGCGTCCACCAGCAGCAGCACCGAATCGACCATGGAGAGCACCCGTTCCACCTCGCCGCCGAAGTCGGCATGGCCAGGGGTATCGACGATGTTGATGCGGTACTCGCGCCACTGGATGGCGGTGTTCTTGGCCAGGATGGTGATGCCACGCTCCCGCTCCAGGTCGTTGGAGTCCATGATGCGCTCCTGGACTTCGCCGCGTTGGGCGAGGGTTCCGGATTGCTGGAGCAGTTTATCGACCAGCGTGGTTTTGCCGTGGTCCACATGGGCGATGATGGCGATGTTGCGCAACAGATCAAGCACGATTGGTTTCCTTAGTTGGACAGATCTCTACGGGTCATGGGGCGCGAACATCCGGGCCATGGCTGACACCGAAAGTCACCGAATGGAAAAAATCCCATCAGTATAGGCAGAATGGAACGGCAGATCAATCCCCCGCGACCGTGCTTTTCGGCAATCCGGTCATTCGCTGATGGCGTCGAACCCCCCGCCTTCCCCGGAAGGTGTGGGGTTTTCCCCTTCCACGCGAATCACGATGCCGCACGGCACGCAGGCGATGGCGCGTCCGGCGCCCTGGATCCAGCCCGCGCGGGTGCCGATCATGCGCGGACTGCGGTGTTCGAGCAGACGCACCCGCCCCCCCTCGACCTGCACCACCACCGGTCCCAGACGTCCGGCCACCTCGTGTTTCGCATCCGTGTCGAGCGCCAGTCGCAGCACCGGTCGATTGTCCCGCGAGACGATGGCGCTCTTTCCCGGCGTGGTCACGGTGCGCATGGCGAAAACCAGGATCGTCACGGCGCTCACCCCCATCAGCCAGCGATCCGCAGGCGTAACGGCGCGCCGGAACAAATCGAGCGGCGTCATGGGGTGGTCGGGGGTGCGGCGATGAAGCCAGGGGTCTGGATGCGGCTGCCGTCCGCGCGGATCAGCAGGGCCGCGCAATCCGGAAATTTCTCCAGCAGGGCCAGCCCTTTGGTTTCGCCGAGCACGAACAGCGCGGTGCTCAAGGAGTCGGCCAGGAACGAACTGGGGGCCTGGATCGAGACCGAGATCAACCCGGAGCGGGCCGACTGGCCGGTGGCCGGATCGAGGATATGGTGATGACGCACCCCGTCGTGGAGGAAAAACCGTTCGTAGTCGCCCGAGGTGGAGATGGCGATGGAACCCTTGAGATCCATCACCGCCACCACGCCCTCGGCCTGCCTGGGATCGCGCAGACCGATGTGCCAGGGTTTGCCGCCCTTGTCGCCGACGATGCGCATGTCGCCGCCGGCGTTGATCAACGCATGGGCCACCCCCTCCCGTTCCAGGATCTCCATGGCCCGATCCACGGCATACCCCTTGGCGATTCCACCCAGATCGAGAGCCACCGACGTATTGGCCAGACGCAGGCGATGGGCGTCGATCTCGATGCCCGGACCCGTCAGGGTGGCGCGTCCGGCACGCCACGCCTCGATCCTGGCGGCCTCGGGAGGGGTCTCGGGAGGGGGCTCGCGGGAGAACCCCCAAAGATCCGAAAGCGGACCCAGGCCGATGTCGAAGGCACCCCCCGACAACCCGTCGATCTCCATCCCCAAGGTCACCACCCGCTCCAGTTCTTCGGAGAGCGGCTGCCAGGTGCCCCGTTCCGCCGCGTTCAGACCGGCGACCTCGCTGGTGTCCACGAATCGGCTCATCCGGGCCTCGATGCGCGCCATCTCCGCGAAGGCGGCGTTCATGGCCGGTTGGGCCCGTCCCTTCTCCACCCCCCAGGCGGAGATGGTCACCAGGGTGCCCATCAACAGACGGGTATCGGTCTGAACGCCGCGCGGAGCGGGGGCGAGCAGGGCGCGGACCAGGGCCACGATCAGCAACGCGCCAACGATCCCCGCGATGATCAACCGTCTGCTCATCCCATGTCCCCCCACAGCACCTGGCAGGCCACCACCGTGGCCATGGCGGCGGTTTCGGCGCGCAGCACCCGCGGACCCAGGGAGACGATGACAAAACCCAACTCCTCGCGGGCCACACGCACCTCCTCGGCGCTCAACCCCCCCTCGGGTCCGATCAGCAGGGTCACCGCCGATCCAGGATGGGGCAACACGCGCAACCGCTCTCCCCGTTCTCCGGCAGACTCCCAAAACAGCAGACGCGGCCCTTCCGTGAGCAAGGCTGGCAGCTCCGACCAACCCACCGGATCGCAAAGCTCCGGAACGCGGGTGCGTCCGCACTGCTGGGCCGCCTCGATGGCGATGCGCTTGAGACGACGGGATTTGTTGTCGCTCTGACGTGCATCCGGACGGCAGACCCCATAACGGCTGATCAGGGGGATCAGGCGATCCACCCCGGCCTCGACCGCCTTTTGCACCGCCAGTTCGATCGCGCCGCTTTTGGTCAACCCGAGAATCAGGGTGATGCGCAGAGGGGAGTCCTTCAAGGCGGGCACGAACTCGACCGGTTCGACCCACAGCGTGGGACCGGTCTCCACGATCGTGGCGCGCCACTCGCCGGGTTCGCCACAAAAAAGGATCACCGTGTCGCCGCGTGTCAGACGCAGGGTGCGCAGCAGACGATTCCGCTCGGCCTCGTCGAGGGCCATGCGTTCGCCGAGGCGCGGAAAGTGTGGGACGAACAGTCGCGGGATCATGGTGTTATCAAAAAATCGCGAATTTTTGGGGTCAATTCCACCGAGGACACATTGCCCACGGACCCATTCCGGGATACTTTTTAGAAGGTATTGGGGGATTCCGGGAATGGGATCCCTCAATGCGCACGGTTTCGAAAGTGCGGTTCGAAACGTGCTTGAATCGATGGCTTCGCCATTGGGCGGGCCAGGGAACGCCCGTCAGGAAGCCCCAGGGGTTAAACTACCACGCATCGCGGGTCTCATCCACCTGGATTCTTGGATTCTTGTTTATTGCGCGCCGATCGAAACCATTCCATGACGTTGCCCTTTCCACTGCTGCCTCTGACGCCCTGGCATCCCCCCGATCCGTTTCCGGAGCTGGCTGACCTGGTGATCGCGCCACGCTACCGGGAACTGCTCGCCAGCACCGACTCGTTGACGCGGCGTCTGGAGAATCTCACCGGTCTGCCATCCCGGGTACGCCTCGAAGAGCAGACCCGATCCACGACCGGCGCCGAATCCGGAGAACCCTGGGATCCCGACTGGCTCGCCACCGGGTCCGCGCCCTTTCTGATCCGCGCCGCCTGGCTGCGGCTCGGCGAGCTGGAGATGGTCTTCGCCCACTCGCGGCTCTCCCTGGCCGGTATGGACCCGCACGTCCAACAGGCCATCGAGGTGGGGGATCAACCCTTGGGATCCCTCTTTCTGGCCCGCGACGAACAGGTGGAACGCCGCCATCTGCAACTGTCCGCCTGTCGCGCCCCTGCCTTGGCCGAACGGCTCGGTCGGAATGCCGACCTGCCCTTCATCCTGCGTCGCTCCCTGTTTCTGGTGGCCGGCCAGCCGCGCGGTCGCATCCTGGAGCTTTTCCTGACGGATCTCTCCCGATGAATCGTCTGATCGCCCGCCTGCCCAAACCGTGGATGCGCGAATGCCTGCTCCTGATGCGCGTCGATCGTCCCATCGGCACCTGGCTTTTGCTCTGGCCTGCCTTGTGGGGGGTGATCGCCGCCGGCTCCGGCACGATCCATCCGGGGTGGCTGGTCATCTTCTCGCTGGGAGCCTTCGTGATGCGCTCTGCCGGCTGCGTGGCCAACGACCTGACCGATCGCGACATCGATCCCCTGGTCGCCCGCACCCGCAACCGCCCCCTGGCCGCCCGACGCGTCACCCCGACCCTCGCCAAACGGTTGCTGTTCGCACTGCTGGTCATCGCCCTGCTGCTGGGACTCACCCTGCCTGTCCAGGCATGGCAACTCTGTTTCGTCGGCGCGATCCTCGCGGTCACCTACCCCTTCGCCAAACGGCTCGTCCCGGTGCCGCAACTCTATCTGGGCATCGCCTTCGCCTGGGGGGTGCCGATCGCCTGGGTGACCGTGGCCCACACGCTGGAACCCACCACCTGGCTGCTGTTCGGGGCCGCCATGACCTGGACCATCGCCTTCGACACCATCTACGCCATGATGGATCGGGAGGACGATCTGAAAATCGGCGTCAACTCCACGGCCATCTTTTTCGGCCGATACGACATCGCCGCCACCGGCCTGCTGTTCGTGGTGACCCTTGGTCTGCTGGTCGAGGTCGGGTTGCGGCTCGGCATGGGCTGGGGCTATTTTCTGCTCCTTGGCGGAGCACTGCTGCATGCGATCTGGCAGATCGTCTCGATCCGCAACCAGGAAAACAGCGCCCTGATGCGTGCCTTCGTGGCCAACAAGTGGTTCGGAATGCTCATTTTTTCAGCGTTCCTCGCCGGAGGGTGACCCACTGCGAACAGAAGATCGCAAATTTTTTCTGGACAAACCACCCGGAAACGGTATAGAGTTCCGGTTCTGGTTTCGGGGCGTGGCGCAGCCTGGTAGCGCACAAGCATGGGGCGCTTGGGGCCGGAGGTTCAAATCCTCTCGTCCCGACCAGTTTTTTTACAAAATTTGATGTTGAAATTTTCTCCCTTTGAAGGCACGATCGCTCTACGGATCGTGCTTTTTTTTCGTATTCGCGGCACCCACTTCAAGCCAAAACCCCGCTTCACCCATTCAAACGGTCGCGCCGGTATTCGGGGCGCCGGTGGAGATGCGCCATGGCAACGTGCCCGGACCGGGACGCCGGTTCATCCGGATCGGTGTCTCTTGACGCAGGCCAAAATGCCACGAAAAAAAATGCACCTCCCCTCTTGAAACTTCGCGAGGCGTGGATATATCCAACAAGGTAGAGCATTGATCTGTCTTCCATGGAGATTTGGAGAGCCGACCATGACCGCCTATCCCGTTGCCTTGCACCGCTCTTCCGAGCTGACCCGCGCCGAAGGTGGGGACAGCTTTCGCCAGTTCGTGCGTCACGCCTTCCAGGCCCCGATCCTCACCGCCGAGGAGGAACAGGAACTGGCCACCCGCTTCAAACGCGACAACGATCTGGATGCCGCCCATCAACTGGTGCATGCCTACCTGCGCCTGGTGCTGAAAATCGCCCGCGAATACGGCAACTACCACCTGCACATGCCCGATCTGGTCCAGGAAGGGACCGTGGGGTTGATGCATGCCGTGAAAAAATTCGACCCCTCCCTGGGCAACCGCCTGTCATCCTATGCGGTGTGGTGGATCCGCGCCTCGATCCACGAATTCATCCTCAACTCCTGGCGCATGGTCAAGATCGCCACCACGCAGCTCAAACGACAGCTCTTCTTCAAACTGCGCCAGGCCAAGGACTCCTCGCTTCCGTTGAACTGGGAGGAGGCCGAGGAACTGGCCCGCAAGTTCGGCACCGATCCATCCACCATCCTGGAGATGGATGGCCGCATGAGCGGTTCCGACACCTCGCTCAACCAGTCGATCCTCGAGGAGGATGGCGAGATCATCGACCTGATCCCGGACCGCCGCCCCAACCAGGAGCACCTCTGTATCGCCCATGAGCAAAAAAACCGTCAGCGCGACATGCTGCGCCAGGGGCTGAACCATCTGAATCCCCGCGAGCGGATGATCATCACCGAACGGTTTCTCTCCGAACGACAACAGACCCTCGACACCCTCTCCACCACCCTGGCCATCAGCCGCGAACGGGTGCGCCAGATCGAAAAACGGGCTCTCGAAAAACTCAAGGCCTTCATGGAGAGCCTGCCCGACGGTCGCGAGTTGGCCCTCGAGACGGTTTGACCAGCCCTGCATCCCCATTGTAGAGTAGTCGATACGCCTGGAACTCCACGCAGCCGTTCCAGGCGTATCGTTCCGCTCTGAACCGCACCTGTTTTGGGACGCGTCGTTTTTTTTGCACGGCTCAAGATGTGAGCGTCGTTTCCAGAAAACGGAAACGACGCTCACGAAAGCCGCGCGCGACGCCTGTGTGGCTCCCCTTTCGGGAGTTTCACGGCAATCCTGACAGATCCGGGCCGTCTGGATGGGGATTCCTGGATGATCGACTGGCGCACCTGGCTTCCCCACGTCGCAAAGCCCCCCGCACCCCGTCCATCGCGTCATCATCCACCCCGCCCGACACCTCCCCCGAACACGGCCTCCATCGGCGTGCCGACCCTTTTTCTGGCCTGGATGATCCCCGGCATCCTCATCGGACTCCCCAGTGTCGGCGAACACCGCCCGGCCCTGATCGCCATCGCCCTGCTGCCCGCTTTCGCCGCCACCTGGTCACGCTTCGAGACGCGCCGGTCGTCGGTTTTTCTCCCCCTGCTCCTCGGCCTGATCTGGGGCGGGATCGTCGTGATCGGCTCCCCCCTGCCCAACCCGGCCCCTTTGCCCGACACCCCCAAACACCAGATCACCCTCGAGGCCATCGTGGCCGATCGGGACGACCGGGACGATTCAACGGTGCTGATCCTCGACGCGGCGCGCGGCGAAAACTGGCAGCCGGACGGACTGGCGCGGATATCCCTGTATCGACAGAAAACAACCGTCCACCCCGGTGACCGGATCCGGCTGACCGCCCGCTTTCATCCCATGACCGGCGCGCGCAATCCGGGCGGATTCGACTATCGGAATTATCTGCTCGAAAACAACATCGTCGCCACCGGCTCGGCCTCCGGGGCGATCGAAACCATCGGCGCCACGGAGACGTGGTTCTGGAACCGACAACGCCAACGGATCGCCGAGTGGATCGGCGCCACCCTGCCCGAGTCGCAACGGGGGTTGACCGAAACGTTGCTGGTCGGCAAGCGCGGCCATCTGGACAGCGCGTTGCAAAACGCCCTGTTCGTCTCCGGCACCTTCCACCTGGTGGCCATCTCCGGGCTGCATCTCACCCTCATCGGTGGCACGGTCTTTTATTTCAGCCGCCTGCTGCTGACCCTGATCCTCCCGCTCTCCCGTCGCTGGGATCTGAAACCCGCCGCCGCCGCCCTCTCCCTGATCCCGGTCACCGCCTACGCCTTTCTGGCCGGATGGTCGGTCTCCACGCAACGCGCCTTCATCATGGTGGGACTGTTCCTGATCGCCGTGGCGCTGCGCCGGCAGCATCAGGCGTGGCGCATCCTCACCTTGGCCGCGATCCTGGTGCTCTCCTGGCAACCTTCGCAACTGCTCAATGCCGGCTTCCAGTTCTCGTTTCTGTGCGTGGTGGTGATTCTGTTTCTCAACGAGCATCTTCCGGCCCGCAACTGGCGCGAAAAACTGGTTTTCGCCCTGGCTTGCACCACAGCCATCGAACTGGTCATCGCCCCCATCTCAACAGGGGCATTTCACCGGCTCACCCCCTTTGGACTGCTGGCCAATTTTCTGATGATCCCCTGGGTCGGAGAACTCTCCACCCCGCTGGGACTGACCGCCATGGTGGTGCAACCCGTCTGGCCCTGGCTGGGCAACAGCCTGATCGAACTCACCGGCTGGAGCCTGGAGATCTACCGCCGGCTGATCGAGCAGATCGTCACCTGGCCAGGGGCGGACACGAGAATGGCCGGCCCCATCCTGCCAGGGGTGGCGCTGTATGTGTCCGCGCTGCTCGTGGCCAACCTCATCCGCGACGCGGGCCCGTGGGCCTGGCGCCGGATGGTGTTCGTGCTGGTGGCGATCCTCGGATTGCAATGGCCCAGAAGCACGATTCCGGAACATGAACTGCGCATGACCGTGCTCGACGTGGGTCAGGCGCTGTCCGTGCTGGTCAAGAGTCCTGGTGGCGGCTGGTCGCTCTTTGATGCCGGGGGCACGGCGAATGCCCGGTTCGACATCGGCGAGGCCACCATCTCCACCGCCTTGTGGTATCATGGGGTGGAACGGCTGGAACGGGTGGTGTTGAGCCATCCGCAACGGGATCACATGGCCGGCATGGCGCGGGTGCTCCGCAACTTTCCGGTGGGATCGCTCTGGATCGGGCAGTGGTCGGAAAAGGACGAATCCGGGGGAATGTTCCAGGAGTTGATGGCCACCGCCGCCCGTCGCGACGTGCCGGTGGTGCGCATCCAGGGTCCGGCGGCCATGCGCGACGGATCGGCGCTGATCCGCATGCTCCCGCCCATGGATGCCACCACGAAAGCCTCCCTCAACGACCGCTCCCAGGCCATGGAGATCACCCACGGCGCCCATGCGTTTCTTCTGACCGGAGACATGGAGGCGCGCGAGGAGTCCTGGTTGCTCTCCCGACGCGCCCTGGGTCCGGTGAGCGTGGTGATCGTCCCCCATCACGGCTCGCGCACCTCATCGACCCCGAACTTCGTTCGGACCACGCGACCCGAACACGCGGTGATCAGCGTGGGAGCGACCAATCCGTGGGGATTTCCCAAGCCCGAGGTGGTGCGACGCTGGGAAGCGGCAGGCGCGCGCATCTGGCGCACCGACCGGCAGGGGGCGGTTTCGTTCATGAGCGATGGTCAACGGCTCGAAGTGACCTCCGCAGAGTGACACGCCAGACTGAAGCCCTTGGCGAATCAGGAACCGGACGGCGCTTTGAGCAGGATCTCCGCAGCCTCGGCAATGGCACGAAACCGTTCCGCCTCTCCCCCCCGGTCCGGATGGTGCAGCAACGACAACTCCCGATAGCGGCGCCGGATCGCCCCGGAATCGGCATCCGGACCCACCCCGAGCACGGCCCGTGCCGAATCCCGCCTCTCCCAGCGGTCCAGACGCCGCCAGAAACCGGCCAACAGCGCGATCACCTGCTCACGGGTAGTCTCTTCCAGATGGGTGGTATCCAGATAGTATGCCCGCAACGGATCCGGGATCTCCACGGCCACGGGATCGCCCGCCCGCCACGGACGCAACACGATGCCCAGGCAGTGGATCTCCAGATCCCCGCGTTGCGCGCGCCGCAACTGCCCCTGCAACAGATAGAGCTGATGAAACAGAAAAAAATGGGTGCGGAACAGGGAGAGTTCGTCCGACAGCACGCAGCCATCGAAGGGGGGCACGCCCTCCTTTTGCAGATGTTTCACCAGGTCGTATTCCCGCAAGCCCTCCGGATGCGCGGCGAGAATTCCCAACAAATGCCCGCTCAATGGCGTGGCCCCGAAGAGGTCGGAGAACAGGGGGGCGGCGGGAGATCTTGACAAATCAGGACAACCTCAATAGATAAGGTGGGCGACTGGATGGACCCGGAGCGGAATTCTCGGGCCCATGGCGTAAATTTCGCCCTTCAACCGACGAATCCGACCCGTCCGAAACACCTTTCAACCGCCCTATTCAACCCATGACCCTCTCGGGTCGCGATGGAGAGCGCAGCATGAAAATCAATCTGTTCGTCCTGGACGAGATGCAACCCGCCGCGATCAGCGCCCTGCTGACCCGCTCGGAGAATGACATCGAACGACTGTTGTCCGTGGTCGCGCCGATCATCGAGCGCGTCAAGAACGAGGGAGATGCCGCCCTGGTCGATTTTAACGCCAAATTCGACAAGGTGGAGATGCAGGCTTCCCAGCTCAAGGCCACCGAGGCGGAGTTCGAACAGGCGCATCGCAACCTCCCGGAGGATGTCAAGGAGGTGATCCGTCGCTCGGCGGACAACATCCGCTCCTTTCACGAGGCGCAGATGCCCGACGCAATGTGGTTCAAGGAGATCCAACCCGGCATCATGGCCGGCGAAAAAATCACCCCCATCCCCTCCATCGGCCTGTACGTGCCGCGCGGCAAGGGGGCGTTCCCGTCGGTGATGCTGATGCTGGGCCTGCCGGCCAAGATCGCCGGCGTGGAACACATCATGGTCTGCACGCCCCCCGCGCCAGGCGGACTGGTGGATGACGCCACCCTGTTCGCCGCCGAGTTGTGCGGCATCAAGGAGGTCTACAAAACCGGTGGCGCCCAGGCGATCGCCGCCATGGCCTACGGCACCGAAACCGTGCCCAAGGTGGTCAAAACCAGCGGTCCGGGCAGCAGCTACGTCTCGGCAGCCAAACGGCTGTTGTACAGCAAGATCGATGTCGGCGCGCCGGCGGGTCCGAGCGAAGCGATCATTCTGTGCGACGAGCACGCCGATCCGTTCGTGGCCGCGCTGGATCTGTTGATCGAGGCCGAACACGGACCCGATTCCACCGCCATGCTGGTCACCCACGATCGCACGCTGGCCGAACGGGTGCTGGAGATCCTGCCGGGTCTGATCGCCGATCTGCCAGAGCAGCGTCGCGACTTCTGCACCACCGTGCTCACCAACTACGGCGGCGTGGTGCTCACCTCCAGTCTGGAAGCCTCCATCGCCTTCACCAACGATTTCGCCCCCGAGCATCTCGAGGTGATGACCGAGGATCCTCTGTTCGTGGCCAACCGCATCCAGCATGCCGGCGAGATCCTGCTCGGCTCCCACACCCCGATCACCATCGGCAACTTCTCCCTGGGGGTCAACGCCATCCTGCCGACCGGCGGATTCGCCAAGACCTTCTCGTGCGTCACGGTGTTCGATTTCCTCAAACGCTCCTCCATCGGCTGGGTAAGCCGTCAGGGATACGCCAACATCAAGGATACCGCCCTGCGCTTCGCCCAGTACGAAGGGTTCGCCTCCCACGCCAACGCGATTCTGAAGCGTCCCTATTGAGTGAATCTCCGGATCGGGCATCCACCCCGCGTGGTTGCCCGATCCGGCCTCCCTCCCTCACCGCCGACCTTCTTCCGACCTTCTTCACGAGCCGCCCGGCGTCAAACCGCACGAACCGCCCGGCGTCAAACGCACACCTCCCGGCGTCAAACCGCACGAGCCCCGCCCGGCGTCAACCACACGAACCGCCGCCCTGCGCCAGACTCACGGACAGTGACGCACGAGCCGCAACCCCACATTGCCGTGGCGGAATTCCGGGTCGAGGGCATATCGGGCCGTGGAACGCTGCATCTGGGCGTAGTAGTGCCAACTGCCGCCCCGGATCACCCGTTTATCGCCCTTTTGCGGACCTTGCGGATTCTCCTGATCCGCCCCCGCGTACCCTTTCGGGTCGTAACGATCGGCGGTCCACTCCCAAACGTTGCCGCTCATGTCGTACAGTCCCAGGCCATTGGCCTGCTTTTGACCCACCGGATGGGTGGTACCCTCGCTGTTGCGACGCACCCAACCCAACGACCACGAGCCATTTCCTCCGCAATAACGTTCCGGCTTGCCCGCCGATCGGCAGGCATACTCCCATTCGGCTTCGGTCGGCAGGCGGAAGCGGCACTGTCCCCCTCCCTGATTGAGCTTGGCGAGAAAGGCCTGGGCATCGTTCCAGGAGACCTGTTCCACCGGGCAGTCATCCCCGCAAGCGGTAAAACGCGACGGATTGCTCCCCATCACCGCGCGCCACTGGGCTTGGGTCACCTCCTTCTGACCCAGCCAGAAGCCGTTCAAACGCACCGGATGAACCGGTTTCTCGTCGCCGTCGCACCGCTCCTGCCAAAAACCGCATCCCATCTCGAAGCGCCCTGCCGGCACCTCCACGAAGCTCATGCCGGAGAGGGGATCACGCCAGGTGGTGGGTGTCGAGCCCTTGACCTTCTCGGCGGCTTTCTCGGCGGCGGCTTTCTTGTCCGCGGCGACTTTCTCGGCGGCGGCTTTCTTGTCCGCGGCGGCTTTCTCGGCGGCGGCTTTCTTGTCCGCGGCGGCTTTCTCGGCGGCGGCTTTCTTGTCCGCGGCGGCTTTCTCGGCGGCGGCTTTCTTGTCCGCGGCGGCTTTCCCGGCGGCGGCTTTCTCGGTCGCGGCTTTCTCGGCAGCGGCTTTCTCGGTCGCGGCTTTCTCGGTCGCGGCTTTCTCGGCGGCGGCTTTCTCGGCGGCGGCTTTCTCGGCGGCGGCTTTCTCGGTCGCGGCTTTCTCGGCAGCAGCCTTTTCGGCAGCGGCTTTCTCGGCAGCAGCCTTTTCGGCAGCGGCTTTCTCGGCAGCGGCTTTCTCGGCAGCAGCCTTTTCGGCAGCGGCTTTCTCGGCAGCAGCCTTTTCGGCAGAGGCTTTCTCGGCGGCGGTTTTCTCGATCGCGGCTTTCTCGGCAGCAGAGGCTTTCTCGGCAGCAGCCTTTTCGGCGGCGGCCTTTTTGTCGGCGGCGGCCTTCTGCTCGGCGACACGTCGCCGCTCTGCCTCGGCCCGCTCCTCGATCAAACGCCGCTCGACGGCCTGGCGCTCCTCAAGTTGACGCTGCTCGCTCACATGGTTCCAATAACTCAAGCCAACCGCCAACAACAAAGATCCACCCACGATCCATGTCTTGGCCCCGGTGGGATGCCACCCCTGGAACAATGCGCGCCACAAGCCGCTCAACGGGCCACCACCACTCCCCTCCGGCTTGATCTTCTCCAGATCCGTTCCACACCGCCGACAGATCTGCTCACTCTTGAACACCGGCATCTGACAGGTTGGACAATGCGACATGGCAATCACCCTTCAATGGCCCTCGAAACCCGGTCACGGATCTTGCACACGCGACTCCCGCAAACCGTTCAACCCCTCTTTCACACCGTATCGTAAGAGAGTTGGCGCTGTTTTTCAATAATCATGCATCCATTTGAACACCAACTTCTCGCGCTTGAGACCACGGATCAGCGTCTCCAACGACTCGAGCGTCGATTTGACGTTGAAATGAAAATCATGCATCAAAATCACAATCCGATCCGGTTTCACCGTCTTGCCACCCGTCAACCTCTGGCGGATACGGTTCAACAGCGACTCGGCGGGTTCCAGCGCACCCCTGCGGCCCGGACGCCCCCATTCGATGTCCCAGCCATAGATCACGAAACCGTTCTCGAACAACTGTTCGATCCCCTTGGGAGCCTTGTTGGCGCTATCCCTGGGATGGGAATCGGCACTCACGTAGCGATTCTCATAACGCCAGTCGATGCGACCCGGCAAACGGGTCGGATAGGGTGGTTGCGTGAAACCGAGAACCTCGTTATTCTTGCGGAAATCGGCCAACATGCCATCCGGATCGGCATAAAAGGTCCGATACCGCTCCCAGGCGTGGCTGTAGGAGTGGTTGGCGATGCGTACCCACGGGGAGTCCCGAAGCAACCCCAAGGTCTCGCGACGTTCGGCGTTGGCAACCACATGATCGCCAACCAGAAAAAAGGTGGCCGGCACCTCCTCGCGGGTCAGCACGGCCAGAATCTCCCTCGTACCCGTGAGCGGACCATCGTCAAAGGTCAAATAGACCTGTTTGTTCTCCAGCGACTCCCCGGCCACCGCCGGGGCCATCGACCAACCGAGCACCAGACCGATCAGGATCATCCAAACCGATTGTTTGCGCACCATCATCGTTTGCCGACTCTTTCCCCTCAGACCTGAACCCGGTTGAACACACGAACCATGAGCTTCGATCCACCCAACACCCCGCCAGTCAACACCGAAGCGCTGAAACCCGCCGCCGACAAACCGACCGGTTGGCGCCGCCGCTGGGCGATCCTGCGCGTGATCGCCCGCCGGCAACTGATCACTCCGATTCTGCGCGGCAACCACGACCCCACCTTTTATGCCCGCGCCTCGGCTGTGGGGTTCTTCTTCAATTTCACCCCGACCGTCGGCGCGCAAATCCCCCTGCTGGTGGCGATCTGGACCCTCACCCGCGCCCTCGTGCCGCGCTGGAATTTTCACCTCGGCGTAGCCTGCGCCTGGACACTGCTGACCAGCGTGCCCACCGCGCCGCCGATGTATTACGCCTTCTATCTCACCGGACAACTCATGCTCGGACGCTGGGAGATGCCGGCGGGTTTCGATCTCTTCACCAACGCCCTGCACGGCATGCACGGCGGATCCGACTGGCTGGAGTCGCTCTGGGTGGAACTGACGCAATTGTGGGATCTGTTCGGCATGCCGCTGTTCATCGGCTCACTGCCGTGGGGATTCGGCACCGGCTGGCTCGCCTACATCTGGACCGTGCGCATGATCAACCGTCACCGCGCCCGCCGCCACGCCGCCACCCGGAGGTCGCCAGAAGCCCTGCCCGACTCCTGATGCCGCGCACGCGCCCCGCTTCAACCCAGGGCGTCGAGATACCGCACCCGAAACCGCACCCCCAACTCCTCCTCGGCAATGCGCCGACAGGCGGCGATATCCACCCCCTCAACCCCCTGGATGGCCGTGGCCGTGATCTCCGGCACATGCGCCCGCGCGGCGCGAATGAACCCCTTCACCGCCTCATAGGATCCCGACAGGGCCGGACGGCAGATGCGCGTGTAGGTCGCCTCGTCCTGGGCGTTGAGCGACACCGACAAGGCATCGATCAACCCGGCGAAACGCGGCGTCACATCCGTGCCAAAAACCCGGTTGGCCAATCCATCGGTGTTGATGCGGATCCGCTTCGGACCGCGCCGCTTGATCTCGGCGGCCACCTCCAGCAGGGTCTCCAGGCGCAAGGTCGGCTCGCCGAAACCGCAGAAAACCACCTCCTGATAACCGGACACATCCCCCAACGCCTCAAGCACCCGCCGGGCATCCGGATGACGGCGCAACGTCAGGTCGTGCCCTTTGACCACGGTCTGCCCCTCCCATTTGGGACAGAATGCACAATGCAGGGTGCAGGCTTTCGTTAAATTGACATACAGGGCATTGCCGATCACATAGGCGAGTTTCTCATCCTCTGCCGCCGAAGCGGGCCGATCTTCCTGGCGGATGCGGAACAGGCGCAGATAGTTCCCGGTGGTGACCCGCGCCACCTCCTCCAGGGGACGATCCAGCAGTTGCGCCAGAAACTCCGCCACGCGCACCACATAGGCCGGTTCGTTGCGTTTGCCCCGATGGGGAATCGGCGCCAGATACGGAGCGTCGGTCTCGATCAACAGGCGATCCAAAGGCAGGGTCCGGGCCACCTCTTGCAACTCGCGCGCGGCCTTGAAGGTGAGAATCCCGGAAAAGGAGAGGTGAAACCCCTGATCCAGGGCCCAGCGGGCCATCCGGGCCGAACCGGTGAAACAGTGGATCACCCCGCCGCAGGTGGCCGCGCGCTCCTCTTCCATCACCCGCCGGGTCTCCTCTTCCGCCTCGCGGGTGTGGACCACCAGCGGCAACCCCATCTCGCGGGCAGCGCGGATGTGGTTGCGAAAAACGATCTCCTGTTGCGCGCGCGGGCTGAACTCGTAGTGCAGATCAAAGCCGGTCTCGCCGATGGCCACCACCTTGGGATGATGACAGTGGGCCAGGATCGCCTCCACCGAAAACTCCGGCGCCTCGGCGGCATGATGGGGATGGATCCCCACCGACGCGTAGAGATCCGGATCCGCGCCGATCAGCGCCAACAGCGGCTCCACCTCGCTCAAGCGGGTGGTGATGGCGTTGATCCACGCCACGCCCGCCGCGCGGGCCCGGTGCAAAACCTCCGGCAGGTCGTCCCGAAAATCGGGAAAATCCAAATGGGCGTGACTGTCCGCAAAACGCAACATCGCTCAAGACTCCCCGCCGGTCGCTGGTGAGGCCGCGCCGTCCGATCCACTTCCCTCGCGTCGCACGCCGGGTCCCCGCCGCCGGCGGCGCCGACGCCGGGCCGGCCTGCCCGGCTCGGCCTGGGTGGACTCCTCCTCTCCGGCCTCATCGCCGCCATCCTCGCCCCACCTGGCCGACCCTCCGGCATCGCCGCCATCCTCGCCCCCCCTGGTGGCCGACCCTCCAACCGCGCCGCCATCCTCGCCCCCCCTGGCCGACCCTCCGACCGCGCCGCCATCCTCGCCCCCCCTGGCCGACCCTCCGACCGCGCCGCCCGAAACCACCGGCTCCCCGATCGCGCCGTTCTCCGCCATTTCGGAACCAACCTGGGATCCGGCTTCGCCTCCGACACCGCTCCCCTTCCCACCGCGCCGCCGGCGTCGGGAAGGACGCTTGCGCCCCCCTTCCCCGATCTCCCCGGTCTCCCCGGTCTCCGTCGTCGCTTCGACCACCGGACGTGTCACCACCTCCACCTCAGCCACCTCGACGGGACGTTTCCGCACCCGTGACCGTTCCATCGGCCTCTCGGCGCTCCTGTTCTCCGCGCGCTCGCCCCGCTTCTCGCCAGACTGACCCGCTCCATCCCGTATCGCGCCACCGGATGCCGACCCGTTCGCACGGATCTCGCCCCGGTTTCCGGACTCCTGACGCGGACAACGCATCGGCACGCCCCGCTTGCCGCGCGACAAACCGGTGGACGGCACCGGAGCGCGCGACGTCTCATCCTCCGCCGTCGCGTCTCCTCCCTCATCGGCATCCGGATTCACCGTGCCGACATACTCTCCGGCCAGTTTATCCAGGTCCATGGTCTCGATCACACCTTCGCCAAACCAAATCTCCACCCGGTTGACCAGCGGGAACAGTCC
This sequence comes from Candidatus Magnetaquiglobus chichijimensis, assembly GCF_045865675.1. Lineage (NCBI taxonomy): Bacteria > Pseudomonadati > Pseudomonadota > Magnetococcia > Magnetococcales > Candidatus Magnetaquicoccaceae > Candidatus Magnetaquiglobus > Candidatus Magnetaquiglobus chichijimensis. The sequence continues at coordinate 877,126 of NZ_BAAFGK010000004.1, forward strand.
GCGCACCACCCCCTCCCGGCCATCCTTGAGGGTCACCTTGGATTTGAGTTTGGGGAGATTCTTGCGCAGCGCGAGATAGACATCGTTCTCATAGGCCAGACAGCACATCAACCGGCCACACACCCCGGAGATCCCCTCCGGGGTGAGCGACAGATCCTGATTCTTGGCCATGCGCACCGAAACCGGATGAAACCGGGTCAGAAACTGACCGCAGCAGAGCATCTTGCCGCACGGACCCAGCCCGCACAACAGCTTGCTCTCGTCGCGCACCCCCACATGGCGCATCTCGACCCGCACGCGCAAATCGGCGGACAACAGCCGCACCAGATCGCGAAAGTCGATGCGCTCCTCGGAGGTGAAATGGATGATCGCCTTGTTCCCACCCAGGGGATAGACCACCTTGGAGAGTTTCATCGGCAGTTTCAACTCGCGAATCCGCTCGCGACAGATGCGTTGCGCCTTGAGTTCCTGTTCGGCGCGCCCGTCGAGAAATCGCAGATCCTTGTCGTTGAGCCGCCGCACCACGCGCCGGATCGGACCGGGATAGGGTTCGGAAGGCAACTCGAAGATGTGACGAATGGTGGCCACCACCTCGCCGTCGGCCACCTGCACCAACAACCGATCCCCCACCGACACCGCGCCGGGATCGCAGGCCACCCGATAGACCATGCAGGAGTCGGGAATCGTGATCCCAAGCAGTTTTCGACCCGCCGGCGCCACCACCGGCACCGGAATCTTCATGATCGGCGGCGCGTAAGGTTCCTCATCCGCGTCCAACGCCTCCAGATCCTCCGGACCGAAACCCGGCGCCGTCTCCCCGTCCTCGCCGGATACGTCCGAATCGTCCCCAAAAGCCACGGACAAGTCGTCCCTCCAGCCCAGGGACAACGCCCCGCCCCTCTCCTCCGGTCCCGGCGACTCCAGATTCACCCCCCCCGCCGGATCGTCCGACCCCCTATCCCGCCATGCGCCACTCATGTCAAAACGCCACTCCTCGCATCCGCGCCAGGCGGATGAAAATCGACTCCAGGGTCAAACGCGGGTTCAGATTGATCGTCCGGCAATCACGCAACAGGCTCGTGACCGCGGAGACGGTCTCCAGCCATCGCTCGACCTCCCCGGCCCGACCGTCCGCCACCTCCTGGTGGATCCGTTCCGCGCACCAGGTTTCCAACAACTCGGGCACCAGGGCAAACCGTTCCGATTCGCTCCAGACGCGCGCCGACTCGATCAGGTCCGCCAGGGAGCGTCCGCCCAGGGCGTCCAGATCGCAAAACAGACGTTGACGCCCCTCCAGCATCCCGGCATCGCACCAGCGCAGCGCCACCCCGACACTCCCTCCCGCCAGTCCGATCGCCGCCTGCCGCGCACCCGGATCGCTCTCCGGAGCGAGTCGTTCCAACAACCGCGTCAGACTCGCGTCGTCCAGAAACGCAAAGCGCTCCTTGAGACACCGCGAACGGATCGTCGGCAACAAGGCGCCAGGACGCTCGGTGACCAGAATCAACAACGATCCGGACGGTGGTTCTTCCAGGGTTTTCAACAACGCGTTGGCCGCGGCCTCGTTCATCCAGGCGGCATCGTCGATGATGGCGGCTTTCCAGGCCGCCTCCAGCGGGGTGAAGGCGATGAAACGGGTCAGATCGCGCACCTGGTCCACCGAAATGCGCGATTTGTTCTCCTCGACCTCGAGGATACGCAGATCCGGATGGTGTCCTTCGGCACACTTGCGACAGGTCAGGCACCGACCGCAACCCGAAACACCCGACGTCTCCCGGATCGGCGTGGGACAGAAAAGGCTCTGGATCCAGGCCAGCGCCAAGGTGCGCTTGCCGACCCCGCCGGGACCATGGAACAGCCACGCATGGCCGGGACGCCCCATTTCCAATGCGTGCCGCAAGCGGGCCACGATGGCGTCATGACCCACGATGGTGGAGAAAACCGATTCGGTCATGATACAACCCAAAGTTCGTGACAAGGCATACGACCAGTCGCGACTGGCCTGCCGCCTCTGGCAGCCTGTTTTTTGGCCCCTGTACGCGGGATCGTTTGGCCGAAATCGCAGAACGATCCCGCGCACAGGGCAACGCGCGGCATTTTTCTTCGCAAGAATCGCTTTTTTGCAGATCTCGCCAAGAAAACAAAACCTCGGAGTCGCTGCCTCCGAATCTCCGCCGGCAACCTTCGGCCCCCGGTCCGCCGTAACGGTTTACGACATCACCACCGCCCGCCACACCGCCTCGGCCACCACCGCCTTGTCCGCATGCGCATCCACCACCCGCCACCGCTCCGGATCCGCACCCGCCATGGCCAGAAACCCAGCCCGAACCCGTCGATGAAACCCTGAACTCTCCCGCTCGAACCGGTTCGCACCCAACGCCCGCCCCAATCCCACCTCGGGATCGACATCCAACAAAATCACCCGGTCCGGCTCCAGCCCCTCCTGCACGAACCGATGCACCTCCCCCATCCACGCCAGATCCAAGCCGCGTCCATACCCCTGATAGGCCACCGTGCTGCCGGAAAACCGGTCGCACAACACCCAGGACCCCCGCGCCAGGGCCGGTCGGATCACCGCGCGCAGATGCTCGATGCGCGCCGCCAACATCAACAACCACTCAGCCCGCGGATCGAACGCCCCAGGCCCACCCCCCACGACCAGCTCACGAATCCGCTCGGCCATCTGACACCCGCCCGGCTCGCGCGTGGTCACCACCTCAACCCCCAACCCCCGCAACCTTCCGGCAACACCCGCCATCTGACTCGACTTGCCCGCTCCCTCGCCCCCCTCGAAGGTCACGAACCGGCTTGACCGGCGAAGATCGCCCGGGTCTGGATCCTCCCTCGGAAGTTCCACGGCAACACCACCCGCCACCCTCGGAAGATCCACACCACCCGCCCCCCTCGGAAGAGCCACGGCAATACCACCCGCCGGATCACCCTCAAGGCTGCTCATGAGGCTCCCTGGATCGAACCTCCCCGCGCCCACCGCGCTGATAACGGTTCACCTTGGCCCGATGCTCGGCATAGGTCTTGGAAAAATGATGCCCACCATCCCCGGTGGCTACAAAGAACAGCTCCTCGGTCGCCTCCGGATGGAGCGCGGCATGGATCGATGCCGCGCCGGGATTGCAGATCGGCGTCGGCGGCAAACCATGAATCACATAGGTGTTGTAGGGGGTCGGCGTGGCCAGATCCTTGCGGGTCAGATCGCCATCGAAATCAGGCAGGCCATAAATGACCGTGGGGTCGCTCTCCAAACGCATGTGACGACGCAACCGGTTGTGAAACACCCCGGAAATGCGTCCACGCTCCTCGGCCCGACCCGTCTCCTTTTCGATGATCGAAGCCAGGGTCAATGCCTCGAGCGGCGTCAGATTCACCTCCGGCGCACGCGCGGACCACTCCCGTTCGAGCACCTTTTTGGTCATGCGCACCATGCGGGTCAACACCTCTTCGATGGTGTCCCCCCGCACGTACTGGTAGGTCTCGGGAAACAGCCACCCCTCCAGGGAGGGAGCGTTCACCCCGAAACGACGCACGAAAGCGGTCTCGCGCACCCGCTGTTCGGCATCCGTCCAGCCGAGTTTGCGCAAGCGCGCGGCAATCTCCTCGACCGTCACCCCCTCGGGAAAGGAGAATCGATGACGCACCACGTCGCCATGTTCCATGCGGATCAACAACGACGCCGGAGACTCCCCGGCGTCGATCTGATACTCGCCGGCATGCAAACGGATCGGTCCCGGACGATGCATGCGCATCAACAAACCGAACCACACCGCGGATCCCACCACCCCCTGGGACTCCAGATGCAACGCGATCCGTTTCGGTCCCCACCCCTTGTCGATCATCACCCGCCTGGTCACAGGGGATGGGGTGTTGAGAAAATCGACGAAAGCGTAAGCGACCGCTCCCAACACAATCAGCCCCCCCAGCAACGCAATGGAGGCGATATGCAGAATCCACCGTTTCAATGAAACCGCTTCATGAGCAGGGTGGCGTTGGTGCCGCCGAATCCGAACGAGTTCGACATGGCATATTCGATCACCTTGTCGCGCGCCGTGTTGGGAATGTAGTCGAGATCACACTCCGGATCCGGATCGGTGAGGTTGATGGTCGGAGGGAGCACGCCATTCTTCAACGCCAACGCGGTGAAGATCGCCTCGACCCCGCCGGCGGCTCCGAGCAGATGACCGGTCATCGACTTGGTGGAGGAGATCATCACCTTGCGGGCATTCGCCTCGCCCAGGGCCAGCTTGACCGCCAGGGTCTCCATGTGATCGCCGATCGGCGTGGAGGTGCCGTGGGCGTTGATGTAGCCGATGCGCTCGGGATCGACCCGCGCATCGCGCATGGCGGCGGTCATGCACCGGGCCGCGCCCGAACCGTCCGGCTGCGGCGCGGTGATGTGATAGGCATCGCCGGACATACCGTAACCGACCATCTCGGCGTAAATCGTGGCGCCGCGCGCCTGGGCGGAATCCAGGGTCTCGAGCACCACCACGCCCGCACCCTCGGCCATCACGAAGCCGTCACGCCCGCGATCCCAGGGACGCGAAGCCCCGGTCGGGTCGTCGTTGCGGCTGGTCAATGCCTTGGCCGCGGCGAAACCACCCACCGCCAGCTCGCAGATCGCCGCCTCGGCCCCGCCGGCCAGCATCACATCCGCTTCGCCACGCTGGATGAGGCGCATCGCATCGCCGATGGCATGGGCGCCCGTGGCGCAGGCGGTCACCACCGAATGGTTCGGACCCTGCATGCCGTAACGGATCGCCACATGGCCGGAGATCAGGTTGATCAGGGACATGGGGATGAAAAAGGGGGAGATGCGCCTGGGACCGCGCTCCTTGAGGATGAAGGCCTGATTCTGAATGGCGGTCAGACCGCCGATGCCGGAACCGATGATCACCCCGATGCGCGTGGCATTCTCCTCGGTGACCGTCAGCCCGCAATCCTCCCAGGCCAGTTTGGCGGCGGCCACGCCGAAGTGCATGAAGAGATCCATCTTCTTCACGTCTTTCTTGTCCACCCACTGCTCGGGATCGAAGCCACGGCACTCGCCGGCGATCCGACAGGCATACTCCGTGGGATCGAAATGGGTGATGGGACCGATGCCGGAACGACCTTCGGTCAATCCTTGCCAAACCGGAGCAACCCCGATTCCCAATGGGGACACCAATCCGATACCGGTCATGACCACGCGACGCTCAGACACAGCTCGCTCTCTCCTTAAGCGCGATGGACGGTTGGCACCGAAGCGCAAAGATCAGCCCGAACCCGCTCGGACTTGAGCCGTCAGGGTTCGATACGCATCCATGCCTGGCGCGCCAACCGAATTCGTGAAAAAAACCTGCCCGATGGGGATCCCCCCATGCGTGGAACTCCAGCTCGGGAGTGCCACGCATGGGCGCGATCCACCGGATCAATCAAACCAGGCGCGACGATCAACCCTGATTCTTTTCGATGAAGTCGATCGCCTGCTGGACCGTGACGATCTTTTCAGCTGCGTCATCGGGAATCTCGCAACCGAACTCCTCCTCCAGGGCCATCACCAGCTCGACGGTATCCAGGGAGTCGGCGCCCAGGTCATCGACAAAGTTGGCCTCCTCGGTGACCTGGCTGGCATCGACGCCCAGCTGTTCGACGACGATCTTCTTGACCCGTTCGGCAATGTTGCTCATGTTTGCATTTCCTTATTGATGGATGACAAAACCTGCCCAGTTGAAACCCAAGCCCCCACGCCCGCCGTGATCGAATCCGCGGCGAGGCTTCAGGCCATGTGAAGACCTCCGTTGACGTGGATGGTCTCGCCCGTGATGTACCCGGAACGTTCGGCGGCCAAAAACGCCACCGCGTTGGCCACGTCTTCGGCCTCGCCCATGGTACCCAGGGGAATTCGGGAAAGAATAGCCTCTCTCGCTTTCGGATTCAACGCATCGGTCATCGCGGTACGGATGAATCCTGGCGCGACGCAGTTGACGGTGATGTTGCGGGAGGCGGTTTCGAGCGCGACGCTCTTGGAAAAGCCGATCAGGGCCGCCTTGGAAGCCACGTAGTTGGCCTGTCCCGGGTTGCCGGTGACGCCAACCACGGAAGCGATGTTGACGATGCGTCCGTAGCGGGCCTTCATCATGGGTTTGAGCACCATGCGCGTCATATGGAAGACGCTGGTCAGATTCACCTCGAGCACCCGGTCCCAATCCTTGGGCGACATGCGCACCAACAGTCCGTCGCGGGTGATGCCGGCGTTGTTCACCAGGATGTCGATGCGTCCGAACTTCTCCTGAGTCAGTTTAAGCGACTCCTCCAGACACGGCGAGGAGGTCACATCGGCTTCGAATGCCTCGGACTCGGGGGAGATGGCGCGCACCTCCTCGAGGGCCTCGAGAAGCCGTATCGATTCGTTGCTGATCAGAACGAGCCGGGCTCCGAGTTGGGCCAGGCGCACGGCGATGACCCGCCCGATACCGCTGCTCGATCCGGTGACAATGGCGACACGATCCTGCATATCGACTACCCGCGTTCAAATGAATGGATGATGGGGGGGGAGACCCCACCCGAGGAGCTCCCTCGCGGGAATTCCTCGGTTGATGACCGATGGATGCATCCGCACAGATTACCAGAAGTCAGACATGGAGAGCAACGATTTGCAAGAGACAAAACATCCCGATCGTTGCAATCCGTGCTTCAGGCCCGGTTTTCCGCCCGTTTTCGCAGCGCCCGCCAACAAATAACGATGAACAGAATGCCGCCGATCACCGCGATGGCGCCACCGGCGCCGGTCACCCCCATGGCGATCTTCTTGGCGAGGGTGTCCAGACCCTGGGCCTCGCCGGCGGTCTTGCGCTGGATCCCGAGGATGCCGGACCAGGCCAGACCGAATACGTGCAGCATCGATCCACCGGCATAGAGCCAGAGTTGCCAGAGCGTCAACCGAACCGGAGGCGCCGCGAACCCCAGACGCGGCAGCAGCAGATAGCCCAACCCCATGTAGGCCACGGTCACCGAGACGATCGAACCATGATAGTGGGAGGGGATGGTGACGTTGACCCCTTTGATCATGTAACCGATTCCGCCACCCAGACCAAACAGCGCCAACGACAGGATCAGGGCCAGGCGCAACGGTCGGGCATGGGGATCCGTGGAGACGCTGTTCCGCCAGGCCAGAAAGGCGGCGAGTCCGGCTGGCAGGGCGGCGACGCCATTGCCGTATTTCATCAGATCGGCAAAGCCCACCTGAAATGCGGCCTCGCCGGGCAGGTAACGAGCGTGCAGCACCGGCGCGACCAGCACCGGGAGCGCCCCCAACAGAAACAGGAACGCCGCGACCCTCGGAGTCAGCGAATGGGTTCCGCCTCCGGCGGTGGCCAGCCACAGCCAGGCCACGATCACCAGTTGGGTATGGGTGAATTGCAGGACGTGTCCGCCGCCCCAGAAAAGAGCCTCGTAGTAGAGCAGACCATCCAGCCCCTTGTTGAGAACCAGATAGCTCCACGACCAGAAGATCAGGGATGCCACCAGAATCAACAGGCCGGTCTGCACGCCGAACCGAAGCGCCCCGGCGCCGCTCGACCACCCTTCCGAGGGACGGGGGGTGAGCAGGGCATGCAGGGCCATCACCCCGACGCCGACCAGAAACAGGATCAGACCGAGAAAGAAGGCGCCGTTCTCGAGCACCGGCACATAGTTGTTCATGAAGGGGGCATCGACCCCCAGAAACGGCGCGAAGGTGATCAACAGCGCGCCGATGGACGAAACCCCCAATGCCGCCAGACCGATCCGTCCGCTCCCCTGGCGCAGGTTGAGGCTCGCCAGCAGGCCGGCAACGGAGAGAAACCACACCAGAACCGACAGATCGACATGCACCACCAGCGCGGTCTTGAAGGAGCCGGTCCAGGGGATCAGATCATGGATCATCGGCATGCGGGCGATCAGAATCAGGATCACCACCAGCCCGGCGCCGATCAGCGAGTAGAGCGACAGACAGAACCAGCCCACCGCCAGACGTCGCGCGGAGCCTTCGGGCATGGGCAGGGAGAATTCGTTTTCAGACATGCATCACCTCTTTCGTGTCGCCAATCAAAACAAGCAGGACCATCCTCCCGCGATCGGGTCGGATCGTATCACCCCGATGGGGAGACGCACCACCCCGCGCGCTGTCCCGATCCATCGCAATCGTCACGGCTGACGCATCAGCGCCAACAGTCGCGCCTCGATCCCCTGGCCATCGGCGAGCACGCCCGCCAGGCTCGCATCGAACCAGGCGCCCCGGCAACCGATCCGGATACCGGCCACAAGCGTCGGATCGCTTCGTTCCACCACCTCGATCACCCCTCCCGCCCGGATCCGCGCCCGCAGAAACGCCAGATCCTCCAGAGGGAGTGCCGCGGGCCGGACGATCTCCCACGTACCGCCCGGCAGCGACGTCAACGCCTGATCGACACCGCTTCCAAGCCAGGCGCGCCGACCCTCCTCATCCCGCCAGCGGGCCAGCAGCGCCGCCTCCAACAGACGTCGCTCCTGCTCCAGGGCGCGTTGGGTCAGCCGCATCTCGTGGTTGCGTCGCTCGATCTCGGCGCGCACCCGCGCGCCGTGCAACGCCTGTTCCCGCAGTCGCCGCTCCTGGGCGACCATCTCCTTGACCCGCGCCCGCGCCTTGCGGTGCGCCTCGGCGATCAGACGGGCCGCCTCGACGCGCGCCTGATCCAGAATCCGCTCCCGCTCCTCCACCCGTCGGGACTCCACGAAGTCCAGCATCTGGTTCAAGGTGTGCTTCATGAGACCATTCCCAAACGCGACCGCACCAGCCGTTCCAGATCCGGAGGATGCCACCGTCCAGTCGCATCCGGCACCACCAGGGTCAGAGGACGCACGGAGGCCGAGAACCGTTCCATAAGCTCGGGGGTCAACTCCCCAGCGCGGGAGGCAGAGAGAAGCACCAGCTCCCAATCGCCGGCCAGGGCCTCCTCCACCGCGCGGGTCACCTCGCCCGGCCCGACATCGCGCACGCGAACGCCGGTCAGACGCCAGGCGGCGGCATCGACCTCATCCCCGATGAAGAGCGGCGCGGGCATTCAACCCAGACGATTCAGGATCAGGATCGAGACGATCAGACCGTAGATGGCGATCCCCTCGGCCAGTCCCACCAGGATCAGCATGCGGCCCATCAACTCCGGCTTCTCGGTGATGGCGCCGATGGCGGCAGCGCCGACGTTGGCCACCGCATAGCCGGCGGACAGGGCGGAAATCCCGGTGGCCAGGGCCGCGGCCAGATAGCCCATGCCCGGATCCAGCGACCCGCCCGAGGCTCCCGCCGCGGGAGCGCCGGCGACGGCTGGTGCGATGAAAAGAACCAGGCTGGCCCCAACGGCCAGAATGGCGGTGAAGAGAGTCAGGGCGATGGCGATCTTGGCGCGTGGCGACATGGCCGTTCCTTCCGCAAAAGAATCAAAATTAAGAGCACGGTCAATCCGGTGGTGGCAGGGGTCGAAACGGTCGCCCGCCGCCGGTCAGGAACCGGACAAAAAACTCGAACAGGATCAAGCGGGTGGTCTGCACCGACACCACCAGCCCCTCCAGGGCCAGGATCAGGCCATTGCCCAACAGCAGCACCATCCCGCCGGCCACCCCGCCGCCGGCCAGATCGGCCAGGGTCACCACCGCCTGGGAGAGGCCGGCATGGGCCAGAGCGAAGGCGCCGACCCTGGCAAAAGAGAAGGTGTTGACCCCGAGTTGCAGCACGGTTTCGAGCAGATGGGCCAGCCGTCCCGGCAGCCGGGCCGGAGCGTCCAGGCCGTTGCCGACCACGAAAAGCCCCAAGCCCAGCAAAGCCAGATCGTACCCGATCGGCGTGAAAAAGGCGAGCAGCGCTCCCAGATAAATCAACACCACCCCGCCCTCGTGACGCCACCAGGCCGGGCCGTGACCGCTCCAGTGGGCGTTCAGGGCGGAAAAGGCCACGCCGGTGAGGATCAACCCGACCCCAAAGGTCAGGGGCGCGGCCAGCACCGCCAGGGGGTGGGCGGTGGGATGGAGCCAGAGGGGCGGCAGGATCGCCTCGGAACTGAACAGGGAACCAAACAAAAAACCGAAAAAAATCGCGGCAGCCCCACCGCCGATCAACAGCCAGGCCGCCTCGAGACGTTTGCGCAACGCCATGCCGACACCGAGCAGCACCGCCCCCTGACCGACATCGCCGAACATGTATCCGAACAGCAGCGGCGCCACCACGGCCAGAAGCCGGCTCGGATCCACCTCGTCGCGGCCCGGCATGCCGAGCAGCCGGGGAAAGAGTTCGAACGGCCTGGCCCACCAGGGGTTGACCAGGGTGAGGGGCGGATCGCCCGGCCCGTCATCGGCGAGGGAGGCCAATCCCCGCACCCCGGCCCGGCGCAGATGCCCGTTCACCTCGGCGGCCCCGATGCCCGGCGCCACCCACCCCTCGAAGCGGTGCAGGGTCTGCCCGGCTCCCACGGTGCGCGCGGCCTGGAAATACCACTTCAGATGGCGCACCGCCTGAATCCACGCGGCGACCCGATGGCGCGCGCCGATGGCCAGGAGACGATCCTGGATCTCACGAATCCAGGCCGAGGTGATTTGCAGCCGTCTGGCGGCCTTGTCGGCCACCTCCGGTCCGGTGCCGCTTGCCCACTCCGGCAACGTCATCGAACGGCCATGCAGCGCCGCCACCTGCTCGGACAGGGCGGCCAACGGCTGCTCGCGCCCCACGGCCAGCAGAAACACGCACCGCTCCCCATGCAGCAGGCGGGTCAGCAGGCCGGGAACCCCCACGAGTGGCGGGGCGTCCAGGGGGAGGGCATGGATCACGCCGCGCACCCCGACCGATCCGGCCCAATCCCGTCCGAACGGCTCCAGTCGCAACCCGCCGCTTCCCAGCGCCCCGGCCAGATCCCGCACAAGCAGCCACTCGGCCTCGCGGGCCCGTTGTTCGTGTTCGAGTTGAATCAGCGGTTCGGCTTCGGCGCCCCACGCCTCGAGCGCCGCCAGGGCCCCGTCGAGCCATTGCAACGGCGCGGCGTGGGGAATCGGCGGGATTTCCGCCTCTCCGAGCGCCTCGGGCCAGCCGAGCCGGAAACGCTCGACCAGACCATCGAACCGCTTGAGTCGTTCCAGGATCTCCGGGGTAAGCACCGGTCGGACATCCCCGGTCACGGCCTCGGGTTCGAACGGCACCGCGCGCGCCAGGGTCTCCAGTCCCAGGGGCAGGTCGTCGTCCACGGCCAGAAGCCGCAACCAGCGCGCCGCTCTGGGACGGGCGATCACGCCGCCTCCGCGTGAACGAACAAAGCGCGCCGGCACAACGCGCCACGCAACCGCAGCAACTCCAGGGCGGCAAGCCCCAAATGGATGAACACCGCGCCCGGTCGCAACGCCTGCTTGCGAAACTGCCGCTCCAGCAGGACGCGCGGCTGGGCTCCGATCCAATCGGTGCTTCCGGCGGGCTCGCCCGCGCCCAGCGTGGCGACCACCTGACGGGCCAATCGGGTCAGCGCGGACCAGGTTCGTTCATCCGCTCCCCCATCCGGCCAGTGATCCCGCCACGCTTCGATCCACCACGCGAAGGGATCCGTCACGTCGGCGGGCATCTCCAACCGTTCCAACCCCTCGAGCCGGGCAAACCAGGCGTGATCCGGACCCGAACGTCGCGCCCGCCAGGCCGCCACCTCCAGATCCGGCAACACCGCCCACCAGCGCACCGCATCCCGCCACGCCTCGGGGGTCCAGCCGGCGACCCGCTCCACATGTCGGATCCAGGCCAGTCGCATCCGCTCCTCCAGATGGTGGACATCCCCCCTGGGATCCACCCCCTCCAGCCAGGTGACCAGAGAGGTTTCACGGGCGCGCGCCAGAAAAGCCTCGAGCGAGACCACCCCGACCAGACGGTTCCATTGCGCCGCGGTCAACCGCTCGCCGTGCCGGGCCTGCAACCGGGCCTGAAGTCGCGCGAAACCGGGATCGCTCATCGGATCAACGCTCCGCCCCGCCGGTCAGCAGAGCCGCCAGCCGTCGCGCCGCCACGCCGGACTCGGCCCAAACCAAAGGATCGGGGGCGTCCCCCCCCTCCTCCTTGAAGAGCGCCGCGCGACGATGATGGCGTTGCAGGGCGTCGAGCTGACGACGCAGGGCCCTGGCGCGCTCCTTTTGAATGGTCGCCATGCGTCGGTCCGCGCGCGCCTCAATCGAGGCCGCCACCCGACGCGCCTCCAACAACAGCGCCTCGGCCTCCCGACGGCTCTCGGCCACGCTCAGAAAGGCATCCCGATCGGCCTCCAGCGCACGATTCATCGCCTCCTCGAGCCATCGGTCGGGGGATGTGTCATCACGATTCACGGTTGCTCACCATGCTTTAATGTTGGCGAATTGGTTGAATGCCCGGAAATTCCGTGCCGATCAAACGAAAGCCTCTCATCCTGATCCGATCCCTCCGCGCCCGTCCACCCCGACATTCCGGTCCCGACTGCCACCATGATAGCAAAAACCGACCTTTCCACCAATCGATTCCAACACCGGCGCATGGAATCTTCCGTGCATCGGACTTGACGAATGAAGTATAACGGAGGATATATATTTGCGGACCTTGCCGATTTCGCACGATCGACCTTTCTCCCCCTTGAAGGACGAGCAGACCCGTGACCACCGCCAACCCCAACCTGGATCCCCTCACCCTCGAAGCCCCCGATCATCCGGTCCGGATCGCCGAATCGGTCTGGTGGGTCGGCTCGCTGATGGGGGACGACTCCTTCCAGTGTCATGTCTATCTGATCGTCCACGGCGACCACTCGGTGCTCATCGATCCGGGTTCGGTGCTGCTGTTTCCCATCGTGCTGGAGAAAATCCAGAAGATCATCCCCTTCCACCAGATCCGCTACTTCGTCTGTCAACACCAGGACCCGGACATCGCCGGGGTGCTGCCGATCATCGACCGCATGCCCGACCGTCACCCCCAGGCCACGGTGGTGAGCCACTGGCGCATCAACGCCCTCCTGAAACACTACGCCCTGCGCATGCCCATGCTCTGCATCGAGGAGAACGGCTGGCAACTCGATCTGGACGGCAGAATCCTGAAATTCATCTTCACCCCCTATCTGCACTCGCCGGGCGCCTTCTGCACCTTCGAGGAGTCCACGGGCATCCTTTTTTCCAGCGACCTGTTCGGCGGCTTCACCGAAACCCTGCATCTGTTCGCCCAGGACGAACGGGTGATGGAAGGAATCCGCTTTTTTCATGAGCACTACATGCCCAGCCGGGAGATTCTGCTGCACGGTCTGTTCAAGCTCGAAAGCCTCCCCTTGCGGCTCATCGCCCCCCAGCACGGCAGCATCATCCCGAAACGGCTGATCCCGTTCGTCTTCACCCGCTTGAAGGAGATCGACTGCGGCCTGTATCTGATCACCCACAGCTGCTCGAACGTGCAACGCCTGGTGATGCTCAACGACCTGCTGCGCAAATCCATGGAACGGATGGTGATGAGCCGGGATTTCTCCGAAGTGGTCAACACCCTTCTGCATTCGGCCATGCCGCTGCTGCCGGTCAAGACCCTGCGTTTCCATGGCCTGCTCCACGACCAGACCATCCGCTTCGGGCCCGAGACCCACTATCGCGGCGCGATGGCGCAACCGCCGGCGGCCCTGCGCGAGCGCCTCGGCATTCCGCTCGAGGCGTGGCGCCAGCCGGATGGCTCCCTGCTCTTTTCTGTTTCAGGCTCCCCCTGCGCGGAGGAGGCGACCGATCCGGAGGTGGTGCAAACGCTGATTCTTCCCCTCTTCGCGCCGGGCAAGCCGAACGTCGATGGGGTGGCCACCCTGGGGTTGACCGAAACGATCACCCTGGATCCCGAAACCCGCTCCATCCTCGAACAGCTCGGACTGCCGCTGGGGGTGGCGCTGGAACGGGAAATCATCTTCCACTCCCTCAACAAGGAGCGCGAGAAGTTCTATCAGATCTCCACCCGCGATCAACTGACCGGCCTGTATACCCGTTTTTACATGCGCGACGCCGTGGCCCGGCTCTGCGATCTGCACGATCGCGGCCATCAGTCCGGATTGGCCCTGGCCGCCTTCGACATCGACCACTTCAAACGGGTCAACGACACCTTCGGCCACCCCGAGGGGGACGTGGTGCTCAAAATGGTGGCCGGGGTACTGCTGGAGAGCGTGCGCATCGAGGATGTGCCGGTGCGCCTGGGAGGCGAGGAGTTCGTGATCTTTCTGATCGCCGCGGATCTGGAGGGGGTGACAAAAATCACCGAACGGATTCTGGAAAAGGTGCGCGCCCTGACCTTCACCGGCGCCATGGCCGGTGAAAAGGTGACCATCAGCTGCGGCCTGGCCTTCCGCGACAAACACGAAACGTTGGACGCGTTCATGCAGCGCGCCGACCTGGCCCTCTATGCCGCCAAACGCGGCGGACGCAACCGGGTCTGCCTGGCCGACGGCAAGCCCGGCGAGGCGTGAAACACGCTCACACGCCCGCCACGAAGGCCGCCACCCCCTCGATCAGCCCGGTCACCCGCGGGTCGTCCGGATCCGCGCCGTTCAACACGTTGCGCGCCACCGCCTGACGCAATGCCGCCCCGTCGCCCGCGTCCCAGGCGGCCAGAAAGGCATCGCGCCGTCCCGTGGCCTGACGCACCAGTTTTTTCATGCGCCGCGCCATGCTCAGATCGGTCACCCCGCGCTGGCGCAGACTCTCCTCCAACCCTTCGAAGGTCATATCCCACAACGCCTGGGCCACCTCGTTCTCGCCACGATGATGCAGCCGATGCACCACCCCGGCCACGAGCAGGATCATCACGTCGAAACGCAACGGGAAATCATCCGTCACCCCGAGCCGGTCTCCGGCGCTCCAACCCAACGCCTCCGTCACCATCCGATCGTGCAGAGCCATGATCCGGCTCCTGGAAGCACGTCCGATCCGATTTTTCTCCCGATTCCGCCACAACCACCACATGGAAACTTGGCTCCCGCCTCCCGCCGAGGGTATCATGAAACGAACCGGTAACCACCGACCCCCTCAAGACCCGGAAAGATCATGAACAAAACCTCACATCGCATGCCATTGGCCTGGACGCGCGCACTCATCGTGGCCCTTGCCCTGGCGGGCTGTCAAGCACAGATCCACGAAAGCGGCGTCATTCTCGACGAGGACGCCCTGCACCGCATCCACGCGGGCAGCACCACCCGCGCCCAGGTGCTCGAACTCCTCGGACCGCCCACCCTGGTCAACCCCTACCGCGGCAACCGCTGGCTGTATGTCCAGGATCGCAAATTCAAGAACATGCAGCGCACCTTCGCACGGGTCGCCAACCGGGTCGAAATCACCTTCGACCGCTCCGGCGTGGTCCAGGATGTCCGGAAAAACTTCTCCGACAAGCCCTGGGATCCCACCACCCTCCCGGAAGCCGACAGCGACAAGGGTTGGATGCACTGGCTCTGGGACACCCAGTATGCCCATCCGGCGGTCAACCCGAACGGACCGGCCCCAGCCGATGCCTCCTCACCGGGCAAACCCTCCGCTGGAGACGCCGACTCGTCCCCCTCCTCAGCCGACGAGAAAAAGCCGTGGTGGAAATTCTGGTCGCGCGGCGAAAAAACCACCCTGACCTCGCCGCCCGCGCCCTCCCTCGACGATCACCCACCGCTCCACGACGGGGATGGCGCCCTGCCCGGCTTCCTCGCCCCCTCGGAGCGTCTGCACGCCCCCCTGCGGGATCCGCTCGCCCGCGAGCCCGGCCCGGCGAACGGGATGGAAGAACACCCGGATCCGCTCCTGTCGGGACAGGATGCACTGCACAAGGAGGCGGAAGCAGGACTCCAGGAGAAGCGTTCGCCCGAGAACGATGCCAAGGAACCCTGGTGGAAATTCTGGTCGAGCGATCCCAAACCCTCTGCCCCGCCCGAGCAGACCCCCAACAAACTCCAGGGTTCGGGACTCATCAAGGAATGACCATCGCGCTCATCGGTGGAACCAGCCTTCTGGAATCGCGCCGTTTCCAGGACGCGGCACCACGCCGGATCCAAACCCCCTACGGCGCAGTCACGCTGCTCGAACAGGATGGCCTGCTGTTTCTGCAACGCCACGGCCTGGGCACCTATCTGCCCCCCCATCTGATCAACCATCGCGCCAACCTCTCCGCGCTGCATCTGGCCGGGGTCAAAAAGATCCTGGCCATCAGCTCGGTCGGCAGCCTGCGCCGGGAGATCCCGCCGGGAACCTTCCTGGTCCCGAACGACTTCCTCGCCCCGTGGGTCAACCTCTCCCTGTTCGAGGATGCCCGCGGCCATCAGACCCCCGGTTTCGACGCCGCCTGGCGGCAGCGTCTTCTGAATGTCTGGGGCCAGACCGATCTGCCCAAACCCCACGACGGCGGGGTCTACTGGCAAACACGGGGGCCCCGTTTCGAAACCCCGGCGGAAATCCGCATGTTCCAATCCCATGCCCACGTCGTCGGCATGACCGTGGCCTCGGAGTGCATCCTGGCCGCAGACCTGAAAATCCCCTACGCCGCCCTGTGCGTGGTCGATAACCTGGCCAACGGCCTGGATGACTCCCCCATCACCTTCTCGGCCTTCAAGGAGCAGGTCAAGGCCAACGAGGCCACGCTGCTGCTCATTCTGGAAACCCTCCTGCTCTCGCTCGCGCCATGAACCTCTTCATTCGTGATGCCCGCCTGCCGGATCACCCGGATCCGGTCCACATCGCCATCCAGGATGGTCGCATCCTGGCCATCGGTCCGGAGATCACCCCGGCCACGCCCGAAATCCCCATCCTGGATGCCGGCGGTCTGGCCGCGACCCCCGGCCTGGTCAACGGCCACACCCACGCCTCGATGACCCTGTTCCGGGGGTTCGGCGACGACATGCCCCTGATGCAATGGTTGCAAACCCGCATCTGGCCCGCCGAGGCCCGACTCGACGAGGAGGATGTCTACTGGGGGGCGCGGCTGGCCTGTCTGGAGATGATCCGCTCCGGAACCGTGGCCTTCGAGGATATGTACTGGCACTTCCACGGCATGGCGCGGGCGGTCGAAGACAGCGGCCTCAAGGCGGGGGTGGGCGCGGTGATGATCGACGTGGCCGGCCCCGAACAGGGAGAAGCCTGCCGCCGGCTGGCGGAAACCACCTTCGAGGAGTCGGGCCGCTACTCGGATCGGGTCCGCTTCACCCTCACCCCGCACGCCATCTACACGGTCAGCCCGGAGAGCCTGCGCTGGACCGCCGATTTTTCCGCGCGTCACGATCTGCCGGTCCACATCCATCTCTCCGAAACCGGACACGAGGTCGAGACCTGCCTGAAACATCACGGCGTGCGACCGGCATTCCATCTGGATCGCCAGGGACTGCTCACCCCGCGGGTGATCCTGGCCCACGGCGTCTGGCTGGATGATGACGAACTCGATCTGATCGCCCGACGAGGCGCGACCCTGGTCACCAATCCGGTCTCCAACATGAAACTCGCCGTGGGCGGGGTCTTCCCCTTCGCCCGCGCCCAGGCGCGCGGCATTCCCATCGCCCTGGGCACCGATGGCGCAGCCTCGAACAACACCCTCGATCTGTTCCAGGAGATGAAATTCCTCGCCCTGATCCAAAAACACGCCCAGCACGACCCCACCGCCCTGCCCGCCCACCAGGTGTGGGAGGTGGCGACCGGCGCCAAAGCCCCGCTGGTGGGCCAGACCGGTCAACTCACCGTCGGCGCGCCGGCGGATCTGCTGCTGTTGCGCCACCACGAGCCGGAGATGACCCCGGAACACGATCTGATCTCCAATCTGGTCTACTCGGCCACCGGACATGTGGTGGATACCATGATCGTCGCTGGCCGGATCCTGATGCGAAACCGCGTCGTGCCGGACGAGGCGGAGATCCGACGCGAGGCGCGCGAACGGGCCAGACGGGTGTGTACGCCGTGAACGTCACGGTCGAACTCAAAATCAAACGCGGCGAGGGAATCCATGTCACCCGCATTGCCATCGCCGGCCAACCGGTCGGCGAGGATCGCGCCGTCTCCGACGACGAACTGGCCACCTTGCGGCTGGTGGTGGATGGGGTCCGCCAACTCCTGAGCCATCCCGGCCCGCCCGGCATGGCCGAAGATGCCACGCGCGCGATCGGCATCGAACTGTTCCATACCTGGCTCTCCCCGGTCTGGGAACGGATCCTCCCGGCCCTGCCACCCGCCGGCCAAACCACCAACCTGGCCATCGTCAGCGACACACTCGAAATCCTGCTTCTCCCCTGGGAATCGCTGCTGCCGCCGGAACGCGATCCCCTGGGACTGGACATGGCCTTCGCCATCCAACGCCGCGTCCTGGGTCTGCCACCCGCAAACCGCTGCCGCGCCCTCTCCCCCGGTCCGCTGCGACTGCTCTTCCAGGCCAGCGCCCCGGATGGATTCCCCATCGCCACCACCACCCAGGCTCGGGATGCCTTCGCAGCCTGCCTGCCGGACAACTCCCAACCCGATGCCCCGCGCACCGACCTCCGGGTGGTCGAAAACGGCACCTGGGACGCGCTCCGCCAGGAGATCGATTCCCATCAACCCCACGCGATCCACCTCTCCGGACCTGCCCTGATCCGAGGCACCCAGGGATTCTTCGGCTTCGAGGAGCCGGAAGACCGCCTGGTCGATGCCCGCACCGCACGGGAGATCGCCCACGAACTGCTGCGTTTCTCCGGGGCCGGAATCCTGATCGTCTCCGGACGCGAACAGGGCAAATCCCCGCCCCTGGCCGCCACCGGAGCGCTCTGTCAGGGGCTGATCGCCTCCGGCGAGTTCCCCATGGCCCTCGCCTGGCCGGAAACCCTGGAGAACGACGCGGCACGGCTGTTTTTCGGCACGCTGCACACCGCGCTCGCCCAAGGCGAACGGGTCGATGCCGCACTCACCCGCGCCCGACGCGCCCTTCTGCCCCTGACCGCCACCTCGGGCCGTCCCGACTGGTTGCTGCCGACCCTGTACGCACGCGGCGAACAACCCCACCTGTTCCATGGCGCATTCCAGCTCTCCCATCGCACAAAATGGTTGCATGACGCGCCGGAATGACCAATAGTATCCACAGACATGAAGACCGGTCACGGCTTCATGAGGTGAGCATCATCGACATTCATCAAGTCCATTATCTAGGAAGGATCAGGCATGAAACCCGGTAAAGTTCTGGTCGCGCAAGGCGGTGGTCCCACGGCGGTCATCAATCAATCCCTGGTGGGCGCGGTCCTCGAAGCCCGCAAATTCCCGAGGGTGGAACGGGTCTACGGCGCCCTGCACGGCGTGCGCGGCATCATCAACGAGGATTTCCTGGACCTGACCCAAGAGACCACCCACAACCTCGAACGGGTCGCCGACACCCCCGGTTCCGCCCTCGGCTCCACCCGCGACAAACCGGACGAAAAATACTGCGCCGAAATCCTCAAGGTGCTCATGGCCCACAACATCCGCTGCTTCTTCTACATCGGCGGCAACGACTCCTCCGACACCCTGCGCATCGTCGAAGACTTCGCCAGGAAGGCCCAGTACGATCTGATCACCATCCACATCCCCAAGACCATCGACAACGATCTGATGGTCAACGACCATACCCCCGGCTTCCCCTCGGCGGCACGCTTCGTGGCCAGCGCCTTTGCCGGCATCAACCTCGACAACCGCGCCCTGCCCGGCGTCTATGTCGGGGTGGTCATGGGCCGGCACGCCGGATTCCTGACCGCCGCCTCGGCCCTGGGCCGCAAGTGTCGCGATGATGGTCCGCATCTGATCTACCTGCCGGAACGCAACTTCGAGATCGGACAGTTCCTCTCCGAGGTCAAATCGATCTACGACAAACTGGGACGCTGCGTCATCGCCGTTTCCGAGGGGATCCACGACGCCGAGGGAACCCCGATCCTCTCCTCCATGCTGGCCCGCACCTTGGAAAAAGATGCCCACGGCAACGTCCAACTCTCCGGAACCGGCGCCCTGGCCGATCTGCTCACCAACGCCATCCGGGATAATCTGGGCATCAAACGGGTGCGCGGCGACACCTTCGGCTATCTGCAACGATCGTTTCTGGGCGTGGTGTCGGATGTCGATCAACGCGAGGCGCGCGAGGTCGGTGAAAAGGCCTGCCAGTTCGCCCTGTGGAACAACGCCTGCGGCACCGTGACCCTGCACCGCGTCGGACACTACGCCGTGGAGTATCGCCTGGATCCGATGATCTCGGTGGCGGGAAAAACCCGCATCATGCCCGACGCCTTCATCACCCCCCAGGGCACAGACGTGACCGATGCCTTCAAGTTCTATCTCACCCCTCTGTTGGGATCCGGCATGCCCGATGCCTTCCGGTTGCGCGCCCCGCGCGTGCCGAGGATCCTGCCGGGAAGTTGATGGACGGAACGGAAACGATGGTGGGGCTGTTTGCCCGGGGAGTGGATGGGCTGAAGGGATGGGAACGATGGGACTGTTTGACCTTTGGATGACAGGAGCCGAGCATGACCTTGCAACCCTTTGAGATCGAACAACTCGCCTCAAGTCTTCAGCCCTATTTCAACCGCTGGCTGATCGAGCGTGGTCTGGATCAATCCACCTCGATGTATGAAATGGAGATGCGCGAACGGATCGTTCGGGTGGAAGAGGAGCTTAAGCATCAACGGGAGTTGATGCAGCAGGGCTTCTTCATGATGGAAAAGCGCTTCGAGCAGGTGGACAAACAGCTGGCGCAGGTGGACAGACAGCTGGCGCAGATCGACAAGCGCTTCGAAATGATGCAGACCGAAATGGACAAGCGGTTCGAGCAGGTGGACAAACGGTTCGAGCAGGTGGACAAGCGGTTCGAGCAGGTGAACAAGCAGTTCGAGCAGGTGGACAAGCGGTTCGAGCAGGTGGACAAGCGGCTCGAGCAGGTGGACAAGCGGCTCGAGATGATACAGACCGAAATGGACAAGCGGTTCGAGCAGGTGGACAAGCGGTTCGAGCAGGTGGACAAGCGGTTCGAGCAGGTGGACAAGCGGTTCGAGCAGGTGGACAAGCGGTTCGAGATGATGCAGACCGAGATGAACCGACGCTTCGAGCAGGTGGATAAACGGTTCGAGTCGCTGACCCAGAGGATCGACCGCTTCATGATCTGGTCGTTCGGGATCAACCTGACCACGGCGGGGATCATCATCACGGTGTTGAAATTCTGGCATTGAGCGCAGCCGGATCCCCCTGGCACAACTTGGGGAAACGACCCGGCAGCGAACGGATCAATCCTCCCGCGACACCCGCATGATCTCCTCGAGGGTGGTGCGTCCGGTGTGCAGCAACCGCAAGCCGTCGTCACGCAGACTGTTCGAAAAGCCGCGCGCGTGGGCGATCAACTCCCGTTCGCCCGCGTTGTCGTGGATGAGTCCCTTCAAGGTGTCATCGATGGCCACCAGCTCATACACCCCGCCGCGCCCGATGAAACCGCTCCCCAGGCACGCCTCGCACCCCTTGGCGCGATAGAGTCGCTCCGGCATGTGAGACCAGGAACCGCCATTCAAGGCCAGATCGGACCACTCCTGACGGGAGACCGGACAGGGCTCCTTGCACGCCTCGCACAGCAGCCGCACCAGGCGTTGCGCCAACACCGCCGTCAGGCTCGAGGAGAGCAGATAGGGTTCGACCCCCATGTCCTTCAACCGGGCCACGGCGCCGATGGCGCTGTTGGTGTGCAGGGTGGAGAGCACCAGATGGCCGGTGAGACTCGCCTGCACCGCGATGCGGGCGGTCTCCACGTCGCGGATCTCCCCCACCATGACGATATCCGGATCCTGGCGCAGAATCGCCCGCAACCCCCGGGCAAAGGTGAGATCCACCTTGGTGTTGACGTGGGTCTGACCGATCCCCTCCAGATCGTACTCGATGGGATCCTCGACGGTCATGATGTTGCGGCTGGTTTCGTTGAGACGCTTGAGCACCGCATACAAGGTGGTGGTCTTGCCGGAACCGGTGGGACCGGTGACCAGGATGATGCCGTTGGGACGATGGATCAACCGGTCCAGGGCATCGCGCATGGCCGGGACCATGCCCAACTCCTCCAGGGTCAACCGTCCGGCCTGTTTGTCCAACAAGCGCATCACCACCCGCTCGCCGTGACCGGTCGGCAGGGTGGAGACGCGCACGTCCACCGGTCGTCCGGCGATGCGCAACGAGATGCGTCCATCCTGCGGCAGTCGTTTCTCGGCGATGTCGAGCCGGGCCATCACCTTGACGCGCGAGGCGATCAGCGGGGAGAGGCTTCGTTTCGGCTCCAGCACCTTGCGCAGCACCCCGTCGATGCGAAACCGCACCACGAGCCGATCCTCGTAAGGTTCCAGATGGATGTCCGAGGCCCCCTTCTTGACCGCCTCGGTCACCAGGGCGTTGATCAGGCGGATGATCGGGGCATCGTCGGCGCTGTCGGCCAGATCGCGCGGTTCGCCGATCTGCTCGGCGGCCCGTTCCAGATCGAGATCCTCGTCCAGGGCTCCGATCTCCTCCATGGCCTGGGAGGAGCCGGCCTCGAAGGTGCGTCGCAACAGCTCCTCGAAGGGGCCCGGCGCCAGTTCGGTCAGATGCAACGGGCGACGCAGGGCGCGACGCAGCTCCAACAACACCGCGAGATGGACATCGGGACGGTGGTGCACGCGCACGCCATGCTCCTCGACACCCGACACCAGGGCGCCATGCCGCTTGGCGAACGAGTAGGAGAGCACCGGACTCCGGTGCGGGGACGGGGACCGAGAGGCGTCAGTTGACATGATCCGAGGCATCGAACTGGTCGTCGCGCCAGGCGGAGATGCGCGGCGTCAGGCCGTTCAACTGGCGCAGGCCGCTTTGTGGCCCACCCTCCGGACCTCGGGAACTCCCACCCTCCGGACCTCGGGAACTCCCACCCTCCGGACCTCGGGAACTCCCACCCTCCGGACCTCGGGAACTCCCTCCCTCGGGAACTCGGGAACTCCCTCCCTCCGAGGGCGCATCCGTCACGGCAGGGGTGGGCCTCCTGGTGGTCTTTTTCGATGCTTTGACCACCGGCTGATCCGCTCCGGGGGTGGATTTCCCCTTGTTGGCGGTCGGCTTGGTCTTCCTGCTCTCCTTCTTGACCGGCGGTTCGTCAGTCGGGTGATCCTGGAGGGGTTCCTCGCGCACCGGAGAGGGGCGAACCAGAGGCCTGGCGGGCTCGGACTCCCCGGAAGTTCGGTCCGCACCACCCAGGCCGCGCTCCATGCGCAGTCCGCCGATCTCGGGCAACAGGGGCGGTTGATCGGTCAGGGTGACCGGTCCGCGTCCGCGCGGCGCGGACAACTGCTGATCGCGCATGGCCCGGTACTTCTCGTGGGTAAGATGGATGCCATCCTCGCGGGTACGCAGGATGGTGGGACGCAGGAAGACCATCAGATTCTTTTTCTCGTCCGTCGCCTCCTCCACCTGAAAGAGCATGCCGAGCAGTGGAAGATCCCCGAGAATCGGCACCCGCTTGTTGCTCATCTTCCGATCGCTGCTGATCAGCCCGCCCAACACCAGCACCTGTTGATCGTCCACCAGGACCGAGGTCTTGATGGCGCGGTTGTTGGTGTCGCGGTTGCCGAAGGAGTCCACCAGGCCGATCTCGGAGACCTCCTGGTGGATCTCCATGCGCACCACGTTCCCCTCGCTGATCTGGGGCCGGACCTTCAGGGTGAGGCCGACGTTCTCCCGGGTGATGGTGGTGAAGGGGTTGCCCCCCTGGATGGTGGTGGTCTGGCCGGTGGAGACCGACATGCGCTTGCCCACCATGATCTCCGCCTCTTCGTTGTCCAAGGTGACGACCGTGGGGGTGGAGAGGACGTTGCTGGAGCCGTCGCCGTTCAGGGCGCGCAGCAGACCGACGAAGTTATCCCCGTTGGTTCCGCCGATCAGAAGACCCGAGGTCGATGCCAGGCCGGTGGCGGCATCCGCCGTCCCCTTGGCGATCAGGCCACCGATCTGCACCAGACCGGGACCGTTGCTCGTTGGCAGGTTGGTGCCGCCGATCACCCCCTTGTTGTCGCCCTTGCCCCCGAGAATGCCCCACTGCACCCCCAGATCCGCAGCCTTGGAGACCGACACCTCGACGATGATCGCCTCCACCTGCACCTGGGTCTGGCGCACGTCGAGCTTCTTGATCACATCCTGCATCGATTGGAGCAGCGCCGGCGGGGCGGTGATCACCAGGGCGTTGGTCCCTTCGTAGGCCTGCACGTTGACCAATCCGGTCGCCTCGACCTTTTTCTCCTTCTGGGTGTTCTTGAGGTAGTCCTGTCCCATGGAGGCGAGCACATCGACCATCTTTTTGGCGTTGGCGTGTTTCA
Source organism: Candidatus Magnetaquiglobus chichijimensis (assembly GCF_045865675.1). Lineage (NCBI taxonomy): Bacteria > Pseudomonadati > Pseudomonadota > Magnetococcia > Magnetococcales > Candidatus Magnetaquicoccaceae > Candidatus Magnetaquiglobus > Candidatus Magnetaquiglobus chichijimensis. The sequence goes on from NZ_BAAFGK010000004.1 coordinate 901,449, forward strand.
ACTGCACGACGCGGGTATTCCCCCGCACCTCGACCGGGGTATCCAGATGGGTGATGATGGTGCGCAGCTTCAGCCGGGTGGCCTTGTCGCCACCCAACAGGATCGAATTGGTGCGTTCGTCGGCCACCGCCACCTGACGGGCCACCTGTCCCGCCGGTTGTCCAGACGCGGGAGGCTGTCCCTGCTCCAGGGCGTTGATCACCCGCGCCACCTCCACCGCCGAGGCGTTGATCAGCACAAGGGTCTCCACCTCCCCCTCGTCCGCCTGATCGACCCGCGAGACGATCACCCCCAGCCGTTCCACCACATCGGCATGGTCCGAGACGATCAGCATGTTGCCATCGTCGTAGGAGGCCATATGCGCCTTGGGACTGGCCAGCGGACGCAGGGCGCCCAGAACTTTGGCGGCGCTGACGTGTTTCAACTTGAAGACCCGCGTCACCACCTCGCTGCCGTCCGTGGCCTCGTCCGGGCGGGGGGCGCCGCTGTATTTCATTTCGGTGTCGGGGATGATCTTGATGGCGCCGTTGTCCGTAGGCACGGCGATGTAGCCATGGACCTCGAGGATGGAGAGAAACATCCGGTAGAGATCCTTTTCGGTCATCGGCTTGGAAGAGATGACCGTCACCTTGCCCTTGATCTGCGGGTCGAGGATGAAGTTGTGTCCGGTGGCCTGGGCCACGGTCTCCACCAGGGTGGTCAGATCCGCGCCCTTGAGGTTCAACGTCAACTCGGCAGCATGCGCCGGAACGGTGAACGCCACCATCCCGGCCATCAACATCAGACGTGCAACCCGCGCCAGCATCGCTCGATCAGAACCTCGGATTTGGTGTGCCGTGGTGAAAATCCTGTTGAATCAATTCCCGCCCAACTCATGATGCACGGTTATCGCCCTGCCGCCACGCAGCAGGCTGGCATGCAACACCCGACTCCGGCTCAATCCCCCCAGGGCTTCCATCCCCTTGGCCGGTGAACTCAACACCACCCCATTCACCGAGGTGAGCACGTCACCGGGCATCAGTCCCAATTTTTCCAGCAATCCCGGCTCGCTGCCGGCCAGCAACCGATAGCCGCCGAACACCCCGTCCCGGCTCTCGACGGACATGGGAATGCGCGCCAACACCGCGTCCGGATTGGTCTGGAACTGCTCGCGCAGCTCCCGCAACAGCTCCGCCGCCTCGCTCGCCGGGGGTGGAACCTCCGTGCCGGCCAGTTTCACATCCAACGGCAGGAGGGTACGCGGCAGGCGCAGGGTTTCGTGGTGTCCGCCCTTCTCCAGGATCACCCGATCGGAGCGCACCGCGACGATGCGGGCATCCCCCGGCAACTTGTCGCCGATGGCGTAGATCTTGTCCGCATCGCCACCCGACCGCACCGCCACCCGGGTTTCGGAACCCGAACCGTTGAGGATGCCGGTCAGCACCAGATTCAACTGTGTCTCCGGCGCATCCTCGGGCACGCTGACGGATGCGACCGTCACGGGGTTGGCCGCCGCATCCTGACCGAACGGATGCCAGTCGTTCCAGCCATGCAGCTGCGCCGGTCGTTCCGACCCGTTTTTCGGCGCCACGGGATTGGCAGGCGCGACGACATCCGTCTCGGAACGCGACCAGGCGCGCTGGATCCGCCACGCATCATGGACGATGGCGAACGCCAGGAGCAGATTGCCCGCGACCACGAGCCAGGTCAGGGGCTTGAGCCCCAGAAAACGCCGCTCACCGGTCGAGGCGCGAACCTCTACGGCGTCACCGATCGGTTTCAACGGGTTGGCGGTCCGCATGGGGCGTGACACGGATTTCACGGCAGAGGCGCCTCCCGATGACGTGACAAAGGTCGTGAACCATCCCCCCGCAAACAAAAAAAGCCCCGTGCCGCGAACGACACGGGGACCCTTGCCATGGAACCTCCACAAGGGAGGTCCACGGTCGTGGGGTGCGGGGGTCACCCCCCATCCTTCATGTTAGCATAGACCGCTTACGGGTTCCAGGGCAACTCCCAACCTTTCGGCGCCTCGCCCCTGGCGGGCAACATGCGCAGGAAGCGAATCCCCAGCACATAAATCACGCCGGCGATGCCGACGCCACCCAACCCCAGCAGCAACTCCGGCAAGGTTGGGACATAGGTTCCGGAGATCCCGTCCCGGAAAACGCTGGAGATGGTATACCCTGGGAACAGGTCGAACGGATAGGCCTGACCGGCCATCAGGGTGTGACCCACGAAACAGAAGGTTCCGATCACCACATAGGCCGAGGCCATCAGCACGCCGTTGATGCTGTTGCCGATGTTGTGGTTGAACAGCAGCGCCATCGGCAGGATCACCCCCAGACCCCACACCCCCAGCCAGTAAAGCCAGGCCCACGGACCGGTGAGAATCCAGGTTTCGACCGCGTAGGAGGATGGGTCGTACATGCGGGTGAACTTCTCGACCACCAGCAGATAGGCCACCAGCGACAGAAAGAAGATCATGGCGTTGCGCATGCCGTAGACCAGGCGCGCATCCAGTTCGCGCTTGGTGTAGCGGAAGGTGTAGACCAATAGCAGGATGCTCAGCGCCGTACCCGAGGAGAGGGAGACGGCCACGAAGGTCGGGGCGGTGATCGCCGAACCGAACACTTCGCGTCCCTGGATCACGCCGAAGATCGAACCCGTGCCGGTGGTCAGCACCAGACGCCAGGCAAAGGCGGCGGTGCCGACGAACTTCTTGTACTGCTTGTACTCGAACATGGTCCAGAGATAGAGCAGGCACAGGGTCAGAAAGCCGGTGTACAGGAAGACGTTCCAGGTGAACATGGAACGGAAGTTCATGTGGATCATGGTCAGGAGCATGTTGTCGGGCCGACCCAGATCGAGCACCAGCACGGCCAAGCCACCGCTCAGGAGAGCGATGGAGAGAAAGGCCGAGAAGCGTCCGAACTGCTCGAACTGCTTGACCGCGAAGACCGTGGACATGGACCCCATGTTCAGGGCGCCCGAGGCCATCACCAACAGCGAAATGGCGAAGACGTGCGGCAGGCCCCAGACGATCTGGTTGTTCATGCCGGTGACGCCGTGGCCGTGGATTTCGACGTACAGAAACGACGCCGCTCCCAGCAGCACCAGCGCGACCATGGCGCCGAGAACCTTCCAATATCCGAGGGAACGGCCCTCGATGGCGGAGTATTCGCTCAGCATGATGGCCTCCTAGATGCCCTGGTAGTGGACATGGGGTTTGAGCCCCAGATCCGGACGGATGGTTTGGCTCTTCTCCTTGAGAAGCCGCTGGGAGATCTCGGAGTTGGGATCGTTGATGTCCCCGAAGATCATCGCCCCCTTGTCGGCCTTGGCGCAGGCCTCGACACAGGCTGGCAGTTTGCCCTCGTCGATGCGATGGGCGCAGAAGGTGCATTTCTCCACCACGCCGGCGGCACGGATCGGCACGTTCGGGTTGGCATCCTTCGGGGGGCGGGTCTTGTGGAAGACCAGCGAGCGGGCCTTGTAGGGACAGGCGATGATGCAGTACCGGCAGCCGATGCAACGGTGCTTGTCGATCAACACCAGACCATCGTGACGGACGAACGACGCCTCGGTGGGGCAGACATGCACGCAGGGCGGATTTTCGCAGTGGTTGCAGAGCACCGGCAGACTCACCGTCGGCTTGCGCAGGCTTTGATCCTTCAACTCCACCTTGCGAATCCAGTGGATATCCCGTTGCGGATCGCCGAACAGCGGCACGTTGTTCTCCGCGCGGCAGGCCTTGGTGCAAGCCGTGCAGTCCGAGGTGCATCGGGTGGTATCGATGAGCATGGCCCATCGTTTACCCGTGCCCGACGCGGGGGTTGGCGCAGCCGGGGCGGCGATCAAATGGAGGCCCGGCGCCAGCGCCACTCCCGCGGCGATGGCCCCACCCAGGCCGAGTACCGATCTTCTATCCATGGTCATGGCTGAAGTTCCCAAAAAGGGGTCATTTGGGATATTGGTGGCAATCGAAACAGTTCGGCGCCACCCCCACGTAAGCATGGCAGCGGTCGCAGAACCGCTCCTTGCTCGGATGGCAAGAGATGCAGCTCAGAAAGGATTCCGTCGGGACGGCCTTCCCCTCGCGTACCGTCTCTTCCCGTTTATGCTTCAAGAAGTCCATGTGGTTGCGCCGCATCCACTCGGCATCACGCACGCACGGTCCGCGCACGGCCTTCTCCGGCTGGGGCGGATCGGCCTGAACCGAAAGGGGCGCCGCGATCCACGCCGCGAACAGCACCAACAACAGCAGAAACGCTCGCGACCAGCGTCCCGCCCAGGATGTGGGAGACTTCACGGACTCTCCTCCTCCATCTCGTAAGGTTGATGCTCCCGCCGGTCTCCGGGACGGACACCGGCGGAAGATGCGCATGGACGCGATCAAAGCCAGGAGTGGGTCAGATTCTTCTCGACCAGATCCACAAAGCCGTCGTAATCGGTGGTCTTGATCCCCTCCACCAGTTCGGTGACGGCACGGGCCTGCAGATCGGCGCTCAGGGCGAAAACCTCGCACTTCGCCATTGCCTCTTCGAGCAGTCCGACCTTGACATTGCCGGCCTGGGCCGCCAGCACGCCATCCTCGATCAACAGAATGACATCCCCTTGGCTGGCAAAACGGACGCAACTCTCCAGCGTCGTGTTCTGGAAGGGGGATTTGTTCACGGTATGCAACATGATCCAGGGTCTCCTCGATTCTGTTTGGCTCTTGCCGTGGAACTCCCGCCAGGAAGGGCCACAGCAAGGGGGTGAGGGGGAGCGACCCCCATCATGCAGGTTAGAAAGCCAGAATGTTGTGCTGTTGGGCCATCATGGCCGCGATCTGGTCGCCATCGACCACTTCGGGCTTGATCGGCTCCTCGGTATCCTCGTCCTCGCCGATCACCAGCAGATCGTCCTCGGTCATGCCGCGATCTTCCATGGACTTGCGATCCACGTAGACCTGGGAGATTTCGTAATCGACCAGCGCGCCGTAAGTGGCCGCGAACCCCTTGATGCCCAGCTCCTTGGTGTTCTGGCCCTGCTTGACCGCGAACACGCCGTCATCCATGAAGACCACGGAGATGTCGGCGTCGTAGGCGGCCATGATCAGCTTGACCTCCAACCCTTCATAGACATAGATCGATCCGTGCGGCGGTTTGCGGACCGTGAACATGATTTTCTTGATCTCTTCGGCCATTTTCCGAACTCCTCCTAATCAATCGCCAAATACCACGAGCCGGTCGGCTTCGATGGCCATCATGGTCAGTTGTCCCAGTCCCGAGATGCGCACGTTGGGCACGAGCACGTCATCGACGATGCCGCGCCGTTTGGCCGCCGCGATGCAGACAACGATGTCGATCCCGGTGGCCCCCAGCGCCGACCAGCGATTGGCGATGTGCCGGTCGTCCTGCGGCGGTTCCATCAGCTTGGTGACGTTGTAAACCCCGTCGTGGTAGAAGAAAATCCCCTTGATCTCATGCCCTTTCTTGATGGCCGCTTGAAGAAAGTTGTAGGCCGTGTCCGACGCCTCATGATTATAAGGTCCTTCGTAGATACATACCGCAAGTTTCATGGTCCGGTCTCTCTGTCGTATGTTGCCACGGGTGTGATTGAATGGCGTCCGAAGGCATCCCCTCTGACGCAAACACATATTAGTATATCACGATTCAATGATATTGGAACCGATAATCTTCACTTTTTTGCACGCCAGACTGGCATGACGGGAAGATCCCCCCTCACCCTCCGACCGTGGACCCGCCTTTGGACGTCGCACGCCAGAAATCGGCCAGGAATGCGGCCCATCCTGGAGAACCCTGGGCGTGAAGATGGGCGTAACAGGCCAGAATGTTACGAAATGTCAGGCCGTCGCGCCGGCCATCGACCCCGAAGCCACGGGTGACGCCAAAGGCGTATCCCACCCCCTCTCCCACCCGCGTGACGCGGGAGTGGTGGAACTCGTGGCAGGGGAGCGCCACCCCGGCGCCGGGCCAGGGGAGATCCCCGGTCCCCTCGATTTGCATGTAGCCATAGCCGACCGGACGTTTCTCCACCGTCACCTCGATGGGCAGGGCGCCGATCATCTCCACCCGTCTCTCCCCCCAGGTGATCGATTCGGCGAGCATCATCAATCCGCCGCACTCGGCAAAGATCGGCATCCCCGCCTCGGCGCGGCGACGGATCTCGTCGAGCAGGGGGCGTCTGGCGGCCAGATCCTCCATGAACACCTCGGGGAAGCCGCCCCCCAGATAGAGTCCGTCGCACCCCTCGGGAAGCGCCACGTCGTCGAGCATGGAGAAGGGGACGAGTTCCACGCCGAAAGCGCGCAACGCCTCGAGGTTCTCCGGATAATAGAAATGGGTGGCCTGATCAAGGGCCATGGCCACCCGCACCGCGGATGCGCCGTGGGGTCGCGGGGCGGAATCGTGCGGGGCGAGCGGATAAGGCCAGGGTGGAGCGGCGTGACCGAGCGCCAGAATGGCATCCAGATCGACATGGGCGGCGATGGTGTCGCGGATGGCACGGATGCGTTCCGCCAGGCTCTCTCCCTCCACCACCGGTTGCAGTCCCAGATGGCGTTCATCGATGGCCATGGCACGGGTCCGGGGGATCGCGCCCAGGACCGGCACCGGCACGAAACGATTCAGGGCGATGCGCAGCCGCTCTTCGTGACGGGGGGAGGCGACGTTGTTGAGCACCACGCCCCGAATCCACGCACCCCCCGGAAAATCGAGGTGACCGCGGATCAACGGCGCGATGCCGCGCGATGCCCCCTTGCAATCGACCACCAGCAGGACCGGCGTTTGCAGCAACTCGGCCAGGGCCGCCCCGCAATCGGCCCCTTCCAGATCCTGTCCGTCGAAGTAGCCGTGGTTGCCCTCGATGAGGGCCAGATCACCGCCCGCGCAATATCTGGGGAAATTCTCCAGGATCGCGGGGCGGCCCATGATGTGGAAATCGAGATTGTGACAGGTGGCCCCGGCGGCGCGACTCAACCAGGCCGGATCGATGAAATCCGGCCCCTTCTTGAAGGGACGCACCGCCACACCGCGCGCGGCCAGGGCCGAGGCCAATCCCAGGGCAAGGGTGGTCTTGCCCGAACTCTTGCGGGTGGCGGCGATGAGCAGACGCGGAATCATGCGCGCCCCCCCTGGCATGCCGCGCGATTCCCCCCTATCCTGTTGCAGACCGTGTTTCGCGTCACCGTCGCCTCTCTACCATCGATGATCCATACCCATGCCAAAAGAATAAGGAGCGCCGCGCGTGTCCACTCCCTCCATCGGCGTACTGCTCGCGCAACTCGGCACCCCGGACGCCCCCGAAACCCAGGCGGTGCGACGTTTTCTCAAGGAGTTTCTCTCCGACCGGCGTGTCGTCGATCTGCCGCGATGGAAATGGCTGCCACTCCTGCACGGCGTCATCCTGCCCGCCCGTTCTCCCCGTTCCGCCCGGCTCTATCGAAAAATCTGGCGTCCGGACGGGGTATCCCCCCTGCTCCACCATACCCGGCGGGTGACCGAGGGGCTGGGCGCGCAACTCGGAGCCGGAATCCGGGTGGAATTCGCCATGCGCTACGGCTCCCCCGCCATCGCCGAGACCCTTCATACCATGACCCGCGCCGGAATCCAACGGCTCTTGATCATTCCCCTTTTTCCCCAATACGCCTCGGCCACCACCGCCTCGATCGCCGATGCCGTGGCCATGGCGTTCGCGGAGGAGCGTCTGCAACCCGCCCTGCGCTTCGCGCCGCCCTTTTTCGCGGATGACGGCTACATCCGCGCCCTGGCCGACGTGGCCCGCGCCCGACTCGATCCGACCGTACCCCGCGACTGGCTCTTCTCCTTCCATGGCCTGCCCCAACGGTTCATCGACGAAGGGGATCCCTACGCCGAACAGTGCCGGATCACCGCGCAACGACTGGCCGAAGAATTGCATTTACCCTCTGAGCGCTGGCATGTCGGCTTTCAGTCGCGCTTTGGCCGGGAAGTCTGGTTGACACCGGATACCGCCGGCCTGTTCGACGCGCTGCCACGTCAAGGAAGGCGGAATCTGGCGGTGCTTTGTCCCGGTTTCACGGCGGATTGCCTGGAGACTCTGGAAGAGATCGCGGAGGGAGGCGCGGAGATTTTCCACCGGGCTGGCGGGGAACGGTTCGACTATGTGCCCTGCCTGAACGACACCCCCGCATGGATCGGCGCCCTGACCGAAATCGCACGGCGGGAGTTGTCGGGCTGGCTTGAAAAGAATTGAAAAAAACCATTTCAAACGGCGTGCCTACACGCTATGATGAAGGATGCGGACCTTGGTGCTCCCGGAGACGAATCGCGGGCATCTGGATTTTATCGAAATTTAGGAACATAACTCATGAATAAAATTCCGAAATTGCAATCTCTCGATGAGGCCCAACTCCTCGTGGAAGAGCTGTATGAGAAGGTTCAGGAGGCCACCGAGGAACTGCGACGCGCGGACGGATTCAGCCGCAACAATGCCCAGGTGATCGAAAAACTCGCCATCTCCGCCCAGGAGATCGGCCAGGCGGTGAAAATGATCAAAAACATCGCCGGTCAAACCAACATGCTGGCCCTCAACGCCGCCATCGAGGCCGCCGGCGCCGGCGAGGCGGGCAAGGGGTTCGCGGTGGTGGCCAACGAAGTCAAGGATCTGGCCCGTCAGACCGCCGAAGCCACCAACCTGATCTCCAAAAAGATGGCCGACATCCTCAAGAATACCGCCGGCGCCTCGGATACCGCCCGCGAAATCACCGAAAGCATCGAAAAAATCCGTCGCGCCAACGACGAGATCATCCAGGTCACCCACGACTCCAGCGGCATGAGCTAAAACCCGATACCAGCCGTTCGCGACCAGAACGCAACCGAGGCCGAGGCCAACGCCACCACAGGTCTGGCCTCGAAGCGTTTCCATCCCCCGGCATCTCCGACCATCCAAACCCTGGTCAATCCGCCTCCCGGTCCTCCGGAAATGTCCACCCCTCCCCGTAGGTAGCGCGAATGTACGCCGCGCTGGGACGCAACCCCATTCCAAAAAGCATGCGGTCGCGCTCGGCGATGGGACGCTGATCCTGATCTTCCGAAACCCGTCGCCACACCTTCGGAGGATGGGCCGTGGGGAAATTCCACGCGGTCAGCCACGCCCCAACGCTCCGATTGAAACTGTCGGAGATCAAATCCGCATCCGCCTTCACCACCTCGTTGCGCACATGCTTGTGTACGTCCGCTCGGTACTGCCCGCCCCCGGCATCGGTGGTCAGGGTCTGGGAGAGGGTCACCTTGGCGATGGCTGCGTTCATGCGGTCGATGAAGCTCTCGTAACTCACCTGACCGCCACGGGAGGATTCGATCAATTCCACCTTCATCCCCTCGGGCACGATGATCCCGGAATCGGTCTGAATCGCCCGCAGCGCGGCCAACAGGCGTCGTTTCTCCTCGTCGGTGGCATTGGCCGGATAGCTCCCCATGGCGGTGGGCATGCCGAACTTGTCCATGAAGATCAACCAGAGTTTCAAGCCGTTGCGCTTGAAAAAGACCGGCCAGTAGAGCCAATGGGCCAGACCCAGGCCATAGGGATCGTCGTCGTTGTCCGCGCCGGCGTGGAAGTGCCAGAATTTGCGCCCCGGCAGTGCCAGACCGTTCGGTTCGCCAGGGGTGACCAGCATCGGCCTGCCGAGGGGATCGAAGGTGAAACGGCGCTGCTTGCGCACCCGTAGCGCCTCCAGAGTGACGAATCGGCCATCCCGACCCCAAAGACATTCGGCCACCGCGAAGCCGTAGAAGATGCCGTAAAGCATTTTATCGGTCACGTTGTCCCAACCAATCCGGTTGAGGGCGCCGAGGAGGAAATCGGCGGCCATGCGACTCTCCCGATCCGGACCGCCCGGACGCACCCCCCATTCAGCGGAGGTGACCGCCATGCGGCGCTGCTGGAAGGTGGAGGCGACCTGATCATCCCGCAGCACATCCTCGTAAAGGGTGTAATCTCCGCCCCGGTCGCGCAGCACCGAGTCCTGGGGCAAGAGGGCATTCATCAACCCGCCGAAATCGCGGGTGATGTCGCGGCCATCACCGGAAACGGCGACTTCGCGAAACAGGGGATTGACCGCTTTGGCGCGCGACTTGACCTTGGCCATAATGATCTCGACTCCTCGAATCGGTTGCAGACAAAAGAAAAAGAACAGTAAGGAACCTTCAACCCGAATCAAGGTAGTCCCGAATGGAAAACAATCGACAGATGCAACCGTTCAGCAAGAAAATTTTCAAAAAACTTGCAAAACGACAATCACTGCACCTATATGAAACTTCTGAGAAGGATGATCACCGGTGAATCCGGGCTTTCCTTTTTGGCTATCATGGTTTATCATAAATGTTCATCATTGCCTCTTCATCACCGAAACAAGCGAACATCAGGCAAAACCATGCAAGAGAATTCCTGTTCCAAACCCGTCATGTCCTCCTTTCTCGGACGTTTAACCCTGCAAAAACGAATCAGTCTGCTCCTGATCCTGGCGGTAGTCGGCATTCTGGCCGTGGGCATGTTGGCCATGTTCGCCAAAAAGGAGGGCATGCTGGCCGATCGGCAGATCAAAACCCGCAATCTGGTCGAGACCGCCTATCACATCCTCGTTTATTTCCATGGCAAGCAGACCTCCGGCGAATTGAACCAGGCCCAGGCCCAGGAGGCGGCCAAGGCGGCGGTTCGTGCCTTGCGCTACGACAGCGACAATAAAGGTTACTTCTGGATCAACGACTTCGGCCCGAAAATGGTCATGCATCCGATCAAGCCCGAACTCGAGGGCAAGGATGTGTCGGATACGACGGATGTCAATGGCAAGAAGTATTTCCTGGATTTCGTCACGGTCTCCCAGCAGGATGGCGGCGGCTTCGTGGACTACTACTGGAGCAAGATTCCCAACGACACGAAAAACAGCATCCCCAAACTCTCGTTCGTGAAGGCATTCAAGCCCTGGGGCTGGGTGATCGGCACCGGCATCTACATCGACGACGTGAATGCTGCCTTCAAAGATGATCTGATCCTGCTGGCCGAGGAGTTGATCGTCAGCCTGGCGATCCTGCTCGCCCTGTCGCTGCTGATCGCCCGCACCATTCTGTCGCAGGTGGGCGGCGACATCCATCTGGTGGAAAACGCGGTACGGAGTCTGGCAGATGGCGACATGACCGTCCGCATCCGCCAGAACGGGGTGGATCCCACCGGCATCGCCTGCGCGGTGAACCGTCTGGCCGACCGGTTGGAAAAGATCATGCGCATCATCAACCTCCACTCCGGCGGCATCACCGCCTGCGTCGCGGAACTGATCAAGATCCGCGACCAGATCGGCGACGACGCCAGACGGTCGCAACGGATCGTCGAAGGGGTCTCCGAAAAAAACGACACCCTCTCCCAGGAGGTCAACACCATCACCCTGGCGATCGGGCAATCCACCGAGAGCATCAACGGCATCGCCACCGCCGCCGAGGAGGTGACCCACAACATCGTCACCATCGCCGCCGGGGCCGAGGAGGCGAGCGCCAACATCGCCACCATGGCCGCCGCCGCCGAGGAGATCACCGCCAACATCGACGGCGTGAACAACAACCTCACGCGGGTCGATGAGTCGGTCAAGAACGTCGCCGCCTCCATCGAGAACATCACCTCGGCCCTCGAGGAGATCAACCGTCGTTGCCAGAGCGCCAGCGCCGAATCCGAAACCGCCCACTCCAACGCCCTCGGCGTGCGCGAGGTGATGGATCGCCTCTCCTCCTCGGCCCAGGAGATCGGCGACGTGGTGGACATCATCAACAACATCGCCGAACAGACCAACATGCTCGCCCTGAACGCCTCGATCGAGGCCGCCGGCGCGGGCGACGCGGGCAAGGGGTTCGCGGTGGTGGCCAACGAGGTGAAGGAGCTGGCCCGTCAGACCGGGGATGCCACCCGGATGATCTCCGAGAAGATCAACCGCATCCAGGGCAACACCCGCGAGGCCACCGAGGCCAATTCGAGCGTGGCGGGGAGCATCGACCGCATCAACGAGGCCAACCGCGAGATCACCGAATCGGTGGAGATGCAATCCATGGCCATGGTGACCATTTCGAACGCCATGGATGACGTGGCCAAGGCCGCCGGCGAGGTGACCCGCAGCGCCCTGGAGTTGGGCACCGCCGCCCAGGAGGTGGCGCGCGCCGCCCAGGAGGCCGCCGCCGGCACCGGCGAGGTGGCCAAGTCGGCTTCGACCGTGGCCATGGCCGCCGAGTCGATGGCCGACATGACCCGTCACGCCCAGGTGCTCTCCAACGACATCATGGCCTCCACCCAAACCACGATGGAGGCCTCCAACGTGGTGCAGCAGAACATGGGCGAGGCCTCCTCCGTGGTGGCGATGACCCGAGGCTCTTCGACCCAGTTCGCCCGCATGGGCGAGGTGTTGCAGGATATGTGCGGCGCGCTCTATGCCGCCCAGGCCGAGGCCGATCTGGGCGCCCCGATCTTCGACATGCGCGCCTCCAAGGCCTTCTTCCTCGGCTGGCACAGCCGCATGGAGCAGGCGATCTCCGGACGCATCCACCTCCCGCGCGAACAGTGGCTCAAGCCCGAGGATTCGCCGCTGCACGCCTGGATCCAGGCCACCGCCGGGAGCGACTACGGCAACAATCCCCGTTTCCAGGAGATGAGCCGCCTGCACGGCCAGATCTTCGCCAAGGCGGTCGAGACCCTGGAGCGGATTCTCAAGGTCTCCGCAGAGGGGCCGGAAATCGCGGACAAGAATCTGGTCGAATATCTGGGGTTGATCCGCAAGATCTTCTCGCTGTTGGATATCCTCTATCTGGAGAACGGCAAGGACATCGAGGACGATTCGGTCTTTTTCCCGTGGACCGGCAATCTGGATACCGGCATGGTGGACATCGACAACGACCACAAGAAGCTGGTGGACATGGTGAACCAGATCCACAAACTCCTCAAGCAGAGCGCGGGAGGCGATCAGGTGGCCAAAGTGATGACCGAGCTGGCCGACTACACCCATTTTCACTTCGGGCGCGAGGAGAAGCTGTTCGAGAAGTACCAGTATCCGGAAACTCCCGCCCACAAGGAGAAGCACGTCAAGCTGTTGAACGAAGTCAGTGACCTGATGAAGAAATTCCAGGCAGGCGACTTCGCCGCGCCGATGGATCTGCTGACCATGGCCAAGTCGTGGCTCATCCATCACATCCTGGGCACGGACATGCGCTATGTCCGTTATTTCAAGGAAAAGGGGATCATCTGATCCCTCGACGCCCCGCCCGACGGGCATTCGATCCCGCCACACCGCACGTTTTATCTGGCCATGGACCCCGCTTCGGAGGTTCCATGGCCAGATAAAATCTTCCGGCCCACGCAAAGATTTCATCCCTCCTGCGTGAATCCCTGATTCCGTTGTATTGACGTTTCCATTTCCTTCGAACATAATAGCCCGGTTTACCCTTGCCTTGCCTGGCAAATACCTGGAACAATCAGCATGCTCCAAGTGATGATCCGGCCAAGGGTTTTGGGGAAGATCGAAATCCCGTGTGAACCAATCGGATGCCCTGCCATGTGTGCCGCCAAGAAACCTGTCACCGTTCTCGTCGTGGATGACTCTGCGGTCGTGCGTCAGACCCTGACCGCCGTGCTCGAATCCGACCCGGAGATCAAGGTCGTCGGCCAGGCCCAGGATCCGTTCGTGGCCGCGGAAAAGCTCAAGACCCTGGTTCCGGATGTCATCACGCTGGATGTCGAGATGCCGCGCATGGATGGCATCACCTTTCTCAAGAAAATCATGACCCAGCATCCGATCCCGGTGGTGATGTGCTCCTCGCTGACCGGCGAGGGGACCGAAACCGCCCTGCGCGCCCTGGAGTATGGCGCGGTCGAGATCATCACCAAGCCACGCATGGGCACCAAGGAGTTTCTGGAAGAATCTCGCATCCGCATCTGCGACGCAGTGAAGGCCGCATCCTCCACCAACGTCAAGAACCGCGTCCTCACCCCGCGCGTCAGCGCTGGCCCGATCCCCAACAAGATTCAGCCCAAACTCACCGCCGACGCCATGCTGCCCCCCGTGGATCCTGGATCCCGGGCCATGAGCCAGACCACCGAAAAGCTCATCATCGTCGGAGCCTCCACCGGCGGCACCGAGGCGTTGCGGATCTTTCTGGAGTCCATGCCGGCCAATGCCCCCGGCATCGTCATCGTGCAGCACATGCCGGAAAATTTCACCCGCGCCTTTGCGGACCGTCTCAACTCCCTCTGCGAGATCACCGTCAAGGAGGCCGCGGACAACGATTCCGTGGTGCGCGGACGGGCCCTGATCGCGCCCGGCAACAAACACACCATGCTCAAGCGCAGCGGCGCCCGCTACTATGTGGAGGTGCGTGATGGTCCCCTGGTCAGCCGGCACCGTCCCTCGGTGGATGTGTTGTTCCGTTCCGCGGCCCGCTACGGTGGCAAAAACTGCGTCGGCGTGATCATGACCGGCATGGGCGACGACGGCGCGCGGGGCATGTTGGAAATGAAAAACGCCGGAGCCTCCACCGTGGCCCAGGACGAACAATCCTGCGTGGTCTTCGGCATGCCCAAAGAGGCGATCAAGCACGGCGGCGTGGATCTGATCAAGCCCCTCGACAAAATCGCCGCCGAAGTGCTGCGTCTGTGCGGCATGTGACGGTCCGGGATGACGTGTGGAAGATTTAATACGGGATTACAAGTCACATGAATGCCTTTGGTGCTGATCACGACCCGCACGCCGGGATCTCGGACAAGGATTTCCAACGTCTGAGCGATTTCATCTACACGCAGTGCGGCATCATGATGCCGCCCAGCAAAAAAACCATGCTCACCGCCCGGATCCAGAAACGGCTCCGTCAGGTGGGTCTGCACTCCTTCAAGGAGTACATCGACTGGGTGCTCGATCCGGAACACTCCGGAGAGGAACTGATCCAGTTCATCGACATCGTGACCACCAACAAGACCGATTTCTTCCGCGAGCCGGGCCATTTCGAATACCTGGCCCAGAATGTCCTGCCGGAATTGATCAAAACCTCGGGTGCCGGCGTGCGCCGCGAACTGATGATCTGGAGCGCCGGCTGCTCCACGGGCGAGGAGCCCTACACCCTGGCCATGGTGCTCAAAGAATTTGCCCAGCACTATCCGGGCATCAATTTCCGGGCCCGCATCCTGGCCACCGACATCTCCAGCCGAGTGCTGCGCAGCGCCTCGGACGCGGTTTACGACATGGACAAAGTGGGGCCGGTCCCTTTGACCCTGAAACGCAAATATCTCCTCAAAAGCAAGGATCCCACCAAAAAACTGGTGCGCATCGCCCCGGAAATCCGCGCCATGGTCAACTTCCGGCGTCTGAACTTCATGGATGCCGACTTCGGCCTGCGCGAAAAGATGGATGTGATCTTCTGTCGCAACGTCATCATCTACTTCGACCGCCCCACCCAGGAGCGGCTCATCAACAAATTCTGCCGCTATCTTTCGCCGGGCGGCTATCTGTTCGTCGGCCACTCCGAAACCTTGAACAACCTCAAGGTGCCGGTGGTCCAGGCCGCGCCCACCATCTATCGTCTGCCCGGTTGAAACCCGATCCTGAACGCGCGGATGGTGGGAAGGTGTGCGCGCCATTCCGTATTCCATGCGGGCGCGTCTCAACGATTGACGAACGAAATAATGCGCATTGATTCCTTTGTTATCACCTGAATAACCACATATCCGATTTATCAATCCAAAAATTCATTGATCATGCGTGGTATCACAAAAAAACCGAACAAACCATCGTAAATTGTTCATTGCGATCCACCTGACCATCCCATAAGATACCCACGCTCGCATCATGCCTATATAAGTCTCGGAAAAATCAGTCCGATATCGACTCGCTGGTACCATCTTTACAACATAGGAATCGTTGCACATGGAGCGTATCTTTCGGTTCTTGCAACAGATGCGTGTCAATACGCGCCTTTGGCTCATGTTGATTATCATCTTCATCGGCATCGTGGCCGGCGGGATGATCCAGCTGGGCATCGAACGTCGCGATCTGATGGAGCATAAAAAAATGCTCGCCAACGTGCTGGTGGAAAGCGCGTACAGCGTGCTGCAACACTACCACGCCTTGGAGGCCAAGGGGGAACTCACCCGCGAGGCCGCCCAGCAACAGGCCAAGGCCGCCGTCAAGTCCATGCGCTATCGCGAGGTCGAGTACTTCTGGATCAACGACATGCATCCCAACATGGTGATGCACCCCTACAAACCCAAGCTGGATGGCACGGATCTCTCCAGCTTCAAGGATCCCGCCGGCAAATTTCTCTTCAACGAGTTCGTCAAAACCGTGCGCGAGTCTGGCGCCGGATTCGTGGATTACCGCTGGCCGAAGCCGAACATGGACGAGCCGCAACCGAAAATCTCCTATGTGAAGGGGTTCGAGCCCTGGCAGTGGATCGTCGGCACCGGCCTGTACGTGGATGACGTGGAGAGCGAATTCCGACTCAAGTCGCTGCGTTTTCTGGGCGCGATCGGGGGCTTTCTGGTGGTCATGGGATTTCTGGCCTGGGTCATCTCCAGAAGCGTGATCCAACCGATCAACCGGATTCAACGGGTGGTCGGAGAGATGGCGCGGGGCAACCTGACCACACGGATCGACATCCCGCCCAAACACGACGAAATTTTCTCCATCGGCGTCGGCATCAACCAGCTGGCCGATGGTCTGACCCACATGGTGCGCACCATTCAATTGCAATCGGCCACCATTCAGGCCGTGGCCGACGAACAGATGCTTCTCAAGGAGACCTTGAGCGAAGATTCCAGGCTCACCTTCGCTCTGGCGGAAAAGGTGGTGGAAAGGAACGACCACCTGGATGAGGAGAGTCAGCAACTCAACGTCAAGATCAGCATCACCAAGGAGCATGTCGAGGAGGTGGCCCAGGCTGCTGGAACCCTGTCCGGGGATGTCTCCTCGATCGCGGCGGCCTCGGAGCAGGCCAGCGTGAACGTGCAAACCATGGCTGCCGCCGCCGAGCAGATGAGCGCCAATCTGGCCCAGGTAAACGACAATCTGGCCAGTGTCAATCAGGCCATCCAGTCGGTTTCCGGGGCCTTGGCGAGCGTCACCGGGGAGCAGGCCGGAATCCGCGACCGGTGTCGCATGGCCGAGGAGCGTTCCAAGGAGGCCAACGATCAGTCTCAGGGGATGGTGATCTCGATTCAGGATTTGACCAACGCGGCCCAGGATATTCGCAATGTGGTTGGCGAGATCAACGCCATCGCCGAGCAGACCAACATGTTGGCCTTGAACGCCTCCATCGAGGCGGCCAGTGCCGGCGAGGCCGGCAAGGGGTTCGCGGTGGTGGCCAACGAGGTCAAGGCGCTGGCCAAGCAGACCTCGGACGCGACGGTGACGATTGGCGAACGCATCGATCAGATGCAGATCCGTTCCAAGACCGTGGCCGACGGCGCGGACCGGATCGTCGATGTGATCCAGACCATTGCCGACATGAACCTGGAGATTGCCCGTTCCGTGGATCATCAGACCCGTTCGGTCACGAAGATCACCGAATCGATGGATCGGGTCACGCAATCGACCGACGAGGTGACGCGCAACGCCTCGGAGTTGTTGCAGGCGGCCAACGAAGTGGCGCGTGCCGCCGAAGAGGCTGCTTTGGGCACCACGGAGATCGCCCGTTCCGCCGGTAATGTGGCCACGAACGCCGCTCGCGCCGCAGAATTCTCGAATCTGGCGCAAGAGAGTGCCCAGGCGATGCAATTCTCATCGGTGGAGATCTACACCTCCTCGGTCGAGGTGCAGAAGATGATGATGCGCTCGATTCAACTGCTTAATTTCCTGGATGGATCGATCCGTCATGCAGGCAAGTTGACCGTGGTGAGCCAGGAGACCAGCACAGCGTTGAGCGAAGCCTTGCAGGGCAAGGATGTGGGGGAGGCACCCTTTGACGTGTGTGTGGTCAAGCAGGCGCACATGAAGTGGCTGGGACGATTGGAGCATGTGGTACGTGGGCGTGCGCGTCTGCGTCCCCAGGAGGTGGCCAGCGGTCACGAGTGCGACTTTGGCAAGTGGTATGATGGGGAGGGGACGGCTCGTTTCGGCGATCTGGAGGTCTTCCGGGAGTTGGGTGCGGTGCACATGGCGGTTCACGAGACTGCCCGCGCGGTGGTTGCGGCAGCGGATCGACAGGAGTTGGATACTGCCGTCGCGGAGATGGATCGTTTTGACAATTTGCGGCGGGAGTTGTTTCTGGGTTTGGATCAGCTCTATACACAGGCGGCCAATCGGGTGCAAACGTCGGGGTAGAGAGAGGGATTCGGCAGGAAACTGGCGGGGACGGGGGCCGAGAGGGCTTCGGCAGGAAACTGGCGGGGTCCAGGGGCCAATGGCCCCTGGTGGGATCCAAGGGCAAAGCCCTTGGGACTTTTCATTGGCCTTTCGCGCGCTTTTAGGATAAGCGATTTGTTGCGTTTTTTGCGAAAAATCGCGCAAGCGCGCGGTCTTATGTACCCTCTCCGTTGCCCGCCAGAACCATGGAGGAATGGCTCGCGGAAGACGAGTCGCCTCCGGCGGCAGGACTCCGGGCCATGTTCGCGGCATCGTTTCGCCAAAGGCGCGAAACGATGCCTCAGCCAAGGCAGCGCGCAGCATTTTTTCGCGAAAAGCGCGAAAAAATGCTTTTTTTGAAGGGCGCGCTAAAATATAAAGTCAAAAGCAAAAAGCCAGAGTCAAAGACCAAAATCAAAAACAAAACCTCGGAGACTCCGTCTCCGAACCTCTGCCGGGGACCTTCGGTCCCCCGTCCCCTGCAACAATAGGGGCCTGAACCACAACCACGCTCCCCCTTATCCCCTCCCCTTATCCCCCTCCCGCATCATGAGACACGCTTCAAGCCTGCTCCAGATCACCTCCATCGAGGCCGGTTTGATCAGATAGCCATCGGCACCCGCCTCCAGACACCGCACCTCATCCTCCGGAGCAGCCCGAGCGGTCAGAACGAGAATCACCAGATGCGCATACTGAGGATCCGCCCGCAACATCCGCATGGTCTCCAGACCGTCCATCTCCGGCATGCGAATGTCCAACACCATGGCATCGACCTCGGGATGACTCTCCAACTCCTGCAAAGCCCGCACCCCGTTGGCAGCCAAAAGAACATGCTCCACCCGCTTCTGCAAACCGCTGGCAATGGAAAAGGCCATGCGCATGTCATCATCCACCACCAGCACCGTCACCGGCTTGCCGCGAATGCGCAACGGTTCCGGTTGAGACGCCTCCTCGGGTTCCTGAATCAACGCCCCATCCACCTTGGCCCCGTCACCCGCCGGAGACGAAACCTCCCATGGGTCCGAAGGGATCGCCAACACCGAACGTTCCATCTCGGTCAGGGTGAGGGAGAAAAGACTGCCTTGTCCCTCGCGACTGCGCACCTCGATCCGAGCACCCAAAAAGTCGGCAAGCTTGCGCGCGATCGACAAACCCAAACCGCTCCCCCCATATTTGCGGCTCATCGCCCCATCGACCTGGCGGAAACTCTCGAAGATCATATCCAGCTTGTCCCCCGGAATGCCAATCCCGCTGTCCTCGACCTGGAACAACAACACCCGCCTGCCGGCAGACCCTTCCAGCCGGCGGACCCGCAACATCACCCCACCGGAATCGGTAAACTTCAAGGCGTTGGAGAGAAAGTTGCTCAAGATCTGCTTGAGCTTGCCACCATCCGTGACAAACACCTCCGGCAACTCCCCAACCAGCTCACAGGTCAACCCCACCCCCTTGCTGGTGGCAAAGACACGAAACGGATCCAGGAGTTCACGAACGAAACGGTCCGGATACAGCTCATCGGCCACCAACTCCATGCGCCCGGCCTCAATCTTGGAAAGATCGAGAATGTCGTTGATCATGTTCAGAAGATCCCGACCGCTCTCGTGAATCACCCGCACCGACTCCAACTGCTCGGGGGTCAGATTGGCATCCCTGGAGAGCAACTTCGAAAGGATCAACAGGCTGTTCAACGGCGAACGCAACTCATGGGACATGTTGGCCAGAAACTCCGATTTGGCACGGTTGGCCGATTCCGCCGCATCCCTGGCCCGCATCATCACCATCTCGACCTGCTTGCGCATGGTCACGTCGCGCAACACCCCGGAACTCCCGATCGGCACGCCCCGGTCGTCGGTCAATACGGAAAGATAAACCTCCACCCACACCAACTCGCCGTTGCGATGCACGCCCCGGTACTCATCCTGAAGATAGTTCAGTTCGCCGCGCATCATCTTGGCGAACTGCGCCATGGATCGCTCCTTGTCGTCCGGATGAACATTGTCGAAGAATGGCCTCCCCACCGACTCCTGGACCGAAAAACCACTCACCTCCTCCCAGGCCGCGTTCAGAAAGGTCCAATGACCCTCGGCATCGGTCTGAAAGATGATATCCCGAACATTCTCCACCATCTGCCGATAACGCCGTTCGGCCTGGTTCAAGGCGCTGGCGATCTCCTCGGCCTTGCGCTGCACCCGCTCATTCTGTCCGGAAAGGGCAAGCACGTTGACGAACAACAAAAGGTCAACCAACATGCCGAAAAGCGCGATGATCAACGGTTGCCGACTCTCCAGATCGACCTCGAAATCGGGACGGGAGGTGAAGCGCGCCAGCCAGATGCGTCCGCCCGGCAACTCCAGACGGCTCTCCCGCGCATAGCGCGCGTCGGGCTTGACAACCCGCTCCGGATGGGTGGCGTGCAGTTGTTGACCGGGTTCGACCGCCATTCCATCGTACAACTCGAAGTCGAGATCCGGGACGCCCAGGCCCAGAATCCCCTCCATCAGATCGCGCATCCGGAACGGACTGTAGACGAATCCCAACAAAGCGCGACGCCGCTCCTCCACGCTCGTGGTGGCCATGCCATCCCGATAGACCGGCAGATACATCAGAACGCCCGGCTGCACATCCCGTTCGGTCTCCTGCACCAGGGTCACCTTGCCGGTGAGAGCCGCCTTGCCGGTATCGCGGGCCTGTTGCATGGCCGCGCGCCGTACCGGTTCGGACCACATGTCGTAACCGAAAGCGCGCAGATTGCGTCCTTCGAAGGGCTCCAGATAGAGGATCGAACTGTATAAATCCCGCTCCCCCAAAGGGAGCACATCAAACTGCGGGAACCCCTGGGCACGGATTTGATCGATCAGCGCCTGTTTATGCTCAGGCGCGAACAGACGGGCAAAACCGATCCCCTGAATGCCGGGCCAGTAGGTGTCGATCTGGAGCGTGGTCACATAGCGATGCCAGGCGTTCCGGGTCACCTCGTCCGAGGCGTTGAACAGCCCCACCCCGCCACGCAACACCTGCTCATACTCGAGCATGCGCTTCAGGATCGACCACTTGGCCTCCTCGACCCGAAAATCGAACCGCTCCTGGGCCCGTTTTTCCTGATAGACGTTGGAGGTGTGCCAGGCAAGCACCGTGATGATCACCGAAACGACGAGAATCACCCAGCCGGTGACCCGACCATGCAACAACTCGAGGTAACTTGCATGATGGGGGGAGATCCCCCTCACCCCCCGTAGCATGGTCCTCCCTTCGGGAGTTCCACGAAAAAAATGGGGACGTTCCTTCATGCCTGCCCTCCAGCCCTGGAGCCGATCCCGCGCAAGGCGTCGATCAACACCTTCTTGCGGATCGGTTTGGAAAGATACAGCGTGCAACCCGCCTCGCGACTGCGCTCCATCTCCCCTTCCATGGCGTGGGCGGAAAGGGCGATGACCGGCAGGGGGGAGCGGCCCTGTTCAGCCTCCCAGGAGCGAATCAGACGGGTGGCCGTGTAACCGTCCATGCCCGGCATCTGCACATCCATCACCACGACGTCGAACGGCTCCGCGCGAACCTGTCGCACCGCCTCCTCCCCATCCTCGACCATGGTCAGCCGATGGGGAGTCTTGGCCAGGTAGGCGGCCATGAGTTCCCGATTCTCCTCCACATCCTCGGCCAACAGAATCCGTAGTGGACGCTCCTCGACCGGCGCGACGGATACCATCTCCCCGGATGCGGTCGCGTCGCGCTTCATGACCCGTCGGACCGGCAGCACGAACCGGAACAGACTCCCCTCGCCCAGCCGACTCTCCACCCAGATCCGTCCCGCCATCAACTCCACCAGCCGCCGGCAGATGGCCAATCCCAGCCCCGTGCCACCATAGCGGCGCGTGATCCAGGCATCCGCCTGGGTGAACTGCTCGAACACATTGCGCGCCTGCTCCTCCGAGATGCCGATGCCGGTATCGGCGACTTGAAACAACAGCGCATCCTGTCCCTGATCGTACCAGGAGAGCCCCACATCCACCCTGCCCTGATGGGTGAACTTGATGGCATTGCTCAACAGGTTCAACAACACCTGCCGCACCCGGCCATCATCGCCCAAAACCAGCTCGGGCAGATCGACGGCAATGGTCTCGCCCAGCACCAACCCTTTCTCGCGGGCGGCGACGCGCATCAGACGGGCGGTCTCCTCGACCACCCGCACCGGAGAGAAGGGCAGATCGAGCAGGGAGAAGCGTCCGGCCTCGATGCGCGAAAAGTCGAGCACGTCGTTGAGCACCCCGAGCAGCGCCTTGCCCGAGTAGTGCATGGTTTCGGCGTAGCGACGCTGATTGACGTCGAGGGAGGTCTCGAGCAACAGCTCCGACATGCCCAGCACCACGTTCATCGGGGTGCGGATTTCATGGCTCATCGCCGCCAGAAAATCCCCCTTGACCCGTGCTGCCTGTTCGGCCTGCTCCTTGGCGAGACGCAGCTCCTCGTCGGCCTGTTTGCGCTCGGTGATGTCTCGAAACGCCACCACCGCCCCCTGGATCACGCCATCCCGCTCGATGGGCGATGCGATCAGGGCCACCGGGAAACAGGTGCCATCCTTGCGCCACAGCCAATCGGTATCGGTGTTGACCACCGTACCCTTCATCACCTGGGCGATATAACAATCCGAGGCCAGATACATCGTGCCATCCGGATAGGAGTGGTGGAACAGCAGGTGGGAGGAGTGGCCCAGCACCTCCTCTTCGCGCCAGCCGAGAATGCGCAGGGCGGTGGGATTGATGAAGGTGATGCGCCAGTCGCGACCCACCGTGTACAACCCTTCCGCCAGGGTCGAGGCGATCTCGCGCAGACGCCGTTCGTTCTCCGCCACGGCGGCCTCGGCGCGCATCCGTTCGGTGATGTCGGTGAAGATCCAGACCCGACCACGGGGTTCGCCCTCGCCGGAGAGGGGCTCGGAATAGCGTTCGAAGAGCCGTCCATCGACGAAGGACAGCAGATCGACATCGATGGCGTCGGTTTCGTAAATCGCTTTCACCCGAGCCAGAAACCGATCCGGCTCCTTGAGCTGGCGGAGGACGAATGGCAGCAGAACGTCATCGCGACCATCCGTGAGCAGATCGGCGGGAATGCGCCACATCTCCCGAAAACGGGCATTGGTGCGCAGGATACAACCGTGACGATCGACCACCAGGATGCCGCTCCGGGTCGATTCGAAGGTGGCGCGCAACAACTCCTCGCTCTTGCGCAGCAGGGTTTCGGTCTCCAGGCGGCGACGCCGATTGCCAAACCCCTCGAGAATCCGCGCGCTGGCCGCGACCACCGGTTCCAGATAGTCGATCATGCCGGCGTCGTATCCGGCGGGTCGGTTGGCCAGACCCAGCACCGCCAGGATCTCCCCGCCCCGTTTGATCGGCATGCCGAGCATGGCACGAATCGGGGGATGTCCCTGCGGCAGGCCGCACAGCGCCAGGCTGGCGTCCACCTCGTTGACGAAGAGCGGCTGGGCCATGTCTATCAACCGCGCGAACAGGCAGTGATCCCCCACGACGCACCACGAAGAGGCCACCCCTCCCTCCCCCGAACGCAACACCCCCTCGCCATCGCGCGTCAACACGGAGAGACAGGTGAGATTCACCTCCCCCGATGTTTCCCGGCGCACCTCGACGATGAAGCCGTAATCGCTCGCGGTGAGCGTGAGGATCTCGAACAGCAGGGTTTCGAACAGCTCGTCCGGGTCGGACTCCCCGATGAACAACCCCTGGATGCGGTTGATGCAGGCGATCTGGAGCCGCAACTGATCACGAGCAGCCAGAAGATCGGCCTCGGCCCGCTTGCGCGCCTCGATTTCGCGCGCCATGGACTCCTGTTGCCGGTGTTGTTCGGTGACATCGCGACCGGCCACATGCAGCGACTGACCATCCACCACCCCGGTCCATTCGGTCCAGAGCGGATTGCCGTTCCGATCGATCAGACGCAGGGTGAAGACTCCGGGCTCCCCGCCCGAAAAGACCCGTTGGATCTCCTGGAGGGCCGCTTCGCGATCCTCCGGGTGCATGCGGGCATCCAGGGGCATCTCGGCCAGATCCTCCCTGGAGTACCCCAGCGCCTCGCAAAGCGCGGCATTGAAATTCAACAGGCGACCGTCCTGACTCAGAATGGCGAAGAGATCCGGGGAGAGGTTGAAGAATCGATCGCGCGCCTCCTCGGCGGCGATGCGCTGACCGATTTCGATGAGGAGCTGGGCGTGCATCGTCTCCAGACGCGAGGCCCGCTCCCGTTGGCGCAGATGGCTCAGGCCCAACTCGGAGATCATCGACACCAACTGCCGGTTGTAGGCGATGATCCCCTGGACCTTCTCCTTGGAGAAAACCGGCACCTTTTCGAGCGCGGCCAGATAGGCATCCGGATCGAAACCGTGCTGGCCGGCCTGCTCACGGAAAAAGGCGAGATCGATGGGTTCGTGTTCGTAGAAGAACTGACCGAGAAAGCAGGTGGCCAGATGGTGTCCGTCCACCAGGATGGGGATGGCCAGATCCCACATGCCGTTCAGGCATTTGTATTCGATGTAGCCATCCGGGGGGAGGGTTGGGATGGTCTTCACGATGTAACGGTCCGAGGCGAGACAACGCTCCAGACAGGCGGGATGGACGCGATGGTAGTTGGCGCAGACCTCCTGCCAGCCGGTGGCCACCAGCACCCGGCCATCGACGCCGATGATGCCGATGGGGATGCCGGAGATCCGATACAGCGCCTCCGCCATGCTCTGCAGTTGGCGCGGATCGACGAGATCCGCCAGGTTAATGCTCACCCGTCTCCTCCCTGCCCAGACCGGCCCCCTTTCAAGGAAACCCTTCCAGCGCATCCGATTCCCACGGTCACCCTCATAACAGCGTCAACACCAGATAATAGCGCCCCCCCTTGCCGAGGGAAACCCAGAACAGAAACCGCCAGATCGGCACCCCGAGCACCCCGGCGGCGAAGGTGAGCGGATCGCCGATCACCGGAACCCAGGAGAGGAGCAGGCTCCACTCGCCCCAGACGCGAAACCGCTCCCCTCCCTTGCGCAGGGTCTCGGCATCGATCGGGAACCAGCGTCGATCCTGGAATTTAAGACAGAACCGGGCCAGATACCAGTTGATCAGCGCGCCGAGGACATTGCCGACGGTGGCCGCCACCCAGAGATGCCAGGGGGCGAAGGAGCCTTTCAAGACCATGCCGGCCAGGAGCGCCTCAGAGGAGAAAGGCAGGATGGTGGCCGCCAGCAGCGCGGCCAGAAACAGTGAGAGGAGTCCCGCGTCCATGCTGATGCGCTATCCGTTCAAAACGGCCAAAACCTTGGACAGTTTGCGCGCCAGGGTTCCGACGGCGGGGTACTCCTCCCGACGGATGGCCTGGACCACGCTGGCCAGGGAGCCGCGCAGTTGGGTGGAGGGTGGAGGCCACGGCCAGCCGGGCGCCCTGTTTTTCGGCCTTGGGATCCCGCGCGTCGATCAAGGCGATCAACGCTCGAATGCCGTCGCTCAGGCCACCGGCATCCGCGCTGCGGGTCGCAGGCCCCATCCGCGGTTTCGGTTTCGGCCAGCACCGCCCCCGGAGTCGGCATGGCGCCGAATGGCAACGCCACAAAAAAGGTCGATTCCACCCCCGGCGCACTCCGATACCAGACCTTGCCGTCCAGAAGGGTGGTCAGTCGCAAGCTCGGCGCATGACGGACGGTTCGCGCTCGAAACGGGCCAGCTCCTCGTCAAACGGCGCGAACAGACCGGGCCGGTCTGGCTGAGGATCCCCCGCAAGGTTGGGCGGATCCATCTCTTCCTGGGTGGCGAGATTGGCGACGACTGCACGCCCTTCCTTCACCGCCTCCCTCTCAACCCGATCCGACGCCCCTCAGCCGCACCTGGGACATGAAAATCATTATGGGCAAACGGTCCGGCGTGGTCAATGGCGGGATCCACGCTCCCAGAGGCATCCCCGCAACATTCCGTTAAAGGATCATGGAAAATGGATGTGAATTCCGGTAATCTTGGCTGGGAACGACAAACTTGCATGATGGGAGATCCCCCTCACCCCCCGTACCGTGGACCTCCCTTTGGGAGTTCCACGGTAACCGAACGGGGCTGAACAACCGAGAAATGAGACAACCGTGCCGAACTTTGCTGACAAGGGGAGACCCCATGCACGCCCCGACCGTGGCAAACCCGAAGGAGGATCCAAGGTGAAGCGCGTCTTGATGATCGCCTTTCACTATCCCCCCGCGCTGGCGAGCGGCACCCATCGGGCATTGAGTTTCACGCGGGATCTGCCGGAGTTCGGCTGGGAGCCGATCGTTCTGACCACCCGCGCCCAGGCCCACGAACGAATCGACCCGGCCCAGGAGGAAGAGATCCCCCCGGATATCCGGGTGCAACGGGTATTCGCCCTGGATGCGGGACGCCATCTGGCCATTCGCGGTCGCTATGCCCGTCTGACCGCCTGGCCGGACCGCTGGTCAAGCTGGTATCCCGGCGCCGTGATCCAGGGGCTGCGTCTGATCTTCAAGCACCGCCCCCAGGTGATCTGGAGCACCTATCCGATCCCCACCACGCTGCTGATCGCCCGCACCCTGCACCGGCTCACCGGCATCCCCTGGGTGGCCGACCTGCGCGATCCGCTGGTCACCGGGCAACACCCGACCGATCCCGCGCTCAAGAGAACCTTCGCCAACCTGGAACGCAAGACCATCCAACACTGCACGCGCATCGCGGTCACCACACCCGGACTGCACCGTTTCTTGAGCACCCGTTACCCGGAAATTCCGACGGAAAAATGGGAGATCATCCTCAACGGCTATGACGAACGGATTTTCCGCCGCTGCGACGCGCTCTCCAGGCCGCTCCTGCCCAACCCCGAACCCCTGACCCTGGTGCATGGCGGCACGCTCTACACCGGTGGCGACGAACGCAATCCCGGCGCGTTTCTCAACGTCCTGGCAGAACTGCGCCGCCTCGGCGCGATCGGCTCACCCGACGAGAACGGCCCGGAGTGCATCGGACTCCGGATCATTCTGCGCGCCACGGCCCACGACGAGATCATTCAGGCCATGATCCGCAAGCGGGGACTGAGCGACATGGTGGTCACCGCTCCGGCACTGCCCTATTTTCAAGCGATCCAGGAGATGTTCCAGGTCGATGGTCTGCTGCTCTTTCAGGGCGAGGGGTTCGATCACCTCATCCCGGCCAAACTCTTCGAATACCTGCGCGCCCGGCGTCCGATCCTGGCGCTCACCGGCCAACACGGGGATTCGGCGCGCATCCTGCGGCAGGCAGGTCTGGAGTCGATCACCTCGCTGAACGACGAAACCGCCCTTCAAGCTGCCCTCGTCCCGTTCCTGGAGCATCTGCGCGCCGGAACCCCGCAACTCCCGGATCCCACTGTGGTCGCCGGCTTTTCCAGACGCCTCCAGGCCCAAAAACTGGCCACGCTCTTCGACCAACTGCTTCCCGCCTCGCGATGATCCCGCCACCATTCGGGCGCCGACGCGAACCGCCGGCGCCCGAACCGAAGCGTCATTCCAACAGCTTCAACAACATGCTCGGCTGCTGATTGGCCTGCGCCAACACCGAAATACCCGCCTGCTGCAAAATCGAATATTTGGTCATGTTGGCCGACTCCAGAGCCACATCCGCATCCATGATCGAAGAGCGCGAAGCGGTGTAGGCATCGGCGGTGGCGATGGCGGTGGAGAGCACCGACTCGAAACGGCTCTGCATGCCGCTCAACTGGGCACGAATGGCACTGACACTGCTGATGGCCGTATCGATCGTCGTGATGGTCGTACTGGCCAAGGCGGCGGTGGTGACATCCGCGTTGACCCCGGCGGCACCCATGCCCAAACCCTCCAGGCTGGCGGTATTGATGGTGAACTTCACCGTATCCCCGGCATTGGCGCCCACCTGGAACGACTTGTTGGCGAACGATCCGGTCAACAGGTTGATCTTGTTGAAGGCGGTTCCGGTGGCGATGCGCTGCACCTCGGAGACCAACTCGGAGACGGTCAGTTGCAGGGCGGTACGATCCGAGCTGGAGAGGGTGGCGTTGCGCGCCTCCACGGCGATCTCCCGAATGCTCTGCAAGGCATTGTCGGTCTCGGTCAGGGCCGAATAGGCCACGTCGCTCAAGGAGGCGCCATCGTTGGCATTCTGCTGCACCGCGTTGAGGCCGCGAATCTGGGCCTGCATGCGCGTGGCGATGGCCAACCCGGCGGCGTCATCCCGCGCGGTATTGATTTTCAGGCCACTGGCCAAGCGTTGCATGCTTTTTCCCAACGCATTCGAGGTGGATTGCAGCCCCTTGTACGCCATGATCGAGGCCATGTTGGTATTGATGGAAATCGCCATGATTCAAGACTCCTGACAAATAGTGGGTGATGCGCATTCATGATCCAAGGAACAGGCGCGTGACGAGTTGATTTGTTCGAACCCGGTCATGCCGGTTCCGGTTCGTCTTGCCCTGTTTATCGACCCACCTCAAGACAATCTTAACAAAAAAATGGACTGTTTTTGATTTTTTATTCGAACAAATCAACTTGACAAAGTTGATTTGTTCGAGGTTGGTTGATTTTTTCAGTATTTCATACAGTATTTCTTTTTACTAAAGTCGCAATACGAAAAAACCGATAAATCCGATAAGGGGTATTTTATGCCATGAAAATTTTAGGAGGTTTTTGTTGAGTTTCAATCCATTGTTTCGCTTTTTCAACCCGAACCACCCGCTCCGTGCCGCGTCCTGTCGCGATGAAGGCGCGCGCGCAGCCGGATGACCGGCTTGGAAAGAAAAAAAAATTCCAAGCCGATTTTCAACTCAAGTCGCGTCGGTTTCGATCCGATACAGTCGATCAGGAGTTTTTTTTTCATCCACTGGGATGGCGACACGCGACCAACCCATCCCACACTCCTATCTTGGCCTGCTCCTTGCTTGTCAATCGTTCATCCGGTGGCCGCAACCACCCTCATGAACACCCTTTTTCTCGCCATGGAGCGTCACCATGAAACAACGCATCAACGAAACCCTGCAAAAAATCGAACATCTCGGCCTGACCGAAAGCGAGTTCAAGCGCATCCTCAGCCGCCTGAGCGACACGGAATTGTCGTTGCTCGAGCAACTCACCGCCCTGCATCGTCTGGCCGAGTCCGAACTGCGCCGCGTGCTGGCGATCGTCGAAAAGGTTCACAAGCAGTTGATCGAAACCTTCCGCCCGGATGGCATCCGTCCCGTCGCGCACCGTGCCCGCTGATCCCGGCGCGCCTCCAGGTTCCGAGCGCGCGAAACGAAGAACGGCCCGTCTCCCACTCAAGGGAAACGGGCCGTTTCTTTTTCTGACCTCGGGATCGGTCGCCCCTCCCGGCAGAGATCCAGCCTCAACCCGGCGCGCACGCCTCCGGCTCCAGCTCATCCGGATCCTTGGGGCCAAACTCCCGCAACCAGCGATCAATCACACCCAAGGTGACCGGCATCACGATCATGAACAGAACATCGGACACAAGGTTGATGACCGCGGAGAGGATGACAACCGCGCCCGATTGGATCTGGAAAAACAGCGTGATGGTCGGCAACACGTCACTCAAAATCACCAGCGGCACGCTCACCACCGCCACGACACCGCCCAACCGCCACCCATTCCCGCGGGTCACACGCCACACATCGTAGAACTCAAAGCCGACAACGCCCAGCGCCGCATGGACCAGCGACAGGGAGAGCCTGGGAAGCAGATACGAAAGAACAACAATTTCCAGAACGATTGGTATATAATAGAACTGAATGGCCATTTTTACAAAAATAAAGGCCAGCGCGCCAAAGGCAAACACCATAAAAAGCATATAAACAGTATACTTCACATACGCCAACTCGCGCGCACCCACGGTGATCCGGTTTTGCGCCCCTTCCACCGCCCAACGCATCAACACCGTCGAAACCGGCACCGTGACCAGAAAAGCGCCGATCAGAACCCCCTGTTCCGTGAACTGGCGAATCGCCATGTCGGAAAACGGAACGGGCGTGAGCCACTCCCAGACCGGAAAGGAGATCGTCACGGCAAACCACCCCAACAGCCACGGCCAGACAAGCCGCACCATCGCCTTGCCATCGGTGTGCAGCAGCCGCCAGACCTCATGGATCGTTGCCCACACGGGAAGCGAACGGTTTTGTGTATCGGTTTGTTCCATCTTCCACTCCTTGGGAGATCGAGGCTTGACCGCAGACCCCATCGACGCGCCGGATCCTGCTAAAAACCAGAGCCAAAAGCCAAACCTTGGAGGCTCTGCCTCCGCACTCAAGCCGGAGACTTTGGGCTCCCAGGATCCCGGCGACAGTGGGGGTTCGGGATGGTTACAAAAATCACTCCCCCCAACGCAGCTTTTCGCGCAGGATGGTGTAGTGGTTGCGGTCCGGCGCGTGCAGCACCCGCAACGAATGGGTGGAGCGACGCACCAGGATCTGATCGTCATCGGCAAGCGCAAAACCGGCCTGTCCGTCCAGGGTCAACAGCCGATCCACTCCGTTGGCGGTCAGGGTGATGCAGGCGGTGCCGATGCCGGGGACGACGATGGGGCGGTTGGTGAGGGTGTGGGGACAGATCGGCACCAAAAGGATGGCGTTCACCGACGGGTGGAGGATCGGCCCCCCGGCGGAGAGGGCATAGGCGGTGGAACCGGTGGGGGTGGCGACGATCAGTCCGTCGGCGCGGCTGGAGAAGACGAACTGGTCGTCCATGGACACGTCGAACTCCATCATACGCGCCAGCTCACCCTTGTGGACCACCACGTCGTTGAGCACCCGACAGGTCAGGGGGATGCGTCCCTGGCGCAGCACCTGCACGGAGAGGCGCATCCGCTCCTCGACACGGTATTCGCCCGCCAGAACCCGCGTCATGGCCTCGAACATGTCGTCGCGGGAGGTCTCGGTCAGAAATCCCAACCGCCCCATGTTGATGCCCAGCAGCGGAACATCCACCTCCTCGACCGCGCGCGCCGCCGCGATGAAGGTGCCATCCCCGCCGATCACCACCACCATGTCCTGCCCCTCGGGGAGTTGTTCCTGGACCTTGCGCGCCGCGCACTGCTTGGGAATCGATGCGGCCTGGGCGATTTCGTTCACCACGGTCACCCGGCGTCCATCCTGGTGCAACCATTCAGCCATCTGTCGCGTCGCCTCCAGGGCACGCGGATCGGACAGTTTGGTGATGATGCCGATATGATGCATATCCATTGCGCGCTCGACTCCAATCAAATAACGTGCATGATGGGGAATCCCCCTAACCCCCCGTACCGTGGACCTCCCTGGCGGGAGCGCCACGGTCAATCTTGAAATCCTTGGATCGTTGCTACCGAAAGCCAAGCTCTTGCCCAACATCCGGGATTCGTCATAGACTGACTGTTTACGCCGTTGGGCCTTATTTTCCCAGTATCCCCGGATGGAGTCGCGGATGGAACCTTTGCAGGATGTTCAGTCACAACCGGATGATCGCCGTTTGCCCATCGATCGCGTGGGCGTCAAGGGGATCCGTTATCCGATCGTGGTCAAGGATCGCAGCCGGGGCAGCCAACGCACGGTGGCATCGATCAATATGTATGTCAACCTTCCGCACCACTTCAAGGGAACGCACATGTCCCGTTTCCTGGAGGTGCTGGCGGAGCACGACGAGGCCATTTCCGTGGACAGCCTGCCGGACCTGCTGCACAAGGTTCAAGATCGGCTCACCGCCGAGGAGGCCCACATCGAGTTGGAGTTCCCCTATTTCCTGCGCAAGTCGGCTCCGGTTTCGGGCGCCGCCGCACTCATGGATTACCGGGTGCGCTTCATCGGCACGCTGCACAAGAAGCGTTACCGGATGATCCTGGAGGTGACGGTGCCGGTGACCACCCTCTGCCCGTGCTCCAAGGAGATCTCCGAACGCGGCGCCCACAACCAGCGTTCCCATGTCACGGTACGGGTCCGTTTCAAAAAATTCGTCTGGGTCGAGGAGATCATCGAGCAGGTGGAGTCCAACGCCTCCTGCCAGCTCTACCCGATCCTGAAACGCCCGGACGAAAAATTCGTCACCGAACAAGCCTACGACAACCCCCGCTTCGTCGAGGACATGGTTCGTTCCGTGGCCGCGACCCTGGATGCCGATCCGCGCATCTCCTGGTTTTCGGTAGCTGCGGAGAATTTCGAATCCATTCACAACCATTCGGCCTACGCCTTCATCGAAAGCAGCCGGGAGGAAGAGACCCCATGAGATTCAGCGTCGCCCTGATCCCCACCCTCAAGGAAGCCCCGGTCGAAGCGCACACCGTCTCGCACCGGCTGATGCTGCGCGCCGGTCTGATCCGACCCCTCGGCTCGGGCATCTACACCTGGTTGCCGGTCGGCTTGAAGATCCTGCGCAAGGTCGAAGCGATCGTCCGCCAGGAAATGGATGCCGCCGGCGCCCAGGAGGTGCTCATGCCGGCGGTGCAGCCTGCCGAGCTGTGGCGCGAGTCGGGCCGCTGGGATTTCTACGGCAAGGAGCTGCTGCGCATCCTCGACCGCCACGAACGGGAGTTCTGTTTCGGCCCCACCCACGAGGAGGTGATCACCGATCTGGCGCGCCGGGAGCTGAAATCCTACCGCCAACTGCCGGTGAACTTCTATCAGATCCAGACCAAATTCCGCGACGAGATCCGACCCCGGTTCGGCATCATGCGCGGACGCGAATTCCTCATGAAGGACGCCTACTCCTTCGACATGGACGCCACGGGGCTGGATGTCACCTATCGGGCCATGCATGCCGCCTACACGCGCATTTTCCAGCGCTGCGGACTCGGATTCCGTCCGGTGGAGGCCGACACCGGCTCCATTGGCGGCTCCTCGTCCCATGAATTCCATGTGCTGGCCTCCTCGGGCGAGGATGTGATCGCCTCCTGCACCCGCTGCGACTACGCGGCCAACCTGGAAAAGGCCACCAGCGCCCCCCTGTCCGCCAGCGCCACGCCGGACGACGAACCGATGCGTCTGGTCGCCACCCCCGGCAAAAAATCGATCCCGGAGGTGAGCGCCTTCCTGAATCTCCCCGAGTCGCGACTGGTCAAGTGCCTGGTGGTCGAGGCCGGGGGACGGCCCCATCTGCTGCTGTTGCGCGGGGATCACGAACTCAACCTGGTCAAGGCGGCCAACGCCCTGGGGGTGGATGCGGTCCAGGTTCCGGAACCAGGCCGGATCGCCGAGTTGACCGGTGGCCTGCCGGTCGGCTACATGGGGCCGGTGGGAACCACCCTGCCGATCCTGGCCGATCGGGCCACCGAATCCCTCGTCTCCTTCGCCTGTGGGGCCAACCAGACCGATCACCACCTCACCGGCGTGGTCTGGGAGCGGGATCTGCCCAGACCCGCCTGCGCCGATCTGCGCAACGTCCAGCCCGACGATCCCTGCCCGCGCTGCGCGGAGGGACACTTGCGCCTGGATCGGGGCATCGAGGTGGGACACATCTTCAAACTGGGCGAGAAATACTCCAAGGCCCTGAACGTGACCGTGCTCGATCCCGAGGGCAAAGAGCGCACCCCGATCATGGGGTGCTACGGCATCGGCGTCTCGCGCATCGTGGCCGCGGCCATCGAACAGAACCACGACGACAACGGCATCATCTGGCCGGTGGCCCTCGCCCCCTTCGAAGTCGAGATCCTGCTGGCCAACCCCAACGATGCGCTCTCGGTCCAGACCGCCGAATCCCTCTACGCCGGATTGACCGCCATGGGGATCGGCGTGCTGCTCGATGACCGCGACGACCGGTTGGGGGTGAAATTCAAGGATGCGGATCTCATCGGCTGTCCGCTGCGGGTGATGGCCGGTGGACGCGCCCTCAAGGAGGGCAAGGTGGAGATCCAAATCCGCAAGGGGGGCGATCCTCTGCAAGTGCCGGTCGCCGAGGCGTTGGCGACGTTGCGCGACCTGCTCGGCAAGCTGGCCGGGGAGGAATCCAACGGGGTTGGATCATGGACGCAAAACTGAATGAGTTCCTGCTGGAGATCGGCTCGACCATCGGCGAAGCGGTGCGGGAGATCGCCGAAACCATGCTGTTCGTGCCCATCGGGGCGGGAGAGGTCTCGCTGGGGCCCTGCGGGATGGAGATGGCCCATGGAGCCTGGATCGCGCTCGACGGAGGCATCATCGCCCGGTTCCATCTGATCGCCACCGAAGCCTCGGCGTTGCGACTGGCCGGCGCGCTGCTCGGCGACTCTCGCGAGGCGTGGGACGAAGAGTTGGGGGATGCCTTCGGCGAGGTGGCCAACATGATCGCCGGCGGCATGGTGACCCGCTTCGAAGATCGCAGCCACGGCAGCGTGGGCATGACCCCTCCCACCCGTGTCACCCCCGGCGAACCCTTCCCGGAGCACGACGCCTCAGCGGTGGTGATCGTCCATCAGACGTTCACCCTGGAGGGAGATCCCTTTGCCGCAGAGATACTCTTTCCTCTCGATTTCGCCCTGACCAAGGCTGGCGCATGAGCACCCTGCCCGACGATCCCCTCATCTTCGCGGCCCATGCCGTCCTGGATGCCGACGCGCTCCTGATCACCGCCGGGGCGGGCATGGGGGTCGATTCCGGGCTGCCGGACTTTCGCGGCAAGGAGGGGTTCTGGAACGCCTATCCCGTCATCGCCCGACTGGGACTCTCCTTTCCCCAGATGGCCAACCCGGATTGGTTCCGCCGCGATCCGCGCCTGGCCTGGGCCTTCTACGGCCATCGACTCGATCTCTACCGCCGCGTCCACCCCCACGCGGGGTTCGCCCAACTCCTCCAGATCGCTCAGGAGAAACCGCACGGCGGCTTTGTCCTGACCTCGAATGTCGATGGTCATTTCCAGAAAGCCGGCTGGCCCGAGGAGCGGGTCGCCGAGTGTCACGGCTCGATCCACCAACTCCAGTGTACCCGTCCCTGCTCCTCGGAAATCTGGAGCGACGAACGGCTCTCCCTGGAGATCGACCCCGAAAGCTTCCGCGTCACCGGGTCTCTGCCCGTCTGTCCCCGCTGCGGCGCCCTGGCCCGTCCCAACATCCTGATGTTTTCGGATGGCCACTGGCTGGAAAAACGGAGCGCCGAACAGGAGGCCCGCATGCAGCACTGGCTCTCCGAGGTCCATATTCAACACGCGCGCCTGCTGATCCTCGAAATCGGCGCCGGCAACGCGGTGCCGACCATCCGCCAAAGTTCGGAGCACTTCGCCCGCAAATACGCCGCCCGTCTGATCCGCATCAATCCCCGCGACAGCTGGATCCCGCCTGGCCGTCACATCGCCCTGCCCATGGGTGGAAACGCCGCGATCACACAAATCCGGAATCTCATCACCCACCAAGAGTCACCAGACCCCCTGTCCGACTCCCAGCATTGATCTGAACCCGGATCCGGAAGTTGCGGGCATCACCCATAACAACCTATTAACCCATCCGGCACATCAAAAAAATCATCATCACCGGCAAAACGACTTAGGTTTACTGCAATTCACCTTATGAACCCATCGGTTGCTCATACCATCACCCGACACTGCCGGATCCTGACTGAGGTGAGGTTCCAGCTGGAACCGTTCGACAGGATGTTCCTCCTGTTTTTTTTTGACAAGGGGTGAGAATCATGTTTAGCTTAGGTTTTACCATGAAACTCCCGTCCGGGAGATCCACGGTCGAGGGGTGAGGGGGTTCTCCCCCCCATCATGCACGTTACAATCCTCTGTCATCGATGATCCCTTGTCAAAAGGAGCATGCGACCCGTGTCCAAGGAATCCAAACGTTCCGGGATGGTCTGCAAAAACGAGCACGACACCCTGCTGGCCATCAAGGTCGCACTCTTGATGCAGATCACCCGCGAATCGACGTTCAGTCACCGGGTCTTCTGGCTGTTCGACAACCTGCCCAACCTGCACGACCAGGATTTCAAGACCAAAAAGTGCGACAAGTGCAAGGGCAGCGATTGCGACGCCTTCAAGAGTTTACGACGCATCCGGAAACTGGTCTCGGATCCGAAAACGGTCGAAGCGGGGATCAGCGATCTGGTCCGGCTCTATCAACTGCCGCCCATGCCCCAGGAGACACAAACCCACGCCTGATTCTCACACCTGATTCCCACGCCTGATTCCTCAGCTCTCCGACTCGATCCGACGCTTCTCCGGAAAGAGCCGGCGCATCACCACGAACAGCACAGGAATGAAGAACAGCCCCAGGACGGTGGCCGAGAGCATGCCACCCATCACGCCGGTGCCGATGGCGCGGCGGCTGTTGGCCCCGGCGCCGGTGGAGGTGGCCAAAGGGAGCACGCCGAGGATGAAGGCCGCCGAGGTCATGACGATAGGCCGGAATCGCATGCGACACGCCTCCAGGGTGGCATCGATCAACGACATGCTCCCTTCGGTGGAGAGGGTTCGGGCGAACTCGACGATCAAAATGGCGTTCTTGGCCGACAATCCGATGATCGCCACCAGTCCCACCTTGAAATAAACGTCGTTGGGCATGCCCAACGCCATCACCGCGGCCACCGATCCCAACAGACCGATCGGCACGATCAGCATCACCGCGAACGGAATCGACCAGCTCTCGTAGAGGGCGGCCAGACACAAAAACACCACCAGAAGCGACAGTCCGAACAGCATCGGCACCTGGGCCCCGGAAAGAGACTCCTCAAAAGAGGTGGCCGACCACTCGTAGCCGAAGCCGGACGGGAGCTGTCTGGTCAGCCGATCCATGGCGGCCATGGCCTCGCCGGTGCTGCGTCCCGGCGCCGGATTGCCGGAGAGTTTCATGGACGGCATGCCGTTGTAACGGTCGAGCTTGGGCGATCCGGTGATCCAGTCGCTGGTGACGAACTCGGAGAGCGGGATCAGTCCGCCGGCGCGGTTGCGCACCCGCACTTGCAGGATCGCCTCGCGTTCGGCATTGGTTTGGGCGTTGGCGCTCATGAGCACGCGCAGGATGCGTCCATCGCGGGTGAGATCGTTGATGTAGGCGGACCCGAGGGCCACCTGGAGGGTTTCGTTGAGTTCGTCGGGGTCGATCCCGAGGGTGTTGGCCTTGGTGTGATCGACCTTCAGGAGCAGTTGCGGTCCGGCCTCCAGCCCCTCGGGGCGGACCCCGGCCAGAACCGGATCCTGGGCAGCCATGCCGAGGAGTTGGTTGCGGGCATCGAGCAGGCGGTCGCGTCCGATGCCGACCCGATCCTGCAAACGCAGGTCGAACCCGCCCACCGCCGCCAACTCCGGGATGGGCGGCACGTTGACGGCGAAGATCAACGCCTGTTTGATGCGCGAGAGGGCCATGTTGGCCTGCATCACCAGAGAGCCTGCCGCAAGCTCCGGCGCGGTGCGCTCCTTCCAGTCTTTCAGACGCACGAAGGCGATGGCCGAGTTCTGGCCGCGTCCGAAGAAGCTGAAGCCGGCCACGCCGACGATCTTGGCCACGCCAGGTTGTTGCAGATAGTGTTTCTCCACCTCGGCGAGCACCTCCAGGGTCCGCTCCTGGGTGGCGCCGGGGGGCAGTTGCATGATGGTGACGAAATAGCCCTGATCCTCATCCGGAAGAAAGCCGTTGGGCAGTTTCAGGAACAGCCACCCGGCGCTCGCGGCGACCGCCAGATAGAGCAGGATGAAAAAGAACGGGCGTTTGAGGATGAACCCCACCGACCCCCGATAGCCTCGGGTGGAACTGTTGAAAAACCGGGCGAAAAGGGCCAGAGGACCGAAACCGAGCCCGGAAGTTCCGGTGACGTGTTCGTTCTTGAGCAGGGTGGCGCACAAAGCCGGGGTGAGGGTGAGGGCCATGAGCACGGAGAAGATCATGGTCAACACGAGGGTGACCGAGAACTGCCGATAGATCGCGCCCACGCTCCCCGAGAAAAAGGCCATGGGGATGAAGACCGCCAGAAGCACCAGCGTGATGCCGATGATGGCGGAAAAAATCTGGGTCATCGCCTTGCGGGTCGCCTCGCGGGGCGGCAGGTGCTCTTCCGCCATCACCCGTTCCACGTTCTCCACCACCACGATGGCGTCGTCCACCACGATGCCGATGGAAAGCACCATGGCGAACAGGGTGAGCACGTTGATGGAGTAGCCCAACAGGTAGATCCCCACCAGGGCGCCGGTGAGCGCCACCGGCACGACGATGGCCGGGATGAAGGTGGCGCGCAGGTTACCCAAAAACAGATACATCACCAGAAACACCAGCACCATCGCCTCGGCGAGGGTCTTGACCACCTCGTGGATGGAGATCTTGATGAAGGTCGAGGTGTCGTAGGGGATATCCCAGGCGATGCCGGCTGGAAAGAACTTCTCCAGCTCGCCCATGCGGGCGCGCACCCGTTCGGCGGTCTCCAGGGCATTGGCGCCGGGGGCCACCTTGATGCCGACCGCGGCGGTGGACTGGCCGTTGAGACGGGCGCGAATCGCATACTCCTGGGCGCCCCACTCCACCCTGGCGATATCCTTGACCCGCACCGTGGCCCCGTCGCGATCGGCGCGCAGGATGATCTCGCCGAACTCCTCGGGGCTGGTCATGCGGGTTTTCACCAGGATCGGCGCGTTGATCTGCTGTCCGGGCAGGGCCGGCAGGTTGCCCAACTCTCCGGTGACCAGTTGGGTGTTGCGGGCGCGCACCGCGCGCACCGCCTCGCCGGGGGACATGCCGAACTCGGTCAGGCGCGCGGGATCCAGCCAGATGCGCATGGCGTACTCGGTGCCGAAAAGCTGCGCCTCGCCCACGCCGGGAACGCGACGCAGTTGTTCGAGCACCGATGCGGCGGTGTAACTGCCCAACGCGATAAAATCCTGGCTCTGGTCCGGCGAGTAGATGGTGATGAACATCAAATAGTTGCGCCGGGCCTTGGTCACCGTCACCCCCTGGCGCCGCACCTCCTCCGGCAGTCTGGCCTCCACGCGCTTGATGCGGTTTTGCGCCTCCACCGAAGCGATATCCAGGTTGGTGCCGGTCTCGAAGGTCAGGGTCAGCGTCATGGCGCCCAGGGCGTCGCTGGTTGATTCCATGTAGAGCAGCCGCTCCAGACCGTTCATCTCCTGTTCGACCAGGGAGGTGACGGTCTCCTCGACCACCTGCGACGAGGCCCCCGGATAGACCGCGGTCACGGTGATGGCCGGCGGCGCCACATCCGGGTATTGGGCCACGGGCAGCTTGTTGAAGGAGAGTCCCCCGGCCAAAAGGATCACCAGGGCGATCACCCAGGCAAAAATCGGTCGGTCGATGAAAAATTTAGGCAGCATGGCGCGATTCCAAAACCATTCAGGTCACTGTCAGAATTGGCTTGATGGGTGGGAGCCCCACCCAACAGTCCAGGCAAAGCGGATCAACCAGCGGGCTTGGCGGGTACGGTATCCTTGGCATCCTTCGGGACCACCACCGTGCCGGGACGCAGTTTCTGCACCCCCTCCACGATCACCTTCTCGCCCTCCTTCAACCCCTCGGTGACAATCCACTCGCTTCCCGAAAAACCATCGGTCTTGATCGGACGCACCACAACCTTGTTGGCCTCGTCCACCATCATCACGATCTGACCCTGCGGGGAGTACTGCACCGACTTCTGCGGAATCACCACCCCCTCGCGCGTCGCCATCGCCAACCGCACCCGCGCGAACTGACCTGGCAACAACACCCGCTCCGGATTGGAAAACTCGGCGCGCAACGCCACAGCCCCGGTCTGAGGATCCACCGCCATGTCGGTGAAACGCAATTTTCCAGGCAACGGATACTCCCGTTCATCGTCCAGAAGCAGGCGAACCTCCACCTCCTCGACCGGTTTGGCCTCCCCCGCGCGAATCGCCCGGCGCATGCGGAAGATCTCCGGTCCCGGCTCGGTGAAGTTCACCCAGATCGGATCCAACTGCTCCACCGTGGTCAAATGGGTCGCCTCCTTCTGTCCCACCAGCGCCCCCTCGGTCACCAGCGTCCGCCCCACCCGACCGGCGATCGGCGCGGTGATGTTGGCATACTCCAGATCCAACCGGGCACGGGTCAACTCCGCCTCGGCGGCCAGGATGTCGGCATTGCTCTTGCGATTCTGCGCGTCGGCCTGATCGAACTCCCGCCGGCTCACCGCATCCTGCTCCACCAGATGCTTGTAACGGCCCAAAGTCTTGCCCGCCAGATCGCGCTCGGCCACGGCCCGCGCCAGATTGGCCTGGGCCAGCTTCACCCGCGCCTCCAACTGACGCCCATCCAGCCGATACAGCGGCGCGCCGACCTCCACCTCGCTCCCCTCGACGAACAATCGCTGCTCCACCACACCCTCGACACGGGCACGGATCTCGGCACTCTTGATCGCCTGCAACCGACCCGGCACCTCCTGGCGCAACGCGATCACCTTCTTGACCGCCGCCACCCGTTCCACCTCCATGGGCGGAGGCCCAGCCGGAGCCGCCTTGGCCGCGCCATCCACCCCCTCCTTGCGTTCGCAGCCGGCCAACGGCGCCATGCAGGAACAAGCCACCAGCAACCAGATCCAACGGGCGTTCATCCTCGCTCCTCTCCACTTACGAAACCTTGAAAAAAACGCAGCATCCCAAGGCTTCAAACGCTTGTCAACACTTTTTAATCTTTCTTGGAAAATATCTCCAATCCCCACCGCTTCAAGATGGGTCGATCGATCTTGCCATTGGCCAAAAGCGGCATGGCTTCGAGAATCCGCACATGCAGCGGATGCTTGTAGCGCGCCAGGCGTGGATCGAGATACGCGCGGATCCCAACCAGATCCAGCGGCGCGCGAATCACGCACCAGGCCAGTCCCACCTCGCCCCATTTCGCATCCGGCACTCCGACCACCACCGCCTGGACCACATGCGGGTGGGAGGCCAATTGTCGTTCCACCTCGCCAGGATAGACGTTCTCGCCCCCGGAGATGTACAGCTCCTTCTTGCGTCCGATGACGTAAAACAGCCCCTCCGCATCGACCCGCACCAGATCCCCGGTCGCGAAATGGCCCTCATGCATGGCAGCGGCAAACAGGGCCGCATGACGCCAGTACCCCTTGCAGACATGCGGTCCGGCGATCCACATCTCCCCGACCTCACCTGGCGCGACCGGGTTGCCGCGCTCGTCCACCACCCGCACGTCGGAGTTCTTCATCGGTCTGCCGATCGAATCCGGATGGAGCGGGGCCTCACAGGTCTGCAACAAAAAACAGTTCGGCCCCACCTCGGTGAGTCCGAACCCCTGTTTGAACGGCACGCCCCGTTGGTGATACCCCTGGATCAGGGCCAGACTCAGAGGCGCACCCCCGGACAACAGAAAACGGATGCGGGAGAAATCGGTACGCGCGAAATCCGCATGATCGAACATGGCCTGGAACATGGTCGGCACGGCCCAAAAAACCGTCACCCCGGCCTCACGGATCTCCTCGAGCACCCAACCGGCGTCGAACCGTTCGTGCAGGATCAGGGTTCCGCCCACGCAGAGCATCGGCAGACAGAAGACGTGATAGCCCCCGGTGTGAAAAAACGGGGTGTTGACGATCGACACATCGTCCGCGCGCAGCACGTCGGCGGAGAGGGTATTGTCGATGTTGGCGCGGATCATGCCCGCATGGAACATCACCCCTTTCGGGGTTCCCGACGAACCGGAGGTGTAGAGGATCATCAGCACCTGTTCCAGGGGAATCGTCCGCTCCGGGAGCGGGCGAGGTGGGGCATCCTGGTTCAGGGTGTCCAGCCCGATGAAACCGGGACGCTCGCCGAGAAGACATTTCGGTTCCAGATCCGCGAGGATCGCCGCGATCTCCTGGTCAGCCAGGCGGTGATTGAGGGGCGCCAGAATCGCGCCGATGCGGATGCAGGCGAAAAAGAGGGTGATGTGTTCCACCCGGCTCGGGGCGAGCAGCACCACCCGATCGTCGTCACGCACCCCGAGGCGCCACAAGAGATCCGCCAGGCGGTTGATTTCGGCGTGCAATTCGGCGTAGGTGAAGGAGCGTCCGCTCTGACGGTCCAGCAGTGCCAACTGCCCGGCCCGTGTGCGTGCGTGAAGGGCGATGAAATCCTGCCACATGGGAACCTGTCAGGAGAGCCAAATTCAGCGGGGTCCAGGGAGGAGCCAATGGCCCCTGGTGGGATCCAAGGACCAATGGCCCCTGGTGGGATCCAAGGAGCATTGGCGCTTAGATAGGAAATTTATTTCCGATTTCAATTGACTGTGACATCGACCCCCTGATGCTGCATGATTAACGTATCTCAAGCGTCAAGCCATGACCAAACAAAGAGATCGATCCTGTTCCAAGTCTACACGGAGCGCGGCTGTGCTCCAAATCAAAAAATTGAAAACGCCCTTTTTCCCTGAGGGATGGCCAACCGTTCGGAGATGTTGTGTCGTCCGGCTTCATCCTCCAAATTCTGGAGAAGCAGAAAGCTGCCTTTCATGACCGGATATTTTCCCCGATTGTGACATGCTATGACCTGTTGGCAAAAATGGTGTCCAGGAGCCTCCGTTCGACGGTGTTTTCTTCGTTGAACATCCAGAGCGCTCCCTGTGGGCAAATCACCATGACGAATTTCTTATTGTGATATGATGACGCGAAATCACAATAAAAAATTCCATATTCATTTTTCGGCCTGGAAGATATCCAGGTAGGGGCGGAACCGGAAAAGGCGGTTCCGCTGGTAACCGGTCATCTCTTCCAGCAACGCAAACTCGCCGAGGGCCGCCACCAGTTGATTGGCTGCCTGGTATTGGAGCCCCAGTTCCGCCGCCACCAGCCCGACGTTGACCACCGGACGCCGGTAGAGGAATTGAATCAATCGCCGCCCATTCTCCGCTCGCCGTCCCAGGGTGACGATGCGTCCGTCGATCTCCTGGCGCAGGGCCAACAGTTGGCGGAAGGTCTCCTTGCCCTTTTCGGCGGTCTCCTCCACGGCCTGGAGGAAAAAGCGGCACCAGTGGCCAAGGTCGTTGGATTCCCGCACCCGGGTCAGGGCGTCGAAATAGGCGCCCCGATGTTTTTCCAGGTGGGCGGAAAGGTAGAGGGAGGGTTTGGCCAACAAACCATGGCTCACCAGATAGAGGGTGATGAGCAGGCGACCGATGCGGCCATTGCCATCGAGAAACGGGTGGATGGTCTCGAACTGGTAATGGGAGAGGGCGCAACGGATGAGATGAGGCACCTGGATGGCATCGTTGTGCCAGAAGGCTTCCAAGTCGGTCAGCAAATCGGGCAGGTCGTCCTGATGCGGCGGGATGAAAGCGGCGTCGGCCAGGGTCGCCCCGCCCACCCAGTTCTGACTGCGGCGAAATTCCCCAGGCGTCTTGCGCTCTCCGCGCACCCCCTGCATGAGGATGGCGTGGTTTTGTTTCAACAGGCGAAGCGACAGAGGCAGGTCGCGCAGGCTGGCGATGGCCTCGTTCATGGCGCGGACATGGTTTTGCACCTCGCGCCAGTCGTTTCTCCGTTCCGGAAGAATCTCCTCCTCCTCCAGCACCGCTTCGTCCATCTCGGTGCGGGTGCCCTCGATGCGGCTGGAAAGGTTGGCCTCTTTGAGAACATGCATTTGCAGGTACAGGTCCACCTCGGGCACAATCAGGGTGAAGGCGTTCAACTCTCCCAACGCCTTGGAGGCCCGCTCCAGCAACGTGCTGATGCGCGGGTCGTCCCAGGACCACTCCTGATTGATGGGCGCGGGGTGGAAACTCTTGTACTGGTACTGCTGGCGGAAGGTTCCGGAGTGGAAATCCTCGAATTTCATGGCACCTCCGGGACCAGGAACGCCAGGGAGACGACGTAGCGCGTCCTATTATGGCTGGAGAGGGTGTCCAGGAGCATCCATTCAACCAGGTTTTCTTCGTAAAATATTACGCCAACCATGACTGAACAGGGTTCATCATTTGGTTGATAAGTTCTTTCTGGACACGCCTTGTCCTATGCCGTTGATCCCCCACTTCATCTTTGGAACCATCAACTGAACGAAGCACTTGAACGATCTCCTCCTGTTCTTCATCGGCGGAACAGGAACCAGAACCCAATGGCACTTACCATGGAACTCCCGAAGGGAAGATCCACGGTAAGGGGGGGTTCTCCCCCCATCATGTTGGCACCGTACCTTGTCCCCCCGTCACAACCGCCGATGGGTCAAACAAGGAATCCTCTGCCGACACCGGGCCACCCGCTCCCGCTCGATCGACGCCAGCACATACCCCACCCCGTCCGCACACTGCGCCACCACACTCCCCCACGGCTCGACGATCATCGAACGCCCATGAGTCTGACGCCCGCCCGCATGCTGACCCCACTGCGCCGAAGCCAGCACATACGCGAAATTCTCGATCGCACGCGCCTTGATGAGCGGCTCCCAGTGATCCCGCCCCGTGACCACCGTAAAAGCGGCAGGCAACGTGAAAATCTCGGCATTCTGCGCACTCAGCGAACGAAACAGCTCCGGGAATCGCAGATCATAACAAACCGTGAGACCAATACGCCCGAACGGACTGTCCACCACCACCGGCTTCTTGCCCGGACGCACATAATCCGACTCGCGATAACGCACCCCGTCGCCGATATCCACGTCGAACAGATGGATCTTGTCGTAACGAGCCCGCACCTCGCCCACTTCGTCGATCAGATAACACACATTGAAGGATTTG
The DNA here is from genome assembly GCF_045865675.1 of Candidatus Magnetaquiglobus chichijimensis. Classification (NCBI taxonomy): domain Bacteria; kingdom Pseudomonadati; phylum Pseudomonadota; class Magnetococcia; order Magnetococcales; family Candidatus Magnetaquicoccaceae; genus Candidatus Magnetaquiglobus; species Candidatus Magnetaquiglobus chichijimensis. Next base: position 946,359 of record NZ_BAAFGK010000004.1, read on the forward strand.
CTCGAACCCGGATCCGCCACGGGAATCGATCCACCCGAAATCCACACCCGATGACGAACGGCGAAACTCTTCAAAAAGGTCAGGCTCGGTCCGTTGGCCGGATCCTCGCGCATGGCCCGCTTCTCCTCCTCGCTGCCCCCGAAAAAAGAGAAGTTCTCCGGCAACACCAACAAACGCGCCCCCTGCCCGACCGCCGCCTCCATCAACCGTTCGGCCACGGAGAGATTCGCCGCCCGATCCGGACTGGAGTTCATCTGAATCACGGCACCCAGGGAAGCCATCACGCCACCAGCAACGGATCGAGCTTGCCCGCCTGATCCAGGGCATACAGATCGTCACACCCGCCGATATGCTGACCGTTGATGAAGATCTGCGGCACGGTGCGGCGTCCACCGGCCAGCTTGACCATCTCGTCGCGACGCTCCGGATTCTTGTCGAGGTTGATCTCCTCGAAGGTGACGTTCTTCTTGTTCAACAGCATTTTGGCACGAATGCAGAAAGGACAGACCGTGGTGCTGTACAGGACGATTTCAGGCATGAAAAACTCCTTGTCAAGGTTGCTCGAGATCAAAAAAACATTCACGGCCCATCCGCATCGACCCGCGCCAGACAAAGACCGCTCACCCGTCTGGCACCGGCTCTCTTCAAGGTGACCACGGCAGCCTGCATCGTCGCACCCGTGGTGAAGACGTCATCCACCAGCAACACCGAACGACCCGTGAGACGTTCCGGACGGATCACGCTGAACGCACCTTGGACATTGAGCCGACGGGCATGGGCATTCAAACGGGTCTGGGGGCGGGTCCGCTTGTGACGGATCAACAGATCGGTCACAAGCGGTTTGCCCAATCGCGCGCCCATCTCTCCAGCCAACAGGGCGGACTGGTTGTAGCGTCGCCACAACAAACGCCGGAAATGCAACGGCATGGGCACGACCAGATCCGGATCCTCCCAATACAAGGCCCGCTCCAGACGTTCCCAACAAAGCGTGGCCAACAGACGGCTCCGCTCGGGATGATCCAAGAACTTGAAGCCCAGGATCAACTCCGCTACCCGTCCATCGTAGGGAAACGCAAAATAGGCCGCATCCATCGCATGCGGGTTGTTCAGACAGGCGCCACAACCAGGTTCTGGTCGCGCGGTGCGCGCTCCGCATCGCATGCAGTGATTTTCCGGCAGGGGAGGCAAGGAGTCAAGACAGTTCCGACACAGACGATGAACAGCCCGTACCGATTGACGACAGCTCGGACAGACAGGGGGGAACAGAAGATCAAGAAACCGCTGATATCCGTGTTCAACCCCCTGCGCAAGGGAGACGAGTCGCGGCGGCAGAATCCGAACCAGGGTCACAAGATATTGAAGAGCGTGTGGAAGTTGGCCAGTTGCAAAAGCTTGCGAATCTCGGGACGGGAATTGACGATCAGGATGTCCGAAGTGATGCCGCCCGAGGTTTCACGCAACAACAAAAGCATGCCCAAGGCCGAACTGTCCATGCGCTCGACCTCCTGGAAATCCAGCTTGTATTTGGTGCCAGTGGGATTGTTTCCGGTCGCCTGCTTGAATTCGCTCCGCACGGAAAAACCGAACAGCTTCGGAAGACGAACCGTGACGTACTCCCCCTCCTTGGAAACTTGAATCGTCATCTTGACCTCGATGTTACAAATGGGGTTCGCCCATGCCATGGAAAAGCTTCGATCCATGGCGTCCGACCCTTGTGAAAAAGTGCGGCACCATCATGGAAACGGTATCCTAAATCAAGATTAACATCATTTCGGTAAATTTGCAACGCAGAACCCGTTCCCGTTCTCAACGCGACCGTCCGGCCCGACCTTCGCATCCGACTCAACCATTCAATGCAACAACCATACCACGCAAACTCTCAAGCTCGACCAGCGCATCCTTCATGCGGTACTTGCGCGTCAACTGTTCCAGTCGGGTGATGGCGGTCCCGATCTCGCCCGGCCACCCCATGGCCAGCATCGCGGATGCCAAGGGCAGACAGGGACGCGGACGGCTCTCGCGCACATGGGGGAGCATCTCGTCGATCAGGACGAGCAACTCATCCCCCTTGGGCGCGCTCGACGACCCCTGGACCGGTTCGGGCTCCGCGCCCGTCAAATCGACGCACCCCGCCTCGATCACCGTCACGACCGACCGCAACGCTACGGAAAACGCGTCCAGCCGACTCTCCTCGATCACCACTCCGGCCAACACATCGTTCTCCAACGTGGCGCACACCCCCTGCAACCCGGTCGCTCCGACACTCCCGGCCACCCCCTTCAAGGTGTGCAACAAACGGCCCGCCAAAATCCGGTCTCCGGCCTCCAGCGCGTCGCGCACCTCCCGATCGCTCTGCTTGTGCCCCTCCAGGAAACGGAACAACAGCTTCACATACAGGCTCCTGTTGCCCCCCAAACGCAGGAGCGCCGCGTCGCGCTCGATCCCCGGCAACAGCGGCAAAGGGATCTCGCCAGACACTACCTCCGTCTCCGGTCCCGACTCCACCGGAGCCGTCAACAACCGTTCCCCGTCCGGACACAACATGCGCACCAGGGTAGAGAAAAGCTTGTCCACCTCCACCGGCTTGGAGAGATACGCATCCATGCCATTGGCCAGACACTGCTCGCGCTCGCCATTCATCACGTTGGCGGTCATGGCGATGATCGGCACGCTCCGCCACGCCGGAAGCTCCCGGATGCGCCGCGTCGCCTCGTGACCGTCCATCACCGGCATTTGCAGATCCATCAGGATGGCCAGACAGGGCCCCTCGTCGAGCATCTGCAACGCCTCCTCGCCGTTGTTGGCGATCCGCACCGACAAGCCCGCCAGCGCCAGAAGATCACGGGCCACCTGCTGATTGAACTCGTTGTCCTCCACCAGCAACAGCGGATGGGGCGGCAACCCCTTCAACATCCGTCCATAGGCCTCCACCGGACGGGCCTGCTGATGGGTGGCCAGATTGGACAACGCCTCGGAATCGGGCACGCCGAACCGGGCGGTGAAAGCGAATTCGCTCCCCTCGCCCAGGGCGCTGGTCACCTGGAACGCGCCATCCATCATCTCCACCAGCCGCCTGGAGATCGACAATCCCAATCCCGTGCCGCCATAACGCCGGGTGGTCGAGGAGTCGGCCTGGGAGAAGGATTGGAACAGCCGTGACTGCTGCTCGGGGCTCAGGCCGATCCCGGTATCGCGCACCGAAAAACACAACTCGATCGCCTCCCGCCCCGCCGAAACCAGACGCACCGCGATCGACACCTCCCCCTGGGCGGTGAATTTCACCGCGTTGCCCACCAGGTTGATCAGCACCTGACCCAGACGCAGGGCATCCCCCACCAGATATTCCGGCACGTCTTCGCCGATGAACGCGCCGAGTTTGAGCCCCTTCTCGCTGGCGGGAATCGCAAAAAGCGTGGTCAGATGATCGATCACATCACGAGTCCGGAAGGGATTGCTCTCCATCTCCAGGCGCCCGGCCTCGATCTTCGAGAAATCGAGAATGTCGTTCAGGATCCGCAACAGGGATTGGGCGGCCCGTTCGATTTTTTTGAGGTAGTTTTCCTGCTTGCCGGTCAACTCGGTGTGCAGGCAGAGGGCGGTCATGCCGATGATGGCGTTCATCGGCGTGCGGATCTCGTGGCTCATGTTGGCCAGAAACTCGCTCTTGGCGCGGTTGGCCTGCTCGGCGGAGGCCTTGGCGGCACGCAGTTGATCGTCCATCTCCTTGCGATCGGTGATGTCCTCCTTGACCGCGATGAAATGGGTGATCTCTCCCTGGGTGGCGCGCAACGGCGAGATCGACACCGACTCCCAGAACAATTCGCCGTTCTTCTTGCGGGTGTGGAACTCCCCGTGCCACTCCTGACCCGCCAGGATCGACGCCCAGAGGGTGCGATACTCTTCCGGCGGGGTGTGACCCGATTTCAGGATCCGCGTGTGCTGACCGATCGCCTCCTCGCGGGCATAGCCGGTATTCTGACTGAATTTGGGATTGACATACTCGATGATGCCGGACAGATCGGTGATCACCACCGCCACCGGGCTCTGTTCCACGGCGTGATAGAGCTTCTGCACCATCTCCTCGGCGCGCTTGCGCTCGATCAGCCCGGCCAGGGTGGTGGTCACCAGCAGCAAAAAATCCTCCAGGATCGACTCCCGGCTCGTCCCGATCTTGAGATAGAGATTCAACACCCCCAACATCTTTTCGCCCGACTGGATCGGCAGACAGATATGACCGTGCGGGGTCATCTCGGGGATGCGGATGGTGTGCCGTTCATCCAGATGATTGGCGAAGATCGGACGTCCCTCCAGGGCTGCCCGTCCGCACAGACAGGTACCGATCGGCACCCGCGCGCAGCGAACCCGCAACTCCGGGTTCATGCCCACCTGAGTGATCATCAACAACCGATCCGCAACGAGATCCTTCAAAAAAACCGAACCCCTGGACTCCACCGGCAACCACGGAATGGTCAGGATCCGTTGCAAGGCGCGATGCAGCACCACAGGCAGCGTTTCGGGCAACAGGGAGAGTTCCAGAATCTCGTTGATCACCCCCTTGACGCGATCCGCGTTCTCGGCCTGCTCCTTGGCGCGCAGCAACTGCTCTTCGGTCTGCTTGAGACCGGTGATGTCGTGGGCGAGCATCACGAACCCCTCCAGGCGTCCGCGCTTGGAGAGAATCGGCATCAATCCGAACTGCTGCCAACAGATCCTGGAGCCTTCCCCGGCATCCTCCGGCCTGGTTCGGACCGGCAACAAGCCACGCCACGGCTGTCCGAACTCGATGGCCACCCGCAACGACTCGCGCGACTCCTGCTCGGTCAGATACCCCTCGATCTCGAACAAGGTCTTGCCGACCACTTCGCTGGCGCGCCAGCCGGTGGAGGCCGAAAAACCGGGATTCACGAACTGGATGACGCCAAACGGATCGCTGGTAAGAATTGCATCGCCCGAAGCGTCCACCGCCTGTTGCAGGCGGCGCTGTCGGGTGGTGGCGATCTTGAGGCTCCACAACACCCGCAACAGCACCCCCAACAGCAGAATCGAGGCCCCGAACAGCACGATCTGATAGTTGCGGGCGATCTCCTGACGTTTCTGGAGATGACGGGCCGAAATCCGATCCAACTGCCGCCACCCATCGGCGATCGGCAGGTTGAGGATCTTCTCCAGCAGTTGATCGGTGCGTGGCTTCCACTCGAGAATCAGGCGGACATGAACCACCAGTTCGGCAAAATCGGGAAGATCGGACAGATCCCCCAGATGGGCTTCGATCTGGTGCAACACCTCCTCGCCGGCATGTCGGCCCGAATAGAGCAGCATGTCCTGCATCAGGTGCAGCATGGCCTCGGTCTTGGTGTGGTGACGCGCCCGATCGGACTCTCCCGGCAGGGAACCGGTACGCTCCATGGCCACCACCGGCAGATGGCTCAGAGAGTTGCGCAGCAAGGCATTGCCGGACTTGAACCCCTCGATCCACACGAGCTTCCTTTTCAGGTCCTGCTCCAGTTTCCGCCAGGCGGTCAGATACTCCTCTCCATCCTCTTCGAGCGACGGAAGCATCTCCTTGGCCCGTTCCAGGGCCCAGACAACCTCGCGGTGGTAGATCACCGTGTCGTCGTAATGTTCGAGCATGCCCGAGCGGGCCATGACCAGCTTCTGGTTGATCCCGGTCTCGGAGTTGAGCATGCGCGACACCAGCTCCTCCTGACGCTGATAGGGACGACGCTCCACCTGGGTGAGCGTGCCGACCCACCCGAAAACCACGGCCACGAGCAGCGCCGCCGACCATCGCGCCCACTCGACCCGTTTCATCGACACTCTCCGTACAGGATCCCTTCGAGAGTGCCCAGAAAGCCGACCAGCAGATCGCGCTCAGGCACCGAGATGCTGCGTCCCAGTTGTCCGCGCGCCATGAGCATCACCGCATCCTCCAGGGTTTCGACATCGCCGTGATGAAAATAGGGGGCGGTGCGGGTGACGTTGCGCAACGAGGGAACCTTGTAGACCCGCGCGTCCTCGGGGTCGCCGGTCACCGCCATGCGATCCGGCTCCGGCTCCTTGGTGCCGGCAGGAGGTGCCCCGCTTTCCAGTCTGTTGAAAACACCGGTGCGGTGATACAGGTTTCCACCCAGATTCACCCCCTGATGGCAGGAGACGCAACCCAGTTTTTTGAACAGTTCGTAACCTTGTTTCTCCCGTGGGGTGATCGCCTGGTCGTCCCCGCGCAGATAGCGGTCGAAACGGCTGTTCGGGGTGATCAGGGAGCGTTCGAATTCGGCGATGGCATCCCGGATGTTCACCGCCTGCACGCCACCCCGATAGACCCGCGCGAAGGATTGACGATAGGCATCGTCCTGGGCCACCTTGCGCAGCACGTCGTTCCAGTTGGAGCCCATCTCCACCCGCACCGTCTCTTCGATCTGCTCCTCCAGGGAGGTGACGCGACCGTTCCAGAACTGCCCGATGTTGAACAAGGCGTTGAAGACCGTGGGGGTATTCAAGGTGTTGATGTCGCCATCGACGCGGGTGGACCGGGGGATCCCGTCCATGCCCCAGCCGTCGAGGGGATGGCAGGTGGCGCAGCTTATCGAGTTGTTCGCCGACAGACGCACGTCGTGATAAAGCCGTTTTCCCAACTGCACCTTCTCGCCATCCATGGCCGTGCAGGTGGGAACCGGCAATACCGGTTCGTGGCGCAACTCCCCGGCAAGAGATCCGCTGGCGCCCGCCAACCAGCCGAGCAGCAGACCGAATGCCACGAGACGGGTTGGTCTAGCGCAGCTCGACCCCACCGTCTTCCTCCTCTTGCTCCTTCCAGCTTTCGCGCACCTCGAGCACCTTGGGCAGGATCTCCACGAACAACGGGACCAGACGCGGATCGAAGTGGCTGCCTGCCCCTTCCACCAACAACGCCACCGCCTTGGCGATCGGCCAGGCATCCTTGTAGGGACGTTTGGTGGTCAAGGCATCGAAGACATCCGCGATGGCGACGATCCGCCCTTCGATCGGAATCCCCTCGCCGGACAGACCGCTCGGATAGCCCGAACCATCCCATTTCTCGTGGTGGGTCTGGGCCACGACCCGCGCGGTCTCCAGCAACGGCGAGGATTGCCTGCCGATGATCCCGGCGCCGATGTCCGGGTGGCGGCGCATGACGTGCCACTCCTCGTTGTTCAACCGGCCCGGTTTCAACAGGATCAGGTCGGGGATGCCGATCTTGCCGATGTCGTGCATCGGCGCGGCCTGAAACAGGGTCTCGGCCCACTTTTCGTCCATGCCGGCGGCCAGGGCCAACAACCGCGAATAGTGGCTCATGCGGATGACGTGCAGGCCGGTTTCGTTGTCCTTGTATTCCGCCGCCCGACCCAGACGCCGGATGATCTCCAGGCGGGTCTCCTCGAGTTCCAGATTCTTGGTGTTCAACTCCTCGGTGCGCTGCCGGACCCGATCCTCGAGCACCTCGTTGGCCTGGGCCAACTCCTGCCGGGCCTTGGCCAGTTGCAGATGGGTGCGCACCCGCGCCAGCACCACCGCCGGACTGAACGGCTTGGTGATGTAGTCCACCGCCCCCAACTCCAGGCCATAGGTCTCGTCCTCGCTCTCCTGCTTGGCGGTGACGAAGATCAACGGAATTTTCCGGGTGCGCGGATCCTGTTTCAAACGGCGGCACACCTCATAACCATCCATCCCCGGCATCATCACATCCAACAGGATCAGATCCGGCTCGCGCTCCGGAATATCCTCCAGGGCGGTGGGACCATCCAGGGCCACACTCACCTCGTAGCTGTCCCCGAGGGTCTCCAACAGGATATCGATGTTGGTCTCCGTGTCGTCCACCACGAAAATCCGCGACAGGCTATCATCCGACATGCAACTCTCCATTTCATAACGAACAAACGTTCCGATCGGTTCACGATCACGGCGCGACAGGGGACGATGCGTTCAACAGCGCCTCAAGCGCCTGCTCCGCCTCCCGGAAACGATACTTGCGGATCATCTTCACCAGCTCGCTCACCCGGGAACGCATGGCGGGCGGGAGATCCAGACTTTCGAGCTGTTCGAGCCGGGTCTGACACGACTTCGGCTGACGGGTCCGGATCGGTTCCCGCAACGGCCCGAGCAGTTCGAGCAACGCCTCCGCGCTGGTCACGCTGCGCGGAGAAATCGATTTGACTCCGGCCTGGCTCCCCGGATCGGGCAGGGCCTTCAGCGCCACCAGCAGGGGGCACAGAATCGCATCCACCGCGGACAGCAACTCCGGAACCGCCTCGGGCGTGCCCCCCAGACCATGTTCGAGATTCTGCGCGGCCACCCGCAACTCCTCGGCCCCCAGGCTGCCCGCCAACCCCTTGAGGGTGTGGGCCAGTCGCACCGCCTCGCCGCTCTCGCCCCGATCCCACACCTCGCGCAACCGGTCGATGGCGCCGTTCTGATCCACCACAAAACGATGCAACAACCGCCACAACAGGGCCCGACTCCCGGCGCACCGTTGCAGGGCCACGGTCATGTCGATGCCCGGCACGTCCGGCGGCATGGGGTGGATATCCTCGCCGGGCGCGGTTTTCTCCGCATCGCGTCCCGTGTTCTCCTGGGGGGGCGTCCCCTTGACCAGCCAGCGATGCAGGGTACGGTAGAGATGCTGCGGATCGATGGGCTTGGCCACATGGTCGTTCATGCCCGATTGCAGACTCCGTTCCCGATCCCCGACCATGGCGTTGGCGGTCATGGCGATCACCGGCAGATCGAGCTTGAGTTCTCCGCGAATCCGCCGCGTCGCCTCGTAGCCGTCCATCACCGGCATCTGCACATCCATCAACACCACGTCGTAGCGGTTGCGACGCAGCATCTCCACCGCGTCTGCGCCGTTGCCGGCCACCTCGACGACGATGCCGACCATCTCCAACAAGTCCACCGCCACCTGCTGGTTGACCACGTTGTCCTCGGTCAAAAGCACCCGTTTGCCGGAAAGCTCGCGAAAACCCACCAGGGCGGCCCCATCCTGAATCAGATGGCGCATCTGTCGGGTCGGGGCCGCGCCAAACAGCTCGGCCACCGCGTCGAAAAGCTGGGAGGCGGTCACCGGCTTGGGCAGAGGACGGGTCTCCGGGATGCTGCCGCACCACTCCTGCATGTTGACCATCTCCGGTTGCGGACAGAGCACCACCGCCGGCAGCCGTCCGTATCCTGGACGTTCTCGCACGCGCCGCAACCAGTCCAGACCGTCCTGATGGGCGTAATGGGCGTCGATCACCAACAGGTCCGGCTTCTCCAGCCACTCGACCCCCACCGAATGAACGGTCCCCTCCCGCTCCAGACCAACACGAAAGGTGAGGGAGTGCAACAACTCCAACAGGATCTCCCGACCGCGCGGATTGTCCATCGCCAGTCCGACCCTCAGGCCGCGCAGCTCCGGTTGCGGCTGGAAGATGCCACGATCCTCCTCCATCACCCCCATCACCACGGTGAAGATGAATTCGCTGCCCACGTTCGGCTGGCCACGAGCGGTGATGCCGCCACCCATCAACTCCACCAGCCGGCGGCTGATCGCCAACCCCAAACCGGTGCCCCCGAACTGACGGGTGGTGGAGCTGTCGGCCTGGGTGAAGGATTCGAACAGATGCTCCACCTGCTCCGGACGGATGCCGATGCCGGTATCGCGCACCAGAAAACGCAGCTCCACCTTGGCGCCCAGCCGCGACGCCACCTCGACGCGCAACTCCACCTCGCCGCGCGTGGTGAATTTCATGGCATTGCCCAGCAGATTCAGCAACACCTGCTGCAAACGCAGCGGATCGCCACGCACCTGCTGCGGCACCCCGACGCCTCGGGAACAGAGCAGCTCCAACCCCTTTTCGTGGGCCTTGGGCGCAATCAGGGTGGTGACGGTCTCCAGCACCTCGTCCATGCGGAAGATCACGTCCTCCAGCTCCAGGCGTCCGGCCTCGATCTTGGAGAAATCGAGAATATCGTTCAAAATCCGCAACAACGCCTTGGCTGAGGTATGGATCTTGGCAACGTAATCCTTCTGACGGGGATTGAGTTCCGTGCTCAGGGCCAGATGGCTCATGCCAATGATGGCGTTCATCGGCGTGCGGATTTCGTGGCTCATGTTGGCCAGAAAATCGCTCTTGGCGCGACTGGCCGCCTCGGCGGTGCGCATCGCCGACTTGAGCTGATCCTCCACCGCCTTGCGCGCGGTGATATCCTGGAACACCGCCACCGAACCGACGATCCGCCCCTCCTCCTTCAAGGGGACGGCGACGATCGAAATCGGAAAGATCCGTCCGGAGCGGTGGGTGAAGTGGTCCTCCTCGGAGCGGTAGCTCTCGCCGGCGCGATTTCTCAACCACACCGGACACAGGGTGGCCGGCAGCGCCTCGCCTACCCCATCCTGGTAATGGACCGTGCCGTGGAAATGGCGTCCGAGCATCTCGTCACGGCTCCAGCCCAACAGCCGTTCCGCCTCGTGGTTGAAGAAGGTGCAGAGTCCCGCGTCATCCAGCGCATACACCCCCTCGCCCATGGATTCGGTCAGGCTCTCCAGAAACTTCCGGCTGGAACGCAACTGCTCTTCCAGGATTTTTTGCGGCGTGATGTCGGTACGGATGGCGATGTATTGCACCGGCTTGCCGCGCTCATCCAGAAACGGCACCACCGTGGCCGCCACCCAGTAGAAATGGCCATCCTTGGAGCGGTTGCAGATCTCGCCATTCCACACCTCGCCCGAGGCGATGGTGCGCCAGAACTCGCGAAAGAACGCCTTGGAATGATGGCCGGAGTTGACGATGCGGTGATCCGCGCCCAACAGCTCTTCGCGCTCGAAACCACTGATCGAGCAGAACTTGTCGTTGGCGTAAAGGATTCGTCCAGCGGTGTCGGTGATGCTGACGATGGCGTGTTCATCGAGGGCGAACTTCTGGCGCACCAACTGGGCGTTGACCTCGTTGAGACTGGCCTGGGCCTTGAGATAATCCTCCACCAGCGAACTCATGAGCTGGGTGAGTTGCTCGAGTCCGGCATCGTCCTTGCCGATCTCCTCGTGATCGGTCAGGGAGAGCAGTTGGTTGGCCGTGGCGCGCAACGATTCGATCACCACCCGTTGCCGATCGGCGGCGGCACGCAACTGGTCGTTGGTGCGGGTCAGCTCCTCGGAACTCAACCTCAGGCTGCGGTCGCGCAGCTCAAGATCGCGCTCGTTCTGCTCGTAGCTCGAACCGACCCGGTTCATCAACGCCTCGAGTCCCGCCGCGAGCCGCAACGCCCCCGGATGGCCCTCTTCCCGCTCCATCAGACGGCGCAACTCCGACAACGACTCGGAAAACTCCGCCTCGTTCAGACCACAAACCCGCTTGATCTGCCGCGCCAGTAACCGGTTCATGATCTTAATGCGCGTCCTCGGCAACAAAAGTGATCGTCATGGTCTGGTTGTGCAGCTTGCACTCTGTGGTGGTCGAGAACGGGCTGATCTCGCCATAGGAGTAGAATCCGGTGGTCACAGTCCCCTCGGCCAGGGCCTCGGCCACCACCTCCACCTCCTCGTCCACATGATCGCCCATCACCAGCTTGCGACCCACGCAGCTCACCAGCACCGCCAAACCGGCACCACAGTCGCGCACCATGTCGCGGGTGGTCTCGGCGGCAGTCTCGGCGCCGTTCACCAGGGCATCGGTGGAGGCGTGCATCAGACGCAGATAGCCATGCGGATCGATGTCGCCCGCCAGCACCAGACTTCCGGCCTGCTCGTCGATGCCGAGGATGGTGCGGATCAGACCCAGGCGGCCATGATCCTCGCCAAGCATCTCGAAGGGGAAGAGCAATCCCGAGGCAGGCAGATCCTTGGCATAATCGCCCAGATAGCGCTTGTAAACGTTGAGCGCCGGCTCGCCGTCGAGTTCGAAAAGCACGTTGCCCGCGCAACGGGTCACCCGTCGCGCCGGTCCGAACGGCTCCCAGCCGCCATAGGATCCATACCCCACCCGCACCGCGTCGCCATACAGGCCGATGCCGACCACACCATCATCGTGTACGCCGTCGTCGTCGAGCACCCAGGTACGTTGAAACGCCCCGCCATCCCCGGCCAGCCCCCCGGTGACCGCCACCGAAGCGTCGATGCGGGAGGTGATCCCGCCGATGATCGCACTGCCGTTCACGCCGAGTCCCTTGGAAAACAACAGGATCGCGCGCAGATCCGGACCGTTCAACCGCTCCCCGATCCGACCGCCGGCGGCCTCCGACTCTTCCATCGCCGCGACCCGTTCGCTCACCAGTCGCAACGCCGTGGCCTCGAAGCGGATCGCGGTCACCACCAGCGCGCCATCGTGCACCTCTTCGCCGGCGATCTCCCCCGCCGTGGAGCAGCCCGCCAGTCGGGCGGTCGGAAACGACGCCCGCAACCCGGCATGCAAGTCACCTCGGGCAAAGGATGCCGCCGCGCCGAACACCAGCACCAGATCGGGATCGATCCCAGCCAACTCCCGCAATGCCCCGGCATGGATCATGCCGTCCTTGAATACCCGTTGCCCGATCTTCATGCTGACTCTCCCCGTGGATGATGATGGATTCCCAAAGACACTCAACCCCGACGCGCTCCTCGGAAACGGGGAGAATCACGTCCAGCATCTTCTAACGAAAATAAATACCGGTCAATCGCTCTTGCGAGATTTTCTGGATCGATATCATGCCCGCTCCACACCGTCAAGCCATGATTCCAACCGCTGTTCCGCTTCCTTCAATCGATAACGCTTCACCAGTCGGATCATATCGCCCACCATCTCATCTCCCGGATTGGAAGCCTCCAGACGTTCCAGGATCTCAAGACACAATTTAGGCTGTCGATCCCGCAACGGCTTGACCAGGGAACGGGCCAGGGTCATGTCCAGCCCCGTGGCGGATGGGGTCTGCCGCACGGCGGATTCATCGCCGGGAACAGGTTCCGCTGGAACCGCAAGAACCTCCTCGCCGCCCGCGATCTCTTCCGGCGGCGGCGATTCGGTGCCCGTGGAGCGTCTCAACCGGACCGTGAACCAGAATCGGCTCCCCTCGCCCGGAACGCTCTCGACCCCGATCGTCCCACCCATGCGGTTCACCAACGCCTGACTCAACGCCAACCCCAGACCAGTGCCCCCATGCCGACGCGCGGCGGAACCATCCCCCTGAGTGAACCGCTCGAAAAGCAGCCTGCATCCCTCGGTCGTCATGCCGATACCGCTGTCGGCCACCTCGAAGCGTACCACCACCTCCTCGCTGATTCGTTCGACCTCGGAGACCTCGACCCGCACCCAACCCCGGTCGGTGAACTTCACGGCATTGTCCACCAGATTGAACAACACCTGCCGCAAGCGGTGACAATCCCCCACCAGACGATCGGGAAGCTCCCCGACCTGCCGATAACTCAAGGTCACCCCCTTTTCCAGGGCGCGCGCCTCGCAGGGGCGTTCCACCCCGCACCACACATCCTCAAGTCGAAACGCCACCACCGCCAACTCCAACCGATCGGACTCGATGCGGGAGAAATCCAACAAATCCGTGATCATGCGCGTCAGGGAACGGGCCGCTCCGTGAATCTTCCCCAACATCTCCCTCTGGCGCGGGGCAAGATCCCCGTTCATGAGCAGCTGACTCATGCCCAGGATGGCGTTCATCGGCGTGCGCAGTTCATGGCTCATGTTGGCCAGAAAGGCGCTTTTGGCGCGGTTGGCGCTCTCGGCCTGATCACGGGCGCTGGCCAGATCGTCGTAAAGCCCGGAGAGCTTGAAACGCATCTTCTCCATGGCCGCGGCCACCTGACCGATCTCGTCCTGACCCAGAACCGGAACCGGTGTCGCCAGATCCCCGCCGCCGATGCGTCCGCTTACCTGGCGCAGCTTGCGCAGTGGTCGCACCACCAGACGCTGGAGAAAATAGAGAATCGCCAGACCCATCACCAGTGTGGCGCCCATCCCGACCAGAAGCGTGGTGAGCAACAACGCGTCGGTGTCGCGATAGATCTCCTCCAGGTGCTCCACCGCCACAACCACCAGATCCGGTTCCACCGCCACCCCCAACGCCAGAACCCGCTCGCCGCGCAACATCACCTCGCGCGGCTCGAGCCGCGAAAGGTCCCCATGCGCCTGACCGAGCGGAAACTCCGGAAGGGAATCGTTCACCAACTCCTTGCGGTAGGCGAAATGGATCCGTCCCGCGCCATCGGCGATCAGATACCCGCCATCCCGACCGATGTGCCGCCGCTCCGCCAGATCGGCGAGAAAGGATGCCCGCATGCTCACCGCCAGATAGCCGCGCGGGGATCCGCGCTCGGTAAGGCGCAATCCCGCCTTGCTCAGGGTCAGGAGCGCCTTGCCGGCCATTACCACCCACTCCCCGTTGTCCGGATGGATGGCCATGCGGTGATAGGGGGCGTGCGGATGACGGGTCAACTCCTGAAAAAAGGGGGAGTCCCCCTCCATCTCGGAGAGGTTCGGCAACTCGAACGAGGTGACGCGGGTGTCCTCATAGCCATCCGGGAGCAGCAGTCGCACTTCGAAATAGGCCCCGATCGCCCTTTGGTAACCGGAAAAAAGACGAATCAAGGAGGGCTGCAACAGGGTGTAACGCTCCTGCTCGTCTTCGATATCGAGATACTTTTCCAGAATTTCGGAACGGGTAAACACCTCCAGATGGGAGTGCAGCGCCTCCATGCGGTACAGAATGGCGTTTCTGGCGTGATCGAGCGCGTTTTTCAATTCGACGCGCGCCCCCTCCAAACGGGAGTCGCGCAGTTCGTCGAAGGCCAGATAGCCCAGGGTCGCGAGGGAGATCATCAGCAGCGGCAAGACCAGCAGCGCCAGACGCAGTTGCAGATTCCGGCGCACGTCGGCACGCTCGCCCCCGACGACCTCAGGCTCCCGATCCCCGGACGGATGGGTCATGGCTGGAACAACCGCGACACGATGTCGTTGACCCGCCTCTGCATGCGTGGCGCCAACGGACGAATGGTCTCGGAGAGCCCCCACACCTCCTCGGGCGGAAAGATGATCGGATCGTTCAGATAGGCTTTGGAGACCTGTTGCATGGCCGTCCTGTTGGGCGTGGCGAAGTGCAGCGACTCCGCGTTGCGCGCGGCCATGCCCGGTTCGGACAGATGGTCGATGAAAGCCAGGGCCAGATCACGCCGTTTGCTCCCGCCGCCGATCACCAGATCATCGATCCACAACACGCTCCCCTCGCGCGGGTGAAGATAACGGATCGCGGGTTGGAACTCGCTGAGTTTCAAGGCGTCGCCATTGAAAACCATGGCCATCCACGCCTCGCCCTTGACCAGCGGAGCCTCGACGGTCAGATCGGTGTAGCGGTAACTCATGACATGGGGTTGCTGCTCCTTGAGCAGCGCCTCGGCGGCCAACAACTCGACGTTCTCCTCGCTGTTGACCGAGAACCCCAGCGCCTTCAACGCCATGCCGACCAGTTCCCGATCCGACTCCATGGCCTGGATGCGCCCGCGCAGCGCTTCGGCGGGACGGAAGAAATCCATCCAGCTCTCCGGTTTGTTCGTCACCTTGTCGTCGCGATAGGCCAGGCCGATGTTTCCCCAAAAATAGGGGATGCCCGGCAGTTTGCCGGCTGGATCCACCTCGGGGACCCAGCGTGGATCCAGGTGGGCGAACTGTTTGAGCCCTCCCTTGTCAATCGGCGTCAGCCACCCCTGCTTGGCGTAGAAAGGGAGATGCGCCCGGTTGACCACAATGACGTCGAAAGCGTCGCTGCCCTTGCGCACGATATGTTGATCGCGCTCCTGATCGCTCTCGAAGAAAATCAGTCGCACCGTCACGCCCTGTTTCTTCTCGAAGGCCGCGATCACCTCCGGATCGATATAATCCGGCCAGGTGAGCAGCGTCAACTCCCCCTTTTTCGCCTCGGCGAACGCCTGCGGCGCCAGCAACAGGCCGGCCAATCCCAAGGCCGCGCCCTGAAGAACCTGACGACGCCCATACACTCTTTTTTTCATGCGATGCTCCCCCTTGACTGCAAAAGTCCAAACCTCACCCATTGCCAAGTCCCATCCCATGGGTCGAATAATCTACACGATCCACTGGGCATTGGCTACTTATCGCCTTGCGCGTTTTGCCTGTTCAGAGATACCTTATATGACTGAACAATCATGAGTCTCATGCGCATTGCCACCATGAGATCATCCACCATCAGTCAGACCGGAGACAACCCCCATGTACAAAAAAAGCGTCGAACTGCTCAACACGGCGGTCGCGGATGAACTCTCCGCGGTACATCAATACATGTACTTCCATTTCCACTGCGACGATCAGGGGCTGGATCTTCTGGCCGGACTCTTCCGCCGCACCGCCATCGAGGAGATGATGCACATCGAACGACTGGCGGAACGGATCCTGTTTCTCAAGGGCGATGTGGTGATGAAGCCCTCGAAAGGGGTGGAGACCGTCCAGGATGTCAAACAGATGCTCGACAAGGCCCGTCGGATGGAAGAGGAGAGCGTCGAGGATTACAACACGGCATCGATGCAGTGCGGAGCCGATTCGATCAGCCGCAAGCTGTTCGAATCGCTGGTGATGGACGAGGAGCGCCATTTCCGGCAGTATGACGACGAAAATAGCAACATCAAGCGTTACGGCGACGATTACCTGGCCCAGCAGTCCATGGAGCGCAGCCGCAACGTGGCCATGGCCGCGGCGGCCATCACCCCCGGCAAGGGTGGCGCGGCCTGAAGCCATCCAAATCCCACGTTCAAATCACTTCAAGGGGGCCCGCGCGGCGTTTGTCGTGGGGCTCCCTTGGGCGTTCCACGGCAAACACGAGCCCCATCCCCACCCCTTGCCTCTGGACCGGATGACCACGCCCCGGTCCCAAACCCTTTTCCCCCATCCTGAATCGCTCAAAAAAACAACAGAAAAATTGCCCGGAACTCTTTTACGCGATAGCATGGTCTTCAGGCAGTCGCAATCATCCAAGCCCGCAGAGACCACATCCGACCAAAAAACAAGATCTCTCCATTTTCATGACCATTTCTTTTCAACATCCACGAGTCCCAACATGATTCTGCAAAGCGGGCAACGCCTCCAGCTCACTCAATTGGTGGATCCGAACGTGCCTTTCGTGATCGGCATGCGCTTCGAGGCCACGAATCTCTCCGTGGATTGTCTCTGTCTCGGCACGGACGAACAAAACCGGGTCCACGATGATCGCTACATGATCTTTTTCAACCAACCCGTCTCCCCCTGTGGTGGCATCGCCCTAGCCGTCCCAACGGCAAGTCAGGATGGTTTCGAAATCAACCTCTCCGCCCTTCCCGACGCCATCGCCTCTCTCGTGTTCGCCGCCAGCGTGGAAGCTCCGAAAAACTTCTCAAACATCGCCAGTATTGATATTTTTCTGATTCAGGGAGATTCGATCACAGGGCAATTGACCCTGCCGGGCAATCTGTTCACCCATGGGGAGCGCGCCATACTCTTCTTGAAGATCTACCGCAAAGAGAATTCCTGGCGTCTCAACGCGATAGGACAAGGATTCTCCGAAGGTATGCAGGCACTGGTCAGCCATTTCAACATCGCCGTTCACGACCCGGACGACATCGTCCCTCCACCCCATCCGCCCCTCTCCTTGTTGCCACCCGACGACACCCCTGAACCAGATGACGATCCCAATCAGATCACGCAATTGACGGATTCGATCACACGCACGCTCAACGATTTCCATGTGCGCGGTCATCTGGTGGGTGTGGATTCCGGCCCGATTCTCATGACCTTCAAATGGTCTCCGGCACCAGGGGTCCGGTTGAGCCGCGTGACCACTCTGGAGCCTGAACTCTCCCTGGCTCTCACCTGTCCCGGACTCCGTATCGATCCCTTGTTTCACCATGGCGTGATCGGCATCGAAATTCCCAAGCCGAAACGATCCACCATTCCCCTCCGACGCATTCTGGCATCCCGGCACGCCCGCGAAACCCCCGAACCTCTGCTGATTCCCTTGGGGGTGGATACTCTGGGTGAACCCATTCTGGAAAATCTGGAACTCCTTCCTCATCTTTTGATTGCCGGAACCACCCGTTCCGGAAAATCGGTCATGCTGCATGGCATTTTGTGTGGCGTGATGCTGCGCGCCCGCTTGACCGAGGCGCGAATTTTGCTGATCGACCCGAAACGGAATGAGTTCTCCCTGTACGAGGGGACCCCACACCTGTTGGGTCCGATCGTCACCGAAGTACGCCAGGCCCGCAACAGTCTGCACTGGTTGACCGGAGAGATGGAAGCCCGTTACCAGGCCATGAATGGAATCGGCGTGCGCAACCTGCAAGGATGGCAGGACCTCTATCGTGATCCGTTACGAAATCCGGAGCAGGAGGTGACCCCGGCACCGCCTCCCTTGCTGTTGGTCGTGATCGACGAATTGGCGGATCTGATGTTGCAAAGCGGAAAGGCCGTGGAAGAACCCCTAGTGCGCCTGGCCCAGATGGGGCGGGCCGCCGGGATCCACCTCGTTCTGGCGACCCAGCGACCCAGCCGCGACGTGATGACCGGATTGATCAAATCCAACATTCCGGCTCGCCTGGCATTCAAGGTGACCTCAAAAATGGATTCCCGCATCATCCTGGATGTGGGTGGCGCGGAAAATCTGCTCGGCCAGGGAGATGGTCTGTTCATCGCCCCTGGTCAGGAGTTGCGCCGGATTCAAGCGCCCATGGTCTCTGAAAAACAGGTTCAGGGGGTGATCCGTTTCTTGAAAAACACCCAACCGTTCATCCCGGATGCCCGGCTCGTGGACTCTTTGACCACCGGTTAGAAAGGACCGACAACGTCACCCATCGGACTCTGATCTTCCGCCCAGACGCACGCGGATCGCCTCTTCCTGATCCAGCTCCTCCAGTCGGATCTCCATCTCGTGGATCGCCTCGTCCAGCTCCGGCAGAATGACATCCTCCAGGGCGCGGGCACGCCGTTCGGTGCGACGGTACTCGGCCAGCAACCGGTGCAGATTGCCCGCCACTCCGGCCAACACCGCCGAGGCGCGCAGCAACTCCACAAACAGCTCCGCGCAGCGCCGCACCCCTGCCGTCACGGCTGCCGCGCCACCACCGCCCACCCCTCCGCTCCCCGCCACCAACCGCACCTCATCCACCAACGGCACGCCGAAAAACATCCGTTCCCGCCGCTCGATGCGCGTCGTCTCCCGCGCCCGGACCGACACCAGCTGCAATCCGTGCAGGCCATGCAGGGTCACCGCGTCGGCCAATGCGGCGACCGCCTGGCGATGGCAGTCCCGATGTTCGGCATGCAGACGGCGATAATCGGTGAACTGACGCATGATCTCGGAAGCAAGCAGCAGCCGTTTCTCGTCGAGAAAACGATACCCCTCGCGCATCACCTGCCGGTCGTCGCGACTCTCCAGCAATGCGCCGCGGGTAGGGGTGATCTCCATCGGGTCAGGATTCCGAACGCAGGTAGCGTTGAATCTGTTCGTCGGACAGACGGGTCAGCTCCGTGACCGGCAGGATCTTCAGCAACTCCCAGCCGATGGCCATGCTCTCTTCCAACGTGCGCGCCCCCTCGGGTTGGGCGATGAAACGTCGCTCGAACCCCTGCCCGAACTCCAGAAAAAGCCGGTCCGTGGTGGTCAATCCCTCGGCGCCCACCACGCTGGACAGCAACCGCGCCCCCATGGCGCGGGCATAGGCGGCATAAAGCTGATTGGCCAGTGCCGGATGATCGGCATGGGTGAACCCCGCGCCGATGCCATCCTTCATGAGACGGGAGAGACTCGGCAACACCCCGATGGGCGGATGGATGCCGGCGCGGTCGAGCTTGCGATCGAGGGTGATCTGCCCTTCGGTGATGTAGCCGGTGAGATCCGGGATCGGATGGGTGATGTCGTCG
The DNA here is from genome assembly GCF_045865675.1 of Candidatus Magnetaquiglobus chichijimensis. Classification (NCBI taxonomy): domain Bacteria; kingdom Pseudomonadati; phylum Pseudomonadota; class Magnetococcia; order Magnetococcales; family Candidatus Magnetaquicoccaceae; genus Candidatus Magnetaquiglobus; species Candidatus Magnetaquiglobus chichijimensis. The sequence continues at coordinate 966,236 of NZ_BAAFGK010000004.1, forward strand.
GAGGGCATGGTCAGAATCGGGATCTGCGTCACCGAACCCGGACGCCCGTGGATGCGACCGGCACGCTCGTAGAGGGTGGCCAGATCGGAATACATGTAACCCGGATACCCCTTGCGACTCGGGATCTCGCCGTGACTGGCCGACACCTCGCGCAACGCCTCGCAGTAGTTGGTCATGTCGGTGATGATCACCAGAACGTGCCGCCCCTCGTGATAGGCCAGATATTCGGCAGCGGTCAGGGCGAAACGGGGCGTAAGCAGCCGCTGGGCGCTCGAATCCGAGGCCAGGTTCAAGAACAACGCGGTATGGCCGAGGGCACCCCCCTCCTCGAGGGCCAGCCGGAACGCCTCGGCCTGATCGAACGGCACGCCGATCCCGGCGAACACGATGGCGAACGGGGCTGTTTCGCCAACCGTACCCGAATCTTCGGAGACTTCACGCTCCGCAGCGCGCGCCCCATCCCGAAAGGTGGCGCGCAAGCGGGCATGAAGGGCGATCTCGACGGCCAATCGGTTGTGCGGCAGACCGCCGGCGGAGAAGATCGGCAGTTTCTGACCGCGCACCAGGCTGTCGAGGGTGTCGATGGCCGAGATGCCGGTTTCGATGAAATCCTCGGGTTTGGCGCGACGCAAGGGGTTGATGATCGCCCCGTCGATGGGCGCCTTGACCAGCTCCGCCACCGGCGGACCACCATCGGCCACCCGTCCCACCCCGTCGAACACCCGACCCAGGATTCCCGGTCCCAGGGAGAAGGTGATCGGCTCGCCGATCAGCCGGATGCGCGTTCCGGCCATGGAGAGCCCGGAGGTGGACTCCAGGGTCTCGATGGTCATGAACGACTCATCCAGCGCGGCGACCCGTCCAAGACGCACCCGGCCATCGACGCCGATCACCTCCACGGCATCGTTGAGCCCCACCTCCACCGTGCGCCGCACGAAAAGCAGCGGCCCCTCGATGCGGGTCACCGCCTCCTCGAGGCTCAAATCCCCCACATGGCGCGTCATGACCCTCCCTCCCCGCCGGAAGCGGCGTTCAAGGTGGCGAAATCGGCCTCCAGCAGACCATCCAGGGCGTCGAAACGCTCGAACTCCTCCTCGCCGATCTCCTCGCCCATGCGTTGCAGACGCCGCGTCACCGACAAGCCCGCGATCCGCTCCACCGCGACCCCGGCGGATACCGCGGCCTCGGCACGCTCCATGAAACGGATCAGCAACCCCATCATGCGGATCTGCCTGCGCGGCGAGGCGTACCGATCCTTGGGCGCGAAGGCCGACTGGCGCAGGAACCCTTCATTCACCAACTCGGCGCAAAGCAGCGTCAACCGCTGGGCGGGCGGAAGCGCATCCTTGCCCAGGATGCGCGCCATGCGTTCCAAACGGGTCTGCTCTTCCAAAAGGGTGAGGAAACGACGACGGTGATTGGCCCAGGCCGGCGCCCCTTCGTGGCTCCACCAGGCAGCCAGGGCCTCGGCGTCCTCGGAGTAGGAGGCGATCGGATCGATGGCCGGATAGAAGCGCGCCTGGGCGCGTTTGCGGTCCAGCGCCCAGAAGTTGCGCACATAGCGCTTGGTCTGGGTGGTGACCGGCTCGGAAAAGTCGCTGGAAGGGGGACTCACCGCCCCCATCACGGTCAGGGAGCCGCTCTTGCCCGACAAGGTGGTCACCCGCGCCGCCCGTTCGTAGAACTCGGCCAGCCGGGTGCTCAGATAGGCCGGATAACCGGCCTCGCCGGGCAACTCCCCGAGCCGTCCCGACACCTCGCGCAGCGCCTCGGCCCATCGGCTGGTCGAATCGGCCATCAGGGCCACCTTCAACCCTTGATCGCGAAAGTATTCCGCCACCGTGATGCCCGTATAGACGCTCGCCTCGCGGGCGGCGACCGGCATGTTGGAGGTGTTGGCGATCACCACCATCCGCTCCATGAGCGGACGACCGGTGCGTGGATCCTCAAGCCTGGGGAACTCGTCCAGAACGCCCGCCATCTCGTTGCCGCGCTCGCCGCAGCCCAGATAGACGATCACATCCGCGTCGCACCACTTGGCGATGGTCTCCAACAGCACGGTCTTGCCGGTGCCGAAACCACCCGGCACCATCGCCTTGCCGCCGCGCGCCACGGGAAACAGGGTGTCGAGGATTCTCTGTCCGGTCAGAAGCGGCGGTCCGACCGGCAGACGCCTGGCCACCGGACGGGGATGGCGTACCGGCCATGCATGGCTCATGGCGATCTCGATCGCCTCGCCGCGCCCGTCACGCAGTTGGCAGACGCAGGCCAGGTCGTCATACTCCCCGGCGGACGCCACCGAAATCACCTCCCCGGCCTTGTCCGGCGGGATCAGGCAGAGCTGTTCCACACTCCCCTCGACCAGAACGCGCGCCACGCCGAAACCATCCCCGCCCTTCAAGATCCGGCCCGGCTCGACCCTCGGCGTGAAAAGGAAGCGTCCCGGCGGCAGTTGGAACCGTCCGGGCACGAGAAAATCCCGTCCCTCGCCTCCCAACGAACGCAGCAGACCATCGAAGATGTTACCCAGCAGGCCCGGTCCGAGCCGCACCGACAACGGCGTACCCCGACCCACCACCGCGTCGCCGGGCTTGAGTCCGGTGCCATCCTCGAAGAGCTGCACGGTGATCTCGTCGTCCCGCATGCGGATCACCTCGCCGAGCAACCCTCTCCCGCCGACATGGACCGATTCGTGAATGCAAAACGGCGCGCGGGTGGTGGCTCGCAACACCGGCCCGCTGATCCAACGGATCACGGCTTCGTTCATGCCTCCTCCTTGGCGCGGCTCCGAATGGATAAGGTTCGAGGGGATACGTCCATCCCGCTACCCGGCCCGGATCTCGGCCAGGGTGATGTCGTCATCGTGGGTGCTCTTGCCGGCATGGGCGTTCAGACGGTCGATCAACAGCTCCAGAGGGGTCCCCTGGGCCACGATGTGGATCAAGGTCTCCTCCAACCGTTCGTCTCCGAACGGCACCTCGTTGGCGTCGATCGCCTCGATGATGCCGTCCGAATACAGATAGATCCGATCCTCCGGCTCCAGGTCGATGGTCATCGGCTCAGGATCCTCGCTCCAGGGAACGATCCCCAGGGCCAGCATGTTCGAGGAGAAACGGTCCAGAACCGCATCCCCGCGCAGACGCGGAATATCCGGCATGGCGGCATTCCAGAGCCGGGCCTGACGCCGGTCCGCGGAGATCTCCGCCAGACAGGCCCCGAAAAAGATCCCCGTGGGCATGCGGGCGTTGAGCTGCTGGTTGATCTCCTTGAGAAGATCCCCCCCCGATTCGCCACGCTTGACCCCGGAGATGAACAGATGCCCCACCAGCGGTCCGCCGATGGCGGCGGTGAGTCCGTGACCGGTAAAATCCCCAAGCAGCACCAGTTGACGACCATCCGGAGCAAACGAGGCGAGCAGTTGATCACCCGCCGTGGTCTCCACCGGCGTGACCAGACAACGCAGATAACGGTCGTCGAGGCGATCCGCGCGACGCATCTTGACGATGATCTGTTCGATCAGCTCGCGCTCCTCGGAGAGGAAACGGTTGCGGTCGTCCAGCTCGCGATGGGCCTTGCGCAAGGCCAGATGGGTGGTCACCCGCGCCAGAACGATGGGGATGCTGAACGGTTTGATGATGTAATCGACCGCGCCCAGGGAGAGCCCGTTCAATTCGTCCTCGACCTCGGATTTGGCGGTGACGAAGATGACGGGAATGGCGCTGGTGACCGGATCTTCCTTGAGCCGACGACACACCTCGTAGCCGTCCATGCCGGGCATCATGATGTCGAGCAGAACCAGATCGGGCAAGGGCTGGACACGGGCGGCACGCAGGGCAATGGCGCCGTTCGGGGCGGGACGAACCTGGTAGTGATCGATCAGCGCCCCTTTCAACACATCGATGTTTTCCGGGGTGTCATCCACGACCAGGATGATTGGTTTGTTCTTATTGGAAATTTTAGTCGCGCGCACGGTGCATGAATGTTCCACGTCGTGGAGTGTTGAGCAGAAGGCGCCAAAATAAAGAAGATCTCCAACCCGAGTCCGAGGGCTGGAGATCTTCGCTTGCGACAAAGCTCATGGCGACCGCTTGCGTTGGTGCGCGAAGCGGGGATGAATTCCCCACGAACCCGCACCACGGATTCCTGGGGGGAATCCGCTCCCACGAGAGCGTGGTTGGCGTGCCGATCCCCCAGGCAGGTTCTCACAAACATGCATGATGGGGATAGCCCCGTTCACCGCTCCGACCGTGGATTTTCCTGACGGAAACGCCACGGCAACCTGCCTGACGGGGGAACCCCCTTCACCCTTCGGATCGTGGATTCCCTGACGGGAACGCCACGATCGAGATGGGATTGACGTTGTGCTTCCCCATCCGTGCGACTCCCCTGGGGAGTTTCGCGGTCGAAAAGAAGCGTGGTCTAGGACGAACCACCCGCCACGGAGGAGCGCCGGATCTTCTTGCGCAGACGGCGGACCGCCTCGGCTTTTTTCCGGCGTTTGCGCTCGGAAGGTTTCTCGAAGAACTTGCGCTTCTTCATCTCCCGAAACATGCCTTCCCGGATCATCTTCTTTTTCAGAACCCGAATGGCCTGATCCACATTATTGTCGTAAACGTCAATCCTCACAGAAGATCACTCCTCCTTTTGTTTCCGAAACCGGACAATGGACCCTGATCAAACCTGTTCCCGATCCTTTCCGGGAACATAAAATCAGACGATAATAATCCATCCGCAACGAACATTCAACCCCTTATCCGCGCATTCTCAAAATTCAGGATGACCCGGGCTGTTCACACCGTACTCTTCCCTTCGGGGGGTCCGCGAAAAAAATCACAAGCAAAGTCAGAAACAAAACCTCGAAGGCACTGCCCCCGAACCTCTGCCGAGGAGCAGGCCGGTCCCAGGCAGAGGTTCGGGGGCTGAAACAACACTCAAAAATAGATCGCATCCATGATCTCATGCAGCTTCTGCAACTCCTGCTGCAAGGCGTCCATGAAGGCGCCTGGTCCGCTTTCGATCAACGCCGCAACCTCCTGGGTATCCACCTCCCGCTCCATCCGTTTCAACAACTGGATCGCCAGCGCGTTGTGGTCCAACGTGTCCAGACACCGCTCCACCTCGCGCAGACAGTAAGCAAACGCACGCGGAAAACGGCGGTCACGCAGCAGAAAGGTCACCACATCCACGCCAGTCACACGCGGATTGATATAACGCCGGTACATCGCCTCGCCGGAGACCGATCGCAGCAGGTTCAACCACAACAGATCCATGCCGTCGTGAAACTTCACGGCGGTCACATCCACATCCAGAATCCGGGTACACATGTCGGCCCGCTCCATGTGCTGGCCCATGCTGAAAAAATCAAACGCCGGACCCCGCGACAACGTGCCCATCAGAATCCCCACCAGGGTCTGACAACGCCCGATCACCTCGTTCAGAAAATCGTGCCGATGGGCCGCCTCCACCCCATACGCGCCCTGTTCCTTGAGAAACAGGGTCATGTCGTTGAGCCACTCCCACATCTTCACCGGAAAAATGTCGCGCATGGTGCGCAGATTCTCGCGGGCGGAATCCACCGACGAGAACAACGACGAGGGATTGTTCGTGTCGCTCAACAAAAAGCGCGTCACCCCCTCCTCGCCCGGCGGCGCGCCGCTGGCCGCGAACGCATCGTGGCCGCCGGTGATGGTCACCAACCGGTTCCAACCCTGGGTGCGCCCCACGCTCGGCTGATCCAACAACAGCGTCCCGGTGACACTCACCAACCGCGCGGTGTTCTCGGCCCGCTCCAGATAACGCGCCATCCAATAGATGTTTTCCGCCACTCGCGAAAGCATGGTGTCACTCCTCCGTCGCCACGATCCAGGTATCCTTGCTGCCACCGCCCTGCGAGGAGTTGACCACCAGGGAACCCTTGCGCAACGCCACGCGCGTCAACCCGCCCGCCGTGACCGCGCTCTCCTTGGCCTGGAGAATGAACGGACGCAGATCCACATGTCGCGGCTCCAGCAGATCGCTTTCGGTCAACGTGGGCACGGTCGAGAGCGAAATCATCGGCTGGGCGATGTAGTTGCGCGGGTCGGCCAGGATCCGTTCGGCCATCGCCTCGCGCTCGGCAGTCGAGGCCATGGGACCGATCAACATCCCATACCCGCCCGACTCGTTGGCCGGCTTGACCACCAACTGGTCGAGATGCTCCAACACATAACGCCGCTCATCCTCCAGATGACACTTCCAGGTCTGGACATTGGAGAGAATCGGCTCCTCGCCCAGATAAAACCGGATCATCTCCGGCACATGGGCATAAACCACCTTGTCATCCGCCACCCCGGCGCCCGGCGCGTTGACCAGCGCCACCCGACCGCTCCGCCAGGCGCGCATCAACCCCGGCACCCCCAGTTGCGAATCGGGATGAAACGCCTCGGAATCCAGAAACAGATCATCGACGCGCCGGTAGATCACATCCACCTGTTGCAGCCCGGAGATGGTCTTCATCATCACCCGGTTGTCCTCGTCCACCACCAGGTCGCGCCCCTCGACCAACTCCAACCCCATGCGCTGGGCCAGATAGACGTGCTCGAAATAGGCGGAGTTGTAGATCCCCGGCGTCAACACCACCACCCGCGGCGGATCGCGTCCCGGCGGGGCCAGGGCGGCCAGGGTGTCGTAAAGACGGGCCGGATAGTCATCCACCGGCAGAATGCGCTGGGTGCCGAACAATTCCGGAAAGACCCGCTTGGTGATCTGGCGGTTCTCCAGCATGTACGAAACCCCGGAAGGCACCCGCAAGTTATCCTCCAGCACCAGCATGCGACCGTCCCGGTCGCGAATCAGATCGCTGCCACAGATGTGCGCCCAAACCCCGAACGCCGGCTTGATGCCCACGCACTGCGGACGAAAATTGCGCGACATGGCTAACAAGTCACCCGGAAAGACCCCTTCGCGGATGATGCGCTGTTCGGCGTAGATGTCACCGATGAAGAGATTCAGGGCGGTCATGCGCTGAATCAATCCCCGTTCCACGGTCTGCCACTCCTTGAACGGGATCAGACGCGGAATGATGTCGAACGGCCAGGCGCGATCGATGTTGTCACCCTGGGAATAGACCGTGAAGGTGATCCCCAGGTTGAGGATCGTCGCCTCGGCGGCGCGCTGTCGCGCCCGCAACTCCTCCAGGCCCAGACCGCTCAAATAGCGGAACAGACCTTCAGCGCCAACCCGTGGTTGACACGCCGGGGTCAGCAGTTCATCGTGCGCCGTGGTGAAAGGATAGGAACTCCAGGCCATGCTCATCGCTCGTGATACTCCATGCACCGCACTGTTTGGATCAGGACCAAGGGAGAAACGTGTTTCTCTAACCGCTCCAAAACGCAACCTCCGGGCCATGCCCGGCAAACAGGTGATTCCACGCGAGAATCCTGGTTTCAGGCGCCGGACTGGCGCCCCCGCATGCATCGGATGGGCACCATTCTGCCCGACAAATAATCAATTCTTGCTTACTTTATGCTTCTTTGACCAAAATATAAACAACAAATTCCATCCCAGTCCGGGTTATCCGTCGAATTCCCTTGCAAAAACCCCCCTTGGCGCGGATCTTGTAGCACATCGATCAGACATTCTTCGTCTTCGAGGCTCTCCGGCCAGGGCCGAACCGCCTCTCAAAGCAACCCTTGCAACAGACCAAACATACCATCATGACCATCCGCGTTGCCATTCGCCATCACACCCGCTATCAATACGACCGCCCCGTGAACCTCGGGCCGCACATTTTCCGGCTGCGCCCCGCGGTCCACAGTCGCACGCCGATCCGCGCCTACGGCATGAAGATCGAGCCTGCCAACCACTTCATCAACTGGCACCAGGATCCCTTCGGAAACCATCTGGCGCGGGTGGTCTTTCAGGAGCCCTGCACCGCCATGGAGATCGACGTGGAGGTGATCGCCGAAATGTCGGTGATCAATCCGTTCGACTTCTTCGTGGAGGAGTACGCGGAACACTACCCCTTCGCCTACGAACCGGGCCTGGAGTGTGAACTGACGCCCTATCTGGCCACCGGACCGGCGGGTCCGCGGCTGCAAGCCTGGCTTGAAGAGGTGCCGCGCGAGCCGGTCAACACGGTGAACTTTCTGGTGGCAATCAACCAGCGACTCTGTCAGGAGATCGGCTACACGATCCGCCTTGAACCCGGCGTGCAGGAGAGCGAGGCGACCCTGACCTGCAAAACCGGCTCCTGTCGCGACAGCGCCTGGCTGCTGGTCGAGATTCTGCGCCATCTCGGATTGGCGGCGCGTTTCGTCTCCGGCTATCTGGTGCAGCTCACCCCGGACGTGCGCTCTCTGGACGGTCCCTCGGGACCGGAACAGGATTTCACCGATCTGCACGCCTGGGCCGAGGTGTATGTTCCCGGCGCAGGGTGGATCGGACTCGATCCCACCTCCGGACTCTTCGCCGGCGAGGGACACATTCCCCTGGCCTGCACCCCGCAACCAGCCAGCGCCGCGCCGGTGACCGGCCTGATGGATCCCTGCGAGACCGAATTCTTCTTCGAGAACACGGTCACCCGCATTCTGGAGCATCCGCGCGTCACCAAGCCCTACACCGATGAGAGCTGGGCCGCGGTCCGCGCGCTGGGCGCCGACCTGGACGAACGGCTCAACGCCGACGACGTGCGCCTGACCATGGGCGGGGAACCCACCTTCATCGCCACCGAACACACCGAAGCCCCGGAGTGGAACTTCGCCGCCGACGGTCCCCACAAGCGCCGCCTGGCCACGGACCTCACCGCCCGACTCTTCAACCGGTTCGCGCCGGGCGGGGTGTTGCAGCTCGGCCAGGGCAAATGGTACCCCGGCGAACCTCTGCCGCGTTGGCGGCACTCCTGTTTCTGGCGCAAGGATGGCGAGCCGGTATGGCGCGATCCCACCCTGCTGGCCTGGGGCAAGAGCCAACTGGGCCACGACCCCGCCCTCGGCGAACGTTTCCTGACCGAACTGGCCGCCGGGTTGGGAGTACGCGCGCAAGACGTGCTCCCGGCCTACGAGGATCCCTTCTACCACCACTGGCAGATGTTGCGCGCGCCGGTGGATCGGGATCCGACCCGGGCGGACGAGAAGGATCCCCTGGACCGGAAACGGCTGGCCACGCTGCTCAATCGCGGACTGGAAACGCCCACCGGACACCTGCTGCCAATCACCCGCGATCCGGACGGCTGGCGCTCCTCCCCCTGGCCGTTTCAGAGATCGGATCTCTATCTGGTGCCGGGCGACTCGCCGATGGGATTGCGACTGCCCTTCGACGCCCTGCCCGATGCCTGCGCCCGCGCCGAGGAGATGCCGGAGGAGCGATCCCTGTTCGCGGAGCTTCCGCCCCTGCCGCCCCGCGACCGGTTCGATGCCGACCCGCTGCGCCAGAGTCCGGACGATCCGCCCCGCACCCCGTTTTCGTTTGCGCGGGTGGTGCGTTCCGCCCTCTGCGTGGAACCTCGCGACGGGGTGTTGCACATCTTCCTGCCACCTGTCGGGATGCTGGAGCACTATCTGGAGCTGATCGCAGCCATCGAACGGGTGGCCGCGAGCCTGGCGGTTCCGATCCTGATCGAAGGGTACGAACCGCCCAACGACACCCGCCTGGTGCGCCTGCTGGTCACCCCGGATCCGGGGGTGATCGAGGTCAACGTCCATCCCGCCGCCTCCTGGCGGGAGATGGAAGAGACCACGCTCACCCTCTACGAAGAGGCCCATCTCAGCCGTCTGGCCACGGAAAAGTTCATGCTGGATGGCCGGCATACCGGTACCGGCGGCGGCAACCATGTGGTACTCGGCGGGGCCACCCCCTCGGACAGCCCCTTGTTGCGACGTCCGGATCTGCTGCGCAGCCTGATCACCTGCTGGCAGCACCATCCTGGACTCTCCTATCTCTTCTCGGGTCTGTTCATCGGTCCGACCAGCCAGGCCCCCCGCGTGGACGAGGCCCGTCCCGAGTCGCTCTACGAACTCGAGATCGCCTTCCAGCAGATGCCGGTCGGCGATGTGAACCAACCGTGGCTGGTGGACCGGCTGTTCCGGCACCTGCTGGTCGATCTGACCGGCAACACCCATCGCGCCGAATTCTGCATCGACAAGCTCTACTCCCCGGACGGACCTGCCGGTCGGCTGGGCCTGTTGGAGCTGCGGGCCTTCGAGATGCCGCCGCATGCCCAGATGAGCCTGGTGCAGATGTTGCTGCTGCGCGCCCTGATCGCCTGGTTCTGGCGCGAACCGTACCAGGGTCCGCTGGTGCGCTGGGGCACGGCGCTGCACGACCGTTTCATGCTGCCCCATTATGTGCGTCGCGACGTGCTGGAGGTGATCGCCGGATTGCGTCGCGCCGGGATTCCTTTCCAGGATGACTGGATCGAACCGTTCGTCGAGTTCCGTTTTCCACGCCTGGGCGCGGTCACCTTCGACGACCTTCATCTGGAACTGACCATGGCCATCGAACCCTGGCACGTCCTCGGCGAAGAATTGACCCGACAGGGGACCTCCCGTTTCGTGGACTCCTCGCTGGAGCGGGTCCAGGCCAAAGTCATCGGCCTCACCGAGGGACGCCACATCCTCACCTGCAACGGGCGGCGCGTACCTCTGCGTCCCACCGGCGCCCACGGCGAACAGGTGGCCGGAGTCCGTTTCCGGGCCTGGCAACCCCCGTCGGCGCTCCATCCCACCATCGGCGTCCACACCCCGCTGATCTTCGATCTGGTCGATACCTGGAACGGCCATTCGCTGGGAGGCTGCGTCTATCACGCCGCCCATCCGGGTGGACGCAACCACGAATTCTTTCCGGTCAACAGCTTCGAAGCCGAGGCGCGACGCGGCATCCGCTTCCAGGAGTTCGGCCACTCCCCAGGTAACATGCGCGGCATTCCTCCCGAAGAACCGCCGGGTGAATACCCCCATACCCTTGACATGCGGAGGCGATCCGGGTACTGATTCCCCCGCCATGGAGAATTCACGCCCAAACCCTTCGCCCGTCACCTCACGGTTGCGGGAGTATCGTCCACCCATCGGATACGACGAGGCCGTCGGACCGGATGGCCTGTTGCGTCCCGGCTGGCATCCGCTGTTCGAGCACCTCGACGAGCAGGGCATCCAGCGCGTCGAGGCGCTGCGCCAGCAGGCCCGGCAACTCCTGCTGGAAAACGGCATCACCTACAACCTGTTCCAGAACGAAACCGAGGGCGCCCGTTCCTGGGATCTGGACCTCCTGCCCCTGATTCTGGTCGAGGAGGAGTGGCTCAAGCTGGAACGGGGGCTCAAACAACGCCACCGGGTGCTGGAACTGCTGCTCGAGGATCTCTACGGCCATCAAGGGGTGATCCGCGCCGGAGTCGTGCCCGGACCGCTGATCTTCGGTGCCTCGGGCTACCTGCGCGCCTGTCACGGTCTGCCCAGACCCAAAGGTTCGCCCCTTCCCTGGTGGGCTGCGGACCTGACCCGTGACCCGTCTGGCAACTTCCTGGTGATCGGCGACCACCTCCACTCCCCGACCGGCAACGGCTACGCCCTGGAAAACCGCCAGATCCTCTTCCGACTGCTGCGCCAGCCCCTGAACGAAAACCATGTGCGGCTGCTGTTGCCCTTCTTCACCGCGCTGCGCAACCACCTGAACGATGCCTCGCCCCTCCCCAAGGAGGATCCGCGCACCGTGCTCCTCACCCCCGGTCCGGAGGATAAACTCTACTTCGAACACGCCTTCCTGGCCAACTACCTGGGGCTCACCCTGGTGCAGGGCGAAGATCTCACCGTGCGCAACGGACGCGTCCACCTGAAAACCCTGGATGGCCTCCATCCGGTGGACGTGGTGCTGCGCATGTTGCAGGATCGATTGTGCGATCCCCTGGAACTGGACGAAACCTCCTTTCTGGGGGTGGCCGGTCTGATCCAGGCGATCGCCGGACAAAAGGTGGCGGTCCTGAACCATCCCGGAGCCGCGATTCTGGAAAATCCGTCCCTGCTGGCCTACTACCCGGAGATCTGTCACCACTTTCTGGGCGAAGAATCGCTCTTGCCGGTACTGCCAACCTGGTGGTGCGGCGATCCGGACTCCCTCGCCCAGGTGCTGGCCGATCCCGAACCGCTCCTGATCCGCGCGATCGCCCAACCGGGTCAACCCGCCCGAACGCTCACCCCGGATCCGAACTGCCCGGTACGCCAGGCCCTGCTCGCCCGCCCCCAGGAGTTCATCGCCCAGGTTCCGGTGCGCCCCTCCACCCTGCCGGTATTGACCCCGGAAGGGTTCCGGCCCGGTCATCTGGTGCTGCGCACCTTCTCCACGGCAGGTTTGAGCGATACCGAAGTCATGCCCGGCGGACTGGCGCGGGTGATCTTCGATCCCGGCCCGGTCAACACCCTGAACGGCCACGCCGACATCACCAAGGATGTCTGGGTGCTCTCCCCGGATCCGGTGGCCCGCTCCAACCGTCTGCCTCTCGATCGCCTCTCCGAACCGTCGTTCTTCACCGGCGAGATCTCCAGCCGCATGGCGGAGAATCTCTTCTGGATGGGCCGCTACGCCGAACGCAGCGAAAACGTGCCGCGTCTGTTGCGCGTGCTGCTGCTTCTGCCCCGTCCTGAAGGGGATGAGGTGCGCGAAACAGGAGAACGCGCCGCCCTGCGGGTGCTCTACCGCGCCCTGACCACCATCACCGCCACGGAACCCGGATTTATCGGTGAAGGGGCGGAAGAACGTCTCCTCGATCCAGAAGAGGAACTGCTCGCGCTCATCCGGGCACCGGAACGGCTGGGCAGCGTCTCATCGTCGATCCAATCCCTGATTCTGGCAGCCCATCGGGTACGCGAACGCCTCTCCAACGACACCTGGCGGGTCATCATCCAGGTGCGCGGCCTGCGCCAACGCCTGGCCGGCGAGAAGAGCAGCGCCGACATGGTGGGCGAAATGGAACGGTTGATCACCACCCTGGCGGCCCTGGCGGGACTGGGACAGGAGAACATGACCCGCGGCCTGGGATGGCGGTTTCTCGAGTTGGGTCGCCGGCTGGAACGGGCCATCTTCGTGGTGTCGCTGCTGCATGCCACCCTGATCGAAGCCCTCCCTCCGGAAGGCGAGCGTCTGCTTCTGGAGGCCCTGCTGAATGTGGGCGACAGCAGCATCACCTATCGGCGCCGCTATCGGACCCACATGGCGATCAAGCCGTTTCTGGAGCTGATCCTGCTGGACGAGGCCAACCCGCGCGGTCTGGCCAGCCAGCTGGCCCTGATCGAAGAGCATGTGCTGGCCCTGCCCCGCCACGCCGCCATGCCCGGACATCGCACCGCCACGGGACGGATCGTGCTCGAGGCGTTCAACGCCTTGCGCCTTTCCGATCCGGATCTGCTCGCCCTGGTCGGGGACGAGGGAAAACGATCCAATCTGATCGACCTGCTCGACCGGTTGAAAAACCTGCTGCCTCTGCTCTCGGTCGAGCTGGCCAACGCCTTCTTCCAGCACTCCTCCTCGCACGCGCTGCGTGGCGTCAGCCGGTGATGCCATGGCCTACCGGGTCCAACACATCACCCGTTACCAGTTTGCCGAACCGGTTTCGTTGAGCCACAACCTCGCCTGGCTGCAACCCCGCCCCACGGCGCGTCAAACCCCCTTGACCTTTGAAATCAAAATCACCCCCTCACCCGCCATTCTCGCCCCGAGGGTGGATCTGCATGGCAACCACGCCCACTACTTCGAGGTGACGGAGCCGCACCGTTCCCTGGAAATCGAATGCTTGAGCCAGGTGGAGATCCTGCAACGTCTGCCGGTGCCTCTGGATGACTCCCCTCCCTGGGAAGAGGCGCGGGATCTCTTCGCCCGCTCCTGGGATCCACGCATTCGCATGGCCAGCGCCTTCACACTCGACTCTCCCCTGACGCGACGCACCGAGGATCTGGCGAGGTACGGCGCCCCCTCCTTTCCGCCCGGACAACCGCTGCTGATGGCAGTCGCGGAGCTGATGCGGCGCATCCACAAGGAGTTCGCCTATCGACCCCGTGTCACCACCATTTCGACCCCGTTGGCCGAGATCCTGGAAAAGCGCCACGGCGTGTGCCAGGACTTCGCCCACATCGCCATCGGCGTGTTGCGGTCGCTGGGACTGGCGGCCCGTTATGTGAGCGGCTATCTCGAAACACTCCCCCCACCCGGACGTCCCCGTCTGGTGGGCGCGGACGCCTCGCATGCCTGGTTCGCGGTGCTCTGTCCGGTGCAGGGTTGGATCGATTTCGATCCCACGAACGATCTGTTGCCCGGCGATCGCCATGTCACGCTCGCCTGGGGCCGGGACTATTCGGACGTCCCACCCTTGAAAGGGGTGGTGCTGGGTGGCGGACGCAATCCGGTCATGGAGGTGAGCGTGGACGTGCAGCGCGAGGCGCCGGGTTCCGGGTGATTCCGGATTCTCGCGGTTTGACCGACGACTCAATTGACAATCTGGTCATCAATTCGTAAAAATACCGATCTGCCCACCTCGCATCCCCCAGCGAGACCGGACACGCCGACGTAGCTCAATTGGCAGAGCAACGGATTTGTAATCCGTAGGTTAGGGGTTCGATTCCCCTCGTCGGCTCCAATGAAATCAACGGCTCAGATGCACGAAAAGCAGAAAAAACAGATTGGGGTTACAGATTGGGGTTACAAGCCGATTTCGGACGCAAAAAAATCCCCGCTGGCAGGATGCCCTTTGCGAATAGTCGAAGCCCAGTGCCCCCAGGGCATGGCCGAATTGCAGAATCTCTACGGAACCGGCCACAGCCCGTCAGCAAAGACCAATCGAGGCATCCAGCCCGGCCACGCCCGTCTTGCGACAGGGGTGGTTGCAGCCACCCTGGCGTCTTTTCTGTTTGAAACCCACCTGGAACGCAACATTGCGCACACTTCCCATCCCGTTGAGGTGGCCTGATGGATCCGAACCTTCAGATTGCAATAAGTAGTGAAAAAAAATCAAATAATGGATCTTCTTCGCTATTGGATAATGCGGTGGCATCTATACGTCTCGGCATTGAAGACTACCAAGCCTGTAACAATGACAAAGATCGCGTCTTGTCAGCCGTCAGAAATGTCTATGCTGGTGTTCTTCTGTTGAGCAAGGAAGTATTGCGAAGCCTGTCTCCGGATGATGAAGTGTTGCTTCATTGGGAAGTTGTTCCAAAACTAAGCGAAAATGGCATCCAATTTAAACCAGCGCATGAAGGGCGGGTAAGACGAACAATAGATAAGCAGGAAATTCTCGACCGTTTCAAGTCTCTTGGGCTTCAGATTCAGGAGAGCAAGATCAATCGTATCTCCAAGGTTCGCAATGATATCGAGCACTACTATTCCAGACACACCCCGGCGGAAATTGAAAACGCCCTGGCCGACGCTTTTATCGTGATTTTGGATCTGACCCGCCAACATCTTCATAAGGATCCAAGCAACTTGTTTGGTCAGAATGTCTGGGAAACTTTTACTGAAATAAAGGACATTTTTGATCAAGAGATGAAGCTATGTAGAGAAAGCCTCTCTGCCATTGACTGGGAGACGGAAACCCTCAAATCCTCGCTGGAAGATTTCCGGTGCGAGGCCTGCGGCTCCGTGCTCATCAAACAACTTGATGCAAATAACACTGACTGGAGAAACGCCAAGTTTCAATGTCATCAGTGTGGTGAATTGATTGATTCAGAAGAACTCGTGCGATCTGCGATTGAAGAAAGTCTGTTTGGAGAATCCTATATTGCCTGCAAGGAAGGTGGAGATCAGCCGTATGAAGATTGCCCGGAATGTGGTGGGATTTATATTTTTGAAGAAAATTGTTGCTTAATGTGCGGCTTCGAGTTGTCCGGTTCATGCGTTATCTGCCACAATCCGATCTCTTTAGGAGACTATGAAGCCAGTGGTGGCGGGCTATGCAGCTATCACCAATATGTTGCGGATTCGCACCGCGATAAGTAATGACCATGCAGAGTTCCATATTGCCTTTTTGGCTCCTCGCTGTTTCACGTGGGTAGGGTGTGATAATATGTGCGCTTTGGTAACCATCCAAGGAGGCGCACATGGACCCGTCCACCCTGTTCACACTGGCTTTGGGACTGACCCCACCCTGGGAAGTTTGGAACATCCGCTTCTCTCCAGAGAAGCGCAGGTTGGACATCTCCATCGGTTTTCCTCTTGGAAGCCTTTTCACCTGCCCGGCATGTGGCTCCAAAGGGGCCAAAGCCTATGACACCACCGAGAAGAGTTGGCGGCATCTCAATTTTTTTCAGCATGAGGCGTGGCTCACAGCGCGTGTTTCGCGTGTGGAGTGCGATCAGGGCTGTGGCGTCAAAAAGATCGAGGTCCCTTTTGGTCGCGACCGGGCAGTGGGTTCACGCTGCTGTTCGAAGCATTGATCATGGTTTTGGTTCGTGAAATGCCCGTAGCGCAAGTAGCCCACCTCCTCGGCGTACACGACACCCGCTTGTGGCGAATCATTCGGCATCATGTCGCCGCTGCCAAAAAGCGATTGGATCTGTCCAATGTTGGACGGGTAGGCATGGACGAAACAGCCAGCAGGCGCGGACATCATTACATCAGCCTGTTCTTTGACATGGATAAAAGCCAATTGCTCTTCGCAACCAAGGGAAAAGACAAGGAAACCATCAAGAACCACTGGGATGGTGTACTCAACGGGTTCCATAGCGGCCTGACCACCGGATTGGTTGAGGGCTTCAATAGCCTCCTCCTCCAGGCCGCCAAGGCACGGGCCAGAGGCTACCGCTCGGACGCCAACTTCATCACCATGGCCTACCTCATCGGGGGCAAGTTAAACTTCACCCTACCCACGTGAAACAGCGAGGAACCCCATGACCATTATGGATTGCTTTCTGAATCTAAGCCATGAAGTCAGGATTAGTGGAGAGTGTATCAGCAACCTGAGAAACGATGTGCTGATCACATGAAAGCGGGTATTGGCGACTGACTATATGCCATAGATTCTGGCAGCTGGGTCATTTTTTTGTGCTGCCTGATAGTCCACCAACCCTAAGCATATCAATTCATGAATAAGACAGGTTAAATAACATTATCAATATGCTTAAATATCTCATCAAATTCTGTCTGATTTTATCCTTGATCTACCTTGGTCCAATAAAGACGGGAAATGCTGCCACTCCGACCTCTTTTAATATTGATGATTTTATCGCTTTAAATGTGGGCAATAAATGGACCTACAATAGCTATGATTCCACCACAGGCAACTCAACCTCCACATTCACAGTGACCGGAACAGAATATATTAATGGTTATAAAGCAACAGTTGTAAAGGATGATGATAACAATAAAGATTACTATTATAGAAGCAGTTCAGGATTGTACTTAATTAAAGAATCGTATTCTGGTTATTCAATAATTTATTCTCCTCCCGTAAAATATGCCACTTCCAACGTAACCACGGGTTCTACCTATTCCAGCTCAGGTACGGTCTCATTCACCCTGACAGGATATGAAAGCTTTGCCCTTAATTACAGTTCTAGCGTCTATATTGCTGGATTCGAAACCGTCACAGTGCAAGCAGGTACTTTTCAGGCTGCCAAGGTTCAACTTTCTACTAAATTATCGGGATGGGTAAACGGCAACTATATTGATGTAACCGAATCAGGAAATACTTGGTTCGTTGGCGGTTTAGGTGAAATAAGATCTATTGTTGATGCTACTCTATATTTAAACAATCAACTGACAGCAAATGAGTCTGTAAGCTCTGAACTAACCACATCAAATCTGCCACTCAATAATACCATGACTGTTGCAACCACAGGAAATGGCTCTGTCAGCAGCGTTCCGGCTGGCATCACTTGCCAAACCGACTGCACAGAAAATTATAGTGCAGGAACATATGTTACATTGACCGCTGCACCTGCCTCGGATTCTGTGTTCAATGGTTGGAGTGGAGCATGTACAGGTTCGGGAACTTGTTCAGTGTTTATGACCGCTGCCAAGAGCGTAACCGCAAACTTCAAATTGATAAACAGTCCACCTACAGCCACCAATGGTTCCATCTCAACAAATGAGGATACGGTCTATAATGGAACATTGCTGGCAACCGATTTGGATAATAACGGATTGACCTATTCTATTGTAAGCCAACCAATAAAAGGTGTGGTATTGATAACTAATACAACTACTGGCGCTTTTACATATACTCCAAATTTAAACGCCAATGGTTCGGATAGTTTTTCTTTCAAGACCAGTGATGGCAAGTTGGATTCCAATACCGCGACCATAGCTATAACCATCAAGCCAGTCAATGATCCCCCCATAGTCAGCGGCTCACCTGCAACTACAGCACTACACAAATTGCTATATAGCTTTACACCTGTTGCCAGCGATGTGGATGTGGATACACTAACTTTTTCAATTCTCAATAAACCTGTCTGGGCAAATTTTCACACAAAAACTGGCTCTTTATCAGGAATCCCAAAAATAACTGATAACGGTATATATAAAAATATTATAATATCTGTTAATGATGGCAGCAAAACAGTTTCACTTCAGGCATTTACGCTGGAAGTTCCTTCTTTTAATCTGGATATCGATGGCAATGGCCGCTACGATGCATTGACCGATGGGTTGCTCATTCTGCGCTATTTAAATGGGATGAGGGATGAAGCCTTGATTAAGGGAGCAGTAGATTTCTCAGGAACGCGAACAACGGCTACAGCTATCCAGAGCTATTTGACTGGCGGCTTGGCACTTTTGGATATAGATGGTAGCGGCGGCACTCCCGACTACAAGACGGACGGATTGCTGATCATTCGCTACTTATTTGGATTCAGGGGGGATGCGATGATCAATGGTGCAATTGGTGCTACAGCTACACGCACCAGTTCCGAACAAATAGTCAATTATATCAACGCTCTTATTGATTTTTAAAGATGAAGTTGCGTATGAATTGATCTGACCAACCCGTTTAATTTGATAATCGGGTATCTATTTGGTGCCCTATTCTCCTGGCCCTTTTCCTGGAACCAGAGTGGTTGACATGGGGCCATAAAGCACCATTATCGGCCAGTGTGAACGAACACGCTCGTGTAGAGTTCATCCAGCAGAGTAGTAGGAACAACTCACTGTACTTGTCCCGGTCGGAACCCCGGCAGGCATCTTCCCGATCGTGCGTTCTCCGCAACACGAGCAGATCAGTTCGTGGATCCGCTACTCCGTTACCTATGGACGAATCACTGGCAATTCAACCACCTGATGCCGTCCGGGTTGCTCATCTTCACCCATCAATCGTACACCGCATCCCTGACAGACTTCCGGCTTCACCTCAACCACATGGTCCACCTGATCAAGCGGCAACATTTTGCGCCCAATCCCGGTATGCCCACCTGTCCACCGCGTGAACGACCCGTTGCCGGTTTCTTGGGACGCTTCACGGAAGGCGGATCCTGAGACGGCGGTTTGGAGGAATTGCTGGAATTCTTTTGCAATCGCTCTTCCAACGTGGCGACCCGTTTGACCAGCTCGACGATCTGCTCCTGCTGCCGTGCAACCAATTCCCGAAGAGACTAGTTTTTCTAGCGCAGACTTTGATTCTCTTCAAGCAGACAGGTGATGTCCAATCCTTGGAGAATGCGCGGCGTGTTTTCCCTGGAGTAGTCGTTGTGCGATCTGTAGGTCAGATCCTCCGCTTCCCGCAGCGCATCATCCTGGGACATGCCCTTCTGCCGCGCCAGCCGGTAGACGGTCAAGGCGGTGGATTCGCGGTTGATCCATTCCGCTGCATTGAAGAGCCAGCAAACGAATTCCGGGTTCAACCCACCTGGACTTCCCGTCTGATCCAGATTGCCACTCACCCCCATCCCAGAATGAATCTCTTGATTCACCAGTTACTCCCCTTTCTTTCCACCGCCCCGTTCCGAGTACGGACGACGATTCGGGTGCCGGTAGTCCCGTGCCGATGGTGTGGCCCAGGCTGCTGCCTGTTGCGACAGAGGTATCCCGGAATCCCACGGTCTCGCCGGTTGCGTGCCTCTTGTCCCATCTTGACTGGTCGGTGAAACCCACCCAGAATGCCCGCTGTCTGATGTGCGGCGCACCGACGCTTGCAGCCGGGAGATGGATCGCCCCGACGGCAAAATTCTCGGCTTCCAGGTCATCGAGTACAGATCCAAGCCAGGCATCGGCAATACCGCCTGTAACCTGCTCTCCAACAACGATTGCAGGACGACACTGGCGGATGAGACGCAAAAATTCCGGCCACAGATGGCGTCTGTCTTCTGTCCCGAGTCGTTTTCCGGCATTGGAGAACGGCTGACAGGGACACGATCCAGTCCAAACAGGTCTATCATCCGGCCATCCGGCGAGCCGCAGGGCATAGGACCATCCTCCGATTCCGGCAAAGAAGTGGTGTTGCGTGAATCCGCCCAGGTCGGACGGTCGAACGTCGCGGATGTCTGATTCATCGACTTCCCCTGGCGCAATGGCACCGTTCCTGATCAACTCCCGCAGCCAGGCGGACTTCTTCGGGTCGATCTCGTTGTAGTAAGCTTTCATGCGGTGCTTTCGGTCAGGATTCAGAAGAAGGTGACCACCACGAAGGCAAAACTTTCTCTCGCCCCCTGGCCAAATTCTGCTATGCTGTGGTCGTCATCAACCTAGATTGGAGAGACTTCCGTGGCAACCGTCACTTTCGATACCCTGGAACTGGTTGACCGTCTCAAAGCAGCAGGCTTCCAACCTGCACAAGCAGAGGAGGTGATTCGCGTGATTGCCAAGGCTCAAGATGAACTCGTCACCAAGCGCGACTTGCAAATCGAGTTGGCCCCTCTCAAATGGGGGATGGCAATCACGGTAGGAGGTATCGTCACGATCATCCTGAAATCGTTCTTTCCGCACTGACCGTTCATTCTGCCAATTCTCCCATCGAAACCGCTGCCGATGCCACAAAACTGGTGAAAACGGGTGATGGTGGTCATGGTTTTATCTCCCACAGCCATACCCATTTCCTCCTTCCATCGCGACCTGACCTGGAGTCCGTACCAGACCTGGCCAGATTGCCCGTTCTCTTCCATCCGTCAAATCGATACGTCAGTCCGTTATGCAGGTCAGCATCCTGGTAGCTTATGGCAAACTTGACCCCAAGCTCCGGAAACACAAATTCTCTCCAGATACGGAGTGCCACGCGGCATAAACCTGGTCTGTCGGCGCACAGCCGTGATAACTCGATGGTATTGGATCGCGTCAGATGATCATTCCCACCGCCAACCGTCTCTCGAATCAGTGAATGAGCTGTTGTTACCGCGACGGATTGACCGTCATGTCGCAAAACATGGCATATTCCATTCTGATTTCCTCGCTTCACTGGCCCCATTTTGTGTCCAAACCGGATCAGACATTCATTTGCATGCCCCAGGGATGTGGCTTCAAAAGTCAGCAATGGGATGAGTGATGATTGGTGCATACACCTCCTGTTTCGGCATATCGAGGATCTCCTCGGAATAGCCCAAGCCGTGTGGTTCAGCCCCTGAGTAGTGTCCGCCACCTGTAAACGGACACCACGAAGGCAAAACTTTCTCTCGCCCCCTGGCGAAATTCTGCTATGCTATGCTCGTCATCCACCTTGTTTGGAGCAGCGCCATGACCACCATTGCCGCCACGTTTGACACCTTGTCCTATGCCAAGCGTTTCAAGGCCGCCGGATTCACCGACAGCCAGGCCGAAGAGGTTGTGGCCGCCCTACGCGAGGTGCGCGATTCCCGCCTTGAGGAGATGGCCACCAAGGGGGACATCAAGGAAGTAACCATAGAAATCGAGAAGGTTCGCCGTGAAATCGCCGAATCCAAGGCCGATACCATCAAGTGGATGTTCGGCGTGGCCGCCGGGCAGGCGGTGTTCATTGTCACGCTTCTCAAGATGTTTCCTGTACGGTAACCCGTTCATGACGCACACCCTCCCATCGTAACCGCCGCCATCCTTCCGACCCACCCCAGCGTTATCCTCTCGCCTTGGCAAGGGCGGTCTTGCGCGCATCTTCCGCCTCAAAATATTTTTCTCGTACCTGTGCTTTCTCCAGATAGTTCGCCGATTTCGGGAGCCTCCGCTCCAACCGTTCAGCCTCAACCTGGAGTTCGGCAGCTTCGTGTTATTAGTGGATGGTCAGGGCAAGAGGATTCGAACCTCCGGCCATCGGCACCCAAAGCCGAAGCGCTACCTGGCTGCGCCATGCCCTGATATTGGGAGTGGCCACACACTCCCAACCGTGAACCGCTTACGCGAGAATCACGGAACTGGTACTCCCGGCAGGATTCGAACCCGCACCAGACTGACTAGAATTCAGATGCCCTATCCATTAGGCGACGGGAGCTTACTGCAACGCATGCGCGGAACCGGAACCGGCTCTTCTCAGGCTGCACGCGCTGTACAGAGTTGGATCCAGACCGATGGACGCGACCCGTTTCTTGATCACCAGCGCCACGCCGTGGCCGGTCAAAGGGACTCCGGACAATCCGCCGTGGCGGTTGACCCGCTGAAACACCGCACCGCGCATGATTCCGGCATCCGAGATCCAACGGGTGAGCGCCCGCACCGCGCAAAAGGACTCCTCTCCCAAGCGGATGCTCACCGCGCGCCCGGTATGGGTGGTGACCATCATCACCGCGCCGTCCACCCGCACCCGATCCACGGTAAGGGCGATGATTTCTGACCGGCTCAAGCCTCCCGACATGGCGACCAGGAACAACGCCCGATCCCGCACATCAATCAGCCGATCCCCCATCTTCTTGAGCAGTTCCTTGGCCTGCTTCGGCGTGAGCTGGGCCACGCTTCGCTGGTTTCTCCCGTGCTGTTGCTCGATCATGCGGAATTCCGTGTCAACCGGCTCGCTCCGGGTGGGGTCGTCCATCCCCTTGTCCGCATGCGCTTTGCTCAACGACACCTGCCAGCGTTTCAAGGTGGCGAGTTTGTGACTGTTGGCATGCGCCCGGAAATAATCGGCCACCACGCGATCACTGGCCGGAATGGCTCCACCCCAATTAAGAAACCGGCGCACATCGTTTTGGTAGGCGGCCACGGTGCTGGTGTGCATCTCACCCCTCCTGATCATCTTGAGGTTGGGTCTGCTCGTGGTCCGAGTCGTCCGCAACCAACGGGTCCGTGGTGGTGGCCCTTTTGGCCCGCCATTCGGCGAACACGGCATCAACCAATGCCGGATCCACGCCTCTCTTCGGGCGCCATGTGCCGTCCTTGCTTCTGGTTTTGCCACAAGAATGGATGCGGGGATCCCATGGGGTGCCGGAACTGTCCAGCTCATCGAAAGGCATGGATGAGGGGCTTTCAGGAACACCCGGTGATGAAGGCGCATCGATCAACCGGGGATGCTCCGGCTGTGTAACCTGCATGACCGGTTGAGGCAGCGGCGCAGGGCCGTTGGGAATCAAGGCGAGGAATCGCGCCAGCTCCTCCGGGGTGTCGGCCTTGATGGATAACGTAAGCATGGTTTGTTTCCCTGGAGTCATTGAAGATCAAGGATTGGCACTCAGGGGTGAAAGCTCTGCAACGGTTTGCACCGGTTCCACCTTCTGGAAGATCGCCTTTTGTGCCACCGCCACAGCAGCAACAGCCCATACATCACAATCAGCGCACCCCCGGACACCAAGGCGGGGAGATCCCGGACCGCCCCAACCACCTGCCGAAGGGTGTCGTCCAGCTCGACAAGCGTTTTGCCCCGTCGCAACTCTCCCAGAAAACTTAAAAAACCCTCCTGTTCATGCTCCATGAGATCACCTCATTAAACAACTTTAATTGTTATGATGAACAAAAATCCTGCGTACTCTGTCTGCACCTCCAGAAGCGGAAGTGAAAACCGTCAGGTACCGCTCAACACGCCTTCTTCGGTTTCGTGGTGGTCGCGGGCTTGGATTTCGTGGTGGACGGTTTGTTCGTATTTCCCCGCGTTTGATTATTGCTGCTCTTCATAGGTAATGATCCTGGATAGAGGTGGAAAGGTAATATCGCAAAGGCCCGTCTCGTGGGCCAGACGATATCGCCGTCCGTATGGGGGAGTCACCCAAAACCATGGCCAACCAAAGGGGGCCGAACCCTTTCTGGCCAGCCCGAGGGCACTACCGAGGAGAACCGGTAGCCGGGGACCGCGCGAAATGCTGTGTGATTCTCCTGGTCGAATAATCGCTTTTGGCCCGCCTCGGGATGTTGTGATCGTCCAGGATCTTCAAGATCCGGGACAGGGGTACATCAAACGCCTTGGCCAAGGTTTCCATAGTGCGGTAATCTTCCTGATACGCGCGTAGGATCTCCTGGACATCCACCGGCAAGAGCGGTGCGCATACCCGGCGGTCATCACGCATCCATGGCTGCCCCGGTTTTCTTTCGGGGTCTGCCTCCCGGCACCCGGTACTGATTGGGAAACTGCTCATCCAGGAGATCCCGCATGCGTCTGCCCGGTTGCTTGATCCGTTGGATGATGATGACCGGCTTGTCCGAAGCCTTGGGAGTCGGATCCACGACCCGCGATTGCAGCCATTCATTCAGATGCGCTTGCGTATAGCGGACGTTCTTGCCGATCTTGATAAACTTGGGACCCGTCTTCTTCACCCGCCACATCACCAGGGTAGACGCATGCAGCTGGAGATACGCAGCGGCTTCCTCGGTCGTCATCAACTGGCTGAAGTCAACCATGGATGCTCTCCATTGATTGTTTTTTTCCTCTTCCAGGCCAACGTCTCGAAGCGGTAGTAGATGACTACCGGTAAACCTTCGACGCTATGCCGGGGTGGCCCCTTGCCTTGACAGCTCCAGTTCTTGAGCCTGTTCGGATCACGCTGATCAAGTACGAGGTCTTCCCTGACGCGGCTTCCTGGGTGGTCCGTCAGGGTTCGCTTCTTTCCAAGCCATCACCTCGGACCGCTTGTAGTGGAACGAGTTCGAACTCTCGACATAGTGCCGGGGCGGCCCTTCGTTGCGATCGAACCAGTTCTTGATGGTGTTCGGATGCACACCGACCAAACTGGCGGCAGCGGTCAAGGAGATCATGTCATTCATCTTCTGCACTCATGCTGGTGGTTCAATCAAGACACGGACATGGGATGTCTGGATCCCCGATCATTTCGTACCCTTCGAACAGAGTTGGGCGGAATCGTGGTTGATCCAATGAAGGATCTGCTCCAGAGACCACAAAGACCTGTGGCCAAACTTCCGGTACTCTTCCGGGAACAGCCCCTCTTGGATTTTTTCGTAAATCCAGCTTTTCTTCATCCCGACCAGGTTCTCCACCTCGGGGAGACTCAATAATTTTGTGGTCTGGCTTTCCATACGGTCACCATGCCTTGGCATATTCTCTCTCACACTGATATCAATCAAGACACCGACACGGCGGGCTCTGCGCAAGAGAGATCATTGTTCTCCAGGGAGTCAAATACCGCATCAAAATTGCACTGAATGAGTTCATGGAGTTCGAGATCCATGGGATCGCTCTCCGGGAATATACACAATGCATCCATATCGATTGCATTGATGTCGAACCCACCGACCTCATGGTTATCGATCTCCATTGGATCCCCCCCGAAGTTGATTGTTGGTATCCGCATGCCACATTTTGTCCCACCCATTTTTCCTTGGCACACCATGTGCTTGTATCGGGTTGAATGGTTGGATTGGTGTCAATATATTTTCATTTTGAAAATTAGTCAACAGGGAAAATTCCCATAATGAAAAAAACATTTCCTCCCATTCTGGCACGCATATGTGAGCATCTTAATTTAAATAAAAATCAAGATATTGCGTCTGCCCTTGGGGTAGCTCAACCGACGGTGATCAATTGGGGTGAACGTAACGATATCCCGTTGGACCGAGCGGTTGAATTTTCAAAACGGGAACGAATATCTCTGGATTGGCTTATCACCGGAGAAGGCCCTAAATACAAATCGGAAGGCCTCACCCCGACCATCCCCGCCACCACCTCCCCCGACGAAACCGCCCTGCTGGATGCCTACCGCGCCGCCGACGAAGCGGGCCGCGCCGCTCTCCTGATCACCGCCAAGGCCATGGCCCGCAAAGCCTGAAAGCTTTGTGGCATCCGCCCGCATTCCGTGCTATGCTGGTCTCGTCGTCCATCTCACCTGGAGATCCAGCCATGACCTCTGCCGCCGTCACTTTCGATACGCTCAAGTACGTCAAGACCCTCAAGGCCGCCGGGTTTGACGAACAACAGGCCGAGGCCTTGGCGGCAGTGCAAGCGGACGTGCTTGACAAAAATCTGGACGACCTTGCCATCAAGGGTGATATCAAAGAACTTGAAGGCAAAATGCGCGAATTCGAAGCCCGCGTCATGGGTGGGATCCGCCTCAATCGTTGGATGCTGGCCATGATCATCGTTGTGACCGTTTTGCCCGTTTTGAGAACGCTGTTTGGATGAACGACGCCCTCTCACCCGGAGCCCAGCCATGACCGTCATCACCTTTGATACGCATGCTTTTATCAAGGAACTGAAAGCTGCCGGGTTTACGGAAGCTCAGGCCGAAGCGCAAACCAAGATTTTGTCCAGTGTCTTCAAGACAAATCTAGAAGAACTGGCCACGCGCCGGGATCTGAAAGAGTTGGAATTGACCCTGAAGGCTGAACTCCGCAAAGACATTGAAACCGCCAAGGCCGAAACCATCAAATGGATGTTTGGTGTAGCCGCCGGTCAGGCTGTCTTCATTGTTACCCTCTTCAAGATGTTCCCCGGCCATTGATCCCTTCGCGCCTGATCACTATCCACCTTCCTCTCACCACACCGACCCCCATTCCCTTGCTTCGCCTCCGGTTCCTTGGCCATCACGTTTCTGACAGCCTCTCGCGATCTCTTTCCGGCCTTTCTCCTCACCAACCCTTGCCTGATTCATCCCTGGCACACCATGTGCTTGTATCGGGTTGAATGGTTGGATTGGTGTCAAAAATATGCTCAATTGAGCCTACAGCCAAGAGTGAAAATGCACAAATGAGCATTTCTGAAAGATTGCAGATTTTTATTAGCCATACCGGATTGAATTTAAAAGAATTTTCAATAAAATCAGCCATACCGTATCGCACTATTCAGGGATACCTTGCGGATGAACGTGATCCAGGACCGGAAAGCCTGACAAAATTATCGGCTCAAATGGACATGAACATTGACTGGCTTCTTACCAGTGAAGGGAACATGTTCCGCTCCTCCAGTTCTCCAACCCTTACCCCCGACGAAACCGCCCTGCTGGAGGCCTACCGCGCCGCCGACGAGGCGGGCCGCGCCGCTCTCCTGATCACCGCCAAGGCCATGGCCCGCAAGCCCTGAAAGCTTTGTGGCATCCATCCGCGTTCCGTGGTATGCTTGTTTCATCACCCATCCAAAACGCGGAGTCAGCCATGACCGCCATCACTTTCGATACGCATACCGCAATCAAGCGTCTAAAGGCTGCCGGATTTGACGAACAACAAGCCGAAGCGCTTTCCGACACCATACGTGAGGCTCAGGAGGCCAAACTCAACGAGTTGGCCACCAAGGGTGATCTCAAGGAAGCCATCGCCGAAGCCAAGGTTGACATCATCAAGTGGATGTTTGGCGTCTCTGCTGGACAGGCACTATTCATTCTCACCGTTCTCAAAATGTTTCCGGCTCATTGAACGATCAACAGGCATGGATGCAGACAAACTATTCGCCTCCATCCGCACCGATCTGGCGGTCATCAAATGGATGCTGGCCCTGATCATCATCGTGAACGTCTTGCCAATCCTGAAAACGCTGCTTGGCCATTGATCCCTTCGCGCCTGATCACTATCCACCTTCCTCTCACCCCACCCATTCCGTTGCTTCGCTTCCGGTTCCCTGGACATCACGTTTCTGACAGCCTCTCGCGAGCTCTTTTCGGCCTTTCTCTTCACCATCTCGTGCCTGATCCATCCCTGGCACACCGTGTGCTTGTAACGGGTTGAATGGTTGGATTGGTGTCAAAATAATCCAACATTCTGGATTATGTCAATAGGAAAATTTACTATGTCGGACTATTTTTCTGATCGACTCAAAACGGAGCGCAAACGCTTAAAGATCACCATAGAAACCATGGCAAAAAACAGCTCTGTTTCAAGAAGTTCGTATTGTGCTTACGAGGCTGGAGAAACAAAGCCAAGTGTGGATTTTCTGATGGCGTTGGCTCAATTAGGAGTTGATACGCAATACCTTCTGACCGGAGTCCGATCCATTACAGGACGGCACGCCAACGATTTCCAGGACTACCCGGAGATCGGCACCGCGCTGGTGCTGGATGTGGTGCTGTTCATCGATTCGTGGTTGTCCAGGAACGGCAAGGTCATGCCAGCGGACAAAAAGGTGGAGATGGTCAAGGCGCTGTGCAAATTCCTGGTGACCGAGGAGCGCCAGCGCCAGCCGAGCGAATCAGCCAGTCCCGAGGGCAACGTCATCCGGATGGAGAGCTTTGCCGATTTCCTCAAGGCCGCCAGCTCGTAGGGATTGCAAAGGCAATCTGCGAGAACCGGATGAAGCCGCTCAATAAGGCTTGACTCGCTTCATTAATTTTATAAGAATCGTACAAACGAATCACCTGCAATCATCCAAGCAATCAAAATTGCGCAGACACCATCTCGCGCCCGGTGGAACTGAACCTGGGGAGCAAGGAAATGCAAATCATTCACCCAAGAGCGTTGACAGAACAGGAGCGGCATAAAATTGCGCGCCCCTATATGAAGAACTGTTCCATGCCTGAGGAGTACAGCCGTGCCGAGGTCGTTTTTTCCACCTTCGTGGAGAGGAACCAAGCTGAATTGGAGCAATTGGGTGAGATGTTGAACAAGGTGCACGATGAGCGTGGAACCGCAACCCACTGAATTATTTGTCCATTCCAGGGCGACGTGAGCGACTGTTATTCCGCTGCGGAGAAGTCACCGAACGCATCCTTCATTTGTCGGATACCCACTTTAATTCCTTGATCGCCTCCGAAGCATTCGAGCAGGCTGATATCACGCTATCGCAGGTTCCGCAAAGAGATGGTCCGGCCCCGATCAAAAAGGCCGGGCATTACACCTTTTGGATCCGGAAGCTCAAACCCTTCATGGTCATGGATGACCCCCAGGAAACTGGAAGAATCGGCTATATGTTTTTCAATGAAACAGCGTCCATCCTGTTCGGAATTCAGCATATGGAACTAGCCGGATACCAGGTTCATTTAAGTATGAATCTTGATATGATCAATGATTTATATGTTGGATTGAGGTATAGTGCCTTCTCGCCAACCTCTATTGCCGCCATCTTCCAAACGCTGGTACGCGGACAGAATCCGGCTTCATGATCTGTCGAGCCACAATACCGCTGCACCATCGTTTTTTGAGAAAACCAGAATTATTTATGGCATTGTTAATCAAAAAGAACTGAGCAATATTCCTGTTATAACCGTTATAACCCTTACCGGCCACGTCGGACGGGATAACCTACGGTAAACAGGGATAATCGCCATGCACAACACGCCATTCGAATCCGAACAACAGTCACGACTCCAGGAGATGGCCACACTTCTGGGGAACATCACCGACGCCACGCCACTGCCATCCCCTCAACACCCGCAAACTCTCCCTCACTTTCTTCGCGCTCTCCTGCTCACCGCTTTTGCGGGCGTGCTACTGGCCGTGGGGAGCTGGCCCCTTCATCAACAGCAGCAACCCATCACCGACCAGCAGCATGCCATCCTGACCGCCCTGGTGGAGCAAGTTGTCAGTCACTCCGGCCACTCCCATCAAAAGATCTGGAGCAGCCTGCACAAGCGTTTCGAGATTCGCCGCGCCCGCCATCTCAAACGCGGCGACTTTGATGATGCTCTGGGGTATCTGAGCAACGCGATGTCGCTCTGAACACCCTCCACCCGTCCGGGCATCGGGATGGGTGGTTTGTCAGAATCACCCTTCGGATTGCCTCTATGAAAAAGCATCTTCACTTTTTACAACGGGCAAACTGGAAATTTGAATGGTGATCGGATAAGCTGGAAAGAATTCAAACTCTTTATATTTCAATAAATGATAATAAAGATAACAATGCTGTTATAGTATTGTTTTTCAATAACATTCAAAAATTGAGCGATCCATGCTAAGGAGCGCCGTGAATGGCGGGACGAGTAGACAAACTACTGGAAGATGCGCGAAGGAAACTGGTCGAAACCGGGAGCCGTAATCGCCTGATCCATGCAAACCGCGCCAACAAACGCGCGATCTCGCTCAACATTGTCAACAGACGCAGCGAGGATCTCTTTGAAATGCTGCGCCTCTCCAACAGGCGGATGCGTTTCAAGGAACTGATCAAGGATGCGGATGAGGATCAGGATGAGCTGCCACTGTTTGACTTTGATTATGACTGCGCCATTGCAGGGGGGTATCAAGAGCTTGTGCTTTGGACCCCATACGGACCCTCAACGCTGCAGCGCCGACTTCTGCGCCTGTTCACCGACTCCAAGACCGCCGAAGAGGAGCAGGGTGTCAACATTCTGTATCTGGCTCTCGGGTTTCTGGTGTGGTTTGAAGACAAAGCCTCCAGTGTACAGCGCGAATCTCCGCTGATCCTCCTCCCTGTTGAGTTGGTCAGAAACGAACGCGGATCCACATTCGATCTTCGCGCCCGAGATGACGATATCGTGACCAACATGCCATTGCGGCAACGACTCTGGGCCGATTTCAACGTCACCCTGCCAGAAATCGAAGAGAGCGACAACTGGTCGCCCTCAAGCTATTTTGCGGCGGTTCGGGACGCCATCGGCAATCAGAGCAGTTGGAGCATCGATGAAGAGGCCATTCAACTTGGCTTTTTCTCCTTCTCGAAACTGCTCATGCTCAGAGACTTGCATCCAGATACCTGGAGCGGAACCAAAACAACACTGAACGACCATCCGCTCATTCAGCGATTGCTGCTCGAAGGTTTTTCACACGAGGAGCCGTTATTCGGGGATAACGAAAAGCTCGACCAGCGGCTTGATCCCTCGAATATCATCCAGGTGGTGGATGCCGATTCCTCCCAG
This sequence comes from Candidatus Magnetaquiglobus chichijimensis, assembly GCF_045865675.1. Lineage (NCBI taxonomy): Bacteria > Pseudomonadati > Pseudomonadota > Magnetococcia > Magnetococcales > Candidatus Magnetaquicoccaceae > Candidatus Magnetaquiglobus > Candidatus Magnetaquiglobus chichijimensis. The sequence continues at coordinate 997,258 of NZ_BAAFGK010000004.1, forward strand.
ACACGGGTGATCGAGGAGGTTCGAGCGGGCAGGAATCTGATTGTCCAGGGACCCCCTGGTACGGGAAAATCGCAGACCATCACGAACATCATCGCTGCCGCGGTATACGATGGAAAATCCGTATTGTTCGTGGCGGAAAAGATGGCCGCGCTCAAGATTGTGCATGATCGACTGGTGAAAGCAGGTCTACGGGATATCTGTCTGGAACTTCACTCCCGGAACGCCAACAAAAAGGCCGTGGTGCAGGAACTCGGACGCACCTTAACCGCCGGATTGAGCATCCCAGGTCACGCAACCACTCCGGACGCCCTCCGAAAATCGAGAGACCAACTGAACCGGATTGCGGACTTGTTGCATCGCAATGTACCAGGATGCGATTTCAGTCCATTCTCGGCGATGGCGGAAATCTCAGGATTTTTTGGTCGCAGAGTCCCGCCTCCGACATTAAGAATGGAAAATCTGCATCTGCTGACCAATGCACAGCGTGACCAGATTGTCGCGGCGATAGCCAATTATGTGGAGACCCTGCAAAAGGCAGGCACGCCCGAAGCTCACCCATTTTCCGGCACCAGATCCCTTGATCTGCAACCAACAGACCTCCAAAGATTGGCAGACGAACTCAACCAGGTGTGCAAGGCCATGGGTTCCATTCTGAATGCCTTGAAAGGATCCTTCCCGGCAGGAAACCGTCAACTCAGGCTGCAAGACGCCAAGAGCATCATCGATTTTCTGGAATTCGCCCGATCCATGCCGGATTGTTCCGAGGCAGAGGTGATGCTCTTTCTCTCGCGTCCCGATGACCAGGCGTTGGGAACGGCATTGCATGCCGGTCAGGACTGGCAGAGTGTCCGGGAGAAGGAGGCAGCCCTTTACACGGAAGCAGCCTTGACGTTCCCACTTGATGACCTGCGGACCCGCATCTACCACGGCGTCTGCTCGTTCTGGTCACGGCTGTTTGGTGGATACCGGGAAGCATCACGGGCACTCCAGGTGCTTGTTAACGTGCCGACACCAAAAGAACCGGAAAAGAAACTGGCCCTCATCGATACCCTGTTGTCACTCCAACGGATCCGGGCGACGCTGGCCCAGAATGAGGCGTTGTTGTCCTCTGCGCTTGGCGGCTTCTGGCGCGGCGAGAGCACGGATTTCACCAGGATGATCAGCATTCACGAGTGGGTTCAGGCTTTGCGGAGTACCTACAAAAACAATGCGACTCAGGCAGTCATTCAAAAACTGGCCAGCAAACGACAAACTGCCGCGAATCATAAGGCGGACTGGATGCGATTGCATGAGGCAGCGACGGTTGCATTGCGTGTTGTCTCCGACCGGCTGGACCTCGTTGAAGCAAATGACACCAGGTTATTCAGGCATCCTCTTGAGGATCTGCATGCACGTTTCACCCGCATGAGCCAGGAGATCCACCGTTATTCCGAATGGGTATCGTTGGAACGCAACAAACAGACGGTGATTTCCTCCGGACTCCTCTCCCTGATCGAATCCTTGGAGAAGAGATCCCTGCCTGCAAGTCGCGCCACGGACGAATTCCTGTATGCTCTGGCAGAGTCTCGATGGACGCATGCCAGGCGCCTGTTGCCGGAACTCACCGAGGTGGCTCAATCCAACCGGGATCAGATGGTCAAGAGCTTCTGCCATTTCGACCGCAAACATTTCACGGATGTGCAGAAAACGATTCATGCCCGCCATCTTGAGCAACTACCCAAGGGTGCGGCGGGGGAGATGGGATTCATTCGCGGTGAGATTGGCAAAACGCGCGGTCACAAATCGATTCGCAGGTTAATGGAGGCGGCGGGGCGCATGGTATGCCGGATCAAACCGGTATTCCTGATGAGTCCGATCTCGGTGGCACAGTTTCTGCCCGTTGGATCGCTGGAATTCGACATGCTCGTGATCGACGAGGCCTCTCAGGTGCGCCCCGAGGATGCCTTGGGAGCCATCGCCAGGGTCAAGCAACTTGTGGTGGTGGGTGATCAGAAGCAGTTGCCGCCAACGAGCTTTTTTGACCGGCTTTCGGACAATGCGCCCGAGGAGGAAGCGGACGAAGCGGATGCCGGCGGGAGGATTTACGGTACGGCCAGAGCCACGGAATTGGAGAGCATCCTGACCCTGTGCCAAGCGAGGGGGATAAGGTCCAGCATGCTCAGGTGGCATTACCGGTCCAAAGATCCGTCCTTGATCCAGGTGTCCAATCACGAATTCTACGAGAATCAGTTGATCCTGCCGCCGTCTCCTCGGCAGATGAACCGAGATTACGGCCTCAAATTCACCCGCGTCGCCGGAGTCTACATCCCAAAGGGTCATGGCGGTGGGCGTCCTGGCACCAACCGGATCGAGGCCGAACAGATCGCGACGGCGGTGGCCAAGCATGCCCGCGACTGGCCCACCCTTTCGCTTGGCGTGGTGGCCTTTTCCAGAGTCCAGAGTGATATGATCACCGAGGTGTTGGAAATACGTCGTCGCAAGGATGAGGTGCTCGATAGTTTCTTGCGCGAAGGCAAGGTCGAGGATGCCTTTGTCAAGAACATCGAGAATGTGCAGGGCGATGAGCGCGATGTGATTCTGATCAGCGTTGGCTATGGGCCGCACGAGCCCAATGGTGTGCTTGCTTCCATGAATTTTGGTCCGGTCAACGGTGAGGGCGGCCCGCGCCGTCTGAACGTGCTTTTCAGTCGCGCCAGGATTCGGTGCGAGGTCTTTGCCTCGTTTGATCCAAGCCAAATCGACCTGAATCGCACGCAAAACGAGGGCCCCCAGATTCTGAAACGTTTTCTCGAATTCGCCAAATCCGGCATATTGGATGAACAGTTGCTTGCCGGGGGCATGGCGGACTCTCCATTTGAATCAGATGTCGCCAGCGTGATTGCCGGATTGGGTTATCAACCGGATCTACAGGTCGGCAGTGCTGGCTTCAGGATCGATATTGGGGTGCGGCACCCGGAAACGCATGGGCACTATATCCTGGCCGTGGAATGCGATGGCGCCACATGGCATTCGGCCATCTGGGCGCGGGAACGGGATCGGCTGCGACAGGATGTGCTGGAAGGACTGGGCTGGAACTTTCATCGCATCTGGAGTACGGATTGGTTTCAACGCCGCGAGTCGGAAATCTCCCGACTCAAACAAGCCCTGGAGGACGCGCGTACCACCCAGACTTCCATCGCTTTGCACAATGCCAGCAACAAGAAAAAGCCCGACCCTCTGTCCGTTCAACCGGTGAATGATGCGCCGGTGAATTACGATGCGCTCAAGGCCTCAAGCCTGAAGGTGCCCCCGTACCGAAAGAGCGATGTGCGTGTCTCGACGATACGTGAGCCGCATGAAGTATCGCCGTGGGAGATGGCGGGGTATGTCAGCAAGGTGGTCCAGGTTGAGGGACCGATTCATACCGATGAAGTTGTCCGCCGGATCGTGGTGGCGTTTGGCAAACAACGCAGCGGCGCGCGCATCGACCAGGCCGTCCTGTCAGGCTTGCGTGAGGCGGAACACCAGCAACGCATCATTTCAGAAGGTCCGTTCTGGCTGTTGCCTGAGCACAAGGAGAAGGTGCCCATTCGGGACCGCGCGTCCGAATCCGCTCCAACGACCAGGCCAGAGTATCTCGCACCCCTTGAGATTCTGGCTGCGGCACGAATGATCGAAGCGGAGAGCGGGTCGGTAGGCGATGAGGAGTTGGTGAGATCCGTCGCGCGCTTGTTGGGCTTCGCGCGCCTTGGACGGGATCTGAATGAATGGATTACCCAGACCCTGGCAAACCGTTCTTCTGAGAACCTGGATGCCCCATCGATACCCGCGCAATCATCCACCGTTCGCGGATGATTGTGGCAGATAGACATTCACCATCAATCCACAGTCAAATCAATCGCCTTACAAATATATGGAATTATCTCATATGAATCTATTCCTGATGTAAAACATATTCTATTTGTATGGTTTATTAACTCTTGAGAATAAAGAGTTTTGTCTCCACTAACAGCATAATCATGCATCACCTTAAAGTGCTTAAACCAGGCAAGAGTTTTCAATTCTGACGCGATCTTTGATGCCTCCCGATTCTCATCTGGCTGACCAGCCATCACCCCGGCAAAAAGTTTTGGATGCTTCAGTTTCAGCCAGATCGCCCATGCGGCAAATGCTCCTAATGCACCGAATGGTTGCCCGAATGAAAAAAGGGTGTAACCTCGCTCCAGGTCTCGCAGGGAAAGCCCGGTGATGTTCGCCAATGTGATAAACACGTCCTGGAAATCTTTGTGTCCACTTGCCCCCACGACTCTAAATCTCTGGGCGAGATCATCACAGTAAGTCCGATTGTGACACGAGTAACTCGAATCGAGAGAGGTCATTTTAGGCAGCCGAAGCCACAACTGCACAAATTTGCCCAGATAAGTCCCGGCATTAAGCCCTTGGCCGTAGACCCCCTTGATCGAGGATTCAAGTTGCTCACGGTTCACTATGAGGACAAAGACCACCTTCGGAACATCAAAAAAGTGCTTGATACGCTCCACAGTCCGCACCGCAAAATCCGGTCGGCAGCGATCCAGCTCGTCCACGAAAACGATGATCGGCTTCTCCGATGTGGCGGCTGCATCGGTCAAAACGGAAGCAAACCCCTCCACACTTTTTTTCTCTTCGGCATGGGCTTCCAGACGTTTGGCGAAATGCTTCTCAACAGCATCCGCCATTTTCATCTCCATCCCCTCGGCGACTTTTTTCAGCTCATCCGAGAGGTCCATCGTACCCAGGAGGCTTCTACCTACAATGTTGACGGCAGCCTTGGCAGCCGCCGGCAGAAGTGCCTTGGCCACCCTCTTGCCAGCATCCATGACCTTATCATAGGACGACTCGTCACTCTTGATTGCGGAAAGCAGTTCGGAGCACACCATCAGAAAGGGATCCTCGGCGTAATCCTGCTTGAAGGCATCGATATAGGCCACCCTGAATCCCTTGTTGCGTAAGTCGGCAGCCCAGTGCCGCGCAAACCAGGTCTTGCCATCCCCCCATGGAGCGTCAATGCCGATCACGTAGCCATCGGCCATCCGCTCGACCATCCCGGTCAAACGTTCGGCCAATTGCCTGCGTCCGAATAAATCCCCCATGAATGGGGTCTCCGGGTCTGACTCCAACGAACGGATGCGGGTGAGCGTGACAGGTTCAGCGGCCATGAGGATTCCACGAAGTTGTTGTGTCGCGATCGAAGCAAGACACGAAAAGGAAAAGGCGTTTGTGTATCATCCGTACATCATTACAGATGATTATCAGGTTATCATGCCAAGCTTTCCAAATCAATCCTTGATTTTGCACGACCATCCACAACCTTGATACACAAGATGAAAACGATGCATGCATCAAACCTCCTTCCGTCATGCACACCCCCCGAGCGACTCCATCCCGCCGGCCAACCTCCTTACCGACAGGACCTTCATACGCAGCGCGAGCAGCCACCCACCGCCAGGGTCTCGCCCTCGGGACACCACCCAGCCACCCACCGCCACGCCCTCGCCCGGGGAACCACCCAGCCACCCACCGCCACGCCCTCGCCCGGGGAACCACCCAGCCGCCCACCGCCAGAGCCTTCACCACGCGGCGCGGCCAACCTCCCCACCGCCAGGGCCTCGCCCTCGGGACACCACCCAGTCGCCTACCGCCAGGGTCTCCACGCTGGGCGGCCAACCTCTACCCACCGCCAGGGCCTCCACCACGCGGCCAACCTCTTCACCGCCACCGCCAGTGCCTCGCCCTCGGCGAACACCCAGCCGCCCACCGCCAGGGCCTCCCCCTTGGGAATCACCCAGCCGGCCAAATCTCTCCACTCAATTTTGTACACTTTCCGGCTTCTGCCGGACTCCGAGCATGGATTCCGTCGCTTTTTCCATGGCGATCCGCACCGGATCCAAGCTCAACCGCGCATAAATGGCGGTCGCTTGCTGGGATGCATGCCCCAGACTTTTCCCTATGACGGGCAATGAAGCCCCCGTGATGGCCTGATGCGATCCCATGGTACGACGCAGATCATGAATGCGGGCATCGTCGATCTGGGCGCGTTTCAAGATGCGTTCCCAAGCTTTGCGAGGCTCCTGAAAATGTCCCGTTCGGGAGGCAGAGGGAAAAACCCATTCGGATTCTCGCGGCAACTGAGCGAGCACGTCGAGCGCCATGGGGACCAGCGGCACGATGACCGGTTTGCCGTTCTTGGTTTCCGGGATTCGCCAGACCGCCCGATCCGTATCGATCTGCTCCCAGCGCATGGCGAGCACGTTCGCACGCCGCGCACCGGTCAGAAGGGCGATCTGGAAAAAGGAGCGCACCATCCATTTCGGCTCTTCGAGCAGTGCATTCATCATCCGTTGAATCTCCTCGGACGACAGGAACCGATCACGGCTCGCCTCCCTGAAATGCCGAATTCCCGATGCCGGATTCTCCCCATTCCACAAACCAACCTCCTTGGCGACGTTATAAACCTTGGAAACCAACGCCAGGACTCTGTTTGCGTAGGTCGGCTGTTTCTTGCCGATGGTCGTATGAATCAGAGAGATATCGCTTCGAGTGATGGTCGAAATCTTCTTGTTGTGCAACGGCAGGAGATGAATACGGAACTTGCTTTCATCGTCCCGCCAGGTCCTTTTTCTGACCTTTGCCCAACGTTCCAGATAGACAGTGAACAGTTCTGCGAACGTCGTTTCATCTTTCCGTTGGCGTCGTTGTTCAGCCGGATTTTCCCCATCGGCTGTGGATGCGTTCAGATGCGTGGCGATACGTCGCGCTTCATCAATCGACAATTCCGGCCAACGCCCAATCGTGACCCGTTCCAGGGTGCCGTTGGTCCGGCGGCACCAACTGAACGTTTTGGTGCCGTTTGGTGTGACCCGCAGACCATCCACGCCTTGCGTGATGCCCATCGGGTAGGTGGAGAATTCAAATAGCAGAAAGTCTCCCCATCGCGCCTCCCCTTTTACACCGCATTGATGAACTGGTTTGCGGAACAAGGTCTTGCCGTGCGTTTCCGCTGTATTTTGATTGCTCAGAACCAAGTTGACTGGCATCTGCATGACGGAGATCGGGAACTTGGATTTTATAATTTTTATTATCAAACACTCCATCATTGGGTATTGGTTTTCAACCGTTACGCCATTTTCTGTGACCACAAAAGCAACCGCTTGATGAGTCGGTTGGCAACATTGCAACGTTGCCTCGCTTATACAAACCTATCCTCCACGATTTCCGGCGTGCAGGCTGTTCGATCCGAAGAATCTGTATTGATCCAACTGACCGACGTGCTGACCGGTGCGATCAGTGCCAAGTTCAATGGCAGCCTCATGCCTAACAGCGCCAAATCAGTTCTGGTGCGGCATTGGGCAATTACATCGTTGTGATTGCTTTGACGGGATCTGGATCTGCCAACTTCATCACGGCCTATGTGGCCGACACGCCAGCAAGTTTGGCAAAAATCAAGGCAGGACAGAGATGGGCATAAAAAAACCGCTGATTCGCCAGGCAGGATAAGCACACATTACAAATAGAGGCTACCAGCCAAATCGCCAAAATGCTGCCCATGCTCTGCATCCGCAACACCGACTGGAAGATCTCAATGCAGGCCGGGTTCCGGTCAGCAGGATGGCGGATTTCGAATGACGATCCCATCCGGCAGTCACGCCGCGCTCAACGTGCGTGCGGATTCAAGCCACAGGGGCTTCGAAATACCCCCTCAAGACCTCCACGAACCGGCGCATCTCCTCCAACGGTCCGATGGTCAAACGGAAGGTCTTGACCAGGGATGGGGCCACCATCGGACGCACCAGAATCCCGTTGGCCTTCATGTACGCCACCATCCCATCCCGATCCTCGGGCTCCACCAGCATGAAATTGGCCGCCGCCGGATAGAACGTGACCCCCAACTCCCGCAACGCCGCCTCGGTGAACGGCTTGCCCTCCCCCATCACCGCCTCCACGTACCGGGCCGCGTGCGGCAGACCCAGCTGGGCATCGGCCACCGCCAACGCGCACACATTCACATCGAACGGGCCGCGCACCTTGTAGAGTTCGCGAATCAGCTCCCTGTGCGCCACCACATACCCCAAACGCAGTCCGGCCATGGCATACGCCTTGGAAAAGGTGCGCACCACGATCAGGTTGGGGAACTCCCGCAGCCAATCCAGACAACTCACGCCGGTGAACTCGTAATAGGCTTCGTCCACGATCACCGGCAACTCCGGATGACGGGTCAGCACCTCCCGAATCACCCCCTGGGGCACGACGGTACCGGTTGGATTGTTCGGATTGATCAGCACGATCAGACGTGTGCGCGCATCGATGGCCTCGAAAAATCGCGCCTCGGGAAAACGCATCCCGGTGTCGAAGGGCACGCCCTGGACCGTGGCGCCAATCACCTGCGCCACATGCGAAAAGATCGGAAACTCCGGTCGCGCCACCACCATGCCGTCGCCGGGATTCAAGAAGGCCCGCAACAGCACTTCGATCCCCTGATCCGAACCGTTGGTGATGATCAGGTTCTCCTCGGCCACCCCGACATGCGCGGCCAGTTTCGGCAAGAACGCCTGATACTCCGGATAGCGCGACACCGCCCCGCTCTCCCAGAGCCGTTCCAGGGCGGGACGGATCTCCGGCGGCAGGGCGCGGGTGTTTTCGTTCAGATCCAGACGCAGATACCGCGTCCGGTCCAGACCGGTCCAGGGCGGCGCGTAGGCCGACATGGCCTGGATGTTGATTCGAACCTTGGGAACACTCATCGTCTCTCCTGCTCGCGGGAATCGGAAGCCATGCCATCACTCGACTTGCTGGTTTCCAGGCCGACCCGATGCATCTGAATCTTGCGCAACTCCTTGCGAAACTCGGGAAACGCGGCCATCACCTCATCAAAATCCTTCTTGTCAAGCTTCAAGGTGTTGCAGGCGGTGATGGCGCGAATATTGGCCGTGCGCACCGTATCCTGCAACAGGGCGATCTCGCCGAAGACATCCTTGGTGCGCAACTTGGCGATCAAATCGCCCGATTGATTGCTCACCGCCACCACGCCATGCACCAGGATGTACATCTCGCGTCCCACCTCGCCGATTCGGATGATCTCTTCGCCGGGCAGAAACATCTCGCTGGTCAGACGCACGCCGAGGGCCTCCAGAAGCTCCGGGCTGGCCTTGCCGAACAAAGGTCCGCGCCGCAACAGATGGACGTTGACATGTTGATGGATCCGTTCGCTCAACTTGGCGGGCAGATCGCGCAGAATCTCCGCGCCTCCGGCGCTGTGTTCCATCAGATAGTGGCGATAAAAGCTGAAAATATCGTTCTGCAACGAGGCCGGCAGATCGTATTGCTGCATGAAGGCGGCCAGATGGGCGATCTTCTCCTTGGTCTGCTTGCGCAGAATGTTGGAATTCACGATCAACGTGGAGATCTGACCGATGATGTACGCATAGATCGCCACACCCAACATCATCACGAACATGGCGAACAGTCGTCCGCCATCGGTTTGCGGGGTGATGTCCCCATACCCCACCGTGGCCATGGTGGTCACGGTCCAATAGTACCCCTTGATGATGAAGGTTCGTAAACTATCATCCGGCAGTTGATCGATGATCATCATCCAGATGCTGGCACACCAACTGGTGATGGTCAGAATCCAAAAGAACATCACGAACAGCTGCTCGGTCACCGTGGCCGGCAGCGCGCTCCCCTGCACACGCAGCAGGTGCGGCAGACGAAAAATCCGCAGCATGCGCACGGCGGCAGCCCACATCGCCAATTCCGGCAAACCCAGAATGATGCAGGCCAGATCCCAGGGGATGGTGGCCAGCAGATCGCTGACAAAATAGCTTTTGAGATATTTTTCCCGAATCGCCTCCGGACGGGTCAACAGCTCTCCGTCATCCATGATGGCGGTGCGAAAGTTGAGCCACAGATCCATGACATAGATCGCAGTCAGCACCAGATTGACCGTCTGAGACCACTCTGGAACACCGATATTCGGCACCAGAAACAGCGGCACGGTCCAGGTATACCAGATCGTGGCCACCAGGATCAGATAGTTCCACACCCGACGCGCGGGACTGTCGGGCAGGATCACGCGCGATTCGTCCTCGCTGACTTTTTCCATGGTGGACATCCTTGCTCATTCAAAAAAAACAGGCCAAATGGGAGAACACCCTTCCAGAAAAGCGATCTTTCGGGCGTTCCCCGGCACCTCTCAACTCCAGCGTCCCACAAAACGGCCATCCGGCCACTCCGGAGCATGGATCGGTTCGCCGAGGTCGGCGGCGATCAGACGACGCCGAACCTCGAGCAGCCGTTCCACCAGGGCCGGTTCGATGTTGTCGTATCCGGACTCGTCCTCCTGACGGTTGACCACGATCCCCAGCAATTCGGTGATGGCATTGCCCACCGAGTTTTGACTGATGGTGACGATGAGCCGGTCGTGATCATCCCGGTAGAGGATCTGCTTGTAGGCCGGACGCCAGCGGATGTCGTTGGCGAAGCGGGGATCGGCCTTGACATGATCGCGCACGTCCCGCGCCACCTGGGCGAACTGGTTGCTGAACAGCAGAATCTTCTCCACCTGTTCCGGGAAATAGACCCCTTCGGGAATGCCGGCCCCACGGGTCGAGACCTGGGCGAAAAAGGTGCGGTAGAAATCCAGAAAGCCCTTAAGAATCAGATCGTATTCGTTCCAAAAACAAGGATTTCCCAGTTGTTCGGCGCCACCGGTCACCTCCCAGCTCGGCAGTCCGTGGGGATAGCCGGTCACCGCGATGCGCGCGGAGTCGTCCTCCACCGGTTTAAGGATCCGCAAGTCCAGAACCTCCAGAAACCGTCGGTAGACATCGGAGAGATGGCGCAGGAACAGGCTGTTGTGGCCGCTGTCGGTGAGATTGGGATCATCCGGGTTGGCCAGGGGGGCATTGACGATCGACGCCTGGGGAAAGACGATGAAATGGTTGTGGATCATCCGGATGCTCGGCACGCCCGGCTTGTTGAGCGGCCAGGTGGCATCCAGGCTCGCCTCGCCGCACACGATCAGGGCCTTGGCCGGATCCGGATATTTTTCCAGCATGTATTCAAGGATGATCTGGGTCATGCGACTCCAGACGTTTTTCTGCTGTCTGGTCAGCTGATCGCGACGCACCGGACGGCCCAGGGGATCGAGGATGCGCCGCGAGGTGTCGAGCATGATCGAGGTATCGAACTCGACACTGTGCCCGAGCAGCTTGCGATAGAGCAAAAACCCCTCCTCATTGACCAGCAGGCCGTTCTCCTTGGCCAGATGTTCCAGATTGGCGGCGCTGTTGAAAAATTCCACGGCGGACATCCCTTCCGGGATCTTCAAGGGGATCTTGCGACGTGGGGTGACGATGGCACGGGGTCCGATAATCATGCTTTTGACCAATGATCCTTGCAACAAGGGGTATGGACGACCAATCGTTGATGGTTTGTTTGATTGTCTGTCATGAGGCTGTTGGCACGGGCCAAACAGCCGACGCAGGCCATGCGCGATCCGTATCCTTGTCGGCCAATTCGATGGCCTGCTCAAGATAAAAAGCCCCTCGATCGACGTTCAGCAGTGAGAATCACGGAGATCCTCTCGGGACACGATCCGACGCGATCGGGAGATCCGGGGGTTCAGGGATCATGCGGGCCCCTCCGTGCCCATGCCGGACTGAAACGCCCAGGTGGTGGCGCACATCTGGGCAAGCGTCCGTCGGGCGGTCCAGTTCAGAAGTCGGTGCGCCTTCTCCGGATTGGCGTAGCAACTGGCCGAATCACCGGGGCGACGTGGCGCGATCCGATACGGTACGGGCCGACCGCTGGCCACCTCGAAGGCCCGGATCATCTCGAGCACGCTGTACCCCTGGCCGGTGCCCAGATTGATCACCTGCCATCCGGGGTGCGCATTCAGGTATGCCACCGCGCAGGCATGCCCCTCGGCCAAATCCATCACATGGATGAAATCGCGCACGCCCGTGCCATCCGGCGTAGGATAGTCATTGCCGAACACCTGGAGTTCGGCCAACTCTCCCGTGGCGACCCGGGCGATGTAGGGCATGAGATTGTTGGGAAGCCCTTGAGGATGTTCGCCGATCAACCCGCTTTCATGCGCGCCAACCGGGTTGAAGTAGCGCAGACAGACGATCCGCCACGCCGGATCGGAGCGGGCCAGGTCGTGCAAGATCTCCTCGACGTGCAGCTTGGTGCGACCATAAGGGTTGGTGACCCCGGTGGGATGGCATTCATCCACCGGCAGATAGCGCGGTTCGCCATAGACGTTCGCGCTGCTGCTGAAGACCAGGGCGCGCGTGCCCGCCACATGCATGGCTTGCAGGAGGCTGATCGATCCCTGCACGTTGTTGGCGTAGTAGTCGAGGGGAATCTCCAGGGACTCTCCGACCACTTTGAGTCCCGCGAAGTGGATGACCGTTTCGATGGCATGGTGGCGCAGGGTATGACAAAGCCGATCGGTATCCCGCACGTCGCCGGATACGAACAGCGGAGACACGCCGGTGATCCGTTCCAACCGTTCGGCCATGACCTGGGCGCTGTTGGAGAGGTTGTCGTAGAGCACCACCCGATGACCCGCCAGGGTCAGGGCGACCGCCGTGTGACTGCCGATATATCCCATGCCGCCGGTGAGAAGAAGATTCATCCGCGAGGCCCTTCCAGGTTTCAAGACTGACGCATCATGATGCCCGTCCCTCACCGCACCCGAAAAGCGACTGCGGGAGATCCCCGGACACGCCGCGCCGCGACACGGTTCCGGACGTCATCATGGGATATTCCCGTGGCACTCCCGCAAGGGAGATGCACGGTCCGGGAGTGAGGGGAGCACCCCCATCATGCCAGTTTACCATTGTAGCACAGCCTCATGACGGCAAAAAATGCATCTTGCCGCACTGGATCAAAAAAATCGTAACCATTCAAGATCCCGCCAAATGCAGGGTGCCTGAATGGTTACCATGGAACTCCCGTCAGGGAGGTCCACGGTACGGGGGGTGAGGGGGGGCTCCCCCCATCATGCAAGTTACCAAAAAATCATCCTTTCCATCCACGCCCGATTCAATCGAAAATTCCCTGTCAAGACAGGTAGTCAACCGGTCAAGATGGGACTATACTGGCACGGTCGGTCCACATGATTCCAGGTCCGGCCCAATGGGTTCACCCCTCACGGTCGCGGGTCTGCGAAACCACCAGGCGCCACCCGGCGCCGGGACCCTCCATCCAGTCACACCAACGAGGCAGCAAAACACATGCAACCGCTTCTGACAAGGTTCGCATTTCGAACCATGGTCGCGACGACCTTTCTTCTGGCCGCATGCTCCGCGGAGAAAAACGACGTCAAACCCGCCGGCCCACCCCCGGTGCTGGTCACCGTGGAGCCCGTGACGCAGAAAAACAGACCGGTCACCATCCAGGCCATGGGCAATGCCGAGGCGTGCCACGCGGTGACGATCAAGTCACGGGTGGACGGCGAGATCGTCAAGGCCCATATCCTCGATGGCCAGGAGGTTCAACAAGGCCAACCGCTCTTCGATCTCGACGACCGCCCCTTCCAGTACCGGCTCAGGCAGCTCAAGGCCAATCTGGAGCGCGACCAGGCCCTGTTGGAGAACGCCCGCACCAAGGAGCATCGCCAGTCGGTGCTCAACAAGCAGAACCTCTCGTCCGAGGAGACCCTGGCCGGTCTCGTCGCCACCCGACAGGCCGCCGAGGCCACGGTCGCCGCCGATCGCGCCGCCATCGCCGAGGGGGAGTTGCAGTTGGCCTTCACCCGCATCGCCGCGCCGATCACCGGCATGGCCGGTCGGATCCTCATCCAGCCCGGCAATCTGGTCAAGGCCAACGACACCAACCCTCTGGTCACCCTGCAACAGATGGATCCGATCTGCATCTCCTTCACGGTCGCCGAATCCCATCTGGCCGAAATCCGCCACCATCACGCCAAAACACCCCTCACCCTGGAGATCCAGCCCAACCGCGGCAACGGTCCCAGCGTACCGGGCACCCTGCTCTCCCTCGACAATCTCGTCGATCGCCAGACCGGCACCATCCGCCTCAAGGCCCAGGCGACCAACGGCGAACGTCATCTCTGGCCCGGCCTGTTCGTCACCCTGACGCTGAAACTCACCGAGCGTCCCGATGCCCTGGTGATCCCGACCCGCGCGGTGCAAACCGGCTCGAGCGGCCCCTTCGTCTACGTGGTTCAAAAGGACTTGACCGTCGAGTCCCGCCCCCTGACCATCGCCCAGGAGGACAAGGATGAGATCGTGATCACCTCCGGGGTTTCCGCCGGCGAGCGCGTGGTCACGGTCGGCCAGTGGCGGCTCAAACCCGGCGCCAAGGTGGAGATCTCCCAAAACGCCCCGGACACCAAGGCCGATCAGGATCCCAAAACGGCCCAATAACCCGACATGATGGGGGGGACCCCCCCCTCATCCCCCGACCCCGGACCTCCCTGACGGAGGTTCCGCGGTCAAACCAGTCCATCCCGCGCACCGGTGTCCCTGCCATGAATATTACCGGATTTTTCGTCCACCGCCCGGTCACGACCGTCCTGACCATGGCCGGACTGTTTCTGTTCGGCATCCTGGGCTATCAGCAACTGCCGGTCTCGGCCCTGCCCACGGTCGATTACCCCACCCTGCAGGTCTCCGCCGCGCTCACCGGCGCCTCGCCGGAGACCATGGCCAACTCCGTGGCGCTGCCCCTGGAAAAAGAGTTCTCCACCATCGCCGGACTCGAATCCATGACCTCCTCCAGCGGCCTGGGCTCGACCCAGATCTCCCTGCAGTTCGCCCTCGACCGCGACATCGACTCCGTGGCCCAGGACGTGCAAGCCGCCATCTCCTCCGCGCAGCGCCGCCTGCCCAACAACCTCACCACCCCGCCCTACTACCGCAAGGTCAACCCGGCGGATCTGCCCATCTTCTACCTGGCCCTCACCTCCGAAACCCTGCCGTTGACCGAAGTCTCGGAGTTCGCGGACACCACCCTCTCGCAACGCATCTCCACCCTGCCGGGCGTCGCCCAGGTGAGCATCTACGGCAAACAGAACCCCTCGGTGCGTGTCCGGCTCGATCCGCGCGCCCTGGCGGTCAACGGACTGGCCATCGACGACGTGGAGACCGCCATCCAGCAAAACAACCCCAACGTCCCCACCGGCTACCTGTTGAGCGCCAACCGGATGATCTCCCTGGAAACCCCGGAACGCCTCCCCTCGGCCAAAAGCTACCGTTCCATCGTCGTCGCCCAGAAAAACGGCGCACCCTTGCATCTGCACGAGATCGCCCGCGTCACCGACGCACCCGAAAACGAACTGGCCGCCGCCTGGTTCAACAACGTGCGCGGCGTGGTCCTGGCCATCCAACGCCAACCCGGCTCCAACACCATCGCCGTGGCCGACTCGATCCGCGACCTGGTTCCGACCCTGCGCCAGCAACTCCCCGCCGCCACCGCCGTGGAGGTGCTCTACGACCGCTCGCAGAGCATCCGCGAATCGGTGCGCGACGTGCAACTCACCCTGCTCTTTTCGTTGTTCCTGGTGATTCTGGTCATCTACCTGTTCCTGGGCAACGCCTCGGCCACCCTGATCCCAAGCCTCGCCCTGCCGATCTCCCTGGTCGGGGTCTTCCCGATCATGCTCCAACTCAACATGAGCATCAACATCATCTCCCTCATGGCCCTCACCCTGTCGGTGGGCTTCGTGGTGGATGACGCCATCGTCATGCTCGAAAACATCTCCCGACACATGGAGGAAGAGGGGCTTTCGCCCTGGCAGGCCACCCTGATCGGCGGCAAACAGATCGCCTTCACCATCCTCTCCATGACCCTCTCCCTGGCCGCGGTCTTCATTCCGGTGCTTTTCATGGGAGGCATCCTCGGTCGGTTGCTCCACGAGTTCGCCATCGCCATCATGGCCTCGGTGATTCTCTCCGGTTTGGTCTCCCTGTCGCTCACCCCGATGCTCTGCTCGCGGCTGCTCAAACCCCATCAAACCGCCACCCGCCCCAACCGGCTGATCCGGGCCAGCGAGGCGGGTTTCCTGGCCCTGCGCAACGGCTATGCCCGAAGCCTGGACTGGTGTCTCGCCCACCGGCGCATCGTCTTGATCCTCTTCATTTTCATGGCCGCCTGGTCGGTGCAGGTGGGACGCGACATGCCCAAGGGGTTCATGCCCAGCGAAGATACCGGTCAACTGCTCTGTTTCACGGAGACCGAACAGGAGATCGGCTTTGAAGCCATGATGGAGCGGCAGAAAAAGGTGGCCGAAATCATCGGCTCCGATCCGGGGGTGAGCATCGCCATGTCCTTCATCGGCGGCGGCGCATCCGCCTCGGCACTCAACAACGGTCGCGTGTTCGTGCGCCTGAAACCCCATGAAGAGCGTCCCCACGCGGATGAGATCGTCAAGCGTCTGCGCCCGAAACTGGCCCAGGTGCCGGGCATCAAGGCCTTCATCCAGAACCTGCCGGTGATCCGGGTCGGCACGCAACTCACCAAAAGCCAATATCAATTCACCCTTCAGGGAACCGATACCGGCGAACTCTACGCCTGGGCGGAAAAGGTCGAAAAGACCCTGCGCGATCTGCCGGGATTCCAGAACGTCACCTCCGACATGCAGCTCGCCAAAACCCAGGCCATGGTCGAAATCGACCGCGACAAGGCCGCCACCCTGGGCATCACCCCGGAAAAACTGGAAAAAACCCTCTATGCCGCCTTCGGCCCCAAACAAATCTCCACCATCTACGCCCCGAGCAACCAATACGCCCTGCTCCTCGAACTCGACGAACAATACAGAACCGATCCCTCGGTGCTCGGACTGCTGCATGTGCGCGGCGCCAACAACACCCTGATCCCTCTGGAATCCATCGCGCGCATCTCCCGTTCCGTGGGACCGGCCACCATCAATCACCGCGGTCAGATGCCGTCGGTGACCCTCTCCTTCGACCTGGCCCAGGAGGTCTCCTTGGGCCAGGCCATCGAGGCGATCAACCAGGCGCGCGCCAAAATGGGCATGCCGGACACCATCGCCTCGAACTACCAGGGATCGGCGCAGGTGTTCCAGTCGTCGCTGGCCGGGATGGGATGGCTGTTGGGACTGGCGGTCTTGGTGATCTATCTGGTGCTCGGCATGCTCTACGAGAGCTACATCCACCCTCTGACCATCCTCTCCGGGTTGCCCGCCGCCGGACTCGGCGCGCTGCTCACCCTCAAGCTCTTCGGCATGGAACTGAATCTCTACGGCTTCGTGGGGTTGATCATGCTGATCGGCATCGTGAAGAAAAACGCCATCATGATGATCGACTTCGCCGTCGAATCGCGCCGCAAGGGCAACGACGACGCCCTGGCTGCCATTCGCGAGGCCTGCCTGGTCCGCTTCCGCCCCATCATGATGACCACCATGGCCGCCCTGGTCGGCACCCTGCCCATCGCCCTGGGCATGGGCGCGGGCGGCGAGGCGCGTCAACCCCTGGGGCTGGCGGTGGTGGGCGGTCTGCTGCTCTCTCAGTGGCTGACGCTCTACATCACGCCGGTGATCTATCTGTATCTGGAGAAGGCGCGGATCCGGCTGGACCCGAAGGAGATCCGGGAGGGATGAAGAAAGCCGGGCGCATCACGACCCGGCAGGACGCCGTTCACCCCCGACGTCTCCCGAAGAGGAGCGACACCCCGAAAAAAACGCACGCCGCCAGCACGATGGCCGGACCGCTGGGCAGATCCCAGCGGAAACTGGCCCAAAGGCCCAGGGGTGCGCTGGCCGCGCCGATCAGCACCGCGCCCAGGGCCATCCCTTCCGGGGTACGGGCCAGGGGGCGGGCCGCCACCGGCGGAATCACCAGCATGGCCGTGATCAGCAGCGCGCCCACCACCTTGATGGCCGAGGCGATCACCAACGCGGTCAAAAACATGAACAGCAGACGCAATCGGGCCACCGGAACCCCGTCCAGAATCGCCAATCCCTCATGCAAGGCGGCGTTGACCCAGGCGTGCCAGTAAAAACGCATCAGGATCAGCACCACGCCGGCCCCGCACCAGATCCAGACGACATCCCCCCAACTGGTGGCAAGCACATCCCCGAACAAAAAGGCCATCATGTCCACCCGAGCCCCCTGGGAGAGCGCGGCGACGACCAGTCCGAGGGAGAGGGCGCCCTGGGAGAAGATCCCCAGGGCGGCATCCGCCGGGATTTCGGGACGGGTGTGCATCCAGGTGACGAACAGGGCCACGCCGACGCAGACCGCGGCGATGACGCCATTCATGTTCCAGCCGGTCACCAGCCCCAACGCCACCCCGAGCAGGGCGGAGTGGGAGAGCGCGTCGCCGAAATAGGCCATGCGTCGCCACACCACGAACACCCCGAGCGGGCCGGCGGCCACGGCGATGCCGACGCCGGCCAACATGGCCCGGATCATGAAATCATCCATCAGGGGCGCTCCCTTTCCACACCGTGCGGGGTATGGCAGTGATCGTGATGGTGTTGATAGTAGCCCACGCCCGGTATCCGGTCGCCGAACAGGAGCTGAAACTCGGGGGTGGCGCGCACGGCGGTCGGGGAGCCGGAACAGCAGACATGGCGGTTCAGACAGATCACCCGGTCGGCCCCGGCCATCACGAAGTGAAGATCGTGGGAGACCAGCAGGGCAGCCACGCCCCGTTCGCGACGCAAGGTTTCGATAAAACGGTGCAGCTGCTCCTCGCCGGCCAGATCCAACCCCTGGGCCGGCTCGTCGAGAACCAGCAGATGGGGATTCCGACTCAAGGCGCGCGCCATGAGCACCCGCTGCATCTCGCCGCCGGAAAGGGCGTACAAGGGGCGTTCGAGCAGACGATCGCAGCCAAGCAGACGCAGGGTATCGTCCGGAACGCCAGTACCGATGGCGGACAGGGCGATGAAACGGGCCACGGTCATCGGCAGCACCGCATCCACCTTCAACCGTTGCGGCACATACCCGATCACCAGACCCGAACGCCGCCCCACCGACCCGCCGGAGAGGGGGATCAACCCCAACAGCGCGGAGAGCAGGGTGGATTTTCCCGCGCCGTTGGGTCCGATGATGGTAACGATCTCGCGTTCATGGACCGCCAGGTCGATCTCGCGCAAAAGCGTCTCGCCCCCGAGGGTGACCGACAGCCCATGCGCGGAGAGCAGGGGGACGGTCTGGTCCGCTCCAGGGGGACTCACGACGGCCTCGGGAAGAAATGGGGGCAAGACGGTGAATCTTTCTGATTCATTTCATGTGGACTTGTGTATAATGCAACTTTGATCCAAAATTACGCATCGTACCAAATTAGCGCGTTATCCAACACGCCGTCAACACCATCGGGGGATTCGTTCATGCCATTGGCTTCCATGCGGCAACTCCTCGACCATGCCGCCGAACACAATTATGGGATTCCAGCCTTCAACGTCAACAACATGGAGCAGGTACGCGCCATTCTGCGCGCTGCCCACGAAACCGACAGCCCGGTCATTCTCCAAGCCTCGGCTGGGGCGCGCAAATATGCCGGCGAGGCCTTCCTGCGTCACCAGATCCTCGCCGCCCTCGAGGTCCATCCCCACCTGCCGGTGGTGATGCATCAGGATCACGGCCAATCCCCGGCGGTCTGCTATGCCGCGATCCGCTCCGGCTTCACCAGCGTGATGATGGACGGCTCGCTCAAGGAAGACGGCAAAACCCCGGCCTCTTACGATTACAACGTCGCAACCACCGCCGAGGTGGTCAAGATGGCCCATGCCATCGGCGTGTCGGTGGAGGGCGAACTGGGCGTTCTCGGTTCGCTGGAGACCGGCAAGGCCGGCGAGGAGGATGGTCACGGCGCCGAAGGAACCCTCAGCAAGGAGCGTCTGCTCACCGATCCCGACGAGGCCGCCCGCTTCGTGGCGGCCACCCGGGTCGATGCCCTGGCCATCGCCATCGGCACCTCCCACGGAGCCTACAAATTCAGCCGCAAGCCCACCGGCGAGATCCTGGCCATCGACCGCATCAAACAGATCAACGCCCGACTCCCCAACACCCATCTGGTGATGCACGGATCCTCCTCGGTGCCCCAGGAACTCCTGGCCATCATCAACGCCCACGGCGGTTCGATCCCCGAAACCTACGGCGTGCCGGTGGAAGAGATCCAGGTCGGCATCCGATTCGGGGTGCGCAAGATCAACATCGACACCGATCTGCGCCTGGCCATGACCGGCGCGATTCGCAAGGTGTTTGCCGAAAAGCCCGCCGAGTTCGATCCGCGCAAGTATCTGCGTCCCGCCGAGGATGCCGCCTATCGGGTCTGCAAGGAGCGTTTCGAGCAGTTCGGATGCGCCGGCAACGCCTCGCGAATCCGGGTCATCGATCTGGAAACCATGGCCGCCGAATACGCGGCTGGACGCCTGGATCCCAGCATCAAGGATTAAGGACATTGTTGCCCATCGTCCCGCTTCTGACCCTGTTGATCGGATTGACCACCCTCCCCGCCGAGGCGGTACAATCCAACCCGTGCGCCGTGGCCCGCGAAATCCAGACCAAGGCGATCGCCCTGCTGGATCACAAACCCGAAGAGGCGATCCAAGCGTTCGAAAAGGCGCGGACCACCTGCCCGACCGACGTGGCCATCGGCTTCAACCTCGGACTCGCGCTCCATCAAACCGGCAAGAAACAGCAGTCCCTGACGGTCTGGACCCAGGTCCACGAAGCGTTTCCGGACCACGTTAAAACCATCGCCAATCTCGCCTGGAGCCACTTCGAGGAGGGCAACGATCACAAGGCGCACCTTCTGGCCTCGGAAGGATTCTCCAAGCACCCCGGCAACCTCTCCCTCGCCCACACCAAGCTGTTCGCGCTGTTCCGGCGCGGCAACTATCTGGAGGCTTACGACTGGATCATGCGCATGCAGGTCCAGGAACACGAGGAACCGGGCACCGGACTCAAGGGAGAGCGCATCCAGTCCTGGCGGGAGATGGCCGCCGGTTACGTGGCCGAAACCCTGTGGCGTCAGTTCCGCCAGGGCGAACGGATGGAGGCGTTGCGGCAGTCGATCAACCTGTTGACCAAAGAGTATCCCGGCGAGGCGGCCTTCGCGCGCACCAAGGATCAACTCCTGGTGGCCTTCACCGATCCGGAAGCGGAGATCCCCTTCCCGCGCGCCCTGCCCCACGAAGCCTGGGCCAAGACCGGCGACGTCGATGACCAGAGCGCGGTGCTCGACAACCACATCGCCGCCCTGCCCGCCCTCGCCGCCTGGCAGAAACGATCGGACGCCTATGCGGTGGTGGTCGGCGTGAGCCACTACAAACGCATCCGCGCCAAGCACTACGCGGATCGCGATGCCACCAACTTCCACAAACTCATCACCCGGCGCGGCATCTTCAACGACGATGCCGATCACATGCGTCTGCGCATCAACGCCGCCGCCGATCTCGATACCCTGCGTCAGGATCTGGAGTGGCTGATCCGGCAGGGCCAGAACAATCCCAATGCCGCGCTGCTGTTTTTCTTCTCCGGTCTGGGCGTGCCGAGCGGCAACGACGCCCTGTTGCTTCCGGCCAACAGCCAGCTCGATCACCTGGATACCAGCCACGCGGTTTCGCTCTCCTGGCTGCAAGGCGCCCTCGGGCGTCTGCCCAACAAGGAGGTGGCCGTGCTCCTGGATACCTGCTTCAACAACACCCCGGAGTGCGCGGTGCAGGGCAAGCAGTCCGACGCCAGCGCCCCCCGCGCGCTGTTGACCGCCGGCAAATCGACCGCCGTGGCCGCAGACAAGAAAGGCCTGCCCATCCACGGATCCGGCCAGCAGGGCGCCTTCACCTGGCATCTGCTCAAATCAATGCTCGGTGAGGGGGACGGCTTTCCGGTCGGCAAAAAGGATGGCTGGGTCGATCTCTCCGAGGCCTTCGCCCACCTGAAAGTCGGCCTGGCCCAGAACAAACCACCCGCGGATCCGATCCTCTCGGTCCCGACCCAGATGCGTTTGACCCGCACCGGAGGAGAACTGTGACCCACTCCCATGCGCTGACCCGGTTGGCCGGGATCCGGTTTTTGGCCGCGACCCTGACGCTTTCCGCCGGTCTGATGCCGTTATCGACCGCCCAGGCCTCGCTCATCAACGAGTGGGAACCCCTCGACACCGAAGCCGCCCGGCCCAAACCGACAGTGACCATTCAACCCGGTCAAAACTGGCGCGATCCGATGAGCGAGGTGAACCTGCTCTGGATCGCCGGCGGTTGCTACGACATGGGTTCGCCACCCAGGGCCGAAGGACGGGAGTCGGACGAGGGACCGGTTCATCAGGAGTGCGTGAAAGGGTTCTGGCTCGGCGAAACCGAAGTCACGCAAGGTCAATGGCGGCGCGTGATGCACAACAACCCCTCGCGTTTTCGCAAGGGCGAAAACTATCCGCTGGAAAACGCCACCCGCGAGGAGATCAACGAGTTCATCGCCCAACTGAACTCCCGCGCGCGCATCAACGTGCAGTTCCGTCTGCCCAGCGAGGCGGAGTGGGAGTTCGCCTGTCGCAACGGCGGTCAGCGGACCATCTTTCCCGGCGGCAGCGATCCGACCCGTTACGCCTGGTTCGGTCCCAACAGCCTCGGCACCTCCCAGCCGGTGGGATTGCGTCCGGCCAACCAGCTGGGACTCAAGGACATGAGCGGCAATGTGTGGGAGTGGGTTCAGGATCGCTATCAATCCTCTTACGGCTCCAACAACAAAGCCGCTCCGAACAGCGCCGGAGGAACCGAATTCTTCACCATCCGTGGTGGCGGCTGGCAGGATGAGGCCCACTCCCTGCGTTGCGCCAACCGGGGATTCCAATCCGACAACTCACGCCGTCCGGACCTGGGTTTGCGACTGGCCGCCTCCGTGAAAACCAAGGAAAAGAAAAACGGCACCCGTTCCACCGACATCAAGCGCATGCCTTTCTGACCGGATCCGGGTGGATCCGAGGAGCAAGCGGACATGAGCACGATTCTCGACATGATGGAGGCCATCCCCTTTTTCGACCCCTTCACGAACCAGGAAAAACGGCTCCTGGCCGATCACGGCCACTGCTTCGAGCTGTTCAAGGATGGACAGACCATCATCCAGGAGGGGGATATCCAGGACTCGGCGCTCTACATCATCTTGAGCGGCGCGGCCTTCGTGCGCAAGGATGACCACCCGGAGCACATCATCGCCTATCTGGAGACCGGTTCAATCATCGGCGAGGCGGCCTTTCTGGTCGGCGGACGACGCCGCATGGCCAGCGTCATCGCCGAGGGGTTGGTGAACGTCTTCCGGCTCGACCGCACCGCCCTGGCCGATTTCGAATGCGCCTTTCAACTCAAGCTCACCCAGCAACTGGTGATCATCATCGTCGAGCGTCTCGAAAAGATGAACGAGGCCCTGGCCGAATTGATGGGCTGATCGTCCACCCCTCGCTTATCCTTCGTCATCACCAGGTTTGATACATGTTACGGGAGACCCCCATGGAACCACCCTGTCGCTGCGGATGGGTCGATCTGGCCAAGCCGTACTACGTAGCCTATCACGACGAAGAGTGGGGGGTGCCGGTCCATGACGACAGGCGCCACTTCGAGTTTCTGATTCTCGAGGGAGCCCAGGCCGGGTTGAGCTGGGATACGATTCTGCGCAAGCGGGATGGGTATCGGCAGGGATTCGCCGATTTTGATCCGGCGGTGGTGGCCCGATACGGGGTCGCCGAGGTCGAGGCGTTGCGGCTCAACCCGGCCATTGTGCGCAACCGCCTGAAAATCGAGAGCGCGATCCGCAACGCACGGGTCTTTCTGGCCATTCAGGAGCAGTTCGGGAGTTTTGATGCCTATGTCTGGCGCTTCGTGGATGGCAGACCGCGCATCAACAGCTGGAAAACCTGGCAGGAGATCCCCACCTCCACGCCGCAAAGCGATGCCTTGTCCAAGGATCTGATCAAACGCGGCATGAACTTCGTGGGCACAACCATTATCCAGGCCCATATGCAGGCCACCGGCCTGGTCATGGACCACACCCTCGACTGCTTCCGGTATACGCAGCTCGCTTAGAGGCGGTTTGGTGATTCCATGACCGTTTGACCCTCGCGGGCACGAACCAAGACTCCCCCCGCGAGGAGGTAACCAAGACGACCTCGCCAAGCCCCACAAACCGGACCTGCCGGAACCGGACCTGCCGGCCCCGCCCGTTGGCGTCAAGGGGTCGGCGGATAGAGATGGAACGCCATCGCATACACCACCAATCCGGAGACCGACACATACATCCAGACCGGCCAGGTCAATCGGGCGATGCGGCGATGCGCATCGCTGGTGGTGACAAGCCGCCAGGGGGCGCGTCGCACGGTCAAGAAGATCATCGGCAAAGAGACCACGGCCAGGGCAACATGGGTGATCAACAGGGTGAAATAAACCGGACGGACCCAACCGGTTCCGGCGAACTTCACGTTGCCGACCGCGGCGTGATAGGTCAGGTAAGAGACCAGAAAGATCGCCGATACGATCAGGGCACCGGCCATGCGCTGCCGATGGGTCACCGCGTCGCCGCGCCGGATGGCCTGAAAAGCGGCAAACAGCAGCAGCGCCGAAGCGAGATTCAAGGCCGCATGAAAATGAGGCAGGATCGGTATCAGCTCCATGACTCCCTCGATTGACCGGTTTGCATGTAGTAATGAATGTACAGGGCGTAGGTAAAGAGCATCATCGACCACACCTGATGGGCCCAGGCCAGTCCGATGGGCACATGCAGCATCAGCGTGGCGATGCCGAGCGCCACCTGGAGCAGCACGGCGAACATGATGTGCTGGTACATGACATGGATTCGCCGTGGCGCGCCGGCGCGTCGTCCCAACAGGCCATAGGCGAGCACCGAAAAAAAGGTGATCGTGGCGAGCAACCGGTGATCCCACTGAATGGCGACCGGGTTTTCGAACAGGTTCAACCAGGCAGGTTGCAGATCCCAATAGGCGTCCGGGAACCACTGACCATGCATGGTCGGGAAGGTGTTGTACCCATACCCCGCCTTGGCCCCGGCCACGAAGCCGCCGCTGATCACGGTGATCGAGATCAACACCAACACCACCCACGAAAAACTCTTGAGCCACCCCGGCGGACGTCCGGTCGGCAACCCCTCGCCCCCGACGACCAACTCCAGAGCGGTCCAGAACATCCAGCCATAGACGATGAAGGCCAGGGCCAAATGGGCGGTCAGGCGATACGGGCTGACGTGGGGATCGTTGATCAGGCCACTTTTGACCATCAACCAGCCCATCACCCCTTGCATGCTGCCCACGAAGAAGATCGCCCCCAGACGGATCAGCGTCGGGCGATCCAGTTTTCGTTTCAGGTAGAACCAGGCGAAGGGGACGAAGAAGACCACGCCCACCGAGCGCCCCAGCAAACGGTGAAAATACTCCAGCCAGAAGATCCCCTTGAACCCTTCCAGATCCATGTCGTGGTTGACATGACGGAACTCCGGGGTGAGCTGATATTTGGCGAACAGCTCCTGCCAGGCGGCCTGATCCATCGGTGGAAGCACGCCGATCAGCGGTTGCCACTCCACCATCGACAGACCCGAACCGGTCAGACGGGTGACCCCTCCCAGCGCCAGCATGGCATAGACCAGCGCGCAACAGATGAACAACCATATCCCGACCTGACGTCGGTCCTGACGCGTCATGCTGTGTTTCTCCTTGCATCACAAACGATCGAAGATCGGATCCCCGCCTGTCCGCCGCCCCCCGGACGACCCATTCCGAACCATGTTCGCAGGATCGTTTTGCCCCCCACCTCACTCACCCAAATCACACCGACCCACCGAACCCTCGCGACACCGCTGGCCGCTGAACCAGTAGGCCCCGCTCAATTGCGCGTCGCGCCAATCCACATCGATGAGATTGGCACCGAAGAATACGGTATCGCGCAAATCCGCGCCAGTCAATCGCACCCCTTTCATGAAAGCCCCCTCGAAGGTCGCCTTGCGCAAATCGGCGCCCCGCAGATCGGCTCCCTCCAGATTGGCCTGCTCGAAACTGGCCCGTTTCAGATCCCCATCGCGCAGGATGATCCCACCCAGATCGGCCATGCGCAACTGGGCGTGTTCCATCTTGACCCCCGAGGCGTCCGCGCGGCGCATGCGCGCCTTGAACAACCGCGCTTCGGTCAGATCCGCTCCGCGCAGATTGGCCTGATCGAACGTCGCGCCCTGCAACATCGCCGATTTCAAAGCCGCACCGGACAGATCCACCCCGGTCAGATCGCACTTCACGCAGCGGCGACTTTTGATCACCTCCTCGCGCGACGCGACCCCACCCTCCCCGGACCAGGCGACGGGGACCCCCACGGACACCATCCACACCCCAACCCAGGGCCAGACCCCAAAAGCGACGCTTCGCCTCACCGGCACGCCCCCCTGGATTGGGCCGCGCACACGCGACCATCGGTCCAGGTGGCCCCATCCAGCAGGGTATCGGTCAACACCGCGCGCTCCAGATTTCCCCCCTTGAGATTGGCCCCGCGCAGATCCGCGCCCATCAGATTGACCCCCTTCATGAAGGCATCGGTCAAATCCGCCCCTTCGGCCTTGGCGCCCGTCATGTTGGCCCCGTAGAGATAGGATTTCACCAGTTTGGCGCGACTCAGATCCGCCCCGCGCAGATCGGCGCCGGTCAAATCGGCGCGACTCAGATCCGCTTCGGTCAGGTCGGTCATCTCCAGGCTCGACCAGACCAGCTTGGCCTCGACCAGCTTCACCCCGCGCATCTTGCCGCGCAGGAAAAAGGCTCCGCTCACCTCGGCACCGGAAAGATCCACCCCCTCCCAGTTGGTGGCTTGAAGATCGCACTTCTGGCAGCTCTTTTCCGTCTTCAAACGGGCCACCAGGGTCTCGTCAACCCCCTTGCCCAGGGCCACGACCGGCAGCAGCGCCGCCAAAACCCCCACCATCCACGCACGTACCATGAGCATGATCTCAAACCTCCCTTCAAGACGGCACGACCAGCGTCTCGTCCTGGAACCAACGCAGCTGCGCGCGATATTTCACCACGTCGCCGATCACGATCACCGCCGGCGGTTGCAGATCCAGCAACGCCACGTCCATCTCCAATCTTCCCAGCGTGGTCACCAGGGTTTGTTGTTCCGGAGTGGTGGCCCAGCGGATCACCGCCACCGGGGTGTCGGTGGAACGCCCCGCCACCACCAACCGCTCCACCACCACCGAGAGGTTCTGCATGGCCATATAGAGCACCAGCACCGGGAAGGCCTGGGCCACCGACTCCCAATGGATGCGCGACGAGGGGGACCCCTCCATGAAGGAGGGATTTTCCGCGGATTCATGACCGGTCAGGAAGGCGACGTTGGCGTTGACATCCCGGTGGGTGATCGGGATGCCGGCATAGGCCGGACC
The DNA here is from genome assembly GCF_045865675.1 of Candidatus Magnetaquiglobus chichijimensis. Taxonomy (NCBI): domain Bacteria; kingdom Pseudomonadati; phylum Pseudomonadota; class Magnetococcia; order Magnetococcales; family Candidatus Magnetaquicoccaceae; genus Candidatus Magnetaquiglobus; species Candidatus Magnetaquiglobus chichijimensis. The sequence goes on from NZ_BAAFGK010000004.1 coordinate 1,024,644, forward strand.
GGCGATGCCGGAGGTGAGACCCGGCACGACCCGAAACGGGATCCCCTCCTCGGCCAGACGTTCCGCCTCTTCCCCGCCGCGCCCGAAGACGAAGGGATCCCCGCCCTTGAGCCGCACCACCCGCCGTCCCGCCTTGGCCAGACGCACCAGGGTTTCGGTGATGTCCTTCTGGCTCGACGACGGCGAACCGCCGCGTTTGCCGGCGTGGATCTTCTCGCAGCCATCCGGGATCAGGGCCATGATCTCCGGGGAGACCAGGGCGTCGTGGACCACCGCGTCGGCGTTGTGGAGCGCCTTCAGGGCGGCGACGGTCAACAGATCGGGATCGCCGGGGCCAGCCCCGACCAGAAGCACCATCCCTGGTTCCGGATACGGACTTTTCAGATCGATGGGCATGTCAGTGGCTGGTCCCGGCGGAACGGTTGATCTTGTTGGAAACGTTGTATTTACCCGAAGGTTTCTTCATGGGAATGCGTTTGACCTCCTCCAGACTCTTGGCATCGTAGATCACCAACGCGCCATCCATCTCCCAGATGCTCAGCAGGACGTGCCCCCCGCTCTTGGTGAACTCGACATGGGCCGAGGTCTTACCCGGCGCGGGACGGAGCGTCTTGACCACCTCCAGGGTTGCCTTGTCGATCACATGCACCGAATCCTTGTCGCGTCCGTTGAAAACATCCACCCAGGCATACGGGCTGTTTTCGTGGCTGCGCATGAAAAAGCCCGGTCCCAGGGTAGGAATGCGCTTGATCACCTGCCAGGTTTTCAGATCCACCACGGTCACCTCCCCCTCCTTGAGGTTCGGGGTGGCCAGAACCTCGGTATCCTTGTAGGGCCAGATGATCCCGGAGGCCAGATGCGGCATGCCGGGCAACGCCACTTCGGCGATCTTTCTGGCGGCATCCAGATCCACCACCTGCCCGGTCGGCCCCTTGCGCGAGGCGCCAATCAACAGCTTATACGCCTGATCGAAGAGAAAGTCATCCAATACCGCGTCCAGAACGATGGGACGCACGGTGAAATCGGAGACCGGCTTGCCCGTCTTGTCGGCCAGGGGAATCTCCCACACCTCGGCGATATCCTTCAGGGCGACGATGAACGACTGGCGCGGCGGAGCCGAATAGACCGCGCTCGGGCGGGAACTCTCTCCCTTGGCGTTGACCAGGGGAATGGTCTTGACCAGCGACAGATCGCGGGCGTCGAGCACCACCAGGCTGCGCGGCAGGGTGTTGGCGACCATCACGTACCGGCCATCCCCGGAGACCGCCACGTTGCGGGTGTTGATGCCCACGCGGATTTCGTGGGTCATCTTCAGGGAGAACAGATCGAAACGGCTGATCCAGCCATCGCGGGAGGCCATGTAGGCGAAGCGGCCATCCGGGGCGTACTTGATGCCCCCATGCAGCGCAAAACGGGAGGGAAAGCGGGCGATCGGCTCGAAGCGGTCGCCGTCGAGCACGGTGACATGCTGATCCCCCAGCTCGACCACCATGAACAGATTCAGGATATCCGCGTCGTGAGCCGGCTTTTTCGGGAGTTTTTCGTTGGCGATCCAGGTGATCCGGCTGGCTTGGATATCCGCGTCGCTCCAGGTTGGGGCCGGGGTGACCGGGCCATAGATATACCCCACCATGGCCTGGATCTCCTCGGGGGAGAGCTTGTCGCCAAAGCCCGGCATCTGGGTGGCGGGACGCCCGTTGGCGATCACCTCGGCGGACTCCTTCCTGGGCACGCGCTCGAGATTCTCCGGCAAAAGGGCCGGTCCCATGGCCCCCAGACGATCCGGATGGTGGCACTGAGCGCAATGCTCGCGGTAGAGGTCGTTGGCCTCGGCCTGCGACACGAACAGCAGAACCGCCAGAAACACGAAAAACGATTTCATCCTGTCAACCTTGTTTCGAGAATGTGATTGTTTGCGCGGGGGAGCGATCAGGGGAGAACCTCGGCGTCGGTCAGATAACAGCCCGGATCCTCCTCCCAGGGATCGCCGCTCACCTGACAGGCACGCACACGGGTGTTGCCGCCGCAGATGGCCAGATACCGACAGGCCCCGCAGCGCCCTTTCAAGGGTCTGGGACGGGCACGCAAACCGGCCAGCAAGGGGTCGTCCGGATTGCCCCAGATCGCCCCGAACGACGTGTCACGCACGTTGCCAAGGGAGTGGTGGCGCCAGAAGATGTCCGGATGGACCTCTCCCAACTCGTCGATGTTGGCGATGCCGACTCCCGAGGCGTTCCCGCCCCAGCGGGTCAACATCGCCTCGGCCCGTTCCGCCAGATCGGGCCGATTCTCCCGCACCCAGAAAAGAAAGAACACCCCATCCGCGTCGTTGTTGCCGGTGACGATCTCCCGCGCCGCGCCCGAACGCACATCCGCATAGGTCATGTCGAACAGCCGGGCCATCAGGGCACGGGTGGCGCGCAGTTCGGCGTTCTCCTCCCGGTTGACCTTGCCGCGTCCGGCATGGTTCCAGTGGGAGAGATAGAAGCGATCCGTCCCCTCGGCGCGCATCAGCTCGAACAGCCCCGGCAGATCATCGATGTTGTCGCGGGTCGGGGTGAAACGGATCCCGGCCTTCACCCCCTCGGCGCGACAATGACCGATCCCGTCCACCGAACGCCGAAAAGCCCCCACCATGCCGCGCATGCGATCGTGATTGGCCTCGAGTCCATCCAGGCTCACCCCGACGTAATCGAATCCGGCTCCGGCGATCCGTTTGGCCATCGCGGGGTCCATCAGGGTGCCGTTGCTGGACAACCCGAGATAGAACCCCAACCCCTTGGCCATCGCCGCGATCTCGAAAAGATCCGGACGCAGCAGCGGCTCGCCACCGGAGAGGATCAATGCCGAGACGCCGTTGGCGCGCAGATCCTCCAGAACCCGGACGCACTCCGCGAACGAAAGCTCCCCGGAATAGGGACGATCCGCCGAGGCGGCGTAACAGTGGGCGCAGGTGAGATTGCAGCGACGCAGGAGATTCCAGACGATCACCGGTCCTCCCTCGACCGGCAAACGGGGACGGGGCTGTTGTCCGGGCGCGAACAGACGTCGCATGAACTGGGTCAAACGGAACATCCGTCGGCGGCTCCAGGAGCTTTGATGCGTAAACCGGTCTTTTTCAGGATCCGGGTGCTGTGCAGAACCAGATGTCCCCTCTGCCGCTTGCCGATAATCCGCTCCAGAATGCGGATCTTCTCCATCACCGCCGAGCGATCCGGTCCATGCACCATGACGAACAGGTTGTAAGGCCACGCCGGGGGGTGACGCGGACGGGCATAGCAATGGGTGACGAAATCCAGTTCGCTCACGGTGTTGCCGACCAGGCAGAGTTTGTCGTCCGGCACATCCCACACCGACATGCCGTTGCCTTTCAATCCCAGGCGGTGATGGTTGCAGGCCAGTCCGATGCGCCGGATCCACCCACGCCTCTGCATCGCCTGGAACCGTTCGATCACCGTCTCCACCGTCACGCCACACTGTCCGGCCACCTGATGGTAGGGCTCGGACACCAGCGACAAACCGGCCTGGGTGGCGGCGATCAGGGCGCGGTCGAGTTCATCCGGGGTGCAGGGCGCGTCCTCTTCCACCGGTTCATCGAACAGTGGGGTGGTGTCGATGCCGCCATGCTCATCCAGCTGCACCTGAAAACCCAGCCGGTACTCCTCGAGCTTGGGCAGATTGAACACCTCCAGACTGGTGAGTGTCTGGATGCGCTCCAACACCCCGGCGATCTCGTCCCTCTTTTCCGTGGCGACCACGAACCACATGTTGAAGGGGTGTTCGCGGGCATAGTTGTGCGCCACCTCGGGTTGGGCGTTGACGACTTCGGTCACCCAGTCGAAATCCGAGGGCGGAACCCGCAAGGCCGCGAGGGTCAATCCACCGCCCAGCCTTTCGGCGTGAAAAAACGGACCAAACCGGGTGATCAGGTCGGTGGCGGCGAGTTCGGAAATCCCCTCGATCAAGCCGTCTTCCGACACCCCAAGGGATTCCGCCGCCATGGCGTAGGGGCGTCCGACCAGCGGAAAACCGCTTTGCAGACCATTGATGATGCGTATCGCGCGCGGATCCATCGGCATGCCCACCCCCCTGAAAAGGTGCTCGAGGAGATTCGATCAGAAATATCGGGCGCCGCACTGCTTGAATCGACGACGACTGAACAGAATCTCCCTGGCATAGGATTGCATGTCACAACCCTGGGTGATCCAATCGGCCCGTTGCGCGGTCTCCTCGCGATCGCGACCGTGGATCATGCAATAGAGATTGTACGGCCAATGCGGCAGACAACGACGTCGCAAATAACAAAGCGACACCAGTCCCGAGGCCCGGATCCGCTCCCCGATTTCGCGGGTACGCTCGTCGGGAACATCCCAGACCACCATGGCATTGGCGCGATAGCCCAGCTCGTGATGATGCACCACCACCCCGATGCGCTTGATGATCTCCTTTTCTTTAAGCATTTGCAAGCCATCCAGAACATCCGCCTCATCAAGACCGATCGCCCGCCCGATCGCCTCGAAAGGACGCTCCACCAGAGGGAAACCGTTCTGGAATCCCGCCACCAACCGCTGTTCCCGTTCGTCGAGCATGTCTCACCCGTGAATCTGAAAACCCAGATCGATATAAAAATCCTCTTCCATCGGCATGGAACAGACCGAAAGACCGGTTTGCTCCTCGATGGCGGCGATCACCTCGGCCAACCGCGCCGCGCTCCGGGCCGTCACCACGAACCAGAGATTGAAAACGTGTTCGCGCTCGTAGTTGTGGTTGACCTCCGGAATGGCGTTCACGATCTCGGCCACCGCCTCCAACCGCTCCAAGGGCACCCGCATGGCCGCCAGGGTGCTCATCCCCACCCGCCGGGCCCGCAACACCGCCCCGACCCGGCTGATGTGACCGCTCGCCTTCAACCGATTGAGCCGTTCCAACACCTCGGACTCCGCAATCCCCAACCGCTCGGCGATCACCCGAAAGGGGCGCGGATCCAGGGGAAAATCGTGCTGGAAATCGTTGAGCAGCCGATGATCCAACGGCTGCCGGTCGTCTTCATGAAGCGGTGCGCGCATCCCTTCCAGCTCCCCTTCGAACCACGCCGTCACAAGCCGATCTTGTGGGCGCGACTGGTGAAAAAGATGCCGCTCGGCTTGGTGGCCGGCAGCGTGGAGATCCGCTCGAAGGTGGCGGTATCGTACACCTCCACCCGATCCCCGTCGCGCACCGATACCCACACATGCTCGCCGCGCGGCGTGAACTCCATGTGCATCACCGCCGGTCCCGGCTGCAACGACTTGACCACCTTGCGGCTCGGCACGTCGATCACCTGGAGATGGCCGTTGTCCGGATGGGCGAAGTTGACCCAGATGCGCCGTCCGTCCGGCTGGGCCATCACGAAGACCGGCTGTCCGACCACCGGCACCCGTCCCACCTCGCGCCAGCCGGCCCGCTCGACGATCAACACCTCATGCCGTCCCATGGCCGGCAGAAACACCAGATCCTCGGTCATGCCCCACCCCTCCAGGTGCGGCATCTTGTAGACCGCGGTACGCTTCTCGCCGCGTCCGTAGTCGGGCAGAACCCGCTTGACCCCGGCATCCAGATTCCACAGATCCAACAGCGCAAAACCATCCTCGCCGAACAGACCGGCGATGTAGTAACGTCCATCCGGGGAGATCAGGGCATCATACGGCTTGCTGCCGATCCCGGTGAATTTGGTGACCACCGGTTTGGCCGGCACTTTCAGATCCGCCACCCAGATCTCGTCGGAATCGAACAGCGAGAACACGAAACAACCGTCGGTGGAATCCTCGATCCCCACCACCTTCGAGGAGCGTCCATCCGCGCCGATGGCCGGGATGTCGGCCACCTGTCGCAGGGTTTCGGCATCGAAAACCCGCACCCCGCCGGGCTGATAGTTGGCCACCGCCACCAGTTTGCCGTCCTGGGAGATGGCGCCACCGATGCTGTTGCCGGACTGCATCACCCGTCCGACCAGCTGGCCGGTCAGAAGATCCACCTTGCTCAACCCGCCATCGCGACCGAAAACGAACCCGAACCGTCCATCCCGGGAGTAGACCAACGAGGCGTGGGAGAGATCCCCCAACCCCTCGACACGGGAGAGAACGGTTTGACCCGTCGTTTCGACCACCTCCACGCTCCCGGAGGCCCGTTCGATGACGACCCCCATGTCACCGACGCCGCGCACCGGGGCGCACCCCTGCGCCAAAGGCAAGGCCAGACAGGCAGCCATCAACCAGGGACGACGCAGCGCGCGTGACCAGAATCCTCTCATGGCACCTCTCCTTTTCGCAAACGTTCCACCAGCCAGCGGATCTCCTGGCGGGTCAACTGCCCTTCCCAGGGCGGCATGGCCCGCTCGGGCAGACCGTGATAGACGATATCCTCCAACAGATCCGCCGGCTTGCCGGCCAGATTCTCGGGCAAAAGCGCCGGCCCCAACCCCCCTTTCAGGGTCATGCCATGGCAGGAGCCGCAATCCTGGCGCAACAGATGGAACAGCTCCTTCTGACGCGTCGGCTGGATGGCCTCATCCCCCGCCCAGCCGGCGGAAACCACCACCATCCCCCCCAACACAAACAAACCGCGCCACGCCCACCCTCGGACACACGCCCGCTCCAACCATCCAGAGGCCCGTCCCATGGCTCACTCCTCCCGCACCAGCCTGAACCCGAGATTGTCGTCCCGGTCACGCTCCTCGCCCACGCCGCGAAAGGCGCAATGGAGATGGACCGGCACGCTCGACCACGATCCACCGCGCGTGACGTGGAACAGATCCTCCTTCACGAAGAGCGGCGAATGGTCGGCATGGTGCGCATAGGCGCCGCGATCGAAGTGATCCAACACCCACTCCCAGACATTGCCGCGCATGTCGTACAGCCCGAAGCCGTTGGCCTGCTTCCCGCCCACTGCATGGGGACGACCGTCGCTGTTGTGGCGAAACCATCCCACCCCATCCAGACTCTCCGCTTCGCCAACCGGTTGATCCCCCGCGCCGGCCCGACAGGCATACTCCCACTCCGCCTCGGTGGGCAAACGGTAGTGATGTTCCCCCTGTGCGCTCAACCAGGCGGCAAAAGCCCTGGCATCGACCAGCGACACCCCCACCACCGGATGATCCGGAGCATCCAGCGCCATGCCGAACCGCTCGTAATGGTCCTCGTTGCCGGTGCGAAAGTGTTCGTTGATCCCGGAGTCGCGCCGTTCCGGGGGTTGACAGGCCTGATCGGCGACACAGGCGGCATACGCCCCGTTGGTCACCTCGTGACGTCCCATCCAGAAGCCATGCAGGCAGACGCGATGGATCGGCGCCGCGCCCAGCACCGGCTCGGCTGAACCCATCTCGAAGCAACCGGCGGGGATGTGAACAAAGGGCAAGTCCGTGCGCGGTTCGCGCCATGCGGGTTGAGGCTCATCCCGCGTTTCGACAACCTCGGCCCAGCCGCACGCGAGCGCCGCGACCCATACCATCCCCGCCAATCCGAACCGCTTCCACATGACAACCCCATTTTAAAATATAAAAATTTTCACCTGCACAAAAAAATGAACACCACCAAACTTGCCTGATGGGAGGAGAACCCCCTCACCCCCGACCGCACCACTCCCGGACAGGAGGGGCGCGGTAAACTTGCCTGATGGGGGGAGCCCCCCCTCACTCCCCGACCGCGCCACTCCCGGACGGGAGTTCCACGGTAAAAAAAACGGTCGCAATGGGATCCACTGCGACCGTTTGATCCAACGGCCCTTCCGTCCACCAATCCCACTATTTGGTGAACGCGGAACGCATGTAGGCGATGACCTTCCACAAATCATCTTCGGAGTAGTTCTGCTCCGAACCCGGTCCGAACCCCTTCATTTCGGTGTTCGGGCTGCCGTTCATGGTGATCCACAGCAATTGCCCATCCTTGCGGCTGGCCATGTAACCGGGCGCGGAGAGGTTGGTCGGCTTGATGGTCAGCTCACCCGCCGCCGAACCCTGTCCGTCACCGGTTTCGCCGTGACACTTCTGGCACTTCTTGGTGTAGATCTTGCCGCCCTCTTTCAGCGTGGCCTCGTCGGCTTCATCCACCTTGATCGGACTGGTCTTGCTCAGGAAATCCGCGGGAGCGGTCGGGATCTGCCGATCCGCGGCCACCGCCTGTCCGCCAACCACCGCCATCAGACCGAAGGCGGCCACCGTGACCAACAAACCCTGCATCTTCATCGTTTCGTCTCCTGTTTTCCTTGTGGACTGTCCGGGCCGGAGAGAAACTCCGGCCCGGTAAAGACGATCAACCGCTCAGAAGGATCAATAGATGTCCATCTGGGTGTTGTAGACGTTGAACTTGCCGGTCGGGGTGTTCAGACCGGTGATGCGAGCCTTTTCCTTGAGGGTCTTGTCATCCAGAATGACGATTTCACCCTCCTTGTCCCACAGCGACACCCACACTTCGCCGCCATCCTTGTCATATTCCATATGCACCACCTTCTTGGCGAAGGTGATCTCGCGCGGAGCCTCGGTCGGCTTGTCGATGTTGAAGACCGTCAGCACGTTGGACTTGTTGGGATTGATGGTGTTGTCGCAGTAGACGTTCTTGCTCTTCGGATGCGTCTTGACGAAGAGCGAGTTGCCACCGAGCTTCCACTCGCGCACCACGGTCCAGGCCTTGGGATTCTTCGGATCGGTGCTGATCATCGAAACCAGACCCTCGCCCAGGTGGACGGTGGCCCAGACCGGTCCGAACTCCGGATCGACCCAGTTGGCGCCACGGCCCGGATGGGGCTTGGTACCGGTCTTGATGTTCTTGACCAGCTTGCGATCCACGGTGTCGATGACCGAGATGGTGTCACGCGCATTGGCCGCCACCATGAAATAACGCTTGGAAGCATCCCATCCGCCATCATGCAGGAACCGCTCGGCATTGATCTTGGTCTCGGTCACGGTGCCGACGTTCAACTTGCTGTAGTCCACCAGCAGCACGACGCCGGTCTCTTTCAGGGTCAACACCCACTCCGGCGCATGATGCGAGGCGACGATCGAGGCCACGCGCGGCTCCGGGTGATACTCGTTGGTGTCGTAGGTGTAACCGCGGGTGCCCACAATCTTCAGCGGCTCCAGGGTGTCACCCTTGAGGATCACATAGTGGGGCGGCCAGTAGTCGCCGACCACCGCATATTTGTCCTCGAAGCCCTTGTACTTGGAGGTGTCGATGGAGCGGGCATCCAGACCGGTGCGCACTTCGGCGACCAGATTCGGCGGATCGGCCCACAGATCCATCATGGTGGCCTTGCCGTCGCGACCGATGGCGAACATGTAGCGTCCGCTCATGGAGGTGCGCAGGATGTGGGTGGCGAAGCCGGACGGGATGGTCACGAGAACCTTCTTGGTGTCGCCGTCGATGATGGCGATCTGACCCTTGTCACGCTCGACCACACCGAAATAGTTCTGCCAGTTCTTGCCCTTCGGCGGCTCGGTGGGACGCTTGTCAACCGGGACATGCACCTTCCAGGAGCTCTTCATCTCTTTCATGCCCCACTCCGGCGGCATGGGAGCCTCGATTTGCACATACTTGGCCATCAGGGCGGTCTCGTCCTTGGTCATGAAGCCGCTCTTGCCCCATCCGGGCATGCCGCCATCCGTGCCGTTGAAGAGAATCTTGTCCAGGGCGTCCAGGGTTTTCAGACGGGTCTTGGCCGGGGTGATGTCCGGACCCGTGGCGCCCTTGTGCAGCGCGCCGTGGCAGCCGGAACAACGGTCGAAGTAGATCTGTTGACCTTTTTGGAACTCCTCCTTCGTCAACGTGGGTTCCGGTTGCAGGGCGGGGGCCGCCGGGGCATTCGCCATGGCCACGCCAGCCATGCCCACGGCCATCACAGCTCCGGCGAGCACGGACAACAAGTTCTTCTTCTTCATATTGAAACTCCTTGAGACAAAATGGGGTGGAAAAGATGCCTTGAATTTGTCGTTAAATCAGCTAAGTCAGAAGGCTATCAACTTTAAATAGATGTTAACAGGATGGTTCGCACACGTTCTTGACCAAAATCAAATTGCATGCAGATTTTTTATACAATATAATTATGGAGAAATTCACAAGAGCAGTAAATCTTCATCAAAATTTAATAAAAAAGGCTTAAGGCGTCCAGATGAACATCCACATCTTCCAGACACCTCAAGCCTTTTTATCAACAACACGTCCAGGTCGAACGTTTGGTTTCAGGTCACAAAAGCTTCATGACACGATCATCCTGGATGTTTTTTTCGGTTGACTGCTCAGTCCATCTCCCACTTCACGGCCTTGTGGACGATGTTGTGGTGGCACTCCACACAGGTCTTGTCGTTGGTGGCCTTGTGGGGCTCGAGCTTCTTGAACCAGTTGCCATCCGGCTTGTGACAGTTCTTGCACTTGATGGAGTTCTCCTCGACCATCTCCTTGCGCACCCGCTTGGCCAGCTCCACGCGCAGCTTCTCCCACTCCGGGATGTCGCGCAGACCGCTGGAGATCTCGTGGAACGGACTCTCTCCATAACCGCCCTTGTTGAGATAGAAGAACTTCCAGTTCATGAACTGAAAGACCGAGTGGGGATTGTGACACCCCATGCAACCCGGCTTGACCCCCTTCTCGTTGTCGAAATGCGGAGAGGCACGATACTCCTCATAGGGGTAGGCATGGCACTCGGCGCATCCGACCGTGACGTTGAACAGTCCCGGACTCAGACTCTTGGAGGGGTTGAAATCCTCCTTGGAGTTGCTCAACCGTCCCACCGGCTTGTACTCGTCGTAGTTGACGAAGATCTCGTGACAGGAGGTACACAGGCTGATGCGGTTGAAGCGATGGGCGCTCCAGCCCAGCCCGACCAGGATGACCAGCAACATGCCGCCAGCCACGATGGCGACCAACTTGTTCTTGAATACGTTCACCCCAACCTCTCCTCGCGCGTCGGTATCCAGAGGGAATCAGGCTAACCGGCCCGATGACCCGTCATCTGCTTGAAACAGGCTAACCGGCCCGATGACCCGTCATCTGCTTGAAAATGGCCAGATGCCTGGCATTGTCCACATGGACCGTGCCGTAGACATCTCCAGGGTCTGCGGGGGTCACGGTGACCACGGTATCGTTCCAGGCCTGCTCGCCGTGCCGCGCCGAAACCGCCAGGGGCAAGATCTCGTTGGGACTCACCCCCCGATCCCGCCACCAGATATTGTCGTCGATATCCTCGTCCACCAGCTCCTTCCGGGCATAATCCGGCACCTTGCCGAATGGATCCGCCTTGGCCACCCGGCCATAACTGGTGCGACCCACGGACGTGGAGATCCCCACCACCTTGGGATGCACGCCGTTGGTGACAAAGGCCTTGGTCACCAGATAGCCGACCTCGGAGGTGACGCGCACCAGATCCCCATCCGCGATCTCCAACTCCCGCGCCTGGGCCTTGTTGATCCACAAGGGGTTGGCATGATGGATCTCGGCGAGATATTTCAGGTTCGTGGTCATCGACAAGGCGTGATAGGCAACCTTGTAGGTGGCCAACACGAACTGTCCTTTCTCCAGCCTGGCATGCCGCGGATTGGGCTTGAGATCCGGGACCACCACCTCGATCTTCCCGGATGGGGTGGCAAAACCCGTCTTCTGGAAGGTGTGGTAGGCCACGGGCAACGCCTCGCCATCCTTGACGATCTTGCGATCCGCCGGATCGATCTTGCCGTGGTCTGGCCAGAACCCTTTGTTCTGCAATTTTTTGTAGTTACCCTCCAGACCCGGCGTGGCGGCGCTCGCCTGTTCGACCCACTGCCTGGCGCTGGTGAAGGCCCACAGAGGCTTCATCCCCTTCTGACCATCCGCGTCGATGACCTCGACGATCTTCTTGAAGGTCTCGCGCACGTCACGGGCACTCCCCACCGGCTTGACCGACGGCTGACTGATGCTCACCCACGGCCACAAGGCGGTCGGCGCACTCACCAGATCGTGCCGTTCGACCCCCACCACATCCGGCAGGATCAGATCGGCCCACTCGGCGGTTTCGCTCATGAACGGCGAAAAATCGACCACCAGCGGCACCAGGGATTCGTTCTTGAGCGCCTCGCGCCAAATGCTCGCCGCCGGAGCCGAATAGACCGGGTTGCTCAAATGGTTGAAAAGCACCTTGACCACCCGGCTCTTGTCGAGGATCTCGAACGGCAGGGTGTGGTTCAAACGGAGCTTCTCCCCACCCTCGACCGGCTTGGGCGCGGGTTGCGGCACGCCAACCTGAAATTGCCTCGGCAGACAGAGACCACCCTCGTTGTCGATGTTGCCGGTGATCACCGCCAGCAGCGTGCAGGCCTGCTCGGCATCGATGCCGTTGTCGCGCCGGCTGACACCGTTCATGGTGACCACGGCGCCCGGTTTGTTCTTGGCGAACTCGACCGCGAGGCGTTTGATGCTCTTCTCCGGCACGCCGCTGATCTCGGCGGCCTTCTGGGTCGTGTAGGGCGCCAGGGCGACAAGCAGCTCTTCCGGGGTGGTGTTGGTCCAGTTGCGGATGAAGTCGCCATCCGCCAGCCCCTTCTCCAGGATGTGGCGACACATGGCCAGGGCCACGAAACCGTCCGTGCCCGGAAAAACCGGGATCCACTCATGGCTGCGCCCCGCCGTGTTGGACATGCGCACGTCGAAGGTGACCAGCTTGAGCCGGTTGTTGACCAGGCCGTCGGTAAGCCGCTGGGCCAGGGGAAGCGCGGTCTCCAGGATGTTGCAGCCAAAATTGAGCACGTAGCGGGCATGCTCGAGATCCGGCAACAGGTAGGAGACCCCCACCATGCGCCGCAACCCTTCCTGCCTGGCCGCGCCGCCCAAACCCGGCGCACAGCTGCGGAAAAGCGAAGACGAACCCACAGTGGCCAGGAAACGGGCCGCCGCGCCATCGCGGGAGTCCCCCTCGTTGACCACGATGGTATCCGGTTGGGAGAGGGCTTCGGCCACCTTGCCCGCCACCTCGGCGATCGCCTCGTCCCAGCCGATCTCGCGCCAGTTGCCCGAACCGCGCGGTCCGACGCGCTTCAACGGCATGGTGATGCGATCCGGATCACAGGCGCTCAAAAACGAAGCCAACCCCTTGGCACAGAACTTCCCGCGGGTGGCCACATGATCCGGATTGCCCTCGGCCTTCTGGATGTGACCGTTCTCGGCATAGGTGAAGCCGCCGTCGCAGTAGGGACAGAGGGTGCAGGCGTAATGGCTGCGCACGCGGGGATGAAAGGTGCGCAACTGATGATAGCTCTTGCCACCCAGTTCCAACTCCATGGCATTCGCCGGTGCAGGCAGCGCGGCGGAAGCGAGGAGCGTGCCACTGGCGACAAGAAACTCGCGTCTACGGATTTCAGGCATGCGATCCATTCCTCGATCCATCAATAGAACGACTGGAGATACTGACCACCCATCACCCACCACACCCGCATGCCATACACACCGACGATGACCAACACGGAAGCCACGAAAGCGCCTAACTTTGTATGTTTCAGCGGTGAGACAAGAATGACCAGTGGAATAACAAGTCCAATCACCAGCTCAAGCCAGAGATAGGGAAATCTGAAAACCTGCATCAACACGACCGTATGGCCCATCACCTCGTTCTGATTTCCATAGGTGGTCTGCATGAAGTCGAGAAACAACAGAAAGATGTCGAAAACGATTCCATACATCATGAATTGCGCCATCTCGTGGACCAAGGCCCAGTCGTAGCGGTTCTCGGCGCGCACCAACCCGTTGCGGATGAAGACGATGACGTTCATCAGCCCGATGCCGGAAATGAAGGCGCCGGTCAGGAACAACAACGGCGCCAGCGCGGTATGGTTGAGGAAACGCCCCGGATTCAACTCCATCACCACACCGGTGTACCAGTGGGTGGAGAGAGCCAGCACGATGGCCACGATGCCGAAAATCCGCGCGAAGGTCTGGTCGTGCTTGAGCACGAAGTAGCTGTAGACCATCATCGACATCGGATACAGACAGATCAGCAGCGTGCCCCAGGCCATGGGACCGGTGCTGTGCCAGTAGCCGGGAATCAGCAGATAGATGAAACGGATCGGTTTTCCCAGGTCCCAGGTCAACAGGAAGGGAACCAGCAGCAGCATGATGATGGCCGTGACCGAGGCGGTCATGGTCAGCGGTTTGTAGCGCTTGATGCCGAACACCCAGCCGAAGCTCGAGATCACGAACGATCCGGCACTGGCGCCCACCAACCAGAAATAGACCGAAATGGTCGTGCCCCACGCGACGTGGTGAAAGGCATTGAAGGTGACGATGCTCTCTTCCATGCGCGGATCCTTTAGTCGAAGAGAAAGATCTTGAAGGCGTTCAAGGTCTCTTTGGCCTTATGGGGGATCGTCTTGAGATAGCCGATCCAGTTCTTGCCGACCTCGGTCATCAAGGGTTCACCCTCGATGATGTCGGCGAAGGCGTCGCCCTTGTGATTGCGCTTGAAGTCGTTGAACTCTTCCACGACCTGGCGGGTCCGGTTGGTGTAGCTGTGGGGTTCGTCCATGATCTCCCAGTCGGCGCCGATGTAGTAGACGGTGGGACTGGTGCCCAGTTCGGGCTTGAGCACGGTGACGGTTTCGGTGGCGATCAGACGCGAAACCTCGCTCTGCGGATCGTTCATGTCGCCGAAAAGGCGCGCCCCACCCACGCAGGCCTGCACGCAGGAGGGAACCAACCCCTTCTTCACGCGGTGGATGCAGAAGGTGCATTTATCCACCACCATGCGCGGCAGGTTGCCATCGGTCCGTTTTTCCGGAAGCAGGTGACGCGCGTTGTAGGGGCAGGCGACCATGCAGGTGCGACAGCCGATGCAACGGTTGTAGCGTTGCAGGACAAAGCCGTCCTCATGCTTGTAGGTGGCCTGGGTCGGACAGTTGCGCACGCAGACCGGGTAGTCGCAGTGGTTGCACAGGCGCGGCATGAAGATGCGCTTGGTGGTGGGGTAGATCCCCTTGTCCACCACCTTCACCCAGGTGCGCCAGACCCCCAGAGGCAGACCGTATTCGGCCTTGCAGGCGATCGAACAGGACATGCAGCCGATGCATTTGCGCAGGTCGATGACCATGGCATAGCGTTTCTTGCCCTTGACGCCCTTGCTGCCCGGAGTCTGAAGTCCGTAGGAACGAGGCTGATTTTGTTGATTTTCTTGGTTTCCCATGTGGGAATCTTTCCCGATTGAGGTTTGGAGTCCACATCCTGGTGGATTCCCGAATCCCGGGCATCCACGTTAGCCTTGCGCGTGTTCGGAGTCTTCATTCCAGGCACTCCGTTCGACATTCATCCAGGTGGTCAGCGTGGACTGTAGCGATGTCGTCCACATAATGACTTGACCTTGATCAAGTTTGACGATTTTTTTTGAGCTTGATAAAGAAATTTTAATAAATTGACCTTAATCAATTTATCTGGTCGCGGATTTGGACTAGAAGAAACCGATTGAATAATCGTATAGATACCGCGATCAAGCGCGCGGACATGGGGAGCGGATACCCGAACCGACATGCAGATCGACGGGCCGCTGGCACGACGCGGCAACGCCTACCCACACAATCAGCCTTCAATATGAAACAACATGGACGAAAAACATGGAATTGATCTACTTCACGGTCATCGGCGGGGCGCTCTATCTGATCTCGGAGCGCATCTTGAGTCGCATCGAACAGGCGCGCGGGGCGTTGCTCCCCTATCGGTCGGTGATCTTCTTCGCGATCATCTTTTCCCTCTCCATGGGCACCTTCTCGGCGATCCGTTTTCTGACCGACGCGCCCGAAGAAGCCGGAATGGAGAAAAGCCGGCCACTCCAGCCGGAAGCCCCCCAACCCACCCCGCCCAAATCGCCCTGAGCGACTCAAGCCGGGAGGCGCAAACGATACGCCGCGCCAACGGATCGGAAGCGACGATTCAAGCGTGGTGAAACGGTTTGGCCCCGACCCGTCTCGAAAACAGTCCCAGGAAATCCTGATACCGTCCCCGCCATCTGGCCAGAGAAGCCCACTCGGATCGGTGCGCGGCGATCTGTTCGTATTCCGACCGCACCAGATCGACAACGCGCCGGGAGGTGAGACCGTCGTTGTGCAGCCAGAATTCGTCGATGTACCGTTGAAGCTGTTCCGGATCGACGCGATAGGTGGCGGGATCCTTCAACAGCGCGGACAGCTCCTCCTGCCGGGCAAACCACCCGATCCAGGAGGCAAACCAGGGGTTGGGATAGGTTGACAGGTTCTGATCCCAGTGGCTCGACGGACCGCGCGGCAGGAGGCAACTCTGGTCACTGGCATGGAATCCAGGCAAGGGAGGGGGTGGAATCAGATCGGAATCCACATAGATGAACGGTTTTCCGAAATAGGCCGTATCCATGGCCGAGTGGCTGTTGATGCCCAAACCGACATCCAGATGGCGGAACATGGCCTGCGTATGGGTGTTGACGAGAATTTTGATCCAAGGGAATTGATTCCAATATTCATATTCATCCTCAACCTTGCTCCAGTAGGATGCGTAGCTGGAGGGATGGAGTTTCACCAACAGATTGCAGCCGCTGTCACGAACCTTCTCGCAGATGGCGATTTGCAGATCCCGCAGTCGCTGACAGTAGTCATCCACCTGCGCGTCGCTCCAGTCGGAAAACCAGAGTCGGGCCTTTTTCCGAAAGCCCAGAATCGCCTTGGGAAACAGCACGGCCACAGGTCGGTCGGGATCAAAGCCGTAAAAGCGGCAAAACCGTTCCCGCTTATCCATGCCATCCTGGGCAACAAGATCTTCCGGGTCTTCGTAAAGCACGGATCCGGTCACGATCATTTTATTGGGGGTCAGAAAAAATCTCGTCATGCGCCGCGGTTCTTGCGTAAACATTCTCAGAACGATATCGCTTTTCACCAGAGAGAGATCGTGACCGCTGAAAAAGTGGTCAAAACCGACGGACGCATTGAAATCCACCGAAACCTTGCCGTATCGACGCGCCACTTCCGCCAGTTGCATCTGTTTTTTCCAGGAACTGAACACCACGACCTGACAACCGCGCAGGGCGCGCATGAAATCTTGTTGATCTTGCAGCGGAATAGCCCCTTCGCGCACGAAAACCGGATCAGCCAGATCCTCCGGACGGAATCCGGCCTCATGAAACGATCGCATGGGAAGGGCCAGGATCACCCGAATCCCCAGGGCTTCGAATCGTCGTTTGACGCCCAGATCGATGTACGGGTTTTCTGCCCGGTAACGTCCGGCAATCAACAGGATGCGTTTAAGTTTCGACATGATCATCTTCGGAAAGATTTGAGGATTTCCTGGCGCAGGAACCAAAACACATAGCGATGTGTCACGGCGCGCGCCAAACCGGGCAGGAACGACCGCAGCCATCGCTGGAAACGCGGATGTTGATTGCACTGTTTGTTCAGGGCGGTGAATACCGCGGGACGGATGAAGAACGCCACGAACCGTTCGGACGCCTGACCTTTCCAGATCGTTTCGTAGAGAATGGGGACAAAGGTCTGATTCCCATCCATCTCACCCACCCATTGATTGTAACATGCCGGATCATCCGGGCGTATATAGCCATCCCGCACCGCCATTTGGAACAGTTCCGTGTTCGGGAAGAACGAGAGCTTGAACAGGACGATCTTGAACGGGTGCCGTATGCGTGACATCCCGCGTATCGACGCGAGCATGTCTTCCAGAGTCTCGTAGGGATTCGAGTAGATCACATCGAAGGTCGGCGGCAAAACTCCATGACGTCTGGATATTTCCACCAGAACATTGGCCGCCTCGATCACGCTCTCCGGTTTGGTTCTGCGTTTGTAGACATCGAACAGGATTCGCCTGCTCAGACTCTCCACGCCAACCCCGATATGCATGCAGCCGGCCTCCACCAGATCCTCGATCGCCTCGCGGTGAATGTTCAGGGGGAAACCGAGGATTCGGAACGGTTTCTTGACGCGTCGCTTGTATTCGGCGGCAAATCGTTTCAGCCACGTTTGAGAATGGGACAAGAACGTGTCGTCGCTGATGCTGATCACGTCGATCTTGTCGCCGAAACGGTTCAGAACCTCCACGAGTTCATCGACGATATTCTCCGGTGAGCGGGTACGGAAAGGGTATTGCTCTCCGCCCTGCGTGCCCATGGAGCAATAGGTGCAGACAAACGGACATCCGCGCGTGCTGACCGTCTTGTAGGGAACCAGGGTCACCCCACCCTCGAGGGATGGATACCTCTTCTGATACTGGCCGTAATTGTCCGGTGTGACCGGGATGGCGCGCGGTTCCCCGTCCGTATGCGCGAAAAGAAGATAGTGCTCCTGAAACGAATAATCCGGAAACGGGTAGGCATCCAGGTTGTCCTGACCGGCTCGATGCGGATTATGCCGCACGACCCCCTGATCCCAATAGACCAACCCCTGGATGGCGGTGTACGTCTGATCGCTGGCAAGACGCTCCAGAAGTTCCAGCAACAACGCTTCACCATCCCCGATGCAGGCAAAATCCGTATAGGGCATGCACAGATCCACGGCCATGGTCGCATGCACGCCACCCCAGATCACCGGTATCCCGGCATGCGCCCTCAGATAGGCGGATATCTCGGCCAACGGACTGAAAAACAAACTCAAGACATGAAATCCGATCAGATCGCAATCGGAGACCATCGCCAGAATCCGCTCCTTGACCGGGAGCGGACAGAGTTCCGGTCCGGGGTCGGGATTGCCCGAAAGGTTCGCCTTTTCCGCCAGGGAGGTGACCAGATCGGGAATGAAAATCAGGCGGGTTTCATGACCGTGGGCGCGCAGATGGCTGGAGAGGAGACGGCACCCCACGGCGCCAAGCTCCAACGGAACGATGAATGCTATTCTCATGGGTAAGCCCTTCTACAAGTCATCATCACGGGTCAGGTTTGCAAGGGGATTGTCCGCGACCAGAATCAGTCCGGTCGTGAAGGTGGCAAAGGTCGGGGAACGGGCGGTGACGATCGGATCCATGCGTATCAACCAGCGTTGCAGCGGGGTGAAGATCAGGGCCATCAGCCACCAACGCCACCCTTTGGCATGCTTGACCAGCAGATGGCGGACGATGTTGTTCAACACGGCCAGTATGCCGCCCTGGACACGCAGGGTCTCGACGCGCCATCCCGCCAGGGTGACGATCCGCACCAGCCCTGGAGCCGTGAAGCGCCACAGATCGGTGGGGGTATCCCAACGATGCAAGAACGGGGTGGCGAGGATCAATCGACCACCAGGACGCAGGATGCGACGCATCTCACGCAGCGCCCCGACCGGATCGGGGACGTATTCCAACATCTCCAGGCAGATCACCGTGTCGAACGCCCCGGCCCCGAAGGGCAGGCATCCAACATCCGCGCACAGATGCGGTCGGGTGACGCTGGAGATGTCCACCAGAACCCAGGCCGACACCGACTCCACCGGCGGCAAGAAATCGCCCCGTCGCCGGATGCGACCGGCTCCGATCTCCAACACCCGCCCGGTCATGAGCGGTTTCAGGGTTTCCAGTTCCTGATCCAGGAGTTCCCGGCGTAGCGAACGGCGCAGCCAAGGTTGAAACCACGGCTCGACCCCGTGCCGGATCGAACGACTCATCCTGTCGCGAATGCGCCATAACATGATCGGCCACCTTCTGAATTGAGAATCCCGGAGCCGACAGAGGCCGTGGTCACGACCGGCTCCGGACATGAGATCCGGAGACGGTCCGACCGACTGAAACCGTCCATGGGGCTTGCGAGGTTGTTTGGCACTTGCCAAACAGCCGACGCGGGCCATGGATGGTCCGCCAAATTGCGAAGCAATCTGATCAAGCACGGTTCAAAAAATTTTGAATCGTGCGCCTTGGGTGATTCCATGGATGGACGCACCAAACAGCCTCTGAAGATATTCTGAAACAGAGTCGCCCGGACATTCAACACTTCGTTTGTGAGGTGGGAACGATTTTTGGCAAGGATAGGGGTTCCGGTCGCCGCCGGGGCGGACCGATCGGAGCAGGTCGGGGGGGATGCGGACGGGCGAACCCTCTTGACCGCGCGCGATCAAGAGGGTTCTGGAACCAAACCGGATTCTGGATCAAACCCGTAAAGAGCGGCGTCAGTTGATCACGAACCGGTCCACGCTCTCGTCGAACTCGATGCGGATCCCCTGCCCCGGACGCCAGTCGCGCCGGGTCTCCTCGATGAAATCAAAGCCGTTGTCCGTGCGCGCACTGTCGCGCATGCGCACCGTCAGCTTGTGTTCGCCGGCGGGCAGACTGAACTTGGCATACACGAAGGTGGACATGTCCTGGCTGACGCCGGGCGGAATGAAGGTGCGGGTGGCCAGAAAATTGTCGTCGAGCAACAGCTCGATGTAGATCGGCGCACGCTTGCGCGGACAGTTCTTGGGTTTGCGCATGTTGGGCGGGAGTTTCTGCAACTCCTCGGGGGTAATCTCCTGGCAAGGCTCCTCGCGCTGGGAGGTGTGCTTGAAGGCCAGCTTCACCTCGGCCTGGCCCGGCTTGAGATATTCGTAAGCCGGCGAGGTGGAGAGCACGAAAATTACGCCGAAAAAACAGGCATAGGCGATGAACTGCACCATGAAAGCCGAAAAAGTCTTGGGCATGTCGGGACGCTCCGCAGTGAAAAGGTTCAGGCCGAGGGTTGCAGGGAGCGACGGAACGCTTCCAACCGACGCGCCAATTCGGCGCGCTCACCCGAAGAGTTGGAGACGCGGAATTCGGTCACCCGACTCTTCTCCACCCGTTTCAGCAGCTTCGGTTCGCGCTCGCCGGCCAGACGCTGCTCGGTCCAGGTGTTCCCGATGCGGTGATAGCAATCCCCGTTGCGACACCCGGTGATGAACACGCCATCCGCGCCGTTCTTCAACACATAATCCACCATCGACGGCGGCAGCATGCCGCTGCACGGCAGGTTGACCACCGCCACCCCCGAGGCTCCCATGGTGGTGACATCGGCCCCATGCTCGCATCCGAACAGAATCACCCGATTCTCCCCGGTCAACGCGGCCAGTTTGGTTTTGACCTCCTCGCGCAGGGAATCGACCGTGAACCAGGGCATCTCGATGCCGGATTTCAAGGTGGTGTTGGCCATACGGAAGGGGCTCGAGGAGACGCACGAACCGCTACAGATGCCGCAGGCGGTACACAAGGTGGGATTGACCGTAGGCTCGAACGGGAACTTCTTGCCATCGGAGCGCGGCTGCATGGTGATGGAGCCATACGGGCAGTCCTTGGCGCACTGACCGCACCCGTGACATTGGGTGAGTTCCACCTCGGCGCAGGGTTTCTCCTTTTTGGAGGGGAGCCACGGCAACATCATCAGCAGAACGGTGACGCCGGTGGCGATCGACCAGGCCCAGCCCGGCCCCAGCACATCCACCAACGGATAGATGTTGAGATAGAACCAGTCCAGATGCAGCACCACCGGCGCGTGACCGGCCTGCACCGGGGCATGGCTGACCGCCGGTTTGAGGATGGAGAGGGCCAGCAGGGTCAAAAAGGCGCCGGTGGCCAGAGCGCGGGGCGGATTGAAATCGATCTGGCTGATGCGGCTGACATGGGTCCAGAGCAGAAAAACCAGGGCGATCGGCAGACCCAACAGATGCAGGAAAGCCATCAGGGTGAAAAACCGGTCGGTGATCTGCCCATCCAGGAAGTTGAACACCATGGCGCTCGGAATCAACGGGATCCAGTCCATCATTTCGGCGGTGGCCAGGGCCACGTATTGGGCCAACTGATCCCACACCAGCCAGTAACCGGTGATCCCGAGCACCACCACCAGCCACAGGGTCGGCACGCCGGTGAACCACGAAAACCAGCGCACCCCGCGGTAACGATCCCGAAACAGCTCCCGGAACATGTGGATGAAGATGGAGATCACCGCCGCGTCCGAGGCGTAGCGGTGCAGGCTGCGCATGATGCCGGCCAGCCACCACTGCTCGTGGGTGATGTACTCCACCGACGGATAGGCCCCGGCAACGTTGGTCTCGAAGAAGATGAAGACGTAGATGCCGGAAATCAGGACGATCCAAAAGAAAAAGAATGTCAAGGATCCGAGGTGATAGAACGGGTTCAACCGGTTCTCAAATCCTTTGTTAAGCAGAAACTCCAAATAAAGAATAACATTATTACCTGCTTTGCGCAAGGCGTCCATACTTCTGCCCCCGGTTTGCCTGTCTGAATGTTGAGTCGTTGACATGGTTTCTATGTATGATTGGTTGATTTTTCGATCTCCATTATCGTTTTGCGAAATATGGCTATCACACCCTTCACCCGGCTGTCCACCTTTTTGTCCAGGTTTTTTTTTGTGCAATTGGGGAACTAATACTTGACAGAAAGGATCGGATTTAACAAAATCTCCCGCGCGCCGAGTATGAGCATTTTCGCATATAAGCCGCATTTGGATTCCTAACCGAACCACCAAGCCCGCGGGATATCCACCCATGTTTCAACGAATCAAACAGGATATTGAGGTGATCTTCCAGCGGGACCCAGCCGCCACCGGGGTCTGGGAGGTCATGCTCTGTTATCCGGGTCTGCATGCCATACTCGGCTATCGGCTGTGCCATTGGCTGTGGAATCGGAACTTCCGACTGTCTGCCCGCTTTCTGGCGCATCTCACCCGGCTTCTGACCGGAATCGAGATCCATCCGGCGGCCAGGATCGGTCAGCGCTTCTTCATCGATCACGGCATGGGCGTGGTGATCGGCGAAACCACCCACATCGGCGATGACGTCACCCTCTACCACGGGGTCACCCTGGGAGGAACGAGCTGGAACGTCGGCAAGCGTCACCCTACCCTCGGCAACGGCGTGGTGGTCGGGGCGGGCGCCAAGATCCTTGGCCCGATCACCATCGGCGCCAATGCGCGGGTCGGCTCCAACGCGGTGGTGGTGAGCGACGTGCCCGCCGACACCACCGTGGTGGGCGTGCCGGGACGGCTGGTGATGTCGAAATTCAAAACCGCCGCGACCAACGACTCCTTCTCCTCCTACGGCCAGAACAGCGGCGCGGTGGTCGATCCGGTGGGCAAGGCGGTCACCTGCCTTCTGGATCAGGTGCGCCACCTGGACGAGCGGGTCAAGCAACTCGAACACGAGAAGAAACTTTTGATGGAACGCCACCAGACCATGCCAGATGAAAAAAACTAAGGGGGACGCCATGAAACTCACCACCAAGGGACGTTACGCGGTCACCGCCATGCTGGATCTGTGCTGCCAGGATGCCCACACCCCGGTCGCGCTGATCGACATCTCCAAGCGCCAGGAGATCTCCCTCTCCTACCTGGAACAGCTCTTCGCCAAATTGCGACGGCGCGGACTGGTACGCAGCGTGCGCGGACCGGGCGGGGGCTATCTGCTGATGGCGCCCCCCTCGACCATCAGCGTGGCCGACATCATCCGCGCCGTGGACGAGCCGATCAAGGCCACCTCCTGCGATGAGAACGATCCGGAAGGGTGCCGCAAATCGACCCGCTGCATCACCCATCACCTCTGGGAGCGGGTCGGCATCCACATCAACAGCTATCTGGAGTCGATCCATCTGGACACCCTGATCGAGGAGATCCGTTCCGGCACCCTGAGACCTGCCGCCGAACACGGATTCCCGGCATGATCTACCTCGATCACAACGCCACCTCCCCTCCCCGTCCGGGGGTCGCCGAGGCGATGCTGGCCGCCATGACGGCCACGTATGGCAACCCCTCCTCCGTGCACGGACCGGGACGGCGCGCCCGCCAAATCCTGGACGACGCGCGACGCGCCGTGGCGCGGCTGGTGGGGGTGCATGAGAGCCGGGTGATCTTCACCAGCGGCGGCACCGAGTCCAACCATCTGGCCCTCCTCGGTCTCGCCGAGGCGGCGGATCACCGTGGAACCATCCTCACCAGCGCCATCGAACACCCCTCGGTGCTCAACCCCCTGGAACGACTCCAGGCGCGCGGCATGCGGGTGATCAAACTGCCGGTGGATGCCATGGGACGGGTCGATGCCCAGGACGTGGAACGGGCGCTCACGCCGGATACCCGGCTGGTGTCGATCATGGCGGCCAACAACGAAACCGGGGTGCTGCAACCGATCGCCGCCATCGGCGCCTTGTGTCGGACGGCCAAGGTGCCGTTTCACTGCGATGCCACCCAGTGGTTCGGCAAGCTCCCCCTGGGGGTGGATGCCATCGGCGCGGAACTGATCACCCTGTCGGCCCACAAGTCCGGTGGTCCCAAGGGGTGCGGAGCGCTGATCGCCGGCGCCGCGCTTCCTCTGGCCCCGCTCCTGCTGGGGGGCGGCCAGGAACGCGGACGCCGCTCCGGCACCGAAAATCTCCCCGGCATCGCCGGCTTTGGCCTCCTGGCCGGCCAACTGGCGGGACAGATCGAAGACGAATCCCAACGCATCATGGCGTTGCAAAAGAAAATGGAAAGAGAACTGTTGAAAAGCGTGCCGGATGCGATCATCCTGGGCTCCGACGCCGAGCGTCTGCCCAATACCACCGCCATGCTCATCCCCGGCGTGGACGGCGAAACCCTGGTGATGACCCTCGATCTGGCCGGCTTCGCCATCAGCAGCGGCGCGGCCTGCTCATCGGGCAAGAACAACCCATCCCATGTCCCCCTGGCCATGGGATGGACGCCGGAAGCGACACGGAGCATGGTGCGCGTCAGTCTCGGCTGGGAGACCACCGGGACGATGGTGGATTCCTTCATTTCAGCCTTTCAGCGGTCCGTGGACCGCCTGCGCAAAGGGAGTGCATTCGCATGAAACAACCCATCTACATGGATTATCAGGCCACCACCCCGGTGGATCCACGGGTGCTGGCCGCCATGCTGCCCTGGTTCGTGGAGAAGTTCGGGAATCCGGCCTCGCGCTCCCATGCCTACGGCTGGGAGGCCGACGAGGCGGTGACCACCGCCCGAAAACAGGTCGCCGGGATCATCGGCGCCGACCATCGCGAGATCGTCTTCACCTCCGGAGCCACGGAGTCGGACAACCTGGCCATCTGGGGCGTGGCGCAGTTCTACCGCGACAAGGGCAACCACATCATCACCCCCACCACCGAACACAAGGCGGTGCTCGACACCTGCCGCCATCTGGAGTCCGAAGGGTTCGAGGTGACCTACCTGCCGGTCGGCACCAACGGGCTGATCGACCTGGCCACCCTGGAGGCCGCCATCACCCCGAAAACCATTCTGGTCTCGGTCATGGCGGTCAACAACGAAGTGGGCGTCATCCAACCCATCGCGGAGATCGGTCGTCTCTGCCGGATGAAGAAAATCTTCTTTCACTGCGACGCGGCCCAGGGGGTCGGCAAGATCCCGATCGATGTCAATGCCATGAACATCGATCTCCTGTCGATCTCGGCCCACAAGATCTACGGTCCCAAGGGGATCGGCGCCCTGTACGTGCGCCGTCAGCCTCGGGTGCGCATCAAGCCGTTCATGCATGGCGGCGGACACGAACGCGGCATGCGTTCCGGCACCCTCCCCACCCCGCTGCTGGTGGGACTCGGCGAAGCCTGCCGTCTGGCGAACGAGGAGATGACCCGCGAAACGACACGGCTGCTGCTCCTGCGCGAACGACTCCGAGAGGGGATCATGGGCCAGTTGACCCATGTGGCCCTCAACGGCGACCCGGTGCAACGGGTGGCCGGCAATCTGAACATTTCGTTCTCCTACGTCGAGGGAGAGTCCTTGATGATGGCCATCAAGGAGGTGGCGGTCTCCTCGGGATCGGCCTGCACCTCGGCATCGCTGGAACCCTCCTATGTGCTGCGCGCCATGGGGGTGGACGAGGAGCTGGCCCACACCTCGATCCGCTTCGGCCTGGGCCGTTTCACCACCGCCGAGGAGGTGGAACACGTGATCGGCATCGTGGTCGGCGCCGTGAACAAACTGCGCGAAATGTCCCCGCTGTGGGAGATGGTCCAGGATGGCGTGGACCTGAAAACCTTGCAGTGGGCATCGCATTAATCGTGATCATTTGACCGTCTGGCATTCACAAGGGACGATTGGAGAGACCAAGATGGCATACAATGAAAAAGTGCTCGATCATTACGAAAATCCCCGCAACGTCGGCAGCCTCGACAAGGGCGATGCCCAGGTAGGTACCGGCATGGTGGGCGCGCCGGCCTGCGGCGATGTGATGAAACTCCAGATCCGCGTCAACGAGGACGGGATCATCGATGACGCCAAATTCAAGACCTTTGGCTGCGGATCGGCGATCGCCGCCTCCTCGCTGGTCACCGAATGGGTCAAGGGCAAAAGCATCGACGAGGCGCTGGCGATCAAAAACAAGGACATCGCCGATGAACTGGCCCTGCCACCGGTCAAGATCCACTGTTCGGTGCTGGCCGAGGATGCCATCAAATCCGCGGTGGCCGACTACCGGAGCAAACAGAAAGGAGCATGATGCCATGACCACCACACAAGAAGGCGTTTCTTTGACCGAACGGGCCGCCCGGCAGGCCAAGGCCATGCTGGCCAAACGCGGCACGCCGGATGCGGCGATCCGCATCGGCACCTCCACTGCGGGCTGCTCGGGATTCTCCTACAAACTGGAGTATGCCGATCAGATGGCCGAATCCGATCAGGTGTACGAATCGTTCGGGGTAAAGGTGGTGATCGACGGCAAGTCGGCGGTGATCCTCGACGGCACGCTGGTGGATTTCGAATCCACGCCGTTCAAGTCCGGCTTCAAGTTCAGCAATCCCAAGGAGAAGGAACGCTGCGGCTGCGGCGAATCCTTCAAGGTGTGATGATCGCCAACGCGCCCATGATCTGCTGGTCCTGCCGGGGTCCGACCCCGGCGGGGCTCTTTTGCGCCACCTGCCGGACGATTCTGCCACCCGTGGCGGGCGAGGATTTTTTTCAGCTGTTTGACATCTCTCCCAGCTTCGAGCCGGATCTTTCCGCTCTGGAACGGCGTTACCGCGACTTGCAAAAACAGCTCCATCCGGACTTCTTCGCCCATCGCTCCGGCACGGAACGGCGTCTCTCGCTGGAGTGGACCACCCGCATCAACGAAGCCTGGCAGACCCTGAGCGATCCGGTGGCACGCGCCGGCTACCTGTTGCGGCTGGCCGGCTGGCATGCGGAGCGTCCGTCGGTGGATCCGGCGTTTCTCGAAGAGGTGATGGAGCTGCGCGAGGCCCTGGAGTCGGTGGACCCCCGCGCCGCCGACGCCATCCCCCGCCTGGCCACCCTGAAAAGCGATGCCCGGCGGCGTCTGGATGCGGAAGTGGTGCGGGTGGCGGACCTGTTCCGAGGCAACGGGGAGTCATCCCTGGCCGAAATCGTCCGTCATGTGGATCGCATGCGCTATCATCGGCGCTATCTGGAGGAGTTGGATCGTCTGGAGGATCGGGCGTTCGATCCGTAGTCGCGGATCCACGCGCCGGAAGTCGGGAACGCCAACCGCGCCCGCCCCCTCCCCGATCGGTTGTCACCCTTGTCACGAGCAGGCAACGAAACACCCATGGACATTCTGCTGGACATCATGGAACCGGGCCAATCCCCGCTCCCCCACGAAAGCGGACCAGGCAGCCGCAAGCGGGTGGTCGGCATCGACCTGGGTACCACCTTCTCGCTGGTGGCCGCCATCGGCATCGATGGCAACCCGTCGTGCATCCCGGACGAAAACGGGGACCAGGCCATCCCCTCGGTGGTCCACTACGGCCCCAAGGGCAGCGTGCTCGTCGGCTGGCCGGCCCGGGAACGGCTGGTCCAACACCCGGAATCCACCATCGCCTCGGTAAAACGGTACATGGGACGCGGGGTGGAGGAGATCCTCAACCGCTCCGGCGCCCTGCCCCACACCCTGGAAGCGGGTGAAGGTGGCATGGTGCGCATCCTGGCGGGAGAGGCCAGGGTTTCGCCGGTGGAGGTGTCGGCGGAGATTCTCAAACAGCTCAAGTACCGCGCCGAGGAGGCCCTGGGTGGCAAACTCCAGGGTGTGGTGATCACCGTACCGGCCTATTTCGACGACGCGCAACGCCAGGCCACCAAGGATGCCGCCCGCGTGGCCGGTCTGGAGGTGCTGCGTCTGCTCAACGAACCAACCGCCGCCGCGCTGGCCTACGGCCTGGACAAGGGACACGAGGGACTCTACGCCATCTATGACCTGGGAGGGGGCACCTTCGACATCTCGTTGCTGAAACTGGAAAAAGGGCTGTTCCAGGTGATGGCCACAGGCGGGGATTCGGCTCTGGGCGGCGATGATCTGGATCAGTGGATCGTCGATCGGCTGCTCGCCGGAATGGAGATCACCCATCCGGATCCCACCCTGATCCAGAAGTGTCGCAAGCTGGCTCGGGAGATCAAGGAGCGTCTCTCCAGCGAAACCGAGGTCACCTTCGAGCTTCCCGACCCCGCACACCCCATCCCAAACAGAACATTGACCCGCGCGACGTTCGAGGAGGGCGTCCGCGATCTGGTGTGGCGCACGATTCCGATCTGCCGGCGGGTGTTGAAGGATGCCGGAGTCGCCCCGGATGCCCTGCAAGGGGTGGTGCTGGTGGGCGGATCGACACGGGTGCCGTTGGTGCGGCGCATGGTGGCGGAGTTCTTCGCCCGCGAACCTCTGGTGGATCTGGATCCGGATCAGGTGGTGGCGTTGGGCGCGGCCCATCAGGCCGAGGTGTTGGCCGGCAACGAGCCCGCCGAAATGCTGCTGCTGGATGTGACCCCCTTGTCGCTCGGCATCGAAACCATGGGCGATCTGGTGGAGAAGATCGTGCCGCGCAACACGCCGATTCCCACCGCCCGCGCCCAGGAGTTCACCACCTTCAAGGATGGCCAGACCGCGATGGCGGTGCATGTGGTGCAGGGGGAGCGGGAGTTGGCCAGTCAGTGCCGCTCGCTGGCCCGTTTCGAATTGCGCGGCATTCCGCCCATGACCGCCGGCGCGGCACGGATCCGGGTCACCTATCAGGTGGACGCGGATGGACTGCTGACGGTCTCGGCCCGCGAGGAGACCACCGGGGTGGAGCAGTCGATCGCGGTGAAGCCCTCTTATGGCCTGACGGACGACGAGATCGCCGACATGTTGCGGGATGCGATGCGCCATGGCGAAGCGGACATGCTCGCCCGTCTGCTCAACGAGGCGCGGGTGGAGGCGAACCGGGTGCTGGCCGCTGCGGAGGCGGCGCTGCGCGAGGATGGGGATCTGTTGAACGAAACGGAGACCCATCAGGTGAAAACGGCAATGCTGACGCTTTGGGAAGCGACTCAGGGTGAATCGGCGGATGCCATCAACGAACGGGTAAGCCGAATGGATGTCCAGACGCGCTTTTTTGCCCAACGGCGGATGGATCGGAGCTTGCAGAAAGCGATGACCGGTCGCAAGGTGGATGACTTCGGATGAGGTCGTCCGACGATGACCGGTCGCAAGGCGGATGATTGCGGATACGGTCGTCCGATGTTGACCGGTCGCGAGGCGGATGATTGCGGATACGGTCGTCCGATGTTGACCGGTCGCGAGGCGGATGATTGCGGATACGGTCGTCCGATGTTGACCGGTCGCGAGGCGGATGATTTTTCATGAACGAGCGAGGTGAACCGATGATCCATGTAACCTTTCTTCCCGACAACCGCACCGTGGAGGCCGAAGCTGGCGACACGTTGCTGGAGGTGGCCCACAACCACCACATCCCCCTTGAGGGAGCCTGCGAGGGGGCGTTGGCCTGTTCGACCTGTCATGTGATCGTGGCCCCGGAGTGGATCGACCGTCTGGACCCGGCGGATGAACGCGAGGAGGACATGCTCGACAAGGCGTTCGGTCTGACCGCCACCAGTCGTCTGGGATGTCAGATCGTGTTGGACGAGACGTTGGACGGTCTGGTGGTGACCATACCGCCCTATTCGGTGAACATCAGCGTGGACAAGAAGGGAGCCCGTTCATGAAGTGGACCGATACCCATGAGATCGCCATCGCGCTGGCCGACTCGATGCCGGACCAGGATCCGATGGCGGTGCGTTTCACGGAGCTGATGGGATGGGTGATGGAGCTGCCCGGCTTCCACGACACGCCGGAGCGGTGCAACGAAAAAATCCTGGAAGCGATACAGATGGCATGGATGGACGAGATGTAACCATGCGTCCGGCAAGGGACCGCGACGGTCTGCCATACTGATCGACGTGCCGCCGGAGCGGTGCAACGAAAAGATCCTGGAAGCGATACAGATGGCATGGATGGACGAGATGTAACCTTGCGTCCGGCAAGGGACCGCGACGGTCTGCCATACTGATCGACGTGCCGCCGGAGCGGTGCAACGAAAAGATCCTGGAAGCGATACAGATGGCCTGGATGGACGAGATGTAACCATGCGGTCCCGTTGCAACACGGATCACGCCGCATGCACGACCGCCCGATCTGGAGAACGCCTGAAAAAAAATCGCCCGCAACACACATTTCCGGTTCACATGCCCCCGAGCGTGTGCTATCATGATGGTTTCTTGATTCCGCCGAAACCTTTTCAATTCTGTCCCCCGACAGAATCCCCCTCGGCGCGAAGCGGGATGGGCCGTTAGCTCAGTTGGTAGAGCAGCAGACTTTTAATCTGCGGGTCACAGGTTCGACTCCTGTACGGCTCACCATAAAAATTTTATCAGGTTTTCTCAGCGCAAAAACTGCCCTTTCCAGGCGGCTTTTTTTGTATAAAATGACTAAAATCTTGGATAGAAGTGATAATTTTCTTGTAATCGTAACTTTTATTGGTTAAGCGAAACATAGAGTTTTTGAAGATTTTCATTCGATACAAATGACCTCACAATCGCGGGGACTCTGTCCCCGCACCCCTGGGATTTTTCGTTTTACTGGCCAAAACAGAAAGAAAAGGCAGAACCGGGAAGTCTTACGACCGCCCAGTTCCTGCTTCGGCCCCTGACCAGCGCTCAGGTTGCGTCCCCGCATTGCCCTATCCTCCATCAGGCTGAAATCAAAGTTATACTATTTCCGCCGGCACTTCCAGTACTTGCGCGGATCCTGTCCCAGCCAAGTTTGTAAAATGACGGCTCTCTTGACAACAAGTAACGACTCTCTTGAGAATTGCAGGGCCGAATAGTAAAAAATTTCGCCCCTCTTGAGAATGGCATCTTTCCAGCATCACACCCCCATCGCTGCTATGAACCGCGCCGCGAGTTGGGGACAATGGCGTTACCATACCCGCGCAGCGTCCCCACTCGGCAGGGTATCCCATGAGCCAGCGGACGAATTCCGGGTTCAACTGGCCTGCTTCTTCCGTCTCGGCAAACGATCCATTCGCATGGTTCCCAGATGCATGAACCGCCTGGTTGTTGAGCTGTTCCCCTTTCCTGCCGCCCCCACGATCTTGATAGGACATCCTGTTGGCATGGCGATAATCTCTGGCTGCCGGGGTGCTCCACCCGGACATTGGCCACCCAGAACAGCCTTTCCCGGATGTGCGGGGCACCGACACTGCAAGCCGGAAGAGCCGTCGCCCCGCAGGCGTAACCAAGTACTTCCAGGTCGCTGAATACAAGATCGAGCCATTCCGCCCCAAGTCGGCGGCCAACCTGCTCGCCAAAGATTGTGTCAGGACGACACTGCTCAACGAGCCAATGCCAGGCTGGCCAGAGGTGCCGCTGGTCAGCAAACCCTGCTCTTTGGCCTGCCTGGGAGAAAGGTTGGCACGGACAAGAGCCGGTCCAGACCGGCCTGTCGTCTGACCAGCCGGCGATCCGCAATGCGTAGGGCCACCCTCCGATTCCGGCAAAGAAATGGTGCTGGTGATATCCTTGCAGGTCGTCAGGGTGGACATCTTCGATGGACCGTTCATCGACATCTCCATGCGGAATCAGGTCGCGTCTCATCAGCTCACGCAACCATGATGCGACAAACTTATTGTTCTCATTATAATAAGACGCCACAGGATGCGCTACGCCGCCTTCCGGGTCGTCTGTGCCGGGGGTACCGCGCCGCAGAAAACCGCCAAGGTCTGGCTCACGTATCCCCGGACATCACCCATCATCTGCCCCATCAGCATCGCCAGATTCGGATCTTGAGGCACCAATCCATGCGACATCATGAAAAGCTGGGCCGCCGCGAGCGCGATATACCCGCCGAGCGAGGCGTAGGCCAGGATGGCGGGGGTGCGATCGTGCGTCTCGCGGATCATCGCCCGAACGTCGGCCAGATCGGCGGTTTGGGTTTTATACTCCTCCAAGCCGAGCGCTCGCATCTCGCGCGCGTGTTCTAATAGATCCTTGTTCAGCAGACGCTCGGCCTCTTTGAATTTCAGCTGGATTTCTGGATTGTCCAGCTGGCGCGACAGATCGTCCAAATTGACCTGCTCCGGAGACGAAACCCCGAACGCATTCATGACAGCCCGCACCCCTTTAAGCGCAAGATCACCGCCGGGAACAGCCCCCACAACGATCTTCGCGAGCGTCGGAGCGAAATCAGAAATAGAAAAGCTCATCACCACTCCCTCCCTCCAGAGCGTGTCCAGCAGTGGTTATCGATCATCATATCAAGAAGCCCTGTAATCAGATCGAGCCCGAGACGGCTAAAAAACACAAAACCTACACCTTCGATGGGACCAAGACGCGGCCACTGACCCGCAGCCGCCAAAAAGAGAGCGACAAGGCAGCACAGCATCCAGAAGGCCAAGAAAGCGCCGAACATGTTTTCAATTTTCATCACGCCACCATTTCAGACCACTTCGAGGTAGATTTGAACCGTGTATCGCCTGAACCACGGATAGACCTCTCGCGCCAAAATTGGCCGGCGATGCGTGGCGAAAACCACAGTCCCGTGCCACTCTTTAAAGATGAGCGGGAAGGTTAGGTCTGTCAGAACGGTCATCAGCGCCAGACGAGAGATCTGCTCGAAACCGATTGCATCAGCGTCATCAATACGCAGGTCAATCACATCGCCGACCTTGGGTTTGAGATTGAACCCGAAATTCCACGTCGTGCCGTCCGGCAACCGCACATCACCGAGTTGCTTCATGACCCACTCTCCAGCGCCGCCACGCGCCCGGTCAGAGTCTCCAGCGCCGTTGCCAGCACCATCACCTGCCCGTGCGACTCCTGCAACGCCTTGATCAGGATCGGCACGAAGACCGAGTATTTCACGGATTTTGTCTGCGTTCCCGTGTACTGCTTGACATGCGGACGATCCGCCTCGGTCTGTCCCTCGCCGGAGATCCACTCCGGATCCGGAATCAACACGTAGTCATCGACGGTTTCGACCAGGCCGGG
The DNA here is from genome assembly GCF_045865675.1 of Candidatus Magnetaquiglobus chichijimensis. Lineage (NCBI taxonomy): Bacteria > Pseudomonadati > Pseudomonadota > Magnetococcia > Magnetococcales > Candidatus Magnetaquicoccaceae > Candidatus Magnetaquiglobus > Candidatus Magnetaquiglobus chichijimensis. Next base: position 1,057,848 of record NZ_BAAFGK010000004.1, read on the forward strand.
AAAGATCGCTTCCAATTCCTGGGCGATCACCCCGATTTGACGGAGAGGATCGCCGATGAGCTTGAAATTCCGCACCCGCACAGCCATGAGATCGGCCAATTTCGGCGTGGTATCGGCAATGTTCTCCTTGAATTTCTCGTCAGAGATGGCTCCATAGCTGTTGTTTGTATTCAGCAGATTTCCATTGTTGAGAATCCTGCATTTGACCGATGCCAACGCCGTCACATCCGAAGAGAACTCGGCAATCGGATCGGTGGCTGTCGTACCGGAGCGATGCGCGAGTAGACTCAACGTATCGTGCGGGTTGAAAATATCGAACCGAGCCGTGGGCGCAACGCGACCTGTCGCGATATTGCCATTCAAATCGGCGGCCAGGATATCGGCACCCAAGCCGGCAGAGACAGCCGTCATGTCCAGAGCGCTGAAAAAAACATACCCCTGGCTTTGTGCTGGAAAATAGACCCGCCACTGGCTGGCCGATACGGTTCCGGAAAGCGTGACAGTAATGTCGTAAGTGGTGTTGACCGTTTGGGCTTCTGTGGTGTTGTATTGTACACAGCCTTCGTTCCACGCGATGATGGGAACATCAATCCATGCGCCAGAATAGCGTTGTACCTTGAACTTCACACTGGACATCAAGTTGTATGTCCGCAAATGAACGGTGCGAACAAATTTTGAAACCGGGAAATTGTAACCAAACGCCATGTTTTGACTGTATATGTTTATACCGAGATACGTCAGAGTATTGCCGTCTCTCAACATGGCCAATGTCGGCGCCGTGTCGAATGACCCAATTTTATTCACATCGTTGGCTTGAGCGGTAACATCTTCATAAGTAACCGTTGCGTTCGGAACCCGAAAACGCATGACACCCTGAACATCATCCGTTCCGAATCCGAGCCGCTTATTCGCGGCATCGTAATACAGAGTGGTGGGAGCCTGCGCAATCAAGCCGTCCGGCGCGCCGAAAACCACGCCACCCGACGTCAGATTGTTCACCCCACCGGATCCAATGCCGGTCGGCCCCTTGATGTTGATCCCGGTGTCGCTCCAGGCGGAAACGCCTTTGATATAGACCTGGCCGTTGTCGCCGCGCAGATAGAGGTCATTCTGCGATCCGGAGACATCCGACGGAGCGCCGGCGCCATAGAGCCAGCGCGCCCCTGACCCCATGATGCTTTGCCCGGTATCGCTCCATGCCGAGACGCCTTTTTCATAAATGTGGCCGGTGTCGAGACGCAGATAGAGATCATAATGTCCGCCCACCGCATCGGACGGGACGCCGGGGCCGTTATACCAGCGCGCCGGGCCCGGAATGCCTTGCGGGCCGGTTGCGCCCGTCGGACCCTGCGGGCCGGTTGCGCCCGTCGGACCCTGCGGACCGGTTGCGCCGGTTGCGCCGGTTGCTCCCTGGGGGCCGACGAGACCTTGAGGGCCGACGAGACCCTGCGGACCGGTTGCGCCCTGGGGGCCGCGCAACTCCTGAACGATCGCTCGACAGAAACGCAGTTCGACCCGATCTCCGAAGCTGAACGCCTGTGGCGTGGTGCCGTCGTAGCCGCGCTCGACCGTGATCGTCGTGCCGGAGATCGCGGTAGCCTTGACGATCTCGCGCCTGTTCTGGCCCAGGATCGTCAGCACCGTATACTCTCCGACAGCGAGAATCGGGGCGTTGGCGGTGCTGGCCACCTCGATCGCGGTATCCGACGCACCGCAGGCGAGCGTGAGCGTTGTGGCAAAGTTGTCGGAAATTTTCAGGGACATAGCCTTACTCCGCGTTGCTGATCGTGATCGTCAGACGGGTCGTGATCGCGTCGGCAGGGTCTTTCTTGTAAGGGCCCTTGGCGTTGCGCGCGATCAGGATGCCACCGGTATCAGCCGTGAACAGGCCGACTTCGTAAATTGTGCCTGTGCCCACCCCGGCAGGGAAATCGGCCTCGAAGACGATGACGTTGCCGGTCTGCTGCCCGCCAGGAATCGAGAGCGGCACGCGGGCCAGCTCGCTTTGCAGAGCCTCATCGGCGAGAGCGGGCGCGGTCTGTCCGGATCCGACCGCCACATGACTGGCGGCGCTGGACAGGCCGCGCAGGCGGGAGATGATCCAGTCCAGACCGGCGGTGGTGATCAGATCATCGATGGTATCGATCAAAGCGCCATTTTTGAAGATCTCCAGACGGTCACAGATTTTGATTTTCTCTTTCAAGACAGGCATGCTCTTTCTCCATTTTTCGTGGGTTATCCGATGACGACATCGCCGATCAGGGCGGCCCCCGGCACGCTGCTGCCGCGCAGCTCGATATCCAGGGTGTCGGTGATGGCGAGATGATCCAGGGCGGCAGAGGTCAGAGAGACGGTTATATCGTCGGCCAGGGCGAGCTGATCCGACGCGGCGGCGATCAGCGAGAAGGTCAGATCGTCGGTCAGGGCGAGCGGATCCGTGGCGGCGGCGATCAGCGAGAAGGTCAGATCGTCGGTCAGGGCGAGCTGATCCGAGGCGGCAGAGGTCAGCGTAATCGACGCCTCGTCGGCCAGGGCGAGATGATCCGTGGTCTGAACGATCCGATAAAGCGCAAGCCGTACATCGGTGATGACGATGCGCGAAAGCGATGGCGCGGTCATGTCAGTCGCTCCCGAACTTCAAAAACAAGCTTCTCGACAACGGTTTCGACTGCCCCAACAGCATCTGTCAACGTGATTTCGCCTTCGTAGACCCCCGGTGTCGCAAAAGTATCGGGCGTCCACGGCAGCACGCACACCCCCGCATCGCGCGGCCTCAAGCGGATCGCCTGGACGTGGATCGCTGGATCCAGAACCGCCTGGCGCTTGCGGATGGAGACAGTCACCGTCTCGATCTTGTCAAGATCGACAGGCAGCATGCTCGAAGGGTCGTAGGGGTCGAGCCGGAACCCTGGCCGGGCAACAAACCGATCGCGCAGCGTGAAGGTCAGAGAGAGGAAGCTGTCGCCGGCAGAAAGCTGGATGCGGTTTTTCATGCGATCTTTCCTGTAATGCCAACCTGGACAACACCAAACATCCGCCCGGTCAAATCTTTTTTGATCGAGGTCACGAACCCGCGAAACGTGAGTCCGAATCCGGAATGAGCAACGGTCACGGTATCGCCGATCTCGACAGCGAGTTTTGCGATCGTCGTGGAGAGCGTGACGAGAGAGCCGAAACCGCCGGTGCGCCGGTTGTTGAGATCGGACAGGATTTGGGCGGCCTGACCGGGCATGTAGAAGTACGAGAAGTCAAAAGTCGCGCTGCGCACCCCGTAAACCGCCTGACTCTCCAGGTCTTCCTGCTCCTGAATTTGCACCCAGGACCCATCCGGAATGGCCCCGTAGCGATACAAAGTCCGGTTGCTGATCAGGCTGATATCCCGATGCGAGAAGGCTAGACTGCTGGTGCCGTCTTCATTGCGCAGGGTTGATGCGTCGGTGAATCCTGCGCTGGCGATCATATTGATCACGCGCTGCCTGCGCATGATCCAGCGCGTGCCGGAATAAGTGATGACGGCGCTGCATTGCCGGGCAATCTCGGCCAGCACATCGAACACCCGGAATTCGTCGGGAAGATAGATTCCCAAGGCTTCGTCAGTAAACGCATCGAAATCCTCGGCGCGCGTCTCGGCGCTCGTTGCGCCGCCGTAGGTGCGCAACAGATGCCGGACGACGTGGTCCGGACGCTCGATCAGAGCGTAAGGGGTGCCGGTGATCGATCCCGTGGCGTCGTCTTCCAGCCCGGAGATATCCGCCACCAGGTCTTTGGCGGGTTGCAGCGTGTTGCTTGCGGGAGTGACGGTTAACAAAGGGCCCGCATGATTGTGGCTGAACCCATACGATACCCCCCCGTAGCGCACATTGGTCACGCTTTTGACCCAGTGCGATGCCAATCGAAAAACAAGCTGTTGAGAAACGCGCACCACCTCCGTCTCACCCTTATGTTCGGAGGGAGGCGGACTGATACTTGGAGCAAAACCGCGCTGAAGATTTTTAAGCCGAAACCCATCCCAGTCTGTGTATCCGATCAACTCACCGCCAATTCTGACATAGCCGGAAGTTGGGATTGCTCTCTCGAAAATTGCAATCACCTGGGTGGCGGACGCGCTTAAGTCTTCACCGATAAACCCATTGATATCCGCATTTTCCAGAACGCACGGCACCTTTGGCACGGTGCCGTAGATGGTTGGCAGATTTCCGCCGACCAGCGTCGGATCGATATCCGGGAAAGCGCTTTGCAGGATCAAATGCCGGACAGTCCGGTTATGCGCATAGCCCGCCGAAGCGAGATCAAAAGTGATTTTCCCCTGGGCGCGATCGATGGGGTTGGCGATATCGCCCAGAAACACGATATCCGCCGGATCGAGCAGGTAGGATCCCGAGACAGGACGCAGATAGATCGCAACCCGGCGTTTCAGATGAATCTGTTGCAGGGTAAGCGCGGAATCCACCATCTCGACTTTCACATCGCCAAGCCGATCGACGCTCTCATCACACCCTAAGACAGAGAGTACGGCTGCATCGGTCACGTAGGTGAATCCAGGCGGATCGTCAGGGGTCGGGATCAAAAAAACCGCCGTGCTGGCGAAATAACCGGGAAGCTCTGTCGTGGTGTAGGGTGGCGTGAAAGGGGCGAATGCCAGCACCACGCGAAATTCGGCCCCGTCGGTGCGCTGCAAAAAGCTGGCGAGGGTGGTTGAGAAGGTGCGCATCAACTCACCTCCTGGCGCAGCGTCAGGGTGACGGACCAGGTTGTTGGCGTCTGTTGCATCGGTTCAAGCGTATCCTGGGCGAACCGGACGTTGTAAACTGTGCCGCTGGTGTCTTGCAGCTGCCACACTTTCGAACGCCCGCCCACACCCACGTTGGCGATATCGTAGCGAAAGAAGCTGACGATGGCGGCGGCTTGGGACAGAGTGAGCGGGTAGAGATGCAGGTTGAACACACCGATGGCCGGGTTGCCGATCGAATAGACAGAAACGACCCCGGAGTCGGTTTCCAGCGCGGTCTGGCGCATGCGCACCGGGCGCGAGGCGGGCAACTGCTCAACGTCCGGCAACATCACTTGCGCGGTAGGCGCGGCAACGGAAGGGTAAGCCAGCAGGATCGACATCAACCCGCCCTCCCCATCAAGACCAGCTCCGGCGCGATGATGGTGCGCACGATACGCCGCCATTCGGCTTGGGAAATGGGCGGCGCGTTGCCGCCGAGGTTCAGGCTGATATTCCCGAAGGTGGTGGTGGAGCTGTTGGAGACGACCTGCTCGCCCTGGTGCAGTCGGTACAGGCCGTCGCGCGGGATGTAGGTGGTGCCGGTGGCGTAACCCTGGACCGGCATATCGCCGCCGCTGAAAGCTGGAGTCCGAAAAAACGGATCGGTGCCGCCGAAAGGATCGCGCCAGCCATCATCTGCAACACCGCTCGCGCCGCCACCGGCTCCGACGGTCGCACCTCCGCCGCCGGTGACCCGGTTCCAGGCGTTGACAATCGACTGCACCACGCCCGCGACTTTGTCGTACATGCTGTTGAAGATACCGACGATGCCGTCGGCGATGCCGGACAGGCCTTTTTTGACATCCTCGAACGCGGGGGCCAGGGTTTTGAAGTACGCCTTGATCTTGCCGAACGCTTCGCCGATCTTTTCAGCCAGAACAAAACCGGTTTTGATCACTCCGTTCAGGCCTGTAACGAAGGCCACCACAAAAAATCCGGCAGCGATCGCCAGCCATTTGAGCACCGTGAGCAGCGGATCCAGACTGGCGATCCACTCGCCGACATCCGACAGCGTCTGCTTGATCTGCTCGTAGCCTTCTTTGAACGCCTTGGCTTTCTCGCTCCATTCCTTGTAGGTCTCCTTGATCGTGGCGATGAAGTCGTCAAACTGCTTTTTGATCCAGCTGGCGATATCCTCGGCCTTGACGTTCTTCAGCTGGGTGATGAGCTGCTCAAGCGAGATCGTGTCGGCTGACGCGGTGACGCCAAGAAACTCCTGCTTCATCATGCCAAAGGTCTGCTTGATCGACTCCCAGACCAGCTTTGCGCCGCCCTTGATCCCTTCCCATAACGTGCCCGCAAAACCGCTTACTTCGGAGAACGCCGAACCGATGCTCGCGACCCAGCCGTTGACCTGCGCGTTATCCCCCTTGAAAGCCGCGATGACCCACTTGACGGCATCCACGATCTTCTGCGTGACCGACCGGACCGTGATACCATTCTTTTCCGCCGCCTGGCCCAGGCCGCCCAGGGCTTTCTCGCCCCCCTTCCACAGCTCGCCGGCCATCTGCAAAATCCAGCGGAAGGCGGCGCCGATCACCTCGCCGGTCGAGCGGGCGGTGACGCCGTTGGCGTTCAGGGTCTCCTTGAACGCGCCAAAAACCCCGCGTGCTCCATCCCACATATCCAAAACCGCATCCCGGATGATTCTGTAAGCGCTGACCGAGCCTTTGACCAGATCGTAACTGCTCGTCTCCCAGCCGACCGCGCCCGCGATCATCTCCGCGAAGAAACCGCCGATCTCAGCGACGACACCGCCGACAGCATGGACGACGGAATTGAAAATCCCGCCGGTCTTGCCGGCCTCCTCCGTGATGGCATTGAACGCCATCGATGCGACACCCCAGAGCCAACCCAAAATATAGCCAAGCTTCTGGATGCCAGGAGTGTTGCCGAACTCCTGAAGCTTGCCATAGACCCAATAGCCCGCCTCGCCGATCGAGTAGAGAATCGGCACGACGTATTGGCCCATGCTTCCGACCGCCGATCCCAACCCTTCGGCGGCGCGCACCACGCCGGGGAGTTGCAGAAACCAGGCGAGCTGCCTGGCGGCGAGCTGCTCGCCGGGAGCCACCGCCTCGCCCATTTTGAGCTTGAGCACATCGTAGGCAGACGAGAGTTCCGACAGCGCCCCCTTGAGGCCGCTGTTCTGGATCGCCGCCGCTTTGGCGGCCTGGCCGTTGGACTGGACCTTTCGCTCCATGTCGCGGATCGCATCCGCACCCTGCGTGAGCAGCACCGCGAGGGCCGGGCCGGCGTCCGCGCCGAACTCGCTCACCGCTTTGTCAGCCGTCCATCCAGCGCGCGCCAGATCCTCGACGATCTCCGGCAGAGGCTTCATTTTGCCGGAAAGATCGCGCATATTGATGCCGAGCGCGGATGATTTTTGGTTCAGCTCGCCGAACAGCGATTTCAATCCGGTGCCCGACGCCTCACCGCTCATGAACGAGTTGGTGAGCACAGCCAACACCGCCGTGGTGGTCTCAAAACTCTGCCCCATGGCGTTGGCCGTGGCCCCGGAGTTGCGAAACGCCACGGCAAGCCGGTCCGCATCCATGGTCGAACCCTGAATGGCGGCGGTCATGGTGTCGGCGATGGCCCCGGCCTTCTCCGCGCCCAGCCCGAACATTCCCATGACCTGCACCACATTCTCCGACGAGCGCGCCAGGGATGCGTTGCTCGCCGAGGCCAGGGTCATGACCGGGGCCAAGGCTTTGATGGCCTCCGAGGATTTCAGGCCGGCGGACGAAAGATCGTAGAGCGCGCCCACCGTCTCCTTGGGGTTGAATTTCGAAGCCGCCGAGGCCTCCAGGGCGGCCTTCTTGAACTGCTCGAAATCACGCCTGGTACCCTCGCTGGCCGCCTGGACATTCAAGAGTCCCTGCTCGAACTCCGCAAACTCCTTGGCCGCCGTCGCCGCCATGGCCACGCTCGCCGCCCCAAAAGCCACCAGGGCGGCCATGGCGGCTTTCAAAGCGTCGGAGAGCGAGCCGAACATCGGGCCTGTTTCATTCTGACCCCGGATCACCAGCGCGACATCGAGTTCATTGCTGCTCATGACTTGCCTGCTCTTTCTCTTGTCTGACCGCTTCCAAAGTGCGACCGATCAGCTCCAGTTGATCCATCAAAATCGCCGGCTGATCGAGAATGCCGCCCACCCCCGGAAGATGTCCCTTTTGATGGTGATGCCAGACGCGAAAAACCGGGTCAAAATCCGGGATCAGCCGCATCGGGCAGTCGTGCGACGGCTCTACCCCCGCGATCCACTCGGTTTCTTCTTCTTCGCGGCAGCCGTCGGGACGACGGTGGTGCCGGGAGCAGAGATCGCAATCGCGTCCGGAGTGGGCGGCGCGGACCGCCCGGACGAGTTTTTTTCCTGCTCCGGACTCATGCGATTGTGCTTGATGATGACGTTTGCCAGCTCGGCGATCGTCTCGCGATCCGTGACGGCATCGATGATCTCGGGCGCGGTCAGTGTTTCCGGGATGTCGGGACCGCGCACCGCTTTCACGCCGAGCTTGACAGTCTCAACCATCGAATCGATGGCCGCCCCATAATCGCCGCGCTCGAGCGCGGCGGGGATCTCCTTGGCGATGCTCGAAAAAGCGGCCTGGTCGCGCAGCGTGAAGGTCTTGATGACAAAAACGGTCGGGGTTGGATTGTCGCGATCTTCTTGCAGGATGTACTCAAGATCGCCGTCGAAAGCAAAGCGAGCCATGTTTTTTCTCCCTATTTATGCAAAGGTCATGGTGAAACAGTCGTCGCCGTTGGGGGCGTTGTCGATGATTTCGAAAGTCTGGGCGTTGGCGAACCGGCCCTCGCGCTCCTTGAACTCGGTCTGGGTGCGCACGCACTTGACCGCCTGAAGAATGAATGCGCCGCTCCCGACCGAGAGGTTGAACGAGACCTCGGTGGCCGCCATGAGCTGCTGAACATCCGCCTGGGTGGCCAGGGCGAGCGGATCGATTTTCAGGGTCGGCTTGATATCCGTCAGCAAAATATGCATGCCGCCGCTGGAGATGGCCTTGTCGATTTTCCCGCCGTAGTTGAACTCGAACGAACTGATATCGATCGCGTATCCGGCCTGCGTCACCAGGGTGCCGGTGGTAAACGGCAGTTGCAGCATGGGCGGACCCACGCGCGGTTGCGAATCGGCATCGACGACCGGGTCGGTGTAGCCGGCATGCAGCTCGAATTTGAAAACCAGGCCATCCTTGGGATTGCCGGTCAGCGTGAAGGTGCCGCGCGCACCATTCATGACGTAGTTGTGCCCGGACTTGTGCACTTCGAGATACGACGACTGGGCGAGCATCACATCGATTGCGGTCTGCGGGGTGTACTGGACATTCACCCCGCCGGTGACCGTCTCTTTGAGTCCGCATGCCCACAAAAGCTCGGACACGGTCGGCAGGGATCCGGGCGACGTGACACGATAGAGCGAGGTTTCGAACGAAACGGTCTGTCCCGATCCCGCCGGATCGAATTGCGGCTTGGTGTTGCCGAAGACGCGGCGCGCCTGGTTGTTCTTGTCGATCCGCATGGGATCGAATTTGATGTCAAGTTTTTGAAAGTTTAAAAAACCGGTGCCGAGCATACTGGAAGGCACGACTTTGTAAGTCGTCGCGCGCTTGGCGATCAGCATCTGTCGCAAAGTTGAAATCGATCCGGACATTATTGCACTCCCGCATGATAGACGCGGAGTTTCCACTCCTGCGCCCAGATGATCAGATTTTGATCGGTATCGAGCAGCCACTCGCGCACGATGCGCAACTCCGAGCCATGCCCGGAGAGCACCTCGCGCCCGAGCAGCGCCTGTTTTGTCTGTTTCAGCAGATCATAAACCCCGGCCCGATCCTCCCCCCCGCGCGCCGCCGCACCGCGCGATTTGTAAGACCGCGCGGAGATCAGCAGCACGACCGTATGCACGGCATCGTGATAACCGTTCGCACGCAGCTCCGAGAAATCCGCCGAGCTGGCCACCACCGAACAGGACGGGGACGGGGTATTTTTGGCGGCAGCAACCGCCTCCTCGACGGTGAAAATATCGGCTGTCGAGAGCGTTTGCAGCGGCCCGCCCTGGTCGCGATGCAGCGGCATGAGCGCTTCGCGAATGGCGTCCTCGATCTCACCGTGGCCGATCATCGTCAAAACCTCCCCAGCAGAGCGCCGAAAACCGAAGGAGGGGCGAAAGAGACCGGGGGCGGCGTGCTGGCCGCGCCCATCTCCTGTGAGCCTTGCCCGGTCTGCATGTTGAGCGCGATCACCCCGGAGCCGGCGCGCTTGAAGAACTCCTCGGCCTCATCCCGCGCCCAGCGCACCTCATCGGCGATGCCACAGGCGCGGTTGCGGTGCAGGTTGTAGAACGCCACGGCCCGCACATGAGCCGTGAAGTTCTTCGGGGCAACGGGCAAAGGAAGCGTGTAGCGCGGGAAGAGATATCCCTCTGCCAACTCTTCCGCCGCCTCGATCGCCCCGACCAGTCGATCCATGTCGATCTGTCCGCGCGGCGGATCGCTGCGATCTGTGAGGTCGGTGATGGCCTCCAGACCGTAGCTGTCGATCATCTGTTGTGCGTCGAGGTAGCGCATCGTCACGCCGGGGTCTGGATCAAGTAGCCCGAGAGGATGCCGCTCAACACCGGCGCCCGCTCGTAAGTGACCGGATAGATCCAGCTCTTGGCGTTGTTCTCGTAGTAGGGCTGTTCCACCAGCGGATGGCCCTCCATGGTGTAGGTGTAGCCGTAGGAGGGCTCTTCCATGCCGGAGGGCGCGGCGGGAACGTAGGCGAGGATGGCGTTGTTGCCCCAAACGTCGGTGTTGACGCCGGCGTCGTCGGTGACGACGGCCTTGCCGACCGCCACGGTCGGGATGTCCCACAGCGTGCCGATCATCTCCGGAGTGACCGAATCGCGTCCGGTGTACTTGATGCGCTCGATCACCTGGGGGTGATATTTGAGCGCCGCAAAGGCCGACGCGGAGAGCAGCAGGGTGTTGGGGTAGATACCCACCGAGGCGCGGATCGCCTCGCGCCCGGCCTCGATGTTCGCGCCGGGATTCGAGTGCGCGCCGTCGCTCCATTTGTCGGTCCCGGTGAGGGCCAGCTTGTGGTTGCTGTCGTAGTTCCCGGCAGTGGTGGCCAGCTGCGCCTGCTCGTGCTCCAGATTCAACGCGAGGGAGCGCATACCGAGATTCACGGCGCGTTGACCGAGATCGACCCCCGGAACACGGCTGGCGTCGCGCTGATGCTCGCGCGGCACCGGTACCTCGATCGAGTGTTGCGTGAGCGCGAAGGCCTTGCCGAGATAGCCGAAACTGATCCGCTTGGTCGCCGCCCCCGGCGCGCGTCGGACGTTGTAGAGCTTGAACGACTCGCGTCCGAACTCCAGCACCTGACCGCCCGACACCTGCACCGGCACGGCGGGAAAGAGCTTGTGGCCGACATGCTCCGGGTGAACATACCCCTGGGCGAGGTTGGCCAAAACCGGATCGACGACCCGGACTTGCTGCAAATTCATGGGCATGTGATGCGCTCCTTAGCGACGAAGAAGGATTTCGATGAACTGGCCGGCCCCGGTGGCGCTCGCCAAGGCATCGCCGATGACGAACTCCGGGGAGTCGCCGCCGGTGAGAATGGCCCCGTTGGCCGCAGAGCTGGTGACCGCCGTGGCCCCGGCGGCCACGGCCAGGTTGCCGGTGGACGGGATGACGCGCCCCTGGCTGTCCGCGATCAGCGCGGCGCCCGCATTGATCGCGGCGCCGGTCTCGGCGATGGCGGTGCCGTGGGTGATCACCGGGAAAGCCTGGCCAATGCTGGACGCGGTTTGGGCGATCCCGAGCGGCTTGGCGCCCTGGGTCGCGATTTGCTGGCTGTCGAAACCCACGGCGCGGGCGGCGGCGATGTTGCCGGCGGCCACGGCGGTGAGGGTGAGCAGGGCGATGTGCTGTTGGCTCATCGGGAACCCTCCATGACCAGCACGGCGGTGAGGTAGTCGGTGTTGTGGGCGGCGGCGTAGGCCGTGGCACGCTGATGCAGCGCCGCACGGGCCAGATCCACGCTGAATCCGGACGGGGCCCGATAAGAGCCGGTCGCGGGCGGCGTCTTGTCGGGAGCGGAGCGCTCGGAAAAATCGACGCGCGCCGGCAGCTCGGCGATGAACCCTTTCAGAATCTCCACCGGGCTTTTCTTGATCGTCGCATCCCCCTCGGCGAACTCCACGGCGGCCAGACTGTCCAGGGCCGTGAGCGTGGCCACGATGCCACTCTTGTCGCGCGGCAGGATGCGTCCCTCCTTGGCCTGGGCTTCGGCGAACTCGACGTGGGCGCGGCGCAGGCGGTCGCGCTCGTCGTCCTGCATCTTTTTCTCACGCGCCGCGAGGTCCGCCTCGCGGGCGGCAAGATCTTTCTGGCGCTTGTCCATCTCCGCGAATGCGGCGGTCTGGTCTTGATCGGGCATGGGCTGATTTTCCTTTTTTTGGGGTTGTGATTCGTGAAAGGCGATAACGGCATCACCCCGGCTCTCGATCACCACGGCATCATCGCCGTCGCCGAACTTGACCGCGCCCAACCCCTTGACCGCCGGGGGTTGCGCGCCGAGCAGGCCGACATGACGCAAAGCGAAGCCAGAGGTTTGGGGATTGCCGGGTGATCCGGGGGGATAAAAAGCGGCGGAAACGTGCTTGAAATGGCCGTTCTGGACCATCTCGATCACATCCGATGAGAGCTGTTCGAGATGCGCGTAAAGCTCATCCCCAGTGCGCGAGAGCTTTTGCACCCAGCCGTAAGCCGGGGCGTCGGTGGCCGGATGACCGATGACCAGGGGTGCCTGGTGGTCTTTGGCGCTGTAGCCGGAGACGATGGTGTCGAGATCGGAGGTCGAAAATTCGCGCGTCACCCCGGCGCCGTCGGTGTGCCGGCCAGCGCGGAAAATGCGGATCTTGCGGGTGGAATCGGGCATGCGGCACCTCATCTAAAATCGCTTCACCCCGCACCATGCGGGACGATGCAGCGATTTTAGATCGGTGCGCTTGTGAGATCTTCAGGAAGGGCTTCCGGATCTTCCGGAAACGGCCTTGGCCAGGTATTCAAGAACGATACGCGTGATCGCCTCCCGCTCTTCAGTCGAAAGCCCGAGAAACGGACGCGCCGCCAGAATGAAAAAATGGCCGCGAATATCGGTCTTTCCGCCGAACTGGTGCTTCTTGGCATAGACCACGTTCGTGCCGATCTCAAGTCGCTCGCTGCTGGCGATATAAGTGATCGAACGGCGCATGCGTCCGGTGTCGGTCAGGATTTTATCCTGTCCGAACGTCCCTCTTTTTTTCTCTTTCGTGAACTCCGAGATGTCTTGCCACGGCTGGCCGTGCGGGGATTTTTGTTCATCGAACCGCTGATCGATGGTGCGCAACAGGTGTTGGCCCATGCTCTTGAAAGCCGGGGTGAGATCCTTGGTGCGCGCTTCCAGGCGATTGAGCGCAGTCATCAACGCCGGAAAACTCTGTCGCTCGACTGTCAGTTTAACCCCGCCCATCTCACGCCATCCCCAGCTCTTTTTTGACCAGCTCGGCCAGATAGGCCGGCAGAATCTTCAGCTTCTCCTCGATCGCCCCCTGGGTTTTCATGCCGGTCGCACCGGGAGCGTAGGCAAAGCCCTTGTCCACCCCGCCGGCATCAAACGGCGCACCGCTCACCTTCAACCCCTCGCGCTCGACATCGCTTTCCGAGAGCGAAAAAACCGTGCAGTGACAGCGAAAACCGTTCGGCGGGTAGTGGGTGGACCACCAGGGGTCTTTCGCGGGCAAAACCAGGCCATTCCAGGCCGCGTGCTGCTCGCGCGGATGCGGCTGCGGATAGTGCTTGTACTGCCAAAAAGGGCGCATCTCCAACACATCAGGATCGCTCATCTGCCGATAGCGTCCCGCCTGATAGGCGTTGAACAAATTGGTCTCGAAGATCAGGCGTGTGCGCCAGTCGCGCCCGCCGAAATAGTCCCAGCCATGCTCGGCCACGGTTTTATCAAAATCCTCGCGAAACTCCTTCAACGTCGTCCCCTCGGCAATCGCTTTGTCCACCGCCTCGCGCAGATCATCCAGCACATCGGCCTTGGTGGCCCCGGCCACCATGAAACCGACATCGTGCTGCTCGTTCATCAGGTCGTCCCAGTGCTCGGTCGAAACCGACACTTTGCCGCGAAAGTGATCGATCGCCTCTTTGAACGGCAGGGAGAATGAGGTCACGCCGTCGTAAGGAGATTTTTCGGCGTGCTCCGCGCCGGTCATCCCGATCTCGCGCAGCACCTCGTACCGCCCGGCTAGGTGCGCAACCAGGGTGGCGTTCTGGATCAGAGTGGCCAGCGGCCCGGAGTCGATCACGGGATAGAGATCGAAAATCTTGTCGCGCAGACCCTCCAACCCTTCGGAGCGCTCCGCAAGCTCGCGAACCGATCGCAACATCTCGCGCAAAATCGGCCCGAAGCGCCGCAACGCCTCGGCCAGATACCTGTCAATCGGGGTGTCGGGCGTCGCCTCGGCAAAGGTCGCACCCTGGATATCGTTATTCCGGCGCGTGGGAAGCCCCACGGGCGCGTTTTGGGGTGGTTCTGGGGCGATGGTCCATCCTTTGCCGTAAATCTCGTCTACAAGCTCCTGTGAGGGCCGAAGCCCCATGTCGTAGAGATTCTTGTCGCGCTGGCTGCGTGCCAATAAATCTTCCGGCTCTTGCGTGTCGCGGGTCACGCGCGGCGGGGTGGCGTTGGGAAAGTTCCACTCGGTCAGCCAGCGCACGACTGACCGGTTGAAGGTCTCGTTGATCAGATCCGCGTCGGCGCGCACCACCTCGTTGCGCACCTCCTTTTGCACGTTGGCCTTGTTCTGGCCGCCGGCGGCCTCGCTGGTCATGATCTGCGAGAGCACCACCTTGGCGATGGCGCCATCCATGCGCGCCAGAAAATCCCCATGCCCCGGCGTTCCGCCGCGGGTGGCCTCGATCAGCTCGACCTGCATCGTGTCCGGCACGCAGATCGCCGAATCCGACTGAATGGCCATCAAGGTCTGGAGCAGGCGATCGCGCTCCTCGCGCGTGGCGTTGGCCGGATAACTCCCCTTGGCCGTGGGCGTGCCGAATTTTTCCAGCAAGGTCGCCCACATTTTCAGCCCGCCGCGCTTGAACAAAACCGGCCAGTAAAGCCAGTGGGCCAGGCCCAGCCCGTAAGGCTCGTCGTCGTTGTCGGCCCCGGTCGAGAAGTGCCAGAACTTGCGCTCCGGCAATAGCTCGCCCATCGGGGTTTGCATGGTCAACAGCCGGATACGCCCCTCGCCGTCAAACCCAAACCGGCGCTGGCGACGCACCGGCAACCCATCGAGCACGATCCGGCCTCCGTCGCGCGCCCACAGGCATTCGGCCACCGCGTAGCCGTAAAAGACGCCGTAAAGCATCTTGTCGGTCACCGCGTCCCAGCCGATGTGATGCAACTGCTCGCGAACGAAATCAGTCGCCATGACCGACTGCCGATCCGCACCCCCTGGCGCCACGTTCCATTCCGCCGACGTGACCGCCAGGCGTCGCTGCTGAAAAACCGCAGCCACCTGGTCATCGCGCAACACCTCCTCGTAAACCTCCAGCGTCGCCCCGAAGTCGAGCAAGATCGAGTCGCGATTGGGTTGCAGCAGCAAGGGATCGAGAAAACCCTTGGTGATGTCGCGCCCGTCGCGGGATGCGGCGATCAGACTGAAATCGGGCGGGGTGTTTTTTTTCGGAGTTGTCGCCACGTCAGAACCCTCTCATCCAGCCAAGACCGCCAGACACCGTGCCAAACCCGGCACCCGTGGCCGAACCGCGCCCGCCGGGATTCATGCCCGGCATGCCCGCCGCAAACCGCCGCCCGCCGGACATGAACTCGATGCGCTGTTGCCCTTCGAGCGCCGCCGCCCAGAGCATGTGCAGAGCGTCCGGGCCGTCGTCGTGGGCGTCCGATTCGCCGTAGTGCTGCAACTGCTCCACGAGCGTGGTCTGGCTTTGGTGGATCAGAATCAGGCCGTTGGCGATGTGCGGTTGCAGCGAGCGAATGCGCAAGTCCTTGTCGGTCGAGGGTTTCACCCCACGCGCCGGGACCGGCAGACCCGCTTGCGCGGACTGGCGTATCAGCTCGTTTTTGAAATACTCCTGGAACTGCACAGCCTCCACGATCCACAAGCCACAGCGAAACTCCTTTTGCAGTTGCACCACCCGCTCGATGATCTTGTCCGGGGTGCGGCGCTGGATGTCCGCTTCGATCACGTAGAGCTTGCCGGTCTCCCGATCCAGCCCGCCCACCAGAATCGCCGACGGATCGCCGCGCCCGCCAAGCCGCCCCAGCGATGGATCCACCGCCCCGAAAAAGAGCATGTTGGGTGGGGTCTCGCGCCAGAAATGGAGCGCAGCAAAGGTGGCATTCTCGGCCATGGGGGCGTTCTGCAGCTCGGAATCAAAAGCGTCCCGACCATCGCGGGCCCTGATTTTCATGAGGGTCACCAGGGGCCGCATCGCCGGCCAGGAGACGACAGCGCCGGATTCCATGGCCTTTTTCTGCCCGGCAAAAAACCGGTCCGCCGCCTCCTCCCCGTCCGCCCGCAAGATCCCCTCCCACCGCTCCCAAAGATCCATGCGATCCGGCCATTGAATGATCGCCGAGAAGCGTTGCGACTCCCATAACGGGTCGCGCAGCAGCCGGGAAAGCAGGGAATCGTGGTGCAGCACCGTGCCGATCACCACCGCGTGCATCGAGTCGTCCGGGGGCCCGAGTTTCAAGACGGTCTTCTTGAACCAACTCTCCAGCTTGTCGCGCTGCGAGCGGGAGCGGACGTTCTCATCGTTCTCCAGATCGTCGCAGATCACCAGATCCGGACGATACGAGCCGTGGCGCAGACCGCGCATGCGCTTGCCCGAGCCGAAAACCTGAATCTTTGCGCCGCCCCGCGTCAGGATCACGCCCTCCTGCCACAACCTCCCCGCGCCGAAGGCCTGGGGAAAATCCATGGCAAGGCGTTGATTCGATTCCAACTCCACCTTGATCGCCTCCAGCATCATCGCCGCCTGGTCGTAGGCGTCCATGATCAGACAGACGTAATGACTCCGACCGGTCATCACGCGCCACACCGTGAAAATTTGCGAAACGAGGGTGGATTTGGCCTCCCCGCGCGGGGCGGCAACCGCCACATGCGCGCCCTTGCCGGACGCCAGTTCTGGCAGGCGCTCGAAGAGGTACTGGTGCAGCACACTCCGCGAGGCGATAGCCAGGTGCGGGAAGTAGGTCTTGACGAAAAAGCCGAAATCTTTCATGGCGCGTTTGGCGCGCCTGGCCGAGGCTTCCGGGTCCGGGTCAAACCCGTCCACCTCGGCTTCGACGCGCCGCCGGTAGCTGTCGGCAAACGCCGAAAGGCGGGTCAGGAACTCGCGTTTGCTGGTCTGTTCAGCCATATTTTTTCACCAACTCCGCACCAAAGGGTTCGAGAATGTCGAGAATGGCCGGCGCGCTTTTGGGGTGTCGGGTGCGCACGAACTCGGCGAGCAGGGTCAGGATCTCCATAGCCACCCCGAGCTCCGACAGTTTCGGGGCCGCACGGCTCAAAGCCGCCATAGTTTTGGAGAGGGCATCGGTCAGACGCGAAAGCAGCTCGACACGATCCGCCGGCGCGATTTCCGCCTCTTTGACCTGACGGATCGCCTCGGCATGAGCTTCGAGAAAATCGGTCAGGATGCGCTGCACCACCTCAACATGACCGCCATTGGCCAGGGCATGAGCGGCGCGCAACTTGTCCCAATCGAGATCGGTGCCAGCGTCGCGCTGCTTCCATGCCCTGGCCGTAGCCTCCGGGACCTTGTGTCGCTCGCAGGCGATCACCAGCGCGGCCCCGGCGGCATACGCTTCGCGAACAAGGGTGCGGGTGGTGGGCGAGTGGGCCATTTTTTTCAGCCCTTCAGGATCGACTTGGCGAGATCCACCCCGACCGACATCACCATCGCCGAGATGCCGCCGATCACCGCCGAACCCACTTTCACCGAGCTTTCCAGCTTGCCCGTGCGTCGGTCCAGATCCATGAGCAGACTGGCATTTTCCTTGATCGTCTCGTGCATCTGCTCTTGCCGAGCCTCCAAACGCCCGATCACGCGCGCCACCTCGTCGAGCTTGTCGCTGTCGCTCATTTCTTCACCTCGCCCTTCACGTAACGGTTGAAGCTGGCGACGAACTCATCCTCGGTGCCTTTGCCGAGCAGGGTGTTGTAGTGCAGTTTCCAGTAGCGGGCCAGGCCGGGGATGTCGTCGGCGGCGGGGAGAGGATCGGTTTTGCGGCGGTAGTGCAGCCGGCACATGACCGCCGCGAACAACAGATCGGTCACCAGGCGTTCGGGCCCGGGCAGCTCCGGCCACACCGCGCGCAAGCGGGCCGCGATGTTCGGCTGGTAATTCAGCCAGTTGTGCAGGATGTCGTGGAAGGTGGCCGGCTCCATCTGGAACACCCCCAGGGCCGGACCGCCACCCATCTGGCGCACGTAGGTGCCAAAGACTGACTCCTGGGCCATGGTGCCCAACAGCAGCGCACGCGCCGCCGGGGAGTCCATGTCGAGGATCTGGCACGCCTTGGCGATGACTTCGTTTTCGATTTGTTGACGATTGAACATTTCATGCGTCTCCGCGAGAGTGGATGATGACGCATGAAAGCGATCGAACATTTCATGCGTCTCTGTAAAAAGTAGACGATGACGCATGAAAGCATGAGGCGGGGGATAAAATATGCAGGAAGGGCTTCCGGATCGCGGAAGAACCGGAGGGCGCGCGGCCCTCCGTGGTTTGGATCAGGCGGCGAGGCGTGCGGTAGACTGGCTTTTTCTGGGGCAGACAGAGGATTTCATTTTCTTAACGAACTTTAAAAATCATAGGGGCGCCGCCATTCAGCGGATAAACAACCTCTTCACCCTCGAAGGTTTCCGGAACCATCTTTTCTGAAAAATCCTTACGATCAAGGGGGCCATTGAAAATAGGGCCACACTGGATCGAATATCGCCTCATTTTTGGTTTCCCATCAACAAGGACCTCCATCAGCGGTGGATCTTGAAAATCTGGTTTACAATCTTGCATTTTAGCTCTCCATTTGCTGTATGGCTAACTATCAAATTGATACTGTTAGCGTATTATCTATTGGGAACATGCTCCGCGCAATGATGTTTACAGATTCAATCTGGCGTTATCCTTGCTCGTCACCATCTCGAACGTCATTTCAAAATCCCGCTCCTCCCGCACGTAAACCGCATGCTCGATGTCGAGCGGGCAATAAACCACAACCCCCTCCACAGCCCGCGCGCTCGTCTCGTAGGTGGCGTGCGCCAGCAGACGGTAAATGTGTCCGGTCTTGATGTGTCTGAAAAACATCATGCATCACCTCGTCTCAAGCAATTCGGTTTCAGCTTTCAGTTTAGCCATCCTGGCTTTGATGCGCTCACCCAGACGATCAATCTTCAGCTTCTTCTGTCTGTCGAACTCGGCTTCAGAGCAAAACATGTGACGCATCTGTCCGATCATGATGCTCACATCGGCCAACTCCTCCACGATCTGGCGTCGGCAAAGATCAAGATCACCACGCCCGCGAATCCGGTCCAGCAGAGCGATTTGCAGCTCTGCCATCTCCTCCAGCATCATCATGATCTGCGCCGTCGGTCCGTAGATCGCGAGCGCTTCTGCGTAAATCTCAACCTCATCGTTCATTAGAAAATCTCCCGTATTACGAAGGCTTGCGCCTGCCGGTTTCAAAATCCTCCCGGCCATCGGCGCTGTTGTGTGCCCAGATGACGACCAGGCCGTCATCGTCTGCCACCGGCCTGCACCAGCATGTTTCGGTGCGGTCATGCGGACGCATGTCGTTCAGCGGCACGATGTGTTGGCAGTCGTCCAGACCCCATTCCAACCCCCAGCACACCACGCCGCCAGCTTCGAGATCATCCATTCTGCGACTCCCGGTTTCCCTTGAACCATCTCAAAAGCTCTTGAATTTTCCCGACGTTCTGGGCCACCTTCTCCTTCGGCATCGGCGGCTCCGGAAGGCTCGGACGCGCCGGGCGCGGCGGAAGGTGGTCGAGAAACGTTTTCGGCGCTGGCCACCGGTCGCAGACGCGGGCCAGCATCATGAAGCTGTGGCGGATCCTGGCCTGATCAAGCGACTCGTCCCATTGGATTGGCTCGGTCAGGAGCGTCTCGTACCACGAACGAACCACGTATTGAATGTCGTCCGCCGCCGGAAACCCGGCCAGCCGCAGCGTGGCCAGCCTGCCCAGCCCCACCGCGATCTCGCGGCGCAACCACATCATCTCATCACCCATCGCGCACAAACTCCGCAAGCGTGGTCAAGGTTTGCGCCATTTTAGATGGCGCGCCAGACACCTGCCGCACCGGCGCCGGCAGCGCCGATTCCCGCTCCGTCCCGCCCTGACCGGCCAGCTCGAAGGCCACGGCGGCCAGGTAGTTGTGATTGCCCAAAGGCCGCTTGATACTCTCTCGGCGTGCCATCATCTGCGCCATCGCCGCCCCCCAGACCGCCGGCGAGCAGGGCCGCTCCTGCCGGTCATGCTTCACCACGCCCGCTGTCGTCAGCGCATGCAGCTCGGCCAGGATGCGCCCCGCCCGCGCCCACGAAAGCCGCGACCTGGCCGGGCGGAACAGAGCGAGATAACGGATCGCCTCGCGCTGCACCTCGGCGGGCAGACCCGCCAGGGTCGCGAATGCCGCGCGCGCCTCCGCATCGTTCTGCCAAGCCTCCGCAGCCGCCTCGGCGCCACATGATGGGCAGGTGAGGTTCATTCACACACCCCCAGCGCCGACATGCACGAGTGATCATCAAGATCAAAAGTGCCCTGGCGCGGATCACCGCCCGGTCCACTATTCGCCCAAGCCACAACGTGATCGATCGTCGCTACGGATGGATCTCCTGTTTTTTCGCCAAGAGGTGTTTTATCCACACGAAAAAAATGCATCATCTTGCCGCTCTTGCTGACCTTCTGCACCTCATCCTCCCATTTTTTCACCATCTCAATCCGCTCCGGAAATCGTTTCGCAATAACCCGCAGTTCGCCTTTCGAGCTGTTGATGCACGGCATGCAACCGACGCGAAGCATTCCGAGCTGGTAAAGCGGGTTTAATTCGATCCCATGACGGGCATGAATCGCGATAACATCTTGCAGATGCCATCTCAACAGTGGTCGAAAGATGGTCAATCCCCTGTCTTGTTCATGCTCTACTTCTGGAAGTTTTGCGCGAGATGGAGACTCTTCCGCCCGAACGCCAACCCACGACACAACACGATTCCCAGCGTTCAGAATTTCATCAATGAGCGCGTCAATCGGATAATATTTCAGATCGGACGAGCAAAACCGCATTTTCTTGTTGCCGGGAAACAACCCATGCATCAGACAGCAGTCGAGAAATGCCGAACCGTGCGGATGCATCATCGACGCCGCTTGTTCAACACGCTCTGGCGACACGCCGTCTTCCGGCCACTTCTGACGAATGAACTCGGCTTTACGCTTAAAATCACCGGAGAAATCTGCTTTCACCCATTCGATTTCCGGGCCTCCTGTCTTCGATTGTAAGTCGCGGATATAGTCCAAGGTGATCTGGTTCTCGTTGCCTGTGTCCGCGAAAACCGCCCGAAATGGCACGCCACTTTCAAGCGCAAGCAAGTACATCGCAGTCGAGTCCTTCCCTCCCGAGACAGACAGAACATGGACCGCTTCATTTTTGAACGGGACGTTCATTCCAGCGGCTCCAGGCGCGGGCACAGCTCCAACTGATGCGGCCAACAGGAACCGACATTTATGCCCCCGACCCAGGCGCAACTCACCTCGCCGCCCTTGATATGATAGATGCCGGTTCCTTTCGTATCCGCCCTGATCCGATCCAGCGTCTCCTGCATCACACGCTTATCGCGGCGATCAATCAAATCGATAACCCCAGCCCATCCAACCCCGCACACGAAAAACAGCGCACCGATCCACACCCAGATTTTCATCTCATCTTTCATGTCGGCCTCTTGACCAGGCTGACTTCCGTTTCTCCCAGATCAGTCATTGCCTGCACCGCAACCATGGCTGCCCGATACGCCGATGATGCTGTGTCGAAACCTCTGTCGAAATATACCGTTACCGTGAATTGATTGTTGCTGCTCTCAATCCTGATCGTCACACCGTTCATCCCTAAATCTCCATCGCCAGCTGTCTCGGATCCCGCCGCCGGCGACCATCGCCAGCACCACCAGAATCCGGGTTGTTCAAAATATCGCTCACCCGGCGCGACGAAAGCCCGAACTCGCGCGCCAGCCTGTTCGCCGTGGCATCACCACGATACGCCTCGACGATCTGCCGGTTGCGCACGCAGCGCAACGCGCGATCGCCCTTCGGGATATAGACCCGCAACCCTTGATAACGCCGCCAGATCTTGCCGGCAGCCTCGCCACCGGCGCATTGCCAGACGATCCACTCCGGCCCCGGCTCGCGCGCCGGGACAACGATTTCGGTGCCACCGAACCGCTCGGCCAGGGCAACGGTTGCCGCAAAACCAGCCACATCGACCAGCTCCCGCAGCATCGGCGGCAGCTCGCAGAGCGCGAAATCGGCCTCGGCCAGACCGCTCATGCCGGCCTCTGCTTGAGCCGCCACGAGTGGATCGCCAGGGCGCTGGTCAGCTTGTGCAGCTCGGCCACCGACAAAAACTCCAGCACCACATCGCCGCGCGTCTTCTCGAACATCTTTTTCGCTGTTCCACGCACATAACCCCAGCTCCAATCATGGATTTTATTGGCGCAGATCATGGCGTAGATCTTCGCGTACATCCCGCGTTTTTCCGGGTCATCCCAGTTCGAAGGGCGCGCCATCCAGCGCGATCCCGGCGGGATCTCGATGCCAACCGGCGGGGCCTCGGGCTTGGGCGGGGCCGGTTTCCAGCCACGCCGCTCGAACTCCCGCAACACCCCGCGCAACTCCCTATCCGTCATCTCTTTGCAGCTCGCCTTGCCGGTGCAGGATTCGAGCAGGGCGCGGTAGGCGTTGTCATCCAGCCCGAGCTGCACCTTGGCGATGTGGATTTTTGCGATCAGTTTTGTGGCACGCATACTCATTTTGCATCCTCCCTTTTGCGCTCGAACTGCGCACAATCCCAGCCCAGCGTGGTGATTTGCAAAGCGCCAGCCCGGCACCAGCCGGTGCCGAACTTGCCGTGGCGCTCCCAGTACCGGCAGTGCCAGCAGATCCTGGCATTGCGTGGGATGATCACGCGCTTGAAAACCGGATCACACACGCGCCACCCACTCATACGCCATCCAGGCCGCCGCCGGGATCGACACGCCCAGCGCCAGGCCGGCCAACACCAGCCACCAGAGCGAAAGGCGGCGGCTATGACAGAATCCGGAGGGTGACTGGATGCGTTTCATCGTCACCACTCCAATCTTCCGGCCAAACCGCAATAGCCGCGTCGCTTGCTCAAATCGACTTCTTCAAGCGCTGAAAAATTCCACCGCCACGCCATGCATCCAGAGCCGATGCACGGCACCATAATCTTGCGGTCCGCCTGCGCTACCGCCTCGTGCCGCGCCTGACAACACCATTTTTCAGCCGCCTCTTTCTCGGTCGTATACATCACGCACCCCTTGCGCGCCACACCGGCGCGCCCTGGTCTTGCTGTTGATTTTCCAGCTTCTCCCGGCACTCCCGCTTGAACCGCTCCCCAGCCTGCTCCGCTTCCGCCTTGCCGGAAAAAAGCCCGTCCTTGCCGGTAAATCGCGAAAGCACGCCACGGTCATCCAGAAACGGCATCCAACCTCGACGGGTGGTCATGAAGCCCTGAACGAAACGCGCCTCGACCGTGGCCCTGGCGAAGAATTCAAGCGTTGAGCGGTCCACCGGTCACCCCTTGTTGGTGTATTTCTTCAGAAGCGATTCGCAGAGTCCGACGATCTTATCAGCCTCTTCTAGAAGTTTTTCGTGCAAGTTCCAGTGATCCTCGGAATCTTGCACGGAAAGGTCTTCATCACCATCCAGATCTACAAACACATCATTGACTCGATCGATGGCTTCGTTGCACGCATGAATCGCAACATGAAGCCCGCGAACGATTTTTTCTTTCTGCTGCTCGTCCATCAGATGATCTCCTGTGGCACTTTCTCTTCCAGCCGTCCCACCCGGACAGTCGCCAAATCGAGCGGAATCGGCACGAACTCTCCCTCATCCGTGCGCTGGTAAAAGCGCAGATAGGAGCGGGTATGATCGACGCGGATCGAGTCGGTCAGGATCTGCATGGCCTTCTGCCACTTTTCATCGTCGATCTGTAGCCGGCGCAGCTCATAGACCTTGTTGACCGGCAACTCTCCCTGGGCGTCCGCGCGAAAAACCTCATTGATTAACGCCTGGACCGCCGGGTGAGAAGCCGAGGTCCACCCCTTGATGCACTCATCGACCAGGGATTTGGCGATCTGCACCTGCTCATCGAAGACCAGAACCGCCGAAAACGCCCTCTGAACACGGTACTGACCGTCATAGGTGGTCAACGTAACGTTACCCTTGAGGCCGCCGACACTCACCCCGTGATCCGATGCCGAGATGGCGATGAACGCGCTCACCTCATCGAACGCCATGGATTTGAACTCGGCCATGTCCTCGTTCAAATCCATGGCCGCCTGAACCAGCTTGCGCACGGTCTGATCGCGGAGCTGGTCAATCGGCTTGACCATGCTCGCCGGAATCAGCCGCCCCTGCGGGTCTTGCCAGAAGCCGTCCGGAATGACGATGTTGCTGCTGCTAGACATGATCTTTCTCCAAAATTCCATCGGTTGAACGAATAGGGTTGACAAGAACCACACTGCACGGATGCAGCTGGCCGTTGATGCGCAAGGTACCGCCGTGGATGATACGCCCGAGACGGGACAGGGATTTCAGCGCCTCGGTTACCACCTGGCGCGGGGTGTGATGCATCATCGTGCGCAACTCGCCCTCGACGATCCTATGACCAGGACGAGCCACAAGGATGCGCAGGATCTCCTGTTTTGCCGCTTTCAAGGCTTTCTGCGTCACAGGGCAGCCGCGATCAAAGCGCCGAAAGCGGTGCTGCACCGTCAGCAGCAGGATGGCGTCACACCGCAGCGTCGGCTGCTGATGATGCCCGCGCGCCCGCCGCCGGTTTTGCCTGACCTTAAGCTCTTCCCGGCTGTTGATAAAAATGGCGCAGCTCATGGGGTGACTCCTTGTTTTTTGGGTGGCAATTTGTAGGTCTCGCCGGTATTCGGGTCGTAGACCTGGTTCTTGGCGGTCTGCCAGATCGGCGCTTTCGGTCCGACATCGAGTGGAATGGTCCACAACAGGAATCCAGGGCTGTTCGGTCCGCTCCCGGTCACGCGCCGGCCCGGATTGATCAGCAGGCCAACATCGGCCAATCTCCGGAAATAGCAGCCGATGTTGTTGGCATCCATCTCCCGATCCGTGCCCAAACTCTTCATCAGCTCCGGGATGGTCGCCTTGCCACCCCTTTTGCGGCGCAGCGCAGCCCAGGCGCGCTGCCGCAGGGTGCGCTTTTTCGGTGTTTTGCGGGCCCGCTCCTGACCGGCTCCACCGGACAAAAATCCCTGACCGTCGTAGCTCGCACCGTGCGCCGTGATGTACCACCTGCGCCGGTCGATCACGATCGCCATTTCATTCTTTTGCAGGGTGCACAAGGCGTTGCTGATCTGTTCCGGATTCAGATCCGGGATGCGCGCCGCCAGCTCAACCCGCGTTCCGGACCCGTTGCGCAACTCGTCCAGCACGATGCCCGCGATCCAGCGCGCGCTCATGCCGCCGACCTCGCGCACTCCTCTTGCTGCTTCTTCATCTCCCGCGCCTCGCGCGCGGCCATGGCCTCGCGGACTTTGCGCGGGGTCTCGTCGCGCCAGTCATACGCGATCACCTCCCCGCTCATCATCACGCAGTTGACCAACTCTTTCCGGTTTCGCTTGCCGAACGTCTCGGCCAGGGCGATGGATTTGACCACATCCCGATGCCGCCCTCCGGTGTGATGCAAAATCTCCTCGGCGAGCCGCTGGGAGATTTTCACCTCGCTCAACCCGTCGCAGAGCTTTTCGACATCCGCGATGTTTGCGGGGTGCATCTTCACCACGCTGGCGATCCGCGACGAAATCTGGTCGTACTTGGCGATCTGCTTTTGAATGTCGTCCATCGAGACCAACACCAGAGAGTTCTCGTGCCGGTCGGTCAGGCTGCGAATCACTTCAAGAGCCTCGGCCTTGTTTTCCAGATAAAATTGCGCCTCATCCAGAATGATCGGGCGCGGCATGCCTTTGTCGTTCAGGCTGCTCCGCAACAGCCGGTCCGCCTGCTGCCGCCGCGTCTCGTACCGCCCGTCCGGGATCCCGCCCAGCTCGCGCACCAGGTCTCCCAGCACCATCTGCGCAGTGACGCGGGGATAGCCGCACAGATAAACCGCGTCTTCCTGGTCCGCCCAGCGCTCCACGCACTCGGTTTTCCCGAAACCCGGATCGCCGATCAGCAGCATGATCGACGCCTCGCGGGCCCCGCGCTTTTCCAGCTCCCCGACACCGCTTAAAAAACGGTGCACATTTTCTGTCTGTACCAACACGTTTTTCATGCTATATTCCCCTTGCTTTTGGTGTTTTGCGGGGCCGGATCATGCCACGGATCCGGCCTTTCTTTTTATGCCTGCGTCCGCCCCGTCAACCCCGACCAGCATCCGGAATCGCGGATCCTCCAGGCTGGCCTCCAGCCGATCCAACTCCTCTTCGTCCAGCTCTTCGATGTGCCCCATCGCCCACACTCCCCAATCACGCTCGGCGAAGGGACCGGAAAAGATGGGGCGACCCCCGGACTGACCGTCCGAAAACTGCTCATCACGCACCGCCAGCATCTCGGTGTAGTCGGCGGCCTCGGCGACCGGCAGACCAGACATGCGATTGGCAGTCTCCTGTTGCTCGACCGTGAGCCGCTCCGGCTCGCGGACCAGCTCCAAAGTCCGGCGCGACTCCTCTTGTTTTTCCAGCTTCTTGCGGTCCAGGCGGGCCAGTTGGCCACGCAGCCGGATCTGCTCGGCATGATCGAGCACGCTGTCCACGAGATAGTCTTTCCTGTTCCCGTCCCGCAGCGCCTCGCAGATAAATCTGTCGTGCTTGTCCAGGCTGTAAACCCACACCCTGCTGCCGTCGCGAGGATCGAACCGCACCCGCACCTGACCCGTCATCCCGGCCAACTCCGCGTTATTGGCGTAAAACATCTTGTGGAAGCGAATCTCGCCGCGAATGACATGCCGCACCTCCTCCAGCCGAAACTCCTCCAGGCTGTCCACCACCTTGACCGGCTTCCACCCGGCATCCACATGCCGCTTCCACGCCTCAACCGGGGTTTCGTGCCGCTCCTTGCCGGTGATCTTGTCGATGGTCTTGGGCAGGGAGCGATGCGGGCGGTTGTTGTACTCCTCGCGCAGCGCATCGATCACCCGCACCACCTCCGGTATCGTCGGCAGACGAATCTTTCCCTCGCGAATCGCCTTCATCCGGACCCGAAGCAGGCCGTCATCCTTGTCGCGCCGCCCGACATAGCTCTCGAACGTGCGCGCCGCCGGGATGAACACCTGCTGATGACCCCGCTCCACGATGCCGCCTGCCTGGGGATTGCCAGCGGTCTGGTGATAAAACTCGAAGCCGAGCCGTTTTTTAAGGCCGCTCACTTCGTCTTGCAGGTTCTTGTTCTTCGCACCGGAGCCGTTGTCCCAATGCACCACCTTGGGCACCCCGCCAAACTCCACCGCCATCCTCAAGGCATCCATGACAGCCTTGGTGCTCTCCGCGTAGTTGATCGACCAGCCGACATGCATGCGGGTGGCAACGTCGAACAACTCGGTCAGCTCCAGCCTGGTCGGCTTGCCGGTGTTGGGGTGCTCGACCAGCATGTAGGACAAATGCCCGTCGCCATTGACGATATCGAATGGGTAAAGCTTCGAGGTGTCGCGCCGGGTGAAGGGCTTCATCGCGGTCAGTTGCAGCCGAGAAACCCGCCCCCGGTTCGCCTCCACCTCGCCGATCCGCGCCAGATAGCGCCGCGCCTGGCTGTAAGATGGGATCCAGGCCGGATCCACTCCTTCGCGCTGCATCTTGGCAATCACCGCCGGGACCGTCAGGCGATTCGCGGTGCGGTAATATTTCAAGAACGGATTGGCCCAGACCGGCGTTTCGCCCGCGTCCATGGCCGCCGGGGCCAGGGCGCCCGCGCCCAGCTTGGCAGCGGCGCGCCAGCGGTGAATGGTGCTGGCCGAGAGCAACTCCTTGCCTTTTCCGGTTTTGGCCAGGGCAAACGGGATGGCGGCCTGAACATCAGGGGGGAGCGTGCCATCCTTGGCCAGCGCCATGACCACCTGGACCGCCTCAACCAGGGGCATCTCGTTTTCCCATCGCGCCACCTCCCGCAAAATGACCGCCCTGGCGTCCATGATCTCCCTCTGCCACTGTTTCAAACCCTGCGTTTCCGGCACATCCCAGCGCGCCGCCAACTGCGTTTCGATCGGATCCGCCAACACCGGCAAGTCATGGTCCGGGTCCGGCTCTTCGTTCACCCCTGCCGCGCGCCGTTTATTCAACTCCGCGCGCGCCTCGTCAGACAAACTGCCGATATGGAACTCGAACCCCTTGCCGACCGGCAGTTTCCGTTTCAGCCACCCGTCACGCTCGGCCCGCATCAAGATGCCGCGCACCGTGCCCGGCAGGCCGGGAAGCCCGGCCAGCTCGGAGGCAACAGCCCAGGATGAAAGCGCGGCGAGCATCGCTTACCTCGTAGCGAAGAAAATTTCAGGCAAATTCAGGTCGGCGAATTTCTTCGCCAGCTTGTCCGGGTCCGGACGCTCCTTGTCTTTGGCCGTGAAATTCTTGTTGATCCACTGCGTGACCATGCCGATCTTGCTGGCTGATTCGAACATCTCCTGAAGCATTGTTGCTTCCGGGACAGTCAGAATCAGCTTGACCCGCTTCGGATAGTCGATGGTGCGTTGCGTGGGAAGCCCGCCGGACTCACCACCATCCTTGCCGCTCGAGGTGGTGGTGCCGCCGGTCGTTTTCGCCGAATGGGTGTGCTGGCCGGTTTTCAGAGCTGTCTTGATATCAACGATTTCCTGCCGGGTCGTGTCTTTGTTGATCAACCCTTTGTCAAGCAAGTCGTCGAACACCTCTTGAGGCAGGGTGAGCAACTCATGCAAAATGGAGTAAGAGCTTGGCAGGTTGTTCACCGGTGAACAGTTTGCAAAACGCGGGCTCTCGGCAACCCGCCGAAGCCGCAACGCGGTCACCCTGCCGAACGGCAACCTGTTGAGCAGAGTCTCAAATTCGTTGCCAAGCGCCTTCCTGGCCTCGGAGAGCCGACGCCCGGTCTCGAAAATCCCCTCCATCGAATCGCGCCAGGACTGACTGACCCAATTCGCAAAATAGTCCACGCCACGCGCACTCCCCGTGGTCGCCACATCCGCCGGAGGCGGGATCACCTCACCCTCGATTGCCATCTCTTCGATCTCCCCGGTTTCGTTTTCCATCACCGCACCCCCTGCAACTCAGCCAACCGCCGTTTGCGCTCGATGCGCGACTGGATTTTCTCCTCTTCACGATCCAGATCCTGTTTCAGCATCTGGATGCGCCCCAGGTTGGCCGCCTCGGTCTGATCACCGATCAACAGGGCGCACCCGCGCTTGGCCGCCAGAAATTCCAGCAGATCATACGATCCGCACGCCTTCTCGAAGGCAACCAGGTAGGCCAGCGGAAACCGCTGACTCTCCTTGCTGCTGGTCCAGGCATACAGCATGTGATGGGAGATATCCTTCCCGGTGTCGCGCGTCATCTCGGCAGCCAGGATGTAGCGATCCTTGCGGCTGCTGACGATCATCTCACCGATGATGTGGCGGATCTGGGAGTCCAGATCCAAAAACCCCGGCAACTCCCGCTCCATGCTCGGCGGATCGAGCAGCGGCAAGATGAATTGCATCTCTTTCGCTTTCATGCGTTGATCTCCTGTTTGTCTGTGCGTCTGCGACGCGGTTGATTCGCCCCAAAACCGCTCATCACATCGTTGCGGTCGGGCCAGCGGATAGGGTAAGTTCTGGGCTGCTCATGCACGATTTCTTGATAAACGGCCAAGCGGTCATCGCCGTCCTCGACGTACCCGACAAAGGTCAGCGCACCCGTTCGCGCTCCAATCTCTGTCCCTGCTGCGTTCATAAGGCATCTCCATTTGTGCGTCTGCGACGCGGCGTGATATGCTTTTCCAGAGCGCTCCTGGGGGCGCGCTTGCCGTCCGGGTAGTAGAGGGGCCAAATCACCTGTGGCTCCACGCCGATGACCTCGGCGATGATCAGCTCCATCCGGGGGATGAGCGGGCCATCAAGCGCCTTGGAGCCAACGCGCGCCGAAAAACCGTGCGCCAGGCTGAGACGACGCAGGCTCCAACCGGCATCCTCCAGGTGCATTTTGATTTTCGAGCGTGGCCAATTTTGGGGTTTGCGCATTGTCCTGTTCTCGTGTCTGCGTTTGTTGTCTGTGTTCGACATGGGTATTAGATTAAAGCGTTCGCATTAATCAGTCAATGGAAATTTAAGCAAATGAGTGAAAATATTGGAGATCGGATTCTTGAAGAGCGTAAACGTTTGAAAATGAATCAAACTGATTTCGCTGCTATTGGCGGGGTTGTTCTGAATACGCAGTTTACCTACGAAAAAAACACGCGAATCCCTGATGCCACCTATCTCGCCTCCATTGCGGCAGCCGGTGTGGATGTGAATTACATCCTGACAGGCATGAGGTCCGGCGAGTGCAATCCGCGCCGCGTCGCCGAAGAGGTGGCGGGGGTGTTGTATGTTGTCGAGAGCATTCTGAGGGGGGAAGGGTCTGATGTGCCACCAAAACCCAAAGCCGAGATGGTTTTCACCGCCTATCTGGAGAGTACCCCCGAGGAGCGCAGGCTGATGCTACAGGCGCTTGAACAAGGGGTATTCATGATTCCACTGTCTGTAGCGAAATTGTTTCAGTTTAAAACAAAATAAGGTTAATATTCTCAATCTATTAATCTTTCCCATTCCGCTTCACGAAGAATGATGGTCGGTTTTACAACCAATCATCCCCTTCAAAGGAGCGTCACATGCTGAACAGCCTCGACCCGCAGCAATTCGTGCAGCACCGCAGTCTTTCTTTTGAAAAAAGATTTGCATCTTGTTTTCGTGCCACCATGATCGCCGCCCCGGTAGCCGCCGTTCTGATCATCTCCGGAATCGTCGCATGGAATCACTATCAATCCCTGCCACTCACCGAGACACAGCTCGTCACCCTCTCGGCCCTGGCCGGCGAGGCAAGCAGCAACACAAAATCAACACGCCAAGCGGTGTGGGAGCGGGTGAAAAAAGATCTTGGCGTGCGGCGAATTCAAGACATCAAGCGTCGGGATTTTGAGCGTGCGCAGGACATTCTAATCTTGTCTGGAAAATAGCTATTGACGGGTGTGGGCGGGCTGATGTAGACGTGAACCACCCGTCCACACCACTTCCAGAGAGGATTCATGAAAAAATTACTGGCCGTTGCAGCCGTATGTGTCACTTTGTCGTCAAGCGCAGCCCACGCCATGACGGGCGCGGAGTTTTATGGCATTCAAAGCCACCGTAACAGTGCAACCGAGTATCGAAAACTTCTTGAGCCGTTGATTATGTCCTACGTCCAAACTGGCTGCCAAAACGTTCCAGACTGGCCAGAATTGTCATGGAAAATAAACGATCTCATCAGATTGCGGGGGCTTGCGAACGCCGACGCAAGCCAAATCGCCTGGGAAGCAGCCCACGGATTAGGTATGAATTGTGCACGTTAAAGGTGCGGCAAGCCGGCCTGTTTGGCCGGCTCACGCTTTTCAGGTTGGTTCGAGCAGAGTTTATTGCGGCCTGCTGCAATCCTTGCCGTCCGCAGTGCGGCATTTGAATGTATAGGTTGGCGTTGGCGGGGTGTAGGCTGGTTGAGAATATCCCATGGCCGCTGGAGCAGATTGTCCATACCCGGACGTGCTGCGCTGCGGCGTGACGATCACCGCGTTTGTCCCAGAAAACGGAAGAAAACACCCGCCCTCGCTCTTCATCAAAAACCGAACCGTGATAATACTCCCCTTCAGTAAATCATATCCCGCCCGATCATCAGCAAATTCAACGCGCAAATCTGCCGTACCCATCCTGTCAATATTAAGGCTGGCGCTGTTTGCCGAAGACAATTCAACCGTCCCCGTCCATGTCATCCAGTGGTTGTAATATTGACTCTTGAAAATATTGTCTTTTTTATCACTGCTGTATTGACTCTTGCACCCAACCTCACGATCTAGAGTCGTGTAAGATGCCGCGCTCTCCGGGTATTGCGGGGTAGACCAGCTGACATCTGGCACAAAGAAAACAGACAAAGCTACAATCAATGGACTGATCTTCATGCGGTTCTCCATGATCGACAAGATGTGAAAAGGCACCGCAACATCAAGCTTCGTGAAGCGCTTCCTGTTGTGGCTTATTGTGACTTCTTATAATCTGCGCATGAACGCTGTCATGAATGATAAGGCGACAGCCGGGAGAGCACAAGAAAGGAAAAGCTTTGCGGCCTCGATAAGCGGGGGCCTGGGGTGTTGCGAGCACCCCAAGCCGCAGAAACCAACTCTGCACAGACCAACTTGGCCAGTTTTGGCCGTCCCGCACCGCACGCGCGGCGGGGTGAGTATAGGGGATTTTCTGTGCTGTTGGAAATACGTTGTGGCCAGTGCCATAAATTATTGGCCAAGGGGAGCGGGCACCTTGAAATCAAATGCCCACGCTGCAAAACCATCAATCACTTAAGAGACCGCGAGTCTCGCCAATCCGACCGCCCGCGAGCGACCCCGGAATCTCAACATGTCCAACCTGATCAAACCGCCGCTCGCCGGCTGGATGGGCGGTAAGTACCTGCTCTCCAAAACCATCGTCTCACAAATCCCCGCCCACCGCTGCTACGTCGAGCCGTTCGCCGGCGCCGCCTGGGTACTGTTCCGCAAACCGCCATCGGCAAGCGAAGTGCTCAACGACATCAACGGCGATGTGATCAACCTCTATCGCGTCGTCCAGCACCACTGGGCGTCTTTCGCGGACGCCCTGCGCTGGTCGCTCTCAAGTCGCGAGGAGTTCATCAGACTCCTCGACACCCCAGCATCCAGCCTGACCGATATCCAGCGCGCCGCCCGATTCTACTACCTTCACAAGCTCTCGTTCGGCGGTCGCATGACAGGCCGCCGAACCTTCGGCACCTCGGCCACCGAGCCGGCGCGCCTCAACCCACTCGCGATCCGCCGCGAAATCTCCCTGGCCCACACCCGCCTGGCGCGCGTGACCATCGAAAACCTGCCCTACATCGACCTAATCCCGCGCTACGACCGCCCGGAAACCTTCTTCTATATCGACCCTCCCTACTGGAATTGCGAGAACTACTACGGCAAAGGCATCTTCTCCCGCGCCGATTTCACCACCCTCGCCGAGCTGCTCGCCGGTCTGCGCGGACGATTCACCCTCAGTCTGAACGACGTTCCGGAAGTGCGCCAAATCTTCGAACGATTCCGCATCGATCCCGTCACCACCCGCTACTCGTGCCTCGCCAGCCAAAACATCCCGGCAAAAGAGGTGCTCATAAGAAATTTCTAAGGAGAAGTAGCTCAAAGCGGAAGCGAAACAAGCGCTACTCCAGCACTTAAGCCGCCGGATAGGTGGCCAGCCCAGCCAGATTCATCGTCTGCGCTGGGCTTTTTTTTGCTTTGTTTCCCTCTATAAAAAAATGCGCCTGGTTGCATTTTTTTCCGTTGCGTACTGTATCCAAATACAGTATAAATAGATCCAACAGAGCAAGGGTGCTCTGACCGCGCCTCGGGGAATCAGGGGCAGGAGACAAACCATGGCCAAATACACGATCACCCACACCTGCGGTCACACCAGCGTTGCAGACATTTGCGGGCCGGTTGCTGCTCGCCAAGGACGCGCTGATTGGATGGGTCGGCAAGGTGCCTGCAATGCTTGCCTGCAAGCCGAGCGGGCGGCAGAGAGCGCCAAGGCCGCTATCGACGCCAAAGAGTCTGGATTGCCGGCCCTGGTCGGTAGTGACAAGCAGGTCGCATGGGCAGAGACCATCCGGGCCAACGCGATGCAGATCATCACCAGCAGCAGCAACCACGTCAAGGCCATGCTGGCCGCCGGGAAGGTGCCTGCCCACATGGTCGAGCAGACCAATAAGGGTGTGGGCTTGCTGGATTCCCTCATCGCCGAGACGAGTGCCTCTCGGTGGATTGATATCCGGACCAATCTTGAGACCTCCATCAAGCTCGGCATGTGGGTCCAGGCGCAGACCAAGTAATTTTTGGGAGGGTGAATGAAAATCACGATAAGCGGACAGAAATACCGTCTAGACAAGACCGCCGGATCCTACGGGATCGGAGTCATCAAGCGCCGCCACTCCGGTGAGGTATTGGATGGCATCACAATGCAAGCCATCCATGCAGCTGGTGGACGGATCGAGACCGATGCCCCTGGCAAGGTACTGGCGGCCCTAGGAGTGCCTCCAGAGATCGGGATGGAGTGGATCAGATACTCATCTCCAGAGCGGGATGAGTTGCTTAAGATCCGAGATGATCACCAGATCACCAATCGTGAGATTGGCGAGATGCTGGATATCAGGACAGGGACAGTAGACGGATGGACATGTGATCCATGGTCAAGACGACACTCTCCCATACCGCCTGGCATGCTGGCTCTTCTCAAAGAGCGACTCGAAAAAAAGTGACCAGGTTGCATTTTTCCGTTGCATACTGTATCCAAATACAGTATAAATAGATCCAACAGGGCAAAGGTGCTCTGACCGCGCCTCGGGAATCAGGGGCAGGAGAAAAAAAATGCGCAAGGAATTTTTGGAAGTAAGCACCCGTTACATGGCCAAAAAACTGGCTCCTTGGGCCGCCATTATCGCCAAGGCGGATGGAGGCTACATGGCTTTTGAATCGGTCACCGATTATTGGACATGGAAGCAGCAAAAATAGCAATTCAACAAGGGGCCGCAAGGCCCCTTTTTTAGTTCCGTTTCCGTTCCGTTTCTTTCCACCCAACACAAGCGCATCATTTTGAAATTTAATTTAAATATCATACTTTTAAACCATTTCATGTCGTTTTCTTTATTTTGAAAAATTATCAAAACAAGCGCAAATCGATCAGAAATCCCCAAAATCCCCCAACATTTTTTGACGCTTCTTTTGACAATCAATCTCGCTTTCTCTATTGTTTTCGCTAAATTTTTTTCTTCTTTTTTCATCCTTTCCTTTTCTCAATTCAATCGTCACCCCACATTCCGCCGGCACTTCCAGTACTTGCGCGGATCCTGTCCCAGCCAAGTTGCGACGTTGTTTTCTGCTCACTCGCGCCGCCTCCAATTTCTGCTTTGGTCTCCTCAATTTCCGTATGTCTCCCTGCAAGGCGATCCGCATTGGAGCTAACGCAATACTTAGCAAATCTCCATATCCAAGAGAAGCAATACAACCTGATAAATTCCCGAAAAGAGCTCGTGTGCTACGCAAGCCGATTTATCGTTCATGATCGCCACAGGAGAAACTTGAGCGGGTTATAGAGCGTTTCGGCGCGTAATGAACCTGTTTCCGCCTCCAGACACGGGAATTTTCCCAGTCTTCGGAGTTTTTTTCAGCAACATCTCAGCAAAGTTTAGAATCAAGGCAAAGGTGGCAAGCCTAGCTCCTTCAGGAATTCATTGTGCTTTCTTGTATCTGCCTCTATTTTCTCTTCTAAAGTCACCAGTTCCCTATGCACCACGCCAAGATCGATTCCTTCCTCCGCCTCGGCTGTACTCACATAGCGCGAGATATTCAAATTAAAATCATGTTCCTTCTCGATGATCTCCAATGACACGCGCCGCGAGTAACGGATTTCTTCCTTGCGGTGCTGATAGGTGTCGATGATCTTTTCGATGTGCTTGGGCAAGAGCTGGTTTTGCCGCTTGCCTTTCTCGTAGTGCTCGGCTGCGTTGATGAACAGCACATCATCCGGCTTTTTGCATTTCTTCAGCACCAGGATGCACACCGGAATGCCGGTGGAGAAGAACAGGTTGGCCGGCAGGCCGATCACCGTGTCGATGTGGCCGTCTTTCAGCAGCTTGGTACGGATGCGTGCCTCGGCTCCACCCCGGAACAGCACGCCGTGCGGCAGGATGATAGCCATCACCCCGTCCTGTTTCAAATAGTGAAAACCGTGCAACAGGAAGGCAAAATCCGCCGCCGACTTCGGTGCGAGACCATGGTTCTTGAAGCGCACATCCTCGGCGAGTGCGTCCGTGGGCTCCCAGCGATAGCTGAACGGCGGATTGGCCACCACGGCGTCAAACTTCGGCGTCTTGGCCGGGTTGGTCTCGCGCAGCCACTCCCAATCGTTGGTCAACGTGTCGCCGTGGAAGATGTCGAACTCCGAATCCTTCACCCCGTGCAGCAGCATATTCATGCGTGCCAGGTTGTAGGTGGTGATGTTCTTCTCCTGCCCGGCGATCTTGCCGATGCCGTGCGGCCCCATGCGGTGGCGCACATTCAAGAGTAATGAACCCGAGCCGCAAGCAAAGTCCAGCACGCTGTCCAGATGCACGCGCTGACCCGTTTTCGGGGCCTGAGAATCCAGCGTGACAATGGCCGACAGGATGTCTGAAATGCGCTGCGGGGTGTAGAACTCGCCCGCTTTCTTGCCGCTGCCAGCCGCAAACTGGCCGATCAAGTACTCATACGCATCGCCCAAGGTATCGCTGTTGGTGGAAAAATCGGCAAGCCCCTTGGCGATCTCGTTGATGATCTTGCACAGCTGTGCATTGCGCTCGGCATAGGTTCTGCCCAACTTGTCCGAGGCCAGATTGATCTCCGAAAACAGCCCTCGAAAGGTGCTGGTGAAGGATTCGCTCTCGATGTAGTCGAAACCTTTTTGCAGCGTGGTCAACAGTTCCGCGCTCTGCGTGCGCGCCATCTCAGCCAGGCTCGTCCACAGATATTCCGGGCGGATCACATAATGCACCTTGCGGCGCAGTTGTTTTTCCAATTGTCCCGTATCGTCCGGATTTTGCGCATACCACACCGCCAGAGGCGTCCGGCGGTCGCTTGCGGGCAGGGTGGGATAGTCAGGCCCAAGCTCCTTCTGCACCGCCGATTCAAAGTTGTCGGACAGGTAGCGCAGGAACAGAAAAGCCAGCATGTAATCGCGGAAATCGTCCGCATTCATCGCCCCGCGCAATTGGTCGGCGATGGCCCAAAGGGTCTTGCCCAGTTTTTGTTTGTCGGTTTCGGTCATGGTGTGCCTACTGTCTCAGGTGCCTGAGGGAACAAATCGGGATTGAAGGGGTAGCGGTTCAGGAAGTCGTGCAGGATCTTCCTGAAATACTCTTTGTTCTCCTCCAGCATTTGTTGAGGCTCGAAGAGCGAATATTTGCCGTGGCTCAGGATGTTAATCAGGCGGGTGTGCAGGATGCCGTCCAGGTCGTCTTCCCGCTGCTTGATACAAACTGAAAAGTCTTTGTATCCATGGAAGCTTGCCGTCTTTTCCAGAATGGTGCGCAGCATATTGAAGTGGTGGGTGAACAAGCGGTCTTCCCGCGCGGCCTGATACAACTCGGCCAAGGCAGCAACATGGTGGAAGAATGGCGTGTCGCCCTTTTCCTCCTGCAGGGTGTAGCCGCTGCGGCTTGCCGGTCTGTTGACAAAGTACTTGCGCGCACGGCTCAGTTCGTTGCTCAACACATTGAAGAACAGCGTGTGGTGCGTTGAGATGACGGTCTTGAGCCTGCTGTCTGGCCGCTTGAGAAGTTGTGCGAGGTGGTTCGCCACACCAATGGCGTTGTGCTCGTCCAGCGACGAGACGGGGTCGTCGATATAGATGTATTGAACCCATTGATAGGCTTCCGCCCCATCCATGGCGAGTTGCACGATGGCGAGGAAAAAGCACCAAATGAAAATATTTTCCTCGCCGCGTGACACCTTGATATGGTCAACGGTTTCGCCCTGGACTTCTCGGGAGAAGTTGATTGTCCATTTCTCGTAGTCGATGCTGAAATCGAAATCGGTATAACGGTGCAAAAAGGGACGGATGCGGCTTTCCATCTCCAACGATTCCAGCCCGGCGAAAAAGTGTGAGGCGGAATTGATTGTCAACACCCGCTCGCTATCCCCGTCCAAATCGTTGTCCCAGTGGAACAGGTCTTCGGTGAAGGCGTTGAAGTAGAGCGTATCTCTTGCATCGCCTTGCTTACCAATATCCTTGAAATCCATCGAAAGACGGGTCTTTCCTGTGCCGTTGTAGGCATAGAGTAGGACGGTCTTCTTGTCTACCAACACCTGCCGCAGATGTGCGGCCAGTTTGGGCAGGTCGGCAAAGTTTTTTGGCGTATTATTACTCATTCCGCTCTCTCCTTACGGTGCTTGAGCCGGTTTTCCAACGCCTTGAGTTCGGCCTCGTCCTGCACGTCGGCTGCTTGCGCCTCTTCGATTTTGCGTCGCTGGTCATAATCCAGAAAGAGCGTGGCAACCTGCTGCTCCATGCGGGCATGGCTCACCGAACCAGCCCCGGCAAGCAGAGGAAAACCGTTGGCGGTGATGATTTGTCCCACGTTTTGCCGCCAGAAATCCATGCTGGTGATGGTTTGCCGCTTGGCACGCAGTTCGGCGGTTTCCAGAAAGATCACCACCAGCCGGTTGAGGGTGTCGATTTCATCTTCCGTCAGATAGTTTTTGGCGATCAGGATATCCTGCTTGCGTACCCGTGCGCCCTTCCAGGCCAGCAAGCCAAAATGTGCATCCGCCGGGTTGGCGCGGGTCAGGACAATCTCGGCGGCGGTTTGTTGCGTGACGGCATACAAAAGCAGGTTTTGCACCGTGGCAAAAAATTGCTGGGTGGCTTGGTCGCTCTTGTCGTAGTCGGTCGCCAGGGCGAACAGATCGCGCACTTTTTGATAAAACCGCTTTTCCGAGGCGCGAATGTCCCGGATGCGCGCCAGCATTTCGTCAAAATAGTCCGGCCGCCCATCGGGATTCTTGAGCCGCTCGTCGTCCATCACAAAGCCTTTGCGCAGGTATTCCACCAGTACCGTGCTGGCCCAGCGGCGGAATTGCACCCCACGCTTTGATCTCACGCGGTAGCCCACCGCCAGAATGGCATCCAGGTTGTAGAGCGTGACCGGGCGGCGCACTTCGCGGGCGCCCTCGGTTTGAACTGTCAAGGATTCCTTGACAGTTGCGGCGGGGTCCAGTTCACCGTCTTGATAAATGTTCTTTAAGTGCAGTGAAATATTCTGCTTGCTGGCGTTAAACAGTTCCGCCATTTCCAGTTGGGTGAGCCAGACCGTGCCCAGGTCGGCCCGCAGTTGCACCTGGGCCTGGCCGTCCTCACTGGTGTAAAGAATGAGCTGCGTCATGCCGCCCCTTCATCCATGACTGGAAAAAGCTGCTGCATCAGCCCTTTTTTGTGGGCTTTGAGCGCTTCGAGCTTTTGGTTTTGGGCGGTGATAAGGTCGTCGAGGGAGGAAAGGCAATCGGCAATTTTTTGTTGCTCGGCATGGCAAGAACAAGGTACCGGGAACTCACGAATCATCGGAATCTCGCCACGCGGCATCTTGACGCCTTTGGCACCTCGCATCACGTAGTCGATAAAGAAATCGCTTCGTAGTATTGCGGCTAAGTAACCAGCACCAATTTGCCCTTTTGATCGAACAACAAGCACATCGTTTGACACACCACCTCGTATGTCGGCTTTCCAAACTTTCTTCAAGTATGGGCGAATATTAGAAATAAGGATGTCTTCCGGCTGGAAGCAGGTTACGGATGAAACCGATGGCAGTTTAAATGATGGGCTCATACCACCGAAATCAGGTAGCAGGTTTTCCGTGCTTACATACCGATCCGCAGTAATTTCATCGATGCTGATTTTAGCGCACACGAAATAAGCAACGGACCCGAGTGGAGAACTCGATAACTCCCCGTCGAACTCCGCAAACCTCAGTCGTGGCACGGTTTCACCCTCGGCGGGGAAAAGCTGCTGCATCAGCCCCTTTTTGTGGGCTTTGAGCTTGTCGAGCTTCTGGGAGTGTGCGGTGATGAGGTCGTCGAGGGAGGTGAGGCAGTCGGCGATTTTTTGTTGTTCGCCACTCTGTCTCTCTGGGTAGGCAACTACCTTGGCTTTAAAAATGGCAAAGTGCCTCTTGTACTCTTCCTGGATGACAGGGCGAAAGTGAAGAAATTGGTACAGATAATCAGTGCTGACGAGGGCATTCCCCTTAAGTATCTTGATGCCATCGGCACCTTGTGCAAAGGCACGTCTCAATAACTTAAGTGAACACGTATGATCACCAAAAACAATTAATACTTGATGATTATCAATTAAGGACTCTGCATCGTTTGTCCATCCCGCAATATCGCTTTGCCCTTGGTCGATGATTGGAAACTGACCTTCCCGCAGGTAGTCTGTGGTTTGAATCTTCTTGGGCGGCGTAATTGTTGATATTAACTGATCAAGTTGCGCACTTTCCCACTCCCCCCCCTCCCGAAATTCCGGAAACCGCAACCGTGGCACCAAGGGGCGTTTGTTGTTCCCGCTCATGCGCGCTCCTCTTCATAAGCGGCCAGCCCGGCAATCTCCCGCCCCTGGGCGAGCTTGTGCAGCAGGGGGGCGAGTTCGTCCATCAGTTTCAGTTCCGCCTTGGTGCGGGCTTTCCAGTCCAACCCCAGAGGGGCGAAGAGGTCGGAAAGAAGTTCGCCGTCGAAGATGTGGCGGCGCAGCACCGCCTCGACAAAATCTTGCAGGGCTTGCGCCTCCAGCCCGTGGCGGGCGGCCAGTTCGGTAATGGCCTGCATTTTTTTCTCGGCCTTGAAGCGCTCGAAACCTTCACGGATGGCTTTTTCGTCCAACGGCTGATCCACCGGCAGGCTGCGAATATACTCGGCGATGTCGTCGCGCTCGTCCAGCAACTTGGCTTCCGACTGAATGAGGCCGATCAACTCCTCACGGCTCATGGTGCGTTTGCCGGGCAGCGTCAAACGGGCGATGAGAGCCATGATATAATCGTAATCGATGACAGCACTGGCAAAAAGGACGAACTCGAAATCAAGCTGCTGTACCTCGGGGGCGGTGTCGCCCTTGTCCTGCTTTTTCCTGAGCTGGCGGGCGGTTTCCAGGTACTGGGCGCGGAAGCTTTGCAGGGTATCGGGTGGGGCGATGGTATCGATCTGTTTTTTCTGTTCCTCGGAAAGATCGGTGTACTGGTCGAGCTGGGTGGTCAGGCGCTGCACCTCTTTGAACAGGTTGACAAACTGGCTGCGCGCCGCATCGCCCCTGAGGTTGGCCACTTCTTCGGGCTTGGCCTCCAGGCCCTGCGAGCGCAAAAAATCTTCCAGTTGCTGCGTGGCGGCCCCAAGCTTGTCGATGACCTTGGGGGCGGGGTCCACCAGCCAGATTTCGCGCGGGTTGTCGATTTTTTCGCCCGAAAAGAGGGCTATGGCCTCTTCGACCGGCTTTTGCTGCTGACGAAAATCGAGGATGTTGCCGTAGGGCTTGCTGTCGTTAAGTACGCGGTTGGTGCGCGAGAAGGCTTGAATCAAGCCGTGGTGCTTGAGATTTTTGTCCACATACAGGGTGTTGAGGTACTGGGAATCAAAACCGGTGAGCAGCATGTCCACGACCAGGGTCAAATCGATCTTCTGCTCGTGAGGCAGGTCGGCATTGGGGTATTGCTGGTCTTTGATGCGCTTTTGCACATCCTGGTAGTAGAGATCGAAATCGGCCAGTCGGTGGTTGGTGCCGTAGTGGGCGTTGTATTCCGCGATGATGCGGATGAGCGCGGCCTTTTTGCCCTCTGGATCCTGTTCGTTATCGATTTTTTCCTGCGGCAGATCTTCCTGAATTTGCGCTACGTCCTTGTTGCCTTCGGCGGGCGGCGAAAAGACGCAGGCGATGTGCAACGGTTTGAATTCCGGGTCTGCGGTCCGTCTGTCGGCCTGCATCCGTTGGAACGCATCGAAATAGGCGATAGCGTCGTTGATGTTGGCGGTGGCCAGCACGGCGTTGAATTTGCGGCCACTGGTGGCGGCGTCGTGTTTGGCGAGGATGGTTTCGATCACCTTTTCTTTAGCCAGTGCCTCACTGGGCATAGACGGGTTGTTGCCATCTGGCTTGTAGTAATCGATATGAAAGCGCAGGACGTTTCTGTCGTCGATGGCGTGGGTGATGGTGTACTGGTGCAGGCAACGCTGGAACAGGTCATCCGTGGTGCGGTAGCTGGCCTCCTGGCCTTCAATCTGCTGATAGCTCGCGTTGGCCTCAAAGATGGGGGTGCCAGTGAAACCGAAGAGTTGGGCGTTGGGAAAAAACTCCTTGATGGCCTTGTGGTTCTCGCCAAACTGGGAGCGATGGCATTCATCGAAAATGAAGACCATGCGTTGCTCGCGAAGCGGCTTCAGACGCTCCACATAGTTGCGCCTGTTCGTGCCATCGAGTGCCAGGCCCAGCTTCTGGATGGTGGTGACAATGACCTTGTCGGCATAGTCATCCGATAGCAAGCGGCGCACCAGTGCCTCGGTATTGGTGTTCTCTTCGACGCACCCTGCCTGGAAGCGATTGAACTCCTCGCGGGTCTGGCGATCGAGGTCTTTACGATCCACCACGAACAGGCATTTGTCGATGTCCGGATTGTCCTTGAGCAGCGTGGAGGCCTTGAACGAGGTAAGCGTCTTGCCGCTGCCGGTGGTGTGCCAGATGTAACCATTTCCGCAGTTCTGGTGGATGCAATCCACGATGGCGCGCACGGCATAGATCTGATAGGGCCGCATCATCACCAGCTTCTGCTCGCTGGCCACCAGCACCATGTAGCGGCTGACCATCTCGCCCAGGGTGCATTTGGTAAGGAACTTCTCGGCAAAGGCATCGAGATGGATGATCTTCTTGTTGTCTGGGTCCGCGAACTGGTAAACGGGCAAAAAGCGCTCGTCGGCGTTGAAGCTGAAGTGTCGTATGTTGTTGTTGGCGAAGTACCAGGTATCGGTGCGGTTGCTGACGATGAAGATCTGGATGAAGCACAGCAGCGTGTTGCCATAGCCGTTGCCTGGGTCGTTCTTGTAATCGACGATCTGCTGCATGGCGCGGCGCGGGCTGACCGAGAGGGATTTCATCTCGATCTGCACCACCGGCACGCCATTGATGAGTAGCACCACGTCATAGCGGTGGTGGCTGCTGTGGTTGTTGATGCGAAGCTGGTTGACCACCTCGAAGTCGTTCTTGCACCAATCCTTAATGTTGACGAGCGTATAATTGAGCGGGGTGCCATCGTCCCGTTCGAAGGCGTTGATGCTGCGCAGCACCAGAGCGGCCTTGAAAACGTCGGGCGTGGTGATGCTGTCCAGGAGGCGCGCGCATTCGTTTTCGGTGAGCTTGACCCGGTTGAGAGCCTCGAACTTGACGCGGAAGTTGGCCTCCAGCGCGGC
Source organism: Candidatus Magnetaquiglobus chichijimensis (assembly GCF_045865675.1). Lineage (NCBI taxonomy): Bacteria > Pseudomonadati > Pseudomonadota > Magnetococcia > Magnetococcales > Candidatus Magnetaquicoccaceae > Candidatus Magnetaquiglobus > Candidatus Magnetaquiglobus chichijimensis. The sequence goes on from NZ_BAAFGK010000004.1 coordinate 1,101,194, forward strand.
GCGGTCGCGGATGTCGGGGCGAGCGGTGTATTTAAGCTCGCTTAGTTTATCAATGAGGTCTTGCTCGATTTGGCGTTCCAATGTCGTCATCAAACCTGTCTCAGGATGCTGAATGGCTGGCTGCGGCTGCATCGGGGAGGGGCAGGTACGCGCAGATTATTTGGATTGCTGCTGTCATCGCCCATTTTTCTTAAGCATGCACGTTCCAAAAAAAAACGAAACAACTGAAATTCTCAGGCATGTCATGGGGTGGGTCCGTCCTCGACCTTGCAGCGGGTTCGGTTGTTCTCACCAACATCATTATGCATAATAGCTTCTGTGGGCGCAACCCACCCTGTCCGCCGGATAATTCAGCGTTCCAAATCCACCCATGGCGATGCGGCAGGCGACCCGCATCATGTCAAGCCTCCTGGCATCCTTGGGGAGATCTGCCATTCTTTTCCAGATCAGTTGAATTTCCTGCACATGCAGGTCGAGTCGGCATATGGAAGTATTATCCGCAGCATGTGTCAATAAAAACAAGACACGCGCCTTCAGAATTTAATGTCGAAACCCGTGTGTCCGCGGGCCCAACTTCCACCCTTCGGGCGGGGTATTTTAAGTCATCGAGGGCCTACCATCCGATGTATTGAAGTGAACGAGGGAAAGCCCCCTCGTCACAATCATCGGCTCGGGGAACTGCCTGGAATCAAGGAGGAGATGCGGAATCAAGAGGGAGATATGGTGAGGCTGAATTCGTAACTCGGCAGGATATGGGTCGCGAATCCCTGCTTGAAACAGGAGATGGAGAGCTCCTTTTCCGTGGGCGACGGCGTATCCGCGGGATAGTGGCGCCGACCGATCTTGTACCATCGCAATCCACGACGCTGCATCTCCTGAATGGCCAGAAACTGGACGACGTGCCCGAGCGGTTTGTCGAACAACGCGCGGTCATAAGCCGCAACCGCATAACACCCTTCCTGCCTGGTGACATGAAAGTAACCGCCCCCCACCAGACGTTGATGCGCGTCACGCAGACCGATCAGAAACCCCTGCTGACTGACCACGGTATCGTATTGAATCTGCCAGGTCTCATCGGAACGGGTTGATCGTCCCGCAACCTGGAAATGCAATCGCTTGAACTCCGCCCATACCTCCGGATTGGCTGAGGTGATCGATTCGATCTGCCAGATCTTGCTGCCCGAGGTGATCAACGAACGAAAACTCTTGCGCATGCAGCTCTTGATCTCCGCCAACGACAGGGAGAGATCCACGAACAGTTCGTGACGCAACGTCACCACGGCGCCCAACCGCATCAGTTGATCATGCCAATGGCCGATTGCATGGAGTCCGGAAAAGCCCTCCATCAACACCAGTTCACGATGACGCGTCCAATTCCCAAGCAGTTTCAGGAAATTCAGGCATCTCGTCACAATGTCATGAACCGATTTTCCGGCCAGTTCAGCCCGAAACAGGGGGGGAGCGATGCATCCGCCTTGACTGCTGATACGTATGTCACCGTTTTCAAGGAGCGTCAACGAGAGCGGCCAGAGTCCACAAGGATTGCGATCATGATTCAAGATCAGGGAGATATCGATCATGACGGCCCCGCCACATCGCCCATAGGCCATTTGATAATCGATCATGCTGCCCGAACAGGAAACCGGAAGGTAGGAAAACCGCGTTTCCATCTCCATCCAGGCCTGGGGATGCTCTGGACGCAACCTTGCGTCCAGATGAACCTCACGGATCATCTCCGCGATCCGTGACAGGATGGCCCCATGGGGAGCGGTTGACAATCCAGTCCAACGGGTTGCGTCCATGTTAAAGAACGGCTCTCATCGAATGACGGGAGGGAGACAATGGGTAAGCAGATCCTGATTCACCAGGTCAGGTGAAAGGCATGTCGCGCTTCACGGCTTTTTGGCCGGCAGGGGCACGGCCAGGAACAACGGATCGCTGCCACGACGCATCAGCACCAACAGCGTCTGCCCCGGATTCGCCTTGCCGAGCACGGCGCGCAGATCCTCCACGCTCTTGATCGGCTTGCGGTTGAGTTCCTGGATCAGATCGCCGGGACGCATGCCGGCTTGATCCGCCGGAGAACCGCTCTCCACGTTCGCCACCACCACGCCCTCGATCCCGGCAGGCAGTTCCAGACGCTCGCGCCACTCCGACGTCAGCGCCTGAGGCACCACGCCCAGAATCGTCTTCTCCTGTTTTCCCGAACCGGCATCGCGCTCCTCATCCTCGTCCTCCGCCGGTTCGTCATCGCGCATCGCGGCGATCACCACCTCCATCTTTCGGGATTCGCCCGCGCGCACCACCTCCATGGTGACCTTCTTGTTCACCGGCGTCTCGGCGACGATGGCCGGCAACTCCTTCATCCGCCCTACCTCATGACCATCGAACCGCACGATCACATCCCCGGAGCGCACCCCCGCCGCTTCCGCCGGACTCTTCGGCTCCACGCTCGCCACCAGCGCGCCCCTCTGGTCACCCAGACCCAACGCCTCGGCCAACTCCTTGGTCACGGTCTGGATACGTACCCCGAGCCAACCACGGGTCACCTTCCCCGACTCGCGCAACTGCGCGACGATGGATTTGGCCATGTTGATCGGAATCGCGAAACCGATTCCCATGTTGCCGCCGGAACGGGAGAAGATCGCGGTGTTGATGCCGATCACCTCGCCTTGCAGATTGAACAACGGGCCGCCGGAATTACCCGGATTGATGGCTGCGTCGGTTTGCAGGAAATTGTCATAGGGACCGCTGCCGATGCTGCGACCGCGCGCGGAGATGATCCCCATGGTCACCGAGGCTTCCAATCCGAACGGATTGCCGATCGCCACCACCCACGAGCCGACCTCGGCCTGATCGGAGTTGCCCAGGGTGGCCACCGGCAATTTCCCATCGCTCTTGATGCGGATCAGGGCCAGATCGCTCTTGGCATCGCGACCCACCACCGTGGCGACCAGTTCCCGTTCGTCGGACAGACGCACCAGAATCTCGTCCGCCTCGTCCACCACATGATGGTTGGTGAGGATATGGCCCGCGTCGTCGATGATCACCCCGGAACCCAGACTGCGCGACTGCATCGAAGGGGGATCGTTCGGCCCATCCTCGAAAAAGCGCCGAAACAGCTCATCCAGGGGCGACTCCCCTTGCGGCTGACCGCGACGGGGGAGTTTTCCGCCCTGCCGGGGAGCGGACGCATGAACCTTCTGGGAGGTGCTGATATTCACCACCACCGGCTGGAGTTTCTTCACCAGGGGGACCAGATCGGGCAGGTTGTTGGCCTCGGCGGAGGCGATCAGCCCCAGGCACATCCACAACAGCCCACAAACGACAAGCAGCCGACCGGTCAGCTTCGACATGGACGATTCCCTTGGTGAGATAGGATCAGGAGAGAAAACCAGGCGGTTGACCATGACACCAATCGGTGGAGAGCACTTCCACGACCACGGGACCGCCATCCCGATCCGAACGATGGGAGCGGCGGTGCAACCAGAAGAAGGTCGCGGCCAGGGAGACGAATCCGACCACCGCGGACCAGGCTTCGATATCCACGGACCAGCCGAAGGTCTGAATCAGGTAGCGTGCCCATGCCACCATGGCGAACAGAACCACCAGGGGGAGAATATAGACCAGAAACGAGGCCCTGAGAAAGGTTCGTTCGGAGATTTCGATGGAGACCCGCTCTCCGACCTGGGCATGACAGGCGTTGAGGGCACGGATCTTGATGGATCGCTGTCCCAGCTCTCCAGAAAGGACAGTGCAGGATTGTGAATTGTGGCACGAGCCGCACATCTTTTGACGTTGGCCGCTCACCACCGCATAGGCCCCTTCCAGGGCCACGACAAGTCCCTCTTCGCGGATCATTTTCGGTTTTTCGATTCTTCTGGGTTCAGGCATGGATTTCCGGCGACTCCAGCGTGTCCGATGAGTCGGCCCCGACCGGCAGGGCCTCGGCGAGAATCGTTCCCACCACGAGCACCGGAATGCCGAAACGCAACAGACGATCCCGGAGCGAATCGCGGCGCACATCCCGCGGCGTGGTGCTCTTTTCGTTGCGGATGGCCAGCATCACCGCTTCGGTGAAGGCCTCGGTTTCGAACCAGGGGGCCTCGCCAGCCATGAGTTCGCGAATCTGCGCCAGCCGCCCCATGGTGCGGCAGCAGTGGTCGCAATGAATGAGATGTCGCGCCACATGGCCGACGATGATACGATCCAACTCGCTGTCCAGAAACGCGGAAACCAGTTCCGGATCACAACCGCCCGACTGACTCATCGCCCGTGCCCCCTCGCATGATGATGTCCCGTGCCCATACCGTATGGATTTCTATCCTGCAAATAGGCCTGCATCCGATCCATGATCTCCTGACGACTGCGGTAAATGCGTGAACGCACCGTCCCGATGGGACAATGCAATGCCTTGGCGATCTCCTCGTAGGAGTGTCCCTCCACGTCGCGCATCTGGATGGCGCGACGCATCTGTTCCGGCAAGGCGTCGATGGCCTGACGCAAGTTGGTCATCATCTCCTGGCGCAGCATCAGGCGTTCCGGTGTTTCGTGGTTGCGCAACTGCGGAGCCATCCGCTCCGAGTCTTCCAGCTCCTCGTCGGACATCGACAACCCGCGTTCCCTGGACAAGAGGTGGTTCTTGCCCGTATTCACGGCGATCCGATAGAGCCAGGTATAAAACGCCGATTCGCCCCGGAACTTCTCCAAGGCGCGATAGGCCTTGATGAAGGTCTCCTGGGTCAGATCCAGCACCTTGTCCGGATCCGAGACGATCCGCCCGATGGTGGAGGCCACCCTGCCCTGATAGCGTCGCACCAGCACCTCGAAGGCCTTCTGATCCCCCTTCTGGGCGTGCGACACCAACAATCGATCGGCGTCATCGCCCCCGGTTTGGGGCGGTTCGGTCTGGAGCGATCCGATCCGTTCCGACCCGATCGCGTCCGTTTCGGTCTGGTTCGACCCGATCGCATCCGTTTCGGTCTGGTTCGACCCGATCGCATCCGTTTCGGTCTGGTTCGACCCGATCTGGTCTGCTTCGACTTCGCTCAAACGCTCGGACTCCACATCGGCTCCATCTGAGGCTTTGACAAGATTAAACACCGGTTCGTTGCAAAAATTCAACCCTACCCCATTATTTTTTGCCACAATCATGTCATGCCGACACGGGTCACGCTTCGGGAATGATAACGCATGCGCAAGGCTTCCCTCAATGATCCGAATCGGACCCGCGCAAAAGAAACGCGCAAAGGCGGGTCAACACCGGCACCGTCGTCTCGGTGACTGGCGTGGCGGACCAGGCGAAACCCTTGGACTTCTGGCGTGACAAAAACACCTTGGACAGGCTCTCACCCAGAATCTCGGGCAGCACAAAAATCAACCGCACGCTCGAAGGAGAGACCTCTCTCCCCCACATTCCATGCGTCCCTGGCCGGATCAAAAAGGATATTCAGGTAACTTGCATAATGGGGGAGAACCCCTCACCCCCCTTGCCATGAAGCTCCCTTCGGGAGTTCCATGGTAATCATGGTAACCACGACACATCCACGAATGCAATCCGGAATCGGACGAACATCCTCGACATATCAAACCATTCCCATCATCAGATCTTGACAGACGCCACAACAAGGCCAAAATAGGGATCCCATGTCCACCTTGCTCTCATCTCGTCCGCTTACCGCCGATTTCCTGATCATCGGCGCTGGCGTCGCTGGTCTGGATCTGGCCCTGCGCATGGCCGGACACGGCGACGTGCTCGTGCTCACCAAGGCTGCGGAGGGGGAATCCAACAGCTACTACGCCCAGGGCGGCATCGCCGCGGTGCTCGACCCCGCCGATGACCTGAACTCCCACATCGCCGACACCCTGATCGCCGGCGCCGGACTCTGCCACGAAAATACGGTCCGGCAGGTGGTGGAAAACGGACCCCGCTCCATCCGTCGCCTCCTTGATCTCGGCGCCCCCTTCACCCGCGACGAGACCCAGGGCGGGTTTCATCTCACCAAGGAAGGGGGGCACTCCACCCGCCGGGTCATCCATACCGCCGACGCCACCGGACGGGCGGTCATGGAACTGCTCCTGGAACGGGTCAAACAACATCCGCGCATCCGCATCCTCGCCGACCACATGGCCATCGATCTGGTCACGGCCCGCAAACTCGGCATCTTCGCGCCCGGGCAACCCAACCGCTGCTTCGGCTGCTACGCCCTGGAGATCCTGACCGGTCGGGTCGCGACCCTCCAGGCCCGCTTCACGATCCTGGCCTCGGGTGGCGCGGGCAAGGTCTACCGCTACACCTCCAACCCGGACATCGCCACCGGGGATGGCATCGCCATGGCCTATCGGGCCGGTTGCCGCGTCGCCAACATGGAGTTCATCCAGTTTCACCCCACCTGCCTGTACCACCCCAAGGCCAAATCGTTCCTGATCTCCGAGGCGGTGCGCGGCGAAGGCGGCATCCTGGTGATGAAAAACGGCGAACCCTTCATGCAACGTCACCACCCGCGCGCCGACCTGGCCCCGCGTGACATCGTGGCACGGGCCATCGACTACGAAATGAAACGCTCCGGCGATCCCTGCGTCTACCTGGACATCACCGCCAAGGGCAAAAGCTTCATCGAGGATCACTTCCCGAACATTCACAAAAAATGTCTGGAGTTGGGCATCGACATGACCTCCGAGCCACTCCCGGTCGTCCCAGCCGCCCACTACACCTGTGGCGGCGTGGTCACCGACCTGCACGGACACACCGACATCGATGGCCTCTTCGCCATCGGCGAGGTAAGCCATACCGGTCTGCACGGGGCCAACCGGCTCGCCTCCAACAGCCTGCTGGAGTGCCTGGTCTTCGCCGAGGCCGCCGGCAACGCCATGCTCAACATCATGCGCGAGCACCCCCGTTTCGCCCATCCGGACATCCCGCTCTGGGACAGCTTCGACTCCCATGCCTGCCAGGAAGCGGTGCTGATCTCCCACAACTGGGACGAAATCCGCCGTTTCATGGGCAACTACGTGGGCATCGTGCGCTCCAATCGCCGTCTGCACAGCGCCCGACGCCGCATCGAACTGGTGCAACGCGAGATCAACGAACACTATTGGAACTGCCGCATCTCCCGCGATCTGCTGGAACTGCGCAACATCGCCGTGGTGGCCTCGCTGATCATCCGTTCCGCCATCCATCGCAAGGAGAGTCGCGGCCTCCACTACACCACCGACTATCCCGACAAGGATGACGCCAACTGGTGTCACGACACCATCCTGCCGATCACCGAATGATCCCGCGCCAGACGATCACCGAATGATCCCGCGCCAGACGATCACCGAATGATCCCGCGCCCGTCGCTGTCTAACGCTCGGTCAGGGCCGGATCCATGAAACTCATGACCGGATAGAAGAGATACTCGATCACCGAACGTTGACCGGTGTGGATCGCGCAGCGCACGATCATGCCTGGAAAGAGCTGATAGCGCATGCGCCCCTTCTCGAAATAGGCCCGGTCGGTCTCCACGCGCACCTTGTAATAGTGGTTCCCCTCCTTGGTGGCCTGGGCATCGGGACTGATCAACACCACGGTGCCGGCCAGCTTGCCGAATCGGGAGGCATCCGCCGAGGTCAAAGTGATGAAGGCCGTCTGACCGACGCTCACATAGCCGATATCCTGAATCGGCAGTTTCGCCTCGACCACCAGGCGATCCTCCCCCGGCACCAGATCCAGTGCCGTTCCGCCCGGCGGGATCACCCCGCCCTCGGTCACCACATAGAGATTCTTCACCACCCCATCGACCGGCGCGGTCAACACGGTACGGGACTGGTTGTTCTCGAACTTCTGCAACCGTACCGACAGTTCGGTCATCTGGCGGCGGTTCTCGGCCAATTTCTCCCGCGCCGCCTCCTCGAACTCGTGACCCACCGCCGCCAGATTGGCCTGGGCCTCCTTGTAGGCCGCCTCGGTGCGCAACAGGGTCTGGGCATCGGTCTCGATGGCCCCGGAGATCTGATGTTGCTCCTTGAGCAGGTCCAGATGGGAGTAGCGGTTGGTGATATCCTTTTTCAACAACTCACCGCTGATCTTCACCTGCTCTTCCACCAGGCTCAGACGCTTTTTGTTGCCGCGAATGCGCGACTGCACCTCCTGGATCGCCTGTTTCTGGCCGGCCACGCTCTCGCGCAAACTGGCGAGCTTCTCGTGACGCTTGGCGCGGTTGCTGGCGAACAACTCCTCGGCGCGCGCGACCAGATCCGGATGGTTTTTCTTCATGGTGGCGGAAAAGATGATCTTTTCGGCCCCGCCGGCCTCGGCCTGCAAACGGGCGTTGTCCACCTCCAGCGAGGCGATGCGGGCGGTCAACTCCCCCACGTCGGAGTCGCTGGCCACGCTCTCCAGCTCGACCAGGGGTTGTCCCTTGCGGACCGTCTCCCCCTCCTTGACCAGAATCCGCCGGATCACGCCCCCTTCCAGATGCTGCACCTGCTTGAGCATGGTCGAGGGGGTCACCTCGCCCTGGGCGTAACTCACCACGTCGAGCATGCCGTAAGAGCCCCAGATCATCATGCCCACGAACAGCCCGACAAACAGCGACACCACCAGATGGTGACCGCGCCCCACCCCGTCGTCGATCTCGTCGCCCGACATCGGAACAACCGGCATGCCGCTCATGATCCCGACTCCGCCGGTTGCACCGCCTTGACGCGCACCTCGGGCACCGGCTTGCGATCCAGATTCAGCACGAAATCCGCCCCCCGGATCAACCCCGCGTCGTGGGAAAAGACGATCACCCCGCGCCCCTGCCTGGCCAGACGGGCGATCACCCCGGTGACCGCTTCGCGACCGGGCAGATCCATCCCTTCCAACGGTTCGTCGAAGATCACCAGACGACACTCTCCCCCGAGGGCGCGGGCCAGGGCCAGACGCTTGCGGATCCCCATGGCCAGCTGCGCGCCGCCGTTGACCAGCGGGGTATTCAACCCTTTCGGACTGTCGTGGAGGAATTTGGCCAAACCGGCCTCGGCGATGGCGGCGTTCATCCCCTCCTCGCTCCAATCGGGGTTCATGATCAGAAGATTATCCCGAATCGTCCCCTCGACGAAGGTGGGTTCCTGAGGCAGATAGACCACCTGACGCCGCCACCAGGCCAGCGACAACTGATCGAGATTCACCCCATCAATGAGGATCTGGCCACGGGTCGCATCCAACAACCCCACCAGAATGCGTGCCAGGGTGGTCTTTCCGGAGCCGTTGGCCCCGGCCACCACCAGCGAGGCGCCGGCGGTCAGGACCAGGTTGAGGGATTCGAAAAGCGGATCGGATTCCGGATGGGCAAAAGCGAGATCCTTCAACTCCAGGCGACCGTTGAAGCTTTTCAACTGCGCGCCGGCGGGGCGTTCCACAGGCAGGCGGGTGAACGCGCCCAAGGTCTCCATGGCGCGCCGCGCCTCACCCAGCACCGCGCCCAACTGCGCAAACCGCAAGATCGGCGCCATGGCCCGAGAGGCCAGAATGTTGGCCGACACCAGCAATCCCACGTCCATCTGTCCGGCCACGGCCAGTCTGGCCCCCTCGGCGATGACAAAAACACTCATCAAAGCCCCAAGGCTCTGGGCCGCGGTCTGGATCAACTCCCGGCGCGTCTCCACCAGCCGTTGCAGACGCGACCCCTCGGCCTGACGGGTGCGAAAGCGGCTCTTCAACAACTCCGCGCCATTGAAAACGCGCACCGCGTCCACGGCACGCAGGGTCGCGCCACTCAGGGCGGTCACCTCGGATGCGGTCTGGGTCTGCTCCTTGAGCAGTCCGCGCAACAGGGGATGCCCCGACATCGAAACAATGAAGGTCAAGATCAGAAAAAAGAACGCCACCCAACCCACCGAGGGTTGAATCAAAAACAACACCCCCACGAACATCAAGGCAAAGGGAAGGTCGATCAGGGCCACGAGATTGGCCGGCGCATGGGCTCTGCCGAGCACTCCGGGCGCCGCGACGATCTCCCGTTGCGCGGCGGGGGTCAGTCGATCAAGGCTGGCCGCGCTGGTGGTGGTGATGCGGTCGAAGATGCCGATGCCGAGATGATAATCCGGCTTCACCGTCACCCCATGGGTCAGTTTCAGGCGGGCCTGTCGAAATCCGTACTCCAGGACGATCGCCAGAACCGCCCCGGTGGTCAGGGTGAACAGGGTGGAATCGAGCCCATGCGACACATAGCGATTCAGCACCTGCATGACGTAGAGGGAGGAGGCCAGTCCCAGGATGTGGATGCACAGGGAGACAGCCAACAACTCAACCGCGAAAAGGGGGCGGGAAAACAACTGCCTGAGCAGGACCGTCATGAGATTGGTTGATTCATGCGTGGGAGGTGATGGGATGAGCCGCGACGGGGAAACGGTCGATACGCACAGGGGGTTTGACAAACCGCCTTCGCGGACTGTTCTCCGACGGGTCCGTTCTGCGACGCGACGGGTCCGTTCTGGCGATTGTTCTTTGTGACGTTTTGCAAAGGCGCAAAACGTCACAAGGAACCAAGGCGGCGCGCAGCGTTTTTTCGCAAAAAACGCGAAAAAACGCTTTTTTGCAGAGCGCGCTAAAGTCAAAGACCTAAAGTCCCGGGCAATGGTTCCTTGTGACGTTTTGCAAAGGCGCAAAACGTCACAAGGAACCAAGGCGGCGCGCAGCGTTTTTTCGCAAAAAACGCGAAAAAACGCTTTTTTGCAGAGCGCGCTAAAGTCAAAGACCTAAAGTCCCGGAGGCTCTGCCTCCGGACCTCCGCCGGGGACCTTCGGTCCCCGGACCCCTGCAACGGTTACGGTTTTTACGCCTGTCTTGGTTACTTCTTGCTCTCTGCCTTGGCGCCCTTCTTGGCGGCATCGGCTTTCTTGTCCGACTTGGGCGCATCCGTCTTCTTGTCGGCGGCAGGCTTGGCGGACTTGGCCGGCTCGGAGGCCGGAGGCGGCACCGCCGGACCATCCGTCATCCGCTTCGGCGGACCGTTGCCACTGTCGAGAGCGGCGGTATCCAGAGCACCCATGGCCTGCAACAACGTATAACCGGCGATGATCACATCGGTCTCCGCAGCAGTGGCATCCGCACGGGCGTTGATCAACGCCGTCTCGGCAGTCAGAACCTCCAGAAGCGACCGCTTGTCGAGCTTGCGCTCCTCGCGGGCCAATTCCAGGAATTTCTGGGCAATGTTGGCCTGGTTGTGCAGCAGTTCGGCATTGGCGCGCGCCGTGTTGAGGTTGTGCCAGGCCACGCGGGCCTGCTCCTCGATCAGACGCCGGGTATCCTCGTATTGCCGCTTGGCCGACTCCAGATCCTGGCCGGCAGCAGCCACGGAGTTCAACCCGGACAGACCCAGATTCAACGGATAACTCATCTCCACGCGACCGTAGGTCTCGTCCTCGAACTCATCCACGCCGCTGATCTTGTCCTTGAACTTGCGCTCGATGATCGCCTGGAAGGTGGGGAAGAAGTTGTTGCGCAACGCGCCCCGCTTCTGGGCCTCGCGCATGTCGGCGGTCAGACGCCGCTTGTTGAGCTGCGGGTTCTTCTGCACGCTCACCGCCACCGCATCGTCCACGCTCTTGGGGAGATTTTTCAGAAAATTCTCGTCCGGAGGCGAATATTTCAGGACTTCGGCGGGCTCCTGCAAAAAAACCGTGCGCACGCGCTCCTGGGCCTGCGCCACGGCACCCGTGGCCTGCACCTCACGAGCCCGAGCCCCGGCCAGTTGCATCTTGACTTGCAGCACGTCCGACGAATAACCGCGTCCCAGGGCCACGCGCACATCTTCCACCTCGCCCTGACGCTTGATGCTCTCCACCGACTGCCTGGAGTATTTCAAGACCTCGTTGGTCTTGCGCATCTGATAGTAGGCCGTGGCCGAATCCAGGATCAGATTTTGCTGCGCGGTCTCCAGATCGGCGAGCAGCTGATCCTTGTTCAAACGCGCCACGTCCACCGCCGCATAGGCCTTGCCGAAGTCGAACAACAACTGACTCAGCCGCACGTCGAATTCACGCGGCTCCAGTTCGGTATCGGTGCCCGGTGCCTTCTGCAAGCGACGCTCATGCCCGTATTGACCGCTCAAGGTCAAGGTGGGCAGAAAGCCGGATTTGAAGGTCTCGGAGACACGCTCCTCACCCGCAGTGACATCGGCCTTGGCGGCCAGCACACGGTCATGGCGCTGCAAGACCCCTTCCACGGCACCGCGCAGCGTCTCCGCGCCCGCCTGCCCATCCGGGCTCATAAAAGCCAGCAAGGCCAACAATCCGATACCGCCGATACGACCTACCTTCATGGGAATGACTCCTTAAAACCGGGTCAGGATCACAAAACTACCTAATGGGGGGAGAACCCACTCACCCCCCGAACGTGAACCTCCCCAACGGGAGTTCCACGCAATACCATTCGTCCCAATCCAACATTCAGCAAGATTTATACCGGCAATACCAGCACTTCGTCAACCAAATGTAACCGAAATTCACGAAAAAGCATCGATTTCGCACCCCTGGCCCGGCCAGAAAAAAAACGCCTGGCCGGACAAGAGGTCATTCAACGAATCAGACCGGGTGCACCAGATCCGCGTGTCCGAAATGGTTGGCGTTCACATGCTCGAGTTCCGCCAGCACCGTCATGTTTCCGCTCGTGGCGGCGTCGGTGTCATACACCAGATAGTTACCACTCTCGGTTCCACCATCCTTATCGGTAAAGCTCAGGAAAGCAAAATAGTTTGTTCCATCCGCAATACCGGCATCCCTGGCCAGGGCATCCAGAACGCCACCCTCCATGGCGGTCTGGAGACCGGCCAACGAATTGGCCTCGAAGGAAAGCTCCACATAGCCGGCCTGGGGATTGAATCCGCCACCAAGCAGGATCTTGTCCTGCAACGGCGTGAAGTCGGTGATGATGTCCGCCTTGGCAAACGTCAGGGAACCCTCACCCGCATTGGCATACACGAAGCCATCCGCCCCATCGCCACCGGTCAGGATATCCTGGCCCGCGCCACCGGTCAGGATGTCGTTCCCCTTGCCACCCACCAGCGCATCCGAACCGCTCGCACCCACGATGCTGTCGTTTCCATCGCCACCGAACACCAAAGTCCGCGTGGCGTCGCTCAAACCACTCAGGTCGATCACGTTGTTCAAGGCATTGCCGGCCACAATATAGGCCGCATGGGTGGCATCGATGTTCTCCGCGTCCGTCCCTTCCAGCACGGGGTGCAGATCCACCGCTGGCGTCGTGGAGGAGGTGGAGGTCAAAGCCCCGTCGGTGGCCGCGACCGTCTCGATATCGCGTGCCAGCGCAATGTGAGACTCCAAGGTATCGAAGGTCAGATCCAGCCCACCGGTTTGAGTGTCCACCACGCCATGATCGATATCCACCGACAAGGGATCGGCGCCGGTGGTATCGGTGGAAGCCTGGGCCACGCGAATCGCCACGTCATGCAGGTTGCCAAAAAGCAGTTGATCCTGCCCGCCGGCATCCCGAATCGCATCCATGCCGCCGAAGGTGCCGTCCGACTGATCCCAATGGTAGATGGTGTTGAACTGGTTACCCTCAAAATCGTTATTCAATGCGGTTTGACTGAAGGTCATCTGCAAACCGCCAGGCAGAACGCCGTCGATCAGCAGATCCAGCGTGGCATCCTCCAGCGTGACGATCAGATCGCCAAAGCCGGATACACCCTCTTTGGCCATCGGACCCAGATGGATCTCGACATCCATGCCATTCTGCACAGCTTGCAACCAACCATCGCCAAAGGGATTGGTGGCATAATAGCTGTAGCCCATATAATGCAGGATATTGGAAAAATCCAACGTGTCACCAGCCTGGAAATCAAGGATGCGATCCCCCTGATACCCGACTTGATTGGCGCCGGCCAATGCATAGAGATAACGACCGTTGGCATATCCCGTATATTCCAGGATCGCGCTGTCAAACACGAAACGATCCGCGCCCGCGCCACCGGTCATCACATCATCCCCGACGCCACCATAAAACACGTCGTCGCCTTCCAGACCGGTCAGGATATCGTTGCCTGCGGAACCTTCCAGACGACCACTGCCGCTGATCGTATCATGCCCATTGCCACCTTCCAGGTAGCCGGACCCGCTCAGGATGTCGTCACCCTCGCCGCCATAAAGCGATCCGCGACCCACCAGTTCGTCGTTGCCAGCCTCGCCATACAGATAGTCCCAACTGCCGTCGTTGCCGCCAAACAGATGGTCGTTGCCGGTCCCACCCCGCAGTTCGTCCTGCCCCTCCTCGCCATACAGCGTGTCGTTGCCGGCATCGCCGTAGAGTTTCTCGCTCTCATAATAGGAGTAGCTGTAGTAGATGTTCGACCCGCCATGGATGATATCGTCACCGGCACCGCCATACAGGGTATCGATTCCACCCATGCCGTGAATCGTGTCGTTGCCGCTGCCGCCGTTCAAACGATCCATGCCGTCGTCACCCGTGATCGTCTGGGCAATCGCCGGACCGATTGGCAACATGCCGGAGGCCAGATCGATGAGATTGGCGTCGAGCAGAACCACCAGGGTGATGGCGTTGGTGAAATCACCCGATCCGGTCGTATCCAATTTCACCGTCACATCCTGGGTGGTCTCGTCGCGGGTCACCTGGATCCAACCCTCGGCGATCGGATCCTGACCAGAATAACCATAGCCGTAATACCCCAACAACCCGGAAATATCCAACTTGTCCCCGGCAGAGAAATCGGTAATGGTATCCGTGCCATCCACACGATACGCGGTATCCCAATATCGGACATCATAGTCGATGATGAACGTGTCATCCCCCGCACCGCCGGTCAGGATGTCCGATCCCCGATCGCCATACAAAAGATCGTTCCCTTCCAGACCCGTGAGGTGATCGTCTCCCGCATCGCCATGCAGGGTGCCGGTCCCGACCAGCGTGTCGTTGCCGGCATCGCCGTGCAATTGACCGATGCCGGAGAGTTGATCATTCCCATTGCCGCCGTTCAGGTAACCGTGTCCGGTCAGATAGTCGTCCCCATCCTCGCCATACAACGTATCGTCGTTGGTGTAGACCCCGCCGGACAAGCGATCATTCCCCGCGCCACCCACCAGGTAGTCGTTGCCGAAGCCGCCCTCGAGGTTGTCGTCGCCGGCTTCACCATACAGCGAATCGTTGCCGGCGCCACCGCTCACCTGATCGCCACCGCCACCGCCATACAGATAATCCGTCCCCTCGTTACCGGCCATGGAATCATTGGCGAAGGTCCCGTGCAACTCGTCATCCCCGCTCGTCCCGGCATAGCCGGTGAAGGTGGAGAGCGTCACCCCCTTCAAGGTCACCAACACCGTGGAGAAATCATCGCCGCCCCCATTGCCATCCAAACGGATCTGCAAATCGGTGCGCGTCGGTCCCGAAAAGCCCGCAACCTCCTGCTCGGCAAGTTGAATCCAGCCGTCCCCCACGGGATCGAAGCCGGCATACCCCAAGGCCGACAAAACACCCGAAATCTCCAGACGATCCCCATCCGCGCGTGAAAAGTCGTGGATCATGTCGCTGCCATCCACGCTCTTGACGCCATTGACCGTGATCACGCTGTCGAAATCGAGCTTGAAAAGATCCGCGCCCGCGCCGCCGGTCAGGTTGTCCGAACCGGCGCCACCCGAGAGCAAATCATCCCCATTCAGGCCGGTCAGGGTATCGTTTCCGGCGCCGCCGACAAGGGTGCCAAGGCCGGTGATCTGATCGTCGCCCTCGTCACCATTCAGGTAGCCGCCACCGAAGATGACATCATTCCCGGCCCCGCCATACAGGTCGCCCAGACCCACCATCTCGTCATCCCCACCCTGACCACGCAGGGTATCCCGGCTGCCATCCCCGATCGCCAGACCGATGTCGGAGGTGGTGAAGTCGGTGAAACCGACGAGCCGGTCATGGCCATCCCCGCCATCAAGGGTATCCGCGCCATAGCCGCCATACAGCGTATCCATGCCGATCTGGCCGTTGAGCGTATCGCTTCCGGAATCCCCATACAGGGTGTCGTTGCCATCGCCACCGGACAGGGTATCGTTGCGCGCCCCCCCATGCGCCGTATCGTCACCGGTCGTGCCGGTCAGAACGTTGTTAAGCTCCGTGCCGTCCCCAGCCGCATGCTTCAACACACGGGATTGGATCGCCGAAACATCCAGATCCGCGAACCGAACCCCCTGCAGGTTCAACAGCGTCTGCCAGGAGTTGCCACCCCCATCCACATCGATCAAGACCAGGGTGTTCGAGCCGTCCTCAACCGCATACAACCACCCGTCCGCAATCGGATCCGAGCCGTAATACCAAGCCGAATACAGGGCGTTCGACACCTCAATCGAATCGCCCACCCCAAAATCGGTGATGGTGTCGATGCCATCCACCACGCTCGACGCGCCGGATCCGGTAAACGGATTCTCACCCAGAATAAAGGTATCCGCGCCGGCTCCACCCGTCAGGATGTCGGTACCGGCCCCAAAATAGAGCGCATCATCGCCGTTCTGGCCGATGAGGGTATCGTCCCCCCGTCCACCCCGCAAAACCCCCGTACCGGAAATCTGATCGTTGCCATCGCCGCCGTCAAAGCTGCCATACGCGCCGGAAGAGCCGATCAGGGTGTCGTTCCCGCCCTCCCCGTTGAGAGAACCGATCCCCCAGAGACCATCGTTGCCGTCACCACCATACAACCCAACCTGCACACTGCCGATGGTCCCATCCAGACCCCACCCATACAGGGTGTCGTTGCCGCCCTCTCCGTAAGCATAATCCTGATACCAAAAAACATCGGCTATCGACGATCCGGTATACAGAACATCGTCACCCACATCCCCATACAGGTAGTCCATGCCCGATCCGCCATGCAGGGTGTCGTTGCCCGCATAGCCGAACAGGGTATCGCCCCCCGCCAGACCGAACAGGGTATCGTCCCAGGATCCGCCGTACAGAGTGTTGGCAAGCCCGTTCCCCTCGATGGAAAGGGCGACCGACGGACCGCCGGGCGTGACCGCGTTCCACAGCAGATCCAGGGTGGCATTCTCCAGGATGACCAGGGTGGAAAACTCGGTGGAGCCTGCCCCGCCCTTCATGTTGATCACCACATCGCCAGCCACATCGGTGGCCACCAGCCAGCCGTCGCCGAACGGATTGGAACCGGAATATCCGGCATAAGACAACGCATAGGTGAAATCGAGCTTGTCGCCCAGGGCGAAATCGGTGATCGTATCCGTGCCATTGGAAACCTTCACGCCATTGGAACTGACGAGTCCGCTGGAGTCGAACACGAACGTGTCGGCACCCGTGCCACCGGTCAGGTTGTCCGCGCCGGCGCCCCCATTGAGCCGATCGTTGCCTGCGCCACCCACCAGGGTGTCGAGACCGTTCCCGCCATACAACTGATCATCCCCGCCCAGACCGGTCAGGATGTCATCCCCGCCCTCACCATACAGAGTGCCGCTGCCGGTGATCATATCCCAATCCTCGGCACCGCCTCCCCCGTTACCATCGTCTCCGTAGAGCGTGCCCGCACCGGTAATCGTGTCGGTGCCCAGGCCACCGTACAACATGCCGCGACCGGACAGGGCATCGTTGCCCGCCTCGCCGTACAGGTAATTCGTGCTGCCATCGTCCAGGCCGCCGGCAAGCTCATCATCGCCCGGACCGCCGTAGATGGTATCCTGATTCGCGCCACCGAAGAGGTGATCGTCTCCGAAACCACCCACCAGGGTGTCGTTGCCCGAGAAGCCATTCAGGGTATCGTCACCGGTGTTGCCCAACAGGGTGTCGTTCCCGTTCGTGCCATCGAGCGCCAACGCCACCTCCGGACCACCGGGGAAGATGTTGTCGTTCAGCATCGCCACCGTGATACCCTGCAACGTGACCACCTCGATGGATCCGGCACCGAAATTCCCCATCCCGGTGGTATCCAGCCGGATCACCACGTCATTGCCGACCTGTTCGGCTTTCAGCCAGCCGTCCCCAAACGGATTGCCGCTGTAGCCGCTGGAATAATAACCGTAATAGTAATTCCCCATGCTGTAGTAATAGTTGTAATAGCTGCCTGAATAACCGACCTCGCCGAGCATGCCGGAGAAATCCAGGTGGTCCTCGGCGGAAAAGTCGGTGATGAGATCCGCATCTCCCGACAGGAACTCGTATTTGTTGAGATCTTGGTTCCAGACCCTGGTGATGGTTTGGTTGTCGAACAGGAACAGATCCGATCCCGCGCCACCGGTCAGGGTGTCGGAACGGGCTCCACCGCTCAAATAATCGTCTCCAGACCCACCGGTCAGGGTATCGATTCCCGCCTCGCCATACAGGTATCCATTGCCGGAGATGACATCGTTCCCCTCGCCACCCCACATCTGCCCCATCCCGGTCAGATGATCGTTGCCTTCCCCGCCATACATCTCGCCAAAACCGGTGAGGGTGTCATCGCCGGCGTCGCCATGCAAACGATCATAATAATAATACCCTCCAAAGTCATAATAATCGCCATCCAGGTCCAGACCGCCGCCATCCAGCGCATCGTTGCCGTTGCCGCCATACAGGGAGTCGCGTCCAAAACCACCCGACAGCGTATCGTTGCCATCCTCACCCAACAGGGTATCGTTCCCGGAATCGCCCGCCAGATGGTCATCACCGGCCTTGCCATTCAAGGTATCGTCCCCGCTTGAACCATGAAGATGATCAAGCCCCGCGCCGCCATTCAAGGTTTCATTGGCGGAGGTTCCCTGGATCGTCCGATCCATGACGATTCCAGCCGGTTGGACCCCGTTGATCAACGCATCGACCTGTACCCCCTCCAGGGTCACGAGAATCTGGGAGGAGGCGTTTACATGGCCAGTCTGGGTCAGATCGATCCGGATCACGGTATCGTCACCCACCTGCTCGGCCAGAAGCCAATCATCACCAAACGGATCGCTGCCGGAATAGGAGAGGGTGTAAAACAACAGATTGACGAGATTCAGGGTATCCTCGGCTGGATTGAAATCCACGATCCGATCGCTGCCCAACAGCACATAACGCGTGTGACTGTTGCCCTGGACATCGTAATAATAATCGTATCGGATCTCCGAACCGTCGATCACGAAGGTATCGTTGCCCGCGCCCCCATGCAACAGGTCCGACCCCGCACCGCCGTACAAGACATCGTTGGTGGCCAAACCATACAGCTCGTCATTGCCGTTCTGACCATACAACGAACCACTGCCACGGAGATAATCATCCCCGTCGCCACCGGTGAGCGTCCCCTTGCCGACCAGGGTGTCGTTCCCTTCATCGCCATTCAGGTAATCCGACGAACCGTCCTGACCCCCATCCAAAAGATCGTCGCCGGAACCGCCAGACAACGAATCCGTGCCGTTTCCGCCATACAGTTGATCGTTGCCCGGTCCACCGTACAATCCGCCGCCGTAGGAGCTGTGATCGTATCCGTCGCCACCGATCAGGATATCATCCCCATACCCACCCGTGAGCTGGTCGTATCCATCCAGCCCCTCCAGCCGGTCGTTGCCGATGCCACCGGTAAGGGTATTGTTGGCGGAATCGCCGGTCAGGGTCTGATTGCCCACACCGGGGAGAATGCGACCATCCAGCGCCGTGGTCTGGACATTGTTGACCGTGAACAGGGTGTAGGTGCTGGGGGCGTCGAATGCGCCCAGGGTCGCGCCATTCACATCCACCTGCACCAGGACGTTCGATCCCGACTGCACCAGTTGCAACCAGCCATCGGTGATCGGATGCGCGCCGGTGTAACCGAGTCCGGTCAACAGACCACGCACGTCGATGACATCCTGCGTGGCATCGAAATCGCTGATCGTGTCCATACCGCCGATGGTGGTGACGCCGTTGACGATCTGGATCACGTCCGAACCGACAACGAAGGTATCCGCCCCGTAACCGCCTGTCAGGGTATCGTTGCCCAAACCACCCTCGAGGGTATCGTCGCCGCTGCCGGCACCCCAATAGGAGAGGTTGTAATAATCCAGATAGTTCGATCCCGAACTGGTCGGTCCTTGATCGCCGTAGAGGGTATCGTCTCCGGCCCCGCCGTACAGATGATCGGAGCTCCCACCGCCACGGATCTCATTGGCCCCCTCGTCGCCACTCAGATGATCGATGCCATCCCCGCCGAAAAGATTCTCGAAATTCACCACCAGCCCGCTCAGCTTGGCCTGGGCCAAGGAGAAGGTTTGCGGGATCATCTGGTCCTTGAACCCGAAGTGGAGCCAGTCGTTGCCATCGCCACCATCAAGCAAGGTTTCGTGACGCGCCGCACCCTCCAGATAGAGCACATCCCGACCCGCGCCCAGCAGCACGGTATCGGCGCCACCACCGGAGCGGACGAAATCATCGCCGCTGCCGCTTTCGATGCGATCCGCGAATGTCGTGCCTGCGATCAGATCGTTGGTCGTACCGGTTCCGGTGATCGTGACCCCACCCGATACCCCCTCGAAGAGCACGGAGGCATCCACGACGTTGTTGTCGTAGCCGTTGTCCGGCCCCTCGAACAAACGCACCTCCATCGTGTCGGTCGAGTAAAAATAGTACCCGCCAGACAGATAGCTCACATCATCATTCGGGTTGCTCATCACCAGATGGTAGCTGGCATCCGCGAATTCAACGGTTTCGATATCCCTGAAAACCAGTTGGCCGCCACTGGCATCGGTCCAGGTATGGGTACCGTTGGTGAAACCACGGGTGACGAAAGCGTCGAGACCCTGAATCGCACCATATTGGATGGCAAGCGTATCCTGTCCGTCGCCACCGTCGATGCGATCCACGAACGCGCCGCTCTTGCCGGAGACCACGATCCGGTCGTTTCCGCCGCCGCCCTGAATGGTGTCGCTGCCTCCGATGCTGCTGATGGTATCGTTCCCCATGCCGCCCACCAGTCCGTCGTTGCCCGCCGTGCCGGTCAGGGTCCGCTCGGTGGCGCTCATGTGGACGAAATGTTGCGCGGTCAGGTTGGATGCCGACACGCCCTTGAGAATCGCCAGCGGATCGTGGTTGGCCGTGAGACGGATGATCGTATCTTGCGCGTAAATGCCGGAACCCTGCTCCCAACCGATGTCGTTGAAGTTCAGAGTTCCCTTCAGACCGATCCGGTCGCCACCATTCCAGCCGACGCTCGACCATTCGATCCAGGAATCGGTGTGGTGGAAATCCTGGATCGTGTCAGCCTTGGCCAGATCCGCACCCTCGCTGCTTGGCCCGATCACGAACAGATCGCGACCATAATCGGAACTGGAAGAGGTCGAGGTGGAGTACCCACCCTGCAAGATATCCGTCCCGGCGCCACCATCCAGGATATCGTTGCCGTAGCTGCCCTCCAGGGTATCGTTGCCGCTGGCGCCGAGCAGGGTGTCGTTCCCGTCCATGCCACGCAACACCCACCCCGTGCCATCCGGGGCTTCCAGCAGATCGTTGTGATAGGTGCCGATGATCGCGCCGCGCAGATAGAGCGATCCCGTGACCTGGCCATCGTTCACCGACACGGCGATGGGAAGCGTGGTGTCGCTGTTGGGCGCGCTGCTCAGGGTGAGGGCGACCCCGGCCAACAGGGTGTTGACATGGGCGATGTCGCCGCTCGCGTGCCAGACACCATCCGCAAAGGTCGAAGTGACGGCGGTCGTCCCGGTTCCGGCGGTGGCTGTGGAGAAGGTGCCGGTCACGCTGCCCGGCAGGGTCAAGGTCACCGTCACGCTGGTGCTGTCGAGATCGGTGATGAACAGATTCGGCAGATCGAACTGCGTCGCATTCGATCCCAGGCCCACCGAGGCGCCGAGATTGGTGACGACAGGCAGATCATCGAGCGCGGTTCCGGCAATCGCCTTGGAACCGGTCGCCAGAAAACCAAGATTGTTGGAAACCGAGGTCAGAATGGAAAAATTTTGATTCCAGTTGTTCGCCGGCAGATATTCGACCTCGGCCAGATGGGCATTCACCGTCGCCGCATCGCCGGTGACCATCCAGGTCAGACCGTTGAAATGCGAGGTGACACCGTGGATCGTGCCAGTGCCCAACGACCCGACGCGCGAGTCGGAGAGGGTCAGGGTGGCGGTGAAGGTCGCGAGCGGATCGGCATCGGTGATCACGATGTCGTTCAAGGCCACCGATTCGTCATCCTCGGTGAAGCTCTCAGCCAGATTGAGATTGTTGGCCGTGAACGTACCGGTGACGTTCGTCACCGGCGAGGTGCCCACGCTGGTCGCAACCGAATGGATCCCGCCACTCTCGGTATAGGTCGCCTGGACCGTGATCGCCTTGCCCGCCTGGGCCGAGGCCAGCTCGAAAGTCGCGCCATTGGCCCCGGCGATGGCCACGCCATCCGCATACCACTGGTATTGAACGCCGCTCGGCGTGCCATTCGCGTCGTGCAACTGCGTCGTCAGGGTCTGCCCCACGAGCGGCGCGGAGTGCAACTGGATCGCATCGATCTCCTCCCAGGCAGACGGATCATGGTCGGTATCCACATGCACGTTGAGCGCCTGAACCAGATACCCGGTGGCATCCCAATGCACGGTGAAATCGACCGGGCTGCCCGACAGACTCGGATCCGTGCCGGTCCAGACATCGTAATGCCAGATGCCATCCGTATCCTGCAAATCGATCCCGGTGACGAATCCGTTCCCCCATGTCTCGCGGATCGTGGCCCCGGTGGCATGCACGGGGGTATCGAACGACACCCACAGGTACTCGTCGTTGCCGTTCATGCCAGCAGGGGCCCAGGAGGTGCTGATGTCCCCATAATCAAAAGTATCAGGCAGGCCCAACACCTGCTCGGCGGACCAACTCCCGGTGGCATGATACTCGCTGCTTTGCCCTTCCACCGCGCTGGCATGCTGGGTGAGTTCGAGAATGGTCAGGGTGCTGTTGGGGGTGTCGCTGAGGTTGGCCACATACACGTTGATCGACCGGGCGCTCTCCGCACCCTGATGATCCGTGGCGGTCAGGGTGATCTGATAGGTGTTGTTGCGGTCGCCATCAGCCGGATGCTCATAGTCCGGCACCACCTTGAAAGACAGCACACCCGAGGTGTTCAGATCAAACAGCCCCGCATCCACGCCCGACAACGACCAAGTAAGCGTTCCCCCTTCCGGATCCGTGCCCTGGGCGGTCAACACATAACTCGAAGCGTTCTCGTTGACCGTGACATACGAGGAGTTGGTGATCACCGGGCTCTGGTTCTCTCCGGAAACCACCACCGACGTGGACGCGCTGAGCGGATTTTCGGCGTTGTTCTCCCCATCCAGATAGCTGGCGCGCACCGTGATTGCCTTGCCCAGATCGGCCTGGCGCACGGTGAAACTCTGACCCGTGGCCCCCGCGATCGCGCTGCCGTCGGCATACCATTGATAGCTGACGTTGCCGTAAACCTCGTCCGCGTCGTCGATGTGCGCGGTCAGGGTCTGGAAGGTGGTCACGCCGCCATGCAGTTGGATCGCGTCGATGGCCTCGTAGGTCGCCATGTCGTGTTCGGTATCGACATGCACCCGCAAGCCGTTCACCGCATACTCGGTGGTCTGCCACGCCACATCGAACTCAGCCACCTCACCCGGTTGGCTGGTGTCCATGCCGGTCCAGACCTGATGCCACTCCCCCTGGAGATCCAACAGGTCGATGGCCGTGACGAAGCCATTGCCCCAGGTTTCGTGAATGGTCACGCCGTTGGCATGCACCGGGGTGTCGAAGAGCACCGAAAGGGAATCTTCATCCTGGGAGTTCATGTGACCCGGCGCCCAGGCGGTGGAGAAGTCGCCATAGGCGGTGGTATCCGGCGCGCCCAGGGCCTGCTTCGCGGACCAGAGGCTGATCGACCACTCGGAACTGACAACATCGACATCCGAGGCATACTGCGGCGTGGTCTGAACGATCGACACCTTGCCGTTGAGATTCGGATTCAAGGAGGCCACGGTGCGCGTTTCGGCGGAAACCGGCAAGATCTCCTCATGGTTGTACCCATCGTGGAAGCTCACCTGCACCGAGATCTTCCGGCCCACGTCGGCCTCGCGCAAGGTGAAGGCGGAGCCCGTGGCGTTGGCGATCGCATGGCCATCGGAGAACCACTGGTAGTGCAGCGTTCCCACCCCGTCCTCGTCGGCCAGGACGGAAACCGCGGCCTGCAACGTCTGACCCTCCTTGACGACGGTCTGGTTGCCGATGGTCCCCTGGGTGGCGTAATCCTTCAAATAGACCGTGCCCATGGACGGGTCGTTGACATTGTCCACCTTCTCGGTGGCGGCACTGACCTTGGTTTCGACCTTGCCGCGATCGTCGGTGTAGCTCGCCTTGACCGTGATCGCCTTGCCCACCTGCGCCTGGGTCAGGATGAACTGATTCGTGGTCGCGCCCGAAATGACCACCCCATCGGCCAGCCATTGATAGGAAATGTCGCCCGCGATGCCGTCGGCATCGCTCAAGGTGTTGGAAACGGTGAGGGTCGCATCCTCCATGGCGCTGCCGGCAATCGTCACTAGGCCGGTCGGAGCCTCGTTGCCCAACCCGTCCATGGAGGCGGAAGACTTGATCTTGTCGTTGATCGCGACGATCTTGGTCAGGTCGTTGGGATCGATCAACCCCCCGGAGTTCAACAGATTCGCCAGGGTCGCGCTGTCCCCGAGATCCAAATGACCCGAGCCGTGCGCCTCAATGTTCCCCATCAACGCACCCATGGCGTCCGCGAACTTGCCGGGCTTGACATAGTGCATGATCGTGCCGATCTGGGTGATCACCTTCTGCATGGCGAGAGCGGCGCTGCTGGTCGGGTTGGCCAGGGGATCGAAGGTGGACAGATCGACGTCCGACAGCCCGAAGGTGTTTCGGATCATCGACTTGGCATCCGCCAAAGTGGCATTTTCATGCCGCTCCAGATACTCCTGCACCAGCGTGGTGAGCGGATTGACGATCAGTGCGCCGACGGGCGCCTTGAGGATCATGGTGTTGGCAACGCCGGTCTTCTCCTCCGTGCCACCCTCGACGATGAGGTCTCCCTGCAACGTGCTGGTAAAGTTGATCGCGCCACCCGCGCCGGTCAGACCGACGAATTCGCCGGTCTGGGCCACGCCGTCCCCATTGGCGTCCACATAGACCCGCGCGCCGACCAGGTAATCGTCCGCGACCTTGAAAGAGCGAGCCGTCACGACCGGAGTCGTGGTTGTGGTGGTATTGGTTTCGACAACCACCGTTTGCGTTTGCGAGACCGTCTTGAGAATCTCGGTCTGAGAGGAACTTGTCAGCGACTTGGTACCCTGGCTGACGACCTGGGTGAGGTCACTGGAGTTCAGAATCGCCTTGGTGCTGTCCGTCAGCATATTGGTGACGCTGTTCGAGAGGATCTCGCTTCCATCCTTGGCAGTCTGGCTGACGAGCAACTCGATGCTCTTGCCACTGGAAGAGGCGATCCCCTTGTCCGCGAGATCCTTTTGCAGCGCGGAGGAACTCACCTCGGAGTTGACCAGAGGCATGGAGTTGCCGACCAGCGTGGTATCCTTTTGCGCACCGAAGATCTGGGCGATCACCTGGGCAGACTTGACATCCTGGGCAGCCTTGACATCCTGGGCAGCCTCGGCGCTCGTCTTGGGTTCGCTCTCCTTGCTGTCGGCGGCGACCTTGGCTTCGACATCCTTTTTCTCGGCATCCTTCTTCTCGGCCTCGCCCTCTTTTTTCTCGCCTTCCTTCTTCTCGCCTTCTTTCTTCTCGCCTTCTTTCTCCTTGCCCTCGCCTTCCTTCTTCTCGCCTTCCTTCTTCTCGCCCTCGCCTTCCTTCTTCTCGCCTTCCTTCTTCTCGCCCTCGCCTTCCTTCTTTTCACCTTCCTTCTTCTCGCCTTCCTTCTTCTCGCCCTCCTTCTTGGCATCCTGGGCGTGACGCGGATCGCCCTTGAAGGTCGGGATCTGCTGTGGCGGCGGCAGTGCCTTGGTGGCCGAACCGTACCGTTGCGCGATCTGATTGGCGGGCATGATGAACGGCTGGGGCGGCGCCACGTTGAAGCTCTTGATCGCGGTGGTCTGATTGATTTGATTGAGCAGTTGGGTACCCGCCGCGTTGGTGACCGAGATCTGACCCACGCCACCATCGGCATCCTGCAACAGGGTGATGGTGTTCTCCTTGCCCTCGGCCTGGGCCTGACCGGCCACCGTGGTGCCCCGGATGCCGATTTCGGCCACCGGGGTCTTGAAGACCATGTTGTTCGGTCCCATCTTGGCGACCGCGCCACTGGTGAAGCTGAAGACGCCCTGCACCACGTTGGTCGAGGATTTACCGGTTCCGGCGGCGGGATCGAACTCCATCTTTTCGATCACCAGACGACCGTTGTCGCCCAGGGCGACGGTGGATTTATCCGCGTAGATCAGACCGACAGCCCCTTTCTCGCCGGTCTGGACGATATCCCCTTCCATCAGGGCCATGCCCTGGGTGACCGGAATCTTCACCCCACCGCGCATGATGGAGGCCTCGCCGGAGACCGTATCCACCGTGCCGATGCCGGTCTGACTCGCGCCTGGGGCCGCCTCGGCATAAACGCCGGGAGCCACCGGACCGGCCAGACGGACCGCCAGGTCGCCGGTGATGCGCGCCCCTTCGTCGGTGTAAAGATCCGGCGGGGTGGCCAGCAGGAAATATCCAGGAACCAGGATCGTCTGTCCGGCATGCTCGCCGGTGCCGCGCAACAGCAGATCCTGACCATGGCGGATGTATTCGGCCCTGAGCAACATCTCATCGCCCGGAACATCGACCCGCACCCCCTCCTGCGCCCGTTGCAGGGTGTGCGAAAAGATCTCCAGGGGACGAAACGGGGTCATTTCGATGCGCTTGGCCATGATCTGCTCTCTCCTTACGGTTTACCCACCAGATTGAATGCCCGGTTGGTCCTTCAGCCCGACATTTCTCGTTCAATCACCGACAAAACGCACCGACAAGACGCCGATGGCGTCGTGGCGACTCGATGATCGTCAGCCCCTATTTCCCCACCAGCATGAATGCCGACCAGACATACGGATAGGACCACTCCTGGGAGTTGATCATCTCCAGACGCGACTCGCGCAGTGCGTCATGGGCGCTCATGCCCTGCAACATGCGCTTGTAAAGCCCGGTCATCAACGCCTGGGTTCCCGCGTCGCTCACCTCCCACAACGAGGCGATCACCGCTTCGGAACCCGCCTCCTGGAAAGCGCGACGCAGACCATACACACCCTCGCCCTCGTGAATCTCGCCCAGACCGGTTTCGCAGGCGGAAAGCACCGTCAGGCGGGTGCCGGTGAGATCCAGCCCCAACACCTCAAGCGCGGTCAATACCCCATCATTTCGGGTATCGATCTCACCCAGATAAGTGGCATTTCCGTTGATACCTGCAAAAGCAAGACCAGAACGCAGCAGCGGGTTGTCCCCCGGAGGCGGCAAAGGCACCTCGCCGCCGCGCTGCATCTTGAGCAGACGCTTGCGCAGGCTGTCGTCCGGCTTCAAGAAGAAGCCGTGGGTGGCCACATGCAGCATCTCCGGCGGCTCCTCGATCGACTGAACCACCTTCTCCTGGGCGTCGTTCTGGAGATAGATCCGGCTCTCCCTCTTTTCGTCCACCCCCTTGGCCTGGCTGATGATCAGCTTGCCCTCCTTTTCGGCGCCGGGCAGGGGATCGAAATGCAATCCGCGCATGCCGCTCGAAAAGGCGCGCATCCCCTCCTTGACCTCGCCGGAGGCAGCCGAACGCTTGCCGGCAATCTCGGCGATCACCTCGCGTTCCACCACCTTGTCGGAGTTGTAATCCGGTCCGGCCAGGATCAACAACCCGCCCTTGGCCGCCGGAATCTCCGAGGGGATCAGATCCCGGCTCGAGGTAAGGATGTGCAGATCCAGGGTCTTGGCCAGCCAGTTCCCATCCTCATCGGCCAGCGCGTTGAAGGGGAGAATGTTCAACATCCCGTCCGGCACCACATAGACCTTCTCCCGACCGCCGAGGGCCTTCTTGAGCGGCGCCCAGATCAGATCGTAGGTCTCCTGACCGGCCTTGATCAACTCCTCGTCCTCGATGCCCTCCTCCTGGATCGAGGTGCGATAGGCGACGATCGCCTTTTGCATCGTCTCCATGTCGCTGTGGTAGGGGATCATGTCGAAGACCGGACCCTCCTTCTCGCGCCGCAGCACCCCGGCCACAAGACGGCTCTTGCCCTGATCGCCGTAGATCAGAAAATCGACCAGCACCGCATCCTCGGGCAGATGGGCCACCAGTTTGTCCACCGTCACCGCGTCCACCGAACGCCGGAACCGCTTGCTGGCCCGTCCCAGCTCGAGTTGCAGACGATCGACGGTATCCTCAAGTTCGTGGAGGGTCTTGAGATGGCTATCCCTGGTCTCGGGGGTTGGACCGGAGAGGGTCAGGGCGGCCAACTTCTTGCGCGCCGCGGTCAAACGCCGACCGATCGCATCGAGCTGGGCATTCTTCGACAACTGCACCACCTGACGCATCTCGGCGGTCACCTTGAGCAGCATTCCCTTGCGCTGCATGCCGATGTCCATCAACTCCTTGCCACCCACCTTGGCATCCTGACGGGTGACCAGGTTCAGGAAGGTGTTCAACTCCTCGCGATGCAGCCGGATGTACCCCTCGCGGGCGTTATCCCCCGTGGCCCACAGCATGCGGTTCAAAAACTCGGTACGCCGGTCGAATCCCTCGCGCCGCACCGTGAAGGCCTCCTTGAGGGAAGGTTCGTCCTTCTTGGCTTCCAGCACGTCGGCCAGGGCGTTGAGCGCCTCGAAGGTGTACGGATGCTGCTTGCCGAGCACCTCCTCGCCCAGTTGCAGCGCGCCGCGCAACAACTCCTCGGCCTCCTTGAGGCGTCCCATGTCCAGATACAGGGCCCCCAGGTCGCGCATGGATCGCACCACGTCCATGTGCCTGGGTCCGAGCGACTCCTGACGCTTGGCCAGCGTCTTCTTGAAAAGCGCTTCCGCCTCCTCCCTGGCGCCGAGCTTGTGCTTGACCCGCGCCAGGTTGTTCATCGCCTTCAAGGTTTTCTGATGTCCCTCGCCGTACAGCTCGCTCCACTGGGCCAGCACCTTCTCGAAGAGCGGTCCGGCCTCCTTGTGGTTCTGTTGCAGCATCATCAGATAGGCCAGGTTGTTCACGAAGGCCACGCTGTCCGGATGCTTCTCCCCGAGCGTCTTGGCGGAAGAGACGATCGCCTGGCGATACAGGGGCTCGGCCTTCTCGAAGTTGCCCTGGCTCTCGTGCAGAAGGGCCAGATTGTTCAGCGTGGCCAGGGTTTCGGGATGATCCTCCCCCGCGACCTTCTTCGACCCCATCACCGCCGCGCGCAACAACGGCTCGGCCTCGTCGAAGAGCCCCTCGTTCTCGAGCACCAGGCCAAGATTGTTCATCACGTTGATCGAGGCCTGATGCTCGGTGCCCACGATCTTGCGGTAGCCGTCCAGCACCTTGGCGTAGAGCTGTTCGGCCTCGGCCAGCCGCCCCTGGCGGCGGTAGACCCCGGCCAGACGGTTCCGGGTGGCCAACAAATTGGGATGCTCGACCCCCAGAAGCGCCTCCTCGCCCTTCAAGACCTCCAGAATCAGCGGTTCCGCCTTGTCGTACTCCGCGGCGTCCTCATGCACCGACGCCAACGCCCCCAGGGCATCGAGCAGCGCCTGTTGCCCCGCCGGATCCCGTTTCGCCAGCTCGATCACCTCTTCCAGACTCTTGCGGGCCTCGTCGAACCGACCATCCTTGCGAATCAACTCCGCCGCCTCGACACGGGCGCTCAAGGCGCTCGGAGCCGTGGGCAGAAGCGCCACCCGATGGATCCCCGCCGCCTGGTCGTAGAGCGCCAGGGCCCCCTTGAGATCCCCCTTGCGGGCCAGCGTGGCGGCGGTCAGGGTCAGACAGTCGGCCAGACGCGGATGGTTGCTCCCCAGCGACTTCTCATACAAAGGACACGCGCCGGTCAGAATCTTATGAGCCGACGCCACATCCCCGACATTCAGGTGCAGACGCGCCAGGGCCAAACCGTTGTCCAGGGTCACCGGATGATCCGCGCCGACCGCCTCGCTCCACCCCTTGACCACCGCCGCGCGAATCCCCAGGGCCTTGGCCATGTTGCCGACCGCCTCGTGCAGGTCGGCCTGCTGGCCGAGCAGCTTGAGGGTCTCCGGGTGATCGGCGCCCAGGATCTCCACCCCCAGGGCATGGGCGGCTTCCAGTCCGGCGGCGGCATCCGGAGCCACCCCCATCTGGAACAACAACAGCGCCCGCTCGCGCAACGCCACCAGCCCGGTATAGTGCTTCTCCCCGAACTCGCTCTTGGCCATCTCCACCGATTTTCCGGCCCGCTCCAGGGCGCCGTTGGCATCGCCGCGCGCCATCAGCGCCGCAGCCTCCTGATTCAAGGCGGACCAGGCACGGGCGGCGATCATCTTCTCTGGAGCGAAACCGGCCACGCTGGCCAACTTCTCGTCGTATTTGGCCGGCAGCGCCTCGCGCAGACGCACGATCGCCTCGTTGGCCATCGCCACCTCGGGTTGACGCCCGGCCTCGGCGGACAGACCCGCCGCCTTCACGAACAGCTCCACCGCCTTGGGATCCTTCCTGGCCTCGGCCTCGGAGGCCGCACGCAGCGCCTCGACCGCCGCATCCTTGGGAGCCTCCTTGGCGGCTTCCTTCTTGGCCGGAGCCTCCTTGGCGGCTTCCTTCTTGGCCGGAGCCTCCTTGGCGGCTTCCTTCTTGGCCGGAGCCTCCTTGGCGGTTTCCTTCTTGCCCGGGGCCTCCTTGGCCGGAGCCTCCTTGGCGGTTTCCTTCTTGGCCGGAGCCTCCTTGGCCGGAGCCTCCTTGGCCGGGGGATCCGCCGCAAAAACCGAACACGGAGTCAGCAACAACGCCAGGGCCAAGAGACTGGGCACGCCCAACGCGCGCGCCATGCGAAGGCTCTTTCCAGACAGGCGGGGATTTACCATACCCATGATCCTATTTCTCCGAAGCGTTCATGAACAATAGTATCGAAAGACGCTCAATCCGATTGGCCAATTCGCGCGATCTCTTCGCGGACCAATCGTTCGGCCATCTCGGGAAGAATATCCCGCAACATGATTCGGGCGGTTTCGCGGGCGGTCCGCTCCACCAGAGGTTCGAAGGCCTGCCGCAACGCCTCGGCCAGCAAGGCTGGCTCCACGGGCACGGAAAAGGCCTCGGCGCGCAGACGCTCGACCTCCTCGCCGATGATCCGGCGCGTCAATCCGGGCAGATGGGCCTGGACCAGCTCCGACAATCCAGGGCGCAACCCCAGGGAGAGCGCGGTCACAGGATCCCCGTTGGATGCAACCCCCACGAGCGACCCCCGACAGATCTAAAGAGATGGTCGATTCACGATAAACACCCATTTATCCAAATCAAATTCGGCATTTTTCATTCTAACACGAAATGCGCGCGACATGGAATTGTTTTTCAAATCCCCACAAAATGTTACAAGATGTTGAGATCGTTGCGCTCCTCCGGATACGGAGATCTTGCACGTCGCGCCACGAATTTGCATGATGGAGCCCTGGATCCACCCTCATCAACGGTCGTTCCAGGACAATCACCCCGAACGAGTCGTCGCCATGTCTTCGATACCCCCCCATGCCCTTCCGCCCCAAACCGTTCGCGGGACTCTCCCCGGAATCGCGATTCTGGCATTTCTGGCCATCTGCCACGCCACCAGCCCGGCCCACGCCAACGAAAACCCCCTCGAATACCACCCCCTGCCCGCAGTCAAACGGGCCCAGTCCGATCCGGTCGTCCAATGGCTGCTCTTCCCCTTGCGCCTCTATTCCCATACGATAAGTCGCGTGGATGGCGATCGGTGTCCCTCGCACCCCAACTGCTCCCATTACGCCAAACAGGCCATCGAACGCCACGGCGCGCTCACGGGACTCATGCTCACCATCGACCGACTGATCCACGAACGGGGAGAGATCGACCGGGCGCCGAGGATCCTGGCCCCGAATGGGACGCAACGACTCCTCGACCCCCTGGCAGCCAACGATTTCTGGCTGGAATGACCGTGACGGGCCAACCAACCCAAAGCATAAAGTGAGATCAACGCATGAAATCAACCGTGTACACTCCGCCACCCCGCCTCTCCCAAGCCGGCTTCACCCTGATCGAAATCATGGTGGTGGTGGTGATCCTCGGCATCCTCGCCACCCTGATCATCCCCAAGGTGATGAGCCGTCCCGACGAAGCCCGGCAGACCAAGGCCGTGCTCGACATCCAGTCCATCGGCCAGGCGTTGGACCTCTACCGCCTCGACAACAACAACTACCCCACCACCGAGCAGGGCTTGCAGGCGCTGGTCACCAAACCGGAGAGCGAACCGATCCCCCGGCGCTGGCGTTCGGAAGGGTATCTGCCCAAACCGCCGGTCGATCCGTGGAGCAATCCCTATGTCTATCTCTCCCCCGGTCTGCACGGGGCCTATGACCTGATGTCCCTGGGCGCCGACGGCATGCCCGGCGGCGAGAACAAGAACGGGGACATCACCTCCTGGAACCTGGAAATCAAGCCGTGACGCCACGCCGTCCGGTCAACGGCTTCACGTTGCTGGAGGTGATGGTCACCCTGTTTCTGGTTTCGATTCTCCTCTCCCTGGTGATCCCCCACCTGGCGCCGCACAAACTGGAGGGGCTGCGCGTTTCGGCCAACCGCTTCCGCCATGTGCTGATCTGGTTGCGGGATCAGGGCGCCTCGGGCCTGGCCGACTACCGCCTGCGTCTCGATCTGGTCCAGGGGGGCTATCACCCCGAGGTGCGCGACGGAGAGAGCTTCCTGCCGGTCGCCGATCCCCTTCTGACCCCCGGACACCTGAACTCCGCCGAAGGGCGGCTGATCTGGATCCCGGACAAAAGCGATCTGGCCGACTTGAGCGAACTGGCCATCCCCTTCACCCGCTTCGGGCCGATCAAGCCGATCCTGGTGCAGTTCGCCTCCAACACGGAACCGGACGGCTTCACCGTCTCCTATCGTCCCGAATGGAGCCAACCACGCCTGGAAGCGGGACTGAAACGATGGGAATAGCCTCCCGGCATGCGCGCGGTTTCACCCTGTTGGAGATCCTGGTCGCCATGGCCCTGATCGGCGGTCTGTTCGTGGCCATCGGCGCGATCCTGAACAAACAAACCGACACCCAGTACCGGCTCGAGGAGCGACTGGGCGCGGCCCAGGTCGCCAGCAACCAGATGGAACTCTTCTTCGCCGCCGGCTGGCCGGTCACCCCCGAGGAACTGACCGGCGAGGAGGAGATGGGCGGACGCCTGTACACCTGGAGCCGCCGCATCCGCCGCACCGAAGACGGACGCGGCCAGATCGCGCGCATCGAGGTGGCGCGCGAAAAAACCGTCCTGTTCGCCGAACGGTTTCAATGGCCGGGATCGTGAAACCCGATGCAAGGCAGGGCGGGCTTCCCCCTGACGGCGGACCCACCGCGCGGGAATCCCGTTCCGCGCGCGCCGGTTTCACCCTGATCGAAGCCCTGATCGCCCTGAGCATCGCCGCCCTGATCATGACCGGGGTCTATCAGACGGTACGCTCCGGAGCGGCGCGGACACGTCTGCTGGAGGAGCGCGCCGAGACCGTCCATCTGTGGAACCATCTCAAACGGGTGATCCGTCGCGACATCGAACATCTGGAAAAGGAGCCTCCGGCGCGTCTGATCCGCGAGGGCAAGGAGCTTCTGGTCCTGCGCTGTCGTGGCGACCTGGTTCCCGAATGGCGCATGGGACCGCGGGTGGAGGTACTCTACCGCTGGCGTTCCAAGGTCGAGGAGACGGGAATGATCTGGGAACGGGCGATCCTGCCGGCGGGCCGCAATCGGGAAGAGGCCGTGGTGACCCTGACCATCGACAAAAATCTCGACGAGCTGGCCTATGACCTGCTCGACCCACAGGAGTGGCGCCCCTTCGGCGAAGGGGCGCAAACCCCGTGGAAGGCGCTCCGCTGGCGTTTCACCTGGAAGGACATCGGTCCCTGGAACCTGATCGTCAATCTCACCCCCATGCCGGTCATTCAACCACGGGTGCAACCATGATCCCACGGCGCGAACGGGCCGGCGCGGCACGGCGGGACGAACGGGCCGGCGCGGCACGGCGGGACGAACGGGCCGGCGCGGCACGGCGGGACGAACGGGCCGGCGCGGCACGGCGGGACGAACGGGCCGGCGCGGCACGGCAGGACGAACGGGCCGGCGCGGCGCAACCGCTCCCACGGCGCGAACGGGCCGGCGCGGCGCAACCGCTCCCACGGCGTGAACGGGCCGGCGAACGGGGCATGGTGCTGCTGGTCACTCTGGCGGCCATCGCCTTTCTGGTGCCGCTGGTCTACGCCGGCATGGATTCGCAACGGTTTCAGATGCGTCAGGTGCAACGGGAGCTGGAGCTGGAAACGGCCCATCGCCACGCCCAGTCGCTGTTGACCTGGGTGGTGGCGATCCTGACCCTCGACGGCATGCAGGGCGGCATGATCGATCACCCGCGCGAACCGTGGGCCATGCCGGTCACCTTGCCGGACAACCCGGACGGCGAGGCCGAAGCCATGGTCGAGGATGGGGGGCGACGCTGGAATCTCAACGCGCTGCGCAAGGAGGATGGTCATCTGAACCTGGAATTGCGGGTGGTCCTGACCCGACTGGCCTCCCGCGAGGGGATCCCGACCCATCTGATCGAACGGCTGGTGGAACGGCTGGTGCCGTTCGATGCCGCCCCCTCGGGCGGGGCCGCGCCGGGCCTGACCCCGGAACCCCTGCACGACCTGGAAGAGCTTCTGCTGCTGCCGGATTGGAACCGGGAAGCGTTGGGAAAACTCGCGCCCTTTGTCAGCGTGGACGATACATGCAAGAATAGCCGCTTGAATCTCAATACCGCGGGCTTGAAGGTGCTCGAACCGCTGGCTCCGGAGATGAATTGGCAAGGTGTGGTGGAACAGCGCATGAAAACCCCGATCAGCCAGGTCAATGACCTGGCCGCCATGGGCGTGACCATTCCGACGGAGATGCTCAATCTGGTGACCACCGGCGCGAGCTGCTTTTCCGCGCGCATCCGTTCCCGCGTGGGTGGCTCGGCGGCGCTCCTGAACGCGCAACTGATCCGCACCGGCCCGAAAGTCACCGTCAGCCGCATGGGTTGGGACGGATGAAATCGCGCGCCACATGGGGCGCGGTCGCTGCCGCCTCTTCCGAAAAACCGCTCTGGGCACGCCTGGTCGATCGGGATGCGCCGCGCTTCGAGTGCGGCCTGCCGGTGATCTCCGGCGGAGAACGCGGGGTTCTGGCCGGGATTTCGGCACTCGACATGGCGGTGCGCACCTGCACACTCCCCTTTGCGCGCCGGGATCAGATCTGGGCCGTGCTCCCCCAGGAGTCCGCCGACTCCCTGGTGCGACGGTTCGAGACGCCCTGTCACGCCATGCAGTGGGAACCGGTCGAATCCGGGGCCTGGGTGTTTCACGCCGTATGCGAGCGGACCGCGATGGATGGGCTGCTCGACCGCCTGCGTGAATCATCCATCAAGCCGGTGGGGGTGGTGATCGCCGAGCTGGGGGCCTGGCCGCTGCTGGAGGTCGCCCATCTGACCGGCACCACCGGTCCGACGCTGGTGGTGGACGGCTCGGCCACGCCGTGCGCCCTCTACCTGGTCGAGGATGGCCGGATTCGGGCGCTGCGTCTCGTGGCCCCGGCCACCGAAAACCTCGGCGAGGAGGCGCTCCTGGAGGAGCTGACCTGGCTCATCGAGGAGACCACCACCCGTTTGAACGATCCCGCCGGCTGTCGCGCGATTTTTCTGGGTCGCACCCGCGACTTCTGGCGTCCGTTGTGGGAGAACCACGGCCTGGGCGCGGTGGAGATCCCCACCCTGGACGCCCTCGGGCAAGGGTTGAAACAGTGGGAGTTCCTGCGCCCCGCCGGACTGGCCCTGGCTGCAGCGCGGGGGCAACACGAACGGCTGCTCGATTTTCTGCATGGGGCCGGCGAACGACAATGGCACGGCTGGTTGCGTCCCTGGCGGGGAGCCGGGATTCTGGCGCTGATGTTCCTGATGGCGTGGGGCGGCGAGGAGGGGTGGCGCCATCACCAGGCCAAAAGCCGTCACGACCGGCTCAAGGCCGAAACCGAGGCGATCTTTCGCGAGGCCCTGCCGAACATTCCGGTGATCGTCGAGCCTCTCTCCCAGATGAAACAGGCGTTGGGACTGATGTCCGGAGGAGGCAGGGAGGGGGATTTCCCGACCCTGGGCGCCTGGATCGGCCTGATCCAAACCTCGGTCCCGGCGGATACCAAGGTCAAGTGGCTGCGGTTGCGGTATGAGCCCGGCGAGGTGCAACTCAACGGCGAGGTCCCTTCCTACAACCATCTGGACAAGTTGCGCGCCGCCTTGCAGCCTCTGGCCAAGGGCAAGGAGACCCGCATGGACGAAGCGCGCATCGTCCCGGAGAGCAAAACGGTCCGTTTCCGCCTGGTGCTGCCATGAACGAATCCGACAAACGCCTGGTGCTGGCCCTGGCCCTGATCGCCTCCACGCTGCTCATGATCGTGCAGGGAATGAGCTGGATCGACGAGAGCGTGCAAACCTGGGAGGCCAAGGCCAAGGCCCAGGAGTCGGTGCGACGCGAGGTGGCGAATCTGGCCGGACAGATCAAGGCGCGACGCGGTTCCGGCCCCCGGGAGAAAACCCCTGCCCCGTCCAAACCCGACGAAGAGGCGATCAACTCCCTGCTTCCCTGGCTGGAAAAAGAGACCGCCGCCATGCAGCTTGGCGACAAGATGCAGCAGATCGCGCCGATCCCGGTGAAGACCAACGAAACCCCCTCCCTGCGCGAAAAGGCCGATCTGACGCTCAAAGGGATCTCCATGGAGACCGCGATTCGTCTTTTGACCCGCCTGGAGTCCCATTCGCGCCTGAGGGTGGTGCGCGGGGATCTCAAACGCGCCGAAAAGGATGCGCCGGGGGTGTCGCTCTCCTTGGAAGTCGGGCTTTTGTGAGGCAGGCGCGCATGAACGGACCCATGAACGTAAGGCTGGCATCACAAGGCGGGCGGGCATGAGCAAACGGGCGATCCTCGGTGTGATGCTGGTGCTGATCCTCTCCTACGGGGCGGGTCTGGCGCTCTTCATGCCGCCGGAACGGCTCACCGGCTGGTCACGGGCCCTGATCGGCGAACGCATGAGCTGGCAGAAGCTCTCCCTCGGCTGGGATGGCATCCGCTTTTCCAAGGTCCGTTTCACCCCGCCGCTCTTCAACCCGGATCGCGACATCGATTCGATGCGCTTCCATCCATCGTTTCTCCCGCTCTTCTCCGGACGGCTGGGCGCAGGCTACGAGATCGGCATGGCGTTCGGACGTCTGGAGGGCGAAGGAAGCTGGAACGGTCATCAGGGGCGTCTGGAGTGGCGGTTGCACCTGGAGGAGTTGGGCAAGCTGGCCGGTCTGTGGCTCGGCCCCCTGGGCGCCGAACTGCACGGCAAAGGGTTGGGATCGGGTTGGATGAACGCCTCCACCGACGAACCGCACACCCTGGAGAGCGGCGAAGGGGAGATCCAGTTGCAAGGGGTGGTGGCCTTCGGGGCCAAAATCGAGCCGCTGAACCTCTCGACCAAGGTCAAGGAACCGAACCTCGTGGAGATCGCCCTGGCCGGCAAGGGGGATGTGGCCGTCTCCGGCAAGATCACGGCGCGCTTCCTGCCCGCCGATCCCCGTGCCGGTCCGCTCCACGGCGAAATCCAGATCCAGCCGGTCAAGACCAATCTGCCCGGTCTGGCCGGTCAACTCCTCGCCCGAGGCCAGCCGGTGCGTCTGCTCCTCTCCGGCACCCTGGCCAACCCCCAGTGGCGCATGCCATGATCCCCCTCCCGTCGGAGCCGGTCATCAACCTCCGCACGATCTCCGCCGGCACGAACAGTGGCGCATGCCGTAATCCCCCTCCCGTCGGAGCCGGTCATCGACCTCCGCACGATCTCCGCCGGCACGGACAGGCAACGCCCCACGGGGATCCGACGCGTCCCGAATCCCTGACCAGCGCGCCATGAACGATCATCCCCACCACCCGTTCACCTCCCGACCGCTCACCCGCCGCCAACTCCTGCGCGCCGCTCGGACCGGGGCACTGGGGGCGTTGCTGTCCGCCTTTCCGACCCACGCCGACGAACGGCTTCCTGCCTGCCATCTCCAGGCCGATTATCAACCCCTGGAGCAGTTCGGCCAGCTCGCCGGCACCCCGGATCCGGTGCGGTTGTTGCGGGCGTTCACCTTGAAGGACGAACACCTGGTGCTGACCCTGGATCCGGACTCCCTCACCACCGCCATCCATCCGCGCGAGGCGGTGACGTTGCTCGATGCGCCACCGGACAATCAAACCCACAGCCGCCACGCCCGCGCCCTGGCGCGTCAACTGGCTCCGCCCCATCCGCTGGTCAACGCCGGCATGCGGCGCGCGACGCACCCGGTCGCGGGTTTTTGTCTCACCATCGATCTCTGTCCCGCGCCCAAACCCATGGAGCAACGACTGTTCGAGGCACTCCTCGCCCACGACCTGCCCCGTCCGGTTCCGGTGGCCATCGCCGTCTCCGGGGGCTGGATCCGCCGACACGAAAAAGCGTTCCACTGGCTGGGCGCCCGCCACGCCGAAGGGGCGTTATCCATCACCTGGATCAACCACTCCCACACCCACTTTTACGCGCCGGGACGACCCTACCCGGACAATTTTCTCCTGGCCAGGGGCAGCGATCCGCTCTGCGAGGTGCTGGCCCTCGAATGGCTGCTGATCCGGCAAGGGGTGACCCCTCCGCCCTATTTCCGCTTTCCGGGACTGGTCTCCTCCCCGGCGTTGCTCGAAACGGTGAGCCGTCTGGGATTGATCGCCATCGGTTGCGACACCATCCTGGCCGATGGCGATCGCATCCGTCCAGGAGGCATCGTGTTGATTCACGGCAACGGCAACGAAGCGCGCGGCGTGGAACGGCTGTTGGAATACCTCAAAAACACACCCAAGCCGCAACTCGTTCCCCTGTCGGAACTTTTTTGATTCCACGCCAGACCTCAAGCCTGTTTTCGTCGCCAGGGCAGATACGATTCGCAACATCAAACCTTGCGACAATCTCCAACGGATGGCAAAAACGTGATCTGGCATTCGGGTCGAACGGACCGGTTTTCGCCAGGCATGTTCTCTTCTCGTGATCACAGGTGTTGCCGTGAAGCGTTTATGGCCGTTGTTTTCGATTGTCCTGGCAATGGGATTGTTCATGACCGGATGTCAGCGACAGCCGGTGGAAGAGGTGGTGGAGGGAATTCGAAAACAGGCGGTCGATGAAGCCGACGCTCCCACCGATGGAGGCAGTCTGCGTTCGGTCGCCTGGTCGGAAATTCCGGACGAACTGTTCAAGGATGGGGCCATCCAGACCTGGGGCGAGGCTTTGGCCCAGAGCGCCCAGTATTACCGACGCCTGCCGCCGGAACAGACGTTCGAATTCGGCTCCTACAAGGTGAGTGCCGCGCGCATGCATCAGGCGACCCAGGAGCTTGCCGAACTGGCCAGGTCCGGGGATCTGGTCGGATTGGAACAGGTGTTGAAAAGCCGATATCGGCTCTACCGATCGATCGGGGGCAACTCGAAGGGCAATGTGCTGGTGACCGGCTACTACGAGCCGTTGCTGCACGGCTCCACCAAGCCCTCGGCGCGCTATCACTACCCGCTCTACCGACTGCCGCCGGATCTGGTCAACTGCGCGGATCGCAAGAAGGGGTGTCGGATGGAGCGTGGCAAACCGGCGCCCTATTTAGCCCGCGCACAGATCGACGCCCCCTATCTGACCAAACCGGAACCCCAGAAAACACCACCACCTCCTCCGGCCAAGAACGCCAAAAACGCCAAGAACGTCAAGAAGGAGAGCAAGACGACGAAAAAAACGGCCAGGTCAAAACCTGCCGGCCCTCTGGCCAATCGCGGGTTGGAACTGGTGTGGGTGGATAACGTGATCGACGCCTTCTTTCTGCACATCCAGGGATCGGGTCGGGTGCAGATGGACGATGGACGCTTGATCCGTGTGGGGTATGCGGGCACGAATGGCCGTTCCTACAAGGCGATCGGGCAGATTCTGATCGACGAAGGGAAGATTCCCCACGAGGAGATGACCATGCCGCGTCTGCGTCAGTGGTTGATGGACCATCCCAAGGAGCAGCAACGGATTTTCTTTGCCAATGCCTCGTATGTCTTTTTCCGGGAGATGGCCGTGGACGCGGTGGGCAACATCAACGTCCCCTTGACCAAAGACCGTTCCATTGCCACGGATCACCGACTCTTTCCCAAGGGCGCGCCGGGAATTTTGTACACCACGCTGCCGATCATGGGCGCGGACGGCAAAAGCGTGACCGGCTGGCGTCCGGAGACCCGTTTCATCGTCAATCAGGACACCGGGGGGGCGATTCGCGGTCCTGGTCGGGTGGATCTGTTCTTTGGATTCGAGGAGAACATCGAGTATCAGGCTGGCGTGATGAAACAGAACGGTTCGAAGTTCTATTTCATCGCCCCGATCCCGGAGAAACGGTAAGGTCGTCGTATTGGCGGCAAGGTCGTCGTATTGGCGGCAAGGTCGTCGTATTGGCGGCAAGGTCGTCGTATTGGCGGCAAGGTCGTCGTATTTGGCCAGGAGTCCGGAGACCGCAAGGTTCCCGGACTCCGTGCGGAGGCAGAGCCAAAACGCGCAAGTAACTGATTCACCACCCCCTCATGCAAATTCACATTCCCCCGTTTCCCTGCGGTCAACAGGAGAATGTACAAAGGACGGCGCGCGCTTGCGCATTTTTCGCAAAAACCGCTTATCGTAAAAGCGCGCGAAAGGCCAAGTCAACGTCATAAAAACCAAACCTCAGGGCTTCGCCCCGAACCCCACCGGGGGCGATAATCGCCCCCGGCCCCCCGTAATAGAGGGGGACCTGAATCATTACACGCGCAAAAAGGCACAAGAACAGTATACGTCCCAAGGGCTTTGCCCTTGAATCCCACCAGGGGCCAATGAATGGCCCCTGGACCCCGCCCAAAGTAGGGGGCCTGAATCGTCACAAACCAACAAACAACGCCAAGGTCAAAACCTCAGCGCCTCGCCACGAACTCCACCAGGGGCCATTCCCCGCCCCCCGCCA
Source organism: Candidatus Magnetaquiglobus chichijimensis (assembly GCF_045865675.1). Taxonomy (NCBI): domain Bacteria; kingdom Pseudomonadati; phylum Pseudomonadota; class Magnetococcia; order Magnetococcales; family Candidatus Magnetaquicoccaceae; genus Candidatus Magnetaquiglobus; species Candidatus Magnetaquiglobus chichijimensis. Next base: position 1,142,334 of record NZ_BAAFGK010000004.1, read on the forward strand.
CAGAAAGAGCCCCACCCCCCACCAGAGACCCCTGCCGTATCGACGAAGAGGGCTCAGATCACGCCCTTCTCCTTGAAATACTGCACATACCGCATGTCGGTGCGCAGGATGTGCTGCACCAGCCAGGATTTGGCCAGAGTCAGCAGATCCATCGGCGCGGCGAAGTCGCCTTCCTGGAATTTCTTCATCAGGTCACTGACCTCGTTCAACAGCTTGACGTGCTTCTCCTTGTGGGCGGGAGTCTCCGGATACTGGTACTTCTCGAACAGCTTCTCCTCGCGCCCGAAATGGAAATGGGTGTAATCAGCCAGCTCGGCAATGATCTTCATGACCTGATCCCTGCCCGCGCTCTGCTTGAGCAACTTGTGGATCTGATTCACCATGTCCACCAGCTTCTTGTGGTCGTTGTCGATGTCCACCATACCGGTATCCAGATTGCCGGTCCACGGGAAGAAAACCGAATCGTCCTCGATATCCTTGCCGTTCTCCAGATAGAGGATATCCAACAGCGAGAAAAGTTTGCGAACCATTGCCAGATATTCAAGCAACCTTTTGTCCGCCAGTTCCGTCCCCTCTTCGGAGACCTTGAGAATCCGCTCCAGGGTCTCGACCGCCTTGGCGAAGATCTGGCCGTGCTGGCGACTCATCTCCTGGAATCGAAGGCTGTTGCCATAATCGCTCCCGGCGGTGGCCTGAATCCAGGCGTGCAGCGGCGAATCCTCGGGCTTGAGCCACTGTTCGCGCGGGAGGTGGATGCGTCCGGAGATCGCCTGCTCCATGCGGCTGTGCCAGACAAGGAAGAAGGCCTTGGAGGCGCGCATGTCGAAGATCGGCGTGCCCAGATCGGCCTCGGCCTGGGCGGCATAGAGCGCGCCGCACATATCCTGCAACACCTCGCCCATGCGGGCGAACTGGGTCGAAGAGCCTCGGGTCATCGCCACCACGGAGGAGGCCTCGCCCATGTTCTGCTGCACCACGTTGGAGGCCTCCAGCGTGGTTTGGGTGGAGGCCATGATGTCGTTGGAGAGCACCTGGGCGTGACGGGTCATGTCGGCCATCGACTCGGCGGCCATGGCCACGGTCGAAGCCGACTTGGCCACCTCGCCGGTGCCGGCGGCGGCCTCCTGGGCGGCGCGCGCCACCTCCTGGGCGGCGGTGCCCAACTCCAGGGCGCTGCGGGTCACCTCGCCGGCGGCCTTGGCCACGTCATCCATGGCGTTCGAAATGGTCACCATGGCCATGGATTGCATCTCCACCGATTCGGTGATCTCGCGGTTGGCCTCGTTGATGCGGTCGATGCTCCCCGCCACGCTCGAATTGGCCTCGGTGGCCTCGCGGGTGTTGCCCTGGATGCGGTTGATCTTCTCGGAGATCATCCGGGTGGCATCCCCGGTCTGACGGGCCAGCTCCTTCACCTCGTTGGCCACCACCGCGAACCCCTTGCCCGCGTCGCCCGCGCCGGCGGCCTCGATCGAGGCGTTCAGGGCGAGCATGTTGGTCTGTTCGGCGATGTTGTTGATGATGTCCACCACGTCGCCGATCTCCTGGGCCGAGGAGGAGAGGCGATCCATCACCTCGCGCACGCCGAGGGCGTTGGAGTGGGCGGTTTCGGATTCGGCGCTGGCGCTCTGGCAACGACGGTTGATCTCCTCGAGGGCCGAGGTGATGTTCTCGATGGAGGAGGCGACATTCTTGACCGACTCATCGACCCGCGTGAGGTTGTTGTTCACGCCGTCGATGTTGGCGGTGATCTCCTCGGCGGCGGCGGCCATGGTGGCGATGTTGGCGCTCGCCTCCTCGGCCCCGGCGGCGATGGTGACGATGTTGTGGGTCACCTCCTCGGCGGCGGTGGCGATGCCGTTGACGCTCTCGGTGGATTGTCCGATCGCCAGGGTGATGGTGTTGACCTCCTGGGAGAGGGTGTCGTTCTTCTCGGAGACCCCTTCGACGATCCGTTGCGAGCTGCTGGCGTCGTCACCGATCTGATCGCGGATCTTGATCAGTTCCGCGACGCAGGCGGTGATGCCGCCGGAGTGCATGTTGATGATGCGCATGATCTTTTCCAACCGGTCGGCCAGCCGGTTCACCGCATGTGCAATGCCGGTGGGATCGGCACCCTTGCTGCGGATGCGAATGGTCATGTCACCATCCGCCAGACGCCGAACCGTATCCTCCACCAGATGGATGTCGCCGCCCACCTGGAACAGAATGGTCTTGGCGATGACGAGCGACAAGGCAACCAGCACGATCAGCACGACGAGGATCTCTTCGAGCAACAGCATCAGGTCGGCACGAAACGCCCGATCCACGTCGTCGATGTAGATGCCGGTGCCCACGATCCAGCCCCAGGGCTTGAAGCCCATCACATAAGAGATCTTGGGAATCGCCTTGGCAGGATCCTTGGGATCGGTCCAATCGTAGGAGACAAAGCCGGACTCCTGTTTCTTGACCACCTCCACGAATTCCAGGTAATGGGCTTTGCCGTAGTGATCCCTGAGACCCGAAACATCCTTGCCCTCCAGATCCGTTTTGTTCGGATGCATGACCATTCTCGGGGTCATGTCGTTGATCCAGAAGTAGTCGTGCGCGATGTCACCATAGCTGAAGGTGCGAATCATCGCCTTGGCGGCCTCTTGGGCCTGGGTCTGGTTCATCTCGCCGGCGAGCTGCTTGGCATGAAAGAATTTCAGGACATCGTGGGCAGTGTCCACCAACTGGCGGGTTCTGGTTTGGCGATCTTCCAGCATCCCGTCCTTTTTGGCATGCAAAAGCAGCATGCTGGTCACCACGAGGCTCAGAATCGCCAAGACCAGGATGGTGGCGATCCGTTTGGGCAGGCTCAATCGGCCAATGTAGGCCGAAACGACGGAGAGCGATGAGGAGGATTTCATGGGCTTGCCTTTTCCGGAAGGGATGGTGAAGCATGAATATCCCATGATACCTTGATTGATTAACAAAACGGAAGGGAACTTGCGACGGGTTGCGTAAATCCTTGCTCCCGCGCGGCTTGCACGCCAGAAACTGCCGGCTCCGCCAGCACAGAATCAAAGCCAGCGTGCCCGTTCATGCCCCCCCCGGATGTCGCAACCTCCATGCAAATGGCGTCGTCACCCACCCCTACGCGAAAAAATAAAAAAAAATCACTTTCCCCTTGACCTTCTTTGAAAGCTCCGCTATAAAGGGGAGTGTTTCCCGGCTGAGGGCCTATAGCTCAGATGGTTAGAGCGCACGCCTGATAAGCGTGAGGTCAGTGGTTCAACTCCACTTAGGCCCACCATCCTCCGCAGCACCTCCTGCATCAAACGACATCATGATGGGAAAAAACTCCCCTCACCCTCCCGACCGTGAACCTCTTCTTTGCAAGGGCCACGGTCAAAAAATCCCCTGCCATGACTTCTACCCGTCTGTTGTGCTGGTTGGTGGTATCTTACGTTAAGCTAACCATCCTCTGATCTTTAATGTTATTAAAAAAATGACACCTTAATCAATTATCTTAAGTAACACCCCCGGCAGAGCCGGGGGCTTTCGATTGCTTGGCCCCTCAAAGATGCCTTTTCGCAATCGTGAAAAATCAAAACCATCACTCAATTCCAGTCTCGCCGTTCTGACTGGCCATATCCGCGCATGGTTTGAGGGTATAGAAATTTACTATTCAAGAGAGACTTCCAACGCTTTATGAGTTGCCCGGCAAAGCCGTAGGATTACCTGTTGGATTTATAATATTTGACTTTTACTTATCTATTAATATAATTAATCATTTTGAAATAAAATCCACTCATAAACCGCCCATACATGAGTCCTCCGCAAAAAGCCATTTTTAACAAAAAACGGACTTCGCAACCTGTTGATTTTGCCAAATCACATCTCCCATAAATACCGGATAAAGGGACTCTTTTCGGGAGGTTCATTGCTGCAGACCCCGAAAAAAGTCGCGGCGGCGGTTTATAATCCCCTCCCAGGAAGGGACGGTTATGGTATGATCTTTATGGGATTATTCAATGAAACCATAAGAATGAATGTGCATGTTTTGCCTGACGGATGGTCAACTCAGCCTGTTTGAAGCGCATTTTTGGATGCCGGATGGGCATCGTGAGGAGTTGGAGCGGAGTTGGCCGCACATTTTCCGCACGAAGGTGCTGAAAATGCTCCCGGAGAACCGTTTGCCGGGCTGTACCACGCCAGCGTGGGGTGTCCGAACACGCCTGTCGCCATTCTTGTGTCGTTGTCGGTGCTCAAGGAGATGTTCGATTTGACCGACGAGGCATTGATGGGTTCGTTCCGGTTTGATCTGCGTTTTCACTACGCACTTGGTCTGAGCATGGAGGAGACAGGCGTCACGTTGCGGACGTTGGAGAATTTCCGGGCGCGGGCAATGAAATCAGAGGCGGTGGGGGCGACCTTCCAAGAGGTAACGGATCGGATCATCGAAGCCCTCGGATTGAACACGGGGCAGCAGAGGCATGATTCGACCCATTTTCGTTTCAACATGACGAACCTGACGCGACTGGGGCTGTTCGTCCGGACGCTGGAGCACTTTTTGGGCGGGTTGCCAAGGTGTTTCCGGCGCGGTTTGCGGCGCTGCCGGAGGAAATCCGCAAACGTTACGGGGAGCGATCCGGACGATTTGCCGACGCCAAATCCAGCGAGGGAAGACGGCGTTTGGAGACGGCGGCAGAGGACATGATGTTTCTGGTGCAGCGGTTCCGGGAGTAGTCCAAGGTGGCGGCGTTGCCCGAGTTCACCCTGCTGGAACGGTTGCTGTCCAGCAGTGCCGGATCGAAGAGGAAGTCGTCCTTCTGAAAGAGGGCAAGGAGATCGCTTCGGACAACCTGCAAAGCCCGTTCGATCCCGAGGCCAGCTACGACGGACACAAAGGGGTTGGGTATCAGGCCCAGTTAAGCGAGACCTGCGCGGCGGACAACCCGATCCAGATGAACACCCGCATTGAGGTGGAACCGGCGCACCAAAGCGATCAATACGCCCTGATCCCCGCCTTGGATGATCTGGTGAAGCGGGAAATCGCGCCAGAGAAAATGTTCGCCGATACGGCCTACAACAGCGGCGACAACCTGATTGCGGCGGCCCAACGGGGTGTGGATCTGGTAGCCCCCACGCCTGGCCAGGGAGATCGGGACGGAATCGGGCTGGGCCATTTCGAGTTGGACCTGAAGAAGTATCGGGTGGTGGCCTGTCCCGAAGGGGCAGCACCGATTCGCAGCCGACTCGGCAAGGATCAAAGGACGCGCAATCTGCAGTTCGATCCGACACGATGCGCTGTCTGCCTTTTGGTGGACGACTGCCCGGCGGGACGGCAGGGCGGGCGGTTGCGGGTTCATCCCCGGGATATCGCCACAACCTACAGTCGGGCACGGGATGAACGTGAGCCATTCAAAAAAGCGTATGCCATCCGCGCTGGAATCGAATCGGCCAACGCAGAACTCAAGACGGCTCATGGGCTGGACAAGGTGTGGACACGAGGGCTGGTCCGTGTCGCTTTCGCGGTAACGATGAAGACCCTGGCTTGCAACGTCAAGCGCTCTATGCGCTACAGTTGCGCCCAATTGACGAGGAATCAGACGGAATTGATCGAAATGACAACCTAAAGGGAGGAATATCCCCTCGTCTGGAGACAAAAATCGGCCGACTTGATCTCTGACTTGCGCTTAGAGCAAAAAAACCGTCCAAATCGACTCCAGGACGGTCAATGAGCTTGAGATACGCGAGGGCTTCTTTCGGGGGACTCAAGGTTGCCAATTCGTGAAAGGAGCACCGCATGATCGCTGATACGACACAAAACTGCCCGATTTGTAATCACTCGACACATTGGTATATGCCCTTTATGGATCAGGAGTCAGGCCAATCCGTCATGCGGAAAACCGGCTATGCGTGGCATTTGTGTACTCGCTGCGGCAGCGGATACCCATCCGTGGCTGCGAATCTCGACGATCTGCAAAATTATTGGCACATCAATCGATTGGTTTCTGTGCCCGACCTTGATGATCAGGCTGTCTGGGAACGGCGTATTGCCTATTCCCGCTATTGGGCAGACAAAAGTTGGCAAACGTTGCAACCGTTTTTGTCCAGGCCACAAAAGCGCTTTCTGGATATCGCTTGCGGATTGGGACTGACGGTCCGCAAGTTTCACGAGCAGGGTTGGCAGTCCATGGGCATCGACGCCGATCCCAATACCCAACGCTTTCATCAGCAATTCGACGTAGATTGCGTCATTGGTCAATTCGAACGGTATCAAATGGCTGGACCATGGGATGTAATTTCGATTGCGCATGCCATCTACTTTGTTGATAACCCGCGCGCATTCTTTGCCCGGGTGAAGGAAAATCTTGCGCCAGGAGGAATCTTTCTGGTGATTGTGAGCGATTTTGCATCCGTTCTCGCCGATGCTTTGCCAAGCCAAGTGCATACTTGGTATCCCTCCGGCGGTGCAATGCAGTATGCGTTGCACCAACATGGCTTCGAGGTGCTAAAAAAAGAACAGCATCACGGATCCATCTTCTTCCTGGCAAAACCTACCCAGAGTTCTGTAGCCGCACGAATCAACCATTGGGATCTGTTGCGCATGCGCTGGCAGCGAGTCGCCTATCTCTGGTGTGGACGACCTGCCCTGCACCTTTTTCGTACCACAAAGCGGTGGTTCCAGAGATGGATATTATAAAATTTTTATCGTCATAATTGAAAAATTATAAATATTTATTACAATATAACAATAAATTAAAGCATTAATTTGAAATAAAGCAAATAGTTATTAAATAAAAATTATTTTTATATACATAAGCACCATTGGCTTCTGCACTGGATGCCGACTATCTAAGGCCATTTCGCGGTGCGGATGTCGTCTATTCGTGGGGCGTTTTGCATCACACCGGAAATTTATGGCAAGCCCTGGAGAATGTTGCCGATCTTCCGAGAACAGATGGCGGACGATTGTTCATTGCCTTGTACAACGATCAAGGATGGGTAAGCCGCTATTGGACTATTGTCAAAAGACTGTTCAACAAGAACGGCTTGATGCGATGGACAATCATTGTTTTGCACTGGCCCTATCTCTACGGCCTCCGATATGAGGTCAGGCTCATACGCAGACGCATCAAGATTGAGAGAGGCATGTCCATGTGGCGGGACATGCTGGATTGGCTTGGCGGTTATCCATTTGAGGTCACCAAGCCGGAAGAGGTCTTCTTGTATTTGCAAACGAAAGGGTATCGACTCGTGAACATGAAGACCTGCGGAGGGCGCATGGGGTGCAATGAGTTTGTTCTGGTCAGGGAACCACAGTCAGGATCAATCCTTGGCAGGTCTGATCGGGGTGATCAGGTCAGGCAAAGGTGAAAAAATCGAGATCATCAGGCTCTCGACGATTCATGACCATCCATAACGTTGCAAACCACGCCCCCGATGACCAACAGCGCTTTCGGAACATCGGGTCCGAAGGAATCACATCTTCATCTCACGCACCAGCACCAGCAGCGCGGAACGGAGCCAACCCTCCAGCGGCGAGCGCGATTCGGCCTCCAGATGGACCGTGCCGCGCAGACGTACCGGGTACGGAGGGTGGTCCGCCTCGCTCGTCAGATGAATCTTGAACCACGCCCCCTCCGGCACCACGCTCCGCTGTTGCAGCCGCGCCGGAATCGGTCCCCCGGACAACGAAGCGAGCAACGGTTCGTCCAACTCCGCCACCGCGCTCGCCTCCAACTCCGCCAAACGGACCGCCACGCCGGGAAACTCCACCCCCTCCGGAACGAACACCCCTCGCGCCCCGGCCCGAACCCGCCCCAAATCGCCCTCCTCCAGATAGGCCCAGACCGCCGACTGCCGCCGCTCCACCAGGGTGGCCAGATGGGTACCGCCCCCCATCCAGACCCCCTCGGTCAACTCCGGGGCCAGATCCAGGATCTCTCCCGCGAAAGGCGCGGTCAGCACCAGACGCCGCTCCTCGGCCTCCAGACCGGTCAGGGTGGCGGCGAAACGCTCCCGCTCCTCGCGGGCGGTGCGCGCGCGACGACTCCAGGCGGTATCGAGGCCGGCCACGGCCAACTCCCAGCCGGCGTTGGCCATGCGCACCCCGGTCAACCGCTTCTGTCGCTCCAGATCCGGCGCGCGCAGCACAAACAGGGGCTCCCCGGCCTCGACCCTGGCGGATCCGGACACATGAATCCGTTCCAGGCGTGCCGCGTGCGGAACATACAGACGGGTCAACGCCGCCCCTTCCAGCAAGGCCGGGGCGTTCACCCGCGTGGACCAGGGAACGACCAGAAGCAGCGTCGCGCCCGCCAGCAACAGCGGCAGTCGCCAGGGGGTGCGCGCCACCGGCAACACCCGCCTCCAGGCCAGGATCTCGAACCAAACGGGACGGATGATGAACCAGCCGATCTCGACGATGAACAGCAGAATGCCGATCACCTTGACGAAAAAGTGATACACCAGCACCGCAATGCCCAAAAAAAGCACGAAGCGGTAGATCCAGGTGGCCAACGCGAAAAGGATCAGAAACAGCCGCATGCGCCCGGAAAGCTCCTCGGGACACGGGGCTCCGAGACGAAACAACCGCTCCCGCAACCACCAGCGCGCCACGTGAAAGGATCGCTCGTGCAGGTTGGGCAGATCCAGCCAGTCCGACAGGATGAAATAACCGTCAAAACGCATGAAGGGGGAGACGTTGATGGCCAGGGTGGTGGCCAGCGAGGTCGTGGCGATCCAAAAAGCCATCTCGCGTCCCTGGCCAGGGGGGAGAAACTGCCAGGCCAGCAGGGCGAACACCGCCAGGCACCCCTCGGCCAGCATTCCGCCGCAGGCGATCATCCGTCGCCGCCGTTTGTCGGACAGTTTCCAGGCTTCGGTGGTGTCGGTGTAAAGCATGGGCAGCAACACCAGAAAGGCCACCCCCATGGTGGGCACGCGACATCCGTACCGTTTGGCGGTGTAGGCGTGTCCGAGTTCGTGCAGGCTTTTCACGCCGATCAGGGTCAACCCATACCCCACGAGCAGATTGCCGGACTCCAGATGGTGCAGCAGCGCGGCGTGAAACGCATCCCAGCGCCGCAACAACAGAAACAGCGCGACCGCCGCCAACGCCACCATGAACCGTGCGAAAAAGGCGCCATACAGAGGCCGCGCCAACGGATAGGTGCGGTTCAGGAAGTGGTCGGGCCTGATGAGCGGAATGCGAAAGAAGAGGTAGTGATGCAACAGCCAGGTGAGCCAGTGCCCCCTTTTGGCCAGGGCGAGCCGATGGAAGCGCCGGGTGGTCTCCGGGTGGGCGGAACGCAGCAGATGGTTGTCCGCCAGGAATTTCAGCACCTCCTCGATTTCCGCACAGGTCACCGACAAAGAGGTCTCGTGTCCGATCCGATCGGCGATGCGGACACCATCGCCCTCCCCCCAGCGTGACAGGATCTCGAAGGTGGGCCAGTTGATCTGAAAGAATCGGTTGCGGGTCGGATCGGCCAGGGTGAAGCGCGGCGACCCGTCCAGAGCGCGCGCCAGACCGTGGAGCACGATCTCCTCGCGCAGCGGCGGCAGGATGAGCGCGGTTTTCACCAACCCAGCCATTGTCGCGCCAAGGCCAGCGGACGCCGCGCCATCCACCAGCCGAGGGATACCGTGTCGCCGGCGATGCGCGCGGTTCCCTTCAACCCCAGACGGGGCGACTCGTTCCCCTCTCCGTCCAGGGTGGCGCGTAACTGATGGGCCACGATGCCATCCGGACGGGCGACCGGTTCGTAGGCCAGAAGTCGCAGCCGCGCGCCACGGGGATGGAGCGGGTCGATGTTCAAGAAGAGCGTCACCGACGCGCCAACCTCGAGCGGGATCACGTCGCCCGCCGGCAGCCACGCCTCCACCTCGCCATCCCGCGCATCGGCCACGGTAAGGATCTTTTCGCCGGTCATCACCGGACGACCGATCCACCCCTGGGGATCGCTGAACAAGGCGATGCCGGCACGGGTCGCCTTCACCCGCCCCCGCGCGAGCAGATCACGCACCCCATCGGCTTCCAGACGTTTCTCCTCGACCCGCCCGGCAAAAATCGCCAATTGTGCCTTGGAGCGCGAATCCTGCAACGCCAGTTGCGAGGTGACCAGATACTCGGATTCGGTCACGGCCAGGCTCTTTTCCGCCACCTCCAGGCGACTTTTCAGGGTGGTTTCGTCCAGGTCGAAGAGCGGTTGGCCAGGGGTGACCGGATCGTTGGGCTGCACATGAAAACGGTCGATCACCCCATCCATCGGCGAGCGGATCACCTCGGGATGACGCGGTACCACCTCGGCGGGGGCCAACACCGTCAGCGGCACCGGCCAGGCCAATCCCCCAATCACCAGCAGCCCCACCACGGCCCAGGTTTTCCATCGTTGCGCGGGCAGGATGGTTCCCAGGGCACGCCCGCCGCCTCGCAGACAACGCCAGGCATGGGCATGGCTTTCGCCCAAATGGCGCAACAGTTCGACCTCGGCCTCCTCGAACGGGGTCTCGCGCGCCAGCAGCAACCACCCCATGAGCGTCTCACCAACCTGCAAAGGGATGAGCAACGCCATTTCCGGCCACCATTCGCTCCAGCCATCGCGCACCTCCAGGGGGGCGAACGACCCTTCCATCAACAGGGGAGCGTCGCTGACGACCGGCTGCAATTGCGCAAAAAGATGGCGCAGCCACAACACATACGGCACATCGGCATCCACGCTCGGGATCCCGGACAACGCCTCCACCGTTCCCGAAGCGTTCCAGAGCACGGCCTGACGATAGGGGACCAGACCGTGGGTCTCGTTGACCAGAATGAAACGCAGCATCTCCAGATCCGGAGCGTTGCGGATCCGTTGCGCCAGTTGCAGCAGCGTCACCAGGGGGTGGTATGCGTTCATGGTTGCCCGGCGGGCGGGGTGATTTCGACGCGACCGCTCATGCCGGCGAGCAACTCCGGGAAATTCCGGGTGAAGACGCCAGTCACCTTGACCGACTGGCTGACCGCATCGACCCGCGCGCCGACCCGCAAGATCCTGGCGGCATGCGCCTTCTGGGTCTCATCGACGTGCATCGTGAAGGTCAGATCGGGTGTCAGCCAGGTCAGCCAGGCGGAGGGGGCGATGAATTCGATCTCCAGGCGGCTGTCGTCGAGGATGTCGAGGATCGGTTGGCCGGCCTGGAGATATTGAAACTCCCGCGCCTTCTGTTCCGCGATCCGACCCGAAAAGGGGGCGGCGATCGTGCATTTGGCCACGGTGGCGCTCATCCAGGCCAGCTCGGCGCGAGCCTTGGCCGCCTCGGCGGCGCTGGTGACCACCTCCAATCCGCCGAGAGTCTTCATTTCCGCCAGCCTGGCGTTGACCGAGGAGAGTTTTTCGGCGGCGGTCAACGCGGCACGGGCCTTTTCCATCTGCGCCTTCTGGATGGCGCAGTCCAGGGAGACCAGCGTCTCACCAGCCTTGAAACGCCCTCCTTCCGCGACATGGATCTTTTCGATGCGCGCCGGCAGTTCGTTGGAAAGGGTGGTGAACTGCCAGGGCAGAATCTGGGCGCGCAGCAACCCCGAAGCCGGCAGCGCGCTCGGGGTCGGAGCGGGGAGCGGATTCGTCGCGACCGGCATGGATGCGGCGGACGCAGATGGCGCCACCAACCGATTGACCGACAACGGATGCCTGGCGGTGGGCTCGACGCGCGATTCGGCATGCGTCGTCACCGACCCGAGGGAGCCGAGCATCCCAAGTCCGGCGACGATCATCATCCGGGTTTTCCCCGCGATCATGGCTCCATGGCAATCCGAGAGATCGCCACCCACGCATTCTCGCCGATACGCGCCCAGCCGGTCCCTTTGTTCTGTTCGAACACCGATACGTTTTCACCTTTGGCGAGCAGACGAACCGTCCTGAACTTCATGCCGGGGCCGGAACGCACATTGGAGGCCATCTTGACCGTGGCCTGTTTCACGACCGAACTCTCTTTCGCCGGCCTGGACTCGGCGGGTTTGGACTCGGCGGGTTTGGACTCGGCGGGTTTGGACTCGACGGGTTTGGACTCGGCGGGTTTGGACTCGGCGGGTTTGGACTCGGCGGGTTTGGACTCGGCGGGTTTGGACTCGGCGGGTTTGGACTCGGCGGGTTTGGACTCGGCGGGTTTGGACTCGGCGGGTTTGGACTCGGCGGGTTTGGACTCGGCGGGTTTGGCGGCGGTCGTCGGCGCGGAAGTCTGGCCAGTCAGCCACCGATCCACCCGCCCTGTCAGATCCTCCAGGGATCCCTCCCGAATCGATCCCACCGCCGGATCCTGACCCGTGGTGGCCATCATGCGACCAAAAGCGTTATGCGCCTGAGACAAGGACTGATAACGACGCAGCTCGGCCAGAATCGCGCTCGTGGCACTCGCGATGCGATCCAAGGGGTTGGCCGCCTCCTGCCCGACACGGTTCTCCATGTGCCTGGCCAGGGATTTCTCCACATGGTACAACTCGTCGGTACGCTTGAACTGGATGCTGGCCTGCTCGAACTGGCGATGCGCCACATGCACCTGCGACAACAACGCCATGCGCAGGGCCAGACGTTTCATCTCCACCACCTCTTCGTTGCTCTTGGCATACGCCTGCTGAGCCGGCGCGGAGAGCAGCCCCAACAGGTTCCACGTCACCCGCAAACCCGCATCGTACCAATCCTTGTTCATGGAGAACGAATTGTCATCGCGCTGTTTGGAAGCCGATAACGAAATACCGGGAAAGAGCTTCAACAGCGTCTTGCGACTCTCGTCGGCCACGATGCGCGTTTGATAGGACATCTCACGCACATCCGCCTGGTTGAGCATGGCCAACTCCTCCATTTTGTCGAGGGGCAGACTCCAGACCGGCAGGTTCAACACCCCCTCCGGCACCGCCAGGGTGTATTTGGTGCCGGGAGGCAGGGTCATCATGGTCGCCAGTTCCACCTGAGCCGTGCCCATCTCCTGTTGCAGGCTCTCCAACTGGCGCAGATTCTCCAACAGGCTCTTGCGGTATTGCAGGCTCTCCACCGGCGAGCGCAATCCGCTCGCCTCGGCGCGACGGGCATCCGCCAGGGCCGACTCGGCCAGCTTCACCACGGCCTGAATGCGCGGTTCCAGTTGTTGCGCGGCCACAGCGCGCCAATAGGCGGAACGGGCCTCCTGCACCAGATTCTGGATCACCTTGCGCTCGCGCTCGCGGGCGATCAGCCATCGGTCGGCGTTCTGCCTGGCGTTGTAGTAGCTCACGCCGAAATCCAGGATGTTCCAGGTCAACCCCAAATCCGCCGTGGTGTGATGGCGATCCTGGGAGGTGGACATTTCCAACGACTGCTGGCCGGTGGTCACCGAACGGCTGTTGGAGGCGCTCACGTTGGAACGCGCCGTGGTCGCGGCATTGGCCGCCACCTTGGGCAGAAGCTCAAAGGTATCCAGGCTGGTCAGATCCAACGCCTGAGCCTCTTCCATCACCTTCACCTGGTGATCGAGGTTATGCCGCAAGGCACGGGCGACCACCTCGGACAGGGTGATCGGATGGCCAATCGGATCCGCGGGACGAAACATCGAAGCCAAGTCGGACTGGCGTTGCTTTTCCAATTCCGGCAGGGTCAGTTGCCGCGGAGAAAGAGAGCAACCAGTCACCAACAGCGCCGCACTCAACAGGCAGCCCGTGACAACGCGACGACAGGATGATTTGGATTTTATGGTCATGAGCATCTCCAATTGCACGCAAGGTACTATGGCATGTGTGTTTGTTTAAATAACATGGTATTCAAAAAAACACAAGGATACTCAATCCATCAATCTTTCTAACGTCATTCTCCCGCCTGTCGGGATATCCTCGGCAACAATCTTGCGGCGGTTGGCATCCACCACACCGGGAGAGCCGCGTCCCGCATGGGACAGCAGGCCGACTTTGACCGTCTTGAAACCATCCACTTTCAACCAAGGATCATCCCAACCAGCCGGCGACGACATCGGGGTGAAACGCCAAGCCGAAAAAGCCCGCCAGGCCGGTGGCCACCCCGAACAGGGCGAACACCGTGGCCACGCCGAACAGCCAGCGGCGTCGGGTCAGGGCGCTGATGCCCAACAAGGCGATGGCGATCCCGATGCCGGCCTCGGCCATGTCGAACTGGTCGTCCCGATAATTGAGATCCTCGTAGGCTTTCTCGTGCCCCTCGGCCTTTTCCCGGATCTCCTCCTTCTCGGCGCCGTAACGGGTCGCCTCGGCCTGGTAGTGGGCGATCCGCTCCTCGATCAAGGCCCGATACGCCTCGGAAGATCCCTCCCTGGCCTTGTCCAGCTTCAAGGTGGCCACCATGTTCTCGGCCATGTGCTGTTTGACGTTCTTGAACTGATAGTGCGCCCAGGAGTCCACCGCCTGGGCCTGATGCTGCCCCATCGACTGGGCGATGTTGCCATCCTTGACGTTGAACACCCCCAACAACGTCGCCAACACCGCGGTCAGGGCCGCGATCAGAAAATTCAAACGGGAATCCTCGCTCTCATCCCGGTCCCTGGACTCAACCACCGATGCGCCCTGCTCTCCACCATCCGCCATGAACATTCTCCTTCGATATAAAAAAAACACCAAACCTGTCCCCGTGCGTGGCGGACGATCATACCACCAAACTTATTGACAGCTCAAGAACCATACACAAAATGAATTGCCTTCGGAGATCTTATAAGAACATGACACTCGAATTGGCAATCATGACACCAAACTGATTCAAATGGGTCTAGAATTTTCAGGTTCTCCTTCATAATCCATCGCCAGCCCAAGGTTCTCCGCATGAATGTCATCATCATTGGCATCACCCCCATCAGCGAAGTGCTGGCCCAATACATGGTCGAGGAGGGACACGACATCCACGTCGTGGATCCGAACTCCGAGGCGATCGCCCAACTCCTGACCAAAGTGGATGTGCGCGCGTTGCAAGGGGATGTGCGCGACCCGGAGATCCTCCGCGAGGCACACATCCATTCGGCGGATCTGGTGATGGCGGTCACCAACTCCGACACCAGCAACATCGTCACCGCACTGGGTCTCCACTCTCTGGCCCCCAAGGCCAAGGCGGCCATCTGGGTCCGCGACGAACAGTTCACCGGCAACAACCACCTCTGGAACGGCTCCCAGCTCGACAAAACCATGGTGCTCACGCCGGAACGCAACGCCCTCAACCTGGTGATGGACCTTCTGGAGATCCCGCTCTCCTTTGAAGTCACCTCGTTTCTGGACGGCAAGATCCACATCGCCGGATTCCGGTTGCAAGACGACAGCCCGTTGATCGGCAAACGGCTCAAGGATGTGGCCAAAAGCCGCGAGAATCGCACCCTGATCGCCGCCGTGGAACGCGGTCAGGAGACCCACGTTCCGGACGGAAATTTCGTCTTCGAGATCAACGACCGGCTCTACATCCCGCTGCTGGCCGGACAGGAACTCTCCTCGGCCTTTACCTTCATGGGGCTGGAACAGAGCCATCTGCGCATGCGCAAAAGCCACCACCTGATCGCCGGTGGGGGGCGCATGGGGTTGCAACTGGCGTTGAAACTGGAAAACGAGGGATTCCGCCCCACCCTCATCGAAAAGGATCGCGCCCGAGGACAACTGCTGGTGGAACGGCTTTCCAAAACCCGCGTGTTGTTGGGCGACATCACCGATCCCAGTCTCATGCAGGAGATGATCCACTCGGATACCACCTTCATCGGCCTGACCGGCAACCAGGAATTGAACTTCATGTCCTCGGTGCTGGCGCGCCGGTTCGGCGCAGGGCGATCGATCACCATGTTCGACAACGAGGGGTACATCTCCCTCTCCGCCTTCATGGGAATCGATGCGGCGGTCCATCCGAACCTGACCGCCATCGGGCAGGTGTTGGGACTGCTGCGCCCCTATGACGTGCGCGAGGCCCACCTGATGCTCGGTGGCAAGCTCGAAGCGGTGCTGGTGCGTCTGGAGCACGACTCGCCGCTGGTCGGCAAAGCGCTCCACGAGGCTGGCATGCCCAAAGGGGTGATCGTCGCCGCACTGTTGCGCAAGAATCGCCTTCTGCTCCCCGATGGCAGCACCCACCTCTTGCCCGACGATCAAATCCTGATCGTCACCCACCGCCAGAGCAAACATAAACACAAACTCAACCAACTGATCAAGCCGGGACACTGACCCCATGAATCACACGATGAATCTGCGGGTTCTCTCCCTGCTGGCCATTATGCTCTCTTTCTCCATGGTCGCCCCTTTGCTGGTCGCCTGGCTGTTGCATGAGGATATCCGCCCCTTCGTGCATGCCATGCTGGTCGGTGGCGGCATGGGTGGGGCGCTGTTTTTCGCGACACGCCAGGCACGCACGGAACTTCACGCCCGCGACGGCATCCTGATCGTGGGACTCGGCTGGACCATGACCACGGTGTTGGCCGGACTGCCCTTCGTGTTCGGCGGCTGGATGGGGTGGATCGACTCCTGGTTCGAAACCGCCTCCGGCTTCACCACCACCGGCGCCTCGATCCTCACCGACGTGGAGATCCTCCCCAAGAGCCAACTCTTCTGGCGCTCGGAGATCCAATGGCTCGGCGGCATGGGAATCCTGTTGCTGGCCATCGCCATCCTCCCCTTCCTGGGGGTGGGCGGCATGGAGATCATGAAAGCCGAGGTCCCCGGTCCCACCAAGGATCGACTGGTGCCTCGGGTGGCCAGCACCGCGCGCATCCTCTGGGTGCTCTACACCGGCATCACCATTGCCAACATCCTCGTCTACATGGGCTCGGGCATGGATTTTCTGGAAGCGACCGATCACGCTTTCACCACCCTGGCCACCGGCGGCTTCTCCACCCGCAACCTGAGCCTGGCCGCCTTCTCTCCCGCCGCCCAGTGGTGGTGTACCTTCTTCATGTTCGTGTCCGGCGCCAATTTCCTGTTGCACTACCGCCTCCTCTATCGGCGTGACCTGGCCATCTTCTCGGATCCGGAGCTGAAAACCTACGCAGGTATCGTGATCATCTCCTCCACCTTGATCGGCATAGTCCTCATGTTCGAGCAGAACAAGACTCTGGAACTGGCCATGCGCCACGCCTACTTCAACGTCGTCTCGGTGATGACCACCACCGGCTTCGCCAACGACGACTTCGCCCAGTGGCCACTCTTTTTGCAGGCGATCCTGTTGAATCTCATGGTGATCGGCGGCATGGCCGGCTCCACGGCGGGCGGAATCAAGGTGGTCCGCCTGGTGATGATCTGGGAGCTGTTCCTGAACATCCTCGACCGGTTGATGACTCCGCGCCGTCTGACTCTGCCCAAATACGCCGGCGCCAGCATCCCGCCGGAGGTGATGGAGGGGAGTCTGATCATGGTGGTGGTGTTCCTGTTCGTGATGCTGCTCTCGGTGATCGTGCTGACCGCCGTGGGACTGGATTTCACCACCGCCTTTTCCGCCTCGCTGGCCTGCATCGCCAACGTGGGACCCGGCATCGCCAAGGTGGGACCGATCGAGAACTACGCCTTCATCCACGACGCCGGCAAACTGCTCCTCACCGTCACCATGATCGCCGGACGCCTGGAACTCTTCACGGTGCTGATCCTCTTCTTCCCCCGCTTCTGGAAGGGACACTGACCCTCCACGCCCACTCGCCGGCGGGATGTCGGGCGCCGGCGGGATGTCGTGCCTCGGCGCGGGTGGAAGAGCTGATGCGACAGGGGTCAAGTCGGATGCGGAAGCCTGGCCTCGGCGCGCACGGGTGCGCTATTCGTCGTGCATGCGGTAGCCCACCCCCATCTCGGTCATCAACAACCGCGGCTGGGCCGGATCGAACTCCACCTTGCGGCGCAGTTGCGCCATGAACACCCGCAAGGTGTGGGTCTGATGGGTGTAGTGCGGGCCCCACACCTCCTTGAGAATCTGCTGATGGGTCAGAACCCGTCCGGCGTTGCGCGCCATGAGCAGCAGCAAACGGTACTCGATCGGCGTCAGCGTGATCGGTTGTCCCTCGATGCGCACCTCGCGCCGCTCCGGGTCCAGATACAACGGACCGACCTTCAAGATTCCCTCGCGCTGATTGCCCGACGCCAGCCGGGCCGCGTGACGCAGACCAACCCGGATGCGCGCCAGAAGCTCGTTGACCCCGAACGGCTTGGTGAGGTAATCATCCGCCCCGGCATCGAGGGCCTCCACCTTGTCATCCTCGCGTCCGCGCGCCGAAATCACGATGATCGGCACCAGGCTCCAGCCACGCACCTCGCGGGTGAAATCGATGCCATCCCCATCCGGGAGCCCCAGATCCAGCAACACCATCTCCGGTGGATGGGAGGTGACCGCCAGTCGCGCCTCGCGGGCGTTGACCGCCTCGATCACCTCGAACTCCCGCGCGCTCAACGCGGTTCGCAAAAAACGCCGCATTTGCGGCTCATCCTCGACCACCAGAATCCGTGATCCCGCCGTGGATTTCATCATTGTCACTCCCCATCCTCCCGCAACGCCTCGCGTTCGTCGGCATCCGGATAGAGATCCACCGGATTGTCACTCCCCATCCTCCCGCAACGCCTCGCGTTCGTCGGCATCCGGATAGAGATCCACCGGCATGGGAGGCTGAGGCAGTTCGATGCGGAATTCCGCCCCGCCTCTGGCCCGATTCAACGCGCGAATCGTACCATGATGGGCATCCACCACCCCCCGACAGATCGCCAACCCCAAACCCGATCCTGGCACTTCGCTTCCCGCGCCGCGCACGAACTTCTCGAAGATGCGTTCCTCCTCCCCCAGTGGGATGCCCGGTCCGCGATCGCCGATACGGATGATCACCCGATCCCGTTCCGCCCGCACCTTCCAGGAAATCTCGTTCTCCCGACGGGCATGCTTGATGGCGTTGTCGAGCAGGTTCACCAGCACCTGTTCGAACAGCACCGGATCCACATGCACCATCGGCACCTTTTCGTCCACTTCCAGCGACACACGCCGTCCGTCAACCCGTGGCCCCAGTCGCGCCAGAGCCGATCCGGCCAGCTCCTCGAAGGGGATCCACTCCTGACGCAATCGGGAGACGCCGGATTCCAGACGCACCATGTCCAACAGGTTGCCGATCAGCCGCTCCATGCGTTCGGCCTCGGAACAGATGGTTTCCAGCAGTTCGGCCTGTTGACGCGGGTCGAGACGGGCATCGTCGTCGCGCAGCGCGGTCCCGGCGCCGGTGATGGCGGCCAGAGGGGTGCGCAGGTCGTGGGAGGCCATGCTCAACAGCGCGGCGCGCATCTGCTCGGCCTGCACCCGCACCGCCGCGCCACGCGCCTCCTCGCCGAGACGCGCACGGTCCATGGCCAGGCTCGCCTGACGCGTGAACGCCTCCAGCAACCCCCAACGTCCCTGCTTGAGAATCGTCGCATCGCCGATGCGCACCGCCAATGCCCCGAATTGCTCCCCCATGGCGATCGGCAGGGCCGTGAACGCCTCATCCGGGAACACCTCGGTACCGCGACCGGCGGCCTGGCCGTTTTCGCAGCACCAGCGCACCACCACCATGCCCTGTTCGGAGAGCTGGAAGTAATCCGGGGTCACCGCCACCCGACTCAATCCACCCTGGCCGTCCTCGACCCAGATGGCCGCCTCGCCGCCAAAAAGGCCCACGGCATGCCGGGTGATGATGCGCGCCACTTCCGCATCATCCAGGGTGGTCATCGCATCCCGTCCGAGACGAAACAGCCCCTCGGTCTGGAATTCGCGATCACGGGCCTCCTGCTCCTGGGCGCGAATGCGGTTCATCAGGCTGCTGATCACCCAGCCAACCACGAACAGGATGGTAAAAGTGAGGATATACTGGGAATCGGAGACCAGGAAGGTGAAATAGGGATGGACGAAAAAGAAGTCGTAGGCCGCGACCGACAGGGCGGAGGTCAACAGCGCCGCGCCCTGCCCGAAGCGGAAGGCCACGCCCATGATCGGCAGCAGATAGAGCATCACCAGATCCGGGGGAGTCAGCCAGGAGCGCCCCCAGAAGACCAGGATCGTGGTGACCGCCACGGAGAAGATGGCCGCGACGTGACCGAACCACGAGGCATGATAACCCTGGATGCGGGGTGGTCGGACGATCATCCGGTTCTCCTCGTCATCCCGTTGGTCATGGCGTCCGCTTCCCCGGCAAGAGAGCCTTTACAAGTGGATGCCAGCCCCCATCTCGACCACCCGGTGAGGAGGCAGTTGAAACCAGGAGGCGGCGCTGCTGGCGTTGCGCTGCATCCCCAGATAGAGCTGCTGGCGCCACAGAGGGAATCCGGGACGGGCGCGGTTGGCGAAGAAGACCGCGCGCCCCAGGAAAAACGAAGTCTCGTCCGGATTGGACCAGTCCTTGAAAAGCTGTCCGGCCTTCAAGGCGCGCGGGACATCCGGGGTTTCGGCAAAGCCGAAACGGGCCACCACCCGATAGAAACCGTTGCCCAGATTCACCTCGATCAGCCGTTCGCCGTCCTCCAGGTACGGGGTATCGGCGAATTCGGTGGTCAGGATCACCACGGTTTCGTGAATGCTCCAGTGGTGTTGGAGATTCTGCACCAGGGCGCGGGGCGTGGTCAACGTGTGGGTGGTCATGTAGACGCCGATTCCCTGGGAGCGGGGTACCGGATTCTCCTGGAATTGACGCAGAAACGGCGCCAGGGGGATCTCATCCTTGGCCAGCGCCTCGCGCGAGAGTTCCACCCCCTTCTGCCAGGTGGACATGAGCATGAAGAGCATGGCGCCCAGGAACAGGGGAAACCAGCCCCCATCCGGGATCTTCAAGGCATTGGCGGCGAAGAACACCAGATCGAACACCAGAAAGAAGACGGTCGCGGCAATGGCCCGTCCTTGGCTCCAGCCGAACATGGCGCTCAACACCATGCCGAAAGCCAGGGTGGTGTCGATGGCCATGGCGCCGGTGACGGCGATGCCGTAGGCCGCGGCCAGGTTGCTGCTGCTCTTAAAACCGAGCACGAGCAGAATCACCGCGCCGAGCAGAATCCAGTTGATGGCCGGAACATAGATCTGCCCCTCCTCGCGTTCCGAGGTATGGATCACGTTCATGCGCGGCAGGAAGCCGAGCTGCATGGCCTGGCGGGCGGCGGAGAAGGCGCCGGAGATCACCGCCTGGGAGGCGATCACCGTGGCGGCGGTGGCCATGCCGACCATGGGATAGAGCCCCCACTCCGGGGCGAGCAGATAGAAGGGGTTCTTGAGGGTTTCCGGATCGTGCAGGATCATGCCGCCCTGGCCAAGGTAATTGAGCGTCAGGCAGGGAAAGACCAGGAGCGTCCAGGCCAGTTGAATGGAACGACAGCCGAAGTGACCCATATCGGCATAGAGAGCCTCGGCGCCGGTCACGGAGAGGAACACCGATCCCAACACGATGAAGGCCTGTCCCTTGTGGACCAGGCAGAACTGCATGGCATGCAGAGGATTGAGCGACTGGAGCACCTGGGGGTTCAGCAGGATCCCGTGAACGCCGAGCGCCCCGAGCACCAGAAACCAGATCACCATCACCGGTCCGAACAGCGCGCCCACCCCTTCGGTCCCCTTGCGCTGGAACATGAACAGACCGATCAGGATCACCAGGGTGACCGGCACCACCACCGGTTTCAACACCGGCGTGGCCAACTCAAGCCCCTCGACCGCCGAGAGTACCGAGATGGCCGGGGTGATCACCCCATCCCCAAAAAAGAGGGCCAGGCCGCAGATGCCCAACAGGTGAATGATCACCTTCCAGTTGGGGGTGGCGTTGGGAGAGCGCAGCGCCAGGGCGGTCAGGGCCATGATGCCCCCCTCGCCCTTGTTGTCGGCGCGCATGATGTAGACGACGTATTTGACCGTGATGACGATCACCAGCGACCAGAAGATCATCGAGAGCACGCCGAAGATGTCGGCCTGGGTCGGCATACCGCCGTGACCGGCGGAGGCGGCCAGGGACTCCTTGAGGGCGTAGAGGGGTGACGTGCCGATATCCCCGAACACAACGCCCAAGGCGCCGATCACCAGGGTGGACAGCCTGGTCGAATGACCATGGGGGGGGTGTTGGGACATGCCGCGCCTCCTTCGTTCCGTGAAGATCCGTGGGCTACCCCACCTGAATCGGCCCTGCGGCGTTTCCTCCGTGGGCTCTACGTGGGTCAAAGGGGACATGCTAATCGGAACAACATCAATTCGGGATCAAATCGCGTGCAACGGAATCAGGATTTCATCAAGACGAGAAGGAGGGGGCGTCCGTTCGTCAACGACGCGGTGGGGGGGTACAGAAAGGAGGGAGTCGTTTCGCTTGTTGCCGGGGTTCGGAAGAACGCACCCCGGCAACAACCATGGATGGGGAATCAGGGGGCGGGTGGCGCGGTCAGGCCAGTCCCGAGGCTCTGGCGAACCGTTGCGCACCCTGGGTCAGGGCCTTGGCCAGGGACTCCTGATGCTGCTCCTGGCGCAACAGGTACTCCTCCTCGCGGTTGCTCAGAAACGCCATCTCCACCAGCACGGACGGAATGTCCGGAGCCTTGAGCACCGCGAAACCGGCCTGTTTGATGGTCTTGAAATGGAGGGACAAGGGCGGGGTGTTGGAGATCGAGGCCAACAGATTGTTGCCGAGCAGCAGGGAGCGGTTGAGCGAATCCCGTTGGGAGAGATCCATCAGAATGCCCCGGACCTCCTGGTCGGCCACGTCGTCCAGATCGACGCCCCCGACCAGATCCACGTTGTTCTCGCGCTTTTCCAAAAGACGGATCGCCTTGTCCGGGGAGGGTTTGCCGCGCTCGGAAAGACAGTAGACCGACGCGCCACGCGCGGAGCTGACATGAAAGGCATCGGCGTGCAGGCTGATCAGAAGATCGGCCTGGAACTTGCGCGCCAGCGAAACCCGCTGGTTCAAGGGCACGAAATAGTCCCCGTCACGGGTCAAACGGGCGGTGAAGCCGGGGATGGCATTGATCTCCCGGTGGACACGCCGCGCCACGGCCAGGGTGATATCCTTTTCGCGCGCGCCGCTCGAACCGACCGCCCCCGGATCCACGCCGCCGTGACCCGGATCAATGGCGATCACCACACCCCGCTTGGAACTGCGACTGAACGACTCCACCGCGGCATGCGCCACGGAAGAGGACAGACACAGGCTGCCCAGCGTCAAGGCCATGGATTTCAACATCGCGCGCCGATCAAACATCGCTCCTGCTCTCCCTTTCGATCACAATTTCTTGACAGTGGTTTCGGAAGATCGATTTCAATAATTATCAAATGTTTGAATAATTTTTCCTGCTATCGGACCATCAAACTGGCCATCCTTCAAGCAAGTCCCATACCGGTAATCGGCTCCTTTTCCTGACACTTGAGAAAAAATCAGCGTCAGGACTACGCCACGGGCCAAAGATGTGTTATGCTGCCATTATCGAAATATCAACCAAGGCCTGTTTCGCAACAGGCGCATCAGGGAGGGCCCCATGTCCACGGAGGATCCGGACGAAATCGCCAAATTCGAACGCATGGCCCACGAATGGTGGGATCCGGATGGCAAATTCAAGCCGCTGCACCGCATCAACCCCTTGCGCACCGACTACATTCATCGTCAGGTGAAACCCGGCGGCGGAACGCTGGAAGGGGTGGAACTGCTCGATGTGGGGTGCGGGGGCGGAATCCTCTCCGAGGCGTTGGACGGGCTGGGCGCGCGGGTGATGGGGATCGACCGCTCGGAGACCATCATCAACGTGGCGCGCGCCCGTCAGCGGGAGAGCGGCTCCCAGGTGAGCTATCGGGTGCGTTCGGTGGAGGAGTTGGCCGAGGAGCGTCCCGCGTCGTTCGACGTGGTGGTGGCCATGGAGGTGCTCGAGCACGTCCCGGACGTGCCGGCCTTTCTGCGCGGCTGCTCGGCGCTGTTGAAACCGGATGGACTCTTCTTCTTCGCCACCCTCAACAAAACCATGCAGGCCTGGCTCATGGCGATCGTCGGCGCGGAGTACGTGTTGCGCTGGCTGCCGCGCGGCACCCACTCGTTCGACAAGTTCATCCGCCCGTCGGACCTGGGACGCTGGTTGCGTCACGCCGGGATCGGCATGCGCGACGTGACCGGCATGCACTACACCCCGTGGCGGGACTCCTGGGAGCTGGCGGTGGGCAAGGCCGAGGTCAACTATCTGGGTTACGGGATCCGGATGGCGGATCGCGCGGAGGAGTCGGATCCAGCGTGACGCGCCGTTTGAGCTTGCCCTGGGACGAAAAGAACAACAACTGATGACCGGCGCCTCGGGGCAGTTCCACCAGCACGGCCACACCGCTTGAATCCAGACCGTTCACCTGGACCAGACGCGCGCCGGGGGGCAACGGGAGGGTCTCCTCCCCGACCACCGGGACGCCCGTCTCCACCGGCGCGGCGGTCGTCACGCCGGTGGCGCCCCGTTCGACCAGCTTCACGACCAGACCCCCGAGTCCGACCAGAAGCAACACCGCTCCAAAGATCACAAAGAATTTCAAGGCTCGCATGCTCTCTCCCCACCATTCAAGATTCATCACCCCAAGCGGGCGCCACGCATGACCGATCACCACCCTGCCCCGCGTTGCCTGACCATTCCCGCCGAACGCGCCGGCGAGCGTCTGGACAAGGCGCTCGCCGCCCTGGATGCGTCGTTGAGTCGCGCGACGATCCAGAGACTCCTCAAGAGCGGCGACATCCGCCGCGCGGACGGCTCGATCCCGCACGCCGACGACAAGGTGCGCACCGACGAGGGGTATCACATCGACATCCCGGCCCCGAAACCGATCGAGGCGCGTCCCGAGGCGATCCCCCTGGACGTGGTATTCGAAGATGATGCCATCATCGTTCTCAACAAGCCAGCCGGTTTGGCGGTACACGCCGGCGCGGGACGCGCGGACGGGGTGCTGGTCAACGCGCTGTTGCACCACTGCGGCGGTCCGGACGAACCGGGGGGACTCTCCGGCATCGGCGGCGCGATCCGGCCCGGAATCGTCCACCGTCTGGACATGGAGACCAGCGGCCTGCTGGTGGCGGCCAAGAACGATCGCGCCCATCTGCACCTGGCCGAACAGTTCGCCAGCCACACCGCGTTCCGTCGTTATCTGGCCGTGGCGCGCGGAACGCTGGCCAAACCCCAAGGCACCATCGACGCGCCGATCGGTCGTCACCCGCGCGACCGCAAGAAAATGGCCGTGGAGCCCCGTCTGGGACGCCCGGCCATCACCCACTGGCAGCGCCTGGAGATCCTCTCCGGCTTCACCCTGGTGGCCTGCCGCCTGGAGACCGGACGAACCCATCAAATCCGCGTCCACCTGGCCCACATCGGGCATCCGCTGCTCGGCGATCCGCTCTACGCCCGTCCGTTCCATCCTCCGGGCGCCTGGCCGGAGGAGAGTCGCGCCGTGATCGAAAATTTCCGCCGTCAGGCCCTGCACGCCCAGCAACTGACCATCGTCCACCCGACCACCGGCGAGAGCATGACCTTTTCCGCCGACCCGCCGGAAGCGTTCCGGAATCTGCTGGTCGCACTGCGGCAGGTGACGCTTGCCTGACCGGGGAAGACTCCCCCTCACCCGAGACCGCCGGCGCTCCCTTCGGGATCTCCAACAGGCGGAAGAAAATCAATTGGCTTTGAGATCGGATTGTTCTATAAAACCAGGATGAGCCAGACTCCACCTCCCCACTTCGCCGTCGCCCAGCTCCACCCCGCCCTGCCGGCTGGGGTCGAGACCTTTTTGCAACTGACAGCCCATCTCGCGGACGGACTCTACATCCTCGATCAACAGGGGCGGATCGTCCTGTTCAACGACATGGCGGAAAAGCTGCTCGGCTGGAGCCGCGATTCGGTGATGGGCAAGGATCCCCACGCCCTGTTCCACTTTCAGAACGCCGCCGGAGAACGCATCCCCTCGGAACGGTGCCCGATCCTCCAGCACGTCCAGAGGGGCGAGATCTTCCGCGCCGAGGAGGAGGTATTCACCCATCGGGATGGCCATCCGATCCCCCTGGCCCTGACCGCCGTGCCGCTGCTCGACGCCCATCGCCAGATCATCGGCAGCTTCACGCTCTTTTCGGATCTCGGCCTGAAAAAACAGTGGGAGCGGGACATCAAACAGGCCCGCGACATCGCCATGGAGACCTCGCGTCTCAAGTCCGAGTTCCTGGCCAACATGAGCCATGAAATCCGCACCCCGATCAACGGCGTGATCGGCATGGCCGATCTGCTGCTCGACTCCCGGCTCAACAAGGATCAAAAGGAGCTTGCCACCACCCTCAAGGAGTCGGCCCAGGCGCTCCTCACGGTGATCAGCGACATCCTGGATTTTTCCAGCCTGGAAGCCGGACGCATGGAGACCGCCGCCACCCCCTTCTCGCCCATCAAGCTGGTCGAGGAGGTCGCGGAACTCATGGCCTCCCAGGCCCAGCAGAAAAGCCTGGAGCTGCTCACCGACATCAGTCCCAAACTGCCGGGGGTGCTGCTGGGCGATCCCGCCCGCTTGCGCCAGGTTCTCCTGAATCTGATCGGCAACGCCCTCAAGTTCACCCGCAAGGGCGGCGTGGTGATCCAGGCCCGCCTCACCGACAAAACCAAATCCCCGCTTATGGTGCGCTTTTCGGTTACCGATACCGGCATCGGCATCCCGAAATCGGCCTGGCACAAACTCTTCCAACCCTTCTCCCAGGTGGATGGCTCCTCCACCCGCCCCTTCGGCGGCATGGGGTTGGGACTCTCCATCTCCAACCGCCTCGTGGAGCTGATGGGCGGCGAAATGGGCATGACCAGCCGTCGTGGCAAGGGGTCCACCTTCTGGTTCTCGGTACCGTTTCCCCTGTCGGCGCGCATCGAGGAGAGTCAACCGACCCCTCTGCCCACCAACCGTCTCAAGGGAATCAAGGCCCTGGTGATCGATCCGCGCCAGACCAGCCAGACCATCCTGCTCAACCACCTGCTCAACTGGAGCATGAAAGGGGCCGCGGTGGAGAGCACCGACGAGGCCCTGGCCTACCTGCGCCATGAGGCCCGCGCCGGCGCGCCCTGCGATCTGCTGCTGGCCGCCTCGCCGATCCCTCTGGAAAAATGTCTGGAACTGGGCCGGATCATCAGCGAGGATGCCACCATTCCACCCCTCGGCATGATCCTGATCACCGGCATCCACGAAAAGAAGTGGTTCGATGAAGCCCGCAAGGTCGGCTTCATGGCCCATCTCGCCCGTCCCCTGCACCGCCACCAACTGCTCGACCGACTGCTGATGCTGGTCAATCCCACCCCCCAGGAGGAGATGGATCCGCACCGACCCGAATCGGTTCCCCCGGAACCGCGCACCAACAAACCAAGCTTTCCCGGCGAAGCCACCCAACCCGAACGGACCATTCTGCTGGCCGAGGACAACGCCGTGAACCAAAAAGTGGCCCAGTTGCAAATCAACCGCCTGGGCTTCGGGGTCCACACCTACGCCAACGGCAGGGATGCCATCCAGGCGGCCAACTCCGGGATCTACGCCATGATCCTCATGGATTGCCACATGCCGATCCTGGACGGCCTGCAAGCCGCGCGCGCCATCCGTCAACTGGAACACCAGGAAAACCGTCCCCGCACCCCGATCATCGCCCTCACCTCCAATGCCCTGCCGGAAGATCGACAACGCTGCCTGGATCACGGCATGGACGACATCCTCAACAAACCGATCCGCATCGAGGAGTTGGCCAACCGCATCGATCAATGGCTCCCCTCCCAGATCAATCCCGACGCCACCACCCCGGAAACCAGTCAGGCCGAAACCTTGCCACCCATGTCCCTGGAGCGGCTGCATGGTCAATTCGGCGCGGATCCGAAGGTGATCGGAGAATTCATCGATGCCTATCTTTCGTCAGCTTCGTTAATCATTGCAAAGCTGAAAAAAAACCTTAAGCTCAAGGATGCCGTCGCGCTGGAGGAGTACGCCCACGAACTCAAAGGGGCGAGCGCCCATATGGGCGCCCATCTCATGTCCCGCCTGTGCATCGAGCTTCAGGCCGCGGCGCGTGACAACGATTCCGGGGCCTGCCGCCCCCTGGTTGAACGCATCCAGAAGGAGTTCCGTCGGTGCGAGAATTATATCAAGAAGATGGAGACGATCTGACCCTGCCGCTCCCCCCCTCGGGACGACTGCACCGCTGGCTGGCCCTGGCCGCGGAACACCCTCCAGAGTGGCTGGCCGCCGTGGTGGAGTCCCCCACCGCCAAATGGGTGGTGGTCAGCGAAGATGGTCCCGAGGCGGATCGGCAACGGTATGTCGCCTATCTGAATGACCTGGACGATCTGCCCTACTGGGCCTTCGCCCTGGCCAAGGGGTATCTCGACGATGTTGGCGAATGGCCGCTGTTCGGGCTGCCCGTCGAGGAGGCCCTCAACGCCTTGGAAGAACATGGCGATCCGCTGCGCGCGGTCCGGGAGATTCTGGCCGGCATCAAACCGGTCTGGCCCGATTTCCGGGTGATGCATGTCGGTCGGGAGTCCGATTGAGTCCACATCCCGCTTGTCACACGCGTGCGCCGATGACGCGATCCATCGGAATCCTTCGTCTTGTCACTGGAGTCACCCATGAAGGTTTACAGCATTCGACTGCGTGAAAATCGCCTGGTTCCGCGCCTCCCCTCGGAGGTCGATCCCCAGGCGCGCAAGAAACTGCGCGATCTGCGCGAGGAGATCCTGGGACTTCTCACCCGGCAACGCTTCATCTCCTTCATCAAGCAGCCGAAACTGCACTTCGACAACCAGCTCAACTGTCTGTGGCTGCTGCACGAATTCAGCTCCACGCCGGAACAGATGTTTCAGCATGTGGCGCGGTTGCAGATCTACGCCTTCCGGCACTGGGAGATCCCCGCGATGGAGGAGCTGCGCTCCGTGGCGCGGGAGGATCTGTTCCGCAACAACGAAAAATTCCGCGGTTCCACCTTCCTCTCCCGTGATCCGGCTCCCAGCGGACCGGGCTACCGCACATTGACCTTTGGCGGCGCCTCGGGCGAAAACGAAACCACCGAGACCCCGCAGATGGTGTTGCCGATCCATCGGGTGGCCCAGCGCGACGTTTTCGCCTTCATTCTCAACCACGGTCTGATCCCGCGCGATGTCGAGGGGGTGGGCGAGAAGATGCATCAGCTCTACCTGCTCACCAAGGAGGTCAACGAAAAAAACCGCAACAGCAACGAACCGGCGCTCCCCTCGCTCAAGGCGTTGCAGAATCGTCTGCTGGAGGGAGACTGGATCCGCGCCCGTCTGCCGATTCTGGAGCCCTCCTATCTGGTGGACATGGAGAAGGGGCTTTGGGAGCTGTATCAACCCAATCCGCCCTCGGGAAAGGGGTGGATCGAGATGACGCTGGATCCCCCCTGGGAGGCGCGCAACCCGGAGATGGACGTGCGTCAGGGGGTGATCGCCATCGATTTCGGCACCAGTTCCACGGTGGTGGCCTGTCGCGAAAACGGCAAGACCACGCTGCTGCGGGTCGGCATGCCGGATTTCTTCCGCAAGCCCTCCCCGGCGGACTATCAGAATCCGACCGTGTTGGAGTTCATCCATCTGCCACGGTTGTTGGCCGCCTGGACCAGCGAGGCCCATCAACCCCTCACCCGTTGGGATGATTTCCACTTCTCCCACGAGGCGTTGAAGAACTACCGGGAGAACGAGGCCAACCAGCGCATCGTGGCCAGCATGGTCACCAACATCAAGCAGTGGCCCCTTTCCCCCCCGGAGATGCGCGCGCGGCGCATCACCGATCAGAACACCGGTCTGGAGCTGGAAATCCGTTCCACCGATGCCCCCATGCCGGTGCGCGGGCAGTCGATTTCGGTATCGCGGGAGGATCCGTTCGATCCGATCGAGTTGTATGCCTATTATCTCGGGTTGTTCATCAACCACCGCACCAACGGTCTGTTCCTGGAATACTACATGACCTTCCCGGTCACCTATCCGCGGGAGATCAAGAAGACCATTCTCACCGCCTTCGCACGAGGATTGATGCGCAGTCTGCCGGAGTCGTTGATGTCGAGCCCGATGATGGAGCGGTTCCAGATGCGCGAGGAGGCCTCGGAGCCGGCGGCCTACGCGGCCTGCGCCCTCGAGGAACTCGACATCGCCCCGACCCTGCACGGCACGGCCTATGCGGTGTTCGACTTCGGTGGCGGCAGCACGGATTTCGATTTCGGTTTGTATCGTCAACCCACCCCCCAGGAGATCGAGCAGGGATACGAGCGGGTGATCGAGCGGTTCGGCGCGAGTGGCGACATGTATCTGGGCGGCGAAAATCTGGTCGCCCATCTGGCCTACATCGCCTTCAAGCAGAATCTGGAGATCTGTCGCGAGCATCAACTGCCTTTTTCGATGCCTCCGGAGGCGGACAAATTTCCAGGACATGAACTTTTCCTGGACAACTCCCACGTTGCCCAGACCAACACCGCCCTTCTGACCGCCAAGGTGCGGCAGATGTGGGAGAACTTCCGTTGGGATCTGGAGGAGCCGGTCCCGCCGGCAGACGGGAGTCCGAAGAAGAGTTCGCGGCGCATGTCGGATCGGATTGCCGATGCGTTGAGTCAGTATCTGATGGACGAGAACTTCTCCCTGGCCACGGACACCCTGACCCTCTCCCCGCCGGACAACTTCCTGGAAGTTCAGATGGAGTTTCTGAATCGCGGACGGGAGAAGGTGCCGGTGATGTTCCGCATCGACCGGGACAAGATCAACCATTTCCTGGTGCGTCGGGTCGGCAAGGGGATCCATCGTTTCTTCATCGCCATGAAGCAGGCCTTCGAGGCGCGCGGCATCACCCCGCGCGAGGTCCACATCCTCCAGGCCGGCAACGCCAGTCGCGCCTTGCTGGTGCAGGCCCTGTTCGCGGCCATGTTGCAAAACAAGATGTTCAAGTGGTGTCCGCCGCCGGAGGGGATCGCCAAGAACACCGCCCTGGAGGAGATCCAAAAGGCGGTGGCCTTCCCGAGGTTCGTGGTCCACCGTCCGCCGGTGGGCGATCCGGACAATCCGTACCGTCCCACGGCCAAGACGGGTGTGGCCATTGGATTGTTGAAGCTCATTCCGGGCGAAACGCTGTTGGCCTTGAATGCCACGCCGTCGTGTGAGACGGGCGAGGCGCCGTTCCGGATTTTCGTGGGTCGTTTGAACAACGGTTACTTCCAGCCGGTGTTGCTCCAGAACGGCGCCTATCGGGAGTGGCGGGAGTTGGGCGTGCCGACCCGTGGTGCGTTCGTCCTGCTCTATTCCAACTCGCCCCAGGCTGGCATGGGGAATTTGCCGCGTGGTTCCGAGGAGTTGCAGGAGAAGAATATCACCTTTGGTCCGGGTTTGATCAAGGACAAGCGGTTGTTCATCCAGGCGACCGGTCCCACGGAGGTGGAGTTGTGTCTGGCGGATTCGATCGAGCAGATTCAGCAGAAGCCGGAAGAGGTGCAGCAGCAGATGAAAATTTCGTTGTGAGTGGGAGTGGGGTCAGGGCAGACGAGGTTCGATCAACTGGCGGGGTCCAGGCCAACTGGCAAGGGCAAGGTCGAAACTTGGCGGGGTCCAGGGGCCAATGGCCCCTGGCAGGGTTCGGGGCGAAGCCCTGAGGTTTGGTCTTGGACTCTTCCTTTTTTGTTGTCTTTGTCTTTCGCGCGCTTTTCACGAGACGCGAAACGATCCCGCAGCCAAGGCTGGCGCGATTTTTTTTCACGAGAAACGTGAAAAAAAAATTCTTTCAAAGACGCGCCTGAAGACAAAAACAACATCAACACCTCGGAGGCTCTGCCTCCGAACCTCTGCCGGGGACCGAGCCGGTCCCCGGCCCCCGGCAATCACGCAACCCCACCACCCTCCCCACCTCGCACCAACGCCTGAATCACCACCCCGGCCAACGTCATGCCAAACAACGCCGGCAGATAACTGATCGTCCCATTCACCGCCCGCGGCCTTCCGGTCGGGGTCGGCACCGGCGGCAAAGGCTCGGCAGGCGACTCGGTGGACCAGACCGCGACAATCCCACGCCCCTGACCTCGCCGATGCAACCGCCGCCGCACCTCCCGCGCCAACGGACAAATGGTCGAATCCATCAGATCTCCCACCTCCAGGCGGGTCGGATCCAACCGCCCGCCAGCCCCCATGCTGCTCGCCACGCGAATCCCACGCTCCCGCGCCGCGATCAACAACCCAACCTTGGAGTTCAAACTGTCAATGGCATCGATCAGCCAGTCCGGTCGCGGCGCATCCACCAACTCCGGAATGGTCTCGGCAGTGATGAAACGATCCACCAACGTCAGTTCACACGCCGGGTTGATGGAGAGGATCCGCCGCCCAAGCACCTCAACCTTCTTCTCCCCCATGGTCTCCAGAGTGCTCGGCAACTGCCGATTGAGATCGGTCGGGGCCACCACGTCATGATCGACCAGCGTGATCCGACCGATGCCGGCCCGCGCCAACGCCTCGGCGGCAAACCCTCCAACCCCGCCCACGCCGGCCAACAACACATGCGCCCCACGCAACCGCGCCAACCCCTCCTCCTTGACCAGAATCGCCGTGCGCGTATGCAGTCCAGCTTCCACGCTCATCCCTCCCGCCAGTTCAACACCCGCCGCGCATTGCGCGTCGTGGCCGCGATCAACCCCTCCACCGCCACACCCCGCAACCCGGCCAACGTTTCCACCACCTCGGCCAGACAGGCCGGTTCGTTGCGCTGCCAATAACGACTCACCGGAGGCAGATCCGGCGCATCACTCTCCAGCACCAACGCCGTTTCATCCACCGCTGCCGCCACCTGTCGTATCCGCGTGGCGCGCTCACGGGTCACCACCCCGCCCATGCCCAAACAAAACCCCAGACGGATGTAATCCCTGGCCTGCTCCAGACTGCCGCCAAAAGCATGCACGATCCCGCCACACGGAAATTTCAACCGCTTGAGCAACGCCACCACCGGATCATGCGCCCGTCGCACATGCAACAACACAGGCCGATCGAACGCCATGGCCAAGCGCAACTGCGCCTCGAAAAGCACGGCCTGGACCGCGTGGGTCTCCGGCGGCAACAGATGATCCAACCCGATCTCCCCCACGGCCAATGGCACGACCCCCCTCAACCACCCCTCAAGCCGCGCCAGACCATCTTCGGGATGATCCGCCAGAAAAACCGGATGCAGCCCAAGCGCGATTTCACACCCCGGACCACGCAGCCCCACGATCCGCTCGAAACCAGCCAGAGTCACGCCAGGAATCACCAATCCACGCACCCCGACGGCACGAGCCCGCGCCCAAACCGCGTCGCGATCCGCATCGAACACCGGAAAATCGAGATGGCAATGGGTATCGATCACCCGAGTTTCAATCCTCTTCGCCAGGATAAGGAATGCGCGCCTCCACATACGCGAGCGCGGCCTCGTCCAACTCGCTCCGGGCCAACTCCAAAGCCTGGGAAACCTCCGCGCGAAACGCTTCAGGCACACCCGGCTCGGCCCGCGCCAGCCAGATCATCGCCCGCGCCGGATCGCGCGGAACCCCCAACCCCTCGTAATAGAGCGCACCCAGACAGTGGGCGGAACGGGCATCCCCAAGCAACGCGGCTCGCTTGAAACAGCCACTCGCCGCTTCCGGATCCTTGGCCACGCCGATGCCGCGCAAATAAAGGGTGCCGAGATTGTGCAGGGAGAACACATCCCCGCCCTCGGCAGCCCGTGAAAACCACGCGACCGCCTGGGCCGGGTCGCGCGGCACCCCCAATCCCTTGAGATACATGGCGCCCAGGTTGTGTTGGGCCTTCACATTGCCCCCCTCGGCCAAGGCATGCACCAACTCCAGATAGCGTCGCGGATCGATTTGTTCACCCGTGGACATCATCCAAACAGCTCCCTTTCAAACGTATGACCATGCGCACTGGCCGCACACCGAAGATTTTGCTTAAACATTCCGCAGATTGCCAGAAACCACACAATTTACCGTTAACATCTGTACAAAAAATTGTCAAACAACTACGCAATCAAACCAAACCCCACCGACAATGTTCGATATTGCAAAGACAAACACGAATGGCTCGCATCTTGCTTTCAAAATTCGTTACAATACAGTCCAGCTCAAGTCATGGAATCGTACCGTGTTCAACACTGCCATACCCCCAACATCCGCGGATCAACCGATCGATCAGGCCCCCTCGTTCGACTTCCGCCTGCGCCAGGATCGCGCCACGCGCCGTCCGTTCGGTCGCATGGAACATGCCGTGGAACGGTTCCTCGGCCACACCTTGAGCAGCACCTTTCAACCGATCTTCGGTCTGGCGCATCGCGGCGTGGTCGGCCACGAAGCCCTGTTGCGGGTCCACGACGACACGGGGCGTCCGATCTCCCCCCTGGCGTTCTTTCACTCCGAACACCACGCCAAGAATCTGCTCTACTCCGACTGGCTGAGCCGCTGTCTGCATCTGCGCAACTTCGTGCGCCAGAGCAATGGTCAGGATGGCTGGCTGTTCTTGAACTTCCATCCCAACGTCACCCGGACCGGCAAAAGCCGACATTTCCGCTTTACCGAAGAACTGCTGCGCATCCACGGCATCGAACCCAACCGGGTGGTGGTGGAGATTCTGGAACAGGGATTCCACGACGAATCCCGCATCGTGGAGATCGTCGATCACTACCGTTCCCTGGGCTGCCTGATCGCCGTGGACGACTTCGGCGCCGGCGAGGCCAATTTCGACCGCATCTGGAAGCTCAAGGCCGATATCGTCAAACTGGATCGCTCCCTGATCGTCCAGGCCAGCCGGGACGCGCGGGCCCGCGCCTTTCTCTCCAGCATCTCGACCATGCTCCATCAAGCCGGCAAGCTGGTTCTGCTCGAAGGGATCGAAACCGAAGAGCAGACCCTGATCGCCATGGACGCGGATGTGGATTTCGTGCAAGGGTATCACCTGGCGCGCCCGACCCCGCATCTCACCCCGATCCGCGCCGCCGAACCGCTGCTCGCCTCGCTGTCCGGACAACTGCTGGAACGGGAACGGGCCAATGCCCACACCCAGACACGGGAACTCAACAACCGAATCGGCGATTTCCTCGCCCTGTTCAAGAAAAAGGTCACCGGAAAACAGACCGACCGGCATGAAAAACGGTTCGGCAAATACCTGAAAAATCCCGGCGTGCGACGCTGCTTCGTGCTGGATGGTAACGGCATTCAGCTCGGGGAGAACCTCGAGGGGTGCGCGCCCGTCAATCCACACCGTCGGCAACTCATCCCCCTGACCGATGCCCGAGGCGCGGACTGGTCGCGACGCGACTATTTCCGTCGGGCGATGCGCTACTTCGGCCAGGTGCAGGTGACCGGCCCCTACTTTTCGCTGCCCGATGCCCAGGACTGCGTGACCCTTTCGTTGGCGATGCGCCACAAGAACGGTCAGGTCCGGGTCTATTGCTGCGATCTGGCCTGGAGCCGCGCCGTGCGACCCGAACTGTTGATCCACTCCCACGCCGGGTGAAGAGCACCCAACCGGATCCCACCAACCCCCGGTTCCATCACGGGGCAAAGGGATCGATGTCCACCGCCGGGGCACGCCCCAGCACCAGGTCGCGAATCACCTCGGCGGTGATCGGGGTCAACAGGATGCCGTTGCGATAGTGGCCGGCGGCCACGAACAACCCTTGCACCGCGCTGGCGCCCAGCATCGGCAGATTGTCCGCCGTGGCCGGACGCAGGCCCGACCAGGAGCTGGCATACCGGGCATCGGCGAGTCCGGGCACCATCTCCAATGCCATGCCCGCCACCCGGTGCAATCCGCCCAGGGTGACCGCCTTGTCGAAGCCGCGATCCTCCAGGGTCGAGCCCATCAGCACCCGGCCATCGGCTCGGGGCACCACATACCCCTTGTAGCCATACACCACATGACGAAAACGGGGCGGACGGCTCTCGAGCTGGATGATCTGTCCGGCCACGGGGCGGATGGTGGTACGCAACCGGGGCAGGCCGGGAATCTCCGAACTCCACGCCCCACCCGCCACCACCACCCGGTCGGCGGGGAGGAAGCCGCCCTCGGTCTTCACCCCCGTGACCCGCCCGGCCTCGATCTCGATCGCGCGCACCCGATCCCCGGAACGGAACTCCGCGCCCAGCCGCGCGGCGGCGGCGGCCAGAGCCGCGGACAACGCCACCGGATCGACCCAGTGGTCGTCCGGAAAGTAAAGCGCACCGACCATCCGTTCCGTCAAGGCCGGCTCCAGCGCCCGAGCCTGATCACGATCCAGGATCTCGACCCTTAAACCCCGTTCGAGCATCCATTCGGCGCGCGCCGCAGAGAGACGCCCCTCCGCCGGGTCGAGGGCCACTTCCAAAACGCCGGCATCCTCGTAGCCCACCGAAACCCCGCTCAAGGCGGTCAATTCGCGGGCGTAGTCGCGAAAACGGCCACGGCTGGCCAGACACAACTCGAAAAACGGACCCGGACCCGCCACCTCGGACTGGGCCCCCAAAATCCCGGCGGCGGCGGCAGACGACTCGGCCCCCGGTATGGACTTCTCCAGCAGGGTGACACGCAAGCCCGCCTCGGCCAACCGATGGGCGCACGCACAGCCCATCACCCCTGCTCCGATGATCACCACCCTCTCCACGCCGACCTCCCGTGTTCACCGTACCACAACCCAAGCCTCACCCCGCATCACGATGCCGCGACCGACCGGTCGTCATCCCCGCGTTGCCCCGTCCCCATCGTGCCCGCCGCCCATGCGCCGCGCCAGAGAGACGACGCGCGCCTTGCGCGCCGGGTCGTAATGTCGCCACTTCTCTTCCGGCAAACGATCCGAATCCACCCGCTCGAAACCGTGGTGGCCGAAAAACTCCATGGCGCGCGGATCCCCCACGCAGGCGAACAGCAGATCCAGACGCATGCGGCGCGCCTCCTGGATCATGCGGGCCAGAAGCCTCCCGCCGATTCCCTCGCCCTGAAAACGGGTCAGGGCATACAACGCGGTGATCTCTCCGGCGTTGCGCGACCGATACGGCCCGGTCACCAGACCGCACACCCCGGAAAGGTGGTGTTCGGAGATGAAGGCCCCATATCCCTGCGTCAGAAGCGCGGTCACCGACTCATCGGAGCGGGGCAACAGAAACCCCTCGCTCTCGCCACGCCGGATCATGGCCGCCGCCGCCGAAAAATCATCCAGGGTCAACCGTCGCACCTGACAGTAATGACGCCGCGAAAAAAACAGCCCCCGCCCCTCGTAGGAGAAGAGCTCCCGTTCCAGATCGCTCAGCCGGCACAGACTCACCGCGCCCACCCCGCCGGTCAACAGCTCCAGAATGGTCCGCCGCAACACCGCCCGACCCGACGTTCCGGCATCGGAATCGCTCAACAGACGTTTAAGCCGAGCCGGATTGACGAAATTCAGGCTCTCCCCCTCCCCATCCAGCCACCCCTCGCCGCCATCGCGATGGATCAGCAGGAGTCTCGGCAGGCGCAGCAGGGCCCCGAAACGGGCCAACCGCTCCCAGAAAATCTCGATCGCGGTCTCCCCGCCCAGATACACCACATGCACCGGGGTGACCCGATTCCACAAGGCCGCCGGGATCTCCCCGCCGTGGGAGGTCAAGACCGGCAACAGGTCGGACAGCTCGCTCTCGAGGCCGGACAGAAAGGCGCGCACCACCGTTTCGTCCTGGGCCACGATCAGCACCTTGGCCTGATGGATCACCAGATCCCGGATCACATCCGCCAGGGCACGTTGGGTGTGCAAGGTCAGATCGCTCTCCTCGCAGAGGGCGATGGTCAAGGTCAAGCCGCGAAAGGCTTGCAGAAAGAACGGCTTTTCGGAAAACTCCTGACTCATGGATCTTCAATCACGCTGTTGCAAAAACCCGGAAATCCCCGGCATGCCACCGTCCGAAACATCGCGTCGGCTCCATCACGGAGAGGCGACAGGTTGGGACAAGCGCATCCCCGCCTCCCCCAAAAACCGTGGAACGTTCACGCGAGCCTTTCACGGTAAACAAAAAAGCCGCCCGGAACAAGGATTCCGGACGGCTTTCCTGGAGAACGGACCGCTAGGTCAGAATGCAGCGATCAAAGCGGTTCGACGTTCGCGGCCTGCAGGCCCTTTTGTCCACGCACCACTTCAAACTTCACCTTCTGCCCCTCTTCCAAGGATTTGAAGCCATCGGCCTTGATGGCGGAAAAGTGGACGAACACGTCCTCGCTGCCATCTTCCGGGGCCAAAAAGCCGAAACCCTTGGAATTGTTGAACCACTTGACCGTCCCACGAACCGTTTGCGACATTGTTTTCTACTCCCGATAATCAACTGGACCACATAAACTTTAGGATAAATTGAGTAAAACGTCCCATCGTCCTCTCCGCTTATCCCCTCTGGACATTACCATACGGAGGAGCGCAACCCGAAACAAGAAAAAATTTTTTATGGGTTGATTTTTTTTGGCGCACACATGCACTCCTTTGCAGTTCATTGATTTCTATGATCCTGATTCGCGACCATCCATTCGTATCGATTTCCATCCACGTTCAGAGGCCGTTTGGCACATGCCAAACAGCCTTCAGAGCGCGTCAACCGCACCCGGTCACGGGTTGGGATCCGATCATGAAAGGTCATCAATCGTCTCATCCCCAGTCATGACGAACGGGCACGATGGAGGGACAAGCGAACCGGCAGGTCCGGAGGGACGAACCTCGCGCGACGAATCGAGGAGAGATCGACCCCTACAGAATCAGTTTGGAGATGGGTTCCGAGGTGGAGATACCCGCTTTTTGATAATAAAGGCGCATGGCGGCTTCGGAGAGGGAGACCTTGTAGGCCACCGAGGCGCGGGAGGTGTCGTTGGCGACACCGGCCATGCTCTGCACCGCCTGCTGCTCGAACAGACGCAGTTGAGAGACGCTGGCCATGGTCCGGGTGCGTTGCGACAGGGCGTCGAAGGCGGCCTGGGCGCTTGCACCGAAAATCAACGTATTTTCGCCGTAGATGCTCATTCTTGTTCAACCTATTGAAAAGCAAAGATAAATGACCCGAGAAACGCAGCCACGCCGAGCCATTCATAGAGAGATTCACTTTATCTGAATTTCGTCAAATCGCCAAGGAGAATTTTTCCAGATTTCGCGCGCGCCATCTCCCCATCGACCCGACCAGCCCGTCAACCCAGCCAGGCGCGCGTCCGTTCGAGTCCGCGATGCAGGCGATGCCGCCAGGGGTGGACGATCTTGCGCCAGAAGCAACAGGGTTCGAAAGCTCCGCCGAAATGCTCCTTGAACTGAAAGATCCCCCTCAGTCTGGGGTCATCGGTGTGCGGACGCGCGCCCCCCAGATCGTATTCGGCCACGCCGCGCGTCTTGAGCGCCCGCATCACCTCCCAATGGAGAAGATTGGCCGCACCGGCAGCCGGGGCATCGATCACCGCCCCATGCAGATAGTATCCCCGTCTGGCATCGAACACGATCAGCGCCCCGGCCTGGAACGTCCCGTCCAGCCAGGCGCTCATCTTCAGGGTGGATGGGGCCAGATGGCGTTCGAGGGCCGCGAAATAGCCTTCGGAATGGGGATTGTGGCGTCCTCCGCGGGCATAGGCGCTCTCCAGGCCGCTTTGAAACCGTCGCGGCTCCAGCTCCGGGCGGATCTCGATCCCCTGGGCGCGCGCGCGTCGGATCTTGTTGCGATGGGTGGGCTTAAGCGCCATCCAGAGTCGCTCCTCGTCACGGGTCAGATCGACCACATAGGTGCCGAACGGCTCCAGGATCTCCCCCCCCACGCTCCGGATCGTCTCTTCGGGCCAACGGGCCATGTTGAAGCGCGACGCCACGGCAAACGCTCCGGCGCGGCGCGCCTGGTCGAACAGGTGGCGCAATTCGGTCTCCGCGGGTTCCGGCCAACTGCCGTACACCACCCAGCGCGACTGTCCCAGTTCGCGCACCTGGCCAACATGGATCCGGCCCCGCGCCAACTCCACCGGCACGACCGCGCTCACCGCGCCGACCGCGCCCATCACCCGCAACCAGGCCTGGCTCAAGAACAGGTTGGTTTCGACCGCGCCCCCATCCAGTCCGCACATCTCCATCAACTCCCGTCCGAGGTGCCGCGCACGCCCCACCCGGTCTCATCCCCGGCGAGGGTGGCAAAGAGCGACACATACCCCCGCGCCATGGCCCGCACCGAATGGCGTTCATGCACCTGCTCCCGCCACGCCTCTCCCATGCGGCGCGCCGCCTCCGGATCGCTCTCCAGCCGGGAGACCGCTTCGGCCAGCGACCGATCATCCCCAACCGGGATCAACAGGCCGTTCACCCCCTCCCCGATCAGATCCGAGAACGGCGGAATGCGGTGGCAGACCACCGGCAGTCCGAACAGGCCGGCCTCGAGCAGGGCATAGGGCAACCC
The DNA here is from genome assembly GCF_045865675.1 of Candidatus Magnetaquiglobus chichijimensis. Lineage (NCBI taxonomy): Bacteria > Pseudomonadati > Pseudomonadota > Magnetococcia > Magnetococcales > Candidatus Magnetaquicoccaceae > Candidatus Magnetaquiglobus > Candidatus Magnetaquiglobus chichijimensis. The sequence continues at coordinate 1,182,630 of NZ_BAAFGK010000004.1, forward strand.
CTCGCGCAGGGAGGGAAACAACAACCCCCGCGCCCGCGCCATGACCGCCAGAACCTGCTCCCTGGGCAACTGGCCGAGAAAATGGACCCGCTCCGCGGTGCCGTTCTCCGCGACCAGGTTCAACATGGCCTCGAAGAATCCGGGGAAATGGGGCTCCCCATTCGGAAAGAAGGTCTGTCCGCCGACGATCACCAGATGCAAATCCGGCCAGAGCCTCGACACCTCGGCCCAGGCGCGAATCGCCACATCCTGCCCCTTGGGCGGCTCGACCCACCCCACCACCACCCAGAACCGTTCCGGCAACCGCATGTCGTCCGGTGGTTGATCCAGCGCACCCCCGATCCCGACGTTCACGCCATTGAGCACGACCCGCACCGGCGCCAGATCCGGACAGGCCCTCTCGATCAGACGCCCGATGTGGGGAGCCACGGCGGTCACGGCTGCTGACCGGCGCACGATCCAGCGCAACAACGGGGTGTCGCGACGTTTCCCCTCGGCCAGGACCAGGGCATCGGTGCCATGAAAGGTGGTGACCCCCGGCGGTCCGCCGAACCAGCGGAGCAGATGAAAGAAGAACTGGTAATCCCGCGCGGTGTGAAAGTGGATCACATCCACCCCCTCGCGTCGGATGAGTCGCCACAGGGTCCACAGGGTGCGCGGCAGTTCGGCCACCAGACCCAGCAGACCACGCAAGGGCCTGCGCCGGTCCCACAACGGACGCAGACGCATCTTGTAGAGGGTGATCGGGCCGAACCGCTCGACGCTCAACGTTTTTTGCCCCCAGGGTCCGGGCGCGAACAGCGACACCCGGATCCCCATGGCGCTCCAGGCATGGGCCAGCTCGGCGATCATCACGTTGATCCCGCCGTGGGCCACGGGAAAGGTGGCATGGAAAACCACCAGAACATGACGCGCTCCGGACGGCCCGTTCATCGGTCTCCCGCCCGCCGTGCGAACGTCTCCCCACTCCCTGCCATCCCTTGCCATCCCTCGTCGAACGCGATTAATCTACCACCCTGTTTTGTTGGGTTTCCTTAAACGATTTCCCACGCTCCACGGTATCACGCGATGCAGTCCGACTCAAGGCGCCGCCCCAAACCGGTCATTCTGGCCCTGGCCCCCCACCCCTGGGATACCCACTGGTTGAGCCGTCAGCAACTGCTCTCCCGATTGGCGCGCCGCGGCTGGCCGGTGATCTACGCCTCCGGCCCCCTGGACTGGTGGTCCCGCGACACCCCGGAGTGGCAACGCGCGCCCTGGCGCGGTCGGCTGGAACCGCGGGAAATCGGCGTCCTGACCGACATTCCGGGCCGCTGGCCCTGTCTGTGGGACCGTTTTCCCGCCTGGAGCCGCACCGTCACCGCCCTGCACGCCCGTCGCCTGCGCTCTGCCGCCGACCGTTTGAGCGACCGCCGGCACCTCATGCTGTTTCATCCGCGCTTCGAACCCTATATCGAACTCCTGCGACCCGATCGGGTCCACTACCACGTCTACGACGTCTACCGGCTGATGGGGGAGTGGTCGGAAGAGAAGGCCGCCATGGAGACGCGACTGGTCTCCCGCGCCGATCTGATCACCACCTCCTCCCCCGGCATGGCGCTCAACCTGCCCGCACCCGGTCCCGAAAAGGCGCGCCAGCTCCCGAATGGCGCGGATGCCCACCATTTCGCCTCCGCGGATCTGGCCCCCTGTCCCGCGGAGTTGGCCTCCATTCCCCATCCGCGCATCGGCTATGTGGGCAACATCAATCCCAAACTCGACTTCGAGATGATCGACGCCCTGGCCCAGAACCATCCGGAATGGCACTGGGTCTTCATGGGACCGGTCACCCTGCATGGTCAGAAGGCGCGCGACTGCCAGACCCGCCTCACCTGGGACCGGCTGCGCCAACGCCCGAACATCCATTTTCTGGGGCTCAAACCGCGCGACATCCTGCCGTCCTACCTGGTCCACATGGATCTGCATGTCATCTGCTACAAGATCGCCCGCGTGGAAGAGGGATCCCCCGAGGATTGGGTGGTACACGGCTATCCCACCAAGCTCCACGAATATCTGGCCACCGGCAAGCCGGTCGTGGCCGCACCCCAGACCGCACTGCTCGAATTCTCCGATGTGGCGGCCATCGCCGAGACGATCCCGGAATGGGAACGGGCCATCGCCGCCGCCGTGGCCGGACAGGGCGTCGGCACGCCGGTCACCCGCCGGGCCAGGGCGCTGCAAAACACCTGGGAGAGCCGTGTCGATCTGCTGGAATCGTGGCTTGAGCAGCTCCATCCGGATATGGCATAATGGTTCCTTGCACTCCTTCGTTCCCTTTCAAGTCACACCAGGCCACGCCGGACACCCCATGATCCAAACCATGTCCCAGACCTTTCTCGAATTCGAGCGCCCCATCGGCGAGTTGATGTCCAAGATCGACGATCTGCGTCATCTCTCCAACAGCTCGGACATCAACATCTCCCAGGAGATCGCCCGCCTGGAACAAGAGACCATCCACCTGACCGAACGGATCTTCGCCAAGCTCACCCCCTGGCAGAAAACCCTCCTGTCGCGCCATCCGGATCGCCCCTTCTCCACGGACTATCTGGAACAGGTCTTCTCCAACTTCACGGAACTGCACGGGGATCGGGTCTTCGGAGACGACGAATCGATCATCGGCGGTCTGGCGGTGCTCGACGACATCGACGTGATGGTGATCGGCCAGGAGAAAGGACGCGGCACCAAGGAAAAGGTGCGCCGCAACTTCGGCATGCCCAAACCCGAAGGATATCGCAAGGCGCTGCGGCTGATGAAACTGGCGGAAAAGTTCAAACTGCCGATCATCTGCCTCATCGACACCCCTGGCGCCTATCCGGGCAAGGGCGCCGAAGAGCGCGGCCAGGCCGAGGCGATCGCCCGCAACCTGAAAGAGATGGCCTCGCTCAAGGTGCCGATTCTCTCGGTGGTCATCGGCGAAGGGGGCTCCGGGGGCGCGCTGGCCTTGGGGATGGGCAACCGGGTGCTGATGATGCAGTATGCCACCTATTCGGTGATCTCGCCGGAAGGGTGCGCCTCGATTCTCTGGAAGGACTCCTCCAAGGCCGAACTGGCCTCCGAGGCGCTGCGCCTGACCGCGCCGGACATCCTGGAACTCAAGGTGATCGACGAGATCATCCCGGAACCGATCGGCGGCGCGCATCGCAATCCCGACGAAGCCGCCAACCTGCTCAAACGCCACCTGATCCAGAATCTGCGCGAACTGCGCCGCAAATCCTCGCGCACCCTGATCAAGGAACGTTTCGACAAGTTCATGAACATGGGCGTGGTGGATATCGTCACCGGATCCTGACCCGTTCCACCCCACCCCGAACGCCCGTTCCAAGCGCATGGACAGCTTCTTCGCCACCGCCCGATCCCCTCGGCCCCGCGCCGAGGTTCTGCCCATCCGGACCATGGATCTGGAAACGGTGTGCGCGTTTCTCGTCGAATGCCAGACCGGCACGCGGGATCCCATCCCGCCGGTCGCGCCCCCGCACGCCAACCGCGCGACAGGCAGCGCCCTCTCCCCTGCCGCCTGGAAAAACGCCTACGCCCAAACCTGGATGACCTCCCCACCCAACCACGGTTTCATGCTGGTGGATGAGGATCGGGTGGTCGGCGCTTTCATGGCGCTCCACGCCGAACGGCTCATCCGGGGACGGTTGGAGAAGTTCTGTCACCTGGGCCATTGGGTGGTGCTGGAAGGGTATCGGGGGCAGAGCCTCTCCCTGCTACGCGCCCTGAAGGCCCAGCCCGACACCCACTTCACCCTGTTCAACGCCAACGAAACCGTGGCGCGGATCCTGACCACCCAACGATTCGTCCGACTCTCGGACCGGATCAGCGCGCTCTCCACCCTGCGCTGGCCAGGAGGATTCACCAGCCGGGTCATCGTGGACCGCCACGAAATCCTCACCGCGCTCCCCCCCGAAGCGGCCCAGGCGTGTCGTCACCACCGTCCATTCCCCTGGTTGCGTCAACTGGCGCTCGGCGATCGGCACGGATACTGCCACATCATCCACAAACCCTTCAAACAGGGACGGTTCCAGTCCACCAACCTCCTGCACATCAGCGACGGGGAGCGGTTCATGCGCCACTATCCGGCGCTGGCCCGTCACCTGCTCTTCAAGGAGGGGATCACCTCCCTGCGGGTGCCGAATCGCCTGCTGCCAGCTCCCCTGCCCGGCGCGCGGGAACAACGCGATCCATGCGCCCGACTCTTCCTTTCCAACCGACTGGGCGAAGCGGATATCTCAGGTCTGTACAGCGATTGGATGACCCGCGACATTCAGTCGTGCGGATTGTCGTGAATTTGCAAATTTTCACCCGCAACATGCGATCCATGGCAAGAATGCAAAAAATGGTGTAGGATGGCATGAAATGCGGAAAATTGAATTAAAGATCGCATACCACACCAGCCCCTCCCTTTCAACCGGAGATCCCATGCCGCACTCCCTCCACACAGGCCCGATCGTGACAGGTGCGCTGCTCATGCTTGTCGGTTCCCTGATGTCCGGGTCCGCGCATGCCGAACCCAAAAAACCAGCTCATCCGCACGCCACGCCGCCTGCTTTCGACCTCTCCTATCAACGCGATGGGGATGCCAATCCCGGCCAGATGCGCTTCTCCCCCACGCCGGACGGTCAACAAATCTGGATCGGCACCCCCCGCGTCATCGTCCATGCCCCGGACGGCTCCAACCAGCCGACCAGCCCTGCCCCCGGCGCCGATTCGATCACCATCCCGGCCAACCCGCCGACCCTCACCTTCGATCTCACCCCGGATGGCACCCTGACCCCCGTCAGACCTGACCCGAAACAAAACTAACGATTGAACCGCAACCAGCATGGATGCGTCGTTTTCCGCAAGACTGCCATGCAAAAGGATGCGCGTCGTTTCCAAGAATCGGAAACGACGCGCACACCAAGCGGCACGCCGCGTTTTTTTCGCAGAAAAGGGCAATGGGCTTAGACTATTCGAAAAATCGGTACTGGGCTCGCACTATTCTCATATGTATAAAAGTAAATACTCACAGACTACAGTTCGAACTTTTCAGCCTCGTCATTCATCGTTACAGAATTAACTAACATCCAAAGATGAATCGTCGTTGAGATTTTGTTTCGTTAAGTTTTTCTAGCGTACACTAACAAGCACACAGAACAGTCGGATCCCAGTACCAGCATCAGTCAAGGGAGGTCAAAACAATCGGATCCCAGTGCCGAAACTGGATTGCGCTGAACGAAATTGGATCGTAGCAGACTGATGCGCGGTCAACGGCGACCATGCATCATGTCGGCGATGGCGCGCTTGGCAGTGGATACCTGCTGTTGCGCCGCCTTCACTTTCTCCTCAGCCGTCAGCATCCTCGCAAGGGCTTCTTGCAATGCCGTCTCTTGAAGCCACTCCACCACACGGGGAACATCTCCTGCATTTTCGCTGATCACACCTTCCCCGTCCCCCTCCAAAATCCGGAATCGGTGCTTGCAAGATTGCCCTTTCTGTCCCGCCGGACAAGTGCAGAAGGCATGGAGTTGATTTCCGGATGTCCGCTCAAAAGTCACCCGGTATGGCTCCGGTTTGCTGCCTTGAACAAGAAATTGAAGATGCATCATGCCGACTCTGGCTCCATTCCAGTTTGCAAAAATTTGACGAACTTTGTCTGACTTGTATTTACCACTTTCACAAACAATCCAGCCTCATAATATCGATATACAATTTCTCCATCGTCGTCTTTGGTCGCTTGTCTTCCATTTATTATCTGAATAGTCTTGCTTTCTTTGTTGGCGACAAATTCCTTCCAATTGGTGTACGCCAAACGATTGGAGTGAATCATATCACCTTCACAAAAATTGAATCCGTGTCCTTGAGTCCAACCCCACACTGACCTAGTAGCTTTCTTATTGGTTTCCAAATTTTTAACATGATTTCCGTTGGAATCATAAATATACACATGATATTCATGAAAACGAATATCTAAAGCTTCCTTGAAAGATTCAAGAAGAGCCCATGCATATCCTATTGCAAAACCATCTTGAAATTCCGCACAAAGAACAAGAGATCGATCTTTAAGCTTAGTGACAGGACGATTATCCATTTTAATAAACCCCAAACTGAAAAATGATATATTATCCCATAATACACCCTTACATCATTCTGCGTCCAGTGGTAGCGTGATCCCGGAGCTTGGAAACCTCCAAAAACCAAAGTCGGACCTTCGGGCACCGAACTCCGACTTGTCTGGGCTCAGCGAAAAATATCGTGTGCTTAGCGGCTCACGGTTTTGGAGTATCCTGGTGAACCCCCTGACATGTAAAACTTTTACTGTTACCCCGGCAAGGCCGGGGGATTACCCATTGTATTTATGATGGAGGCGCCTCCCTACCCAAAGGAGTTCCACTATCGGCGCGAAACAATGCCGTAGCCAAGGCGGAACGCCACGTTTTTTCGCAAAAAGCGCGAAACAATGCTTTTTTTAAAGAGCGCGCTAACTTGACATGGTGGGGGGATCCCCCCTTACCGTGGACCTCCCTTCGGGAGTTCCACGGTAAAAAGCAAAGTCAAAAACCAAACCTCGGAGACTCCGTCTCCGAACCTCTGCCGGGGACCTTCGGTCCCCCGTCCCCTGCATATAGTGGGGGGCTCAATAGTTACCTCCTTTTCTTAACGGTAAAAACGACACCTTCCACACTGTCAGCCTGGTCCAAGCATGCCGATGGGGACCGGAGATCACGCGGTCAGATTTACCGCGACCGACTGACCGGTAGCGCCCGACTGACGTCCCTGGACCGCGGAGAGCATGTACTGGATCATGCCGAAAGGAGAGACCGAACGACCCGGATCGCTCGTCGAAGCCGCATCGTTGCCGCCGGACTGGTTGGTCATGGCGTCGAGCAGGGATTGAATCTCGTCCTTGCCGATTTTGCCATCCCCGTCGTTGTCCAACAGATTGAGGAGCGTCTGGGCGGAGTCGGCATTGCTGCCCGATGCGCCAACGCCTCCCGCCTGACCTGCACGCTCGGCATGGGCGGCCTGCATGTCGGCCTGCAACTCTTCCAGGCTCACCTTGCCATCCTTGTTGGTGTCCGCCGTCTCGAACCGCTCGGACAACAGCCCCTCGGCCTCGTCCGAGGAGATCGAACCATCCGAATCCTGATCCATGCTGCTCATCAGATCGCTGGCCGACGGTTTGCCACCCGACGGCGGCGGCCCCATCATGGGCTGTCCGTTTCCGGTTTTTGCCTTGATCTCATTGTGAAAACTCTCCATGGCGGTCTGCAACTCGTCGCTGGAGATCTTGCCATCGCCGTCGGCATCGGAGGTGGAAAACCGCTCGGACAACAGTCCCTTGGCTTCGGTGGCATCGATGAGCCCATCACCGCTCTGATCCATCTTCTTCATCAACGCCGCCGCCGTGGGAGGCTTGCCCATGCCGCCCATGCCCATCATGCCACCCATGCCGCCCATGCCGTTCATCGAGATGTTCATGCCTGACTCTCCTTGATTGATTGGTGAGGTTCTCGCCTCCCTCCCCGGACGCGAATCATCCGAGCTTCGGGTCAGGAGCCTACACAAAAAACCCGTAAGGGTGTGTTTCGAAAGCGTCAGGAAGTGTAAAGCCTGCTTCCAATCCAAACAGAGGCGGTTACAATGTCCCGAAGCGCCCTGTAGCGAAACGATTCGGAACCACCCCAAAAGTGCGGCCCGGCTCGGATTGGCGCGATTGAACCACGTTACACCCCCCACCCTCGGGAGTCCCCTGGATGATCCGCGTGCTGCTCATCGACGATGACCGCGAATTGTGTCACATGCTCTCCCGTTACCTGCAGGCCGAAGGATTCGAATGCCTCTGCCGCCACGATGGGGACTCCGGCCTGGATCTGGCCCTGAAGGAGAGCTTCGACGCCCTGGTGGTGGATGTGATGATGCCGCGCTTGAACGGCTTCGAACTGGTGCGTCGCCTGCGCGGACGCCGCAACACCCCGGTGCTGATGCTCACCGCGCGCGGCGAGGACGTGGACAGCATCCTGGGTCTGGAGATCGGCGCGGACGACTACCTCACCAAACCCTGCAACCCCAAGGTGCTGGTGGCCCGACTGCGCGCGGTGCTGCGTCGCGGTCCGGCCAAAACCGATCAGACCATCCTCAAGGTCGATTCCATCACCCTCCACCCCGGCACACGAGCCATTCAGGTCAACGATCTCCCGATCGAACTGACCGGCGCGGAGTTCAACCTGTTGCAGGTGCTCATGCGCCACGCCGGCGAGGTGGTCTCCAAGGAGCATCTGTGCCGCCAGGGTCTGGGCCGGGATCTCTCCAGCTTCGATCGCAGCGTGGATCTGCACATCAGCAACCTGCGCCGCAAACTCGGTCCCGCCGAGGACGGCTCGGCACGCATCGTCACGGTGCGCGGCGGCGGATACCAACTGGCGGCACGCAACCGGGAGTAACACCATGCGCTTTTTCTGGAAACTGTTTTTCTCGTTCTGGCTGGTGGTGTCGCTGGTCGGAGGCGGCTTCTTCTGGGGAGGGCACCATCTGCGCGGTCTTTTGGAACCGCTGTTCGATGCCCATCTGGAAGCGTTGATGAAACAGCGACGCGAGGTGGCCAACCTGATCGTCCATCAGGGGATCGCGGCGACACGCCACCATTTCATCACCACGCCCGGACTCGAGGAGATCCTGGTTCTGGACCGGAACCATCAGGATATCCTCGACCGTCCGGTTCCCGGACCTTTCCGACGCAACCGCCCGGAATGGGGGAGTCGCCCTCCTCCCCCTCCCCCGGATGAGGCAGGGCCGGATCGCTTCGGGTTACCCCCGGATGAAGGTTCTCCCCAGAACTTCCGTCCCCCCCCTCCCGGACCACGCGAACCCCCACTCCATCGCTCCCTGGGCGTGACCGATCCGGATGGTCATCCCTATCGGATCCTTTTCAGCCGCCTGACCTCCCCATTGGCCTTGCTGCTGCGCGAATATCCCCTGCTGCCGGTTTTGCCACTTTTGATCAGTGGTATCGTGGTCTTTCCCCTGGCCCGACACTTCACCCGCCCGGTGGGCCTGCTGCGCGGCGCCGCCCTGCGGCTGGCGGATGGTGACCTGACCGCCCGCGCGCCGGTGGCGCGCCGACTGGTCTCCGACGAACTCGACGACCTGGCCAGGGATTTCAACTTCATGGCCGAGCGTCTCGAAACCCTCTTTCATAGCCAGAAACGACTCCTCCAGGATGTCTCCCACGAACTGCGCTCCCCGCTGGCGCGGATGCGCGTCGCCCTGGGACTGATCGAACAGGGCAACGGCGGCATGGACGAGGAGCGCGAGGAGGCCATGCAGCGACTCGCGCGAGAGATGGAACGACTGGATGGTCTGATCGGTCAGGTGATCCGCGTGTCGCGTCCGGAACAACCCGAACGGATGCCACGCGACACCCTGATCGATCTTGGGGCGTTGGCGGAACAGGTGGTGGAGGACGCCCGTTTCGAGCACGGACTGGAGAGCCCGGTGCTGGCGAGCCAACTGCTCGAACCGGCGTTGCTGTGGGCCGACGGAGAGTCGCTGCACTCGGCGGTGGAGAACGTGGTACGCAACGCCATGCGCCATGCCCCCCGGGATACGGAGGTGACCCTGCTGCTCTCCCGGCATGGGGCATGGGTGCGGATTCAGGTTCGGGATCAGGGCCCCGGCGTGCCGGAAGCGGATCTGCCGCGCATCACCGAACCCTTCTTCCGGGTTGGCGAGGCACGGGATCGCGCCAGCGGCGGTCATGGTCTGGGATTGGCGATCGCCGCGCGGGCGATACGGGATCACCAGGGGAGGCTGACGGTGCGCAACCGCGCGGAAGGGGGTCTGGAGGTGGAGATCGACCTGCCGGTGGAGCCGTTGCTCCCGTGGGATGAGGAGATGGAGAGAGGGTCCGGCGTGAAGCCTGGCGGGGGCGCGGCGGGAATCTCCGGCGGGTCTGGCGGGTCTGGCGGGTCTGGCGGGTCTGGCGCGGGTTGATGGCTCGCGGGTCTGCCGGGGCGGGTTGAGAGACATCCCCCGGCAGACCCGCGAGATCAACTCACTCCTTGGCGCCACTCTTGGCGGGAACGGCACCCTTCTTGGCCGCATCCTTGGACGCGCCGGCAGGATCCTTCTTGACGGCCTCTTTCTTGGCGGCCTCTTTCTTGGCCTCTTTCTTGGCTTTCTTCTTGGCTTTCTTCTCGGCCTTCTTCTCGGCGTCCTTCTTGGCTTTCGGATCCTTCTTCGCATCAGCCTTGGTCACGGCGGGCTTCTTGGCGGCATCCTTGGGAGCCTCCTTGGTCGCGGCGGGCTTCTTGGCGGCATCCTTGGGAGCCTCCTTGGCGGCATCCTTGGGAGCCTCCTTGGCGGCCTCCTTGGGCTTTTCGCCGTTCTTGGCACCCTGGGTGAATTTGCCCTTGCCGCTCATCTGATTGTTGGCGAATTCGCCCACATACTTGTCGCCGTTGGGATAAACGAAGCTCCCCTTGCCATCCATCTTGTTATTCTTGTATTCGCCTGTGTAAACGCTGCCATCCGGATAGGTGAACTTGCCCTGGCCATGGATCTTGCCGTTCTTGTACTCACCCACATACTTGCTGCCATCCGAATAGATGTACGTCCCCTTGCCATTGACGCAATCCCCGGAGACGCACCGCTCCTGCTGGGCCTGCGCCGATGTCGTGGCACCAAAAACCATGAATACGGCCAGACAGGCTCCCAAAAATGATCTCTTCATTTGTGTTGCTTCCCTTGGCTGACATGAATAATGAATAAATGCCGTGGCTGTTTCAACCGGCCTGGAACAGGGTAAAGAGGGTCGAGACGCCGCGCGGCGCACGAAGCGAATTCTGGATTTCCATAATAGGGCACTCCCCTGGCGTTGCCAACCCTTTTTCTTGGGTCCGTTCAACTCTTGAGGATCATGGCTTTCAATCGGATCAGGTCTGGACGTCTGCCCAGGCAGACCAGCAAATCATGGGAGGCGAAGCGATAATCGGGCGGCGGATTGAAAAACAGTTTCTCTCCCGGACGCTGCACCGCCATCACGTTGCAGGAGAATCCACTCCGAATCGCCGAGGAACCCAGATGGATCCCGTGCAACTGGGATCCGGGCGGAATGCGCACCGATTCGGTCTCCAGTTCCGCCAGGGAACGGGCGGTCCTGGCATGTTGTCCCAACTCTTCTCCGAACGCCTCGACCTGCTCGAGCGACCCGAGGCAGATCAACACATCCCCCTCGCCAAAACGCATGGCCGGTCGCGGAGTGAACTGCACGCTCGTCCCCTTGGCTGCCACGGCCACCACCATCAGATTGAACCGCTCGCGAATGTGCGCCTCCTGGAGCGTCACGCCTTCCAGTATCGAACCGGCCTGCACCACGAATTCGGCCAGTTCCTGCCCTTCGAGGGGATTGCTGGTCGCCTTCATCGCCGAAGCCCGTTTCAAACGGGCCAGATCATCCCTTTGTCCCAGACAGATGATCATGTCCCCGGCCTTGAGGATATGGCTGGCCTGAGGGTTGTAGGTCATACCCTCTCCCTCGGAGATGATCCCCACCACGATCACGTCGAAGCCGTGACGCAGATCCGAATCCCGCAACGAAGAACCCACGAAGATCGATCCGGGATGGATGCTGATCTCGTCCATTTCGAATTCGGTGTGGGTTTGATCCAGCGCCAACCGCAGAAATTGCAACGCGCCGGGTCGCAAGGCGGTCTGGGCCATCTGATGACCGGCGTTCTGGAACGGCAACACCACCCGATCCGCCCCCACCCGCTGGAGGCGTTGTTCGGAGCTGTGCTGGCTGCCGCAGGCGACCACGAAACATTTGGCGTTGACCTCGCGCACGATCAGGATGATGTAGACGTTGGTCGCCTCGCTGAGGATGGCGATGATCACCCCGGCGGCCCGTTCCAGTCCCACCCGCGTCCAGGTTTCCTGGAGCGTGACATCCCCCTGAACGGCGATCCAGCCATCCCGGATCGCCCGATCCACCTTTTGTTGATCCATATCGATGGCCACGAAAGGTTTTTTCTCGTTGTGCAGACTCTGGCAGGCCACAATCCCCAGGGCATCGAGTCCGCATACCACGAAGTGGTTCCGCAACCGTTCGATCTGCCGTTCCATGTGAAACTCCTTGAGGTTGAACAACCGGTCCGTGAAGACCGTCACCACCAGCGAGGTCATGAGCACCGTGACCGACATGCCGGTCAGAACCCCCATGGAGGCGATGATCCGTCCCACTTCCGTGACCGGGGCGATGTCGCCATAGCCGACGGTGGTGATGGTGATGATCGCCCAATAAACCGCCGCGCCGAGGGTCGGCACCTTGTCGTTCACCCCGTGTTCGGCCAGAAAAAAGGCCACCGCCACGGTTCCCCAGATCACCACCCCGGCCAACAGCAGCGATACCATCTCGTAGCGTCGTTCACCCAGGATGCTGGTGACAAAGGCGATGCGGCGCGAATAGCGAAAGAATTTGAGCAGTTGAATGACCCGGAACAGCCGAAAGAACCGGAAGATCGGCAGGATGGCCAACAGATCGATCAGCGCCAGGGGATGGACCATCCAGCGCAATTTGTTGAGCACGGCGTGATAAAGACCATCGAAAATCTCGCCATGGCGCGTGGGGCGATAGACCCGTCGGCGATAACGACGTACCGCCTTGCGGTAATCTTCATGCAGGGAGGTGGCGGTCCACCATCGCAACAGGTATTCGCACACGAACAGATAATAGAATGCATGATCCAAAAGGATGAAAAAAACGTGATGCGCCCAGACATCGTGTTCCGGATCGTGCTCGTGATGCGCATTGACGATCAACACCCCGAGGGACAAGATCAACATGCTCATCATGAAGAAGTGATACCAGCGGCGATACGGACAGGAGGGATCCTCCATGACCCAATAGATGGTCTGCTTGATGCGACGATAGGGCGTTTGCGGCTCTTTGCTCATGGGATGCGTGGAGTTTCCTTCCTGGCGCCAAGGTGGAAACCATGTTTGTATCCCATGGTCATGTAAAGCGTCAACCACCCGTGCGGACCGGGCAATCAGAATGATATTTCAATTAATTTTCACTTGCATTTTCAAGAGAAATCGTACAATAAACCAGTAACCGTTCCTCACGAGAAATCCAAGACCCCATCCGACTCCCCCTTTCCAAAGACAGGCAACCCCGGATGCACACCCCCCCCACGTTCCAGCCCTCCATGCGCACGGTCGATCGCCTGGCGCTGGCCGCGCTGTTGGGATGGAGCGGCATCATCGCCATCGTCTTCATCCTGACCCTCTCCCAGGAGAAAAGTCACCTCCTGAACCAGGCCCGTCTCGAGGGAATCACCCATCTGAACAAGGATCTCTCGTTTCGCCAATGGGCCACCTCCCATGGCGGAGTCTACGTCAAACCCAGCGCTTCCACCCCTCCCAACCCCTACCTGCATGCCCCGGATCGGGATGTCACCACCCGCGAGGGGATGAACCTCACCCTGATGAACCCGGCCTACATGCTGCGCGAGGTGATGGAACACCACACCGAGAACTACGGCGTGCGCGGTCACATCACCAGCCTGAAGCTCCTCAATCCGGACAACGCCCCGGACGCCTGGGAAAAGGAGACTCTGGAATCCTTCGAGCGTGGGGTCTACCGGGAACGGGCCGAACAAGCCGAAATCGACGGCAAACCCTATCTGCGCATCATGCGCGCCATGATCATGGAACCGGGCTGCATCGTCTGTCACGAGGCGAGCGGGGTTCCCGTCGGCGGCGTCCGCGGCGGCATCAGCACCGCCGTGCCCCTCACCCCCTATCTGGAAGGGCTGGATCGGTTTTTCGCCACACTCCTGACCGGACTCGGGCTGGTCTGGGTGGCCGGTGTCGTGGCCTTGTGGTTCGCGCGGCGCCAGTCGCACCGATTCCTCATCGCCCAGGCCCAGGCCTCCACTGCGGTGGCGGAACGCGAAGCCCGCTTTCGCGGCCTGTTCCTCGACTCCCCAGCCGCCTTGTGGGAGGTGGATCTCTCCGCCCTCAAGAAGCATCTGGATGCGCATCATCCCGGCCTCACGCGCATCACCCCGACGATCGTCGCCGAATGCGCCCATCTGACCCGCATCATCCGGGTCAACCAGGCCACCGTGGATCTGCTGCGCGCCCCCTCCATGGAGGCGATGCAGGGATCCCAACTCCAACGCTTCTTCGATGCCCATGGCCTGGAAACCTTCACCCAGGCCCTCGATGCCTTTTACAACGGCGCCACGCGCTTTGCCACCGAAACGACCCAGGTCACCTTCCAGGGACAGGTCATCTGGATCTCGCTTTCCATCTCCCTCTCCCCGGAGAGCGAGACGAACTGGCAACGCTTCTACGTCTCGATGATCGACATCACCCAGCGCCATCAGGTGGAACATCTGCTGCGCGACGAACTCGAACGCAATCGCCATCTCACCTGGGCCCTGGATCAGGATCTGGCCCGGCGCAAACGCGACGAGGAGCTGATGCGTCAGGCCAAGGAGGTGGCGGAAAACGCCAACCGCGCCAAAAGTGAATTCCTGGCCATGATGAGCCACGAAATTCGCACTCCCATGAACGTGGTGATCGGCATGGGGGATCTGCTGCTCGAATCCGGGGTGCGGGATGAGCAACGCGAATGGGTGGCCCGACTCCAGGAGGCGGGCGCCAATCTGATGGAGTTGATCAATCAGATCCTGGATCTCACCAAGATCGAATCCGGTCACCTGACCTTGATCGAAGAACCGGTGGCGATTCGAGACCTGGTGTTCGAGGTGGCAGGGATGTTGAAAGTGGTGGCCGAAGGCAAGGGGTTGGAGATGCACTGCGCGGTCTCTCCGGATGTTCCACCCATCCTGCTGTTCGATCGCCTGCGCCTGCGGCAGATCCTGTTCAATCTGTTGGGCAATGCCATCAAATTCACCGATGCGGGACGGATCACCCTGAACGGCCTGGTCGATCCCGATCATCCTGGTCGGATCATCCTGCTGGTGCGGGATACCGGCATCGGGATCAGTCCGGAGAAAAGCCAGACCATTTTCGATCCGTTCACCCAGGTGGATACCAGCATGACCCGTCGTCATGGGGGCAGCGGACTCGGCCTGACCATCGCCCGGCGTCTGGTGACCCTGATGAACGGCGAGATCTCCGTGGAGAGTCAACCAGGCCGTGGCAGTGCGTTCCGGATCGCCCTGCCCGCACGCCCGGCGACCAATCATCTCCCCGCGCGTCCGGAATCCGCCGGTCTCTCCTCCGGCGGCGCGGACGCGGAGTGTCCGGCGATGCGGATTCTGCTGGTCGAAGACTCCGAGGACAATCAACTGCTGATCAGCGCCTTCTTGAAAAAAAGCCCGCACCACCTGACCATCGCCGTCAACGGCGAAGAGGCGGTGGCGATGGTTCAGACCGAGGCGTTCGATCTGGTCTTCATGGATGTGCAGATGCCGGTGATGGACGGCTACACCGCCACACGCCGGATTCGCGACTGGGAAAAGGTGAAGGGACGCTTCCACCTGCCGATCGTCACCCTGACCGCCCACGCCCTGGAGGGCGAGGCGGAACGCAGCCGCCAGGCCGGGTGCGATCTCTATCTTTCCAAGCCGATCAATAAACAAAAGTTGTTAGATGTGGTCGCTCGGTTCGGATTGAGGAGCCATGCCGAATGATGCCTCCTTTGACCCTCTGGAGACCGACAGGTCCGAAACCGTGACTCTGAATGATGTCTGGAAAGCCTTTCAGGAGACCGGGCGACTGGCGCGGTTGCGGCCATGGTGATCGAGGAGAATGTCTCCCGCTTTGCCCTCCGCCAGGGTCTGTTCGTGATCGAGCAGTCCGGCGACACCCGGCGCATGGCCAACGCGGATGATTTCGTGCCGGCAACCTAGTAAGCCCGCCCCATCGCGACCGTTGAACGGACAGCGCGGTCAACCCCCTGGAAACAACGCCCGATAACGCGCCAGAAAACGCTCCTTGGCCTCCTCCGGGGACCATCCTTCCAGCTCCACCCCCGGAAAGGGAGCGGGCAGACCGTGCCAGGGGGCCGGTTCCTGGGCCATGAAGGTGACCTTCTCGTTGGCCAGCAACCGCCAATCCGCCTCCTTCACCCGTGCCGACGGCAATCCGGTCAACCCGAAACGGACGGCGATCACCCCGAGCAGACGCTCCTCCCAGGGATCGAACTCCGGCAACACCCGCTTGAGCGGCTTGGGCAGGTCGGACAGATAGGCCTCGGCGGCATCGTGCAGCAATCCCCAGCGGGCATCCTCCGCGCCCACCAGATGCGACACCCACACCGAATGCTCGGCCACCGAATAAAACCGCCGACAGTGACCGTTGAACCGGCACAGCATCCCCAGGGCGTGGGCGACATCCTCGATCTCGACCTCTTCGGGCCGGGCATCCAACGGCCAGAACTGCCGCCCGGTAAAGGTCTGGATCCACGCCCCGCCGCGTGAGGCCGCATCGTCCCGAGCCATCGCCTCAACGCTCCCGATCGAGGATCAGGTTGGGGTTGGCCGGATCCAGGATCTCCTCGTCCATCGGACGGCCCGACAACAGGCGCGTCATGGCGTCCCGCAACGGTCGCTTCAGGCCGGGGGGCAGGGCCTCGTCGGTCTCCTTTCCGACCCGATTCCCTCCCGTCGTCTGCTCCGGATTGGCGTTTGTCCCGGTTTGCGTCATAATAACCCCCATCAACCTGGCGTGGATTGTCGATCCCCTCTTTCGACACAACTGTAGCACGACTCTTCAAGGTTCAGCATGGCGGAAATCGTCCTGACCACCTTCAACGCCCGTTTTTCCCACCCGTCGCTGGGATTGCGCTGTCTGATGGCCAATCTCGGACCCCTGCGCGATTCAGCCCGCCTGGTGGAGTTCGATCTGGAAAAACGGCCCGAGGAGGCCCTGGAGACCCTCCTGAAGCATTCCCCCCGCATCATCGGCTGCGCGGTGCATGTCTGGAACCACACCCTGACCCGGCATCTGGCCTCCCTGTTGAAACAGGTGCGTCCCGAGGTGATTCTCGTGCTGGGAGGACCCGAGGTAAGCCATCTGCCGGCGGATCACCCTCTGGTGACCCTGGCCGACTACCGCATCCTCGGCGCGGGAGAACTGGCCTTTGCCGATCTCTGCCGGGCGATCCTGGCCGGAAATCCCCCCGCCAGCCGGGATCGGATCGCCCCCAGCCCCGATCCCGCCGCCCTTGCCCTTCCCCATGCCGAATACGACGCCACCGATCTGGCCCACCGCTACCTGTATGTGGAGTCCTCGCGCGGCTGCCCCTACCGCTGTTCGTTCTGCCTGTCGGCCAACGACCTCCAGGTGCGCCGTTTCCCCCTCGAACCCCTCCTGGCCGCGCTCGAAAACCTCATCGCCCGCGGCGGACGCCACTTCAAGTTCGTGGACCGCACCTTCAACCTCGGGGAGCGTCATGCCGGCGTGATCCTCGATTTTTTCCTGAACCACCTGGCTGCCACTCCGGATCTGTTCCTCCACTTCGAGATGATGCCGGACCACCTCCCCGAAGGGCTCAAACGCCGCCTGAGCGCCTTTCCCGCCGGCTCTCTGCAACTCGAAGTCGGGGTACAATCCTTCCAACCTGCGGTACTCGCGGCCATCGACCGCCATCAGGAGCAGGAACGGGTCACCGAGAACCTGCGCTGGCTGCGTACCCACACCCACGCCCATCTGCACACCGACCTGATCGTCGGCCTGCCGGGGGAGTCCCCGGAGCCGTTCGCCGCCGGGTTCGACCGGCTCCTCGCCCTGGACCCCCACGAAATCCAGGTAGGCATTCTCAAACGACTGCCCGGCACCCCGCTGGCCCTCGACACCCCAGCCGACTTCCGCTTCGACCCGGAACCACCCTACGAACTGCTGGAAAACGCGCAATTCGACTTCATGACCCTGCGGCGCTTCAAACGTTTGTCCCGCTATTGGGATCTGGTCGGCAACTCGGGCCGCTTTCGGACCACACTCCAACTGGCCTTTGAAAACCGCTCGCCCTTTGCCACCTTCCTGGCCTTCTCGGACTGGCTGCACGCCACCACCGGCCAGACCCACCAGATCGCCCTGCCCCGTTTGATCCAACTGGTGGAAACGGGCCTGAGAGAGGTGACCGGCATCGATCCGGACCGATGGTCGCAAGCCCTGGAAGTCGATCGACGATCCATGCACAATACGGCCAAAAAAGCGGCCACGCATGCCCCGCCCCGGCAGATGCGGCATCTGCCATCCACAACGCAGATCTCAACCCCCCACCACGAAGGAGAACCACCATGACCGAACCCGCCAAGGAGAACGTTCTGTCCGCCACCAACATCGCCAAGGAGTTGGGGGTATCGGACACCAAGGTCAAGAAAGCGATCAAGGATCTCGGGATCGAGCCGGCCTCCAAACGCGGCGTGTGCTGCTTTTACGCCCGCGACGAGATCGGCAGGATCAAGGAGAAGATCGGCGCCTGAACGACTCCCCGTCCGGCAGAGGGGCATGAACCTCCGCCGGACGGGCGCCCCCTCTCAACGGATCTCGAAGCGGCGCGCCATGAACACCCACAACAACAATCCCGGAATGGCGGCAAAGGTGGTGATGAGGAAAAAGTCCGCCCAGGCGATCCGCTCTGCGATCCAACCCCCGCTCGAGGCCAGCAGCGTGCGTCCGAAGGCCATGAACGAAGAGAGCAGGGCATACTGAGTCGCGGTATAGGCGACATGACAGAGCCGGGAGAGGTAGGCCACGAAGGCCGAGGTACCCATGCCGCCGGTGACGTTCTCCACCGCGATGGTCACGGTGAGCATCGGCAGGGAGTATCCCACCTCGGCGAGCACCACGAACATCAGGTTGGAGACCATTTGCAGGATCCCGCACAGAATCAACGCCTTATTGATACCCAGACGTTCCGTCAAAATTCCGCCGACCACCCCGCCGACCAACACCGCCACCAATCCGAAGAGCTTGGTGACATTGGCGATCTCGATTTTCGAAAACCCCATCTCCAGATAGAACGGACCGCTCATCACGCCGGCCAGGGCATCGCCGAACTTGTAGAGCAGAATGAAGAGCAGGGTCATCAGCCAGCCGCGCCGCCGCATGAACTCGGCGAACGGGGCGATCACGGCGCTTCGGAGCCAGGCTGCGACCCGGACGCGCCACCCGTCGGTTTCGGTTGGCGTGGAAAGCCCCTCCGCCATCGGACGCACGGGTTCGGGGTTGAGCAGCATCACCAGCATGCCGACCCCCATCAGGCCGGCCATCACCGCATAGGCGGAAAACCACCCCCAATAGGTGGCCAGGTACAACCCCCCGGCTCCGGATGCGACCATGCCGAGACGATAGCCGAGCACGCTCATCGCCGCGCCGGCGCCGTACTGCCGCTCTTCCAGGCTCTCCACCCGATAGGCGTCGATGACGATATCCTGGGTGGCCGACCAGAAGGCCACGAACAGCGCGAACCAGGCGGTCCAGAAGGGATCGCGGGCCGGATCGCCCGCTCCAAGCCCGAGGATGCCGACGATCAACGCCAGTTGGGTCAGGATCGCCCAGCCGCGTCGCTGTCCGAGACGGGTGGTAAGGCCGGGCACCGGCATGCGATCCACCAGCGGCGACCAGAGAAACTTGAAGGTATACGGGGTGCCCGCCAGGGCGAACAGGGCGATGGAACTCTTGCTCACCCCGACCTCGGCCAGCCATAATGAGAGCGTACCCACGGTCAGGGCCAGCGGCAGGCCGCTGGAAAAGCCCAACAACAGGATCACCAGCACGCGGGGTTCCCGATAGATGGCGAACGCCGACCAGAAACGGCGCAGACCCCCTGGTGTGGATGCTGGCATGCGGGACTCCCGAATGGCATGACGATTGAGCATGGCGCTGGAGCATGGCGCTGAAGCATGGCGCTGAAGCGCCGGCCACGATGATAGCAGCCGGGACGGTTTGAACAAGGACTTATCGAAAGGAGACAACCTTGAGCCACGAACGGGTGGCACGCATCCTGACCCTTCTCGACCGTCGCACCGCCGATCGGCTGCTGGGGTTTCTGGAGAGCCGGGAGTCCGAACTGGCCCGGACGATTCGGGAGGGGATGGTGTTGTTCGAGGATCTGTCCGGGATGGATCGACGCGAACTGGAGACGCTCTTGCACCAGGTGCCGGACGAGACCCTGGTCACCGCCTTGCGCGGGGCCGATGCGGCGCTGGTGGCGCGCTTCCGGGAGAGCGTATCGAAACAGCGGGCCGAGACGTTGCGGGAGGCCCTGGCGTTTGACCCGCCGCCGCCCCGTTCGCGGGTGGAACGGGCCAGGCGGGAGATTCTGGAGACCGCGCGTCTCCGACCGTGGGACTCCCGCCTGGGAGGTCCACAGTCGGGGGGGTGAGAGGGATCCCCCCATCTTGCACGTTACAGACGCGCGGTCGTGTGATTCCGCCCTCTCGGGATGAAGCGACGATCGGTCGTCAGTGACCGTGCGCGGCCTTGGGCAGAGGCATGGGATCGCTGTCCAATCCGCCATGGGGACTGTCCTGGGCACCCTCGAGGATGCCACCCACCCGCGGGCTGCACCCGCTGTAGAGCGACGGATCCAATCCCACCGCCTTGACCCGCTCCTTGATCACCAGGGCCACCCCGTGACCGGTCAACGGCTGACCGGAGATGCGCCCGTGACGGTTGATCCCCTGGAACACCGCTCCGCTCACGATCCCCGAGGCCACCAGCCACGCCTTGAGCGCGGTCACCGGACAGGTGGAAGAGTCCGTGCCGTGGGGAATCATCACCAGACGACCGGTGCTCAGGCTCAATTCCATGCCACCGGCCCGTTCGCGCAGATTCTCCACCGCCAGGGTGGTCAGCTCAGAGCGACGCAATCCACCAGAAAAACCAACTAAAATCAATGCTTTGTCGCGCAAATCCTTCAGGCGTCCCCCCATCACGTTCAACACCGCGGTGGTCTGGTTGGAGGTCAGGGGAGCGACGCGACGCTGTTCGCGACCGTGCTTCTGCTTGATCCCCTTGAGCACCGCGTTCACCAGCTCGGTTTTGGTCGGATCCTCCAACCCTTGCGCCGAGTGCGCCTTGCCGAGGGAGACCCGCCAACGGGCCAACGTCGCGAACTTGTGACTGTTGGCATGTTCCACCAAATAATTCGCGACCATCTTCTCGTGGGCCGGAATAACCCCACCCCAGTCGATGAAGCGGCGCAGGTCGCCCCAATAGGCAGCGCGGGTGGCGTCCGTCAGGGTGGATGCCTGGGCAAAGGCCTTGATCTGGGGATCAAGGGAAGGCACCTCTTGATTGGTGTGGGGAAAATCGCCCATCAGCTAAGACTCCCATGGATTCCGATAACGCATTAAGATCATGATTCGCTTGCCGGAATCGAGGGTCTTCCCGAAGAACCGCTTCCTCATTCTTAACGAAGAGATTCTTTTCTAGCGCCTTCTTTGACAGGCTCTCCGGATCGACCCTCGCCGGACACGCTAGATGTTGAGCAATTATTGGACCAACTTTTTTCAAGTCTGCGGAATCGTTCCCACTCCCTTGGGAAGTCCACATCCCAATGACCGGGGATCTCCCCCCAGGACCATCCCAGGCGTCGAAATACCGTGCGTGTCTTCTCCGCGAGCCGCTCCGTGCCCCACGGCATGGCCATAAACAGCTCCGGCTGAAAACGCCGCAGCGCCAGCGCCACGTAGCCACCATCCAAGGCTGGAATCAGCACCGCATCATGGCTTGACAAAAGGGTTTCCGTGTGATTGAAACTGGCCGGGTCCAGGGAGACGGCATCCCCGCCAACCAGCAGCACGCCCTCCGCCTCGGCCAGTCCGGCCTGGGAGATCGCCGCCAGACGAACCCCGAGATCCCCCTCGGGCTGAACGCGCATCTGACCGTCATCGGCGAGGGTGTCAAGAAAAGGTGTAGACAGCGGGGAGGTGGTCCAGAGACGAAACAGCCGTTCCGAGGGGGAATCCGCGCACCAGCGGCGCACGGTCCCAACGACATGCGTCAAAAGAACCGCATGGGCCTCGGCAGCCCCCTCGGGGCCCAGGGCGGGAATCAGGCGGGTCTTGCAGAAACCCGGTTCCGGGTGCCGACCGAGAAGATTGACCGAAAGACGCGCCTTCCGTGGCCTGGAAGAGACGTTCAACGACTTGAGGCGCGACCCTTCATATAATCGCGCACGGTTTTCATGAACTCCGGCAGTTTGCGCACCGCATTGATCTGGGCCAGATTCTCCCGATGCGGTCCGCCCCACCAACCCGACCAGGTGGCCCCGGCGGGCACATCCACGGCCACGCCGGTGGCCGCAGCCACCCGCGCGCCGCGCCCCACCGTCACATGCGGGACCAGTCCGGCCTGTCCGGCCAGCACCACCCCGTCCTCGATGCGACAGGAGCCGGCGATCCCCACCTGACTGACGATCACGCAGGCCCGCCCGATGTGGACGTTGTGGGCGATCTGGACCAGATTGTCGATCTTGGTGCCAGCCCCGATACGGGTCTCGCCGAAACGGGCGCGATCCACGGTGGTGCAGGCCCCCACCTCCACATCATCCTCGATGCGCACGATTCCCAGATGGGGGATCTTGCGATGCGCGCCGGCCACGAACTCGAAACCGAACCCCTCGCCGCCAATCACGGCATTGGCGTGGATCACGCAGCGGGCGCCGATCAAGGAGCCATCGTGGATCACCGCGCCGGCGTGAATCACGCTGTCGGCTCCGATCACCACCCCGGCCCCGATCACCACCAACGGTCCCACCGCCACCCCGGCGCCCAGTCGCGCCGAGGGATCGATCACCGCCGAGGGGTGTACCCCGGACACACGCAGCTCATCCTGCCCCAGGAGCAGGCCGGCCCGACCGGCATCCAAAGCCGGCGCGGGAGAGATCATCAGCGGCAAACCCGGCACCGAGGTCGCCTCATCGACCAGATCCGGCGGCACCAGCAGGGCCGCCGCCCCCCGCACCTCGACCAGCCATTTGCGCGCCGTGACAAAGGTGAGATCCCCTGCCCCGGCGCTCTCCACCGGCGCCACCGCGCCGATCTCCACATCGCCGCCCCGCCATTCCAGTCCCAGACGCTCGGCCAGATCTTGCAGTTTCATGTTCGTATCGCTCCCCACCGATCATGCACAGACTCAAACCCGTTTTCCCCGTCGTGTACGGATTTCGTTCAACATCTCATCCTCGCTCAACAACGTCATGCCCTGAGCGAAGGCCGCTGACGCACTCTGTCCGCAACGCCCTACACCGACCGCCCATGCTGACGAGAATAGAGGCTTACATGGGCCAGAAGCCCCATGGCGATCATCAGGGTCACCATGGAGCTGCCGCCGTAACTGATCAGCGGCAAGGGGACCCCCACCACCGGCAACAACCCCACCACCATGCCGACATTCACCAGCACCTGGATGGCGAAGAGCATGGTCGCGCCCACCACGGTGAGCAGGCCGAACCGGTCGTTGGCCATTTCGGTGATCAGCAGGGCGCGCAGGATGATCAGAATGTACATCACCAGCAGCGTCACCCCGCCCACGAATCCCCACTCCTCGGCCAGCACCGAGAAAATGAAGTCGGTGTGCCGTTCCGGCAGGAAATCGAGCTGGCTCTGACTGCCGGCCATGAACCCCTTGCCGGTCACCCCGCCCGATCCGACCGCGATCTTGGACTGGATGATGTGATAACCGGATCCCAGCGGATCGCGTTCCGGAGAGAACAGGGTGATGATCCGCTGTTTCTGATAGGCATGCAAGCCATTCCAGGCCAGGGGCATGGAGGCGCCGAACAGCAGCACCAGGGTGAGCATCACCTTCCAGGAGATGCCGGCCACCACGATCATCGCGAACCCAACCCCGGCCAGCAGCACGGCGGTGCCGAGATCGGGCTGCTTGATGATGAACACCACCGGCAGGATGATCATCAGAAACGGCACGCCGAGATCCCGCCAGCCCAAGGATCCGTTCTTGGCGTGATCCTGAAAATAGCGCGCCAGGGCCAGGATCAGGGCCACCTTCATCAACTCCGAGGTCTGGAGTCGGAAAAAGCCCACCTCCAGCCAGCGTCTCGCCCCCATGCCGACGCTGCCCGCGACCATGGTCACGGCCAGCAGCATCAGGCTGCCGCTGTAAAACAGATAGGCGAACCGTTTGTAAAGACGATCTCCGGCCACGATGGCCACGAACAGCATGATGCCCAACCCGAGTCCGGACTGGATCACCTGACGCCAGAACAGCCACTGGTTGTGTTCACCGCCCACCGCGGAGAAGAGCACGCCGAATCCCAGACAGATGGTGAGCAGCAACAGGAGCAACAGACTCCAGGGAAAACGGCGCAACCGATCCGTCCATCCCAGGGAGATCGCGCCACCCCCCCCGTCGAGCAATGGTTTGCCGGCCTCGATCATCTCCCGCCCCCGTCGGGCAACGGTTTGCCGACCTCGATCATGTCCCGCCTCCGTATTTGGAGAAATACCGTTCCAGCACCCGTTTGGCCACCGGCGCCGCCGTGGCGCCGCCATGGCCGCCATGTTCGACGATCACCACCACCACGATGCGCGGACGATCGACCGGAGCCAGACAGACATACAGGGCGTGATCCTGCAACTTCTCGTTGGTGGTCTTGATGATCTGACCGCTCTTTTCCCGTTTGTGGCGGGCCACCTGGGAGGTGCCGGTCTTGCCGCCCACCCGGATCCCCTCCAGCCTGGTCTTGTAGGCGGTGCCGTTGGGATCGTGAACCACCCCCTCCAGACACTGCCGCATGATCTCCATGTGGCTGGCGGAAAAATAGTTGCGCGTCACCACCTCGGGCTCCTGTCCGGGCTGAAGCTTGCGCAGCAGGGGACGATACACCGTTCCGCCATTGCCCATGCACGACACCATCACCGCCAGTTGCAACGGGGTGGTCAACACATACCCCTGACCAATGCCGGTGATATACGTTTCACCCGGAAACCAGGAGGTTTTGAACACCTTCCGTTTCCAGGTACGCGACGGGATCAGGCCAGGGCGTTCCCCTTCCAGATCGATGCCGGTCAGGCCACCCAGTCCCATCTTGCGGGCCTGACGCTCGATGACATCGATGCCGAGCCGTTCGGCCAGCTTGTAGAAATAGACATCGCAGGATTGGGTAAAGGCCTGTTGCAACGCCACGTTGCCATGGCCATGCCGCCGCCAGCAGTAGAATCGCTGCTCCTCCTTGACCAGATAACCGTTGCAAGGGACCGTTTCGCGCGGATCGAGCTTGCCGGAGACCAGACCGGCCATGGCGGTGACGATCTTGAAGGTCGAGCCGGGCGGATAGTGACCCTGCAGGGCCTTGTTGATCAAGGGCCGATTCGGATCGTTCATCACCTCCTGCCACTGGGCGTGAGTGAAGCCGCGGATGAACTGGTTGGGATCGAAGGTGGGGGTGCTGACCATGGCCAGGATCTCGCCGTTGTTCGGATCCATGGCCACCACCGCGCCCATCTCCCCGCCCAGCGCCTCCTGGGCCTCCCGTTGCAGATCCATGTCGAGGGTGAGTTGCAGATCCTCGCCCGACTCCGGCGGATTGCGATGCAGTTCGCGCACATGGCGACCCACGGCGTTGACCTCCATCTCCAACACCCCCTCGCGTCCGCGCAGCACCTCTTCGAACCGCTGCTCCACCCCGCTCTTGCCGATCAGATCCCCGGACCGAAAGCTGATGCGCGGAAACCGCTTGCGATCGTTTTCGCTCGGCTCGCCGAGATAGCCGAGGATGTGACAGGCCAGGGCATCGAACGGATAGGAGCGCACCGACTGGCTCTGAAGATCGACGCCGGGAAATTCGTGGATGCGCACCTCGATGCTGCCCACCTGCTCCCAGGTCAGATGGGACTTGACCCGCAACGGCAGAAACGAGCGCTGTTTTCGGGCCATCTGCAACAGGTGCTTGATCTCCTCCTCGGACAGTTCGATGTACCGGCTCAGCCGTTTGAGCAGCATGCGCAGCGAACCGGAAAGCTCCGGGATCACCACCACCTCGTAATCGGGGCTGTTTTCGACCAGCAGGCGGTTTTCTCGATCGAAGATCCGCCCCCGTTGCGCGGAGATCGGCTTGAGGCTGATGCGGTTGTCCTCGGCCAAGGTGCGGTATTCGCCGCCGCGCATCACCTGGAGATGGAACAGCCGCGCCCCCAGCATAAAAAAGCCCAGGCCCAGCCCGCCGCCCACCAGCAACAGACGCCGCCGCGCATCGCCGCGAAACTGTTCCCGGTCATCGTCGAGCATGCGCTTCCTCCAGCCATGTGCGGTGGATCATCACCAGGAGATGGATCACCAGAGGCGCGAGCAGCATGGTGGCCACGGGACGTCCCATCAGCAGTTGCCAGCGGACCGCCATGCCCCATTTGAGCATGGCCAGACCGAGTTGGATCCCCTCGGCGAGCAGCACGAAGATCGGCACCACGAAGATCAGGTAGGTGAAATCGATGGAGCGGATCAGGCGTCCCAGACGACCGATGACAAGGATCAGCAGAATGTTGGAGATGGCGTTCAATCCCAAAGGCGCGCCGGAGATCACATCGACCAGCAACCCGGCCAGCAGGGCCAGGATCGGGCCGCAGCGATCCGTGCGGTACAGGCGCCAGTAGAACAGACAGATCAGCACCAGATCCGGACGCAGGACCGACCAGGCATGGAACGGCAGGGCCATCTCCTGGAGCACCGCCGCCATGAAGATGGTCATGGCCGGAAGCCCGGAGATGAGCAGGGAGACCATCATGGCACGGGGATGGACCTCGAATCAGGGGGGCGGTGTGTTAAGGAAGCGGTTTGTTGTCCGCCGTTGGCTTGACGGCGCGAGGCAGGAGCAGGTGGGCCTCCTCGATGCGACCGAAATCGACCGTGGGTTGCACCATGGCCTCGCGGAACAATCCCTCGTCCCCCGGTTCCAGGGAGACCACCTTGCCGACCACCAACCCTTTCGGGAAAATTCCGCCGGTGCCGGAGGTGACCACCACATCCCCGACCACCACATCGGCGTCCTTGGGCAGGTACTCCAGGGTCATCTGGGTATCATTCTGGCCGGCGCAGACCGCCTTGACCCGCGAACGCTGGATCAGGATCGGAACCCGTGAGTTCAGATCGAGCATGGAGAGAACCAGGGAGGCGTTGGCCGAGGCGCGCACCACGCGACCGACCAGGCCCGAGGGAACGGTGACCGGCGCGTTGACGATCACCCCGTCCTGACGTCCGGCGTTGACGATGAAGGAGCGGGCGAAGGCCGAGGAGGAGTCCCCGACCACGCGCACGGCCAAGGGTTGGAAATCGGGATCCGGACGCATCTGCAACAGGGACTTGAGCCGGTGGTTCTCCTTTTCCAGCTCATCGAGGCGCACGCCCAGGGGACGCAGGCGTTCCAACTCGGCTTTGTATTGACGATTTTCGCGGTCAAGGCGGGCGAGTTCCGAAAGACGGGCCTGGAACCCCTCGATGGTGGAGACCGGACGGGTGAGGAAGGACTGGGCGGTGCCGGCCAGTTGCAGCACACTCTCGTGCATGCCATGGCGGTCTCCCACGGTTCCTCTGGCCATCAGCAGCAGGAAGAGGGCGACCACCAGCGTGAGGAAGACCGAAATGGCATGTCGAAATTCGCGAAAGATGCCCAGCAGTGCCGTCATGCCACGTCCTGGTCGGATGGAGATAAGACTTATTATCGATCCATCAGGATGTCGGACATGCTATCCAGCTCTTCCAACGCCCTTCCGGATCCCATGACCACGCAGGAGAGCGGGTCATCGGCGATGAAAACCGGCAGACCGGTCTCCTCGGCCAACAACTGATCCAATCCCCGCAGAAGCGCGCCACCGCCGGTCAGGACGATGCCACGATCGACGATATCCCCGGCCAACTCCGGCGGGGTACGTTCCAGGGCCACGCGCACGCCATCGACGATGGCGTTGATGGGTTCGGCCAGGGCTTCGAGGATTTCAGGATCGGAGATCACCTGATGCCTCGGCACCCCATGGATCAGGTCACGTCCTTTTACCTCAACTTCCAACCGTTTTTCCAGGGGAAAAGCGGATCCCACTTGAATTTTGATAATCTCGGCGGTTCCCTCGCCGATCAACAGCGAATATTTGCGCCGCACATGGGCGATGATCGCCTCGTCCATCTTGTCGCCGCCCACGCGGATCGATCGGGAATAGACGATGCCGCCCAACGAGATGATCGCCACCTCGGTGGTGCCGCCGCCCACGTCGATCACCATCGAACCGCTCGCCTCGGTGACCGGCAGGCCGGCGCCGATGGCCGCAGCCATGGGTTCGTTGATCAGATAGACGTCGCGGGCGCCGGCGCTCTCCGCGGATTCGCGGATGGCGCGTCGTTCCACCGGCGTGGCCCCGACCGGCACGCAGACGATGATGCGCGGCGAATAGAACAGGCGGCGCTTGTGCACCTTGCGGATGAAGTGCTTGAGCATCGCCTCGGTGACGGTGAAATCGGCGATCACCCCGTCGCGCATCGGACGGATGGCCACGATGCTGTCGGGCGTGCGTCCGAGCATCCGTTTGGCCTCATTGCCCACGGCCAGCACCTTGCGCACCCCGCGGGAACTTTCGTGGATCGCCACCACCGAGGGTTCGGAGAGCACCACCCCTCGTCCACGCACGTAAACCAAGGTATTGGCCGTGCCCAGATCGATGGCCATGTCGGTGGAGAACAGTCCTTTCAGTTTACCAAACATCGAAGCTACCCATAGCAAAAATTCAATCCGCCTCACGATGCGGACCCGATAGAACCATCAGCCATTGACCCGACATCGCAACCGCCACATCCTAACGGTGCAACCCGGTGATTGTCACCCCAGCA
This sequence comes from Candidatus Magnetaquiglobus chichijimensis, assembly GCF_045865675.1. NCBI lineage: Bacteria > Pseudomonadati > Pseudomonadota > Magnetococcia > Magnetococcales > Candidatus Magnetaquicoccaceae > Candidatus Magnetaquiglobus > Candidatus Magnetaquiglobus chichijimensis. Next base: position 1,211,472 of record NZ_BAAFGK010000004.1, read on the forward strand.
AGGCACTTCCCATGACCACGACGCCACATTTCGAAAAAGAGGAGATCCTGGACCTCGCGGCCCTGGATCAGCAGATCAACGCCATCCACGATGGCCACTCCCCCCTGACGGACGACCAGCGGGCGGCGATTCTGCCGCTGTTGCGCACCGCCATGAAATCGGGACGCGATCTGCTCCATCAACACCATCTGGCCGGCGCCACCGGACAGTACATCGTCCAGGGCCATACCTTCCTGGCGGATGCCATCCTGCAACGCATCCACGCCCTGACGGTGGCCAACGACACCAGTCCGGAACCGTTCTGCCTGGCAGCCACCGGCGGCTACGGACGGCGCGAACTGGCCCCCTTTTCCGACATCGACCTGTTGTTCATCGTTCCGGACGAACACGCCACGCAACCGGCCCTGGTGGAAAAGATGCTCTACATCCTCTGGGACATCGGCATGGATGTCGGACATGCGGTGCGTACGGTTGAGGAGTGTCTGCAACAGGCGCGCCAAGAATTACAGATTCTGACCTCCATGCTCGATTCACGATTTCTCGCGGGAGATCATAAGCTTTTCACCCACTACCGCACCACCCTGTTCAACAACGCCCTGCTTAACGATCCGTTGAGTTTCCTGCGTGCCAAGCTTTTGGAACAGAGCAAGCGTCACGAACGGTTCGGGGCATCGCTATACTATCTGGAACCCAACATCAAGGAAAATCCCGGTGGCCTGCGCGATCTGCACACCTTTGCCTGGATCTCCAAATACCGCTATCAGGTGACCCGCATCCAGGAGTTGATCCCCATGGGGATCATCACCGAAGAGGAGTTCGAAAACTTCAAACGGTGTCGCGCCTTTCTGCGTCGGGTGCGCAACGCCCTGCACTACCGCGCCGGACGCCGGGACGATCGCCTCACCTTTGCCCACCAGGTGGCCATCGCCCAGGAGTTCGGTTATCAGGACCAGCCGGGCATGCTGGCGGTGGAGCGGTTCATGCGGCGCTATTACCGGGTGGCGCGCCGGGTGGGCCATCTCTCCTGGATCTTTCTGCGCAAGTATCAGGACGAACATCGCGAGGTGCTCGACTGGGACCGCCGTCACCTGGAGGACGCCTTCGAGATGATCGGCGGCAAGCTGAGTCTCACCTCGCCGGATGCGCTCCAGGAAAAGCCGATCCGCATCATGCGTCTGTTCGAGGTGGCGCAACGCAATCTGCTCTCCATCCACCCGGACACCATGCGGCTGGTCACCCAGAATCTCTCGCTGATCAACCGGACTTTCCGCGCCGACCCCAAGGTCACGGCGATCTTCCTCTCCATGCTCAACGGCAAACGCGCGGTGGCCTGGGTGTTGCGGCGCATGAACGATGCCGGCGTCCTGGGACGCTACATCCCGGAGTTCGGGCGCATCATCGGACAGACCCAGCACGACATGTATCACGTCTTCACCGTGGACGAGCATACCATCCTGGCGGTGGAGTCGTTGCGTCACATCAGCTCGGGCAAGTTCTCCCACGAACTGCCGATCGCCACGCAACTGATGCAAAAACTCAACAATCCGGCCCTGCTCTATCTGGCGGTCATGTTCCACGACATCGCCAAGGGGCTGGGTCCGAACCACCACATCCGAGGCGCGGAGATCGCCTGCAAGATCTGCGAACGGATGGAACTCCCCGCCAACGACATCGAGATGATCGCCTGGCTGGTGGAGAACCATCTGATCTTCTCGCGCACCGCCTTCCGCCGCGATCTCAACGATCCGGAGACCCTGGCCTCGTTCGCCAAGCAGATCGGCACGGTGCGCAAACTGAATTTGTTGGTGCTGTTGACCGTGGCCGACATCCGCGCCGTGGGGCCCGGAGTCTGGAACCAGTGGAAGGGAAACCTGTTGCGTCAACTCTACGAACGCAGCCTGGACACCCTGGACAAGGGGATCATCTTCACCCCCGAAGAGATCGCGCGGCGCGCGGAACTGCTCAAAAGCGCCACCTTCGAAATCCTGGCCAAGGAGCACGATCCGGAACGGGTGCGGCGCCATCTGGACCGCTTCTATCCCGACTACTTCACCCACTACGCCCCGGATATGCTCGCCGAACACTTCGTGGCGCTCAAGGAGGTCGATGAGCAACCGCTGGTGATCGTCTTCAAGCAGGTGCCGAAGATCAACGCCACGCGCATGCTGGTCTACACCCCGGACCATCCGGGTCTGATGGCGCGCATTTCCGGGAGCCTGTCGGCCTCGGGGGCCAACATTCTTTCCGCCGACATCACCACCACCAAGGATGGCATGGCCCTGGACACCTTCGTGATCCAGACCCAGAACGGCGAGCCGATCGAAACCCCGGAGCGGCTGGAGAGAATCGAATCCACCCTGACGCGGGTGCTGGAAGGAAAACTCCGCCCCAGCGCACTGTTGGCCAATCCCCCGGCGGGCTTCCGGCGCAAACCGTTCGACATCTCCTTCTCCATGGAGGTGGACGACTCCCTGGACACCTTCACGGTGGTGGAGATCACCTCCCTGGACCGTCCCGGCCTGTTGTTCGCCATCACCCGGGTGTTGCAGAACCAGGGGGTGCAGATCCGCGCCGCCAAGATCGCCACCTACGGCGAACGGGTGGTGGATGTGTTCTATCTGCGCGACATGTTCGGACTGAAACTCGATCCGCGCCGTTTGGCGACCGTTGAAAAAATGCTGCGCGCGGCGGTGGACAAGCTCGAGCAGCCGTCACTGTCATGATGGGGGGGAGAACCCCTCCCCGCCCCCCGACCGCCGCCGATCAGCCAGGCGTCTGCTCCGGCACGTTGTTTAATCGTGATCGTTGATGCCCAACAACCGCTCGGCATGCATGGAGGAGCGGGCCAGGGGGTGGCTCTCCACCGCGGCAAACCCCATCTCCAGCGCCCGTTTCCGCCACCCCTCGAACACTTCGGGCTCCCAATAACGCACCACGGGCAGATGATCGCGGCTCGGGGCCAGATACTGGCCGATGGTCAAGAGATCCACCCCCACGCGACGCAGATCGACCAGCACCGCCTCGATCTCGGCCTCCTCCTCGCCCAGACCGAGCATGATCCCGGACTTGACCCGTCCCGCTCCGGCATGGCTGGCGGCGCGGGCCAGGAGTTGCAGCGATCCGGCGTAGCTGGCCGCCGGACGCACGCGCGGATAGAGACGCGGCACGGTCTCGACATTGTGGTTCAACACCTCGGGACAGGCGTTCAAAACCGCCTCCAGGGGGATCGGCGCGCCACGAAAATCGGGGATCAGCAACTCCACCGTGGTGCCGGGAGAGCGGGCGCGGATCGCCTCCACGCAAGCGACGAACTGGCCAGCCCCGCCGTCCTCCAGGTCATCGCGGGTCACCGAGGTGATCACCGCATGGCGCAAGGCGAGCGCGGTCACCGCCTCGGCCAGACGCCGGGGTTCATCCGGATCCGGAGGCGCGGGACGCCCGGTCTTGACATCGCAGAAGCCGCAGGAGCGGGTACAGAGGACGCCAAGAATCATGAAGGCGGCGGATCCGGCCTGCCAGCAATCGCCGATGTTGGGACAGCGCGCCGACTGACAGACCGTCTCCAGACGCAACGTCCCGGTCAGGGCGCGCATGCGCCGATACCCCTCGGAGCCGGGGGCCAGCACTTTGAGCCAGCGGGGTTTGCCCCGCGCCGGGATCGCACCCCCGCCGGAAGGCTCCGGACTCACCCCCGAGACACGCGCCTCCGGGTCCGACACGTCACAAGAGATCACTACGCCTCCTCCATACCGATCTTTTTGAAGAATTTCTTGCGAATCTTGCCGTCAAAGGCGTTCCACTTGAGCTGGGCCAACTCCTCGTTGTCGTTGCCCGACAAGAAGCCCAACGGGATCTCGAATCCACCCGCTCCGGCCTTGCCGCCGCCGTAGAAGATCCCCTGTTCGGTGCGACCCAGAACCTCCTTCAAGAAGGCATCCGGACTCAGACTGTTGCGACTGGTGCGCAACGAACCGTGAATGCTCTCCGAGCCATCGGCCATGGTGACGATCCCGTAGACCACCACGGTCTGCACCGTATCCTCGGTCAGCAGAAAATCGGCGGCCTGCGGAATGGCATCCCGATCCTCGCCGCGCAGATAACCGACACCCGAAAGACACAACCCCGCCTTGATCACCCGGTTGGCCAACGCCAGACGGATCACCTCCATCACCTTGTGGTTGCGACGTTGATGGAGAATATCCATCAGCAGATCGATGTCGCAGAAGGGTTGCAGAAAGGCGGCGGCGGTGAAATCCGAAGGTTGGGCGCGGATCATCGAACCGGTCTCGCTGATGATGCCGTGCATCAGCGCCGTGGCCAGGCGGCGATGCTCCGGCTTGGAGGTGCGCAGCGGCAGCAACCCCTCGGCCATATAGTGGGTAAAGATCGTCGCGCAGGCCCCCACCGGGCGGATGTCGGTGAAGATCGGCGCGCTCAACCGGTGCTGAAGATCGTGATGATCGACCACCGCCAAAACCGGTACGCCCGCCTCATCCAGTCGATCGACCAGATTGCTGGTCGTCCCCTGATTGTCCACAAAAACCGCCCCCTGGAAATAGCCCGGGGCGATCTCTTCCGCGCCCCATTCGGTGAGCCGAATCTCCAGCAGGTTGATCAGCGCGATGTTCTCCTGATGGCTGATGCGACCACCGTAGATCAATTCGGACTGAATGCCCCGCTCCTCGGCCAACAGGTGATAGGCGAACCCGCACGCAATGGCGTCCGGATCCGGAAAATCCTGCAACACCACGGCATGACGCTCTCCTTCGCGATGGGCCAACATCGCCTCGAGTTGCATGGCCTTGCTTTTTGCGGTCAATTCTTCCATTTTCTTGCCTCGCTCGGCATCTGGACGGAACGTGCCCGATGGGGGGGAGACTCCTCATCCCCCGATTCCGGACCTCCCTCGCGGGAGTTCCTAAGGAAACATGACGAAATCCTTGCATCGTCGATTCGATGATGACATCTTGCCAAAAAGCCGTCCAGGTTGCACTCTGTTTCGTACTCGGATTTCATCCGTATCATCGTTTCATCGGTCTTGAGAGGAGAACCCCCATGGGGAAAATCACGGCGCGCGTCAAATACATCGAGGGCATCCAACTGCTGGGTGAGTCCGGATCCGGCCATACCGTGGTCATGGATGGCAGTCCCGAGGTGGGAGGGCGCAATATGGGGGTACGTCCCATGGAGCTGTTCCTGATCGGTCTCGGCGGCTGCGCCAGCATCGACGTGCTCTCCATCCTGCGCAAGGGACGTCACGCCGTCAACGACTGCCAGGTGGCCATCCAGGGCGAACGGGCCGAAGAGGATCCCAAGGTCTACCTCGCCATCACCATGCACTTCACCGTCACCGGCAAGGATATCCCCTCCAAGGCGGTGGAACGGGCCATTCAGCTCTCCGAGGAAAAATATTGTTCGGCAGCCGCCATGCTGGCCAAAACCGCCACCATCCGCACCTCCTTCGAGATCGTGGAGCAGCCCTGATGTCCATGTCGTCCAGCATGCCCGCGACGCGACGCGCTTTCCTGATGGCCGCGACCCTGCTGTTATCCCTGGGGACACTCCAGGCCGACGAACCGTTCGAGCCCAAACCCGGCGTACACTTCGAACCCGTCAATCCGCCCGTGCCGGTCTCCGGCTCCAAGCCCGAGGTGGTCGAGGTGTTCAATTTCAAATGTCCGCACTGCTTCTATCTCCATCCGCACATGGAAAAGTGGAGCGCACAGGTCAGGGATCGCTACACGATCAAGAGCCTGCCGATCGCCTTTGCCAACCAGTCGGACGCGCCGGTGCGCGCCTTTCACGCCGCGCAGTTCTTCGACCGCGAGGCGGAGATGAAACACGCCCTGTTCAACGCCCACTTCGTGGATCAGGTGAACATCGACTCCCCACAGGAACTGGCCTTTATCGCCGAGGGGATGAAATTCGAATCCGCCGCTTTCCAGAGCCACATGAGTTCCTTCGGGGTCGGCGGCAAGATCGCCCAGGGACAGGCCCTCGCGCAGGCCTTCGGCATCTCCGGCACCCCCACGGTGGTGGTCAATGGTCGCTACAAGGTGATTCCCGGCAAGCACGATCAGGGCGATTACCAAAAATTCTTCCAGATCGTGGAAGCCCTGGCCGCCAAGGCTCCAGAAGGGCCCCCCGCCGCCACCACGCCCAAAACCCCCTGACGCGGGAGCCGGAAACATGATCGTCCTGGTGGCGATCAAACCCCTCGCGGATCCGCTGGTGCCGGTGCGGATCCGCGCGGATGGCCGGGGACTCGAACCGTCGGACGCCCGACTGGTGATCAACCCCGTGGACGAAAACGGCCTGGAGGCGGCGCTGCGACTCAAGGAGCAAGGCGCCGCCTCCACGGTGATCGCCGTGGCCATCGGTCCGGAAAGCTGGGACGGGAGCCTCAAGACCACCCTGGCCCTGGGCGTGGATCGGGCGATGCGCATCGCGGCGCCGGACGATCTCGATCCCCTGCCCGTGGCCCGATTGCTCGCCGCCGCGACCCGGAAAGAGGGCGCCTCGCTCCTCATCACCGGTCGCCAGGCGGTGGATCGGGATCAGGGGGTGGTGGGCCTGATGACCGCCGGCCTGCTCGGCTGGAGCCAGATTGCCTTCGTCTCGGCCATCGATGCGGTGGATGGGACATCCATCACCCTCTCCCGCGATCTCGACCACGGTCGGGAAACCCGCCAGGCCGCTCTGCCCGCCGTGCTCAGCGTGGACCCGCGCCTCAACACCCCCCGTTACGCCAGTCTGCCCGCCATCATGCGCGCCCGCGCCAAACCGGTGGAACGCCTCGACCCGGAATCCCTCGGCGTGGCGCTGACCAGCGATCTCGAATGGCTTGAATGGCTCCCTCCCAAATCGCGTCCGCCGGGGGTGCGCGTGAACGATGTCGCCGGGCTGGCCGAACGTCTCAAGGCCGGCGGTTGGATGCCATGTCCGTCCTGATTCTCGTCGATCCGCTTCCCGGTGACGCCGAAGAGAACCGCGTCGCCCGCCTGGTCGGTGCGGCCAGAGGGTTGCCGGGTCCGGTCGCGCTGCTGGTGATCGATGCCGAAGAGGGTCCGCGCTGCCAGCGCCTCGCCACCCTCGACGGGGTGTCCCAACTGCTCCGTCTCGCCCCCGCCGCGCCCGATCAACCGCCGGAACCCGAAGCGCTGGCCGAATGGCTGACAGCCCGCCATGCCGAACATACCGCCATCCTGGCCGCCGCCTCCCCGTTCGGCGCCGAGATCATCCCGCGCGTCGGCGGTCTTCTGGGCATCACCCCGCTCACCGGGGTGGTCGGAATCGGCCCGGACCACACCTTCATCCGCCCCACCCACGCCGGCGCGGCGCTGGCGCGAATCCGTTCCCGATCCGCCTTGAAACTGCTGACCGTGCAACCGTGGGCCTTCGCCCCGGTCGCCACCGGGACAACACCCGCGCCGGTCCGTGCCGTCGGGGCGCTGGCGGGTTCGGGACTCTCCCGTTCCCTCGGCGTCACGACGATTCAACGCCCGCCGGGACAGCCGGAGCTGACCGGAGCGCGCATCGTGGTGGCCGGGGGGGCCGGTTTGGAGAAGGGGCGGGATTTTCAACCGGTGGAAGCGCTGGCCGCCGCGCTCGGCGGGGCGGTCGGGGCCAGTCGGGGAGCCGTGGATGCCGGTCTGGCCCCGGCAGACCGCCAGATCGGCCAGACCGGCCATGTGATCGCGCCGGAACTCTACATCGGCCTGGGGATCTCCGGCGCGGTGCAGCATCTGGCCGGCATCAAGGCCGCAGGGTGCATCGTGTCGATCAATACCGACCCCGGCGCCCCGCTCTCCAGCGTGGCCGATCTGTCGCTGGTCGCCGACGCCCGCGAAGCGGTGCCGGCCTTGATCCGGGCGTTGCAGGCGTAAGGAAAGCGTCGCTCACCGGATCCGGGCGTGGCGGGCACAACCTCCGTCCCGCGTTACTCGATCAACCTCTCGAGCGCGTCGGAGAACTCCCTGGCCACCGCATCGCTCTCCCGCCCCCGATGCAACACCGGCACCCATCCCACCTGCGCGCCGATGCGCCGGTTGACCAGGGTCATCGCCTCGCGAAGTTGACCGTGGGTATCGAACGGCCCCACCAGAAGACGAACCATCTCCCGATCGTCCGGTGAGAGAACCCGCTCCGACCAACTGGGAATGCCCGACTTCTTGAGCGCCTGAATCCGTTTTTCCAACGACTCCGCATCGCCGAAGGTACCCACATGCACCATGTACGCCCCGGAGTCATCCAGGGGTGGCAACCCCTTGGCCAGCGCTCCGTCCGGTTTGTTGGCGACCATGAACACCCCGACCATGCGCGGCGTCTCGCGGGTGGGCTTGGGATCGTGCAGCTCGGCCAGGGGACGCGCCTGGTGACCGTGGGTGACCGCAGGCGCGGCCCGGTCGGCGGCCAACTCCTCCAGCAGCAGGGCCACCCCCTCCTCCACCTCACCCGACGCGCGCTCCCCCAGATCGGCCAGCATCTGCTCGTGGGCCATGCGGATCATCTCGTCGCGTCCGCTTTCGGTGGCACGCACCGATTCGACATGGCTTCCGTCGCGGGAGGGGGTGGTCGCCTGCAAACTGCGTCCCAAGGCCTTCCACAGCCGCGCCACGGCCAACTGGGCCTGATAGCGGTGCCGGACCAGATTGGTGCGCAGGGTGTGGACCTCGAATTGGGAGTCGAGCACATCTGTCAGGGTTCGGGTGCCGGCGTGAAAGCTCTCCACCAGACCGGCGGCGGCCTTTTCGCTGAATGACAGGGCCTGCTCCAGGGAGGCGATGGCCGCCTTGTTGTTCTTGAGATCGAAACGGGCCTCCTCCATCTCGCGACGGGCCAGGGTGCGCAGCCGGTCGAGTTCGCTCATGGCGGCCTCCTTGAGCGCCTGGGCCTCACGGGTCCGGCTCACGGTCTCCAGACCGTTGAAGATCGGCACGTTCATCACCAGACTGACCGAATGGGCCCGCTCGTCCTCCTTGACCGAGCGTCCCGTGGAGCCGCCCAACTCCGCGTCCCAGGTATGGCTGACCGTGTAGTTGAAATCGACGGTCGGCAGATGGGCGGAACGTTCGATCTTCTCGCTCGTGGCGCTCTCTTGCAGACGGGCGCGGGCAGCCCAGATCTCGGGACGGTCCTCGATCCACTTCCACACATGGGCATCCAGATCCTTCGGCTCCTCCCAGGTCAAATCGGGCAGAGCCAGATCCGGATCCGGATTGGCGCCCACCACCTCGCGGAAAAAGGCGGTCTCCTTCTCCAGGGTGTTGATGGCGTCCTGAAGATTGGCCTTGGCCTGATGGGCGCGGGAGGCGGCCTGTTGCACATCGGTTTCAGTCGATTCCCCGGCGTTCATGCGCAGGGTGTTCTCATCGAGGTGATGCTGGGTGATCTTGATGTATTGACGCGCCAGATCGTAAACCCCCTTGGCTTCGAGCCAGTTGGCGCTGACCGTGGCCACCCGCAGGGCGATATCCTGGCGCATGGCCATCAGGTCGGCAAAGGCCCCTTCGATGCGATGATCGCTCTGGGAGTAACCCAGCCAGGAGGGGGCGTTGACGATTCTCTGATCCACGGTGAGCGCCACGGTGCGCGGATCGGCGTGCTGGGAGGTGCCCAGACTCTTGTAGTGGGTCCCTTCGCGCAGCACGTCCACGGCGCGGACATTGACCTGGGGCAGCAGGCGCGCCAGACTCTTGGGATTGGACTCCCGCGCGGCGCGCAGCAGGGCCTCGGAGCGCTGGATCTGGGGATTGCGCGCCTGGGCGGTATCGACCGCGCGCCAGAAGGCCGCCACATCGGCCCGCGCGAAGCCCGCCGGCAACCAGAGCAGCAGAAACAGCACGGTTCCGGTCACGAACCGTTCCAGATTCCCAGGATATACAGACCGATCCGACATGGCATCCAATCCTTGACGATGATCTCCGTTTCCGAAAGCAGACGACACAACCGCCGCCGCATGACACGCCTCCGTTGAGGGCATATCGTCCGATTGATCTGGCAACCTGAGCGGTATTTCCCGACAGAAGGCCTCCGCCACCGGAACGCCACCGACCCGACGCCCCGTGAGACCGGCCACTTCCCAGGCGACTGGCGCGAACGAAAAACCGATGCAGGCATTTGCACTTCCACCTGGAGTGGTTTAGGCTCTTGACACGATCACTCAGGAAATCACCCCAGACACGCCACCCGGAGACGCATGGTTTGCCAAACCGCCCTCCGGATGGATATCCCAGGCGGGCAGAGATTGACAAATCGTATCGAAATAGCTACAATCATTGTGGTTTTTTCATGTTTCCCTGAAACCGGACCATCCGCGCGCGCCGGATCGCCAGTCTGAACGAGGATCTCCTGGTACGATGAACGCCGAATCTCAATTGCTGGAACGGGCCACGGTACTGGTGGTGGACGACACCCCGGACAACCTTTCCTTGATGAGCGGCCTGTTGAAGGACCATTACAAGGTCAAGGTGGCCAACAACGGAGAACGGGCCCTGCGGATCGCCAAATCGGAGAACCCGCCGGATCTGATCCTTCTGGACATCATGATGCCCGGCATGGATGGCTACGAGGTGTGCCGGCAGTTGAAAGAGGATCCGACCACCCGCGACATTCCGGTGATCTTTCTGACCGCCAAGGCCGAGGTCGAAGACGAACGCAAAGGGTTGGAACTGGGCGCGGTGGACTATCTGACCAAGCCGGTCAGCCCCCCGATCGTCATGGTACGGGTGAGAAACCATCTGGCGCTCAAGGCGTCGGCGGACTTTCTGCGCAATCAGAACGACTTTCTCGAGCAGGAGGTGGTCAAGCGGACCCGCGAGGTGACGGCGATTCAGGATGTGACCATCCTGGCCATGGCATCCCTGGCGGAAACCCGCGATTCGGATACCGGCAATCACATCCGTCGCACCCAATATTACGTCAAGGCCCTGGCCGAACATCTGCGCGGTCATCCACGCTTCGCATCGATCCTGAACGACAACTCCATCAAGCTGCTGTTCAAATCCGCCCCCCTGCACGACATCGGCAAGGTGGGCATTCCGGATCGCATCCTTCTCAAGCCGGGTCGTTTCACGCCGGACGAATTCGAGATCATGAAGTCCCATACCACCCTGGGACGCGACGCCATCGAACACGCCGAGCAGCAACTGGGGATGAGCGTGGAGTTTCTCTCCATGGCCAAGGAGATCGCCTATGGCCATCAGGAGAAGTGGGACGGCTCCGGTTATCCGCGCGGTCTGGCCGGGGATGCCATTCCCTGGTCGGCGCGCCTGATGGCGATCGCGGATGTCTACGATGCGTTGATCAGCCGTCGGGTCTACAAGGAAGGAATGCCGCACGAAAAGGCGGTGGGGATCATGATCGAGGGGCGCGGTACCCATTTCGATCCGGATGCCCTGGATGCGTTCCTGGCATTGCAGGAACAGTTTCGTTCCATCGCGGCCACGTATGCCGACTCCGATTCGGACATGGCGCACAAAAAGGCGCAACTGGACCGGCTCACCGCCCCCTCGGGAGCAGGCTGACCCCATCCCTTCGGCGTTCCAGGAACCGGATCGCCAGGCCAACCCGATCGTCCGGATGCGGGATTGGAACCGGATCGCCAGACCAACCCGATCGTCCGGGTTTGCATGAAAGCCACAAAATTACCATTGACACGCATGCCCGAACCCGCCTATCATTCGGGTTCTGCACGGATGGAGACGAGTCGGCTTTCTCTCGACTCCCACTCCCAACCGCATGCGGGCGGCTAGCTCAGCGGGAGAGCACTGCCTTCACACGGCAGGGGTCACAGGTTCAATCCCTGTGCCGCCCACCAATCAAACAGTTACCGTGGAACTCCCGCCAGGGAGATCCATGGCAAGGGGGTGAGAGTGTTATCCCCCCATCATGCAAGTTACGGCCACCTTTCGGGTGGCCGTTTTTGTTTCAGCAATCCAACAGCCATCATCTGGAAAAAATCGGAGCGTTTATCGAAACACCGACCTATCCAAAACCATGGCCAGCCCCTCCCCTTCCAGAATGAATGCCTCCACGTTTCCGAATGATCGGCAGTCACAACAAAAACCGGGACTGCTCCCGACCTCATTCCTCCCCTTGGCGGTGTCCACCGTCCCTGGCCAGGAAACAAGGATTCATGGTGGACGGAATTGGACCGGATCGGATAGAGTATTCAGGAATCCCTATCCTGCCAGGAGATGAAGCCATGAGCACCGCCATTGCCTTCGACACCTATGCCTATGTCCGCAAACTTCGGGATGCCGGGGTGGATGAAGCCCAGGCCGCCATACAGGCCGAAGCTCTCGTTGCTTTAGTGGAAGATCGTCTTGCCACCAAACAGGATGTCGCCATGCTTCAAAGGGATTTGGCAGAGGATGACAACGCCTTGCGCAGGGAGTTGGCCATGGTGAAAGCCGATCTGCAACGGGATATCGAAACCAGCAAGGTCGATCTGAAACGCGACCTCAAGGAACTTGAACTCCGCATGGTGATCAAGACAGGCGCCATGATCATCGGTGGAATCGGCGTGCTGTTCGGACTCATGCGGGTATGGCCACTCCCGGTTCAGTACGTTGCCCCCCCTGGCCAGGAAATACGCCTTCCCGCCCCACTCCCGGCGCGGTGATGTGGGTGGCGAAACATCTTTCAGGGTGAAAAACTCCTTGCAACTCATATACGGCAGAGGTGAATACGAATTTCGACTCTTCCGGCGGAAGCGTACCTGAGGGGGTGAGATCACCCAAGCAGAACTGGCGTGGTCTTATGCAATAAGATTACTTTAATAAACGTTTAACACAATCAATACTTATTAGCCGGATACGTAACGCATAGATGGTCTCTTTCTGGTAGGAGTCTAATGGAATGGTCTACACGACTACTGAATCCCGTCTCAATAGATTGAAAGAAATCTTGCAGAAAGAGGTCACGCCTGGAGACTTTGAGAATTTGACAGCGGCGTTGCTCAGCAAACTTCTGGGGGTCTCAATTGCAATTGCGAAGTCCGGCTTTCAGCACGGTGGAGATGCTGGTCCGTCTGGTCGCCAGGAGCGGCGATTTCGTATCGAAACCAAACGGTACGAGGACAAAAACCACCTTAGCGGCCGCGAATTGTTGGGTGAAGTCGATCACGCCAAATTCAGAGATCCTGCCATTGAGGCATGGTTTCTGGCAGCAACCCGCAACGTGCCCGAGCAACTCGAACAAGATCTGCAAAGGAAGAGTGATGAACTCGGACTTCCAATCGTCGTGATTGATTGGAAGCCAGCCGGGTTTCCGGCTCTTGCGGCTCTCTGCACTTCATCTCCAAACGTTCTCAGAACAATGGTTTCGGAAGAAGCTGAGAAGCTAGCGAGCGACTTGGTGCCAGACGGATCTGCAGCCCTTGTGTCGCTAAAACGCGACCTTGAAAGCTGGAATCTTGGCTTTGAGAAACTGCGCACTCAGTCCCTTGAGCGATTGACCACCATCTGGAACAACCCCAGAACATCCATGGCAGTGTTTGGCCAAAACGCTTCTGGTGGAAACCACCATGGCACCATCCGCCGACAGCGAAGTTTCAAGGATTTATCAGCATGGTGGGCTGATCGGTCTGCGATTGATGCGCCAGCAGTCGTAACCGGTTGGGAGGGGGTTGGAAAGACTTGGGCAGTACTCGATTGGTTGAACGATCGGCAAGGAGAATTGCCCATTGTCCTGGTTGTTCCAGCGAGTGCGGTTGCGGGTATGATAAATAGTTCACACGTTATCATAAAAGAATTTATTGGTAAGCACCTCTACGAACTAACCGAGGTACGAGACCCCAAACACTGGCAGATGCGTTTTGATCGACTGTTGAAGCGGCCCCTTGACGAGGGGCCCATACTTACCCTTCTTTTTGACGGAATGAACCAAGAACCGTCTGTGCCGTGGTCCCGACTCATCTCCATTTTCCAGGACGAACCGTTCTCTGGCCATGTCAGACTCATTTTGACCACCCGCAAATTGTATTTTATAGAAAAACTATCATCACTTCATGGGCTGGTAGAATCATCGATAGAAATCCCAGTTGATATCTATGACGATGCGCCAGGGGGTGAACTTGATCAGCGACTTCAAGTCGAAGGACTCACCCGAAACGACTTGCATGATGACCTGATCGCTTTGGCACGAACACCACGCCTTTTCAACCTGGTTGTTCGTTTTCGCGATCGATTCGTGGATGCGGGTCAAGTTACCGTACATCGGTTGCTGTGGGAGTATGGCCGGGATTCCTTCGGTATCCGAGCGAACGGCAATTCGTTCAGCGAGGAGGAGTGGCATGGTTGGCTTTTGCAGGTGGCGAAGCGACATAAAAATAGCATGCGTCGATATGATTCACGTGAACTCATTGCCACAGTCAACCGGGGTGACTTGACGCCAGACGACATCTCCCGTCGCTTGAGTGAGATTATTGATGCAAAACAATTCACCAATCCCACGTCTAAGGGACAGTTCGAACTCACGTCAACTCTCGTCGCCCACGCATTGGCCTGCGCCCTGCTTGTCGATCTGATCGACCAGAATCTTACCGATTACGAAGCAGTTGATCGTTGTCTTTCTGCATGGTTTGATCCTATCGGTGGGTTGGATGAAAAAGCGGAGATTCTCAGGGCAGCAGTCTCGATTCAGATTGAACAGGAGAGTACCGCTCCTGTTATCCTTTCCGGCCTTGTTTGTGAGTGGCTGCGTTCGCAAAACATTCCTGATGGGCACCGCAGCGAACTGACTCGAATTGCGATCCCACTTTGCGATGCCTTGCTGGATGTCATTGAACGGATTGATGCCGGAACGCACGAGTTGGCCCGATTTATGGCAGTAAATGCTTTGCGCGCTGTTCCCCGCACAAACACAACCATTCTTGCAAAGATCGTAGATCGGGCGACCGATTGGTTACGTGTCGTCTCTCGAGATGTGGATCCAAGAGACGCGAATTCGGATCAGGCCCGCGCGCAACGTTTTTTGATGCGGATTGGGTTTGATGAAGACAGAAAAAGCATTGTGCTCGGTCAGCCGTTGGTGTTTGTGGAGAATCGTCGCAACACTGCAACCACAACCATTCCATCCTTGCTCGAGGGGTTTCCTCTTGTGCCAGCACAGGCTGTCTTCGAAGCCGCCGCATTGCATAAGGCAATCCGGCGACTCGAAGAATTTTGGGATGGCCTCGAATGGCTCTGTCTGCTCAACGACGTTGACTTCGATGCAACCGCAGAGATGCTACGGGCGAGAGCAGATGAAGTTGTTGCATTGATTCCAGAAATCGGCGTGCACGTCGAACTATCCCATCGCGTGGCAGCGTTGATGTTATGGTTATCGGGAAACGAGGCAAACGAAACCGCTGCAGAGGATATAAATCCTTCACTCGATCAACAATTTTCTTACGAACGAGACTATTTGTCAAATCCAGCCCAGAGTTGGTTCACTCTGGAGCGACGCCACGCAGAACAGGTTTTGAATGATAAATCTCTGACGATTCACAGAAGAATTAACCGAACCGAGCACTTTTTTTTCGACCCGACTTTTATCCCTCCATCCGATTTTTGCACGGAACTCCGCGAGGCTGCGACCGCCTTCGACGTGTCATCCCTGGATACCTGTCTGTCAAATACGCATGAGGATCATGCCTTCGAAACTCTCGTACCCGTACTCGCCCGTTGTGCACCAGATTTGCTAGCCAGTCTCATTCGCAAAAAGCTGATTGGTTTTTCAATGAGAAGCGCCGGACAACGCCAAGCCAGTGCACGTTGCGCTACTACGCATCTCCTGCTCGCAAACGATGAATGTGCCAAGGCGGCATGTACTCTTAGAACGAATTTTCGAGAAACCGATGAAAACAATGAAGCTTATGTTGCAAATCATTTTCTCATGCTCGAAATCCAGGCGCTGGAAGCATTGGATCAAATACAGAAAATTGTCAATGCTGAGCTTAAATATATCTTTAACGATATCGCTTACCTTTTGAAGCCCCTATCCCCTGAGGACACCAGCAGGCTTGTTCATTGCTATGTCAACAGGGATAAAAAACAAATCTCCGGTTTGGTCTGCTTGCTCTCAGAGTCTGCACACGAGTTAGACGAAGATACTTGGCAATGGCTGGCAACACTCGCGATGGATAAGGAGCTCTCTGCCCGGAACGTCATTTTCAAGATGCTCAATACTGCTGATTCACATCGCTTCGGTCGTTTGCTTATGGATACCGGTTGGAAATGGGAGCCCCATGAAGACGTATTGTGCAACCATTATGGATCGCTTGCCCTAATCGCATATACCTCCAGCCTTCCATTTGAGCAAAATATCTCATTAATCGCACCATGGCTTCTGTTGAAGGCAATCGTGCAGAGAGGAGAATCGGCAGGCGATGCGCAACTCGCGGCTGACATCTTCAGTGCGATTTTGTTTAGTCCTAAAACAGAGGCACCCGATTTGGGATCCGACATTTCCATTAAGATCGAAAAACGCAAGGCCGATC
Source organism: Candidatus Magnetaquiglobus chichijimensis (assembly GCF_045865675.1). NCBI lineage: Bacteria > Pseudomonadati > Pseudomonadota > Magnetococcia > Magnetococcales > Candidatus Magnetaquicoccaceae > Candidatus Magnetaquiglobus > Candidatus Magnetaquiglobus chichijimensis. The sequence continues at coordinate 1,227,955 of NZ_BAAFGK010000004.1, forward strand.
CCTCCTGTTACACAATTACGGTGAGACCGGATTATGACGTTGATTTATATACCAAATTGCGTACCGCTTTGGACCCAGAGAAGCAACTTGAAATCCGAAAGCGAGCCTTCGATACAGCCGTGAGTCGCATCAAGTCCGCGCAAGCGTCAGGTGCAAGCCTCTACCTTCGTAATCTCGATGCATCAGATTTTAAGCCAATCATTGAACATGTTCCATCTACGATTGAGCAATGGATGGAAGGTGCAGCTACGGTTACCTTTGACTTCAGGCGTCGTGCAAGTTTTTCTGAAGGATTTTACTTGGCACTTTGCGAGGCACTGTTGTCTTTTTCTCCAGAACAGGGTGCGATTTTGTGGCATGCGCTAAGGAAGACGTTAGCAACACGCTATTTAGGAATAGCTAAAATCGATGAGATGATTCATATGCTTTTTCGTTCACCCAATGTACCTGAGCCACTACGAAATGAACTACTCAGCCTCACTCAGATAAACTCAGATCAAGGATTGTTCGAACTGGCCATCGTGGCCAGCATTCATGGTGAACAGGATTGGCTAAATCGCATAATCACCGATGACCTGAATTCCGAAGTCGTTTGGCGCACACAGCGAGCTGGTAAACTGACTGGCTTCTCACCAGGCAACACCTTACCAGTTCCGGGAGCCTGGCCCGATGGGCAGGCTGTAGACCTGCACACCTCCAGGCAGAGGAAAATAGCAACGTGGAAACATAATGAATATTGTTCCAGACATTGGTGGAATGTCTATTGGCAAGCAGGATCAGACGAGGAAGCCTACGCAGCCTGGGTGCTATTTCTGGAGACTGCCGACCGACGTGCCTATCAGTGGATGTTTTCTGAAGAAGAATCATTCTATAGTGCGAATCCTTCTTTCCAAAGGAGAATGAATCACTTTAACTTGAATAAGAGCAAATTAGAATCAAAAATTCATAAACAAGAAGAGGGGTTGGATAGCCATTTTTTGGATCGAAAGATTGTCAATGGAATTGGACCGTGGGGGAAGGTAATTGACTGATGTGTAAGCGCTCAAACAACCCCATCATCCCCGTGCTTGACTTTTCGGGTCATGTCCGGGTTCAGGTTCCAGGACAGGAGGGCGTCGTAGTCGTCAGCGGTTTACGATGTTGGGATGCGTTCCAGGGTGTGGTGCAGCCAGGTGAAGGGTTCCAGGCCGTTGGCCTTGGCGGTTTCGATGAGGCTGTAGAGGTTGGCCGAAGCCTTGGCACCCGCGATCGAGTCGCAAAACAGCCAGTTCTTCCGGCCCACCACGAAGGGACGGATGGCGTTTTCCGCGCTGTTGTTATCGATCTCCAAGGCGACCATCCTCAATGTAGCGTACCAGAATTGGCCGTGCAGATAACCCAGAGCGCGCCCCAAGGCCGAGGAGGGCGGCACCTTGGGGAGCAGATCCAACATCCAGGTCTCAAGTTTCGTCAGGATCGGCGGCACCTCTTTCTGACGGGTCCGCAGGCGTTGTTCCGGTGATGCGCAAGCTTCCCTGAGTCTCTTCTCGATGCCATACAACTTGGCTGTTCAGACTACGGCGACGTCGGCTTTGGCCGTTTTGCCGCCCACCTTGCCCGCCTCGATAAATTTCCGTCGGGCATGCGACCAGCAGGCCAGATGCTCCACATCCGGTTGCGATACCACGGCCAGACAGCCATCGTAGCCATCGGTCTGCAACCAACCCTTGAAGCCGAGACCCCGGGCACCTGTCCGGAGCGGCTCTTGTCGTAATCGAACAGGACTCCCCCAGCCACCGCTTCCAGTGGCAGAACCCCTTCACCTCCAGCCCGTGAGCTGCGGCATACCCCTTCATTGACCCGCCCGCCTTGGAGCAGGCATGCACATGCCCAAGCCCAAGCCCAAGCCCAAACCCAAGCCAATACTCCTGCCGCCCCCGTCAGTTCGACACCAACATCCGCTTGCACCATGACTCCCTCCTGCTCGTGCTCGTTGAACGAAGAGCACGCGTTTGAGGGAGCGTGAACAATATGGGAACCATGGGGTGGTTTGAGCGCTTACCGATCAACACCGACAAGCGCACCCGTTCCCCTGTCAAGACATTCAATTCAGCACATGGTTTTTCATATTAACAAACAACACGTTAACCATTCAAATCCGGTTGTCCAGAAAAAAATCTTGCACCCGTGTTTCCCGGTAATTCGCGCACAGACACATTCCATATATTTGAAATCAAACCATTATTTACAAACCGCCCGCGTGGCACGATTCATGGAAAATCATTTGGCATGCAGTGTCGCTCCCCACCGGGGGCATCTCCAGATCATTTCGGCGCATTTCATTCGGATCGGATTGCCATGCCAGCCACGTCTCACGCCCTTTTTGGACGCATCAAGGCTCTCGAGAACCGCCTTGACGAGTTTCTCGACATGTTGTCCGAGTCCAACATCCATTTTCGCGCCGGCATCACCTACTTTCTGGAGGCCGGCGGCAATCATGCCGCCGTGTTCCAACAAAAGGTCAAAGAGATCGGCGGCATTCAGTCCAGGGCGGAGAATCTCAAACGCCACATCGAGGCGGAACTCCAGGAGTGGATCCTGATCCCGGACCTGCGCGCCGACATGGTGGGCCTGCTCCATGCGCAAGGCAACCTGATCCAGCAATTCGGCGAACATCTCCAGCACTTTGCCATCGAAAATCCGGGTTTCGCCCTGGAACTCCACAAGGATATCAAACTGCTCGGCGAACAGGTCGCCCTGAGCGTCGAATCCTGCGTCATGGCCGCCCGTTCGTTGTTCCGCGATCCGGGCTCCGAGCGCGATCACATCCACATGGCCAAACTCCACCACGAAGAGGCCCACAAGATCGCCATGCGCCTGAAATCCACCATCTTCAACGCGGATCGGGGACTCGAGCAGAAAATTCATCAACGGACCTTCATCGACCGGATCTGGCATCTGGCCCTGTTGGGCGAACAGGTGTGCGACGCCCTGGCCGTGCATGCCATCAAACGGGCGGCCTGAGCAAAACGACGGGCCGACGGAGGCTTCCATGGATACGCCGTTCTTTCTGTTTCTCATCGGGGGGATGCCGCTCGGCTGGTTGCTGGGTGGACGCGAATCCACCCATGCGTGCGGCGCCATCCAGATCAACCGCGTTCTCCCTTACCGTCACGCGGCAATCGCCTGCGCACTGTTCGTGCTCCTCGGCGCCACCTTGAACGGAGCCGGCGTCGGTCGCACACTGGCCATGTCCGGCCAACTGCACGCCTCCTGCGCGGCCATGATCGCCACCGGAATCACGGTGATGCTCCACTCCCTGGCCTGGATCCAGGGCCATCGGCTTCCGGTGGTCCAGACCCTGGTGGGCGCGCTGATCGGCTGTCTGCTCCACGACGCACTCCCGAGCCAACCGATCCGCTTCGCGCCGATCCTGGCAGGCTGGCTCGTCGCGCCGTTCGTGGCCGCACTGCTGGGTCGCGGTCTCTACCAAACCGGCCTGTCCTGGCTGGCGCGTCGCCGGATCCATCTGCTCACCCGCGACGCTCTGACCCGTCAGGCGCTCCTGCTGGCCTCCCTGTTCACCGCCTATGCCCTGGGCGCCAACAACCTGGCCGCGGTCACCGGTCCCTTCCTGGCGGTCGGCTCCACGACCTGGAGCACCCCCTTCGACACCCTGGGACTCGGGATTCAGGCTCTGCCCCTGCTCGGCGGGATCGCCATGGCCGCAGGTCTGATCCACGCCCGCGCCGATCGCGACGCGCCACCGGCGGCTCCAATCCCCCTCTCACCGCTCGGCATGGCGGTCGCCACCTTTTCATCCGGGCTCACCCTGCTGCTCTTCGCCTCGGAATCCGTGGCATCCCTGCTCGCGGCCACCGGGTTGCCGGCCATTTCCCTGGTGCCTCTCTCGCTCGAGCAGACCATGGCCGGGGCTGTGGCCGGCATCACCTCGATCCACGGTCTCCGTTTCATCGACTGGCGTTTCTGGTTGCGCACCGCCGCTGGCATGCTGCTGGTCCCGCTGTTCGCGGCCTGCGTCACCTTTGTCGTGATGTTTCTGGTTACCCATGTTCTCAACCTGTGCAGGCCGATTTAACCCGCTTTTCCACGCGCCGGAGACACTCCGTGGCGCGAACCGTGGCCCGAGGCCATTCCGACCCGGGTTTGTGACTCAATAAAACGAAAGAAGGAGATCACCATGAAATTCACCCCGATCATCGACCTGTTCCTTGACCAGCAGGATGAGCAGTTCACCAACGCGGTGCGCAGCTTCGAACGTCAGGACTACGCACAGGCCTTCACCGCCTTCGAGAGCCTCGCCCGTCAGGATGACCCCCAGGCCCAGATCAACCTGGCGATCATGCTGCGCGACGGTCTGGGACGCGCCGCCGATCCGATCGGCGCGCTGGCCTGGCTGGAGCGGGCCACCGCCCAAGGGGACGAAATCGCTCGTGTCGAACACAACCTGCTCAAACAGCGCCTCACCTCCGAACAGGTCGCCAGCGCCTCGCTGCGCGCCACCGAGTTGATGGCCGCCGCCTGAGCGTCCACCGGGGTCGTTCGAATGGACGACCCCGGCCCCTGATTCCGAGCTTATTTTTCGCCATTCACGTCTGTTTTTCAGGACATCACGCATAGATCGAAACCATGAATACACAAATCATGACCGAAAAAATGCAAACCTCCCTGCTGCCTCTCATCCACAACCCCCTCACCCGCTTCAAAGGGTGGCAGATCCCCGGCGATGTCTGGGGAGGGGTGACCTCCATGATGGTCGCGCTGCCTTCGGCAGTGGCCTTCGGCGTCACCATCTTCGGGGTGATCGGACCGGATTTCATCCCCTTTGGCGCCCTGGCCGGCATCATCGGCACCTTCGCCCTGGGGATCGTCGCCTCGACCCTGGGCGGCACCGACCGCCTCATCACCGCGCCATGCGCACCGGCTGCCGCCCTGTTGTCGGCGTTCGCCCTGACTCTGGTGCAACAAAACACCTCCCCACTCACCGTGGTGCTCATGGTGACCGTGATGTCGATCCTCACCGGAGCGTTCCAGGTGATGATCGGCATGCTCAAGGTGGGCAATCTGATCAAATACATTCCGTATACCGTGGTCAGCGGTTACCTCACCGGCGTCGGGATCACCATCATCGGCAGTCAGATTCCGAAATTCTTCGGCGTCTCCTCCGGACTCTCCTGGTGGAAAACCATCCTCACCCCGACCAGTTGGGATCATCGCGCCCTGGCCGTGGGGGCCACCACCGCCCTGGTGATGGCCTTCGGCCCAAAGCTGACCAAGGCGATACCCGGTACCATCATGGGCATTCTGGCTGGTTTGCTGGTCTATTTCGGTGCCGCGGCCTTTGATTCGGACCTGTTGGTGCTGGAAAACAACAAACTGGTGATCGGCTCCCTGGGATCGGTCGGCGGAGGGTTTCTCGACTCGATCATGAACCGCTGGAGCGAGATCGGTGACTTGCGTCTGAGCGAGCTGGCCAAGCTGTTCGGAAGCGCCCTCACCCTGGCCGCCCTGCTCTCCATCGACACCTTGAAAACCTGCGTGGTGCTCGATCAGATGACCCGCAGCCGCCACGACTCCAACCGGGAACTGGTCGCCCAGGGGGTGGCCAACATGTTCTCCTCGGCGGTGGGCGGCGTGGCCGGAGCCGGACAGATGGGCTCCACCCTGGTCAACATGGTGAGCGGCGCGCAAACCCGCATCTCCGGCATCGTCGAAGGGATCGCGGCACTGGTCGCGGCTCTGCTGCTCAACTCCTTCATCTCCTGGATCCCGGTGGCCTCGCTGGCCGGCATCCTGATCGTGGTCGGCGTGCGCATGATCGACAAGGAGCCGCTGCTGTTCCTCAAGGCCAAGGATACGGTCTTCGATTTCGCGGTGGTGGCCGCCGTGGTGATGGTGGCGTTGACCGTCAGTCTGATCGCCGCCTCGGCGGTTGGGGTGCTGTTGTCGATCCTGCTGTTCGTGCGCGAACAGGTGGGTGGAGCCGTGGTGCGCAACCGCTATTCGATCCACGAATTCCCCTCGCGCCGCGTCCGCTCCGAGGAGGAAACCATGGTGCTCGACCAGACCGGCGAACGGGCGGTGGTCTACGAACTCCAGGGAAGCCTCTTCTTCGGCACCACCTATCAGTTCTACTCCACCCTGGAACCGGATCTGAAGAAGGCCGATTATCTGATCCTGGACCTCCGGCGCGTCACCTCCATGGATGTCACCGCAGCCCATACCCTGCACGTTATCCAGGAGAGCCTGCGCGAACGCAATGCCACCCTGATCTTCAGCGATGTGCGTTCCGCCCTGCCCAACGGCAAAAACCTGCGCGAGTTCCTCGACCAGACCGGCATCACCACCGATCCGAACGCGCTGATCTTCTCCGGCGTCGAATCGGCCATCGAATGGGTCGAAAATGCCATTCTGGCCACCGACGGCCATAGCGGCAATGGCGATCAACCCCCTCTGTCCCTCGGCGAGATCGAAGTCTTCAAGAGTCACGCCGACGATACCCTCGAAGATCTGCGCACCTGCATCACCGAACGCACGGTCAAGGCCGGAGGACTGATCTACAAGTTCGGACAGGCCGGCAACGAGATCTACTTCGTGCGCAAGGGGTGCGTGAACGTGCAGTCCTATCTGAGCGACAACCGGTTGCATCACCTCTCCACGATCGGACGGGGGGATTTCTTCGGCGGATTGTCGTTCCTGGATGGCAAGCCGCGCGGCAACGAGGCCCTGGTGGTCGAAGACGTGGAGCTTTACGTGTTGTCACGGGAGAATTTCATGATGCTGGCCGAGCGGCACAAGCGGTTGGCGATCAACATTCTCACCGCGCTCACCCGCACCCTGACCGTGCGGCTGCGCAACGCGGACAACAAATTGCGCATGCTCTACGACTGATCTCTGGTCCCGAGGGTCATGGGATCCGCCCCGGCGGTAGCAGCCGCCGTCGGGGCGGGTTTCGGGATGTGGGACAGGCCTGGAAACGTGTGCGAAGGCGCGCGCCTTCTTTCATGCTATCAGGCTTTGATGATAATTTTTATCATAAACAATCAACCGTTAATATCAAATCACCCCCAAACAATCATCACAAACCAAGGAGACATCATCATGGGCGGATCCAGCACCACTTTTTCCAAACTCACCAACCGCGTCTTTCCCCGCATGCCGAACTTCTACGGCCTGATTTTAGAGCAGTGCGAACTGGCCAACCAGACCGCCGCCCTGCTGGAAGATTATGTGCAAACCGGCAACAAATCCCGTGCCGACATGATCCTGAAACTCGAGCAGGATGCCGACACCCTGCGCCATCGCAACCTGGATGTCTTGAAGAACGCCTTTGCCACCCCGATGGATCGCGAAGACATCTACCGCGCCTACGTGACCGTGGACTGCGTGATCAGCCATGCCCACAACATCGTCTCCGAGATGGATACCCTGGGCATCAAGACCGATCCGTTCATCACCGAAATGATCGCCATCCTGCGCAACGCGGTGGAGACCCTGAGCGCCGGCTACAAGAAGCTCGCCATCTCTCCGGCGGACTCCGACAAAGACGCCGAGTTGGTCGGAAAGGCCAAGAAGAAGATCGAAAAGAGCTTCCGCGCCGCCCTCGCCAAACTCTTCGAGGGGGACAAATACGTCCAGATGATGAAAGAGAAGCAGGATGGCGCCGAGGCCATGGCCATGATGTATGTGATGGACATCTTCAAGCGTCGCGAGGTCTATCGCCAGATCTTCGACGCGGCCATCGACATGGGGGATGCGGGCGAGGTGCTGCATGACATCGTGGTCCAGGTCGCTTGACCTTTCACGGCGAGACCTGAGCCTCGTGCCGCGCCAGGGCTTTGAGGCCCGGCCAGGCTCTCCATGACCCTTCAAGTATCGAAGCGCATCCAACCAGGGAACCAACCCGGAGTCATATGGACACCAGTCTCATTCACAATCTGATGTGGACGACCATCATCGTGGTCCTCATCTTCGACTACACCAACGGCTTTCACGATGCCTCCAACATTGTCGGCAGCATCATCGCATCGCGTGCCATGACACCGATCCAGTCGGTGATCGTGGTGGCTGTCTTCGAGATGCTCGGGCCCTTTCTGGCCGGAACCGCCGTGGCCAACACCATCGGCAAATTCATCACCCTGAACGATCTGCCTCCCAACATCTCGATCGTCGTGCTGCTCTGGGGACTGTTCGGAGCGATCTTCTGGAACCTTCTGACCTGGTGGGTAGGACTCCCCTCATCCTCCTCCCATGCTCTGGTGGGTGGTCTGGCCGGTGCGGTGATCGTGGCCGCCGGGACCGATCATGTGCTCTGGGGATTCAAGGAACTGGCCGAGCATGGCAAGTTCACCGGCGTCACCAAGGTGTTTCTGTCGTTGATCCTCTCCCCGATCCTCGGGTTCGTGATCGGGTATATCTTCAACAACATCATCGGCTTCATCCTGACCCCCTTCACCCCCAAGGTGAACACCTGGCTCAAGCGCTTCCAGTATATCAGCGCGGCCAGCCTGGCCTTCTCCCACGGCTCCAACGACGCCCAGAAGAGCATGGGCATCATCACCCTCTGCCTGGTTCTGGGCGGTTCCCTGCCCACATTCGAGGTGCCCACCTGGGTAATCCTTGCCTGCGCCATCTGCATCACCATGGGCATCATGTCCGGCGGCTGGCGCATCGTGCGCACCATCGGCTTCGGCATCTACAAGGTGCGTCCGCAACACGCCTTCGCCGCGCAACTCACCGCCGGCTCGCTGATCTTCGGGGCTGCCCTGTGGGGCGCGCCGGTCTCCACCACCCACATCGCCAGCTCCGCGATCATGGGCGTGGGCACCTCGGAAAAACCCAAGGCGGTCCGCTGGGCCAAGGCCTCCGAGATCGTCAGCACCTGGGTGATCACCATTCCGGGCTCCGGCGCGGTTTCGGCCCTCACCTACTGGATCTTTGCCACCATCGCCTATTGATCCAGACCGTCGTTCGACAAAGTGGGCGGAGGCGCCGTCGCGCCCCGCCCACCCCCACCAACCCATCGAAGATATTGACTTTCGACAGGCCAGGCCCTACTCTTGTATTTCGCTGGCGATGCCGCCACGATATCCCAGTCTCCAGCTTCGACCCATACCGTTTTCCAATCGCCGGGCCATCCCGATCCAAAGCCAATCCGCCCCTCGAATCATCACGCCTGTCAAATGGACCGCGCACCGCGTGTCATGCCAACCATGAATCTCTTCAAATGGATCATCCATCATCGGATTGTGTTCGGAATCGCCATTCTCGGCACCGCGCTCTCCCTTCTGGCCTTCGACACCCTTCGAACGCAACTCGATCACCACTCGCGACTGGAGTTCCAATGGCTCTCCCATGACCGGGTTCAGGCCGTGCAGCGCGGACTGGAGGAGGCGATTCAGTCCGTGGAGCTTCTGGGCAAGCTGATGAATGTCCACGAACACGCGCCCACTGATTTTCCGGAACTGGTCAAACCCTTCTCCGAACAACAGCGGGCGCTGCACGATCTGGTCTGGATCCTCCCCCAAAGCCACCAGATCCCCATGCCCCGCGACCACCGCAGCACTTCGCCGTTTCCCGCCGGACACGATTTTCGTGCCGACGAACGAATCCATTCCCTCATGGTCAGCGCGGTCGAACGACGCCGCACGGTGGCGACCACCATCGATCACGCCTTTCCGGATCACGACAACGAACTCGGTGGGGCACTGCTGGTTCTGATGCCCATCGCAGGCGACGATCCATCCGCATCGAACCAACCGATCGAGAATCACCATTTTCTGCTGGGCGTTTTCGATCTGGAGTTCATCGTCCAACACGCGATTCGTCTGCTGGAGCCGCGTGGGGTGCAGATCCTGATCCTGGAGACCGACGACCAGGGACGAAAACGTTTCATCGAATCCTACTTCAGCCGTCTGGATACCAGACCGCATGATCCGGTGGGCGATTACAACTGGCGGGCCTGGCTGACCCGCCAACCGCATCTGGTCAAACAGGAGATCGTGGTCGCGGACCGACGCTGGACCATCATCACCACCCCGGCCAGCCGCCTGTTGAGCGGCGAGGAGTTCCCGCGAACGCCTTGGTTGATGCTGGCCGTGGGTCTGATCATCACCACGATCCTGGTGGTCTTTCTGATCCATGTCGAAAGCAATCTGGAAGAGAAAAACCGGCTGAACCTGGAACTCAGACAATCGATCCAGAAGCTCAAGATTCTGTTCAACCAATCTCCGGACACCATCATGAGCGTGGACCGGAACGGCACGGTGCTGCTCTCGAACCACCCCGATCTGCACCACATGAAAGAGCTGTTCTCCCCGGAACAAACCGAACTGCGCGACTGGCATGCCCAGGCGCTGCGCAAGGTCCACGCCACCGGAGAGATGGATCACTTTCAGTATCCCTGTTCCGACACCCAGTGGCGGGAGGTCCGTTTCGTGCCGATCCGCGTGGATGGGGGGATCGCGGAGGTGATGATTCTAAGCTCCGACATCACCGAAAAGCATGCCCAGGAAGAGCAGGCGCTGCGCCACGCCCGTCTGGCCTCGCTGGGCATTCTCGCCGCCGGCATGGCCCACGAAATCAACAATCCCAACAACACCATCCAGTTCAACATCGCCACCCTGATCCGCGCCTGGCCGGACCTGGCGGCGGTGTTGCGTCAATATCGTCTCGAACACGGCGATTTCGCCGTGGGAGGCGTGCCGGTCGATCAGGCAAATGAGATGCTGCCGCGACTCATGGAGAGCATCCTGGGCAATGCCAAACGGATCACCGGCATCGTCCAGAACTTGAAACACATGGCCAAGCCCATTCCCGATGGCCGGCTGTTCAAGGTGGAACTCCACAAGGTGATCCGCAACGTGCTGTCGATCATGCAACACCCCATCCGCAAGCACACCGACCACTTCATCGTCGAACTTCCGGATGATCTTCCTGATTTACAGGGAAATCCACTGAAACTGGAGCAGGTGTTCATCAATCTGGTTCTCAACGCCCTGGAGTCCCTTCCCAACCGGTCGGCACGGGTCACACTTGACGGCCAGGTGTCCGAGGACCGACAATGGATCACCATTCGGGTGACGGATGAGGGAAGCGGCATGACGGACGAGACGCTCGCAAACATGTTCACGCCGTTTTTCACCACCAAGGGGGAACAGGGAGGACTCGGCATGGGGCTGGCCATTGTCTGGGAGATCGTGCAACGCCACAAGGGGACGATCGAAACAACCTCCCGGCCTGGCCAGGGCACCACCATTCAGGTGACGCTGCCGGTCAACCACACACGGCTGGAATGATGATGAATCCACTCCAAACGCAAACCGCACAACCGCCGCTGGTGCTGTTCGTGGACGACGAGGCGGACGAACTGCTCGCGACGCGCTATCTGCTCGAAGCTCACGGTATCGCGCCGGTGGCCACGCTCGAAGATCCGCGAGAGGCCCTGACGTTCGTCGCCGCCACCCCTCCAGCCATGATCATCATCGATCTGATCATGCCCCACCTGCCGGGTCAGCAACTGCTCACCCGTCTGGTGCGCGAGCACCCGTCGGTGCCGGTGGTGGTGATGACCGCCTCCCAGGATGTCGAAACCGCCATCGCCTGCATGAAGGAAGGGGCCTTCGACTACCTGATCAAGCCGGTCGAGGAGAGCCGACTGGTCTCCTCGGTGCGCCACGCCCTGGAGGTGTGCGCCCTGCGGCGTCACATCGGCGTGCTGCGTCACACCCTGCTCAACCAGAAACTCAAACATCCCGAAGCATTCGCCGGGATTCTCACCCGGCATGGCAAGATGATCTCGGTGTTCCAATACATCGAGGCGATCGCCGAATCCCCGGAGCCGGCCCTGATCACCGGTGAGACCGGCGTGGGCAAGGAGATGATCGCCGAGGCGATCCACCGCCTGAGCCGACGCGCCGGACGTCTGGTGACCGTGAACGTGGCGGGTCTGGACGACACCCTCTTTTCCGATACCCTGTTCGGTCACATGAAAGGGGCCTTCTCGGGGGCGGAAAAGGATCGCGAGGGGTTGATCACCCAATCCTCGGAGGGGACGCTGTTTCTCGACGAGATCGGCGACCTGACCCCGGCCTCGCAGGTGAAGCTGCTGAGGTTGTTGCAGGATGGCACCTACTATCCCCTTGGTTCGGACATTCCCAAATTGAGCCGCGCGCGCATCGTGGCGGCCACGAACCGCAACCTGCAACAACTGATGACCAAGGGGAGTTTCCGGCAGGATCTTTTCTTCCGGCTTTCGAGCCACCCCCTCGAAATTCCGCCACTGCGCAAGCGCGCCGATGATCTGCCGTTGTTGATCGATTTCTTTCTCCAGGAGGCCAGCGCGGCCATGGACAAACCGGGGTTGCGCGTGCCGGAGGAGTTGTACACGCTGTTGTCGGTCTATCATTTCCCTGGAAACGTTCGCGAATTGCGCGCCTTGATCTTCAATGCCGTGGCCAAGCATCGGTTTGGCGCGATCCTCTCCATGGAGAGTTTCAAGGAGGTGATCCTGGCCACGCAACGCACGCCGCGCGAGAATCTGGACGAGGGGGATGGCGAGGGCGGGAGCTGCCTGGAGATACCGGGCCGGTTCCCGACATTGAAGGATGCGGAAGATTTTCTGATTCAGGAGGCCATGCGTCGCGGCGGGAACAATCAGGGCATCGCGGCCACACTGCTCGGCATCAGCCGCCAAACCCTCAACTACCGCCTCTCCACCCGCCGCCGCGAGTCATGACGCAACGCCCCGCCGCGAGTCGTGACGCAACGCCCTGCCGCGCGTCATAACGCAACGCCGCCGGATCCGGGAGTCGGGAGCGACCACGCACCCCCCCTTCAACCGTCCGGGCAGCTCCTCCACGCCATTCCCGCGCCGGTCAGTTCGGCGCACAGCGACTCGAAAGCACTTTCCACGATAACGCCACGTCCCCGTACCGACAGCAGGATGTGCGCATCCGACCCCAGTCTGGGAAGGCTGGCAAGGCGTACCTGCGGAAAACGCTCCGCCACACGCCGCATGGGCAACACAACCAGACTTTCGGCCACCCCCTCGATCCGCAAACAGCGCAGGATCTCTGGCGGACGGCAGGGCGGAAAATGGTGTTCGAGCACCCATTCGAGCATCGGCCACGCCAACTCCGGAAAACCCGGCAGCGCGAAGTGACCCCGAAAATGAAAGCCCGGAATCCGATTGACCGGATTCGGCACCATGGTACTGCCTTGAGGCCAATCGGCCATCAGAACCCGGATCGGCCAGGCCTGCGCACCAAAGCGGGATTCGATCTCCCGCACCGCATCGGGATGACGATCCAACGCCACACCCGCAGCCCGCGCCAGAGCCTGACGGGTACGATCGTCCGGGGTGCTGCCGATGCCGCCGAAACAGAGAACCGGTCTCCCCTCGGCCAGGGTCTGGGTGAACTGTCCGATCAACGCTTCCGCGTCATCGCCGACGAACCGCGCCCATGCCAGGGTCAAACCGCGCTCCCGCAAGCGGCCAATGACGTGCGGCAGATGCGCATCCGCACGCCGGCCAGAAAGAATCTCGTCCCCGATCACCATCAGGCCCGGACAATACGCCGTCTCTTCGTCCATCCGTCCCGCCTCCTCTGTTCGAAAGATCCGCATGCTCCGGACCCCTTCGCCGCCAATCCACGCCAACGCCCTCCTGTCCAGCCCTCCCGCATCCCAAATTTTTCATCCCCATGCCGTATCACACTTTCTCATGATCGGGCGGAAGCTCTTCGATGGCGTTCTCCTCCACCCGGATCGCGCTCCCTGGCCTGTAACCCGGCACCAGTTCACACAGCAGGCGCTTGAGCGACGCCTCGTCCCGAGTCTCCAGCACCTTTTCCAGTCTCTCCAATCTGGACAACAACTCGGACCAGGCTGGAAAGGGTTCGTGAGCTTTCATGATTCGCGGATGTTCGGTTCCCTGGGGATCATCGCCGATCAGAAGCTCTTCGTAGAGCTTTTCACCGGGTCTGAGGCCGGTGATGCGAATCTCGATATCCCCGTTCGGATTGGATGCGTCCCGAACGGAAAGGCCGCTCAGTTGGATCATGCGGCGCGCCAAATGCATGATCTTGACCGGTTCCCCCATATCCAGCACAAACACGTCCCCACCCGTGGCCATTGCCCCGGCCTGCATCACCAGTTGCGCCGCTTCCGGGATCGTCATGAAATACCGGATCATTTCGGGATGGGTCAAGGTCAGCGGACCGCCCGTGCGGATCTGTTGGAGAAAGCTGGGAACCACCGAGCCGGAGGATCCGAGCACGTTGCCGAAACGCACGATCGAATAACAGGTGGAAGAGCCGTTGGCCGCCAGTCCCTGCAACACCATCTCCGCCAGTCGTTTGCTGGCCCCCATGACGTTGGTGGGCCGTACCGCCTTGTCGGTGCTGATCAGAACAAAAGCGCTCACCCCATATTCCGCAGCGGCACGCGCCACCGCAAGCGTTCCCCAGAGATTGTTTCGGATCCCCTCGGCGGGATTGGCCTCCACGAGGGGGACATGCTTGTAGGCCGCCGCATGATAAACCGTGACCGGACGCCAATCGGCCAGGATCTCCCGCATGCGGCGCTCATCCCGTACCGAGGCAAGCAGCGGCACCAAACGCACCGCCCCTCTGACCTGTCTGGCCAGCAACTCCTGATGGATCTCATACAGGGCGAATTCGTTGAGCTCCACCAACAGCAGCACGGCTGGAGCCGCCGAGAGAATCTGACGACACAACTCCCGTCCGATCGAGCCTCCCGCACCGGTCACGAGAACCGTTCTCCCGGCGATGCCTCGGCCCAGCAACTCCAGGTCAGGAGCCATGGGTTCCCGATCCAGAAGATCCTCGATCGCCAGATCTCGCAAATCGGCAACACCAATCGGTCCATGCGCCCATTCGGTCACATCCGGCAGGGTGCGCACCGCCACCGCAATCTCGGCAAGCCGATTCAGGATCGCGTGACGCCGGCTGCGGGAGAGCGCCGGCAGCGCCAACAGAATGGTGCGAATCCGCTTCGTGTGGATCAACTCCGGCAGGGTACCCGGATCGAACACCGGCAGGCCGCTCATGATCTGACCATGCAGTTGCGTATCGTCATCCAGAAAACCCATCACATGCATTTTCCGGCTGTTGGCGATGGCCTCCGCCAACTGACAACCTGCGCTTCCGGCACCGTAAATCAAGACGTTGGGCTGATCGTATAATTTGAGTTTTTGCTGATACCCTCCGCTTAGCCAGTAATGGGCCACGACCCTGGTCAAACCAAGGGTCAGAAGCAGCAGAATAGGCTGAATGATACCAATAGTGCGCGGAATCCCAGGAATTCCGACAACCATGATCACCGAAACAAAGAGTACGGCATAATAGATGTTGGCGCGGAAGATGATCTTAAGTGACAGAACGCTCGAATACCGGAAGATCATTCTGTAAAGCCCTTCCGAGATGAAGATCGGCAGGGCCAGGGCGATGGAGATCAGGACCGCCCATTCCGGTTTCCACGGACCGCCGGAAAAGAGCGTGACCGTCTCTCCGAGGCGCAGATAGAACGCCAGCCAAACGGTCAGCGCGCACAACCCCGAATCCACGGTCAGCACGATCAGCCGTTTCACGGTGCGGGGCATGTCGAGAATCAACGAAGAGAGGGCCATGAAGGTTCCATCAATGTGCGATTCCCTCGCGTTGCAGCACTCTGGCCACGGTCAGCCACAGGATCCAGAGATCGAAAAAAAACGAGCGCCGGTGCAGATATTCCACGTCCAGTTTCACCTTGTCCGGGATGGAGCGTTCATCCCGACCATTCACCTGGGCCCAACCGGTCAGACCGGGCACCAGACGATGCACCCCCGCCCCGGTACGCAAGGCGATGAGGTCCTGTTGGTTGTGCAGCGCCGGTCGCGGCCCCACAAAGCTCATATCGCCGCGCAGGATGCTCCAGAGTTGCGGCAGTTCATCCAGGCTGCTTTTGCGTAGCCAGGAGCCTATCGGGGTGAGCCAGATCTTCGGATCGGTGAGCAGGTGGGTGGCCACATCCGGGGTATCCACCCGCATGGTACGGAACTTGGGCATGAAAAATTCCCGATTGTCCCGACCAATCCTGCGACTCATATGCAAGATCGGGCCCGGCGAGGTGAACCGCACCGCCAGGGCTGTCAGCCCCATCGGCACCAGAAGCAACAGACCGGCCAAAAGGGCCATCAGGATATCGAAAGCGCGTTTCAAGAGGCACTCCGTTGACGATACCAGTTCACGGTGGCGCTCAGCCCCTCCTGCAAGGAGCGGGATGGACGCCACGCCAGTTCGCGTCGGATGACCGCATCGTCCACGACGAGCGACCCCAACAATCGGTTTACCGCCTCTTTGCGGGCGAAAAGCCCGCCCAACCACGCGATCCAGTCCGGGGGAACGGGCAGCAGGCGTGCCGGACGCCGGAACTCACGGGCCAGCGAACGGATCAACTCCGGGGTCGAGACCGGCTCGCCGTCGCTGACCAGATAGCACTTCCCTGCCGCCGCCGGATGACGCGATGCGAGGAGGATGGCCTCGGCAAGATTGCCAGAATACACCAGGCTGCGTCGATTGTGTACCGCTCCGAGGGGCAACGGCACGCCCCGATCCACGGCCTGCATCAACCGCAGGAAATTGGCCTTGACACCTGCTCCGTAAACCAGGGGCGGGCGCATCACCACCACCTCGAGGCCACTCTCGTCAGCCAACCTGGTCAAAGCCTGCTCCGCCAGCCATTTCGACACGGCATACCCTCCTTGCGGGGCCGGGGGATCGGACTCGTTCCAGCCCGGATGGTCCGGTCTGTTCGGAGTCTCTTCGCCATGGACCTTGATGGTGCTCAAGAACACGAACCGTTTCACCCCCGCTTCGACCGCCTGTCGAGCCAGACGAAGCGTTCCGAGCGTATTGGCCGCATGGCAGTCGTCCCATGCCGCGCGCGACGCATCGTCCGCCTGATGGACCCGGGCCGCCAGATGAATCACCGTCTCCGTCCCCTTCAGGGCGTCGCGCCAGTCGGTGTCGGGACCGAGATCTCCCACGACCACGGTTTCCAGACCATCCGGGATGGCCTCGCGCCGTCGATGCACCACGCCGCGCACCCGCGCTCCATCGGCCAGGAACCGCCGACAGAGGGCGTTGCCCATGAAACCATTGGCACCTGTCACAAGCGTGGTCAATCTCTTACCTCCTTGGCCGCAAAATCGAACACGAACGCACGGCATCTCGAAGTCAACCCAGCGGATCCGGAAGCGTCCGACCCGACACGCCTCCAGGGATAACGATGTTGCATCCAACCCAGGAACACCCCTCGACCATCCGGTCGAAAAACCTTTTGGCGGGATTCTATCGCTTCTTGGAAGTGTGCGCGAATCAATTCAGACGTATCGCACCGCAATTCCCACGAGCCTCGGCGGTATCAAGGCCCGGATTGGCACGGAAGCAGGACTTCCCCAGAAGGAGAAGGTGGCGTAAGATGGATGAAGGGGGATTGACCGAACGATCACGCGGAACCGGGCCGCCCCCATGCCGAATCCAGGCATGGACGGCAATCGTTGCGCCTGAAAGCATACCTCTGCCCCTATCGGACCCCTCGCTCTTGCGAACTTGCCTGATGGGGGGAGTCCCCCTCACCCCCGTACCGTGGCTCTCCCTTCGGGATTTCCACGGTAAACGCAACAAAAATGACTAGGGACTTTCGGGAGTTCCACTAAAAATATAACGCATCATTCGCGTGTATCATCGATAATTAAAGGTAGAGACAATGCCCCCTTTCCCTGGCATGAGCAAGCGCCTTCTGCTGTTTTCCTCACTTGCAATCACCCTGCTCGGCCTGACAGTCCTCATCGGTTGGCATCTGCGCCTGTTGCCCCTCATCAGCATGGGCCCGGAGTTCGTGGCCGTGCAATACAACTCCGGCCTAGCCCTCCTGGCAAGCGGCATCGCGCTCCTGGCCCTCTTTCGCGATCGCCACGCCTTCGCCGCGCTCGCCACCCTGCCCGTTCTGCTCCTCGGCGGTCTCTCCCTGATCCAATACCTCCTGCACCTTGACCTCGGCATCGACCGACTCTTCCTGGATCCCTCCTTCCACACCCTGCACACCTCCCATCCAGGTCGCATGGCGCCCAACAGCGCCCTCGCGTTCACCCTCGCGGGCCTGGCCATGCTCCTGCAAGCCCTGCGGAATCCATTCCGGGGCGTGCTGGTGTGGATCCTCGGTCTGCTGGTCCTGATCATGGGCATGGCCGCATTCGTCGGCTACCCCCTGAATCTGGACAGCGTTTACGGCTGGTTCCAGCTCACCCGCATGGCCCCGCAAACCGCCCTCGCCCTCTCGTTGCTGGGAGCCATCCTCCTGGCCATCTCCAGGCATGATTTCATCCAACAGATGCGCAATCCCCACCTCGCCCAGTGGGTGGCCCTGCTGCAACCCCTGCTCGGATTGGGCTGCCTGCTCGCCTTCATGCTCCTGCATCAACACGATCGGGTGGTCAAACAAGAGCAGGACCGTCTCCTCACTCAGGTTCGCGTCATCGACAGCAATCTGCTGCGTCAACTCGAATCGGCCTACCAGGTCATGCGC
Organism: Candidatus Magnetaquiglobus chichijimensis; assembly: GCF_045865675.1. Classification (NCBI taxonomy): domain Bacteria; kingdom Pseudomonadati; phylum Pseudomonadota; class Magnetococcia; order Magnetococcales; family Candidatus Magnetaquicoccaceae; genus Candidatus Magnetaquiglobus; species Candidatus Magnetaquiglobus chichijimensis. The sequence continues at coordinate 1,246,543 of NZ_BAAFGK010000004.1, forward strand.
ACGGTCCGCGACTCGCTGACCACCCTGCGCGCGCACCCCCAATGGACCGAAGAGCTGTCGCGTCAATTCGGCGTGTTGTGCGATGCCATGCCCGGCGTGCGCACCCTTTTCCTGCAAGATGTGAATGGGGTGATCCGTGCCACCAACCGCGCTGAACTCATCGGTGGCGATTACAGCCGACGCGCCTATTTCCACACCGCCCGCCAAAGCAACGATCCCAGCGTACTCCAAATCTCCCAACCCTTCATCACCCGCATGGATGACTGGGCCATGGTGCTCTCCCTGCCGGTGACGGAACCGGATGGCCGTTTCTTCGGCGTGATGAACGCGGCCCTGGATCCAGAATATTTCCGCACGCTGCTCAGTTCGGTGATCTATGCGCCGGACATGTTGAGCAGCGTTGTGCATGGGGACGGCATTCATTATCTCACCGAGCCGTCGCGTCCTGAACTGGTCGGCAAAAATCTGCGTCTGCCCGGCACCTTTTTCAGCCGCCATGTCGAAAGCGGTCAGATCGAAACCCTCCAGAGCGGTTACTCCCCCTCCGTGAACGAGGAGCGCATGGTGGCTTTCCGCACCGTGCAGTCGGCCAGCCTGCCCCTGGACAAATCGCCGGTGGTGATCACCAGTCGCCTCCTGCCGGAAATTCTCACCCTCTGGCGCGAGGACGCCATCTTCCAGATCAGCCTGTTCAGCATGATCGTCACACTCTCCGTTCTTGGACTGCTCCTGCATCAACGCCGTCAGAACATCCACGAACGGCTCATCGAAGAACGCAACCTGGCGCTGCGGGAGAGCGAGGCCCGTTACCGACTGATCTCCGAAAACCTGGTGGACATCATCAGCGTGCATGCTCCGGATTCGACCTGGACCTACGTCTCCCCCTCCGTCACCAGCATGCTGGGTTTCCGTCCGGAAGATCTGCTGGGGCGCAAACCGTCCGAGTTCATCCATCCCGAGGATATCACCCGTCTGTTCGACCCTTCCTACCGCAAGGTGGCCGAGGATCGAAAGGAAGATGAACTGATCTACCGTGTCCGCACCCGGGAGGGGGAATACGTCTGGCTGGAAACCCTGGTCAAGCCACTTCTGAACGAACAGGGCGCGGTACAATGCATTCACAGCGTCTCCCGCAACGTGACCATACGCGTGGAGGCTGAACAGGCGCTGCGGGTGGAGCGGGATTTCATTCTGCGCCTCGTCAACGCCTTGCCCGGCGTTTTCTATCTGATCACCGCCCAGGGACGCTTCCGCATGTGGAACAAGGCGTTCGAAGAGGCGGTCGGATTGAATGACGTGGCGATGGGCGAGGCGTTGGCGCTGGATTTTTTCCAGGGAACGGACCGGGAGTTGATCGCCGAGCGCATGGCGCTGGTTTTTTCGAACGGCTCGGCCAATGTCGAGGCGGCCATCCTGCACAAAAACGGAAGCAGCCGACCCTTTTATTTCGTGGGACATCGGGTGGAGTTCGAGGGGGAGCCTCTGCTGCTGGGGATGGGACTGGACATCTCGGAGCGCAAGAGGCTGGAGATCGATCTGGTGTTGGCCAAGGATCAGGCGGAGATGGCCGCACGGGCCAAAAGCGATTTCCTGGCCAACATGAGCCATGAAATCCGCACCCCCATGAATGTGGTGCTGGGCCTGGCCGAAACGCTGCTCGAAACCGATCTGACCCCCAATCAGCGCCACTTCGCCAAGACCATGCATCAATCCGGCAAGGCGCTGTTGAACGTCATCAACGACGTACTCGACTTTTCACGCATCGAGGCCGGTCGGCTGTCGCTGGCCGAAGAGCCCTTCGACCCTGCATCGGTGGTGATCGAAACCGTACGGCTGATGCAGATCGTCGCCGAGGAGAAAGGGCTCGAACTGCACGCGGAGCTGAACGCGGATCTGCCGGCGGCCATCCTGGGCGACGATGGTCGGGTACGGCAGATTCTGCTCAATCTGTTGGGCAATGCCATCAAGTTCACCCACAAGGGAGGGATCGCCCTCCGGCTCGGCTGGGACAACCCGGAGAGGAACCGATTGCGTTTCGAGGTACGCGATACCGGCATCGGCATCGCCAACGAGCAGGCAGGACTCATCTTCGATCAGTTCACCCAGGCGGATGCCGGGATCAGTCGTCGTTACGGCGGCACGGGTCTGGGTCTGGCGATCTGCAAACGTCTGGTGGAGTTGATGGGAGGACGGATCTGGGTCGAAAGCCGTCTGGACGAAGGGAGCCTGTTCGCCTTCTCCCTGCCGGCGCGCTTCGCGACGATCGCGCCGGTCGAAACATCGAGTCAGACGGTCATGCCGCATGCCACCGGGCGAGGATTGCGGATTCTGCTGGCCGAGGATGTGGAGGAGAACCGGATCTTGATCGCCACCTATCTCATGAAGACCCCCCATGAACTGGAGATGGTCTACGACGGGGTGGAGGCGGTGCGGCGCATCAAGGAGCAGAGCTTCGATCTCGTTTTGATGGACATCCAGATGCCCAACCTGGATGGCTATTCGGCCACGCGGCAGATTCGCGCCTGGGAACAGGAGACAGGGTTGCGCCCGGTGATCATCGTGGCCTTGTCGGCGCATGCCATGGAAGAGAACATTCAACGCAGCAAGGATGCGGGTTTGAATCTCTATCTGACCAAGCCGATCGCCAAGAAGCGGCTTCTGGAGGTACTCAACCAGATTGCCAGCGATCTGCCCATGGAGCTTGAATGAGGCGCAGGCTCCACCATCCGCGTCCGATCTTCATCAGGCCATCCCATCACCCGCGACTGCCGGATCCGGGATGATGCGCAAGAAAATACGCCTCATACCTCCGGACGACACCGCCAATCTCGAAATGTTCACGAACCCGGATGCGGGCTTGTCTGCCAAGGGCGAGCCTGTCGGAAGTTGACAGACTCAGCAGATCCCCCATGGCGGCGGCCAATCCAGCCATATCCCCCACGGGAACCACACGACCCGTCTGGCCGACAATGAACGCCGAATCGCCGACATCCGTGACCACGCACGGAACGCCGCAAGCCATGGCCTCTCCCAGGACGTTCGGAAACCCTTCTCCATCCGACGACGAAGCCAACAGATCCAGCGACGCCATCAAGCGTGGCATATCCTCACGCTGTCCCAGCCAGTGGATCGCAGCATCAAGACCGGTGTCATGCATGGCGCCAGCCAGCTTCTCCCGAAGAGGCGCGAACCCCCGTCCAACCACCACGAAGCGTACCCGGGGATGCCTACGCCGCAACCGTTCGGCGGCCTCGAAAAAACCGACATGATTCTTTTGGGGGGTATGACGACCAACAATCCCGACCAGCGGCGTATCCTCATCCACATGCAACTCCTGGCGAACGGAGATGCGTGCCGACGCGTCCGGAACGAACCGCGCCACATCGAACCCGTTTGGAATCACCGTGATTTTTTCCAAACGATAACCAAGCCTGTCATGAACCTCCCTGGCCGCTTCCGAACAACTGATGATACCAACCGGCACCCAATGCGAAAGCCGTGCATTGATGCGAACGATGAAGCGCGTCGCCCGTTTTTCCTTACTGCGGACGAAATCGGCGGTCCGAATTCCCCAGATCACCTGGCGAACTCCGGCGGCACGCGCGGCCAGACCGCCAATCAGATCCGCATGATACATCCAGGTATTGACCAGATCGATCTGGAGCGTTTTCAACCTTCGCACCAACGTAAAGACCGCGCCCAGCTTGAATACGCTTCGGGACAGATCCAAAGATTCGACAGGGATTCCGAGGGCTTGAATGCGCTGCCCGATCTCTCCTGGTTGCGTCAGGGAGAAGACGTGACACTGAAACCTCTGACGATCCATGCGCTCGAGCAACTTGTACAGCATGATCTCAGCACCGCCGATTCCAAGGCCGGTGATGATGATGGCAATTCTCATGGGAAACCCTACCTGTTTGTGGAGCCGATCCCCGTCAGGCAGACAATCAGAGGATTTTTCCAAGGTGTGAGGATTGTTGTGACCAACACGCGCCGGATCGGATGTCGTGATTGACTTTCAGAGCCGAATCATACACAACCGATCACCTTGTGTCCCGTACATTTTTTTGTCGGAGGCTGTTGGAGGGCAACGATTTGCCCAGCAAGTCATTGCATGATGGGGGGAGCCCCCTCACCCCCATGCCATGGACCTCCCGAAGGGAGGTCCATGGCAGCTATTCAGGCTCGGCGGGGTTCTTGGGACTTTTCCGTTCATCTTTTTGCGCGTTTTTAAAATAAAAATCTTTCGCAAAAACCGCAAAAAACACTTTTTTAAAGATCGCGCCAGGGCGTGTTGACCTGTTGCGTCAGCGGCCTTGATACGGCGTTGCGACGCCTCTTGGCTGCTCACATACGACCGTGTATGGCGCGGATCGAGTCGTCGCGCCTTGTCTGAAGGCTCGCTGCCTTCCCATGTCAACACACCCTGACATCCTGAACAACCTTACAATTTTTTCTTGGCATTCCGTCGTATATCTGATACAGTATTCACAATTTCGAAATATGCGCACAATGCGTTCCGACGCGCGTATGGGGCGGAAGGCACCCGGAATCGGTAGTGGAGCAGGCTAGGAGGGTTCCCCTCTCACAACCCCCTAGAGAATCTCCACGGCATGCCCGTTCTGGATTGTGGGAGTAGCGTTGCTTATTCATATTTTCCAATACGTTCAAAATGGGCCAGATAAGCCCACACGAACAAAAGGAGGCTTAAATTGAGACAGCCTCCTTTTTTTTGTCATTATATAGGAGTTATGTTTATTATGGAATTAGCTAACGAAGAGATATGGGAGAAAATAGTCCGTGAATCCATTGAACAAGCTGTAGAAAAAACCGGTGAAGCCGTCCCTGGCGCTCGCCTCAGAGATATCATCCATCACAATGCAAAACAATATAATTTAGACTTTCCTCCTGAACCCTTTGCCCCCCCAACAAGATTCCGGGATTTTCTGAACCATTTCGAAGCAAAAGGGATGATTGCGACAAGAATCCGGCTTGGTCAGGACTTCCTTGTAGCCCCAGCCGAAAAAAACCATCTTTTGGTTGAAACAACCAACACCAAAAGACACGATCAGGCTGCTTTAAGACAGGATCTGTTTTGGGCCTTCACCACCATAACCGAGCATGGTTTTCACTACCTGAAATCACAGGATCGCTTCGAACAATCAAGTGAGTCTCCATCCGAAACAAACACGGATGATGACCGAATAGCTGTACCTCCGGTAACCATTACACAAAGTTGTCAGGATCGAAATGATTTCTGCGATCAGTATCAGTATCGCGACGTAGCGAATGAGCTACGTGCGACCCTGCACTCCAACGATCTCATGGCACTTCGGAAATTTGGAAGCAAGCTCAGACAACTGGACTTGCAAGAGCAGTGGCATTGGTACCGGGTTCGTATCTTGCAACAACGCATTCGCGCCTGGGCCAATCGTATGGGTGTGAATTGGCAACCAGCCTGGTGGCTTCCCAATCCTCACCTTTCAAACTCCGAACGACAAGACAAAATCACCGAGCATCATACCCAGTTATCTCCCGCCTTTCTGGAAGCCATGGCCAGACTGACATCAGATGATTTGGCTCGAATTTTAATTCCTATGGATATTGTTTCAAGACTATTCAACAATTATTCGCATTAGGTTCAGCCATGCCGGTACTGATCCTCGCTGGACTTTCGCACTCCCTTGTCGTTCGCGTCAAAGCAGCGTTGCAAAAATTCCAGACCAGCCATCCCCTACCCTTGGGCTGGAATATCAAATTCGCCTATATTGACGAGAAGAAATTATTATTCTCAGAAAAAGTTGTGAAATTGGCCTGCAAAACAGCCTCAGAATCAACAGACAGCCATATAGTCGGAATCAGAAACGCAGAAGGAAACTCTAACGAGATAGCAAGACAATTCATCAAACCTTTCTTTCGCTTTCGCTGGTTTGAAGGAAAACATTTACCCCTAATCTATCATCCAGACCAAGAACTCATAAACAGATTATCAGAAATAATCCAAGAAGAAGAGTACTGGAGAAACAATATCAAACCAGATGATATTTACCACCCCCTATTACTACCAAAAGATATTTTTAACAGTCAATGCAAATGTCAAAATCTGTGGGAAATTTGTGATACTTATGGGGATTTCAACAACTTACATGATGCTAACAGAAAGATAAAAATATTCACAACAACTTATCAACACACCATGGTCCACGGAGGCCGAGGCTGGAAAGATACCACAAAGCTACTCTTTGACCCGAATGGTGCTCGGCACGGCGATGCACCGGACTTTCACCGATGGAAATACTCTTTCCAGTTACCGGAGGGTTTCCACTATGACGTCAACCACGAAAGAGAACAGGCTTTTCATGTCAGAGACGCAAAGGGAGTCACGCGTTCAGCAACTCAAGGTGGTCACTTGAACATCGACCCCCACGGTCATGTCCGAAGCTGACCCCCTGCACCGCTGTTGAACGCCCCAAGGTGGCCATGTTTTTATGGTCACCGGGGGGGCTTGCTGCAACAGGGGCTCCGGTGGGTGCAATGGTCCAGGGTGTTCTGATCGGCAAAGCGCCACCAGTCGCGCCGCAAACGGTGCGGCAGACCGGGATCGGGCGGAAACCCGATCTCGGTCAACAACTTCTCGAGGGCTTCGAGCCGCACCTGCGTTAAATCATAGGTGACGATGACCCGACTGCGGCGCCAGTCGGCATCCACCCGCCGCACCCCTTGCAGGGCGGTCAGACCCTCGGTGATGATCTCGGCGCAGGCCGCACAAACCATCCCCGCGATCTTGAGCGCATGGGTCACCTCGCATGTTCCGAATGGTGCCATGACCACCCCCAACCGTTCCAATCCGCCTGACGTGGGGACCCATCCACCCGTCTTCGATCCGGGGAGCCCCGTCATGGAGCGCCCCGGATCTCACCTTTCAAATCTGGAGCCGAGCCCCAGCCTGAGTACGGCTCACTGCGCGCAGGGCGGAACCTGGGCCGGGCCGATCAACGCCTTCTGGCGATCGTCGAGCTTGGCGATCAGATCCTTGTAGCCCTGCAACACCGCCTTCTTGTGCGTGAGCATGCTCTCCATGCCGGCGATGCGGCGCGATTCCATCTCCATGGGATCGCGCGGCGGATTGGTGGCCATCTGCTTGCGCATGCTGCTCCGCGCTTCGTTCTGCTCGGTCAGGGCCTTGGTGTAGGCGTTCCAGTTCTCCTCCTGGGCGGCGGTGATCCCCAACTGCTGCTTGACGGAGGCCAGACGGGCGGTCAGCGACTCCACCGGCTCGCCCCACGGACCGTTCATCTCCATCCCCGGACCGCCACCACCCCAACCCGGTCCACCCCGATGAGGACCACCCCACGGTCCACCACGCATGCCCGGTCCACCCCACGGTCCACCCATGCCACCCGGCCACATGCCTGGTTGCATCGCCTGCTCGGTCGCGGCAGGGGCGGCAGGGGCGGCAGGGGTATTGGCCTTCTCCTCGGCCAGAACGCTACCGGCATACAACGCCACGGTCACGGCCAACGGCAGAATTTTTTTGATCAATCGCGTGTTCATGGTGGGATTCTCCTTGTATCGATGAGTACGAAACCTGTCCAACAAATCGGTTCAAAGCTTGACGATGATGGCAAGATAGTTCAAAAAACGTTGAAAATAAACTGCTTTATTGTAAAATTTCCGTAAGCATCACCCACGCTTCGTCACCCTTTTTCCACAATCTTGGCATTTATCGACAATTCCTGTCACACTTGATCCAAAGTGTCATACTTTTGTTACAGATTGACATGATTGGGGAGAGCCCCCCTCACCCCCCGACCTTGCACCGCCCTTTGGGCGTTTCAAGGGCAACTGACACGATGGGAGGAGAATCCCGACCTTGTACCCCCTTCGGGCGTTCCAAGGTCAACAACACCGGAAGCCAAAACCATGCCCCAATCCGACCGCATTCTGATCGTCGAAGATGACCACGAAACCCGCACCCTGACCCGTGAATACCTGGAAGAGAACGGCCTGGAGACGCGCGAGGCGGAAAACGGCCTCGTGATGTGGGAGATCCTCAAAACCTGGACCCCGGATCTCATCCTCATGGACCTGATGCTCCCCGGCGAGGACGGACTGATGCTCTGCAAGCGGTTGAGCGTCGAAGAACCGACCCGCGACATCGCCATCATCATGCTCACCGCGCGCGGCGACGAAATGGATCGCATCCTGGGGCTGGAGATGGGCGCGGATGACTATCTCGCCAAGCCGTTCAGCCCCCGCGAACTGTTGGCGCGCATCCGCAGCGTGCTGCGTCGTTCCCGCGCCACCGGTCGCATCCCGCCACCCCCCGATCGCGACGAAATCCGCTTCGGAGGGTGGACCCTCAAGGTCAAGGCGCGCCATCTGCTCTCTCCGGATGGGGTGATCGTTGATCTGACCAAGGGGGAGATGATCCTGTTGCAGGTCTTTCTCCAGCATCCCAACGAATCCCTGGACCGGGACCGGTTGACCGAACTCTGTCACGCCCGCGAGGCCACGGTGTTCGACCGCGGCATGGACGTCCAGGTGAGCCGGCTGCGCAAACGACTCCGCGAGGATCCCAAAAATCCCACCCTCATCAAGACCGTCTGGGGCAAGGGGTACATGCTGACCGCCGAGATCGCCCCATGAGACTCAATCCATTTCCCAACTCCCTCTCCGGACGGATCGTGACGATTCTTCTGACCGGCGTGTTTCTCGCCCTGGCCTCGGGCGCGGTGCTTCATCTGCACGACCGCAGCCGGGCTCTCTCCTCCTTCGGCGGCATGCGCACCGCTCAGGAGTTCGTGGCCATCGTCCATCTGCTCGACACCCTTCCACCCAGCGAACGCCGCCGCGTGGCCGCCCTCTGGGAAAGCCCTTTGCACTCGGTGCGCTTTCTGCCGCCCCGCCCCCCATCCCAGGAGCTGGAAGAGGGGGCCAACGACCCGCGCGCCGAACGTCTGGTCGAGCTGTTGCGCCGCTATCTCGGTCCCAAACGCCCGTTGCGCATCGTGGTGCTCAACAGCCCCGAGGAGGGACAGACCCGCATCACCCCCGGCCCCTCCACCTCCGGCAACCCGACCAACACCCCACCCGGCATACCCTCCGGCTCCCAAGCCAGTGCGCCCGGCGCCCCCTCCCAGCTTCCTCCCCAGGCCATCCCGCCCCCCGGCATGCGCCATCCGCCCCATTACTGGCGACACATGCGCATGATGCAACCCCTGATGCCGCTTGGAGTGTCGTTCCTGGTGCGCACGCAGCTGGTCGGAGGGGATTGGGTGGAGTTCCACAGCCACCTCCCCGGCGAGGTGTTCGAATGGCCGGAGTGGATGGGATGGTCGTTGCTGCTGCTGTTCGTGTTGGTGGGGATGTTGTCATTGGCCGCGATGCGACTGGCGACCCGACCCTTGCTGCTGATGGCCGATGCCGCCCGTGCGCTGGGTCAGGATCTCAACCACGCGCCGCTTCCCCTCACCGGTCCGCGTGAGGTCAGGCATGCCGCCTCGGCCTTCAACGCCATGCAGGAGCGGTTGAAGCGCTATGTCAACGAGCGCACCCATCTGCTGGCCGCGGTCTCCCACGATCTCAAGACCCCGCTCACCCGCATGCGGTTGCGGGTCGAGCGGCTCGAGGAGTCGCCGTTGCGGGAAGATCTATTGCGCAACCTCACCGACATGGAGCGGATGACCAGCTCGGCCCTGGAGTATGCACGCGGCATGGAGGGCATGGAGCCGGTGGCGCGGGTGGACATCACCGCGCTTCTGGAGGGAATAGGCGAGACCTTCGAGGAGCTTGGACACACGGTAGAGATCCACGCGGAGAATCTTCCGCCGTTTCCGGTCATGCCCAAGAGTTTGAAGCGGTGTCTGGTGAATCTGGTGGACAATGCGGTCCACTATGGTCAAAAGGCGCGCATGCGTGCCGACCTGTTGGGGGATCGGTTGCGCATCTCGATCGCGGACTCCGGACCCGGCATTCCGGAGGCGGATTGGGAACGGGTGTTCGAGCCCTTCACCCGTTTGGAGAACTCCCGCAACCGCGATACCGGAGGCACGGGACTTGGACTGCCGATCGCCCGCAACATCGTGCGCGCGCATGGCGGGAATCTTACCCTGCGCAACCGTCCGGATGGGGGGTTGGAGGTGATTGTCACCATCCCCAGGGGAGACGAGGCCAAAGGATAGCCAAGAACCGACTGTCGCGGGCACCGGGGTCCAGTGTCCGGACCGGACCCCGGCGCTTCAACTCACACCGTCACCCCATGAGGCCGCAACGCCGCACGCAGAATCTCCAACGCCCCCTCGAAATCAAACCCCTCGATCGCCTGACCGACCTGTCGCCACTGCTCCGGCATGGCCTGCTTGAAAAGATCCAACCGATCATGCCAGACATCCGAGGCCTCGGAGTTGTCATCCGCCAGGAAACCGGCCAACGCGCCAGACGCGACCCGCAACGCCTCCAGATCCAAGGCCGGCCTCTCGACCGGAACAACCGCCGCCTCCACATCCGCCGGCAAGGCCGCCTCCAAAGCCTGAATCAACATCCCCAGATGCGCCTCGACCGAAACCAGCAACTCCAGGATCTCCGCCTCCTCCCGCCCCCCCTCCTTGATGGCCGCTTCCATCCGCGCGGCTCCGGCCTGAACCAGGTTGGCGCCGATGTTCCCGGAGGTGCCCTTCAGGGTATGCGCCTCGCGCTCGGCGGTGGCACGATCCCCGGCGACGAGCGCGGCGCGAATCCGTGCCGGGGCATCCCTCTGACCGGCGAGATACTTGCGCAATATCGACAGGTACAACCCCTTCTTGCCCAACATCCGCTTCAAGCCGGTCTCCACATCCAGATCCGGGATCCCGCGCGGGATCCCATCCCCGACAGCGCACCCCGGCGCGACCGTTCCCGACGGCGCATCTCCGGAAATGACGCCAGACGGTTCCGCCACGCCACCCCCGGCTTCCACCACCGACCCGCCGCCCCTCACCGCCGGCACGATCCACTTGGCCAGGGTGACGAACATATCCACCACATCCAGCGGCTTGGGGATGTGATCGTTCATCCCCGCAGCGATCACCTTCTCCCGATCCCCGGCCATGGCGTTGGCGGTCATGGCGATCACCGGCAGCCTGGCCCAGGCCGGATTCTCGCGAATCGCCCGTGTCGCCGTGTAGCCGTCCATCACCGGCATCTGACAATCCATCAACACCCCGTCGAAACGGTCACCCGCCTCCAGACGATCCAAGGCCTCGCGACCATTGTTGGCCACCACCACCTCAAAACCGGCCTCGCCCAAAAGCTCCGTGGCCAGTTCCTGGTTCATGTCGTTGTCCTCGACCAGCAACACCCGCGCGCCCCGCAACTTCGCCTTGGCCTCGCCCGCCGGATCCGGTCGTTCGCCTCCCTCCCGCGCCACCCCGCGTCCAAGGGCTTCGCCGATGCTCTCCAACAACACCGAAGGGGTCACCGGCTTGGTGACCACATGACGCAACCCCACCCCCTGACGCTGCGCCTCGTTGAGCGCCTCCTCGCGACCGAAGGCAGTCACCATGATCATGGCCGGGGTGTGCACGAACGCCTCATCGCGGATGCGCCGCATGCACTCCACCCCATCCATGACCGGCATCTTCCAATCCATCAGCACCAGATCATACGAAGAACCGGCCCGATCCTTCTCCGAAATGCACGTCAAGGCGTTCTGACCATCGGGCACCACATCGACATGGAATCCGAGATGACTGGCCATGTCGGCAAAGATCTCGCGGGCCGCCGCGTTGTCGTCCACCACCAACAGCCGCAGACCGGCCAACTCGTCGGCCCGGAACATGCGTCGCGGCATCGCCTCGCTCTGCAAGCCGAACCGGGCATGGAAATGAAACACCGACCCCTTGCCAAGCTCGCTCTCCACCCAGATGCGACCATCCATCAGCTCGACCAGGTTCTTGGAGATCGCCAGACCCAGACCGGTGCCACCATACTTGCGGGTGGTCGAAGAGTCGGCCTGACTGAACGACTGGAACATCTTGCCCAACTGCTCCGGGGTCATGCCGATGCCGGAGTCCTTGACCCAGAAGTGCAACTCGACACTCTGCCCGACCTCGGCGACCCGCTCCACGCCGATGACGATCTCGCCGCGATCGGTGAACTTGACCGCGTTGTTGCCCAGATTGACCAGAACCTGTCCCAACCGCAACGGATCGCCGATCAGCCCCATCGGCACGTCCGGCCTGGTGTCGAACAACAACTCCAACCCCTTGTGCTCGGCCTTGATCCCCACCAGATTGGCCAAGTGGTCCATCACATCCTCGAAGCGGAAGTCGATCCGCTCCATGGTCATCTTGCCGGCCTCGATCTTCGAGAAGTCGAGAATGTCGTTGATGATCCCGAGCAGGTTTTCCGCCGAACGGTGAACCTTTTCGATGTAGTTGCGTTGTTTCTGGTTGAGTTCGGTCTGAAGCGCCAGATGCGACATGCCGATGATGGCATTCATCGGGGTGCGGATTTCATGGCTCATGTTGGCCAGAAAGTCGCTCTTGGCCTTGGTGGCCTCCTCGGCGGCGCGACGCGCCTCGGCCATCGCCTGCTCCACCGCCTTGCGTTCGGTGATGTCCCGCCCGATCCCGAGCAGTCCCAACAGACGCCCCTTGCCGTCGTAGAACGGCGCCCGCACCGTGTCGAGCAGCACCCGACGCCCGTCCGGATAGGTGACCCACTCCTCCTCGGCATGACGTTTCAGGGACTCCATCATCTCGTGATCGCCCTGGCGGATCTCGTAGGCATCTTCCGGCGGGAAGATGTCGTAATCGCTGCGCCCGATGATCTCCTCCACCGGCTTGGCGATCCGCTCGGCAAAAGCGAAATTGCAGCCAAGATAGATCCCTTCCGGATCCTTGTAGGAGATCAGATCCGGAATCGAGTCGATCAGCGCCCCCAGCGTGGCCCGTTGCCGCTCGATCTCCTCCCCGGCCCGTTTCTTTTCGGTGATGTCGTCGAGGGTGAACTGCAACAGCTCGCGCCCACCGAAATGGAACATCATCAAATGGACCTGGGCATCCCAGATCTCCCCATTCGGACGACGATGGCGCCATTCGAAGGATTGCGGACCCTGATGCAGGGCCAGCATGTCGATACGCGCCATGGCGGCACGGCTGTCAGAGCCGTCGTACTGGGTCGGGGCGGAGACATCCAGGGGGGTCTTGCCCAACAACTCCTCGCGGCTGGCGTACCCGTACATCCGCACCGCCGCCGGGTTGCAGTCGATGAACCCGGGGCCCGCCGGATCGTGGATCACGATCGGACGCGCCGACTCCTGGAACAGCATCTTGTTGTAGGCTTCGCTGTCGCGCAGCGCCGCCTCGGCGGCCTTGCGCTGGGTGATGTCGCGCATCGACGCGCAGACGCAGATCCCGCGTCCGCCCAGGGCCGGCAGCCGGGACAGGGAGATCTCCAAGGGGAAGACCAGGCCATCCTTGCGCAACCCGTAAAGCGCCTCGCCCTCCGATTCGCGCTCTCTGGCGTGTCCGGAGGTGATGAACACCTCCCATTGGGCGATGTTCTCCTCGCGCGAATCCTCGGGAAAGAGGGATTCGAAGCGTCTGCCCACCAGTTCGCCGTCGGCATGTCCGAACATGGCATGAATGCGTGGATTGGCCAGGATGATCACCCCGTCCCGATCCGCCACCAGCATCCCGTCCGGAGCCGATTCGATGATGCCCCGATACCACTCTTCGGTGGCCTGGAGCGCGTTGCGCCGCTCCTCCAGTTCGACCGTTTGCGCGGAGAGCTGGGCCGCCTGAACCTCCATCGTGCTCGCCTGCTGGCGCGTCTCCTCGAGCAACTGACGGGTACGCAGGTTGCGGTCCAGGATCTCGATGCTCATGGCCAGCATCGGCATCAGACCATCGAGCAGCGTCTGTTCCCGGGCGTCGAACATCTTGAAGGAGGCCAGCTCCACCACAGCCAGCAACTGATCGTTGCGGATCACCGGCAGCACGATGATCGCCCGGGGAATCGCCTCGCCGACCGAAGAGCCGATGCGCAGGTAGTCGGGGTGGGGACGGGTGATGACGATCGGGGTCTTCTCCAGGGCGCACTGACCGACCAGCCCCTCGCCCAATTCGAAGATGGCATGGAACCCCTTGCGTTCCCGGAAGGCGTAGCCGCCAAACAGGCGCAACCGCTCCCCCTCCAGCAGGTACATCGCCCCCTGCCCCACCTGGAGCAAGGGGGCCACGCCGGACAGGAAGCGTCGCGCCAGATCGGCGAAGTCCACCGCCTCCTGCAACGCCGTGGAGATGGTGGCCTGATGGACCTTGATCCAGCGTTGCGCCTCCATTTCAATGGCGCCGGACTGCAACACGGCGATGGAGCGGGCCAGATCACCGATTTCGTTTGGAAAATCGGTACTTGGCACCACGATGTCGAGCTGGCCCGAGGCCAAATTCTCCACGCTGTCGCGCAGTTGTTCGATGGGACGGCGCACCGAACCGCCCATCACAAGGGCCATCAGCACGCCGACGCCGATGCCACCTGCCAGCAGCAAAAACGGCAACTCCCCGTGCAATTGACCCAAATGCCACAGGTAGAACAGAATCGGTCCCACGGTGACGCCCAGAAAGCCCGCGAAACCGATCAACAACTTCACGCGGAGCTGACGCCTCTCCAGAAACGTGAGGAGCGACTTCATGGGGCGATCTCCGCGTCATCGGGACCATACGGGGGAGGGCGACCCAGCGCCAGCGCCAGTTCGTTCACCTCGTCGCGCAGGGTGCGCGTCTGCTCCTCGTATCTTTTGGCCAACAGGTTGAATCCGCGATCCGACATGTGCATCAGTTTGCGCTCTGCGTTCCGCAGCTCGCTGATGTCGATGAAGGTGCCGACCATGCCGCCCGACGAACCATCCGGAAGACGGAATCCCGAGGCATAATAGATGGTGTCGTGGATTTGGCCGTCGGCATACGGCATGGATACCTCGCGCCGCACCGTCGTGCCCGTGGCGATCACCGATTCATCCTCGGCCTGATAGGCGTTGCGATCCGCCTCGGGAAGGTACTCCAGATCCCCCACCCGCTTGCCGATCAGTTGCGCGCGCTTCACCCCGAAGGCATCCTCGTAAGCGCGATTGAAGCCCATGAAGCGGGTATCCACCCCCTTGTAGAAGAGCGGATAGGGAATGGTGTCGAGGAGGGCCTGCTGAAACACCAACTGACCGGCCTTGGTGCGTTCGGCCTCGGCGGTGGCGGCCAGAATCTCTTCGGCATCGCGGTTGCGGCGCTGGATCTCCAGGTTCAGGGCGAGCATGGCTACCATTTCGTCGCGCATGGCGGCGGACTGCTCCTCGTCCGCTCCGAGGGTGGCCAGCTCCACCACGCCCAGCACCACGTCCCCCAGACGGATCGGCAGGATGGCCAGGGAGTCGGGCGTGGTTTCGCCCAAACCGGAGCGAATCTTGCCCCAATACCCCTCGGGGGGAGTCAGGATCACCGGGCGCCCCTCATGCGCGCATTGACCCAGCAGACCATCCCCCTCCAGAAGCAGGCGCGGCACCTCCCGATCCACCCCGAAAGCGCCTTCCAGCCGCAACGTGTCGCTCCCCGGTCGGTTGCGCACGTAGATCACCCCCCGATACACCCCCAGAAGCGCATGCGCCTCGGACAAAAAGATCCGTGTCAGCTCCTGGATCCCCTTGGCCTGCTGCATGCGCACCGACATCTGGGCCAGACGGGACTTATGCCGCGCGCTGTGCTCCTGGCGGGCCGCGTAGATCTGCAATTTCGACCCGGCCACCCCCTGGGCGTGATGGCCGCGCAACACCTTGAAAATCATCCACAGCATCACCAACGCGCCCAGACCACTGGCGATCATCCTCCCCAGACGCCCCTCGATGGGCGCGCTGCGTTCCAGGTTTTCCACCAGCACCAGGCGCCAGTCCCCGGACGGGTCGTTCCAGGGCACCTTGGCGCTGGCCACCGCATGCCGGTTCCCCTCGTACTCGATGAAGCCCGGTTCGGGCCGCAGGGGCAACACATCCGGCTGACGATTCTCGAACAGAGCCCCGAACTGCTTCAAGTCGCGGATCGCCTTGAGACGCTCCGGGGTGGGAGGATGATCCAGCCAGGAGATCCACTCCGGATGGTTGCTGGAAAACACCACCCCCTGCGGCGACAACAACAGCGTGACATCCGACTGTTTGGACAACAGCTTGTCGATCGACTGGGGATCCGAGCGGGCCACCATGGCGCCGATCTTCTCGGCGGCGACGTTCTGCGTGCCGAAGACCGGCGAGGCGAAATAGATCGCACGCCGTCCGGTGGCCAGGCTGATGGCCGCGTAGATCGATTGCTTGCCCTGCAACGCCATCTTGAAATAGGGCCGGAAACGGACATCGATGCCGGTGGAGGGCTTGTTGGAGTCATCCCAACTGCTGCGCACCACGCCGTTGGTGCCCACCACGAACACACCCTCGGCCCCGTGGGAACGACCGACGCTCTCGAGCATGCTGATGAAATCGGGATCGTTGGGCCTGCTCTCCAGACGTGCGTCGCGCTTGACCTGCGGTTCGACCAGACCCAACATGGCCACCGAGCCCATCAGATTGCCGTTCATGGTCAGGGCCAGCATCTCCACGGCGGTCCGTTCCGCGTGCAGTTCCAACAGCGCGATCCGCTCACGCTCCTGCATGGCGCGCAGATGTTCGCCCGCGCTCCAGGCGATCCCAAAACTCATCAGCAGAATCCAGGACCAGGACCAGCGCGGATGGGTCGCCACCCAGGCGGTGAAACGATTCATCGCGTCGCCTCCAGGGCGATGCATCCCATGCGCTCGTTGCGTTCGATGATCTCCATGCACATCGCCACCACGGTCAAAATCCCCTCGAGCAGGGTGATCTCCTCGTCGCGGAACTCCCGAAACGAGCCGATCTCGATCACCCCGAGCAGGGTTCCGGCGTGCATGATCGGCACCAGCATCAACACCCGTGGCGGCGACGCGCCGAGCACCGAACCGATCTTGAGATACCCTTCCGGCGGGTTCTCGATGCGAATCATGCGTTGTTCGCTGGCGCACTGACCCACCAGGCCGCTCCCGAAGGGGATCTCATCCGGTACGGCATCCGAGCCGGAACGGGCATGGCCTCCGCAGGCCACCAGCACCCGACGCAACGGATCCACCCGATAGAACCCTCCCACCCCGACATCCAGGAGGGGCGCCACATGGGTAAAAAAGATCCGGGACAGCTCCCAGTAACCGGTCGCGCGCTGCAACGCGGCGGTGATGGTCGCGACGTTGGTCTGCACCAGACGACGGGACTCCGAGATCTGCCTGGCCATGCGACTGAAGGCCACCATCACTTCGCCGATTTCGTCCTTGCGCTCCTCGGGCAGATGCAGGTCGAACGCCCCTTCCGCAACCCGACGCGTGCCGTCAACCAACATACGCAACGGCTCGACCACCAAACGGTTGCCGACCACGTAGACCATCAGGCTCGACACCACCATGGCCATCAGCATGACCGCCAGCACGGTGAGAAAATCGCGGCTGCCGACCACGCTGGTACGATCGAAGGCGGCCACCGTGAACCATTTCAGCGGGGGGATGTAGGCCACGGCCACCACACGTGGCACGCCACTCAGAGTCAACTGCAACAACTCGCCCTGGCCACCACCCTTGACCCGCGTCATCAACGACTTGAGCCGTTCCGCCTCCTGTTCGTTGGCCAACAGCTTCCAGATGGTCGATGTGGCCTGTTCCGAGTTGATGGGAGCATTCTGGGCGATCAACGAAGGGTCGGCATGCCCCTGGATGGCGCCAGCCTCGTTGACGAACATCCCGGTCACCCCCTCCTCGCGACTCTTGACAAAGGATTCGATGAATTTCGTGATGTCGATGCCGGTTCCCACCACCCCGACCGGCTCTTGCCCCTCTTTCATCACCACGTTGATCCACAGCTTGGTGACGTTGAGTTTGTTGTTGTGATCGACGTTGAAATTATACGGGGCCGTATCCTCGAGGGTCTTGAAGAACCAGGCATCGTCCTGGTTATCCGCGCCAAGGATCTGGGTCGGCTTGATGGGGGATTGACGTGAGTCCCGAATGGCTTGGGTATCGACGAAAAAGAACTGTCCGGTCGGCTTGGAAGCCACGAACATCTCGTGACTGGTAAAAAGCGACAAAAAACTGCCCAACTCACGCATGGCCGGGCCGGTTGCCGCCCCATTGGCTGGATCGCGCACCCAACGCCGCACCGCCTCCGAATCGGCCAGCTTGAGCGCCAGCATCAGATCCCCCTGGATGCCTCCGAGGGTCTTCTCCCGGTGCAACATCACGTAGCGTTCCACCGAATAGCGGGTCAGTTCCAGCTGGATGTGCTCCTGCATGGAACGCACCATGGTGAGCGTGACGCCACCGATCAGGATCACCCCCCCGACCAGATAGAGCATCATCTTTTCACGCAGGCCGAAATGCATCCTCCACTCCGCTGGCCATCCAAGGACTAACTTGCATGATGGGGGGAGAACCCCCTCACCCCCCGTACCGTGGACCTCCCTGACGGGAGTCCCACGGGAACTTGCATGATGGGGGGAGAACCCCCTCACCCCCCGTACCGTGGACCTCCCTGACGGGAGTCCCACGGGAACTTGCATGATGGGGGGAGAACCCCCTCACCCCCCGTACCGTGGACCTCCCTGACGGGAGTCCCACGGGAACTTGCATGATGGGGGGAGAACCCCCTCACCCCCCGTACCGTGGACCTCCCTGACGGGAGTCCCACGGGAACATGACGGAAACGCCACCAGCCGAAAAGCGCCCGATCAGTCGCTTTTCGGTCGTGGATAACCGGAACGCATCACTGGGCCGCCCGCTGTTTCTGATCCAAAAGGAAGGCGCCCAGCGCCTTGTCGGTATGCAGGATGTGGTGGGTCAACCACTCGGAAAGGAACGAAACCAACACATCCTTGGGCACGCGCTGGCCCTGATGGATCTGCTCGCGCACGGCCAGAACCTTGCTGACAAAATCGCGATGCTGGGCGAGATGGGCCTCGGCATCCACGGGACGCAGCCGCTCGTACCCCTGTTCGACGATGAACCGCTCCTCGGTCTTGAAGTGGTAATCGGCGTAGTTGATCAACCCCTGAACAATCTTGGCCAACTCCTCGAGGCTGCTCTGATCGGTGAGTCGGGTAGACGCTTCGTTGAGCATTTTGATCAGAACCCGGTGTTGATCGTCGATGATCCCCACCCCGGTGGTAAAATCGGGTCTCCAGGCAATCGGTTGTATCAACTCCGCAGACATTGGATCTCCTCTGTTCTTCAATGAGTGAAGCGCGCATCCCTTCATGGACGCTATTGTACTCACTTGCCCTGTCAATACAAGTGATATCCGATTACAAACTGGCTGATGGGCGCACCCGTCACCCCATGGTCCTGGCGTCTTCTTGACCGGAACCCCCGGCACGCGGGCCGGAATGCCGCTTACTCCCCCGGATCCAGGGGCACCAGGAACTTGAAGGTCGCCCCCTGCCCCAACTCGCTCTCCACCCAGATCCGCCCCCGATGCCGCTCGATGATCCTCTGGCAGATGGTCAATCCCAAACCGGTCCCCAGGGGAACATCCATGGTTTCGTCGCGCGCCTGATCGACCTGGTGGAACTTCTCGAACACCTTCTCCAGATCCTCCTTCGGGATGCCGGGTCCATTATCCACCACCTCGATGCCGACCCCCTCGGGCACCTGACGCAGATGGACCTCGACCGCACCGACCGACGCCTCGCAGAACTTGACCGCGTTGGAAAGCAGGTTGATCACCACCTGGATGATCTTGTCCCGATCCGCTTTCAGCATCACCGGATAGAGAGGCGCATGAAATTTCAAGCGCACCGATTTGTTCTCAAAGAGCTGATGGGTGGCGTCGATGGCGTCTTGGGCGATCTCCACCAGATCCACCCGTTCCAGATGCCACTCCATCTTGCCCGATTCGATCTTGGCCAGGTCCAGGATCTGGTTGACCAGACGGGTCAACCGCTCCGCCTCCTTGATGATGATCTCGGTGAAACGCCGCCGGTCCCCGAGATCCATCTCCTCGTTGTCCCTCAGGATCTCCGAAAAGGCGCGGATCGAGGTCAAGGGGGTGCGCAGTTCGTGGCTGACCGTGGAGATGAACTCGTCCTTGAGACGGTCCAGCTCCTGCAACCGTTCGTTGACCTCCTGCAACTGCCGGGTGGCCGCCTCCAGCTGACGGGACTTGAGTTCCAGCCGCTGACTGTACTCGATCACCTGGCTGGTCTCATCCAGAATGCGCATCACCCCATGCAGATCCAACTCCTCGCCGGTCACCACCGAGGAGACCATCACCCGCGCCGAGGCCGAACCGATGGCGCCGGTGAGCCGTTTCTCCGCGAAGGCCACCAGATGGGCCGGCGCCTGGGCATGCTCCTCGAGCTTGAGCAGACGGTGTTGCATGTAATTGGCGAAATCGAGTTCCGCCTGGGCCGGACCGATGAAACGGGAGAGCAGTTTCTTGAGTTCCGCCACAGACACGAAACCGCTCCACAGATACTCGTTGCCGCCGCGCGCCCCCTTTTCGAAGACGTTCACGAAGTTGAGTGCCTGGATCTGCTCCACGGCGGTCTGACGGTCGAACAACGAGATCAACACCAGGGTGCCGATGTTGGCCAGAAGGCTCCAGAAGACCGAGTGGGTCAGGGGATCGAAGAGGGGCAGGCCAAAGAGTGCCTGGGGTTTGAGCCAGGCGATCCCCCAGGGACCGTGGGTGAGGAAGCTCGCGGCGATCCAGCCCGACTTGGCGAACGAGGCGAACAGCAGGGTGTGGAACCAGACGATGAAGCCGGCCATCAGCCCGCCCATGGCCGCGCGCCGGCTCACCCCCTGCCAGTAGATGCCGATCAGGATGGCCGGGGCGAACTGGGCCACGGCGGCAAAGGAGATGATGCCGATGCTCACCAGGGTATGGGATTCGCCGATCAGACGGAAATAGAGATAGCCGAGCAGCATCAGGGCGATGATGATGCCGCGCCGAATGGTGAGGATGATTCCGGAGAGATCCTCACGAAAGGCGGCGCGGAAACGGAGCAGCAGGGGAAGCACCAGGTCGTTGCTGACCATCGTGGACATGGCGATCACCTCGACGATCACCATGCTGGTGGCCGCCGAAAGCCCGCCCAGATAGACGAACAACGCCAGCCACACCTGGTTGCCCTGGATCGGCAGGATCAGGACGAAGGTGTCCGGATCCATCCCCCCGCCGGAAAAAAACAGCCGTCCGGCCAGGGCGATGGGGAGCACGAAGAGGTTGAAGGCCAACAAATAAAGCGGAAACAGCCAGGAGGCCTGACGGATATGGACCGGATTGACGTTCTCGACCACCAGCACCTGGAACTGCCGGGGCAGAAACATCACCGCCATCATCGCGATCAGGGTCATCGAGAACCAGGCGGCAAATCCACCGGGCATGGCATCGAAGGTCATCAAACGCTTGAGCGACGGATCGGCCATGGCCTTGCGGAACAGGTCGCCAAAGCCGTCGAACAAACCGAAGGTGACGAACAGCCCGACGAACAGAAAGGCCCCCAACTTGACGATCGATTCGAAGGCGATGGCGGTCACCATCCCCTCGTGGCGTTCGCTGGCATCGAGATGGCGCGTGCCGAACAGAATCGAGAACAAGGCCAGAATCATGGCCACGTAAAGCGCCGTATCGCCCCACCCGGCCCCGGTGGAACCCCGCATGTCCTGAAAATCGTCCAAATGATGGACGAGCACATCCAGGCTGACGGTCACGGCCTTGAGCTGCAAGGCGATGTAGGGCAGAACGCCGATCACCACGAACAGAGTCACCATGCCGCCCAGAACCGGACTCTTGCCAAAGCGCGAGGCGATGAAGTCGGCGATGGAGGTGATGTGGTTGGCCTTGGAGATGGCGATGATTTTGGTGAGCAGAAGCCACCAGAGGGCGGCCATGATGGTGGGCCCCAGAAAGATCGGCAGAAAACCGATGCCGGTCTCCGCCGCGCGCCCGACGCTGCCGTAGTAGGTCCAGGAGGTGCAATAGACCGCGATGGAGAGGGTGTAAATGGTGGGGTTGTTGACCAGGGATCGACCGCGCGCCGCCTGGCGGTCGGCGTGGTAGGCCACGGCGAACAACAGCCCCAGATAAGAGATCGACATCAGGGGAACGATCCACTGCCAGGACATCGCTCAGCCCTTGTCGCCGGGCAGTCGCCGCATGATCAGGGCGATCGACACGACGAAACCTAACCAGAAAATGAATAGATAAAACCACAACATCGGCACGCCCAGGACCATCCGTTCCTGGCTGAACAGGGCGATCAACGGATAGTTGATCGCCAGCACCCCAAGCACGGCCAACACCACCAGACGCTCCCTGCGACGTTTCATCATCGGCATGTCAGTAGTTGGCCTCCGCCTGCTGACGACGGATCCGCACCATGCTGTCCGAGGCCTGCATGGCCAGACCCAACGAGGAAACCCCCTTGGCCTTGAGCATCACCAACAGTTTCAGAAACACATCCGCCGTGACCATCGCATCGCCCATGGCGGTATGGCGCAGATGGATCTGCACATCCACCCCCAACCGGTCCGCGATGGCATCCAGGGTGTGATCGGTCACCTCGTCGTGCAGGTAGACCGACAACAACAGAGTATCGAGAACCGGGTTGTCGAACCGCAACTTGCAACTCTCCTCCTTGAGTTGCAGGAAACGCATGTCGAAGGCGGCGTTGTGGGCCACCAGAACCGCATCGCCGACAAAAGCCTTGAACTGCGGCAGCACCTCGGTGATGGTCGGCTTGTCCTGCACATCGGCATCGGTGATGCCGTGTACGCGGGTCGATTCGGCGGGGATCGGACGACCGGGATTCACCAGACGCTCGAACCGCTCACCGTACAACACCCGGCCATTGACGATGCGCACTCCGGCCATGGAGATGATCTCATCCCCCTTCGAGGGTTGCAAGCCGGTGGTTTCGGTGTCGAACACCACATAGCTCAGATTGGCCAGCGGCATGGCCAGACGGGTGCCCAGGGAGCTGAAACTGTTCATCAACGAAAAATCGTAGAACTCCGGACGCTCGGAGATCTCCACCACATGGAACTGCCACTGTCGCGCCGAGGGGGCCACCGGCAAACGCAGCATGGCATGCCCCGGACGGCGGTGCGCCTGACTCCAGATTTCGCAACCGTGCCGCTCCAGGATCTCCTCCAGACGCATCACCGCGCCACCATCCTCGAGCTTCTCGGCATGCCACGACTCGACGATGCGCGCCGAGATCGCCGAGCCGGGCCAGATCAGATCCAGATAGATCCGATGATTGCCCATCAACGCCTCGATTTCGATCTCCACCGGCCCGGCGTGAAACCGGATCTTGGCGAGCATGCTCTCCAGGGCCAACAGCAGTGCCGGGGCATCGGCCTGGATCCACAACGCCTCACCCACGGCGCGCACCGACATGCCGTGATGCCGTTCCATGCGTCGGTTCAACGCCTCGATCAGATCCGAGGTCAACACATCGTTCAACACCCAGTGTTCGGCGGCCAGGGTATCGGCCTCGGTGGCGATGGCATCCAGTCGCACCGAAAGCTCCGCCACCTCGTCATGCATCACCTTGACGAACTTCTCGCGCTCCTGGTGATCCATGTCGTCGTGATCCATGAGGGTCTCGGCGGCAGCGCGCAGGTTGGCCACCGGACCGCGAATGTTCTCCAGGGTATGACGGATCAGCCGGTCGCTGCGGCGCAGACCGGAGACGCGCCGGGTCGCCTCCTCGAAGGTGATCAGATAGTAGTTCTGGTCCGCCCGTTGACAGGGAAAGAGGCTCATGGCGCAATCGAGCATCACATCCTCGTGGAGGGCCGCGCAAAAAAAACGGGCATCCCCCTTGTCCGCGCACCCCTCGGGAGAGGCGTGACAGCGGTTGAGGAACTCCATGGTGGTCTCCAGAGGCATGCGGGCGCACAGTTCGTACAGGGAGCGACCCAACCCCAGGGCATCCTGGCGGGTGCGGAAGAGATTCTGGGCGGCCAGATTGTAGAGCACGATCCCGGCATCGGCGTTGATGACGATCAGCCCCACGTTCAGGTGCTTGATCACCTTTTCCAGCCGTTCCAGCCCCTCGACCTGATTGGCCAACGCCTCGCCCACCTGCCGCCGGGCGGAAAGCAGCGCGGTCCCCACCTGTCGGACCGCGTCGGGCAACTCTCCCAACAGGTGATCGGGACGCAATTGGATCTCGCGGGCCGGATCCGCCCCGGCGATGATCCCCACATCACGGGTCACCTGGATCATCGGCTTGAACACCGCGCCATCCAGCCAGCCCCAGATCTGCGCCAACACCCCGAAAATCACAAACACCAGCAACAGCAGATAAACCAACTGGCTCTGCAACCACGCATACGTGGCGGCATCCACCTCGGGCATGCTCCGCGACGCCTCCCAGACGATTCCGCCCAGCCCCCCCAAGGCCAACAGCAGAAAGATCCCCAATATCCCCCAAAAACGACTACGAATATTCATGTTCCATCAATCGTTGGACAATCCCAGCATGGCACGTACCTTGAGCACCAGTTCACGGGTGGCGAAGGGCTTGGTCACATAGTCGTCCGCACCCAGGGCCAACCCCTTTTCCTGCTCCACCTCGCGTCCCTTGGCGGTCAGCATGATGATCTTCACCCCCTGACAACGCGGATCGGCGCGCAACGCCTCGCACACCTCGTAGCCGTTCTTCTTGGGCATCATCACGTCCAACAACACCAGATCCGGTCTTTTCTCCTCCACAGCCAGAAGCGCGGAGTCTCCATCCCCCACCGAACGCACCGAAAAGCCCTCTTTCTTCATCAAAAACTCCAAGGACAAAACGATATTCGGCGCATCATCCACAATCAAAATCTCAATCGCCATTCCCGGCTCCCCCACCGACTCTATTGCAACTGCCTCAATCTGAAATGGTGAATCATCAAATCCTTGAACCCATCCACCACCACCAGGGAATCTCGCAGATACTCCTTTTCGAGTCTGCCGAGATTCTCGATTAGCAAATAATCACCCTCTGCCCCATGTTTCAGATGCGGATCCAGCTTCACCCGCACCCGCAAGGCGCTCAGAAAATCGAACGCATCGATCAGATCCGTGCAAAAGGTGCTCTCGAGCACCCCGCGCCGCGCCAGACCGCGGATGCGATGGATCGTGTTGGGATCCTTGATGCGATGCTCGAGGGCCAGACTGCGCACCCCGTGAACGATCGGAAACACGCCTCCTCTTTTGAGATCGATCTGCCCCTGTTTGTTCCCCTTTTCCACGATGAACCGATTCAAAAATCCCAGAGGGGTATCGAATGTCAGGATCGGCTTGGCGAAATGGGCGTAAAAACTCGGGTCGCTCGGCAGATTCTCCAGCATGAAATCCCGCGCGCGCTGGAACAGGATGTTTCGTCCCGCCATGGGACGGGCATCGAAAAAAATCGCCAACTGCATCAGGTTGGATGGGGATGGCTGGCGAATCCAGGATAAAATCAACCGTTCATAGTCCGCGACCCGTCCGCACCATTGCGGGTTGGTCATCATCACGTTACCCGGACAGGGGGGATATCCCAACTGAGCCATGGCCGCGGTGAAAGCATGGGCAAAGGCTTCATACGCCTCGGTGGGGCAACTCTCGTCGGCGATCATGGCATTGTCCTGATCGCTCTTGGTGATCTGCTCCCCGCGTCCCTCACTCCCCATCACCAGCAGACAAACATGATCCAGAAGCTCCGGCGGGGCCAGCAGATGGGCAGCCTTCTCATAGACCTGACGATCCAGTTCGCGCACCAGGCGACCGATGTGACGCGCCTTGAGCCCTTTGGTGACCAGTGACTCGACCATCATCGGCTGATGGCTGGTGGCATCGGCCAACTCGGCGAGCGTCGTGGCCCGCAGAATACGCTGAATGGTGAGGGAGGCGTGGTTGGTGAGAAAGGAGAGGAGTTCAGTCAAACCCAGGATCCCGACCACATGGGCGCCCGAGCCGATCACCACGCGACTGATGCCGCGCTTGGTCATGGTCAGGAGGGCCTTGAAAAGCAACTCGTCCGGCGATGCCATCACCAGCTTCCAGGTGGAGATCGGTCCGATGGGGGAGTCCACGGGCAGTTCGGAAAGGGCCAGAGCGTCGCGGATGTCGGCGCTGGTCAAAACCCCGTGACGGGTCTCGTCGCGAACCAGGATCGCGTCGATGCGACGCGCGCGCATCTTGGCGGCGGCATCGCGAATCGTGGCGGTCGCATCCAGAATGACCGGTTTGGTCAGATGCAAATCGCGAATGCGCGAGGTGAGCAGTGGGGAGTCGGAGTTCTCGGTGTTTTCGGAGTCCACGATGCATCTCTTCAGGGGCTGTTGACTTGTGGCATCCGTGGCCTTGATACGGCGATTCGACACCCGCGCGCCGCCCGCCTGCGACCGCACAGAGCCGAACCACGCGCGTCATGCCTTGTCCGAAGACGCGTTGCCATCACATGTCAACACGCCCTCTGGCCTGACAAATGGCCGACCCCCTGCATGCAGGGGGTCGGCGGAAACAACATTTCAACCTGCGCTTCCGGTCCGGGAACGGAACCGCTCCCGGATCGGATTTTCTCAGGCATCAGTGACCGGAAACAACATTTCAACCTGCGCTTCCGGTCCGGGAACGGAACCGCTCCCGGATCGGATTTTTTCAGGCATCAGTGAGCGGAAGCTCCGGAGGCGCCGATGCCGGTTTCGCAGCGCACGTTCTGGGCATCGTAACGGGACCGCTCAAGCTGCGCCTGGGCGCTGTTGTCGAGCTTGGAACCGATCCAGCATCCCAGGAACGCCAGGGACATCGAGAAGATGGCCGGATCCTTGTACGGGAACAAAGCCTCCTTGTTGCCGAACACATCCACCCAGACGGTCTTGGAGAGCACCACCATGGTGATGGTGGAGATCAACCCCATCGCACCACCGAGGACGGCGCCACGGGTGGTGAGGTTTTTCCAGTAGACCGACAGGATCAGGATCGGGAAGTTGGCCGAGGCGGCGATGGCGAAGGCCAGACCCACCATGAAGGCCACGTTCTGCTTCTCGAACTGGATCCCCAGGTAGATGGCGATGACGCCGATCACCAGAGCGGCGATCTTGGAGATGCGCATCTCGGTCCGCTCATCCACGTTGCCCTTTTTCATGGCGCTGGCGTAGATGTCGTGAGAAACCGCAGAAGCGCCCGCCAGGGTCAGACCCGACACCACCGCGAGGATGGTGGCGAAGGCCACGGCGGAGATGAAGCCCAGGAACAGGTCACCACCGGTGGCATGGGCCAGATGGATGGCCGCCATGTTGTTGCCGCCCATCAGGGTTCCCTTCA
Organism: Candidatus Magnetaquiglobus chichijimensis; assembly: GCF_045865675.1. Lineage (NCBI taxonomy): Bacteria > Pseudomonadati > Pseudomonadota > Magnetococcia > Magnetococcales > Candidatus Magnetaquicoccaceae > Candidatus Magnetaquiglobus > Candidatus Magnetaquiglobus chichijimensis. Next base: position 1,273,922 of record NZ_BAAFGK010000004.1, read on the forward strand.
CCGCGTCGATGTAACGGGCTTCCGGGGCCACCAGCAGCACCGCGCCGAAGCCGATGATGAAGGTGAGGATGTAGAAGTAACCGATGAAGCCGGTGGCGTAGAAGACCGACTTGCGGGCCTCCTTGGCGTTGGAAACGGTGAAGAAGCGCATCAGGATGTGGGGCAGACCCGCGGTACCGAACATCAGGGCCAGACCCAGGGAGATGGCCGAGAGTGGATCGGTGATCAATGCGCCTGGGGCGAAGAGATCCTGTCCTGTCGCCACGATCTTCTTGTGGTCGGCCAGAATGCTCGCCTTGATACCCTCCTGGGCGGTGCTTAAGAAGTACTCCAGGTTGAAGCCCGCGTGATTCAGGGCGCCCAGGGCGATGAAGGTGGCGCCGGAGAGCAGCAGCACGGCCTTGATGATCTGCACCCAGGTGGTGGCGATCATGCCGCCGAAGGCCACATAAAGGATCATCAACACGCCAACGACCACCACCGCGAACTCATACGGAAGACCGAAGAGGGTACGGATCAGCTGACCCGCGCCCACCATCTGCGCGATGAGGTAGAGAATGACGGTGCAGATCGTGCCCAGGGCGGACATGGTGCGCACCGGCACCTGAGACAGACGGAAGGAAACGATGTCCGCGAAGGTGTAGCGGCCCAGGTTACGCAGCTGCTCGGCCATCAGGAACAGGATGATGGGCCAACCCACCAGCCAACCCACCGAGTAGATGAGTCCGTCGTAGCCCTTGGCGAACACCATGGAGGAGATTCCCAGGAACGAGGCTGCCGACATGTAGTCGCCGGCGATGGCCAGACCGTTCTGGAAACCGGTGATGCCGCCACCGGCGGCGTAGAAGTCCTTCGTGGATTTGGTGCGCGCGGCGGCCCAGTAGGTGATGCCCAGGGTCACGGCCACGAAGATGAAGAACATGATGATGGCGGTGATGTTCAGGTTGCCCGCCGGCTTGGGCGCGTCGGCAGCCCAGAGGAGCGAGGTCCAGGATCCGGCGACTAGGCCGGATGCGAGAGCCGTCAATTGCTTCATTTCGTCTCCTCCTTGATCTGACGATTCAGTTCATCGAACTCGGTGTTGGCCCGGGCCACATAGATGCCGGTCAACACGAAAGCCGAGACGATGACCCCCACTCCGATCGGAATGCCGATCGAAATGACGCTTCCAGCCATGATCTTCGTGCCGAGGAATTTCGGTGCGAAGGCCACGATCATGATGAAGGCGTAGTAGATGAAGAACATCATGATGCTCAAGGTCCACGAGAACTTGGAACGCTTGGCCTTCAACTCCTGATACTTGGGATTGGTATGAATTCTTTGGATGAGCTGTCGTTCAGCATCTGTACTCATGGGCAGTCTCCTGTTCGAGTGATTGACCTGCTCAAGGCTCCCCTCGTTATCCGCGTGCGTGGTGCGGTTCCCGCGCCAAAAGCTTAGCCTGTTTAATCTGGGAACGTCGATGAAGGAAGCCCAAACGGCGCCTCCACCGACGCATACCGGGTTCGCGCCACCCGATGGGCAGATACCGGTCGGTCGCCAGCCGACCGACCGGTGATCTTCAGGCAACCGATCAATTGGTCGGAATGCGTTCGTCGATGAGCTTCTGAACCACGCTCGGATCGGCCAGGGTGGTGGTGTCACCCATGTTTTCCAACTCGTTGGCGGCGATCTTGCGCAGGATGCGGCGCATGATCTTGCCGGAACGGGTCTTGGGCAGGCCGGGAGCCCACTGGAGCACGTCGATGTGGGCGATCGGACCGATCTCCTTGCGCACCAACGCGCCCAACTCCTTCTTCAGGGCATCGGTCGGGGTCTCGCCCACCATCAGGGTGACGAAGGCATAGATGCCCTGACCCTTGATCGCATGGGGATAACCAACCACCGCGGCCTCGGCCACCTTCTCGTGCAGCACGAGGGCGGACTCGATCTCGGCGGTGCCGAGGTTGTGACCGGAGACGATGATGATGTCATCCACGCGTCCGGTGATCCAGTGGTAGCCATCCTCGTCGCGACGGCAGCCGTCGCCGGGGAAATAGCGGCCCGGATAGGCGGCGAAGTAGGTGTTGAAGAAGCGCTGATGGTCGCCGTAGACGGTGCGCATCATGCCCGGCCAGGGATGGGCGATGGTCAGGATGCCGGCGGTCGGACCCTCTTGCAGAACGCCCTTCTCATCCACGATCTCAGGCTGGATGCCAAAGAACGGCAGGGTGGCCGAACCCGGCTTGGTGGCGATGGCGCCCGGCAGCGGCGTGATCATGATGCCGCCGGTCTCGGTCTGCCACCAGGTATCGACGATCGGGCAGCGCCCCTCGCCCACCACATGATAATACCACTCCCAGGCTTCCGGATTGATCGGCTCGCCCACCGAACCGAGCAGACGCAGCGAGGCGCGACTGGTCTTTTTGACCAGATCGTCGCCCTGAGCCATCAGCGAACGCAACGCGGTCGGGGCGGTGTAGAAGATGTTGACCTGGTGCTTGTCGATCACCTGCCAGAAACGCGAGGCGTCCGGATAGGTGGGGATCCCTTCGAAGATCAGGGTGGTGGCGCCGTTGGCGAGCGGACCATAAACGATGTAGCTGTGACCGGTGATCCAGCCCACGTCGGCGGTGCACCAGTAGACATCGCCGTCGTGATAGTCGAAGACATAGCGATGGGTGATCGAGGCATAGAGGATGTAGCCGCCGGTGGTGTGCAGCACGCCCTTGGGCTTGCCGGTGGAGCCGGAGGTGTAGAGGATGAAGAGCGGATCCTCGGCATCCATCGGCTCGGCGGGGCAATCCGCAGAAGCGGCGGCCACGACATCGTGATACCAGACGTCACGGGCCGGATCCATCGGCATCGGGGTGCCGGTCAGGCGCACGGTGAAGACGGTATGCACGGAGGGGCAGACCTTGATCGCCTCGTCCACGTTGACGCGCAACGGGATCTTCTTGGCGCCGCGCACACCTTCGTCGGCGGTGATCACCGCACAGCTCTGGGCATCCTGGATGCGATCCTTCAACGACTCCGGCGAAAAACCGCCGAACACCACCGAGTGAACCGCGCCGATGCGGGTGCAGGCCAGCATGGCCACCGCCGCCTCGGGGATCATCGGCATGTAGATGCAGACGCGATCGCCCTTCTTGATGCCACGCGCCTTCATGGCGTTGGAGAAGCGACACACCTCTTCATGCAGCTGACGGTAGGTGATCCTTTTGGAGTTGTTCGGGTCATCCCCTTCCCAGATGATCGCGGTCTGATCGCCACGGGTCTCCAGATGGCGATCCAGACAGTTGTAGGAGACGTTGACCTGCGCCCCCTCGAACCAGCGGATGTGCGCCTTGTTGAAATCGTAGTCGAGAACCGTATCCCACTTCTTGAACCAGTGGATCGTCTTCTCGGCCTGCTCGGCCCAGAACCCTTCTGGATCCTGAACGGAACGGGCGTACATGGCATCGTATTGCTCACGATTGATCCATGCTTTGGAGGCAACCTGAGGGGGTACGGAATAGATCTTGTCACTGCTCATACCATGGACTCCTTGGAAACGTGCTTTGCTCGGGTGACATTGTTGGAAGTGATATTCCTCGATTTACAACCGGCAGTACCATCATGGAAAGATGATCATGGTGCAATGCAGCATAATTCTCGCTCCAATTATGGTGCAATGCAGCATCAAACCCTTTGTGTCCCCCGGGAATTCTAGGCCTTCCCACGCGAACCGCCTTGAATTTTCCTCGTTCGGTTTACAAAACGAGTATCCCGCCCTCACGGGAAGCTATACATAAGGGAAGATCAAGATTTTGTCAAAGTTAATTCGCGATCACTCCTTTCCATGCTTCGAAAAATCCCTGTTGCGCTGCAATAAAACCCCCTCCGGGAGATCGCTTGCAGACAGAAATATTAAATTTTCCTTAACAGGATCCTGAAAAGAAAATTCCAAATCATTTCAAAGGAGATCGCGTGCGCCGCTCCGAAGGGAACGGGCTCGTCGTCAATCCTTGTGAACCAGCATGGACTCTGGATGGGAAGGGAATGCGGGAGAGCATCACGCGACCCGACACACGGCGTCGGCGGTGATGAGCATGGCGAGAATGACCTTCACCCGCGCCACGAGAAGTCCGTGGCACGGGGGTGTTCGAAACGGATTCCGGGATGACCGGTTTGCACTTGTCCATCGAGTTCCCCCCTCCATGGTTGATACGGGCCAACGATCACGTATCGACTGACGACTCTCCCTTGATTCCAAGAAAATAACGCACGGCCAGACAGATCACGCCGACCATCAAAAAAATCAGACTGCCACCCGCGGAAGGGGTGGTCTCCAGAACCGACTCTTGCGGAAGAGCCGGATCGACCCGAACCTGAAGAGGCTTATCCACCGGATAGCGACGCACGATCCGGTCGGCGAAATCACCTGCCACGAACGTCTGATCGCCAACGCCGAATTCGACCCGCCCGGAGCGCCAGAGACGCTTGTCGAAAACATACACATATTCCACGCGGGTTCGATGCAGCCAAGCCCCCCAGAACGTTCGCGGGCCGTCCGAGGGGGCAAGGTGACGCGACTGCACCACCTTGCCCTCCACGACCGGCCAGGATCTTGCCTTGTACGCCTGCCACCAGGGTTCGGCGCCCGCGAGAATGAAGAGCACGCCAACCAGAAGAAAAACCATGCGTGCGGTCTGGTGAGGACGAGACCGTTGATCATCCCGGTGGGGTGGTAAAACGCGGGGAGCGCGCTTTTGGAAGGAGTCTCCAGGAGGCGACGCATCCTGGTACGCGTGCTCGTCGCCCACGCGCACCAGAGATCGCCAATCGACCGGACCCATGCCGCGAAAAGCCGTCATGAACATGGTACACTCCGTTTCATCCAACAAACGACACGTTTCACCACCCTCCGGGATCCCGAAGAACCTGCTGACCGCATGACAGGGGGGAGTCCCCCTCACCCCGCCCCAACCAAGGGACCCCCCCCCTAACGGGTGTTCCCTTGGCGACTCAATCCGCTTTCAGAAGCCCTTGGGGAAACCCCAAGCGGGCGCGCTCCTGGCGACTCAATCCTCTTTCAGACCCGAAGGCGGCACATCCCGGCGCGCATGGCCGGTATAGAGCTGTCTGGGCCGACCGATCCCCTCGTCCGAACCGATCATTTCGTTCCACTGGGCGATCCAGCCGATGCTTCGCGACACCGCGAAAATTACCGTGAACATATTGGTGGGGATCCCCATGGCCGAAAGAATCACCCCGGAGTAGAAGTCCACGTTCGGATAGAGCTTCTTGCGCACGAAATACTCGTCCTCGAGGGCGATCTTTTCGAGTTCCAGGGCAATGTGGAACAACGGATCATAAACATACCCCATCGCATCCAGAATCTCCTTGGCGGTCTTGCGCAGAATCTGGGCGCGGGGATCGAAGTTCTTGTAGACCCGATGGCCAAATCCCATCAAACGGAACGGATCGTTGGGATCCTTGGCCCGTTTGATGAACTCGGGGATGCGCTCGACACTGCCGATCTCGCGCAACATCTTGAGCACCGCCTCGTTGGCCCCGCCATGAGCCGGCCCCCACAACGAACCCACGCCCGCCGAGATGGCGGCGAACGGGTTGGCCTGGGAGGAACCGGCCAGACGCACCGTGGAGGTCGAGGCGTTCTGCTCGTGGTCGGCATGCAGGATCATGATCTGATCCATGGCGCGCGCCATGACCGGGGAGACCTTGTACTCCCCGCACGGCGTGGCGAACATCATGTGCAGGAAGTTCTCGGCGTAGGTCAGCTCATTCTTCGGGTACATGAACGGCTGGCCCATGTAGTACTTGTAGGCCGCCGCCGCGATGGTCGGCATCTTGGCGATGATCCGGAAGGCCGAAACCAGACGGTGACGGGGATCGCGAATGTCGATGGAGTCGTGATAGAAGGCCGAAAGAGCGCCCACCACCCCAACGAGAATCGCCATGGGATGGGCATCGCGCCGGAACCCCCGATACATCTGTGCGAGCTGTTCGTGCATCATGGTGTGGTTGGTGACGATGCGGCGGAACTCCTTGTTCTCCGCATCGGTGGGCAACTCGCCGTTCAGCAGCAGATAGCAGACCTCCAGGTGATCGCAACGGTCCACCAGTTGCTCCACCGGATAGCCGCGATACAACAAAATCCCCTCCTCGCCATCGATGAAGGTGATGTCGCTTTTGCACGAGGCGGTGGAGCGGAAACCCGGATCCAGGGTGAACAGTCCCAGATCCCTGTAGAGATGGGTGATATCGAAGACGGCGGGCCCCTCGCTTCCATGCAGAATCGGGAATTCGACTTCGCGGTTGTTGCGGTTGTCGCGAATGGTGACGGTATCCTTGGACATTCATCTCTCCTTGACGTGGGGCTTTATATACAAATAACCGTGCAAACTGGATTGAATGGAGGGAGGACCCCCTCACCCCCCGACCGCGCCCCTCCCTGACGGGAGTTTCACGGCAGAAACGAAAGAACACACCCTCTGGATCTTGCGATCAAACCTCTCCCAGACGACTCAACTCGTGTACGCGCGACACCGACCGTCGCCAGGCAAAAGCCGCCGGACCCTCGGGACAGGCTTCGTCCAACGCGACAGGTCCGCGCACCCGCAAGGGGATGCGATGTTCATACAACAGATCCACCAGCACCACGAAGCGCATGGCGGCATCGGCATCGTCCGGAGACAGCTCGGGCACTCCGGAGATGATCACGGTCTTCGCCCTGGTGCAAAGATTCATGTATTCAGCCCGTCCGAGGGCGGTGTTGCAGAGCGCCTCGAAGCCGAACCAGAAAACGCCGTTCTCGATTCCCTGGGCCGCGACACGCACATGACGCAACTCGATGCTGGTCGGGGCGGGGTGATGACCGCTCAGATGGGTGAACAGCTCCTCGGCGCCCAGCGTGGTGGCATTGTGCGCCCCGGCGACGCGGCGACGCCAATCGACGCCGGAGCCCAACTCGCAGACATGGATGCGGCTTTTGAGCCGATCGATGAACGGCAACACGCTCGCACGGTTGAAGCCGTCCTGAAACAGGTAGTCCGGCGCCCAGTTGGAGGTGGCGCACAGGGTGACCCCGCAGTGGTGCAACGCGGAGAGAAGGCGACCCAGCAACACCCCATCGGCGATGGTGGTGATGTAGAACTCGTCGAAGCAGAGCAGACGCGCCTCGCCGGAGAGCTGGCTGGCCACATGCAGCACCAGATCCACGCCGCCCGGCGGCTTGGCGTGGTGCAGGCGATGGTGCAGCTCTTCCATGAAGGGGTGGAAATGGACGCGCCGTTTCTCGGCGATCGGCACGCTGTCGAACAACCACTGCATCAAGAGGGATTTGCCGCGACCCACATCCCCATGCAGATAGACCCCGCGCACGTCCGGAAGATCGCCCTCCACGCCACGCCACACCTCGACCCCGCGCCACAGGGTGCGATGGACCGGACGACGCACCCCCTCGGCCACACGATCCAACAAGGGCAGCACCGCTTCCTGAACAGGATCACGCTGAATCGTCCCTTGTTCCACGGCCCGACGCCAAGACCCGCCGGGTCCGGAGGGCGCGTTCTGGACCGGTTGTTCCGGCCATGGCTCCTCCCAGGGGAATAACGCTCGCGAATGCCCGGTCACGGAAAACCTCCTCCAGGAGCGAAAAAAAATAACACTAAAAGTAGGAAAAATATATTTAATGGTTGATAAGTTCTATTTATCTAAAAACCTGCCCTTGCCATCCTATTATCGAAACCGAATCTATATCAGGAGAGTCTAATATCAATAAAAGCGAATATTAGTAAGGCCTGATATTGGCTTGTTGTAGAATCACGCCACCCCCTGCAACCATCCACTCGGTCAGAAATGGATGATACACGACTCCATAAACGATTTGAAGGAGTTTATTGCGTCGCAACGAAATTTTTCTTGCACTATTGCCAAACCCTCTGCATTCTATTGACGCGACTGCCGGGAAGGGATTCAACCTTCTGTCCCCGGATCGCCCTGAACAGAAAAAAATTTTTTGCGGCGCATCATAGTTCCGCTTGACTTTGTTTTCCCCGCCCTGCTAGGCTCCCACTTCGTCCGGCAGGCCGGATAACGCTCTCCTCGTCTCTCGTTCCTGGATGCTGACCATGCGCGGCGAACACGTTAGTCCTCAAAAGACCGATTCCTCCCAAGGCTCGTCACAAGGTGGAGTCATTCACTATTCTGATGATCCCCGTGATGCCGGCTGGGTCAAACAGAACATCCCCTGTCAAAGCGCCTGTCCGGCAGGCACCAACGTTCCGGCCTACATCCGCGCCATCGCCGAAGGCAAGCATGGTCTGGCCTACGAGATCAATCGCGAGGCCAACGTCCTGCCTGGCGTGCTGGGACGGATTTGCTCGCGCCCTTGCGAGTCGGCCTGCCGCCACGGCTGGTCCGGCAACGGCGATCCGGTCGGCATCTGCAATCTCAAGCGCTCCGCCGCCGACATGAAAGATGTCGGACACCGCATCACCGAACGACTCTACGCCCCGACCGGCAAACGGGTGGCGGTGGTGGGCGCGGGTCCGGCAGGCATCGCGGCGGCCCACGATCTGGCCCTGCTCGGCCACGACGTCACCATCCTCGAGCGCGAGGAGCGGCCCGGCGGCATGCTGCGCTACGGGATTCCGGAGTTCCGCCTGCCGCGCACCATGCTCGACATCGAACTGCACAATGCCCTGCGCGTCGGCGTGCAACTCAAATCCGGCGTCACCGTCGGCTCCGGCAAGGGAGCGACCCGCGTCTCCACCCTCCTGGCCGATTTCGACGCCGTTCTCCTGGCCACAGGCTGCATGGCCCCGGTCCTGTTGCCTCTGCGCGGCATCCCGGACGGAGAGGATCTCTCCCGTCACTGCCAGGATGTCGAGTACGGCCTGGACTTTCTGATGGAGCTGCATCGCGGCCAGAACAAGCGGGTCGGACGCCGGGTGGCGGTGGTGGGCGCGGGATTCACGGCCCTCGACTGCGCTCGCGTGGCCAAGCGCCTCGGCGGACAGGAGGTCACCATCCACCTGCGCACCAGCGAGGAGTACATCCCGGTCACCAGCGAGGAGCTGTTCGAGACCAAGCGCGAGGGGATCCGCATCAAGGGTCTGCGCACCCCTGTGGCCCTGCGCACCGACGAGAACGGTCGCCTGATCGGGGTGGAGTTCATCCAGAACCGCCTGGGCGGGTGGCGCGAGAACGGTCGCCGTCTGGCCACCCCGATCGAGGGATCGGAGTTCGTCGAGAACTGCGACACCTTGATCATCGCCATTGGCCAAAAGACGGTGAACGACTTTCTGGACATGCGCGTGGAACTGGATCGCTGGGGCAACGTGCGGGTGGCCGAGAATGGCATGACCTCGGTACAAGGTCTGTTCGCCGCCGGCGACTATGTTCGCGGAGCCTCGACCGCCATCGAGGCGATCGGCCATGCCCGCCAGATCGCCGACCGGCTCGACACCTGGCTGGTAGGTCGCAAACGTCGCCGCGTGGTCAGCATGGAACCGGTTCCGGCCCCGTTGCGCGAACCGGCCCACGATTTCATCCCGCGCCAGCACATGCCGACCATCCCCCTGCCCGAGCGCCAGCAACTGGTTCGCGAGGTGGAATGCGGCTATACCCAGGATCTGGCCCTGGAAGAGGCCAAACGCTGCTATCTCTGCGATCTGCGCTATGAGATCAACGTCGATCGCTGCATCTACTGCCGCGCCTGCATCGAAGTGGCGCCGCGCAACTGCATCAAGCTGGTGCGGGACGTGGAGATCCGTCCGGACGGCACCCACGGCGCGTTGCAAGAGACCCGCGAATGGCAGCGCGTCGCCGCCATCTGGATCGACAACAACGAATGCATCCGGTGCGGAGCCTGTTTCAAGGTCTGCCCCGTGTCCTGCATCTCCATAACCCGCAACCATTTCGTCACCGTGGATGGATGATGCCATGAACGCTCCGCTCTCTACCGCCTCGGCTCCGCGCCGCTACGTCATCATCGGCAACGGCGTGGCCGGCATCCAGGCTGCCGAACTGCTCCGCGACCGCGATCCCGAGGGGCAGGTAACCATCGTCACCAACAGCCGTCTGCTCTTCTACAACCGCTACCTGCTGCCGCAACTGTTTCAGGGGCACAAGAGCTGGCGCGAATTCCTCACCCATCCGCCGGAACACTACACCCAGCGCCGCATCCAGGTATTGCGCGACTGCCGGGTGGTCTCGGTGGACGCCCGGCGCCGGCTGGTGAAACTGGCCCACAACGAATCGCTCCCCTACGACTGCCTGCTGGTCGCCACCGGCGGACGCGGCCATCTGCCGGAGGAACTGGTGGATTGCCGTGGGATGTTCCACCACTTCGGCACCTACGAGGCGGCCCTGGCCACCCGCAAGGCCCTGCCGGAAAAGGGAACCGTGGTGATGCTGGGCGGCGACATGATCGGTCTGGATCTGGCGCGCACCCTGTTGTCCGTCGAGTGCCGGGTGATCCTGATCACCCACGAAACCACCTTCTGGCCTCACAAGATCACCGCCGGAGAGCGTGCCGAAGCCCTGGTCTCCCTGGAGAAAATGGGACTGGAGATCATCGACGGCGAGGCCGAGGGGGGCGTGGTGAAGGTGGAACCGGGCATGCCGGGTCTGCCGGCGCGACGGGTGGTGTTTCGTCAGGGCAACAGCGTCCATGGCGACGTGGTGATGCCGTTCTACGGACTGACCCCGGTCGTGGAGTTCATGCTCAAGTCCGGGACCGACATCGAGCGCGGCCTGCTGGTCAACACCGCGCTCCTCACCAGCGATCCGAACATCTATGCCGCCGGGGACGTCTGCCAGATCTGGTCCGAGGAGGACCACGCCTACCGGTTCTATTATGGTTACAAGAATGTCCGCGCCATGGGCGCGGTCGCCGCGATCAATATGACGGGGGGCCATGAACAATTCGCCACCACCCAGGAAGAGACGCTCGGGCGTGACGCGCAAGGTCACATCGACTCACCCTTCTGGTCCTGCGATTGAGCGCGCGGCCCATGAAAGCGTCCAGCAAAGCCCCCAAGGGAGCACGGTCATGAACGCCACCGACATCCAAATCGCCATCTGCGGCTCGGCGGGCGACGGCACCATCGCCGCCGGCGACATTCTGCGCAATGCTGTGGCCGCCGCCGGATACCGGGTCATCAGTTTCGATGTCTATCCCCCGGAGATCCGAGGTTTCGGCAAGTGCATCGCCCGCGTGCGCATCACCACCGAGCAGTCCTATTCGCTCAAGCAGCAGTCGGACATCCTCATTTCCCTCGACGACAGCCACGCCATTCCGCATGCCGGCGAGGTCCGGGATTTCGGCGGTCTGATCTTCGAGTCGCAGCCCCTCACCCCGTGCGGCGAGGGTGAGCATATGAGTGGCCATGTGCTGCCCGGTCAGATCCCGTATGGATTTCCGATCCGCGAACTGGCCCAGAAGGCCACCGGCGGGGCCCGATCCCGCAACCTGGTGGTGTTGGGGATCCTGGCCGGACTGCTGGGACTGGCTCCGACCAGTTTTCAGAAGATCATCGAGAAGAAGTTCGGCAAACAGGGCCCCACCGTGGTCGGTCGCAACCTGGCCGGGTTCCAGGCCGGTTACGATGCCGGGGTCTCCACCTTCAAGCTCGACGACGCCTTCGTGAGCCCGATCGACAAGCCCGCCTCCAACGGCAAGGTGATCATGCTTTCAGGCAACGCCGCCGTGGTGCAAGGGTGCATGGACGCGGAACTGTCAACCTTTTTCGGCTATCCGATCACGCCGGCCACCACCATCATGGAGCGTCTGGCCACCGAACTGCCCAAAAAGGGACGTCGCCTGCTCCAGACCGAGGACGAAATCTCGGCCATGGCCGCCACCATCGGCGCCGGCTATGCCGGATCCCGTTCGGCCACCGCGACCTCCGGGCCAGGTCTGGCCTTGATGGCGGAGATGCTGGGTCTGGCGACCATCACCGAAACCCCGTGCGTGGTCTTCGTGTCGCAGCGCGGCGGCCCCTCGACCGGCATGCCGACCAAAACCGAGCAGTCGGATCTGAACGCCGCCATCTACGGCAGTCCGGGGGATTCGCAACGCATCGTCATCGCCCCCACCAACGTGGAGGGGTGTTATCGCTGCGCGGGCAAGGCCTTCGAGATGGCCGAGCGCTACCAAACCCCGGTGATCGTGCTGTTGGATCTCTACCTCTCCAACCGCTACGAAACCGTCACCCTGGCCGCCTCAGGACCGCCGTTCGTGTTGAACGCCAACAAGCCGTTGCGCCGCCTGGAACAGGGCGAGGCCTATCAACGCTACGCCCTGACCACGGACGGGGTGAGTCCCCGCGCGGTGCCGGGTGATGCCAACTGCATGCATGTGATCACCGGTCTCGAGCACAACGAACTGGGTCGTCCCAACGACAGCGAAGAGATGCACGGGGCGATGAGTCGCAAGCGGCACGACAAGCTCCAGGCCGCCCTCGAGCACCCGGATTTCGCCGTGACCAAGCGGTTTGGCGCCTCCGGCAAGGTGAAGGTGGGGATGATGGCCTGGGGATCGACCTTCGGCGAATGTCTGGAGGCGATGTTCATGGCCCAGGAACAGGGGATCTCCTGCGCGGCCCTGAAGGTGGTGATGCTCTCCCCCTTCCCGGTCAAGGCGGTCTCCGCGTTCATGGACGACTGCGACGTGGTGCTGGTGCCGGAGGTCAACTACGAGGGTCAGTTCGCCCATCTGGTGCAAGGCACCCTCGGACGTCCGGTGGTGCGCCTGGCCCGTGTCCCCTGCTCGCCGATGCCGGTGGAGTTGATCGTGAACGAGATCAAACGGTTGGCCGGCGCGGTTTGATTTCGATCCAATTCCGAAAGAACGCGCCTGACGCGTTGTTTCGGATGCATGGTGTGGGATCCCCCCACCCATGCGCTGTGGGAGACTGCCTGGTTCCATCCAGCCAGCCCAGCGGGCCAGGGATGGCCCACCATTCGTAGCCATTGAATCTGTCTGGCGCAAGCCATGCAGCCGACGCGGGCCAGGGATGGCCCACCCGGATCGGAAAATTTTCAAGGAAAGTCCGGAAGAATCCATTCGACCGGACCCGTTGGGTGGTTTTCATGGATGGAACCACCCAACAAATCTCAAAGGCGGCTTGGCAATCGCCAAACCACCGATACGGGCCTGGGATGGCCCGTCAAATTGCATGGCAATTTACCGTGGAACTCCCGAAAGGGGGGCCATGGTACGGGGGTGAGGGAGATCTCCCCCCATCATGCAATTCAGTTCAAGCACGGAACGAAACCTTTTCGAGCCGTGCGCGTTTGGTGATTCCATGGATGGAACCACCAAACAGCCTCTCAAGAAATATAAAACGTCTGGAGAACGTGACATGTCCATTCCCGTGATGCCGGTGTTCGTCGATGCCAAGCTGCGCGAGGTCCAGGAGAGCGGACGTCTGGAGTATCGTTCCAAATCCCTGCCCACCTGGTGTCCCGGCTGCGGTTACTTCGCCATCGTCGAGGGATTGACCCACGCCTGCAACGAAATGGGCATCCCCCGCGACAACGCGGTGGTGGTTTCGGGGATCGGCTGCTCCTCGCGGTTTCCGTTCTTCGTCAACCTCTACGGTTTCCACACCCTCCATGGTCGCGTGCTGCCGGTGGCCACCGGAATCAAGACCGCCAACGACCGCCTGACCGTGGTCGGCGTCGGCGGCGACGGCGACGGGTTCGCCATTGGCGGCGGTCACATCTCCCACGCGGCCAAGCGCAACGTGGACATCACCTACCTGTTGTTCGACAACGGCATCTACGGTCTGACCAAGGGCCAGACCTCGCCGACCTCGGCGGTGGGACTCAAAACCTCCACCTCTCCGTTCGAGAATCCCGAGCGTCCGCTGAATCCGCTCATGATGCTGCTCTCGTATGGCGCCAGCTGGGTCGGACAGGCCTATGCCGGTCATCCGGACCATCTGCGGGAGATGATCACCCAGGCGATCGCCCACCGGGGTTTTTCCTATCTGCACATCCTGAGCCCCTGCGTCACCTTCGACAAGACCAGCAAGACCTACGTCAATCTCGGCATGCAGGTTCGCGACATGCCCGAGGATCACGATCCGGGCGATCTGATGGCCGCCATGCGTCTGGCCCAAAACCAGGAGAATCCGGTCATGGGGCTGCTCTATCAGCAGTTCCGTCCCACCCTGAACGACACCTTCGAGCAGGTGATCGCCAAGGCGGGTGGCAACGGCTGATATCCAGGCGGACGGATCGCCGGATGATCCCGCTCCGCGCCATTCGTACCAAGTGAATGGTTGTCCATACATAACTGGGGAGAGAATATGAAGAGCCACGATCTGATCATCGTTGGTGCCGGGCTGTCCGGAATGCGCGCCGCCCTGGAGGGGGTCAAGGCCGGGATCGATGTCGCGGTGGTGACCAAGGTCCATCCGTTGCGCAGCCACTCCTGCGCGGCCCAGGGTGGCATCAACGCCGCAATCAACCCGAACGACGACTGGCGGGTGCATGCCTACGACACCGTGAAAGGGTCGGACTTCATCGGCGACGAGGATGCCATCGATCTGATGTGCGAGGAGGCGCCGATCATCATCCACGAGATGGATCAGATGGGCACCCCGTTCTCGCGCAACGACAACGGCGACATCGCCCAGCGTCCCTTCGGCGGAGCCAGCTTCGACCGGACCTGCTACGCCGCCGACCGGACCGGTCAGGTGCTGCTGCACACCCTGTGGGAGCGGCTGGTCCACTCCGGCACCCACGTCTACGAGGAGTGCCACGTCTTCAAGCTGGTGCTCTCCGCCGACGGCCATGTGGCAGGGCTGGTGGTCTACGACATCAAGACCGGCGAACTCTTCACCCTGCGCGGAAAAGCGGTGTTGCTCGCCACGGGTGGCTATGGACGGGTGTTCCTCTCCTCGACGAACGCCACCACCAACACCGGTGACGGCATGGCCTACGCCATGCGGGCCGGCGCGCCGCTGGCAGACATGGAGTTCGTGCAGTTTCATCCCACCGGCTTGCGCACTTCGGGCATTCTGGTCACCGAAGGGGCGCGCGGCGAGGGTGGCTATCTGATCAATGCCGAAGGCGAGCGGTTCATGGGCCGCTATGCCCCCAAGAAGTGGGAACTGGCCTCCCGCGACGTGGTGTCGCGCGCCGAACAGACCGAAATCCTCGAGGGACGCGGCGAAAACGGCGCGATCTTTCTGGATCTGCGCCATCTGGGTCGCGACAAGATCATCGATCGTCTGCCGCAGATCCGCATCCTGGCCATGGATCTGGAAGGGGTGGATCCCATCGACGCGCCGATCCCGGTGCGTCCCACGGTCCACTACTCCATGGGCGGCATCCGCACCGACAAATACGGCGCGGCCCCGGTGCCGGGACTCTTCGCCGCCGGCGAGGCAGCCTGCGTGTCGGTGCATGGCGCCAACCGCCTGGGTGGCAACTCGCTTCTGGACACCATCGTCTTCGGCAAGATCACCGGCGCCCATGCCAGCAAGTACGTCAAGACCGCCAGGCTGCACGACTTCCCCGCCGACGCCCTGGGCGAGGTCGAGGAGCGGGTGCGCGAACTCAAGTCCCGACCGGACCGGGGGGTGCGTCCCGCCGCGCTGCATCACGAAATGGCCGAATCGATGAACGCCTGGTGTGGCGTCTATCGCGAGGTGAACGGCATCGCGACGCTGGCCGGCAAGTTCGCGGGCTGGCGTCAGGATTACGAGCGCATCCACCTGGACGACAAGTCGCCGATCTTCAACGTTGATCTGTTGCGCGCCATCGAACTGCGCAATCTGCTGGACCTGGGCGAATGCATCGTCAAAGGCGCCCTGGCCCGCGAAGAGTCGCGTGGAGCCCACTTCCGCATCGACTTCCCCAACCGCGACGACGCCAACTGGCGCAAGCACACCCTCGCCTTCTGGGACGAAGCCGGCCAGACCATTCGTCTCGATTTCGAGGCAGTGCGCACGGTGGGCAATCCCGAATATGCCCCAAAGGAGAGAACCTATTGATATCCAGCCCCGCCAAGGGCATAAGAGGGAGGCAGCATGAGCGCACAAGTCTACATCTTCCGCATTCAGCGCAACATGCCTGGCCAGGTGGGCGCGGTTCAGTCCCACTGGCAGGAGTATTCGGTTGAGGCGGAACCCAACACCACCATCCTGACCCTGCTCGAGGTGATCAAGGGGCAACAGGATGGCAGTCTCACTTTCCGTCAATCCTGCCGGTCCGCCATCTGCGGATCGTGTGCGATCTCGATCTCCGGACGGACCCGGCTTGCCTGCAAGACGCATGTCGGCGCCGTCGCCAAGGATGGCGTGGTCGAAATCGCCCCGCAGAAAAACCAGCCGATCCTCCGGGATCTGGCCATCGACATCCGTCCCTTCTTCGCCCGCGTGCACGGCATCAAGCCGTACCTGCAAGAGGGACCGGAGAAGGCCGGCAAGGTCACCAGCACCGCCTATGACCAGGTGAACCACGTCACCCAGTGCATCATGTGCGCCTGCTGCTACTCCGAATGCACCATGGCCGAGGTCAATCCGGCCTACATCGGCCCCGCCGCCCTGGCCAAGGCGTTCCGATTCGTCTCGGATCCCCGCGAGGGCAAGAAGACCGAACGGTTGCAGGCGCTCTCCGAGCCGAACGGCATCTGGAGCTGTACCCGCTGCACCATGTGCGTGGATGTCTGCCCCAAGGAGGTGGCCCCGATGGAGGCCATCGTCAAGCTGCGCACCCGCGGGCTCGGCAAGGGGTACGGCGACTCGGCGGCGGCCAAGCATGCCCTGGCCTTCCACGAGGATATCGTCAAGACCGGGCAACTCAACGAATTCACCCTGATGATGCGTACCCTGGGCATCCTCGGCTCCATGAAGGAGACCGCCATGGCCCTGCATCTGGCCAAGAAGGGCAAGATCCCCTCCCCGTTCCCCCATTCGATTCAAGGGGTCGAGGAGCTGCGGAAAATCTACGCCTCCCTGGAGCGCACCCCGGTGGACGTGGAGACCAAGGCCAAGCAGGCCGTGCCGGAATGATCATCAGACGACAATAGGAGACTCATCATGTCCTTGGAATTCGCATACTATCCCGGTTGCGCGGCCAAACAGATCCAGCGCGAGGCCGATTGGGCCGCCCGCGCCGTGTGTCAAGAGCTGGGCATCCGCCTGCACGACATGCCGCGCGCCTCGTGCTGCGGCGCGGTCAGCCTGCGCGAGACCAAGCCGGCCTTCGCCATGGCGGTGGCCGCGCGCATCCTCTCCGAGGCCGAGGCCATGGGCCGCGACCTGGTGACCATCTGCAACACCTGCCTGCAAACCATCTCCCAGGCCAACTACCGCTTGCAGAACGAGCCGGAACTGCTGGAAAAGATCAACGCCGTGCTCGCCGAGGGCGGGGTCCGTCCCTATCAGGGCAAGGTCCAGGTGCGCCATCTGCTGTGGGTGATCACCGAACAGGTGGATTCCAACCTGCTGCGCTCCAAGATCACCCGTCCGCTCAAGGGGATGCGCATCGCCTCATTCCTGGGCTGCCACTCGGTGCGCCCGGAGGAGATCTTCGCCCACGCCGCCAACGAGGATACCCCCCATCTGGATCGGCTGATCGCCATCATGGGCGGCGTGCCGGTCAACTACAGCGGCAAGGATCGCTGCTGCGGCTTCCATGTCATGCTCTCCGACAAGAACGAAGTGCATGCCATGGCCGCCAAGAACTGTCTGAGCGCCAAGGATGCAGGTGCCCAGATCATGATCACCCCCTGCACGCTTTGCGACATGATCATGGGGTCATCCCAGGAACTGGCGGCCAAGACCGTG
The DNA here is from genome assembly GCF_045865675.1 of Candidatus Magnetaquiglobus chichijimensis. Taxonomy (NCBI): domain Bacteria; kingdom Pseudomonadati; phylum Pseudomonadota; class Magnetococcia; order Magnetococcales; family Candidatus Magnetaquicoccaceae; genus Candidatus Magnetaquiglobus; species Candidatus Magnetaquiglobus chichijimensis. Next base: position 1,291,717 of record NZ_BAAFGK010000004.1, read on the forward strand.
CAACGCACCATCGATCTGCCGGAGATGAACTTCGCGCAACTGCTCGGCTTGGCCATGGGCCTCTCCAAAAGCAAGCTCGGCATCTCCCGTCTGCATGTCGATCCCGTTCCCGTGCTCTCCAAGGTCGGTCTGGCATGATTCTTTCATTCATGACGGTCAAGAGCCTCCCTGCTCTTGACCGTCATGAATGCCGCGAGAACGGTCCAGGAAAACCCGCCACCTGACCGTCAAGCATGCCGCTGGAGTCCGATACCCCCGTGAGTTACCACTCGCTTTTCAATCATCTTCTCTCCCCCCGCTCCCTGGTGATCGTCGGCGCCTCGCGCGACGCGGAAAAACTCGGTCACGCCCTCTTGAAAAACGCCCTCTCCGGAGGGTTCACCGGTCCGGTTCATGTGGTCAACCCCAACGGTGGGGAGATTCTCGGGCGTCCGGTGACCACCCGCGTGGCGGATTTACCCCGTGGCATTGATCTGGCGCTGTTGGCCCTGCCCGCCGAGGCGACCCTGGACGCGGCTCGGATCGTTCTGTCGCGCGGCTGTCAGTCGCTGGTGGTGATCTCGGACGGTTTCCGCGACATGGATGCCGAAGGAGCGCAACGCGAGGATGCCCTGACCAAGCTCTGCCGCGACCGGGAGGTACCCCTGTTGGGCCCGAACTCCCTCGGGGTGATCCATCGCCATCTCGGACTGAACGGCTCGTTGAGCGTCGCCTATCCGCCGCCGGGTGGGATCTCGCTTCTGACCCAATCCGGAGCCATCGGCGCCGCGGCCCTGGACTGGATGGCGGCCCGCCACCTCGGCATCGCCAAAATGCTCAGTCCGGGCAACGAAGCCGGGGTGAGCATGGCCGAATGCATGACCTATCTGGCCCACGACTCCGAAACATCGGTGATCGCCTGCCACCTGGAGCGGCTCACCGACGGGGCCACCTTTCTGCGCGCCGCCACCGAGGCCTCGCGCGGCAAGCCGGTGGTGCTGCTGCTGGGCGGCAGCAGCGAATGGCGCGCCAGTCAGGCGGATGGCAGCGAACCGGGCGAGGAGTCCCTGCCGGATGCGCCGTCGATCTTCGCCGCGGCCTGCGATCGCACCGGCGTCATCCAGGCCCACGATTTTCAGGGATGGCTGGACATCCTGATGGCGCTCAACCACCTCCCCCTGCCCCGTTCCGGACGGGTGGCGGTGCTCTCCAACGGCCTGGGGCCGGGCCTTCTGACCGCCGATCTCCTGGCCGGCCACGGCCTGACCTCGGTGAGTCTCGATCCGGCACTGGCCGCTCCCCTGAAAGGCCAGATCCCCCGTGGCGCCAATCTGCGCGGACCGCTGGATCTCTCCGGCATGGCCCTGCCACGCCACTATCAGGCCACGCTCAAGGCGATCGAAGCGGATGAAAAGATCGGCGCCACAGTCTCGATCATCACCCCACAGCCCCTCACCCGACCGGTGGAGATCGTGCGGGCGCTGCTCACCGACGGTCCGACCCGCAAACCGCTGGTGACCGTGTTCATGGGCGGAACGCATGCCCGAGCCGGCATGGAAGAGATGGACTCCCTGCACGCCCCTTGCTATCCAACCCCGGAACGGGCGGTTCTGGCGTTGGCGGCCCTGGATCAGTATGCCCGCTGGCGCGGACGCGGACCGCGCATTCTGGGTCAGTTCCCGGTCAACCGCACGCGGGTGCGCCGTCTGATTCAGCGGCATCACCTGCTGGGTCAGGCACGACTGCCGGAGATGACCGCCAAGGAGATTCTCCAGGCCTATGGCATCGTCATCCCCGAGGGAGAGAGCGCCACCACCATCGACGAGGCGCTGGAGAGCGCGGAGCGGATCGGCTATCCGGTGACATTGCATCTGCTCTCGCCGGAGCTGCATCTGGCCTCCGACATGGAGACCCGTCACGTCGATCTGCCCGATCCGCGGGCGTTGCGGGATGGATTCGACCTGTTGACCCTCCGTTTTGCCCGGCGCGTCCCCGAGGGGCGGCTGGAGGGGGTGTTCGTGGAGAAGAATCTCGCCCACGGTCGGCATGCCGCCCTGGGGATGGTGAGAGACCGGCAGTTCGGACCGATTCTGCACGTCGGCGGCGAAAACACCCCGCCCGACGAGATGATCTGCCAACTGGCTCCGGTCACCTCCGAAGAGGCGATCGCCATGCTGCGTGCCGGCTGTCGGCAACAGAAGATCCACGCGATCTGCGCGGAGATGAACGATTCGGAGTTGCAGGGAGTGGCCGAGGTGTTGCAACGGATCAGTCTGCTGGTCACGGACTTCCCGGAGATCGAACGGGTGGAGATCAATCCCCTGATCATCCGGCGCGCCGGTCTGCCGCCCGTAGCCACGGAGTGCGAAATGCGCCTTCAATCCGGGAGAGCCACCCCATGAAACACCCCTCCCACACCCCGGATCCCCAGTGGACCAGCCGCTACGCCAAAATGATCACCAGCGCCCAGGAGGCGGTACGCCACATCAAACCGGGACAACGGGTGTTTCTGGCCACCGGAGCCGGAGTGCCGCGCACCCTGGTGCGCGCCCTGATCCAGGAACGGTCCCGTCTGGCGGACATCGAGGTGATCCTGGTGTTCGTGGCCGGAGAGTTCCCCCTGGCCGTAAAAGAACTCTCCGACACCTTCACCATCAACACCTTTTTCGTCGCGGACAATGTGCGCCCGATGGTGGGAGCCGGTCTGGCGGACCATACCCCGATCCTGATGTCGGACATTCCCCGGCTTTTCTCCAGCAACCAACTGCCGATCGACGTCGCCATGATCCAGGTGACCCCGCCGGATCTGGAAGGGGAGGTCAATCTGGGGGTTGCCGTGGACGTGGTGCGCTGCGCCACGGAAAACGCCTCCCTGGTGCTCGCCCAGGTCAACACCGCCATGCCGCGCACCCATGGGGATTCGAACCTGTCGGTCTGGGATCTCGACCTGCTGATTCCCGCCGAGGATCCCCTGCCCGAAATGCACCTCCCGGCCCCGGACGAGGCGTTGGAACGCATCGGTCCGCAGATCGCCGCCCTGGTCCCGGATGGCGCCACCATTCAAATGGGTCTGGGGCGCTCCCCGCAGCTGGCGATACGCTATCTGACCGGCAAGAAAAACCTGTGCATCCACACCGAGATGATCAGCGACACGGTGCTCGAACTGATCGCCGCCGGGGCGATTCTCGCGCCGGAAGGCGACGGCGACCATGGTCAGATCGTCACCAGCTTCGCCCTGGGAAGCCGCAAGCTCTACGACGCGGTGCATGACGCGCCGATCTTCTCGTTCCGACGCACCGAGTACGTCAACGACGTGCGCAACATCGCCCGGCAACAACGCATGGTGGCCATCAACGGCGCACTCCAGGTCGATCTGACCGGACAGGTGTGCGTGGACTCCCTGGGCACCCACTTTTACTCGGGCATCGGCGGCATTCTCGATTTCAACACCGGCGCCTCGAACGCCGTGGAGGGACGTTCCATCATCGTGCTGCCCGCCACGGCCCGCAAGGGACGGGTGTCGCGCATCGTCGATCAACTCACCCCTGGGGCCGGCGTGGCGCTGAATCGCGGCGTGGTCCACTATGTGGTCAGCGAATTCGGCGTGGCCTATCTGTTCGGCAAGACGATCCAGGAGCGGGCCATAGCCCTGATCGGCATCGCCCATCCGGATCATCGCGCCCGGCTGTTGAAACGGGCGGTGAAACTGGGCTTCGTGCGCCCGGAGATCGGCGACGTGGATGGGCAGACATGGGTCGGCGGACGCGAACTGCGCACCTCGATGCTGCTGGAGAACGGCCAACTGATCACCTTCCGCTCCTCGCGCCCCACGGACTGGAAGCCGATCAAGAAGATGCTCTATTCCCTCTCCGAGGGGACGGTGTATCGTCGTTTCATGAGCCACGTCAAACGGTTCCCCTTCAACCGCATCAAGAACTTCACCTTCATCGACCAGCGCCGCGACGTGGTGGTGGTGGGGGTGATCACCGACGGCAAGGACGAATGGGTGGTCTCGATTGGCGGCTACAACGTCGAGGGGGGGGGCGCCAACCGGGCCGAGGTGGCCTTCCTGGTACGCGACGAATGGCAGGGTCAAGGGATCGGCACCTTCATGATGCGCCATCTGGCCAACATGGCCCGCAACGCCGGTCTTTCGGGCCTGACCGCCGAGACCCTCATGGACAACCGTCCGATGCAGGCTGTGCTGGAGAAGTGCGGCTTTTCGGTCCACACCCGGGTGGATGGCGACACGGTGCATTTCGACATCGACTTCTGATGGTTCGCACGGCGCATCCTCCCCTGAAAGAGTGACCTCGACGTTCATGCCGGAACAGAACGACCCACAACAACCATCGGATGAGTTCGATACCCCATGAAAGGAGATCCTGGTTCCTTATTTCCAGGATTTCATGGCCTTCTTCCTGCCGGAAGCGCATGACGGCATCGATTGGCGACAGGGTTTCGAGTTCCTCGACAAGGAGTTGTCCCGCATCACCCGCGACCTGGAGCCTCCGATTGATGGATGCCGGCCCCCTGGAGGAGAGCTTCGCGGCGTGATGACTCCGAAGGCACGGTGACCGTGCGGTCCAGCGACTTCCAGGGAACAGGGGAATCGGATCCTATCTCCCAAACCGACGGAAAACGGACCGGCCAGGGCACAAGGGATCACCCCTCGCCGTCCCGCATGGCGCGGAAAACGGGGCCGGACAGGGCAAAAGAAGGGATCACCCCTCGCCGTCCCGCATGGCGCGGAAAACGGACCGGCCAGGGCACAAGGGATCACCCCTCGCCGTCCCGCATGGTGGTGAGCTTCTCCGCGATCGCGGTCAGCACCTCGGCGCACAACCCCTCGAGCTTCACCAACGACTCAGCCGCCTCCTCCCAGCGGTTCTGCTCCACGCCACCCCGCAGCCGCATTCCCTGAATCGGCACCTTCCAGGCGCCGACCTCCCGCGCCGCATCTCCCAACCACTGCAACGGACGCACGATTCCGGCCCCGTTGCGACCCCGAACCGCGCGCCGCAACTCCTCCAGGTAAGGCGGAACCTGCGCAACGAGAAAACTCCCCTTGGCCAGAAACTCCGCATCCGTCATCTCCGTGTGTCGCAACACCGCGCCGGCATTTTTCGGCTCCGGGCGACACTTGAAAATCTTACGCCGCTTGATCACCCGTTCGATCACCCCCAACAACTCGGATTCGCGATACGGCTTGGCCAGATAGCCATCCATGCCGACCTCCAGACAGCATTTCTTCTCTTCAACGCTGGCATGGGCGGTCACCGCGATGATCGGCACCCGACCATTCATCCCCTCCTCCGCGACGCCCGAGGCACGGATCCGTCTGGCTGCCTCCAGGCCATCCATCTCCGGCAACTCCAGATCCATCAGCAACAGATCGAACTTCTCCACGCGCAACCGTTCCAACGCCTCGGCGGCCCGATGGGCGCGACTCACCGCGTGACCGGCCTGTTCCAGGAGCAATTCGGCCACTTTGCCGCTCGCCTCCTGATCCTCGACCAGCAGGATCTCGAGGGTGATGCCGGACGTCTCCTCCCGCCCCTGGGGGTCGATCTGTTCGGCGACGGGTTGACTCTCCCGACCGAGCGCGGTGCGCACCGCCTTGAGCAGACGGAACTTCCAGACCGGCTTGCGCAGGGTGGTGACGCCTTGCAACCAGTCAAGAAAGGAGAGATCCTGCTGACGCAACGTCGTGGGCACGAGCAGCACCACCTTGCCCCCCTCCGAGGCATAGCGATCCAACTCATCCAGATCCACCGCATCCCCCTGCAACACCCCGTGGTCGAGCACCACCAGATCGATGGCCGGCTCTTCCGCGGTGCGTTCCGCCAGTCGGACCCGCAGGGCACTGCTCGATTCGACCACCTCGACCGTAGCCCCGGCGGCGCGCAACAACTCGCCGACGATCGACCGTCCGGTCTCGCGTCGATCCGCCAGGATCACCCGCGTGGCGGCAAGCAGCGTGCCCAGGTTCTCCGCAGGGCGTCGTTCATCGGCCTCCGCATCCTCCCCGCCGGGACGATACCGTTGCGTGACCCCAAACCGGGCGGTGAAATGAAAGACACTCCCCACGCCTGGAGCGCTCTCCAGGCCGATTTCGCCATCCATCAGGGAGATCAACGGTTTGCAGATCGCCAGTCCCAGGCCGGTACCGCCATGCCGGCGGGTCGTGGATCCATCCAGCTGGATGAACCGCTCAAAAATCACCGCCTGTTTATCCAGGGGGATCCCTTCGCCGGTATCCTGCACCGAAAAGCGCAGCATCACCGCGTCGGCGCGGCGCTCCTCGAACCCGTGCGCCAGGGCGACCCGCAGAACCACCTCGCCGCACTCGGTGAACTTGATGGCGTTGCTCAACAGGTGCAGCACCACCTGGCGCAAGCGCAGAGGATCGCCGACCAGGGTTGGCGGCACATCGTCGTCGATGGCGCAGTAGAGTTCCAGTTCCTTGCGATGGGCGCGGACGGCCAGGGTCTCGACCGCCTTCTCCAACTGGCCGGAGAGATCGAAGGAGATCCGTTCCAGGGCGATCATGCCGGCATCGATCTTGGAGAGGTCCAGAATGCCGTTGATCAACTCCAGCAGGGACTCCGAGGATTGCTGGATGGTCTCCAGATGGCGACGCTGCTCCTCCGCTTCGGCACGGGTGTTGAGCAACAGATCGGTCATGCCGATGATGGCATTCATGGGGGTACGGATTTCATGGCTCATGTTGGCCAGGAATTCGCTTTTCATGCGATGCACCGATTCGGCCACGTCCAGGGTCTCGCGCAGGGAGCGCAACAGCTGTTTGCGTTCGGTGATGTCGTGCATGATCGCCGTGAAGTGGCGCCGCCCCTTGAGATGGATGGCGCTCATGCCCAACTCCAGGTCGAGCAGACGACCATCGGCGCGCAATCCCAGCAGTTCGACCTTCTTTCGGACCTGGAACTCCTCGTCCGAGACTTTTTCCAACCGTTGCAACGCGGCGCGATGCAGGGGGCGCAGATCCGGGGGAATGATCAGTTCCGCGATATCGTGGCCGAGGAACTGCACGCGGGTAAAGCCGAACATCGCCTCTGCCGCCGGATTGACATCCACCACGATCCCCTTGGCATCGATGGTGACGATCCCTTCCAGGGCATGTTCGAAGATCATGCGCAGGCTGGTCTCATGATCGAGCAACTCGGCGTTGGCCACCAGAAGATCCTGCTGGAAGCGCATCCGTTCCGCTTCGAGCCTTTTGCGTGCGGCGATCTCCTGGATCATCGCCACGCCCAGATCGTTGGTTCCGATCGCAAAGCGTTGCAGATGCAGGTCCACCGGAATTTTTTCGCCCGTTCGGCCACGGAGATGCAATTCAAGGCCGATCTGCTCCGCGCGCCCTTCGCGAAGTGGTGCGAGGCGACCGGCCAGAAGTTCCTGGTCGTCATCGTCCACCAGTTCGGTGATCCGCATCCTCTGGAGCGTCTCGCTGTCATATCCCAAAGAGTCGATGGCGCCCTGATTGGCCTGGCGAATGGTCAGATCCGGCCATGCGAACAACAGAATCGAATGGACCGAACCATCCAGCATGTGACCGAGCAGCTCCTCGCGTTGTCCGGCCAGGCGCAGTTTCGCTTCCAGTCGGGCCACCAGTCTCCCGAACATCCGCAGCAACAGAAGCGCACCCAGCACCCCTGCCAGAATCCCGGCAAAGATCAACCTTTGGGTGCGATGCATGGCGTCGGTGATCTCCCACACCACCAGCAGAAAGGAGACCTCCTCGCCATCGATGTTGCGCAACGGCAGGCGGGCGAGGTTGAAATGGTCGTTGTTGGGGGAGATCTCAAACCAAACGCGCTTGCCGGGGATGAGGAACTGCGATTCCAGCCGGAGCAGCCACTCCGCAGGGGGTGGGGAGTTGTGATGGAGCAGCAGCTTTTCGGAGTAGTTCCGCCACTCCTTCGAGAAGAGATCGACGTTCTGATCGGCATCGGCGTTGCGCGGCGGATCCATTTTGGCCATGAACAGATGCAAGGTCACCGGAAAGGCGCCACGCACCACCTCCAGCGACGGATCGATATCCATGCCCAGCTCCAGATAACCGATCACCCCCCCCTCATCCCGCCAGGGGGAGATCAGCCGCATGGCCAGGGTCCCCATCGGACCGACCTCGAGACCCGAGGCGGCTTGTCCGCTCTCGACCACCCGCTTGAACAGGGCGCGGTCGATGCGGTCCCCGTGGTGATCGGGGGTGTGGACCCGCAGGAAGCTGATGCGATCCGGGGTATGGAAATAGAAATGGGTGATGCCGGAACCCACGTGCAACTCGGCGAAGATCGGCGCGCTCAGGCGCAGGAGATCGGCGCGATTCCGGGCCAGATAGGCGCTTTTGATCGAATCGATCCGTTGAATGCCCAGCGTGGCGACATGCAGGATCTCGGTCTGTCGCTCCATGGAGCTGGAGAGCGACCCTTCGATCCCCGCGACGATCTCTTCCGTGCGCTGTTCGTTCTGACTCGTCTGCTGCCAGCGGATGCCGAACACGCCGATCAGGGTCAAGACGGTCACCAGAAGGACGAGCCGGAACGACATCCGATTTTTCGGATCTCGGGTCACCCCGCCTCTCCGCGGGCCAATGGAACGAGCCACCGCTCGGCCCTCTCCAACGCCACCGGGTCGTTGAGGTTGAGGAACGGATCGGGTTGGGCGTTCGGGTCCGCGGGGGAGAAGTCCACCTGATGGTGGGCATGGGTGGCGAACCAGTCGAGAAGACGGCGTTCATCGGCGTCGAGGGCGGCGCGTATGGCAGGCAGGGCGGTGCGTGGCCAGAGGCAGACCACCGGATGAACCCTTCCCAGGGAGGTGGCCATGACCGGTCTGGCACCGCCGATCGAAGCGGCCTCGCTCAGGCGTTGGGCCAAATCGAGAGGCAGGAACGGGAGATCCACCGGCACCGAGAGCACCCAGGAGGCGTCGCTGGACAGAAACACCGACTCGATGCCGGCCATGGGACCGGAATGATTCGGACGGGAGTCGCCGATCACCGTCAGACCCAGGGCGGCGAAACGGGCCGGATCGCCATTGGCGCTGATGCACAGGGTATCGACCTGCGGTTCCAGACGTACCAGCGTGCGTTGCAGCAGGGTCTGTCCACCGAACGGCAAGAAAGCTTTCTCCTGCCCGCCCATGCGTTTGGACAGTCCGCCGGCCAGCACCACGCCCAAGATCCCTTCCATGCGAGTTCCTCCCCTTTGGACACGCGTCCGAACTTCGATAAAAGAGTGTTGAAACAAGTAACCAGGTGAACGCTTGCGCCCTGCCTCAAGGCAGGGGCCATGACAAAAAACGCCACCAAGCGGATCCACCCGGCCCTTGTCTTCATGGAAAGCAATTTTTGTTCCAGAGTCCACGACCCGGAAAGTCCGGTCCATTCACCCCGCACCGAAGGAACAGGCGATGAAAAAACAGGCTTTGGCTCTGGAACTGGCCGCGTTGCCGGAAGCGACGGAGGTTACGCCTGTTCCACCTTGATCAACTCAACCTCGAAGATCAGCGTCGAGCCGCCAGCGATCAACAGACCGGCGCCGGTGCCGCCATAGGCCTGTTCCGGCGGGATCACGAAACGGTAGACGCTCCCTTCGCTCATCAGTTGCAACCCCTCGCGCCAACCGGAGATCACATCGAGCAGACCGGTGGTAAACGGTTGTCCACGTCCGTAAGAGCTGTCGAACTCCACGCCGTTGACCAGCGAACCGCGATAATGGACCGTGACGCGACCAGAAAAGCCCGGCCTGGCGCCACTCCCCTCGCGGAGCACCTCCCATTGCAGCCCTCCCTTGGTGGTGGTGACCCCCGGTCGTTTGCCGTTCTCGAGCCGATAGCGCTCTCCGGCTTGCATGTGATGGGCCACACGCTTGCGCCCGAGCAGCATGTTCTTCAACATGGTTCCGATCTTACCCAGCGCATTTGCCATGATCCGTTCTCCTTGCGGCCCGTTGAGGCCGTCCTGACTGGCGGTGGAACAGCACGAAAGGTTCGACGGACGCCGTTACGGTCAACCCGTCTGATCCTGCTTGTATTGTGTTGATAATCATAAATGACGGATCGGTCCGAGACCAGTGGGAACACGCACGATTTTGCTTGCCCCCCAGGAGGATCATGACGGAAGATACCCAGCGTCCCCTTCTCCACCCCCTGACGAAACCGTCGCCCCCGTGACCAGCCACGCCATCGACATCCACGCGGTCCGCAAGCGGTTTTCGGCCACCCCGGTGCTGGATGGTCTCACCCTGGCCGTGCCGGAAGGGAAAATCTTCGCCCTGATCGGTGGCAACGGCGCGGGCAAAAGCACCCTGATCAAGGCGATCCTCGATCTGGACCCCCCGGATGCCGGAGAGATCCGCCTTCACGGGGTATCGAGCCGTCTGCCAGCGGCGCGCCGGAGCGTCGCCTATCTGCCGGAACGGTTCTCGCCACCCGATGCCTTGCGGGTCGGGGAGTTTTTAAGCTGGTTCAAGCGGCTGCACGGCGCCCCGGATGACCCCGCCTCGACGCGCGCCACCCTGGAGGGACTCGCCCTGGACCCGGCCATTCTCGGCACGCCCATCCGCGCCCTGTCCAAGGGGATGACCCAAAAGCTGGGCCTGGCGACCATTCTGATGAGCCGCAAACCGCTCTGGATTCTTGACGAACCCTTCTCCGGGATCGATCCCAAGGCACGCGCCTTGCTTGAATCCCACTGGCGCGCCGCCCGCGTGCAAGGCGTGACCCTGTTCTTCACCACCCATCAACTGGCCGATGTCGAAAAGTTGTGCGATGCCCTGGCCATTCTGCACGGCGGAACCACCCTCTTCACCGGCACGCCGCGCGCCTGTCTGGAACGGTTCGGCGGTCTCGACCTGGAAACGGCCTATTTGAACGCCCTCGACCATGCCCAAGCTTCGCCCGCACCCCCTTGACGCGCTCTGGCTGACCGGACTGCCTGGCGTGGTCGCGCTGTTCGTCTTTCTGCGCGGCTGGCCGGAGTCGGAACGGATCGACTGGCTGATGCGCTGGAACGGCTCTTTCCTCGCCGCCACGGCGCTGCTGCTGGCCATCGGATCGATTCTGGTCGTCCGATCCCTCGTCGGTCCCATCCGCACCCGTCTGCCGGGCCGGACCCCGCTGCTTCTCCCACTGCTGTTCATCGGCGGCACCCTGGCCACCGCCACCATCGCCCCGCAGACCCATCGGATCTTCTACGACGAGACCATCTATCTGAACATCGGCCAGAATCTGGCCCTGCTCGACCGGGCGCAACTCTGCAACGCCGGCGGCACGGAACATGGCCTGTTCCGCTGCGACCATCCGGAGTACAACAAGCAACCCAACGGCTACCCGTTTCTGACCAGCCTGCTCTTCCGGCTGGTCGGCGTATCGGAGCGGGCCGCCTTTCATCTCAACAACACGCTCCTCGGCGGCATGGCCGCGGGTGCGCTGCTGCTGATCCTGGCCCTGGGCGGGAGCTGGCGCGCCGGTCTGGCCGCCGGCCTGGTGGTGATCCTCAATCCCCAGAATCTCCACTGGTTCAACACCACCGCCGCCGAACCCGCCGCCGCCCTGTTCGTGGCGCTGGCCGCGGGCGCCGCCCTGATCACCCGCGCCAGACCAGCCCCCACCACCTGGCTCCTGGTCACCGCCGCGACCGCCCTGGCCATCACCTTCCGACCCGAATCCCTGCTGCTCGTCCCCCTGCTCCTGATTCCCCTCGGGCGCCCCATCGCCCGACAACCGCGCGCCTTCCTGCTCGCCCTTCTCCTGCTCGCGCTCCTCACCCTGCCCCACGCCCTCCATCTCGATCTGTTCCGCAACCACCCGTGGGGAAGCTCCGGACAGACGCTTGGCTTCCAGAACTTCCTGTCCAACCTGACCGGCAACGGCCTCCACTACCTGGACAACCGACTCTTCCCTCTGCCGGTCACGCTGCTGGCCCTGACCGGCCTGTTCGCCACGCGAATCCCGACCCGGCACCGCCTGCTGCTGCTCGTCTGGTTCCTGTTGTTCTGGGGGGTGTTCCTCTTCTTCTACGCCGGCAGCTACGGCTACGGCGCCGACATCCGCTTCTCCCTGCTCTCCGCCCTGCCGCTGGCGCTGCTGGCCGGCTTCGGGGCCGAATGGGGCCTCGAACAACTCCGTCAACGGTTCGCCATCGACCCAACCACCGCCACCACCCTGCTCGTCACCCTGCTCGTCGCCGCCCATCTCCCCTTTCTGCCCCACGCCCGCGCCACCACCTTCGAGGCGAGCGCCGCCCGCGCCGACGTGGCCTTCGCCCGCCAGATGGCCAACCGACTCCCGGACGACGCCTTCGTCCTCACCCACAACCCCAACCTGTTTCAGATCTGGGGCAAACAGGCCGGACAGCTCTTCCTGATCGATCACCAACCCGATTACGTCAACCGGATTCTCTTTGCCCGACATCGGGGCGGGATCTATTTCCACGACAATTTCTGGTGCCAGGTTCCGGAACCCACCCAGAACCGCTACTGCCACCTGGTGCGCCAACGGTACGATCTGGAACGGATCGTTGACTTCGAAGCCGAAAAACAGCACTTTGGACTGTATCGACTTTATATTAAGAAACAATGAATTACCATAAATACCCACCATTTCCGCTCCAATCCGGTCGGCACGTTGCATTGACAAGAACCTGAACTGCTGGTTAACCTCTCCCTCACGGTGCCAGTCGTTGTTCTCTCCAACTCAATGGAACACCCATGAAAAAATCCCCGGCCATGGTGGCACCATGCGCCTCCATTCCCCGAATGGACAGCCGTGCCGCTTCGCCCCAACGCTCCACCTCGATCATCTCCCCCGATCTGGCCATTCCGGATTATCTGCAGCAAACCTACTGGTGGGCCTACATCCACCCCTCCGGGGTACGCTTTTTCGAACGGCAATGGCTGGTCAACGCCATTCTGTGGGGAAACTTTTCCCGTCTGCGCGACGCCGCCCTGGCGGAAATGGGCATCCCGATCTCCGGCGAAATCCTGCAAGTCGCCTGCGTCTACGGCAATCTCACCCCCAGGCTCGCCGACCGGCTGGCCCCCGGAGCACGACTGCACGTCATCGACATCGCCCCGGTGCAACTGAAAAATCTCCAATCCAAACTGGGACGACGCCCCAACGTCTGCCTGCACCATCAGGACTCCACCCGACTCTCCTTCGAGGAGGGGCAGTTCGATCAGGTTCTGCTCTTTTTCCTGCTCCACGAACAACCCGCCGGCATCCGCGAACAGACCATCGCCGAGGCCCTGCGGGTGGTCAAACCAGGTGGACGGGTGATTTTTGTCGATTATCATCGTCCGGCCTGGACCAATCCGTTCCGGTACATCATGATTCCCATCTTGAAGACCCTGGAACCGTTCGCCCTGGATACCTGGAACCAGGAGATCACCGCCTGGCTGCCCGAAGGTCTGACGCCCGCGTCGCTCCATAAAGAAACCTTTTTCGGCGGACTCTACCAGAAGGTCGTGATCACCCGTTGAGTCAACCGGATCGACCCATTGCATCAATCCCGAAGGGATGTTCCGCCATGTCCGACTACGCGCCCCGCCAGATCGTCCGCGTCACCATCGGTCCCGAGATCGCCGCATACGGTTTTCCGGATGAACACCCCTTCGGCACCCATCGAATGCAGGCCTTCTGGGACGAAGCCCAAATTCAGGGACTGGATCGTCAGGTGGAGGTGGCCCACCCCTTCCCGGCCACGGTCGAGGAGTTGACCCGTTTCCACACCCCGGAGTATGTCGAACGGGTGCAACGCCAGTCCGAAACCGGCGAGGGATATCTGGATTACGGCGACACCCCGGCCTTTCCGGGGGTCTATGAAGCCTCCTCGTATGTGGTGGGTTCCGCCCTCGACGCCATGCGTCAGATCATGGCCGGCGCATGCAGTCGGGCCTTCGTGCCGATCGCCGGACTCCACCATGCCCGCCGCGAACAGGCGGGAGGGTTCTGCGTCTTCAACGACATCGGCGTGGTGATCCACACCCTGCGCGAGGAGTACGACATTCAGCGCGTCGCCTACGTCGATATCGACGCCCATCACGGCGACGGGGTGTTCTACGCCTTCGAATCCGATCCGCATGTCCGTTTCCTGGATTTCCACGAGGATGGCCGCTACCTCTATCCCGGCACCGGCGAGGCCTCCGAGATCGGCAAGGGCGAGGCGGAAAACACCAAACTCAACATCCCCATGCCTCCCGGCTCCGGCGATGTCCACTTCATGCAGCGCTGGACCCAGGCGCTCCGCTTCCTGGAAGAGGGGCGTCCGGAGTTCGTGATCCTCCAGTGCGGCGCGGACTCCATCGCCGGGGATCCCCTGGCCCATCTGCGTCTCTCCCCCAACCTGCACGGACAGGTCGCCTCCCGCCTGGTGCGTCTGGCCGAGGATCTCGGCCATGGCCGGATGCTGGCGGTGGGCGGTGGCGGGTACAATCCGATCAACATCGGCAAGGGCTGGTGCGCCGTGGTACGCGCCCTGGTGCATACCCCCTACGGCCACATCTTCTAGCCCAAAGATCTCGCCATGAAGGTCATCGTTCTCGGCAGCGGTACCGGTGTCCCTTCGCTGCGACGCGGCTCCCCGGCCTATTGGCTCGGCGTGGACGACCGCCAATACCTGATCGATTGCGGCAGCGGCACCCTGTTGCAACTCGAACGGATCGGCGCGAGCTTCCGCGATCTGGACGGGGCCTTCATCACCCATGTGCATGCCGACCACATCGGCGATTTGACCCCGATGGTCCACGCCATGCGCCTGCCCGGCCTGACGCGGGAGAAACCCTTCACCCTGCACGGTCCGCCGGGTTTCACCGATTTCTTCAACCGCATCATCGCGCCGGTGGCCGCGCCCCCGACCCGATTCCCGTTTCTGGTCCAGGATGCCCCCCTGGCCTGGAACATGAACGGTCTGACCATCCTGAGTCACCCCACGCCGCACTCCGACCGTTTCGCCAGCCGCGCCTACCGTTTCGAGCATCAGGGCCGCGCCATCGTCTTCTCCGGGGATACCGATTGGGATGACGGGCTGGCGGGTTTTCTGACCGGAGCCGATCTGGCGCTCCTGGAGTGCTCCACCCTGGACGACGACAAGGTGGAGGGTCATCTCACCCCCGGACTGTGCGGCAGGCTGGCGGCCATGGCCAGGGTCCGACGGCTGCTATTGACCCATTTCTATCCCATCGACGGACCGGATTCCCTGTTTCTGGATCAGTGTCGCGCCCAGTTCTCGGGAGAGTTGGGACTGGCCGAGGATCGCCTGAGCGTGGAGATCGCCCCATGAAAACAACCAACCGCACCCTTTCGACCCTTGTGTGGGCCGGCGCGCTGCTGTTCTGGCCGGTCGTGGCCCGCTGCGAGGATCCGGACACCTTGCGGGAACGCTATCTCCAGGCCGCCACCAGGGGGAACGCCGAGGCGCAGAACAATCTGGGCCTGATGTACTACGAGGGCCAGGGGGTGCCCAGAGATGTGCGCGAGGCGGCCCAATGGTTTCGCAAGGCCGCCGAACAGGGCAATCTGATCGCCCGCCAGAACCTGGGGCTGATGTACGAACAGGGGCAGGCCCTCGCCTCGGAACCGCGTCTGGCCGAGCAGTGGTTGCGCGATGCCGCCGAACACGGGATGGTCAAGTCCCAGCACGCGCTGGCGTTGATCTACAAAAAGGGACAGGGGGTGCCTCAGGATTTCGCCGAGGCGGCCAAGTGGTATCGCAAGGCGGCGGAACAGGGGGATATCGACGCGCAGAACAATCTGGGCGTGCTTTACGAGAGCGGACAGGGGGTGTCCCGTTCGGTCGAGGAGGCGATGCGCTGGTATCAACGCGCCGCCGAGGCCGGCAGTGCCGTGGGCAAGAACAATCTCGGCGTGTTGCACAAAAACGGCAACGGCGTGCGGCAGGACTATCTGGAAGCGGAGAAGTGGTTCCGCCAGGCTGCGGAACAAGGGTTCGTGGCCGCCCAGTTCCATCTCGGCATGCTGTTCCGCTACGGGCACGGGGTGGGCCAGGACAGCGTGGAGGCGCACAAATGGTTGAACCTGGCCGCGGCCCAGGGGGACGAGCAGGCCACGCGGGAACGGGATTCGCTCGCCAGAATCATGTCACCCCAGGAACTGACCCGCGCCCAGGAGCTGGCGCACACCTGGAGGCCCAAGGGAAGTTCGGAGTTCTGAACCGCACCCGGTCTGGAATGTGTCGTTTTTACCGTTGAAAAATCGTCACGCTTCAGGATCCCACGGTTGCAGGGGATGGAGGATCAAAGGTCCACGGCTTGATGGAATTCCCGAAGGGAGGTCCATCAAGCCGGGGTGTGAGATCCCCTCATGGCAAGTTATCCCGCATCTTGCACAACAAGCCCCGCGAAACAGGACGCTTTATCAAGATGGCGCAGGCTATGGGGTCTGCGTGATGCCGTGGATGCCGTAGCTCTTGTCCGGCTGCTGCTTGAGGGTGAATTTGACCGGCTTGCCGGTTTTGAGCGCCTTGAGATCCACGTTCGGCAGCACCTGGAAGTCCATGGTCATGGCTGGCCATTTCAGGGCCTCGATCGGACCGTGATCGATGTTCACCACCCGTTTGGCGGCATCGACCTTGTTCAGGCGACCCTCGCCGCTCACCTCACCCGCCGGTTGCGCCGCCCACGCCGCTCCAAATCCCGACAGACTCACCCCGAACAACAGGGCCATCCAGCCCCGCGCGACTCTCTTCATCGTCAATCTCCTTGCAGTGGATCGAAATGGGAATGGTTCAGATGATACCCGATCCTGGTCTCTCTGGCAAACCATGCGATCACCCCATCGAGCACTCGGAATCGGCCACCCTCCCGCGCAGGAATCGATTAAAGAAAACATCAGGGGATATAAAATCGCTTTGGCTGGCCTGAAGCGTTTATCGTCGATTGCATGGATTGCGGATATCCTCTATGGTTCCATGTTAAGGGATTCTTGTCCTCGATGGAGCCACATCCGCAACAGACGAGGTTCATGCAAACATGTCGCGCGAACACAGGTTGACCCGCACCATACTGGCCCTGTTTCTCCTGACCATCGCCGTGCCCGGCTGGACGGCGGTCGATCACGGCGAACATCAGGCCAATCAGAAAAACGAGGCCGGCGTCTCGCTCAACAACGGCAAGCCCTGGCCGACCGACGCGCCGTTGCGCAAGGGAATGGAGGTGATTCAGCGCGAAATGCGCGATGCCTTGCCACGCATCCACGCCGGCACCTACACGGCCAAGAATTACACCACCCTGGCCAAGAAGATGCGCGCGCATCTGAATCATATCACCCGCAACTGCAAGCTCAAGCCCGAGGCGGATCTGCAACTGCATCGGATCCTCATGGAAATCCTGCACGGCAGCGAGGTTCTCGAGGCCAAACAGGGTCAATCCTCGGGAGCGGCGATCATCGTGCGCGCCCTGGATCTCTATGGTCGTCATTTCGACCATCCAGGCTGGAAACCCCTGCCCCATTAACCTCCGGCGCGACGGAGAACAGGGATGCTCGACGCGGAGCGAAGAACGCGGGGAGCAAAGAACGCGGGGAGCAAAGAACGCGCCTGGGAACGAAGGGCGCGTTCCCTGCTCCCCGCGCACCCGATGCCATTCATTTTTCAAACTCATACCAATAAATGGTATGTTTATTGCTTTAATGCTCCCATTCGTCTGAGCCGGGCCATCGATTGACGATGCGCCCCTTTCTCCACGAATGGAGCGTACCCAACATGACCATGCCCATCCAACGAATCTTGAAACCCAACCACGCCATCCCTCTGCTGCTCGCCCTCGCCCTGGGTCTCTCCGGGTGCGTCAATCTCGGCCAGTCCAAGTGGAGCGGGGGCCAATACTACGACGTCACCTTCGAGCGCGACGAGAATCTGCCCGTGGAGACCCGCAACGCCCGACGCGCCATGAGCCGGGAGCTGGCCCTGGACAAAAATCCCCCCAAGGTGCAACAGGTGGTGGAGCGCTACGACGAATCGGTGCGCACGCGGTTGATGCGGGATTTCAAGCTGGCCGGACTCCCCTACCCCTCCTCGCGCCTGGCCCTGCTGGGTTTCAAGAAGGAGCGGCGTCTGGAACTGTGGGGCGCGGACGGGGATGGACCGATGAAGCTCATCAAACGCTACCCCTTCACCGCCTTCAGCGGGGATCTGGGGCCCAAGCGACGCCAGGGGGACAAGCAGATCCCGGAAGGGGTCTATCGGATCACCTTCCTGAATCCCAACAGCGCCTATCATCTGTCGATGAAACTCGACTATCCGAACGCCTTCGATCGCGCCATGGCCGATCTGGAGCGCCGAGGACAGCTCGGCGGAGATATCTTCATTCACGGGGATAGCGAATCGGTGGGCTGCATCGCCCTTGGGGACCGGGCCATCGAAGAGCTGTTCGTGCTCACCGCCTGGGCCGGCATGGAGAACGTCCAGGTGATCGTCGCCCCGTATGATCTGCGTCGAGACAAGGAGATTCGCGCCCAGGATCACATCCCCTGGACCCGCGAACTCTACGCCCGGCTCCAGGACTCCCTCGCCGGCTTCCGGGAGTGATCCCCTCTCCACGGAGCGTCCAGCTCGAGGCTGGCCCGCACGCGCGCCGATCCGGCCTCCATGCTGAACGTTTCACGGCAGAGAGGACAACCAGCTCTCCAAGTCAACCAGGAGCGTCGCGATGGGCGACCCTCACCCTGGAAATCCCTGGAAAGATCCTCTCCGTTCTCCTCCGCATCCTCCTCACCCCGCCGGCAGACGGATCTCGAGGGTGGTTTCGCCCGCGCGGGAGGTGTCCAGAAACAGCGAGCCCCCCAGGGTGGTGGCGATCAGTCGGGCCGAATAGGTGCCCAGACCCACCCCCTGACGCTTGCCGGAGGTGACGAACTTCTCGAAGAAACGCTCACGGATCTCCTCGGGCACGGCGCCGGCATTGCACACCCGAATCACCGCCTCCCCGCCCTCCCGCTCCATCCCCACCTCCAGAACCGCATCCCTGGGCGAAGCCTCCAGACCGTTCTTGATCAGGTTGGCGAACATGGAGTGGCACAACAACTCCTCGCCGGCCACCAGAAACAAATCCCCGCCCGCCAACGCCCGCCCCTGGGAGACGATCCGCACCCCCACCCCCTTGGCGAGCATCAACCGATGCATCTCCGACAGAATCCGCCGCAGCACCCGCACCAGATCCACCGGCTGCGCCTTGAGTTCGTAACAGCCACGCTCCATCTTGTAGAGATCCAACGAGCGGTTGATCATCTCGAGCATGCGAAAACCCGCATCCTCGATCACCTGCAAGGCTGCCGCCCGCTCCCCGGTCAAACCCCAGTCAGCGATCAACGCGCCGGGCATGCCAATGATCGCGTTCAACGGAGCCTTCAGGTCGTGACGGATGATGTGATCCACATCATCCCGCAACCGGGCTGCGGTGCGCAACTCCTCGTTCTGCCGTTCGATGATCCGCCGGGCCTCGCGCAACTGAAGATGGATCCGCACCCGCGCCCGCACGATCCCGCCCTGGATCGGCTTGGTCAAATAATCGACCGCGCCGACCTCCAGGCCGCGCACTTCGTCTTCGATCTCGCCGCGGGCGGTCACGAAGATCACCGGAATCTCCCGTGTCGCCGGATTATCCTTCAAGCGGGCGCAGGCGGTATAGCCATCCATGTCCGGCATCATGATGTCCAGCAGGATCAGATCCGGACCGTCCTCGACAAAACGCAACATCTCGGCGGCGTTACGCGCGAAAATCAGATCATGCTCGTGACGCAACACCTCGCGCAACAGTTTGAGATTGGTCGGTTCATCATCCACGACCAAAATCTTGAAGCGACTCTTTTCAGTCTCCATGCTCTCCGATTCCCAAATCGTGCATCAGGCCCAGCAGAATCTCCCGCGCCCGAACGCAATCAATCTCCTCCACCTGAACGGCCACCGCGCGCGCCACATCCTCAAAACGGCTCCCCCCCAGCCAGGCCATCAGAACAGGCATGAACCCCTCGGCCCGCAACGCATCGCCACGATCCAGCGCCGCATCAATGCGACGCAACATCTCCACCCGTCCGGCATCCGCAGGACCGGGTTCCAGCGTGGTTTCCACCCCCTCGTCCGCCCCCTGGCCCGATTCGGTCAGGGCGCGACACCCGACCACCACCCTGGCCAAAGTCCCCTCGACACCAGACACCAGAGCATCCAGATGGCGGGCGCCGGTACGCAATCCCCCATCGAGGGCCAGGGTCGCCTCCTCGAGTTCGGTGGCGGCCAACGAGCCCGCCGCCCCCTTCAAGGCATGGGTCAGCACCTCGGCCAGCCGGTGATCGCCCCGTTCCACCGCCTGACGGATGCGCGCCCCATCCCCGGCATGCCGCCCGACGAAACCGAGCAGGGCGCGCCGGTACTTGGTCGCATCCCGCCAGATGCCCAGACCGGCCATCAGATCCACCCCGATCAACTCCGGCAGACCGGAGGCCTTGAGCATGGTTTCGCGGTCCGAGACCGACAGATCCGCGACCGAGGTGGGGCTGGCGGGAAAGAGGCTCGCCATCACCTCGAACAGCCGGGAGAAATCGATGGGCTTGGAGACGTATTCGTCCATGCCCACGGCCAGGCAGGCATCGCGATCCTCGACCATCGAATGGGCGGTCAGGGCGATGATCGGCAGATGTTCGGCCATTCCGGCCTCCTCCTCCCGTGCCCGGATGGCGCGGGTGGCGGTCAAACCGTCCATGCGCGGCATTTGCAGATCCATCAGGATCAGATCGAAGCGGTGACCGGCATGGGCCTCCAGGGCCTCCACGCCGTCATGGGCCACGGTGACCCGGTGACCGCGCTGTTCGAGTCGGGTGATGGCCAGGATGCGGTTGGCCTCCACGTCCTCGACCAGCAGCACGTTCAGCGGCACCCGCATCGGCACCTTGTGGGGTCCACGACGCCGCCCCGAACGTCGCTCCCGACACCACGGCACGCCAGGAGCGCGCTCGATCGGCAACACGAAATAAAAACAGCTCCCCTCTCCGGGCGTGCTCTCCACCCAGATCCGCCCACCCATCCGATCGACGATCTCCTTGGCGATGGTGGTGCCGAGTCCGGTTCCCCCATACTTGCGCGTCGCCGAGGGATCCCCCTGGGTGAAACGGTCGAAGATGCGCGCCTGCCGCTCCTCCGGGATGCCGATGCCCGAATCCCGCACCGCGAACCGTACCCCGTCGGACACCCCATCGACCTGGATCCCGATCCGGCCCAGGTCGGTGAATTTCACGGAGTTGCCCAATAAATTCATCAACACCTGGCGCAACCGGGTGGGATCGCCGATGTGACAGTTCGGCAGGGTCGGATCCACCTGCCAGGTCAACTCCAAGGACTTGGCCCGCGCCAGAATGGCGATGGACTCCAGCGACTCCTCGACCACCTGGCGCAGATCGAACACCACGGACTCCAGGTGCAACTGACCACTCTCCACCTTGGAGAGATCCAGAATGTTGTTGATCAGCCGCAACAGGCCGCGGGCCGAGGTCAAGGCCGTGCTCAGATATTTGCGCCGGGTGGGATCCTCCTCGGTTTCGAGCACCAGCTCGGTCATGCCGATGATGGAGTTCATCGGGGTGCGGATCTCATGGCTCATGTTGGCCAAAAAGTCGCTCTTGGCGCGATTGGCCGCCTCGGCGGCATCCCTGGCCCGTTGCAGATCGGCCATCATGCCGAGCATCGAATCCTGATGCCGTTTGAAATCGAGCTGACTGCGCACCCGCGCCAGGACCACGCTCTTGCTGAACGGCTTGACGATGTAATCCACCGCGCCCAGGGAGAACCCCCGCGCCTCGTCGGCGGCATCCATCTTGGCGGAAACGAAGATCACCGGAATGTCGCGGGTGGCGGGCTGAGACTTGAGGCGCACGCACACCTCGTAGCCGTCCATCTCCGGCATCATCACATCCAGAAGGATCAACTCCGGACGAGGCTCCTGACCGGCCAGCTCCAGCGCGCGCCGTCCCGTGCTGGCCACCGACACCGTGTATTCGCCACGCAAGGTCTCGGCGAGCACCTTGACGTTGGTGAGCACGTCATCAACGATAAGCAGACGGGGTTTTTCCATGGATTATCGATGACCAGCGAATTTTTCGGGCACGGAAGGCCCCGGAGAGCACGGCGTCCCCCGATCCAGGAACGGCGACGTGCGGTTTGCGCGCCCGGAACGCCCTCCGACCGTGACCACCGCCTTTCGGTCGCTCCAGAGCGAGGATCATTCGTCGATCAGGTTGTACTGGCGCATTTTTTCGAGCACCTTGTCGCGGGTCACCGGCTTGCCCAGATAGTCGGTGCAGCCGCCACGGAAAAAGGCCTGCACCACCTGCTCCTCGGTGTTCAACGCGCTCACCATGAAGATGACCATCTCCTCGCCATCCTCGGAATTCCGTGCCCGCTCCAGCTCGCGGATGCTCCGCAGCGCCTCCTGACCATCCATCTCCGGCATCATGATGTCCAGACAGACCAGATCGTAAGGATCGCCATCGAGCAGAGCCATCTCGCAGGCCTCAATGGCCTCCTTGCCGTTGACCACCAGATCGCAATGTCCGTACGGAGAGAGGATCTTTTCCATCAACAGGCGGTTGTGCGCCTCGTCATCGGCAATCAAGATCTTCATGTCGTCTTTCATCCGCTGAAGGTTCAATCGTCGGAGCGCGTGGAAGGGTGGGATGAACCGGTATCATACGGTTGACGCCAACCATAGCTCAAGATCTCTTGAACGGCATCGACGCGCAGCAGTTCGTGGAGCACCTTGCCCAACACCACCGGTTTCTTGCCATCCATCTCCATGCTGATCACATAGATGTCGGCGGTCCGCCCCTTGCCCTGGATGGTCTGACCGTTGATGCCCATCTTGGCCAGGAGTTCCAGCACCTCCAGCAAGGCGCCGGCGCGATGTCGCACGGTGAAGGTGATGACCAGCGCCTCGGAGCCGGGCTGCACGGCCCACTGACCCTTTTCCCACTGGACACCCTGGATCTTGATGCAGTCGGCGGAATGGACGATCCAGCGACCATCCTCGGAGAGCCGGCCCACGATCGGCATGCCGGGCACGGCCAGACAGCAGGTGGACCAGAGGATATCCTTGCCGGTCAGGGAGGTGAGCTGGAAGGTGCCGCTGACCAAATTGCGGTTGATGCCACGCACCGTGGCCTCCTGATTTTTCAGGGCCTGTTTGATGAGGGTGCGGGCACGGGCGGTCTTGACGTGTTCGAGCCAGGCGCGTTGCGGCTTGGCGTTCTTGGCGGTGAGGATGCGCACCACGTCGCCATCGGACATGGGGTATTCCGGTGGCCGGGGGATGCCGTTGATCTTGGCGCCGATGCACCGTTCGCCGAGTTCGGTATGAACCATGTAGGCGAAATCCACCACCACCGAATCGACCGGAAACGTGAAGCGATCCCCCTTGGGGGTATAGACATCGAGCATGTCCGGCAATACGTGGGCATGCACCTCGGACATACGCAGATCGCTATCCCCGAGGGTGGCCAGCAGACGCATGTAGCGGGACGGATCCGGTCCGCTGCTGCCCCACTTGGCGAGCACGCCGAGGCGATTGGGTTTTTCGTCGCACTTGCGCACGACGTGGATGTTGAGCGGATGGCCATCCCAAATGATGCGCGTGGTCAGGGCCTTGAAGCCGTTAACGCGGGGGGCGTTGAGATAGTCGCGCACATGACGCGGGAGTGGACCGAAAAGCGAATGCATCTTGCCCAGCACGCGCCAGGCGGTATCGTCGTCCTCGACCAGCATCCGGACCCGGAAAACCGGCCAGCCGATCAGGAGCAGGCGTCCGGTGCCGGGTTTTTCGGTGAGATAAAAGAAATCGGAAATCCGTTTCGGCTCGATCACGAACCCCTCGGCCAGACCGGTCCCCACCACCACGTCGAGGTTCTGGGCGAGCTTCTGCATGCTTGCCGCGCCTCGGGCGCGCAAATCCTCCAAAGTTTTTTCAGCGCGACGGTACTGGACCGGCATCAGATGCGGCAGGGTCAGTTCGATCAGGGAGTCGGCCAGCTCCATGATCCCCAGACGGCGGGTCACGCCGACGTAGATCAGGGCCAGGCTGGCCTTGTTCTTGGCCTTGGTGACCCCATGCACCTCCAAGGAGGAGGAGTTGTGGAGCACGTCGAAGGTCTTGACCAGCAGGACGCGCAGATCCTGGGAGGCGGCTATGAGGATGCGCCGGTAGGTGGCGGGGAGATCCCCGCTGCCGGTCTGGAGATTGCGGATCTTGGAGAGGGCCTCGACCAGGTTGAGAATCACCGGGTCGAAGGCGCGGATGTGTCGTTCGGCCTCCATGGCCGGCGGGGCATCCTCGAGGGCGTCGTGCAGCAGCGCGGCGCATACCCCCTGGGTATCGGTCAGCCCCCACTCCAGACAGCTCTTGGCCACCTGGATGCAATGGGTGACATAAGGGGCGCGATCCAGCTTGCGCACCTGTCCCTGATGAAACCGACAGGCCATGTCCACGGCCTCGGAGACCTTGGCGGTCGCATCCATCCCGAGATGCAGCCGCGAAAGATCGAGCATTTCCTGAATCTGATTGGCGAGATCCATGGGGCAAATGGTTCCCTGTGCGCTTGTCCAGCCGTGAGTCTCCCGGATCGGGTCAGTCTACAATATTTCTTTCTCGCACCGCGGCAAAGGGAGTTTGATATATTTTTTTTAGCTTGCATATCATTGAAGCATCCGGATGGATCCGTTATGCTGTGTCCAAAGTGATACCCATCATCGGCCTGCCATTCGAGGAGAAGAACATTGTTCAGATTTATCAAATGGATCTTCCGCACATTCACGCCGTTTGTCCTGGGTATAGGCTTCGGTATCGGTTTCTTCTTCCTGTTCAACCACTTTTCGCCCATGCTGCCTGACGGCAAGGCGCGCCTCGCCGCGCTCCAGAACCGTCTCCAGGCCACCCTCGCGGAAAAGCCCGTGTCCGATGGCCAGGCCAAACCGCCAGTCCAGACACCGGCGCCCGCCAAACCCTCGCCCACGCCGGCTCCGACCTCCCCGACTCCCGCCGTTTCGGCTCCGACCTCCCCGACTCCCGCGCAGCATCCCTCCCTCACCGTGGCACCGGTCGAAGAACCGAGCGGACATGAGGTGACGGCCATGAGCCAGAAACAAGAAATCGTCCCCAGCGCGGCTCCGGCGGCAACGCCCCCAATGCCCGTCGCGGCTCCGGCGGCAACGCCCCCAATGCCCGTGGCGGCTCAGGCGGCAACGCCCCCAATGCCCGTCGCGGCTCCGGCGGCAACGCCCCCAATGCCCGTCGCGGCTCCGGCGGCAACGCCCCCAATGCCCGTGGCGGCTCAGGCGGCAACGCCCCCAATGCCCGTCGCGGCTCCAGCTCCCGTGGCGACTCAGGCTCCCGTGGCGGCTCAGGCTCCCGTGGCGGCTCCGGCTCCCAGCGCGGCTCCAGCCCCTGCCACCCAGGCCAAATCCACCATCCCTCCAGACAATTCACCCGCCGGACAGTGGCGCCGCGCCTGTCTGGAACGGCTCGCCTGGGGCAAGCGCATGGTGGAGGACGGGTTGAACCAGTGTCCGAAATCGGGTTACATGCGTCAAAATTGCCAGGATTACTATCGCGGACTGGAACGGCACTATCAGGGCGTGACCTGTGACCCGAAGGCGGGCGGCATGCCGATGCCCGGCTGGTAATCCCGGTTCCGGGGGCTCCGTACCCTTGCCCGTGTCCCCGCCCAGGCGTGGCGCACGGGCAACGCACAAACCAGGTTATCCGCGTTCAGGCGCGACCAGTGCGTGGCATCCGTCCCGGCCTGAATCCCGGCCTGTTGGAGCGGACAGGAGAGTGCATCACGATTTGATCAGACAAACCGCAAAGTCTCCATCCAGCCAGGAGCGCATGACACCGGAAACCGATCGGAAGCGGCTGGCATCAATCCAGCAACGCCTCGCAGATCTCCTCCTCCCCGTTGAACAACAGGTCCATCATCCCTGGGGACCAGGTGTGATTGACGATGGCGGGAGGACCGAACAGGACGATGGTGCGATCGATGACGCGCCACTGCTCTTCCCGGATCGGGAGGGAATTCCGGTTGGCCGGCTCTCCCAGTTGGAACTGCAATGTGAACAGACGAGCAAAACGGTCCATTGAGCACTCGATTCCAAGGGACCGGCATCCAGGGAGACACCCCTTTTGACGGTCTTTACAGAGTGGATGATACGACGGGGCCAGGATACGCATGCATCATGCCATGCCAAGCCGGCTGTTTGTCTCCTCACCCCATCACCACGAACGCATAAAATTTCCCAACCCATCCGCATGCATGGCCTGTCATCCAGGCAGGTTCTCCCAGTCCTGGGGATCCTGGTCTGGTTGATGACGACCCTGACCCACCCCGTCCTGGCCGCCTCGTTGACCATCGGCACCATCAGCAATACACCGGTCAAGGAGATTCGTCAATACACCCCGGTCGCCCAATACCTGGCAACTCGCATCGGCTATCCCCGTCTCGACGAAGGACGGGTGATCGTGGCCCGCGACATCCGGCACATGGCGGAGATGATCAGATTGGGCGAGGTGGACATCTACATCGACAGCCCCCTCTCCTCGCTGGGGGTAAACCGCCTGAGCGGCGCGGAGATGGTCCTGCGACGCTGGAAGCACGACATTCCGGAATACGAATCCCTGATCTTCGTGCGCAACGAGAGCAAAATCCAATCCTTGACCGATCTGGAGGGGGAGATCATCGGCTTCAAGGATCCCAACTCAACCAGTGGTTATCTGCTGCCGCGCATCGCCCTGTCCGAATCCGGACTCGACATGGTGCCCGCCTCCCGACTCAAGGCCCAGACCCAACCCGGACAGGTCGGCTATCAGTTCACCAACGCCAACGAAAACACCATCGTCTGGGTGCTCTTCGGCAAGATCGCCGCCGGCGCCATTGCCTGGGATGAACTGCTCTCCCGTCCCCCTTCCGAACAGGAGCGGCTGCGGGTGATCCATCAAACCCCCTCGCTGCCACGCCATGTGGTCAATTTCCGGCCCGGACTCGCTTCGGAAACCCGCGACGCCCTGATCGACGCCCTGATCGGCATGGATCAGACTCCGACGGGGAAGTCGCTCTTGAAAGCCTTCGAGAACACCACCCGCTTCGATCCCCTTCCAGAGGAAACCCTGCATCAGTTGGAACAGATCCGTCCCGCGGTCCTCTCGATCCTCGGTATCCCCTGATGTCCGGGATCCGCTTCAAACTGCTCGGATTCACCGCCCTGATCATCCTGCTGGTCTCGGCGGCCCTGACCTCCCTGTCGATCCTCGAACATCGCGACCAGATGCTTGAGCGCCATCGCATCGAGGCCCGGCAACTGTTCGCCACCCTCTCCGAATCCCTTCTCGATCCGCTCTACCGCCTCGACCTTCAGGCCTTGCGTCACCATCTGTCCGCCATGCGCAAACATCGCGACGTGGCGCAGACCATGCTCCTGGACCCTTCCGGATCGATCCTGGTCGATGGCACGCCGGAGAACCGCTCCTTCGGCCTGCCCCCCAAGGATCCGTTCCTGAAAAACCTGCTGCTCTCGGATCGACTCGCGGTCCACATCGATGCCGATACCCTGTGGATCGGCGGCGTGCTCGCCCTGGAGTCGAACAAACCCTTGGGATGGCTGGCCCTGGGGATCTCCCTGGAGGAGCTGCACCAGCGACTCGCGGCCCATCTGCGCTCGCAACTCCTGGTGGCGAGCCTCTGCGTGCTGATCGGCCTGCTGCTCGCCTACGTACTCTCCGCCCGGTTTACCCACCCGATCACCACCCTGACCCAGGCCGCCAACCGCATCTGCTCGGGTGACGAAAACCTCGAAATCCCCATCATCGGCCAGGATGAGATTCTCACCCTCTCCCACGCCCTGGAGCGCATGGTGGCGCAAATCCGCGCCTCGCGGAACGAACTCAAGGATCTGAACGCCTCGTTGGACAAGAAGGTCGAAAAACGGACCGCCGAACTCGAACAGGCCAGAAAGGTGGCCATCGAGGCCAGCCAGGCCAAAAGCAACTTCCTGGCGAGCATGAGCCATGAGATCCGCACCCCGATGAATGCCATCATCAGTCTGACCGATCTGGTTCTGGAAGGGGAGCAGCTCCCGAATACGGCGCGGATGCATCTGCACATCGCCTTGCAGGCGGCCCGTTCGCTGTTGCGGATCATCAACGACATTCTTGACTATTCCAAAATCGAGGCCGGACGTCTGGACCTGTCGCGGGAGACGTTCCGGATTCAACCGATGCTCGATCATCTCCATGAACTGTTCCGCTCCCGCCTGTCGGAAAAAAAACTCACCCTGCGCGTGCAGATCGCTCCGGAGTGCCAGACCACGCTGCTCGGCGATCCTCTGCGGCTCGAACAGATCCTGATGAACCTGATCGGCAATGCCATCAAGTTCACCGAATCAGGCGGTATCGACCTGCAAGCCTGGGGACGGGACATCGACGCGCATCGTCTGGAACTCAACTTTTCGGTGCGCGATACGGGAATCGGCATGTCACGGGCGCAATGCGAAAAGCTCTTCTCGCCCTTCTCCCAGGCGGATGAGTCGATCACCCGCCGCTACGGTGGCACCGGACTGGGCCTGGCGATCAGCAAGAAGCTTCTGGAATTGATGGGCGGACGGATCCAGGTGGAGAGTCAAGCCGGCTCGGGCACCACGTTCCGCTTCTCCATCGAATGCGAACGCAGCGCCGCGAGTCGTTTCGAGCGCGCCTATCCCCCGGTGTCCGCGCCCGTGATCCATCTGCCCGCCCATGCCCCCACCCAGGAGCGGACAACCTCGTCCGGGGCCATCGAGGTCGCCCGCGCCCATCTGACCGGGAACCGGATCCTGCTGGTTGAAGACAACCACGTCAACACCCTGATCGCCGTGGAGATCCTCAAGGGGGTCGGTCTGTCCGCCGATTGCGCCGCGAGCGGCGCGGAGGCGCTGTCTCTGGTGGATCCGAATCGACACGCGGCGGTGCTGATGGATCTCCAGATGCCGGACATGGATGGGTATGAGACGACGCACCGCATGCGCGAACGTCCGGAACTGGCGGCCTTGCCGATCATCGCCATGACCGCCCATGCCATGAGCGGGGATCGGGAAAAATCCCTGCGAGCCGGATTGAACGACCATCTGACCAAGCCCATCGATCGCCCCGCCCTGTTCGCCACCCTGATGCGCTGGATTCCGGGGCGCGGCAAGCCGGCGACCGCCCTTGCGTCCCTGCCGTTGGTCGGCATGGACGACGCCGAGCGTTGGCCCGACCTGGCCGGTTTCGACATGCCGGCGATCATGGAACGGCTGCATGGAGATCTACCCTTGTTGTTGCTGCTCCTTGAAGAGTTTGAGAAGACCTTTGCCCCGATCGTGCAAACGCTCCAGGCTCACCTCCCGGCGATGACCGACACCCCGGACGCAGGGTTGGCGCGCAGCCTGCATACCCTCAAGGGGACAGCCGGCAATCTGGGCGCCACACATCTGCACGAGGTCGCCAAGGGGCTGGAAGCCGCCATCAGGAACCCCATCGACACCCCCTCCCGCCTGCATTGGCTCGAACAACTCAACACCGCCTTCCAGTCGGTCGGCACCGCCATTGGCCGGTTGCGCGTCGCTCAGAACCCGTCCGCCCAGCCGGTTGGTCCGGAAAAAGTCTCTTGTGAGGAACAAATTCTTACCCTTGCCTATAAACTCTTGCTCATGATCCAAAAAAACGATATTGAATCCGAGGGGATTCTTCAGAAATTGCGAGATCTTCTCGATCCGTCTGAAACGCATCCTCTGCTGGACCAGGTTCAAGCGCACTTGACCAATTTCGACATGGATGACGCCTTGCCGGTTTTTACCGACTGGTTACGTACCCAGAATCTTAAAATCTGATCGCCCATCATCATCTTTACTTATTGCCCCAGGCAGAGCATCATAAGAATGAATCCTCACATTCCGCGCTGGATCCACATCACATCCCTCCTGGCGCTCCTGCTGACGTGGCTTCTCCCTGCCCGCCTCATGGCCACGGAAAAGCTGCGGATCATCACCCCGTTTCCAAAATTCACCACCGACCCCTTCCAACAAGCCTTCGAGAAACGCCATCCGGATCTCAAGATCGAGCTGCTCCGCTATAAAACCGAAGCCAGCATCAAGGCGGTTCAAAAAGGAGTCGCCGAAGGCAAGGCGCCCGATCTGTTCTGGGCATCGGCCAAGGATGCCTTCGAAATCCTCTCAGGCGACGACCTGCTGCTCCCCTATCAATCCAGCGTCCCCGGTGTGGCCAAACAGGTCGGCGGGCAGTTGGTGCATGATGCCGATTTCCACTTCACCGGCTTCGCCCTCTCCAGCTATGGCATCATGTGGAACGACCATTTCACCCGCCTGCACGGAATCCCGAATCCCAAGGATTGGGAAGATTTGACCGGCCCGGCCTATTTCGGTCAGTTGGCCATGTGCACGCCGGCCCTTTCGGGCACCACCCACATGACGGTGGAATCGATTCTGCAAAACTACGGTTGGGACAACGGCTGGATGCTCCTCAAGGCAATGGCCGGCAATGTGCGCCAATTCACCAACAACTCCATCGACGTGCCGGATGCCGTGGTGGCCGGAACCGCCGGCGCGGGGGTGGTGATCGACTTTTACGGTCTGACCAATGAATCGGCAGGATACGCTGTGGATTTCGTCACCCCCAAACGCCCCTCGCTGGTCCCCGCCAACATCGCCCTGATCAAGAACGGCGCCAATCCAAAGGCGGCCAAGGCGTTCATCGACTTTCTTCTCACCCCGGAAGGGCAAAAACTGCTGCTGCTCCCGGAAATCAGCCGCCTGCCGGTCAATCCGTCGGTCTACGACCAGGCTCCGCGCAACTATCCAAATCCATTCACCAACAGCGATCTCCTGAACGCCCAGCCGTTCGATGTCATGCTCTCCAAGGATCGTTACGGACTGATCAATCACCTCTTCGATGCCATCCTGGTCAAGGGATTGCCGGAGATCCAGGCCGCCACCAAGGCGATCCACCAGGCACACCAGGCGATCGCCGAAAAATCCACTCTGACCACGCCCTGGTTCTCGATTCCCTGGAACATCCAGAATGCCGGACAGATCAGCCTGGCCCGTGAAAA
Source organism: Candidatus Magnetaquiglobus chichijimensis (assembly GCF_045865675.1). Taxonomy (NCBI): domain Bacteria; kingdom Pseudomonadati; phylum Pseudomonadota; class Magnetococcia; order Magnetococcales; family Candidatus Magnetaquicoccaceae; genus Candidatus Magnetaquiglobus; species Candidatus Magnetaquiglobus chichijimensis. Next base: position 1,322,851 of record NZ_BAAFGK010000004.1, read on the forward strand.
ACTCGACCTGGCGCGCAAATCTCTGGGCGAGGTTCCGATCTCGCTCGAGTTGGCCAGCCAGAAGGAGATGTTGGAACTCTTTCCGGAAAGCACACAGAACGTTCCCGACGCCCAGAAGCAGGCCCAGGAAAAACTACGCGGCGCATGGCTCGCCCATACGCGCACAACCGCCGGAGAGGCGGAAAAACGGGCCCGTGAATCCATCCAGGCACTTTCCGACCCCACTCCCTGACGCCCCTGCATCCTCCAAAGGTGCTCCATGAACTGGTTCAAAAAAGGGATCCCCTTCCACATCAACCTGCTCTCCATCTTCCTGATGGTGGTCGGCACGTTGTGCGGCGCCCTGACTTGGTACAACTATTCCGCCAACTCCGCGACCGCCATCTCGGCGGCCCAGGCCTTGCTGGAACAGGTCAATCAAAAGATCATCGAACGGTTCCAACGCGCCTATGATCCGATCTTCTCCCTGACCGACATCGTGACCAGCATTCGACCGATCAAGGAGTTGCCCGCCCTGGACAAACTCCACCCCAGCCAGGACTATCTGCGCCAGATCCTCAGCCACAATCCCCAGGTGTTCGCGGTCTACATCGGTTACGATACCGGCGACTTCTTCTATGTGGTGAATCTGGGTCCGGAAGCCGAATTCCGGAAATCCCTGAATGCCCCCGAGGAGGCGCAATACGGCGTGATGACCGTTCTGGCCAACGATCCGGACATCCCGCGCAAACGGTGGGTGTTCCTGGACAAAAACGGCTTCAGCCTGGGCGTTCACCCCCTGGAGAAGACCGAGTTCGACCCGCGGGTACGCCCCTGGTACATCAATGCCCTGGAGACCACGAGCGCCAAGGCGTCGGAACTGTATGTCTACAGCTCCAGCAAAAAACCGGGCGTGACCATCTCGCAACGGTTTCAGGGCGATGACGAGATCGACGGGGTGTTCGGGGTGGACATGACCGTCAGCCATTTCGCCCACTTCCTGCAACAACAAAAATTTTCAGCATCCAGTCAACTCCTCTTCTTCAACGGCAAGGGGGAACTGACCGCCCACCCGGACGCCTCCAAGTCGATGCGCGTCGCGACGGACGAAAAGAACGGCAATCCGATCCTGGTGCTCGGACGGGTTGCCGACCTGCACGATCCGATCGTCAACGAGCTGTTTTTCCGCCATCAATACGGTTTCTGGAAAAACGGCATGGTCTTCGAGGTCAACGGCGAAAAACACATCGGCCAGATCACCTCGGTGCCGGACAAATACGCCAAGGACACCAAGATCGCCATCACGGTGCCATTAAGCGAATTCCTGGGTCCGATTTCCGAAACCGGCAAGAACAGCCTGATCTTCGCCGCCATCGCCCTGGCCCTGGCCATGCCGATCATCCTGATCATCTCGGTGCGCATCGGCAAGGCGTTGCGGGAACTGGTGGCCGAAACCGGACGGATCCGCCAGTTCCAACTGACCGGTCCGGTAAAGGTCTCCTCGGCGGTGAGCGAAATCAAAATGCTCACCCAGTCGATCGGCGCCATGAAGAGCGCCTTGAACACCTTCGGACAGTATGTGCCCAAGGCCCTGGTGTACCAACTGATCGAATCGGGCAAGGGGGTCGGCCTGGGAGGCGATCGTCGCACCCTGACCTTGATGTTCACCGATGTCAGCGGCTTCACCTCGATGTCGGAAACCATGTCCGCCGAGGATCTGACCTACAAGATCTCCGAATATCTCAAACACCTCACCATCGCCATCTTCGACAACAACGGCACCATCGACAAATACATCGGCGACTCGATCATGGCCTTCTGGAACGCGCCGGCGCGTCTGGACGATCATGCCACCCACGCCTGTCGCGCCGCCCTGGGATGCGCTCTGGCGAGTCGGAAGCTGAACGAACAGTGGCGTCAGATCGGTCAGAAGGAGATGTTCACCCGCATCGGTCTGCACACCGGCGAAGCGGTGGTAGGCAACATCGGCTCCACGGACCGCATGGATTACACCGCCATGGGCGCCACCGTGAATCAGGCGGCCCGCATCGAGGCCCTGAACACGATCTACGGCTCGCAGATTCTCATCACCAACGCCGTCCTCAAACAGATCGGACCGGAGTTCGTCACCCGCATGGTGGACAAGGTGCTCCCCAAAGGGGTCAAGGAGCCGGTGGAGCTGCATGAACTGCTGGGATTGCGCGATGGACCGGAGGCGTTGCAGGTGCCCGAAGCACGCATGCGGGAGCTGGAAATCTGGGCCCCGGTGATTGGACTCTATCAGGCGCAACGCTGGGAGGAGGTGAAAGAAATCTGCCGGCGTCTGCTGGAACTGGTTCCCGAAAGCACCCTGGCCACCCTCTACATCCGCCGCTGCGAACAGTTCCAGGCCAACCCGCCCCCGCCGGAGTGGAATGGCACCCAGGTGTTCCTGCGCAAGTGATGCCGACCCGCACACCCGCATTCGCAACGCTCCCTCGGTTCCGGATGCCCCATACTGACCCCAACGGCAAGGCGTGACCCATGTCCCTGGTGGTCACGACCCCGGAGCCGGAATCGATCCCCGCGGCCCAGCGGTTGGCCGCACGTCTGGGCGTACCGTTTCTGGCGTGGGCCGAGACCGGGGAGCGGCTGGTTCTATCGCTCCGTCCGGAACGGCTGGAACTGGTGGCGCGCAATCGCGGTCGCGGGGAACCGGTGTGCGTGGATTTCTCGTCCACGATCGCCACGGCGCGGCGTCAGGAGGGGATCAAGCAGGATCTCGCCCGCGCGGTGGGTCTGAAGGGTGGGTGGCGCCCGTCGGTTCTGGATGCCACGCCAGGGTTGGGACGGGATGGTTTCGTGTTGGCGGCCCTGGGGTGTCGGGTCACCTTCGTGGAGCGCTCTCCGGTGATCCATGCCCTGCTCGCGGATGGGTTGAAACGTGCCCGGGAGAGCGCGCTTCCCGAGTCGGAACGCATGACGCTGATTCAGGACGACGCTGCCCATCACTTGAACGATCACTCCGCATGCCAGCGACCGGATGTGATCTATCTGGATCCCATGCATCCGGAGCGGACCAAGGCGGCGCTGGTCAAGAAGGAGATGCGCCTGCTGCGCCAGGTGGTGGGCGAGGATGGGGATGCGGACGGGCTGGTGGACGCCGCGTTGCGGATCGCGAGGCAACGGGTGGTGGTGAAACGCCCCCGCCTGGCGATCCCCCTGGGTGAACGGGTGGCGGACGCGGTGATCGAGGGCAAAAGCGTGCGCTACGATCTTTATTTCACGGACGCCCACTTGAGCATGGCCAGAACCTCATTGCCCTTGCCCAGATAACGCACCTCGTCGAAACTGAACATGTTGGCCATGGCGATCCCCCGCCCGTGGGAGTCGAACACCCGCTCCGGATCGATCTTCATGAAAGCGCGCGGATCGAACCCCTCCCCCTGATCGCGGATGAGGAAGTGAATCTCGTCGGCGAGGCGGGTGAACTCGACGGTGGCGTGACGATCGGCATGCTCGGCCAGCGCCAGACGACGCGCCACTTCGGCCACCCATTCGCCGCGCTTGTGCAAGGCGCTTTTCTCATGATAGCTGATGCCGAGATTGCCATGCTCGACGGCGTTGACCATCAACTCCGTCAACCCCAACACCCGTTTTTCCGGCTCCGGACAGGCCTTGGCCAACAACACCGCCAGGGCACGGGCCTCCTCCAGGGTGCGAAAGCGGAATCGACCACACTCCAGCAATCCGAAGGTGCTGACGGCGCGGTTGACCTCATCGCGCATGGCGCTGTAGGTGGCATATTCGTTCAGGGCTGCGGCGACCACGGCCTGAATCGCCGGCGGATCGACAGGCTTGGTCAGGTAGTAGTAGGCCCCGAGCCGCAAACCCTCAACGATGTCCTCCTTGCCGCACATGGCGGTCACGAACACCACGGGAATCGGCTTGGTGCGCGGATCGGCCTTGAGTCTGCGACACACCTCGTGGCCATCCATCTCCGGCATCATGATATCGAGCAGAATCAAATCCGGATCGTGCCTGATGGCCATTTCCAGGGCCATCACCCCGTTCGTGGCGAAACGCACCCCATAATCGCGGCGCAGGATCTCATCCAACACCTCGATGTTGATCGGTTCGTCATCCACCACCAGGATGACCGGTCGCTCACGATTCATGCTCATGGGTATCACCCGTTGTCAAAGCCAGGCCGAAGTGCCGCGCAAGGATCGCCAGGGGCGCCCGCGCGGCATCAAAATCCAGTTGATTCACCGATTTTTCCAAACTCCGCAACGCATCCTGAAAACGCGCGCCCGGCAGGATCGCCCGCAATTCGGGCAACCGTCGCTTGGCAGCCAGATCATGCTCGACAAGGTGGTTCCACAGGCTCTCAAGCAGCGGTCTGACCCGTTCCGTATCCAGGAGAGACACCGTGTCCGGTTCGTCGGTGGCGTGCGCCTCGCGTTCCCTGTCAAGAAGAGAAACCGATTCCAGCACGGTTTGCAAGTGCTGATCGAAACGGTCCAGCAATCCGTCGATCTCCGCATGGTTCTCCCGCGCGATCGCCAGGCGCAACGCGTTGGTCACGGCCAGCAGATCATGCGCCGAAAGATTGCCCGCCATGCCGCCCAGGGCGTGCAGGAGGGTCCGGGCCCGTGGATGCGCCCCTTGCGACAAAGCGGCGCGCAGTTCGCGACCGGCCTGGGCGTGACGGGCTCCGAACTCGATCAGCAGCCGGACGAACAGGGAGCGATTGCCGGCCAACCGTGCCAACCCCTCCTCCACATCGATCCCCGGCAGCAGGATCGGCAGGGCGATCTCCGTCGCGGGCCGATCGATCACATCCGGCTCCGCAGAAACGGAGGCGCCAGCCTGACCCGGTTTGATCCAACGGACCAGACAGCTTTTGAGCGCGGCCATTTCGATCGGCTTGACCAGGTGGTCATCCATGCCCGCTTCCAGGCTCTTCTCCCGATCCCCGGACATGGCGTTGGCGGTCATGGCGATCACCGGCAGGGCACGTCCGGACGGCAGACGCCGAATGGCGCGGGTGGCCTGATAACCGTCCATCAACGGCATCTGCACATCCATGAAGACCATCGCGAAGGGCGGATGCATGGCCTCGACCGCCTCGATGGCGGCCTGACCATCCCCGACCAGGGTCACCACCAGTCCGAAGTATTCCAGGATCTCACTGGCCACCTGCTGGTTGATGTCGTTGTCCTCGACCACCAGAACCCGCGCGCCGCGAAGGCCTTGCAACGCCTCCTCGAGACGCGCCGCATCCTCCGGAGCCGTTGCCGCGCCGTCCGAGGCGCGCTCCGGGAATCGCTCGTCCTGACGCCAGAAAGCGGCGGTGAACGCGAAGGTGCTCCCCTGGTCCGGCGCGCTCTCCACCCAGATCCGGCCACCCATCATCCGCACCAGCTGACCGCAGATCGCCAACCCCAGACCGGTCCCCCCGAAGCGGCGCGTGGTCGAAGGATCGGCCTGGCTGAAGGCCTGAAACAGCCCCTCCTGCTGCTTGGGGGTGAGGCCGATACCGGTATCCGAGACCTCGAAACCGTGGACCACGAACTTCTCGGAGAGGTAATGCGGCGTGATGCGGATGGTGATCTCGCCCGATTCGGTGAACTTCACGGCATTGCCGATCAGATTGGTGAGCACCTGTCCAAGCCGCAAAGGATCGCCCCGCAGGGCGCACGGCAGATCTGCCGGCACACGCACATGCACGGCCAACCCCTTTTCGCGGGCCCGATGTTCGAGCAGATCGATGACGTTGTGGACGATCTCCATCAACTGGAAAGGGACCGATTCGATGGTCAATTTACCCGCCTCGATCTTGGAGAAATCGAGAATGTCGTCGATGATGTTCAGAAGCGATTGCGAGGAGAAGCGGATCTTGCGCAGATAGTCGCGCTGCTGATCGGAGAGCACGGTCCGTTCCAACAGGTGACCCAGGCCGAGAATCGCATGGAGCGGGGTACGGATTTCGTGGCTCATGTTGGCCAGGAAGGCACTTTTGGCGCGGGTTCCCTCTTCGGCGTGCCGCTTGGCCTCGGCCAGTTGTTCATCCTGTTCGGCGCGCACGATGATCCCGGCCAGTGTGCTGGTGACCGCCTTGAGAAAGTTGGCCTCCTCGGTGGTTGGCGCATGGTTGTGGGCCACGTAGAGGTTCAACACCCCGAGCAGCCGTTCCCCGGTCAAAATCGGCAGACAGTAGTGACCATGTTCCTCGATGCCGTGGAAACGGATTTCGTGACGCTCTTCCAGATGGCTCGAAAAGACCATCTGCCTGGAGAGTGCCGCCCGTCCGCACAGACACTTCCCCAACGGAACCCGCGCGCACAAGGTCAACAGCGGATCGGAAAGCTGGTGATGGACGGCCAGCACCAGTTCATTGGCGGCCTCGTCCAACAAGAAGATCGAACCGCGCGGTTGAATGCCGAACCAGGGGGTGGCGGTGATCAGAAACATCGCCTCTTCCAGGTGTTCGGTCAGGGAGAGCGGCTCCAGGGCATCGATCAACAACCGGTTGGTGACCGAACGGATCTGACCGAGCAGTTCCAACTCCTTGTTCTGTTTGGTCAGCTTGGCCGATTTCTGCAACAACTGGCTCAGCAGCTCGCTTTTTTCCCGGGCGGTCTCCTCGGCGTTTTTCTTTTCCAGCAACAGCGCCTGGCGACCGTATTCCAGCAGCATCTCCTGGCGGACGCGATAGCGTCCGAACCAGACGACTCCCCAGATTCCCAAGGCCCAGACCACCCCATGGCCGAACGTCTGCGTCAGACGGGTGGTCTGGAGCCGCTCGATCTGGAAGGTCGCGGGAATCGTCAGGGAGACGGCTCCCAAAAGCCCGGAAGGGGCCACGCCCTGGGTTTCGTGACACCCCTGACAGGAGGGATCGGCGACCAGAGGCCGCAGGTACCGAAACAGGGTGGCCTGGGGAATCAGGTCGAACCGCTCCTCCTCGCTCCGGGTGAGATCGCGCAGGGCGGTCTGCTCCCAGTCATCCGGCGCATTGGCCGCGCGCATCGGTTTGAGGGCCACGAAGTGGTAATGAACCGGCGGCCCGGAACCGGGCAAGGTTTCGATCTGACGCAACAGTTTGGTCGGATGGATCAGCACCAGCCGCGCCCCATCCTTGGCCTGCAACTCCCGGTTGACCGGACTCAGGTAAGGGTCCGGGGCCAGGTTCCCCTCGTCGCCCGGCTTGAGATAGACCCCGCCCTGTCGGGAGAGCCACAGGTGGGTATTGATCCGCTCGTCGGCGAACATCCGGGCGAAACGCAGCAGATCCTCCCGCATTCGGGTTTCGGCGTCGCGGACATTCCAAAAGAGGGAGCCGGCCAGAAGCAGGGTCCATGTGAGGGAAGCCAGCAGGGAGAGGAGTTTGTCGCGCATGGTCGCAGATTACAGGGCACCTGCAGCAGGAATGACGGTGGTCCCGTGGAACGCCCAAAGGGAAGCTCCACGATCGGGGGTGAGGAGGATCCCCCGTCAGGCAAGTCGGCCACGCCCCCCGGCGACGGTCTGGGCTGTCCGGCGGGGTCGGGATCGGATCACGATCAAAACATCTCGCGCGTATAGCCGCGACCCGCCTCCCAGGACGAGACGCCGCTGCCGGCAAAGACCGCGCCGGCCAGAAAACCATGCGGCAGCATCGCCCCGCGGGTGGCCCGTCGTCCGCGCCACAGGGTGACATCCAGGAACTGCTTCTGTTTCTTGCCGGTATCCAGGGTCATCCCATCCTCGGGTCGGAAGGTGATCGCATCCATCAGCACCTCGTCGGAGAGCAGAAACTGAATCCGCACCCCCTGACCGCGCGACAGCACCGGGAACTCCTCCAGATCGCACACCAGCAGCTTGCGACCCCGCGAGATCGACGCCACCAGACTCCCCTTGACCGGATGGAGGTGGATCAGGGCGTCGTTGGGTTTCAACACCAGCCACTGTTTGCCGTCGCGCCGGCTGGCGATCAGGTCCGCGCCCGGCACCCGGAATCCCTGGGCGCGCCGGGTGACCACGAAATACTCCTTGTCCGGATCCACCGCCATCATCCAGACGACGGCATCCCCGCCCTCGATGTTGAACAGGACGGTCAAAGGATCGCCGAACCCCTTGCCGGTCGGCAAACGGTCGGCCAGGATCGAATAGGCCTTGCCCGAGGCGGTGATGAAGGTGATCTGATCGTTGGCATGAGCATGGATGGCCGCAAAGAGGGTGTCCTCACCCTTGAAACGCAACTTGTCGGCCACGATCTCCTCATGACCGCGCACCGTGCGCACCCAGCCCAGTCGCGACAGGATCACCGTCACCGCCTCGCGCGGGGCGAGATCCTCGGGTTTCAACACCACCTCCGGGGGCGGCGCGTCGGCCAGCTCGGTACGGCGCGGATCGGAAAACTCCAACCGGGTGCGCAGCAACTCCTTTTCGATCTCCCGCCACATCAGCCGATCATCGGCGAGCATGGCGGTCAACTCCCTGGCGCGCGCCTCCTTCTCGGTCACCTCCTTGCGGATCTCCATCTCCTCGAGCCGGCGCAACGACCGCAAGCGGAGATTCAACACCGCCTCGGCCTGCTCCCGATCGAGCATGAACCGGCTCATCAATACCGGAGCCGGTTCGTCGTGCTCCTTGATGATCGCGATCACCTCGTCGATGTTCAGATGGACGATCAGATAGGCGGCCAACAGGTGCAACCGCTCGCCGATGCGGGCCAACTCATAGCGGGCGCGCCGTCCGAGCACCGTGAAGCGGTGATCGAGCCACGCCTTGAGCAGTCCGACCAGATCGAGCACATGGGGACGCCCCTGGTCGATGACGTTGAAGTTGATGGTGACGCGGGTTTCCAGATCGGTGTTCTTGTAGAGATAGGCGAGCACCATCTCCGGATCGATGCGGTTGGAGCGCGGCTCCAGCACGATGCGCACCTTTTCGTCCGACTCGTCGCGCACGTCTTCCAGAAACATGCACTTGTGATCCACAATCAGTTCGGCGATCCGCTCGATGAGCTGGGATTTCTTGATCTGGTAGGGAATCTCGGTGACCACCAGCCGCCACATGCCGCGCGGCAGATCCTCCTTGACGATGCGGGCCCGCAGCCTGAGCGAGCCGCGCCCGCTCTCGTAGACCGCCAGCCGTTCGGAGGCGTCGGCGATCAGCACCCCTCCGGTGGGAAAATCCGGACCCGGCAGAATGGGAAGCAGATCCGCGACACGACTTTCCGGTTTCTGGATGAGGTGCAGGCAGGCGTCGAGGATCTCGCCGACGTTGTGGGGCGGGATGGAGGTGGACATGCCCACGGCGATGCCGGTGGATCCGTTGGCCAACAGGTTCGGAAACCGGGCCGGCAACACGGTGGGCTCTTCCAGGGAGCCGTCGTAGGTGGCGGTGAAATCCACCACGTCGAAGTTGAGATCTTCGAGCATGGCGCGGGCAGCCAGCGTGAGGCGCGCCTCGGTATAACGCATGGCCGCCGCGCCATCGCCGTCGATGTTGCCGAAGTTCCCCTGGCCATCCACCAGGGGATAGCGCGCCGCGAACTCCTGGGCCAGCCGGACCATCGCGTCGTAGGCGGCCTGATCGCCGTGGGGATGGAACTTGCCGATCACGTCGCCGACCACGCGAGCCGATTTCTTGAAGGCCGACCCCGGATCGAGGTTCAAGGCGCGCATGGCGAACAGGATACGCCTGTGAACCGGTTTCAGTCCGTCGCGCACATCGGGCAGCGAACGGCTGATGATGGTCGAGAGGGCATAGGCCAGATAGCGGCTCTCAAGCTCCTGACGCAGAGGTGCGTCGATGATGACGCCGGATTCAGGATTCAACCATCCCCTCCATCGGATTCGTAGCCGCCCTCATCCCCACCCGAGGCGCGCCCCGCCGGCTTGGAGGAGCGTCCCCCACCCTTGCCTCCGCCCCCCTTGGGCGTGGCCGCGCCAAAGGCCATCGCGCCCCCTTCCCCACCGCCGCGTTTCGGCGCCAGACCGAAATGGGCGCGCAGCCGGTCTTCGAGGGAGAACAGCATCTCGCGGTTGTCGCGCAGATACTGCTTGACGTTCTCCCGACCCTGACCGATCCGATCGCCGTCCAGGGAGAACCAGGCCCCGGATTTTTCGATGATCTTCTCGTCCACGGCCATGTCGAGCACCTCCCCTTCCAGGGAGATTCCCTCGCCGTAGTTGATGTCGAACTCCACGGTGCGGAACGGCGGGGCGTGTTTGTTCTTGACCACCTTCACCTTGCAGCGCGCGCCGACCACCTGCTCCTTGTCCTTGAGAGCGGCCACGCGGCGGATGTCGAGGCGCACCGAGGCGTAGAACTTCAAGGCGTTGCCGCCGGTGGTGGTTTCCGGATTGCCGAACATCACGCCGATCTTCTGACGGATCTGGTTGATGAACAGCACCACGGACTGGGAACGGTTGATCGAACCGGTCAGTTTGCGCAACGCCTGGGACATCAGGCGGGCCTGCAATCCCATGTGGGAGTCGCCCATCTCGCCTTCGAGTTCGGCCTTGGGGGTGAGGGCAGCCACCGAGTCCACCACCACCAACTCCACCGCGCCGGAACGGACCAGCATATCCACGATCTCCAGCGCCTGCTCGCCGGTATCCGGCTGACTGATGAGCAACTGGTCGATGTCCACCCCGAGCCTGCGCGCATAGGCCGGGTCGAGGGCGTGCTCGGCATCCACGAAAGCGGCCACGCCTCCGGCGCGCTGCACCTCGGCAGCCACATGCAACGCCAGGGTGGTCTTGCCCGAAGCCTCGGGACCGAACACCTCCACCACACGCCCGCGCGGCAGCCCGCCGATGCCCAGGGCCAGGTCCACGCTCAGCGAGCCGGTGGAAAAGACCGGAACATCCGCGGCGGCGGCGGCGCTCATGCGCATGATGGATCCCTTGCCGTACTGCCGCTCGATCTGCGAGATGGCCGCTTCCAGCGCCTTGGTGCGATCCGTGTCCAGTGCCATGGTCCTTATCGTGCTCCTTTTTATGGGGATGAATGAATCTGTGGTCCAGGTGAATGTTCGAGGTTCACATTCTCATGGTTGAAGTCGTGCCAACGTCATGCTTCCCAACCCGCCAGCCACGTCCGGTGGCGTCAAAAATTGGATACCGCAAGTTGCCCGACTGGCGGAAATAGGCCTATAATGAAACCTTGAACTACGGGTGACAGCCCCTTGAACCGGGTCGCGCCGCCCCTGATCCGGACTCCATCCTTTAAAGAGGCACCATGTCCAAAAAAGTCGATATCGCTGAACTGCTGGCCTTTTCCGTGCGCAACCGGGCCTCGGACCTGCACATCTCCGCCGGCATGCCGCCGTTGATCCGCGTGGATGGCGAGATCCGGCGCATCGACGTGCCCCCCCTGGCCACCGATGAGGTCAAGGGCATGGTGTATGATATCATGAACGACAAGCAGCGGAAAACCTACGAAGAGGAGTACGAATGCGATTTCTCGTTCGCGGTGCCGAATCTGGCCCGTTTCCGCGTCAACGCCTTCAATCAACATCGCGGTCCGGCGGCGGTGTTCCGCACCATCCCTTCGGAGATCCTCTCGTTGGAGCAACTCGGCGCCCCGGAGATCTTCAAGGAGTTCGCCGCCACCCCGCGCGGTCTGGTGCTGGTGACAGGGCCTACCGGCTCGGGCAAATCCACCACCCTGGCCGCCATGATCGACCACAAGAACAAAAACGAATACGGTCACATCCTTACCATGGAGGATCCGATCGAATTCGTCCACGAGTCAAAAAAATGTCTCATCAACCAGCGCGAGGTGCATCGCGACACGCGCAGCTTCTCGGCGGCGCTCCGTTCGGCCCTGCGCGAGGATCCGGACGTCATCCTGGTGGGGGAAATGCGCGATCTGGAGACCATTCGCCTGGCGCTCACCGCCGCCGAAACCGGACATCTGGTCTTCGGAACCTTGCATACCACCTCGGCGGCCAAGACCATCGACCGGGTGGTGGATGTGTTTCCCGCTGCCGAAAAGGAGATGATCCGCACCATGCTCTCCGAATCGATCCGCGCCATCGTCTCTCAAAACCTGTTGAAAAAGAAGGGGGGAGGCCGGGTGGCCGCCCACGAGATCCTCGTCGCCACCCCGGCGATCCGCAACCTGATCCGCGAAAACAAGATCGCGCAGATGTACTCGTCCATCCAGACCGGACGCGGCATGGGCATGCAAACTTTGGAACAATGCTTGCAAGAACTCCTGAACAAGGGACTCATCACCAAAGAGGCCGCCCGTGAAAAGGCCAACATCAAGGACGGGTTCAAATAAGCATTCTGCCCTGCGAGGAATTCGACTCATGAAGAAAATCCACTCCGGTCTCGCCACTCTGCTGCTCGCCGCCCTGATGGGTGGATGCGCCCCCGGGTTCCAAGGTCAACCGTCCGGCGGTTCGTCCATCGTTCAGAGCGAAGTGGATCTCATCCGCATGAGTCACGCCCTGACCGACGCCCTGGTGGCGGAACTGCGCAAGAATCACCCCTCGTTCCACCAGCGCAAGCCGATCCTGGTGACCAGCTTCGTCAGTCGCGGCCAGCTCGACAGCACCTCGGAACTGGGCAACCTGATCGCCGATCACGTCGCCTCGCGCCTGACCCAGCAGGGCTTCACCGTGGTCGAGCCCAAACTTCGCAAGAGCCTGGCCATCCGTCAGGATCAGGGTGAGTTCATCCTCTCCCGCGACATCGAAAAGATCAGCCACGACAACAAGGCCTACGCGGTGGTCACCGGCACCTACACCGAAACCCGCGACACCCTGGATTTCACCTCGCGCATGATCGCCTTGAACAGCCGTCAGGTGCTCGCCTCGGTGGATGCCAAGGTGCCGGTCAACGGCTCGACCCGTGATCTGTTGATCAACACCAATGGCGGCACCAACATGCCGGTGGTCACGCGATGAAACGCCCGCTCCCGAACCTGCACGATGGGGAGAGAACCCCCACATCCCCCGACCGGGGATCCCCCTTCCGGAACTCCCTGGCAAGATGCGCCACCCCCGCCCTGGCGATCGTCCTGCTCGTCGCCGGCGGCTGCGCCACCAACCCGGGCCAGGAGGGGTATCCGCTGGTGTCGGTGCCGCTCACCTCCACCCCGGAGGTGGAACCCGGCGAAGTGGCCCAACAGGCCGCCGAGGTGATGCTGCAAACCGTGGGCGAACGGCTCCATGCCCGCGAAGTGATCCTCCCCGCCTCGTTCGTGGAGGAGAGCAACATGGAAAAAAGCTCGCCCCTCGGACGGATGCTCGCCAAGCAGATGGCCACCCGCTTCACCCAGGCCGGCCATTCGGTGGTGGAACTGACCCTGCGCAGCGACATCCTCCTGAAGAAGGGAGCCGGACAGTTCGTGCTCTCCCAGGAGGCCAAGGAGATCAAGAAAACCCACAAGGTCTCGGCGGTACTGGCCGGAAGCTATGTGACCGCCAAAAACCGGGTCTATGTCAACGCCCAGCTGGTGCGCACCTCGGATGGCGTGGTGATGGCCTCGAGCGACTACAGCATACCGCTCACCCCGAACATCAAGGCGCTGCTGAAATAGCCACACCAGAACGGCGACCGGTGTCGTTGAATCATATCCTGGTTTATATTAAAACGTATCCCGGTTCATTGAAAACATGAACCGGGATTTTGCGTTTTTCACCACCCAACCCCTGTCAGGACCCACACCATGGAACGTGACCAGGCCATCAAGTTCATGCTCGACGCCTTGAGAACCATGCTCAAGCGCGGCGGATCGGATCTGTTCATCAGCGCCGGATTTCCGCCCGCGGCCAAGCTCGACGGCAAGATGACCCCCTTGAACCGCACCCCCCTGGATGCCGCCCAGAGTCTGATTCTGGTCCGGGCGATCATGAACGATCGCCAGGTCAAGGAGTTCGAAACCTCCAAGGAGTGCAACTTCGCCATCAATCCCCCCGGTGTGGGACGATTCCGCGTCAACGCCTTCATGCAGCAGGGACAGGCCGGCATGGTGCTACGCACCATCACCACCACGATCCCGGATTTCGATCAACTGGGACTGCCGCCGGTGTTGAAAGAGGTGGTGATGAGCAAGACCGGTCTGGTTCTGGTGGTGGGCGGGACCGGATCGGGCAAGTCCACCACGCTGGCCGCCATGCTCGGCATCCGCAACCGCGACAGCCACGACCACATCATCACCATCGAGGATCCGATCGAGTATGTTCATCCGCATGTGAACTGTCTGATCACCCAGCGCGAGGTGGGGGTCGATACCTTGAGCTGGCATGCAGCCTTGAAGAACACCCTGCGTCAGGCGCCGAGCGTGATCCTGATCGGCGAAATCCGCGACCAGGAGACCATGGAGCACGCCATCAACTTCGCCGAGACCGGTCACCTGGCCCTCTCGACCCTGCATGCCAACAGCGCCAACCAGGCCCTGGACCGGATCATCAATCTCTTTCCGTCCGAAAAACGTCAACAACTTCTGATGGATCTCTCCTTGAACCTGCGTGCGATCGTGTCGCAGCGGTTGATCAAGCGGCAGGGTGGCGGACGGGTGGCGGCGATCGAGATCCTGTTGAAGTCACCGCTGGTGTCGGATCTGATCTTTCGGGGCGAGGTGGCCGGCATCAAGGAGGCGATGGCAAAGTCCAACGAACTGGGGATGAAAACCTTCGATCAGGCGTTGTTCGATCTGCACGAAGCCGGCTTGATCGGTTACGAGGATGCGTTGCGCAACGCCGATTCGGCCAACGAATTGCGTCTGCGGATCAAACTCGAGGGCAAGGATGCCAAGAATCGGGATCTCTCTGCCGGGCTGGACCATTTGAATCTGACCCGCAAGGATGAAAATTGACAGGAGGCACGCCCCCTCCCCCCACAGATCACCCAAAAATGATCCCGACCATTCATCATAACCCTATAAAAGGACTTGATCCACACCCGCTCTCTGTGTCAAGTTAACAAGATTAATCCCTTCGGAATAACGCTCGGCACCCCAACCACCCGTTTCAGGGAGAGCACTCCGATCATGGCACGCATTCTGGTGGTGGATGACGATGGTCAAACCATCGAGCAGATCGCCCGACTGGTGGCCAATGCCGGCCACACGGTCGATTTTCTGCTGGAATCCCCTTACCTCATCGCCAAACTGGAAACCTCGCCGCCCAATCTCCTGCTCCTGGATGTGAACATGCCGGAGATCGACGGCATCACCCTGCTCAAAAAAATCCACGCCGCACCGCACCTCAAGGAGATCCCGGTCATCATGATCACCGGGGAGACCGACGAATCCCTGATTCAGGCGTGTTTTCAACTCGGGGCGGTCGATTTCGTCAACAAGCCGATCCGCCCCCTGGAACTGGTCTCCCGCATCCGCATCGCTCTGGAAACCCGTGCCCATATCCATGCCATCCAGGCGCAAAAAAACGCCCTGCAACGAGGAAAATCGCTCACCGATGCCATTCTCAACAGCATGCAGGAGGCCATCTGCGTCATCGAGCGCGAAACCCATCTGATCCGCGAGGCCAACCGGGTCTTTCTGGAACAACTCAACCTCCCCCGCCATCGGGTGGTCGGCGAGCGCTGCCACGAACTGCTCCACGACAAGCTGTACGCCTGTCAGGGGTGCGAAGGCCCGGAAAACAGTCAATGCATCCTGCGCGTCACCACCGAGAGCGGGGAGTCGCACACCATCTGCCTCTCCAGCCGCGACGCCGAAGGCCAACCGCGCCACACCCAACTCTTCACCCTGCCGATCCTGGACGCCACCGCACGCACCGAGCGGATCGTCTGTCTGGAACGGGACATCACCCAGAGCCGGGAAACCGAAAACCGGCTTATGCATCTAGCCTTTCACGACCCCCTCACCCACCTGCCCAACCGCCAACTGTTCCACGACCGTCTGCATCAGGCCCTGGCCCAGGGACGCCGGCATGGACAGATGGTGGCGGTGATGCTCTTTGACCTGGATCACTTCAAGCACATCAACGATACGTTGGGACACGCCGCCGGGGATCAACTGTTGCAGGAGGTGGCCACGCGCTTGCGCGCTTGCGTGCGCGAAAGCGACACCGTGGCCCGACTCGGCGGCGATGAGTTCTCCGCCGTTTTGACCAATGTCACCGACGGAAGCCAGGTACGCAAGGTCGCCAAAAAGATGTTGAAATCCCTGGGGCGAAAATTCACGCTGCTCGGCAACAAGATCAACGTCACCTCGTCGATCGGGGTGAGCCTCTATCCACGCGACGGGGACGAAATGGACGATCTGATCGACAAGGCCGACAAGGCGCTCTATCAGGCCAAAGATGCCGGACGCGACACGGTGCGCTTCTTCTCGCCCTGGGTGATGGAGGAGGGACCATGATCCGACAGACCCATCTGCTGTGGTTGTGGCTGACCGTGGGATGGTGGATCCTTCCCGCCCTGCCTGCCCAGGCCAGTCTGGTCTCCGAAAGGGAACCGCCTCGGGTCACCAGTGCCTCCGAGGCCGAACAGGCGGTCTTGAAGGCACTGGACCGGGCCTTCTGCGCGCCGGATCAAACCTTCCCCCAACTGCCATCCTGGGTCGCCCAACCGATCCGTCCGGATCGCTGGGGACAGGGGGGCGATCTGGTGATCATGCTCGATCAACAGATCCATCAACTGCTGCTCCCAACCATCACCCGGTACGCCCACGCCAACCAACTCGACATCCGCGTGCGCGAGGGAACCTGTGGCACCTCGGCGGGGTTGATCAGCCGCAAGGCGGTGGATATCGCCGGCTTTTGCTGTCCGCCCGGCAAGAGCGACCGGCTGCCGGGGCTCACCTTCCACACGCTGGGGGTCGCCAGCATCGCCATTCTGCTCCATCCGGACAATCCGATCGGCGATCTGACCATCCCACAGGTCAAGGAGATCTTCCAGGGGCAACACCGCCAATGGACCCAGATCAGCGACCGGAGCGGACAGATCGGTCCGGCCTGGGACATTCAGCCCATCGGAAGGTTGCACTGCAAGCTTCGGCCCGGTCACTGGCGGGCGCTGCTCCCGGACCCGGACGATTTCAGCCCGCGCATGGAAGAAGTGGGCACCATTGCCGACATGCTCCAGCGCATTCTGGCGCAACGTGGCGCCATCGGCTACGAAACGCTCTGGCATGTGGATCGGTTCCGACAGAACGGACGCGCCAAACCGGTCGTCCTCGACGGCATCGCCCCCAACGACGTAGCCGCCCTCACCGAAGGGCGCTATCCGCTCTATCACGTCTTCAACGTCACCATCTGGGAGGGTGAAGGGGTGGTCAATCCACACGCGCGGGAGCTGGTTCGACATCTCGACCAGGCGATCGAGGCCATGGATCCGAGCCTGACCATGATCCCGGCCTCGACGTTGCGACAAGCGGGTTGGATCTTTCGCGGGGAGGAGTTGATCGGTGAGCCGGAGCGGCCCTGACAGAAGAATTCGAGAACCGGCATCCGTATCGCGACGCAAGGAGAAAAACAGACCGGTTCACTCATAAGCGCGGATACAAAAGGGGACGGAACGACATCGACCAGGATCAGCAGGATGGACAGAATCGGGGAACGGCCAACCTCAGGGGGGATCCCCCGCAAAACCGGAATCAGGGGGATATCCCGCCAGGCGCGGGAATCCGGGGAATCCAGACCAGACCGGAATCAGGGGGATATCCCGCCAGGCGCGGGAATCCGGGGAATCCAGACCAGACCGGAATCAGGGGGATATCCCGCCCAGACCGGAATCAGGGGGATACCCTGTCCGGTAACGGCTTGTCCGAGGAGGATTCATCCAGGGCGAAGGGGTCCACATGCTCCATCGGACGCTTGCCGCTCCGACCGCGCGGACCGGGTTGACCTTCCGGTTCCGCTGGGGGCTGTGTTCCGAGATCGCCGCGCAGGTTGATGCGCTTAAAGAGGTGATCGATCAACTGTTCATGTTGTTCCGGGGTCATGCGAGAACCTCACGTCACGCTTCAATATAACCAATCAACATCCGGCATATTAAAACACAAAATGAGATTGCTGTCAACCAAGGCAGGACAACCCGCTCGTCACGACCCCTTCTTGCCCCAGACATCCGGAGCCACGCCATCGAGCAGACCGTGACAGTGGGTGCATTTGGACTGCACGTCATCCAGGGCCTTGATCACCGCATCGGCGCCAGACTTCTGTTCCACATGTTTAATCGAGGCCTGATAGAGGTGTTTCATGGATTTCTGGCACTGATCGGCCATTTTGTTGAAATCATCCTCGGTGAGTTTCGGCCCCTCTCCCCCCTTTTGCAGGGTAATGGAGGTGCTGACGTGCCACTCCATGGGACCGAGCAGACCGAAGGTGTTCTGCAGACCGGTGGCGTGCCGGGCCAGATTGCGACTGTAACGGAAATCGTGGGTGGCCAGTTGCCGAATGGCATCGGAATGCAGACGGATCATGCTGATGACCGAATCCACATAGTGCTCCTTCTCCCCCGCCTGGGCGACGGGGATGCTCCAGGCCAGCAGGGCCGCCGTACCCAGCAGGGCCGCGGCCAACCCGATCTTCGCGCCGCAACGCCCAAGGCGTCCCACGCGGTGATTCACCAAACCGACTCGACTGTTCATGACACCCTCACAACAATGATCAAGCAACCCTTGACGAACGACGTCCCTTGGCTTTGCCATGAGCGCTACTTTTCCGGTTCCGAAGGTTCCGTCGGCTCCTCATGGGCAATACCCATGTGACAATCGATGCAGGTTTTGGTTCCGTCCTTCATCATCTTCTCGTGCTTGTTGGCGGCGGAACGCTGCTGATCGGCAAACTGCATGGCCTCATAGGTGTGGCATTGCCGGCACTCCCTGGAGTCGCGACCGCGCATGTTCTCGATGACCTGTTGGGCCAGACGGTAGCGCGCCTTCTCGAAAGACGCCTTGTCCGGATAGGTGCCGACCACATGATGGTAAAGGTGACGTCCTCCGACGATGGCCTTGTCGAGGAACTTGTCGATGTAGTCGGTCACCCCCTTGCCATGGGGCACATGACAGCTCGAACAGACCACCCGGACACCGGAGGGGTTCTTGTAGTGGACGCTCTTCTGATACTCCTCGTACACCCCATCCATCTCGTGACACGAGGTGCACATCGCCAGGCTGTTGGTGTAGCCATCCATGATGGTGAAGTGGAACCCCAGGAACCCGATCACGCCGACGGCGATACCGCCCGCAAAGATGATCCAAAACCGCAACTTGCCGACACCCTGCGTGCCGTTACCCTTCCCCAGGCCGGACTCCATGGCAGATCTCCCAAAAGCGTAAAAGTCGGGCGTTTCCGATTCTCACCGGGTCGCACAAAATTTATATGTAAAAATGTTCGTTGTTCCGAGCACTGCTTGTCAAGTGATTTTTCCAGATTTTCTTGACTCGCCTCAATCCTCGACTTGATTTGTCTTCCAACGATGATAAAGAGCATGAATCATGCCATCGGCCAGACCGATCTGCGGAACCAGAATGCGTTCGATGCCAGCCCATCCGGTCACCTTGAGAAAGATTTCGCTGGCCGGCACGATGACATCGGCGCGATCCGGCTTGAGGCCCAACTCGATCTCGCGCCGGTCCTGATCCAGACGCGACAGATCGCGATGCAGCTCGAGCAGTTTGTGACGCGAGAGGGGATGGTCGGCCTTTTGGCGCGTCATCTTGAACAGCGCGTTGATGTTGCCGCCGCTGCCCAGGGCGCGCAGGTCGTCCAGACCATGGCACTGCGCACGCACCCAACGCTCCATCTCGCGCCAGGTATTCCGGTTCACCATCCCCTCTTTCAAACGCACGGTACCGATGTTGAAAGAGCGGCTGGCGCGGGTCTGGTTGTTCTCCAACAGCACCAGTTCGGTGCTGCCGCCCCCCACGTCGATGCACAGATAATGGCCCGCGTCAAAACGGCCATCGATGCGGTTCAAGGCGATCAGTTCCGCCTCGCGGGCCCCGTCGATGATCTCCAGCCGGATCCCGGCCTCGTCGCGAATCCGTGCCACGATCTCCGCGCCGTTCTCCACCGAACGGAGCGCCGAGGTGGCACAGGCCATGTAATCCATCGGTTCGACCGCGCGCATGATGTGATGATAGGCGGTCATGGCATGCACGAGCCGATCGGCAAGCCCTGGAGAGATGCGTCCCAGCTGGAAGGCATCCTGTCCGAGCCGCACCGGAATCCGATAGAGATCGGCCTTGTGAACCACCGGAAGCGGCGCGCCCACGTCGTAAACATTGGAGAGGAGCAGACGGACGGCGTTGGAGCCGATGTCGATGGCGGCGAATTTCATGATGTTCGGATACCCATGCCCAGGAAAATAAAAAAAACTTTGGATACGACTTGTTTCAAGGTGAAAATCACAACGCACGCAACACCCGCCAGGCCAGACCGATGTGTTCGGGATGGTGGGCGTTGGAACCGGGCGAGATCAACACCGCGTGTCGCCGACAGATCTCCAGATAGGGGGCCATGGGTTCGTGATAGGCGGGATTCAACTCGATCGCCTTGCCGAACGCCTTGGCGCGCACCACCACCCGCTCGAACAACTCCAGGGGAAACGGGGTGACATACTTTTCGCACACCCCGCCCGGATGGGCGATGGCATCGACCAGCGGGTGTTCGGCCAGGGTCATGAGTCCCTGGAACTCCAACTCGATGGCCAGGGCCGGATCGATGCCGGAGAGGTTCCAGCCATGTCCCGGATAGGCATGCACCGCGCCCAGGATGAACTCCGCCTCGGCCAGCATCCGCTCGTCGGCCAGAAGCGTCCCGGCGAAATCCACCAGTGGCACCTCGAGTCCGAGAATCACCTCCATGTCGCCCGCGACCGCGCCACGCAGCGACCGCACGGTATCGGCATAACGCGCGAACCAATCCGGTCCATGCACGAGTTCCGGCTCGGTGTGTTCGGTGAAGATCAACCGTTCGATCCCCCGCGCCCGGGCCGTCGCGATCCCCTCGGCCACGGAGGAGGCGCCATCGGAGAAATCCGAATGCAAGTGATACTCCCAGCGCGGCAAAAGTTCCATGGAATCTTGCGCCGGATGGAACCAATCAGCCCGGCAACGCCTTGACGACACCTCGTCCATTTTCAATCACTCTCCCCCAACAATCCAATCGGCCATTTGCGGGACCACCCGCGACCATTTCGATCTTATCCCCATCCATCGCCAAGCTCAATTGCCTAATGAGCAGGCAAATGGTTGACCATGCATCGATAGTTAGCTAGTCTCATTTCGATATAATCATGACGCTTCACAAAATCCGACCGTTCATAAAACAATGTGAACAGATAATCACATGCAACGTTATCCAGAGGGGGACCGCTCGCATGTCCATTCTCCGCAGCATCCATTTGCGCACCAAGATCCTGATCATGCTCTTTTTACCCATGCTGGGCATGGCCGGTTTCGGTTTGACCACGGTACTCGAAAAACAGGAACTCGCCCGGCGCATGGATGCCATGAACCTGCTTTCGGGACTCGGCGTGCGCGCCAGTGCCGTGGTGCATGAATCCCAGAAAGAGCGCGGCATGAGCGCCGGTTTCCTGGGGAGTCAGGGAAAAAAATTCGCCGACCAACTCCCCAAACAGCAACAGGATACCGACGCCCGGATCAAGCATCTCCAGGAGTATCTGCGCGGATTCGACCCCCGTGAATTCGGCGGGGAACTCCAAACCTCGATCAAGAACGCCCAGTCCAAACTTGAAAAACTCTCCGAAATCCGCAAACAGGTGCTGGCCCTGTCGATCCAGACCCCGGAGGCGATCGGCTTTTACACCCAAACCATCACCGATCTGCTCGGCATCACCGCCACCCTGCCCAAGCTCTCCGCCAATGCCGACATGGCCGCCATGACCGGTGGCTATCTCCACTTCCTGCTCGCCAAGGAGAAAAGCGGCCAGGAACGGGCCATCCTCACCAACACCTTTGCCAAGAACGCCTTTGCCGAGGGGATCTATGTCCGGTTCATCGCCCTGATGACCGAACAGACCGCCTATCTGGGGGTGTTCAACGCCCTAGCTCCGGCATCGCAAAAGGAGTTCTTGAAGAACAAGATGAACGCTCCAGCGGTCGCCGAGGTGGAAAAAATGCGCGGGATCGCCCTGGCCAAACCCACGGGAGGGGAGTTCGGCATCGACCCGAACGTCTGGTTTTCGACCATCACCGACAAGATCAACCTGATGAAGGAGGTCGAGGACCATCTGGCCGAGGATCTGGACCGCCAGGCTGCCACCCTGGCCCGCGAGGCCCATGGTCTGCTCTGGTTCTATCTGGTGATCTCGCTGATGGTGCTGGGGGTGAGTCTGATCCTGGGGTATCTGATCGGTCGCGAAATCATGAAACAGCTCGGCGGCGAACCCGACGAGGTGTCCGGGATGGTGGAACGCATCGCCACCGGCGAACTGAACGTCGCCTTCGACGACCGTCCCAAAAGCGGGATCTACGCGGCCATGGAGAGAATGGTGGCCAATCTGCGCGCCACCGTGACCACCCTGCAAGAGGTCGGGGTGAACCTGGTGCAACAGAGCGGCACGGTGAGCGCCGGCGCCCAGACCGTCTCCGAGGGAGCCACGGAACAGGCCGCCGCCATCGAGGAGACCTCGGCGGCCATGGAACAAATGACCGCCAACATCCATCAAAACACCGAAAATGCCCACTTGACCGAAAAAATGGCCCAGAAAGCCTCCCACGAAGCGATCGAGAGCGGCGCGGCGGTCAATGAGGCGGTGAGCGCCATGCGCCAGATCGCCGAGCGCATCAACATCATCGAGGAGATCGCCCGACGCACCAACCTCCTGGCCCTGAACGCCGCCATCGAGGCGGCCCGCGCCGGCGAGCACGGCAAGGGGTTCGCGGTGGTGGCCGCGGAGGTGCGCAAGCTGGCCGAACGGAGCCAGGTGGCCGCCGGCGAGATCACCCAACTCTCCGCCACCAGCGCGCAGGTCTCGGAACAGGCCGGACATCTGCTCGCCACCCTCGTCCCCGACATCCGCAAGACCTCGGAACTGGTCCAGGGGATCACCGCCGGTTCCGTGGAGCAGGCCCAGGGGGCGGCCCAGGTCAACGAGGCGATCCAGCAGCTCCATCAGGTGCTCCAGCAGAACGCCGGCACCGCCGAGGAGATGTCCGCCTCGGCGGAAGATCTGGCCTCGCAAGCCGCGACCTTGCAAACTGCTCTGCAATTCTTCAAGCTGTAAGGTGAAGGCGCTCCGAGCGATCCTGTCCGATCGCTCGGTTTCCGTCATCCTGGGGTAGGTTCCCCCGCATGATGACGGAAAAACCGCCAATCACCACCATCCTCTTGAAGAATCCGGGGAGTCATCATCCATGGAAGCCCACGAAACCCACGAAATGGTCCACCACGCCGCCCACGGTGGTGGACACGGCGATCACGGACATGCCGAGGACGCCGCCAAACGTAACCGCCGCATCGCCATTCTCATCAGCCTCATCGCCTGTTTGCTGGCCATCATCGAGATCGGCGGCAACAGCTCCCAGCACAACGCCCTGGCCGCCCATATCGAAGCCTCGAATCTGTGGGCGTTCTACCAGGCCAAGACCATCCGCATGACCCAGACCAAATCCTCGGCGGAAATGCTCGAGGCGATGCTGCCCAGGGGAGTCCCCTCGGACCAGGCCGCGGCCTGGACCAAAAGGATCGACGACTTCCGCGCCGCCGCCAAACGCTACGACAGCGAGCCGGAGACCAGGGAGGGCCGCAAGGAGTTGATGCAGCGCGCCAAGGAGTCCGAAGCCAAACACGACAAGGCGTTGCATGCCTACCATCTCTACGAGTACGCCGCCGCCTGCATGCAGATCGGCATCGTGCTCGCCTCGGCGGGCGCGGCCACCGGGGTGGTGGTGTTGGCCTACCTGGCGGGGGGACTGGCCGGGGTCGGCGTGGCGATCGCCAGCATGGCCTGGCTCGCGGCTCACTAACTGGACAGGATGGGGGGAGAACCCCCTTACCCCCCGCACCGTGGACCTCCCTTCGGGAGTTCCACGGTCACGCAACTTGACTGAGTGATCGTCCATGACCGCATCCTCCCGGAATGTCCGGCGACTCTTCACCCTGTTCATCGTTCTGGTCGCCCTTGGCCTGGCATCCCCGACCCACGCCGACGAATGCCGCATCGGCTTCGACGTCGGCTCCTCCGGAATCCGCATGGGACCAGCCAGACATCCCGAAAAAGCCAAGGTCGCCATCGACTATCTCGGCGATGTCTGGCCGGATCACGAAATCAACACCACCGTCGAAGCAACCATCCAGGCGTTTCGGGAACTGCCCGGCAAGGGCGGCGCTCCGGAAGGGTGTCAGCCGGTGGCCGGGGGCTATTCGGCTTGGCGATTCGCCCTGCAAAAGGGGGATCCGGCCCAACTGGTCGAAACGCTCCGCCAGATCCACGCGCAAACCGGAGTCCCCCTGTTCGTCATCCCGCAGGATGTCGAGGGAACCCACGCTCATCTGGCCGCGCGTCAGAATCTCGGAGAGAAGCTGACCACCCCCTTCATTCTCGATCTGGGGGGCGGAAGCCTGCAGATCGCCGGCGAACAGTCCGGATGGGGCGCGGATCTGGGACAGAAGGCATGGCGCAAGCTCTATTGCGAACAGGTGAAAAAAAACAAGGATCCCGCCTGCTCCCCCAATCCGGTGGGAGAAAAGTCCGTCGAGGAGACCTTGCGCCTGTTGCAGCCGCGCTTCGAAGAGGCGGTCAAGGCAGTGGGCACGGAACTCAACATCACCGCGATCAGCGCGCCGGTGGTCAAAACCATCCACCCGGTGTTGAAATACCTGGCCGACGATCGCCAGGCGATCCCTTCCGGTGGCGTGGACGAACGGGGTTTCGATCGCGCCACCCTGCTCGACGCCATCGGACTGTTGCAGGAGATGGACGATACCGGCCTGAACCGGCTGTTCAACGACCCCCTGACCCACCCCGGACAGCCGGTCTGCGATATCCGTTATCTCTCCACCCTGGTCACCGACATGCTGCTCATCCACGCGGTCATGGAGAACCTGGAGATTCAACGCCTGGAGGTCGCCTTTGCCTCGATCACCAACGTGCCGGGACTGATCGCCGATCCGCGCGCCGAAGCGTGGCGGAAGAGCTACCCCTGTTACCTGGAAAAACTGCTCACACTCGGCGTCGATGCCTACAAGGCCGATCCGGCCAACTGCCAGCTCGCGCCCGCGCAATGACGCGACACCCCCACTTCCCGTACCAAGGATTGTCACCATGGCCGATACCGACGACCTGAAAGATACCCACGACTACCACCTGGAGATCCCCCAAACCGCCGAACCGTTCCCGCTCAAGGGGTGCGACAATCTCGACTGGGGCATGAAAAATCGCCTGTCGAACATCTTTTCGCCCGCCACCGGACGTACGGTGATGCTGGCCGTGGATCACGGCTACTTCATGGGCCCCACCACCGGCCTGGAACGGATCGATGTCACCATCCGGCCTTTGCTCAAGTACGCCGACACCCTGATGTGTACCCGCGGGGTGCTGCGCGCCCTGACGCCGGCCACCTTTACCCGTGGGATCTCGCTGCGCGCCAGCGGCGGGCCAAGCATCCTGAAGGAGCTTTCCGACGAACGGATCGCGGTGGACATCGAGGATGCGCTGCGTCTGAACGTATCGGCCATGGCGGTGCAGGTGTTCATCGGCGGGGAGCACGAAACCCAGTCGATCCACAACCTGACCCGTCTGGTGGATCAAGGGTTGCGCTACGGACTGCCGGTTCTCGGCGTGACCGCCGTGGGCAAGGAGCTGACCCGCGACGCCAAATACATGCGTCTGGCCACGCGCATCTGCGCCGAGTTAGGGGCCACCTTTGTCAAGACCTATTTCGTCTCCAAGGGGTTCGAGACCGTCACCGCCGCCTGCCCGGTGCCGATCGTGATCGCCGGCGGCAAGAAGCTTCCCGAGGCCGATGCCCTGACCATGGCCTATCAGGCCATCGATCAGGGCGCCGCCGGGGTGGACATGGGACGCAACATCTTCCAGTCCGACGCACCGGCGGCCATGATCCAGGCGGTGGGCAAGGTGGTGCATGAGCGGTTCACCCCGCGCGAAGCGTATGATTTCTATCTGGCCTTGAAGAATCAGGCATGATCAACCGCTGGTCGGATCACGACGCCGCCGAAACTCTCGAGCGGCTCTCCTCCCGTTGGGGAGAACCCCTGGCCCTGCGCACCTACACCAGCCGCCTGCTCGGCGCGGACAAGGGGTTGGTGCTGCACGGCGGCGGCAACACCTCGGTCAAGGCCAGGCGGCGCACGCTGCTGGGCACCGAGGTCATGGCCCTGTTCGTCAAGGGGTCGGGCTGGGATCTGGATGCCATCGAACCCGAGGGGTTCACCGCCCTCGACTGGCAGCCGCTGCGCGCCCTCGACGCCCTGCCCCATCTCGACGATGCGGTCATGGTCAACGAACTGATGATCCGCCGGTTCGACGCCGAGGCCCCCACCCCCTCCATCGAGACGCTGCTGCACGCCTTTCTGCCGCACGCCTACATCGATCACACCCACGCGGACGCCATCCTCGCGTTAACCAACCAGCCGGATGGCGAAGCGCGCATCCGCGCCGCCCTCGGAGATGAGGTGGCGATTCTCCCCTATGTCCATCCCGGCTTCGAACTGGCCAAGGCGGTCTCTATCCTCCATGCCGCCCATCCGGGTTGCAAGGGGATGGTGTTGATGAAACACGGTCTGGTGACCTGGGGGGCGAGCGCCCGCGAGTCGTATGACGCCACCATCGATCTGGTCAGCCGCGCCGAGGCCTACATCACCCGGATCGGCAAACCGGTCTCCCGCTCCTTGCGGCGTGTCACCGCGGTGAATGTCGCCCGTGCGCGCTATCTGGATCTGGCCCCGCGACTGCGCGGCGCGCTGGCCCTGCCGACCGGCAACCCGGATCACCCCCATGCCCGTTGCGTGCTGGTGCCGGTGATCACCCGCGAGACCCTGAATCTGGTGGATGCGGAGAACGGCCCGGAGCTGGCCATCACCCCGCCCCTCACCTCCGACCATCTGATCCGCACCCGGAACCTCCCCTTGTGGATCGACGATGCCGCCTCGATACCCACGGCCATCGCCGAGTTTCAGCATCACTATCGGGAGCGGTTTCAACGTTTGTCCAGCGTCTCCCAGCCGCCGAAGATCTTTGATCCCACCCCGCGCATCCTCTTCATGCCCGGCATCGGAGCCATCTGCGTGGGACGCACCGCCCAGGAGGCCGCGATCACCCGCGACATCCTCTGGCAGACTTTGCAGGTCAAGGAGCAGATCGCCGCCATGGGCGGAACCTATCAGGGGCTCGAGGATCCGGATCTGTTCGCCATGGAGTATTTTCCGCTCCAGATCAAAAAACTCGCCCGCCTGCGCGAAAAACCCCTGGCGCGTCATATCGCGCTGGTCACCGGGGCCGCCGGAGCGATCGGCGCGGGGATCTGTCGCGGGTTGTTGGAACAGGGGTGCCATGTGGCGGGCGCGGATCTGGCCGGCGAGGCGCTCGAAACGCTGACCACGGAGTTGAACGTCTGGGCGCCGGGTCGTTTTCTGCCGGTGGTGATGGATGTCACCTCCCCGGAAGCGGTCAGCGCCGGTTTCGCGGCCCTGGTGGAGCAGTGGGGCGGGGTGGATCTGGTGATCCCGAATGCCGGGTTGGCGCATGTGGCGGCGTTGGACGAATTGCAGCCGGCGATGTTCCAGAGGTTGCAGCGGGTCAACGTGGAAGGAACGTTGCTGGTATTGGCCGAGGCGGCGCGAATCTTCAAGAAACAGGCCACCGGCGGCGACATCGTGATGATCTCGACCAAGAACGTCTTCGCCCCCGGAGCCCGCTTCGGGGCCTACAGCGCCACCAAGGCGGCGGCCCATCAACTGGCGCGCATCGCCTCGCTGGAGATGGCCGAATACGGGGTTCGGGTCAACATGGTGTCCCCGGACGGGGTATTTTCCGACGGCGCCCGGCCTTCGGGCTTGTGGGCCGAGGTGGGACCGGACCGCATGAAGGCGCGCGGGTTGGACGCGGACGGGTTGCAGGAGTACTACCGCAACCGCAATCTGCTCAAGGCGCGCATCACGGCGGCGCATGTGTCCGAGGCGGTGTTGTTTTTCGCCACGCGACGCACGCCGACCACCGGCGCGACCTTGCCGGTGGATGGCGGGTTGCCGGACGCGACGCCGAGGTGAGGGCAAACGAACAGCGGCCAGAAAAACTGTTGCAGGGGACCGGGGACCGAAGGTCCCCGGCGGAGGCCGGAGGCAGAGCCTCCTGGACTTTTTTTGTAATTTTAAATCTTTTTATTATTTTTATTAACTAAAAAAATCAAAAATCCATCCATGTCTTGCAAAGAACAAGACATTACACCGATGCTGACCCCTTGAGATCTCACCCCACGCCACCCAACTCCACCTCCAGCAACTCCCCACGGTAGGCCTGAAACCGTTCGTCCAACCACAGAGACAGTTCCACCGCCCAATCGAGATTCTCCGGCTGTTTGTCGATCTCCCCCAACACCCGCTGGGTCACATGCAACGCCGCACTCATGAACCCATCTTCCGCGAACGTGTCGGTGATCACCTTGAAGAAGTTGAGATCGTTGACATACCGCTCGCGCCGCTCACGGTTGATCCCCGGCAACTCGCCGAACAACCGCTCCAACGTGGCTCCGAACGGCTCATTATAGGCCGGATGGGTGGCCAATACCGCCTGACGCCAGACAAAGGCCAACAACGCGGCATGATAACGGGCCAGACGCTGCCTTTTGAGCCACTGCAACGGCTTCAACCCCAATACGGCGTAAAACGCCTCGTCCGGACCCAGTGCGATCTCGCGCAGCGGAATGGCACTCAATTCCGCGATCGAACGACGCTTGCGACGGGTCAGATTGCCCGTCCATTCCGCTTCCAGAGCCGCCGGTGACCAGGTGGCCATGGGCATCACCCTCCATACAACCAGAAACAGATGAAAACCGCCGCGACGATTCCGGCCAGATCACCGATCAGGGCCGCAGCCAGGGTGTGACGCACCCGCCGGATCCGGATGGCGCCGTAATAGACCGCCAGAATGTAAAAGGTGGTCTCCGAGGAGCCTTGCAGGGTGCTGGTCAACAGGCCGATGTAACCATCCGGGCCGATGGCCGGGTTTTGCAGCAGAGAGGCCAGATACCCCTGGGCGCCGGATCCGGACAAGGGACGCAGGATCGCCATGGTCAAGGCTTCGGCGGGCAGACCGAATCGGGCGGTCCAGGGACCGATCAGATCGGTGAAGGCGCCCAGGGCGCCGCTGGACCGGAGCATGCCCACCGCCACCAGAATGGCGACCAGATAGGGGATGATGCGCACCCCGATTTCGAACCCCTCCCGAGCCCCCTCCACGAACACCTCGTAGACCCGCACGCCACGCACAAACCCGAAACTCAACATGCCGGTCATGAGCGCCGGAAGCACCCAGGGGGAGATCGAACGACCGAACAGGATCGTCACCGGGATCAGGGCGAGCAAAACCAGAAGGGCCACGGTGGAGACCCAGACCGGATACCCCTCAACCGGGGTGGATGGGCCTTCCGCCGGTTCTCCCCGATCTTTTGCCTGATCCTCCCGGCCATCATCCACCGCCGTCAGGTGATCGACCGGCGAAAACGATTGCAGGAACTTGGCGGCCAGGATGGCGACCGAGGTGGAGAAGAAGGTGGCGAACAGGGTGGTGGAAAGAATCGCCGCCGGCTCGCTCGAGCCCACCGAGGCGCGCAACGCGATCACGCTGGTGGGAACCAGGGTGACGCTCGAGGTGTTGATGGCCAGAAACAGGGCCATGGCGTTGGTGGCCACGCCTGGAGAGGGGTTGAGCCGGTCCAGCTCCTTCATGGCGCGGATGCCGAAGGGGGTGGCGGCGTTGCCCAGCCCCAGGGCGTTGGCGGAGAGGTTGAGAATCATCGCCCCCATGGCCGGATGGTCCGCCGGCACATCGGGAAACAGCCGCACCATCAACGGACGGATCAACCGGGCAAGCACGGTCAGCAGCCCGCCCTCCTCGGCCACCTTCATCAGCCCCAGAAAAAGGGCCATCACCCCGACCATGCCGATGGAGAGGGTGACCGAACCGTTGGCCGCCTCCACCATGCCGTTGGTCAACGTCTGCATGGGGGAGTCCCCAGCCGTGCCGGGAATCCAGCGGATCTCTTGCCAGGCGGTCACCCCGAAGGCGATCAGGACCAGGGCGAAGAAAAATCGGTTCATGCGCGGTATCGATGCATCCCAAGATCGCGTGGGTTCGGAACCTCTCGCGGCCCGCAACCCACGCAAACGTCAATCAAAACGACTCGAACTCGTCATCCCGCGTGGCCGGCGCCGGCAGGGCCGGCGCCCGTCCACCCCCGGTCACGGCCTTGACCGGCGTGACGACCCGCGCCGACGGCGCATCCGGCCTGACGGCCCGCCGAGAGGCGCATCCGGCGAGCGCCGCATGCCCGATCTTGAAGAAGCCCATGCTCTCCTGCAAACGGGTCGCCTGTTCGGAGAGTTCGTCGGCGGTGGCGGCCATCTCCTCGCTGGCGCCGGCATTGAGCTGAATCACCTTGTCGAGCTGCTGGATCGCCTGGTTGACCTGACGCGCCCCCTGATTCTGCTCCACGCTGGCGGCAGCGATCTCGCGCACCAGTTCGGCGGTACGCTGAATGTCCGGCACCAGCCGTTGCATGATCGAGCCGGTCTTTTCGGCCACGGACACGCTGGAGGCGGAGAGCTGTCCGATCTCCCCGGCGGCGATCTGGCTGCGCTCGGCCAATTTGCGCACCTCGGCGGCCACCACCGCGAACCCCTTGCCATGTTCGCCGGCCCGAGCCGCCTCGATGGCCGCGTTCAGGGCCAGCAGATTGGTCTGACGGGCGATATCCTCGATGATCGAGATCTTCGAGGCGATCTCCTTCATCACCTCGACCGCCTCCAGCACCGACTCCCCACCCTCGCGGGCGCTGGTGGCCGCCTGGGTGGCGATCTTCTCGGTGGTCTGGGCGTTATCGGTGTTCTGCTGGATATTCGAGGTCATTTGCTCCATGGCCGCCGAGGTCTCCTCGATCGAGGCGGCCTGCTCGGAGGCGCCCTGGGAGAGATTCTGGGCATTGGCGGTCATCTCGTGACTGCCGTTGGCCACGTTGTCGGCGGCGGCCATCACCTCCTCGACCACGCCGCGCAGCTTGCACACCATGTCGTTCAACGCCATCGCCAGACGCCCGGCCTCATCACGGCTGGTCAGGGTCAAGGAGGAGTCCAGATCCCCGGAGGCCACCTTTTCGGCAAACCCGAGGCTCTCGAAGATCGGCCTGGTGATCGAACGGGTCACCACCCAGGCCAACAGAAGTCCGAACACGATGGCCATCAACGACACCCCGATCACCACGCTCCGGGTCTCCTGGGCATTGACCAGCATCTGATTCTCGGAGAGGATCTTCGCCTTGGTGAGGTCGCTCATGGCGTGGAAGAGCTTTTTCACGTCCGCCAGATGGACCTGGGTCTCGCCGGCAAAGATCTGCTCGGCCTTCTCCTTGCCCATCAAGTTCTGACGGGCGCGCTCCTGCATCAAGGCCAGGGTGGCGCGAACCTTGCTCAGGGCGGGGATCACCTTCTCCTGGTAGTGTTTGGCCGCCACTGCGACGTTTCCGGCCACCAGCGCCTTCTTGATCGCATCCCCCTCCTCATGCAGGGCACGATGGTCGGGTTCGATGGCATCGAGCATCCGCGCCAGCTCCGGATCCGAGGCGCGCATGCGCTTGCCATCCTCGCCGTACATGAACTTGCCCAATCCGCACTTGGTGGGATCGAGCTGCACGGTGAGATCCTTCTGGCCTTGCAGAATCGCATCCTGCACCTTGCCCGACCAGACCAGATGGTCCACCTCGCGCTGGGTCAGGAACTCCGGCAGACGGGGATCCGCGCGTTGGAACACCTGGCTGATCTTTCGGGCCGAGGCGTGCAGATTTTTATGCGGTTCCTCGACCGAGGCAAGGACCGGTTTCAGGTCCGGCACCAACTGTTCGGCCTGTTGACGCCCCTCTCCGTAGTACCACTTGCCGAAGGCGCATTGGGTGTGATCGAGCTGTACCCCCATTTCGGTGGCCTTCTCATCGTTGATGAAGGCGCTCACCTTGTTGGCCCAGTTGAGATGATCCACCTCGCGCTGCAACAGCTCGCCACGCAGCTTGTTGCCGGCCACCACCTCCAGGCCGTCATGCACCATGCCGGAGATCCCCTTGAGGGACCATCCCGCCACGACCATCAACAGCACCAGCACCAGACCGATGCCGGTCAGGATCTTTTTGCCGAGGCTCAAATTTTTCCACATGCTGAACTCTCCCCCAACAGTTCGCTCACGAACGACCGCAGTGAACAGGGCATCGTGAACCGCTCCCCTTGTTTTTTTGAATTTCCGGCGCGCCATCTCGAACCATCACGCCGGATCGATGCAACCACGACAAGGCATTCACAGAGAAACACCTATCATTCGTTATACCAATTTTCGAAAATAGTGCCTCAAAAATGCAGATTTGAAAAGGTTTTGTCGCGCGCGCCACAAAAAACCACGGATGGGGGCGGATTCTGGTCACCGTTTCCAACCCGAGGCCAACCGCACCACCCATCCACGCAGCGGACCGGCCAGGCGCAAGGCCCAGGGAACCCCCCACTTGGCCTTTTTGGCGTAATAGACCGGGGTGAAAAACCGTTTGCCCCATGAAAAGAGCGCCCGAGGAGCCAGGGCGAGACGTTCGAGGGCCGACATTCCGCCGAAACGGATCGGGTAGCCGCTGGCGCGCAGGGTGGCGCCGGCGAACCACTCGAACAACCTCTGGTCGTCATCGTCGAGCGCCGCGCGCCACTTCTCGCGGTTGTCGGCCTTGACCGGACCGCGCAACAGGTCGTGGGTTCCTCCGGTGGAGAGCACCCGCGCCGATTCGCTCCGGGTCAGATCCACCGGCCAGGCGGGAGCCGGACGATTCAGGAAGGCGGCGATGCGCGCCACCATCTCCTCGGGACAGGTCAACAGGGTCTCGTAGGAGATCTCCAGGTAACGATCCGGATGGGCCCGCCCCCAGGCGCGCTTGTCACGCACATGCCGGCTCCACAACCAGGCCGCCTCCCCGAGGGTGGCCGGTCCCCACCAGGATTTGAGCCAGGAGAGGGCCACATCCCGACCATCGCGCACGATGTGGATCACCCGCATCTCCGGCAGATGGGCCTCCCAGATCGACAGGGGCAGGGATTCGTAAAAGGAGCTGTTGTCCACCCAACCGGACTGGCCGTGGGCACGCGCGTAGCGATCGAACCAACCCCGGATCATCCCGCCGAAATCCCGGCTCTCCTCCGCCAGACCCTCCATCTGGTCGGCGACGGCCAGAAGCGTGACCGGCTGGAGATCCTCGAGACGCTTGGCGGGATAGGTGCGCGCGGTCAGGATGGTCACGAAATCGACCATCGCCGCCAGCAACCGTCCTCGCGCGGCCCGTCCGCCCAGATCCCCCCAGGCCCACAAGCCGCGCGCGAACGCCGGGATCACATGGGTCTCCAACGGAGCCGCCAGGCCGAATCCCGCCTCCAGGATCGAGGTCAACAGGGTGGTGCCGGAGCGGTCGCAACCGACCACGAAAAGCGGGGGTGCGAAATGTTGTTCAGGCATCATCCCTCCTCAAGTCTTGCCACGCACACCGCGCGCCTCCAGAAACAGATGGCTGTAGGGGATCCGCAGAATCCCCTGACGTACCTCGGCATGGACCGTCTCGAACGACTCCCGGGCCAACCGCTCGTACTCCGTCCAGTGGCGCACACGGGACATGCGACACCTCCAGCGATCGCGACCACGGCTCCCCACGTCCCGTGACGCACCCATTTTTTCTCGATTCCCGACAACGAATATGGCATATTGTCAGGTTGGTGCGCCAGAAGTTTCCACCATCCGCGCCGGATCCCATGACCCTCATGCCTCCGGCGATCCGAGCCCACGACCAAGAACGCGGGTCAGACCCACGATGAAAACCATCGCCGTCCTGCAACCGGGATATCTGCCCTGGCTCGGCTTTTTCGAGCAGATGTACCGCTGCGACCTGTTCGTCTATTACGACGACGTGCAGTACGACAAACACGGCTGGCGCAATCGCAACCGCGTCCGCTCGGCCAACGGACCGCTCTGGCTCACCGTGCCCGTGCGTCACAAGGGGCTGAACAAACCGCTGATCCGCGAAATCGAAATCGATTCCGCCAACCCCTGGGCGCGCAAACAGATCGCTTCGATCGAACAGTGCTATGCCAAGGCCCCCTTTGCCAGGGATTACCTCCCGGAACTGCGGGAACTGCTCTCCCGGCCCTGGCGCTGGCTGATCGACCTGGACCTGACCCTCATCGAGCAGATGTGCCGCTGGCTCGGCCTGGAGCGGCAAACCTGTCTGGCCTCGGAACTGGGCATCCCCGGCGAACGCAGCGAACGACTCCTGGAGATCTGTCGTCGCTTCGAGGCAGAGCGCTATCTCTCCGGCAACGCCGCGCAAGCCTATCTGGATGTCGATCTGTTCGCCCGGCACGGCGTGACCGTGGCCTGGCAGAACTACCACCACCCCGTCTACCCGCAGATTCACGGGGAGTTCATCCCCTATCTCTCCACCCTCGACCTGCTGCTCAACGTCGGTCCGGAGAGCCTGTCCATCCTCGCCGCCGGCGACCGCGACACCGCCCGGTCAAAAGACGAATCAACCCCCAGCATGACGAACCCGTCAAGGAACGATCCATCATGTCGAAAACCGTGTTGATCACCGGCGGAGCCGGTTTCATCGGCTCCAACTTCGTCAAGCATCTCCTCGACCACCATCCCGAATATCGCCTGGTGGTGGTCGATCAACTGACCTATGCCGGCTCCACCGACAATCTTCCGCCGGAATTCTCGCCCGAACATCCGGCCCCGCATCAGTTCTGGTACGGCAACATCTGCAACGCCGAACTCATGAACACCCTGGTCGCCGATGCCGACATCGTGGTCCACTTCGCCGCCGAGTCCCACGTCACCCGTTCGATCTTCGACAACCAGCAGTTCTTCCAGACCGACGTCATGGGCTCCTACGTGCTCGCCAACGCCGTGCTCAAGGCGGGCAAACGCATCGAACGGCTCATCCACATCTCCACCTCCGAGGTGTACGGCACCGCCGAAACCGAACGGATGGACGAAAACCACCCCTTGAACCCCATGAGCCCCTACGCCAGCGCCAAATGCGGCGCGGACCGGCTCTTCTACTCCTATTGGGCCACCTATCGGATTCCGATGGTGATCGTGCGCCCCTTCAACAACTACGGACCCCGGCAACACCTGGAAAAGGTGATTCCACGTTTCATCGTCAGCGGCCTGACCGGCATGCCGATGACCGTGCACGGCGACGGCACCGCAGCGCGGGATTTCGTCCACGTCGCGGACCACTGCCGCGCCCTGGACCAGATTCTCCACGCCCCGGCGGACCAGGTGGTCGGCGAGGTGTTCAACATCGCCACCGACGAGCACCACTCGATCCTGGATATCGCCCACGATCTCACCGACATCATGGGGCTCACCAGGGAGTCGATCACCTACCGGGGCAACCGTCCCGGCCAGGTCTCCCGGCACACCGGCAACTCGGACAAGCTCCGGGCACGCCTGGGCTGGAAACCGACCATCTCCTGGCGCGAGGGTCTGGAGCAGACCGTGGCCTGGTATCGGGCCAATCCGGAATGGTGGAAAAAACAGGAGTGGATGCGCACCGTCCCGATCGTCACCGCCTCGGGACAGGTCGAGTTTCATTAACTTGCATGATGGGGGGGAGAACCCCCTCACCCCCCGTACCACGGACCTCCCTTCGGGAGTTCCGTGGTCATTCCAAGATCTCCCCTTTTCAGGAGTCCACCGGACATGGCCTTCATCAGCGTGGTGATTCCGATCTTTCGGGAAGAGGCGATCCTCGAGGAGATGGTCGCGCGCCTGAATGCCGTGCTCGAACCCATCAGCCCGGATCACGAAATTCTTTTCGTGCTCGATGGCGGAAAGGATCGCTCCTGGGAGATCCTCGCGAGGCTGGCGGCACGGGATGCGCGCATCAAGGCCATCGAATTCAGCCGCAATTTCGGCCAGCATCTGGCCATCTCTGCGGGTCTGGACGCCTGTGACGGGGATTGGGTGGTGGTGATGGACGGCGATCTCCAGGACCGGCCCGAGGTGATCCCGGATCTCGTCCAGAAAGCCCTGGAAGGGTACGACGTGGTGTTCGTGGCCCGACGCCAGCGCAAGGAGTCCGGACTCTACCTCGCGCTGGTCCGGATGTTCCACTGGCTCTTTCAGAAACTCTCCGGCACCCACACCGATCCGGACATCGGCAACTTTTCGATCATTTCACGCCAGGTGGTCGAGAACTATCGCGGTCTGCGCGAGGAGTTGCGCTTTTACGGCGGCATCGTCCACTGGCTCGGTTTCCGCCATGCCACCCTCCCCGCCGAACAGGGGGAGCGGTTCGCCGGCATCTCCGGCTATCGCGGCTGGTACAAACGGGTCCGACTGGCCACCCACATCATCCTGGCCCACTCCGAACGCCCGCTCTATCTTTCGGCGGCCATCGGCCTGATCATGGCGAGCGGATCGTTTCTGATCGGTCTCTATTTTCTGCTGCGCGCCCTGTTGGGAGACATCGACGTTCCCGGTTGGGCCAGCCTGATGGTCGCCCTGTTCTTCAACACCGGCCTGATCCTCGGGGTGTTGGGGATCATCGGCATCTATGTGGGGAAGATCTTCGGCGCGGTCAAACAGCGTCCGCTCTACATCGTCGCGCGTCGTCTCGGACTCCCTCCCGACGACCCCAACCATCCCCGACGCGCACCGCGATAAAACGCGCGGATCCCGAACCGGATCAGAAGCCGGAAGTGTTCACCCGCGCGCGATGCGGTCAGCGCGAAAGCCTGGGGTTCACCCCCGCGCGATGCGGTGGAGCGCCTCAACCACCAAATCCACATCCGCGTCGCTCATGCGGGGATAGAGCGGCAGGGAGATCACCCGCTCCCCGATCCACTCGGCCACCGGAAAACTTCCAGGCTTGAAACCGAACCGCTCGGAAAAATAACGGGTCAGATGCACGGGCCGGTAGTTGACCATCACGCTGACCCCCTCGGCGTGCAGGGCGGCGATCCAGCCATCCCTCGGCAGCCGCCCCTCCACCAGGATCGGGAACAGATGACGCGCATGCCGGGTTCCCGGAGCCGGCGGCGCGAACAGACGCACCCCATCCAGCCCGGCCAGGCCGACCTCATAGCGTTGCGCCAGCGCCTCGCGGCGCGCCAGGTTGCGCTCGATCCGCCCCATCTGCGGCAGAAGCAGCGCGGCCTCGATGTTGCTCATGTTGTATTTCCACCCCATGAGCACCATATCCCAATGCTCGTACCCCCTGGAGGCCCGTTCGGCCCCGCTCTTGGTCATGCCGTGCAGACGCAGCAGACGCAGCCGTTCGTGCAACGCATCGTCGTTGACCGCGAGCGCGCCCCCTTCCCCGCAGGTGATGTTCTTGGTGGCATAGAAACTGAAACAGGCCGTATCCCCCAGGGAGGCGGGACGGACCTCCCCGGAACGCCCTTCCAGGCAGTGGGCCGCATCCTCGATCAGGTGCAATCCTCTTTGCCTGGCCAACTCCCGGAGTGCTACCATGTCGCACAGTCGTCCATACAGATGGACCGGCAGAATGGCGCGGGTCCGTTCGGTGATGGCCGCCGCCACGCACCCGACATCCAGGTTGCCGGTCTCTGGCTCCACATCCACGAAAACCGGCGTGGCGCCCGCCTCGAGGATCGCGGCGGCGGTGGCGATGAAGGTCATCGGGGTGGTGATCACCTCATCCCCCGGCCCGATGCCCAACGCCAACAGGGAGATGTGCAACGCCCCGGTGCAACTCGTGGTGGCCAGAACGTGGCGACACCCCAGATACTCGGCCAGTTGGGCCTCGAGGCGGGCCACGGTCTCCCCGGTGGTCAGCACCGGATGACGAATGGCGGCGGCAACCGCATCGATCTCCTCTTGACCGAGATCGTGCAGAAAGAACGGAACTTTGAATCGGGACGAGGCGGTCAAGCTCGGACTCCTGTCGGCACTTGGGAATTCACGCGGGATGACCATTCTAAATACGGCGCCACCCCTGTCAAGGCGAGGCGGAACCGATCGGATCGAAACCCTGACCCTGCTGCCGTTGCTCGGCCTGGCCCTCTGGACCCTTCTCGCCCACGGGATCGGCCTGTTCGGACAGGGCAATTTTCACGATCTGACCCGCTGGGCCTGGATCCCCCTGGTCGCCACGCCGCCGCTCTGGCTGGCACTCCGGAACAGGACCAGACACACCCCGCTCCCCAGCCCCGTTCCAGCCCCCCACCCACCCCGACCCGTGGACTGGACATCCCTGACCCTGGCCGCGGCCCTTGTCGCGCTGTTTGAATTCGCGCTCCATCCCTTTCCCAATGGGCGCATACACCTGTTCTGGATGGTCGCCATGCTCTTCCTGGGACACGCCTGGTGGACCATGCGCGACCAGCCGGGAGTCGAACCCGCGCCTCCGGCTCCCTTGCGACGCGCCGAGGCATGGCTGTTCGCCCTGCTCGTCATCGCCGCCGTGGCGATCACGGCCATGGCCCATCGTCCGGATCCGGACGACCAGTACTACTCGAATCTGGCGGCCATGACCCTCGATCACCCGGACCGGCCCCTGCTCTCCTGGAACCAGATGGTCTGGGCGGAAACCGAACTCCGCTGGATGCCCGTGGATCGCGTTCCCTCCGTGGAGTTGCTGGTGGCGCTGCTCGCCTCGCTCCTGGATCGCGAACCCATCTGGGTCTCGCACCTGCTGCTCGCCCCGCTTTACGCCGCCTGGGTGGTGCTGGCCCAGACCCTGCTGCTGCGCCATCTGGCCCCCAACCACTGGCTGGCCGCGCTTCCCATCACCCTCGGCCTGCTGCTGCTCGCCGGCGGGGAGTTCCGTGCCAGTCCAGCCGTGTTCGCCTTCGTGCAACTCCAGTTCGGCAAGTCGCTGCTCTTCTCCGCGCTGCTGCCGGTGCTGCTGTGGTCCGGTCTGCGCTTCGCGCAAACCGGACGGACGCGCGACGCCGCATGGATCTTTCTGGGACAGATCGCCGCGGTGGGGTGCTCCTCGTCGGGGATCTTCCTGGGGCCGGTGGCCACCGGACTGGGGCTGGCCGCCAACTGGCGTCCCAACCGCATCGCCACCCTTCGGGCCCTCCTCGGCGTGCTGGCCTGCGCCTATCCCCTCGGCCTGGGGTTGTCAATGCGCCACGCCACGGTCGATGCCATGGTCAACACCGCCTGGCAGATGCCCGACATGGCGCAAAGCATCCACTATGTGTTCGGCAAGGGGCCCCATCTGTGGTTCTACCTGCTGGTTCTGACCGGCGCCTGGGCCACCCTCTCCGACCCGCGACTGCGGCGCACGCTGTTGGGACTCTCCTGCGTGTTCATCGGCTTGGTCTTCAATCCACTCCTCCATCCGCTTCTGACCGAGCATCTCACCGGCCCGGTCACCTGGCGGCTGTTTCTGACCATGCCGATGCCCCTGCTCGGCGCGCTGCTGCTCCATGCGATCGCCTTGCCGCGCCCGGAGAGCCAACCCGGCGCGACGCCTCGCATCCCGGCCATGGAGTCACGCCTGCCGGTGGTCATCACCCTGATCTGCGCCGGGACGATCCTGCTGTCGTTCCTGCCGCGCTGGCGCGGCTGGTGGGGCGACCCCTTCGCGCCGACGATCGCCCTGGTGGGGCTGGCCCTGATCGTCCGTTTCATCCCCCGTTTCCGGTTCGGAGTCGGCGTGCTCGCCCTGATCACCCTGCTGGCCACCCTCGCCCACCTGACCACCGACGGACAGGGGAGACGCCCTCCTCTGACCCCACCCCGAACACGGATCGAACGACCCGACATCAAGGCTCCCCGCCTGGAATTCGAGCTGGCGCTGGCCGTCGTCGGTCAGACCCCTCCCGATCACTCCGCGCTGGTTCCACGCGCGTTGGGCGTCTGGGTCACGACACGGCGTCACCATCCCCGACTGGTTGCCGTGGAAAGGAGCTACATGAATCAACTGGCCGATTTCTTGACGTCCGAGGAGCGGGAAGGACGGCTGGAGCTGCTCGATTACGTGGAGGGGAACAAACAACCGGTCAAGGGAAAGGAAAAACTCACCGCGGCCATCGATGATCTGCGCATCGGCCTGGTGGTGATCCAGGGGACAACCCCCTGGCGCGCCGAAATCGAGGAGATTTTGGGCGCCAGGGGATTCGAACCATCCGAACGAGAGGGGTATCGGTTCTGGATCCGCCGACACGAACGGCCCTGATGCGGATCAGTCGCCACCCAACAGCGCCAACACCCGACCCACGCAGGCTTCCACGCTCTCGTTGCCGGTGTCGAGGCGCAGTTCCGGATTCTCCGGGGCCTCGTAGGGGGAGGAGATGCCGGTGAACTCCGGGATCAGGCCGGCCCGGGCCTTGCGGTAGAGCCCCTTGACATCGCGCTGTTCGCAAATTTCCAGGGAGCACTCGCAATGGATCTCCAGAAAATCGCCGGGGGCCACCAGATTGCGCACCCGCTGTCGGTCGGCGGCAAACGGGGAGATGAAACCGCACAGCACGATCAGGCCGGCATCGAGCATCAACTTGGCCACCTCGCCGATGCGCCGGATGTTCTCGACCCGATCCTGATTGGAGAAGCCCAGATCCCCGCACAGACCATGACGCACATTATCCCCGTCCAGGGCATAGGTGTGGCGTCCGGCGTCGTGGAGATGCTTTTCCAGGGCGTGGATCATGGTGGACTTGCCGGATCCGGACAGACCGGTGAACCAGAGGATGGCGCCGCGATGACCGTTCATGCGTTCCCGGTCGGCGCGGTTGACCAAAACTTCCTGCCAAACGGCGTTGGGACTGGTGGTGGGTTGTGTCATTGTTTTTTTTCGAACCTTCGTTTCGTGTTGCGGGCGTTGGACCGTTTCGAGCAACGAGCAAGAACGGACCACGCCTAAGGAGGGTGGAATGGACAAACAAACGTTGGTATCATGGATGAATCCCCTCTGACAAGTGGAGAAAAACGTTTTTTTGAGCGCATTGGAGCATGTGACCACGATGGCACCCCGCAAGATACACGACACCCCCTCGATGCGCGTCATGGCCTATCGCAAACGACGCCAGGAGGGGATGAAACGGCTGGAGATCTGGCTGACGGACGAGGAGTTGGCCCAGTTCGACCATTTGGCCGCCACCCTGGGCAGCAGTCGGGCGCGGGTGGTGTCCCATCTCCTCAAGTCAGCCGGAGCCGTTGTTCAGGAGACCGGACACGACTCCGCCGTCCCGGCACGCCCGGAGCCGATCGATGCGGAGGCCGTCCCGACACGCCCGGAGCCGGTCGATGCGGAGGCCGTCCCGGCACGCCCGGAGCCCACCGTCACCGCGCCCCCCGTGCCGCCCGAGGAGATGCCAGCCGCGCCCGCGGAGCCCCCATCCCTCACGGTGGCGGAGATCCTGCGCGCCGCCGAGGCGGCCCATCCCGGCTGGATGACCCCGCCCCCCGAGCCCCCGGAACCCGCCCAACCCGAACCCACCCCCTTCGTGCTCATGCCGCCGCTGAAAAATCGCAAACCAGGCGTCAAACCGGGTGAGTCCGATGCCGGCGGATCGTCCGGGGAGCCGTCGGGCGAAACCGGAACCCAGCAACGGACCAAACGGGGACAGGAGGTCTTTCTGGCCTCCCTGAAAAACCTGAACGCCAACCGCTGAAAACCGACCCCGAATCGCGCCGGCATGACGAATCTTCATCGAACCGTTGCCGAACGGCGTCAGGACGGTTATGCTTTGGACGAGAAACGGAACCCTGAATATCCAAGAAAAAAAGCGACCATCAGGAGCGATCGTCAACATGAAACACGGAACATCCGGCTCGCACGTCGTCCCGGAAGTGGATAAATCCCCCGCGGGCGTGGGGATCATCCGTGAAAGCGGCGCGCTGCACGCCGCGGATGCCGTGTTGCACGCCCTGACCAAACCCTGGGGATCGCCCGAGGTGTGGTGGAGCCGCATCGCCTCCCAAACCCCGCTGCCGCCGGTTACCCGCTGTCCGCAATGCGGCATGGGTCAACGCCTGGGGCGCATCGAACAAACCCTCGTCCCCCCCTCGGCCACGGGTGAAATCATCCACGCCATCGAATTCACCGGCCATCCCCATCTGCTCTCCAACGCCATTCCGGGCGATCTGGTGGTGGTGCGCGACATCACCCGCGAACGGAGCCACACCCTCAAGGTCCAGGAAAAACTCTCCCAATACCATGCCATCTGCGATCAGATGGACGAGGTGTTCTTCCGCATGGATCCAACCGGACTCATCCAGGTGATCAGCCCGTCGGTCCACAAACTCCTCAAACAGCGGCCTGGGGATCTTCAGGGAAAACCGTTCGCGGATCTCTGCGTCACGCCCGACCATTTCCAGGAACTGATGCAGATCCTCAAGACCAGCGACCGCATCGAGGATTTCGACCTGATTCTCACCTGCCGGCGCGGCAAACAGGC
Source organism: Candidatus Magnetaquiglobus chichijimensis (assembly GCF_045865675.1). Taxonomy (NCBI): domain Bacteria; kingdom Pseudomonadati; phylum Pseudomonadota; class Magnetococcia; order Magnetococcales; family Candidatus Magnetaquicoccaceae; genus Candidatus Magnetaquiglobus; species Candidatus Magnetaquiglobus chichijimensis. Next base: position 1,365,389 of record NZ_BAAFGK010000004.1, read on the forward strand.
CCCGGTGTCGCTCTCGGCCCAGGTGGAACGCGACGACTCCGGGGAGCGAATCGCCATTCAGGGGATCTTCCGCGACGCCATGGAACGGACCCGGCTCGACGCGATGCTCATGGAACGCACGCGCCGTTTCCACGAGACCATCCACCGGCTCGAACGACAGCAACACGCCCTGGACCAACACCTCCTGATGAGCATCACCGATCCGGAAGGGACCATCCTCCATGTCAATTCGAAATGGACCCAGGTGAGCCGGTACGAACTCGAGGAGATCCTCGGCAAGAACCACAAGATGTTCGACTCCGGATACCATCCCAAGTCGTTCTTCAAGGAGATGTGGCGCACCATCCAGGGCGGACGGACATGGCGCGGCGAGATTCGCAACCGGGCCAAGAACGGCGAGTTCTTCTGGCTTGATTGCGCCATCGTGCCGTTCCTCACCCCGGCGGGACGCCCCTTCCAGTACATCAGCGTCGCCTCCGACATCACCGAACGGTCCAGGAACACGGCCCGCCTGGAAGAGAATCTCCTGTTCCTGCGCCATGTCATCGACTCCATGGGCGAAGGGGCCTACGTGCTCGACAACCGCGGCCAACTCCTGATGCTCAACCAGGAGGGGGAACGGTTGCTGGGCTGGAAGGAGTCGGAGATCCTGCACCGCAACCTCCACGAGATCATCCACCACACCCGACCGGACAAAACCCCGTTCTCGATTCGCGACTGTCCGGCCCATCAGAGCCTCCTGGGACGAACCTATCGGGTGGACGAAGACCACTTCATCCGCCGGGACGGCACCTTCCTGCCGGTTTCCCACGTCACCTCCCCCCTGCTGCGCGAGGGGGAGATCGTCGGTTCCATGGCGATCTTCCGCAACGCCACGGTGCCGCTCGAGGAGATCCAACAGATCAAGCGCAGCCGCGATGCCGCGGTGGAGTCCGCGCGCTTGAAGTCGGTGTTTCTGGCCAACATGAGCCACGAAATCCGCACGCCGATGAATGCCATCGTCGGCATGAACGATCTGCTGATGGATACCCCTCTCAACGACGAACAGCAGGAGTTCGCGGAGATCGTGCGCGACTCTTCGCGCTCCCTTTTGGCGTTGATCAACGACATTCTGGATTTCTCCAAGATCGAAGCCGGCAAGATCGACATCGAACGGATCGACTTCTCGCTGTTGACCGTCGTGGAAGGCGCCGCCGAACTGCTCGCGCCCCAGGCCCACGACAAGGGGATCTCGCTGATGACCCACGTCTCCACGGAGATCCCGCGCGGGTTGCATGGCGATCCCGGACGGTTGCGGCAGATGCTGCTGAATCTGCTGGGCAATGCCATCAAGTTCACCGAAGATGGCGAGGTGACGCTGCGGGTGCGCATGGAGGAGCTGTCCGGCAACCAGGTGACGGTCCATTTCGCGGTGGCGGATACCGGCATCGGCCTCAAACAGGGTGACGAAGAGACCAACCGCCTCTTCGAACCCTTTACCCAGGCCGAACGCGGCACGGCACGCAAATTCGGCGGCACTGGTCTGGGACTGGCGATCTCCAAGCGCCTGGCCGAACTGATGGGCGGGGAGATCGGCGCACGCAGCCGCCCCGAGGGGGGAACGATCTTCTGGTTCCGTCTGCCGTTCCAACTCGCCCGACAACCGGTCTCCGACGACTTCGACGGCCAGCCCGTGGATCTTCTGCCCGGCATGCGCATCCTCACCGTCATGGAGCGCACCACCGATCAGGAGATTCTCGGCGCCTGCTTCGACTCCTGCGAGATGTTCCACCACGGCACCATCAACGGCGAACAGGGACTGGTCGCCTTCCGCGAGGCGATGTCACGCAAGGAGCCGTTCCGGATCGTGGTGATCTCCGCCTCCCTCTCGGACATGGATTGCCAGATCCTGGCCGACCTGTTGCGCCGCGAAGCCGACACCCAACCCCTGACCCTGATCGTGCTCATGGACTGGGATGACAAGGAGGAGCGCGCACGGTTCCTCAAGTCGGGATTCGACGGGGTGCTGGTCAAGCCGATGCGCCGCGCGGAGTGGATCCGGCTGCTGGTCGAACAGATCCAACCCGACTCCGCCCCCAAACCCCCGGAGGCGATCACCGTCACCCCGAGCCGCGAAACCCGCACCCCGGAACCGGATGCCTACGACGCCCTGGAGTCGGGCAATCTGCTGCTGCTGGTCGAGGACAACCTGGTCAACCAGCGGGTCGCGCTCCTGCAACTCAAGAAACTCGGCTACGCCGCCCACGCGGTCTCCAACGGACAAGAGGCCGTGGAAGCGGTCTCCCATCTCCCCTATGCCCTGGTGCTGATGGATTGCCAGATGCCGGTAATGGATGGTTTCGAGGCCACCCACGCCATCCGCAAGCTGGAACAGTCCACCGCGCGCCACATCCCGATCATCGCCATGACCGCCCACGCCATGAAGGGAGACCGGGAACGGTGTCTCAACGCCGGCATGGACGACTATCTCTCCAAGCCGGTCTCGCCGGAGACCCTCAAGCAGAAACTGCAATACTGGATCCCCAAAAGCATCGGCGCACCGCCGCCGGTGGAGATCTCCCAGTTGCGACAACTTTTCGGAGACGACGACGAAATGATCCGGGAGTTGCTGCACCATTTCCGCCCCTCGGCGCGGGAACTCCTGGACAAGCTCGCCGAGATGATCCAAAAAGAGGATGGGGAACAAGTCCGGGAGGCGTCCATGGAACTCAAGGAGGCCTGCTCCAACATGGGGGTCTCGGCCATGGCCCATCTGGTGAGGGTCATGGAGCAGGCGACGCGCGGCCTGGAGTGGGAGGAGACGCGCCATACCCTGGCTCATCTGGAAAGCGCGTTCAAGAATGTGGAGAGTTTCATCGATACTTTTTAAGTGTCGGCTGTCCGGCCATGATCCGGAAGCCCCCCCTGACCGACTCTAAGTGAGGATTCGCACGATTGGCAGACATGGATCAAATTGCCGGGGGACGGCAGTTGGCGGCAGAGGTCGCCGAGCAGGTGACCTTGCTGCTCGAGACCACCCTGACCGACTTGCAAAGGGAGCGTTTGCGGTATATCCACAAGGCGGTCGGCGCGCTGCTGACCCTCCTGGGAGGCGCAGAGACGACCGTCGCGCCAACCCTTGAGCCGATCGCGCCGGGCGAACGTCCCGTCGAGCCCTCCTTGCACGTTGCCCAGGCCCGACCGCTGGTGCTGCTGGTGGAAGACAACCCCTTCACCCAGAAACTCATGACCCGCCTGTTGCTGCAGCAGGGGTATCGGGTCGAGGTGGCCCAGAACGGCCAGGATGCGGTGGATCAACTCGCGCGCCTGCCGGTGGATCTGGTGCTCATGGATCTGCGCATGCCGGTGATGGACGGTTTCCAGGCCACCCGCGAAATCCGTAGCCGCGAGGCGACCAGCGGCGCGAAACGGTTGCCGATCCTGGCGGTGACGGCGCTCCTCGGCGAAGAGGATCAGCGCCACGCCATGGAGGTCGGCATGGACGGCTATCACGCCAAGCCGGTCCGGGCCGCGGTGCTCTTCTCAGAGATGGAGCGACTGCTCTCGATTCCCGCCGAGGGTGACACCGCGCCGCCCGCCGCGCTGGAGGCCGATGGCGAACGGGTGATCGTGGACATGGACCGTCTGCTCAAGACCGTGGACTTCGACCTCGACCTGCTGCGCGAGATCTCCTCGCTCTATTTTTCCGACGCACCGCGTCAGATGGCGCGCATCGAACGGGGGCTGGCCGACGGAGACGCCAACGAGGTCCGCGAGGCCGCCCACAGCCTGAAAGGGGCCACCGGCGCCTTTGGTCGCGTCGAGGTCCATACCCTGGCTTTCCAGATCGAACAGGCCGGAAAATCGGGCGAGTTGCGCCGGGCCGCAGAACTCTGGCCGCGCCTGGGCTCGGCCCTGCGGTTGATGGAAGAGACCATTCAAAAAGAGATCAGTCAATTATCCGGAGAATCGTCGTGACTCTGTTGCACCCCTTTCGTGCCTGGCGCCCCCGCGCCGGGTTGGAAGCGCGCGTGGCCGCGCCCCCCTATGATGTCCTGAACAGCGACGAGGCGCGCCGGATGGCAGACGGCAATCCCGACTCCTTCCTGCGGGTCTCCAAGGCCGAAATCAACATCGAACCGTCGGTCCCGGCCACGGACGAACGGGTCTACACCACCGCGCGGGCGCTTTTCGACCGCTTCCGGCACGACGGAATCCTGACCCGCGACGAATCGCCCGGTTATTACATCTACCGGCTGACCATGAACGGATGCGAGCAGACCGGCATCGCAGGAGTCGCCTCGGTGGCCGCCTATCTGGAGGGGCGCATCAAAAAACACGAGTTCACCCGACCCGACAAGGAGAACGATCGCACCCGTCTTTCCGACGTGCTCGATGCCCACTCCGGCCCGGTCTTTCTGACCCACCGCCACGATCCGGCCATCAAGACGGCAACCGAATCCTGGATCCAGACCCATGCCCCGTACTGCGATTTCCGGGCCGATGACCAGATCCGGCACGCCCTGTGGCGGGTGGACGATCCGGAAGTGATCGAAACCCTCTCCGCCGCCTTCAAACGACTGCCCGCCATGTACATCGCCGACGGTCACCACCGCGCCGCCGCCGCCTCGCGGATCCATCTGGCCCGCCGCGACCAGGATCCATCTCCCGACGCGCCCCACGGCTTTTTCCTGGCGGTCACCTTTCCGGATACCCAGGTGCGCATTCTCGATTACAACCGCGTGGTCACCGATCTCAACGGTCTCGACGAAGCCTCCTTCCTGGATCGCATCGCCGCCCTGCCCCGCGTCACCCTGGCCCCGGCCTCCCAACCGGTCAAGCCCGGCTCACGCCATGAGTTCGGCATGTACCTGAAAGATCGCTGGTTTCGCATCAAGGTCGCCCTCGAGCCCGAACTCGAGGCCGATCCGGTGCGCTGCCTGGATGTCACCATCCTCCAGGAGCGGATTCTGGAACCCCTGTTGGGGATCCGCGATCCGCGCAAAGATACCCGCATCGATTTCGTAGGCGGCATCCGTGGCCTGGAAGCACTCAAACAACGGGTCGATTCGGGCGAAATGGCCGTGGCCTTCTCCATGCATCCCACCGCCTTGAACGAACTCATGCGCGTGGCCGACGCCGGTCACGTGATGCCCCCCAAATCCACCTGGTTCGAACCCAAGCTGCGGGATGGCCTGCTGATTCAAACCCTGTGACACCGATGCCGTCCCTTCCCCCTCAAGACCCTCAAATGGACTGACTAACGACAATGGAACACATTGGCTTCCCCCTGGAAATCCTGTTGATCCTGGCCGGCGTGGTGGCTGTCTCGGCGGCCCTGGATCTCAACGTCTTTCAGAAGAGCGATACCCTGTCGCTGAAGGCGGCCACGGGCTGGACCCTCTTCTGGATCGCCATGGCCCTGCTGTTCTACGCCTATCTCTGGGAACGGTTCGACAAACGCTTCGCCGATCTCTTCCTGGTCGGGTTCGTGCTGGAAAAATCGCTCTCCCTGGACAATCTCATGGTCTTCATGGTGATTTTCAACAACTTCAACCTCACCGGAGCCATTCAGAGCCGCGTGCTGTTCCTGGGCATCCTGGGCGCGATCGTGTTCCGCATCGTCTTCGCCTCCGTCGGCACGGCCCTGTTCGCCTGGTCGCCGTGGGTGGGATTCGTCTTCGCGGCCATCGTCGGCTGGACCGCCTGGAAAATGCTCACCACCGACGATGGCGACGAGGAGATGGTCGATTACTCCCACCACTGGTCCGTGCGCTGGACCGAGAAGCATTTTCCAGTCTTCCCGCGTCTGAGCGGTCTGCATCTGTTCATCGACGGGACCACGGCACGGGCCGAGGCCGAACGCGACCCCACGATCCGCTATCAGGCCGGCATGAACCGCTACGCCACGCCAGCGTTGTTGTGTCTGATGGTGGTGCAGGTAACCGACGTGATGTTCTCGTTCGACAGCGTGCCGGCGGTGGTGGCGGTCACCCAGGAGCCGATCCTGGTCTGGAGCGCGATGATGTTCGCGGTGCTGGGACTGCGGGCGCTGTATTACGTGCTGGCGGCGATGGTGCGCATGCTGGTCCATCTCGGCAAGGCGGTGATCGTGCTGTTGTTCTACATCGCCTTGAAACTGGCCATGGGCGCCTCCAACGAGATCTTCCACTGGCCGGGGATTCACATCTCGCCGTCCACCAGCCTGGCCATCGTGGCCTGCGTGCTGGGACTCGGGGTTCTGGCGTCGTTTCTGTTCCCAGGCCAGGAAAAGACGAAATAAAGAGGGGGCATGACCCTTCCCTCTCCCAAGCCGTTTCCAGGGACCGTCACCGGTATGGGGTGACGGTCCTTACTCCCCAAACGCCGACCAACCAACCCGCAACTCCCTGGGGCGCTCCTCGGCACGGGTCATCACCAACAGCGTGAAGCCCGCCGCATCCACCCCCTCGACCGAAAGCTGGAAATGGAGCCGCTCCTGACCCGGCTCCATGCCCACCACCCCCAACATCACCCGCGGTGGGGCCGCGAACCCCTTCTCGAAGGTGACCCGCTCGCGGAACTCCCGTTCGCGCTGGAACAGATTGGCGATGCGCCACCCCTTGTCATCCTGCCGGACCACCAGTGCGCCGCTCTCCAGGCGCATTTCGACGGATCTGGGCAGGGATTCCAGCTTCTCGACCCGACTCCGCAGCGCGTGCAACTCCGACTCGGCGGCATCCAACCGCGCCAGAAGCGCCTCCTGCCCATGGCGCTGCCCGACTTCGAGCGCCGCGACCCGATCCTCGTTCCGGGAGCGACGCGCATCCTCCCCCAGCAGCCAAGCGCGCCAACCGGCATTGGGCCCCTCCCCGGCAGGCACGCCGCCGCGCAGGATCAACAAGCCACTCAACATCACCACCAACGACAAAGAAAACCAGAACAGACGAATCATGCCCACTCCAACGCTCGAGAATGCCGGATCGCGCGTGCAATCCGACCCGGGAATCCATTACAATGACATGGCATGATTCTCCCTGGTCCGGCGACAAAGCTCAATGCGCGATGACAAGAACCGACCCTTGAACTTTGCAACGCCATACCCGGAATCCACAACCCCCAATCCAACGACCTCTTCCATGAAAAAAACCTTCAACGGACATTGGGACAGCCTGGGCAACGGCCCGCCCATTCTCTGCATCTCCGGATTCGCCAGCGGCAACTGGATGTATCGCCCCCTGGCACAGACCCTCGCCGACCGCCACACCTCCATCCTGCCCGACAACCGTGGCATGGGTCTCTCCCCGCCCGCCACCCAGCCTTACACCCTCGATGATCTGGCCGGGGACGTGATCGCCCTCATGGACCAGCTCGAACACGAAACCTTCACGCTGATCGGCCTGAGCATGGGGGGATTCATCGCCCAGTTGATCGCCGCGCGCCATCCGGAACGGGTCAAACGGCTGGTGCTCATGTGTACCAGCTCCAACGACGCGGCCTTCAAGGGGCTCTTCCCGATGCTCAGCCGCGAACAAATCAGCGCCATCTACATGCTGCGCCGCGAAGAACGGGTCCGGGCCGCGCTCTCCGAAACGTTCTGTCCGTTTCTGTTCAACCGCTATCCCGACACCCACGCCTACATCCTCGAACACCGGTTGCGTTTCGAGCCGGAGAGCGCCCAGGTGTTGCTGCAATACGACGCGGTAGCCCGTTTCTTCGCCTCCGAACCGGTTCCCCTGGAACGGTTGACCATGCCGACCCTGATCCTCTCCGGCGCCCTCGATCTGGTGGTGCCGTCGGTCAACGCCCAGATGCTGGCCAGCCGCATCCCAAATGCCCAAGCCCGGATCATCGACGAGACGGATCATCTCTTCTTTCTGGAAAAGAGCGCGGAGGTGAACGGACTGATCCGCGATTTCCTGGGAGCGCCATGAGACTGGGCATCGATCTGGGCGGAACCAAGATCGAGATCGTGGCCCTCGACGCGGGCGGCACGATTCGCCATCGTCGCCGCGCACCCACCCCCCAGGGAGACTATGCGGCCACCCTGAGCACCATGCGCGCGCTGGTGGACGACGCCGAAGCGCGACTGGGACTCGCCACGCCGATTCCCGTGGGGGTGGGCATTCCCGGCTCCGTGTCGCCAGCCACCGGATTGATCCAGAACGCCAACTCCACCTGTCTGATTGGCCAGGATCTGGCCGGGGATCTCGCCGCGCTGCTCGCCCGCCCGGTGCGGCTGGCCAACGACGCGGATTGCTTCACCCTGTCCGAGGCCACCGATGGCGCGGGGGCCGGCGCGCCCCTGGTCTTCGGCGTCATCCTCGGCACCGGCGTGGGAGGCGGCATCGCCTTCAACCGGCAACTCCTGGCCGGCCCGAATGCGATTGCCGGCGAATGGGGCCACAACGCCCTGCCCTGGCCGCAAGCCGGCGAACTGCCCGGCCCGACCTGCTACTGCGGTCGTCGGGGGTGCATCGAGACCTTTCTGTCCGGACCGGGGTTGAGTCGGGCATACCGGGAGGCGGGTGGTCTGTCATGCCAACCGGATGAGATCGAACGCCGGGCGAAAACCGGCGATGCGACCGCGCGGGCGGTGCTGACCGGCCACGCCGAACGGCTGGCGCGCGCCCTGGCCATGGTGATCAACATCCTCGACCCCCATGTGGTGGTGCTCGGCGGCGGGTTGTCCAATCTGGAGGAACTCTATGCGGAGGTGCCACGCCTCTGGAGGCCCCACGTCTTCGCCAACCACCCCCGCACCCGGCTGGTCCAGGCCAGACACGGAGATTCGAGCGGCGTGCGCGGCGCGGCTTGGCTCTGGCCGGGCGGCTGGACCGGATAATCCCGGCTCCGACGGCTGGACCGGGTGATCCAGGCTCAGGCGGCTGGACCGGGTGATCCCGGCTCCGGCGGCTGGACCGGATAATCCCGATTCAGGAGTGCTGCCCCATCACCTGCTCGCGCAGGGCCTTGGTCAAGGCGAGGTTGGCCTCTTTCTGACTGGCCAGCGCCTTGTTGGCATCATCCAGGCGTCGCACCAGGATCTCGATGAGCTGATTCTTGATCTTGGTCTGCAACGCCTGATCCAGATGCTCGCGGGTCATGCTGTAGGAGTCGATGCGGAAGACCGTGGTCTCGCCAAAGGCGATCACGTTGGTGGTGCGCTTGCGCCGGGTCAGGAATGAAACCTCGCCCACCACCGCACCCGCCTCCAGGGTGGCCAGGATCCGATCCGGAAAGTCCCGCCGCACCACCTTGGCCTCCCCCTTCAGAATCACGAACAACGAATCGTCCTCGTCCCCCTCGGTGACCAGGAATTCGCCATCCTGGTAGGTATTGAAAAAACTCTCTGCCGCGATCAGCGCCTGGCGCTCCTCCCGGGTAAAATCCCAGAAGAACTCGATCTGCTTCATCAATTCCTGAATCAACATGACGCGTTTCCTTATTCCGGTGCCGAGGGCCATCCACCCCGATTCGAGTGTACTTCAAACCAAGCCGCGTTGCCAGCGCAACGTATACATCGCATGCCTGGCGCGTCACGGTTGCCTTAACCAATCCAACGTGATATGTTCACAAAATTTTTCCCAGTCGTGAAATTGCCCAGGTCTTTTTGTAAGGATGCCCTTCCCATGTTTGGTGCCATTGTCCGCAAGCTGTTCGGATCCAGCAACGACCGCTACTTGAAAACCCTCAACCCCCTGATCCAGAAGATCAACGCCCTGGAACCGGACTTCGCAGGGTTGAGCGACGATGAACTCAAGGGCAGGACCGAACTCTTCAAGAAACGGCTCGCCGAGGGGGAAACCCTGGACGATCTGCTGCCCGAGGCCTTCGCCGCAGTCCGGGAGGCCAGCAAACGGACCACCGGCATGCGTCACTTCGACGTGCAACTGGTCGGCGGCATCGTGCTCCACCAGGGCAAGATCGCGGAGATGAAAACCGGCGAAGGCAAAACCCTGGTCGCCACCCTGCCGCTCTATCTCAACGCCCTGTCCGGCAAGGGGGCCCACCTGGTGACGGTGAACGACTACCTGGCCACCCGCGACGCCGCCTGGATGGGCAAGATCTACGCCGCCCTCGGCATGAAAACCGGCATCATCATCCACGGTCTCGACGACCAGGAGCGCCGCGACGCCTACCGGGCCGACATCACCTACGGCACCAACAACGAATTCGGCTTCGACTTTCTGCGCGACAACATGAAGTTCTCCCTGGAGGATATGTGCCAGCGCCCGTTCAACTTCGCCATCGTGGACGAGGTGGACTCGATCCTCATCGACGAGGCGCGCACCCCTCTGATCATCTCCGGTCCCACCGAAGACAACACGGATAAATACTACAAGGTCGATCGGATCATCCCCCTGCTCTCCCGCGACAGCCACTTCACCCTGGACGAAAAAGCCCGTACCGTGATCTTCACCGAAGATGGCAACGAACGGGTGGAAGAGATCCTCAAGGAGCGCGGCATCATCAAGGATGGCAACATGTACGACGTCCACAACGTGGATATCGTCCATCACGTCCATCAGGCGCTGCGCGCCCACGCCCTGTTCGAGAAAGATCGGGACTACATCGTCAAGGATGGCGAGGTGGTGATCATCGACGAGTTCACCGGTCGCATGATGCCGGGCCGCCGCTACTCCGACGGCCTCCATCAGGCCCTCGAGGCCAAAGAGGGGGTGGTGATCCAGAACGAATCCCAAACCCTGGCCTCGATCACCTTCCAGAACCTGTTCCGCATGTACGCCAAGCTGGCCGGCATGACCGGCACCGCCGATACCGAAGCCTCGGAGTTTCAATCGATCTACAACCTCCAGGTGGTGATCATCCCCACCAACCGCGACATGATCCGCAAGGATGCCGACGACGTGGTGTTCCGCACCCACGAAGAGAAGATCAAGGCGATCATCGACGAGATCATCGACTGTCGGCAGCGCAGCCAACCGGTTCTGGTCGGCACGGTCTCCATCGAAAAGTCCGAGGATCTCGCCAAACGCCTGAAACAAATGAAGATTCCCCATAACGTCCTCAACGCCAAGCACCACGAACGCGAAGCGATGATCGTGGCCCAGGCGGGTCGCAAGGGGGCGATCACCATCGCCACCAACATGGCCGGACGCGGCACGGACATTCAGTTGGGCGGCAACCCGGAGATGCGCATCCAGTCGGAAATCCCGGAAACCGCCACCCCGGAGGAGTGCGAGAAACTCGAATTGCAGATCCGTGCCGAATGCGCCGCCGAAAAACTCGAGGTGCTGTCCGCAGGCGGTCTGCACATCCTCGGCACCGAACGCCACGAGGCGCGCCGCATCGACAACCAGTTGCGCGGTCGCGCCGGACGCCAGGGTGATCCTGGTTCGAGCCGTTTCTATCTGTCGTTGCAGGACGACCTGATGCGCATCTTCGGTTCGGAGCGCATGGATGGCATGTTGCAAAAACTCGGGCTTCAGGAGGGCGAAGCGATCGTCCACCCGTGGATCAACAAGGCAATCGAGTCGGCGCAACGGAAGGTCGAGGGGCGCAACTTCGACATCCGCAAGAATCTCCTGAAATTCGACGACGTGATGAACGAGCAGCGTCGCGCGATCTACGAGCAGCGCAAGGAGTTGATGGAGGCCGACGAGATCGCCGAATACATCCAGGACATGCGCGGCGATCTTCTGGATATCTTGATGGAGACGCACATTCCCGAGGAGTCCTACGCCGAGGATTGGAAAGTCCAGGAGTTCACCGACGCGGCACGCAAGCAGTTCAACGTGCTGGCGCCGGTCGCCACCTGGAAGGAGGAGTCCGGGGTCACGGCCAAGGTGGTGCGCGAGCGGACCTGGGAGTTGATCGAAGCCTACAACCAACATCGCGAAAACGCCATGGGCGCGCCGCTGATGCGCTACCTGGAGAAGGCGATCCTGTTGCAGGTGCTCGACACCCTCTGGAAAGAGCATCTGTTGAACATGGATCACCTCAAGGAGGGGATCCATCTGCGCGGCTACGCCCAGAAGGATCCCCTGAACGAATACAAGCGCGAAGCGTTCGGCCTGTTCGACGATCTTTTGACCCGCATCAAGGCGGAATCGATCGAGGTTCTGGCGCGTGTCGAAGTGCGTCAACCCGACGAGGTGGAGCGCATGGAGGCCGAACGGGCGGCGTCCCGGGATCGTCAACTTTCCATGAGCCACCCGAGCGCGGAACCCCTGGACGACGACGAGGAGAGCGCCCACGACGGACACACCCCATTCCGTCGCGACGGGGAGAAGGTGGGAAGAAACACTGTTTGTCCTTGCGGAAGCGGCAAAAAGTACAAGTACTGTTGTGGCAAACTTTCTTAAACCGAGGGAGCAGATCAAACTTTCTTAAATGAAATGAAACTCTTTTTTGGCATGGCATAAAAGGTGCATAAGGATTAATCGCTCAGGCCTGGAGCCACAACCCCTACTCAACACCATGCAAAGAGAGATCGCTTCCATGTCCAATACCATTACGCCGGCGCATCTCGCCGCCATGATGAAACCGGCCCAGATCCGGCCCGTTTCCCAGGGTACGATGGCTCCTCTGCCTGTGCGTCCCCAGGATGGTGGCCTGTTCAATCAGTTCCTCACCCAGGCGGAAAAGGATTATCTCGCCAACCAGTTGCAACAGGTGAAGTGGGGTCGCTGATTCCCACCCCACGCGCCTGAATCACCGTGGCTCCCGAAATGGCGCACCACGGGTGAGCCCACGCCCCAGGCGAACCTCACGCATACCCGAACCCTGGGAGAAAAAGCCGGCGGACAAACTCCGACCGGCTTTTTTCATGGCTTCCACCCTTGAAACCAGCCGACTCCTCTGGCAACCCCTCTCCTTGCAGACCGCTTGGCAAAGCCCCTGACGCATGTTATCTTACAACCTGGAAACAACCCGAAGCGCTCACGACGATCCCCTCATCCCGGAGCCCCTCATGACCGAAACCGTCACGCTGGAAGATGTCTGGAAAGCCTTCAAAGAGACCGATCTGCGCATGCGGGAGACCGATCTGCGCATTCAGGAGACCGATCGACAGATGCAGGAGACCGATCGCCGTCTGCGTGAGTCGGATCGACAATTCCAGGAGAGCAAACAGTTCATCCTCAACCTGTTCGCGGAGAGCGACCGGCGCAAACAGGCGTTGGATCGTCAGATGCGCGAGGAGTCGGCAGAGCGGGATCGGGTTCTCAGGGAGGTGAGTCAGCAACTCGGTCGCCTGGGCGGACGACTCGGCGAGTTCATCGAGGAGATGATCAAACCGGTCTGCCTGAACCTGTTCCAGGCGCGCGGCATCCCGGTGGACGAACTGTTCGCGCGCGTCAAAAAAATCAAGGCCGGCAGAACCATGGAGATCGATCTGATGCTGGCCAACACGGTCGCGGTGGTGCTCATCGAGGTGAAGAGCCGCCTGACCGCCGAGGATGTGCAGGAGCATCTCGACCGACTGGCCTGTTTCAAGGCGTTCTTTCCCCGCTACGCCGATTGCCGGGTCTACGGCGCGGTCGCCGGCATGGTGATCGCCTCCGAGGCCGACCGTTTCGCCATGAATCAGGGTCTGTTCGTCATCACCCAGAATGGGGAGAACGTCCACCTGGCCAACGCGGACGACTTCGTGCCCCGCGACTGGTAGCTGTACATCCCCACCCCCCAATCAGACTTGCCTTGCCCCACGACCATGGATCTCCCTTGCGGTGATCCACGGCAAAAAGGCCGCGCGACGGGAGGTCACGCGGCCTTTTCTGCGGTGATTCACGGCAAAAAGGCCGCGTGACGGAAGGTCATGCGGCCTTTTCTGTCATTCGCCCCCTCCAATGAGGTCAAGGCTCGGGAGACCCCCCGTGCATGGATGCCATCAATCGGCACGCCCCATGGCGTTGACGCTGGCGTAGGCGTTGCGGGCCAGCTCGGTGCGGTAGTGACCGGAGGCGGAACGGACGTTGGTGAAGGTCAGACTCGCCGACTGCCAACCCAGACGCTCCTCGAAATCGAGCATGTTGCGCGACAACTGCGGCGGCAGACTCTCCCTGGGCTGCTCGCGCGGTCCCTCCACCGGCGGCCTGTCGCTCTCGCGAGGCGCTACGGGTTTGAAAGGCACCTCGGTTTCCGGGGCGTTCTCCACCCCGTCCGGAGCCAGAACCTCGCGCAACACGTTTTCGAAATCAGGTTGCGGGGCGTGGTATTCATCGGCCTGGTTGGTCCTCTGCCAGGGCAGGCCCGGCGCGATCTCGTGCAACGGCGCCACGATCTCTTGCAAGTTCTGGCGCAGATTCAACAAATTGGCTTTGAAGGCATCGGGCGATCCGATCAATCCGACTTGGGACACGGCTCTTCTCCTGTCATAAAATCGACATACGGGCGATTCATCAAGAATCCCTGTCGTCCTACGGAGCAGATACCGTGCCGAGATGACCGGCAATTGGGAAAGATCCGGATCATCCATTGAAATCCGGAGAAAAACGGATGCGTTGATCAGACCAGGAGAGGCCGAATCACCAGTTGGGATCCGGTGCCTTGCGGATGACCTTCTTGTAGTGGGTCAACAGATCGTTGGCGAAGTCCTCGACTGAGAGCCCCTTCAAGGAGATATAGGCGCGGACGTTCTTTTTGATGATCTCGATGTTGCCGGTCTTGGCCAACAACACGTAAAACAGCACGAGCAGCGAAGAACCTTTGTGGATGAACTCCACCCCGGACCGCGACGTATCGCCAAAAATGTTCTTCATCAGGATCAGGATGACCGACTTGTTGGCGGTCAACTCCTCGCGCAGTCGTTCTTCGCGATCGAGGCCCAACCGCACCAGAATTTCGGCCAGGGTCGTCACGAAGTTGTCCCGATAGACCAGACGGGTCTCGTAGTGGTCGGCGATGGAGCGATCCATGTCGCGCACCACGGCGTCGTTGAGGATGAACGCCTCCAGGCGCGTGGCCAGGTCGGCCTGCTTCTGGGGATCGACCGGCTTAAGCTCGAGGGTCTGCGGCAGGTCGAGGGTCATGCCGGGCGGCGGTTCGAACGGCGAGGGTTGAGCGTTCGTCAGGGTGTTCTGCTGGAGGATCTGATCCTTGATGCGCACCAACTCCTCGTCGGCCATCTTGAGCAGATAGGAGATTTGCGCCAGCTTGTTGACGTTTTGTCCCGGAATCCGTGACCTGCCAACCAGCATGTCAAAGATGCCCTTGACCTCGGACCAGGAGTGTTGCAGCACGGTACGGATTTCCAGCTCGGCCTTGAGGCCGTTGAAACGCTGGTATTCGGGCCGGGCGTACTGATCCGTCAACAGTTTGATGTCGAAGCGACGGGTATTGAGGCCAAAACGGTCCTGATCCGGCATTTCGGTGACGGGTTGGAAGCTGTCGTCGAGGGCGAACTCTTTGTGGATGAGACTGACGGCCAGATCGATGTCGTCGGAGAAATAGACCACCACGCGCACGGTGATCAGGTTCTCGATGTCCCGCAGGCGGCTGTAGTAGCCCCCCCGTTCGGTCAGGAACTTCTTCAAAATGGCCCTGGACATCAGATCGCCGGAGATGGCACTGATCGGCAACGAAGTTTTGTTGAACACTTCGCCCAGATTGATCATCAACCGTTCGCTGTAGGCACGATAAAGCTCGAAGCTTTCGTCGTATTGATCCAGCAACGTACTGACATGTTGTGCGTGTAGAAGTGGGTTCTTGGAGTCCATATGCCGTAACGTCATTCGCCGATCGTTTCAAGAATGATTCCTGGTCGCATCGCGCGGGCCGCCAATGCCGACGCCCCCTTTAAGAGTCCGTGGCAGTATATGCAATCTTCTGGCCGTAGACAAAAAAAAAGGTGACGAACGGATCGTCACCTCAAAAAAGTTTGTTCGATTGTTGATCTGAATCAACCGTATCGTCCCTCGATATAATCGGCGGTCTCCCGATGCAGGGGGGTCACGAACAGTTTTTCGGTGGGTGAATGCTCAACCACACGGCCCATCAGCATGAAAATGCACTCCTCGCTCGCCCGTCTGGCCTGGGCCATGTTGTGGGTGACGATCAGAATCGAATAGCGACCGCGCAACTCCCAGATCAACTCCTCCACGGCGGCGGTTCCCTTGGGATCGAGGGCCGAGCAGGGCTCGTCCATCAACAGGATCGTCGGCTTCACCGGCAACAGGCGCGCGATGCACAGTTTCTGCATCTCCTCCAGGGAGAGCCCCACCGTGGCTTTCTGATCCAGTCGATCCTTCATCTGATCCCACAACAGCACCTGACGCAAGGCATCTTCGACGATGCCATCCGCCTCGCTTCTGGAAATCTTGCCCCCGCGCTCCTCATGGATCCGATACCCGAACAGAATGTTCTCGCGAATCGAGATCGGCAGGGGGTTGGGTCGCTGAAACACCATGCCCACCTGTTTGCGCAGTTGCGCCAACTCCACGCCCGGTGCGTAGACGTTCTGGTTGTACACCTCGATGGACCCCTTGATGCGCACGTACCCGAGCCGTTCGTTGATGCGGTCCACGCTGCGCAAAAAGGTCGATTTGCCGCAACCGCTCGGACCGATCAGGCTGGTGATGATCCCCTTCTTGATCTTGAGGTTGATGTCGAACAGCGCCTGAAAGGTTCCGTACCACAGGTTGAGATCCTGGGTCTGGATGGCCAACTCCGGGGCGTTGGCCACGCCGGAGGATGGGGATTGGGTCATCATCCGAACTTTCCTCCGATGTAGTCGTTGGTGCGGGAGTCCTTGGCATCCCCGTTGAAAAGCGCCTCGGTGGTGCCGATCTCGACGCATTCGCCGTTCAGGAAAAAGGCGGTGCGATCCGCCAGCCGGTTGGCCTGCTGCACCAGGTTGGTGACCAGGATGATGGTCATTTCCGATTTCAACTCCTTGAGCACATCCTCGATGCGCATGGTGGTCACGGGATCGACCGCGATGGAGAACTCATCGAGCATGAGGATCTCCGGGCTTTGGGAGAGGGCTCGGGCGATGGTCAGACGCTGCTGCTGACCACCCGAAAGCAGACTCCCCAAATGGTTGAGCCGATCCTTCACCTCGTCCCACAAAGCCGCACGTCGCAGACACCGTTCCACCAGTTCATCCAGGTCGCTCCTGGAACCGGCGGTGCCGGCCATGCGCGGGGCCAGGGCCACGTTGTCGTAGACCGACAGGGGCAGTCCGACCGGCAGAGGGAAGACCACCCCGATCTTGCGCCGCAGGTCGTAAACGTTGCGCCAGGAGCGGGTATCCAGACCGTTGATGCGGATCGTGCCGGTGACCGCCATGTTGGGCCGCATCATGTCCATGCGGTTGATGGCGTTCAGAAAGGAGGTCTTGCCACTGTTGGCCGGTCCGATGATGCCGAAGATTTCGTTTTCGAACACCTCCAGGTTCACGCCTCCCAGGGCCTGCTTGCCGCCATACGCGATGGCGAGGTTTCTGACCTCGATCTTGTGGTTTACCATTTCTTTTTCCCCCGCAGCCGCATCCGGATCCAGATGGCGAAGAAGTTCATGATCAGGACGATCCCCACCAGGACCAGGGCCACGCCGAAGGGCAGGCTTTCCGGCACGTCCGGCACCTGGGTGGCGACCACGAACAGGTGCAGGGCCAGGGCCATGGTCTGATCGAAGACGCTGTTGGGCAGAAACGGCAGGAACATGGCGGCACCGGTGAACATGATCGGCGCGGTCTCCCCCGCGGCGCGCGACACCTGGAGAATCACCCCGGTCAGGATGCCGGTGAAGGCGTTGGGCAGCACCACGTTCCAGATGGTCTGCCAACGGGTGGCGCCCATGTTCCAGCAGGCCTCCCGGAACGAGCGGGGCACGGCCTGCAACGCCTCCCAGGAGGAGACGATCACGACCGGCAGGGTCATGATGGCCAGGGTAAGGCTGGCGGCCAGGATGCTGGTGCCGAACCGGAAGAACACCACGAAAGCCCCCACCCCGAACAGGGCATGAACGATCGACGGAACCCCGGCCAGGTTGATGGTGGCCAGATTGATCATGCGGGTCAGGAGGTTGTCCGGTGCGTATTCGCTCAGGTAGATGGCAGCGGCCACGCCCAGGGGCACCGAGGCCAACAGCGACACCACCACCAGCCAGATGGTGCCGAACAGGGCCGGAAAGATCCCACCCTGGGTCATGCCATTGGTGGGATGGTCGAAAATGAAGGTCCAGCTGATGGCTGGGGCCCCCTTGTAAAGCAGGGTGCCGATGATGACGATCACCGGTATGATCAGAATCACCAGCATGATGCCGAAAAGCAGCTTGAAGCGCTTTTGCACCTGGTCATTCCGTTGGTTGATCCCAGTGGCTTCGAACATGGTCGTTACCCCTTGCGAACGCCGCGCACGATGAAGTCGGCGGTCATGTTGATCAGAAAGGTGATGAGGAAGAGAAAGATGCCGATGGCGAACAGGGATTGATAGTGGGGCGATCCCACGGCGGTCTCTCCGAGTTCGGCGGCGATGGTGGCGGTGAGGGCGCGGAACGAGTCGAACACCGAGGTCGGAATGTTGATCGAATGACCGCTGGCCATGAGGATGGCCATGGTTTCGCCAAAACCGCGTCCCACCCCGAGCAGACCCGCAGAGAGCAGGCCGTTCTTGGCCGCCGGGAGCACCACCTTGTGGATGGTCTGCCAACGGGTGGCGCCCAGGGCCTCGGCAGCCTCCCGGTAGGTATCAGGCACCGCCTTGAAGGCATCCTCGGCGATCGAGGTGACGATGGGGGCGGCCATCAGGGCCAGAATCAGCGCCGAATTGAGCACCCCAAGGCCCATGGGCACGTCGAAGGTGTCGATGATCAGCGGATTCATGATCGACAGGGCGATGAACCCCCACACCACCGACGGGATCGCGGCCAGAAATTCGATCAGGATCTTCAAGGTCTCGCGGGTCTTGCCCGTGGCGAACTCGGCGATGTAGATGGCCGCGCCGATGGAAAACGGCAGACAGATGGCCATGGCCAGAATGGTCACGGCAGCGGTTCCGGCCACCATGGCCAGGATGCCGTAGGTGGCATTGTTCAGCGACGTGGGACGCCACTTCGGCGACAGAAAGAACTCACCCACGTTCATGTCGTGGACGATGAACCCCATCCCCTCCTTGAAGACAAACAGAAAAATTCCAACCACGAAGATGATGGCCGAAATCCCGCACACGAACATCAGAATCTCGAACCCCTTGTCGATGTACCAGTTCTTGTCCCTGGCATCGACGGCGCTGTTGGCGAGGGCATCCATGGTCACACCCCCTCCCGGCCCGCCAGGATATCCATCAACTCGCGCAACTGCCCGGCCAGATCCCGATAGATCTCCTCATAACGCCGATTGGCCGAGTTGCGCTCCTCGTTCGCTTCGGGCAACGCGCCCACATCCCAATCGAGAAACGCGGCGTGAAACGGCGGTTTGGCAATGTAGGAACGAACCCGGCCCTGCAAGGCGATGATGACGTCGATGGCATCCAGGTTCACCTGGGAAAGCCCCCTGGGTTGCATTTCGGAGATGTCGATGCCAATGCCGCGCATGAACTCCACCGCGCGGAGATCCGGGGCCTTGGCCGGGGTACGCCCGGCACTGCTGAAGCGGCAAGCCTTCTCGTACCCCTTGTTGGCCATGGCCTCGGCCATCAACCCCAGGGCACTGTTCTCCTCGTCCAGGAACAACACGTTGATCACCTTGGCCGGCGGCATCTCGCCGGTCAACCAGAACACCACCTCCTCGCACAGATTGGTGGCGCGGTTGCCGACCCGCTCAAGCATGGTGAAGATCACATACAGATCCACGATGTCCCGCGAATGGCCCGCATGGCTGTCCCCCTCGGCGACCAGATCGCGAATCGCCTGTTCCAACCCCTTGTTCAGTTGGGCATTCAACTCCATGGTACTCCGCGCCAGCCCGGCGTTCTCCTGGATGAAAGCGGCGAGCGCCTGATGCAGCATGTTGCGGGAGGCGTTCGCCATGGACTCCAACTCCTGGCGCAGAATGCCGGAAGGGGGGCCCTCCAGATCCAGACCTTCCCGACAGATGTTGACCGCGTAGTCCGCGATCCGCTCCAGTTCGTAGATCATGCGCAGACTCGACGAGATCAGCCGCAAATGACCCGCGCTCGGCAGATGGCGCGCGATGAAGGCGTGACACATCTGGTCCACCTGCTGACACCGACGGTCGAGGGGCTCATCCATCAGGATGGTCAGGTTGGCCAGGGCCTCGTTGCCGGACAACAGCGACTGAACGGCATTCTTCAGGGCGTTCTCCACCCCGGCACCCATTTCGGCCACGGCCTGACGGATCTGATTGAGGTCCTGTTGCAATCTTTTTTCATAAATAGGCATCGTTGGCTCCGTTCCAGAATCGCGTTGACGCAACGCGGATCAAAATCAAGACAAATCCCGCGCGTCAGGCGCGGGATCATGCCATGCTCAGGGGCGCGGCGGTTACGCCCGTGGATCCGGTCAACAACCCCGATCCACGGGCGTTGGGATCACTTCTTGGCGCACTTCACCGGACGCACCGGGGCATAGCCCTTGTCCATGATGATGCACTGCCCCTCGTCGCTCTTGATCCAGTCGAGATAGGCCTTGACATCGCCGGCGGGTTCGCCCTTGGTGTACATGAAGAGCGGACGGGCGATGGGATAGGTGCGGGCCACGGCGTTGTCCATGTTGGCCTCCACCGGGGTGGACTTGTCATCCTTGGCCACCGGCGGCTTCTTGACGTGGGGCGAGTCATACGCCAGACCGCTGTAGCCGATGGCGCACGGGGTCTTCTCCACCAGATCCACCACATCCTTGGAGCCGTGCATGTCCTTGGTGCCGAGACGGAAATCCCGCTTTTCGCCCAGCACCGCCTCCTGGAAATAGACATAGGTTCCGGAGTTGTTCTGACGGCTGACGACGATGATCTTGTCCCCCTTGCAACCCGGCACCTTCAGGCCGAGATCGCTCCATTTGGTCGCCGGTCCGTCGTCGCCGTAGATGTCGGCCAACTGCTTGACGGTGATCGACTTCATCGGATTGTCCTTGTGGACGAAGATGGCCAGGGCGTCATACCCCACCAGATGCTCGATCGGGATGATGCCGTTCTTCTTGGCTTCGTTGATCTCCTTGTCCTTCATGGCGCGGCTGGAGTTGGCCAGATCGACGGTGCCGTTGATCATGGCAGCGATGCCGGTGCCCGAGCCGCCACCGGTCACGGCCACGGCCACCTCGGGTTTGATCTTCTGATAGGCTTCGGCCCAGGCCTGGGCCACGTTGACCAGGGTGTCGGAACCCTTGTTCTGGATCATGGTGCGCGCCTCGACCTGACTCGAAGCCAGAAGATACCCCCCGATCGCCAGGGTGGCGGCCACGGACAATGACTTGAATTTCATCTCTTCTTTCCCCCATTCTTTTTGGTTATTGATTGGTTTTTTAACAATTTATATCATTACAACGGACGCAATCCCATCATAATGAACAGATGTTAACAAATCATGATCTCTTCATGAAAAGTCCAGCCACCGGCCATTAAACAAATGGGAACCAACCATGAAAAACATGAAAGGCGCGTGTCAATCGCATGAACAAGCAAACAATAAAAACAGAAACCCCCGGCTCCATGAGGAACCGGGGGTCAAAAGGACCGACAACCCAGACGAAAGACTAGCCGATCTGGATCACGATGCCGTGCAGCACCTGGGCCGCCTCACCCATCTTGGCGGCGATGTTGCGGATGTGACGATAGACTTCGCGACGCTTGAGCATCTCGACCACATGCACCATGGCCTGGACCTCGGCGCCGTCGGCATGGGCACGCATGCGGTTGAGGTCGTCGTCGATGCTGTAGAGTTGGCTCAACGCCTTGCGGTAAACGCGATCGACGTTGGCCAGGCACTGCAAACCGACCTGGGCATCCGGCTCGGCCTGAGCCGGGGTGGTGTCGAGCTTGGCGAAACCGCGCTGCATGGCAGCGGCGGACTCACGCAGGATCACGGCCATTTCGAGGAGGTAATTGTCGCTCTTGATCTTGAGCGACTCCATCTCTTCGATGACGACACGGATCGAGGCGACCGGCACCTCCAGGGCGGTGATCGAACGCAGCACGTCCTCGCGGTCGATCGGGGTGGAAAAGGCGTTGTTGAGGATGTCCAGATGCTTCTCGCGCAGTTCGCGGGAACGGGTCTCGATCTGCATGATTTCGTGGAAGCGGGCCGTGGTGGCCTCGGACATGTAATCGACCGCCACGGTCATGCCCTTGCTCAACACTTCGGCCTGAACGCTGATCATGTCCAGGAAGGGGGGAATGCGTGGAAAAACGTTGTCGAGCATCTTGGTGAAGGGGGAAGATCCGCCGCTCATGAAATTCTCCTTATATGACCCATATGGTGTGTTGGATGCGTCTCTTTTTTCCGTGGTCTCCCGAGGGAGGGCTCACGGTGGGGGGAGGGGATCCCCCCCCGGATGTTTTTTGTCACGTTGGACGACCGCGATCAACGGGCGCCACTGACGTGGGTGATCATGTCGGCCAGCATGTAGGTCAGACCGCCCACCAGGCCGGAGCCGGGGATGGTCAGGATCCAGGTGGCGAAGATCTCCTTGCCCTTGCGCCACTTCACCGCCTTGGGCTGCTCGGCGGTGCCCACGCCCATGATGCTCGAGGAGGCGACGTGGGTGGTGGAGACCGGGGCGCCCATGTTGGCGGCGCCGAAGATCACCGCGGCGGCGGTCAACTGGGCATTGAACGAGTGGATCGGACGGACGCGGAAGATCCCGAAACCGACGGTGCGCACGATGCGCCAGCCACCCATCGAGTTGCCGGCGGTGATGAAGATGGCGCAGGTGAGGATCACCCAGAACGGAATGTGGAATTTATCGATCTCACCGCCCAACAGCAAGGCCAGGGCGATGATGCCCATGGATTTCTGGGCGTCGTTGGTGCCGTGGGAGAAGGAGAGAGCGGCGGCGCTGCCCCACTGCGACCATTTGAAGAACTTGTCCACGCGCGGTTTGGCGTTGGCCACGAGGCGCCGGGCGATCTTTTGGAAGATCCAGGCCAGCCAGAAGCCGAGAATCGGGGAGACGAACAGCGACAGCAACACCTTCATGACGCCGGTCAGCTTGCCCTTGGTGACCAGGGCTTCCCAACCCCACATGACGTGATCGGAGCCGGCGGCGAAGATCACCGCGCCGGCGATGCCGCCCACCAGGGCGTGGGAAGAGGAGGAGGGCAGACCGAACCACCAGGTGAAGAGGTTCCAGAAAATCGATCCGAAGATGCCGCACAGAAGAATCATCAGCGACATGTTGGCGTTCAGATCCTTGATGTTCACGAACTTGCCGATGGTATCCGCCACCGCGGTACCGCCGAGCAGGGGCCCGATGAAGTGGAAGACACCCGTGAGGATCGCTGCCTGGATCGGGGTCATCGCCCGTGAGGCGATGATGGATCCGGTGATGTTGGAGGCATCGTGAAAGCCGTTGGTGAAGTCGAAGATCAGAACCACGATGATCGCGATCCACATCATCATCATAACCGTGCTGTTATCCATCGTCTCTCACCTCGTGCGCCCCGTTGAGTGGCCAATACCGTTTCATACCCATGATGTTCTCCCCTTGTGTCTGAAAATGAACCATTCCGAACCCAATGTACCAAAACCCAATGCCGTGACCATGCGCGTTCCGTCTCCATCAATCCTTCACGGAAAGCCAATCAATTTAACACTCTCCTTAAACAGATCCGATGCTAGCAGCCCTGGATTAACTCAAAATTAAGCTATTATTAAGGGTTTGTTAAAAGAATCTTGCAAAAAGGATCAGACCGTCAATTAATACTCAAAATCACTATAAAATTATCAAAATAATCATAAATTGCGCCATCAAACAGACCGCGTGCTTTACAATGGCGCCCATTGTAAAGCACGCGTTAAGAAACGTTTATCCGATCTGCGCGACAATGCCGTGCAGCACTTCGGCGGCATCACCGATCTGCAAGGAGACGCTGCGCATATGACGATACGCCTCGCGCCGCTTGAGAATGTCCACCGTGTGGATGAAGGTGGCCACGCGGATATCCTCGTCCTTGGCCTTGATCGCCTCCATATCCTCGTTCAAGGTGTAAAGACGGCCCAGACCCTTGCGGTAGATCGCATCCACCCGCCCCGGACAGGCCACGGCGGCCAGCGCATCCGGATCGGCCTGACCCGGCTTGGTGGCCAGCTTCGAATACCCGCGTTGCAGCGCGGCGGCGGCCTCGCGCAGCACAATGGCCATCTCCAGAAGGTACTTGTCCGATTCGACACCCAGGGCACGCATCTCCTCGAGGGTCTCGCGCATCTCCTCGACCGGGGTCTCCAGGGTATTGATCGCCTCATTCAGGTCCGCCCGGTCGATCGGGGTGGAGAACGAATCGCTCAACTTGTCCAGATGGCGAAGGCGCAACTCCTTGGCGCTGTTCTCCAGATCGGCCAAGGCCTGATAGCGGATCGGTTCCGGATCGGTCAGACAATCCACTCCGGTGCTCATGCACTTGGCCAGAATCTCGGCCTGGGCGCTCACCATGTCCAGAAACGCCGGCATGGGGGGCAAAATGGCATCGATAATTTTACTCATGCATCTCTCCTTACTGTCTTTTGGTTGAATGACTCAACAACAACTTAAACGAAAACCAGGGGAAACCCCCTCACCCACCACCGGAAAACGCCCTCGCGGAACATTCCGGCAGACAAAACCCTACACCCACGACTCCACCAGGGGCGGAAACCGGCAGATGAACCGACTGCCACTGCCCAGATGACTGACGATCTCCAACTTGCCATTGGCGCGGGCCAAGGCCTGTTTCACCAGGGCCAGGCCCAAACCGGAACCGTGATCGTCGTGCAGATCCGGTTGTTCGACCTTCTGCTGGGCGTTCACCCGATAAAACCGTTCGGTCAGACGCGGCAGATGGTGACAGGCGATCCCCGGACCGTTGTCCGTGACCGTCAACATCGGACGGCGTTGCTCATCCAGCCCCCAGGTCACCCCCACCTCGCTCCCGGCTGGGGTGTGTCGCACCGCGTTGGTCAAAAGGTTGCTCACCACGCAGCGCACCAGTTCGCGATTGGCCTCGAACGGAAACGATCCGTCGATCCCGGTCACGAACCGATGTCCCAACTCACCGCTCAAGGCCTCGGCAGCCTCGATCATCTCCTCCAGAAACGGCGCCATGGCCAACCGTTCCACCGGGAACCCATAGCGCTTGGTTCCCAACCGCAACAGCCGGGTCTGATCCTCGATCAACGCCTGCATGCGCAGGCTCTGCTTGTGCAGCAGTCCGATGGCATTCTCCCAATGGGGAGAGTCGGGTTCCATCTCCGGCAACAGCTCCAGCACCCCGCGAAACACCGTGAGCGGGGTCTTCAACTCATGGGAGATGTTGTCCATGAAGTCGTTCTGCCGCTGATCCAGATGATATGGCCCGGAGATGTCGCGAATCAGCACCAGCCACCCCTCGTCCCCCTTGAGGGCCAGGAAGCGGAACTCCAGAACCTGATTGCCATTCACCGGCGAGGCCAGCTCGATGGGCCGGGTGAACTCCTCGCGACGCAGATAGTCGTCGAGCAGAGGATCTTCCATGTGCAGCGCCAAGGGTCTGCCCATGTGCCGCTCCGGGCAGAGTTCCAGCATCTGCCGCGCCTCGGGATTGAACCAGCACACCCCGAAGCGGTAATCAAGCAGCAGCACGCCATCCGGCAAGGCATCCATGGCGGCGCGCCAACGGTTGAAGGCCACCTTCCAGCGCTGACGCAAATGGGGATCGTCCCCGCGCGCCAGACAGACGTCCGGGATATCCTCGTCTTCCACGACCGGTTCGGGTCGCAGACGGTACCCGACCAGCAGCACGATGCCCATCGGCACGAGCCAGACCCACACCGAAACGCTGGACAGACTCCACAGGCAGGCCGGCAAAAAACCGAGCACCGCCAGCCAGGCCAGGGCGCGCGTCTGGTTCATGGTTGCGGCTTGGCGGAAAACATGTATCCCGCACCGCGCACGGTTTGCAACAGCACATCCTTGCCAAAGGGCTCCAGGAGCTTGCGCAACGCCCGCACATGCACATCCACGGTACGATCCCCCACATGCACATGCCGTCCCCAGACCAGATCCAGCAACTGATCGCGGTGGTAGACCCGATCCGGATGGGTGATGAAAAAGCCGAGCAGCCGGAACTCCATGGCGCTGCACTTGAGCGGATAGCGATGGATGCTGATCAGGTGGCGCGCCCGATCGAGCACCAGTCCGGCGAACTCCACCTGATCGTCGAGCATGGAGGGTTCGATGCGTCGCAGGGCGGCACGGATGCGGGCGAGCAGTTCCTTGGAGGAGAACGGTTTGGTGATATAATCGTCCGCGCCCTGATCCAGACCGCTCACCTTGTCGCTCTCCTCCCCCTTGGCGGTGAGCATGATCACCGGGATGCTCCGGGTCAGATCGTCCTTTTTGAGCTGGCGCAGGTAGTCCAACCCCGAGGTTCCCTTGAGCATCCAGTCCAGGAGGATCAGATCCGGGGTGATGTTGCGCATGAGTCCCTGGGCCTCGGGGACGCTGGAAGCCTCGAGGCTCTCGAAACCGGCGTTGGCCAGGATCAGGCAGACGGTATCCCGTATATCGGCCTCGTCATCGACGATCAACACCTTGGAACGCACCCCAGCCATCCTTACCCACTCCCATCGCAAAAGCGATTGACCTTCAACCCTCTTTCCACCCGTCCACCATGCCCAACCCGAACCGCATCGATGACCCACCCATCCAGGAGCCGGATCCGATGGACCCTTCCCCGCCCCACCCGGAAAAACCGCCCACCGCCCCCCCGCTCGCCTGGCTGCGCGCCCATGGGCTGATTCTGCTGGTGGCCCTTCTGGGCGGAATCTTTTCGCTGTTCCTCTTTTTGAGCGTGCGCCTGCAGATCACCCACCACCTTCGACAGGAGTTCGCCTGGGTGGCCCAGGATCGCCACCGGGCGGTCCAGAAGAGTCTGGAGAGCGCCACCATCGCGCTCCACGAACTGCACGATCTGATTCAATCCGCCCCGGAGGTCAACGAATCGACCTTCCAGCGTCTCGCCACCCTGATCCGTGGCCGTCATCCAGGGATCGAATCCCTGCAGTGGATCACCCTGACACCCGCCAGGAATGACCAACCGGAAGCCGCGCGCGTCACCCATCTGGAGCCCTTCTCCTTCCCGCTCTTCAGCCGCGGCCACGACCACTATGCCGACCCCCTCCAACGCTCCTGGCTGGAAGAGGCGCGCGACAGCGGCGCCATGGTGGTCAGCCAGAGGATCGCGCTCACACCGGGCGATCCGAACCGTTTCGGCTTTCTGGCCGCCCTGCCGGTCTACCGCTCGGATGTGCGCGCGCTCTCGGTGCTGGAGCGACACGCCTTCCTAAGCGGCTACATTCTCGGGGTATTCCAGTTCGCCACCCTCGCCGAACAGGCCATCGCCCTGCTCGAACCGCGCGGCGTGGAGTGCATCATCCTCGACGACCGGGCGCCTCCCGAGGCGCGTTTCCTGCACTTCTACGCCTCGCGTCTCATCGGCGCACCGTTCTCCTTCGCCGACCCCCACGACTGGAAAGCCTGGATCGAACGACCCAACCCCAAACTCACCGCCACCAACCGCTTCGGCAACCGCGACTGGTCCATCACCTGCTCCCAGACCGACCATTTCCGCTCTGCGGAGTGGTTCGTGCACGGGGATTGGGTGGTGTTTCTGGCCGGACTCCTGCTCACCAGCCTGCTGGTGCATCACCTGTGGCGCATCAACCGCGAACTGATCCTGCGCACCCGCATGGCCCGCCGCTTGGAAAAATCCGAACGGCTGTTGAGCATTCTTTTCTACCGCTCCCCGGACACCATCCGTCTGGTGGACCGGTTGGGCAACCCGCTCTTGATCAACCGTACCCGGGCCGTCATCGACAACGATGCGTCGGATCCCCTGGTCGTCCAACCGGAGGGGTTCCAGGAGCTTTATCGCCACACCCTGGAGCAGGCCTTCGCCATGAACGAAGTCCGCCACCTGCACCATCGCGCCGGACACGACCGCTGGTTCGAAATCCGCGTCGTGCCTTTGCGCGAGGAGACCGGGGCCCCCACGGCCATGGTGGTCACCACCGACATCTCGGTGATCAAACTGCTGGAGGAGCAGGCCGCCAAGAATGCCCGCCTGGCCGCCCTGGGGCTCATGGCCGCCGGCGTGGCCCACGAGATCAACAACCCCAACAACTCGATCTATTACAACGCCAGCATGCTCGCCGACGCCTGGCCCACCGTGAAGTCGATCCTGGACGACTACCATCGGGAACAGGGCGATTTCGTGATTTCCGGCCTCTCCTATGCGGAGATGGGCGAAAAGATCCCGAAGATCATCGGCTGGATCCTCGACAACACCGAACGGATCAAAAAGATCGTCGAGGCCTTGAAAAACCTCTCCCGCGACGAATCGACCACCGTCCGGCACCCGGTCGATCTGGCGGAACTGGCCAGAGGAGCGCTGGTCCTGCTCAACACCACCATCCAGAGTCATACCGAGCGGTTCACCCACCACTTCCCGGAGAATCTTCCACCGGTTTCCGGCCATCCGCAGCAGCTCGAACAGGTGTTGATCAACATCCTCGTCAACGCCCTGCAATCCCTGCCCGATCGCGGCCACGGCGTCCATCTGGAGGCTGTCCACGACGAGACCAACCGCCAGGTGATTCTCATCGTGCGCGATCAGGGGTGCGGCATCCCCCCGGCGGTGTTGGAAAAGATCACCGAACCCTTTTTCACCACCCGTCTCGAGAAGGGCGGGACCGGACTGGGACTTTCCATTTCCGCGTCCATCGTCAAGAATCATGGTGGTCGGCTGCGCTTCGAATCCCGACCCGACCAAGGCACCACGGTATTCGTCCATCTCCCCTGTCATGGAGATCTCGCATGAACGATGGCAAGCTCACCGGCAAACCGCCGGTCATTCTCGTCGATGACGAAGAACACGTCCTCAACAGCTTAAGCCTGTTCCTGCGCGGTTCGGGCATCAAGGAGGTGGTCACGATCGGCGACAGTCGCGATCTGATGGCCATGCTGGCCCGCCGCAAGGCCATGGCCGTGATCCTCGATCTGTTCATGCCCCATCTCTCCGGCCTGGAGCTTTTGCCGGAGATCATTCGCCACCACCCCGAGGTGCCGGTGGTGGTGGTGACCGCCTCCCAGGAGGTGGAAACCGCCGTCACCTGCATGCGCGAGGGGGCATTCGACTATCTGGTCAAACCGGTGGAACGGACCCGCTTCGTCACCACCGTGCGCCGCGCGGTCGATACCTTCCTGCTGCGCAAGGAGGTCCATGCCTTAAAGAGCTATCTGATCCACGGCGGCCTGATCCACGAAGAGGCCTTCCGTCCGATCCTGACCAACTCCACCCAGCTCAAGGGCATTTTCCAATACATCGAGGCCGTGGCCGGCAGCGGCGAAACCATTCTGATCACCGGCGAAACCGGGGTCGGCAAGGGGCTGATCGCCGAGGCGATCCACCAGGTGAGCGGTCGTTCCGGCGCCTTCGTCCCGCTCAACGTCTCCGGACTCGACGACGCCCAGTTCTCCGAAACCCTGTTCGGCCACCGCAAGGGGGCCTTTCCCGGCGCCGACACCAACCGGGAGGGTCTGGTGGCCCGCGCCTCGGGAGGCACGCTGTTTCTCGACGAAATCGGCGATCTCAAGCCCGCCTCCCAGGTCAAGTTGCTCCATCTGTTGCAGGAGCAGAGCTACTTCCCCCTGGGTTCCGATGTCCCCAAACCCAGCAACACCCGCATCCTCACCGCCACCAACACCGATCTGCGCAAGATGATCGCGGCTGGCACATTCCGACAGGATCTCTACTACCGGCTCACCTCTCACCGCGTCGAGATTCCCCCCTTGCGGGAGCGACCCGAAGACATCCCTCTGCTGCTGGGGTTCTTCACCCAGGAGGCGGCCCGCTCCATGAACAAATCCGTGCCCAACACCCCACCGCAACTGCTCACCCTGTTGGGGGCCCATCACTTCCCCGGCAACGTCCGGGAACTGCGCGCGCTGGTGCATGATGCGGTGGCGCTCCATTCCGGCGGCCCGACCCTCTCCATGGAGAGCTTCCACCAGGCGATCCGCGCCCACAACCATTCCAACCATGCAACCCTGGAACGGCTGGAAGGGGGAGCCACCCCCAACGCGGCGCTGTTCACCTCCGGCCCGTTCCCCACCCTCAAGGAGGGGATCGACGCCATGGTGCTCGAGGCGATGCGCCGCGCCAACAACAACCAGGGCATCGCCGCCACTCTGCTCGGCATCACCCGGCAATCCCTGAATCGTCGGCTGATCAACATGCGCACGAAACACGGATCGCCTGATCTCGATCCCTTGATGGAATAATTTGGTGCACTTTTAACAAGGGTGCAGCAATTGCTGCTATTGTATCATTTTGCTGCACCCCTTTTCCAGGCAGAATTCGTATTCGATCAAAAAAAATCGATCGATTTCGCAACCTTCCTCGCAGACCAGCGTGCAATCGAATCAGAACATTGAATTTTAATATTTTTCTCAATTCCTTCCCATTCCTGAACCCGACTTCCCATTCGCCAGATCGAAACCCATCGTCATAACTTTGATATTTAGAATATTCTAATATAATTATATTTGTAAGAAAAATATCCACACCACCCCTCACCCGTCATCCATAACCGCGCCATCACCCACCCTGCCGTCTCCGACCACCCCAACCCTGCCAATCGCCCGTCCCCCGCACCAAAATCCCAATCGGGACAAACTCTCCACCCAAACACGAACCATACCGATTCCCGTCCCCATGACCACGTAAAAGCCATGGCTATTTCATTCAGGCAATGCTAGAATCTCTGCCGGTTTCAACTCACACTCAAGATTCTGGGAGACCGCCCAATGTCCAATACGAAGTCCGAAGAGTCCAAAAAGTCCGAAGATACCCACCACAAAGGTCGCCATCACGCCCAGTCCCGCCACAAGGAAGTCGTCCTGGGTACCGGGAGTCAACAGGCCAAACGGTCCGCGCATCCCAAATTGAAAAAGATCTCCGAAGAGGAGTATCTCAAAATCATGGGCCCGCTCCACATCGAGCTGGTAAAGATGCAGAACTGGGTCAAGGAGAACGGCCACAAAATCATCGCCATCTTCGAAGGACGCGACGCATCGGGCAAGGGGGGCACCATCAAACGGTTCATCGAACACCTCAACCCGCGCGGCTGCCGGGTCGTGGCCCTGGAAAAACCGACCGATCAGGAGCGGTCCCAGTGGTATTTCCAACGCTACGTCAAGCACCTCCCCTCTGCCGGCGAAATCTGCATGTTCGACCGCAGCTGGTACAACCGTTCCGGCGTGGAGCGGGTCATGGGCTTTTGCACCAAGGATCAGGTCAAGGAGTTCCTGCGCACCGTGCCCGAATTCGAACGGCAACTGGTGGCCTCCGGCATCACCCTCTTCAAGTTCTACTTCTCGGTGAGCAAGGAAGAGCAACTCCGCCGCTTCAACAGCCGTCAGAACGACCCCCTCAAACAGTGGAAACTCTCCCCGGTGGACAAGGAGTCGCAAGACAAGTGGGATGAATACACCAAGGCCAAGGAGGACACGTTCTTCTACTCCTCCACCGAACAGTGCCCCTGGACCATCATCAAGTCCAACGACAAGAAACTGGCCCGCATCAACGGCATCAAGTATGTATTGAGCTGCCTGCCCTACACCGGCAAGAAACCGGAACTCCTCGACTACGACAAGCGCGTGGTGCGCACCGTCTTCGAAGAGATCGGCATCGATTGATTCACCCGTGCATCGAACCCCGGCCCTCCCGTGGATGATTCATCCTTCGGGAAGGTCGGGCTCGATGACGGGATGATTGGATGACGGGATGATTGACAAGCCAGAGGGAAACTTCCTGGTGCGTGCGCCCAAAAATGAAGCCGATTCTTCCTGGAAGAACCTTCAATCCTGATCAGTCTCGACCAGCGAATAAAGCAGACGAATCTCCTCGGGCCAGAGGGTTTCGTCGATGGTCTCCAGGACCAGAGGAATCTCCTCAAGCCGGGGATCGTTCATGATGAAGCGGAACGGCTCCAGGCCGAGTTTCCCCTTGCCGATGCTCTGATGGCGGTCCACCCGGTCGCCGAGGTCCGGCTTGGAGTCGTTCAGATGCATCCCCTTGAGATAGGAAAAACCGACGATCGACCCGAAACCGGCCATGACCTCCGCATAGCTGGCCGCGTCGCGCAGATCGTACCCGGCCACGAAGGCGTGGCAGGTATCCAGACAGACCCCGATGCGTGATTTGTCCTCGATCCGCTCGATCAGATAGGCGAGCTGCTCGAAGGCAAACCCCAGATTCGACCCCTGCCCGGCGGTGTTCTCGATCACCGCCGTGACCCCCTGGACCGCCTCCAGAGCGCGGTTGACCGACTCGGCGATCCGATCCAGACACGCCTCGGGCGAAATCTGGCGCAGATGACTGCCGGGATGGAAGTTCAACCGGTTCAGACCCAGCAGACGGCAGCGCTCCAACTCGTCGATGAAGGCTTCCAGCGACTGTTGTCGGGGCCCCTCCTCGGGATGACCGAGATTGATCAGATACCCGTCGTGCGGCAACACGTCGTCGGCGCGAAAGCCCCCCTCCGCCATCCCCTGGTGGAAGGCGTCGATCTCCGGGGGGGTCAAGGGCCTGGACTTCCACTGGCGCTGATTCTTGGTGAACATCGCGAAGGCGCGCGCGCCGATCGCACGGGCATTGAGCGGAGCATTGCCCACCCCGCCTGCGATGCTCACATGCGCGCCGACCCGTTTCATCGCTTGCCGCTCCGGCCTTTGCCCTTGGCGCGCGCGTTCGTTCGGCTCTTCTTTCCCTTGGACCCGGCACCCTTCCCCTTCTTGTCCGATCCCTTGCCGCGCCTGGCCGGCCTGGATGCGCTCTTGGCGCGCTTGTCGGTCTTGGCGCGCTTGTTGGTCTTGGCGCGTTTGGCCGCCTTCGGCACCCCCATCAAACGCCGCTCCTGACCCACCGAGGGAATCATCTGTTCCAGGGATGAA
The DNA here is from genome assembly GCF_045865675.1 of Candidatus Magnetaquiglobus chichijimensis. NCBI lineage: Bacteria > Pseudomonadati > Pseudomonadota > Magnetococcia > Magnetococcales > Candidatus Magnetaquicoccaceae > Candidatus Magnetaquiglobus > Candidatus Magnetaquiglobus chichijimensis. Next base: position 1,398,395 of record NZ_BAAFGK010000004.1, read on the forward strand.
CTCAAGAATGCCTCGGAAAAGAGCTGCTTCTCATCCTCGGTCAACTCCCGCTCCACGACGGAAACCTTCCCATTCATCTCGGCGTGCAGCATGTTCTGCACCTCCACGCCGATCTCCTCTTCCAACTGGTGATCCGTACCGGATTCACCCAAACCGCTCGTTCCTGACATCTCAACCTGCCCTGATAAAAAGTGAAACGATGAAAAAGATTGCAAAACAGACGATACTCACCACCAGCCAGGAGCTGGTCTCCTTCTTGACCCCTTCCACCTGCTTGCCGAGCTGCTCCACCTTCTGGTTGGATTGGACGGTGGTGTTCGCCAACTCCGTCAGACGTTTTTGCGCCCCTTTGAACTCCTCCAGACCGCGACGCACCTCCATTTTTTCCTTCTCGAGCGCGCCAGGCAGGGTGTACAAGGCCGCCTTGAGCAACCTCACCTCCTCCTCGAGAATCGCCAGCCGATCCAGAACATTGGCGGTGGAATCGACAGCCAAATCCCGAGGCTCATCCAACTGGGCATCCCCGTCACCGGTCTCATTTTCCATCGGTCTTCCCCATCTCCCTCACATAAGGATCCATCCCGCCAGTCATGATCTGTTCAATCTGACACATCACGGCTCAAAAAGCCAGTCTCAGCGCTCGCGAAACGCCTTGTTGACCGAGGCGTAGATCGGCTTGAGCATATACTCCATCAGGGTCTTGGAACCGGTGTGGATATCCGCCTGAACCGCCATGCCGGGCAGAACCTCGTTTTGTTTCGGATCGGTGCCCACATAGGCGTGATCCAAACGGATGATCCCCTTGTAATAGGGGGCCGGATCCGCAGGATCCTTGAAGGTGGACGCGGAGATCGACTCCAGCACCCCATCGATGCCCCCATAGCGCGAATAGTCGTAGGTGGTGACCTTGACCGTCACCCGCTGCCCCGGATGCACATGACCGATATCACGGGTGGTGATGCGGGTTTCGACCTTCCGGGTGGTCTCGACCGGCACGATTTCGGTCAACATCCCACCCGGCGGCACGACGCCACGCAGGGTCTCCATCTGCAAATTCTTGATCACCCCCTTGACCGGAGCCTTGACCTCCAACCGTTCGACGCGATTCTCCTGGCGCAGCATCCCCTCTTTCAGCTGACGCAGCTCCGAAGAGAGGGATCCCAGCTCCTTCAGGGCCTCCTGCCGCACCTCGTCGTCGAGCGAGACGATCTGCTTGACCGACTCGTCCAACTCCTTTCTGGCGGTGATCAGATCCGCCTGGGTGCGCTCCAGATCGCCGGCGACACGACTGCGATCCCGTTCGCTGCCCAGGGCCGCCAGGCGGGACATCACCCCCTTGGCAAGCCCGGCACGCCGCATGGCCACCTCCTCGTCGTAATAGCGCAACTGCTGCTCGAGGTTCTCCTTCTGGGTGGAGAGGCTGGACAACCGGGTACGCCGCTGATCCATCTTGAGCCGCATCACCTCGCGCCGACTCTCCAGAAACGACCGTTGCGCGGCGAGCAGCTGCACCTGTTCGCGCTTGAGATGGTTGAATTCATTCGGAATCGATGCAAAATCAGGCTCCTTCTCGTCCAGGAACGCACGATTGCGGGCAATCTGCGATTCCAGGGCCGCATGTCGGGCGCGCATCTGATTGAGTTCGGCCAAAGCCGACTCCGGCGCCATCTGAAAGAGCACCTTGCCCGACTCGACCAACTCCCCCTCCTTGACGAGGATCGCCTTGACGATCCCCCCCTCCAGATGCTGAATGCGTTGCACCGGACCAGCGGGCATCACCTCACCCACCGTGGCGGCCATCTCCTCCATGCTGGAGAAGGATGCCCAGACAACGAAGAGGATCAACAGCGCGGCCATGAACACCAGGGAGAGCCGCACCAGATACGACAGACCCGACTCCTCCAACACCACGGATTGAGCCAGATAACGCCGCTGCTTGCTCCCCTGTTTCATGGTCTGGGCGACCTTTTTCTCGGGTTTCAACGCATCCAGATCAATGGGCGCGGGGGGCGGCGAGGAGGCGAGGGGCGGCGGGGCCGGGGTCGAAGCCGGGGTCGAAGCCGGGGTCGGAGCCGGGGTCGGAGCCGGGGTCGGGGTCGGGGTCGGGGTCGAGGCCAGGGTCGGAGCCGGGGTCGGCGCGGGTACGGGCTTCGGAGCCGGGGTCGGGGTCGGGGTCGAGGCCAGGGTCGGAGCCGGGGTCGGCGCGGGTACGGGCTTCGGAGCCGGGGTCGGAGCCGGGGTCGGAGCCGGGGTCGAAGCCGGGGTCGGAGCCGGGGTCGGAGCCGGGGTCGGCGCGGGGGTCGGAGCCGGGGTCGGCGCGGGGGTCGGAGCCGGGGTCGGAGCCGGGATCGGCGCAGGGGTCGGAGCCGGGGTCGAAGCCGGGGTCGGAGCCGGGGTCGGAGCCGGGGTCGGAGCCGGGGTCGGCGCGGGTACGGGCTTCGGCGCCGGGGTCGGAGCCGGGGTCGGCGCGGGGGTCGGAGCCGGGGTCGGAGCCGGGGTCGGAGCCGGGGTGGGCTCGACAGTCGGCTTGGGCGCGGCACCGATGGCAAAGGTGGCCTTCATGCGTCTGAGCGCCTCGGGAGTCGGCGCGGGCGTCGGGGCCGGGGTCGGCGCAGGGGTCGGGGTCGGCGCGGGCGTCGGGGCCGGGGTCGGCGCGGGCGTCGGAGTCGGCACGGGCGTCGGGGCCGGAGTCGGCGCGGGGGTCGGGGCCGGAGTCGGCGCGGGGGTCGAGGCCGGAGCCTGAACAGACGATCCTGCCGAGGGTACGGAAGCCACGGCAGAAGCCCCCTGCTCCCCCTTGGGCGCCGCTCTCCCGATGGCGAACGACATGCGCGGCGCGGGACGGGACTGCGGCTTGTCGATGGATTCGCTCATACGAAACCTCCTGGAATCTGACGCAGCACATCATTCGGCTTGCCGGAAAGACGCAGATACCCCTGATCGAAGTAGAGCACCTGATCGGCCAGGCGGATATGGCTGGGCCGATGGGTGACGACGAAGATCGTCCGCTTGCCTCGCAACTCCTGAACCACGCGGATGAAGGCCTGGTCATCCTCCCAACCGAGACTGTTGGCCGGTTCGTCGAACAGCATGATCGTCGAGGGCTTCAGATAGGCACGCGCCAGGGAGAGCTTTTGCACCATGCTGGATGGCAACTGCGCGGATTTCTGGTCACCCACCCGGGTCCAGAATTTTTTCGGCAGGGCCATGATCTCGTCGTACACCTGGGCCTTGCGACAGGCATCCTCGATATCCTCGTCCGAGGCGGTGGCGTGGGCCAGTCGCAGATTCTGGGCGATGGTGCCGTAAAACAGATTGCACGACTGGGGCACATAGGCGATGGCATGCCGCAATTCGATGACGTTCATCTGGCGGATGTCCAGGCCGTCGATGCGGATGCTGCCCGCCTGCGGGGTGTAGAGACCAGCCAGCAGTTTGACCACGGTCGATTTCCCGGAACCATTCGGACCGATCAGCGCCACCACCTGTCCCGGCTGCACCTCGAAGCTGATGCCCATCAGTGCCGGTTCGGCCTCCGGAATGTAGCGGATGCTCACGCGCACGAAGGAGATCTGCCCCTTGAAGCTCTTGATCGGCTCGATGGCGGTGTACTCTTCCCGCTCGGGGGTGACGTTCATCAGGCTGTTGATCTGGGTGATGCTCGAGCGGACCTGTTCCAGGCGGGTCATGGCGATGAAGGCGCTCTGGATCGGGGCAAGCACCCGCCACACCAGCACCATGGAGGCGACCAGACCCCCGGTGGTCATCGATCCCTCCATCACCCGGAACACCCCCAGACCGATGACGGTCACGCCGGATCCGACGATCAACACCGTGGAGATGGCGTTGACCAGGGCGTTGATGAGCGCGGTGCGAAAGTTGGCCATGGCAGCCTGGGCGGAGAGTTGACGGAAACGGCCCAGCCAGATCGACTCCATGCCGCTGTATTTCAGGGCGCGCATGCGACTCAACGCCTCGACGACGAACTCCTGTTTCTTGCTGGTGGCACGCCGCGACCGGGCCTCCTCACGGGCCACCATGGGCATCATGATCGCCCACAGGGCCACAAACAGGGCCATGGTCACCATGGGCACCAAGGCCAGGGGACCGGCAAGAAGGGCAATCACCGCGAAGAAGACCACGGAGAACGGCAACTCGAAGAAGACCATCATCAACGGCCCGGTGAAGAACTCGCGCACCGAGTCGAAATCCTTGATACGCGCCACCTGGGCGCCGGTCGGGGCCCGTTCGGTGAAACTCGGGGTCAGAGAGAGGATGCGCATGAAGATGGCGTTGCTGACGATGCTGTCCATGCGCGAGCCGACATACATGAGCATCTTGGTGCGCAGCTTGCGGATCATCCAGTCGAAGATCATCACCACGCCGATACCGATCAGCAGATGGGTCAGGGTATCCAGGGAGCGGCTGCCCACCACCCGGTCGTAGACCGCCATGGTGAAGAGCGGCGGGACCACCTGAAGGATGGTGATCGCGAAGGTGACCATAAAGATGTAAACGATCAACTGCCGGAATCGCTCGGCGATCATCCGGAACCAGCCGAGCCGCTTCTGGGTCATGGCCCGCTCTTCCAGGTCCATGGCCGAGAAGAAATAGGCCGTGCCCGAGATCCGTGCCAGGGGGAGCCGTTCCACCTCGCCGTTCTCGCCGTTGAAGATGATCCAGCCATCCTCCTTGCGTTTGAGCAGCACGATGGCCGCGGATTTGTCCGGCACGAACAGGCAGGGCATCAGCCGCGGATCGATCTCGCGCGGATCCAGACGGGCCGGTCGGCTGATGTAGGTGAGATTGGCCATCATGTTGCGAAGACCGGTCAGATCCAGGGTCTCGGCGAAGTGCGGAAGCGCCTCGGCCAGATGACGCATATCCCCACGGTATCCCAAGGCCATCAAAAGCGGAATCATGCAGGCCCCGAAGTCCGACAGGCGCGAAAACTCGGCCAACAGTCCGGTGACCGGCTGCCTGGGTTTGATCATGCGTCGGATCGATTCAAGTTCCAGATCCCAATCGGGAATGACCGGATGGGGCATGGTCATCCCGAAGCGCCTCCAGCAGGGGCGGCGGGAGCCGGTGGCGGGGGTTTGAACGGCGCCCTGGGCGGCTTGATCGTCAGCGCGCCATCCTTGAGTTCATAGACCCGATCCGCGAGTTTTTCGAGCGACGGACGATGGGTCACCATGATCAGGGTGACCTTGCCGTGCATCAACTCCAGCGCATGTTTCAACTTTTCATCGCCACCGCTGTCGATGGCGGTGTTGGCCTCGTCGAACAGGAGGATGCGCGGCGACGAGACCAACGCCCGCGCGATGGTGATGCGCTGTTTGATGCCGCGCGGAATCGACTCGTCGGCCCCATCGTCGATGATGGTTTCGTAGCCCTTGGGAAGTTTGGAGATGAAATCCTCCAGTTGCAGCAGGGTCGCGGCCCGCATCGCCGCCTCTTCGCGTTCCGGGCGGAACATGTGGATGTTCTCCAGGATCGTCCCCTTGAAGAGCATGCCGGTCTGGGGCATGTAGGCGATCTGTTCGTGCAGGGAACTCGTATCGTACTGGTTGAGATCATATTCGTCGATCAGCACACGTCCCTGGGTCGGTCGGATCGCCCCCATCATCAGCCACAACAGGGTGGTCTTGCCGCTCGCGCCCTGGATGGCGATGGTCTCGCCGGGATTGACCACCAGATTGATATCCCGCAGCACCAGCGGCGCCACCGGCGGCTTGGCATTGGGATTGGCATTGGCATGTCCATCGGCCATCTCCACCGGATAGGCGAAGCTGACGTTCTCCATCACCAGCCGTCCCTCGATCTCGGGCAGGGGCTGAGAACCGGGTGGCACGTCGGGATTGAGTTCGAAGATGGCGTTCAAACGCCGCCGGGAGACGCGAATGGTCTGGAAACGGGCCCAGATGGCCACAGCGCGCTGCAACGGCTGGATCGAGCGTCCGGCGAGCATGCTGCATGCCGACAGACCACCGATGGTCAGATCGTGGTTGATCACCTGGATGCTGCCGAAGGCGACGATGGCCACGGTGGCCAACTGGGCAAAGAACGAACCGATGTTCTGGGCATCGGCGCTCTGCATGCCGACATTCTGGGCCCCCATGGCGCAGGCGTCCTGCAACCGCTCGTAACGGCGCAGCATCATGGCCTCCATGGCCATGGATTTGACGGCGTGGATGCCGTTCAAGACCTCGATGATGAAGTTGACGCGGATGTCGTCCGCCTTGACCCGTTCGGAAACGGCATGATGCAGTTTGTCGCCGATGTAGAGGGTGAACAGGACAAACAGAATGAAGACGATGATCGGGATCAGCACCAGCAGGCCGGCCAGATGGTAGATCATGATCAGGAAGATCGGCACGAACGGCAGATCGAGAATCACCAGCACCGCGGCCCCGGAGTAGAAATCCTTGATGACGTTCAGGGCGTTGAGCCGTTCCAGATGGATACCGGAACCGGTCCGTTCGTAATCGGCCAGATTCAGCGAAAAAAGCCGCTCCATGGCGCTCACGCCGGCGTTGTGTTCGAACCGGGCACCCAGCCAGGCGCCGATGTAGGAGCGTCCCATTTTCAACAGGGCCTCGAGCAGCATCGCCACGCCCACGCCGAGCAGCAGCCAACTCAAGGTGCTGACCGCCTCGTTGGCCAGGATGCGGTCATAGACCTGCAGGAGGGTGAGCGGCAGGACCAATGCCAGCAAGTTCAGCATGGTCGAAACCAGCATCAGATCCCAGATCGAATCCGCGACCACGGAAAAAGGGGTCAGGCGCGCGGGCCAGCCATCCTTCGAAAAAAACGCATCCTTCACCATGCCCAGCCCCATTCCACCCAACTTGGAGGCTGTTTGACGATTCAAAACCCGACGAATCGCCAAACGATTCTGGTTTGAAATTCGTTCAAAACAGAAATCACGAATGACTTGCAATTTGGCGGCCATCCAAAGCGCGAGCCGGGCGGACCGGCTCGGACCGAACAACCCGGCTCGACGCCCCATGCAGCCTGCTTATCGGTTGGCGACTTCGCCATCACAAGAACGAATGTCAAAATATCCCCCATCGCGGAAGCACACCGAACGGGGAACACCCTTCCCGCCCTTGCAAAAAACATAACAGGCACAATAATTGCTGATGGATGAACCATCGTCAATTGGATTTCTTGCCGGAATGGACAGACGTGTGAAAAGGGGTTCACTCACCGCCGCACTGTTGACCTTGGTCGCCCTGAGTCAGAGCGCCCCAGCCTGGTCGCTGACCCTCGGCGATGCGGTCAACGAAGCCATGCGCGCCAATCCCAAGCTTCTGGCCGCCGGTCAGAGTCTGGAGGAGACCCGGCAACGCATCCGGCAGGCCTACGCCGGCTATCTGCCCACGGTGGATTTCAACATGGGCACCGGTCGGGAGTGGACCAACACCCCGAGCAGCCGCTTCACCGCCAAGGGTGGCCTGACCCTGGATCGCGGCGAGGCGGGCTTGAACATCAACCAGCCGCTCTTTGACGGTTTCAACACGGTCAACAAGGTGGAGCAGGCGCGCGCGCAGGTGCAGGCCGAGGATTACGGCTTTCTGGACACCGCCGAAACCGTCATCCTGGATGTCGCCCTGGTCTACGCGGAAGTGATGAAGCAGCGTCGTCTGCTGGAGCTGTCCAAGGAGGCGATGACCATCCATTCGGAGATCCTCGTCAAGACCCGCCAGACCATCAAGCTGGGAATCACGGCAGAGATGGATGCCCGTCTCACCGAGAGCCGCGTGGCGTTGATCGCCTCGGAACTGGCGGCCACCGAAGGTCATCTGCGCGCCGCCGAGAGCCGCTTCGCAACCTTGGTGGGATTTCCCCCCGGCGAGCTGTCCCCTCCCCTGATCGACAAGAAATTCCTGCCCAGGGAGCGTTCCGACGCCCTGGAGACCGCGCTCAACCGACATCCGTCGCTGTTGGCGGCCAGGGCGAATCTGGAATCCACCCGCGCCGAAGGCAAGGCCAGCGCCGCATCCCTGTGGCCGAAGATCAGCCTGGAGATGGCGATGTCGGACAGCAACAACGCGGGGGGCGAACGCGGCTATTCGCAGGATGCCTCGGCGATGCTGCGTTTCAAGTACAATCTCTTTCGGGGTGGCGCGGACAGCTCCAAACTCAAGGAGAGCGCCCACAAAGCGGCGCGCATCCGCGACAAACTGGAGGAGACGCGGGATCAGGTCGAAGAGCAGGTGAACCGCTCCTGGAACGCCCTGATCGCCTCGCGCGCCCGTCTGCAAAGCCTGGAAAAACACGTCGAGACCATGCGGGCGGTCCATCGGGATCGGCAGGAGCAGTATCGTCTCGGCAGTCAGACCATGCTCGATTTCCTGAACTCCGAGCACGAACTCCAGTCCGCCAAACGGCTGCTGGTCGAGGAGGAGTATCAGTTCCTGATGGAGTCGTTCCGGCTGATCTCGTCGATGGGGCTTCTGAAAGAGACCCTGGTTCAGCCGGACCCCACCCCGCCGGAACTGGTGTTGCAACCGTTCCAGAAGGCGCAAGAGCCCTCCCGCGCCCCCACGAATGCCCGCGCTCCGGAGCCGCCACCCGCCGCCCCCTCCGAACTGACGAACGCACCCGCCACCTCGCCCGCGACCAGACTGGCGAAAAAAACCGCCAGACCAACGGCCACGGACCGCCCCGCCCCCGCCGCGCTCCCCGCGGATGCGCCACTGACCCACGCCCAGGAGGAGGCGATGGACCAGTTGGTCGAGGCCCTGTTCCTCCCGGAGACGGAACAAAGCGCCTCCCTGCCCCCAGACGAGGCGATCGCGCCACCCGCGAGTTCCCAGGTCGCCCCACCCGTGACCGGTGAGGAGAAAATCCCGGCGGCGGAGGCGCGCGCCGCCCTGCTCGCCACCGCCGGTCAACAGGGCAAACCCTCGCCCCGCGCGGTCAACCAGGCCCTGGATGCGCTGGCCAAGACCATGGACCGCTCCAGCGACGCCAACCCGGCCCCACCGCACAACGATCCGCATATTCAGGCCGATGCCAACGCCCAACCCGCCATCGCCGAGGGGGATCGTGTCACCCCGCGCGAGTTGGCCAGTCTGATGAGTCTGGAGGAGCGCACGCCCACCGCGAAATATCCGCCGGTGGATCTGTTGCACTACACGATCCAGATCGGCGCGTTCGACGACGAGACCTCGGCGGTGAAGCTCATCGGTCTGTTGCAGCTCAAGGGGTACGACCTCTATTTGCAAGAGATCCAGGAGGGGAAGGATAAGATCTGGTATCGGGTGTCGATCGGTCGCCTGGAGAACGAAGCCGAAGCGCGCGCGCTGTTGAAACGATTCACCGAGCAGGAGGGGAGACCCGGTTTCATCACCCCGATGGCACGTCGCGGAAGCTCGTCGGTCGGGCAGTCGCTGCCGTTTGCCGATGCCCCGATTCCAGCCCGCGCGCAGAAGCCAGCCGCCCCTCAACCGCCCCAACAGGCCACCCCGGAAAACCACGCCCACGCGGCGCAATCCACCATCCCGGCCCCGTCCGTGGAGAATGCCGCCTCGTTCCAGCCCCCGACCACGACCAGCCTGGAAGGGTTTGCGGTGCAGGTGGCTGCCTTCCGCAATCCCATCGACACCGAAAAGCGCCTCGAACAACTCTCCCGCCAGGGGTTCGATCTGCACCTGTGCGAAACCCGCGACGCCCAGGGCCACAACTGGCAATTGATCTGGATCGGTCGTTACGACGACAAGACGTCGGCCCAGAAAGCGGCGGAAGGGTTCTTCGAAAAAAGCAACCAGGCCGCCCAGGTGGTCGAAATCCGCCCCTCCACCCCCGAGGACCCGCAACTCATCACCCGCATCGGCGGCGGGATGTGAACCTTTCCAATTCGACCCGTCCGCACCAGACCCCATCCCCTCAAACGGTTATGATCCCCAGTTCCCGTGCCAGTTCATGATTGAGCACCACGATCGCGTTAGGAGCAATAGACCAGGTTTTGACCGTTGGACGCAAGGCGGGGCACTGGGCTCCGACTATTCTGCAGCTATCTGAAAACAAATGCTAGCGGACTATAATTAATGAACTCCGATCGTGATATTAGCAGTTTATGAATAAATAAAAACTTTTGGATTGAGTTATCGTCAACAATTTCGTCTCGGTAAGTTTTGCTAGTATGCGCTAACAGGCATCAGAATAGTCGGAGCCTAGAGCCCCGCCCAATCCCCTTCCTGAATATCCGCTTGAAGACCGTTGCCTCGGAAAGTACATTTGCGCAGACGGAATCCAGCTTTTCTTTCTTGCTCCTGTTCCACGAAGGACTGCAAGGCCGACTCCACCACCTGCCGCAGGGTCTGATTGCGTTGATGTGCCAATTGTTGAGCGGTCAACATCAGGGTGTCATTGATTTCAATCGTGGTCAGCATGGCCGATCTTGCTCCGTTTCAGGTATTCATGTTGTGGGGATACCACGGCATACCGCCACATCAATCTCGACCCCGCCGCGCACAGCCTTTTCCGCCTGTTGCATCAATTGGGTCGCCACCTTTTCTTCATGATACGCCTCGCCGCAATTATCACAGACCAAGGCTGGCACCTCGCGGAACACCAAGGTGGCCCCTCTGCGTTCCAGAGTCACGCTGACCGTACCCGGTCTGGTCTCTCCGTGTTTGCAAACTGCGCATTTCATGGTCTGTTCCTCCGGGTACTCCAATCCGGCAACCATAAGGTCGGGTTTGGATGATAAACAGTGATAATAATTTTTCTTTTTTCTTCACTATTCTCCGCCACGACCACATGAAAGGGCTTGCAGTTTTTTACATGCCCTAGCATCAACCTGATTGAGTAGTGAGTATTATCTGGATCATCCTCAATCACATTATTTTTTTTCAATGTGTTGTGAATCTCATCCATAGATATTTCCTGATCAAACATTCGCTGCATGACGCGCAAAGACAAAATAATATTAATTGTTTTTTCTTTGTTAGTAGTTTTAATTTGTTCAGGAAGAGCTTCCCAGAATTGTTCAACAATTCCAGAAAGCTCATGAAACTTCTCAGGAGTTATCCAAAGATCGTCTGGGTTAGCCTGATCAAAAGGGGGGATTTTTTTTATTTTATCAAACAGAACAGGTGACAGTTCTGGGTATGGACCTTTAAAGAAACCAGGATCTTTCTTGAATAATTTTTCACACGAAGAACCAGCACCATGTTTTATTGTATTGGAAACAAGGCTTAATGTATGGAGACCTTCCATAATCGTTTTCGCATCTTGATGTTCGCAAAAATTCCACTCTTTTAGCCAGTTGCGAATTTTTAGAAAATCGGCCTGTTGGATCGTCTTTTTTGGGTCTTCCCCGAAGTACTTCTCTGAAAAAAAATGGGCTTCTCGTTCAAGAAAAGACTTGAGTGTCCTTTCCCACAAATGATACAGCCCGGCTGTCGCCAGATTCATCATTTGCCCTTTTACAAACAAAAGATTATCAAAGTGTTCCTGTCCTCTGGCCTGGGCCAATTCAGCCAGATCAGCACAATCTGGTCCATCCTCCCATCCAGGGGCTGAACACAATCTCTTATATTCTTGCTTAATAAAATCCTCTCCGTCTTTTTCAATATATTGAAAAACATCCAGCACATGTTTTTCAATACCTTGGACAAATGCTTTGTGCTGACCTAAAGCAAGAGCCCGGTTTGACGTGCAGAAATGTAAAAAACGATCAGATTCCATCAACGTTCCCCCTTCTGACAAACTCCGCCCACACCGCCTCATAATCCTTTTCCCGGTCGCACTTGTCAAACGAATTAAGGCTTTTTTTGCGTCGGCAGGCGACGCAAAAAGCCTTAATTCGTTCCCGAATCTTATCCGGTGGGATCGTCCGCGAACAATCAAAAAACGGCGCTCCGCGAGATGCGGCGCTCCGCAGGGAAAAGATCGGGCAGTGCGTGGAATCGGTTGCCGGAAAACTGGCAGGATGGGGGAGTCCCCTCACCCTCCGACCTGGGGAAGCTCCCTGACGGGAGTTCCACGATCAGCTCAACAGGAGAACGGATGATCCATCTCCAGATCCGCCGGATCGAACTCCGCCAGGGTCGGGAGGATCGGGGATCCCAGGGAGGGGCGGGCTTCGTCTAGGGCGCTCTTTTCGCTCAGCACGAAACACTCGAACAGACCGGCACGGGGATTGGAACTCCACCACCGCTCGGCGGTGGTCACCACCTGATATTGGAGCTGGGTGGCGCTGACACGCAGATCCAAAAGCTCCACCCGGCAGTGGGCGAGCGTGGACAACTCCTTGGCCAACGACCACAACGCCACCGGATCGGCCTCCCCCTCCAGGAGGATGGCCAACTCCAGCGGCACGCCCAGGGTGCCGGATCCCTTCTCGATGCGCTCCCCCAGGGCATAGATGGCGATCACGCTCGGCATGGCGGACTGAATGCGGGAGATCAACAACGCCTGATTGAAAGCCCCCCCCTCCTCGACCTCGGCGCTGAACTCCCGCCAGGCATCCCACACCTTGTCCATCCCGTGGTTCAGACTCTCGCCGCTCGGATCGTCGCGCAGCTGTTCCTGAACCGCCTGCACCGGATCCTTGGCCAGAAGACTCTCCCCGGAGGTGGCGATCTCCTCCACCAGCACGATCAGGCGCGCCTGACGGCCATAGAGACTCTTGTAAGGGGACGGGAGGGTGATGTTCCCCTCGGGCGTGATGTCGGCCTGAATTTCGATCGCTTGCATGCCCTCTGACTCCCATGACGATGGTATTGGGTACTTCAAGGCAACCTCCGCAAGCTTGCGTTGCCGTGGCACGCCCATTCAGGAGACCCACGGGTGGGGTGGAGGGGTGCGCCCCCCACCATGCAAATTGACTGCCAGTGATAAATATCGTTAACTCAACAGTTTAAGCAGCATTTGCGGCTGCACGTTGGCCTGGGCCAGAATCGCCGTGCCCGCCTGCTGGAGAATCGACGCCCGGGTCAAATGGGCGGCTTCCAAAGCCACGTCGGCATCGCGAATGCGCGAACGGGCGGCCTCGGTGTTTTCGCTAACATTCATTAAATTAGACAACATCCCCTCGAAACGGTTCTGCGCCGCGCCCAGATTGGCGCGGATCGAGGCCACCGACTCCAAGGCGCTGTCCACGCGACCGATCAGGGTGCTGGCCCCACCCTGGGTAAGCATCGAGGTGAGGCTGCCGTTGTTGCCCAACCCCAGCGCGCTGACATGGGCCAGGGTCATCTCCACCACCACGTTCTGACCGGCGTTGGCACCGACCTGGAAACTCATCTGCAGCGAAGTGCGCGACCCGCCCGGCGTACCGCCCGGCGTGGTGAAATAGGCGATGTTGGAAACCCCGTTGAGGAGCGTGTAATGGTTGTAGGTGGTTTGAGCGGCGATGCGTTGGATTTCGGAGATCAACTGATCCTTCTCAAGGCTCAGGCTGGCGCGATCCGTGCCGCTGACCGTGCCGTTGGCGGCCTGCACCGCCAGTTCGCGCATGCGCTGCAACGCCTCGGTGGTGGCCTCCAGCGCCCCGTCGGCCACCTGCACCACGGAGATGCCGTCGTTGACATTGCGGATCGCCATGTTGAACCCACGGATCCGGGCACTCATGCGGGTGACGATGGAGAGCCCCGCCGCGTCGTCCGAGGCCCGCTCCACCCGCAACCCGGTGGCGAGACGACGCATGGTCGTCTCCAGACTTCTGGTCTGGATCTCCAGGGCGCGTTGCGTGTTCAGCGCCGCCTGATTGCTCCGCAAGGTGACAAACATGTTTTTCGACCACTCTTTTCGCCAGCCCGTCCGATTGTGGCGCTGCCGTGCTCCCCACGACGCAAGCCCACCCGATCCGCGTCATCCCCATGGGAAGCGCTGATTCGTTTATCGTCGCGCGGGCCGGAAAACTGAATCTTCTTTTTTCAATACGCGCCGATTCCACGCTGTATACGAAACATCTGGCTGGCGTGGCGAACGTATCACCCACGGTGACATCCTGGGTCATGGTTGCTATCCCCTCGGGTAGGGGATATACTTATCTTTTCATTTCGTCCGTTGCCCGCCGCATCAGATTGGGGAAACCATGGCCGCCAAGCTGTTCATCTCCTATTCCAAAAGTGACAGTGCCTATCGTATCGAGTTGGGTAAGCACCTTTCTCCCCTGGTGGATTCGGGAGACGTCACAATCTGGCATGATCGCATGTTGATCCCCGGTCAGGAGTGGGACGGAAAAATCAAGGTCGAATTGGAAACTTCCGAAATTATTCTGCTTCTGGTCTCATCGGACTTCAACTCCACCCAATACGTCAAGGATGTGGAGATCAAGCGGGCCATGGAACGCCATGAATCAGGCTCTGCCGTGGTGATCCCGGTCATCCTGCGCGCCTGCGTTTGGGAACAACTCCCTTTTGGGAAATTGACCGCCCTTCCAAACGACGACAAAGACAAGGCCAAACCCATCACACAATGGACCAACCCGGATGACGCCTATGTAAACGTCGTGTTGGGGATCAAACGCGCCTTGACGGCTCTCGACGCCCGATCCATGACCCCCCCCTCATCGGCCACGACCACAACCACGGCCACGGCCACGGCCACGACCAAATCGGCGATCCACAATCTCGGGATGCGCAATCGCTTTTTCACCGGTCGCGAGGTGGAACTCAAACAGTTGGCGGCAACCCTGTTGAGCAGAAAATCCGTGGCCGTCTACACCACGACCGGCACCAGCGGCACCCAGGTGATCCAGGGACTGGGCGGCATCGGCAAGTCGCAACTGGTGTTGGAGTATGCCTGGCGCCATCTTCACGATTACGAGGTGATCTGGTGGATACGCGCGGAGAGCGGACAAACCTTGCAATCGGATATCGCCTCCTTGGGAGAAAGAATCGGCCTGGCGGGAACCAACGTCGAAGAGCGTAGCCAGGCCGCACTCGGATGGCTGGAATACCATGACAACTGGCTGATTGTTCTGGACAACGCTCCCAACCCGGCAGGAGTGACCGAATGGATTCCACCAAACCATGCCGGACATCTGCTGATCACCACCCGCCACCGCGCCGGATGGAAAAAATTGGCCAACGCCCTGGACATGGATGTGATGAGCAAAGAAGAAGGTAGCGCCTTTCTGCTCCACCGCATGGAAATGTGGGATACGGCGACCAAAACCCAACGCCAAACGGCGGATACCCTGACCGAAGAGTTGGGTGGGTTGCCATTGGCCCTGGAGCAGGCCGCCTCCTACATGGACGAAATGACCCTTTCCCTGGAGGTTTACCTGAAAAAGTTCCGCGCCAAGGGGCTCGCCCTGATGAACTCAATCAGTGCCCGACCCACACTGGGCGAGTATGCGCAAACGATATACACCACCTGGCAACTCTCCTTTGATCAGGCGATGGATGAAAACCCGATGGCTTGCGTGCTGCTCAACTTGATGAGTTTCCTGGAGCCAGACGACATCCCCCGAAATCTGTTGTGGGAATGGCGGGCTCGATGGTTGAACGAAGAGATGGACTGGGCCAGGCGACTGCCAGACGAAGATGCCTACGATCTGGCCCTGACCACATTGCACCGCTTCGCGCTGATCCGCCTGGAAAAAGAGAAAGACAGCCTCTCCATCCACCGTCTGGTTGGCGCGGTGACCCGCGACCGGCTCGGAGAAGAGGGACAAGAACGCTACCTTGCTCTGGTCCTGGCCGTGATGCGCCAAGCCTATGACATCGAATTCCATGACATGGCGGCACGCCCCGATGCCAGACGTCTTCATCACCACGTACTGAATATTGCCCGCATGGGGGAGCGTTTCGGAGTGGATCTGATACGCGTTAATTTTCTTTACAACCGCTGCGCCCTCTTCTGGGTAAGCCAGGCAGCCTATGGACTGGCAAGAGAACTGTTCGAACAGGCCCTGTCCCTCACCGAAAAGATCCATGGCCCGGAACATCCGAATGTCGCCCCCACCCTCAACAATCTGGGCCTGATGCTACACGAGCAGGGCGATCTCACGGGAGCGCGGGAGATCTTCGAACGCACACTGGCCATTGGCGAAAAGTATCTGGATCCAGACCATCCCACCATCGCAATCCGTCTGAACAATCTCGGGAGTGTATTGCGCAAGCAGGGGAATCTCTCCGAGGCGCGGGAACTGATCAAACGAGCCCTGGAAATCGGCGACAAGCGCCTGGACCCGGATCATCCGGAAATGGCCAAGTGGCTCAACAACATGGGAATGGTGTTGTTGGATTCGGGAGACCTCCTAGAAGCGAGGCAACACCTGGAACGGGCCCTGAGAATCAGGATAAAAATCCTGGGATCCGAACATCCCGAAGTGGCCCTCTGCCTCAACAACCTGGCCCTGGTGCTGAAAGATCAAGGCGACATCGCGGGAGCGCGCGATAATTACGTGCGCTCCCTGACGATTCTCCGTGCCTCCAATCTCCCGCCGGACCATCCGCATATCCAGCAAATAGAAGTGAATCTGGCCTACCTGAATTCGCTCATGCGATCAGGAGATTCCGAACCACCCGGCCAACCAGCTTCCCGGCCATGCTCGTGACGCACAACAGACTGCCGACCGCCAGCCTTTGAAAAACTACTCCCGCCCGCCATTCCCCTTTTTCAACTGCTGCAACCGGTAGTTCAGGGTCTGGCGAGACACCCCCAGCAGGGTGGCGGCCACGCTCTTGTTGCCCTGGGAGCGCTCCAGCGCCTCCTCGATCAGCAACACCTCGGCCTCGCGCAGCGTGGGAAGCTTGGCGCTCATGCGCTTGAAGGGGTTGTCCTCCTCCTGCATGGCGTCCGACTCCTCGGGGGTGCCGGTGGCGAACACGCTCTCCCGGAACCGCTCCAGCGACAACACCCCGGACTGATGGCGCGCCACCGCATCGAAAGCGATGGCCCGCAACTCGCGCACATTGCCGGGAAAGCCATAGGTGTTGAGCAGATGGAACAACTCCGGCGGCGGAATCGGCACAGGCTTGCCCATGGCGTGTGCCGCCTCCTCGAGAAAACGGGCGGTGAGAAGCGGAATATCCTCCTTGCGCTCTCTCAAGGGGGGAATGCGCACCTGATGGGAAGAGAGCCGAAAATAAAGATCGGACCGAAAGCTCTTCTCGGCCATCAGCCCCTTCAGATCCCGATTGGTGGCGCAAATGATGCGCGCATCGGTCTTCATGTAGCCATCCGAACCCAGGGGGTAGTACTTGCGTTCCTGCAACAGCCGCAACAACTTGACCTGGGAGGACTCCTTGAGATCGCCGATCTCGTCCAAAAACAACGACCCCCCCGCCGCCGCCGCGATCATCCCCTCGCGGTTGTCGTTGGCCCCGGTGAATGCCCCCTTGCGATGGCCGAACAGGGTGTCGGAGAACATGTTGTCGTCCAACCCGGCCACGTTCAACGCCACCAACTGCCCGGAACGGTGACTCACCGAATGCACCGCCTGGGCGAGCAACTCCTTGCCCACCCCGGTCTCGCCGATGATCAATACCGGCTCCGACGACGGCGCGATCGCCTCCACATACTGAAACACCGCGCGCATCTTGCGGCTCTTGGTGATGATCGGGGCGAAGGCCTCGGTATCCTGCAACGAGTCCTCCAAAAGATAGTGCTTGAGCGTCCCCACCTCGCGGCGCAACGAGCGCAACTCCATGGCCCGCTTCACGCACGAGATGAAGCGGCTGTTCTCCGCGGGCTTGACCAGATAGTCGAACGCCCCATCCTTCATGCACTGCACCGCGATCTCGATCTCCAGATTCGCGGTCATCACGATCACCGGCACCTCCGGAAACCGCTCCTTGATGCGCGGCAACAACTCGGTGCCCGGCGTGTGCGGCATCACCAGATCCAACACCACCACCGCCGCCCCATGTTCCTCCAGAAACTCCAGGAGATTCCGACCATCGGTCATGGTCACCACCGGCGACACATCGGCGGTCTTCAACAGAATCTTGGAACTGAACAGCACTGTCTCCTCGTCATCGACCAGCACGATGGGCAGACTCTTCTTGTTGGGCTCGCTCATGCCGACTCTCCCCGCGTGGTGCTGGCATCCAATGGCAATCGCACGGTCACCCTTGTCCCCCGCCCCAACTCCGAGGCAAAGGCAATCGTACCCGCATGATTCTCGATGATCGTTTTGGTGATCGACAACCCCAATCCCATGCCCCCGGATTCGGTCTTGGTGGAAAAAAACGGATCGGTCAATTTTCCCACATGATCCGGATCAATGCCACGCCCCTCGTCCCGAAATACCACCTCCAGAAAACCCGCGCCAGGATCCGAGTGAATGACGATTTCGATCCTCTCTTCGCGACCGGTCAAGGCCTGCAAACCGTTCTGGAGAATATTGATAAAAGCCTGTTCCAACTGCTGGGCATTGCCGCGCACCATCACCGGCTGTTCCGGCGGCCACAACCGGCAATGGTCGGTGGCGGCGCGGATCTGGTTTTGCAGGATCATCATGGCCGCATGGATCGGGTCGAGGATGTTGATCCGCTGGGTGAGGATCCCTTTGTCCTGTCGCACCATGTGTTTCAGGCCGGAGATGATGAGCTGGATGCGTTGCGCACTCATGCGGATGCCATCGAGCAGACGCGGCACCACCTCCATGGCCTCCTCGCAGGGCATGCCGCCCAGATAGAAGGCCCCGGAGCGCTCGTGGAGATTCAGCAGCATGGGTCTGGCATCCTCCCAGACGGCGGAGAGGATCGGCACGTTGAACTGGATGGCGTTGTTGGGATTGTTGATCTCGTGGGCCACACTGGCCGACAGCACCCCCAGGGAGGCCAGACGGGCATTACGCAGATTCTGGGCCTGCAACACATGTTTTTCGGTGACATCCTGACAGACCGCCAGCACCTCGGAAACCCGTCCGTCGTGGAAGATCGGCGCCAGACGCGCCTCCCACCAGGAGGATTCGCCGTCGGTGAGGGGGAACTCCACCGCCTCGCCGTTGACGAACACCTCGGCGATGCGCGCATTGAGATCGGGCAGACGCGACTTGAGCAGAGCATCCAGGATCGGATCGGTCAGCGCGCGGTTGGAGTACTGCACCCGTCCTTCGCGGTCCAGGGTCATGATGGGGTCCGGGGAGTGATGAAGCAGGGAGAGCAGTTTCTCCTCGGAGATGCGCATCGCCTTTTGAGCGCGACGCCGCTCCTCGGCCTCGCGAAACTTGAGGATGCCAAAGGCCAGGTTGTTGGCCAGGTTCTCCAGAAGCTGGATCTCCTCCGGATCGAAGGCATCCAGGGAGCCGCTGTAGATGTTGAGGGTGCCGAGGGGCAACAGGTCATCGACCGGCAAGGGGAGCGCCAACGACGACACATAGCCGCGCCGTGCCGCCTCCTCCCGCCAGGAGGCGAAGTCCGGATCGCTGCCGATCTCCCGCGCCAGAATCGGCTTGCCGGTCCGATAGGCGGCGCCCGAGGGTCCCCCGCCCTTTCCGGCGTCGAGCCAGGTGATCTCCAGGGTGTCGAGATACCCGGCGTCGAAACCATACTGGGCCGCAGGCAGGATGCGACCATCGGCACTGGCGAAACCCACCCAGGCCATGCGATAGCCCCCCTCCTCGACGATCAGTCGGCAGATCCGTTTCAGCAACTCCTGCTCGGAAGTGGCCTTGATCATGGTTTCGTTGCCATGGCTCAAGGTGAGCAGGGTACGGTTGGCGCGCCGGATGGCCCGTTCCGCCTGTTTGCGCGGTCGGATGTCGCGGGCGAAATGGCAATGGATGGTCATCCCCTCGATCTTGAGCAGGGTGGTCTGCACCTCCAGATAAAGCAACGCCCCCGCCTTGGTGCGCACCGCGTACTCCATGCAACACTGACCTCTGTGTTCCAGCGCCTCGCCGTGATCGGCCCACTGGTCCAGGGTCAGATCGACGCGGATGTCGAACAGGGTACGGGTGAGAAGTTCGGCCCGGGAGTACCCCGTGGCCAGGCACATCGCCTCGTTGACATAGATGAACCGCCCCGCAGGATCGACCCAACAGATCATGTCCGCCGCGTGATCCACGCTGAACTGGGTCCGTTGCAACAGCCGGTCGGTCTCCTTGTGGACCAGCAGGGCGTTGTCGAACAGGGTCAGGGCATGGTTGAGGTGCCGGGCCAGGAGTCCGAGTTCACTTTGTTGGTGTTCCGGCGGGACGGTGATGGGCAGACGGATCGGACGAGTGGGATCGATGCTGGCCAACTGCCGTCCGATGCGCCGGATCGGACGGGTAAGCAGACGGTGGAACAGCCAGGTGAGAATCAGGGCCAGCACCAGGGACTGAAGCAGCCCGATGGACAAGAGCATGCCCGCGCCGGCTCCGAGGAGTCGATCCGCCCACCACCCGGCCAGACCGAACACCACCCCCACCCCCAGCCCGACCCACAGGGCCAGACGCAACTGACGGTAGACGAGCCTCTGGCGCAACGGCACCCGTTCGGGCGCCTCGGCGATGCGAAGCTGTTCTGATGTGACCATCCTCCCCCCCGGATGACCGCTATGGCCGGCCTGGATAACGCCGTGGCCCTTTCACCTGCAAAGGTCAATCATACGGGAAATGGATGATCCATAAAAGGTGGTTCGATGCAAGCGGCTGTCCACGCCCGGCTGCCCGGACGCCAAAGCGGGCGGCATGACCGGAACCGGGAGGTTCCCGAGAGCCGGTTTTCTGAAGGATGGGAGCGTCATGCCCCTCGGGCACGCCGGCACCTTACGCGGTCAGGCGTCGCAAGCCGTCTCGGAAACACTGGAAACTGCCGGAACGATTCCGCTCCACATCCATTTCGGGTGCGATCGTCCTGGCCCAGAGCATCTTGTGATTCAGGACACTTGGCGATCTTTTTCCCGTAACTCCGGCGGTTCTCCTCACACCGATCCCCCCTGGATGAAGGATATCGGCCAGGGTCTCCCAGGTCCGACACTGGGAGTCCTGCTGGTAAGCCTCCAACTTGACCGGATCCGCTTCCGGATAGGCCTTGAGAAGCGCCTCACGATCCCCCAAATACCAAGCTTCCAGCTCCTCGATGGCGATCCGGAACAGACAGTTGGGCTTTGGATCGCACCACGCCAGCAACCCGGTCAACTGCTGCTTGAACGCCCGACAATCGGGATGCTCGTCCAGATCCACCAACACCACGACCAGCAGGTCGGCGCGGTCCTCCTTGCCATAAGCGCGCAGTTTCGACGGCAGGTTGTGCAGCAAGGTCGGATCCAATGGATTCGGTCGCGCGGTTGGATCCTCCGGCAAAGAACCGATGCCACGATGCTTGTGAATCGTCCATGTGTGCGGCTCACGATAGGGTCCGATGATCCGGGACATCAGAATGGAGAGCGCGGTCAACTCCGTCGTGCCCTCCACGAGCACCTCAAGATGCATGGATCACACTCCCCGCATCCAGATAATCGGCGGCCCACAGGGATCCCAAGGGCTGCCCTTCCAGAACCATGTTCTGGACAAAGGGAATATCCTTGGCGCAGGTGATCTTCGAGAAACCATCCTCCCCCTTTTCGATCACCCAAACCTCCACCGGCTCCAGAGCATCCACGAAATAGGGCTGATGCGTGGTGATAAAGACCTGCGTTCCACCCTTTTTGGATTCCGCATAGGATCGGAACTCCGTGGCCAACACCTCCAGCACCTTGTGATACAGGCCGTTCTCCGGCTCCTCGATGCACAAAAACGGCGGCGGTTCCGGATCGTTGAGCAGCAACAGATAGGAAAAGATCTTCAACGTGCCATCGGACATCTGGTAATGGGTGAACGGCTCCTGGAAGGATGAACTGTAAAAAAGCAGATAGAGATTCTTGGAAATCTCGTCACGATGGATGCGGATATCCTGAATCCCTGGAATCTTGTCCGCGATCTGATTCAAAATCTTCTGAATGCGCGGCCTGTGTTCCCGTTCCAGAAACTGCACCACGTTGCCGATGTTGCTGCCCGATTCGTTGAGATGCTTTTGTGGCCCGGCCTTGGAGACCTCCCGCGCGGAATTGGGCGAAAAATAACTTAAATACCATCCTTGCAAAAAATTCCGGAACCGCTCGATGCGTGGATGAGCCTTGAGCGATCCCAGGGTGACAATTCCCAAATGCCTTTGATCCGTCAGTTCGATCCACTCACTCTCTGGCTCTTCCTGGATACTTTCCAACCAAAAATCATCACTACCGGACATAACCATTTCCGTCGCATCGGTGGCATAACTCTCCAGACCCGACCAGACCAAGCCCCGACCCTCACGAAGATACAGGAAAGAAAAAGGATGACCGTGGGATTGCCCCTTGCGCCGCTGCCGCAGTCGCTCGCTGGCCACATACGGACGGCCCTGAAGATCGAGATCGATTGCCAACTCATAAGTCATGGGACGGGCCTTTCCTTCCTCACGATAATAGAGTTCGAACTGAATCGGCTCGTTTTCGACCCCCTGGGAACGGATGCGCTGGAATCCGCCCCGCTCCCGGAGATCACACGCCTCCTCGACCCCGACCCGCAGGCAATCCCCCAAGAATCCGAAGGCATCGAAGAGCGAACTCTTGCCTGTGCCGTTCTTGCCGATCACCACGGTCAAAGGCTGCAAGGGGTCCACCCTCTGCAAATTCCATAATTTCCCCAGCGTCACATCGCGCAAGGCACGGTAATTCCGAATGCGGATACCTTCGAGTCTTGCCACTTGGCCTCTCCTTGTTTCCTGACGTTGCCCACCCGCCCGATCCGCCATCGACGTCGCCAATCGAACCCGGCGAAAACCTTCCGCAGCCTGCGAAATTTGCATGGAAACCTGAACCGCGAGGGATTATCATGCAAGCACGAGAATGATTCAACGTTCACACGGCATCCAGGTTTCTCGACCGGTCCGATCACCCCACTCCAACCCCTGGTTCAACGCGCCATCATGAGCAACCGGTTCCTCACCCCGCTCAAACGTCTCTCCCCCATCGTCTGGACCCACTCCGTGCTCGATCGCCTCGGCGGACGCATCCTCGTCTATGTGGGGGTGACCTTCGTGTTCGGCTGGCTGGGACTGGCGGTGCTCATCTCGGAGTTCCACGAACAACTCGTGATGAGCCAGAACGAACGGGCCGTGCTGCTGATCACCCGTGGGGTCTCCAGCGGACTGCGCACCATCATGCTCGCCGGCGACGCGGAGATCGCCGAGGATTTCAGCAAAAATCTCCAGAACATCAACGGTCTGGTCGATTTCCGCATCCTGCGACCCGATGGCAGCGAGGCCTTCCGCACCAACGAAACCATCCGTCTGGTCAACCAACGCCTGGGCGGCGAACGGTTCCACCCCCGCAAACGCGAAAACAAGGTCCAGGTTCTCCCCAGCGACTCCACCACCCTGAAAAACGTGCTCGGCAACGGTCACGAGGTGCCGATCTACGAACGCGACCCCTTGAACGGCGCTCCGCTGCTCACCTTCTTCGCCCCCATCCCCAACCAGGACGAATGCCGCCCCTGCCACGGACAGAACGACCCGTTCCGCGGCCTGATCAAACTCACCATGTCCCTCTCCCAGGCCAATCACGAAATCCATCAGGCCCGCTGGTGGATCTTCGGCCTCGGCACCCTCATCGCCGCCGCAGTGATGCTGATCATCCACCAGGCGGTCTGCCGCTCTGCCGTGGCCCCCCTGGAACGGATGGCCCGCATCCTCGGCGACGACCACCACCACGGCGATCCCGATCGCTCCGTGCCGGTCACCGGCTGCGCGGAATTCCGCCAAGTGGCCACCGCCTTCAACCACATGAGCAGCCAGTTGAGCAGCGCCTGGTTCGATCTGCGCGAGGAGCACGACAAACTCACCACCATCCTGCTCGGCACCCGCGAAGGCATCGTGGTCACCGACCGGGAAAACCGCATCGTGCTGGTCAACCCTTCGGCGGAACGGTTCATCGGCAAAAGCGCCGACGAGATCCGAACCCAGGGGTTCATGACCCTCTTCGACGACCCGGAACACATGCGCGCCCTCCTGGACGATCATGTCCATGAACTGCCGGGACTGGTCCTGCACAACGAACGCATGCTACAGATCCATGCCGCCAACATCCGCGATTCAGCCGGTCATCCCATCGGCTCGGCGGCGATGATCCGCGACGTCACCCGCGAAAAGGCCCTGGAAGACGAACTGCGCAAACTCTCCAACACCGATCCCCTGACCGGGCTCTTCAACCGACGCCGCTTCGACGCCGCACTCCTCGAGGAGTACGATCGCGCCAAACGCTATGGATTGATCCTGGGATTGCTGCTCTTCGACGTGGACCACTTCAAACGGTTCAACGACACCCACGGCCACGACCAGGGGGATCGGGTCCTCAAGGCCATTGCAGAGGTGATGCGCACCCATTTCCGCTCCGTGGATCACCCCTGCCGCTACGGCGGCGAGGAGTTCTGCGCCATCATGCCCAGCACCGGCTCCTCCGGCGTGAACCGCTCCGCAGAGCGGCTCCGCCAGAGTGTCGAGGCCATGGTGGTCGATGGGCTGAAAGTCACCGTGAGCATCGGCGTGGCCATCTTCCCGGAGTGTGGACGAGAAGGGCCCGAGGCCATGCTCAAGGCCGCCGATCTGGCCCTTTACCAGGCCAAGCGCCTGGGACGCAACCGGGTCTGTCCGTTCACGCCGGAGCTTGCGGCGACTCCGCCGGCATGACCGGTTGCACCGCCGGCACGGGCGCCGGATTCAACGGCAAAACCATGCGCAATTCCATCGGTTCGCTGCCGGCATAGGTCTCGAACTTGTATTTTTCCAGAAACTTCCGCATCGGCTTGTTGTCCACCCGCACCACGCAGACCAACCGGTTCAGGCGCCGCTTGCGGGCGATTTCGATCATCTTGTTCAACAGCACGCTCGCCATGCCCTTGGCGCGGCTCCCCTCCTGAACCACGAAGGTCGCCTCGCCGCTGTTCTCCTGTTCGATCCAGTAATAGCGACCCACCGCCAGGATCACATGGTGCGGCCCCTTGCAGCGCACGATGCAGAGCGCCAGATCACGGGTCTGATCCACATTCACCACCTCGCACGCCTTCTGCCGCGACATGCCATCCGGGTGATAGCGGTAGCGTTGCATCACGGTTTCGTCGTCGAGCGAATAGAAGAACTCCTGATAGATGCGCTCGTCGGCGGCATGCAGCGGACGCATGCAGTAGACGTTCCCCTTCAGACGCACCTTGACCTGTTGCGGATCGCCCAACTCCTCGACCCGACTGGGTTGGGTGATCTGATAGTCGGGAACCCAGTGGTGGGTACGCACCTGGGCGAGCAGACGATCGCGGAACGCCGGATGGGCCACCCGGATCAACTCCAGGGCCCGTTCGCGGATGCTTTTGCCGCGCAGGGTGGCGATGCCATGCTCGGTGACCACGTAATGGACATCCCCGCGCGAGGTGACCACCCCGGACCCTTCGGTCAGGAACGGGACGATCTTGGAGATGGTGCCGTTCTTGGCGGTGGACGGCAGGGCGATGATCGGGCGTCCATCGCGACTCCGGGCCGCGCCGCGAATGAAATCCACCTGCCCGCCGATGCCGCTGTAGAACCGTTGGCCCACCGAATCCGACACCACCTGTCCGGTCAGATCCACCTCGATGGCGCTGTTGATGGCCACCATGTTGTCGTTGCGGGCGATCACGGTGGGGTTGTTGACATACTCGGTGGGGTGGAACTCAATGTGCGGGTTTTCGTGGACAAAATCGTAGAGCTTCTGGGATCCCATGCAGAACGAGGCGATGATCTTGCCGGGATGGAGGGTTTTCTGGGTGTTGTTGATCACCCCGGAGCGGAACAGCTCGATCACCCCGTCGGAAAACATCTCGGTGTGGATGCCCAGGTTCTTGTGGTCGCCGAGCGCGCGCAACACCGCGTCCGGGATCCGTCCGATCCCCATTTGCAGGGTGGCCCCGTCCTGGATCAACTGGGCCACGTACTGACCGATGCGCAGCGCCACGTCGTCGAGTTCCGGCGGTTGCAGGATCGTCATGGGACGATCGGCCTCGATGCAGGCGTGGATCTGACTGACGTGGATGAAGCTTTGACCCAAGGTGCGCGGCACCGAGGGGTTGATCTGGGCGATCACCTGGCGAGCCGATTTCCAGCCCGCCGAGACGATATCCACCGAAGGGCCGAGCGAGCAGTAGCCGTATTGATCCGGCGGCGACACCTGAATCAGGGCCACGTCGATGGGCAGGATGCCGTCCGTGAACAGCGAGGGGATCTCGGAGAGGAAACAGGGGGTATAGTCGGCCACCCCGGAGGCCACGGAGTTGCGGGTTCCGGGTCCCAGAAACAGGGAGTTGACCTTGAACGAACGGGCGTATTTGGGCTCGGTCCAGGGGTGTGGCCCCAGGATCAGGATATGGACCAGTTCCAGGTCACGGAAGTCGTTGGCGTGCTTGACCAGATCCTCGGTCAGGGCGTGGGGACAGGCGGCGTTCGAGCCGATGAAGATCCGGTCCCCGGATTTGAGATGGTGTTTCCACTCCGTGAGTTTCGGGGGGAGATGGTGTTTGGACATGGTGGCTCCTCTGGCCTTGTTCGATTTGTTGCATTGCAACAATGGTAGGCCAACAGGAGACGAATCTCAAGAACAATCGCTCGGAACCGCCCTCCCCGACGATCCGGGGCTTTCGTGGTCCCGACGTCGGGCGCTACTGGATGCTCGCGCTCAGTTGCATGGCCTGAGCCGACAGACTCACCACATAGGCCTTGGTGGAAAGATAGTTCGGCGGCATGTAGGTTTGTTGTTGGATGATCTGCCGGGTCTGCGAGGATTGGTTCTGCACGGTATGAAAGACCCGTTGCGCCGCCTGAATGGAACGGATCTGATTCACCGTGCTGATATCGCTCGGCATGATGCTGGAAACGTTCATGGAAGATCCTTGCCAGAGGTTGAAAGTCATCGGAAACGATGGATACTATCATTCCACCATGTCCAACAGAAAGCAAGAACCGCTCCAACCTCCTCCGGAACCAAAATGCCGTCAGTGCGTTGACAGGGAGCCCGGCGCCATGTCAACCGGCTTGAAACCGGTCGCGCCGGTGGCGGTCAACGGACCGAGCAGGGCGTGACGCACCGAGTCGGGATCCATGTCGAGTTGTTGGCAGATCCAGTGAAAAGAGCCCACTCCGTGCCGATGGGAGCGGATCCAGGTGATGGCGTCCGCGCGGGTGGTGCGATCCTGAAGATCGAGAATGGCCCGTTCCAGCACCGCGGCCCACAGGCGACGGGCATTGTCGTGATCGAGGACGCGGTGTTCCATTTCACCGGTCACGCCGCGCATCAAGGGCATGGACGGGTTGACAGACGATCTGTCGTGCGAAGTGAGCTGCATGGCAAAAATCCCATTTCAGAGTCAAGAATGCGGAGTTCATCTCCGGTTAACCAAACCCAAGCAGGTTGCATGCCAAATCAGTTTAACCTCGATTCCCCCTCCATGTACCCCGGAGGAATGCGCGGGCGTCCAGCGAAGCTCCTGGGAGGGGTGACGGAAGTGGCTCGGCGGCGGAATCTCTACAATCAAAAGCATGGAATGACAAAATAAAAGACAACCTTTGGAAAAACCATGACAAAAGGGTGCATTCGGAATGGACGGACGGTTGCCTAGCCCCGCAGAGCGTGCTAGGGTATTTCCCGGCCTGAATGGGCGTTCATCGGGCAGGCAGGATCCAAATGGGCCGACACGGTTGCCCGACATCCCCTCAAACCGGGGATCCACGGACCCGAGGCCGTTGTCACCAACCCCGCGCGCGGGACATCGAAGAAACTAAGGAGTGGCCTCCATGGGATACGGGAAGGTATTGGGTTTGGGTCTGGCGGTGGTCGTGCTGGGCGTAGCGTCGGCCTGGGCCGGGGATGTGGCCAAGGGCAAGGAACTGCACGATCCGTCGTGCGCAGGGGCCTGTCACGCCGCCAAGGGCGCGGGGGACGTGAACGCCCTCTACACCCGCAAGAACCGCAAGGACTCCCTGGAGAAACTCAAGGCCCAGGTGGCCTTCTGCAACCAGCAGGTGCTCAACTCCAAATGGTTCCCGGAGGATGAAGCCGACGTGGTTGCCTATCTGAACGCCACCTTCTATCACTTCAAGTGACGGCGCAGAATCTCCGCGTCGGCGTCTGAAAAGGCCACCAGCGTCACCGCCATCCCGGCATCGGGATGGGCGTCGAAAAAGGCCCGAATCGTCGCGATGGCGATCCGGGCCGCTGTCTCCTTCGGAAAACCATACACTCCGGTGCTGATCCCCGGAAACGCGACCCGTCGCGCCTGGTTTTCGTGGGCCACCTCCAGACAGCGGCGGTAGCAGCGCGCCAGATTGCCATCCGGATCCGGATCCGAGTGATGGATCGGGCCGGCGGTGTGGATCACCAGCCGGGCCGGAAGATTGCCGGCGGGGGTGGCCACCGCCTCGCCGCTCGGCAGCCCCTCCGGATAACGCTCGCGACGGATCCGTTGACACGCCTCGAGAATCGCCGGACCGCCGGCGCGATGGATCGCCCCATCCACGCCCCCTCCCCCGAGCAGCGAAGCGTTGGCCGCGTTGACGATGGCATCCATCACCAGTCGGGTGATATCCCCGGTCAGGATCTTCAAGGTATTGGTCATCGCGTTACGCTCCAGCCTGGTCGGGCGTCAGTCGGGCGCGAATGAACCCGGCCACCCGGGCCGGATCGTTCAAGGGGAGTTGCGGCGGATCGGCGTCCGGCTCCGGGTCGTCGGTGGCGACGGCCACGATCCGGCTCAACCGGTCGAGCAGATCGTTGGCCGGGGTGTCGCGGCGCCGCACGACGATCTTGTCGTGATCCTCCTCCTTGTACCCCTCCACCAGAATCAGATCGTGACCGGCCAGACGCGCCACCTGCTCGGCGAGGGTGGGTTCCGGCAGATCGCCCAGATCCTGGATCAAAAACCAGCGTTGCGGGCAGGCAAAAAGCACGCTCCGGGCCCCGGCCTGACGGAAGCGATGGGTATCCTTGCCCGGGATGTCCGGATCGGCGGGGTGGTGGCCATGTTTGATGGCCGCGACCTTGAGGCCCGAGGCGACCAGATGGCCGATCACCCGCTCCATGAGGGTGGTCTTGCCCGTGCCGCTCGGGGCGACGAAACCGATCACCGGCGGAAGGGAGGGGGTCATGGGCTCACCCTCCGCTCACGGGGGGAAAGATGGCAACCTCGTCGCTGTCGGCCACCGGATCGCCGGGCTGGGCGTAACGTTGATTGACCGCGATGCGCAGGGTCGGATGGTGGAGGAGTTCGGCATGGGCCGCGGTGCGCGTGGCCAGAAAGGCACGCAGCGCGGCCACGGTGGTGACCTCCTCGGGCAGGGAAATCGACTCCGAGGCCACGCCGATCTTCTCGCGCACCCAGGAAAAATAACGCAACAGAGCCATGGTGGTTCGTGCTCCTTGGACGGATGATTGGGAATCCACGCGGAGCGGATCACGATACGGAGTCGGAGGGCCTGGTTCAAGGGCCGCTCCCGGCCCGCCGTCAGAACGGCTCGAACTCCTCGTCCTGTTGATCGCCGGGGATCTCGGGACCGGCGATGGCCAACCGGCGGTTGGACGGGGCACGCGGGTGGTGATCGTCGGCGTGGGCCGCAAACGAAACCAGTGGCATCAAGGCGTTGACCGGCGGGGCGTGCAGCGGGGGCGGAGCATTTTTCACCAACTCTTCGGAACGGCTGGTGGTTTCGCGGATCACCGCCAGCTCGGCGGCCAACTCGCGGGTCTGCTCGACCTGGGTGATCAGCAGGCTCTCCAGACGCAGGGTTTCGCTCTTGCGCCCCTCCTCGGCGGCCTGGATCAGGCCGGAGAGGTGGCTGACCAGTTCGTGTTGTTCGCGCCGGGCGGCGTGGTGACGCCAGAGCCCCACCCCAAGCAGACCAAAACCGCTCCCCAGCGACAGGGTGAGCAGGTCGAGCGCGCCATGCAGGCGGGCCACCAGCAGTCCGAATTCCGGGATCGGGAGTCCATCCTGGGCCAGACGCAGGGTGTGCGCCTCCAGATCGGTCACCGTGGACACGGAAACCCCCAGTCCCGCGCCGGCCAAAAGCAGAAAAAGTGCGATGACGGGTAGAAATCGACTCAAGGATGACTCTCCATGTGGGCGGCGAGTTGGTTTCTTTAAAGAGAATACCAGGATTCCTCTCCATTTCAAGCTGTCAATAATCACGATCGCGTGTTTTTCCCCATGCGATCGATTTTCAATTCGCGCGCGTTTGGGGATCCCATGGAAGGAATCGCCCATCCACCTTTGACGGTGAGGGGGCCTCCGCTCATCAGGCAAATCAGGAAAATGTCAAGAACCCTTTTCCCTGCCTCGACTCGGATGGTATGCTGGGGAAGAGTCGAGGCTTGTAATGAATACACGCAATTCTTCCCCGCAATGTATCACCAATATGGTCGGGGCGAGGCATACTTTAGAATCGTCTTCGATCCGTTTGGAATCGTCTTCGATCCGTTTCATCCACTCCCCTTGAGGATTGCCGATCGATCTTTCCGTGTTGCCCGGCAACACGTCACGAAAGAGGCGATCGCACTTTTATGGACAGGCGGTTGTCGATGCGCAATCACGCTCGAACCCGAACCCTTGGCGTGCTTTTGATCGGAGATGTCTTCGGGCGTCCAGGTCGGAGCGCCGTGGCGCGTCATCTCCCCGAAATCAAGGCGTTGAGCGGCGCGGATTTCGTGATCGCCAACGGCGAAAATGCCGCCGCCGGCGTGGGCATCACCCCGGAGGTGGCCGGCGAGCTGTTCAAGGCCGGCGTGGACGTGATCACCACCGGCAACCACGTCTGGCGCCACGTCAAGGAGATCGCGCCCTTCATGGAGGAGCGCAAAACCCTGTTGCGCCCCCTCAACTACCCCCCCGGCGCGCCGGGACGGGGCTTTGGCATCTATCCGACCGCCGGCGGCACCCGCATCGGGGTGATGAACCTCCAGGGACGGGTCTTCATGGAGGATCTGGACTGCCCGTTCCGAAGCGCGGACGCGGTGCTGGACATCGCCCGACTCGGACGGGACGCGGATCTGTGGATCGTGGATCTGCACGCCGAGGCCTCCTCGGAAAAAATGGCCATGGCCCTCCATCTGGATGGCCGGGTGACGGCGGTGGTGGGAACCCATACCCATGTGCCCACCGCCGATCATCGGGTGTTGAAACAGGGCACCGGTTTCATCACCGACGTGGGCATGACCGGTTGTTACGACTCGATCATCGGCATGCGCGCCGATACGGTGATGCCCAAATTCGTGACCAAAATGCCCACCCGCTTCGAACCGGCGGGGGGCGAGGCGATGTTGTGCGGCGTTCTGATCCGCGCCGACGCGGTGACCGGACGGTGCCAGGAGATGATCCCGGTTCGCGTGGGCGAGGGATTGAGTGTGCGTTGTTCGTTTTAATACCAATGCGGCAATAGGGATGTTTCAATCATGGAAAAGCGGGAAAAACTCTACGAGGGCAAGGCCAAGGCCATTTTTGCCACCGACGACCCGAATCACTTCATCCAGTACTTCAAGGATGACGCGACCGCCTTCAACGGCGTCAAGAAAGGGACCATCGCCGACAAAGGGGTGATCAACAACCTGGTCACCTCCAAGCTCATGACCATCCTCGACGCGGTGGGCATTCCGACCCATTTCGTCCAACGCCTCAACGACCGCGAACAACTGATCCGCAAGGTGTCGATCATTCCGATCGAGGTGGTGGTGCGCAACGTGGCCGCCGGTTCCATGTCGAAGCGCCTGGGGGTGCCCGAGGGTCAACAACTCCCCCGTCCGGTGCTCGAATTCTACTACAAGGCCGATGCCCTGGATGACCCGTTGATCATCCGCGACCACGCCCTGGTCTTCGGCTGGGCCACGGAAGCCGAGCTGGCCTGGATCGAGGCCGCCGTCAAACGGATCAACGACGTGCTGATCGGCTTCTTCGCCAACATCGGCATCCGCCTGGTCGATTACAAACTCGAATTCGGTCGTCTGGCCTCGGATCCCTCCCAGGTGGTGCTGGCCGACGAGATCTCCCCGGACACCTGCCGGCTGTGGGATTTCGTCACGAACGAAAAACTGGACAAGGATCGCTTCCGCCGTGATCTGGGCGGCGTGGTGGAGGCCTACCAGGAGGTGGCGCGGCGCATGGGAGTCTCTGGGGAGTCATGAGCACGCGCCCGGTACTCGTCTGGCCGGGTGAGGTGTGCGACTCCCGGTTGCGGCTTTCGTTCTGGCCCGATGATCTGGATCTGCCGGTCTTCGTGGCCCGGTACGTCTATTTCGTCGCCGCCAACGAACCGCTGACCGCCGACGGGCGGGAGCGACTCGCCGCCCTGCTCAACGCCCAGCCCCGCGAGTTGGCGCTGCATCGTTTCGTCTCGCCGCCGCTGGTGGTGATTCCGAGGCTGGGCACCATCTCTCCCTGGTCCACCAAGGCCACCGAGATCGTGCGCGGCTGCGGTCTCACCGCCGTCACCCGCATCGAACGCGGGGTGTTGCACGACTTCGGCGACCAGCGGGTCAACCGGGCGCAACGGGAACGGCTTATGCCGCTCCTGCACGACCGCATGACCCAATCGGTCTGCTCGGATCTGGTGGAGGCCATGGGACTCTTCGCCCAGGGCGAGGCGCGCCCCCTGGTCCAGGTTCCGGTCACCACGCTCGAGAAGGTCAACGTCGCGTTGGGGCTGGCCCTCTCCCCGGAAGAGATCCGCTATCTGGCCGACCACTTCGGCAAGGTGGGACGGGATCCGACCGATGTCGAACTCATGATGTTCGCCCAGGCCAACTCCGAGCACTGCCGGCACAAGATCTTCCATGCCGCCTGGGTGCTCGACGGTCGCGCACAGACGGAAACCCTGTTCGGCATGATCCGCGAAACCGAGGCCAGAACCCCGGATCCGGCCCTGTCGGCCTATCGGGACAACGCCGCCGTGATGCGCGGCGGTCCCGGCGTCCGTTTCGCGCCGGACGAGGGAGGGGTCTACCGGACCACGCCCGCCGAACTCCATGTGCTGATGAAGGTGGAGACCCACAACCACCCGACCGCCATCGCCCCCTTTCCGGGCGCGGCCACCGGTTCGGGCGGGGAGATCCGCGACGAGGGGGCCACCGGACGCGGTTCCCGTCCCAAAGCGGGTCTGTGCGGCTTTTCGGTCTCCAACCTCAATCTCCCGGACGCGATCCAGCCCTGGGAGGAGCCTTACGGCAAGCCGGAACGGATCGTCTCGGCCCTCGAAATCATGATCGAGGGACCGCTGGGGGCTGCGGCCTTCAACAACGAATTCGGACGCCCGAACCTCTCCGGCTATTTCCGCACCTTCGAACAGAAGGTGGGCGGCGAGGTGCGCGGCTATCACAAACCGATCATGGTGGCCGGCGGACTCGGCGCCATCGAGCCCGAACAGATCGAAAAACAGCCTCTGGCGCCGGGTTCCCTGGTGATCCAGATCGGCGGACCGGCGATGCTGATCGGTCTGGGGGGCGGGGCCGCCTCGTCCCAGACGAGCGGAGTCTCCCTGGCGGAGCTGGATTTTGCCTCGGTGCAGCGCGAAAACGCCGAGATGCAGCGCCGCTGCCAGGAGGTGATCAACACCTGTCTGCGTCACGAGGGCGGCAACCCGATCCTGTCGATCCACGATGTCGGGGCCGGCGGACTCTCCAACGCCGTGCCCGAACTCCTGCACGGCGGCGGCGTGGGTGGTCGGCTCGACCTGGCCCGCGTGCCCAACGACGACCCCACCATGTCGCCGATGGAGGTGTGGTGCAACGAGGCACAGGAACGCTATGTGCTGGCCATCGCGCCGGAACACCAATCCCTGTTCGCCGCATTCTGCGCCCGTGAGCGCTGCCCGTTCCGGGTGTTGGGCGTGGCCACCGCCGAACCGGTTCTGCACCTGGTGGACAGCCGCACGGGCGAGGTGTCCATCGATCTGCCCATGGAGGTGCTCCTGGGCAAACCGCCGCGCATGCTGCGCGACACCCGCAACCGCGTGCCGCTGCGCATCTCCTTCGACACCCGCGGCATCGATCTGGCCGAGGCCGCCGAACGGGTGTTGCGTCTGCCGACCGTGGCGGACAAAAGCTTTCTGATCACCATCGGCGACCGCACCGTGACCGGACTGGTCCATCGCGACCAGATGGTGGGACCGTGGCAGGTGGCGGTGGCCGACGCGGCGGTGACGCTGCGCGATTATCAGGGATATGCCGGCGAGGCGATGGCCATGGGCGAGCGCACCCCGGTGGCGCTGCTCGATCCGGCGGCCTCGGCGCGTCTGGCCGTGGGCGAGGCGTTGACCAACCTGCTGTCCGCGCCGGTCAAGGCGCTGGAGAGCGTGAAACTGTCGGCCAACTGGATGGCCGCCGCCTCCCATCCGGGCGAGGACGCGGCCCTGTTCGCAGCGGTGCGCGCGGTGGGGATGGAGCTGTGTCCGGCCCTGGGAATCGGCATCCCGGTAGGCAAGGATTCGCTCTCGATGAAGAGCGTCTGGCGCGATCACGGCACGGAACGGTCCGTCACCGCGCCGGTCTCCCTGATCGTCTCCGCCTTCGCGGTGGTCGAGGACGTGCGCGGTGCGCTCACCCCGCAAATGCGCCTGGACGCCGGCCCGACCGACCTTCTGCTCATCGATCTGGGACGCGGACGCGACCGGTTGGGCGGCTCGGCCCTGGCCCAGGTCTACCGCCAGATGGGGGATGAACCGCCGGATCTGGACGATGCCGTGGCGTTCAAGAATTTCTTCAACGAAGTGCGCGCCCTGGCCGATGAAAAGATCATCCTCGCCTATCACGATCGCGCCGACGGCGGACTGTTCGTCACCCTGTGCGAGATGGCCTTCGCGAGCGGTTGCGGCGTGGAGATCGCCCTGGATGGCCTGGGTCGGGATCCCCTGGCGGCGCTCTTCGCCGAGGAGTTGGGCGCGGTGGTGCAGGTACGCCGCGCACACCTGGAGACCACCCGCGACCGCCTGGCCCGCCTGGGCATCCTGGCCACGCGACTCGGCGAGCCGATGCCGGGCACCCGGTTGGGCTTTTTCCATGCCGGTCGGGAGATTCTGAACGGCGACCGGATCCGCTACCGCCGGCTCTGGTCGGAGACCGGCTGGCGCATCCGCGCCCTGCGCGACGATCCGGTCTGCGCCCGCCAGGAGTACGACACCCTGCAAGACGGTTCCGATCCGGGATTGTCGGTGCGGGTGCCGTTCGAAATCCCGGCCCCGATGATCGCCACCGGCGCCCGTCCCCAGGTGCTGATCCTGCGCGAGCAGGGGGTGAACGGCCATGTGGAGATGGCGGCGGCGTTCCATGCCGCCGGTTTCGATCCGGTGGACGCCACCATGACCGATCTGTCCAGCGGTCGAATCCGCCTGGAACAATTTCGCGGACTGGCGGCCTGTGGCGGTTTCTCCTACGGCGACGTGCTCGGCGCCGGACAGGGGTGGGCCCGCTCGATTCTCTTCAACGACACCCTGCGCGAGGCCTTCCGGAGCTTCTTCCACCGTCCGGACACCTTCTCCCTCGGGGTGTGCAACGGCTGTCAAATGATGAGCACCCTCGCCGAACTGATCCCCGGCGCCGAAGGGTGGCCCCGCTTCGTGCGCAACCGAAGCGGTCGCTTCGAGGCGCGGGTCGCGCGGGTGGAGATCGGCGACTCTCCCTCGGTGCTCCTGGCCGGCATGGAAGGTGCACGACTTCTGGTACCCTGCGCCCACGGCGAGGGACGCGCCAGCGCCCGTCTGGCGGACGCGGGACGGATTGCCTTGCGCTATGTGGACAACCGTGGCAACGTGACCGAACACTATCCCGCCAATCCGAACGGTTCGCCCGCCGGAATCGCGGGGGTGACCAGTCACGATGGTCGCGTGACCATCCTGATGCCCCATCCCGAACGGGTGTTCCGCTGGGTCCAGAACTCCTGGATCCCGGATGGCGCGCGGGGCGATGCCGGTCCCTGGGCACGGATGTTCGCCAATGCCAAAAGCTGGCTGGATGGGATGTGAGACGTATTGAAGGTGGCGGGTGAGAGCCATGGACGAACAGGAAGTCGAAAGTATGGACGAGGAAGGAACCGCGAAACCGGGCAGGAAGAAAATTCTTCTGCTGGGTGGCGCGGTCATCGCCCTGTTGTTGCTTTTGGGCGGTGGATGGCTGTTCTACACCAAGCTCGGCGCCATCAAGGACTCCTCGGAGGCCGAACAGGCCCATCGCGAGGCCACGGAAGCCGAAAAGAAACTGCGTCTGTCCGGCCCCCTGAAAGGAGTCCCGGCGGGTATCGAAGGTCCGGAACCCCCACCGGTCACCCTGGCCAAGGATGGGGTGAGTGTCGATCAATTGGCGATCTTCATTCTGGAGAGCGGCGAGCGGCGCGTGCAGGGACGGGTTTACAACCACGGCAGCCAGCCGCTGATCGCGGCACGGGTGCAGATCGAATTCCTGGGCAACGCCGGCGAGGTGCTCACCGCCCGTCCGGTCAACCCGCTGGTGATCTCCGGCGGGATCTTCGGCGATCAGTCGGAGATCCTCCCGTCCGGCTCGGGACGCAGTTTCCTGGTCACCACCGATGAACTTCCGGCCAACTGGAACGGCAAACTCTCCGCCAAGATCATGGGCGCCCAGTTCGGACGCCCGGTGACGGAGGAAGCGCGGCCATGAGCCTGGTGGCCCCGCTCGTCCTGGCCTCGACCTCGATCTACCGCCGCCAACTCCTTGAACGTCTTGGCGTCCCCTTCACGGTCGCCTCCCCGGAGACCGACGAAACCCGCCTGCCCGACGAACCCCCGGAAGCGCTCGTGGAACGCCTGGCCGAGGCCAAGGCCCGTGCCGTGGCCGAGCGGTTTCCGGATGCAGTGATCATCGCCTCGGATCAGGTAGCGGTGATCGATGGCCGGGTGCTCGGCAAACCCGGCTCCCCTGAAAACGCCGCCGCCCAACTGCGTCTCGCCTCGGGACGCGAGGTGGTGTTTCACAACGGCCTGGCGCTCCTCGCCCCGGTCGAGCCCCGCCTGCAACAGGCGCTGATCCTGTTTCGCGTTCATTTTCGTCCGCTGCGTGAAGACACCATCCAGCGTTACCTGGAACGGGACCGCCCGTTCGATTGCGCGGGCGGCTTCAAATCCGAACAACTGGGCATCGCCCTCTTCTCCCGCATGGAAGGGGAGGATCCCACCGCCTTGATGGGGCTCCCCCTGATCGCCCTGACCGGCATGCTCGAACGCATCGGGATGCCGGTGGTGTGAAGATCTGGCGGCTTGCGCGTCTCCTGATCTGGCGAATCGGACGCCTGCGGCACACAGTGCCGTTGACGGTCCAGGCACTCCTCATCACCGGTGCCGCCGGAGCCTTTTTCTGGTTCTTCCAGGATGCCCTGCACGCCCGGCGCATGGAGTCGCTGGTGCAACACCATCTGCTCGCCGAGATGCGCCGCGACGCCCAAATCGACGGGATCCGGCTGGACGAACGGTTGCGATCCCAGGAGCGGCTGGTGCGCTGGCTGGTGGAGCGCGCCGAATTCTCCGCGGCCTTCGACCAGCGCGACGCAGCCGGCTGGCTGGTGGAGGAGCCCCGGGACGATCTCTCCCGAGAGCCGTCCGAAACCACCCTGGTCTGGTTTCCCGCGCGGCGCATCACCCGTGAGTTGGGGTATGAGGTCCATGCGCTGCTCACCGACGGCTCGGGACGCGCACGGGCCTTCGTGGCCGCACACGGCAAGGCCCAACCCGAATTGCCCCTCCAACCCTTCATCGACGCCTGTCTGGCCCACGAAGTCAGAAGCGCGGTGCGTTACGACCAGAGGGTTCCCCATTTTCTCACCTGCGCGGATCTGCGCCATGCCGACGGTCGGGCCAAGGCGCTGCTGGTGTTGATCGCTCCGCTCGATGACGACTTTCTGCAATCGTTCCACGCCGAATGGTATCAGGATGGCATTCTGGCCTTTCTCGATGAGGCCGGGGAGCGGGTCATGGCGAGCAGTCGCCCGGAGCGGATTCCGGCCAGAACCCTCCTGTCGTCCCTGCATGCCGATCACCTGATCTTCAGCAAGGAGCTTGGCGCGGAAACCTATTCGGCCACCATGTTCCTGCGGTTCGTGGGGTTGCTGCCCAAGGAACGGCTCGACGCCTTGACCACCACCCTGGTCGGCGAGGGCCGAAGCGAATGGGCCGCCGGCCTGTTTCTCCTGATTGCCCTGTTCGTCGGCATCATCTATTGGCTGGGCCGGATGATGCGCTCGGTGACCCGGAAAATGGTCTCCTTTGCCCGCCAGCGGCTCAACCTGACCCTCTCCACCGCCGCGCCCGGCAACGCCCTGCAACAGTTCATCGATCAATTCGAGATCCTTACCCAGGAGATCGAGGAGGCCCGCGCCCGCGAGGCCGAAGCTTCGGAACGGCTCGCCCAGAGCAATCGGGCCCTGGAGTCGTCGTTGACCATGTTGAAGCGCACCCATGCCCAGCTGCTCTCCTCGGAGAAGATGGCCGCCCTCGGCGGTCTGGTGGCCGGGGTGGCCCACGAGATCAACACCCCGGTGGGGATCGGCGTCACCGCGGCCTCGTTTCTGGAAAACCGCACCCGAGAGTGCCGAAGCCGCTACGACGAAGGGAAATTGGCCCGCGCCGATCTGGAAGGATACTTTCAGGACGCCTCGGACTCCTCGACCATGATCCTCTCCAACCTGATGCGTGCCGCCGAACTGGTGCGCGGTTTCAAACAGGTGGCGGTGGATACCAGCAGCGAAGCGTGCCGGAGTTTCGATTTCGCCACACTGATCCGGCAGATCCTGCAAAGCCTCCACCCCCGTCTCAAGAAAACACCCCACCGGATCGAGGTGATCTGCCCGGAAGAGTTGACCTATTTCGGGCGACCCGACGTTTTTTCCCAGATCGTGACCAATTTTGTGATAAATTCATTGCTGCATGGCTTTGCCGATGATCGGACCGGTC
Source organism: Candidatus Magnetaquiglobus chichijimensis (assembly GCF_045865675.1). Taxonomy (NCBI): domain Bacteria; kingdom Pseudomonadati; phylum Pseudomonadota; class Magnetococcia; order Magnetococcales; family Candidatus Magnetaquicoccaceae; genus Candidatus Magnetaquiglobus; species Candidatus Magnetaquiglobus chichijimensis. The sequence goes on from NZ_BAAFGK010000004.1 coordinate 1,437,271, forward strand.
GGATCACGATCACCGTCGAGTCGCGTGGTGACCAGATCCTTCTGCGGTACGCGGATGATGGACTGGGCATGGAGGAAGAGGCTCGAAAACGGATCTTCGAACCTTTTTTCACCACGGCGCGTCACAAGGGGGGAAGCGGTTTGGGGATGCACATCGTCTACAACCTGGTCAGCGGGCCCTTGGGCGGCGAAATCGAATGCCGCTCCGCGCCCGGCGCGGGCGCGAGCTTCACGATCACGTTTCCAGCCAGCCGCGAACATTCCAAGGATTGATTCCCTGCTTTAAGGATGGAGTAGCATGAGCGACCTTCTTTTTGCCGATGAGGCCGCCCCGCGTCCGTCGGACGGAACCGGACGCCTGCCCGAATCGAATGCCTGGAAACTGATGATCGTCGATGACGACCCGGACGTGCATACCTTGAGCACCATGGTGCTGCGCACCTTCCGTTTCGAGGGACGAGGCCTGCGGTTTCTGCACGGCTACTCACGGGCCGATGCCGAACGTCTGATGAACGAACATCCGGATACTGCGGTGCTGCTCCTGGACGTGGTGATGGAGAGCGATCAGGCGGGACTCGAGGCGGTCCGTTTCATTCGCGAAACCTTGCGCAATCGTTTCGTGCGCATCATCCTGCGCACCGGTCAGCCGGGTCACGCGCCGGAACAACGGGTGATCCTGGATTACGACATCAACGATTACAAAGAAAAAACCGATCTCACCGATATCCGCCTGACCACGGCGGTGATCACGGCGTTGCGCTCCTACCGCGACATGATGGTGATCGAACAGAACCGAAAAGGGTTGCAGAAAATCATCCAGGCCACCGGAAGCCTGTTCGAGCCGCGCTCGATCCGCAAACTGGCCAACGGCGTGCTCACGCAACTGGTGTCGATTCTGGGCCTGGACGAAAGCGCCCTCTATGCCCAGGCGTCGGGATTCGCGGTCAACGGCGATGGCGGACGCATGGTCCTGTATGCCGGAACCGGACGCTACACGGACCGGATCGGCGAGCCGGTCGAAGCGGTGGTCGATCCCGACACCCTGGTCTTGATCCAGCGCTCCCTGGAGAGCCGGGAGAGCCTGTTCGAGGAGGATCGCTTCGTGGGCTATTTTCAGACCCGCCAGGGGTCGGTGAACCTGCTGCATCTGCGCGGTTCCGGCCCGTTCGGGGAGTGGGACCGGGAGCTGATCCAGCTCTACTCCACCAACGTCGGACTGGCGTTCGACCATGTGTTGCTCAATCGGGAGATCTTCGGCGCCCTGGGTCGGGGCGATCCGGTGGCCATGGCGGAGATCATGGCCGATCACGAGGAGGGGTGATCCGGTTCTTGCGGGACGGGTCTGGAATTCATCGGAGGGGATGATCTTGGCATGAACGGTTTGGATTTTCGGTCCGGTTTCGTGACCACAGACTGGTTGTTGGAGCATCTGGGGCGCACCGGGCTCCGTCTGGTGCAGGTGGGCGGAGAGAGTCACTATCCACGCATGCACCTGCCGGGCGCGGTTCTGGTGACCTATCCGGAGTTCACCGCGCAACGGGATGGACTGCCGGCCATGTTTCCGGAACCGGCGGATCTGGAACGGCTGTTCGGACGCCTCGGAATCGGTGTTCAGACCCCGGTGGTGGTGTATGATCTGGTGGGCGGAACCGACGCGGCACGCTTCGCCTGGACCCTGGCCCGCGCCGGACACGCAGGGGCCCGCGCGATTCTGGATGGCGGGCTGCCGGTCTGGTATCAACGCCAACTGCCTCTGGATTCGGCCATCCCCCGCATCGAGGCCGTGACCTTCACGGCCCGTCCGGACGCAGCGTGTGAGGCGGATCGGGAACAGGTGCTGGCCACCATCGCCAGCCACGCGGAGGGGATGCTGCTCGATTCCCGCTCGCGCAACGAATACCTGGGGCTCACCCTGCGCGGACCGCGCGGCCATCTGCCCGGCGCCGTGCATCTGGACTGGATCGACACCCTGATGGGACGTCAGGATCCCCGTCTGCAATCCGACGAGGCGCTGCGTGCGCTGTACGCCGCCATCGGCATCGACGATCCGACGCGCGAGGTGATCGTCTACTGCGAAACCGCCCATCGCGCCGCGCACACCTGGGCGGTGTTGCGTCATCTCGGCTGGGAGAAGGTGCGTCTCTACGACGGCTCGATCTCCGAATGGCGCCTGTACGACCTGCCGGTGGTGGCCGGCGACACGCCCCGTTAGGGGATTTTTGGAGGATTGCCATGTTCGATTCCCTCTCCGACCGCCTGGAAGCGGTCTTCAAGAAACTCAAGGGCCAGGGTTCGCTCAACGAGAAAAACATCCGCGACGCCATGCGCGAGGTGCGCATGGCCCTGCTCGAGGCGGATGTCCATCTCGACGTGGTCAAATCCTTCGTCGCCAGGGTGCGGGAGAAGTCCCTCGGCCAGGAGGTGATGGGCTCCCTCACCCCCGGTCAGCAGGTGGTCCACCTGGTCCACAAGGAGCTGATCCATGTCATGGGCGGGATCAACGAACGGTTGAACCTCGCCGCCCAACCGCCGGTCGTGGTGCTGATGGTCGGACTCCAGGGGTCGGGCAAAACCACCACCACCGCGAAACTCGCCAAGCGTCTGTTGGAAAAGGAGCGCCGCAAGCCGCTGCTGGCCTCCCTGGACGTCTATCGTCCCGCGGCCATGGACCAGCTCGCCACGGTGGGCAACGCGGTCGGCGCCAAGGTGATGCCCACCTCGCCGGGCGAGGATCCGCGCGAGATCGCCAAACGGGCTTTGCAAACCGCCCGCACCGGCGGTTACGACGTGCTGCTGCTGGATACCGCCGGACGTCTGCATGTCGATACCGAACTGATGAACGAACTGGTGGATGTGTCCGCCCTGGTCAAACCCACCGAAACCCTGCTGGTGGTGGACTCGATGACCGGTCAGGACGCGGTCAACGTGGCCCGCAACTTCGACGAGAAGCTCTCCCTGACCGGCGTGATCCTCACCAAGACCGATGGCGATGCCCGCGGCGGCGCGGCGTTGTCGGTACGCCACGTCACCGGCAAGCCGATCAAGTTCCTGGGCACCGGCGAAACCATGGAAGGTCTGGAACCGTTCCATCCGGACCGGGTGGCCTCGCGTATCCTCGGCATGGGCGATATCCTCTCCCTGGTCGAAAACGTTATGGAGAAGGTCGATCTCAAGGAGACCTCGAAATTACAGGAGAAACTCCTCTCCTCGACCTTCTCCCTGGAGGATTTCCTGGCCCAGATGCGCCAGATCAAAAAGATGGGCCCTCTGGAGGAGATCATGGGCATGATCCCAGGGGTGAAACAGGCGATGAAGGGGCGCGACATGGCGGTGAACGAAAAGCACCTGCGTCGCGTGGAGGCGATCATCCTCTCCATGACCCCCACCGAACGGCGCAAGCATCAGATCATCAACGCCTCGCGCAAAAAGCGCATCGCCATGGGCTCCGGTACCACGGTCCAGGAGGTGAATCAACTGTTGAAACAATTCATCCAGACCCAGACCCTGATGAAACGGTTCGGAAAACTCGGCGGCAAGGGGTTCCTGCGCGGCTTTCCCGGACTGGGCGGCGGGGGCGGCATCCCGGGACTGGGCGGCGGGGGCGGCATCCCGGGACTGGGCGGCGGGGGCGGTTTTCCGGGCGCGGGGCTGTTCGGTGGCAACAAACCACCGGGCATGCCCTAACAATCGGGGATCCTCCAGAGGCCCTGATGCCGCTGCGCTGCCAGCGACATCAATCTGCTTCAAGGCCAGGCGAGGATGCCGGACGGAAAGGGAGGTGGACCGATCGGGTACGGGATGCCGGGGCGCTTGACGAGGTATCCGGCGACACCTGAACGAATTTGGTTCGGAAGATCACGGCCAACGCTTTACTTGCCCGGATCTTTGTGGGAAAATGTACGGTTTATCCAGTCATCCGCCCGATGGGGTTTGACGCGGATCTCTGATTGACGTTCATACCTTGAACGAGGAGTGTGCAAACCATGGCGTGGAACGATGGTGGTGGCAATCCGGGCCCCTGGGGACCGAGCGGTGGCGTGCCCCCACAACCACCGGATATCGATCAGATCTTCCAGCTTCTGCGCGAGCGGTTCCAGGGAGAAAATCCGCTCGCGCGGGTCTGGCCGATCGTGCTTGCATTGGCGCTGCTCATCTGGATGTCCACCGGCATCTACGTGGTCGGACCGGACGAGAACGGGGTGGTGTTGCGTTTCGGGCGGCATGTGGAGACCACCGGTCCCGGCCCCCATTGGCGTCTCCCCTACCCAATCGCCACGGTGCTCACCCCGAAGGTGACCAAGGTGGAGCGGATCGAGATCGGTTACCGGACCCGTTCACGGGGCGACACCCGTTCGGGTGGCGACGATGTGGATGTTCCCGCCGAGTCCCTGATGCTCACCGGCGATGAGAACATCATCGACATCGACATGAGCGTCCAGTACCGTATCAAGGATGGGGGCGCGGCCAACAATCTGTTCAATCTGCGCAACCCCTCGACGGATCGCCACAAGGTGGTGCGCGACGCGGCGGAGTCGGCGATCCGACAGGTGATCGGTCGCAACGAAATCGACAGCGCCCTGACCGCCGGCAAGGAAAAAATCCAGTCCGATGCCAAGCTGACCATGCAGAAAATCCTGGACAGCTACAACAGCGGCATCACCATCGTCACGGTGCAGCTCCAGAAAGTTTCGCCGCCGCCCGAGGTGGTGCATGCCTTCAAGGACGTGGCCAGCGCGCGGGAAGACCGTGAACGGGCGATCAACGAGGCCCAGGGGTATGCCAACGACATCCTTCCCAAGGCCAAAGGCGAGGCAGCCAAGCAACTCCAGGAGGCCGAAGCCTATCGCGCCGCCAAGGTGACCCGTGCCCAGGGCGACATACACCGTTTTCTGGCGATTCTGAAAGAGTACGAGAAGGCGCGTGACATCACCGAGACCCGCCTCTATCTGGAGGCCATGGAGGAGGTGTTGAGCGGCGTGAACAAGGTGATCGTCGAGCCGCGGGCCGGACACAATCTGCTGCCTTACATGCCGATTCCGGCGCCAGGTGGCGTTCGGGGCGGCGCCGCGCCGGCCAAAGGGGAGGCGACGCCATGAACAAAAATCTTTCCCTGGGGCTCTCCCTGGTGGGGGTGGCGATTCTGGTGCTGGTCACCCAGTCGGTCTACACCGTGGCGCAGTGGCGTCAGGCGCTGGTGGTGCAACTGGGCAAACCGGTGGAACCGGCCATCACCGAGCCGGGACTCCATTTCAAGTTCCCGTTTCTGCAAGAGGTCCACTTCTTCGATCGCCGCCTGTTGGAGTTCGATCAGGAGCCGCAGGAGATCCTGTCGGCGGACAAGAAAAACCTCAAGGTGGACAGCTATTCGCGCTGGCGCATCGTCGATCCGTTGAAATTCTTCCAAACCGTGCGCGACGAAAACGGTGCCGCCGACCGGCTCAACGACATCATCTACTCCAACATTCGCGAAGTGTTGGGGCAGTTCACCATGATGGAGATCGTTTCGGCCTCCCGTTCGGATCTGACCCAGCGCATCCGCGAGCAGACCAACGTCCAGGCCAACAAGTACGGCATCGAAATCATCGACGTGCGCATCAAGCGGACCGATCTGCCCGTAGAGAACTCCAAGGCGGTGTTCCGGCGCATGCAGACCGAACGCGAGCGTCAGGCCAAGCAGTACCGGGCCCAGGGCGAAGAGGAGGCGGTCAAGATCCGCTCCAAGGCGGTGCGCGAACGGGAGGTGCTGCTCGCCGAGGCCTACAAGTCGGCCCAGGAGATCCGGGGCGAGGGGGACGCCGAGGCCACCAAGGTCTATGCCGAGGCCTATCAGTCCGATCCACGTTTCTACCAGTTCACCCGGACCCTGGAGGCCTATGCCAAAGCCATGAGCAAGGATTCCTCGACCACCGTGGTGCTGGAGCCTTCGGGTTTCTTCCGCTATCTTCAAGGGTTGACGCCGCCGGGTCGCTGATGCGCGGGGGGCTCTCGTGACGGGCATGAAACCGGTGGCATGCATGGGTAACGCGTGCGACGCACGGGAAGGACAGAAAACGTGATCGGTGATGCCGGCAGTCGGATCGAGGTGGCATGAAGGATTTCTTGAGTATCCTGGGCATGGTGCTGATCGTGGAAGGGGTGCCCTATTTCCTGGCTCCCGAGCGGATGCGGCGTTGGGTACTGGCGATCGCCGAACTGCCGGAAGAGATGTTGCGACGTACCGGATTCCTGCTCATGGCGGTGGGGTTGTGGTTGGTCTATCTGGCGCGAGGATGAGACGATGGCGCCTCTCGGGACGGACGAAGATCGGGACGACGACGCTTTCCAGCCGCGATGGGAGTTGCTGGGCGACACGCCCCGCGCCCTGGGGAGTGTCACCCTGGATCTGAACCACCTGCTGCATCGCGCCCACCCCTGGAAGGCCCACGGCGTGTTTGGCCAGGAGGATTTCACCGAACTGACCGAGGCCGGCGCCCTGGAAGGCCGGGCCGAGTTGCTGCTCGATGCCAGACCGGTGCGTCAGGAAGGACGGTTGATCGCGCGGGTACGGGGATTCTGTCGCGCCACGCTGCGTTTGACCTGCGTGCGCTGCCTGGTTGACTTCTCCGCGCCTCTGGAGGCGGAAATCGATGCCGCCTTCGCGGTCGGAAGCGACCCGGCGGTCAAAAACAAGAACTGGCGCTTCGAGGAGGATGTCGAATATCTGCCGGATGGGGTGCTCACGCTCTCCCATCTGGTCGAAGAGGAGTTGTTGCTTACCCTGCCCATGAACCCGGTCTGCTTCTCCGGGTGTGCTGGACTGTGTGCGGGGTGTGGGGCGGATCTCAATCGCGCTCCGTGTACCTGCCGTGCAAGCGAGCCGCAAGGCCCGTTCGCGGCGTTGAAATCGTTGCGATCCACCTGAATCGCGCCTCCCTGGGACGCGGGAAGACGACAAATCGCATGAACACGTTGGTTTGATCTTAAAGCAAGGAGAACACCCATGGCCGTACCCAAAAAGAAAGTTTCCTCCGCGCGTGGCGGCATGCGTCGCGCCCACAGCGCCCTGACCGCCCCGGCGTTATCGCTCTGCCCGAACTGCCAGGAACCGCGCCCCCCCCACAAGGTGTGCCCCCACTGCGGGTGGTACAAGGGTCGCGAGGTGGTGGCAGTCAAGGAGTAAGGGGCGTACCCCGCCTCAGCCCAAGGGACGACCGATCGTGACCATTCGCATCGCGCTGGATGCCATGGGGGGCGACAAGGCTCCGGCAGCCCCCATCGAGGGGGCTGTTCTGGCCTTGGGACAGCACCCTGGATGCGCCTTCACCCTGGTGGGACAGCCTGAGGTGATCGCCACCGAACTCGCGCGCATCGGCGCGGATCCGGGACGGTTCGTCATTCATCCGGCCAGCGAGGTGGTCGGCATGGCCGAAAAACCCTCCGTGGCCCTGCGCACCAAGAAGGACTCCTCGATGCGGGTGGGCGCCAATCTGGTCAAGAGCGGCGTGGCGGATGCCTTCGTCTCATCAGGCAACACCGGGGCGCTCATGGCCACGGCCCGCTATGTCCTCAAGACCCTCCCCGGCGTCGATCGACCGGCCATCATGGCGGTCATGCCCTCGATCACCGGTCAGACCCTGATGCTCGATGTCGGGGCCAACGTCGATTGCTCGGCGGATCATCTCTGTCAGTTCGCCCTGATGGGCAAGGTCTATGCGTCGGCGGTGATGGGACTGAAAAAACCGCGCATCGGTCTTCTCAACATCGGCGAGGAGGAGATCAAGGGCAACGAGGTGGTCAAGGAGGCCGGCGAACGGCTCAAGGCCGATGGCGGCGATGGCTACATCGGCAATGTCGAGGCCTCGGAGATCTTCGCCGGCGGGGTGGATGTGGTGGTGTGCGACGGCTTCGTCGGCAACGTCACCTTGAAAACCATCGAGGGGATGGCGCGCATGTTGACCCATTTCCTCAAGGAGTCGTTCGGCGCTTCGGTCTGGACCAAACTCGGCTATCTGGCCGCCCGTCCCGCCATGACCAGTTTCCGTTCACGGGTCGATCCGCGCAAATACAACGGCGCGATCCTGCTGGGACTCAACGGCATCGTGGTCAAGAGTCACGGCGGGGCGGATCCGTATGCCTTCAGCCGGGCCATCGGCGTGGCCGTGGATCTGGCCGCCAATCGTGTCAACGAAAAGATTCGCCGCGACATCGCGGCGCATGCCGGCGTTTCTGCCGGAAACGGGGGAGAGCAGGCATGTCCAGGTTGAGGGCGCGCATCATCGGCACCGGTTCCCATCTCCCGGAAAAACGGCTCACCAACCACGATCTGGCCCGGATGGTCGATACCTCCGACGAATGGATCTTCTCACGCACCGGGATCCGCGAACGACGCATCGCCGCCGAAGGGGAATACACCTCGGATCTGGCCGCGCAGGCGGGTCGCAACGCCATCCAGGCCGCCGGCATCGACGCCGCCACCATCGATCTGATCCTCGTCGCCACCACCACCCCGGATCTGATCTTCCCCTCCACCGCCTCGATCGTTCAACACAAACTGGGGCTCTCCCACACCCGCATGCCGGCCTTCGACGTGCAGGCGGTGTGCGCCGGGTTCATGCACGCCCTCTCCGTGGCCGATCAGTTCATTCGCGCCGGCAGCTGCTGGCGGGTGCTGGTGATTGGCGCCGAGACCGCCTCGCGCATCATCGACTGGAACGATCGTGGCACCTGCATCCTGTTCGGCGATGGCGCGGGCGCCGTGCTGCTCGAGGCGGAACTGGATGGCGAACGCGGACTGCTCTCCACCCATCTGCATGCCGACGGCTCGCAGATCGACCTGTTGCTCACCGACGGCGGGATCTCCCGCGGTCCGGCGCCGGGCGGCGGGATGGGGGTGATCCGCATGCAGGGCAACGAGGTGTTCAAGCAGGCGGTCAAGGCCATGGAGTCCTGCGTGGACGAAACCCTGGCCGCCAACCAGATCTCCAAGGAGCAGGTGGATTGGCTGGTGCCCCATCAGGCCAACATCCGCATCATCCAGGGTACGGCCAAACGGTTGGGCATGCCGATGGAACGGGTGGCGGTGACCGTGGACCGGCATGGCAACACCTCGGCGGCGAGCGTGCCCCTGGCACTCGACGAGGTGGTGCGGGACGGCAGGATCCAGGCCGGTCAACGGGTGATGATGGTGGCTTTTGGCGGCGGCTTCACCTGGGGATCGGCGCTGGTGCGCTGGTGAGGCTCAACCCGGGAGGGGCTGGCAGGTTGATTCGGCTTGGTTGTTCGGCATCGGTTGGGCGTTTCCCATGACCAAACCATCCTCGGAGATCATCTTTCTCGGCCACTGTCCGGACCGTGTGGGTCTGGATGCGCGCATCACGGGCTTTTTCGCCGACGAACTTTTCAACATCCTCGACCTCTCCCAGCACTCGGAACGGGGACGCTTTTTCATCCGCATCGAAGGGAGCGAAGAGGGATCGCCCCAGTCCATTCAGACCTGGACCGAAAAGTTCTTTCCCATCGCCCGCGAACTGGACATGGCCTATTCGTTCCACGATCCTCTGGAACGGTTGCGGGTGGTGATGTTCTGTTCCAAGACCCTGCCCTGCCCGCTGGAGGTGCTCTCCCGCTGGTTGAGCGGCGAAATGCGCATCGATCTGCGCGCGGTGGTGAGCAACCATCTGGCGATCGAACCGATCATCCGCAAGCTCGATCTCCCCTTTTATCACACCCCGACCACCGGCGACGCGAGCCTGTTCGAGCCGATGCAGATCCGCATCATCGAGCAGCACAGCCCGGATCTGATCGTGCTGGCCCGTTACATGAAAATCCTCTCACCCCATTTCCTGGGCGAGGTGCGCACGCCGATCATCAACATCCACCACTCCTTCCTCCCCTCGTTCATCGGCAACGATCCGTATGAACAGGCCTACCGGCGCGGGGTAAAGCTGATCGGCGCCACGGCCCATTTCGTCACCTGTGATCTGGACGAGGGACCGATCATCCATCAGGATGTGGTGCGGATCGGTCATCAGTTTTCGGTGCCCGACATGAAGCAGGTGGGCGCGGACATCGAAAAGCAGGTACTCGCCTCGGCCTTGCGCAAGTTCACGGAACGCAAGATCATCCAGTGGGAAGGTCGGACGGTGGTGTTTCACTGATCGGCAACGCTTCTTTTGCGTTGTGCTCGCCTGGGATCGTTTGTAAAAAATCAACAAAAACAAACAATTTAAAAATTCTCGCTTCATTGCTTCGGCAGAATTTGACCCAGGAATGAACAATGCATTAAACTGATATGCAGGATGTAACGCATTCTGTGAACCAAGGAGCGCATGCATGAAAACGTCCTTCACAAATTTCGTGGTTAAAAGTTCACACGATACTCAAAAATGTCAACCTGTCGTGCATGATTCCAAAATCTTTGAAACCTATCAACAATACTTCACACCACCTGCTGATGCTGGTCGCCATGGCGTATTCAAACAATTCACAATGATCGATCCGTCCATCCGTATCACGATTGCTGACTCAACCAATCTGGTCTGATCATGCCAACCTGGAACAAAGTTTTACAGGAAATTACCGAAAAGGAAAAAGCGGGCCATCAGTCCGTAGATCTGGTAAGACGCGCCTATTTATTAAAACTCAACAGACACACTAAAAGAAACATAATTGCCTATTATTCTGGATGGCTGACCAAACCTCCACAAACTCCAAACATGACGATCGGTGATGACGATCTTAACGGTTTCATGTCGGTGGTTCATGCTTTGGACAGATCGCGTGGCCTTGATCTGTTGTTGCATACACCCGGTGGAGATATTGCAGCTACGGAGGCTCTGGTCAGTTATCTTTGGAAAATGTTTGATCGTGATCTGCGCGTAATCGTTCCCCAGTTGGCAATGTCCGCTGGAACAATGGTCGCGTGTGCGGCAAGGACAATCGTTATGGGCAAGCAGTCCAGTCTTGGCCCGATCGATCCTCAATTAAATGGTCTGCCAGCCCAGGGGGTTCTTGAGGAGTTTCAGGTCGCGATCAAACAGGTCGAGCATGAACCTGCATCGCTTCCAATCTGGCAAGCCATCATTGGCAAGTACCATCCGACATTCTTGTGGGAGTGTCAACAAGCCATACAATGGGCCTCACAGATGGTTGAAAACTGGCTTGCCAACAATATGTTCGCAGGCAGGCAAACCAGTGTGAATGATGCCAAAAAAGTGGTCGAATTCTTAAGCAACCATGATATTACAAAGTCGCATTCCAGACATATCTCTTTTGACAAATGCCTGGAGATTGGTCTGAATATTGAATTGCTTGAAAATGACAATAAATTTCAAGATTTGGTTCTGACTGTACACCACGCCTATATGCTGACGATAGCCAAAACTCAAACCATCAAAATCATTGAGAATCACAAAGGTATTGCACTGGTAACGTTGTCAGGATGATCAATAAACAAGCGTTACACTCCCCTCTTGAATCTATTGCAATTCACTATGTGTTTTATCAACATTATTATACAGAATCACAATTTGTTATGAGTGATTGTTGACAGTTGATTTCTGCACCTCTGATCCCAGATCCGGCAGTATCCGTTGATTGCTCCTGCGAGAAGATCATTTCACCATAACATCCGACCGCTACCGGACACAGCCAAGTCGGATTGGACCTCTCACCTCCAGTTCACTTGAAAATAACCCATGAGTCCCCACGCCCCGACGCCAACCACCGCGCTCGACTCCCCTTTGTCCCCACCCACGGTCCTGGTGATCGGCGCCGGCGCGGTTGGTGGATTCTACGGCGCCGCCCTGGCGCGCGCAGGGGCGCATGTCACCACCCTGCACCGCTCCGATTACGAACAGGTGCGCCAGTACGGCATACGCATCGACGGGCTGGATCGTCAGGAGATCTTCCATCCCCATCGGGTGATCGACCGGCTGGAGGCCCTGCCCGACCCGCCCGATTTTCTGCTGGTGAGCCTCAAGGCCCTGCCCGACCCGCCCGTGGCCGAGATCATCCGTCCGGCGGTTGGCGATCAAACCGCCATCATCCTGCTGCAAAACGGCCTCGACATCGAGGAACCGGTCCAAACCGCCTTTCCGGAACACGAAATCATCGCCGGTCTGGCCTTCGTCTGCCTGCAAAAGATCGCGCCGGGCCATATCCGCCATCTCTGTCACGGCAAGATCACCCTGGGACGCCACCCCTCCGGCATCTCGCCCAAGGTGCGTCAACTGGCGGCATTGTTCACCGCCGCCGGCCTCCCCTGTCAGATCACCGACACCCCGGCACGGGCACGCTGGATCAAGCTGGTCTGGAACGCCGCCTTCAACCCGACCTCGGTGCTGGCCGGAGATCGGACCACTGAGGAGATTTTGCGTTTGCCCGAGGGGGAGAAACTGGTACGCGACATCATGCGTGAGGTGATCGAAATCGCCGCGGCCCACGGTCACGACCTGCCGGAAGGGTTGATCGAGGCCCATCTGGAGGCCACGCGCTCGATTCCCCCCTATCATACCAGCATGGCGCTCGACCACCTGGCGGGTCGAGCCATGGAGACCGACGCGATCCTGGGCGCTGCGGTACGCGCCGCCCGTCGCGTCGGTCATTCCGCGCCGCTCCTGGAAGGACTGTGGGCCCTGATGAGACTTCTGGAAGGAGATGGTATCGAAAAATCCGGATGAATCAGAGGAAACGCACTACCCGTGGCGGATCCAGGAGACCAGAATCAGCACCTGCACCACGGTCATCAGAATCAGACCGTAAGCCCCACCCACATACAGGGCATTGAGGATTTTGACGGTGACATTCGATCCCTCGGCCACGTTCTGCTCGCTGCTCATCTCCAGCTTGACTCCTCATGTTTGGCGTGCGGGGTGACAAACGGACCCAAATGGGGGGAGATGCCCCCAACACCACCCGACCATGGAGCACGATTTCGGGCGTTCCACGGGACGGGTGGGATCGGTTCCGGTTCGCGATCCGGAGCCACCCCAAACCCCGAATCACGAACCGTTGCCTGCTTGACGCATGCCCCACCATCAAGCAAAAAGCAAACCAGATTTCCAGAACAATCGGACAGGTTCCCCGCGCGAAATTCACAAACGAAAACAGGGTCCGACCGGAATCGAAACCCTGTTTTCAGATGACCTGGCCTGCCCGTGACGGCAGTCTGGCGAAGCGGAGAATCAGTTTTTCAGATGCATAACGAAAACAGGGTCCGACCGGAATCGAAACCCTGTTTTCAGATGACCTGGCCTGCCCGTGACGGCAGTCTGGCGAAGCGGAGAATCAGTTTTTCAGATGCATAATGAAAACAGGGGCCGACCGGAATCGAAACCCTGTTTTCAGATGACCTGGCCTGCCCGTGACGGCAGTCTGGCGAAGCGGAGAATCAGTTTTTCAGATGCATCAGGAAGGTGGCAATGGAGTTGCCAGCCGGCAGCACCGCCATGGAGAAAAGGGTCACCACCACGACCAGAAGAAGCGCCACGCTCAGATGATCGTCCTTGCGCCGCAACCGCATGCCGTTGAGGATCAGCCCCCCGATGGCCACCAGGGCGGTCAACCACAAAAAGAACCAGCTCAAGGTCAGCAGGTCGCGATTCCAGTTTCTGGCGACCCCCATGTTCATGATCCGGTGAAAGAACGACTCGTCCGCCGGCTTGGCGTTCTGGGCGAAATACATGCCCATGGACCAGAACAGAAAACTCACCCACTTGCACCAAAGCAAGGGGTTGCCAGTCGGATTGAGGAGTGTTTTACGCCGCTCCTTGCGGCGGACCACCACTTCTTCCTGAGCAGCCATGGTCAAATCCCCTCTCAATCAAGCAAGAATCATTGGTCGGCAGGCACGGACGAGTCACCCTCGCCCCGAGCCTCGGAAGTCCGCATGACGCCGATCTCCACCACGAATTCGTGGGGATCGTGGCGCGCGCCTGGTACTTCACCCGGTTTACGGGCCGGAGAGACCACGCGCACGCGGCGTGGATCGATGCCACCCTCGCCGATCAGGAACTCGGCGATCGCCTGAGCCTCGACCACGCCGGCGGCCCAGGGGTTGAGGAGTCCGGCCAGATGCGGCGGCGGTGACGGGTCCGGCAGGCCGGTCACCTGGATCTCGTTGCGCAGGCTTTGCAACATGGTGGCGATCTGACTCAATTTTAGCTTACTTTCCGGATGAATTTCCAGCGTTTTCGGTTTGAACAGCGTTTTCTTGGAGAGTTTCAAAAAGATGCCGGATTCGGTCTCCTTAAGCTCCGCCTCGCCGTTGTCCACCAGGTTGTTCACCATCAGATCCAACTTTTCGATCAACTGCACCAGCTTGATCTCCTGTTGAAAATCCACGCTCACGAGGGAGTCGCCACCCACGGGATTGACCTGTTCCGAGTGGTTCAGGCCAAAGGCATTCTTCATGGTTCCCTGCAACTTCTTGAACTTCGTGGCGTTCACCGTGGACATCGAGAACAGAATCACGAAAAGACAGAGCAGCAGCGTGGCCATGTCCGCCCAGGAGATGAACCAAAGCGGGGTTCCCTTTTTACAGGTTGGACATTTCTTTGCCATTCTCGGGCATCCTTAAATCTGGTGCTGGATCCACGCCTTGATTGATCAGGCGGTCAGTTCGCGATGCTTGCGCGACAGGGCCGAGATCAGGGACTTTTCCAGGATACGCGGGTTGACGCCCCGTTGAATCCCCTGCACGCCATCCATGACCAGTTCGTAGATGACCGATTCGTGGGTGCTGTAGTGATGCAGTTTGATGCCGAAGGGGATCACGACGATGTTGGCGACGATGGCGCCGTACATGGTGGCCAGGAGCGCGGTGGCCATCGAGGGACCGATCGCATCCGGGTTGGAGAGGTTGGAGAGCAGTTCCACCATGCCGATGAGCGTACCCACCATACCCATGGCCGGTCCGGCCTCACCCATACTTTCGAACATCACCACCCCGACGTGGTGGCGGATCTGCATATACTCCATCTCCTTGGTGAGGATCTCGCGCAGGTAGGCCGGATCCACGCCATCGACGCAGAAGGTGATGGCGGTTTTCAGGACCGGGTGATGGATCTGCACCTTCTCCAGGGCCAGGATACCCTCCTTGCGGGCGATGTTGGAGCAGTTGATGATCTGCTCGATGATCTCCTTCGGATGCTCCTTGGGAATTTTGAACAGCTTGGAGAGGATCGCCATGGTGTTCATGATGTCCTCGATGCTGAATTTCACGAAG
Source organism: Candidatus Magnetaquiglobus chichijimensis (assembly GCF_045865675.1). NCBI lineage: Bacteria > Pseudomonadati > Pseudomonadota > Magnetococcia > Magnetococcales > Candidatus Magnetaquicoccaceae > Candidatus Magnetaquiglobus > Candidatus Magnetaquiglobus chichijimensis. The sequence continues at coordinate 1,452,475 of NZ_BAAFGK010000004.1, forward strand.
GTACTGGCGATCAGACCACCGACCACGACGATGAAGGCGTGCATGCTCCAGAACAGGCCCAGATTGTGCCCCATCAGACCGAAGACGATCAGTATGGCCAGAACCAGGCCGATGACGGTAGAGATATCCAGTTTCATTGTGTGCACCCCAGAGCTGGTCAAAATGCCAAAATCCTGACGAACCGAACCGGAATCCGTCGCAGAACGGAGCCAGTCGCCCGGAAAATCGGCGCATGTCATCCACTATCGACACACGATCGATGGCCAAGCAGTAGCAATATTGCAACAAACAGACCAAACAGGGTGACCCCAGGATGAAAATCAGGGAGCGATGCGGGAGGGGTTTGGAGGGGAAAAAGAGAACCATGGAGCCTCGACCCGAAGCTCCACGGTCCCCATCAGGTCACAACCAGACTACAGTTTCTGCTCGATCTTCGTCCACCCATCCCGCAACCCGACCGCCCGGTTGAAGACCGGATGGGTGGGGGTGGAGTCCGGATCCCGGTGGAAGTAACCAAGCCGTTCGAACTGATACGGCAACGTCTGCCCGCCCTCGGCCAGAGCCGGTTCGAAACGACAGCCATCCAGCACCTCGATCGATTCCGGACTGACATGCTCGACGATATCCCCCTTGAGGGCATCGGGTTCGGGGACCGAAAAGAGCGGATTGTACAGCCGCGCCTCCCCCACCACGGAGCGGGTCGCGGAGACCCAGTGGATCACGCCAGCCACCTTGCGACCCACCGGATTGGCGTTCAGGGTGGCCGGATCGTGGTCGCAACGCAGCTCGACGACGCGACCGGTGGTCGGATCCTTCACCACCTCGCGACAGCGGATCACATAGGCATTGCGCAGGCGCACCTCGCCGCCGCTCACCAGCCGCTTGAACTGCTTGGGTGCGCTCTCGCGGAAATCATCCTCCTCGATGAAGATTTCGCGGGTGAAAGGGATGGTGCGCCGGCCCATGGCCTCGTTCTGGGGGTGATTCGGCGCGCTGATCGACTCCTCGTACCCTTCGGGCAACGAATCGATCACCACCTTCAAAGGCCGCAACACCGCCATGGTACGCGGCGCGCGCGCATCCAGATCGCTTCTCAGACAGGTTTCGAGCAGGGTGTGCTCGACCCGGTTCGGGGATTTGGAGATGCCGATCAGACGACAGAACTCACGGATCGACTCCGGCGTGTAACCGCGCCGGCGCAGACCGGAAATGGTCGGCATGCGCGGATCGTCCCAGCCCGAGACCACCTTGGATTGCACCAGGGCGTTGAGTTTGCGCTTGCTCATCACCGTGTACTCGAGCGACAAACGGGAGAACTCGATCTGACGCGGACGGCACGGGATATCCAGTTGATCGAGGATCCAGTCGTAGAGCGGACGGTGATCCTCGAACTCCAGGGTGCAGAGCGAATGGGTGACGCACTCCAGCGCATCGGAGATGCCGTGCGCGTAATCGTAAGTGGGATAGATCAGCCAGTCGTCGCCGGTGCGGTGGTGCGAGACGCGCCGGATGCGGTACAAGGCCGGATCGCGCATGTTGATGTTCGGAGAGGCCATGTCGATCCTGGCGCGCAACACCCGCGCCCCATCCGAGAACTCCCCGGCCCGCATGCGTCGGAACAGATCGAGATTTTCGGCCACGCTCCGCTCCCGATACGGGCTGTTGCGTCCCGGTTCGGTCAACGTGCCACGATAGTCGCGCATCTCGTCGGCGGTCAGATCGCACACATACGCCACCCCCTTTTCGATCAACTCCTCGGCAAAACGGTAGAGCTCCCCGAAATAGTCGGACGCATAGTATTTGCGATCCTCCCAGTCAAAACCCAGCCAGTGCACATCCTCCTGGATCGAATCGACATACTCCACATCCTCCTTGGCCGGATTGGTGTCGTCGAAACGCAGGTTGCACCGTCCACCCGGATTCTCCGCGGCCACGCCAAAGTTCAGACAGATCGACTTGGCATGGCCGATGTGCAGATAACCGTTGGGTTCGGGTGGAAAACGGGTCTGCAGGCGACCCTCGTTGATGCCGTGGAGCAGATCGTGGGCGATGATGTCGCGAATGAAATCCGCAGAGGGGTTGATGTCGTTCATGAGCGTTTTTATGAATCGTGTTCCGAAATGGTGTTATGGGAAGTCCAGGGTGGGAAATATTAATGAATCCTACTCTGATCCCGCGTCCACGGCAACCGACGGCGACAGGCTCTCCTGCCTTTCCGCGATCTGACGGATGCGTTCACGAATATCGTTCAGGGTGACGTCCAGGGATTGCAACAGGTCGTTCTGATTGGCGTAGATGCGGGCGCTCTCCTCTTCCTGCTCCTCGATGCGGCGCAACAGCTCCCCCTGACGGGTGACCAACCCCTCGATCAACTGACTCGGCCAGGCGGCGGCAAAACGATCCAACTGCGCGCGAGTGGCGCGCTCGAGTTCGTCCATGCGGCGCAGCAGCTTGGCCTGACGCTGATAAAGATGATCGATGCGCGCATGCACCTCGCCGGCGAGCAGATCACAATCCGTGGGGTCACACTTTTTTTCCCTGGCCATGTTTCGCCTCCAACCCTCCCCCCCGGACCCTTTCACCCAGCCAAACGCAGCCACCTTAACATAGGGACACTCAGTGAGGAAAGTTCTTGTTCAACCGATAGACATACGCCAACACCTCGGCCACGGCCTTGTAGAGATCGGGCGGGATCACGTCCCCCACCGGCACCTTGCCCAACAGGTTCACCAGATCCGGATCCTCCATCAAGGTGACACCCGCCTCGCGGGCCTTTTTCAGGATGGTCTCGGCGACCAGTCCCCGGCCCGAGGCGGTGACGCGCGGCGCGGCATCCCTGGCGCGCTGATAGCGCAACGCCACCGCCCGACGCTGATGCACCGGCAACTCCGAGTCATCCCCCTCCTCCTTGACCTTGGCCGCGCACATTGCATCCTCCCGGTCACAACCATCCAAGCCGCTTGAAGATCCACACCTCGATCAGACCGATGACCACCAGCAGCACCCCCTCCATCACGAACCCCTGCTGGCTCGGAAACCAGGTGCTGTCGGCATTGAGGAACAATCCGCTGACGTTGCTCCCGAACCAGCCCACCACGAACGAGAGTGGCATGAAGAAGGCCGACATCATGGTGAGTTTGAACAGCAGATCGTTCAACCCCTCGCTGATGGCGTTGGCCACCGAATCCTGGATGATCCCGGCGGTATCGCGGATCTCGTCGAGATCCTCGAGCTGACGGGTGGACTCGTTGACCACCTCGGCCAGACGCGACCTGAGCGATTCGTCCACCCAGGGGAGTTCATCGGCCAGAAGACGGGCGATCGCCTCCCGCTGCGGGGCCAGATAGCGACGCATGGCCACGGCGGCCACGCGCAGATCCCCGAGCCTCTGGCGAATCCGGGGGCCATTCCGACGGGTCTCGTAGGGTTCGTGTTCGGTCAGGGTATAGGTTTCCAGCTCCTCGAGCTGATCGTCCATGCGCTCCAAGGTCGAGCCGATGCGCGTGGTGAGCTGTTCCAGGAACGCCAGCAGCAACTCACCCGGCGACCGGGGACCGGTTCCATACTCCATGGTCCGGCGGATTTCGTCGATGAAGGCGATCGGTCGTCCGCGCAGGCTGACGATGCCGATGTCATCCACCCACATGCGCAAGGCCACCATGTCGTGGTAGTCGTGGCCGCGGTTTTCGTTGACGCTACGCAGCATCAGGACCGCGCCATCCTGAAAGCGGGTGTAACGGGGTCGGGTTTCGTGAGCCAGGAGCGCCTTGACCGCGCATTCGTCGATGGCCGAGCGACCCTTGATCCAGTCGATGGCCAGATCGGAGCGGTGGTGGAGATGCAACCAGAAATGGCCGAGGGAGAAGATGTTGGTTGATCCCACCTCGTTCCAGGCAAGCCCCCGTCCCGCATCCTGGGCATCGAAGCGCCAGGCGTGAATCAATGGATCGGTGGACATTTGGTGTGAGACTCCTTGAATCTTCCTGCGACCAAGCGCTCCGCCTGACGGCTGAACCGACTGGAGACTTGGACCAAAAGAGAAAATCAAGCAAAATCTGGACCGGATGTTAATGCTAGATCGCGATTTATCATAACACGGCAGTTTGTGAAATATTTTTCACATTTATACCTTAAATAGTTGTATTGCATTGCAAAATAATTATAAAATTAATTTTTTATACCACGATCCAATCCTCGAAAAAAAAATGCGCGGCCCACGCCATCCCAACAAAATCTTTCCTTGACAAATTCTTTCATCTATTAGAGAATATTGCAGTTTCTCCATCGTAATCCACCCTGTTCAACCTCCTGGATCTCTCGGAAAACCAATCTGACCCAAATCCGTCACAACCCAAACGGTTGTGAAATAAATTTATTTTATTTTGGGCATCAAAAACTTATGATGTCAACGGAGCAGCCATCATGAACACCTCGATGATCGTCATTCTGGGCCTGATCCTCACATCCCTGATCACCGGCGTCGGTGTCTACGACTACCGCTACAGCCAACGGCTGGCACAAACCGCCAAAATCGAAGAGCAGCGCGCCGATGGTCGCGACGCCCTGCTCGATCTGGCCAAACGCCAGGAAAGTCTCTTCGCCAGATCCAAGGCCTACACCACCGATCTGGCCGCCCTCGGCTATGAGGATGTCGCGGACCTGAGCGTCTTCTCCCCGAAAAAACTCTACAAACTGGTGATCCTCTCCGCCGACGAGAACACCTATGCCCTCGCCGCCGAACCCCAGGACGAACAGCTCGCCGACACCAAATGCGGCGGACTGACCCTCACCAAGCAGGGCATGGCCAAAAATGCGCGCGGCCCGGACGGAACCGCCTGCTGGCAACCGCCGGAAAGCTGATCCCGCGCGCCATAAAATCTTCCAGAGCCCCTCTTTCGGCTCCAGGAAGGTCACTCCCGGTATCCACACCCCTTTCACCCATCCCTTGGGAGGCGCCATGGCCCAGGATCGTATCGGCGTGATGCTCGAGACGGTTTCCCGTCTGCACCGCAAACAATCGTTACCCCATCTGGAAAACCTGCTCGGGAAAACCTCGGACACCGATCTGATCGCCCTGTTCAAGGCCATGCTCGACGAGGAGAGCGCACGCATCCTGCCCCTCCTGCCGCGCGTCAAGGCGATCCGGGTGCTGCGCGCCCTCTCCACGGATCAACGGGCCCACCTCGTCTCCCTGGCCGAAATCCGCGAGATCCTGCCGATCCTCGAGGAACTGCCCCCCGACGAGTTGAACCAACTGGCCAGTCGCGTCGAAAAAAACAAACAGGCCCAGATTCGCATGCTGCTCAGCATGCGGCAACGTCCCACCACCCTGATCGACGACCGGATGATGGGATGCTCCAGCAAGGATGGCGGCGATGCCGCATCGGAGGACGAAGACAGCCCAGGCACCGAAAAAACCACTCCGAGCGAGCACTCACCGAAAAATCTCGAGAAGGCCCAGCTGTTGTTCGAGAACATCCAGACCTTCCACGCCAAGGCCGCCAACCGCACGCTCCAGAACATCCTGGCCAAGGCCTATCCCGCGGATCTGGCCTCTGCCTTCGAAATGCTCCCGCCGGAGACCGTCCCGGAGCTGTTTCTGCTGATCCAGGAGAACGATCAGCGCGCCAAAGTGCTGGGTGAACTCGGCGAAGCGTTGCAACAGGCCGTGGTCGAGGCCTGCCGCCTCGAATCGCTCCCCCCGGTGGTCGCCCGCATGGCCCCGGACAAACGCACCGATCTGTTCAGCCATCTCGACAAAGAGGTGGCTGAAAAAATCATCGCCCAGCTCGACCAGGAGACCAAAACCGAGATCGAAAACCTCCTGCAATACCCTCCGGAAAGCGCGGGCGGCGTCATGACCTCGCAGTTCTTCGCCCTGCCCGAGGATACCCTGGTCTCGGAGGCGATCGCGGCGGTGCGCACCCTGCCCACCTACGAGATGGTCTTCTACCTCTATGTCACCGACGAATCGGGACGCCTGACCGGGGTCAGCTCCCTGCGACAACTGCTGCTGGCCAACCCGCGCAAACCTCTGCGCGAGATGATGAACACCCGCGTCGTCCAGATCCATACCCACGCCCCCCAGGAGGAGGTGGTGGAGATCGTTCGCCATTACCGTCTGCTCGGCATCCCGGTGGTGGATGAAATGGGGGTAATGGTCGGTCTGGTGACCGTGGACGACATCTTCCCGATCTTCCAGGATGAAGTCACCGAGGACATGCTGAAAATGGCCGGCGCCCACAGCGACGAAATCGAGGCCGACTCCTCCCTGCCGATCGTGCGTATCCGTCTGCCCTGGCTGATGCTGGTGTTCCTGGGTGGCGTGATGGGGGTCGGAATCTACCACTATTTCGAACAGGAGGTGCTGGAGATGATCTCCATGATCTACTTCCTGCCCGTGGTCACGGCCCTGGCCGGCAATGTGGGCAACCAGTCGGCCACCGTGGTGATCCGGGGGTTGCGCACCGGCGAAATCAAGGCCAACGCCTTCTGGAAAGTGTTCCCGCGCGAGGTCGGCGCCGGCTTCCTGATGGGCATCCTGACAGGCGCCCTCCTGGGACTCACCGCCTACATCCTGTTCCGGAACACCGATCTGGTGCAGGTCGTGGCCACCGCCGCCACCCTGACCATCACCCTGAGCAGCATCCTCGCCACCACGGTGCCTCTGCTCCTGGGACGCAAGGGCGGAGATCCGACCGCGTTGACCGGCCCGATGCTCACCACCATCATCGATGTCAGTGGAATCGCCAGTTACTTCCTGATCGCTCACTTTTTCATCGATTGACCATTGACTTGACGCATCCGCATCGAAAACTCTCCAACCCACGGCAACGAATGGAGGCGCGCCATGAGCAGTGAAGCCGGATCGATCTACGCCTATCAGATCGACAAACAAGGCAAGGCCCAAGCCATCGGATGGCATGAGATCCGCGTCTGGAAGCCGGAAAACGGCTATTTCTGGCTGGTGAGCCGCCCGGAAGGGGAAGAGACGCGCCGCTGGTTGCAAAACGAAAGCGGACTCGATCCCCAGGTGGTCGCCACGCTCTTGAACGACGACAACCGCCCGCAAACCACCTTCACCGCCGAGGGAACCCTGATCACCCTGCGCGCCGTGAACCAGAGCCGCGTCAACGAGGATGACGACGACCTGATCGGCGTCAACATCTGGGTGGACCAGACGCGCATCATCGTGATCCGCATGAAGAAAATCCTGGCCTGCGACGACGTGCGCAACGAACTCAAGGAGGGGCAGATTCCCCGCGACACCGGTGAACTCTTCTCCCGGCTCATGGACCGGATCATGACCCGCCTCGGCCCCTTCACCAGCCGCATCGACCATGAACTCGACCTGCTGGAAGACCGGATCCTGCTGGCGGCCAAGATCGGCACCACTCAGCAGGAGCTTTCGGTGATGCGCCACCGCATCATCACCGCGCGCCGTTATCTGATGCCCCAACACGGGGTGCTCAGCTCGCTGTACGGCGACCGGGCCTTCTGGCTCTCGGACCTCTGCAAGCGGCAACTGCGCGAGGCCAACAGCCACATCAACCGCGCCATCGAGGACATCAACTCCTGTCGCGAACATGCCGCCCTGCTGCAGGACGAGATCATGGCCCGCCTCGATCGCAACATGAACCGCACCATGAAGATCATCGCGGTCTTCACCGCCTTCCTGTTGCCGATGAACGCGGTGACGAGTCTTTTGGGCACCAACATCGAGGGGATTCCCGGCCAGGCCGGCACCAACACCCCGTATGGCTTTCTGTTCGAATGCATCGGACTGTTCGCGCTGATGGTGCTCTGCTACCTGGTCTTCAAGCGGTTGAAGTGGTTCGAGGAGGATTGAGACACGACGCCAGAAAGAACGGTTCGCACCCGTCTGGTCCCATTGTCGGCTCCCGCCCGAATGATCCAGACAAACGCGCCAAAACAACGTCCGATCCCCGACCAGAAACGAAACAGCCCACTTCGAGAGCCGAAGTGGGCTGTTTCGTTTGTTGGCCACCGACCACCCCCGCGCGCGGGATGGTCACGACGGCACGCCTACAGTTTGAACACCATGAAGGCCACGGTCAGATAGTTGATCGAGCCCACCATGTCGATGAAGGCCAGCGCCAACGGCCCGGCGGCCACCGCCGGATCCGCGCCGAGACGCTTGAAAAAGAACGGCAACGACATGGCAATGGCCGCCGAACAGGTGATGCTCAACGTCATCGCAATCCCAAGCGTGACCGAAAGCAACGGATTCTGGAAGATCAGATACGACGCCCCGGCCAGACAGAGACCATAGACCGCCCCTTGAATGATGTTGATGCCAAGTTCCTTGAACAGCAACCGGAAGAAATGGGCGTTGTGGATGGTGCCCAAGGCCAGGCCGCGCACCACCACCGCGCCGGTCTGACTGCCGGCGTTGCCCGACATGCCGATGACGATCGGGAAGAAGAAGGCCAGTTGCACCACCTTTTCCAAGGTCTGCTCAAACCCTTCCAGGATCGCCGAGACCAGAATGTAGGCGATGAAGGCGGTGATCAACCAGGGAACGCGGGTCCGGAAGATCTTGAACGGCGACTGGGCCAGGACATTGGTATCCTTGGAGCCGATACCGGCCATCTTCAGGATGGAATTGGTGTTCTCCTCCTGGATGATCTCGATGAGATTGTCGATGGTGATCTGTCCGACCAGCACGTCGAATTCGTCCACCACCGGCATGGCCAGCAGGCGATAACGGCTGATGAGGTTGGCCACCGTGCCCTGGGGGGTATCGACATGCACCTTGATCAGACGGGTCTGGGTGAACTCCCGCAAGGTTTTCTTCGGATCGGCCACGATCAGGCGCCGCAGCGAGCAGACACCGATCAGCCGCTGCATGTCGTCGAGGACATAGAGATAGAAGATCGCGTCGTGGGAAGAGAGGGCCTGGATCGCCAGAATGGCATCGCCGGCGGTGGTCTGATCCGACATGGCGATGATGTTGGTCTCCATGAGACTGCCGGCGGTTCCCGGCGTATAGATGATCTCGTCGCCATCCCCGGAGGATTTTTCGAAGCGGTTCACGATCTTGGAGAGCCGCTCGGCCACCTCCGGATCCAGACCGGTGAGGGCCATCTGCCGCACCTCCGGCGGGAGGGTGTCGAGGATGGTTCTGATCTGCTCGCCGGGGCAGTTGGAGACCACGTAACGACGATGGTCGTCATCGAGTTCGGTCAACACCTGCGCGGCATGCTCGGGCGGGGCGATCCGGCAGAAAAGTTCCATGGCGCGCGGGCCGGGAAAGCCGTTCAACACCTCGCCAAGGTCGGAAGGCTTGAGTTTGCTCAACAGTTGGGTCAAATGGGCGGTCGCCCCGCGCCGGTGCAGACGCACGATCGCCTCGGCGATGTTGCTGTTCTTGGGGGCGGGTTTGGCCGCTGCCTTATTGTCATCCAGAACCATCATGGCCATGGCGGAATCCTCATCGATTTCAAGAGAGTCGTTGTCGAGTCGTCGAAAGGGACGAAAGCGGTCTCACAAGCCATAGACCGCCGTGGCGATCAACAGATAGTTGATCACCCCGAGCACATCGACCGTGGTCAATACATAGGGGCCACCGCCCACCGCCGGATCATGCCCCAACTTCTGAAGCAGCAAGGGCAGACTCGAAGCGATCACCCCGGCATAGGTGATGTTGCTCAGGATGCTGATCCCCACCACGAAGGCAAGCGTCGTGCTCTTGAAAACCACCAGCGCGTAGCCGGAGAGACAGGCGCCGTAAAACAGACCGATGAGGACGCCGGTCTGGGTCTCCTTGAAGAGAAGCGCGAAGTAGTCGCTCACCTGGATCACGCCGGTGGCCAGACCGCGCACCGCCACCACGGCGGTCTGACTGCCGACATTGCCGGCCATGCCGAAGATCATCGGCATGAAGAAGCTCAATTGGATCACTTTGGACATGGTATCCTCGAAATGACCCAGGATCCACGCGGCGGCCAAACCGCCCAGGAAGGGCGCCACCAGCCAGGGAAGCCGGGTGCGCGCCACGCTGGTGATCGATTCGGAGAGCAGGCTGAGTTTATGTTCGGCATCGGCGCCCACCGATTTCATCATCGATTCGGTATCCGCGTTTTGAATCACATGGATCAGATCGTCCACGGTGATGATGCCGCGCATCACGCCCAGATCGTTGACCACCGGGATGGCCATAAGATCCATTTCGGTGACGATCTTGGCGGCCTCGGTCTGGGGGGTATCGACGTTCACGGTGTGTACCCGGTCGTCCATGATGTCGCGCACCAGACGATCCGGAGAGGAGAGCAGCAGCCGTTTCAACGAGCTGACGCCGACAAGCCGCTGCTGTTCGTCGAGCACGTAGACGTAGAAGACGAACTCATGGTAGTCCAGATCGCGCACGGCCTGGAGCGCCTGCTTGGCGGTGGTGGTCTCCTCGATGGCGAAGAACTGGGAGTTCATGATGTGACCGGCGGTATCCGGAAGGTATTGCAGCAGGGTCTGCACCTCCTTCTGGGTCTCCCGGTCCAGGGCATTCATGATGTGCTGGCCGACCTCGGGATTGAGCTGACCGAGAATGTGTCCGCGGGTATCCGGCGGCAGGCTCTCCAGGATCGGCACGGCGCGTTCCAGGCTGCACACCGAGATGATGTGAATCTGGAAATCCTCGTTGAGTTCCTTGAGGGTTTCGCCGGCGTGCTGGGGCGCGGTGATCAGGTGGAAGATGTCCGCCGCCTCGTCGAGATCTTCGGAGGTGTTGATCACCTGGGCGATATCGGCGGGCAGGAGTTTGTCGAGAATGCGCGAGAGCTGGGCAGTGGCCCCCTTGCGGTAGAGACGACGGATCATCTCCACGAATCGGGGGGCATGACCGGTCTCCATGGGTGCTTGCGGTTCGTCAACCACGATCATGCTCATGTCGCGTCCTTCCTTGCCAAGAATGGAATATCCGATGAACGAAAAAAAACTTGCATGATGGGGGGATCCCCCTCACCCCCGACCCCGGACCTCCCTTGCGGGCATTCCAGGGTCAAAAAGGGTGACAGGAGGTTTTGGACGCACCGATGCGCAGAGCTGCCGCGCCACAAAAAAACGCACGCGACAACGAGACAAACGCAATCTCGGAGTTATTGCGTAGCAACAACTCTTTTCCAGGAAACTTTTAGGAACAGGATCCCTGACGAGACGTTCAATCAGGTTTGGGAATGGACTCTGGCGGGCTTTGCAAGGGGGGAGATGCCGATGGCAGAACGGATTCAGGCCATGTCACCCTCCTGACGGCGCGTCAGAGTCACCAAACTCGGCGTGTCCACACACCCTCCGTTAAAAGTTAATTATATTTCACAGTTTAGCAAAAAATGAACATCACGTCAACAGATTCTGTTAAGATTGTTAAAAAAAATTCTCTTAATTGGGAAAAACCAGAACAGAAACTTGAACTGCCTGGATGCCATCTGCTATTCTGATGGTCAGAATACCGACGGACCGTAAAATACAACTAAATATTCAATCAAGCAAACAATACGAATCAAAAAAGAGGCCACTCCATGATCGACACCGATGTCGCGATGACGGATCCCTGCAAAGTCGTTCTGCTGGCCACCGACGGGTCGGAATTCTCCGCCGGGGTCGAATCCGTGGGCCTCGAACTGGCGCAACACAGCCAATCCCATCTCCACATGCTCCGCCTGCTCCTGGCCGAACCCGGCACCGACGCCTCGATCGTCGAAGAGCAGGACGCCAACCTCAAACTCGACCAGATCGCCAACCAGTGTCTGGCCGCCGGCATCGAACACACCCGCATGATCCGCCCCGCCGAGGATCCCACCACCGGCATCCTGACCGCCGCACGGGAGATCAACGCCCAACTGGTCATCGTGGGCCGACGCGGACGCCGGGGACTGGCCAAGAACAACGTCGGCGAAGCCACCACCAAACTCCTCGACAAACTGGAGTGTTCGGTCCTGGTCGTGCCGCGCCTCTTCTCCTTCTGGAGCAGTGGCGTCCTTCTGGTGATCGATCCGGACGAAACCGCCGGCGACCAGGCCGCCCTGGTGGCGATACGCCTGGCCCACGGGGCCAACATCCCCTTGACCATCCTGCTGGTCGTGGATGAAAAGGATGAAGCGTGCCGCGATGCCAATCTGACCGTCAACCGACTGGTAGCCCTGGCGCAACTGCACGGGGTGACCGCCGAGGGACTGGTGCATGGCGGCGATCTCGACGAGGTGGTCCTGGAGGTGGCGCGGCAACGCTCCGACGACCTGATCGTCTGCGAACCGCGCGACCGTTCCATGTTCGACCGGCTTTTCAACATCAACGATCTGGTGAAGCTGATCGGCAAAGCCAACTGCCCGGTTCTGGTGGTCAAAGGCACACACAACAAAACCGATCAGGCGTGACCACGAATCCGACAAGGTCTCGAATTCCGGGGTGAACTGAACGTCGCTGGCCATGGATGGCTCTTTGGATGTCCATGTTTGACATCACATGAAACCGAATCCATCCTCAGACTCAATCATTCACGAAACGACGGAACCATCCTCACGCCTCGGTATGAAAGCCGCTTCCCAGGCCAAGAAACTGGGCCCGCTCGGCCCGCATGCCGCCCGCGCCGAGCATGGCCAGATCCAGGGAGTGGAGCGGCACGCCAGCTTCCAGCAAAGCGCCGCGCAACTCCCCCACCCCACCGCGCAGCGCCACCAGCGAGGCATCCTCCTGGGCCGAGATCGCCACCCGCACCATCCCCGCCCCATGCTCGAGCCGGGCCTGCACCATCCCCATGCGGGTCATGTTCAACGACAGCAGCACGGAGAGCAACGACCCGTCCCCGGATTTCCCATCCTTCCGGCGCCGGTCGCGTTCGCGGCGCCACACCGCCTCGCCCAGTCCGCCATCGTTCATCCAGAACAGACGATAGCCCAACAGATAGGCCCCCTCCTCCGGTGAGGCCGCCGCCTGGGGTAGGATGTGCTGCAACGCCAGCAGATCCCCGAGCCGCTGCAAGGCGTGACGCGCGCCGGCCACCTCGGCGGTCACCTCCTCGCGGGTGGCCGGGGTGGCGTTGCTGGCGGTCCGGGTCGGCTCGTGATGCAGATGTTCGGCGGCCTGACGCACCAGCCGCACCGCGTCCGCCACCTCCTGGCGACTGCCGGCCTCGAGCACCCGCGTCAGCCCGGCGAGATCCCCTTTCATCAGATCGCCCAGTCCCACATTCGGCAGGGCCCGTTGCAACACCCCGGCCAGGGTTTCGCGACCCGCCACCAGCACCCCGGAGCGTCCGCCCGCCAGCAACGCCGACTCTCCCGCCGCACCGGTGGCGCCACGGGCCAGACCCGAAAGCACCATCAGCCGTCCCAGCACCTCCGGCCCGCGCGCCAGGCTCTGTTCGGCGGTCTGGACAAGTTGCACCGCCCCACCCGATTCGCTCGCCACCAGCCGCACGCTCACCTCCGGAGTCAGGCGGGTCACCTCCAGGGTCACCTGTTCACCGGGTTGCAGGGCGCGGCCACCAGAAAACGCGATGCCGGAACCGTTGGGAAACCGGATCACCCCCTGGCCATCCACGCCCACGTTCGCGACGCGACCGACCAGCATCTGGCCTTCGAAGAGTTTCGGAATGTCGGGCGCGGAGAACGGGGTGGAGGAGACAGGACCGCTTTCGCCGGGGGATGGCGGGATGAAGGAGAGAATCATCGCGGACCGGAGGGTGGGACAAGGGGGAGTTGGTCAGAAAGGTGAGTCCGAAAGCCGGGGTCGCGGGTCGAATCAGACCCCCCTGACCCCGAAACTGACGAACAACGCGGGTTACCCCTTGCCGTGGAACTCCCGAAGGGAGGTCCATGGCAAGGGGGGTGAGGGGGTTCTCCCCCCATCATGCACGTTAATCGCGCTCATCCTGGTTGCGATGGAGACGCTTGAGCAGACTCACCTCCTCGACCGCCAGACCGGTCTCGGTGACCACCCGATCCTCGTCCACGCCGTTGGAGAGCAGCAGACGGGCCTCGCGATAGGCATCGGACATGCTCGCAGGCTGACCGGAGTCGGCCATCTTGACGGAATGCCCCATGGGCATGCCCATCCCCATGTTGCCCGGATTGGGACGGGACATGTAGTGCAGATCGGCCTGGATCCCCTGGAGATCCTTTTTCAACTGCTCGGGAATGGTCCGGATCGCCTCGCCGAGACGCGCCTCCAGAGCGGCGATCTCGCGATGCATGGCATTGATGCACTCGGCGGAATCGAACGGCTCCACATCCGGCTCGGCGGGCGTGGTGGCCCTGGTCTCCTCGCGCAGCTTCTGCACCTGCTGGAACACCATGAAAACGGCCAAATAAAGGACCAGGAAACAGACGACAACGAGAAGATTCCAAATGTTCACGAGATTCGCCCCAATACCCGTTTCATCCGCGCCCGCATGCGCATGGCGGCCTTGCTGTGCAGTTGGGAGATGCGCGACTCGGTGAGTCCGAGCACCTCCCCGATTTCACTCATGGTCAACTCTTCGAAATAGTACAGCGTCACGACCAGTCGTTCCTTGTCCGGCAGGGAGGAGATCGCCTCGGAGAGGGCCAGACGCAGCTGTTGCAGACCGATGCTCTCCACCGGATCGATGATCTCCGGATCCGCGAGCATCTCCAGCACGTCCCACTCCTCCTCGTCCAGGGAGGGGCGCAAGTCGTCGAAGGAGAGAATGGCGATGCCGCGCACCGCGTCGAGATTGCGATAGAACTCGTCCAGGGTCAGGCCGAGATGGGCGGCCACCTCCTGATCCTCGACCGACTTGCCCATCTGCCCTTCGAGCAGCAGATAGGTCTCCTGGATATGGGCGGCGGTCTGACGCACCGCGCGCGGCACCCAGTCCATGGAGCGCAGCTCATCGAGAATCGCGCCGCGCACCCGGAATTCGGCATAGGTCTGGAACTTGATGCCCCGATGCGGATCGAACTTGGACACCGCGTCGATGAGTCCCAGAATCCCCACCTGGACCAGATCGTCGATGTCCACCGATTGAGGGAGCTTCATCGAGATGCGGCTGGCCACGTACTTGACGATCGGCGCGTACTTGAGGATCACCTCGTCACGACTCAGCCCCTCCCAGGTCGCGCCCTGATCGTTGTCCGCCGGATCCTTGGGGCTCTCTGCCCGCTTCTGGGTAACCGCCGCCACCATGGCCCCTACGACTCCGAATGCATGAGCGTATCGTCGAGCAGACGCCGCCAGAAGAAGATCATCCGGCCCTCCTCGTGACGTTTCTCGCGCCACAGACGCATCAGGCTGGTGGCGATCTTCTGGAACGACTTGGAAACCGGAGCCTCCGGATGGGTGATGGAGACCGGTTTCTGCACCCGAACCGACTGGGCCAAAAGCGCGTCCTCGGGGACCGAACCCACAAAATTGAGCACCACATTCAAGAACTTGTCCGCCACCTGCGCCAGGGTGCGAAAGACATCCTTGGCCTCGGCCTCGTCCCGCGCCTGGTTGACCACCAGGTCGAAATGGGAGGCGCGATGGTTCAGAAACAGCACCTTCATCAGGGCATAGGCGTCGGTGACGCTGGTCGGATCCGGAGTGGCGATCACCATGATCCGCTCCACGGCCAGCACGAAAAAGCGGACGTTCTCGGAGATGCCGGCGCCGGTATCCACCAGCACCACATCGAAATCGGCGTTCCAGCGGTCGATATGATCCATCAGGGAGAGCTTCTGCTCCTCGGTGAGCGCGGAGAGTCCGGCCACGCCCGAGGCCGCCGGCAGGATGGTGATTCCCTCCGGTCCCTGGATCGCCACCTGGTCCAGGGTCAGGCGATCCTCAAGCACATCCTGGATGGTGAATTGCGGCGCCTCGATGCCCAACACCACGTCGATGTTGGCCAGGCCGAGATCCGCGTCGATCAGGAGCACCTTGAGTCCCTGGCGGGCGTACTGGATGGCGAGGTTGACCGTGATCAGGGTCTTGCCGACGCCACCCTTGCCGCTGGTGATGGCCATGGTGTGAGGCACCTTGCGTTGCGACAGCTCCTCGTTCACCGGCGGCGCGGAAAGCGCGCCCTTGACCATCCCAGCCGCCTTGCGGCGCTCGGCCAACTCTTTCAACGTCGCGACTTGATTGTCCAGATCCTTGATCATGACTCCCCCGCCACACCGCCATCCCGTTGGTCGGGACCCGACGGTTCAGCACGGAAAAAGGGTGAATTTTTTTTCACAACTCTACAAACCCTAGCAATTCGCATTCCAAGCGTGAAGCAGGTCTTTTCACCCGATCACTGTTCCAGATCGCGCTCCTCCAGAAACCAGCGCGCCATGGTCTTGGGCGACATCCAACCGAGATTCTCCGGCACCCGCTGGCCATCGGTATACATGGTCAGAGGCAGACCGGCGCGCACAGCCACGTTGAGGATGCCGCCGTAGGTGACGGTCTCGTCGAGCTTGGTGAAGATCAATCCGGTCGGTTTCAACACCGAAAAGCGTCGGAAAATCGCCTGTTGTTCGGTTTCGCGCACGTTGGCGGCCATGGTCAGGATCACCTCGCGGTCATCCCCCATGATCGGCAGCAGCCCGGCGGTGGAGTTGACCTGACGACGGTTGTAGGGGCTCGATCCCACGGTATCGACCAGCACGAAATCGCAGCGGTTGAGCGAATGCAGCCCGGCCTTCACCTCCGACAGGGTGCGCGCCACCACCAGACGCACCTGCAACAGCTTGGCATAGGTCTCCAGCTGCGCCACCGCGCCAACACGGAAGGTGTCCAGGGTGATCATGCCCACCGAACGCTGACGGTTCAGAATCAGATCCGCCGCCAGTTTGGCGAGCGTGGTGGTCTTGCCGACCCCGGTCGGACCCACCAGCACAATCACCCGCGACTTGCCATCGAGGGGATCGCGGAATTTCAAGGTCCGGGCAAAGGCCACATCCAGGCCGCGCTCCTTGCCGGTCTGATCCATCATGGCGATCTTGCGGGCGATCGGCTCCTCCACGCCATGCATCAGCATGGTACCGTAGTGACGCTTGCCCATCATGTCGAGTCCCGAGGCATCGCCCACAATCGGAAACTCCGGAGGAAGATCCCCCAGGGTCGGCACGATCGGCGTGGGCATCGGCATGTCGGCATCGCGTCCGCGCGCCGTCGGGGCCGCTGGCGCAATCCGAGAGGTGGACCGCTCCGCAGACCGGGCCATCGGACGGACCGGTGGGGGATCATCCCTGTCCATGTCGATCGGATCATCCACCACCGCCGAGAAGCGTCCCGCCTCGGCGCGCGCCGCGCCTCCCCCCGCCGCGGACTGGGCCGCCGGACTCGGGCAGGCGGTCACCTCGATCATCGTCTTGCCCAGAGCCAAACCACCCGGTCCCTTCTCCCGGATGCTGCGGGTGGAGAGAATCACCGCGTCGGCGCCAAGTTGATCCTTGACGATCTGGAGCGCCTCGCGCATGTCGCGCGCCTGAAATTTGGAAATGTTCATGATACGGTCGGATCCTTGAACGGTTTTCTATCCATCATGCCATCACGAAAGCGTCACCGTGCCCAGAGAATGGACCGGGATATTCGTGGGGATTTCGTTTTGCGACAGCACCGCCAGGTGTGGCAAAGTCGCCTCCGCCGCCTGCTTGAAGAACGGTCGCGCCCGTGCTCCGGTGATGATCACCGGCTGCTGCACATGGGCGGCGATGCGATCCACCGACTCGCGGATGCGCACCATCAGCAACCCGGCGGCCCTGGGCGCCAGGGAGAGATAAGAGCCGTACTCGCCATCGACGATCGCCTCGTTGACGAGATTCTCCGCGTCCGCGCCCAGGATCAACGCCGAAAGACGTCCCTCCTCGTCCAGATAGCGGGTCACCAGCGAACGGGCCAGGGCCTGACGGGAGAGTTCCACCAGTTGCGACGGCTGCTTGACGACCCGGGCATAGTCGGAGATGGTCTCCAGAATGGTGCTCATGTCGCGAATCGACACCCGCTCACGCAGCAGCCCTTGCAACACCTTTTGCAGCGTTCCCAGGGTGATGATGTGCGGGATCAACTCCTCGACCAGCTTGGGTTGTCCCTTGGCGGTCAGGTCGAGCAGGTTCTGAACCTCCTGGCGGTTGAGCATCTCGTGGGCATGGGTATGCACCAGTTCGGTAATGTGGGTGGCCAGAACCGTCGAGGGATCGACTACCGTGTAGCCCATCATCTCGGCGCGCTCCCGGTCGTTGCCGGAGATCCACAACGCCGGCAGTCCGAAAGCCGGCTCCACGGTCGGGGTGCCGTCGATCCGTCCCGAGACCGCGCCGCCCTCCATGGCCAGGTATTGCGACGGCTTGAGCTCTCCGCGTCCCACCTCCACCCCGCGAATCATGAAGGCGTATTCGCCGGGACGGAATTGCAGGTTGTCCTTGATGTGGATCGGCGGCACCACGAAACCCATGTCCGAGGCGAACTGCTTGCGAATGGAACGGATCTTCTCCAACAACGTTCCCTGCTGGCTCTCATCCACCAACGAGATCAGGCCATACCCCACATCCAGGCGCAACAGGTCCAGGGCCAGGAAATTCTCGATCGGCTCTTCGGTCAGGGCTTCGCTCTGGGCGCGGATGGTCTCGGTGCGGGCCTGGACCAGTTCCGCCTTCTCCAGGCGCTTGAAGAGCAGGTAGGCCCAACCGCCCATCAGGATCGCCAGCAGCGAGAACGGCACGGTGGGCATGCCGGGCAAAATGGCGAACAGGCCGAGCACTGCGGCGCTAAGCAGGATCACCCGCGGTTGGGCGGTGATCTGACCGCCGACCTGATCGCCGAGGTTTTCGTCCGAAGAGGCGCGGGTGACCAGGAAACCGGCGGCGGTGGAGATCACCAGGGCCGGAATCTGCGCCACCAGACCGTCGCCGACGGTGAGGATGGTGTAGATGTTGGCCGAATCGGCGGCGGAAAGGTTGTGCTGGCCGACACCGATGATGAAACCGCCGATGATGTTGATGAAAACGATGATGATGCCGGCCACGGCATCCCCGCGCACGAACTTCGAGGCACCGTCCATGGCTCCGAAGAATTCCGACTCCTGTTCGATCTCGCGCCGCCGGGTCTTGGCCTCGGACTCGGAGATCAGACCGGAGTTCAGATCCGCGTCGATGGCCATCTGTTTACCGGGCATCTTGTCCAGGGTGAAGCGGGCAGCCACCTCGGCGATGCGCCCGGCACCCTTGGTGATGACCACGAAGTTGATGATCACCAGGATCGCGAAGATGATCGTACCCACCACCGGATTGCCCCCGACCACGAACTGGCCAAAGGAGCGGATCACCTCGCCGGCGGCCCCCTCGCCCTCGGCGCCGTGCAGGAGGATCAGACGGGTGGTGGCGATGTTGAGCGACAGCCGGAACATGGTGGTGATGAGCAACACGCTGGGAAAGGAGGAAAAATCCAGCGGTCGATGCACATAGACGGTCGTCAGAAGGATGACGATGGCCAGGGAGATGTTGACAGACAAGAAGACATCCAACAGCCAGGATGGAATCGGAATGATCATGATGGCCAGCACCATGATGATGCCGATGGCCATGACGATATCGTTCAGTCCTTTGAATCGTTTCAAGAATTGTGTCATGCTTTTCTGGCTCCCACAAGTCCACGACGAGCGTCCGGATCCGGCCCGGAGAATCCCTGTCAGATATCAAGCAAATATCATGCCCAGGATTCGAAACCCTTTTCGCGCGCATCCCCCTTCCCTTCGCGCGCGCCATGACCTTACAATGTCGGATCAGGAAGCCCGACGCGGCCTCGCGTCAAACATCGCCCATCCACCGCACCCTTGCGCATGGTCCAAGGAATCCGATGAACACCGCCGAATCATCGCCTCCCGGCTCGGTCGGGATCGTCCAGACCCGGTATGTGGAGCTGTTCTCCGATGGTCGCTCCACCCTGCGCCTGGATTGCGGGGCCACGCTCGCGCCGGTACGGGTCGCCTTCGAAACCTACGGCACCCTGAACGCCGACAAGAGCAACGCCATTCTCATCTGCCATGCCCTCTCCGGTACCGCCCACGCCGCCGGTCGCCATCACGCCGACGATCGCAAACCCGGATGGTGGGACAACTTCATCGGACCCGGCAAACCCTTCGACACCGAACGGTTCTTCGTGATCTGCTCCAACAACCTCGGCGGCTGCGACGGCACCACCGGCCCGTCGAGCCTCGATCCGACCACCGGCAAACCCTTCGGTCTGCGCTTTCCGATGATCACCATCGCCGACATGGCCCGGTTGCAAAAAGGGCTGATCGATCATCTCGGCATTCCGCGCCTGCTGGCCGTGGCCGGCGGCTCCATGGGGGGGATGATCGCCCTCCAGTGGGCCCTGGACTACCCCAACGCCCTGCGCGCCTGCGTCATCATCGCCTCCACGCCCCGCCTCTCGGCCCAGAACATCGCCTTCAACGCCGTGGCGCGCCAGGCGATCATGGTCGATCCCAACTTCAACGGCGGCGACTACTACGGCGAAAACGTCCCGCGACCGGTCAACGGCCTGGCCCTGGCACGCATGGTGGCCCACATCACCTATCTCTCCGAAAAAGGGCTGCACGAAAAATTCGGTCGCCAGCTTCAGGATCGGCGCGAACTCTCCTTCGGTTTCGAACGCGACTTCGCGGTGGAAAGCTACCTCCACTATCAGGGCTCCTCGTTCGTCAACAAGTTCGATGCCAACACCTACCTCTACATCACCAAGGCCATGGACTATTTCGATCCCTTCCCGGATCCGGAAACCACGGCCAAACAACTCCACAAGGTGGCGGCGCGCATGCTGGTGATCAGCTTCGACACCGACTGGCGTTTCGACACCTCCCGTTCCAAAGAGCTGGTCAAGATGCTCAACTGGCATCAGAAAAACGTCACCTTCGAGCAGTTCCGCTCCATCCACGGCCATGACGCCTTCCTGCTCGATGATCCGCTCTACATGGAGTCCCTGACCTCATTCTTGAAACGGATGCACATGGAAACCCGCCATCCGACCCAAAGCGACCCCTGATCATCCGGAGGAGACCCGAACCGTGGGACGCACCAGCGACGCCAAGGAACGTCTGATCCAGAGCGGCATGGAACTTCTGCATGCCGGCGGCTACGCGCGCGCCGGGGTCCAGGAGATCTGCACGCGCGCCGGGGTGCGCAAAGGAAGTTTCTACCACTTCTTCGCCTCCAAGAGCGCCCTGGGACTGGCGGTTCTGGAACGGTTGCACGACGAATCCAGCCGCCTGCTCGCCGAGGCCCTGGCTCCGGATCTCCCCCCGGAGGGACGGATCGCGCGACTCTTCGACCGGGCGGCAGAAATCCAGGAACTGTTCCTCACCGAAACCGGCGCGGTCAGAGGGTGTCCACTCGGCAACCTGACCCTCGAGATGAGCAACGAGGACGAAACCTTCCGGCTCTATCTGACCCGCGTCCTGCGCGAGACCATCCACCACATCGAAAAGGTCATCGCCCCGCGCGAGGAGAGCACGATCATGGCCGAGGCGATCCTCTCCCTGCTCGAAGGGGCGATCCTGCTGGCCAAGGCGGAAAACGATCCTGCGGTAATCCGACGCATGGGCGAGATGGCCGCGCGGATTCTCATGGCCACGTGCTCCAGCACCTCCCCGCCGCCGTGATGCAGACCATCCACCGCATGGACCTCGGGTTCCCGTGCCTCACTCCTGCCAATTGAAGATCCTGAAACCATGGGTATCGCGACCGACCTCATCATCATCGTTCTGGCTGCCCTGCTCGGCGGCGGCATCGCCAACCTGCTGCGCCAACCGCTGATTCTCGGCTACATCCTGGCCGGATTGCTCGTGGGTCCGCACACCGGCGGCATCACCGTCACCCAGATCCACGACATCGAACTTCTGGCCGAGATCGGCGTGGCCCTGCTGCTCTTCGCCCTGGGCCTGGAGTTCTCCTTCAAGGAACTCCAGCCGGTGCGCCGCGTGGCGCTGATCGGCACCCCCATTCAACTGGTCGCATGCCTGGCGCTCGGATTCGGCGTGGGACGATGGCTGGGATTCACCACCACCGTCTCGTTGTGGTTCGGGGCGATGATCTCCCTGTCGAGCACCATGGTGATTCTCAAAACCCTCATGAATCAGGGCTACATGGGCACCCTGTCGAGCCGCGTGATGATCGGCATGCTGATCGTCCAGGATCTGGCCGTGGTCCCGATGATGATCATCCTGCCGGAACTCGACAACCCGGACATGGGAATCTCGGTTCTGGGTTGGGCCGCGCTCAAGGCGATCGCCTTTCTGGTCGTGATGCTGCTGCTGGGCAATCGTCTGCTGCCGTGGATGATGCGCCACGTCGCCCGCTGGAACTCCCGCGAACTGTTCGTGCTGTCGCTTCTGGCCGTGGGGCTCGGGGTGGGCTACGCCACCTATCTGGTGGGACTCTCCTTTGCCCTCGGCGCCTTTGTCGCCGGCATGGTGCTGGCCGGCTCCCACTTCGGCCACCAGGCCTTGAACGACATCACCCCGGTACGCGATCTGTTCGCCATGCTGTTCTTCGTCTCGGTCGGCATGATGCTCGATCCTGGCTATCTGTTCAACCACCTCGGCCTGGTGCTCGGCCTTGTCCTTTTGGTCAGTCTGGGCAAGGGAACGATCTTCTTTATCGTGACGCGCCTGTTCGGCTACGGCAACGTCGTACCCTGGGCCGTGGGGCTGGGACTCTTCCAGATCGGCGAATTCGCCTTCATTCTGGCGCGCATCGGTCACGCCGAGGGTGCATTCGACGCCAATACCCACACCCTGTTTCTGACTGTGGCCATCGTCACCATGCTCGTCACGCCCCTCATCTCGGGACTGACCACCCCGCTCTATGCCCGGGTGCGCGACCGGGCTCCTCAGCCGACGCATAACTTCGCCCCACCCAAGGAGAGCCTGAACGGACACGTCGTGGTGATCGGAGCCGGACGGGTCGGCACACAGATCGCCACGGTGCTGCGCCGCGCCGCGATCCCGCATGTGGTGGTGGAGATGGAGTTGGGCCGACTGGAGAAGCTGCACAACCAGGGATCGCCGGTGATCTATGGGGACGCTTCCAGCGACGTGGTGCTCCACGCCGTCCGGATCGACCAGGCGCGGCTGGCGCTGGTGACCCTACCGGATCCGGTCGCCAGTCTGGCGGTAATCGCACACATCCGCGCGTCACGCCCCGATCTGCCGTTGATGACCCGGGCCACCGGCATCGACCACATCGAGGCGCTGCGCGAGGCGGAGGTGACCGAGGTGGTCTGGCCGCACCTGGAGGCCGGGCTGGTGATGGCCCGACACGCCTTGACCCTTCTGGAACTGCCAGCCACGGCGATCCACCATCTGACCCAGCAGGTGCGCCACGAAAGCTACGCCGCCCTGGGGGAGAACGGCAACACCTTTCAAACCCTCAACCGCCTGCGCGAAGCCGAAAGGTTGTTCGATCTGGAGTGGGTGGCGATTCAGGAGGGATCCACGCTCGAGGGGAGCACCCTGGAAGGCTCCGAGGTGCGTACCCGTACCGGGGCATCGGTGTTGTGCGTTCTGCGGAACGGCGAGATCCACGACAATCCAGGTGCCGGATTCCGCTTCGAGGCGGGCGATCTGGTGGCCATGATCGGCACCCGCGAAGCGCGCGTTTCCTTTCACCACGCATGCCAATCCCAGGCGATCCCGGAGGCGATCCCATGCCCAATCTGAAACCCGTTCGCACCTTCGCGCTGCTCTTGACCCTCTCGTTCGCCGCACCGACGAGCCTGCTCCGCGCCGACGATCCACCCCCCCTCTCGGCGGGTCAGACGCTTTACGTGCCAACCTACTCCTCGGTGTGGCACGGCAATCTCAACGACCGGGGCAGGCCCTCGGAGATCCTCCTTTCCGTGATGTTGAGCATGCGCAACACCGATCCAAAGTACAGTCTGACCCTCACCTCGGTGAAATATTACGATACCGCGGGCAAGCTGTTGCGAGAGTATCTCCAGGAACCGCGCACGCTCGGTCCCATGGGAACCGTGGCCTATTTTGTCGAGCATCAGGATCGGGAGGGGGGAACGGGCGCCAATTTCGTGGTGACCTGGCGGTCGGAACGGCCCATCAACCAGCCGATCGCCGAGACCGTGCAGGTCTATCACTGGGGAACCCAGGCCAAGGCATTCATCAGCCGGGGCCAGGCGATCCATCCGCACGAGTGAACAGCCGGTCCGTGCGGATGGCGGAGAAACCGGATCACGACCACCACGCCCCGCGCCCGCACGCGGGCACGCTTACCTTCCGACCCGCAACGAGATCGGCCAGGTCACGCGCCGCGACCGCTCCGGGTCGCCCCAGACGGCCCGGAGACCAGGGAGCAACCGCTCCACCGGATCGACGCCATGCACCTGCCGATAGCGCGCCGTGGCCGACCAACTGGCAAAATAGCCCAACAACTGCTCCAGATTCCACGCCACCGTGATGGCGAACGCCGGCGGTTCGATGCCCTGAAACGGAAAAGACAGATCGCGATAGCCATTTTCCACCAGACGCCGTTCGGGGGGCCAGTGGGGACCGACCTGGTTGGCATAGAAATCCCAGGCCATGTCGTTCACCGCCTCGCCCTCGACCCGCAACACCCCGTAACACCAGGCCGCAACCACCCCGCCCGGTTTCAGAACCCGCCGCACCTCGGCATGAAACGGCTCCGGATCGAACCAGTGGAGCGCCTGGGCCACGGTGACCAGATCCACCGAGGCGCGCTCCAGACCGCTCGCCTCGGCCCTGGCCTGGCGATAGTCGATGCGCGGATGGGGTTGGGCCTGGGCGATCTGCGCGGCACTGGCATCGGTGGCCACCACCTTGGTGAAAAAGTCGGCCAGAGCCGCCGAGGCCTGTCCGCTGCCGGCGCCGCAATCCCAGGCCAGGTCGCGTTCCCGGCACTGTCCGGCCAGCCAGGCGAACAGCTCGGGGGGGTAGGTGGGACGGCTGCGCGCGTAGTGATCGGAGACGGTGGAGAAGTGATCCTTGAAGCCGTTGATCGTCATTTGACTCCCTTCACAATCGATGCGTCCAGGGTCATTCACGACTCTTGCACGCGACCCGACCTGGGATGATAGCGGGCATGCACCTGGCGCAGGCGATCGTTGGCCACATGGGTATAGATTTCGGTGGTGGTGACCTGGGCATGGCCGAGGAGCATCTGCACCCCGCGCAGATCCGCGCCATGTTTGACCAGATGGGTGGCGAAGGAGTGACGCAGACCATGCGGGGAGATGGTCTTGAGGATCCCGGCCATGGCCGCGTGACGGCGAATCAGGTACCAGAAGTTCTGGCGTGTCATCGCCTCGCCGCGCGCGGTGACGAAAAGGGCGTCGGTGGGCGGGCTCCCCGCCATCAGCAGCGGGCGGACCTGGCGCACGTAGCGATCGAGCAGCTCCAGGGCAGGCGCGTGGACCAGCACCAGACGCTCCTTGTCCCCCTTGCCGACCACCCGGAAGAATCCCGCCTCGGCATTCAGATCGCCAAAACCGATCGAGACCAGTTCGGACACGCGCATGCCGGTGGCATAGAGGATTTCGAGCATGGCGGCATCGCGCAGACCCAGCGGCGTGGCCCGATCCGGCGCGGCGATCAGCGCTTCGACCTCGGACTCGTCGAGCACCTTGGGGAGGGTGCGTCGTTTCTTGGGTGCGGACAAGAGTCGGGACGGATCGTCGCCGCGCACCCCGCGCTCCAGCAGATGCCGGAACAGACGGCGCACGGCGGAGAGTTTGCGCGCCACGGAGCTGGCCATCAGGCCGCGTTGGGCCAGATCGGCCAGCCACGCGGAGAGATCCTCGCGGCTGGCGGTGGACAGGTCGCCGCCATGCGCCTGCAAAAAGGCTGCGAATGCCTCCAGATCGTTGCGGTAGGCGGTGATGGTGTGATCGGCCAGGCCGCGTTCCACCAGCAGTTCATCGAGGAAGGCTTGAATGCGTTCGAGATCGATCATAAACCGGTTTCCATGAACAGTGGGGCACGATCAAGATGGAGGGAGGGTTTTTAATAAACCGGTTCTCGATATCCCACCCCGAGGCATCGCAGAGGAACAGCGAACCATTCATAAACCGGTTTCTTTTCTCTCGCATACACGATTGTTGCCGATCGGGACCGGGATACGGCGCGGTCGCTTGACCAGGCGGTTCCCCGCATCGATCACCGGCACGGCATAAACCACTTTTTCGGCTTCACACAGGATCACCCCCCCGAGTGGGGCAAACCAGCGCGCGCCGGCCTTTTCCCAGGCCTGCGCCCCGCCCAGCCAGCTTTTTCCCTGAAAGGGGGGCATGAACAGGGCATAGCAGGATTGTCGGGAGAGAAACAGCGACTCTTCCAGGGTGACCCGCAACTGACTCGGAGAGAACGGGCGACCCCAGCCGAACGGCGTCATGTCGCGTCTGGCCCACAGGCCGCCCCGGTTGGGCACCAGCACCAGCACCCGACCGCCAGGCACCAGAACGCGCCAGGTTTCACGCAAGGTGGCGCGCGGGGATTGCACACCTTCCAACAGATGGGTCATGATGATGCGATCGAAGGATTCGTCCGGAAACGGCAGGGCATCGGGTCGCACCTGGGCGATGCGGTTGCCCCCATCCTTGGGCCAGCGCGCCACCCCCATTTCAGCGGGCGAGGCCCCGAGGATCGCGCCCAGATGCGGGGTCAATGCCTTGAGATAGGGATGGGGAAAGCCGAATCCAAGGGTCCGCTCCGCCGGTCTGCCCCCCAGCCAGCGTCCCATCGAATCGGCGATCAGGCGCGCGGAGCTCTCGCCCAGCGGGGTGTTGTACCAACTCTGCAACCGGATCGCATCCACGCGCCACACCTAAACCGTCATGAGGATCGGGCGGCGCCAACCGGTTCCACCCCATCCGACCATCCAAGGAGTCACCCCCATGTCCCAGCCCTCCCTGAACGTTGAACCCGTACTCGTCGGTCGCGACAATCTCGTCTGGATGATCCCGACCGCCACGGATGCCTATGCGGTCGTCGATCCCGGCGAGTTTGGCCCGGTCGCGGCTTTTCTTACCGAACGCCAGGCCACCCTTTCGCACATTCTCATCACCCATCACCACGGCGATCACATCGGCGGGGTCGAACCCTTGCGCACGCAGTATGGCCCCTTCGTCATCGGCGCCGAGACCGATGCCCAGCGACTGCCATCGCTCGATCTGACCGTCCGCGAGGGTGACCGCGTGGCCTTGAACCGCACCCTCATGGCCGAGGTGATCGAACTCCCCGGTCACACCCTGGGTCACCTGGCCTACCGGATCGGCGATGGGCTCTTTTGTGGCGATACCCTGTTCGGTTTCGGCTGCGGACGTCTTTTCGAGGGAACGCCCGCACAGATGTGGTCTTCTCTAAGCAAACTGCGTGCCTTGCCCGACGATACCCGGCTGTTCGCCGGCCACGAATACACCCTGGCCAATCTCGACTTCACCCGCTCCCTGGACCCGGACAATCCGGAACTGGCCGAACTGCATCACCGGTTCATGACCATCCTCGATGACGGTGGTTTCACGCTCCCCCATCCGCTCCAACTGGAAAAACGACTCAACCCCTTCCTGAATGCCGACAACCCGGCATTTTTGGCGCGGATCGGTCTGGCGGGTCTGGATCCGGTCTCGGCCTTTGCCACCCTGCGCGAACGCCGCAACCTATATTGATCTTGATCAATTCACGCTGAACAGAAAGCTGGCAAGTTGACGAAATCATCGATAAGATGTATCAAGGGAATTTGTGACCCCCCCTCACAATAAAAAATGGCGAACCGTCAGGAGAATATCAATCATGAAAGATTTAAAATTGGGCATCAAACTCGGTGCCGGCTTTGGGCTGGTGCTGCTCTTGACCGCCTTTGTCGCCATGAGCGGCTACAGCGGCTTGATGGGACTGGCGGACCGCATCGACAAAAGCAACGACATGGCCATCATTCTTGATCAGATCGCCAAGGCGGCCATCGCGGAGAAAAACTTCATCATCCGCAAGGATTTCAAACTGGTGGAGGATAACCAGAAAGCCCTCGACGCGCTGAAAAAACAGGCGATCATCGACCGGGACCAGAAGTTCAATGCCGCGGAAGACAAATCCGCCATGGATGAGGTGATCAACCTGGCCGAGGGGTATGGCAAGGCTTTCGCCCAGTATGTCGCCCTGGAAAGAACCCGCAACGAAAGTCTGGCGCGCATCCGCGACATCGCCGACAACACGGTGCGCGTGGAAGCGACCAAGATGCAGGAAGACCAGACGAAAAAACTGCACGAACTGCTCGCCCAGCCTCTGGAGAACCCGGCGGACAAGGATGCCCAAGCCAAGCGATCGGCGGCCATCGAGGATCGCGCGGGCAAAGCGGCCAAGGCCGGGCAACTCCTGATCGACTTCAAGGATGCCCGCATCGGCGAGAAGGAGATCTTTCTCACCAGTGGCCAGGATGAAAAACAGATCCAGCGCAACCGCGCCGGCTCTGACGGCGCCTTGAAAAATGCCAAGGAGTTGCTGGCAAGCTTCAAGCAGCCCGCCAACATCGAGCAGGCCAAGAAGGTCGTCGCCGGCGTCGAGCAGTACCAAAAAGAGATAACCACCATGGTCGAGGCGATCACCGCCCAGAACAAGGCCGAACAGGAGTTGATCCAGGCCCGTCGCAAGGCCGAAGAGAAGGTCGATCATGTGGTCGATGGACAAAAAGCCAAGGCCACGGCCCAGGTCCAATCCTCCTCCACCATGGTCACCCTGGCCAGCATCGGCGCGGTGCTGATCGGGCTGATCATCGCCTTCCTGCTCACCCGGATCATCGTCTCCGCGCTCACCAAGGGTGTGGTGTTCGCCCGTGAGATCGCCGGGGGGGATCTCACCGCCACCATCGATCTGGAACAAAAGGACGAAGTGGGCCAGTTGGCCACGGCCTTGAAGGAGATGGCCGCCAAACTCCGCGAGGTGATCGGCGAGGTCTCCGCCGCCGCCAGTCAGGTGTCGGCGGGCAGCAACGAAATCTCCAATGCCGCGCAAAACCTCTCCCAGGGGGCCACCGAACAGGCCGCCTCCATCGAGGAGACCTCCTCGGCCATGGAGGAGATGACCTCCAACATCCAACAGAACAGCGACAACGCCAGCACCACCCAGACCATTGCCCAGAAGGCCTCCAAGGATGCCGAAGAGGGCGGACAGGCGGTCGGCGAGGCGGTGACCGCCATGAAGGAGATCGCGGCCAAGATCGGCATCATCGAAGAGATCGCCCGTCAGACCAACCTTCTGGCCCTGAACGCCGCCATCGAGGCGGCCCGGGCCGGCGAGCACGGCAAGGGCTTCGCGGTGGTGGCCGCCGAGGTGCGCAAGCTGGCGGAACGCAGCCAGACCGCCGCCGGCGAGATCAGCCATCTCTCCTCCTCCAGCGTCGAGGTGGCGGAGCGGGCCGGCGGGATCATCAACAAACTGGTTCCGGACATCCAGAAGACCGCCGAACTGATCCAGGAGATCGCCGCCGGCAGTCAGGAGCAGAATCAGGGGGCCACTCAGATCAACCAGGCGATCCAGCAGTTGGATCAGGTGATCCAGCAGAATGCCGGCGCCTCCGAGGAGATGGCCGCCACCGCCGAGGAGTTGAGCGCCCAGGCGGACATCATGAACAGCTCGATCTCCTTCTTCAAGATCGGCAACCACGGAACCACGGTCGCCCCGCGCGCCAAGTCCGCCCCAGCCCGCGCCAAGGCGGGCACTCCGGCCAGACTGCCGGCGCCGACCGCCAAACATGCCCCCAAGGCCCTGCCCGCGCCTGCCGCGAAATCGGCCAGGGGTGGTGGGGTCAATCTCGACATGGGAGCGGGTCGCCCTTCGGATGACGAGTTCGAAACCTTCTGATCAACGGTACGTCTCCGAGGAGCCCCCATGTATCCTGGCTCCTCGGAGTTCCCCATCCCGCGCAAGAGCGGGATCCCGTCCCTGAAAAAAAAGGAGTACAGCTCATGCCCATTGCCGGATTGACCACGGTGACGCAATTTCTGACCTTTCACCTCGAACAGGAGGTGTTCGCCATCGACATCTCCAAAATCAAGGAGGTTCTGGAGTACAGCGACGTCACCAAAATCCCGCGCACCCCGGATTTTATGTGCGGGGTGATCAATCTGCGTGGCAGTGTGGTGCCGGTGGTGGATCTGCGCGCCAAATTCGCCATGCCGCACAGCGAGAAAACCGTCAACACCTGCATCATCATCATCGACGTGATCCAGGAAGACGAAACCACGGTGATCGGCGCCATGGTCGATTCGGTGAAAGAGGTGATGGAACTCGATCCGAATCAAATCGAACCCGCGCCGCGCATCGGCACGGGGCTGCGTTCGGATTTCGTGCGTGGCATGGGCAAACAAGGACAGCAGTTCGTGATTCTGCTCGATACCGACCGGCTCTTCTCCCACGAGGAACTGTCCGTGTTGCAGGATGCCGGAAGCAAGAGCGGGACAAAATCGCCCCAAGTCGAAAATGCCGCTTGATTGTCCTCTCCAAAGGGATTATTAACAGTAATGGAGCCTGCATTTCCTTGATGGAGTCCGGAAACGACCGTTTTTGCTATAATCAAAATTATATTCAAAACGTTCATCCCACTCCAAGGCGATCACCCTCCAAAGGAACCCATCATTCGTTTTTGTGCCTTGTTCCAAAGTTCCAAGGAATACCCCATGCCGATCACCACCCATGAAGAGGGCAATACCGTCACCATTCTGTTGGACGACAAATTCGTCTTCAGTGACCATCGCGCCTTCCGTGGCACCTATCAAGACCGCCCCTCGGCCACCCATTACATCGTCGATTTCCGGCGCGTCTCCTACATGGACAGTTCAGCCCTGGGGATGTTGTTGCTGCTCAAGGAGGAGGGCGCCGGCGGGGACCGGACGCGCGTGAAACTCCTCCACTGCAACGAACAGGTCAAAAAGATCCTGGAGGTCGCCAACTTCTCCCAGTTGTTCATCCTGGAGTGACCTGTTGTCGTGCCGGGGGGATTCCCCCCGGCATACGCCCCCTGCGACGATCATTCTGGTTGTTCAATCACAATCCAATCCATGCCAGCCACAAAAGCGCCGGAGGCACGCTCCAAAACCACGCCCGCCCCCCCATGACGGGAGTCGTTCCAGAGGTCAGCGCGGGCAACCGGTCAAACCCCAACACCCGCAACCCCTCTTCACGTTGCCGCAGATCGATCAGCAAGCCACGCAACAACGCCGCCGCGCCAAAAGCCAGACGTTCCAGACGCTCGATCCATCCAGATCCATCACGCTCGCCCTGACGCATGCGCATCTCCTGACGAACCCGGATCGTCTGTTCCTGAAAGCGCGTCAACCCGGTGAGACAAAAAGCCAGGATCGACAAGCCACGCCTCACCGGCAGCCGGAACAGCTCCAGCCAACCGAGGTAGAAACCCAACCCGGAAGCCAGTGCCAGCGGCGTGGTCATCCGTCCCAGCGCCAGGGCCATGGCCACGAACAGCAGCAAACGCAGGGACTGACTGAACCCCGCCAACATCCCCTCGCGGGTCACCCATGTCAGGCCAGGCGCAAGGAACTCACCCGGTGTGAGCAACGCATGGGTCATGAAAAGCGCGAAAAACAGCCAGCGCAAACGAAAAAGGCCGCGTCCCAACTCCCGCCCGGAGAGAGACGCGGCCCGAATCACCACCAGGACCATGCCACACGCGATCCACCAATGCAGTGACATCAGATCCGCAGACAACACCACCGGCCACAACAGGCCGAACGCCAGCAACAAAGCCCGTGCGTCCCGAGGCCCGCTCACCGGGTGATCCGCAGTTCCCGTTTTTTCGCCCCCTCCTCCAACTCGAAGGGGATGAACTCCCAGGCGGGGGCGTGATCCTCCAACGCGCCGACGGAAGGCCTGGCAGCGGTCGTGTCGGCCTGAACGGTCTCAAAATCGAACGGAATCATCTCGATTCCCTCCGCGCCGTGCTCGAAGGGAGATCGCTCCGTGGCAACCGAGGCCGACGGATCGATCTTCCAGGCCTCGGGGGCGACATCCGCGGATTCGAGGCGCTCCACCAACGGTTCCGGCTTCCTTTCCACCGTCGCTTCGGCAACATCGGCCACCACCTCGACCTCTGGGGCCACGAATGCGATCGGGGACTCAGGGATGGGGGCTTCGTCCACGGCCTCGAAACGCGGAGGTTCGGACGGGGCGGACACGACCTCGAAACGCGGAGATTCGGACGGAGATGACACCGCCTCGAAACGCGGAGATTCGGACGGGGCGGACATGGCCTCGAAACGTGGCGCTTCGGACGGGGCGGACATGGCCTCGAAACGTGGCGCTTCGGACGGGGCGGACATGGCCTCGAAACGTGGCGCTTCGGACGGGGCGGACATGGCCTCGAAACGTGGCGCTTCGGACGGGGCGGACATGGCCTCGCCCTTTGAAAGCGGTCTGGTCTGCTCAGGCGAGGCGACCAGGGACTCGCGGGCGGCACGATCCAGTTCGGCGCGCAACGTCTCCTCGCTGGCCGTCAAGCCATCATCAATCCCCCATTCCCCGGCATCCAGACTCCCGAACCCGTCCAGATCCCCGGCAACGCCCCAATCCGGATCCCCCTCGAAGGCCGGCTCGCGCACCAGATCCAAACCGGTCACCTCCAACGACGCCAGGAAAGCCTCGGCATCCCCCGTGTCCGCCGCGTCCAGCGCCATCGCTCTCCGCCTGGACTCGACCGCTCCCGACCCGGACTCGACCGCTCCCGGCCTGGACTCGACCGCTCCCGGCCTGGACTCGACCGCTCCCGGCCTGGACTCGACCGCTCCCGGCCTGGACTCGACCGCTCCCGGCCTGGACTCGACCGCTCCCGGCCTGGACTCGACCGCTCCCGGCCTGGACTCGACCGCTCCCGGCCTGGACTCGACCGCTCCCGACCCGGACTCGACCGCTCCCGACCCGGACTCGACCGCTCCCGACCCGGACTCGACCGCTTCCAGGGACAGGAACTCCTCTTCCGCCACGCCACTCAGCATGTCGTGCGCCGGATGGCTCTCCGGAGCGGACTCCAACGCCATCAACAGCTCGGTCAGATCCAGATCGGATTCGCCCGTCTCCATCCCATGCGCCAAATCCCGGGGTTCGCTCGGCGCGGACCACTCGGACAACGACTCTTCCAGCACCGCCTCCAACCCGGCTTCGAAGTCCTGGCCAGACCCTCCCGCCAGCGACTCCGCACCCAACTCTGGAGGTGACAGCGCACCGAAGGGAGGGTCAGCAACCGGTGACAACACATCGAACGGAGGATCGGCAACAGGTGACAACACATCGAAGGGAGGGTCGGCAACCGGTGACAGCGCATCGAAGGGAGAGCCGGAAACGGATGGCTCGGCCTGTTCCATGGTGTCGGGTTCAGGCACCCTTTTCGTTGGCTCCACGGGATCGGCGGTCATCACCGGGGGAGACGACACAACCGGCAAGGAGAGCATCGCCGGAGTCTCGGGAAGCGGCGTTTTTTCCAGGGAGACGGGCGCTGGTGGCACGACGTGATCGGCCAGGGACTCCTCGGGCGGCGCGGTGGCCGGCAACTCACCCATCGGATCTGGCGCGAATCCCGGTTCGGGAGGCGACTCCTCAGGAACCAGGAAGGGGGCAACCGCCAGGGCCGCGATCGGCGCGGGCTCGAATACCGGGGGGGCATCGACCGCCACCGGTTCCTGACGTTCGTAGCGTCCGCTCCCTTCACCCACCGTTTGAAAAGCCTCTGCCCGACGACGCCGCGACCAGCGCAGCAGCACCAGAAACAGAAACGCCAGACCACCCGCGATTCCGGCCAGGACATCACGAGGCAGACCGTTGATCCAGCGGTTCCAGGCCAACCAGGCGGATCGCCAGGCCGGGGTCTGGGTCGGTTGATCCGACGGAATGGCGCTCAGCGCGGGCAGGGGTTCGCCGGCGGCGGCCTTGCCACCCTTGACCGGGAAGGCCGGAGTGACCCCCGAGGCCGCCGCGTCGAGGGCCACCGGATAGTTGCGTACAAAGGAAAGATTCCCCTGGGTAACCCGCAACAACAGGGTGAAAAAAGGCTCGTTTTCCGGCTGTGTCCCGGTGATGACGATCCTGCCCCCCGCCGCGCCCTCGTCCACCAGACGGGCGTTCAAACGGGACCGGGCGCCCCCCGAGGTGAAGTCGGAGTTCGTTCCGACCAACACCTCGACCTGCAACGGGGGCTCACCCGGCTCGAGGGTGTAGGGGATTTCGGCGGAGAAAGGAGCGTTCAAGGCGCTTTTCACCGACATCGGTCCGGTCATGGTGAGGGCAAGCGCCTCATCCGCCATCCCACACAGGATCCACGTCAGGCCGATGATTCCGACCCACGCACTCCCGAGCCAGCGTCGCACACTCCTTCTCATGGGCACCGCCTCACCCCCTTGCTCCCAAATCACTTACCCAGATGGTCGCGAATCAGCACCTCGGCGATCTGCACCGCGTTCAACGCAGCACCCTTGCGCAGATTGTCAGAGACCACCCACATCTGCAGGCCGTTCTCCACGCTGAAGTCCTTGCGGATGCGCGACACGAAGGTGGCATCCTTGCCCGCCGCCTCACGCGGGGTGATGTAGCTGGGCTTGGTGGGATCGTCCACCACCTCGATACCCGGCGCGTTGCGCAACAACTCGCGAGCCTCCTCCGGGGAGAGCGGCTTTTCGGTCTCGATGGTCACCACCTCGGAGTGGGCGTTGAACACCGGCACCCGCACCGTGGTGGCGGTGACGCGGATGTTCGGATCGAGGATCTTGTGGGTCTCGTTCACCATTTTCATCTCTTCCTTGGTATAGCCGTTCTCCAGGAAGGCGTCGATATGCGGAATGAGATTGAAGGCGATCGGCTTGATGAACTTTTTGGGTGGCACGTCGCGGCCCGGAATGTAGAAGGCGCGCGACTGCTCCATGAGTTCGTCCATGGCCGCCTTGCCCGCGCCGGAGACCGCCTGATAGGTGGCCACCACCACCCGCTTGATGCACGCGGCGTCGTGAATCGGCTTCAAGGCCACGACCATCTGGATGGTCGAGCAGTTGGGGTTGGCGATGATCCCCCGTTTCTTGTAACCGGCGATCGCCTCGGGGTTGACCTCGGGCACCACCAGCGGGACATCCGGCTCCATGCGGAAATGGGAGGTGTTGTCCACCACCACGCACCCGGCGGCGGCGGCACGCGGAGCATGCACCGCAGAGACCGAACCGCCCGGCGAGAACAGCCCGACATGCACGCCGGAAAAATCGAACTCGGCCAGGTTCTTCACCACGATCTCGCGACCGCGATACTCGACGCGACTGCCGGCGGTACGCTCCGAGGCCAGCAGATGCAGCTCACCCACGGGAAAATTGCGCTCCTCCAGAATGGCGAGAATCTCCCGACCCACATTGCCGGTCGCGCCGGCGATGGCGACATTGAAAACGTCCATGATGGTCTTCCTTCCAAAAATGATGAATATGGCCAATACGGTAAACGGTCAAACACGATCGGAGCGGCCCGATCACAACGGGCGTTTCAGTCCGAATGGATCCATTTGACTTCCTGGTGATGGATGAAACGCGACGACTCCGGATAATAATAATGCTCCCCCTTGCGACCCGCCAGAAAATCGGCATGCCGAAGGGGACCGGTGAATTCCGCCCAAAAGAAATAGTCGCTGTTCTGAATCAACCGCATGGTGTTGGATCGGAACGCCGACTCCACGAAATCGTGGTCCACGATGTAAAAGCACGCATGCGAGGTGGGACCGCACATGGGGGCCTGGATCAGATGGTCGAGCATCTCCGGGCGGGCCTGAAAACACAACGGGGGCGGCGCGAAATTCCGGGCCTCGTAATAGCCGTCGCGCTCCCGATAGCGCAGGCAGTTGCTGTCGCCGCGCAACGCCGCGTAGGTCTGGGGATGTTGGAACTCGGTCATGCAGCGTCGCACGAAATCCCGACTCCGCAACCCCTTGCCAAGAGCCAACGCCTGCTTGAGCACCGGATAGGCACGCGCGGAGTCGATGCGCGGCATGGGGCAGACCACGGTTTCATGGGGCCGCATATCGCCGATCACCCGCGCGATCGATCCGGTCATGATCGCGTCCGGAACCGCCATCACCACCACCGAGCCGCTCTCCAGCGAGCGGCGCACCTGGTCGATGATCGGCAGGCACAGCACCTCATACAGATCCTGGGAGAGCGACAAGAGTTCCACGTTCACGCGAAACGGGATCGAATGGCGCCGCAATTGGGCCAGAAAGGGTTCCAGACCCGGCAGATTGACACGGGTGGTATAGAGATTATAGACAACCCGACGGGATCGACGCAAATCCTCGAATCCCTCGGTGGCCAGCAGCGACGGAAAAGCGACATCGTTCAGAAAGCGGATGTGCTCATCCCCCACCACGATGCAGCACAGTTCCACCACCTTGCCATGCTCTTCCGGGTTGGCGGTCAGGGTGATGCCGGTGTGGTCGATGAGGGCGCGCCGTCCGGTGCAGTAGTGGCTGGCGATTTCGGGCAGATGGTGATAGATCAGCCGCGTGGACAGAGAGGGCGGCAGTACCGAGGCCCCCCAATCTCCGCTCGGGGCGTACTGTTCGCACACCCGTTGCAACACGATCCCGGCATGGGGGCGATTGTTGAAGCGATGCAGCATGTCGGTGAGACACAGATAGCTCTCCAGATCGTTGGGAGCCATCTGGATGTTCTGCCAACAGGTATCGATCGCCTCCTGGTGGCGCCCGGCCTTTTCGAGCATCTCCGCATATTTCTGCCGCACCCGCAACCAGCTGGGTTGTCCGCCCAGCAACGCCTGGAACAGCGCTTCCGCCTCGCTCCAGTCGCCCTGACGAACCAGCATGTCGGCGAGCGCCACCCAGATCACCCCATCGGTGGGATTGTCGCCAAGAAACGCCCGACACACCTGCACCGCCTCATCCAGGCGATCCAGGCGATCCAGGATCTCGATCAGGGTCTGGCAGGATTGGGAATCGGCGGGATTCAGGCGCAGACAGTGGCGCAGCGCCGGCTCGGCGGTGGCGAAATCCCCCAGTTTCCAACTCAGATCGGCCAGGGCGCGTTGAACCTCCGGCGACTCCCGACTCGCCGCCGGCGTCGCCTCGAGCAGCGCCACCGCGCCACGGAGATCCTGACGTTCCGTGAGCAGGTTCACACAGCGCATACGTATACCGGTTTCGTCCGGATACCCTTCCAACGCCTTCAGGCAAGCCTGTTCCGCCTCCCGACCACTCAGCAGATCGGCCAGCATGCGCCAGGCGGGATAATGGTTCGGATCGGCGGCCACGCATTTTTTGGCCAGCATGACCAGGGAGCCCGGATCGCCGCGTTGTCCGAACAGCAGGGCATCCTGAAAATTGCGGGCGGCGTTGGCGCGATCGATCGCCTCGTAGCCGGCGAGCGCCGCCGCCAGGTTACCCGCCGAGGCTGCCTCTTGCGCCTGTTCAAAACCGGGATCCGCGAACAGGGGCAATCGAGATGCCAGCTCACGGCTCAACTCAGGCGCATGTTCCGATGCCATGTTCGTGGTCCCTTCGTCACAGAAGTGCGGTAACTGTTGCAGGGGGCCAGGGACCGCAAGGTCTCCGGTGGGATCCGAGACAAGCCCCACTGTTGCAGGGGTCCGGGGATCGCAAGATCCCCGGTGGGATCCGAGACAAACCCCACTGTTGCAGGGGTCCGGGGACCGCAAGGTCCCCGGTGGGATCCAAGGGCAAAGCCCTTGGGACTTTATCTTTTGATTGATCCTTTCGCGCGCTTTTCACGATAAGCGATTTTTCGCGTTTTTTGCGAAAAATCGCGCAAGCGCGCACCGTCTCACAGGCCCCCTCCGTTGCCCGTCAGGGCCATGGAGGGGGTGAATGGCTGGCGGAAGACGTCGCCTCGGTCGGCATGATTCCGGGCCATGTTCGCGGCATCGTTTCGCCAAAGACGCGAAACGATGCCGCAGTCAAGGCGGCGCGCAGCGTTTTTTCGCAAAAAACGCGAAAAAACGCTTTTTTGAAGAGCGCGCTAAAAAACGAAAGTCAAAAACCAAACCTCGGAGACTCCGTCTCCGAACTGGTTCAAAACCCTTTCAAAACAAAGTCAAAAACCAAACCTCGGAGACTCCGTCTCCGAACTGGTTCAAAACCCTTTCAAAACAAAGTCAAAAACCAAACCTCGGAGACTCCGTCTCCGAACCTCTGCCGGGGACCTTCGGTCCCCCGTCCCCTGCGATAGTGGTAAACCGCAGACCTTCGGTCCCCCATTCCCGGCAACGGTTCAAAACCCTTTCTACGCCAACGCCTTGACCACCGCATCGCCCATGGCCACGGTCCCGACCTTGGTCATCCCCTCCTGCATGATGTCCGCGGTACGCAACCCGGCATCCAACACCCGATGCACCGCACGCTCGATCCGATCCGCCACCTCCGGCAGGTTCAACGTATACTTGAACATCATCGCCACGGAAAGAATCATCGCCAACGGATTGGCCACCCCCATGCCGGCGATGTCCGGAGCAGAACCGTGAATCGGTTCATACAACGCACTCCGATCGCCCAACGACGCCGACGGCAACATGCCGATGGAACCGGTCAACATGCTCGCCTCGTCCGACAGGATATCCCCGAACAGATTGGTGGTGAGAATCACGTCGAACTGTCGCGGATTGCGAATCAACTGCATGGCGGCGTTGTCCACATACATATGCGACAACACGATGCCAGGATAGTCCGCACCCACCTCGATCACCGTCTTGCGCCACAACTCGGTACACTCGAGCACGTTGGCCTTGTCCACCGAACAGAGCCGCCCGGAACGCTTGCCGGCGATCTCGAAAGCCCGCCTGGCCACGCGCACGATCTCATCCGTGTAGTAGACCTCGGTGTTCACCCCCTTCTTGCGACCATCCGGCAGGGTCTCGACCCCGCGCGGCTGCCCGAAATAGATCCCGGAGGAGAGTTCCCGCACCACCATGATGTCGATTCCGGCGACCACCTCGGGCTTCAAGGTCGAAGCATTGGCCAACTGCGGAAAAACCTGGGCCGGACGCAGGTTGCAATAAAGATCCAACTCCTTGCGAATGCCGAGCAATCCACGTTCCGGACGCACCGCATAATCGAGCGACTCCCACTTCACCCCGCCAACCGCGCCCAACAGCACGGCATCCGCCGCCTTGGCCTCGGCAACCGTGACCGCGGGCAACGGGGTACCGGTCCGATCATAGGCGGTGCCGCCGATCAACCCTTCGCGGATCGCGAGGGATGCCAACCCCTGCCCTTGCACCCAGTCGAGAATCTTGACCGCTTCGGCCATGATCTCCTGGCCGATGCCATCGCCGGGCAACAGATAGATGCTCTTCTCCATGATTTCAGACCCCTCTCACGCGACAAAAACCCAGGGCGCCGATTGGCGACGTTGCGACTCGAACGCCTCGATCTGACCCCGATGTTCCAGAGTCAGGCCGATGTCGTCCAGGCCATTGAGCAGACAGTGCTTGCGGAACGGATCCACCTCGAAGGCATGGGCGATGCCATCCGGCGTGGTGACCGTCTGGGCCGGCAGATCGACGGTGAGCCGATACCCCTCGCGTGCGGTAACCGCGTCAAAGAGCCCGTTGACGACCTCCGCCGGCAACCGGACCGGCAGAATCCCGTTCTTGAAGCAGTTGTTGAAGAAAATATCCGCGAAGCTCGGGGCGATGATCACCCGGAAACCGTATCCGAGCAGCGCCCACGGCGCATGCTCGCGGCTCGAGCCGCAACCGAAGTTCTCGCGCGACAAAAGGATCTCCGACCCCTGATAGCGGGGCTGGTTGAGCACGAAATCGGGATTGAGGGGCCGCCCCTCGCAGGATTGACCGGGCTCGCCCCGATCCAGATAGCGCCACTCGTCGAACAGATTGGGACCGAAACCGGTACGCCGGATCGATTTGAGGAACTGCTTGGGGATGATGGCGTCGGTATCCACATTGGCCCGATCGAGCGGAGCCACGATGGCGGTCAGGGTCTTGAATGGTTCCATGAGCGAAAACTCCCTTCGATGAGAATGACCAGATCAGGCGTCGGCCCAGGGAGCCACGCGGATATCGACGAAATGGCCGGCGATCGCCGCCGCTGCGGCCATGGCCGGACTGACCAGATGGGTGCGCCCGCCCGGACCCTGCCGCCCCTCGAAGTTGCGGTTCGAGGTCGAAGCGCACCGTTCCCCGGGTTGCAGGATGTCGTCATTCATGGCCAGGCACATGGAACAACCCGGCATGCGCCACTCGAATCCGGCATCCAGAAAAACCCGATCCAACCCCTCCTCCTCGGCCTGGGCCCGCACCAGTCCGGTGCCCGGCACCACCATCGCCAGCTTCACCGCGTCGGACTTGCGCCGTCCCCGCACCATGGCCGCCGCCGCGCGCAGATCCTCGATGCGTCCGTTGGTGCAGGAACCGATGAACACTTTATCGACCGGAATCCCGGTCAACGCTTTTCCAGCCTCAAGCCCCATATAGGCCAAGGCCTTCTCGATGGAACCGCGCTTGACCGGATGGCTCTCGGCAGCCGGATCCGGCACCCGACCGGTCACCGGCAGGGTCATCTCCGGGGAGGTGCCCCAGGTGACCTGCGGCGCGATGTCGGCGGCCTGGAAGGTCAACTCCTGGTCAAAAACCGCCCCCTCGTCGGAGTGCAACTGCCGCCACTGCCCGACCGCCTGGTCCCACAACGCCCCCTTGGGAGCCAACGGACGATCGTGCAGATAGGCCAGGGTCTTCTCGTCCACCGCCACCATGCCGGCGCGCGCACCGCCCTCGATGGCCATGTTGCAGAGGGTCATGCGCCCCTCCATGGAGAGGGAACGAATCGCCTCGCCCGCGAATTCGACGGCATGACCGGTTCCGCCCGCGGTGCCGATGGCGCCGATGATGTGCAGGATCACATCCTTGGCGGTGACGCCGAAAGGCAGCGCGCCTTCCACGGTGATGCGCATGGTGCGGGGTTCTTTCTGCGGCAGGGTCTGGGTGGCCAGAACATGTTCCACCTCGGAGGTGCCGATGCCGAAAGCCAGCGCGCCGAAAGCGCCGTGGGTGGCGGTGTGGGAGTCGCCGCACACCACGACGAAGCCGGGCAGGGTGATCCCCTGTTCCGGGGCCATGACATGCACCACCCCCTGACGCGGATCGCCCAGCCCGTACTCGGTGACCCCGAATTCGGCGCAGTTGGCGTTCAGGGTTTCGACCTGCAACCGCGAAACCGGATCACGAATGCCGAGTTCCAGATCACGGGTCGGCACGTTGTGATCCGGCACCGCGAAGGTCTGTCCTGGACGGAACACCTTGCGACCCGCCAGACGCAGCCCCTCGAAGGCCTGCGGACTGGTCACCTCGTGGACCAGATGGCGATCCACGTACAACAACGACGTGCCGTCCGGCTCGGAACGGATCACATGGGCATTCCAGATCTTGTGAAACAGGGTTTGCGCGGACATCGCGGTTCTCCAACCAGGAAATGGCGAGCGGAATGAGCAAGATTGAAACGTACAGATTAAGCCAACCGATGGCCGGACAACAAGGCATTTTTAACGCGCGTCAGGGATAAAAGGCGAATCGGTGACCGCTCCCGTGATCAGGACCACAGAAAGTCCTTTGTCTGCCACCCCCGAATTCGTGATATCATGGAACCGGATTCATTCAACGCGTCACCCCCCTGTCATCAGCTTCGGTCCACCCCCGGAAAGCACGCATCCCATGAGCGACAAACCCAAAGAGATCACCCGTCTGGCCGACTACACCCCGCCGGCGCACCTCGTCGAGACGATCCACCTCGATGTTCACCTCGACGAGACCGAAACCCTGGTCGCCTCCCGCATGACCCTGCGCCGCAATCCGGACGCACCCACGAACCAACGCGCCGTGCGGCTCGACGGGCGCGAGCTGGAGCTGGTCGAAATCCGTCTGGACGGCGCGCCGTTGTCCACCGCGGGTTACACGCTGGATTCGGAACATCTCACCCTGCCCGATGCGCCGGAGCGGTTCACCCTGGAGATCACCACCCGCATCCATCCGGAAACCAACCTCTCCCTGGAGGGGCTCTACCGCTCGCGCGGGCTCTTCTGCACCCAGTGCGAGGCGGAAGGGTTCCGCAAAATCACCTTCTACCCGGACCGTCCGGATGTGATGGCCCGCTTCACCGTGCGCCTCGAGGCCGAACGCGTCCGCTATCCGGTGCTGCTCTCCAACGGCAACCTGATCGAGAGCGGCGCGTTGGAAAATGGCCGTCACTTCGCACTCTGGGAAGATCCCCATCCCAAACCGGCCTATCTGTTCGCGCTGGTGGCGGGCAATCTCTCCTGCCACGAAGGGCCCTTCACCACCGCATCCGGACGCCCGGTCACCTTGCAGATCTGGGTCGAGCCGGAGAACGCCGAACGCTGCGCCCATGCCCTGGCTTCGTTGGAAAAGTCGATGCGCTGGGACGAAGAACGCTTCGGACGGGAGTACGATCTGGACCGCTACATGATCGTGGCGGTCAACGATTTCAACTCCGGGGCCATGGAGAACAAGGGACTCAACATCTTCAACGCCGTCTATGTGCTCGCCGATCCGGAAACCGCCACGGATTCCAACTACGAGGATATCGAAAGCGTCATCGCCCACGAGTATTTCCACAACTGGAC
The DNA here is from genome assembly GCF_045865675.1 of Candidatus Magnetaquiglobus chichijimensis. NCBI lineage: Bacteria > Pseudomonadati > Pseudomonadota > Magnetococcia > Magnetococcales > Candidatus Magnetaquicoccaceae > Candidatus Magnetaquiglobus > Candidatus Magnetaquiglobus chichijimensis. The sequence goes on from NZ_BAAFGK010000004.1 coordinate 1,495,090, forward strand.
CGGCAACCGCATCACCTGCCGCGACTGGTTCCAGCTGAGTCTCAAGGAGGGGTTGACCATCTTCCGCGATCAGGAGTTCTCGGCGGATGTGGGATCGCGACCGGTGGAGCGAATCCGCGACGTGCAGAGCCTGCGCGCCTTCCAGTTCCCGGAGGATGCCGGACCGACCGCCCATCCGGTGCGTCCGGACTCCTACATGGAGATCAACAATTTCTACACCACCACGGTCTACAACAAGGGGGCCGAGGTGGTGCGCATGCTGTTGACGCTGCTCGGAAAGGAGACCTTCCGGCGCGGCATGGATCTCTACTTCGCGCGTCACGACGGACAGGCGGTGACGGTCGAGGCGTTCCTGGACGCCATGCAAACCGCCTCGGGGCAGGATCTGGGACCGTTTTCGCGCTGGTATCGCCAGGCCGGCACCCCGGAGTTGACCATCCGTCAGCAACACGACCCCGACGCGGAGGTGCTGGAGATCACCGTGATGCAGCAGTGCCGCGCCCATGGCCAGAGCGAAGCGGGCGAGCCTCTGGTGATCCCCCTGGCCATGGCCCTGCTCGATCGCGACACCCGCGCCCCCCTGCCGCTGATCCTGGAGGGAGAGAGCCCGGAAAACGCTCCGCTTGAGCGGGTTCTGGAGGTGACCAGACCGGTCGTGACCTACCGTTTCAAGAACATCCCGCGCCCGCCTCTGGCCTCGCTGTTGCGCGGCTTCTCGGCGCCGGTCAAGCTCAACAGCCCCCTCTCCAACGACGACCTGGCCCTGGCCTGGGGCGCGGACAACGACCCCTTCAACCGTTGGGACGCGGGTCAACAACTGGCCATGCGCATCCTGGTGGAGGGAGCCCGCGCCCTCCCCGACCACCCCTTCGCAACCCCGGACTCCTTTGTGGCCGCCTTTGCCGCCACCTTGACCTCCCCGGATCTCGATCCGGCCATGAAAAGCCTGGCCATCACCCTGCCGGGGATCGGCGTGCTGATCGAGGCGATGCCGGAGGCCGATCCCGGCGCCCTGTTCACGGTGCGCGAGAGCCTGCGCCGTCGCCTGGCCCACGACTGCCGGGACACCCTGTTGGCGCTCCACGCCGCCAACCTCACCCCCGGACCCTATCGGGTCAGCGGCGAAGCGATCGGCAAGCGCACCTTGAAAAATTTCATGCTCGGACTGCTCCTGGCCGATCCGGACAACGACCTGGCGGCGCGCATGGCCGCAGATCAGGTGCGGCAGGCCGACAACATGACCGATCGCATGGGCGGACTGGTGCCCCTGGTGCATACCGGTCGTCCCGAGGCCGAGGAGCTTCTGGCCGCCATGGAACACCGCTGGCGGGACAATCCGCTCGCCATGGACAAGTGGTTCTCCATCCAGGCCATGGCCCCCCTGCCCGATACCCTGGCAAGGGTCCAGAGACTCATGTCCCATCCGGCCTACAACCCGCGCAATCCCAACCGCATCCGCGCCCTGGTCGGCACCTACTGTCGCGGCAACCTGGTCTGTTTTCACGACCCGTCCGGCTCGGGATATCGCTTCCTCACCGAACTGATCCGGGATCTGGATCCGCACAACCCGCAGATCGCCGCCAATCTGGTCGGCGCCCTGACCCGCTGGCGGCAGTTCGAGCCGCGCCGGCGCGAGGCGATGCGCCAGGCCATCGACACCATCGTCACCTTGCCCGGTCTGTCGCGCAACAGCTACGAGATCGCCTCGAAATCACTGGCGTGATTGCGTCCGATGGAATTTGGGTCCAGAATGGGAAGCGCGTTATCGAAACATCCTGTCACCATCCAAGGAGAGCCCCATGACCTCGGATTCACCCGTTCCAGCCGCGACCGCCTCAGCCGAAACCGAAGTGGCCGAACGCCCCAGGGCCGAGGCCCGTTTTCCGTTCCACACCAGGATCCGCCTGGAGATCGCCCTGGGACAGGTCTATCAAGGCCATACCGCCGATGTGAGCATGAGCGGCGCCTTCATGGAGACCACCCAACCCACCGGGGAGATCGTGGTGGGCGACAAGGGGGTGGTATTCCTGGAAATGCATGAGGAGGGCTCCACCTACGAAGTCTCGTTCCCCTGCACCGTGGCGCGCATCAACCCGCGCGGCATCGGGCTGGACTTCGAAAGCGAGCAGTAACCGATCTCTCCCGCGCCTGTCTCCCAACCCCTTCCAACCCCCCTGTCTGGAGATCCCCCTCTCCCGCAATGCCGCCTGTGGCCGGAGTTGCGGGGGATTCCGAGACCGTTCACCCTGTTTGGTGGGATCGCCATCGCCCGGCATCTCGGGCTTCGACATCGGGTTGCTTTTGATTTTTTCAGCCGGCAGCATCGATGCACGTTCCTGGTTCTGCATGGCATGCGCGTCGGTTGGGTCGGTCACGGCCCCCCCTGCCGGAACGCACCTTTCCGGATCCGGACGCCTGATCCCTCACCCCATCCCATCCAGCACCGCCAGCCCGGCGCCGATGCGGGCCTGACACCTGGCCGGGCCGAGCATCCACAGGGTTTCGACAATCCCCGGCGAGGCGGCGGTTCCGGTCAGGACCACGCGCAACGGCTGGGCGAGCTGTCCCATGGTCAGGCCATGGGCGGAAAGGGTGGCCTGGAACACCCCGTCAATGGCCGGAACGGTCCATTCGCCCAGGCTGGCCAGATGATCGGCCAGGGTGGCCAGGGGAGTGCGCGCGGCGGGGGTCAGATGCTTGCGGGCCGCCTTCTCTTCGTAGGGAAGCACCGAATCGATAAACAGGAACCGGCACTTCTGGGCCATCTCCACCAGGGTGGCGGCGCGGGGCTGGAACTCCGGCAGGATGCGCGCCAGATCGGCATGGGAGGGAAGCGGGTCGATACCGAGCCGACCGAGCTGAAAGGCCAGCTCCGGCACGAGCTGTTCGGGCGTGGCGGCGCGAATGTGATGGCCGTTGATCCAGGAGAGCTTGGCGCGGTCGAAGATCGCCGCCGAGCGACCCAGTTCACGCACGTCGAAGAGCCGGCGCAGCTCCGCCATGGTGAAGATCTCCTGTTCGCCATGGGACCAGCCGAGGCGGACGAGATAGTTGTTGATCGCATCCGGCAGAAACCCCTCCTCCCGGAACTGCAACACCGACACCGCGCCGTGGCGCTTGGAGAGCTTGGCGCCATCCGAGCCGTGCAAAAGCGGCATGTGGGCATACTCCGGGATCGGCCACCCCATGGCGCGAAACAGGTGCATCTGCCGGGGGGTGTTGCTGATGTGATCCTCGCCGCGGATCACCAGGGTGATGCCCATGTCGTGATCATCCACCGCCACGGCCAGGTTGTAGGTGGGGGAGCCGTCCGAACGAACCAGGATGAGGTCATCGAGTTCGTCGTTGGCGAAGCGGATCGTCCCCTGGATCATGTCCTCCCAGGAGGCCTCCCCGTCGCGCGGGGTCTTGAAACGGATCACATGCGGCACCGCCCCGCGTGACAGGTTCAACTCCCGGCACAAGCCGTCGTAACGGGGCTTGTCGCCCCGGACGCGCTGCTCCTCGCGCACCGTGTCGAGCCGCTCCTTCGAACAGGTGCAGACGTAGGCATGCCCTTCGGCAAGCATCCGATCCACCACCTCGAGATAGCGTTGGGTATGATCCGATTGAAAAAAAGGCCCCTCGTCGGGCGAAAGCCCCATCCAGGCAAGCCCCTCGAGGATCACATCCACCGCCTCTTGCGTCGAGCGTTCGGTATCGGTGTCCTCGATGCGCAAAATGAAGGTACCGCCATGGCGACGGGTGTGCAGATGGCAGAACAGTGCGGTGCGGGCGCCGCCGATATGCAGAAAGCCGGTGGGCGAAGGGGCGAAACGGGTGCGTAGCGTCATGAGGGGTTCCCAAGAAAAACAAGCGATGAACGCCGGAAAACCTGAGCCATCCGGCACGATTGAAGGGTTGTGACGTTCCAGGATGGACGATTGTGCGTCACCCGGTCCAAGGAATCTATTTTTTTTCAAGAATTCGATTTTGTCCAGACTGGCGTTGACAAAAGCATTTGGATAATATTCCAAGATGCGTTAAAAAGGAGGCTTTCCCCATCAACTCAGGAAGGAGCTGTGCGCCGTGGGTTCACCCAAAGATCTCAATCAACCGGAAATCTATGTCAATGCCTTGGTGGAGGCCGCGCGGCTGAACGATGTCGAAGCCTTGACCCGCTGGCTGGCCGATGACGAACAGGCCGAAACCGGACCGTTCTACAAATGGTTCCGATACTTCGCCGAGCGTCTGATGGCCATGGCGCCCCATCCGGAAACCGGTTTTTCAGCCCGTCCGGCCCGTCCGGTGAGCCCCCCCAAGATCGGTCGCAACGATGCCTGCCCGTGCGGATCGGGAAAAAAGTTCAAGCAGTGCCACCTGGAGTCCGAGGATTCGGTGATCTGGAAGATCGGTTCCCCCTCCCCGATGATGCGGGCCATGGCGGTCACGCGCATCATCGGAGAGGCGAATCTGGATCTGCTCGACACCGTGCCGGTGGAGAAGTGTTCGCCGCTGGCCCTCGCCGAGATGGCGGCGGCCTATCAGAAGGAGGGCGAGACCGATACCGCCCTGACCCTCTTGAAGCGCATGCTCGACGGCGATCGGGAGGATCCGTTCCTGTTGATCGACTACTGGATCGCCCGCTACGCCGAGTGGCTGGTGGAGGCGGGTCTGGCCGACGAGGGGGAACGGTTCCTGTTGGAAGAGTACAAGAGCCAGCGCAAGATCGAAGGATGGCAGGTGGCGCAAAAACTGGCCGCCTTCCACATCGACCAGGGCCATCTCGACGGGGCTGGCGAGTGGGTCGAACTGGCGTTGGCCGGCAAGCCGGACAACCCCTTCAACCACTACCTGCGCGGGTTGTTGCGCCACGGCAGCGACGATTTCGAGGGCGCGGTCTCCTCCTACGAACGGGCCATGGAGCTGAGTTCCGGCTTCCGCGAGCAGGAGCAGGCCTACATGCTCGAACTGGTCGAGGAGGCCTTGAAGCGTGCCAAGGCGGGCGAACCGCTGATGGAGGAGGAGTCGGAGGGCGATGGAGAGCCCGGAAATGCCAAGGACGACGAAGGAGAGGCGTGATGGAGCGTAGTCACTATTGCAACGACGTGCGGGAGTCCCTGACCGGTCAACGGGTGACGCTGTGCGGCTGGGTGAACCGGCGTCGGGATCATGGCGGGGTGATCTTCGTGGACCTGCGCGACCGTACCGGTCTGGTGCAGGTGGTGTTCAGCCCCGAGGATGGCCAATCCCATGGCCAGGCGCATGTGCTGCGCAACGAATATGTGGTCCAGGTGGAAGGCATCGTGGCGCGACGTCCGGCGGAGACCGAAAACACCAAACTCCCGACCGGTCTGATCGAGGTGCGGGTGGAGCGGGTGACCCTGTTGAACGCCGCGGCGGTGCTGCCGTTCCAGCTCGACGAGGAGGTGAGCGAGTCGGTGCGGTTGACCCATCGGTTTCTCGATCTGCGCCGTCCGGAGATGCAACGCAACCTCATCGCCCGTCACCGGGCCATGCAGGCGATCCGGCGCGGTCTGGACGAGGAGGGCTTTCTGGAGATCGAAACCCCGATGCTCACCCGCAGCACCCCGGAAGGGGCGCGGGACTATCTGGTGCCGTCGCGGGTCAATCCCGGCGAGTTCTACGCCCTGCCGCAATCCCCGCAGCTTTTCAAGCAGTTGTTGATGATCTCCGGGTATGATCGCTATTTTCAGATCACCCGCTGTTTCCGCGACGAGGATCTGCGCGCCGACCGGCAGCCGGAGTTCACCCAGGTCGATCTCGAGATGAGCTTCGTGGACCCGGATCAGGTGATCGGGCTGGTCGAGCGGGTGGTGGCGCGGCTGTTCGCCGAGGTGCTGGACATCCGTCTGAATCTCCCCTTTCCGCGCATGACCTATGCCGAGGCAATGGACCGCTACGGTCTGGACGCCCCGGATACCCGCATCCGCATGCAACTGACCGATCTGACCGCCACGCTGGCCGGCACCGGTTTCAAGGTGTTCGCCGACGCGGCGAAGCTGACCGGCATGCGCGGACAGCAGGGGGCGATCAAGGCGTTGCGGGTGCCGGGCGGCGCGGCCCTGACCCGCAAGGAGATCGACGAATGCACCGAGTTCGTGTCGATCTACGGGGCCAAGGGTCTGGCCTGGGTCAAGGTGAACGGTCCGTGGGCCGAGGGTGGCTGGCAGTCGCCGATCGTCAAGTTCTTCAACGAGTCCGAACTGACCGCCATCGCCACGGCGACCGGGGTTCAGACCGGAGATCTGCTCTTTTTCGGCGCCGACCGCTTGAAGGTTGTGAACGAATCCCTGGGACGGCTGCGCGTGAAACTGGGCCGGGAGCGTCACATCATGGACGATACGCCCTTCTCGTTTGCCTGGGTGACCGACTTCCCGCTCCTGGAGTGGGACGCGGAGGCCAAACGGTTCACCTCGGTCCACCACCCGTTCACCGCGCCGTTGGTGGAGGATTTCGACCGCATGAACGCCGCAGGCGCCGAGGGGGTGGACGAGGTGCGTTCCCGCGCCTATGACCTGGTGCTCAACGGCAGCGAGGTGGGTGGCGGCTCGATCCGTATCCACGACCCCCAGATGCAGCGTCGCATGCTGGAACTGCTGGCCATCGGCCCGGAAGAGGCGGAAGAGAAGTTCGGCTTCCTGCTGCGCGCCCTGGAGTTCGGCGCGCCGCCCCACGGCGGCCTGGCCCTGGGCCTGGATCGGTTGATGGCCATCATGCTCGGCGCGGAATCGATCCGCGACGTGATCGCCTTCCCGAAGACGCAGAAGGCGGCCTGTCCACTCACCAGGGCTCCGTCGGTGGTGGATGCCGCGCAACTGCGCGAGCTGCATCTGCGCACCACGGCCCGTCCGCGCGGCGAAGCGGCGCCGGGGTGACGGAACGGTTCGGCATGCGTGCCCCCGAGCAGGGAGGTTCACGCATGCCGACGCCCCGATTCAGCCACGCGGGGTTGGCGTGGACAAGGGGTTGATAAAATTGGTATGAAATTTGCGTATTCCCTGCCAGCAAGCTGGTAACCGGCACGGATCCTACGCCTTTTTGACGCTCGTTCGCATGCATTCGAACCATCGGGTTGGATGGCCTTCCGAATACGGTCACCCCCGACGCGACGGGTCACTGTTCCGATGCCAAACAAGGATCTTTACATCATGTCATGCCGGATCACCAGCGCCATTCAGGACGATGTTGCCACCGTCAACCAGTACCGCACGGTCTCCGAGGGGGTGGAGATCATGGTCAACCGCGGGGTCGGATCCCTGGTGGTGATGGAAGGGGCAAGCGTGGTGGGCTATTTCACCGAACGCGATCTGCTGGTGCGGGTGGTCGGCAAACGACGCGATCCCGCCCAAACGCCGATCCATGAGGTAATGACCCGGAATCTGGTACGGGTCGAGTTCGATGCCACCTGCAAGCACAGCCTGGATCTGATGAAGGAACACCGCATCCGCCATCTGGTGGTGTTCAACGGACCACGTTTCATGGGGGTGGTGTCGATGCGCGACATCGCCGCCATGCGCAACCGTTCTGACGGATTCGGGGATCTCACCGTGAATGTGGTGGGCGGCATGGTGCTGCTGGTGGTGTTGTCGGTGATCGGATTTCTGATCTATCTGGTTCCCGAGATGCTGGGGATCGCGCAGCGCTCCCTGAACGGCTGACCCGCTCCAGGGAGACGCGACGCGAGGGACCGTTTCAGCACTGCACCCAGGGTAGCCCGCGAAAACGCCAGCCATTGACGCTGGAACGGTGGTGCGACTCATCCCGGTCCCCCTCGAACCCCTTGAGGACGTGGTGGACCACAAGGAACCCCTCCTTGAGCAGGCAGTTGCCGGCATCGATGGAGCGGTGACCGGAACGGCAGATCAGAACAATGGTGCGCTCCTTGGATCGGGCGGCGCGCAGCACGTCCGGGACGAAATCCGGATTGAGTTCGAAATCCGGGGCATCCTGCCAGGGAATGTTGACCACCCCGGGCGGACTGCCGACAAAGAAATGCTCCACCTCGGAACGGATGTCGATGAACAGGGTGTCGGGTTGCTGAACCAGTCGATGGGCCTCGTCGGGGGTGAGGTGACCGAGTTCAGGATGGGAGGGGCTGTGGGGGGCGGATGGGAGCATGCAGACCTCCTGTCTTCATGTCTTGGTGGGGGATGCGTCACAGGCTGACGCGGAACCCAGGAGAATATTTACACGATTTGAGATGATAAATTCTTCTCGAATCATCCTTGTTTCTAGTGGTAAACCGAATCGGTGGTGACGTCAAGCGACTTTTCCAAAAAACGACGGCCAGGCGTCTCGGCCAAGGATCGACGGCAAGGAACGACGGATCAGTGACCATGAACCTTAACAAACGCAAACCCGGTTGCCGCTCTACCTCCAACGAACGGCTCCTGGCCGAACGGGCCGGACGTCCTTCGATTCTGGACAACCAGAAGATCGAACCCAGACAGCGCGTGCGCTTGCACGAGATACGCCAGGAGGGGGCGCGCATCGAGCAACGGGCCCAACAACAGGCGGCGCGCGAAACCCAGAAACGTCGCAGCGCCCTGGCCGCCAGCGCCGGGGAACATCCGTTCGGGGTGCGCCTGCTGGAAGGAGGGATCGTTCTGGCGGCGGGGATCACCTTGATGTTCCGGAATGGCATGGATCACGTTGCCGACTGGATCCGCGATGGTCGGGACATGATGGTGGGACTGACCCGACGCCGCCCCCGCCCCTGGGAACTCGAGGAGACGCTCGAAGAGCAGGAGGAGAGCGTCTGGCACCGCGATGATGGCGATGAACACGGCGGATCGGTGCGTCTGATCGGACAGACCGGCCACGACCCGTCCCTGGATGCCATCTCCGAAACCGCAGGCGTGCAATCTCCATTGCGCCCGGAAGTGGAACGGACTAAAGTTCAGAGGCTGGATGCCGAGGAAGAGGGGCTTCCGGACGATCATCTGGAGGATCAGATCGGCGCCCTGCGCGCCCGCCTGTCCACGCTGTCGCGACCCGTCTGACCTCTTTTCAGAGAGGATTCCGGCTTCCAACGTGGAACACCCGTCAGGAGGCTCGCGGGGCCGGGCATGAGGCGGTTCACCCCCCATCTTGTACGTTTTCGCTTGTCAGGACCACGGTGTTCATGTTCACTCCCCAAGAATCCGCACCATCCGGCTGGGTCTCATGAATTCGGAACCCTTCAGCAGCGCATTGCCCCCTGGTTCGAAACTGCTCTGGTTCGAGATCATCCAGGTGTTGGGCAAGGGCGGCTTCGGGATCACCTATCTGGGCCGGGATACCAATCAGAACCAGATGGTGGCCATCAAGGAGTATCTCCCCACCGCCTTCGCCTCGCGTCGCCAGGGGAGTCAGGTTCTGCCCAACTCCCCGGAAGACAAAAAAACCTTTGATTGGGGTCTGGACAGCTTCCTCAAGGAGGCCCAGATCGTCGCCCGTTTCCGCCATCCGAGCATCGTGCGGGTGGTGAGCTTCTTCCGCAACGCCAACACCGCCTACATGGTGATGGAGTACGTCGAGGGCGAGGGGCTGGACGCCATTCTCAAACGGCGCAAGGTGCTGCCCGAGCCGACCATCAAACGGATCCTGCCGCCGCTTCTCGACGGCCTGGAACTTCTGCACAAATCCGCCTTCATCCATCGCGATCTCAAGCCGCCCAACATCCTGATCCGCGCCGACGGCACGCCGGTGATCCTGGATTTCGGTTCCGCGCGTCAGGCCGTGGCCGGACAGGGCGATCAGATGACCAGCCTGTTGAGCCTCGGCTATTCGCCGTTCGAACAGTACGACTCGTCGGGAGATCGGCAGGGGCCCTGGTCCGACATCTACGCCATGGGTGGCGTGCTCTACCGCTGCATCGCCGGGGACAAACCCATCGATGCCTCCAAACGGATCTCGGCCCGCCTGCGCGGCGAACCCGATCCCCTCACCCCCGCCGTCGAGATCGGCAAGGAGCGTTATTCGGTCCCCTTTCTCCAGGCCATCGACTGGGCGTTGATGGTTTTGGAAAAAGAGCGCCCGCAATCGGTGCGCGAATGGCGACTCAGTCTGATGGGGGATGGGAGTTCCGGCGAGGCTGCCCACGCCAGCGATGGCGCCACCATCCTCCGTCCGCCGGAACCCGGCATGATGGGTGGCGCCGAATGCGGCGGAGTCCGCAAGAAGAGCAGTTGGCGCAGCTTCATCGCCTCGATGAACGAATTTGCCACCCAGGTCGATCCCGACGAACTGCAAGCGCGCAAAAGCGAGGTGCTGCATCCCACCCGCGGGGATGTGGCCAGCACCTCGGGCGGACCCGATGGACCGGCGGGGCTCTCGACCCGGGCCCGCGAAGTGGTGGCCGCGGCCACCCCCTCCCCGGTGACCGCGCCCGCCGCGCCCGCGCCCGCCGCGCCCCCACAGGCTCCGGCGGCGCCGCGCAAACGGGGCGCCTTGTGGATCGATCCGCTGCTGCGCATGGAGTTCATCTGGTTGCCGGGGGGCGTTGCCCGGATCGGTTCCCCGCCCGGCGAGACGGGACGCCGACCCGAGGAGTTGCCGCAACGGGATGTGCGCATCGAGGGGTTCTGGATCAGCAAATATCTGATGACCTGGGGTCGCTGGCATCGGGTGATGGGAGATTATCCACCGGGACAGTACCGGGAGAGCAAGATCAACCATCCGGTGGCGCGGGTCTCCTGGAACGACGTGCAGAAATTCTTGAGGCAGTTCAATCGCATGCTCGGCGAGCACCTGAACGTGCGCCTGCCCACGGAGATGGAATGGGAGTTCGCCGCGCGGGCGGGTCAGGCCGCGCCGTTCATCTCCGGGGACGAGGACCACTGGAGCATGACCGACTACGCCTGGCTGAAAAGCAACTCCGGCGGGCAATCCCGTCCGGTGGGCGAAAAGAAACCCAACGACTGGGGGTTGTACGACATGGCGGGCAATGTGCGCGAGTGGACCGAAGACCGGTTCCAGGCCGATTTCGCCGCCGGTCGCACGCACGCCGGCAACACGCAACCGGGTGTGGTGGACGAGGCGCGGGTGGTGCGCGGCAGTGGTTTCGCCTGTCTGGCCAAGGAGTGCCGCACCGCCCGACGTCAGCGCGTGGAGTCCGGCCTGGCCCATGATGATCTGGGTTTCCGTCTGGTGCGTTACTCGTAACCCCACACTCGACGACTCCCGATAAAAACGGGCGCGCCCTTGTTCGCAACGTCAGGACACGCGCGACGGACCGGTCTCCAGCTCATTTCCAAACCACGCCCGTTTCCCAAATGAACACGAATCCACGCCATGCTCACTGAATCCTTGGACTATCCGTTCGACATCAAGACCATCCTGCGCAAGCGGAAGGCCATTTGCCAGGATCTGCTCCAACAACCGGATCTGCGGAACATCCGGATCGCCCTGCTGGGAGGCTCCACGACCGCTGAAATTCGTGGCATTCTTGAACTGTTCCTGCTGAAATCCGGTTTCAAACCGACCTTTTTCGAATCCGAATACGGAAAATATTTTGAGGATGTGGTCATCGACGACACATCCCTGCGCGCATTCAAACCGGATGTCGCCTTCATTCACACGACAAACGTCAACCTCCTCTTCTCGCCCAAGGTCTTCGATTCCGAAGAACGGATTGCAGACTCCTTGCACAAGGAGATGGCACGTTATCAGGCGATCTGGAACAAACTGATCACCGAACTGCACTGTCAGGTCATTCAAAACAATTTTGATTTACCCCCAACCCGCGCTCTGGGCGGTCTGGATACGACCGAGCCATATGGAAAAACCCATTACATCCTTCGCCTCAATCTTGAATTTGCACGGGCTGCCCGACAACTGTCCGGCCTGATCATCAACGACATTCACTATCTTTCGGCCCGTATCGGTCTGGAACAATGGTTTGATCTCGATTACTGGTTCAGCTACAAAATGGCGGTCACCCATACCGGCACGGTCCATCTGGCGCACGCCCTGGCCACACTGATCCGGGCTGCCTACGGCAAAAGTCGCAAATGCCTGGTGCTGGATCTGGACAACACCCTTTGGGGCGGCGTAATCGGGGATGACGGGGTGCAGGGGATCGTTCTGGGAAAGGAGACCCCGCAGGGGGAGGCCTTCACCGCTTTCCAGAACTATTGCCGGGAACTGAACGAACGGGGCATCCTGCTGGCGGTTTGTTCCAAGAACGACCTCGAAAATGCGCAACAAGGGCTGACCCATCCGGACATGATTCTCCAATCGGATCGGTTCACGGCCTTCAAGGCCAATTGGCACCCCAAACCCGACAACATCGCCCAGATTGCCCAGGAGATCAACATCGGACTCGATGCGCTCGTCTTCGTGGACGACAATCCAGCCGAGCGCGCGCTTGTCAAGGCCCAACTGCCTCCCGTGGCGGTTCCGGATGTGGGGTCGGAGGTATCGCGTTTCATCGAATTCGTGGATCGCGAAGGGTTCTTCGAGGTGCCGCGACTCAATCAGGAGGATGCCCGACGCACCGCCTATTACGCCGACAACGCGGAACGCACGCTTCTTGCAAGCCAGTTCGCCGACTATGGCGCGTTCCTGGCTTCCCTGGAAATGAAAGCCGAAATCGGACCATTCACGCCGGTCTACCTGGATCGCATCACCCAACTCACCAACAAAACCAATCAGTTCAATCTGACCACCAAACGGTGTACCCTGGCCGAGATGCAGGCAATGGCCGCCTCTCCGGATCACATCACCCTGTACGGTCGCCTGGCGGATCGGTTTGGAGACAACGGGTTGGTGACGGTGATCGCGGCGAAGGTGGAACGACACACGGCCCACATCCAACTCTGGCTCATGAGTTGTCGGGTTCTGAAACGGGATATGGAGCATGCCATGCTGGATGCTCTGGTCGCCAGGGCCAACCAACGCGGCATCCGCGAGATCCTCGGTTACTACCATCGTACCGCCAAGAATGGCATGGTCGCGGATCATTACGGCACGTTGGGTTTTGAATGCGTGGCACAAGCCGGAGACGGATCCTCTTCGGTGTGGCGACTCGACCCAACCATCCACCAATCCAGAAACGTCAGCATCAAGGATATCCACCATGCATGACCTTCTCACCCTTCTCCAACCCATCTTCAGAGATATCTTTGATATCGAGGATCTGGTCGTCACCCGTGAATCCAGCGCCGCGACGATCGATGGCTGGGACTCCCTCGTCCATATCAATCTGGTCTCCGCCATCGAGCAGGAGTTTCACATCCGCTTCGCCCTGGGCGAGTTGGAGTCCCTGAAGAACGTGGGCGACATGATCGACCTGATGGAAAAAAAATTGTCCCGTTGATCCCGCGCCTCCGATCCATGTCCACCCACACCATCAACGCGTACCAATGGCAGGATCTGCGGATCGGGCTGGAACACGCGTTTCAGGCCACCATCACGGAAACGATGATGGAGCGCTTTCTCGCCATCAGCGGGGATTGCAATCCGCTGCACGTCGATGCCACCTTCGCGGTGCGCCAAGGGTTCAGGGATCGCGTGGTTTACGGGCTTCTGACGGCCTCGTTCTATTCCACCCTGGCCGGGGTCTATCTTCCGGGCCGGTTCGCGTTGCTGCACGGGATCGACATCGCCTTCTCCAAGCCGGTTTTCATCGGTGACACCCTGACGATATCGGGCCGGATCGTCTATCTGAATGAGGCCTGCAAACAGCTTCAGGTCGGCGCCACCATTGTCAACGACGCGGAAGTCGTGGTCTCGAAAGCCAAAATCAAGGTCGGACTGGTTGACGACAAGGAGCCAGCATGAGCCACGACGAAACCCTGCTGATTACAGGCAGCTCCTCGGATATCGGTCGGGAGCTGATCCGACAACTCACCCGCACAACCCCAGACCACACCCCGTTCCGCGGGCAAATAATCGCCCATGCCTGTTCAGGGGGAGGGAAATTGGCCTGCCTGCAACAAGAGATCTCCAGTCTGGACAAACCGCTCGAGATCATCCAGGCGGATCTCCGTCAGGAGTCGGAGCTGGGCCATATGCTGGCGACCATCCGGGCTCGTCATGGTTTTCCGACACAGATCGTGCATCTGGCTGCCGCACGCATCGAATTGCGACGCCTCACGGAGTTCTCCTGGGACAGGTTGATCCCGGATCTGGAAATCCAGCTCCGCTCCATCGCGATGATCCTGCAAGCGTTCCTGCCGGATATGCTCAAATCCCGCCGGAGGTGCAAGGTGGTGTTGATGCTCTCCAGCGTGACCTTGGGCGCCCCCCCCAAATACATGGCACAGTACACCATGGCCAAATATGCCCTGTTGGGTCTGCTGCGCTCGCTGGCGGTCGAATACGCGGACCGACCGATTTGTTTCAATGCCCTTTCGCCCTCCATGGTGGACACCCAATTCCTGTCCGACATCCCGCCCAAATATATCGAAATGACCGCCGCGGCACATCCGACCAAAAAGAATGCCACCGTCATGGAGATTGTTCCCGCCTTGCGCTTTCTGCTCTCCAGCGACTCCGACCATATCAGTGGCGTCAATCTGCCCGTCACCGCGGGGGGGATCCTCTGATGCTGTTCAACTCCTACGGCTTCATTTTTCTGTTCCTTCCGTTGAGCGTCCTCGGATTTCATCTTCTGGCCAGATCCACGCAGGGAAAGATGGCATTCGACTGGTTGATCGGCCTCTCCTTTGTCTTCTATTCCTGGGAGAATCCGGAAAATTTTCCCATTCTCCTGGGTTCGCTGCTGGCAAACCACGCAATCGCACGCGCCATGGGGGCGGATGACGCCACCCCGCCTGCCGTGCGAACGAAGCATCGCCGCGGGTTCCTGCTGTTTCTCGGCATTGCCTTCAATCTGCTGTTGCTTGGTTATTACAAATATTTCAGCCAACTCCCGCTTGGTATCAGCTTTTTCACGCTGACCCAGGTGATGTATCTCGTCGATTGTTACCAGGGCGTGGTCCCCCCAGCCACCTTCCGCGAACATGCCCTGTTGGCCGCATTCTTTCCGACCGTCTCGATGGGACCGCTCCTGCGCGCCAGGGAGATGACGCGACAACTGGACAATCCCGCGACCCTTGGTTTGAATGCCCGGCATCTGGCCCAGGCCCTGTTTCTCTTTTCGATCGGGCTGTGCAAAAAAACCGTCATCGCGGACAGCTTTTCCAGGTTGGCGGATGCGGGTCATGCCTCGACCGCATCGCTTTCCATGATGGAAGCCTGGGTATCCAGCGCCGCCTTTACCATGCAAATCTACTATGATTTCAGCGGCTATTCGGATATGGCCGTGGCCACGGCCCTGTTGTTCGGGATACGGATCCCGATCAATTTCAACTCCCCTTACCAGGCCCGCTCGATCGTTGATTTCTGGATGCGCTGGCACATCTCGCTCTCCAACTTCATCACCACCTATCTTTACACACCGATCATCCGTTCTTTCCGCAAAATCACCTTTGCCAAGGCGATGTTTGCGACCTTCGCGGCCATGATGATCGCCGGAATCTGGCATGGATCGAGCTTGAACTTCATGATTTTCGGCGCACTTCATGGCCTGGGACTCATCGTCAACCAACTCCGCAAGAAGAACAAGAAACCACGCCTGCCGGCATGGCTGGCGTGGTTCGTGACCATCCTGTACATCAACCTCGCCTTCATTTTCTTTCGGGCCGATACGGTGCCCCACGCATGGGAGATGATCGCTTCACTGGTCAATACGCAGGCGCCGTTCAGCAACGAATCCTGGCATCGTTCCTCCCTCTACATCACCAGCAGGCTTGATCTTCTCATCCCGATCATCATGGGTGTTCTGATGATCTTCCACAAAAAAAACTCAAACCAGCTCTCCATGGAGTTCATGCCGACCTGGAAGAATCTTCTTCTTGCCACGACCGCCATGCTCACCTCCCTGGTCTATATGAACACGAACGTTCCGAAGGAATTTCTGTATTTCAATTTCTGACCGGGCTGGACCGTTGCGTCACCCGACGCGCACGGTTTGGAAGGCTTCGAACCGTGCCTGAACACCTTGCTTCGCCATTTGGCGGACCATCCAGGATGGCCCCCTCACCCCCCATGATGCAGGTCAGCCAGTGCCAGACCGTCTCTTGTTGAGGAAGATTGGAGATGATGAGCCACAGAGTATTCATTATCAGCCTCTTGACCATGATGTTGCTGACCGTGCCATTCAAATTCCTGACGGACAAAAGTGCCGCCCGTTGTCATGATTTCGGCCCGGATGGCACCTACATGGCTTATTGCAATGTCACCACCCATGGACATTATGATCATGCCGCGCATTTGTTTGACCTCGAAGAGGGGATGAACGACCGTGTTCGTGAAGCCAGACTGCTGTTTCTTGGCAGCAGCCGCCTGCAATTCGGCTTCTCCACGCAGGCGTTCCATGATTTTGCGTTGCGTCATCCAACGGCACGACCTTATCTGTTGGGGTTCGGCCATAATGAAAAAGATGAATTTGCACAGGCCATCCTGGATCGGATCAAACCCAGACCATCCCTGATCGTGATCAATACGGACAATTTCTTTGCCAGGAAACTCAGCAAACATGCCGTCCGGCTGTTGGAAGACCCCTGGCGGGAGAATGGTTATGCCCGGGTCAAAAAGGTTTGGCATACCCTACTCAGAGTCGCCTGCCATGGTCGATTTCCCCTGTTCGAACCCCTGCTCTGTGGTGTCAAGCCCACCGTGTTCCGCTCGCTGGAGGATGGACGCTGGATTTTTCCCGAACCGCAGGTCGGAGAGATCCCGGTGGTCGAATTGCCGGAAGAACCCGAGGATGAAGCCGTTCTTCAATCCCACATCGCCACGGCCAGGGCTTTTGTCGAGAAACTTCCCGTCAAGCGCGGATGCATCGTTTTGACCTATGTTCCCCATGCCCATAGCAAAACATTTCTCGCTGAACGCCTTGCCGAGGCGTTGGAAATGGATCGGATCGTTTTTCCCATGGACGATCTGAACACGCTCGATGGCAGTCACCTGGACACGGCCAGCAGCGAACGATGGAGCCGGGAGTTCTTGCAACGGCTCGAACCTCGGCTCACGGCTTGCTTATAAGGACTGTTTGCCTTACGATGCATGAGATTCTGATGGCGAATACCCATGATCGGTATGCGCGTTGTGGCCAAACGGTCTGAATCCGGCATGGACGCTTTGGTCATCGCCACCTGAATGACGCACCGGACAACCGCTCGGAGAGGAATGCAACACCATGATGGTATGGGGCAACTCGATGTCGTTTGCACAGCCATGGATTCGGTTCGACCATCCCATCTCCATCCGCGAAACGATTGCCGAAGACCGACGGTTCGTGCTTCTGGTCATGCTGGCCGCGACGGTACTGTATTTCATCGTCTCAATCGGGTGGCCGATCGGGATCGGGCGGGACGGATATCGTTATTTTCTGTACTATTTTGATCTCTTCCTTTCTGGCAACCAGCAGCAAGGTCTCTGGATCACCCCGCCAGGAATCTCCATCATCGTTGGTTTGGTGGCTCGGGGCGGGATTGTTTCCATTCAGCTGTTCCTTCTCACGATCTATCTGGTTTCAATATTGGGGATCTATTATATTGGGCGGCTGTTCGGCAGAAACCTCGCCCGCGTGGTCACCCTGTTTGCCCTGCTCCATTTCCAGTACACCCTTTTCTGTCATTTCTTGACCAGCGACCCGGTTCTGGCACTGTTTCTGACCATCTGGGGCGTGGTCCTGGTTCGCCTGCATCAGGTGCGCACGCCGACAGCCTATGCCGTCATCGGGTTCGTCTCCTTTTTGCCGGTTCTGATCCGCCCCATGTCGCAGCTCTATCTGTTCGTGTTCGTGCTGCCTGTACTCTGTTTTGGATTCTCCAGGCGAAATTTTCTCCTGGCCGGGGCAACGCTGTCCGCCTTCGCGGCTGGACTGCTCCTGTTGGCCTCCTATCATGCCCTGGTATTCCATGACTTTGGCCTGTTCAAGGGTGGCAAACACGCGATCCCGTTTCGCAACATCTACATGTTCAGCCGCATCATAGCTCCGGAGAACGGCCCCGCTTCGCAACGTCTGATCAACCTGATCGAAGAAAAATTGTTGTCCAACCCGCTCTACCGGGACAACGGAATCACCCTGGAAAAATTCCTCTCAACCCCGAAACCCATTTTCTTTCATGATATTATAGATAATTTTGGCAACGAGGACTTTATTTTCGATGTCTCCATGGAGGCCATCCGCGCCCAGCCCGCGCGGTTCTGGCAATCGGTTTACAAAAACATCCATTACCAGTTCTCCCGCCCCTTCGATCTGCCCCCACCCCCGAAACCGGCAACCGGAGGTCAGTCGCAACCCCAGGGGGACAATCCTGACACAAAGAATTGTCAATACGCGGAATGCGCTCCGATCCCGACCAATGTCGCGCGTGAACGACGGGACCAGGCGCATTCGAAATTGAGCCAGGAAGATCGTCGCCACCACGAAGAGGCCAAGCAGTATGTGGACACCGTTGACAACCTTTTCTCAAAAGAGCCGGGCAATCATGCTGTCGCGGAATTTTTCAGGAGCCTGAATTATAAATATCCCCCCATCCGCGATTTCTGCTATGCGGCCATCCTGCTCTTGTTGGGTATCCATCGACGGGAGGTGCGTTTGTTGTGGCTGATGATCATTCCCCATTTCATGGCATCGGCCATTTCAGGCTCCATGGTCGATCCTCTGGCCTCCTACCGTATTCCGCATGACCTTTTCTTCATTCTGGCGGGTTTGACAGGCGTGACCCTGCTGATTGATCGGTTCATGCAACTGATTCGGCATGGCCGCGCACGACTGCAACCTTCCGTTCCAACGGGTTGACACAGCCGATCCTCATCCGACAGGTGAACACGATGGCGAATTCCGCGGATTCCGAAGCGTTTCGGCCCCCAGACAATCTCCCCCCTGGTTCGACCCTCTGGAGCCGATGGCTCTTCAATCTGCGTCCCTGGTTGGACCTGCAATCCGCATCGATACGGCATCCTCTGATCCCCTGGTTGCAAGCGTGTCGCGGACAAATCCTGGAGGTCGGGTGCGGAGCCCAACCCTATCGTCACTATCTGTCGGATCAATGCGTCTATCGCGGCCTGGACTGGACGGGCGCGCCTGAACATTTCAATTACTCAACCCAGGAGACCGAATGGTATCAAGGAGACCGTTTCCCCATCGAAACCGGTTGGGCCGAGCATCTGTTCCATACCGAGGTACTGGAACATGTATGGGATACTGCGGGTTTTCTGGCCGAGTGCCAACGGGTTCTGCGGCCTGGCGGCACCCTGTTCTTCACCATTCCCTTTCAGGCGCGTTATCACTACATCCCTTTTGATTATTGGCGTCTGACACCCGCCTCCCTGGAAAGACTGTTGCAGGAGGCCGGATTCCACGAGATCCAGGTCAGGCCCAGGGGTACGGATATCACGGTGTTGGCCTATAAACTGATCAGCGTCGTCTATCGCGCCGTCTTGAGCAGGCGTCCGGTGCCGACCCTGGCCGGTCTGGCCTGCCTGCCGCTCTTCTGCGCGGGTCTGATCCTGGGGCACGTTTCCTTGCGGTGGGGTTGGGGGTCGGAAGACGATACGTTGGGGTATGTCGTGACGGCCATCGCTCCGGGCGCCCCCTGATCGGGGTCGGATGGCTCCCGCCGCCCCCTGTCCGACCCGGACAGCCCGCAAAGAACGCACGGGGCGTTTATTCTGAATTTTCGGCCACGATTCAACGAAAAAAAGTCAAGACACCCTGACAAATACATGAATAACCTCGCAAAAATGGCCGTGCAAGCCAAGAAACGACTCCTGCGCATGCACTTCGAGAGTCAGATCGGTCATCTCGGCGGCAATCTCTCCGCGCTGGATGCCTTGCTCTGTCTGCATCACCAGATCATGACCCCCCAGGATCGATTTCTGCTCTCCAAGGGACATGCCGCCGGAGCGCTGTATGTGACGCTCTGGACCATGGGCGAGCTGGACGACGCAGATTTGTCCACCTTCCACCAGAATGGCACCCATCTGGCCGGTCACCCCATGCCCTATTGGACACCCGGGATTCCCATGGCCACAGGCAGCCTGGGACATGGGGTCTCCCTGGCCGCCGGATTCGCGCTGGCCAAACGGTTCCAGAACCAACCCGGAGAGGTCTACTGTTTGACCTCCGATGGAGAGTGGCAGGAGGGCGCCAATTGGGAGGCGGTGATTTTTGCCTGTCACCAGAACCTGACCCGCTTGACCATCCTGGTGGATGTCAACGGCTGGCAAGGATTTGGTTCCACCCGGGAGGTCGCCTCCATGGAGGATCTCGCCGGACGCTTCCGGGCCTTCGGTTTGAGCGTTCAAGAGACGGATGGACACGATATGGACAGCCTGTTCCAGGCCGTGACGCCGCACGGGAAAAGCCGCACCGCGCCGCGCGTCGTCTTGTTGCGCACCATCAAGGGCAAGGGGGTGGCCAGCATGGAAAACCGCATGGAGTCCCATTATCTCCCCCTGGACCAGGCCAGTTACACCCAGGCCATGGCGGATCTGGATGCCTTGTCATGAGAAACGCGGCCTGTGCGAGTTGGGTCAATCTCTTTCGGAGCCACCCCTTCGTCTTCATGACCGGCGATCTGGGCTTCCAGGCCCTGGAACCCCTGCGCCAGGCGATGGGAGAACGGTTCATCAATGCGGGCATCGCGGAACAGAACATGATCTCCGTGGCCGCCGGGATGGCACGCCATGAGATGCTGGTCTGGGTCTACAGCATCGCTCCGTTCTGTTATGCCCGCCCGTTCGAGCAGATTCGCAACGATCTGTGTCAACATGACCTGCCGGTCAAGATCGTCGGCAATGGGGGCGGCTATGGATACGGGGCCATGGGCGCGACCCACCATGCCCTGGAAGATTACGGCGCCTTGTTGACCCTTCCGAACATGCTGGCCTATGTTCCGATCTTCGCCTCCGACGTGGATCCCATCGTCCGGAGCATGGCCCAATCCCCCCATCCGGGCTATCTGCGCCTTGGACGATGCGAAATGCCGACCGGCTATCAACCCCCGGCCTATGCCCCCTGGCGGCGCTTGCTGGCGGGTGACGGCACCCCGGCGTTGACGGTCGGTCCCTTGACCGGCGGCCTGTTGCGGGTCTGCCTGACCTTGCCGCCCCGGCAACGTCCGGAGATCTGGGGCCTCACGGAATTGCCCGTCTCGGCATGTCCGCCTCCCGAACCGTTTCTGGAACTCTTGCGAGAACGCAAGCGGCTTGTGGTCATCGAAGAGCATGTGACCCATGGGGGGATCGGACACATGCTGGCACACGCCTTGATGTGCCTGGGCATGCCAATGGAACGGTTTGTTCATGTCCATGCTTTGGGGTATCCTTCCCACACCTATGGCTCGCAGGCGTTCCATCGCCAAGAGTGCGGCCTGGATCCGGACAACCTATTGAAAATTCTACACATTGGATAATCATGTCAGAAGATCCGCACCAGAAATACCTCAAGCTGCAAGGTCCCATTCTGATTCTGGGGGCCAGTGGTTTCGTGGGTGCCAATCTGTTTCATGCCCTGTTCGCCGTGCGTCAGGACGTTTTCGGGGTGACCACCCGCGCCAACCCCTGGCGCTTGGAGAACATCCCCCTGGAACAGATCCTGGTGACCGACCTGCTCTCCTTGACCAACCTGCATCGTCTGCTCGACCAGGTGAAACCACGGACCGTCTTCGACTGCATCGCCTACGGCGCCTACTCCTTCGAAGAGAAACAGGAACGCATCCATCAAACCAACTACATCCTGGTGGTCAGGCTGCTGGAGGCCCTGAGACAACGGGGCGTCCACCGGTATATCCATGCGGGCAGCTCCTCGGAATATGGCTCCCAGAGTGCCGGCCCCTCTGAAGACACCCCCTGTCTGCCCAACAGCCACTATGCGGTTTCCAAGGTGTCTGCGGCCCATGCCATCCAGTACATGGGACAGCATCATGGTCTCCCCTGCGTCAACCTGCGCCTCTACTCGATCTACGGACCCTACGAAGATGCGTCGCGCCTGATTCCGACCCTGATCGCCAAGGGGCTGCAAGGTGAGCTTCCCTCCTTTGTTCACCCCGATATCGCCCGTGATTTCATCTATGTGGCGGATGCCTGCGAAGCCTTCATCGATGCCGCGCTCAATCTGGAGAAGGCCGACTATGGTCACTCCTTCAACATCGGTTCAGGCCGAAAGGTCACCATTCGCGAGGTGGCGGAGATGGCCAGAACACGCTTCGCCATCGCTGACCAACCCACCTTTTCCATGCCCAATCGACAATGGGATCTGCCGGACTGGTATGCCAACCCGACCCGCGCCAACACCCGGCTGCGCTGGTCGGCACGAACGTCGTTCGAAGAGGGCTTCGACAAAACCATTGCCTGGTATCGGCAACTGTCCAGCCCGGAAGCCTATCTGGCCTCCACAAAATCGAAAGCCGACGAACCCTATTCCGTCAGCGTCATCGTCGCCTGCTACAAAGATGGCCAGGCCATCCCCTATCTGCACGAACGGTTGACGAAAACGTTCAAGAAACTCGAGATCGATTATGAGATCATCCTGGTAAACGATTGCAGCCCAGACAACAGCGAAGAGATTATTCGCGCGCTTTCGCATCAGGATTACCACACCATTGGCATCAGCCACTCGCGCAATTTCGGTTCCCAGGCCGCCTTCAGGAGCGGCATGGAAATCGCCAAAAAAAACGCCTGCGTCTTGATGGATGGGGATCTCCAGGATCCCCCCGAATTGATCGAACAGTTCGTAGCACAATGGCGCAACGGCTACGAGGTGGTTTACGGACGCCGGGTGAAACGGGTCGCGCCCTGGTACATGCAACTTGCCTACAAGGGTTTTTATCGACTTTTCAGCCACTTTGCCTACATGGAAATCCCCCGCGACGCCGGGGATTTTTCGCTCATCGACCGCCGGGTGGTGACCGCCATGCTCCGTTTTCCGGAACGCGACCTCTTTTTGCGCGGGGTGCGCGCGTTTGTCGGCTTCCGTCAAACCGGCGTGGACTATATCCGTCCGGAGCGCATGTTTGGCCGCTCGACCAACAATCTGTTCGCCAATCTGGAGTGGGCCAAAAAAGGGATCTTCTCGTTCAGCAACACCCCCCTCACACTCCTGAGCACCGCCAGTTGGATCCTGTTCTTTCTGGTGATGGTGTTTGGAGGGTTCCAGATCCTGAGCAAACTGATCTGGCCGGAGATCGCCCCGCGCGGCATCACCACGCTGATGCTGGTCATGATGTTTTTTGGAGCCTCCAATCTCCTGGCAATCAGCCTGGTTGGGGAGTATGTCGCAAAAATTCTGAGCGAAAGCAAACAAAGACCCCTGTTTATTCGCAGCGCCTTCATTCGCAATGGAGAGGTGATGAAAATCAGCCAGGCAACCAACCAGAACGCCATGGACTGACTGGCCAACTGGTTGGTCTTTGTCAAAACAGCCGACGCGGGTGGATGGATGGCCCGCCCACTCGCAAAGCAAACCGCCACGCACAAACCGGGTCAAACAGGTTGAGTGCTCGGATTTTTCTGAAGGGATGAGGCCTACCCGTCATGCGCATCTTGTTTGTCGTTTCCGATCTGTTCTTTTCCGAACCCCTTGGGGTGATGCTGCTGAGCGCGATCGCACGCAAAGACGGTCACCAAACCCTGCTGGTCGCCCTGAAACGACAACGCATGGCCACGATCCTGCACGCATTCAATCCCGACGTCGTGGCCTACAGCGCCATGACCGCGTATGAACATATGTTTTATCAGGCCGATCAAGTGGTCCGTCAATACCAGGCCACCAGCGGTCGCAAGGTCTTCCGCATCATGGGGGGACCGCACGCCACGTTCTTCCAGCAGGTGTTGAACGACATGAAGCTGGATGCCATCTGCGTGGGCGAGGGGGATCTGCTTTTTCCCAGACTGCTGACCGCCCTGGAGACCGGCCAGTCGCTGGAAGGGATCCCCAATCTGCTGCTGGCCGGTCAAACCTCCTGCACCAAGGAGGTGCCGGAAGATCTCGATGCCATCCCCTTCCCGGATCGGAGTCTGATCTACAACGCCGATCCGGATCTGCAACAACAGGGGATCCGCTCCTTCATGACCCAGCGGGGTTGTCCGTATCGCTGCACCTACTGTTTCAACCACTCGTACAACCTTCTCTTCAAGGGGCCTGGGGTGAAACTCTTCCGGCGCCGCTCGGTGGATAACCTGTTCGCCGAAATACGGGAGGTCCGGGACCGGTATCCCACCTTGCGGTATGTGCGTTTTGGGGACGATGTGTTTGTCATCCGTCCGGATGCGTGGCTGGAAGAGTTCACCGAGCGTTATCCCAAAGAGATCGGCATCCCGTTTTATTGTCTGATTCGCTGCAACACCCTGACCGAAGAGATTGGAAAAATGCTGAGTCATGCCGGCTGTCGCAGCATCAGCATGTCGATCGAAGCCGGTTCCGAAGAGATCCGCAACAAGGTTCTGCGTCGCCACATGAGTGACGAGATGATGCGCTCCGCATTCACCGTGGCACGCAAGTATCGCATCAACGCCTTTGCAAACACGATCCTGGCCATCCCCGGAACGACCCCGAAAGACGATTACAACTCCTTTCTTTTCGCCAGGGAGATGAAACCAGGGTGCCCGACCTTCTCGATCTTCGCCCCCTATCCAAACACCCATCTCACCGATTATGCCATCTCCCTGGGGGTGCTGGATCCGCAAACCGATTTCAAGAAGATCTCCACCACCGACTCATCGCCTCTGAACAACTACACCCCAGAGGAGAAACGTTTTCAGCTCCATCTGGTCTATCTTGGTCAGCTTTTCTGTCTGTTGCCGGACTTTTTCCTCAAAATATTCCCCCTGATGTTGCGTCTGCCGTTAACGCCGGTCTATCGTTTGGTGAGCAGCCTCACCTGGACCTGGATCGTGAGTTCCAGAATCTTCCCGCACGCCTACCCACGCTCACCGCTCATTCTGGCCAAGGCGATCATCCGCGGTTTGAAATTCATTCTGATCCCCAACGAGGCAGGCAAGATCAAAGAGTGACCTGCGCCCCCCGAGAAGAATCATGCGGGACCAAACCCAGCCAAAGATCAGAACAGGTCGTTGGCACTCGTGGTATGGTCCGCCTGAATCAGTCGGTCAAAAATCCGCATCCACGCCGCCCGCAAAGATGGTCAATTGAATCCCCTGACCAATCACCTCAAAGGAAGGCGTGCGACCGAACAACTCCTTGCTTTCCCGCACCAAAGAGAGAAACCCCACGCCTCGCGCCTCCATAAGGCTGCGTCCGTTCACAGGGCTGGGAAAATCACGAAAGAAACCAGACAAATGCTGATTACGTCGCATGGGCTGACAACCGGCATACAGGTCTTCGGGCTTCAGGGTACCCAGATATTCGTTCATGGTCCTACCTCCTTTCAATTGCCTGGACTGGCAGGCTTGAGCAGCCCCAGACGCCACAGCCACCAACCCGTGCGCCCCAACACCACGGAAAAATCAAAAAAGCGCAGATGATCCAGCAACCGTTTGCCCAGATACAGCGTGCGACAGGACCAATAGAACAGGCCAAAGGCCTGAGAGCTTTCGTGGGATGGCTTGCAATGGGGCAGCAACCGTTTGAGCACGCCGTCCGGAATGCGAAACGTCGCGATCAGCATCAGGACCGCATTGGCAAAGGTGGTGGACAGCACTTCGGAACTGTGGGTCAGTTGCAGGACTTCGCTGTTCATCTCTTGCAACTGCTTTTCCAAGGCGCTGTTCGGCACGGAGCGCAACGAATGGAAATTGATGGTGAAGGGGCGCTTGAAATCATTGACCAGGCGTATCGTGGCATGGATGTCTTCCTGGGTCTCCACGGGGATGTCCACAAGCAGATCATAGGCCGGAGGAATCATGCGCCTGCCGTATCCTCCCACGATGTCCGCGGCCTGCTTGATCAGACCAGGACGGTTGGGACGCTTGAAAAACTTCAAGACCCGATCCGATCCGCTTTGCACCCCCATCCGTACCCGATTCAATCCTCCCCGCAGCAGAATATCCATCTTCTCCTGATCCGCATGGACCGGCGTGATGCCTGAAACCACGAAGGGGCGTTTGATATGCCGTATCCACAGATTGACGAACGCCTGCAAGGTGTCCGCCGGGACAGCCAGAAAGCAGTCGTCGAGAAAATGGATGGTCTGGATGTACGGATGACGATCCAGCACGGACCGCAACTCCCCGATCAAATAATCCACCGAGGGGTGACGAATGCGTGCATACCCCTTATCCAGTTTCAGCAGTTCAGAATTGGCGCAGTAGGTACACTTGAAGGGACAGCCCCGAGTCCAGATCACTTTGAAAGAGAGGGCATCCGAATCCAGATAATCCCTGACCTCGATTGGACGGAAGGCTCGTATCTTTTGATCGAACACCCAATCATCCACCCCATAGCTGATGAACGGAAGTTGACTCATCTGCTCGGTGGTCAAAAGTGGCATATGGGGGTTCTTGATCACCACGCCTTGTTCGCGATACCAGATATTGGGCACCTGGGAGAGTCCTTCTCCGGCCATCATGGACCGCAAGAAGCGTTGGAACGCCAGTTCCCCTTCACTGTAACAGATCACATCCGCATGCTCGATGGCATCATCCGGGTAGTAGATGGCATGCACCCCGCCCCAAACGATGATGATTTCGGGATTGATTCGTCGAATCCGACTCAGCAGCGCCTTGACCGAATCCGCGTTGGTACTCATGGTGGCGATCCCGAGGATGTCGGTATCGCGGAAGCTTTGCGCCATGGCCTGGAGCTCCTCCTCCTGGAACTGCTCGGCTTGGCTGCTTGGCTTGAAGATATTCTTGAAAGAGCGAAAAAAGCCCTGCATGACGAAATAGAGTCTGGTATCCGGGAGAATTTCCTTGGCCACAGCCCCGATTTTGCGGAACCCATAGGGATTGAGCGTACTGCCGACATACAACAACGACAATTTCACGGTATGGTTCTCCGATTGCCTGGTTTGGTGATACCCTTGGAGGGTATGCG
Source organism: Candidatus Magnetaquiglobus chichijimensis (assembly GCF_045865675.1). NCBI lineage: Bacteria > Pseudomonadati > Pseudomonadota > Magnetococcia > Magnetococcales > Candidatus Magnetaquicoccaceae > Candidatus Magnetaquiglobus > Candidatus Magnetaquiglobus chichijimensis. The sequence continues at coordinate 1,522,088 of NZ_BAAFGK010000004.1, forward strand.
CCAGTCTTTTTCCGTCACACGGTTTGTAGAGGGGGTGATTCCCATCCCTGCGGAATGTGTCCATGAACACAAGAGACGCGTCTTCAGAATTGAATCTCGAAGCCCGTGTGTCCGCAGGCTCGGCTTCCGCCCTTTGGGCGGTTTTTTTAAGCATTGAGGGTCTGCCGTCCGATGCGTTGAAGGGAACGAGGGGGAAGATCCCTCGTCACAATCATCGGCTCGGTGAGCCCTGCCTGGTATTCCTCGGCGGGTTGCTCCCCAGCAGAGTCCGCTTCCGTTTCACCACGCATTTTGAGTCTACGACGATTCAATCTTGACGTCCATACCGGTCTTTGCCGGCGGCTTGGGCGGGTTGATCCAAACCTTCTGGGGTGAACGCCTTGGCGCCAGACACTTTCCCTTGAACCGCTGTGGATTCGCTTCAAAGGCGGCAGTCCATGCTTCGGATCGTATCCGAATATACCTTACCCGCTTTGTTATAGACTGGCTCACATGCCTCTGCTAGACTGACTTATCTTTATCCTTGGGGGTCAAACCACACATGATGGCTTGGAAATCATATGCTTGATGATATTGAAAAAACGCTTTGGGCAGCAGCGGACAAACTGCGCGCCAACATGGATGCGGCAGAATACAAGCATCTGGTGTTGGGATTGATTTTTGTTAAATACATCTCCGACACCTTCAATGCCCGTCGCATGGAGTTGACCAAAAAATTTTCCGACCCACAAGACGAGTACCACCTCCCACAGGCAACGCCAGAGGATATCCAGGCAGAGCTGGAGGAGCGGGATTACTACACCGCAGCCAACGTATTTTGGGTTCCTGAAGCGGCGCGTTGGGAGGTGTTGCGTTCCTCGGCCAAGCAGCCTCAAATTGGCAAGCTGATTGATGAAGCCCTGACCCTCATCGAAGCCGAGAATCCCAGGCTCAAGGATATTCTGGACAAGCGCTATGCCCGTGCGCAACTGCCGGACGGGAAGTTGGGGTCGCTGATTGACCTGATCTCCACCATCGGATTCAACACCGATGCCGGAAAGGCGCGTGATGTGTTGGGTCAGGTCTACGAATATTTTCTGGGAAAGTTTGCCAGTGCTGAGGGTAAAAGAGGTGGTCAGTTTTACACGCCTGCCTCTGTCGTCAAAACATTGGTGGAAGTGATGGCTCCTCATCATGGCAAGGTCTACGACCCTTGCTGTGGCAGTGGCGGGATGTTCGTGCAGAGCGAAAAATTCATCGAGGCGCATGGTGGCAAACGTGGGGATGCCTCCATCTATGGTCAGGAGTCCAATCCCACCACATGGCGTCTGGCCGCCATGAATCTGGCCATTCGCGGGATCGATTTCAACCTAGGCAGAGAACCCGCAGACACCTTCACACGCAACCAACATCCTGACTTGCGCGCCGATTTCATTCTGGCAAATCCCCACTTCAATGATGATGAATGGTGGCACGCCTCATTAACGGGTGACCCGCGTTGGGTCTACGGTACCCCTCCGGCTGGCAATGCCAACTATGCCTGGTTGCAGCACATATTGCATCACTTGAAGCCCACCGGACGGGCAGGCATCGTGCTGGCCAACGGTTCGATGAGTTCTTCCCAGAACAGTGAAGGCGACATCCGCCGCAGGATGGTGGAAGCGGACGTGGTGGAAGTGATGGTGGCACTTCCTGGTCAACTGTTCTTCAACACGCAGATTCCGGCCTGTTTGTGGTTTCTGGCCAGGCAGAAGAGCCACCGCAAGGGTGAGGTGCTGTTCATCGATGCCCGCAAGCTGGGAACCATGATTAGTCGCTCCCAGGCGGAATTGACCGATGAGGTCATCAACCGGATTGGGGATACGGTGGCGGCGTGGCGTGCCGGGCTTGATGCCTACCAGGATACCCCCGGCTTCTGCCGCAGTGTGAAGTTGGCAGAGATTGCCGAACATGGTCATGTTCTCACCCCCGGTCGCCATGTGGGAGCCGAAAAGGTGGAAGATGATGATGAGGTGTTCAACGAGAAAATGAAAAAATTGACGGAAAAACTCGGAGAACAGATGGCCAAGGGTGCCGAGTTGGACCAGTTGATTCGGCAGAAGTTGGGTTCGTTGGGGTATGCGTTCTGATGGTCTTGATTTCCAGGAGAACGGATCATGAATGTGGCGGAGTTGATTGAACGGTTGAAGGCGCACGATCCAGGTATGCCGGTGGTGGTGGCTGGCTATGAGGGGGGCTATAATGATCTCTCCCAGGTAAACCCGGTGCGCATGATCTCCGAAGTTAATCGGGAATGGTACTATGGGGCGCACGAAGAGGCAGGCGCAACCGGCGGGCAGACCGTAACGCGTAACGGCCCTGTTGCTGTTCGGGAAAAATCATATTGCTGTGGTGGAGTGAACCATAGGGAGTGCAGGAGATGAAACCATGTCGCGATTGAGTGTCGAGGCGTTGGAGAGGGCGGTGACGGCATTGGAAGAAGGGTTGCGTGAATATGCGGAGCATCCGGTGTTGACCACGCGGGACGGCGTGATCCAGCGTTTTGAAATCGCCATGGATCTCTCCTGGAAACTGCTCCAGCGCACATTGAAGGATATCCTAACGATCAATCCGGGATTGATCCGCACCAAGGAGGACATGTTCCGGGTCGCGGCGGAGTACGAACTGATCGAGGAGACGAGCCGTTGGTTGGGACATTACGAAGCCCGCAACCAGACGGCGCATATTTATTATGCCGAGCTGGCGGTGCGAGTGTTCGAGCGCGTTGCCTTGTTTCTGCCGGATGTCCGGGAGCTGGTCGCAAGGTTGAAAGATGTCGCTTGATCTTCAGCCAGACGCCCTGGCGATCGTCCAGGAGATCCTGCGGCGACAGGTACCGGAGCGGGCGGTGTGGGCTTTTGGGTCGCGGGTTCGTGGAACGGCGCGCCCGGTCTCGGATCTGGATTTGTGCATTTGTGGTGACGAATTCCTGGGCTTCGAGCGTCTGGGACGGTTGCGCGATGCCTTCTCGGCCAGTGCATTGCCATTCCGGGTGGATGTGGTGGAGTTGGCGACGTCCAGTGAGTCGTTCAGGAGGATAATTGAGAGAGAGAAGGTGGTAGTGCAAGATAGAAAGCAACCGGCTCACACATTAGAAGAAACATCCTGGCCACGATTATCTCTAAAACAATCCGGTATAATTTTAATCGATTGTGACCATAAAACACCACCAGAGTCAGATTCTGGATATCCATATATAGCTATTCCGCAAATCAGGGATGGAAAAATTACTCTTGAAGGAGTTCGACGAATTTCATATGAGCACTATACTGAGTGGACACGGAAGTTAAAACCACAACATAATGATGTAATTGTTGTTCGTCGATGCAATTCTGGCGATACGGCTGTTGTCCCGAAAGGTCTTGAATGCACCATAGGTCAAAATTTGGTCGTTTTGCGTGCTGATGGCACAATGGTATTACCTGAATTCCTCAGATGGCTTTTGCAAAGTCCAGAGTGGTGGGAAGAGGTGAGGAAGTATATTAATGTTTGGGCTGTTTTTGATAGTTTGAAATGTCGGGAAATTCCAGATTTTGAACTGACCATACCACCAGTTAGCGCTCAACATAAAATCACTAATATTCTGAAAGCGCTTGACGACCGCATCACCCTCCTGCGCGAGACCAACGCCACCCTGGAAGCCATTGCCCAGGCGTTGTTCAAATCCTGGTTCATCGATTTCGACCCCGTGCATGCCAGGCAGCAGGGTCTTGCCCCGGAAGGCATGGATGAAGCCACCGCCGCTCCGTTCCCGGACAGCTTTGAGGAGTCGGAGTTGGGGTTGATTCCGAAGGGGTGGAGGGTAGGAGTGTTGGGTGATATTGCAACTCTTAATCCTGAATCATGGACGACCAAGAACCATCCAACTACAGTGGCCTACATTGATTTAGCCAACACCAAAGACAATATAATATCAGTTATTACAGACTACACATTTGATGAGGCTCCTAGCCGTGCTCGGCGGGTGCTACGTAATGGAGATACCATTGTTGGTACTGTGCGTCCGGGCAACCGCTCTTTTGCTTTTATCCATGAGCCACCAATAAATCTGACCGCTAGTACTGGGTTTGCTGTACTACGACCAAACAAAAATTTATATACTGAATTAGTTTTTCTAATCTCAACACAACCATCAAGCATTGACTGTCTTTCTCATCTTGCAGATGGGGGTGCGTATCCGGCTGTTCGTCCTGAAGTAATCGAAACCATTCAATGTGTTTTACCTGATGATTTGGTTGTGAAAGTTTTTCACAAGTTATCCTCGCCATTATTAGTGAAAGTTACTGAAAATCAACATCAAGCCCAAATCCTCACCACCCTCCGCGATACCCTGCTCCCCCGTCTCATCTCCGGCCAACTCCGTCTGCCAGAGGTGGAGCGGAGCGTTGGGGAGGTGATCGCATGATTCGATCCGGCAATCCCAACCTTGCCGCTTGTCTCCATGCCGGGTTGCGCATGTCTAACAAGGCTGACATGTATAGACATGCCTCGTTCTCTATACATGACACGGATAACATGTATAGAAAAATCGATTTTCTATACATGTCGTCTCCGCGCACGGGGGTGTCATGAAACCGTTCCCCTCTCTCAACGATCTGCATCCCGCGCGTTTCGATACCCCGGAAATCTTGAAAAAATTGGCCAGCAGCAGTCGGCAGCTGGCAGAACTCAAAGGGCTGGCGTCCTCCAACCCAATCAGGGCATCCTGATCAGCTCCCTGGGGCTCAAAGAGGCCAAGGAGAGTTCCGAAATCGAAAACATCGTCACCACCCACGACGAACTGTTCAAGGATGCGGTGCTGCCGGATGAGCATCTCAATCCGGCAGCCAAAGAGGTGTTGCGTTACCGGCAGGCTTTGCGGCTTGGTTTTGAATTGGTGCAACAGACCGGCCTGATCACCAACAACCATATCCTCGCCATTCAATCCGAACTGGAACAGAATCGTGCCGGATTTCGCCAATTGCCAGGCACCGCACTGAAAAACAGCCGTCAGGAAATCATCTATACACCCCCTCAGGAGCCTTCCCAAATCGTGGCCTTGATGGACGATCTGGAGCGTTTCATCAACGACCCGGAGCGCTTTGCCGCAGAACGGGGATGGCATGATGGTTGGTGGTATCTCCAACAGGGCAGGCAACACCAAAACACCACCATACGGAACATGACATTTCAATGGATGTTTCGTGTATCCATTGCCCACCCCCCGTCCCAACGATCCCGCTCACTCCCGCTCCACATGCCGGGTCGCGCCCCGCACCTGGAAACGGGCGCGGTCGAGCAGACGCCCCTCGCCATCCAACAACTCCCATTGATGGGATCCGGGCACCAACTCCCACCCTTCCGGCACGGCTGGCCAAGGCACGCCATCCAACCGCCACTGGTTGCCCGGATGCACCGGACTCATCCGGGGGACAAGCCTCTGGAGACCGGGCGGGATGTCCGGATCCATGGCCAGGATGGCGCCATCCCCCGGCGAACGGATTCGGGAGGGACGCAGCGCCCCATCGTGGAGTCGGATCGTATCGCTGCCGGTGCCGGTCAGGAACCACTCGCGACGGGGCGGTTCCACGGCAGGCTCGAAGAGAATCGACCTGTGGATCATGTCTGCCCCCGGGGGCAACTCCGGATCGTCCCCACCAGATCCGAAGCGGTGACGCGCCGCCAGCATCACCTCGAGCCACACCTCGGCGGCGCCGGAGATGCCCGACACCTCGCGCATCGGCTGGCCATCGAAATTGCCCACCCAGACCCCCACCGTGAACCGGGGCGTGAAGCCGATGCACCAGTTGTCCCGCATCCGTTTGCTGGTTCCGGTCTTGACCGCGCTCCAGAAGGGGGTGGCGAGCGGATTGCCCAATCCAAAGGTGGGGGTGCGGGCCAGGGGATCGGAGAGGATGTCGGCAAGGATGAAGGCGCTCTCCGCCGAGGTGATCCGCCGGGGTGCGGGTGGCTGCCGGTCCGACTCCAGGACCAGGGGGACGAACAGACCGCCGTTGGCCAGGGTGGCATAGGCGTTCACCTGTTGCCAAAGAGTCACCTCCACCGATCCCAGGGCCAGGGCATGGCCATGGAACGACCCCTCCTCGCGGACGTAGTAGCCGAACTGCCTGAGCCGGGCCGCGAACGGGGCGAGACCGGTCACCATCAACACACGCACCGCCGGGACGTTCAAGGAGGAGGCCAGGGCGGTGCGGGCGCTGACCCAGCCGCGAAACTCCCGGTCGTAGTTGTTGGGCTGGTAGATGCCGGTCGGCATCACCAGCTCCACCGGCGAGTCTTCCAGCAGGGAGGCGGCGGTGATCAGACGCTCCTCGATGGCCAACTGGTACAAGAACGGCTTCAAGGTGGAACCGGCCTGACGCAGCGCCCGCACGCCATCCACATGCCGGGCCGACGGATCGACGCCGCCACCTCCCACATAGGCCAGCACCGCCCCGGTGGCATTTTCCACCACCAGCACCGCCCCATCCCGAACATTGTGACCAGCCAGTTGCGCCAACTGTCGATCCAGGGACTCGCTCGCGCTCCGTTGCAAATCGGCATCCAGGGTGGAGCGCAACCCTGCGGAACTGCCGATCTCCGGTCCGCGTCCCCTGATCAGCCAGCGGGCGGCGTGGGGCGCCAGGGCGACCTCGGCGCGCACCGGCGGCAGGCGTCCCCGCAACAGACGCTCGGCCCGCGTCGTCAACTCCGGACAGGAGATTTCCGGATCGATCCTGGCGGCCAGGGCACAGGCACGGGCCGTGGTGCGGACCACCGGCCCGTTGGGCGCGGGCAGTTGCGCCACCAGAAGGATCGACTCCGCGGGCAGCAACCCGGACGGGGCCTTGTCGAACAGGCTGCGGCTGGCGGCGGCGATCCCCTGCAACTCTCCCCGGAACGGCACCAGGTTCAGGTAGGCCTCCAGGATCTCGGCCTTGCTCCAGGATCGCTCCATGGCCCAGGCGGCACGCATCTGGAGCCACTTCTGCCTCAACCCGCGACGTCCGCTCCAGCCACCGGAACCCCGCTCGAGCAGACCGACCAACTGCATGGTCAAGGTGCTCGCCCCACGCCGACTGCCGTGCAGAAGTCGATCCTTGATCGCCCCGAGCACCGACAGCCACGACACCCCCCGATGCTGGTGAAAGGCGCGATCCTCCACCCGTACCAGAATCTCCACCAGATTGGGGGCGATCTCCTCCAGAGGGGTCCAATTCAACCGCCGACGGGCATGATCCACCCGGATCGGCTGCAACGGACGACCCTCCCGATCCAACAGCCACACATCGCTGCTGGCATGGGCCGCGCGCACGGTCTGGAACTCCGGAACTTCTGGCGCGTCAGGGAGGTCAAGCAGACCCCGCTCCAGCAGCAACCCGATCAGCAACACCCCCACCACTCCGATCACGACCCCACGCAGCCCCCCTCCCCGCCGTGGATTCAACCATCCATGCGGGGTCGGGTCGCTTGCGGGGGATAACCCGGACCCGCTCACGGCGCCACGATCATCGGCTCCAGGGGCAACGCACCGAACAGATCCGGCGCGTACATCGCCTCGACACGGGCCGCCGGAAGCTCGAAACGTCCGGCATGATTCAAGCGCAGGGTATATTCAACCACCCATTCGCCCTTGGGAAGCCACTCGAAATAGGCCCGGTATCCTTCCGGGGTGCGCTCCTCGAAACGGATCATGCATCCTTTCTTGCGACCGGCATCCAGGATCGCCGAATCGTTGCCCAGCCCACTGCCCAGAATCACGCTGCCCGCCGGCACCGGATCGCTGACCGCCACCCAGCTCATGTCGGTCATGGCGTCGATCGTGAGCCGGACGCGCAGCAGATCCCCGGCGCTCCAGACCTCTGCGTTCTTGCGCACGATCGGCGTCACCGCGCGGGTCAGCCGATAGCCGCTGTTCAGAGACTCTCGCAAGGGGATCGCCGCCCGGCTCTGCACTGTCAACCAGGGTTTCCCCTCCCCCTGATGCGACACCTTGAGTTCCGCCGGTCCGCCCTCGGACGGCCAGGGGAACGCCATGGTTCCGCCTCGCGGCTGATCCCGCCAGTTCAAAGAGCGGCTCTCGCCGGCCAATGCACCCTGGCTGGTCCCGGTGACCGGGCCGCTCTCGAACCGGCTGGCAAAGGCGTGCAGCGCCACCACCCCCCAGGCGTTGGCCGGGGTGGTGGCCCAGTGACCCCGCACCTGTCGGGCGAGAATCCCCCGCGCCAGTCGCGGCAGATCGTCCCGCCAGGCCGGATCCTCGGCCACGGTGAGCAGCAGACGGTTGAGGTTGGTTTCCGGGGAGACCATCAACCACCAGAGGTTGTCCCGGCTCTCCGAGGAGAGGGTCATGGCCGTGCCCTGAATGTGCAGGCGACCGCGCAACGCCTTCATGGCTTCGGTCAGACGCTGCTTCTGTTTGGGGATCTCCGGCGTGCGGTTGAGCAGATTCACCCAGTCGATGAGACCGGAAGCGGGCCACTGCTCCACATCCACCCCCAGGGTTCCGGCCAACGCCACGGGCACCCGCCGATGACGGGAGATCGCCTCCAGCGCGGCGAGTTTGCGCAGATTCAGATCCGCAGCCGGGATGGGGGTACGTCGCAGGAGCTTCCCTTCGACAAACCGCTGCAAGCCGTCGAGCATGCGGGTTCGGGACTCCTCGGGAATGGCCAGCCCTCCGGCGTGGGACACGGCGAGCAGATAAGCGGTCAGGCTGTCGCTGCCCGGCGAGGAGCCCGGAAAATACCGGGCCAGGCCATCCTGGTCCAGATGACCCGGCAGGGAGGCCATCACCTTGTTCCAGGACTCCGCGTCCCGCATCACCACCGCCTTGGAAACCCGCTGCTCCAGACAGGTGAAGGGGTATTGATCCATGTACTCGCGCACCCCGTCCAGACTCCCGATCAGGCTCTCCTGGAGCAGAAGGCGGATTCCGCCCTTGCCCGGCAGGGCATCCTGTGGGATGGAAACCGGAAGCGTCGTCGGCCCGGCGAGGGATTGCAGGGTGGCCTGGATCACCTCGACGGGATGGACGGGACGCACCTGTTGGGTGGTGATCAGCCGATCGGAGGCATCCGGCGCCGTGGCGGTCACGTTCCAGCGCAGCCCGCCCGCATCCGTGGGCACCGCCATCTCCCAGATCGCCAGATCGCCGGTTCCGGGAGCCAGAGTCAGGGTGACCGGATTGCCCGCCGGCACGTCGATTTCCGGGTTCTTTCCGCCCGCCGGCACCAGAACCGACGCGGTGGCGTTCACCTCCACCGTCAGGGGACGGTCGGAGCTGTTGCGAACATGGAAACCGGCCCGAAAACGATCCCCTTCCCGCACCAGATCCGGCAGGGCCGAGGTGAGGATCAGATCCTGGCCGGTGCGGAAACCGGCGGCTCCGGTGCCGAACAGATCCGTTCCCGCGCTGGCCACCGCCACCACCCGAAACGAGGAGAGCTGATCGTTGATGGGAACGGTGACCCGTGCCTCGCCTTTGGCGTCCAGGATCACCCGCCCCTCCCAAAGCAGCAGGGTATCGAAAAGCTGTCGGGCCGGATGCCGTCCGCCCCCGCCTCCCGGATGGCCGGCCTTGCGTCCAAAATGGCGCCGCCCGATCACATGCTGCTGGGCGGTACTGGTTTCGGTGTGGAGCGACCGTTTGGACATCATCGTGGCGAGCAGATTCCAGGAGTCGTTGGGCTTGAGTTCCAGCAACCCCTCATCCACCACCGCCACGGCCACCTCCGCATCCGGCGGCAGGGAACGTCCCTGGGGCGGGGTCACCGCGATGGCGACCTCGGCCTTGTCCCGAACCGGATAGACCGCCTTGTCGGTAGTCACCTTCACCCCCAACGCATACCCTTTCCAGCCCACCTTGAGCTGGGCATACCCCACCCGAAAAGCCGGCTTGCCCAGATCCAGCAGAGCGGTCGGGGCCATGCCGGTCACCCGTCCCCGCACCGCCAGCACCGAAATGAAGACGTTGGGGCCGTAATGATCCCGGATCGGCACGCGGATGATCGGATTCTCCCCGCTCAACGGACGGGTGAAGGCCTCCAGCACCCCTTCCCGCTCCACGGTGATCAGACCGGTGGCCTCCCGGAAGGGCATGCGCACCTGAACCACCGCCTCCTCGCCCGGTTCATACTCCGGCTTCTCGGGAATCAGGTCCATGCGGTTGTTCTGCACCGACTCGAACCATTGGGATTCGGAATCGTTCAACCACACGATGCCATGGGCGAAACTGGGCTGCCCATCCGCGTCCACGGCTTTCGCCTGCAACGCCACCTCCCCCTTGACCGGCGACTCCCGGTTGCAAAAGAGCCGGCCCTGGGCATCGGTGACCCCGGAACAGAACTCGCCGAACGATCGCGCCTCGCGATGATGATCATATTCGTAGAAACCGCCGATCAGCCGCTTGCGATGCGAATAGAGCTTGCGTTCGAACAGCTCCACCGCCACCTTCACCCCGGCCTGGGGTTTGCCCTCCCCATCCACCGCCACCACCTGAAACCCCAACTGACGTGGAGCATCCATGCGCCGGTCCGAGGAGATCCCCAGCAACACCTTGGACGGAAGCCGGAGGATGCGGGTGGTGTGGGTCTGTCGATCGCCGTTGGCATCCAGGAACTCCATCTCGGCGAGCAGGGTCTGGGGGGTCTCGGTGCGCGGCAGATCCTGCAACGCGACCCGTCCGCTCCCGGTGGCATCCAGAACCAGCGATTGAACCGGCAGGATCTTTTTCAGACCTTCCCGCTCATCCCCGACCTCGCCGTCCGGCTCCTCCTCCTCGCCCGCGACGCCCCGGTGCGTCTTGGGCAAGGGGCCATTGGCGATCTCGAAGCCCGGATAGCCGTCGAATTCGAGCTGCCTGGGTTGCAACATGGCGCGCACCCGCACCGGCAGATGGCCCGCCGCCCCGCCGGAAAAGAACGCCGCGTGCAGATCCAGCGTCACCTCGCCACTGGCCGGCGAGGTGTCCGCCTTGGGCGAGATGCTCCCCCGGATCACCGGCACCCGGAACGACTCCACCCGGAACTGGCCGGTGGGAATTTCGTGGCCGTTTTTCTGGCCCGCTTCGGTCAGGAACACCTCATACGTGCCGCTTTTGGCCTCCGGCGGGATGGTCCATGTGTTGAGTGCCGTCCCTTTTTCGTCCCAGTTCATGGGCAGGTTGGCATAAACCCGGCCACTGCCGTCATGGCGGATGTTGCAGGCTTTGCCGAGCCGTTTCTTGTCCGGGAGTTCCAGGCCCCGTTCCACCGTCTGCCGGGCGAAATGTTTCATGGAGACCGTTTCGCCGGCCCGGAACAACGCGCGGTCGAACACCGTGGCAAAGCGGGCCTCGTTGGAATCCCGCTCTGCCCAGGCCTCGTAGCCGAGATTGAAATCCCAGACCCCCAGCCCCTCGCCCCAATGGGAGAGATCGAAGGAGAGATCCTCGCCGAGTCGGGCGGTCACCAGATGGGAGCGACTCTGCCCCCCGGCGCAGACGGGCAGACTCTCCGGACCCGGCAGCGGGCCGGAAACCGTGAAGATGCCCTGGGCATCGGTGCGCCCCTCGACGAAGCGGTTGCCGGCGCAATCCCCGATGGTCACCTGGGCATCGGCCACCGGTGCGCCCCGATCCAGAGAGGTGACCCACACCAGCGAGGAGTCCCGACCCCGTTTGAAATGGACCGCCAGATTGGTCACCACCACCGTGGCCGGGACATAATAGGGCCTGGACTCGCCGTGCAGGTGGGCTCCGAGCCGGTCGCTGGCCAACTCCACCACATAGAGTCCTGGCTTGGGCAGCGGAATCCCCACCACCTCGAACGACTTGCCGCTCCCCGGTCTGGGCACGGAAAACGGCTCTGGCAGCGACTTGTTTTCCAACAACGGCGTATCGAAAACCGATTGTTCGCCGGGTTTGATCTCCTCTTGCTCCTCCCCTTGCGGATGTTTCACCGCACGCGGCTGGGTCACCGCGGTCCGCCGTTCCATCCAGCGCAAAAAGGCCAGCGGATCCTCCACCCTCAGCCGATGACCGCGTATTTCCGACGATTTGGGCCAATAACGATCCCGGAACGCCTCCCAATGGCGCTCCAGGGGGGTGGCGGCGCGGGCCGAGGCGATCTCGGCCTCCTCGGAGCCGGGATGGGCGGCGTCCAAGGGTAACAGGGACTCCAGATTGCGCAGGGTTACCGGCAACGCGGCGCCGCCCGGTGCGGGACCGCTCCCGCCATTCGACACGTTCGCCTCGAGAAAACCGAATCCCGCCGCGAACTTGGCCAAGGGTGGGGTGGAGTCGGTCCGCACCGTCAAGGGGAAGCGGTCGGCGTCGAGCAGGGGTCGCTCCGCATCGTCCTTGAGACCGGGCGGCAACGCCAGGGTGAATGCGTGATCCACCGGGAACGGTCCGGGAAAGAGGACCCGGTTCACCCACTGCCTGTCCTCGTCGTCGAACCTGGGCGGGTAGATTTCGCCGCTCTGGGATTTCAGGCGAATCTTTTCGGCATCGACGCGCGCGATGGGGGCCGAAAAATCGAGACTCATGGGCAGAATCGGCATGCACTGGGCATCCAGATTGGCGCGGGGACAAGTGAACTCCGCCGTGAACCCCTTCTTCACCTTGAACGCCACCCGCAACGGCTGACGGGTGGTCACCCCCGCCGTGGAACGGATGCCCGGTTTCATCACCAATCCCACGCTGGCATCGCTGGGAAAGCGTTGGGTACACTGCACGGCGACGAAAGGGGCATCCTCCTGTTGGGCCAGGGCGACGACCCGCTGCTCGCGGGTGGCCGTTTCGGGGAGTCCGGGGGTGAAGTGCCTCCCCAAACCGCCGTAGGTCAACTCCCGTGCGTAGTGGTTCATCAACGGATGGGAGAGCTTGACCAGGGCCTGCAACGGCTCGCCGGTGATCAACCGCACCCCCACCTCTTCGCCGATCCCCGGAATGTCGCAGAACAGATTCTGGCGCACCGACGCATGATCGAGTCGGGCCAGCCCACCCAACAAGAACACCTGATCCTCGCTGATCATCTGCCGCGGATCGAAAACCGTCAGCACCGGCTCCCCGGTGGTGAACTCAAAGCGTCTCTCTCCGCCGACCGGCTGCCCATCCACGGCCCGCAACCCGGCCTCGCGGATGAAAGCGCACTTGAGCCCTGTTGGCAGAGGGTGATCGAAATCAAAAGCCCAGTTGCGGTCATCCACCCAGCGGCCCTGCCCCGTGACCGGGCAATCGAGGGTGAACGGCTCTGACCGTTGACGCGGATCGCCGAAGGGGACCATGGCGCGGTTGAATCGGAAAGTGGCCTGGCGGCGCTGTGAACCGGATGGCACGGTGAAGTGTTCAATGCGAACCCCGGCATTGGGTGCCGCCGCCCCCTCCCCGGCCTCCGCAATGGCCAAAAGCAACACCAGGACCAGGGAGATCACCACCCCGTTGACCGCATACCGCATCCCACGTCCCACGGATCCCTGCATGGCCCTGACTCCCGAATCAAAAAGACAAGATAAAAACCTGAAGGATGATCAACAACGCTCCAGGGAATCCGACACCCCCCAATCCGGTCCCGATCCCCTGGCATCTCAACGCCCCCGGCTCAGGGCTGCCACGGCTTCGCGTCAGGCTTCAAGTATGCGGGAAACGGCGCGGCAAGATCAATGGGGGAACCATCCGGAGGCGTGGGACACAGGCCCCTGTCCAGCTCACCTCGGATGCCCCAGGAATCGCATCGCCTCGGCTTTCCCGTCACCCGCCGGTCGGTGACGGGAATTTTTCCTTCCCCATCATTCCTGCTTGATCTTCCCCAACGGGTGGCGCAGGATCAGCGCTCCCATTCGCATCGCCCCATCGCGGCGCCAGGCTCCCAGGGAGTACAACCGGTCATGCCCAACAATGCCATTGAAGTGGAAGCCAATCTGATTCGCGAACAACCCTATTTCGCCTCCCAGGGGTCTGAAATCGAGCTGTTCGACGCCGCGTATCGGAATCGCATTCCCGTGCTGCTCAAAGGCCCGACCGGATGCGGCAAGACCCGGTTCGTCGAACACATGGCCTGGCGGCTCCAGCGTCCCCTGATTACCGTCTCCTGCCACGAGGACATGACCACGGGCGATCTGGTGGGGCGTTTTCTGGCCGTGGGAGGTGAGACGATCTGGCAGGATGGTCCCCTGACCCGCGCGGTGCGCCACGGCTGCATCTGTTATCTCGATGAAATCGTCGAAGCGCGCAAGGATACCATCGTGGTGATCCATCCCCTCGCCGACGACCGACGGGTGTTGCCCATCGACAAACTCGGCATGCTGTTGAAGGCCGCGCCCGAATTCTGCCTGGTGATCTCGTACAATCCCGGCTATCAAAGCGTCTTGAAGGATCTCAAACAGAGCACCCGGCAACGGTTCGTGGCCATGGAGTTCGATTATCCCTCCGCGGATCTGGAAGCGACCATCCTCGCGAGCGAAACCGGCATCGATCCAACCCTGGCCGATCTGCTGGTGCGGTTCGGACAACTCACCCGCAACCTGAAAGGCAACGGCCTCGAAGAGGGGGCCAGCACCCGTCTGCTGGTCCATGCCGCCCGATTGATTCAATCCGGCACCCAGCCCGCCCTGGCCTGCGAGGCGGCCATCACCCGCGTGCTCACCGACGATGCCGAGATGTTGTCCGCCATCCAGGCGTTGAGCGAAACGATCTTCTGACCATGCGTCCACGCGATCCCCCAACCGACACGCTCGAGGAGATCGAAACGCGGCTGGAAGCGATTCTCGAAGCCGCGCTCTCCTCCCGGCGCACCGTCACCGGGATCGCCCGGATCTGGGCCGAACGCACCCCCGATCAACGCCGGCTGCTCCTGCACTGGCTGCCGATCGTGGCGGGTCTGAATCCGGAACTGGGCTTTCAGTGCGCCCGCATCGTGCCGGCCTGGCTCGACGATCTGGATCCCGAAACGCTCAAGCACCGACTCCAGGAGGTGATGCACCGGTACGATCAATCCGGATTGCAGGCCGCTCTCGAAGCGTTGCGGGGCGGTGGCGATTCGGTGCGCAACGCTGCGGCCAGCGTGCGGTTGAGCGCGGTGATGGGGGTGTTGCATCACTTCGTCACCGGTCTGGGAGGCCGACGCCTGGCGATTCAGGAAGGGGCCATCCCCCTCACCACCACCGAAACCCTGATTCTGCCCCCCACCCTCTCCCTGCCGGGCAAACCCCACGACACGCTCAAGCTCTACCAATGCCAGACCGCCCATCTGTGGGCGTTGGGACGATTCGGAACCTATTTCCTGGAACTGCCGGAACACATGTCCCACCATCCGGATCCCGAGGAGGCCAGCCGCTGCTATCTCACCCTGGAGGCCTATCGGGTGGATGGGATTCTGGCCCGGCGACTGCCGGGTTTGGGACGGTTCATGGCGCCATGGCTCCACCCCAACCGCTTCGTCCCGCCCTGGAACACCCATCTGGCGGCGTTGCTGGCCACGGACGGCTCCCGTCAGGAGAGTCTCAACCGGCTGGATGCGGTATATGGTTCGCCCTTGCCCGAACCACCCCCGTTTCATGCCGCGCTCGATTTCAAGCCGGCACTCTCGACCCTGCAACAGCGTCTGGAACGGGAGAAACGGCTGTTCCGAAAGATCCTCGGCACCACCCTGGCCAACCAGAAACCACGCCAGATGCCCACGGATCGGACGGAATCGACCCTGGAGGCGATACCCCTCGAGGACGGCATGACCCTCGAACTCCGTCTGGACGGTCAACCGCTGATCCTTCCGGACGACTTGCAGACCGTGGCCCGTTCGATCGTTCAGGATCTGGGACACCTGCCGCCGGAATACCTGCAAGCCGCCGGTCCGGGCGGCTATCGGGCCGACACCAGCGGACAGGACGAGGCGGATCCGGATTCCGCCCGGATCTCCCCGGGCGATCTGCCCGAGGATGCGTTTCTCTACCCCGAATGGGATCACCATCGTCAGGGCTACCGGCGGGATTGGTGTTTGTTGCGGGAGAAGACGCTGGATGGCTCCGACGATCCGGTGTTTGCCAGAACGCTCCAGAAACACCAGGGATTGTGGCAACAGTTGCGCCGCAAACTCGAATGGCTGCGCGGGGGGGACCGCTGGCTGCGACGCCAGGAACAGGGCGACGAGGTGGACACCGATGTCTGGCTGGACGCCTGGATGGAGGCGCGCATGGGACGGGAGACCGATCCCCGGCTGTTCCGCCAGCGCCGCCACGACGAACGCAACATCGCCACCTTGATCCTGGTGGACATGAGCGGATCCACCAAAGGGTGGGTCAACGAGGCGATTCGCGAAAGTCTGGTGCTGTTGTGCAAGGCGCTGGAGATGTTGCAGGACCGGTTCGCGGTGTACGGTTTTTCCAGCATGACCCGCAAGCATTGCGACTGGTATGTCATCAAGCGGTTCGATCAGCCCCTGGATTCGCAGGTCGAAGGTCGCATCGCGGCCATCGCGCCCAAGGACTATACCCGCATGGGGGTGTTCTTGCGGCACGCCACCCATCTGCTCAACGAACAACAGGCGCGCATCCGGCTGCTGATCACCCTTTCAGATGGCAAGCCCGAGGATTACGACAGCTTTCAGGATGGGTATCGGGGGAGTTACGGGCTCAAGGATACCCGCCAGGCGTTGATCGAGGCCAAACATCTGGGCATCCATCCGTTTTGCATCACCATCGACCGGGAGGCGGGGGAGTATCTGCCCCAACTCTACGGACCGGCCCGCTACGTGGTGCTCGACGATGTGCGCCTGCTCCCCTTGAAGATCACGGACATCTACCGCCGCCTGACCAGCTGAGCCCAAGCCTTCCAAACGGGCCGGATCCGGCTCCGCTCACCCTCGCCGGGGTTTGACCGACCAGGCCAGAAACAGCCAGCCGCTCAAGAAGCAGAAACCGCCCAGAGGGGTCAGCGCCCCCAGAACGCGGATCTGCGTGAGCGCGAGCAGATACAGGGAGCCCGAAAAGATCGCGATCCCCGCCATCAGCAGCCATCCCGCCCGGATGGCCCGGCGCGGTTGGGGAGCCCGTTCCGCCACCACGCCGGCCAGCACCAGACCCACCCCATGAATCAGGTGGTAATAGGCGCCGGTCCGCCAGGTCTCCATGGCCGCCTGGGAGAGCGACGCCATCAGGGCATGCTTCCCGAACGCCCCCAGGGCCACGGCCAACAGAGCGTTCAGGCTGCCGAGAAAGATCAACCGGCCCGCCGCGCTCATTCCATCCCCCGCCGCGCCCATTCCGTCACCCGCCGCGCTCATTCCGTCACCCGCCGCGCCCATTCCGTCACCCGCCGCGTTCACCCCGTCACCCGCCGCGCATGCGACATGCGGGCTTTGGTCATGGTTTTGGAATGACATGGCTCAAACCATCCGACCCGATGTAAACCGCCAGGATCCGCACCGGCACGGCGCCGCGATTGGTGCCCCGGTGCCAATGGTTCATGGCCTCCATGAAGGCGCTGCCGGGCTGAAAGGTGCGCGTGCCCTGATCGCCATAGTCGATGGTGACCTCGCCGGAGAGGATGTAGGCATACAACGGGACGCCGTGTTTGTGCCAGGCGGTCTCCTCGCCAGGGTCGATGGTGACGATGGTCGAGGTGATGTGCATCGGCGCGCCGTCGGGCAGATGCAACGGCTCGTTCAACACGGTCTGACGGGTGGTCAGCAGGGGTTGAACCTTTTGATAGGGTCCATCCGCATGAACCGTCCCGAGCGGCGCAACGAGCATCCACCCCATCATCAACGCGATGCGCGCGCGTCTGATCATCCTGAATCCGGACGTTGCGGGTGGCCACCCTCCCCCCCATCCTGCACATTTAAAAGGGGCGAGGCTCGATTCACGCTTCATGGCAACAGATGGACCGCCCTGAGCACCTTTTCGACCGCGAGGTGGCATGGCAACTGGGTGTTCGTGTGATGCCAGGCATTGAATACCGGCGTGAACGGAACCCCAATGCGGGAGTTCATGCCGCCAAACCAGTCCAGCGTGCCGATGAACTGGTGTTTCTTCTGGCAGCTTTTGGGCAGATCCGTGACCGCGCCCAGGGTCACGACCTGGAGTTTGTTCAAGCACACATGCCCGGCCTGTTCGCGGAGGAACTGTTCGAGCACGTAGCTGATCATCAGGCTCCCCTTGCTGTGTCCCAACAGCAGGCGCAGATCCCCCGTCTGTCTGGACAAGAGCGTCATCAACGTTCTGGTATCCTGGTCGCCAGGCGGGGCGATGAATGGCAGTTTGTGCCACTCTCCTGCCGTGGCTGCCTGAGCCACCTTCATCCCCCAGGTCATTTGCGGAAGCCGGTCGAGAAAATGCTCCAACTCCATGCGGGTCTGGTCCACGGCGCCGTAGAAGTACCACCCGTTCAGCGCTTCGTCCATGATATCCAGCATGCCATAGCCGGTCACCACGGCGACCACATCCATCTGGTAGACATTGGCGACGTTGCGCGCCAGTGCCGCCGCGCCCAGAACCGAGCTGCCCACACCAGCCAGCACAATGGCCTTGGCCGGGTGATCCTGACTTTCGAAAAATGCCTCCACCGATGCATAATGGCGGATCGACGGGCATCGGGTGCTCCGCGCCGGGGAGACCACGACGATGGATCCTTCCCCTTCGATCAAAGGCGTGAGTTGGGAGCGTTCCGAGGCGGTCAGGGCATCCACGTCATAAAACAGCGCATCCGCGTAGGCGTTGCGATTTTTCAGATAGGACGATAGCACTTTGACCATCGAATCTTGCCAGTCTTTCATGGCTGTCTCTCCGTTGGATAATGGTTACGCAGCAGGAATATCACCGCGATCATACGTCAACCGACTCCCTTGGAGAAGTGTAAATCGAACGCTGCCAGGATGCACGAAAACGACGGTTCAGACCCGTTGACAAAGAGCCGACACCCTCCCTTTTGCCACTGCGGGAAACCCGGTCGGCACGCCACGGATCGCGAGGGGTGGTGATCTGGCGGAAAAAGTGTTCCAATGCCCCCTGGCGATGACGGGTGAGGCCATCCCTGGAGCGCCCTTGCAGGGCGTTGCCCACATGGGGAGGGAATGGGCATGGCCAGACTTTTTCTGGAGCGCCCTTGCAGGGCGTTGCCCGCATGGGGAGGGAACATGGTCAGCCTTTTTCGCGAGGCCGTTCCGGGAAATTCCGCCATGCCCCCTGCCCATCTCCGTTTGCGGAGCCTGGCAAGGCCTGGACTGAGGTACGCGCCATGCATCGCCCCTTTCATGCCCACCAACGTATCCATCCGGTTTGACGCGGCGCCATGGACACAACCAAACACGCTCTTTCCTATCCTGTCTCACTGTGGGATCGACTGGTTCAACAGCCTGGATTGGGAACGCAGATCCTGCTCGCCTCCCTGATCATCCATCTGCTCGGACTGGCCTCCTCGCTGTTCGTGATCCATGTTTTCAACCGCTACCTGGGACATGGCATCGCCTCCACCCTGATCACCCTGGCGGCGGGTTTGCTGTTGGCGGTGGTTCTGGAGTTCGGGTTCCGTCAGGCCCGGCATCGCATGGCGGAAGGGTTTCTGCGCCAGCCGGAAACCTGGTTGCAGGATCGGCTTTTCGCGGTGCTGGCCCGCGCCCGGATTCCCCACCTGGAACGGCTGGGTTCCCAAACCCATCCAGAGGCCCTGCGCGCCCTGAACCAACTGCAAAACACCTGGTCGCCGGTCAACCTGCTGGGGTTGACCGATGCCCCCTTCTCCGCCCTGTTCTGTCTGGCGATCTTTCTGCTCAACGGAGAGCTGGGACTGGCGGTGCTGGTGGTGCTGGTGACCATGACCCTGGCCAATTTCGCCTTCGGGCTCTCGGCCAACGACCAATCCAGCCAACTCGCCCAATCCCAGGCGCGCCTCGGCATGATCCAGGCATCCTATCAACACCTCGACCTGGTGCGCTGCGCCAACGCCGCCCCCTGGCTGGAACGCTTGCTGGGCGAGCGGTTCGCCGAAACCATCCAACACCGGCGCACCCTCCATGCCCTGCAATCCCTGCTGCAATCCCTGGCCCAGTCCGGACAGGGGATCCTCACCCTGGTGGTGATCGCTCTCGGCGCCCAACTGGTGGTGGCCGGCAAACTGGATACCGGCACCCTGATCGGCATCAATCTGCTCTCCGCCCGCGCCCTGGCCCTGATCGGCAGACATGCCCAACTGCATACCAGCCTGGTGCAGGCCAAACAGTCGCTCACCTTTCTCAAACGACTCCTCGAAGCCCCTCTCGAGTCCGAACAGGGAACCCAACCGCCCCACCACGCCGGACGCATCGGTTTCGCGGACATGGCCTTTCACCACCCCGGATCGGCCACGGTGCTGTTCGAGTCGCTCAACCTGAACCTCCAACCCGGCGAATTGCTGCTGGTGCATGGCGGCAACGGCAGCGGCAAAACCACCCTCGCCCGCCTGATCATGGGGTTGATCGAACCGGCACGCGGCGCCATCCTGGCCGATGGCATCGATCTGCGCCAACTCCAACCCGCCTGGTGGCGACATCAGGTGATCTATCTGCCCCAGGAGGTCCAGTTCTTCGAAGGCTCCCTCAAGGACAATCTCGCCATCCTCGATCCCGAGGTCAGCGAAACGCGGCTGCTGGCCATCCTGCGGGAGGTGGGGCTGGAACGGTTCCTCACCGAAAGCCCCGAGGGGCTGGGGCGCATCCTGACCCGAGGCGGCGCCAGCCTCCCGTTCGGAATCCGGCGCCGTCTCGCCCTGGCCAGGGCGCTGGTGGGAGATGGACGCCTGGCGCTGCTGGATGAACCCTTCGAGGGGTTGGATCCGGAGGGGTGTCAACATGTGGCGCGGGTGATCCAGAATCTCCGCGCCCGCGGATGCACCATCCTCCTCTTCTCCAGCAACGACAAACTGCTCGCCAATGCCAACTGGAGCTGCGATCTGGATGTCAAGCCGACTCCGGCTTTGCGCGCCAACCCCCAGGGACAGCCTCCCGCCCTCCAGACCGAAACATCCGCCAGACCCGTCGCCTTCGCCACCCTTGCCGGCCCATCCCCGGAGAATCTCGCTTCGAACCGTCTGCAAACCCTGTTCAACCTCGGGCTTGGCGTCGCTTTCGCGCTGCTGATCACCTGGGCTCAGGTCGGCAAGCTCGACATCATGAGTCTCGCGGAAGGCAAGATCGTCCCCTCCAGTCAGTTGCAGCAGATCCAGCATCTCGAAGGAGGGATCATCCGGGAGATCCTGGTCCAGGAGGGACAAAAGGTTGAAGCGGGGCAACCCATGGTGGTGCTGGATACCTTGGCCAACGCTTCGGATCTGGGCGGTGTGCTGCAAAAAATCCGCACCCATCAAGTCGATATGCACCGTTTCATGGCCGAGGACGGGGATTCCGAACGATTCGCCCTGGAGCCCGGTTTTGCCTGGCCGCCCTCGGTGCGCGCCTGGCTGGATGGAAACGACGAAGCCTTGGGCGCCGCATTGCTGGCGCGGGTCAACGAGGAACAACTGCTGCGTCAGACCGGAGAGCTGTTTCAGGCGCGCCGGGAAAAGGTGCAGTCCGCACTGCGCACCCAGGACGAGGATATCCGCCAGAAAGAACAGGATATCGCCCAGATCCAGGCCAGGCTGAAAAGTCTGGAACAGTCGGTGTCCATCATCGACGAACAGTTGAGCATCAGCGCCCAGATGATCAAGGCCAAGGCCACGAGTCGCTTTGAACACCTGGGTCTGCTCAAGGAGAAGACCTCTTTGACCAGTCGCATCTCCGAGGATGGCGCGGCCATCAAAAAGGCCGATGCCGCCCTGAAAAAGGCTCAGGAGGAGCGGCGCACCATGTTGGGACGTTTCCACGAGGAGGTGCGCATCGGGTTGGAAGAGAACCAGCGCAAGCTCAACGAAGCGGTCCTCCAGTTCGAAAAGCTGGCCGACAGCCTGGAACGGACCACGATCCGCGCGCCGCTGGCCGGCACGATCAAGACGATCCATCACGTTACCATCGGCGGCGTGGTCGGACCGGGGGAGACGGTGCTGGATCTGGTGCCTGGGGATGAGCGACTGCTGGTCGAAGCCCGGTTGCTGGCCGCCGACGTGGGGCATGTTCGGCTGGGCCAGCCGGCCCATGTGCAGCTGTCGTCCCGCGATGCCAGCCGGTTCGGGCGCCTGAACGGGACCGTGGTCCACATCGGGGCCGATACCCTGGTGACCCAGGAGGGGTTCACCTATTATCTGGTGCGCATCATGGTGGAACGGGAGTACTTCGAAAACAACAACAACCGCTATGACCTGGTGCCTGGCGTGGTGGTGAGCGCCGGCATCATCACCGGAACCCGTTCCATTCTGGAGACGATCCTCTCACCCTTCCTGGCCAACATGACCTTTGCCCTGTCGGAACGGTGAGCGGGATCGGGGGCGAATCACCTGCCCGCTGATTTGGGTTCACCGCCCATCGTATCCCGCAGGCGTCCCATGCCACTGAGGATTTGATAGGCCGAAAGCACCCGTTTGAACTCCTCGGCCTGCCAATCCTTGCGCGCCACGTAGAGGGCACTTTCCGAATTGAGCACATCCAGCCAGGTGCGTTTGCCCAGTTGGAACTGATTGTGATACGCCTGGGTGACGCTGGCCGTGACCTCGACATGTTTTTTCAGGTGACGGACACGGGGTTCGGAGGATTGCAGACCCGCCCAGGCCCGCTCGATCCGCTCCCGCGCCATGAGGCGGGTGTTGTCCAGAATCTCGCGCCGTTGCCCGAGACGCTTGGACATCTCATCCCGTTCCGCCCGATCCCTGCCGCCCCGGTAGAGGTTGTAGTTCATCGTCACCAGGGCCGAAACCGAATTGTCATGCCCCTCCACACCGTTGACGTTGGCATTGTTCGACAGATTCAGCTTCAGATCCACCGCCGGCAGAAAATTGGACCGGGTGAGATCCTTGGAAGCCTCGGCGCTGACCACATCCGCCTTGGCCATCAACACGGAAGGGTGATCGACCAGAGCCGCCTCGATCGCGGCTTGCAGGGTATCCGGCAACCCCTTGGGCATGGCCGGCATGGTCAAGCGGTCGGGCTTGCGGTTGACGACCCGCAGAAACCGGGCCACCGCGCTGTCGTACTGTCCCTGATTGGCCGCCAGATTGGCCAGGGCCAGCGCCAGGCGACTCTCGGTCTGTTCCACGTCGGCCACGCTGCCTCCGCCGGCTTCGGCCTTCTCCTCCACCACCTTCTTCACCCGTTGATGCAACAACACATAATCCTTGTCCAGCTCCAGCAGTTGTTGCAGACGCATCACCTCCAGGTAGGCCTCCACCACGGTGATGCCGATGGTCTCCTCGACGTTGGCCAGATTCTGCCCGGCGGAATCGACGTTGGCCTCTGCCTGTCCCAGGTTGTATCGGGTGCGCAGGGCATCGAAAACCGGTTGGGTGATGATCACGCCGGTCTCACCCCGCGTCAGGGTGAGGTTGTGATCCCCGGGATTGTTGACCGCACGCGTGGTGGGGTTGTCGCTGGTTTCGCGGCCATACGTGCTGGAAAGGTCGATGCTCGGATAATAGCCCGCCTTGGCCTTGGGAAGGGTGGCGAGCACCGCCTGAAGATTGTCGCGCGCGGCCAGAACCTCCGGATTGTTGTCCAGGGCATGGTGTACGGACTCAAACAGGGTGATGCCGCGCGCGGGTTGGACGGGCAGCAGAAACATCAAGCCCGCCAGAACGGAGGCACGCAGCAAGCGCGCTCCGGACCGGCCTGTTCTCTTATGCATGAATCATGGACTCCCTTGCCAGACCTCGAGGAGGGGTCATCCTCCCAAGGCGGAAAAATGAACAGCAGGATCAGGATGAATGAAGGGATCAGACGGCTGAAGCGCTTCGTGCGCCACGATCCAGGCATGCTCCCGTCCCGCATCCCCCCCCTGATCAAACAACGCGGGCAGAACGTTCGCGCCCCCCCCGGTCCACAAGGGCGAAATCCCACTCTCCATCCAGGGATGCGTGTCGGGCAGCGCCTCGTGGGTATCCAACGCATGCAGCCGCACAATGGGCGCGTCGCTGGCGACCAGATTCCCCAAAAACGACTCCGGGTTCCAGGCATCGGGCCGGGCGTGGTCCAGGCTGGCATGAGCCGGATCCCGCGCCATCGGCTCCTGGGAGGATGGCGAAAACGCCCCATTTTCCAACGAATGGTTATCGACAGTCAAGGCCACCTCTGCCAGGAGCATCCCGCCACCCTCCGCAGTTTCGGCCCGCCCGTGGGACAACACCTGTCCACCGGCATCGTTCACCCCCACCAACGCCTTCTCCAGGCTGATGGCCGTCAGATTCCAGGCGTCCAGCGAGGTCAACTCGCCGGCGTCGGTCTGGCCATCGCCGTTGCCGTCCCGCCAGACCGACAACGACTCGAACCCGGAGTCCGTCCGGTCCACCTGGCCGTCGTGGTTGCCATCCAGGGTAGCCAGCGCATCCATGCCGCTCGCGTGCCGGGATCCGGCATAAAACTCCGAGAACATCTCGGTGATGTCGTCGATGCGTCCATTGCCGTTGAGATCCCGTACCAGGAAACCATCCGCGCCGTCAATCCACCCCGCGCGGCTCAACGACCCATCCGGCGACATGGCAAACGCCGAAGAACCCGCCTCGGATACGGTCAGATGAATGCCGTCGCCGTTGAGATCCAACACCAACGGATCGACCACAATCTTCACCCCGGCGCTCTTGGTGGTCGTGCCGTCGCTCAGGCTGTAGGCGAAATAGTCGCTTCCCAGCCAGTTGTTCGCCGGGGTATAGATCCGTTGCGCACCGCTTCCGGAAAGGGTCCCATGGGATGGCGCGGTCAGAATGGTACTGGTCAGGGCATCCCCGTCCGGATCGCTGCCCAGGGTGATCGTCGTGGCGGTATTTTTATGGGTCGAAACCTCTTGATACTGCTCGTTGTACAGGGAACGAACCTCGGTGTCGTTCAGCGCGCGGCCATAGATGCGCACATCGTCCAGATAGCCGTTGAAATTCTGAATGTTCTGTTCGTAGTCGCGCCCGATGGTAAAAGGGGTGGTGATCGCGAAATTGACGGTGTTGCTGGTGGAAGTGACCAGAGTGCCATCCACGTACAGGGCCTGAAGATTCGAGGCGTTGTCGAATGTCCCCACGATCTGGTGCCAGGTGTTGGCGGATGAAATCGGCGCGGACAGGGCGATGGTGTTGACCTTGAAGGTCATGGAGGAGGCACTGCCCTCGATGTAGAGTTCATCGTTGGTGGTATGGGCTTCCAGGATCTGGTTGGTGCCGGTCGAGGAGAGCTTGAACCAGGCAGACAGGGTGACACCGGCAAAACCGGTATTGTTGGTGATGCTGCTCAAGGTCGGAGTCAGGGCATAGCCGGAAGCGGTATAGAGGGACTGGCCCGCATGGCCGGTCGAATAGATCAGGGATCCCTTGGCCGAGGCGTTCAATCCCTGTCCCGAACCGTCGTTCAGGTTGCCGTCAAAGGCGTAATGGGCCAGCAGACCATTCACCGGAACGCTGACAGGCACTTCGACCGCATCATTGACTGCGGTAACGACGATGCGCGCCGTGGCCGTGTCGGTCCCGCCGTGGCCATCGCTGATGGTGTAGCTCCATTGATCCGTACCGTTGAAATTGCCGGTCGGCGTATAGGTCAGGGTGCCATTGGCATTGACCACCAGGGTTCCGTGGCCCGGCGTGCCGTAACCGGTGATCGAAAGGGTGTCGCCACTGTCCGGGTCGGTATCGTTGCCCAGCAGCACCGAAGTCGCGAAGTTGAAAGCCGTGTCTTCACGGGTGGTGAGCGAACCGTCATCCACGGCGTTCGGAGCGTCGTTCACCGCCCGCACATCCACGGTCAAGATGCCGGGCGCGCTGGAGAGCTTGCCATCGCTCACCGTGAAACCAATGGCCGCATAGCCGCTGCCCGAGGCATTGGCCACCGGCGCATAATTCAACTGGCCACCCGCGATCTGGGCTGCCGTGATCGTCGCACCTTGGGAGAGGCTCTCGTTGGAATCCAGAACCCCGTCCCCATCCGCATCCCGCCACAGGGTACCCCTTCCCGGCAGGGTGGTGAGGGTCACCGAGGCCAAAGGGTCGCCGTCGATATCGGCAAAACCGAAATCACCGCTTTGCAGGGTCAAACGGCCATCCTCGTCCATGGTGAGGGTTTTGTTGGCCGCGGTCGGGGCATCGTTCACGGCGGTCACATCCACGGTCAAGGTGCCAGCCGCGCTGGAGAGCTTGCCATCGCTCACCGTGAAACCGATGGCCGCATAGCCGCTGCCCGAGGCATTGGCCACCGGGGCATAATTCAACTGGCCACTCCGAAGCTGGGCCACCGTGATGGTCGCACCCTGGGAGAGTCTCTCGCCGGCATCCACAACGCCATCCCCATCCGCATCCCGCCACAAGAAGCCCTTCTCCGGCAAAGTGGTGAGGGTCACCGAAGCCAGGGTATCGCCGCCATCCACGTCCGCGAAACCGAAATCACCGCTCTGCACGGTCAAACGACCATCCTCGGCCACGGTGAGGGTTTTGTTGGCCGCGGTCGGCGCGTCGTTCACGGCGGTCACATCCACGCTCAGGGTCCGGGCCGCGCTGGAGAGCGCGCCATCGCTCGCCGTGAAACCGATGGCGGCATAGTTCGTTCCCGACTCGTTGGCAACCGGGGTGAAAAAGAACCGACCGCCGGCGATCTGGGCCGCGGTGACCGTCGCACCCAACGAAAGCGCCTCGTTGGCATCCAGACTGCCGTCCCCATCCGCATCCAGCCACGGCGTCCCCTTCCCCGACAGACTGGTGATCGTCACCGAGGCCAGGACATCCCCATCGATATCCGCGAAACCGAAATCGCTCGCCTGCAAGGTCAAACGACCGTCCTCGGCCACGGTGAGACTCTTGTTGGCCGCGGTCGGCGTGTCGTTCACGGCGGTCACATCCAGGCTCAGGGTCCGGGAGTCGCTGGAAAGCGCCCCATCGCTCACCGAAAAACCGATGGCGGCATACCTGGCGCCCGAGGCGTTGGCCACCGGGGCGAACAGAAGCTGCCCGCTGGTGATTTGGGCCGCCGTCACCGTCGCACCTTGGGAGAGCGCCTCGCCGGCATCCAGGCTGCCATCCTGGTCCGCATCCAGCCACAGGCTACCCGCGCCCGGCAGGGTGGTGAGGGTCACCGAGGCCAGGGCATCCCCATCGATGTCGGCAAACCCGAAATCACTCGCTTGCAAGGTCAACCGCCCGTCCTCGGCCAGGGAGAGGGTTTTGTTCGCGGCGGTCGGCGCGTCGTTCACCGCAGTCACGTTCACGGTCAAGGTGCTTGGATCGCTCGACAGTTCGCCATCGCTCACCGTGAAAACGATACCGGCGTAACCACGGCCAGACCCGTTGGCTTCCGGCGAGAAGATCAATTGGCCAGCCGTGATCTGGGCCGCCGTGACGATCGAGCCTTGGGTGAGCGCTTCGCCGGAATCCAGGATCTTGTCCCCATCCGCATCCCGCCACAGGGTGCCCTTTCCCGACAGGTTGCCAATCGTCACCGAGGAGAGGCTGTTGCCATCCACGCCGCTGAAACTGAAGTCCGAAGTCTGGAGGATCAACGGAAGATCCTCCAGCGTGGTCAGGGTCGTGTTGGCCGCAGTGGGCGCGTCGTTCACCGGGGTCACATCCACGGTCAGCGTCCGGGAGTCGCTGGATCTCGCCCCATCGCTCACCGAAAAACCGATGGTGGCGTAGTTCGTTCCCGACTCGTTGTCAACGGGCGAAAAAATCAGATGGTTGCTCTTGATCTGCTCCACAGTGACCGTGGCACCCTGTGAAAGCCCCTCCCCGGCATCGAGGACGCCATCACCGTCCGCGTCCAACCACAGAGTGCCCGCTCCGGTCAGCGTGGTAACCGTCACCGAAGCCATGGCATCGCCATCCACGTCCCCGAAGCCGAAATCCATGATCTTCAGCGTCAACAGGGCATCCTCGTCCATGGTGAGGCTCTTGTTCTCTGCGGTCGGCGCGTCGTTCACCGCGGTCACGTTCACGGCAAGGGTTGCCGACACGCTCGAAAGCCCGCCGTCGCTCACCGAAAAACCGATGCTGGCATATCCGCTCCCCGAGGCATTGGCGACCGGCGAATAGAACATCTGGCCACCCGCAATCTGGACCGCCGTGACGACCGCGCCTTGGGAAAGCGCCTCGCCGGCATCCAGGGTGCCATCCTGGTCCGCATCCAGCCACAGGCTACCCGCGCCCGGCAGGGCGGTGAGGGTCACCGAGACCAGGGCATCCCCATCGATGTCGGCAAACCCAAAGTCGCTCGCTTGCAAGGTCAACCGCCCGTCCTCGACCAGGGAGAGGCTCTTGTTCGCGGCGGTCGGCGCATCGTTCACCGCCGTCACATCCACGCTCAAGGTTGCCGGAACGCTCGAAAGCCCGCCGTCGCTCACCGTGAAGCCGATCCCGGCATACCCGGTCCCCGAAGCGTTGGCCACCGGGGCGAACAGAAGCTGCCCGCTGGTGATTTGGGCCGCCGTCACCGTCGCACCTTGGGAAAGCGCCTCGCCGGCATCCAGGCTGCCATCCTGGTCCGCATCCAGCCACAGGCTACCCGCGCCCGGCAGGGCGGTGAGGGTCACCGAGGCCAGGGCATCCCCATCGATGTCGGCAAACCCGAAGTCGCTCGCCTGCAAGGTCAAACGCCCGTCCTCGGCCAGGGAGAGGCTCTTGTTCGCGGCGGTCGGCGCATCGTTCACCGCCGTCACATCCACGCTCAAGGTTGCCGGCACGCTCGAAAGCCCGCCGTCGCTCACCGTGAAGCCGATCCCGGCGTACCCGGTCCCCGAAGCGTTGGCCACCGGGGCGAACAGAAGCTGCCCGCTGGTGATTTGGGCCGCCGTCACCGCCGTACCCTCGGATAGCGCCTCGCCGGCATCCAGGCTGCCATCCTGGTCCGCATCCAGCCACAGGCTACCCGCGCCCGGCAGGGCGGTGAGGGTCACCGAGACCAGGGCATCCCCATCGATGTCGGCAAACCCGAAGTCGCTCGCCTGCAAGGTCAAGCGGCCATCTTCGACCAGGGAGAGGCTCTTGTTCGTGGCGATCGGCGCATCGTTCACCGCCGTCACATCCACGCTCAAGGTTGCCGGCACGCTCGAAAGCCCGCCGTCGCTCACCGTGAAGCCGATCCCGGCGTACCCGGTCCCCGAAGCGTTGGCCACCGGGGCGAACAGAAGCTGCCCGCTGGTGATTTGGGCCGCCGTCACCGCCGTACCCTCGGATAGCGCCTCGCCGGCATCCAGGGTGCCATCCTGGTCCGCATCCAGCCACAGGCTACCCGCGCCCGGCAGGGCGGTGAGAGTCACCGAGGCCAGGGCATCCCCATCGATGTCGGCAAACCCGAAGTCGCTCGCCTGCAAGGTCAAACGACCGTCCTCGGCCAGGGAGAGACTCTTGTTCGCGGCGGTCGGCGCATCGTTCACCGCCGTCACATCCACGCTCAAGGTTGCCGGCACGCTCGAAAGCCCGCCGTCGCTCACCGTGAAGCCGATCCCGGCGTACCCGGTCCCCGAAGCGTTGGCCACCGGGGCGAACAGAAGCTGCCCGCTGGTGATTTGGGCCGCCGTCACCGTCGCACCCTCGGATAGCGCCTCGCCGGCATCCAGGCTGCCATCCTGATCCGCATCCAGCCACAGGCTACCCGCGCCCGGCAGGGCGGTGAGGGTCACCGAGACCAGGGCATCCCCATCGATGTCGGCAAACCCGAAGTCGCTCGCCTGCAAGGTCAAGCGGCCATCTTCGACCAGGGAGAGGCTCTTGTTCGTGGCGGTCGGCGCATCGTTCACCGCCGTCACATCCATGCTCAGGGTGTGCACCGCGCTCGAGAGCGCCCCATCGCTCACCGAAAAACCGATGGCGGCATAGTTCGTTCCCATCGCATCGGCAACCGGTGAAAAAATCAATTCATTGCCCGCGATCCGGGCCGCCGTCACCGTCGCACCTTGGGAAAGCGCCTCGCCGGCATCCAGGCTGCCATCCTGGTCCCCATCCAGCCACAACGTCCCATGGCCCGACAGGCTGGTGAGGGTCACCGAGACCAGGGCATCCCCATCGATGTCGGCAAACCCGAAGTCGCTCGTCTGGAGGGTCAACCGCCCGTCCTCGGCCAGAGAGAGGGTCTTGTTCGCGGCGTCCGGCGCGTCGTTCACCGCCGCGATGGTGATCCGAACCGTGGCCGTGTCGCTTCCGCCGTGGCCATCCTGGATGGTGTAGCTCCACCCGTCCGCACCGTGGTAGTCGGCGTTCGGGGTATAGGTGAGGGTGTGGTCCTCGTTGACCACCAGCACCCCATGCTCGGGCGCGCCGTAAGCGCTGATCGTGAGCGCGTCCGTGTCCAGGTCGGTATCGTTGCCGAGCAGATCCGAGGCGGCGAAGGTCAGGGAGGCATCCTCGTGGGTGGCCAGCGTCGTGTCATCCACCGCGTCCGGCGCGTCGTTCACCGCCGCGATGGTGATCCGAACCGTGGCCGTGTCGCTCCCGCCGTGGCCATCCTGGATGGTGTAACTCCACCCGTCCGCACCGTGGTAGTCGGCGTTCGGGGTATAGGTGAGGGTGTGGTCCTCGTTGACCACCAGCGACCCATGCTCGGGCGCGCCGTAAGCGCTGATCGTGAGCGCGTCCGTGTCCGGGTCGGTATCGTTGCCGAGCAGATCCGAGGCGGCGAAGGTCAGGGAGGCATCCTCGTGGGTGGCCAGCGTCGTGTCATCCACCGCGTCCGGCGCGTCGTTCACCGCCGCGATGGTGATCCGAACCGTGGCCGTGTCGCTCCCGCCGTGGCCATCCTGGATGGTGTAGCTCCACCCGTCCGCGCCATGGTAGTCGGCGTTCGGGGTATAGGTGAGGGTGTGGTCCTCGTTGACCACCAGCACCCCATGCTCGGGCGCGCCGTAAGCGCTGATCGTAAGCGCGTCCGTGTCCGGGTCGGTATCGTTGCCGAGCAGGTCCGAGGCGGCGAAGGTCAGGGAGGCATCCTCGTGAGTGGCCAGCGTCGTGTCATCCACCGCGTCCGGCGCGTCGTTCACCGCCGCGATGGTGATCCGAACCGTGGCCGTGTCGCTCCCGCCGTGGCCATCCTGGATGGTGTAGCTCCACCCGTCCGCACCGTGGTAGTCGGCGTTCGGGGTATAGGTCAGGGTGTGGTCCTCGTTGACCACCAGCGACCCATGCTCGGGCGCGCCGTAAGCGCTGATCGTGAGCGCGTCCGTGTCCAGGTCGGTATCGTTGCCGAGCAGATCCGAGGCGGCGAAGGTCAGGGAGGCATCCTCGTGGGTGGCCAGCGTCGTGTCATCCACCGCGTCCGGCGCGTCGTTCACCGCCGCGATGGTGATCCGAACCGTGGCCGTGTCGCTCCCGCCGTGGCCATCCTGGATGGTGTAGCTCCACCCGTCCGCACCGTGGTAGTCGGCGTTCGGGGTATAGGTGAGGGTGTGGTCCTCGTTGACCACCAGCACCCCATGCTCGGGCGCGCCGTAAGCGCTGATCGTGAGCGCGTCCGTGTCCAGGTCGGTATCGTTGCCGAGCAGGTCCGAGGCGGCAAAGGTCAGGGAGGCATCCTCGTGGGTGGCCAGCGTCGTGTCATCCACCGCGTCCGGCGCGTCGTTCACCGCCGCGATGGCGATC
This sequence comes from Candidatus Magnetaquiglobus chichijimensis, assembly GCF_045865675.1. Taxonomy (NCBI): domain Bacteria; kingdom Pseudomonadati; phylum Pseudomonadota; class Magnetococcia; order Magnetococcales; family Candidatus Magnetaquicoccaceae; genus Candidatus Magnetaquiglobus; species Candidatus Magnetaquiglobus chichijimensis. The sequence continues at coordinate 1,553,709 of NZ_BAAFGK010000004.1, forward strand.
CGAACCGTGGCCGTGTCGCTCCCGCCGTGGCCATCCTGGATGGTGTAGCTCCACCCGTCCGCACCGTGGTAGTCGGCGTTCGGGGTATAGGTCAGGGTGTGGTCCTCGTTGACCACCAGCACCCCATGCTCGGGCGCGCCGTAAGCGCTGATCGTGAGCGCGTCCGTGTCCGGGTCGGTATCGTTGCCGAGCAGATCCGAGGCGGCGAAGGTCAGGGAGGCATCCTCGTGAGTGGCCAGCGTCGTGTCATCCACCGCGTCCGGCGCGTCGTTCACCGCCGCGATGGTGATCCGAACCGTGGCCGTGTCGCTCCCGCCGTGGCCATCCTGGATGGTGTAGCTCCACCCGTCCGCACCGTGGTAGTCGGCGTTCGGGGTATAGGTGAGGGTGTGGTCCTCGTTGACCACCAGCACCCCATGCTCGGGCGCGCCGTAAGCGCTGATCGTGAGCGCGTCCGTGTCCGGGTCGGTATCGTTGCCGAGCAGATCCGAGGCGGCGAAGGTCAGGGAGGCATCCTCGTGAGTGGCCAGCGTCGTGTCATCCACCGCGTCCGGCGCGTCGTTCACCGGTGTCACGTCCACATTCAAGGTGGTCGCCGTGCTCGAAAGCTCCCCATCGCTCACCGTGAAGCCGATGCCGGCATAACCCGTTCCCGACCCGTTGTCCACCGGGGAGAAGTGAAGTTGGCCATTCCCGATCTGTGCCGCCGTGACCGTCCCACCCTGAACAAGCGCCTCGCCGGCATCCAGGCTGTCATCCTGGTCCGTATCCAGCCACAATGTCCCATGGCCCGACAGGTTGGTGATGGTCACCGCGGCCAAAGCATCCCCATCGAGATCCGCAAAGCCGAAATCACTGACCTGAAGGGTCAACCGCCCATCCTCGACCAGGTTCAAAACCTTGTTCGCGGCGGTCGGCGCATCGTTCACCGACGTCACGTCGATCTGAACCGTGGCAGTAGCCATGCCACCAATACCATCGGGCATGGTATAGCTGAAGGTGTCGATACCATGAAAATCGGCTGGAGCCGTATAACTCATCCCGCCATCCGCGGAAAGTTCAATCTTGCCGTGGGTGGGCTGGACGATACGCACGAGATCCAGGGAGGTGGTGCCGGTAATGCGGTCATTGGCGAGCAGATCCTGGATGGTGAATGCGAACGACGCATCCTCGGCCACCTGCAACGCATCGTGCTTCAATTCCGAGGCAGAGGCAACCAGGGCCCCATCCACTTCGTCGAGCACTTCCAAAAGACCGGAAAGCTGCCCCTCTTCCAGATCCGCGAGTTCCTGGAGAGTGGATTTGAAATGGGCCATGGCCTCAACCGCCGACAACAACCCCTCCTTGGGCGGCAGACCCGGATCGAACAGATCGGGATTGCTGACCAGGCTGATCAATTGGTTGTTGGAACCGAACTCCTCGATGGATGCGTTGATATCCACCGTGACCCCCTTGGCGGCTTCCTGGGCCTGTTCGGAGATCTGAATGCCATTGTTCGGATTGCCGTCCGAGTCCAACGTTTGCAAGAGTCTGAGGATATTGACAATGGCATTGGAACTTTTGGCAGGGGCGAGATCCACGGGGGTCACATAGTTTTGCCCCTGGGAACTGCCGAGCACGATATCGCCAATTCGGAACACCACGATATCGCCGGGTTTGTAGGCGTATCCACCCGAACTGGTGGTGATTCCGGTCACATTGCCTGCGGTATACGTCACGCCACCAACCGGACTGTCCAGAAACACGCCGGTCTTGCTGGGCAACGCCGGTGGCAAGACGGTCTCCGAACTGTTTTGCGTATCGAGCGTGATCAACCTGGGACGATAGATCTCATCCTGTTGCGCGGTCGCGGCCATCCACCCGGCGTAACCATTCCCTTTGTCCCCATGGGAGTCGCCTTCGGCACTGGCGGTCCACCCCTGGCTGGTCAGAAAGAGATCTCCGGTCGAAAGCGAGGACAGCTCTTTGTCCTTGGCCAAAAGAGGATCCTTGATCCCCTCGCCCGTGGCGCCATGCTGAGTCTGTCCCGAGGCGGTTTTATCCAGACCCGCGCCATCCGCGGCATGTTCCGACTTGCCATCCGCCGCATGACTCTTGTCGGACGGATTGACCCCATCGCTGCCCGCCCCCTTATCGTGGGACTTGTTGCCGTCATCCTTGCGACCATCCCCGCCATGATCCCGGATCATGTCGAAGTCGAGATTGTTTTTCAGATGGTTGAGAAAGGGCGCCGGAGGTCGGAAAATCGGGGTGGGCGCCGCCGCGCCAAAGGTGACGGAGGTGGCGGTTCCGGGTTCCAACAGGGTGACCGTCTCGCGACCCGCAGCGTCGGAGATGTCGAGAATACCGGAGGTATGCACCACCGTGGTGGAACCATCCTCGGCCACCTCGCCGGACAACTCGCTCCCACGCACCCCGATCATGGCGGTCGGGGTTTTGATCAGGGAGTGCTGTCCAGGATGTTGAAACGCCAAATCCCCGCTCTGATAGCGAAAAATCCCCCGTGTGACGGTGGCTTCGAACGCACCCTGCTTCTCAGCCGGGTCGAACTGGTATTTATCGAGAACCGCCTGCGCCTGATTGCTCAGTTGGAACTCGGTGCCATCCACGAATCTGAACAGGACCGAAGCGCCTTTGTCGGTCTTGATGACATCCCTGGGGTGAACCGGGCTCCCTTCTTGAAGGGTGCGGCTGACGCCATCGGGTCCGGTTGCGGTGACATGGCCCACCAGTTTGGTGCTGGTGCCGATGGTTGGCGCGGGTTCGGCATACATACTCGGTCCGGCGACCAGGGTAGCGGGCTTGTCCGGGCGCGTCAGGAGTTCCACGGTTTCGGCCTGCAACAGGGCACCGTTGGGAGCCTGAAGCGCCGGTCGCGCAGACTGGGTGAAATAATCCTCCAACAGAACGCGCTCACCCGTCTCCTTCTGAATGAGCAGATGATCCCCTGTACGCACGAACTCCCCGTGGAGCAGGAAATCGGCATCCGGTAACACCTTTGGAGGTGGTGAATTCAACAACGCCTGATTTTTGCTCATGGTATACCCTCCTCATCCATGCATAACATTAAATCAATGCAATCATAATTATCATTTGTATACCATGTAATCATTCAATATTCCGAAAAATTGGCAAATATTGTAAAATCATCAATTTGTTCAACCCCATCGTATGGATGTCCATCCCATCATTGCTGTGATAGAGTATATTTTATCAAATCTGTTTTGCAAACGATTTATGCTTCTTCAATCATTCTGCGGCAGCGTTCCAGGGTGTGGAGCGTATCGTCGCACGACGAAAGATCGAGGCGGAAGATGGCGATGGTTCCTTGTGCGCCTTCCGCAACCAGAGATCATCGCCCCGATCAGCCGTGCGGATGAAGGTGGGAACGGATCGAAGAGGTGGCGATCGAGCAAGAAACGAGATCCCATAAAAAAGGATGCTGGGGACATTACCGTATCCCTGGTATTCCATGGCGGCGCTCCGGGAAAAGAGGTGGATTCCGCCTTCCAGCGAGCCGCCTTCAAAGGCCTGAATCAGGCGTTTGAAGGCGACACACACCATGTCAAGGATTAATTTTTACAGTCTCCATTTTCTGAAATTCTCAAGTCCATTTTTTTATATTGCATTTCGGTACAGGCTGATCAAATAATAGACAGAATATCGATTCTGGATTCAAGAATGAAGCCGAACACCAGAAAATCGAGCAACATACACTATTTTTTGTTGGAGGTTTGCCAAAATGAAACGTTTAGTAATGTTGGCTGCTGCTCTTGGTTTGGGCATGCTTTTCTCGGCTGGCACGGTTCAAGCTGGCGCCGATGATGTCGCCTGGGTGCAAAAATGCATCAAGGACAACAAACGCGAAGGCCAGTCGGCAGCGACCGTGGCCATTTATTGCACCTGCATGAACAACAAAATGTCCGACAACGAAACCCTTTCCATCACCGCCTGGGAGCAGACCCACCCCGCCGAGATGGCTGAGTGCGAAAAAGAGGCTGGTTGGAAATAACGCTTGACCCACAAGTCCACAATCACTTACTGCATCCGATTGAAACAGATCATGTAACCTCGACTTGGGCCATTGGATTCTGCAGGTGAAAGGCAAGGATGACTCTGATATACCGATCATCGGGAACCAACCGAAAAATCGGGAGAAATCAGATGTCATCCTTGCCAGTGGATATTTTGTTCGTTAGTTATTGCCGTTTTGCAAGTTGTTTTCTGCTCCAGTCTGGCACCATGTGCGTTTGATGGCGACAGGAGCGATTTTGTGCCAGAGGCCTCGGACTGTGGCGTCGATTCCTGCGGACCATGGGTCACGCCAACGAAAAGAGGTTCGAAAAGTACCACCACGTCCTGAGCCGAGCCAAACGGTCTGGATTGTACGAATTCCCGGTTCCTGTGCCACATGAAAAACGTGGGACCAAACCCAGCAAAGGAGAACGGTTGCCAAGTTTGCAGGAGTTGGCGATCGATCCTTCCCGCAAATGGCGAGAAATCATGGTCAATTGGTACAGTGGGCGCCAGAAACTCTTGGAAGTTCTGGATGCCCCTGGTCACCCCCCCTTGCGATCCTCTGGGTGCTGGTGCGGGATCCGGAGGACAAAGGCAGCAAGGCTCATCCCCTCTTCTCGACCGCTCATGATTTGACCGCTTGGCACATCGTGGAACGCTGCGTCATGCGATGGCGCATTGAGATGACATTCTGGGACAGTCGGCGACATCTGGAGGGGAAGAGTCCGCGGCAATGGTCGGACAAGGCCATTGAACGGACCACTCCGACCTTGTTGGCACGCTTCTCCATGGTCTGCCTGAGGGCGGTCCAGATTTCTAAAGGTACCGCTTTGGCAATGGTCAGGCAGAGGGCTTGGCCTGTCAAACAGGAGGCTGTCTTTTCCGACGTGTTGGCTTGTGTTCGGAGGGGGATTTGGTCTCATCAATATTTCGTCAACTCAGCTCCGCAGGCTGACTGCGTGCAATTGCCTGCCGAGGCATGGGATGCCTTGATGTATCAATTGACCGCCACGGCATGAAATGGCCAAAGTCGGGGACGGGCATCACCTACCCATTGTATTTTACCTGGAATTCCCGAAGGGAAGTCCAGGATACGGGCGGTGAAGGGGTTCTCCCCCCATCATGCAAAGTTACTCCTGCATCTGCAAGGCGAGTGACTGCTCGGCAAGCCCAACGGCATAGTCGATTTGCCTCTCATCGGACAGAGACATCTCCACGTCACCGTTGCCCCACGAACTAATATTCGTGATGTCGCGGCACCATCCCTTTGGATCATCCGCCTGATCGAAGGCCATGTTGTAGACGAGCACAAGTTTCGACTGCAGGGGGATGACGTCTACGAAGTTCGTATCAAACTTGAACGCAACATAAAGCTTTTTGCACTCGCGCCTTGCCGCCGGATGTAGGGCCAACAGACGCTCCTCCAGCTTGAGGTAGAGCCCCCGTATAGCCCCCGCGAACGGCGGGTAGTGGTCAAGATCGTAAAGCTCCGCCTCAGCCTGCTTGGGCTCCGCGAATTCTGCCAGGGTCGATGGATCCGGCTCTGGCCAGACCTTGAGGACGACAGCCGCCAATTCGGTCCCCCGGGCCTGAATCTGCTCTTTTCCCCACTCCTTCTGCTCCCTTATCCGGCGGTTGAGGGCCAGCGGGCTCGACAGGAATCCGCCCTCCCGCATTTCAAGTTTTTCTTGGAACGGGCGGTAACTCAACTCACTGTTGTATCCGGTCAGGGTGAGGTTGCCCAGCGTGTGGAGCAGCCTAGAATGCACTTCATCGGCGTTCTCCCCCAAACAGGCCCGCCATTCATCTGAGAGCCTCTGTGGCATCACGTGCTCAATGGTGTATCCTGCCGCCTTCACCGGTTCCTTCGGGTGAAAATGGTTTTCCAGCCTCTCAAGCATATAGGCGCAACGAGGTGTGTTGTAGACGTCTTTGCCCTCCAGCATCTGGGCCGTCTCAGCGCCGCTTGGGAATTTCCGGTAGGTGGCAAGCTTGAGAAACTCGGCCTGGGCGCTTCTGAAGTAACGGGTCTTGTCTATCCTCTTCGAGATGCCCGCGAAAGTCTTGTTCATGGAGTTTGTCGGCATGCCGCACAAGAACCGACGAAATACGTAGCTCTCCACCAGTTTCGTCAGGGAAAGCAAATCTTCGCGCTTAAGCAGGCCAATCTTCCAGTCTCCGTAAAGCTCCAGAAGGAAAGGGTGGGCCACATCAGCTCGCAGGGTGGCGATGTCGTGGAAGGATTGGTGCAGCTCCGCGTCTTGCTCCTTTCCGAACGCAATAGCCGCATAATGAGCCGACTTCCTGTCCAAATCCGCTGCAACTCTCTCCATGAGAAGGGGCTCGCCTTTTACAGACGGCGACAATGAATTAACGTATTTCTTGAACGCAGCGTAGACCTCATCCTCGCGGGGAATCGAGCCGGTGAGGACCGTCAGATAGGTGCGCATGAATCCGTCGAAACGCTCCTTGTATTGCTGGCCGAACCTCGACTCCATCGGGAACCAGTGCTTGTTGTAAATCCTCTCTTGCAAGCCGTGGGGCAGCCCCATCAGAACGAAGTTCCGGATAAGGTCGGCCTGGGCAAGGTCAAGGCCCGTCGAGTTCATGCTCTCGAAGATCAGTTGAGGGTTGTCCTTTCCGAGTTCGAGGGCTATGTAAACCAGTTGAAGCCTCTGAATTCCAACGAATGCCTCGGCAGGGTCAGCCCGTCCCGACTCGAACGCTGAAAGGAAGAAGAGGTAGTTCTTCTGGACACGGTTGTTGTCGCCGTCGCCCAAGGGATGGTCGAGGCACAATTTCCTGTACGTGTCCTTGTCGGAGCGCGTGAGCTGAAGCTTGATGTAGTCGTCCGACTCCTCCTCCTCGTTTCCGTTGAAAAGGTAGAGGTTTCCTATTTTCTTGGGACTGGCCCCGACGTCCACCCCATCAGACGCCCGCTTGCGAAGGGCCAGCAACATCAGGCTGAGCGTGGTCAACCGTTGCTGCCCGTCGATGACTAACAGGGAGTTGACACTGGCCGCCATAAAATTTCCGTCAGCAACATAGACAACAGACCCAATAAAATGGGAGGGCCCAGGTGGTGCCTTGGCGATGGCCAGGACGTCATCAAGCAGCCTGGAGCACTGCTCCTGCCGCCATGAGTAGGTTCGTTGGTAAATCGGAATCCGAAACTGCTTGTTGCCGTCTACCAACTGTAACAGCGTGGCCTTTTGCGCGTCCATGGAGGTGATGTCCCTCTGATTGTTGGGAATTGAGGGAGGAGATCCGCGCCAAACTGGCTGACACCTCCGCGTCCTGGATCCGGGCTATTTTCCTGGTGATGAACCTGCTGGTCAGGTTCTTTTTGCCCTGAATCGGCCTTCTCTAAATACGGTGCCAGACTGCTGTCTTGGTTGGTAGCTTGGCACAGAGGATGCTGATCTGGAACTGTTGACATCCGCTAATGTTTACCAAATGAGGGTCGCAAGACCCTCTGCATTAATGTTAATATTTATTATTAAATTAATACAATAAATTTTTTTCAAAAGTTGTTCAGATCGATATTTTTACAAAACCATCTGGCGCGATACAGTCAGAAAGCCGAAACCGGAAGGACAAAGATCGCGTCCGCATCGGGGGTACAGACGCACCCGCAATCGCACCCGTTGAATGGCGAACTCGGCATCGGGCAAAGAGAGAAAAAAGAGGTTCACCCGATAGCCCAGAGCCTGTCATTCCGGGATACGGACAGCATAACCACGTCCACTCAAGGTGGTCTCAAAAGCGAAACGCACTCCCCGGCGAACATAGCCATGAATTTGCTCCAACATCAGCCGTCCGGCCTGCACGGCGGCTTGTTCCGGGGCAAATGGACTCAAACCGGCGGCGATCAGGTCGGCGTTGACAAAGCGGAGACAGTGGACTTCATGGGGCAGGAACTCGGTGGCAAAAGTCGTCTTGCCTGTAAAGGTGGCACCAGCCTTGATCAGGAGTTGTCTGTCGTCACCCGCGGGCGACGCCTGACACAGCGATACGGAGCGGAGTTTCCCCAAGGGCCAGGCGCATCCATCCTGACAAAAATTCCCGACTCCGCGCCAGCACTTCTGGGTAACAAAATCGAACAGATTCAGTGGAGGATGCCTCTTCCCCGATTGCGCCGCCACCTTGCGGCCCGGCAAACCACCCTGAAAAGGCTAGAAGGCCTGATGCATCCAGAGCCGGCCACCCCTGGGGCGGGGTTGACGATGACCCTCCCAATCCGCGTTCACACGCCGCCATGGCGCGAAGGTGGACCGTTCCCACGGACGGATGGTGCGTCGCTCGTGTTCGTCCATGTTGCGATCCATGCACAAAATGGGCTGGTTGCCGTGTGCAGCAGTGTCCATGGAGCATGGCACAGAAGAGGTCATATGACTGACCGCCGGTTGGTTTGCCAGGGTGTTTTTCCACCCTGGCAGACTGCTGAGAGAGCCGTTGACAAGGCTCTCAGGCACAACGCAACACGTTAAGATACGCGATCTCTTTGTGCAGATGCGCGCATCGTCCGAGGGTGCCAAAACCAGACACCAGAATGCGTCGGGCCATTGGATCAACAGCCTGCCAGTCTTGAAGATTATTCGTATTTTGCCGTGGTTTGACCTGAGCTTTGATTCCAGAAGATTGAAATCTTGGAAACCGAACACAGATCAATATCGTGCCAGACTGCAGAGGAGTTGTCGACTTCGTAAACAACTTTAAGATCCCAACTGCAGGTCTTGATGCCGCGTGAGAAATGGATGGGCACCTCTTCACCGTCATCCATGGTTTCACGACCCAGGACATCATTTTCCCAGTCATCGGAGTGGGCTGGAGAAACAAAGACCTTATCAATAACATAACCAGTCTTATTGACCAAAGTGAAATCCTGGTTCGGTCCGGCACTCAAACTGCCAACCATTAGTTGTGCCGAAAGAAAAACAGAGGCGGCAAGAAAACGTTTCATCTATCAACTCCTGTTGGTTGCTTGTAACTGATATAAAGCGACATAATTATGCCCATCAAGCACAGATACTGCAACAGATAAACTGTGCGGTGTTGGCAACAAACATCCAGATAGGCGTAACAGGAATCCTGATTGTTCCCATCCTAGAACAGTCGGCAGCGACGCCACATCGCGCCGTGCGAGAAGAAGTGCGCCTGAGCAAAGGCGCTCCGATTGCTGTCGGCAGCTTGAGAAAGCCACCGACAGTATCGGATTTTGTGAAAATCTGAACGGTTATGCGAAAGGTGCGGGCCAACCACTTGTTGCAATCGGAGACGATGATCTTGCAACCCCCGGCTCCGCACTCTATGCCGCATGATGGATGTGGGCAATACGCCCGATCAACGCCAACCGGCTTTTGATTCGCAACGGGCCACGGCCTTTGGGTGATGCCGCTCCCACTCGGAAATCGAGCGGGTTTCATGTTCCGGCATCTGCTCCCGCATGCACCGACAATAAACCTCCACGGTGCGACGCCTCTGATCTTCATTTCTGTTATCCCGAATACACCTCTTAACCAGATCATGATCGTGCCTTCTGGAATCATTGGCGTATACATTGGTATTGTAATTTTTTTGCTTGTAATAGGTGGTGGTTCCTTCATTCTCATAGTAATTCGGCGGAATTTCCTTGCATCCGGCCACAACCATCAGGGCAGGTATTAAAGAGAAGAACATCCGTGATTGACCCATGGGTTGATTCTCCTGTTTTTTTTGTTTTATTAACCCGTCGCCCACGGCATGACATACGCAGACGATATCCTCATGATGGATATGGTTCAACAGCTACTCCAGAATGTCAATGGCGGAGTAAAAATCCCCGCTTTACGCGATTGATGCCCTTTGATAGCGATGCCTTGCTGGGAAAGTTGTTCAGGAGTCAATCAACATCACTGCTGTCCAAAATAATCTGCCGTAGGCTATAGACTCCTTATACTGGCGCGGGTTGAGTCGTGTTTGGGACGAGTTTTGCGGTTGAGGTTGTCCTTTTGTCGTTCATGGCTGAAAGCTGTCCAAATCATGTCAGCGGCAGGGCCATTTGCTGTGGCTCCGAGGGGTTTGGTGGGGTATTGAATGGGTTATCTATCCAGACACGCAACTCCCGGTATCGGCGCCTCACTTTCATGATGATGGACGCCGATATCGTGGCGGTCAGCCCTTCATCGGTACGGCGGGTGCTGCGCGGAGCCGGTCTGTTGGCGCGTTGGAACGACAAGCCAGGCAAGAAGGGCACAGGCTTTGATCATGAATGCCGTGGCGGCGGCGTTCGGCAATGAGGACGAACCGTTCGACGCCGAAACCTGGTTACGCAACAAAACGGCGGATTTGATTGGCAAACGTCCCGCCGAATGGCTCTCCCATGGTCTGTTTCGCACCACCGGGTGGGATCTGGCCCACCGGGTCGGCCTGAGCGATCTGTTCTGGCGCTCCTCGGATCGGGAGGTGGATGGGGCGGATGCATTTGCCCACCTGGTGAGCAACTCCCTTGGTCCAGTGGTCGGGTATGTCAAGCAGATCTACACGGCCATGGATATCGCCAAGAGGGGCAACAAGGAGCGCGCCCTGGAGATGCTGCTTCCCAAGGCGGCCAGGGATCTCCTCAAGAGCGGTCGTTATATCGCGGAGGGTGGGGTTTTGACCATGAAGGGGGACCGGCTGCTGGAGGACCAGTTGTCGGCGGTGGAGCTGTTCGGCCAGGCTCTCGGGTTCAATCCGTCGCGGGTGGCCGAACAGCATGCCGCGAACACGGCGATCAAGAACGCGGAGAGGTTCATCGAGGATCGTCGCCACCGGTTGCTGAATGCCTATGGCGAAGCCTGGCGCAAGGGGGATGACCGGGCCATGGACGCGGTGCGTGAGCAGTTTTTTGCCTTCAACCAGCATCATCCCCGCTACAGCATCAAGGGCGATACGATTCGACACTCCCTGCGTACCCGGCAACTGATGCACAACCGGGCACAACATGGCATCACGGTGAACCCGAAACTGTCCGATCTGCGCGATGACGCGCATTATGTGGTGCAGTAGTCTGGATGCGTCCGACATTCGAAACGAGGGTGTGACTGGAGCTGGGGATGCATCGTGTTTGAATGACGCATGGATTGATGGATACCGGGAGAAACTTCCAGGGCGAATTTCTTCCTGTCCTGTATTGGCATGAGGGCGGATGAATCGAAAACGGGAAAGGAATTTTCTTTGTGATGGCTACGAAGCAAAAAAGCCCGGACGTGTGCCGGGCTTTTTTTCACCACTTTGCTGGCGCCAACATAAAGGCCAAGTCTTGAAAGCAGCCAAACCGTAACGTTGCGTGGATCAGCGAAGCAATTGAACTCCCGAGGGAATTCTTTCACCAGATATTGTTACCCCAGAGTTACCCGAATCAAGGAAATCTGCTTTTTACTGACTTGCAACTTATTGATTTAATTGGTAGCGAGGGGCGGACTTGAACCGCCGACACACGGATTATGAATCCGCAGCTCTAACCGACTGAGCTACCCCGCCGCAATGAAACTTCAAAGATACCCGCTTCCTTGGATGACGTCAAGAAAAAAACAGAACAACCGCCACCACGCCGCATTGAATCCACCGTCCGGAACCATCACGGCCATGCCCGAGGCGCAAGGCCAAACGCACCCGGTTCGAGACAACGTCCCAAACCAAGATCCATTCAAGAATAAATCAAGATCCCTGGTGGGACGGAAGATGCGACCATCCAAGTCGAAATTCGGACCAGGCCAACCCAGGCCAAACTAGGCCAAGCCAAGCCAGGCCAAACCAGGCCAAACCAGGCCAGGCCAAACCAGGCCAACCCAGGCCAACCCAAGGCCAAGCCAACCCAGGCCAACCCAGGCCAACCCAAGGCCAAGCCAACCCAGGCCAACCCAAGGCCAAGCCAACCCAAGCCAACCCAGGCCAACCCAAGCCAACCCAGGCCAACCCAAGCCAACCCAGGCCAACCCAAGCCAACCCAGGCCAACCCAGGCCAACCCAGGCCAACCCAGGCCAACCCAGGCCAAACCAAACCAGGCCTCACGCAGGGTGATTTTTTCACCCGTCCGATTCACTCCGTCCGCGATGCCGCAAGCCACGCCAACAATTCGGATTGAATCGGCTCGAATGCGGCCCGAACCCGCGACAACTGCCGTCGGGCACTCGGCCACTCACGGGCACGCACCGCATCGTGCAACAGCCGCGTCTCGTTCTGCATCTGGGGAAACACCGAATGCAACATCGAACCGCGCAACACATGCGACGTGGATCGGGCCTGCTCGTAACGACCCGCGGCCAACTCCTGTTCCAACGTATCGAGCAACTCCGGAAACTGCTCGCAAATCAACCGGGCAATGCCCGGGATCTCGCCACTGTCCAACCCCAACGCCACCAACGCCTGAACCACCTGGGGCAACGTCTGGGACGACAACACCCCACGCTCCTCCACCGCGGTCACGGTCGGCAGATGACGATGCAACACCCGCCGCAACTCATCCAGGGAGACCGGCTTGGCGAGAAAATCGTTCATCCCCGCCTCCCGACCCGCGCGCCGGTTCGCCTGGGTGACATCGGCGGTCAGGGCGATGATCGGCACCGCGACCCGCTCCCGCTGCTGCTCCCACTCACGGATCAAACGGGTGGTCTGATAGCCGTCCATCAGCGGCATCTGACAATCCATGAACACCAGATCGAACGGATCGGCCTGAAAACGCTCCACGGCCTGCAACCCGGTGGTGGCCGTGACGCAACGCTCCCGTGAACAGCCGATCTTGGCGAGCATGCCAAGGGTGACGGTCAGATTGGCGCTCTGATCATCCACCACCAGAATGCGCGCATTGTCGATGGATGGGGGGTGCGCAACCACCCATGACGCCTCCCTGGCGTCGGACGGGGACACGGTGATCGGACTTTGCTCCCGAAGCGCGAGCGTGAAGACGAATACCGCTCCGGATGACGCATTCGGGTTGTCATCCACCTCGATGTCGCCCCCCATCAGACGGATCAACCTGCGACAGATCGCCAACCCCAGCCCGGTCCCCCCGAACTGGCGCGTGGTGGCGGAATTGGCCTGCGCGAACCGCTCGAAGATGTGTTGCCGCTCCTCCTCGGGCACGCCAATGCCGGTATCCCGCACCTCGAACAGATATTCGATAAACCCTTCCGCACGCCGCACCGTCCCTCCCAGACAGACGACCTCCCCACCCGGCGGGGTGAACTTGATCGCATTGCCGATGAGGTTGGTGAAAACCTGCCGGATCCGGTTCGGATCTCCCAGAACCGAGGTGGGAAAGATTCGCGGGAACTGACAGTCGATGGCGATCCGTTTCTCGTGCGCCAGAGGCATCATGGCCAACACCATTTCGTCCAACAGTTCGGCCAGGTCGAAAGGGGTCTCCTCAAGCTCCAGTTGATCGGCCTCGATCTTGGAATAATCGAGAATATCGTTGATCAGATAGAGCAACGTCTTGCCAGAACTGCTGGCCAGTTCCAGCCTGTCCTGACTCAGAGGATCCGGATGGGCATCCTTGAGCAACTCCAGCACCCCGAGCACCACATTCAACGGCGTGCGGATCTCATGGCTCATCGTGGCCAGAAAATCGCTCTTGGCCTGATTGGCCGCCTCGGCCTTGACCGTCGCCTCTTTCAACTCCTGTTCCACCCGCACCCGTTCGGTCACATCCAGCTTGATGGCGATGAAATGGGTAATATGACCGATTGAATCGATGACCGGCGTAATGGTGGACTCCTCATGAACCAGCGTACCATCCTTGCGCTTGTTGATGAACACCCCGCGCCACACCTCGCCGCGCAAAATGGTGTTCCACAGGTCGCGATAGAACGTCTGGTCCTGCAAACCGGATTTGAGCAGACGTGGATTGCGTCCGACCGCCTCCTCGAAGGTGTAACCGGTCGAACGGCTGAAGGCCGGATTGACCCACTGAATCTGTCCGGCGACATCGGTGATGACGATGGTGTTGGCCGCCGCGCGCATGGCGGTTTCGTGGAGCATCAGGTTGGGCTGCAAGGCCCGCGAGGCGGTCGCCTGCGCGGTCTCCACGCGCTGTTGCCGAAGGCCGGCGCAGACCGCGCAGACCATCTTGATCAGACGTTTCAGGCGCGGCGTCTTTGCCATGCCACATACCCGCCGATCAAGAGCAGGGCGAACAGGACCGCGATGGAAACCATCCAGAGGGTATTCTGCTTGACCCAGGCCTGATTCTCGCCGATCACGTAGCCCAGCACCAACAGAATGATGTTCCAAAGGGTGGCGCCGACCAGGGTATACCCGACAAACGGGGAAAGACGCATGCGTCCCACGCCGGCGGGCATGGAGATGAGGTGACGCACGCCAGGCAGGAACCGACCGGTGAAGATGGAGATCTCGCCATGTTTGGCGAAAAAGGTTTCGGTTTGCGACAGGTGCTTCTCGGTGATCAGGAAGTAGCGACCAAAACGGGCGATGAAGGGGCGCCCGAGCCACAGGGCCAGATAGTAGCTGCCGAGGGATCCGACGATGCTGCCGAGGCTGGAGGCGACGATCGAACCGCCCCAGGTGAGTTTTTGCGTGGAGACCAGATAGCCCGCCGGAATCATGACCAGTTCTGAGGGAACCGGAAAGATGGAACTTTCCATGGCCATGAGCACGAAAATGGCGAAGTAATCCAGCTGCCCCATCCATTCGAGCAGCAGACTGGTGACGCGTTCGCCCATGGATCGCTCCTGGTGATGTTCGAAGAAAACGAGAGAAACGCTTAAAGAAGGGGTCGCGACAGATGCGGAAAAAATGGCTGGCGGACTAGGATTCGAACCTAGACTGGAGGAGTCAGAATCCTCTATCCTACCGTTAGACGATCCGCCAAGAAGGTTGACAAATTGGGATTATTGCATAATTTCATGATCGAGTCAAACAAAATCTCGCGGATGGTCGCATTTCCCCGATCTGAGGCAGGATGGCCTAGAAAAATCGATCAAACGGAACCGGGGTTGTGAACTGCAAGAGCCGTGACGATCGCATCCACTCCGTAGCATTCTTAACAGGATGGCGTCCGATTGACTTGGCCGGGAAGCCGGGCCCCCGGCCAGTTTCTGGTCCGCGTCAGGATGACGTCCGATTGACTTGGCCGGGAAGCCGGGGGCCCCGGCCAGTTTCTGGTCCGCGAGAAACAGCGTTCACGGACGCATCAGGTCCGCCTCCACCTCGTCGCGGTTGGCCTTGGAGGTGAGCAGTTCGCTCAGGGTCAGGGCGAAATCCATGGCCGTGCCGGGTCCGCGCGAGGTGATCACCCGTCCGTCGCGCACCACCGGCTCCTCGAGATAGGTCATGGTCGGCAGCAACGCCTCCGGCATGCAGGTCGGATAACTGGTGGCCCGCTTGCCGCTCAGCAATCCCGCGTTCGCCAGCACCGCCGGGGCCGCGCAGATGGCCGCCACGTATCCCCCCTCCCCCTCCAGACGCTTGAGCAGCGCATGCACGCGGGGATCCTCGTCCAGATGGGTCGTGCCCGGCAGACCGCCCGGCAGCACCACCATATCGAAGCGGTCATCGACCACCGCCTCCAGCGTCGTATCCGGTACCACGGCCACGCCGTGACTCCCGCTCACCGCTCCGGCTTTCAACCCTGCGGTCACCACCGTCACCCCCGCGCGACGCAGAACATCGATCAGCGTGACGGCCTCCACCTCTTCGAACCCCTCGGCCAGGGGAATCAGCACCCGTTTCATGATCTCGCCTCCTTGGATGGCCCCATGCGGAGCGATGACGAAAAAAGGATGAATTACCCTTTTATTTCGATATCTTATGATAATAGCACACCTGGGGTCAACGAAAAATCTTCCCGCCATCCGGGAAAATATCGTTCCATCCCCCCCGGATCCGCACCAAGGACAATGACACCCGCGTCGCAAGGGTGTTATACTTCATCGTTCTGGTTGCCCATGACTTGGGCCCGGTCCGCGTCCTGACGGTCGCTCTCCGCGCCGAACCCGATACCATGAGGCTTCATCCCACTGCCAACAACTCAATCGTGCGCGACCATGGATAAGATCATCGTTCGGGGCGGACATGCCCTGCGGGGGACCATCCCCATCAGCGGGGCCAAAAACGCCACCTTGCCCGCCCTGGCCGCCACCCTGCTCACCGGCGAACGCGTCCACCTCTCCAACATCCCGCACCTGAAGGATGTCACCACCATGCTGGAGCTTCTCGGCCAGCACGGTTCCGCGATCACCATCGACGAAAAACTCGGCGTGGAGATCGACAACAGCCAGGTCAACAATTTCCGGGCCCCCTATGATCTGGTACGCACCATGCGCGCCTCGATCCTCGTCATGGGGCCGCTGGTCGCCCGCCACGGCCAGGCGGAAATCTCCCTGCCCGGCGGTTGCGCCATCGGTTCGCGACCGGTCAACCTGCACATCGAGGGGTTGCGCAAGATGGGCGCTCAGATCTCCCTCGACGAAGGATACATCCGCGCCAAGGCCAAACGTCTGCGCGGGGCGCGCATCTACCTCAATCCGGTCACAGTCACGGGCACGGAAAATCTCATGATGGCCGCAGCCCTCGCCGATGGCCGCACCGTGCTCGAAAACGCCGCCCGCGAACCCGAAGTGACCGATCTGGCCATTTTCCTGAACAAAATGGGCGCGCGCATCCAGGGCGCCGGCACCTCGACCATCATCATCGATGGCGTCGAGGAGTTGCGAGGCACCCAACACCGCATCATCCCGGACCGCATCGAAACCGCCACCTTCATGGTGGCCGCCGCCGTCACCCATGGCGACATCACCTTGACCGATACCGATGCCGAGTCCCTCGAATCCCCGATCCAAAAACTGCGTGAGTCTGGTGTCGTGATCGAAATCCAGGATGCGGGTCGCATCCGCGTGAGCGCGCCGGATCCCCTGCTCCCGGTCAACCTGGAGACCTGTCCCTACCCTGGTTTCCCGACCGATCTCCAGGCGCAAATGCTCGTGCTGGACAGTCTGGCCCAAGGGGTGAGCGTGATCACCGAAACCGTGTTCGAAAACCGGTTCATGCACGTCTCGGAACTGCAACGCCTTGGCGCCGACATCCGCGTGCATGGCAACGTGGCCGAGGTCCACGGGGTCGATCATCTGCTCGGCGCGCCGGTCATGGCCACCGATCTGCGCGCCTCCGCATCGCTGGTGCTGGCCGGACTGGCCGCAGAAGGGGCCACCACGATCTCGCGCGTCTACCACATCGACCGCGGCTACGAACGGATCGAGGAGAAACTCCAGGCCCTGGGCGCAGATATCCAGCGCACCAGCGGTTAGCCCCCTCAAGACAGACTCTTTCAAGACTCTTGTCTGACATTGTGAAACAGGATTGTCCGCATGATCACCATCATCGATTACGGCTCCGGCAATCTGCGCTCCGTGGCCAAGGCACTTGAGGTCGCGGGCGGCGCGGTACGGGTCAGCGGCCTCCCCGAGGATGTCAAAAACGCGGGGCACCTGGTTCTGCCCGGCGTGGGCGCCTTTGCCGACTGCCGCCACAACCTCGACCGAAGCGGTCTGATCCCGCCCCTGCTCGACCACATCCAGGCCGGCAAACCCTTCCTGGGGATCTGCGTCGGCATGCAACTCCTCTTTGGCGAGGGCCATGAATTCGGGGTCCATCCCGGTCTCGATCTGGTATCCGGCAAGGTGGTCCGCTTCGCCAACGACATGCCCGATCCCCACGATCCGAACCAGAAACTCAAAATCCCGCACATGGGCTGGAACCGGGTGCGTCAAACCGGCGTCCACCCGCTTTGGGGCGGCATCCCGGACGAAACCCATTTCTACTTCGTCCACTCCTATCACGGCGTGGCGGACCACCCGGCCCATGTGGCCGCCTGGTGCGACCATGGCGTCCGTTTCACGGCGGCCATCGCCCGCGACAACCTCTTCGGCACCCAGTTCCACCCGGAAAAAAGCCAGGAGGCCGGTCTGCGACTTCTCAAGAACTTCGTTGCCTGGAGACCCTGATCATGATTCTCATCCCGGCCATCGACTTAAAGAACGGTCAATGCGTGCGTCTGTTCCAGGGCGAAATGGATCAGGCCACGGTCTACTCCGACAGCCCCGCGACCATGGCGCGCCACTGGCAATCCCTGGGAGCGCGCCGGCTGCATGTGGTGGATCTCAACGGCGCCTTTGCCGGCGAACCGGTCAACGCCGCCGCAGTGGCCGCCATCCTGGAGGCCCTGACCATCCCGGTGCAGCTCGGCGGCGGCATCCGCAACCTGGAAACCATCGAACGATGGCTCACCGCCGGCATCGACATCGTGATCCTCGGCACCATCGCCTGTCGGAATCCCGAACTGGTACGCGAGGCCTGCCGGCTCCATCCAGGACGGATCTCGGTGGGCATCGATGCCCGTGACGGACTGGTGGCGGTGGAGGGATGGTCGGCCACCACCGAAATCACCGCGCTGGATCTGGCGCGGCGTTTCGAGGATGCCGGGGTGGCAGAAATCATCTTCACCGACATCTCCCGCGATGGCGCCTTGAGCGGTCCCAACATCCCCGCCACCCGCGCCCTGGCCGAGGCGATCACCATTCCGGTGATCCTCTCCGGCGGCGTATCGTGCCTGGAGGATATCCAACACGCCCGGGAGAACGCCGGTCCCTTCGCCAACCGGGGACGCATCTCCGGCATCATCACCGGCAAGGCGATCTACGACGGTCGTCTGGATTTCCAGTCCGCCGCCCGCTGGCTGGATGACGCTTCCGCCGCTTGACAGAGGGAGATTTCAGGCATGCTCGCCAAACGCATCATTCCCTGTCTGGATGTCCGCGAGGGTCGGGTCGTCAAGGGGGTGCAGTTCGTCAATCTGATCGATGCCGGGGATCCGGTCGAGGCGGCGCGCCGCTACGACGAGGAGGGCGCGGACGAACTCACCTTTCTGGATATCACCGCCTCCCACGAAAACCGCGACACCATCCTCGACGTGGTGCGGCGCACCGCCGAGCAGGTATTCATCCCCTTGACCGTAGGCGGCGGGGTGCGGGTCAACGAGGATATCCGCCGTCTGCTCAAGGCCGGCGCCGACAAGGTGGGCATCAACACCGCCGCCGTGTTCCGCCCCGAGTTCGTGCGCGAGGCGGCCAATCAGTTCGGTTCCCAGTGCATCGTGGTGGCCATCGACGCCAAATGCGTGGCTCGTGACGAGGCCGGTCGTCCGTTGCGCTGGGAAATCTTCACCCATGGCGGACGCAAACCCACGGGACTCGACGCCGTGAACTGGGCGACGCGCATGGAAGAGCTGGGCGCCGGGGAGATTCTGCTCACCTCGATGGATCGCGACGGCTCGAAAAACGGCTACGATCTCGATCTCACCCGCGCCATCGCCGACTCGGTGACCATTCCGGTGATCGCCTCGGGTGGCGTGGGCACCATGGAACACCTGTTGGAAGGGTTGCGCGAAGGCCATGCCGACGCGGTACTGGCCGCTTCCATCTTCCATTTTCGTCAGCACACCATCCCGGAGGTGAAGGGTTACCTGCGGGAGAACGGCGTGGAGGTCCGCCTCCCGAAGGAGTCCGAATGAACGCTCTCCAGCTCAATCTCGATGATCTGAAGTTCAACGACAACGGTCTGATCCCGGCGATCACCCAGCAATACGACACCGGCGAGGTGTTGATGATGGCCTGGATGAATCGCGATTCGCTCCAGGAAACCCTGAATACCGGGGTTGCCTGTTACTGGTCGCGCAGCCGGCAGAAGTTCTGGAAAAAGGGGGAGACCTCCGGACATATCCAGAAGGTCAAATCGATCCGCACCGATTGCGATCAGGATACGTTGTTGATTCTGGTGGATCAGGTGGGGGTGGCGTGTCATACCGGACGGCGCAGCTGTTTCTTTCTGGAGGCTGCGGCGGGAACCTGGCGGGCCATCAGCGCGCCGGAAGTGGATCCGAATGAGATCTACAAGCCGAAGTGAGGCTGGGATCGGCGTTCAGGCAAAGGAGGCAACAGGTTCAGACGTTTCCCGCGCCGTTCTCATGGAGCGGAAACGGGTATCGCAACTCCGCTCATAACCTCCTTTTCTCTCGGCGGCATGGACGACAGACCGATACGCACGATTCTTTACCCCAGGGTCCATCAAAAAAAGGGGCTCGATCTGCATGGCAAACCGTGCGGGACCACCTCAGGAGCGCGAAGCTCCCGGTGGTCCCGCATGGTGAGCGGGTCATCGATCAGGGCACGGCCTTGCGAATGCTGATGGCGCCGCGAATCTGACCCTCCACATAACCGATGGCATGGTCGTTGGGATAGGTCTTGCTCAACACCTCCTTGACCGCCGGAGTCACCTCATCCTTGCCGTGGCACCCCAGGCAGAGCGACTGCACCGGCAGGGCCTTGGCATAGCGGTATTCGTTGCCGATCTTCTCCCCCTTCTCGAGTTTGGCCGGCGGTTCGCCCGCGGCGGCCCGCTTGTCGAACTCCTCGAGGACCGCCTTCTCCCAGGCATCCGGGGTGGCGCGCGTCTCGTTGCGGGTTTTCAGGCTGACCCGTCTGATCTTCCAGCCGGTCTCCTGGGAGACCGCGCCTGCGATCTTGGGCGCCGACTCCTTGCACACCGGGATCGCCCCCTGAAAACCGGTTTTGCCGATCTCATCCTGCAAGGTGGCCATCAATTTCGGCGGCAACAGCATCGCCACCTTGCGGGCCTCGTCGAGCATGGCATCGCCCTCGGCGAACGCCTGCGCACCTGTCCAGGGAGCGATCAGCAAGGCTGCGAGCAGGATCTGTTTTTTCATAATTTTTCCCTCGAATGTAAAGATAATGGGAGACCAGGACCGGACAGAGGCAAACCATCGGACCCTCTGTTCTTTTCTCAACTGGATCATTGTCTATGTGAAGGATTCAGGCTTGTCAAGTGACGGGACGACCGAATCGTCAACCCGATATCCGTCGGTTTTGGAAAGAATAACTTTCATGATGGGGGGAGCCCCCTCGCCCCCCGACCGCGAATCTCACTTCGGGCGTGCCACGGTAACTTGCATGATGGGGGGAGAACCCCCTCACCCCGACCTTGGACCTCCCTTCGGGAGTTTCACAGTAAAAAAGAAGGTATACAAACTTGTAAAACGTGGCGTATTATCTTCACCCATGTCACGCGCGCGCCGACGTACTAAAGACTTGCATGATGGGGGGATCCCCCCTCACCGTGGACATCCCTTCGGGAGTTCCACGGTCATCTTCATGAAGGGGTGAGAGGGCGAGGCACACAAGCCGGATCATGCCCCCAAAAACGGCCTCTCCGGCCAGCAACACCACGAACAAAACGCGCTTGTCATCCATCATCGGCTCATGAATAGAGAAAACGCATGATTTCCTGGTATCCAACATCCTGGCACGCCTGACGCAGAATCCGGACCTTGCCATGCGCTACCCGACCCGACACGCAACGATCCGATCCCCATGGTTGCCGATGACCCGCTTCAGCCTGGTCATCGCCCTGGTCGGATCCATCCTGGCCTGGCTCCATCCCACCCACGCCATGGCCCTGGAACTCCAGCCGCCGAGCATCCATGGTTATGGGACGCTGGGGTGGATCCACGACGACCATGCCCGATCCGCCTTCACCCGCGACATCAACCAACGTCCGAAAGACTCCCTGCCCGAGGATCAATCCTGGTTCAACAACGACGCCTGGCTGCGGGATTCGCGCTTGGGGATCCAGGCCAGCATGCGCCTCTCCCCAGAGCTGTCGCTGATGTCGCAGGGGGTGCTACGCGATCAGATCAGTCGTGATTTCGGCTACTACGTCGATTGGGCCCTGTTGGCCTGGAACCCGTTTCCAGAAACGCAGCTGCGCCTGGGTCGGGTGGGATACGATCTGTTCCTGATCTCCGAACAACGCCACATGGGGTACGGTTACCCCTGGATTCGTCCTCCGGTGGAGTTCCACGGCTGGATCCCCCTGTTCTCACTCGACGGGGCGGATCTCTCCCATGCCGTGCTCGTCAACGACGCACGATGGCGCGTCAAACTCCAGGGCGGACGCTCCCTGGGCATTGGCGTCCCCATGGATGACGATCTCTATCATCTCGATCTGGATCGGTTGTTCGTGGCCACGCTGACCTACGAAAAAGGGCCCTGGCAGGTCAAGATCGGCCACTCCCAGCTCCACCTCAACCACGAGGCCAAACCGTTGACCCTGCTCCACGACGGTCTCGACGGGTTGGCAGGATCCGGTCTGCCGGCGGTCGAAGCCCAGGCCGCCCAATACCGACGCGACATGGGCTTCGCCGGATCGAGCATCACCCTCTCCACGCTCGGGGTGGTCTTCGACAACAAGGATTGGCTGGTTCAGGCCGAAATAGGCCGGGTTTCCGCCTCCATCGACATGTCCACCAACCATGACATGGGCTACCTGGCGGTGGCCCGACGCCTGGGAGACTGGACCCCATACACGCTGGTCAGCGCCATTCGTCCCCATCATCCGGCCCATGCCGCGACCTTCAACTGGGGCGACGGACTGCCCGCCGGCGTGGCCGATGGCCTCAACGGCCTGCAACAGGCCGCCATCATAGCGATCAACTCCAGTCGCATGGATCAGGAGACCTACTCCCTGGGGTTGCGATACGACGTGACCCCCTGGGCAGCCCTGAAGTGGCAGTGGGATGCCACCCGGATCCATCCGAATGGTTATCTGCTGCGCCCCGGAAACCTTCTGGACCGCTCCCAGCCCCTGTCGGTTCAGTCGTTCTCCATGGCTCTGGATTTCGTGTTCTAAAGCATGAAAACGGCCCTCATACTCCTGATTCCAATGCTGGCCTTCGTTCCCGAAGCGGCGCTGGCGGAAAATCTCGTGGTCGTGGTCCACCCCTCGAACAGGCTGGCGACCTTGACCCGACCGCAACTCTCCGATCTGTTTCTCGGTCGCGGCGCCACCTTTCCCGATGGACGTCGCGCCATGATCGTCGAGCAGGCGCGCGACAGCCGGACTCGCGAAATCTTCTTCCGCATGATCAACGGCATGTCCCTGAATCAGGTCAACACCTACTGGGCCCGCCTGACCTTCAGCGGACGGGTCAACCCGCCGACCTTCATGACCGATGGTCAGGGCGTCCTGCAGACGGTCGCCAACAACCCGGAGGCCATCGGTTATGTGGAGGCCGGATTGGTGGATGAGTCGGTGAGGGTACTGTTGGATCTGCGCGAGTAACTTTCAATGCGGGACTCCCCTCCCCACCGCCCGCGAAGTTCCCTGACGAGCGTTCCACGGTAAAGGATCACGCCGATGATCACCCCTTCGCGGAGTCTGAATCGTAAACTGGCCACGATCATCGGCCTGAGCATGCTGCTCTTCTCCCTGGTGGTAAGCCTTGTCTCCTACTCCTTCACCTACACAAACGAAATCGCGGCAGGGGAACGGTTTCAGGAACGTCTGTTCCTCACCGTCAAATCCCAGGCCGAAGTCGGGGTTTACGCCCGCAACGAACCGATCGCCCGGGATGTGGTGGATGGCCTGATGGCCCACTCCCTGTTCGTGGGAGTGCGCATCGACGGCATCGATGGCTTCCGCGTGGAACAAAGCCGACGCTTCGGGGTCGATTTTTCCCACGGCAGCCCCTTTCCGCTCCACTCTCCGGTGAATGGCCAGGATGTGATCGGCTCGCTGATCCTGGTGGTCAACGCCGAGGAGACCGATGCGATCGCGGTTCGCACCTCGCTGATTCAAGCCCTGCTCTCCATGGGTCAGAATCTCCTGGCCACCCTGATCCTGGCCTGGCTGATCCGTCAATATCTGGGCAAACCGGTGATCCGGCTCGCCGAAAAGATGCGGGAGATCCTGCCGGGGACGGGGATGCGTCTTCCGGTGGAAAAGGGACATGAGGCCGACGAGATCGGTCTGCTCGCCCAGTGGATGAACCGCATCCTGGAACGGGCGGATGAAGGGATCCGACGCGAAGGCCGGTTGCGCGCGGATCTGGAGCACAGTGAAAAACTGTTTCGCACCATCTTCGAGCAGGCCGCAGTCGGGGTGGCGCTGATCCACTCCGAGTCAGGCCGGTTCACGCGACTCAACCACCGCTATGCCGAGATGCTCGGCTATACGGTGGAGGAGATGCTGGATCGAGGGTTTCAGGATATCACCCACCCGGATGATCTGGCGGCAGATCTGGCCAACATGCGGTTGCTGATCGACGGCATGATCCGCAGCTTCACCATGGAAAAACGCTATTTTCACAAAAGCGGGGCCACGGTGTGGGTCCGGCTGACGGTGTCGCCCACCTGGAACGGCGACGAGACGCCGGAACATCACATCGCGGTGGTGGAGGACATCACGCCGGAAAAGATCGCACGGGAGGATCTGGCGCAACAAAAACTCTTTCTGGCCACGGTGTTGGAGAACATCCAGGATGGGGTGGCGGCCTGCGACAGTCAAGGCCGGATGACCGTGTGCAATCCGGCCTATCGCGCCTTCATGTCCATGGAGAGCGATGCGCCGACCGGAGAGCCGTGGGTGGAGGATGGACTGTTCCGGTTGTCCGACGGGGTGACGCCGTTGCCTCCGGACCGGGCACCCCTGACCCGCGCCTTGCGTGATGAGCCGGTGCTGAACGAAGAGTTGGTGCTGGTCTCCCGGAATGGCGACATGCGCCGCGCGCTGATCGTGACCGCGCAGGCGATGCGCGATGTGCAGGGGGAACAACTGGGGGCGGTGATCTCGTTGCACGACATCACCGCGCGCAAACAGGCCGAGGAGCATCTGGCACTCAGCGAGAAACGGTTTCGCAGCGCCTTCGAAACCGCAGCCCACGGCATGGCCCTGGTGTCCACGAACGGCTTCTTTCTCAAGGTCAACCGGGCGTTGTGCACGATCGTCGGTTACGACGAGTCCGAACTGTTGGGCATGAATTTCCAGGAGATCACCCATCCGGAAGACCTGGAGCTGGATCTGAAACTGCTCCGGGCAACCCTGGACGGAAAGCGAAACACCTTTCAGATGGAAAAACGCTATCTCCACAAGGACGGACAAACGCTCTGGATCCTGTTGAGCACCTCCTTGCTGCGCGACAAGGATGGCAAACCGGTCCATTTCGTGTCGCAGATCCAGGATATCACCGATCGCAAGTGGGCCGAATCGGCGTTGCGGGATAGCGAGACCCGTTATCGGATTCTGTTCGAATCCGCGCCGGATGCCATCGTGCTCACGGATCTGATCACGGATACCATCGTCAGCGCCAATGACACGGCGTGCCGATGGGTGGGACGTTCCCTGGAGGAACTGCGCGGCACGCCACCCGCCCGGTTGCATCCCGTGGCGATGCAGGCCGAGGTGGAGGCGTTCTACGAACCACGCCGGGAGTGGTTCACCATCGAGGCGGGTCAGAGCCTGGAGTTGGCCTTGCAGTCCAGGGATGGACGGATCGTGCCGGTGGATGCGAATGCCACGGTGCATCGTCTGGCCGGACGGCTGGTGCGGCAGGCGGTGTTTCGCGACATCACGGAGCGCAAACAGATGGAGGTCGCCTTGCGGGCGGCCAAGGAGGCGGCAGAGACGGCCAATCGCGCCAAGAGCGATTTTCTGGCGGTGATGAGTCACGAAATCCGCACCCCCATGCACACCATCATGGGGTTGGGACATCTGTTGCGGGACACCGGGTTGGATGCGGTGCAGCTCAGTTACGTGCAGACCATGATCGCCAGTGGCGAGAGTCTGCTGGGGATCATCCGCAACATCCTGGATCTTTCCAAGATCGAGGCCAATGCCTTGACCCCGATGAAGAGTCCCTGTCCGTTGCAGGCCCTGGTGGATGGGATCGCGCGACGGTATGCCACCCAGGCCAGGGCCAAGGGTCTGGAACTGCGGAGCGCGGGTCTGGAAAACCTCCCGGAGTGGGTGATCACCGATGGAGAGCGTCTGGCGCAAGTGCTCAACAACCTGTTGGACAATGCCCTCAAGTTCACTCAGCAGGGCGAGATCACCCTGGATTGCCGCGCCAGAACACAATCCGAAGCCATCGCCCTGGTCACGCTGGAGGTACGGGATACGGGTCCCGGTTTTCCCGAAGGGTTCGCGGAACGGATGTTCGAACCCTTCACCCAGGTGGACAGCACGCCGAGTCGCACCTTCGAAGGTGCGGGACTGGGGCTCTCCATCGCCCACCGGTTGACCGGGTTGTTGGGTGGCGTGATCGGCGGCGAGAGTCTGCGGGAGGGAGGCGCCCGGTTCTGGATCACCCTGCCCTTCCCGCTCACCGCGCCCCCGCTGGAGGAAGAGGAAGAGGAGTCGCTGCCCGAGCAGATCGGCGCGCCACGGGTGTTGCTGATCGAGGACCACCAGCTCAACCGGGCAATCACGGCCCGGCTGCTCGAACAGGTCGGCTGTCGGGTGAGCGAGGCGGCGGGCGGGGCCGAGGGGTTGGAGCGCCTGGAGGTGGAACCGTTCGATCTGGTGCTGATGGATGTGCACATGCCCGGCCTGGACGGGTGCGCGACCACGCGACGGATTCGCGCCCTGGATGGGGCGGTGGGACGCATCCCGATCATCGGTTGCACCGCCGATGCCCGTCAGGAGAACATCGATGCCTGCCTTGAGGCCGGCATGGGGGATGTGGTGACCAAGCCGGTGGTGCCGTCCCGCTTGCGGGAGGTGCTGCAACGTCTTGCCCGAGACCGGAGCGCGGATGATGCCGCGCCGGAGCGGAATCCAGAGGATGGCGGGAGCGCGGCACCCCTCCTTGGCGCCGAGGCGTCGGAGGCATCATCCGTCCACGCTTCCCATCGACCCCCTCGGGAGCCGACCAAACAGGAACCACACCGCCCTGCCCTGTTGGATCCGAAACAGTTCCGGCTGATCGGCTCGGCCATCTCCCCCGAAGGGTTGGTGGCGTGGAAGGAGGAGGCTTGCGCGGATGCGCGCGGCCTGTTGGCCGAGGCGCGCCGGCATCTGGATGCGGGGGATGCCCACGCAGCCCACGAGAGCCTGCACAAACTCAAGGGCAGCGCGCGCCTGATCGGCTGGGAACGGCTGGCCGAGAGCGCCGAACTGGCCGACGATCCCCAGACCCTCGCGGATCCGACCCGTGCCCACGCCCGTTTGGAAAGCCTGCACACCCTGCTGGAAGCGAGCATCCAAATCCTCGTCCACGCCGACCCCGCGTGACCCGAAGGGTTGCCCTGGGCGGCACCCCCGACCAGAGCCGCAGCGGACGCATCCCGTCCCCCCCGCATCCAACCGGAACTCAACGCGGCATCAGGACGACCCGACGTCGTTCTGCAACCTCTCCCGGAACTCAACGCGGCATCAGGGCGATCCCACGTCGTTCTGCAACCTCTCCCGGAACTCAACGCGGCATCAGGGCGACCCCACGTCGTTCTGCAACCTCTCCCGGAACTCAACGCGGCATCAGGGCGACCCCACGTCGTTCTGCAACCTCTCGTAGATGTTCAGATGGGCAGCGACCACCTGATGCACATCAAAAACCTCCTCCGCCCAGCGACGACCTGCCCGCCCCATCCGCGCGCACAGGATCGGGTCCGCGAGCAGACGTCCGATGGCCTCGGCCAGGGCCCCTGAATCACGCGCCGGCACCAGCAATCCGGTCACACCGGATCGAACCGCATCGCGACAGCCCGGGACATCCGTGGTCACCACCGGACGTCCGCAAGCCGCCGCCTCGCACAAAACCTTGGGCAGACCTTCACGGTAGGAGGGAAGCACCACGATCGTCGCGTCAGCCAACACCTTCGACATATCCCGACGCTTTCCCCAGATCTCCACCACCCCCTCCCGAGCCCACGTTTCCAGCTCCTGCCGGGTCAGGCTCGCGGGATTGCCTGGATCGGGCGCGCCCACCAGCACGAATCGGGGCGATTCCGTTCCCTGACCGTTCGTCCGAACGTGGAACGCCCTGGCAGCCGTCACGAACTCTCGCACCCCCTTGTCGATCAGCATGCGGGCCGCCAGCAACACCACGGGACGTCCCGTGGGCAATGGCGTGTCCACGAATTGATCCAACGCAACGCCAGAGCCAGGAATCAGGGTGAGGCGCCCGGCAGGCAGGCGCGCCAACCGGGAGACCATTTCCAGGTCGTCGCGATTCTGGCAGATCACCATGCCATGCGCATGTCCCAGCGCCACCCGGAACAGCACGCCGATCACCTTGCGCCGAATGGCCGGCCAGATCCCCCGCGAGATGAAGACGAATCCCAACCCTGGGAGAGCCGACACCAGAACCGGCACCCCCGCCAAACGTGCCACCACGCCCCCGAACACCACCAGCTTGAGGGTGATCAGATGGACCACATCCGGCTGGATCTCCCTGAAGAGCTTCCACAAGCGGATCAGCAGTCCCACAATCTCCCCAATGCCCACATGGCTGCGCGTCACCGGCAACGGATGAACGATCAAGCCATGCGCCTGCAATTCCGCCATCTTGTCGGAAATGCCCGTGGCAACATGCACTTGATAGCCCTGTTCAAGCGCCTTCAAGGCAATCGGCAGACGATGCGACAAAAAGAACCAATCGATGTTGATCACGAAAAGAATCTTGCGGTTCAATGGCGATTCCTTTCCAACCAGGATTGAAACATCAGAACAATCCAGAGTTGATGCTGCCAGTTGCGTTTGCCTTCCAGATGCTCGCGCCATTTTTGTCGAATGGGACCAGGTTCCAGATATCCCTCGTGGCGTAAACGGGCGGGATCGAGCAACGATTCGGCCCAATCCCGCATCGGCCCTCGCAACCAGGAATCGATCGGCACCCCGAATCCCATCTTCGGACGTTCGATCAGCGTGTCCGGGAGGTATCGGCGCAACACCTGACGCAAGATCCATTTGCCTTGTCCCTGGTTGATCTTCATCGACACCGGGATTCTCCAGGCAAACTCTACCACGCGATGATCCAGAAAGGGGACGCGGGTCTCCAGCGAGACCCCCATGGCCGCCCGATCCAGTTTCACCAGGATGTCATCCGGCAGATAGCCTGCCAGATCCCAGGCCATCATCTTCTGGACGAAACCGGATGGCTCCATCACACCATCCGAACGACACCAGGAGATCGACGGATCCTCACGCGCGCCGACAACCAGATGCGCGGCGTGCCAATGAGAAACCAATCCAAGATAGACCTCCGCAGGCGTGGCGGCGGACAGGATTCTGGAAAGCTTGAAAATTTTGTCCGCCGGTTGCGCGAACCGGGTCTCGCGTGGCAACCATCCGCCGATCCGGTTCATCCATCCATCGCACACGGATGGGGGCACGGATTGCAACACGGACGCCAGCGCACGCCGCATCGGCATGGGCCACTTTCCAAACAGGTTCCAGAGCGATGGCGCGACACGATAGCGGTTATACCCCCCGAAAAGCTCATCCCCTCCATCCCCGGATAGCGATACGGTCACATGACGACGGGTCAACCGGGCCAGAAGAAAGGTCGGAATTTGCGAGGAGTCCGCAAACGGTTCGTCGTACAGATCCGGCAGACGCGGAATCACCTCCAGGGCCATCTCCGGCGTGACATAAAGATCGGTATGCTCGGTACCCAGATGACGGGCCACGGCTCTGGCATGGTCGGCCTCGTTGTATCCGGCCTCGTCGAAACCAATGCTGAACGTTCGCACCGGGCAACCGGAACGGGATTGCATCAGCGCCACCACCGTGGAAGAGTCGATTCCTCCCGACAGAAAGGCCCCCAACGGAACATCCGCACTCATCTGCCGCGCCACGGCATCACCAAGCAGCCGATCCAGCTGGTCAATCACCCCCTCGGGATCGCGGGTCGGAACAGGGTCGTTCATGCCCTGTTCGACCACATCCGCAAGCCGCCAGTAGGCTTTGGGAACCGCCTCCACGCCATTGGCGCCAAACGCATCCCAGGCGACCGTCAACAGACATCCTGGCGGAAGTTTGTGAATATCCTGGTAAATCGAAGCAGGAGCGGGAACGTTGTTGTATCGCAACAGCAAGGCAATGGCCCCGCGATCGATCTCTCCCACAAAGGCCGGATGGCCCTGCAACGCTTTCAGTTGCGACCCGAACAGGAAAACACCATGCTGGCATCCATAATAAAGCGGCTTCTCCCCCAGTCGATCCCGCCCCAGAATCAACCGTCTGTCGTGTCGGTCCCAAACGCCGAAGGCAAACATCCCCACGGCATGCCGTATCGTCTCCTCGATTCCCCAGACATCGAAACAGGCGACCAGGGTTTCGGTATCGGAATGGCCGCGCCAGACCGGTTCCCCCCCCGTGTCGGCGAGTTTGCGCCGCAACTCCCGATGATTATAAATCTCACCGTTGAATACGATCAGAAAGCGACCACTGGGCGATTCCATCGGCTGGCGCCCGGCTGGCGACAGATCGACAATGGACAGCCGTCGATGTCCCAGGGTGATACCGGTGACCGGATCATGCCAGATCCCGGCATCGTCCGGACCCCGATGGACGATGGCATCCATCATCCCAAGGATGATTGTCCGCGCATCCTCTGCCTGCCTGCCGGTTGCAGGTTCCAAAAAACCAGCGATTCCACACATCGTGCATCATCTGCCATTCAGCAGCCTCTCTACTCCGCGCGTCAGGCCGATGCCACGGATCAGCCCATCGCAAGGTTTCGTGTATCATGAAGCACCGGAAACAGTGCATGAAGAATACGCTGTCGCCCGGTCTTTCCTTGGGCTCTTTTCAGCTCCAATGGATGTTCATGCCCTCTCTGGAGGTCAACTCCGGGTCCCCTCATGATCGCTCCGCGCTGCGGATTCGCAGAGAAAATGCCAATATGGCATGTTGTCTGAAATGGTAATCGTGTCGAAATGGCTTTGAAGAGCCAGGATCTGCGCACGGGTGACCCGTTGCTCAATGCTGGTGAAAAATCGGTCGTACACATCCTGGCGAATACGCAATATGGATTTGTTGGCATACCCCTCATACAAAGGCACCAGCTTGCCCCGTTGAAAGCGTTCGAGCAGATGTCCCAACCCCACCAGAGGCAGGTAGAGGGTGAGCGTCAGCAGCCAGGTCAGGAACGAACGCGCCAGGGGGTGATGAAGGGTGTGCAGGATCCGCCGCATGACCGTCACTCCGTTCAACAACCACCGAAAATAGAAAGGACGATTGTCCAGCGCGTAGTACAGGTAGATCAGCAAACGCGATGCATAAGCGCCCAATTTTTTGGTCATTTCCAGTGCATCGTCTGGCAGGTGATGAAGGACGCCCAGGCAGAACAG
This sequence comes from Candidatus Magnetaquiglobus chichijimensis, assembly GCF_045865675.1. NCBI lineage: Bacteria > Pseudomonadati > Pseudomonadota > Magnetococcia > Magnetococcales > Candidatus Magnetaquicoccaceae > Candidatus Magnetaquiglobus > Candidatus Magnetaquiglobus chichijimensis. The sequence goes on from NZ_BAAFGK010000004.1 coordinate 1,584,909, forward strand.
AAAATCGGCAAATCCCTCCCGAAACGGGAGGCGTGTCAAATCGCCGAGGAAATAGATCACCTGTGGCTTGGTTCGCAAATTCTCGCGCGCGACAAAAATGGCATCCGAAAAGTCCACCAGCACCAGTTCACGACACCGATCCGCGAGCCAGTAATTCCAGCGACCGATACCGCAGCCAAGATCGCACACCCGACTGTTCTTCAAGGTTGCCAGATTGACAAGATCGAAATACCGATCAAACTCCACCCGGTGTTCCGGCAACACCCGATTGAAGGTCTTCCATTCCTCGCCAAAGGTGAACTGGATCTCCCTGTCCATCGTTTCGGATCCGGCGCTTCGCGCACTGTCCAGATTGCGGTCTCCCCTCAGGAATGGCGGGTACTCCTCGGGAGAGAGCAACACAATGACATCCCCGACAATGGGATAAAGGCGCCCGTCCACCATCAGCCCTTCTTCGGATATCCCCACATGATCCGTGGCAAAAATATCCTTCAGACTGTCCAGTTTGTCCGAATAATAAGAAGAAATCATATCCCTCCAACGTTGCAAGACGGATCAACCGGGTGCATCAGTCGCTTGCCCGCGTCCGCCGGATCCGCGATGATGGAGCCCCCTCACCTCCCAACCGGCGTTGCACCGCCCGGATGGATGGCTCGAAACCATCCTTCCGCGTTGCGCCCAGCGTCCGATTCCATGCCAGACCGTATAATAGCCTGGTCCTCTGACCTCCGCACGGAGTCGTCCCAAGGAGACGCCTGGTGGACATCCGGCTTCACGCAGCGTTTTTTTCAACGCACCGTTTCCCGGAAACCGTGGCAAGGCTTTCAATCAAGCGGCTTTCCGGCCTGGCACCGGGTCTGAGGATCGATACACACTTCTGCCAAGGCTCGCCCCCGGTCCACGGCATCCTGACCAAAAAGCATGAGAACGATCATCGAAGGCGTCTGAAAGACAATCTCACCCGCCTGCTTCTGGAGCACCTGTTCGACCAGAGCTGCGTTCAAAACCCGGTGATGCCACCAACCGCTTTCGGAAACCATGGGGCTCTTCATCTTTTCGACATCCAGTTCCCGAATATAGCATGATTTTGTCCATTCAGGAACCGGGCTGACCTTCCCGGCAGACCGGCCATGGATCTTGCTGTTTTGTGTATAATGTAAAGGTGGGTTGGGAACCACCAGGAACCGGATCGATTGTTGGGTGACAAACCGATCCAGAGGTTGTTCGCAGTCATTATAATAAATCGCATGCTCTCCGAAATAAGGACGAATACTCCAGGGACGGGTACGATCCGCGGGATCTTCAAGAAAGACGATGCGATTGTTCGCATCCACCAGGGATCCGATTTTGTTGTATAATTGACGCTGTATTGACACGTTTTGCGCAACAATTTTCTTGACCACCCCAGGAACCGCATGCCATGCAAACAAACCAACAAAAAAAGCCAGCAGTAAAACCGATCCAACAGGCGTGATCCAACGCGCGGAAATCGCATAAAGGGTAACCGACACGCTGATGACAAAGAGCGGCAACAGTTGCAGATGATCGCGCATCTGATGGATACTGGTCGGAAAAAACAAAGAAAAAACAACAGCAAAACACAGCATGACCATCCAAGGGGCATGCACCTTCAGCTCCCCTCCCCAGTCAGGGGGCACGGAAACACCCAAAAGACGCAGCAACAACAAAAACATGCCCGCTCCAAACAGCACAAACAGCGCTTTGACAAGCCCATCCGACAGCATCATGTTGTTCCTGACGAATGCGACAGGCACGGAAACCAGTTTAAGTCTTGATTTGATCTCATGAAGATCAAACGTGAACTGCGCTCTGTTTATCTGCGTCATGGTGGTGGTCACAGTCGATCGGTCTTGTCCAGCAGCGACACTCGGATGCTGATGCATCCCGATCATGGTCAGCAAGATCAAATAAACACCCAGGATACCGGCCATCAACGTACCCGAGGCGACGGCCATTTTTTTGGCTTGCGCTTTCCAGCCCTGTCTGATCAACAGCCCATCGAGCACGATTACAGCAAGAAATCCGGGGGCATTTAACAGCACACTGGGATGGACATGACTGCCTTCGGCAAGCGCCACACCTGCCATCAACAGATAAAACAGTCTGACTCTCGTGGCAACTTCCAGAAACCGAATCAGAAAATAAAACGCCATCAACAGAAAAAATATTGATAACGTATGCAGAAATTCGATTCTGGAATAAGTGATCAGAATGGGAATACAAACATACAACACAGATGCCAACCATCCGACCCACTGATTGGACAATCGACGACAAACAAGAAGAATCAAGTATGCGTTACAGGCATCAATCAAGATATTGAAAATCTTGATTGCATAGTCCTTACTCTCAAACACCCTCAATGCCCATGAGAAAAAATAGAACGAAACAGGGCGATAGAGCCTTGGCTGATCGATTTCCAGAATCTCCAGACCATAGCGACCATCACTCCATCGCATGGCAAAGTGCCAGTACAAGAACTCATCACTCCCGCCGACCCCAATCTCCGAAATCCGCAGGAAGCGCAACAAAAAAATACTGAATATTGTCAAGAAAAACGCCAGACCGACGATCTTCTGCGTTCGATCCGCATGGACAAAGGAAGACCAGGTATTCATAATCCTCCAATAAACCTGATATGATTGCACAATTCAACCAACCTCTCGCAGGTCAAAACAAAGAACGCACGTTTCCAAGTCCGGATTGTACCACCAGGCAATGGATTTGCACCTGCCATCACCCGCGACTACCGGATCAAAAAATTATAAAAAATAATATTTTTCTGATCCGAAAAGAAATTGGCTCAATTTGGATTCCGGAGGCTTGAGCATACCATTGAATTGCGATAATCTCCATACTGATCGTCACGCCGACAGAAGATCGGGCATGATGCCGCACCCCATGACCAAACCGCGCCCAGTTTGGCATGTGTCGTTTTTTACCGTCGAAAAAAGCAGAAGCGTCTGGAAGATTCCTCTCTACAAATGCAGGTATCCTGAATCCTTAACACAAAGAGGAAGGATGCGATGGGCAGAAAAAAGGGGGGCAGGAGCATTCGAGGGCATCCGACCACAGGACGAAATTCTCAATTTTCAAGAATCATCAACCGGTTCAAGGCGGACCACGATGACACCCGTGCCCGGTAAAAACCAGTCCGACCGGCCCCGGTCCGATCGTGTGACCAATCTCGGGTCAGCCGTGTTCGCGCGCATCCGCCGGTTTCTGACCGCCTCCCTGCGTCGCCAATGGACACTGGGCGCGGCCTCGGTATACACGGTCCTGATCGGTTTGTTCATTTTCGATCTCGTTGTGTCGCAAAAAGAGTTCCTCGAACGACAAAGCGAACGGCACGCCGTGAATCTGAGCCGTCTGTTGGCTGTCAGCAGCCGTTCCAAGCTGATTGCCAACGACAGGATCGGCGTCGCGGAGATGCTGCACACCCTGGCGACCGATCGTGATGTGCAAAGCATCATGCTGCTTTCTCCCCAGGGAGAGGTGATTGGACACGAGGATCCGCAACGGATCGGCACGCTGGTGGAGGATGCGGTCCGACAAAAACTGCGACAAGAACCCCATCAACCGGTGGTGTTGCTGTCGAATCCGCTCAAGGTCGATGTCGCCACGCCGATCCTGGACCAGAAGCGGATGATCGGTTGGGCGCGCATCATCCTCGATCGGCAAGTCAACCAGGACGAATGGCAGAGAGTCGTCCGCAACGGCTGGATCTGTACCTTCGCGGCCATTCTGATCGGCGCCCTGTTTGCCCGGTGGATGGCTCACGACATGACAACGGAATTGTATCAACTCTTGAAGGTGGCCGAAGCCACGCGCAAAGGACGGCGCAACCTGCGCGCACCGGATGCGCGTCCGGATGAGTTGGGACAGTTGGCAACCGGTTTCAACCGGATGCTGGATGCCCTGACCAAAAAAGAGCGCTCCCTGATCAAGATTCAACACCGTCTCGAAAGCTCCAGGCAGGAGGCCAGAAATGCCGCGCGTCGTTTAAGCGTCAGTCACGCCTTCATGCACCAGGAACGCAACAAGCTGCATACCATCCTCCACAGCACCCGCGAAGGGATTGTGATCACCGATGCCCAAGGTGAGATCATCCTGATCAACCCCTCCACCGAACGCCTGTTGCAGAAGTCCAGCGAACAGATCGAAACGGAGGGGTTCGACCAACTGGTGGATGATCCCGACTTCATCCGGAACTGTCTGGAGCACGAAGAGGATGGCCGCTCTTTTACGCGCTCCTACAAGGGCAGGATTCTGCATTTTTATGCCTCGACCTTCCGGGAGGAAGGCGCCCCCGTGGGTACGGCGGCGCTGATCCGCGACATCACCGAAGAGGAGCGACTGAAAGAGGAACGCAACGAAATCATCGACCGGGCACCCTTCGGAATCGTCGTGACCGATGATCATGGCATCATGCGGGTATTCAATCCCGAGGCGACACGCATGTTTGGCCATGCCGCTCACGAGATCCTCGGCCAATCCATCAGTATGTTGATCCCGGAGGATCTGCGCAAACGCTACGCAACGCGATTCGAAACCCTGTTGCATCCGGCATCGGGTGATCAAATGACGCAAGAGACGCTTGCCTTCGAATCCGATGCGCTGCGCTGTGACGGTATCCGGTTTCCGATGCGCATCGCGGTCAATCGGATGCAACTGGACGGACGGGCAGCCCTGGTGGGGATGATCGTGGACATGACGGAAGAAAAGATCCTGCAAGAGGATCTGATCCGTTCCGAAAAAATGGCGGGGCTGGGTGGGATGGTGGCTGGCGTGGCACACGAACTCAATACGCCGGTCGGCATCGGCATAACCGCGATCTCCGAATTGCAGGATCGCACCGCGGATTTTGAGACGCTGTTGCAATCCGAAGGGATCAGCGAGGAGGAGTTGCTAAGCCACATCGATTCCACGAAACGGTTGGTCGAGCTGGTGCAACTCAGTCTGGGACGCACCGCCGAACTGGTGCAGAACTTCAAGTCCGTGATCACGGATCAATCCAGCGAACGCCTGCGCACGTTCCGTCCGAGAGCCTCGGTGGAAGTCTCGGTTCAGACCTTGCAGCACGAATTCGAGAGCACCGGACTGTCGATCGAGATCCTGTGCGACGATTCGCTAGAGATTCGCAACGATCCCGGCGCATTCACCCAGATCGTCATCAACCTGCTCAGCAACTCCCTTCTCCACGGTTTTGCCCCTGGAGCGAGCGGGCACATCCAGATGGCATTCGAACGTCAGGAAGATGAACTCCGTTTCATCTACCGGGATGATGGGCGCGGCATGACCGAAGAGACCTGTCATCGGATGTTCGATCCTTTCTTCACCACACGCCGTGATCAAGGCAGCCGTGGTCTCGGGATGCATACCGTCTACAACCTGGTCACCCAGACCCTGGGGGGCACCATCTCCTGCCAGAGTCAACCGGGTCAAGGGGTTTGCATACGCATCCACATTCCCGACCTGTTGAAAGAATCATGACATCCAAAAGAATATTACCAGAAAATCAGTAAATCATGTGACCGTTTACAAGCGTTACACGCCATGCTATCCTTGTCATGCAAAACAAAGAAATTCAGGGTTTTCCATCCCTCTTATCCACAGGGATACACTCATGTTCAAAATCTTGATCGTCGATGACAACGCGGTGGAGATTCGCCGTCCGTTGGTACGCCTGCTGGGCCGCATATTCGATCCAGAATCGATTCTGGAGGCTGAAAACGGAAAAATGGCGCTCGATATCCTGCAATCCTCCGAAGATCCCATCGGGGTGATCGTGTTGGATGTCATGATGCCGGTCATGGACGGAATCACTGCCTGCAAGGCGATTCGCAGCATGGACGGTCAAGATAACACTTACATCATCATGCTGACCGGACGCGATGGCGGATTGCCGGAAGGGTTGGAAGTCGGCGCCGATGTCTACATCCGCAAGCCCTGCGCCACGGACGAGTTGATCGCCCTGGTGCAAAAAGGGTTGCTGGAGTACGAACAACGCAAAAATCAGCGCGATGAACGAAAAGAGTTAGCCAACCTGTTGCACCGCGTCGAAGAGGAAAAATTCCAACTCCAACAGACCCAAACCATCCTCGATGTACCCTTCATGGAAGATTCGGGAGTCAATTGGCTGAACCTGGTGGATGACACGCGGTAACGTTCATGGCGGGGGATCTCTCGTGATCCCCCGTGGCATCCCTCACCCCATCAGGCAAGTTACGGTAACCTTTCGGGTTGAATCACCGTCTGCCGACAGCATGTTCATCAATCGGCATCACCTTCAATCGTTTCGATGGCCCTTGCATGGACAAAAGACGATCCCTTCGGTTGCTCATGTTCGTGGTCGCCTTGGGCGGTACCCTGCTCTCCCTGGCCGGAGGCTATCTGACCGGTCATCTTCAAGCACAAATCCATCGAAAAGAGTTCGAAAAAGGGGCAAGCGAACGGTTCGAGGCGATCAACAACCGCCTCGGTCGCTATTTGGGGGTCTCAGAAGATCTGAGCGGTTTGTTCGCCGCCTCCCAACAGGTCGATCGTGACGAATTCGCGACCTATGTCCAGCCCATCCTGAAACGCCTGAAGGGGCTTCATTCACTCACCTGGAATCGAAGGGTGCTCGCGGCGCAACGGCAAGCCTTCGAGACGGAAACCGCGCGGAAATTCCCTGGCTTCCGGATTACGGAGCAATCGAACACAGGAACGATGGTGCCGGCTGCCCTGCGCGACGAGGCCATTGTCATCGACTATGTGGAACCATTTTCCGCCCACGACAAGGCGTTCGGTTTCGATGTCGCCTCGGATCCCGTGCGCCTGGCCTCGTTCGAGTTGGCCAGGGACTCCGGAGTGACGATCGTCACCCCGCAGATCATGCCGATCCTGGAAAAGATCAACCAGTACGTCGTGCATATCATCCATCCCATTTACGCAAACGGAACAACCGTCGAAACCGTCGAGGAGCGTCGTCACCATCTGTCGGGATTCGCCGTTGGCGTGATCTGCTTCCGGGACTTGATCGAATCCGCCATCGCCGGCCTGTCGCCGCGCGGCATCACCTTCTGGCTGCATGACATCTCCGACTCCGGTAAACCGGTTCTTCTCTACCGTCACCTGACCCGGCTGGCCTCTCCAGACGACGCACCAAACCATCCACCGTCCACCGACGCCCTGCATCTGGACAGAACACTGACGGTCGCCAACCGGAAATGGCTTTATACGGCCTTGCATCACCATGACATCCAATACGATGCGCATGTGTTCTCCAGGGGATGGATCATCATTCCCCTGATTGGATTCTCCTTGACAATCCTCTCCCTGCTCTTCTTGAGGCGCTTGCTGCGCAACGAAACGGAACGGCTCGAACTGGAAACCGCCTTGAGAAACGGCGAGGAGCAGAAACGCATCATCATCGAACAGGCCCCTTTCGGCATCATCGTGGCCGACCGACAGGGAAGGATCCAGGAGTTCAACCTCGAGGCCGAACGCATGTTCGGGCATGCCCGTCCGTTGATTCTGGAGCAATGCGTGACCGACCTGGTTCCTCCAGCTTTCAAGGATGCCCATGAGACGGGATTCCGTCGTCATCTGGAAACCGGAGAGCGACGTATTCTCGGACTTCCGCCGTTCGAAACCGAAGCTCTGCATCAGAACGGGTCCACCTTTCCGGTGCGTCTGGCGGTCAACCGGATCCAGATGAAGGAGTCTCTCACCTTTCTGGCCGTCATCATCGACATCACCGAGGAAAAACGTCTGCTCACGGAGTTGATTCAATCGGAAAAGATGGCCGCCTTGGGCAACATGGTGGCCGGGGTGGCCCACGAGATCAATACCCCCGTGGGCATCGGCATCACCGCCTCCTCCGATCTCGAAGACCGGATCCGCGCCTTTGCGCTCACCCTGCGACAGGAAGGGATCTCGGAAGAGGAACTTGAAACGTTCATCCTGGCTTCCGGACGGATGGCGGAGCTGATCCGGGTCAATCTGGAGCGGGCCGCGGATCTGATACGCAGCTTCAAGTCCGTGGCCGTGGACCAATCCTGCGAAGAGATGCGTCCGTTCAAGATCCGGGATTGCATCGAATCCGCGATCAAGACGCTGCATCCCGAACTGCGCACGACCCGACTCGAAATCGACATCGACTGTCCGGAAACGCTGGAGATTCTCAGCCAGCCCGGAGCCTTTTCGCAAATCGTCATCAACCTGGTCAACAACTCCCGCATTCACGGTTACACACCGCCCGCGGAAGGCCGCATCACCATCACGTTCAAGGAGGTCGGGGCCTCGCTGCATTTCAGTTACAGCGATGATGGAGCCGGCATGAGCGATGCGGTGGTGAAGCGGATTTTCGATCCGTTCTTCACCACGAATCGTCAGCACGGCGGAACCGGCCTCGGGATGCACATTGTCTACAATCTGGTGACACAGACCCTGGGCGGGACCATTGACTGCCACAGCGTCCCCGGACAGGGAACCCATTTCCGGATTCAAATTCCCCTGGATCAGGGCCGGAAAACGCAACACCTCTCCATTGGAAAGGATCCGATCCGGACAACGAACAGGAGCGGCACATGACAAGGGATGATCAAGCCAGTCAACTCGAACGACTCCGCAAGGAGATCGAGGTGCAGCATGCCATCAACGCCTTCCTTAAACACTCCCTGGCGGCGACCCATGCCGATCAGTTGCTCAAGGAGGTGTTGGAGCTTTTTCCGCACCTGACCTTTCTGGGAGCCCAGGACAAAGGGGCTGTTTTCCTCATGGACGAACAGAAGCAGGCCCTGGTCCTGGTGGCCCATCGCAACCTGGCCGACGAGCTGTTGACCCAGTGCGCCGTGGTGCCGTTGGGACACTGCCTGTGCGGACAGGCGGCGCTCACCGGACAAATTCAGTTCGCCTCCGAGGTCGATGAACGGCACGAGATCCGTTTTTCCGGCATGCACCCTCATGGACATTTCAATGTACCCATCCTGGTCGATGGCAAAGTGGCGGGGGTCATCGTTCTCTATCTCCGCCATCGTGCGCCCATGGATCCGGAGTGCGTCCAGTTTCTCGAAACCGCCTCGACCATCGTGGCTGGAGCGCTGAAACGGCTGAAAACCGAACAGCAGGTGCGAATCAGCGAAGAGATGAAACGCATGGTGATCGAAAACACGCCGTGCGGCATCATCACGGTCAACCAGAATGGCGCCATCCGGATCTTCAATTCCGCTGCGGAGCAGTTGTTCGGATACGACAAGGAGGAGATCAGGGGGAAGAGCATCATCGATCTCGTGCCCTTGCCCCTGCAAAACTCTTCGAAAAACATCATGCAATGCTGCATCGATACGCACCATGTGCATATTCTGAGGATGCCCTTCGAGGCGGAAGGGATGCGTCGGGATGGCTCGGTTTTTCCGGTGCGTTTGGCCATCAACCGCATTCACGGCCTGGAGGATTGTTTCTTCATCGCCATCATCATCGACATGACGCATGAAAAACGACTGCTCGAAGAGATGGTGCATCTGGAAAAAACCATCATCGAGTACGCCCCTTTCGGGATCGTCGTCACGGATAACGACGAACATATCCTGACTTTCAATCTCGAGGCCGAAAATTTGTTCGGCTACTCCCGAAACGAGGCCATCGGCCAAAAGGCCTCCGCATTGATTGCGCAGGGGATGCGTCACTTCTATTCGCAAGGGATCCGGAGCCCTTTCTCATCCGAAAAAAGAGGGATGAAGGCCTTCGAATCCGAAGCCATCCGCAAGGATGGCTCGTTTTTTCCGATCCGTCTGGCTGTCAACCGCATCGTGTTGCGGGGAAAACCCGCTTTCCTGGGCATGATCGCCGACATATCCGAAGAGAAGCGGTTGTATGCGGAACTGGTCCAATCGGAGAAAATGGCCGGACTGGGCAGCATGGTGGCCGGTGTGGCCCATGAAATCAACACCCCGGTCGGCATCGGCGTCACGGCGGCATCCGAACTGGAGGAGCGAACCCGGGCATTCAACGCCTTGTTGCGCAACGAGGGGATTTCCGAGGAGGAGTTGGAAGGGTATATCGCCTCGACCTCCCGGTTGGCCGGGTTGATTCGTTTCAACCTGGAACGGGCCGCCGACCTGGTACGCAGCTTCAAGTCCGTGGCCGTGGATCAATCGAGCGACAAACTGCGCACCTTCAAACTGCGCGCCTATGTGGAATCGTCCGTCCTGACCCTGCATCACGAACTCCGCCATACCCAGTTGCTGGTGGCCGTCGTCTGTCCGGATGACCTGGAGATTCGCAGCCATCCGGGCGCCTTTTCCCAAATCATCCTCAACCTGATCAACAACTCCAGAATTCACGCCTTCGATCCCGATCAGGCCGGTCAGATCACCATGGAGTTTCAGGTCGAAGGCGATCGACTGATTTTCATCTACCGTGACAATGGAAAAGGGATGACGGAGGAGGTCAGCAACCGCATTTTCGAGCCTTTCTTCACCACCCGACGCGATCTGGGCGGCAGCGGTCTCGGGATGCACATCGTCTACAACCTGGCCACCCAGAGTCTGGGAGGAACCATCTCTTGTCAAAGCGCACCAGGATGTGGCATAACCATTCAAATGGAAATACCACTGCTACGCTGATCAGGCGTGATCAGCAACGCCGATATTCGGGATTGCCAGGGATGGTCGTTCCTGTTTTCCAGTCATGCGGGAGAACACAATGACCAAAATTCTGATCGTCGATGACAATGAACGGGAGATCCGACGTCCGCTGGTCCGGCAAATGGGGCGCATCTTCGGTCCGGACAAGATCCTGGAAGCGGAAAACGGTCAGCAGGCCCTGGAACTCGTGGAACGCGAACACCCCATGGTCATCCTGCTGGATGTCATGATGCCGGTCATGGATGGCATCTCCGCCTGCCGTCTGATCCGCAGCAAACCGCAGTTCAGCGGACTCTACATCATCATGCTGACAGGCCGCGAAGGCGGGTTGGCGGAAGGTCTGGATATCGGCGCGGACGCCTATGTGCGCAAACCCTACGACATCGACGAACTGACCGCCTTCGTGCGCAAGGGGCTCAAGCAGTCCAAGGAACGCAGCGTTCCGGCCATGGATCCGGTGACCGGACTGTTCAACGAATCCTTTTTCCTGGATTCCCTGTTGGCGGGTGAATTGGCCCGCGCCACCCGTTACGAACTCAATTTTTCCCTCATCCGGTTTCGTCTCGACCTGCCCGTATCGGAAGCGGAACCGGACGACGAACTGCTGCGTGCGGTCTCCCGCCTGCTCTCCTTTCGGGAGAGTGATCGGGTGGCCTATCTGGGCGGTCATGACTTCGTGGTGATGTTGCCAAGCACGCCACCGGCCCATGCTCTGGGGATTGCCAACCGTTTGTGCAAACGGGTCGCAGAGAGCGACTTTCCCGGTCACAAACCACTGACGGCCAGCTTTGGCGTGGCCAGCTTCGATTTTGCGGAAGGGCTGTTGATGCAACTGGCCGAGGATGCCCTGAATCAGGCGCAACTTCAGGGTGGGGGCATGGTACGCGTGGCAGGGGCATAGCATAATCGATCGCGACGCACACGCTTCATTCGATAAAGGAACAACCCCATGGAAGACAAAAAAGAACGGGAAGGCCGAATTCTGATCGTGGACGACAAGGTGGAAGAGGAGTTGAGCACTCTGGTGCGCTCTCTCACCCGTTTGGGCTACGTGGTGCACACCAGCGTCAATGCGGCTGGCGCCTTTGCCAAGCTCAAGGAGACGCCGATCGACGTGGTGGTCACCGATTACAACATGCCCTTCGCGGATGGTCTGGAACTGTTCCACAAAATCCGCGCCACCTTCCCGGAGATGCCGGTCATCATGATGAGCGGAGTCGGATCCACGGAAGTGGCGGTGGAATTCATGAAGGCACGGGGCACGGATTACATCTCCAAACCCGTGAATCTGAACGAAATCGACCAAAAGATCCGTCGCGCCGTGGGCATGGCCCTGAATGTGGAATTGGGCCATCTGCGCAAAACGCTCGAGTTGGTCAAAGGGCATCTCAACCTGGCTTCAGCCAGCGGTCGCTCCATTTTTGCCGCCGCAGATCGCATCCGGGGCAATGAATCGGAGGTGCGGGAGATTCTCTCCGCCTCCCGCAATCTCGGACAAAATCTCATCGCCGCGATCAAGGCCATCGAATCCCACGAAGAGGGCAAGCGTCACGATGGGTAAAATCCTGATCGTCGATGACGAAGAGGACCGGATTCTCACCCCTTTGGTACGACAACTGGGCCGGGTGTTCGGTGGCGAAAACGTCGAGGGCGTGACCAGCGTCACCGCTGCTCTTCAATACGCCGAACAGGAGAGCATCGACGTGGTGATCACCGATCTCATGATGCCCGAGCGGGACGGCTACGATTTCTGCCGAACCTTTCGTTCCAATCCTCTGAATCTGGGATACATCATCATTCTTTCGGGACGGGATGGCGGCATCGCCGCCGGATTGCGCGCCGGCGCCGATGTCTATTTCCGCAAACCCTACGACATCGACGATCTGGTCGCCCAAATCGAAAAAGGAATCGAGGTCACACGCAACCGCCTGTTTTCCATGCAGGATCTCTTGACCGGACTCTTTCTGCGCCGCATCTTCGACGCGGTGTTCACCCTGGAGGCGGCCAAACTGCACCGCATGCCGCAACCGCTCTCCGCGATCATGTTCGATATCGATCATTTCAAGAAGATCAACGATACCTTTGGTCATGCCGTTGGGGACATCGTGCTGCACGATGCCGCGCAACTTCTCAAAAAAAGCAGTCGCAAGAGCGATCTTTTCGTGCGTTATGGCGGCGAAGAGTTCCTGCTGCTGCTTCCCGGAGCCTCCGAGGACAAGGCTCTGGAAATCGCCCAGCGTCTGCACCAGGCCATGGTTGAATACACGTTCCCGCAAGCCGGCCAGGTAACCGCCAGTTTCGGCGTGGCCACCACCACGCGCCATCCAGAAAATCTGGTGACCCGGGCCGATCAGGCTTTGTACGCCGCCAAAAACGCCGGACGCAACCGGGTCGTCACCGCCGACCCGGAAAGAGATCCGCCGACATGAAACCCCTGGTCCTCATCGCGGCGGCTCTGACGGAAATCCGCCCGCTGGCCAGAATCCTGGAAAAACAGTTCGAAATCGCCATTGCGCTCGATGGGGAGAAAACCCTCTTCGCCACCCGGCAACGCAAGCCGGATGTGATCCTGCTGGATGAGAAAATCCGTCTCGCCGATGGCGGGATGGTCTGCACCCGCATGCGGGACGAAATCCCGGAAAGCCAGGAGATTCCTGTGCTCTTTCTTCTGGACAGCGGCGCGCATCGCAGCCTGGCACGGGAACAGGGCGCCGTGGATTATCTGCACAAACCCTTCGAAAACGAAGAGGTCATCTCGCGCGTCCAGACCTTCGCCTCCTTGAGCCAGATGCAACGCGCCCAGAAACGCTACAGCGATTCCTTGGAGGTCACGGTACGGGAACGCACCCGAGCGCTGGAGGAGAGTCGCCGGGAGACCATCTACATGCTGGCCCGCGCCGGCGAATTCAACGATACCGATACCGGGGTGCATATCTGGCGCATGTCCGCGTATGCCCAGGCGTTGGCCGTGGCTGCCAAGGCCTCCCAGAGGGAGTGCGACTTGCTGCAAATGGCTGCACCGATGCACGACATCGGCAAGATCGGCATTCCGGACTCCATTCTGAAAAAACCCGGCAAACTGAATGCCGACGAATGGCAGTCCATGAAAACCCATACCCTTATTGGCCGGGATATCCTGTTGGAAAGCCAGGATCCTCTGTTTCAGATGGGCGCACTGATCGCCCATCAACATCACGAACGTTGGGATGGACAGGGATACCCGCAGGGGATCCAGGGAGATGCGATTTCGGTTTGGGCGCGCATCGTCAGCGTGGCCGACGTGTTCGATGCCTTGACCATGAAACGCCCCTACAAGGAGGAGTGGCCGGTGGAGAAGGCCGTGGAAGTCATGCACAAGGACAGTGGATCCCATTTCGATCCGAAAATGTTGGAACTTTTTCGGGGCATTCTTCCGGAAATTCTCCGCATCAAAGAGGCGTTCGTTCAGCGTTGAGATGGATGGGCCGTACTGTTTTCAATCCAGCGTCCGCACCTCCAGCATGATCCACTTCTCCTGTCCCCTGGAATCGCAAATAACCCGTCCCGACAGCAATACCGGCACCCCTTTTCCCGATCCGGTCCGCATGGTCTTCGGGATCTCCCTTGCCTTGGTATTGGCGAGCAGATCCTCCAGAAGCGGTCCCATATCGCTTTCTGAAAACAGTTGCCCTACCGGAAGATCACGCAACTCCTGCGCCGGACGCCCGATCAACCGGACAGCCGCAGGATTCATGTAGCGGATTCGTCCAAGCGGGGTTGGCGCACACAGAATCAATCCGACACTCAACGACGTGATGATATCCTGAAAGGCCCAACGGCTTTCATTCAGATTGCCGACCTGATTTTCCAAGACCTGCTGCTTTTCCAGATTGGCCTGGTATTCGGCCACTGCCGCCATGCCTTTTTGCACGATGGCGAGCAACTCCTCGAACGAACAGGGTTTGCGCAGATAGACGTCGGCGCCCACTTCAAGCCCTTCGGGCAGACCTCCCTCCCGGCCCGTCAGCATGATGATGTACGTGCCGTTGTTCTCCGGCAAGGAGCGAATCACCCGGCAGGCCTCAATCCCGTCCATGAGCGGCATCATGACATCCAGGATGATCACCTCCGGACGATGCCTGGCAACCATTTCGACCGCCATGCGGCCATTCGCCGCCTCCAGGATGCGTTCTTCACCAAAGACGCGGCCCAATTGTCTTTTCAGGGGTTGACGCACCTCTTCGCGGTTGTCATCGACAATCAAAATACCAGGCATGATTATAATTATCCTTCCAGAGACAATGGCAATGTGAAGGTAAAATGAGCCCCCTGACCCGGAGTGCTCCGCACCTGGATCTCTCCACCCTGTCTGCGCACCAGTTCACGCGTGATGGGCAACCCCAGCCCCGTGCCCCCGGCTTGACGGGTCGCAGAGTTGTCAATCTGCTCGAACGCCTCGAAGATGAGAGAGAGCTTGTCCGGAGGAATGCCGCACCCGGTATCCGCGATGCAGAACGACGCATGGCGTTCCTCTCGAACGACCGACAGGGTGACGGATCCCGCGCTGGTGAACTTGATGGCATTGCCCAGCACGTTGAACAGGATCTGCTTGAACCGTTTTCCATCGGCAAGCACGGAGAAATCCTCATCCAGACGCACCACCATCTGCAATCCTTTTTTGTCGGCCAGGGGGCGCAAGGTGGCGAGGACATCCTGAATCGGTTGACGGACCGGATGGGGCGTGATGGAGAGCGTCAATTTGCCGGCCTCGATGCGGGCAAAATCCAGCACATCTTCGATCAACCCCAGGAGATGCTCCACGGATTTCAGCCCTTGCGAAGCGATCTCTTCCACCTCGTCGCGTGTCTCCTGGAGAGCGGCGGTGAATTGGCTCTTCAGGTTTTCATCGTGCATGGAGCCAATCAGCGCCTGGAGTCTCTTCATACCGACGAACAGATGGAACTGACTTTTGAACTCTTCGAACGGCCCCTTGGTCCCTTGCAGAGGGGTGCGAAGTTCGTGACTCATCATGTGCAGAAAATTGGATTTCGCCTGACTGGCCGCATCCGCGGCCCGGCGCAATTCGACCTCCCGTTGCCGGGCCAAATCGAGCTCACGGATATCCCGATGCGCGCGCAAGGCAACCTTGAGCGCTGTTTTCAATCTCCGGCTGGTAAGATCGGTCTTTTCTAAAAAGTTATTGATATCATATTCTTCAAAGATCTTTTCTTCCGGGAACTGACCGGCCTGACCGGTCCGCAACAAAATCCGCAAATTCTGGTTACGAAGTTCTTCCCGGATGAATTTCACGACATCCAGACCGGCATGATTGGTCTCCATGACCACATCCAGCAGAATGACCGCCGCATCCTCATGTTTTCTCAACAGTTCTCGCGCTTCCTGACCGGAATACCCCGTAATCAACCATAAATGGCGCCCCTCGAACGTAAAATCGCGCAACACCTCTTCCGTCAGGATATGAATCTGGGGATCATCATCCACCACAATGATCTTCCACAAAGATCCGGATGGCTTGTCATGTTCCGTGCGCGCTTCACTTTTTTTCTTGAAAACCATGATTTTCTTTTCAGGTGGTCGTTCAATCCCGTTCATTGCGCACATCCTGGTTGAAAATTATATCCGTGACATGGCTCTTTCTGGAACAGAATGGCATCGTTCTCTGTGCGAAGCAGTCGTAATCATGTCATCAATACTATCCACGATCTCCGTTTCCGGATTGATGAACTCGACACCCACTCCAGAATCATTGAACCACGCCAATCGACAAGGCATTTCCAACACATAGGGGGTTATGTTGAACAGGAATTGAGGTTGAACGAACAGTTTCAGCACACCATCCTTGCAACTCAAGAACTGATCTGAAATAGGAATATCCATCCGGATCCCACCGGAACTGATATCGACCACAGGGACATTGTACAGAAACCCTGTGCGGCAATGAAAAGCAGCCTTGATTGAGAAAGCAACCCGAATATGCGTTCGTCGTTCCCTGCTCATAACTGTTCCCGACATTTGATCTTGGAGAGAAAAGACTATTTTTTCGCGACTGTTCAGGATCCCCGTGATTGCAGGGGACCGGGGACTGCAAGGTTCCCGACGGAGGTTCGGAAGCGGCGCCTCCGAGGGTTCGACTTTAGCTTTTGGCGCGCTCTAACTTGCATGATGGGGGGATCCCCCTCACCCCCCGTACCGTGCCCTCCCCTGACGGGAGTTCCACGATAAAGGAGGTTCTTTCGCGCTTGGCAACCATTCATGCCTCCTACATTTGGCGGAGTTCTGAATGGTTACCACTTTTTTATTATCACGCCGAGCGATCCATCAATGCAATAGAAATCCCAGGGTGAATCCAGAACAATCGTTACGGCACGGACATTCCACCGCTCTTTCATGGCAACGGTACCTTGTGGCTCCGACTGTACGGAAGAGTTGCAAAACGCCCTTCTTGGTGCTTGTCATTTGTTTGTGACCGTCGTTCTGCTCAGGCGAAAAAGCGCAGCAAGCGCCGTCCATTGAAGATCACCAGCAGACTGGTGCCCATGTCGGCCAGTACCGCCATCCACAAAGTGGCCACGCCCAATCCGGCCAGAATCAGAAAAAAACTCTTGATGCCCAAAGCCAGGGCGATGTTCTCCCACAGAATCCGCCGGGTGGCTCGACCCAGGCGCACAAACTCGGCCACTTTGCCCAAATCGTCGTTCATGATCGCCACGTCGGCGGTTTCCAAAGCGGTATCCGTGCCCGTGGCGCCCATGGCGATACCGATGGATGCCCGTGCCAGGGCCGGGGCGTCGTTGATGCCATCGCCCACCATGGCGACCACCCCGAATCGACCCATCAACCCTTCGATGGCGCGCAGTTTCTCCTCAGGAAGCCGTTCGGCGCGCACGTCGTCGATACCGGCATGACGGGCGATTGCTGTGGCGGTGGCCGTGTTGTCGCCGGTCAGCATGGTCACGGTGATGCCCAACTTTCGCAGCCGCTCCACGGCCTGAGGTGCGCCTGCCCGCATCCGGTCAGCCACGGCGATGATCGCCAACGGTTCACAAAAAGATGAGAGCACCACCACCGTCTTTTCATCCTGTTCCAGAGGCAGAAGGATCTTCTCCACCTCCGGGCGGCACAGTCCCAACTCCTCCAACAGGCGATGATTGCCCAAATGATGAACCTCTCCGGCGATCGTTCCCCGCACGCCCCGCCCGGCCAGGGCTTCGAAATGACGCACCTGGAGCAATGGTCGTTCTTTTCCCCAGGATGCCAGGATCGCGGCGGATACCGGATGCTCGGAGTGGGATGCCAGACTCGCGGCCAGCCGCAGCACCTTCTCTTTGTCATGATCATTCAGGACCACGCAATCCGTCATCTCCAACTGACCGTGGGTGAGGGTGCCGGTCTTGTCCAGGGCCACGGCACGCAGGGCATGGGCCTGCTCCAGATACAACCCACCCTTGATCAGGATGCCCCGCCGCGCCCCGGCGGCCAGGCCACTGACCACCGTCACCGGGGTGGAGATCACCAACGCGCACGGGCAGGCCACCACCAGCATCACCAGGGCGTTGTAGACCCATACCGAAAAGGGGGCGCCGAACAGCAACGGCGGCAGGAGAGCGATGCCCATCGCGATGCCCACCACCGCCGGGGTGTAGTAACGGGCGAACCGGTCCACGAAACGCTGCATGGGCGCCCGTTTGGCCTGAGCCTCCTGCACGGTGTCGATGATCCTGGCCAGGGTGGAGTGGCGAAAATCGGCGGTAACGCGAAACTCCAGCACACCGGAACCGTTGATCGATCCGGCAAAAAGGGGCTGACCGGTCTCCTTCATGACAGGCACGCTCTCCCCGGTGATCGGGGCCTGGTTGACATCGGAACGCCCATCCGTCACCACACCGTCCAGAGCGATGCGCTCCCCCGGTTTGACCCGGAGAACGCTGCCGACGCTCACCGAAGATGCGGCCACACTCTCCCATTCCCCGGTGGCGTTGCGGAGGGTGGCCGTTTCCGGCGCCAGGGCCATCAGCCCCCGGATGGCATGGCGCGCCCGGTCCATGGAGAGCGCCTCGATGCGCTCGGCCAGACCAAACAGAAAAACCACCATGGCCGCTTCGGGCCACTGGCCCAGAGCCATGGCCCCCAACACCGCCAGACTCATCAAAAAATGGATGTTGAGGGAAACATGACGCATGGCGATCCAGCCGCGCTTCAAAGTGCCCACACCTCCGACTGAAAGCGATGCCAGGGCCAGAGCGACGATCCATGGCGATTGCTCGTCCAGCCCGCCCCAGACCAACCCTTCCGCCACCAGGGCGGCCAGGCCGGCAACGGTCGTGATCGTCCACTCCCGACGGGAAACGCCGGTCCGGGGCGGGAGCGAACGGCCCGGAAGCGTATCGGCCACCGTCGGATCCGGGTCCGGTTCCATGTTCACGGTACGCAGGGCAGCGCAAATCATGCTTCGATTGGCTCCGCGATGGATCACCATCAATTCCCGGCGGATGAAATCGAAGTCAAGGTGCAGAATCTCTTTCATGTCCATCAAAGCCTTGCGGATCAGATCGGCCTCCGTGGGACAGCAGAGTCGGGAGACCCGCAACACCATACGGTCGCCATCCAGCACATCCGGAAAAGGCAGCCCGGATGACACGGTGGCACTCTCGGAAGCGCAAGGTCCAGAGCAGCAGGTCGTCGTTGATTGGGAAGGCATGCATTTCTCCTGTGGATCGGTTCGGGAAATCGTGCGATCATTACACACCCTGTAGCAGCTACAGAGTCAAGCCTATTTTTCAGGAGCATGTCATGCGAATCGGCGAACTGGCCCGACGGGCGGGTTGTGATGTGGAAACCGTGCGTTACTACGAGCGCGAGGGGTTGTTGGCAGAGCCAGAGCGGGAGAGTTCCGGCTACCGCCGTTATGATGCGCCCCATCTGGAGACGTTGCAGTTCGTGCGGCACTGCCGTTCGTTGGGCATGAAACTGATCGAAATCCGGCAGTTGTTGAATTTTCGCCACCATCCGGATGGAGACTGCGCAGGCGTGAACGCCCTGCTCGATGTGCAGATCGTGCGGGTGGATGCGCAGATCACCGCCATGGGAATGCTCAAGGAGCAGTTGATGCTTTTGCGCGGAGAGTGCGAGCAACGGCAGACCAACCGTCGCTGCGGCATCCTGCGTTCCCTCAATGACGCCGCCCGAGGCGCTCCCTGTCCCTGCCACGCCAAACCGGTGGGGATGAGTCAATCGTGACGTGCCACCACCCAAAAGGCGGGAGATGGGGATTTTCAGGCACAAAAAAACCGCCAGTTCAGGCGGTGTGGTGCTGCGAAATCGGGGCAAAATCGGGGGACTCTATACATTTTCCCTTGTTCCGAAATTGGGGGACACCATACACATTTCCCTTATGGCTATCAATTTAATCAGTATGGTGTCCCCGGATTTCCGGGATTTCCGGATTTCCGGATTTCCGGGATAGTATGGTGTCCCCGGATTTCCGGGATTTCCGGATTTGTTCGGATTTTGTCAACAGCAGGGTTGTCGAGACAGGGCATCCGGCGACTGAATGGTATGGGATCCCCGAAATTCCCGCACAGGATTTATTTTCCTCTTTCTGAAAGAAAACACTTTATATCATTTGAAATTGAATCAGACAAATCTTTAGCACGCTTCAAATGGCTGCTTGAAAAAATTTCCTTAAGATGATAGTCAGCGTTCACTCGAAGAGCATGTAATTTTTCCAGTCTTGACCCTATTATTGCTAAATCATCTACGTTTTGCAATCCCTTGTAGAACGTTTTATGCATGCCATAATTGCCACTTGCTTTCACATCAGGTAAGCAAGTGCGACACATATGGTACGCAAAATAATAAAACTTGCTAGCCGCTGTTCTAAACCTTGCTTCATTACTAGCACTTTGAAGCAGTTCTTGAGATTCATCGTCTAAATCTTTGAATGAAATACCCATTAACAAGACTCCCTCATTGGCCATGGCTCAAAGAATATTGATTCAATACTTCCAGATCTATTGCCGTGCGTAACAATCCATGAATCTTCAAGTTGATAAACTTGTTCTGGAGTTCCCCTAATCATAAGCGTTTTATGAATCCCGTCGTATTCAGATGGGACCATCACAAAATACCCAGCAATATGAAATCGATTCTTAGCGACAAGATTCATCGCCTCAATGTTAGAACTACGAATAATTTCTTTATTAATGGGATTTCTTTTTAAAACACAATCTACGTCTTTGTAATTTTGCTCTTCACTCTTTTTGTCTGACAAATTTACTCTTCCTAATATCTGAAATAATTCTGGTAAAGAATCATACATGCCAAATACGTAAGAAGCATGAATAACATTTAATATGTCCAACCTATTACACATTGCTTTTTCTATATATTTAATAAAATATTGAATTATATCCTCGTTCACTGCTCCAATTCTTTGTCTACATGCAACATAGTTAGAAAAAAAGGAAGTCTTGTTTGAGATTTTATTGTAAGATTTTTCTAATGACTCCAAATCGTAGTAAAGACAAGCAATTACCATCTCCAAACAATAATAAGAATCGTCCTTTAATGTTTGCCTCGATACTCTATCTTTAAGTCTCCTTAAAGATAATTCATCAATAATTTGCATATTGAATAGTTTTTCAAGTTCATCTAACAGCATTACACTGTTTGGCAACGGATTTGGCATCTTAAGTTACCTATTTTATTCGAACGTTCAATAATTCATAATCTTTGCGATGCGGCATTTGATTCAAAGTTTCTTACCCGAATTCTTACCCTTTAGTTTCATGCGACATCCAAATGCACCATATATTTAAGACTAAAATCGGGGAACACTATACCGATTGAATTTATAGCCATAAGGGAAATGCGTATGGTGTCCCCCGATTTCCCGGATTTCCCGTGTCCCCCGATTTCCCGGATTTCCCGGCCGGAGATACGGCACCAGGATATCCTTCCATGGGGTGTCGAACTCATCTGTGACTCGGTTACCCTCATTCTCCTGCATGGACCCTCTCCATCACCCTTGCTTAGGAGTGTTTCCAAGGCTGCCTCAACCACATCCCAGGAGCATTGTTAAGATCATCATCTGTCAATTCATGCCATTCGGCAAGTCCATTGTGCGAAAGATCTTCATCCAGTCAGACCGGGATCGTTTTCTCTCCTCACCCCCGTTCACGCATCCTGTTCATCAGATCCTCCACCGACCACCGGCAACTCAGATCCCGGAGTCCGGATCAGGTATGGGGAAGACGCCATGCCTGTGGGTCGAGAGAAATTTCAAGAAAACAACCTCCCAAACGACACCACAAGGAATGCCAGACTCCAGGCGATGGAGAGGGAGAAGAGCACCGAAAAACCGGCCCAGCCCCAACTGCCGGCCTCGCGGCGGATGGCGGCGATGGTGGCCAGACAGGGGGAGTAAAGTAGAGTGAACACCATGAAGGCAAAGGCCACCCGCGCCGACATCGCCTTGGTCAGGGTGGGCAATTCATCGGGAAAACTCACTTCGAAATGGTTGGCATATCGCTTGATCTGATATTGCAGCATAGAGACCACATTATGAATCACCGGCACCCATCGTTATCAAGTCACTGACAACGGCCGAAACATCGTTACTGCTCTCATCACCGCCAAGAATTCAAGTACTTAATCTCTAACAAAATTGGCATCTTGAAGAAAAACTTCGCGGGCTACGCAGATTCCTGGGGTCAGTAGTACACAGCCTTGGCCCTGCAACCCTGTGGCAATCACCGGGTTGCCAACGCCTTGTGCCTGGAGGAACGGCTTTTTTGAATTTTTTTCACTGGGCGGTCCATTTTTACTTGCAAAAATTGCAATAATATGTCAACTTTTTCAAAAAAATCTTACTTAGTATTCATTACAAGAATCCACCCCCTGCCTTAAGGAGTTCCTTGTATGACCTCCCATCATCCGCCCCTCTGGATCCTGCGGTTATGGTTGCTGATTGCGTTTTTTTATCTTCCCCTGAACGCTCGGGCGGATCTGCAGGAGATCCAGGCCCGGGGAGAGTTGCGCCACCTGGGCATCCGCTACGCCAATTTTGTCACCGGTTCCGGGGATGGCATGGATGTGGAGATCATCCAGGGTTTCGCCAAGAGTCTGGGGGTGCGTTACACCCTGGTTCTTACCGATTTTGACAACATTCTTAAAGATTTGCTCGGAAAACAGGTGGTACGTAAAGGGGACGATGTGCTGCTGGAAGGGGAGTATCCCGTGCTGGGGGACATGATCTCCACCGGTTACACCGTGCTCCCCTGGAGACAGAAGGTGGTGGATTTTTCCGCGTCCATCTTTCCCACCCAAGTATGGCTCATCGCCCGCGCCGATTCACCCTTGTCTCCCATCCAGGGGAGCCAGGATCTCAACCAGGACATCCAGCAGACCAAGGGAATGATCGGCGGGAAAAGCCTGCTGGTGATGGAAAAAACCTGTCTGGATCCGGGACTGTATGGCCTGAAGGACAAAGGTCTGGACCTGCGGAAATACACCAAGAACACCAACCTCAACGAAATGGTGCCGGCCCTGCTCAACCAGGATGCGGAACTTTCCCTACTGGATGTGGCCGACGCCCTGATCGACCTGCAAAAATGGACCGGCAAGATCAAGGTGATTGGTCCGGTCTCCCAGGTGCAGGAGATGGCGGCGGCCTTTCCCAAGAATGCCCCGCATCTTCGCGCCGCCTTTGACGACTATCTGCGCAAGATTCGTCAGGATGGCCGCTATGATGCCATTGTGAAAAAATATTATCCAGGCATCAAGAACTACTTCCCGGAATTCTTCACAGTCAAGAAATAGGGATCCTGGAGAAACCCGGCATGCAAAAAAACCTGCCATCTTTGCCGGTTTTCCTCTCTCTGGGGTTTTTCATCTACGCTTCGACCCTGCTGTGGCACGGTTACGAGAGCCAGGAACAGTTGCGACAGGCCGCAGATCAGCGTTTTCTCAACGAGGCGATGCGTCAAACTGCGGAGACATCCTCCCGGCTGACCGGTCAACTGGAATACATCATTGAACTGACCAAAGGCCGGGAGATCGATACCTATCTGACCAATCAGGATCTGGGCATGTCCCCTCGATATGGTCTCAATGCCAATCTGGAGACCATTCGGGAACGTTTTCTCAACGCACTGGAAAACCCGAGCCTGGGCGAGGGACTAAATTTTCTGCGTCTGACCATGCTGGATCCCGATGGAAAGATCCTGGCCGATACCCTTGATGGCCCCGAAGCGTGGCAGACCAGCATTCCATCCGGACACTATGCCCCGGCCATCGACATCGATCTGTCGCAGCGTCAACTCGTTGTGAAGGCCCCGATCCTCTTCAAGAACGCCTTGCGGGGCCATTTGCTGGCCCAGGGGGCGTTTGCCGCGCTGCTGCCTCCGGAATCCGAAAACCAGAATGGCTACCATCTGCTGTTGATGCAAGAGCATGGCAATTCGGCCTCCCTCCACGACAGGAGACTCTCCCCGGAGACCCTGCAGGAGATCCAGCACATCAGGATCGGACAACTGATTGGCATCCATTTAACCTCGGATCCCTCCCGGACGCCGATGGAGGCTGTCGCCGTCAAGCTGACGATTCAGGGTACCGGTCTGGCGCAGGTGACCATGGTGGAAGAGGCGCGGATCTATGGTCATCTGACCTCACGGAGTTTTCTGCTGGCCTCCAGCGTGGTACCGCCGATTCTGCTGATCAGCGTGCTGCTGTTCGAGTTCCAGCGACGACGTACCCTCCGTCTGACCCAGCGGTTTGAGGAGACCGACCGGCAACGGGCACAACTGCAGCAGATGAACCATGTCCTGGAAAATGAGATCCGCAAACGCCAGGAGGTGGAAGCCACGCTGCGGGACAAAACCGCAGCCCTGGAAAAACTGACCAAGGAGTTGCGAATCAGCAAAAGACAGGCTGACGACTCCAATCGGGCCAAAAGCGAATTTCTGGCCAACATGAGCCACGAAATCCGAACCCCTATGAATGCCATCATCGGCATGACCCATCTGTGTCTGCGCACGGAGTTGCAGCCCAAGCAGCAGGATTATGTGGAAAAGATCAACGCCGCCGCCCACTCCCTGTTGCGGATTCTCAACGACATTTTGGATTTCTCCAAAATCGAGGCGGGACGGCTGGAAATGGAGCAGGTCTCCTTCCGTCTGGACGACGTGATCGACCATCTGAGTACGTTGATGATCTTCAAGGCCCAGGAAAAGGGGCTGGAATTTCTCCATCGCATCGACCAGCGCATTCCCCTGAACCTCACCGGCGACCCGTTGCGCCTGGAACAGGTGCTGGTGAATCTGGCCGGCAACGCCATCAAGTTCACCGCTTCCGGAGAGGTGATCGTCCGGATCGATCTGGCGGAAGATCTGGACTCGGAGGTGACCTTGCGTTTCACCATCCAGGACTCCGGGATCGGTTTGACCCAGGAGCAGATGGACAAACTCTTCAAGCCGTTTTCCCAGGCAGACACCTCCACCACCCGCCGTTTTGGCGGTACGGGTCTGGGGCTTTCAATCAGCCGTCGGCTGGTGGAGATGATGCGGGGGGAATTCACCGTGACCAGTCGTCCCGGAGAGGGCAGCCGATTTTCCTTCACCGCCCGGTTCCGGATCGGTGATCCACCGGCGGTCAAACCGCTGCTGCTCCCCACGGAGGCTTTGGCCAAGGGACGCCGCGCCCTGGTGGTGGATGACAACCCCATGGCCCGGGAGATTATCGAACAGGCCTTGCGGGATTTCTCCCTGGAGACAACCAGCGTGGCCAACGGCGAACTGGCCTTGTCGCTTCTGGAACACTCCCTGGAAACACATGTCCCCTTCGGACTGGTGATCATGGACTGGAAAATGCCCGGTCTGGACGGGCTTGAATGCACCCGGCGCATACGCATGCTCTCTGAACCGGAGAAGCAGCCCAAGGTGATCCTGCTCACCGCCTACGATCAATCCCAAGTCCGGGATGAGGCCATAGGGTGCCTGCTGGATGGTTATCTCACCAAGCCCTTCAGCCATTCTCAGTTGTTTGACGCCATCATGGTGGCCTTTGGCAACGCGGCCCTGACCACCCGTCACCGGGAGCATCCGGCAGACGGCGGCTTTGACCACCGGATTGCCGCCCTGCGGGGCAACCATCTGCTGCTGGTGGAGGACAACGAGATCAATCAGCAGGTCGCCGAGGAGTTGCTGGTCATGGCCGGTTTCCAGGTGACCATTGTCGGCAATGGCCAGGAGGCCATCGACATCATGACGGGTCAATCCTCCTTCCAGGCCATCCTGATGGACATCCAGATGCCTCTGTTGGATGGCTACGAGGCCACTCGCGTCATCCGCAGCATGGTTGAGGGTCGGCAGATTCCGATCATCGCCATGACCGCCAATGCCATGAGCGGTGAACGGGAGCGCTGCCTGCAACAGGGCATGAACGACTACATTTCCAAGCCCATCGACGTCTCCCAGTTGATGGCCACGTTGGTGCGTCATCTCCATCCCTCCGAAGCGTTGGCCAGTCCGTCTGGCGCGCCCAGTCCGCCGGTCGAGATCCCCTCGACCCATTTGCAGCTGCCCGGTTTCGATCTGACCCGGGCCCTGGCTCGGCTGGGGGGCAATCAGAAACTCTATTTGAATCTGCTGGAGAAATTCCTGCTCAAGGAAAAAGATGCGGCGATCCGGATCGAACAGGCCCTGGTCGAGGGCAAAAACCAGGAGGCGCAGCGAGGCGCCCACACCTTGAAGGGATTGGCGGGCAATCTTGGCTGTAACGCGCTGCAGAAGGCCAGTGCCCAGGTGGAGAGGGCCCTCTCCCGGGGGGAAGATCCTGCCACAGGATTGACAGAAGCTCTGATCGACATGAAAGAGGCTCTGGATCAGGCGGTCAAGACCATCGAAGGGGCCCTGGCCCGCCCCAAGGGAACAGGTCCAACCGTCTCCCTGCAAAAACCACTGCCCCAGGACCATGGCCAGTTGTTGACCAGACTGCGGGAATTGGAACCGTTGATTCTTGAACGCAAACCCCGTCCCTGCATGCCGATTCTGGAGGAGATGCGGCGCGTCCACTGGCCGGAACCGCTTCGGGACTCCCTGGAACAGTTGAGCAATCTCATCCAGAAGTATCGCTTGAAAGAGGCATTGCCTCTGCTGCAGACGATTGCCGGACAACTGGAGGCTTTGAACCGGGATCATAGCTCGGCATAGCCGCAACCAAATGAAAAGACAAGCGTTCCGCCTTCAGATTCGGCATGTTGGAGTTGAGCGACTCAACAACAAATTCAAAGGGGAACGCCATGGGAAACCGTTCAGGTCAGGAACGCGCTTTAAGTGTATTAGGCAAGACTTAATCTGACATTTCTGGTAGGATGGTCTCAAACCAACCAAGGAGGATGTCAGCGATGAATGCCGAAGAGAAGATCATCAAGAACAAGGTGGGATTGTTGAATCTGGCCGAGATGCTGGGGAGTGTGTCGCAGGCGTGCAAGGTGATGGGCTACTCCAGGGATAGCTTTTACCGTTTCAAAGCGCTTTACGACAAGGGCGGCACACGTGCACTCCAGGAAATCAGCCGTAAGAAGCCTATTCTGAAGAACCGTGTTGACCCAGATGTCGAACAAGCGGTGGTACGGATGGCTATCGAATTTCCGGCCTATGGACAGTTCCGCGTATCTAACGAATTGAAGAAGAGAGGAATATTCATCTCTCCTGGCGGGGTTCGGTCGGTCTGGCTGCGGCACGATTTGGAAATTTTCAAGAAGCGTCTCAAGGCTCTGGAGGTCAAGGTAGCCCAAGAGGGCGGCATTCTGACGGAAGATCAACTGAAGGCTCTGGAGAAGGCCAAAGATAGAGAAGGAAGCCCATGGTGAGATCGAGACCGAGCATCCTGGCTATCTTGGTGCCCAGGATACCTATTACGTCGGGACGATCAAGGGCGTGGGACGCATCTACCAACAGACATTTATCGATACTTACGCCAAGGTAGCATTCGCCAAGCTCTATGACCGCAAGAACGCTCTGGTGGCGGCGGACATGCTCAATGATCGCGTGATTCCGTGGTATGAAGAGCAGGACGTGCCTCTATTGCGCATTCTGACAGACCGAGGAACCGAGTACTGTGGTAATAGAGAACACCATGAATTTCAACTCTATTTGGCTGTAGAGGATATAGACCACTCCCGAACCAAAGCACGATCACCGCAGACCAACGGTATCTGCGAGCGATTTCATAAAACGTTACTGGATGAGTTCTACAGCGTCGAGTTTCGTAAGAAACTCTTCACCAGCCTTGATGAGTTGCAAGCGGACCTGGACGCCTGGATCGATCTATACAACAATGAAAGAGTCCACTCTGGTAAGTACTGCTACGGCAAGACCTCGATGCAGACATTTCTGGATAGCAAGAAACTGGCCCAGGAAAAGATCCTGGAACGACTTCACCAGACAGACAAACGAGCTGTCGTATAGGTCGAGTTTGTCAGATCAAGTCTTGACAAGTACAGAGAATTTGGAGGGTATTTCTCCGGTCAATGCCGGTCGATGAATACCTCATCCATCGAGTTGGCGAACAGGACGTTTTCGCTCCACACACCGAGCAGTTCCAAATCCGCCGACCGCACCTTCTCGGTCACCCAATCCGGCGTCGAGCCAAACTTGCGACGCATCTGTTTGAGCAGCATGGAAGAGGCTTCTTCCTGGCGACCTTCCTGGCGGCCTTCCTGGCGGCCTTCTTGGCGGCCAATCTGGATCCCCATCATCCTGCCACGTTCTTCACCAATTCTTTCAACGCTTGAAATATATGGCATTTTCTGGCTCTCCTCGATTTCAATGATCTCCGTCACCAACTGTTCATCCAGCGCCTTCGGTAGATGCAGCACCCAGTCGATGAAGCGGAAAAGATCGATCACCTGTTGGCGATCATAACCGTGTTCATACAATTGGCGAATCAAACGTCTCTTGGCTTGATAGCGTTCCTCGGGTTGGTGGCGGGTCTGTTTGGCCTGAATGTGGGCCAACGTGACCATGGCAAACGGGTTGGTGGAGTGCTCGAGTTCTGCCTCTGGATGATCGATCAGCTTGACTGCCGTGAAGCGGTAACTCTGCTTCGTGCCCCAAAGTTCGTACTGGTATTCCGTTGGCCGCCATCCAGATTCTTCGTCCGCCAGAATGGCCAGACCTACAACCGGAACCTGGTAGAGGTCATAGGCCCTGTACTGGTAGACATACATGCCTTCGGCAAAGTTCGACTTCCGATCTCCCTGGATCTCGATGTGGATGAGCACCCACAGCTCGACACCGTCCCGGCGCCACACCTTGACCAACTTGTCCATGACCCGGTCGCCGATCTGCGCTTCACGGGTGATGCGGGACAACTCCTTGTCGAGAAATTCGAACCCGTGCTCCCAGTCGATCCCATCATGAGCCTCCGGCAGAAAGAAGGCCAGGAACTCCCGGAGATACGGCACCAGGATATCCTTCCATGGGGTGTCGAACTCATCTGTGACTCGGTTACCCTCATTCTCCTGCATGGACCCTCTCCATCACCCCTGCTTAGGAGTGTTTCCAAGGCTGCCTCAACCACATCCCAGGAGCATTATTAAGATCATCATCTGTCAATTCATGCCATTCGGCAAGTCCATTGTGCGAAAGATCTTCATCCGGTCAGACCGGGATCGTTTTCTCTCCTCACCCCCGTTCACGCATCCTGTTCATCAGATCCTCCACCGACCACCGGCAACTCAGATCCCGGAGTCCGGATCAGGTATGGGGAAGACGCCATGCCTGTGGGTCGAGAGAAATTTCAAGAAAACAACCTCCCAAACGACACCACCAGAAAGGCCAGACTCCAGGCGATGGAGAGGGAGAAGAGCACCGAAAAACCGGCCCAGCCCCAACTGCCGGCCTCGCGGCGGATGGCGGCGATGGTGGCCAGACAGGGGGAGTAAAGCAGGGTGAACACCATGAAGGCAAAGGCCACCCGCGCTGACATCGCCTTGGACAACTGTTCGCGCAGCGTGGCGGACTGGGCTGCCTCTTCGCGCTCTTCGGCGTAGAGCACCGCATAACTGGCGACAACCACCTCCTTGGCCATGAAGCCAGTCAGGATGGCCACGGTATCGCGCCAGGTGAACTCCAGCGGGGCGAAGACCGGGCTTACCGCATGGGCGATGCGACCCAGGTAGCTGTTGGACAAAGACTCCTGCGCCTGCTGCCGTGTCAGTTTGGCAATCGCCTCGTCACGTTGCGGGCTTTCCGGTTCGCGTTTCAACTGTTCGATGTGCGTGGCAAAATCCATGCTCCAGTCGATCTCCTTGGGAAACTCCTTCATGAACCAGAGCACCATGGATCCCACCAGAATCACCCCGCCGATCTTGTTAAGAAAATCCAGCGCATTGTCCCACATCTGGCGGCTTAAGGAGCGCCAGGTCGGCAGGCGATAGGGCGGCAACTCCATGATGAAGCTCTCCTTCATGCCCTTGGGCAGCATGCGGTTGAGCAGCACCGATCCGACCATGGCCATGCCGATGCTGATCATGTACATCAAAAACACCATGGTGGCGGCCACCTCACTGAAAAAGGCCCCGGCGAACAGAATGAACACCGGCAGACGCGCCGCGCACAGCACGAAAGGGTTGACCAGAATGGTGATCAACCGGGCGCGGGGACTTTCGATAGTACGGGCGGCCAGCACCCCCGGAACGTTGCAGCCAAAGCCCACCACCAGCGGAATCAATGCCTTGCCATGCAGGCCGAAGGCATGCATCAGCCGATCCATCAGAAAGGCGGCACGGGTGAGATAGCCGCTCTCGCTGAACATCGCCATGAAAAAAAACAGGATCACCACATTGGGCAGAAAGATGATCGTGCCGCCCACGCCGGCGATCACCCCGTTGATCAGCAGATCGTGCAGCATGCCTTCCGGAATCAGCCCATCGGCGATCCCCTTGACCCAGGCGACCACCGACTCAATGAGGCTGGTGGGATATTTCCCCAACGTGAAGGTGGTCTGAAACATCACCCACAAAAAGCCGACGAACAGCGGCAGACCCCACACCCGATGCAGCAGCCAACGATCGAGACGACCGGTCCAGTCCGGGGTGTCCAACGGTTCCGCGCGACGGGCACACGCGGCGATCAACCCCTGCACATGGGCGAAACGGGCATCGGCAAAAAGCATTTCGCACTCGCCTCCGTGTTCCCGTGCCAACTCCAGTCGCTCGCGATTCACCAGCGTCAACAGATGGGCATGATCCCCTTCGCGTCGCAACAGCGCGTCATCCCCTTCCAGCAGTTTGATCGCCAGCCAACGGCTCTGATGCGGCTCCATGGAGTCGGGATGCAATTGGTGAATCAAACCTTGCACCCGTTCAATGGCCGCCGCCAGATGATCATCGTAGTCGATCACCAGGGGGGCCGGATGGTGGGGCATGGCACGGGCGATCTTCACCAGGGCGGCGCGCAGATGGTCGAGTCCCGCGCCGCTCACCCCATTCACCTTGACCACCGGTCCACCCAGCCGTTTGGACAAACCCTCGGCATCGATGGTCAGCCAGCGCCGCTCCGCCTCGTCGATCATGTTGAGCACAAAGAGGATCGGTCTGCCCATTTCCACCAGTTGCGTGGTGAGAAACAGCGAACGTTCCAGATTGCCCGCATCCAACACATTCACCAGAATCGACGAACGCTCGGCATGCAGGTGATCGCGCGCGCCACTCTCTTCCGGCGTTTGCGTGGTGAGGGCATAGAGTCCCGGAAGATCGGCCAGCAAAAAGCGCATGCCATCGTGCTCGAACACCTGCTCGTGCACCATGACCGTCACGCGCGGATAGTTGGCCACCGGCGCATGGGCACCACACAGACGATTGAACAAGGTGGTTTTGCCGCTGTTTGGGTTGCCGATCAGGCCAACCGTGACCGTGGGAGAGACATCTGACATACCTGCAACTCCTGCAAAAAAAAACGAATGGCCCGGCAATCACCACGATCCTGTCCGATCCATGGTCGATCTTCCTTTCGGGAAACAATCACCGAAGCGCGATCTCCATTTGGACGCGCCTCTCCAGTTTTAAAAAAGCCTGTTCCGCCTCCTCCCAACTCTCCACCTCGATCACCCCTCTGAGGCGCAGCGCGGGTGCGGATACCCCTGCAACCCCGGCAACGGTGGCCAATCGCTTCAACGCGGCACTCTTCTCCAAAGCCCCATCCAGATCCTGTGCGACGATGGCGCGCCGCAACTGGGCCAACAACGCCAAAGACTCCACCCGAAAGGCCTCTTTCCCGGACTCAGGTCCAGGTTCCCTGGCAACACCTGACACCTCGGCGATGGACAGGTGCTTCCACGGCTCCAGCACCTCCGGCTCAAGCGTCTGGCAGGGGCAATCTTCCCCGCCGGCGGGGAGTGCGACAATAATGCGGGTGCCCTCGGCTTGCGAGGAGCACATGGCGATCTGTCCCCCCATGGTTTCGCAGATCAATCGGGCCGAATAGGTGCCCAAACCGGTGCCAGTGCGCTTGCCCGAGGTGGTATATTTCTCGAAAAAACGCGGTCGCACCCTCTTTGGAACCTCGCCATAATTGTGAATGAGAATTACTCCATATTTAGCTGTTGCAAAAAGCAGGACACGCACCGTAGAGGCCATGGGAGCTGCCTCCAGGGCATTCTTGATCAGGTTGGCAAACATCGAGTAGCAGAGCAACTCCTCGCCACGGACCAGAAAAGCATCACCCGCCTTGAGCAGGACGGACTCCAGAAGAATATCTAAATACAAATCATTGCTGTTTGTCAACGCCCTTGCATCTTCGCGGATCGCTTCGAGTACCGGTACGAGATCCACGGGCACGGCTTGGAGCGGGTAGTTGCCCTGCTCCATCCGGTAGAGTCCGAGGGAGAGGTTGATCATGTGCAAGGCCGACATGCCCGCCTTGCGGATGCTCTGGAGATGGCGCTGCTGTTCAGCCGAAAGCGTGGTTGCCAGCAGCAGATCCGCACAACCGATGATCCCGTTCAACGGAGATTTGAGGTCATGCCGGGCGATCAATTCCACATCCTGTTTGATGCGATCCAATTCGATCAGTTGGCGATTCTGGGCTTCCAGCGCCTCTTTGGCCAACAAGAGAGACTCTTTGTGCTGCGCCAATTGCTGTTCGGATTCCACCAACTGGCCGATCAACTCAACCAGCAGGTCGTGATACAACTGGTTCTCCGTCAGGCGCGCCTTTTGTTCGAGTACCACATGCAACATTTGGCTCATCAGCGGATCGGAGACGCCGGCACATTCCAGCAGCAGGGCTTGCAGGTTGGTCATGAGGGATGTTCCATCAGCACGCCATCGATTCCGATGTCGTTCATGCTCTGCAAACAGTTGGCCACCAGGGAGATATCCGCCGGATTGTTGAACAGTGCCCCATGCTGCGGCGCAATGATGGCCGGATCGATGGCTTGCACCTGGGACAAAGCCAAACGCACCGCGCGGCACGACGGCATGACCTGGCGATGGAACTGGCAGATGCCGACCACGGGACAGGGTTGGCGGGTCTGGTCGCACTGCAGGGTTTGACGCTGGTGACACGCATGATTGCAGGTGTGGCACACTGCCGGAAGTTGCAAAAAGAGTTGATCGCTCTCCCCGCACACAGAGACCCCGCCGAACAGATCGCTGGTGAACAGAATCCGCGCCTGGGCGTCCCAGGTCATGAAACTGCCGGCAGAGTGGGCATAGGGCGTCGGGATGAACTGCAACGTTCTCCCCGAGGGCAGGGTCAGGCGCCGCTCCATGGCATCGATGCAGTGCAGAACGGATTTGCAACCATAATGTTTGATAAAATAGTTATTCTCACTCTTGGAGATGATTTTCAGATCCGCCCGGTCGATCATCTCCTCCAGGTTGGGCAGACTGCCACACAGATCCGGATCGTAATGCTGATAGATGAGGTAGTGAATCCGGGATGGCGCCACGCCGGCCTGGAGAATTTTGCGCATCACCGTACTGAAATCCGGACGGCTTCCGCCATCGATCAACACCGCCTCATCCTGGTCAACCAGCAGATAGGGATTGCAGGACATGCGACTGACCGGATCGTCATACCCGACCCAATAGACATTGTTTGCGATGCGGATCGGACGGTCATGAATGGGGATGGGACGTTCGGCTGTCGCCATGGCGGCACCTGTCGGGGCTAAGGCATCCATGGCGCGTCATCGTCCATGGAAGATGAATCCGGGCACATCCCGCACGGCACTCTGCAACTGTGCCAGCCGGTCGAAGATTTCATCCACCAGGTGAGCCTGGCCGCCCCCCGGCTGTTGGATGCGCTGCAAGGTGGATTCGATGGTCCGACAGGTATTGATCACCTCAAACAGGTTAAAAAATTGCGCCACGCCGACAATCGCGTTCAGGCGTTGGACCGATTGGGCCAACAGATTGGATGGCACGGCGGCAATCTGTTTCTTGATCTGGTAGAAATCCGCTTCCAGGCCGGAGATCTGCTTGTTGGCCTCTTCGATGAACATCCACAACTTGTCATCAACCCGGGAAGGTCTTCCAGAGACCCACAGGGTCATCACCTGACGAGCCTTGGGATCGACGCTCTGCCAGGCTGCGGGATGGGTACGGGGGTCGCCCAGACTCTTGATGAGAAAATCCCGCACCAGATTCTTCAGATTGGCCTCCGGCTCCCGATCGATGAAGGGGCGCAACAGCACCTCGGCGAGTTGCGACTGGAATCCGGGGATGATCTGCAAAAATCGGCCCTGTTGATCGCGAAAGCCCTGTAACAGCGCCTTGAGGCGATCCAGTTTCAGACCGGTGCGACTGTCGGCATACGACGGCATGACGCTCAACAAACTTTGCAGGATACGTTGCGCGAACCCGCCACTGGCCAGTTCACCCTGCAATCCCGCATCCCGGCAGATGGTCTCGAAGGTCATCTCCCCCTGATAGATGCGCGCCGCCAGACGATCCGGTCCATCCAGCTCCAGCAGATGAAAGCGTTGGCAGCGCTCACGCCAGAGTTGCCATTTGGGATGGGCACTGCCCGCCATGCTCGCGCGGATCACCGGATGGAGCAGCGTCCGTTGCGCGGTTGACAGCGGTTTGACCAGCACCTGATAGAGCAGTGCCCAGAGCGTCCCGCTGGAAGGATGATCGCCAAACCACGCCAGCCACGCGGGCAACACCCCCGGCAGATCTGCCAGGGTCACCCCCTGCCCCAACTCCTCGAACAGAAACCAGGGCAGTTTCTTCAAATCCTTGCGTGCGAGTCCATCGATGCCGTCGTGTTGCGCGATCCACTCGGCCACACGCAACAGACCGACTTGCAGATCCTCCACCGGCAGGCGGGTAAAGTTGTTCTGCGTGAACAGGTCGGCCAATTTCTGTTCGGCCAGCGCCACCCGACTGCCGACCGGCAGGTTGACCGGAAAGAAGAACGCTTGCTGATAAGCGAAGATGGCGCGTTTCAGGCTCATTTCAGGGCGTCGAGTTTCTGTGTCAGGCGGTCCAACTCTCCGAAGAGTTGGGGAATGACCGCAGGCGGTTTGGGATTGACCAGAAAGAAGCGGATGTCGATGCGGCGATTGGCCGGTTCCGCAGTTGGGGTGTCGTGGGAAATCACCGGACGGTGCTCGCCATAACCGCTGATGCCAAAGACCGGTTGTCCCTTCTGATTGCGCAAATCCTTGAGCGGCGAGGTTCCCCGATCGCCCCCCAGAATGGTCTCGAAGGTCTTGATGGCGCGCATGCCGGAGAGGTGCAGGTTGTTGGCAAAGGGATTGGCCTTGCCAAGCGGGATGTTATCCGTGTGTCCTTCGATGAAGACCGCATCCAGGGTGCCAGGATTCCATTGGCGCTCCTCGCAGAACGACGGACGCTGCGCCTTGTCGATCGAGCCGGCATAGCAGGGCAGATGGCGTTGCAGGACGCGGGCGAGCTTGGTGAGCGTCTCCTCGCCGCCTGGGGCAAATTGCGCCACACCCAGGGGAAAGAGCACCTCGTTGGGCAGACGCAGAATGCCGTGGTTCGGGTCGATGAACACCTGGACATTCTCGACCTGCAGGTCATGATGGATGTCGGTCAGCAGTTGATGAAGCAGTTGACTGGTCTTGGCCATGTGCTGGTCCAGATCCCGTTTCAGATTCGCGGCCAGATCGCGCAGCTCGACAATCCCGACTTCGAGTTTCTTTAATTTTTCGCTCTGTTCCTCGTGCAGTTTCTTGATCGCTTCGCGCTCCCGGGTGGCCTTCTCATATTCGGAGCGGAAGTCGCTCTCGGAGTTGCCCATGTTGAAGGAGAAGATGATCAGGATCACAATGAACACATACAACAACGCCGACATCACATCGCTGATCGAGATGGAATAGTCGTGCGCGGTATACTGCGGGCCTCGGGTTTCGCGTCTGCGCTGATACATGGCAGTTCCGTCACTTCCGATCTGGAGATTGCTGCATGTAGTAATTCATGGTGTCGTTCATCTCTTCGAGTTTGTCGTGCAACTCCTCGATGGTGCCGCGCAACTGGTGCGACACATGATCCATGTGCTCGTCCACCCCACCGATGAACTCCAGAATCTTTTCCGAAGAGAAGGATTTCAAATCGCCGTTCAGGGTGCCAAGCGTCTGGAACATGTTGTTGGAGACCTGATCGATTTTGCGCTGATGTTCACCCCAGGTGGCTTGCAACTGGTTCTGCACGGTGGCCATCGTCGATTTCAGGCGCTCCTGGGCCTCGCGCATCGCCGCCAAGGTCTGGCCTGCCTCATGATGGGTCAACCCATCCATGGCCTTGAGATCGTTTGTGAGCTTGTTCAGCCCCTCCATGGCGGCATGAATCTTCTGTCCGGCCAGCATCACCTGTCGCGAACTTTCGATGAGCGGTTTGAGCAGGGTGGTCGAGAGTCCCTCCAGGAATCCGCCCAGGGTGTCGTTCATGTCGTCGAGTTTGCTGCCCAGATCCCCGACGCTGTAGCCCAGTTTTTCGGAAATTCCGCCCATGTGCTCGTCGGTCTGGGCAATGAAGTGCAGCACCTTTTCCGAGAACTCCTGCAGGCCGGTGTTGAGATGGCCGAAGGTCCGTCCCAGGGAATCATCGACCTTCTCGAAGCGCGCTTCGTAGTTGGTGAGGAGCAGGCGCAACTGCTCGTGCGCCTTGCCGATTCCAGCCAAGGTCTGCCGGGCGGTCTCCTGGGTTGCGGTCAAAGAGGTGGAGACCTTTTCCAGCTTGTCGCTGCTGGTTTGCAGCTTCTCGCCCGCCACGGCGATCATCATCGCACCTGACTCCATGGCTTCCACCAGATGGCCGAAGCGTCCGCGCTCCGGATCGAACTGCTGGGTCAAGGTGGTCACCTCGGTGAGCGCCTGGCGTTTGTCGTCGGCAAGGCGGGTGGTTTGCTGCTGCATGGTGACGTTGAGACGGGTCAAGGCGTGGTTGATCTCGCCGACGGCCTGCACCATGGACGAAGCGGCGGCGCCCACCAGGGATTGCAGCTCCACATGCCCCTGGCTCATGGTATCGCGCGAGGTCTGGAGTGCGCTGGCGATGGTCTGCTTGTGCTGATCCAGAGTCTGCACCGTGGTTTGATGGTTGCTCTCCAGACGTTCGATGTAGTGCAGGATGCCGAGCAGGGTCTCCTCAAGCCGTTGCTGACCCAGGCGCATCTCCGGGTCGGCTTGGGGCACGACCACCTCCCGTTTGTTCGACTGCTGCATCATGCCATCCATGGCATAGCGCATCTCCTCCATGGTGAGCAGCATGGTGGAGATCGACTCCTCGATGCGACTGGAGACCTGATCGCTGGTCTGACGCAGGGAGGATGCGGCCTGGGATTGCTGGGTGGAGAGTTGATTGAGCGAGGTGGCGAAGTGGCTGGCCATGCCTGCCGCGGTCTGCTCCAGGCTTTCGGCCGCGCGCAGCAGCAGACCACCGGCCATCATCATGGTTTCGGAGATGGTCTTGGACTCCTCTTGCAGCGCGTCGCGGGTCGAGTCCATGTAACGGGTCATCTGCTCCAACAACTGCTTCTCCTGTTGCCCGGAGGGGGCGATCTCCCGTGGTTTGGCGGCGTTGACAGCGGCATCGATCCGCGTGCCCATCGAATCCTGGAAGCGCTCCATGCCGTCGAGCAACTTCTGCGTGGCGGCCAGCAGATGGGGGGCGGCACCGAAGATGCGTTGCATCTCGTTTTGCACCGCCAGCATGGCGGTGGAGGATTGGGCCATATCCTTTAATGAGTTGCCCATCTGACCGGCAAAGCTGTTGGCCGACTCCTTAAGCAGGGTGATCAACTCCATCTGGGCACTCTTCATGCCGGCGGCCACGCCCCCGAGATCGGCAATGGTGCGCTGCATGGTGCCGGCCAGACCGGCTGAGGAGTCTTTCAACAGGGCGGACATCTCGGTTTGCGCGCCACGCATGCCGGCGGCCACATCCGCCAGATCGGCAAGCACCCGTTCCAATCGGGCGCTCATGCCGGTGGAGGAGTCTTTCAAGGCCGCAGCCAGTTCGATCTGCGAACGCTGCATGCCTGCCGCCACGTCGGCCAGATTGGCCAGCAGGTGCTGGATGAGCTGCTCCTGACCGCTGACAGCTTTTTGGGCGACCGCGCTCTGCACGTCGCCGCGCCCTTTCAACTCGGTGAGCAGGGTTGCCGCATCCTCGACAAAGCGGTTCAGGCGATCGTTCTGCACGGCCAGCCCCTTGTTGAGGCTGGAGACGAGCTGCTCCAGTCGCTGGCCGCTCTGATCGGCGGCGCCATGCAGGCCGGAGATCAACTGTTCGAGCTTGAGGTTGCCCTGATCGGTGGTGCCTTGCAGTCCGGCCAGCAGTTGTTCCAGGGTTTGCCCCTGGCGCTCGCTGGCGCCACGCCATTCACCCTGGTAGCGGTTCAACCCCTCGGCCACCGAGCGCAGGTGTCCATCCTGGGCGGTGTGGATGGCGGTCAGGGCCTCGGTCAACTGACTCATCGCCTGATTCAGATGGTTGAGCGAACCGGCGGAGGATTCACGCATCAAGGTGGTGAACTGCACGCCAAAATCATCGAAAGCCTCGCGGATGCTGCGGGCGGTGTTCAGCAGCCCCTCCTGCCCGCTGGCACGCAGATCACGCCACAGATCGCCCATGCCGGCATTCTGGTTGCGCAGATTTTCGTTCAAGGCGAACAGACCAAGTTCAATGGCCGAGAGCTTTTCCCCGAGAGTGGCCTGGAACTGCTCGAACATCGGGGCAAACGCCCCCTGCATCGCCTGCTGCTGGTTGGATCGCTGGTTGTCCTGATAGCGCACCAGGGACTCGAACATCTTGCCGATCGCCGGAGCCAGGCTGGCGCCGATGCGATGGTCGATCTCTGCGGATTGGGTGCTGGCGCTCTCGCCTGCCACGCTTTTGCTTTGCAGCAGACGGGTCAGCTTCTTGAGTTCCGCGACCGTCTCCATTTGCGCGATATGAATGCGCGAGAGCCCGCTGTCCTCGCGATGCTGGATCTCGAAACAGGCCTCCAAGTGTTCGCAAAAACGATGGACCAGTTGACCAATCCAGTGCTGGCGACGCTTTTCGATGACGGAGAAGAGGATGGAGAGACCAATACCGAAGATCGAGGTGATGAAGGCGGTGGAGACACCCCCCATCAGGAACTTCATCGCCTGTTTCATCTCCTGCGGACCGGCGGCCATGCCGTCCTGCGCCAGATAGATGCCAGCCACCAGTCCGACGAAAGTGCCGAAAATGCCGCCACCGGTCAGAAAGCCGGGGATGGCATCGAAAAGACGGGTATTGATGTTGACGAAATAGAGGGTTCGTTCGTTGAAATAGAGCGACGGATCGGCGCTGGTGCGGATCACCTGCCGGGAATCGGGAGCCGGGACCGTGATGTGCTTGACGAACTCCGCCCAGGAGGAGCCGAAATAGCCCATGTTCGGCTGCTCCATGTCCTGGCGGAAAGCCTGCCAGTTTTGGGCAAACTGGTTTTTTCGCAGGTGTATTCTCCGGTCCGGATCGCTCTCGCGGGACACTTCGGCAGATTCGGCATGGACCTCGATCAAGCGCAGACCGCGCACAATCTGTTTGCCGATTCTCCGGGTTTGAAAGAAGAAAATCCCAAGACTCAGCAGAAAACCGCCGATTACCATGAACGCCAGAACCAGATGGCCTCCAAGGCTGGAAAAAAAGGTGGCAATGGCAATCATCGCGTATCAATCCTTGGCGTGCTTGATGTATTCTTGCTAATATGAAAAAAGTAAAGACCGCATTCAAACGGCTTGCAAATTTTAATAGGAGCATATAATAAAGTCAAGAGATTATTTATATAATTAGTTTCTATTATTATTGTTGATCAATAAATTATATCAATTGGCTAAATATGGCAAAAAAATATTTTAAAGGTGTGAGTTTTTTTTCAATATAAAATTGTTTTTCAATATGCGTTTCGCCCCCCAATAAGACTATGATTGATAATCATTATTAAATAGATAGATCCTTCAGATGATTCGATTTTTTTCTTGATCTGGAACATTTTTTCTGTGTATCCTTTAGCCAAGGATCAATTTAAAGAAAAAATTTTCAGTCAACATTAAAAATCAATATTTTAAATTGTTTTGTTTTGTTTTGTTCAAAAAAATAAAAATTTCGGACATATTGATGTCTGCGCATTTTCACCAAAACAAGGAGATGTTACGATGGCAGGGGAAACCATGATGTTCAAATTGAGCGGAGCTGCTCAGGCTGCCCAGGTGCCGATGCTCGCGGGTAAGTCGTTCACCGTGGGCAGTACCGTCGCCACGGGTGATGGACTGGCCAACTGGCTTTTTCTGAATCCGGTCTCCGGCAATGGCGCGAACAGCGGGATGGTGGCCCTCAAACTGGAAGGGGCACGCCAGGCTGGCCAGTTGTCCACTCTGGTGGGTCAGACGGTCACGGTGGGTAAATCGCCGATTGGTGCCACGGCTGCCGGCAAATGGTTGGTGCTGCATCCGGGCATGACCGGAACCGCCAGCAAGGCGGGTTTGGCGGCGGGAGTTGCCATGCAGCCGATGAACTTCGAAGTCGAAGGTGCGGCGGCCAAGGGTGCGGCAGGCAAAGCCGGGGTGATCTGCAAGGGTGCCGGAACCGGCAAGGGCGCCGCCGCCCTGGCGGGCAAGGGCGCCACAGTCGGCAAGGGTGCCGCAGCCTGCAAGGTCGGCACCACGGCTGCCGTCGGCAACGAAGCGATTGCCGTGACCACGGCAGGCTCGACCCTCGGGGCCGGCTCCATCGCCACCGGCACCACCAACGCCATGGCCGGTGGTTCAACCCTCACCGGTTCGGCCACCCTCTCCGGGGGCGCCAAGGCTGCCGCCAGTGCGGCCACTGCCGCCAGCACCAAGG
Organism: Candidatus Magnetaquiglobus chichijimensis; assembly: GCF_045865675.1. NCBI lineage: Bacteria > Pseudomonadati > Pseudomonadota > Magnetococcia > Magnetococcales > Candidatus Magnetaquicoccaceae > Candidatus Magnetaquiglobus > Candidatus Magnetaquiglobus chichijimensis. The sequence goes on from NZ_BAAFGK010000004.1 coordinate 1,625,913, forward strand.
GCGCGGCCGCGGCCGGCACCATCTGGACCGGTTCCGGTACCAGCCTGGGCCTGGGTCTTGGCCTGGGGGCCTGGGGGCCGATTCTGCTGGTTGGAGCCCTGGCGGCCGTGGGCGTCGGGATCTACAGCTACATGAAACGCCCGGAAGAAGAGGGCGACCTTGAGGACGCGTTGAGCTGATCCGCACGCGTTGAGCTGGTATGACCTGCCGGTCGGATCCATCGGATCTGACCGGCAGGTCAATCGTGTCACTTGATCCAGAGATGTGTTTGAACCATGAAAAATCGCTTGCTGGCCGCTTTCAGCTATCTGGGTGTGTTGTGTCTGGTTCCCTTGCTGATGGAGTCCAAGGAGCCGTTTGTGCTCTTCCACGCCCGGCAGGGATTGGTGTTGTGGGTCTGGACAGTGCTTTCCTACTTTGCCATGCATCTGCCCGGACTCGGACCCTATCTGTTCAGCACCTCGACGGTCCTGGTGCTGTTTTTGAGCATGTTCGGCCTGTTTTCGGTGGTGATGAACCAACGCTGGCGGATTCCGGTCATTGCCACCCTGGGTGGCATTCCCGCCGAAACCACGAGTCAGGATTGAGATGACAGCGTGAGCGATCATTCTTCAGTCCATGCCGAACGGGAAGCGGAAGGTTCCCTGGTCGAAGATCTTAAGGGCTACCATCACAACGCCCTCTATCTGATCGTGGCGATTGTCATGATCTTTCTGACCCTGGTTCTGGCCCTGCAGCCGCTTTATCTGAGTCGCGTGCTCGGTCTGGCGCGGGAGAATGCCGGCTTTGTCAACGCCAACATCCAGGCCATTACGGAGTTGGTGGATTTATTGTTTGTGGGGTATCTCGGCTACATTTCCGATCGCATCGGCCGCATACCTCTGATTGTTTATGGATTTTTACTGGCCGGCATCACCGCCCTGCTCTCGCCCTTCGACCGTCAGGTCAGTGCGATGATCGGGGTGAATGTTCTGGTGATCTTTTATGTCGTGCGGGTGCTGATGTCCCTGGGAGGCACCCTGATTTGGCCGCAGATCGCCACGCTGACCGGGGATTATACCCGGCAGGAGGATCGTCCGCTGCTCCTGGCCAACGTCGGTTTCATGATGGCCTTTGGCGTGACCATCGTCTACGCGGTGTTCATGCAGCTGCCCGAGCAGATCGGCGTGACCCCCACCATGTGCCTGGCCGGGGTGTTCGCGCTCATCGGCGCATGGCTGGCCAAAAGACTGCTGGTGGAGATGATCCAGCCGAAAATGGTGGACCGCAGCTTTCCCTTTCGCGATGTCTGGAACTTGGTCAAGCGGGAGCAGGGGTTGCGTTTGAGCTTTCTTTCCGCCTTCACCGCGCGCAACGACATGGTGATCGTCGGTCTGTTCCTGATGACCTGGTTTGTCTACTTCTCCGACATGCTGGAAAAGACCAGCCACGAGCAGGCCGCCTCGCGCGCCGGTTTGGTGATCGGGTTGCTGGGATTGGTGGTGTTGATCTCCATTCCGATCTGGGGACGGGTAACCGCCCGCATCGGCCGCGTGCCCGCCATTGTCATCGGTCTGCTGATCTCCGGGATCGGCTTTGCCTCGATGGGATTGATCCTCAACCCCTTTTCCTGGGGGATCGTGATCCCGGTGATCATCATCGGCGTGGGTCAGGCGGGTTGCGTGCTGGTGCCGCAAACCCTGGCTCTGGATCTGGCCCCGGAGGAGATTCGCGGCTCGGTGCTGGGGGTGTTCAATACCGTCGGCTGCTTTGGGGTGATCTTTTTCCTGCAGGTCGGCGGCATCCTCTTCGACTGGCTGGGACCGACCACGCCGTTCATTTTCATGGGAATCATCAATCTGGCGCTGTTCGTCTATGCGTTGAGCGTCATGAAGGTGCCCCACAAGGGGCGAAAAGTGTCACAAGATCTGGATCTGTCCTCCATCTAAATTTTGCCAGAAGGATGGCTCGTAATGCCTAAAATCGTATTCGGATTGATTGCCATAGCGCTTGGTCTTTGGGGAGTCTCGACTTGGTGGTGGTCGATCGTCGAATTGCTGCGCGGCCTGGTGCCCATGGCCCTGCTGATCCTGGGGGTCGTATCGCTGGGTGCCGGGGTCACGAAAATCAAAAAAGAGCAGCCTGCTGCGCCGATGGATGCGGAACTGTCCGAGTCCTCCTCTCAATCCGATGAGTAGAACGCTATGTTTTCCAGCAAAAGCGTCGAATGTGGACTCCAATACAGGAAATACCTCTATATCCTGGGGGCCATGGCCGTCCTGGGCCTGATTGGAAGCTACTGGTATCTGAACTATTTTCTCGACGAAATCGGCATCGATTCGGAAAAAGCGATCGCCCTGACCCGTGGCGTTGGCCAACGGGGGGTTCAGGCGATTGCCGAATTGCCGGGCACGCCAGTGCAGAGCGCTCCCGCCTTCCTGGGGGCGCAGGGGCAGCAGGCCGGATTGGTGTGGCCGCAGCCCCTGTTCCAGAATCCGGCGCCCTCCCCGGCCGATCAGGAGTCGTTTTCCACGGTGGTTCGCTCCATTCTCCCGAGCGTGGTGAATGTCAGCACCCAGAACCGCAGCCTGACCATGCCCAACACCATGCCCATGTCCACCCCGGCCGCCGCGCAACCCAATGCCGCGCAACCGGCCAATGTGGCCACCCAGACCGGACCGGATGGCCTCAAATTCGCCAGCCCCTTCTCGGGCGTGGCCATGGAAAGCATAGGCTCCGGGGTGATCGTTTCGGCGGACGGCTACATCGTCAGCAATTTTCATGTGGTCGAAAACTCGCAAAATGTCTTCGTGACCGTGTTCGGCTCCTTCGGCATGCAACGCTATCCCGCCGATGTGGTGCGCCTCGATCCCTCGCGTGATCTGGTGCTGCTGAAAATCAATGTGCCGATTCCCTTGCAGCCGGCTCCGCTGGGCAACAGCGATCTGCTCGCCGTGGGCGACCCGGTGATCACCGTTGGTTGTCCCTTTGGTCTGGATCAGACCGTGAGCAAGGGGATCGTCTCCGGGGCCCGCAAGGCGGTGACCATCGAAGGGACCATCCACAAGGATCTGCTCCAGACCGATGCGGCCATCAATCAGGGCAACTCCGGCGGTCCGCTGGTGTCGCGCTACGGCTATGTGGTCGGCATCAACACCGCCATCTACTCGCCGACCCAGGCCTTCTCGGGTGTGGGATTCGCGGTTCCGGTCAACAGCGTCAAGGAGTTCATCGCCGAAGTGCTGTCGATTCCCGAGGTGACCCCGGCCATGACCCAACCCGGCTGGCTGGGACAGGGACGCACCGTGGCCGCCACCACGCGCGTCGGCCCGCCACCGATTCCCGTCAACGCCGTCGCCCCGCACGGCGATCGCGGTGCCTGTGAAAATTGCCATGTCATCCTGCGCAGCGGTCAACCGGTCAACCAGCCGATCGGTTCGCAAACCGCCCCAGGTGGCGCCAATGGGGTCAACATCTCGTTGAATGCCCCGCAATCCGCAGCCCCTGGCGCTGGTGCCATCGGTGGTGGCGTGGGCGCCAATGCGGTCGGCGCCAACGGCATGTCCGCCGGCAATCCGGCCACGGCCCCCGGCACCAGCAACGCCGTCGGCTCGGCCAACGGCAGCGCGCAGACGGTTGCCGTCCAATCACCGATTCTCGGGGCCGAATTCAGACCCCTGGACGACACCCTGATCAAACGCTTCCAACCGCCCTACTCCACCGGAGTCTTTCTCCAGAGCATGCAGCCCGATTCGCTGGCAGAAACCGGCGGCCTGCAAACCGGGGATATCGTCTTCAAGATCAACGGCCGCTGGGTCCGCAACTCCGACGAACTGCAACAGCGGCTCCAGGAGATTCCGACCGGCGACAAGGCGCGCTTCTCGCTGGTTCGCAAACGGCAAAGAATGGACGTGACGCTGACCATGAATCCGCAACCGGTCAATGTCGCCCCGGCTATCGCCCCCGCCGCCGAACCCATGCCCCAGCCCGTGGCCCCCGGCCTGCCCCCGGCAGATCCGGCCAAAAACAAAGCGAAAACCAATGCCAAGACCGGACAACCCAAGCCCCCCACCGAATTCGAATGGTTCGGCATGGAGTTGCAGCCGATCCAAAAGGCGGCCGTCACCAAGAATCCATCGCTCAAAAACAAACAGGGTGCCCTGGTCCAGGAGGTCGATCCGGGCCTGCAGGCCGAAATGGCCGGCATCCGCGCCAACGATATCGTGGTGGCGATCAATGGCAATCCAGTCGGCAGCAATGCGGATCTGGACAAAGCCATCAAGGCGAGCGCCACCGCCAAAACGATTCTTCTCGATGTGGAACGTAACGGCAAACGCATGTTCGTCACCTTGCAATAAATGGCAGTAACCTCATAATCGCCAATGAATAACGGCTGACAGGAGAAACAGCGAGATGGAAAAAAGCAAAGATGGGCTTGGGGGAGAGAAAAAGAGTGCCAAGTCACAATCCATTGGTGAAAAATCCATGGCCACCGACTCCGGAATTGCCGAAGATGCTGCCGCCACCCAGATGGATGCTGTCCTGCAACGTCAGATCGACGACAAATTGAAAGGCAAGCAGAACGCCAAGGCACCCAAATCTAATGACGCCAAACTGGTGCTGAAACTCTCGGAACCCTCTCCCGAAGCGGTTGCGGCCGAGCCCCAACTCGACGAGCCCAAGGAGGATGCCGCTCCTGAAGCCATTGCCGTCGTGGAAGAGACCGCACCCGTTGTGGAAGAGGCTGCCGCCGTCGTCGAAGCCGCACCCGTTGAAGAGGCTGCCGCCGTCGTCGAAGCCGCACCCGTTGAAGAGGCTGCCGCCGTCGTCGAAGCCGCACCCGTTGCGGAAGAGGCTGCTCCCGTCGTTGCAGCCGATGCTCCACTCCTGCAAGAGATGGCTCCTGTCGTGGAAGAGCCTGCTCCTGTGGTGGCTGAAGCCACTTCTGAGAGCGCACCCGCCAACCTGATCGAAGAGAGAATCGCCGAAATGTCCGGTCTGGCGGACCACTTCTCGGATTTGGCGCGCGACCCGGTCAAACTGCCCGATCCCCCCGTCGAAGTTGCGGCTGACGCGCCAGCGGAAGCGCCGAAATACGATTTTGCCATGCCCCGCAAGGATCCCTATGTGGCAGCCGCCGAAAAAGAGCGCGTGTTGCAGATGATCCGCGATGCCGCCTCCAAGAGAATGGAGGAGGGATTCGATCTGCGCGCCTCCATCAAGGCGAGAATGTCGCGCCAGGATGAAGCACCGGCTGGCACCGAAGTCCCGATTGGCACCGAAGCCCCGGTTGGCACCGAAGCCCCGGTTGGCACCGAAGCCCCGGCCGCCGTCGAAGAGTCCCCAGTGGCCACAGATGCGCCCGAAACCGCACCGGCCGCCGGCTTCACCATTCAAGAGGATGTCACCACCATCGTCCCGCCCCAGGCTCCGGCGGATGAGAGCGCGGCCCCGGTGGCAAGCGCGGCGGTTGCCGAAACCGTCAACGCGAGCATGGCCGAGAAGACCGAATCCCAGGTGGCCGAGAGCCTGCCTCCGGTTCAGCCCGGCGTGTTGTTGCCCCCGTCGATGAAGGCGCCCTCCGGCTCGCGCATGAAGATGGACCCGCTGCCTTCGCCCAGTCAGACGCGTCTGACCGAGGCCTTCCTGCGGCAGTTGAAGGGACAGGAGCCTTTGACCGAGGAGATGAAACTCAAGAAACCCCAGCCCACAGTGGCCGAAGAGCCGGCGGATCAGCCGGAGGAGACGCCTGAGGCCAAGCCCCGCAAACGCAGTAGTACCCGTCGTCGCTTTGCGGATGGCACCATCGAGGTTCCGGTGGAATCCCTGGGCAGTGGCATTTTCAACGCCTTGGGCGACATGGTGGGTGTGGTGGTCGAAGGCTCTCTTTCCGCTGCCCGCAAGGTCCAGACCAGCGTGACCGGTGAAGAGCCGACTCCAGAAGCTCCGGGTCCGAAACTCTCCGGTACGGATCGCGCTGCGCGTCGCATCGCCAAGGGTGTTACCGGTGCGGGCGGCGGCGTGGTGGAGATTGCCATCGGCGCCGGAAACATCGCTGTGGGTGCGGTGGGTATCGTGACCATGCCGGTCCTGGGTGCCATCGGGTCGGTGTTCCGGGCATTCACCGGTCAAAAAATAAACGGGCCGTCACACGGTACCTAAAGAACAGGAACGACGATTCCATCCACATTCGCCGAAGGGAAAGATAGACCATGCCAAAACCTGATCGCAGCCCACTTTTGCTCGGGATTGACCTTGGGACCTCCAGGACGATGATCATGTCCAACCGTGGAGACAAGGCCTCGGTTCGCTCTGTTGTCGGCTATCCCAAGGACATCATCGGTGTCAAACTGATGCATCAATCGCACATGATCGGAGAGGAGGCGCTCAAGCGGCAATCCTATCTGAACATCCACTATCCCCTTGAGGACGGTGTGCTCAAGGATGCCAATGACCAGGCCACCGAAGCGGCCAAATTGCTGATCAAGCATGCCATCTCCCTCATGAACCCTCTGCCGGGAGAGAAAATTTACGGCGTGCTCGGCGTGCCGGCGCGCGCCTCGCTGTTCAACAAGAATCAACTGCTCAAGATCACCCACGAACTGCTGGATCTCTCCATGGTGGTCTCCGAACCGTTCATGGCCGCCTACGCCATCGATCAATTGAACAACGCGATCATCATCGACATCGGCGGTGGCACCACCGATATCTGCGCCATGATGGGTACGATTCCCGGTGTCAACGAACAGGTCACGGTACTCAAGGCCGGCAACTACATTGATCTGGTCCTGGAAAATCTGATCCGCGAAAATCATCCCAACGTGCAGATGACCATGAACCTGGCGCGCAAGATCAAGGAGCAATATGCCTTCGTCGGCGCGCCCAAGGAGGATATCCTGGTCAACATGCGCATGGCCGGCAAACCGGTGACGATCAATCTGACCAAGGAGATTCGCATTGCCTGCGAATCGATCGTCAGCGAAATCGTCGAGCATCTCCAGGCTTTGATCAGCGTCTTCGATCCGGAAGATCAGGAAGAGGCGTTGCAGAACATCTATGTGACTGGCGGCGGCTCGAAGATTCGCGGCCTGGAGGAGATGATCATGGCGATGATGAAAGATTATGGCACCGTGCAGGTGCAGCAGGTACCGGATCCGGATTATTGCGGCGTCATCGGCGCCCTAAAACTGGCCATGGAACTGCCGCCACAATACTGGGATCAGGTCGGGCACGTCGCTTCGGCCTGATCAGGCACAACCAATCTTGAGCATCCACCGCAAACGGACGGAGAGTTAGATATGACATCGACATTGACCATGTCGCGCAACTTGACCACCAAGTTGCTGGCGGCCATGAGCTACCTGGGCATTCTGTCTCTGGTGCCGCTTGTGGTGAACCGCGAAGACCCCTATGTGCGCTTTCATGCGCGCCAGGGGATCGTGTTGTGGATGTGGGAAGTCCTGGCCATCTACAGCCTGGTGTTCCCAGGTCTGGGACGCCTCTTCTTCGGCATTTCCAGCCTGCTGTGCTTTGTCTTTTCCTTGATCGGCCTGGTTGCCGTCTTCACCGGACGGGCCTGGAAGTTACCCCTGATCGGCAACTGGGCAGAAAACATCTGAATCAGTCATGAAGGTGGTGCAGAAAAATTCCCCGCAGAGAGACAAGGAGAGCCGTTCACGGGCTTTCCTGTCTCTTCTGCTGGCCATTCTCTTGTTGATTTTTGCATCCCAGAACATGCATTCGGTGCAGATTCGCCTGATTGTGGGACCTCCACTCGATCTGCCATTGATTCTGATCATTTCCGGGGCATTCATTGCCGGTTTTCTGCTGGCAACGGTCAATCATCTGGCTCGCAAGGTCTTGCGCATCCGACGCAGGAATGAGGAACCATGAATTATCCGCAATGCCTGATCTGTCACAAAACCGTGGGTTGGACAGGTCTGGTCGTCAACATCGGCTTATCCCTGCTCAAGCTGTTTGTCGGTTTCATTTCCGGCTCGCAAGCGTTGATGATCGACGCGCTCTATTCGGCGAAGGATGTTCTGACCTCTTTTCTCATTCTGCTCGGCCTGAAATACTCGAAAAAACCCATCGACGAGGAGCATCAATTCGGTCACGGCAAGGCGGAATTCCTGTTCTCGCTGGTCGTCGGCCTGTCGATGATCGTCATTACCGGGATGTTCATCTATTTCGAGGCGGATAAACTGCTGTCGGGTGCCATGATGCAGCACAAGGCCCCGCACATGATCGCCCTGTGGACCTCGCTGTTCGTGGTCGGTGCCAACCTCTACATGTGGTACTACACCCGCTGCGTGGCCCAACAGGTCAACAGTCCCATTGTCGCCATTCTGTCGGATCATCAGAAATCGGATGCCATCTCCTCCATGGCCGTGGCCCTGGGCATCATCGGCTCGCATTATCTGAACATGCCTTGGCTCGATACCCTGGTGGCGGTAGGCGAGTGTCTGGACCTGTTTCACCTGGGGGTGAAAATCTCCTGGGAGGCTTTGCAAGGTTTGATGGATGTCTCCGCACCCCAGGAGACCATCCACAAGGTCAAGGAGTTGACCCGCACCATACCCGGCGTGACGAGCGTCGAGAGCGTGCTGACCCGTCGCGTGGGACAGGATATCTGGGTGACGCTGGTGATCGGCGTGGATCCGGAAATCACCATCGAGCGGGGCAAGGAGATCAGTCTGTGGGTGGAAGAGCGGCTGGTCGAGGGGATTCCGCATCTGGGTGAGGTGAGCGTGCATTTCAAATCCGCCAGCGGCTCACTGCCCGAATTGCAAATGATGGAAAACGAACTTGCCGAAATGCGCCAGCGATTCGCCCGGCGCATTGAGACGGACTCTCCTGACCTTGGAGTGGTCTGATCCATGGAGAATTTTCGGATTGTCATGATGCTGTCGTTGTTCGTGGCGATCTTCATCCTGGTACAGACCGACCGGGTGGAGCGCGGTATCGCCATGCTTGGCGGAGCCGTGCTGTTCCTGCTGCTCGGGTGGCTGTTCGATTTCTATATCCTGCAAGAGGCCTATGAGGCGATCTATTTCGACAGTCTGGCGCTGCTGTTCGGCATGTCGTTGATCTCGAACGTACTCTACCGTTCGGGCATCTTCCACCAACTGGCTTTCAAGGCCGTAGGCTACTCCCAGGGAAACCGACTGCTGATCCTCACCCTGTTGATTCTGTCCACCTACAGCGCCTCGTTGTGCTTCAACAACCTGTCGGTGATGGTGATCGTTCTGCCGTTGACGCTGGTGCTGTGTCAGTCGCTGGACATGCCGGCCGCCCCTCTGGTGGCCGCGGAACTGATCGCCTCCAACCTGGGTGGCGCCTCCACTTTGGTGGGCGACTTTCCCAACATGATCATCGGCTCGGTGGCGCGTCTGCACTTCGATGACTTCATTGCCGGCATGATGGTCCCCTGCCTGGGCCTGCTCGCTCTGTTGCTGCTGAAGTTTCAAAAGCATGCCGAGGGTCCGGCCTCGGTGCGCCTGGACATGGATGCGATTCACACGTCACTCGCCCAACTCTCCCCCAACCATGCGGGATCCGGCCGCATTGATGTGGATCGGCAACTCTTCAAAGTGGGCGGATGGGCGTTCGTGCTCTCGCTGATCGGCTTTTTTCTCGCCAAGCCTTTGGGAATCCTGCCGGCGATGATCTCCCTGCTCGCCGGGGTGGGCATGCTGCTGTGGGGACGCATCCCGCGTCGTGATCTGTTTGATGCGATGAGCGGCGGCGATCTGCTGTTCTTTCTTGGACTGTTCGTGATGGTGGGCGGCCTGCAGGCCGCCGGCGTGCTGGAGTTGTTCCGCGTGGTCATCGAGACGCTGGGCGGGGGGCAAAGCACCACAACCCTGGTGGCAGTGATGTGGCTGGCCGGAGTCGTCACCCCGCTGTTCAACGCCGGCCCCTCCACCGCCCTGCTGATTCCGGTGGTCAAGAGCATGAGCGGCGAGATGCCGGGCGATGCCATCTGGTGGGCGCTGTCGCTGGGCGTACTGGCCGGCTCTTCGGCCACCCTGTCCGGTGCGACCGCCGGACCGGTGGTTGCCAGCACCATGGCGCGTTATGCCCGTGAGATGCCCGAAGATCATCCTTTGACAGGTAAACTATTGGATTTTTACGGCTATTTGCAATGGGGCATCCCGATTGCCCTGCTGTTTTTGATGTGCTCCACCCTCTACATCACGGCGATTGCGCCATGAACGGGGTGATTGGAATCGGCGTGAACTCCGGTTCCAGGCCACGAATCGTTTATCAGGAAGCACGATGAGACCGTACAGGCATCTGTCCAAATTTCCGCCCTTTTGTCGTCAATCATGGCGCGTTCCCGCCATGGTGCTGATCGTGCTGTTTTTCGGCACCTTCGCCTGGGGGATTCACCTGGTCAGGGATCATGCCGATCAGTTGGGTATGGGCATGGGCATGCTCACCCTGACGCAAAATTCCGCAGCCGATGCCAGCGTCCAAAGCGTGGCCATGACCCAGCCGGTGGCGCAGACCATCAATCCGATCCGTGTGGCCATGGTGAACATCGCCGGCATCCGCAAACCGGCCAATGGTCAGGAAGGCAACTACATCAGCACCGGTTCGGGGGTACTCATCAACCCGAAAGGGTATGTCATCACCGCGCAGCATCTGTTGCAGGATCTGGCAGAGATTCAGGTGCGGGTGCAGACCCCTTACGGCCCACGACAATATCCGGCCAAAACGGTCAAGGTGCTGCCGCAACACGATCTGGCGCTGATCAAAATCGTTTCCCAGGACATTTTTCCTTATCTCGCCCTGGAACAGACCCCGGTCTTGAAGGTGGGCGATCCGGTCCAGGCGTGGGGCGATCCGGTGGGTACCGAGGCGGTTCAGCGCGTCGGCACCGTGGTCAAAATGGACCTGACCGAACCGGTGCAGATCAAGGATATGCAGCTGACCCACCTGATGCTCACCGATGCCGTCTACAACTGGGCGCAGAACGGTGGCCCGCTGGTGAATGGCAGTGGCTATCTGGTGGGGATCAATCTGGCGGTCGAGGATGCGAATGGCCAGATCTTCGGCTATGCGATTCCCACCACGGTCCTGGTGACCCACTTCCAGGAGGTGGTGACCTTTGTCCACAAAAGCTCGCCGGCAAGCGTACCGTCGGTCGCGACCGACCCCGCCTTCGCGACGCCAAGCGCCATGACCCCACCCCCTGCCCCGCCCCAGTCGACGCGCGCGCCACGCACCGCCGACCTGTGGTGGCAGAAAGTCCAGGGGTTGCTGGGCATCAGTCTGGGCAAGCATGTCGCCCTGAATTCGCCTGGCGATCCGGTGGGCGCGGTGCGTGATCCGGTTCATGAAACCAAACTGCTGATCCTGGGATACACCCCGGGGAACTTCCTGGGATTGCTGCTGCTCGGCTTCATCTCCGGGATCAGCGGCGGCATGATGACCATGGGCGGCGGGATCATCAAAGTGACCGGGTTGATGTGGTTCTTTGGATACGGGTTGCTGCTGGTCAGACCGGTGGCCTACCTCACCAACATCTTCATGTACGGCGCGGCGATGCTGCGCTATCAGCGGCAGGGGCTTTTGAAATTCGATCAATGCCGTCCGTTGATCCCCTGGGCCATGGCCGGCATGGTGCTCGGCTATTTCATCGGCAATGTCATGAGCAAAACCGCCATCCAGTGGTTGCTCGGGGTGTTCGCCTTGCTGCTGGGCATCAAAATGCTCGTCGAGATCACCGAAAGTCGCGTCGGCACCAAAGGCAAAGCAGGGGATACGATGGACGATGAGATGCGCTCCACCCCCAAGGAGTCTCCCTGGCTGGTGTGGATGCAAAAATATTTCGGCAGTCGCGTGGATGACAACCTGCCACCGCCGGATTGGGCCAACGCCAAATCCAGACATGGGATGCTTGGTCTGCCGATGGGCATCATCAGTGGCATCCTGGGCATCACCGGTGGGGTGATCGAGGTACCGCTGCAACGCTATATCGCGCGCATGCCGCTGCGCACCGCCATCGCCAACAGCGCCACGCTGGTCTTCTTTGCCTCCATCGTCGGCTCGATAGTCGCCCTGTGGCACGGGGTGACCACAGGCTCGTTCGAGATCCAGACCCCGGTGGTGATGGCCTTGATTCTTACCCCCGGCGCTTTTCTCGGCGGGCTGGTGGGGGCATGGTTGACCTCGGTCATCCCCTTGAACGTGCTGCGCTGGATCTATGCGTTGCTGATGTTCATCATTGCGATAAGGATGTTCCTCTCATGAAACCGAAGCTGACTGCCGCCACGCTGGTCATGGTCGGCTTCATTCTGCTGATCGCACTGGTGGTGTTTGCCCTGCTGGCCGATCCGAAAGCCAAAGGGGGCTCCCCCGCATTGATGCAGAGCACGCCATCCACCGTTGCGCCAACAACCGGCCCGCTGGCCAACGCCGCGGCTCCAGGCATGGGTACGCCTTCGGTCACCCCGATCGTGCGACCGGCACCCTACCCCACGGCCCCAACAGTTGCGGCAACGGCCCCGTCCCAACCTATGGCAGCCTACCCCACGGCTCCATCGTTTGCCGCGCCAACCGCGTCGCCACCGCCCGCCATGAGCGCTTGGGCAACCCCAACCGCGCCCATGGCGGCCACCGCTGGAGCGGCAGGCAGCGAAACATCGCTCAAACCCTTCATCAATCCCAAGGCCAAGCTCTCCGAAGGCCACTGGAAGGGACTTGAGGCCCTGCCGTTGTCCAACGAATTGAAAAAGAAACTCAAACTCCCCATGGAACTGGAAGGTCTGCTCATCGATGAGGTGACCCTGAATTCCGCCGAAGCCGGCCTGCTGGCCGGCGACGTGCTGGTAGCGGTCAACGGCAAGCCGGTGCGCTCTCTGGAAGATCTGCTTACCGAGAGTCGCCGGGTGCAGATGGCCAAATCGGTCTCCATGCTGATCTATCGCAAAGGGAAGATGCAGCAGTTCATGCTGGTGGCCAAGAACAATCTCGGCTATGCCCAGGTGGAGACCGCCCCGATGATTCTGCCGGGTGAGGTCATGCCACACCCCTATCGCGGTCCGTGTACCCAATGTCACGCCATCGGCACCACCGGGCATATTGTCCCGGATCCGGATGGCATCATTCTGCCGCCGCCGCCGATTCGCGCGAACGCGGTTGCCCCCCACAAGGATCGGGGGCCGTGTCAGGCCTGTCACACCATCATCCGTTGAAAAAGGAAGGATTCGACCTCCATGAGCACCCGTACCCCTGTCAATATGCTGGATGAGATCAAACTGGTTTCGTATGCCTCTTTGGGGGTTCTGCAAAGACTGGCTGTCAACGCCATCGATGCCTTCAATCGCGTCTTTTCGGTGGACGAGGAGATGCGCGCCCGCTTTTATCGCGAACGCGGCGTCGATCATACCAAGCATGGACGCTTCTGGCAGGCTCTGCCCCTGCTCGAACAGGTGATCCGCCAGATCCCCAAGGATCAGGAGGCGCTGTTTCACCTGGGCTACTGTTATCTCAAGACCGACCAGACGCGCGAAGGCATTCTGGTCCTGGAAAAGGCACGGGAGATCGATCCCTCCAGTTCGCGGGTGAACTCGATCCTCGGCATGGCCTACATTCAGGCCAAAGAGTACAAAAAGGCGGTCGAAGTGTTGCAGGCCGGACTCTCCAAGACCCCGCACAACTTCAACATGCACTACCGTCTCGGTTTGGCTCTGGATCATCTCGGGGAGTACGATGCCGCCGTCGAGGCGTTCCAGAATGCCCTGTCGATTCGCCCCAACGAGATGAAGGTGTATCAATCGATCGGCTTCGTGCTGGATCAGCAGGGCAAGCATGACGAGGCTGTGGCCTTCTTCAAGAAGACCTCCGAGATCAAGGAAGGCATTCAGGACGCTTGAACCACGGTTGGATGTAACTCTTCATGGCGGACAAACACAACCCAATGGACGAGATGGATGACCTCGGGCTAGAAATGACCAGCAGCGAACGCATGCAGCGCATGCGCAAGCTGATGCGTCAGTTGTACCAGGAGGAGGTGGTGGAGAGCACCCCGGTGGTCGAACTGCCGCCGATTCGCTCCAAAACCCTGATTTTGGGATTCAGCATCGCGTCGATCCTGTTTCTGGTGGTAACGACCTTCTACAACTTCAATCGGTTCATTGCCGCCGAAGAGCAGGTGTTGTCCGCCCGCGGACACATCCATGACGCCTTGCAGCGTCGATCCAACCTGTTCGGCAACCTGGTCAATCTGACCTTGAACCATGCCATGCTGGAACAGGAGGTGTTCCGTTATGTCTCGGATGGGCGTATAGGGATGATGGGAAAAGGTTCCCCGCCTGCCGGCAAAAGCAACGGCGAGGGCGAGGGCGCCCCCATCCCCGCACCGGATGCCCCACTGCCGTCCAGTTCCACGGCGGCCGAGGCGATTGCCCGTCTCTTTGGGCTGGTGGAACAGTATCCGGACATCAAGACCTCGACCACCTATCAGCAGTTGATGGACAAGCTGGTGGATATCGAAAATCTCATCAGCCAGCGGCGCGACGAATACAACACCGATGTCAAAGCCTACAACACGCTGATCACCACCTTTCCGTGGGCGATCATGGCGCGGATTCTCGGGTTCCAGAGATATCCCTACTTCAATGCCTCACCCGGTCCGGACAACAAGAACATGGATCTGGATTCCAGAAAGTTCATGCGTCTGATTCCCGAGGGAGAGATCAGCAATTCGCATCACAAGGACACCTTGAAACCGGAGCATGGGCCGGGCGGTGCTGCGCTGACTGGCGCACCCGATCTCAACGCGGTCGCCATCGGCGTGCCCCCCCCTGCGCCACCGGCTTCACCGGGTACGGAAGGCAAACAACCCCCTCCGCCACCGGATGCATCCGGTGCGGAAGGCAAACAACCCCCTCCGCCACCGGTTTCATCCGGTGCGGAAGGCAAACACCCCCCTCCGCCGCCGACTTCACCCGGTGCGGAAGGAAACAGGTAGATTGATGACCAGGATGGGTCAGCCCACAACTGCAATTTGAGGCTCAAGCGCCGATGAAGTATCCACATTGCACTCAATGCCGTGACTACGTGACCTGGTATTCGATCTGGTTCAACGTCTTCATGGTCACCTACAAGATCATCATGTCGCTGGTGACCAACTGCGCGGCGTTGATGGCGGACGCCTTCCACTCCATGGCCGATCTGTTGGCCAGCGTCTTCACGCTGTTCAGCCTGAGACTCTCGGACCGTCCGGCGGATGAAAAGTTTGCCTACGGCTATGGCAAGATTCAGCACATCTCCTCTGGAATCGTCGGCTTGATTCTGGTGGTCGGCTCCATTTTCATCCTGGTGGATGCGTTGCTGAGCATCATCAACAACACCTTCGCCACCCCGGATCGGATGTCGCTGGTGGCGGCAGTGGTCTCCACCATCGGCAACGAGTTGATGTATCAATATCAACGCTGCGTGGCTGTGGAGAACAACAGTCCGGCGATCATGGCCAATGCCTGGGACAACCGTTCCGATGCCTTCTCTTCCGTGGGCATGGTGGTGGGTCTCTTTTTTGCCACGGTGCTGGATTTTCCGGTGGCCGACCCCCTGGCAGCCATCATCCTGTCGATTCTGGTGATCAAGATCGGCATCGAATTGATCATCGAAGCCGTGGACAACCTGATGGACGCCTCGCCGGATGTGGAAGAGCTGGAAGGAATCTACAAGATCATCCGCTCTTTTCCGCGCATCGAAGGGATCAACTATCTGCGGGCGCGCAGCCTGGGAGAGTCCCTGTACATCGAGGCCGATCTGCGGGTGGACAAGACGTTGAAGGTGTTCGAGGGCGACATGATCCTGGCCGCTTTGACGGAAAAGTTGAGTCACAACGTGGAAAACGTCGGCAGCATGCAGTTCTATCTGACCCCGGATATCCGGGAGGCGGATTGAGGGGAGTGACCCGATGAAACGAGGCATGGGTTTGGCGGAATGGATTCTGGTGGCAGGGGCGTTCCTGATGCTGCTGATCGTGGTGATCGCCTTGCTGCCGGAGCGCTTGTGGGAGCGCAAGCCGCCGCAAACGAACCTGGCGAACGGTCAGGTTGGCACCAATGCCCTGCTCCGTCCAGAGGATCAGCTGGGGCTTAGGATGATTCCCGTGGCCGCACCGCGCAATCCGCCGGATGGGGGGACCGGGGCCGCCGGACTGACCCAACTGCAACAGGCGCCCACGGTGACCTTCAGCGGCACGGTGCAACAGGTCTCCGAGCAACCGCAAAGCGATGGCCAGTTGCATCTGTGGATCACCGCGGCCAATGGCACGGAGTCGCGCATCTCGGTGGGACCGGGCTGGTTCTTGAAATATCTGGGCTGTCCGCTGGCGCATGATGTCGCGGTGGATGGCTCGGGCTTCTCTTACGAAAAGGGTGGCGCGCGTCCGTTGATCTACGCCAAACGCATCCGCATCAATGGCAAGGTCTGTCAGTTGCGCAACGACGAGGGTTTTGCCCTCTGGTCCAACAAGCTGCGTTGACGGGTGCCATGAGCGGTCTCTCCATCGACTCTGCGATGTCCAAAACGCTTGCAGCGGTGATCGTGCTGATCATCGTGGCAGGATTGAGCGTCTGGGCGTTCTGGGGCAAGGACAAGCAAGCTCCTGCCGCGATGTTTGCCGAAGAGGCGACCGGTCAGGTGCAGGGAGAGGTGTTCGGCTCCATTCCCAAGCCGACACAACCCTCGTTGAAGGAACCGGTGCTGCAACTGGTGAACCCGCCCTCCAACTCCTTGAAACGCATGCTGGTCAAACGCATCCCAACCATCAATCCGGGTGCGAGCATGCCGCATCCGACCTGGGGCCCCTGCACCAACTGCCATCTGATCCGTGGCGGAGCCCCGGCCGGCAGTCAGCCGGCCACCCCGGTTGCCAAGGTGTGGGAGCAGGTTTCGGCCTACTACAAGGTTGGGCCACCGATTATGCCGAACTCGACCCGACCGCATCCTCCTTCGGGGCGATGCATCAAGTGTCATGACATTTTGGTCTACGTACAAACCAAATAATGCCTTTAAGGAGCGATCGTTATGGCTCACAGCGATGTTTCCGACGATGCCGGTCTGCTAAATCGCATCACCCTTCTGGAAGATCTGTTGAAGAAGGTGGTAGAGGTACATCTCTCCACGGCGGTCCATGTCAAAAGTCTGGACGAGAAACTCGGTCGCATCGAGATCACTTCCGACACGATCACCAACTTTCTGCGCCGCATGGATGCTGAATCCGCCGAGGGATTCACCCCGGGAGAGGGGCGGGTCAGCCCCGAACTTGCCCAGGAGTTGGTCGAGATGCGCAAGGAGGTGGCCGAATTGAAAGCCACCCTGCAACAGATTGCCGAGCGTCCGGACAGCCTGCATCTGACCGCCACCTCGCCGGTCGCCGAGCAGCTCGATCTGTTGTCCCAGGTGCCGGATCTGTTCGACAAGGTGCAGAGTCAGCAGAGCACCATTCTCCAGACCCTGGAAAAACGCATTGACCCGCGTTTGATGATCTATTTGAAACCTCTGATCGAGATGCTCGAAGAGGAGGGTCGTCAGGCCGAAGAGATGAAGAACAACGCCTTGAAAGAGCTGAACGAACTTCTGACCGGCCAGCGTACCGGCACCGACCGGGAGATCGCCGGCATGCTGGAGAATGTCAGCGGCGAGATGGAGAAGTGTCAAGCGGCCTTCGAGCGCACCCAGCAGGCGTTGCAGATCGTGGTGACGCCGTTCCAGAACGTCGGGCGTCTGTTCCGCAACAATCTGGAGATCATCGTGCAGGCGCATGACATGATGGCGCAACTGCATGAAGACTTCCCCAACTTCTTAGAAGAGATGCGCCGCATGCAGCTGTCGCATGCCCAGAAGATGGAGCGTCTGCGTCAGGAGGAGTTGATGAAGCATATGGCCTATCAGGAACAGCTCAAAATGTTGGGGGTTGACGCATCGCAAGGATGAAGTTTGGTTGCACAGGCGACTCGAAGGCGTCATGAGATCAAGCGAGGGAGGCGGATATGTTGCAATTGATTCCTTATGGCGTGGCCGCACTGTTAGGTGGCATGCTCGGCAAGAAGTTGGGCCCGGCCATCTTGAGCGAGCAGATGGGCGACCGTCCCAAAGACGCGTTGGTCGAACGGACCCCGACCTCCCTGATCGAGATTGTCGGTGAGCGGCTGATTCAGGAAGAGTCGATCATTCTGGCCACCGAGGATGTGCCGCTGGACAACCGCCACGGCAACAAGGCGCTGACCAGCGAGCACGAGTTCGTGCGCACCGCAGAGATCAGCTTTGCCGTCGAGCGCAGCCTGGAGCGGGGCAATCAGGTGCGCTCCTCCGTGCTGCGCCTGGTGGATGGTCTGGTGGAAAAGGAGCTGAAAAAGGCTCTGCACATCGAATTCGGCACCCAGGTGACCCGCCGGGTCAAGATCCACTTTTCCACCGAACCAGGCCAGATGGTGCGCTATCGTCTGGTGTGGAAGCAGACCTCACGGCGCGGGATCTACTATGTCAACGTCGGCACCGACCGGCATGTCATCCCTTATGTCGTGACCTTTGGCCTGTTCCACTCGGTCGAGAGTCTCGGGGAAGGCGACCATGCGCCGGCCTGAATCCAGCACCCTCATCCTGACAGAATCGCGTCCGGATGAGCCGGATTCGCTCAACCACGAGGTATGCGCCCGATTTTCCGAATTTCTGTTCGAAATCGGGATGCATCCGCTGATCATTTTCGCCTGCGATGGTTCAATCATCCATTTCAACCATGAGGCGGAGTTGCTGTTCGTCACCACGGCCCGCAACCAGATCGGTCACAACATCGTCCATCTGATCGCCGAGAAGGATCGTCCGGCCTTTCAGGAGGCGATGCGGAGTGTTTACCATCAGGCCAGCGTTATCCCGACGCACAAGAGTGTCAAAAAGATCCGCACCACCGGGCAGGACTCACAGGAGAACGCCCTGGACCTGGAAGTGAGTCTGATGAGCCTTGTCATGGGTTCGCAAGGATTCCTGGCCGCCTCGCTGACCAATCTTTCTGATCTGAAAGACTTCTACAAAGTCCTGTCAGACAGCCTCTCCCTGGCGGAAGAGCGGCTCACCTGGGAACAACAGGAGTTGGAACTGGTCAAGCGGACCGCGAGCAATGCCATCATCTCCCTGCACACCCAGCAGACCATCAACAAGTTGCTGCACATCTCGCTGGAGTCGGGTCAGTTGCACGAAAAGCTGCAGCGGGCACTCGATGTGATCAGCCGCTTGTCGCTGATCACCTCCCTGGAAAACAATATGGCGCTCTATCTGTTCGATGAGCCCACATCCCGTTTCAACCTGGTGGCCACGCTCCCTCAAAAAAAACACCTGCTTGAGGTGTGGTCCTGTCCCAACGCCTCGGTAGATTGCACCACCTGCCTGATCTCGCCGCAGGGATTCAATATGGAGTTGAGTGTGTGCGGCGGGGATCTGCAAGGCAAGATCGACTTTTGCCAACCCCTCCACTCGGACACCCAACTGCTCGGGGCGATGCGGCTGATCGTCTCGGAAAACGACATGTTCTCTGTGTTTGAACATTCGATTTTTGCCCCCATCGGCCAGGTGTTGTCCTACATCATCATCCGCGCCCGCATCGATCAGGCGTTGCAGGAGTCGCAGGAGCGGGCCGAGGCGGCCAGTCGGGCGAAAAGTGAATTCCTGGCCAACATGAGCCACGAAATCCGCAGTCCCCTCAACGCGATCATCGGCATGACCGATCTGGTGTTGAGCACCCCACTCTCGCGCGAGGAGATGCTCGGCAACCTGGAGATCGTGCGCTCCTCGTCGCACGCCCTGCTGGATCTGATCAACGGCATTCTCGATCTCTCCAAGATCGAGGCTGGACATTTCCAGTTGGAGTCGGTCCCCTTCGACCTGCTGGGTCAACTGGAAAAAACGTGCGAGATGCTGGCGATCAAGGCGCATCAAAAGGGGTTGAGCCTTTACACCCGCATTCCCCCGGATCTGCCGCGCTCCCTGACCGGCGATCCCCTGCGTTTGAAACAGATCATCATCAACCTGATCAACAACGCCATCAAGTTCACCAGTGCCGGGGAGATCGTGCTGACGGTCGAACCGGTCCCGGGGCACGATTCAACCGACGAGCAGCAACGGCAACTGCATTTTTCCGTCAGCGATACCGGGATCGGCATCCCCGAAAAGATGCAACGGAAGATCTTTCAGAGTTTTGTCCAGGCCGATGGTTCGATTGCCCGTAAATTCGGCGGAACCGGACTGGGATTGACCATCTCGCGCCATCTGGTGGAAATGATGGGCGGCGACCTGCTGGTAGAAAGCCAGGAGGGTCATGGCAGTCGTTTTCATTTCACCATTCCATTTGGCTCGGTCCAGAACACCGCTCCGCTTGAATCCTGGATGAAGCAGCGGCGTGACACGCCAGGAGACACCCCTCCTCACCCGCTTGCCGGAAAAGCTATTCTGCTGGCAGATACCCACCCGACAGGCGCGGAGATCGTCGGCCAACTGCTACGCTTCCACGGTGCTCAGGTCACCACCGTCGAGAGTCGTGAAGCCTTCGAGGCGGCTCTGGAGCAACCGCGCCCCACGCCCTTCGATCTGCTGCTAGTCGATGAGACAATCGTGCCGGGATGCGACTGTCTGGCACGCCCCCCTTATGAGTACTACCAGGCCCGCATCATCGTGATGATTTCCGCGCACCTGACCTCCAAAAATTTTACGCTGGACGGGGTGTCGCAGAAGGTGATGATCCTCAAGAAACCGATCCGCCAGTTCTTTCTGCTCAAAAAAATTCAACGGCTTCTCAACCCCGCCACGGACGCCAACCCGGAAGAAGAGTCCTATGCCAGCACGGCCATGCTGCCCAAGGCCAGCCAACCTCTGGAGATTCTCCTGGTCGAGGATCTGCCCGCCAACCAGAAACTCGCCCAGGATATTCTCACCATTCAGGGACACCGGGTGACGCTCGCCAACAACGGTGTCGAAGCTCTGGAGATCCTCAAACAGGGCGCGCATGTGGACCTGATCCTCATGGATCTGCAAATGCCGATCATGGATGGCTTCGAGACCACGCGCCGCATCCGCCAGGGCGATCCGTCCGAAGTCGGCAACCCCCAGGTGCCGATCGTCGCGGTTTCCGCCATGGTGATGATGAACGAAAAGCTCAAGTGCTATGAGATCGGCATGAACGGCTTTCTGCTCAAACCCTATCAGACGCACGAACTGGTGGAAGCGGTTTCCGGATATGCCAAAATCCGCAAACAGGCCACACGCAAGCCCGCGACCGGTGAGATCGTCCTGAGTACCGTAGAGACCGACGAGGAGACGCTGCGGCGCTTCAAACAGAACTTCGTCGTCGAGGTTGCCGATCATCTGCGCCAGTTGAATCAATCGCTGCTGCGCAGTGATCTGGGCAGCGTGGTCCGGGAGGGCAACTGGTTGCGCACCATGGCTGGTCATATCGGTGCCAACCGCCTGGCCTCGCACGCGATCCGCTTGACCGGCCAGGCGGAAATGGAGGCATGGGAAGATGCCCTGACCATGATTCCGAACCTGGAACAGTATGTGGAAGCCCTGGTTCAACGCCTAACCCAAGAGGGAGTCGCATGAAAATCCTGATTGCCGATGACGAGTTGAACAACCGCAAACTGCTGCGCGACTATCTGAAGAGTCTCGCCCATTGCGACATGGTGAGCGACGGCAAGGCGGCCCTGGAACTGTTCACCGCCGACATGGAAGATGGCGAACCGTATGACCTGGTGTTGCTGGATATCATGATGCCGGTGATGGATGGCCAAAAGGCCCTGGCACGCATTCGCGCCACGGAAAAACGCTTCTCCGAAGGCAAGCAGGGGTACAAGGAGATCCCGATCATCATGGTGACCGGCATGGACTCCTCGTTGCAGGCGATGCAGGCCTATTTCAAGGGTGGCTGTTCCGACTATCTCACCAAACCGGTCACCCGTCAGGCACTGCTGGAAAAACTCCGCAAGTTCAATCTGATTCCCGAAGACGAAGACGAAGGGGAGGATTGACCATGTCCGCCTCGATGCACGCCAGAAGAAAACTGAACCGGGTCTTCAGTGGGCAACCCATGGAACTGGATGGCGTGCCGGGAAACGCCCTGGATATCAACGAGATCGCGGTGTTTCTGGTCTTTCCCACCCGGCAGTCGTTCGAGGTGGGTCACAAGGGGGTGTTGCGAT
Source organism: Candidatus Magnetaquiglobus chichijimensis (assembly GCF_045865675.1). Lineage (NCBI taxonomy): Bacteria > Pseudomonadati > Pseudomonadota > Magnetococcia > Magnetococcales > Candidatus Magnetaquicoccaceae > Candidatus Magnetaquiglobus > Candidatus Magnetaquiglobus chichijimensis. The sequence continues at coordinate 1,648,103 of NZ_BAAFGK010000004.1, forward strand.
TCACCTTTGAGCAGCAAAACATCGAAGAGCGGGTGTCGGTGGCGCGCGTCACCCCTTCGGGGGTCTCCCTGGTCTCCCTGGAGACGCCAAGCAACTTGAGCAAACTGTGCGCCTCCTCGCGCAGCGGCGTCAAATATGTGCAGCACACCGAGGAAGAGAGCACCATCTGGTTGCGCGGCGAGTTGTCGGCCGACTTCTGGGATGCCTTCAACCAGCTCTATCGGGAACGTCCGCCACGCTGGCGTTACCGGCTCGATTTTCAGAATGTCACCGGAGTCACCCCTTCCGGACTGGCCATGCTGCTCGATCTCGAAGCCCACAATCAGGGCGAAGCGGATGACATCGTCATTTTCAATTGCCGCAAAGAGATGCTGGATGCCCTCGCGCTGCTCAACGTCCCAGGCATCGGCATCACCCTGGTCGGCGATGAGGAGCAGAACGATGATGCCCATCGGTTTCATGTGGAGACGATCCGCGAGATGGGCAAGCCGACACTCATCAAAATCCGCGTGGCGCGGATGTTCGATTACAACTGCCGCAACGATTTTTCCAAGATCTACCGCTATCGCGGGCGCAACACCCAGTACATCCTGGATTTCCAGGAGACGATCCACATCGGCAAGGCCGCCTTCGGCACCATGCTGATGTTGAACCAGCATAACCGCGAGAAAAACGGCGACCCGATCCGCATGATCAACTGCAGTACACACATCCGGAATCTGCTGCATCAGATGAAATTTGAAAACTTTTTCACAATCGAATAGTCCGCTCGACTCGTTCATACCGTTCGCTTTTGCCGGGTGCCGCCATGCTCGAAGAAACCAGTTCCCAGTTGAGACTGTTTGTTCAGGAGTCCCAGAACCGGGTCAAGATCTGTCAAGAAGACCTCGCCACCCTGGAGCAGGAGGATTTATCCAAGCGTTCGGCGGCGTTTGAACGGTTGCTGCGCACCACCCGCGGCATCGGAGGCTCGGCCCGTTTTCAGGGGCTGACCCAACTGGTGCGCTTGTGTCAGGCACTGGAATCCTTCCTGGGCCGCTTCCGCGACCATCTGCTGCATGCACGACCCGGATTCATCGAGGTGGTGATGCAGACCCTGCAAAAACTCTCGCAACTGCTGGAAGATCCGACCCGTACCCCGGCACTGTCCATCGAGCGAGAGATTCTCGCCATCCAGGCACTGCTGACGCACCACGCCGATCCGCCGGAGTTCGATCTCAAGGATTACCCACAGGCCGTGGCTCAGGCCGTGACCCAGGGGCTTGATTTCTATTCGCTGCACATCCCCCAGGGCGGCGACCCGGAGGCCAATCGCCATCAATTCGAACAGATCAAGGTCGCCATCGACGTGGTGGCCAGCGTCATCGCCGCCAAGCCGGATCTGGGCGCACGCTTTGTCTGGCGCGAGAATATCCCCGGCGGCATGATCCGCCTGCTGTTGAGCACGGTTCTTCCTGGCGAGATCCTGCATGGTTTAATCCAGTTGCCACAAGAACGGATCGTCCGCCTGGAGATTCCAGAGAGCTTGCGCAGCGCCGTGGCCGACGAAGTGGCGCGTCTGAACCACGAGTCCGAACTCCAAGCCCGCGCATTGGCAGAAGCACAGGCCCAGGATCTTCACGACGACCAGTCATCGGCAGACCCGGACGAGATCAACACTGCGCAAGAGCACGCAGAGTCGGCCCACGCCGACGCCCTGGATGAGATGATGCTGGGTGAGACCGAACTTCAGGCACGCCAGGCCCATCTGCAAGCGCTGCAACAGCAGGCCAGAGAAGAGGCGCAGCAACAACAGGCGGCCAACGAGGCTGCCGCCCAGCGACAACGGAGCAATGCCCTGCAAGAGCAAGCCCGCCGTCAGGAGCGCGAACTGCGTCTGGTGGAAGAGCAGCAACGCCAGGAGGCGGAAAACCGGCTTGCGGCAGAACGACGCCAAAGAGGACGGCGACGCTGGATGTTTGGCGGCGTGGCGGCGGCTGGTCTGCTGGTGCTGGCGACTCAGCAGGCGAATCTTCTCTCAATCCTTCCGGCATCCGTGACCCAATGGATCACGCCCGCGCCAACCGCCAAAGAGATCAGCAGCAACAAAACACCCCAAACGGTCAAAGAGTCGCCAACCGCCAAACCGGCAGCCACGACACCAGCCCCCGCGCCCGCCAAACCAGCGACCGCGCCCACGCCTGAAAGCAGTTCGACGACGTTGGCCGCCGTGGCCATGCCGCCTCAACCCGCGCCGGCACCGCCTGCCTCACCACCCGCCCCCGTGACCGCGCCACCCGCACCGCCAGCATCCGCAGTCACGCCGCCCGCGCCCGTGGCCGCACCGTCCGCGCCCACGGCAGCCACCCCAGCGTCAACCCAGTCTGGCAGCATGACAGCGACCGCTCCAGAATCGATCACCGCCCCAGGTTCATCGGGTGGGGAAAAAGGCAAAGGAAAGCCAAGCCGTTTCTCACTCATGATCAAAGAGCAGAACCAATTGCCGGGTCGGGATGTCCAAGCAACGGGAACGGCCAAATCTTCTGACAAGCCGGCGGTACCGCTCCAGGAGGAGCCATCTTCCGATGCACTGTCCTGGAAAGAACAATTCGCCCGTTACGATACCCAAATGGTGCGCCTGACCAAAGAGCCTTATGAAAGATTCAAACCAGCCAAAAACACCCGACATGGCAGCATGCGCGTCAAACGTAATGCGGATGGGGACATGCTCTTCTCCATCAACGAGATGATGGGGCATACCGCCATCCGTGGCCAGGATACCTTCACCTTGACGCCAGACTCCATGGCCGAGTTGCGCTTGGTGTTACAGGTAGAGCACGGACGCGCCTACATGTTCAAAGTGGATCGCAACGGGGAGGTGGTGATTCCGCAAGCATTCTGGACCCCCTTCTCGCAAAACAGCAAAAAGGCGGTCAGCATCAGCCGTGTGGTCAAGGAAAGGCCGGATGGCCTGCATCTGAAGGATCTGACGGCCTTGACCATCTCCTACATTCTCCGCACTACCGCACCTTGAGGATCCATGAGACAAGTCGATTTCGGAATTGCCCGCATAGCCCACGTCATGTGGGAGGCTGAATTGGAAGAGTTGGCCGGACAACAGCGCAAAACGGTCCACCTGACCAGTCACATGGATTGTGAACTCGGGCAATGGCTTCATGGCGAGGGGTTGCGCGAACTGTATCATCTCTCCCCGTTGCGGCAGTTGGTGGAGGTGCATGAACGCTTCCATCGTTCCGCCCTGCACCTGTTGTCCATCGCCGCTTCCGCCACGCCAGAGCAGTTGGATCAGGGGATGCGCCAGGTCCGCACCCTGAGCCGGGATATCGTCTACATCATCACCGAGGCGGAACTCGATTATCTGGAACACAAACCCCTGGAAGATTTTTCAACGCACCCCTTCAAAACGTTGATCCATCGCCTGTTCAACATTCACCTGCACGATTCAGGAGATGCCATCAACCGGAGGGTGCTGGAGGTGAGTCAAGCGCGCCTGATGCATCTGCGTTGGTCGCGGCAACTGTTGAAGGCGTTCCAACATTGGGGGAAAGATGCGGCTTTGCAGTCGGCTGAGTCCTGTTTTCTCGGCATCTGGATCCGCGAGGTTGGCAGCCGGAACCGCCAGCACGAATCCCTGATCCGCGAACTGGAGGAGCAGCATCAACTGTTCCACCAGCGCGCCGAAGAGACGATCCGTTTGCTGCGACGCAAAAATTTCCGCAAGTCGGAAGAGGCCTATCAGGCCGTGGTGCAACTTGGTCGCGAGGTTCTCTACCTGCTGACCCGCATCGAAATGGCCTTGCTGCAATCCGGCGAGGTCGCCAAACCGGTCAATTTTCTCGGGCATTGATGCCAGGAAAACATGCTCTGGCATATTCAGCATGGCATTGATCGCTTTTTTCCAATTGAACAGAGCGATCCATTGAATCGGCAGGCAGGGTCAGTCGGCAGATTCAAGAAGGGGGCACCCTGACCTCTGAAAGGGTGCCCCTCCCCTGCCAAGCCATTCAAATCGATGAAATCAGAACATTCCTGGCGTCATCGTTGCGGATGGAAAGACGGTAACCAAGCAAGGTGTAGATGCGCGGGTCTCCAAGTGGTGCTTTAATCTCCAGCGCAATCTCCTTGCCACGGACCAGCCCCATGGCCATGAGTCGCTTTTTGCTCAGGTTATCCCCCTTGAGACCTTCGATGCGGCCCTTTTGACCAACGGGCAATTGATCGAGTGTCATGGAAGGGCTGTGGGAAGCGGTGGATTTGTCGTGCAACGTGCTCATCAGTGTATCCTTCAATTGGGGGCGAGATCATTAACAGCAAGAATTTACACCGTAACCCAAGAATGGTCAAGAAATTTTAAGTAAAACCTGGATGAGTCAGTCATGTTGAAAATTCTATGTTCACAAAAAGAAATTTCTTTCCAGCAAGATCTTACGTTAAACATTGCTGAAATTGACGTACAGCATGAGCGATTGTTTATTTTATGTCAAACAGCGACAGACCTGAAATATTCCGGAACGTTACAGATTGAAGCATTATTACTTGAAATTGAATCTTATATTTCAGAACATCTTTCTTTTGAAGAACAAATATTAAAAAAAACAGATCTGGAAATTTATACCCATCACAAACAATTACACGACCAGTTTCGTGAAAAATACTTTCAAATCAACAAGAAACATCAATTTCTGAAAGAGGATCCAACACAAGCGCGTCAGGTTTCGGTTGAACTGGCAACACTTCTGAAAGAGTGGCTATGTCAGCATATTTTGAAGGTGGATCGTCAGCATCGCAGCCATTTCCAGGGCAGGAAGCACCTGGTCACACCCCGTTCCCCGCGCATCAAGGTGAATGTGCGGGCGTTGCTGGAGATGTCCCGTGGTCGTGGACTGACCTGTCTGGTGATCGATGTGAGTGATTCCGGCGCACTGCTCCATTTTCAGGCGGTTCCAAACTGGATCAAGGCAGACGAAACCGCCTTATTGCATATCATCCCACTGGTCCAGTGCAATGCCACACCCTGCCGCATCGTGCATGTCGCTGTGGATGATATTCGTGTCGAATTCTTGGAAAAACATTCGTGCAATCTTTACACCGCGATGGTCCAATGCAAGACCTGATGCGACAAATATCTATTTTTTATTGATTTTTTTAACGAAACCACCCTGCAATCCACAGCCAACAAGGAAGGGATTCCCATGCAATTCGCCAATTTGGGAGATGTCATCCATGAAGCGATCAAGGAGACCGAGGTCGCGTTTTTCAACAAGGATATCGGCATCCAGGCTGGCCCATCGGTGACCACCAATCCGGGCGAGAACTACCTTCCGCCGCAAGCGGATGTGACCGCCATCATCGCCTTCAACGGCACGATTGAGGGTGGAGTCCATTTATCCGCCCCGTTCCACTGTGCCGTGGCCCTGGCTTCGGCCTTCTCTGGCGAGGAGATTCCTTTCTTCAACGACACCGCCAAGGATGCCATCGGCGAGTTGGCCAACATCATTGCCGGAGCGGTGCGGATCCGCCTCTGCGAAGATCGCATCCAACTGACCCCACCGCGCATCGTCGTGGGGCGGGATCATCAGATCGGACACAGCAAACCGCAATCGGCCACACGGTGCTATTTCCGAACCAACGAAGGGCCATTTCTTGTTGAGGTGTTCTTTTCACACTGATTGTTTGAGCAGCATGCGCGGATTTGCTTCTGCGACCGGCATGGCCAACCCGACAGGTCGTCTGCTGCTGGGCTGGATGGAGATGCATTCCATGTTTTTCTCATCTCCTTCTAAAACCCGCACAGAGCAGCCGGGACGCGCAACGTCCGCTTTGTGCGTTACGCTTCCCGTCTATTGTTTATCGCGATCCTGTATTGCACAATCTTTTTTCGTATTCTTTTGAAGAGCAACCCTGCTGGAGTGGTGCCATGGCTCAAAATCACGCATCGTTTTCTGCGACATCCTGTACGCGCTGTCATAGAAAACCCAAAAATCCTGACGAGGAGTGTATCGAAGCCTGCACCACGCCCGACGACAAAACGCCCCTGCAGAAAAATCTGTTGTTCTGGTTACTCGGCACGGCTGGATTGGCCATTGTCCTGATTGTGCTGGCAATTTATCAATCAAGCAGCGTCTCGCCTCCCAACTCTCCAAGCCAAAACAACGCAAACCAGGCTTTTCCCGCCGCCTATGCCACCCCTGTAGCAAAGCAAATTGCAATCGGACCCCTCACGCCGCAAGAGGCGCGTTCCATATTGTTCATGCGTGAAGAGGAAAAACTGGCGCGGGATGTCTATCAGGAGATGCATCGCCTGTGGGGTCTGTCGATGTTTGTGAGCATCTCGCGTGCCGAACAGCGACACATGGATGCCGTGGGACAACTCATTCAGCGCTATGGACTCGCGGATCCGGCAGAACAAAATCGTCATGGCTTCTTTGTCGATCCACATCTGTCTCAGTTGTATCAGCAATTGATGCAACAAGGACAACGATCGGTGATCGATGCCTTGCGCGTAGGCGCCTTGATTGAGGAGGTGGATATTCTTGACCTGGAAAATGCCATCAAGGAGACCAGCAAACAGGATATCATTCAGGTCTACTCCCTGATTCAGCGCGGATCATTCAATCATCTGCGTGCGTTTGCCCACGGCCTGGAATTGCAGGGCATAGCCTATGCTCCGGTCAAATTGTCCGCACAATCGTTTGATACGATTCTGCACAGTCCCATGAACACGGGTTTGTTTGGAAATCCGTAACACAGGGAAACCGTTAGAAAGGTTCGGTTTTTTTATAATGAAGCAGCTTCAGTGGCTTATGGCGGTCAGTATCGCCTTCAGTCTGGTACTGTTCTTTCTGTCGGTTTTTGCCGAAGACCCGTGGGAGGATCATGTTTACAATAAAGCGCCTCCCATCGCCGCTGGCATGTTGGCACCGCATCTGGATGGTCGGGAGCGCATGACCTGTTCCAGTTGCCATGAAATCATCGCCAACAATCCAAACAGTGGTATCGCCTCCACCCCTCCTCTGGTGGCTGGCACACCCCCGGTTCCATCGCATGCGGATGGACGCGACCAGATGCCGTGCGCCAATTGCCATCGCATTCTGCATCCCGACCAACCACCTGCGACCATGCCTGCCGCCCCTGCTCCCGCCAAACCCGCCGCGGTGATGAGCGCCCCGATTGAAATCGTGCAACCGGATACCAACCGGATTCCCGTCCCGCAACATGTGGCCCTGCCGCAAACGTCGCAGCCACCCAGGACACCGGCTGCGGCAGCCCTGGACCCGGAATGGCATGAACGGTTCATCCCCACCCGTTTTCAGGGAAAAATCGTGCGGATTGTGGAGAATTCGGTGCAATCCGGTCGCATCAACACCCATATCCTGGTCTATGACGGCATCAATCAGGCCGCCTGGATCAACCTTGCCCCGGATTGGTATCTCAACCAGCAAGGATGCCATATAGGCGTGGGGCTGTTTGTCAAAGGTACGGCCTTCAAGGAGACGGGATCCAAACAAGATGCCTTGCGCTACGCGCGCAGTTTTTCCGTCAATGGGCAGTTTTGCATGTTGCGCGACAAGCATTTGCGTGGCGCCTGGACCCGGACTGATTTGAAGAGTAAGGACGAAGAATGACCACTCTCGATGATTCGACAGTTCCACAAAATCCGACGGAGCGAAACAACACCCTCTATCTGTTATCCAGTCTGAGCACACTGATTATTGCATTGGCGGTGGGTCTGCAACCCCTCTATCTGGATGATGCCCTGCGCATTCCCTACGAAGAGAGTGGCGTGATCAATGCGCATCTGGTGGTGGTCACCGAACTGATCAGTCTGGTTTTGATTGGGTATATCGAATTTATTCAAAAACGTGTCAGCAATGGTGTTCTGCTGTTTCTTGGATTTCTGCTGGCTGGCATTGGTGCCACCTTGGCCCCGTTGAGCCATGAAACCCATCGCGCACTGGGTTTGAGTGGCTTGGCTTTTTATTATCTGATGCGCATTCTGATCTCGCTGGGCACCAATACGGCGCAATTGGAAATCTCCACCATCATTGGACGATTTTCCATTCTCCATCAAGCGCCGCAGGTGATGATCAACAAGATCATCATGCTGGTGCTGGGCAGTACGCTGATTTTCGCCATCCTTATGCAGATTCCGCATGACGCGGGCACCGTGTATTCGGTCATGATGATGATGGCGTTGATGGGAATTGCAGGAACATGGATGATCAAACGGAAACTGCTGCCCCATCAGCAGGATCTGGCCATCGAACCCTCGCGTGGTGACGATGCCCTGAAATTCATTGCCCGTGATCCGCGCATGCAGTTGACCCTGGCTGCAGCCTTTTTTGTCCGGGCAGACCTGATTGTTCTCAGTCTGTTTCTCTCCATGTGGCACATCTCGATTGCCGATCTGGTCGGGGTGAGTCGCGTCTATGCCACTGCCCATGCGGCCTTATGGATCGGTCTGGTGGGGTTGGTAATCCTGATCGCCATTCCGTTCTGGAAGCAGTTCATGGCGTCCCACAGTCGGGTCACGGCCATTGGCATCAGTCTTTGCATCACCGGCCTTGGATTCCTGCTGATGAGTCTGGTGGTCAATCCATTTGGTTGGGCGCTTTCCGTGCCGTTGATGATCATCGGGTTTGGCTCGGCGGGGAGTCTGACGGCACCCAAGGTCTTGACCCTCGAACTGTTTCCCGCGCATCTGTTGAGCGCCGTTCAGGGCATCTTTGCGCTTTCAGGCAGTCTGGGGGTGATTGTGTTGGTGCAAAGCGGCGGCTACTTTTTTGATGCCGTGGGCCCGCGCTCTCCCTTTGTTTTGATTGGAACCGGCAATCTCTTGCTGATGCTGTACGCTGTTTGGCTGATTCACGGCAGGATGAACGAAAATGCCCAGCATGTTCTGCTCAAGCACGGAAGCAACCGCCTGGATCTCAAACCGTTGATCTGGATGATCTCCCTGTTGCCGTTTCTGTGGCTGCTTGGTCGGGTCTTGCTCAGTGGTTATGTTCCGGGAAGTTCGGTTGGTCAGATGCCGGTGGGCTTCATCAACCGTTATCTGGGGGATTGGGCGTTCAATTTCTTGTTGATCTCACTTTCCTTGCGCCCCATCAGCGAACTGACCGGCATCAAACAACTGGGACAGTACCGCCGGATGATCGGGTTGTATGCATTCTTTTACGCAAGCCTGCATGTTGTGACCTTCGTCTGGCTGGAATGGAACCTGAAATGGGGAGACATCCTGGCAGACTTTTATAAAAGAGAGTTCATCCTGCTGGGCGTGGCTGCCTTTTCCATGTTGATCGTTCTGTCGTTGACCTCCACCAACGACGCCATCCGCAAACTGGGAGGCAAACGGTGGAAGCAGATCCATAAAATTACCTATGCGATTAACGTCCTGGTAGCCTTTCATTTCATCTTCGCGTCCACGCACGACAATGGCGAGCCCTACGTGTATCTGATTCTGGTCGCCTTGCTGCTGTGGTACCGCTACCAACAATCCATCAGCCCCTCAAAAAAACCGCTGCCGCAACGCTCCTATGGGTCGTAGTGCCTACCGGCCACCTTTCCGTGGGCAGACGAGGGCATCCATGAGGATATCCCTTCTCAACGAAGAAGGCCGGACGGTATGCGGGGTTACCCAACCGATTCCGGTTGGAGGCTTGCCGGTGTCTGTTCCACACAGCGTTGTCTTGTCGCATGACAGCCATCAGACGCGATGCTCGTTTTCGTTCAGACAGGATGAAGCTGTGGCAGCGCACAGGAGATGAACGTGCGTGCCGGGGGAGAGAACACTTTGCCCCCTAACCATGGCACGCACGAAAAGAAAGTTTTCCCGGTAAAACAGTGCATGGCATCATGAATCGTTGTCAAGGATCGTTGTGCCGACTCCAGAATGAGAGAGCCGGTCTCTTCGTTCGTCTGCCACGGCCCTGCGGACCGAATCGTCAGAGCGCCCATTGCAGCGTGTCGTCAACCTGGCCGTACGGACCGTGCAGCCCAGGTACGGGCAGGCGTCCAAACGTCACGAACACGCTGCGTACCGCATCATCCATAGGCTATCAACCGGTCCAGTGGCCAGTTCTCGATTTACAGTTCCATGGCGGTGTCCTGTTGGGATGCGAACCAGATTTGTCAACAACGAATCTTTGTATATCAAATGGTTGCAACGATTTTGTCAACCAGCGAATCTTTCAAGATCAAAGAGTTGAATGAATTTTGTCAACCATGCGAAAAGAGCTGGTTGACAATTTGTCAACCAATGAATCCTTTGAAATCAGAAAATTGGACGAAATTTGTCAACCATGTGCATTGCAGGTCGTATCGAAAACGGCGTGTGACACGGGCTTTTTCAGGTTGAAAAAGGCCTGTCGGACGGGCCGAACAGGAGTAAGAGTGATGAAAACGACCATGAGCAAGGACGGCAGCACGATCATCGTCAGCATTCCCATGCAGATGAAAAAGCGCGGCGGACGGACGCTGATCATCGCGCCCACCGGCATGGGCGAGGAACCGCCGCCAAGGGAGGAGACTCTGGCCAAACTGGTGGCCAGGGCGCACCATTGGTTGCGGTTGTTGGAGGAAAAGCGTTTCGCCTCCGTCCGGGAGTTGGCGGCCCACGAGAATCTCGACGCCTCCTACATCGCCAAGATCCTGCGCCTGACGCTGCTGGCCCGGACAAATCGGCAGGATAGCCGATTTGGACCGACCGAAGGTCGGCCCGAAGGGCGCGGGCCATGGATGGCCCGCGTCATATCATCGAGGCGATTCTTGACGGGCGGCAGCCGGACGTTCTGAGTTGGGCAGAGTTGAGAAAACCGTTCCCGATGGAATGGGAGCAGCAGAGGGAGAAGTGGGGGTTCCCGAAATTGCCAATTTAACCAATTTATGGCCATCAGGGAAATCGGTAAGCTGTCCCCGGATTTTGTCCCCGGATTTGCCTACCCCAACAATAAGGCCAGATATACGCCAGTGGTCACTTCCTGTTTTTTGTCGACAATCAAGAAAAATCCCTTGCAACGGGGGGTGGGTCCATATATGTCACCGGATTTCACAGATTCCGCGCAGACTACAAGAGCCGCTGACACGCGGCCAAGCTGCTGGGGCCGCTCTGTCCATAAGCGCTGAATCTTTTTCCACTACTCAAGTGAACCAGTTCTTCGCCGCCCAGGGCGTCCAGGTCACCCCGAATCCTGTCTCCGACTGCGATTTTTATGCCGTTCAGTAGTTCGAACACTGCGTAATCGCCGTTTTCAATCGCCACGATGAACATTCCACGATGAGCATTGACGGCAACAATTGAACCAACTTTCATGTCAAAATCTCCGCACCCTCTCAATAAAATGGAGACACCATGCTTGAAATCTGCGGACAGAATACTGATTTTTCTGATGGCTATAAATTCAATCGGAATGCTGTCCCCGGATTCTTATTGTTTGCCTAGCGTCAACATGTTATGCTTTATTTATGAAGCAATAGGTTATTCAAAAAATGCGTCAGATCGCTTACGTCGAGGTTGTCGCTAACAGCTACAAGTCCAGGATATGTTTTGTTAAGCTCGCCAAGTAATTCTTTGCCATGAATTTGCTCAGAAGGAAGTGGGATGCTTGATGAAAGTTTATGCGTTGTCGGCGAAAATTGAGAATTAGAATTTTTATTTCTTGCCCACTTTTTTGTTCCAAGAGAATTTCTGACATTGTTAAATTTTGCCACAAGACTATTATGAATCTTTCTTGCAGTATTCTCAACAACTGCTTTTCCGTCAATAGCTTTTCCGTCAATATTTGCTATTCTTGCAACATGATCCGGCTGAACAAAATATCCTTCACAATCAGACCATCTAGTAACAAAAAGATTTAAATCTGTAAATCTGGGGACACCATACCGATTTCTTTTATGGCTATAAAAATCCATTCAAGCGATGAGCCGTTGCGGACCCAAGTTCGAATCCGCCCCCCCCATTCTCCGCAACCAAGTTTCCTATCGAACCGGTCCAGCATCAGGAGTCAATGATATTCTTCAGATATCATATCGTTAAGCGGGTCCGTAAATTTCGGACTCAACCCTGGCGGGTCCACAGGTTTTGGAGAATGTGGCCTTGGAGAGAATAGTAACCGAACTTTTCGAATCCTGCAAGCCCAAGTTTTGACCGAATGCGTTTTCGAACTTTTCTGGAAATCGGGGGACACCATACGCATTTCCCTTATGTCCGGAAATCGGGGGACACCATACACATTTCCCTTATGGCTATAAATTTAATCGGTATGGTGTCCACCGATTTTTTTTGAGACCATTATATCAGATTATGGCGATAAAGGAAATAGGTATGGTGTCCCCGGATTTGGATTTGGGATTTGGATTTGGATTTGGATTTGGATTTGGGATTTGGGATTTGGCAGTCGGCTGAACGAATTTCAGGATGCTTTCGACCTCTTCAAGCGTCGTGTCGAACCATTCCGTTCCTGGCGAATCACGCTTGAAGCCTCGGGCTTTCAGCGTCGAGTGAATGGCATCTTCTACTGCGGCGACTTGCTGGACATCCCATGCCTTCAGGATGACCGGATAATCGAAGCAGCACGTCGTCTTGCACTGTTGATTGACCCTTGCCTCCGCATCACCCGACGCCGTCAGTCCGACCTTGATGGGGAACCTGCTTCCATCGTTCTTTACGATGATGGGGAACGAGTAGGCGTAGATGATTCCTGGGTCGTCGGACTCGACGTCGGTCGCTACGGCATCGGCTTCAGCTATCTCTTCTTCGAGGGAGATGTTCTTGAACATCCCGCCGCCGAGGTTCTCGAAGACTTTCAGGTTCTCGGCAAGGAAAGGGATGTAGAAGCCGAAGATGTTGCTCATCTTCTCCGTCTTGTCCGACTTCTCCTTCTTCACCCTGATTTCGAGTTGTTCGGGCGTGTAGGTCTCGGCAAGCAGCTTCTTCGAGATTTCACGCAGCAGGAACGGCTCGTCGCCGAAGCCCTTGGCGATTTCTGCGATGCGGGGAAGAAGTTCGTACCGGGACGCTTGATAGACGTATGAGCGGGACGCTTCGAATGGGATTGTCATTGTTCAGCCATGAGGACCGAGGAACCGGTCGCCGTTGAAGTGGATGAGATGGTCGGGATCGGAGGCTACCCAGACTTCGGTTTCCTGAGCAAATCTGGGGACACCATACCAGCAAATCTGGGGAGCAAATCTGGGGACACCAGCAAATCTGGGGACACCATACCGATTTCTTTTATAGCTATAAACCATTCAAGCACTGAGCCGTTGCGGGCCCACTTTCGAATCTTTTCCCCATTCTCCGCAACCAAGTTCCACATCGAACCAGTTCAGCATCAGGAGTCAATGATATTCTTCCAATATCATGCCATTAAGTGGGTCCGTAATTTCCGGACTCAACCCTGGCGGGTCCACAGGTTTTGGAGAATATGGACTTGGAGAGAAGAGTAACCGAACTTTTCGAATCCTGCAAGCGCAGGTTATTGCTGAAGGCGATTTCAAATCTTTACACGAAACCATTGGAAATATTTGGGATTTTTAGGTGCAAAAAAAACCGCCCCAAAGGGCGGTGGCGTACAGAGGAAACAACTGCTGAAAAAAAAATGGGGGGAACTCTATAGAACCATCAGAGTATCATATTGTCATTGAACGATAATCCGGGAAATCCGGGGACAGTGTATCCATTATCCGTTTGGGGAATCCGGTAACAAATTATCGAACCGGACCCAGGTTCGCCCGTTCTCGCCATTCTCCGCAACCAAAAAATGCATCGAACTGGTCCACAGGGCTGTGGACCAGCACTTTCATTGATATTATTGAAGAATTACCTGGTCCACAGATCTTTGGACCAGCATGGCCCTGGTCCACAGGTTTTGGAGAATGGGGGAGGAGAGAGAAAGAAAAGGCGGTGTTTTGATCCCCGTTGGTCTGGTTCCTGACCAAGTGCGTTTTCGAACCGTCCCGCGCAACTCTTGGAAATATTGGATTTTTCGGCAGGCACAAAAAAAGCCGCCCCAAAGGGCGGCTTGCAGAGAAATAACTTATGAAAGAAATTGGTGGAGCAATGATACGGTTTCAAACTCATTCTCTGGACTTTGTTGCAGTGCGGCACAAAGAAGAATTTGAGGGCGTCTTGGTCGCCAATAGATTCAGTGTACGCCAATCAGATTGATCTGAAAAATCTTTTTGTGGCGCATCAGATTTTCTCCTCTGCGCCACCGGATAGCCGTGGACCCGCATTTCGATTCCCTGTCGGGTGGCGATGGCAATTTGTGCAAACTTTTCGCCACGCAAACGGAGAATTGGAAAATTTGGAGGGCATTTTTCTGGTCAATGCCGGTCGATAAACACCTCGTCCACCGAGTTTGCAAACAGGACGTTTTCGCTCCATACACCAAGCAGTTCCAAATCCGCCGACCGCACCTTTTCGGTCACCCAGTCCGGTGTCTGGCCAAACTTGCGGCGCATCAGTTTGAGCAGCATGGAAGCGGCTTCTTCCTGGCGTCCTTTCTTCTCACCGTCCAGGAATCCTTCCTGGCGGCCTCTCTGTTCACCATCCTGCAGCCAGGTATGTTTGTGCTGTTCGATGATTTCACGTGCAAAAATTGACATCATTTCAACATTCTCCTGTGGACAGACCCGGACAACGACATCCTGCACGACACTCTGGTCCAGGTGAGGAAAGGTGGTAAACAGATAGAGCATGATCGGAATCAGAAGTTCCGGCGCTTCCATCAGAGCGGCGGCGATGCTCTCCAGAGCCGTCATCTGTTCTTCTGGGCTTCGGGTGCCGTATTTCAAAGCGAGCAGGCATGCCTTCAAGCGGGCATTGCGGGCCAGTTGGCTGTCAGGGATCGGGCCGAGGTCGGTCACGGTAAAGGGAAAGTTGACCAGCCAGGGACGAAGCGCATCGTCCGCATCGATCAATGCATGGAATTCCTTCGGGATTTTCCACTCTTGCGCGCCATGATAGAGCACGAAAGGCACGATTGCAGGAAGCAGTGTCCATTCGGGATTTTTTTGATTCTGCTGCTCCCAAAAACGGCTGCATCCCAGGAACAACTGCCAAGCGACCTTGCGATCCGGATAGCTCTTGTGCTCCATCAGGGTGTAGAAGAAGAGATTTCTGCCACTCAGTGTGGTGGATCGAAACAACCGATCTGAGTAATAAGGTTGCAACTCCTGGCTGACGAACGATCCTGGCTCCAGCTCGGGATCCCCGGGTGCCAGCAAGGCGACGATCTCCTGAGGCAGGTACTCGCGCAGCAAGGCACCGGCAGTCTCGGGATTGGAGACCAACGCCTTGAATAGTCGATCATGCGGTTGGAACAGGTCGCTCATCGGTCCATCCCTTGACTGGCCTGAGGTAGCTCGGCCTTGTTCAAACGATCGATCAGGCTGGTTTTTCTAATAGACCTCTGGCGGATGTCCACAATACGTTTTGCAAAAGCGATAGTTTGGCCCGACCTGGCCGCCAACTCCTGGAGATCCAGCAACAAGGTGACCGCTTGATCATACGGCTTGGCGGAACCGGCTGCGATCAGCGTCTCGACCTCACGCCACACCTCGGATTCACGTCCTGCAAGTTGTTGGAGACGTTTCTCACACGCGGCGATCTGCATTTGTTCCCGACGGGCCTGTTCGGCAGCCTGGCGTTCCTTCTCGATACGCTGCCGGGTATCTCGAATCGCCTCGGCACGGGCGAACAGTTCACCCACGGTCCGCCGGCCAGGTTGCTGCTTTCCTCGATTCTTGCCGACGATGTTCTCCAAGCGATGCAAAAGTTCCAGGGCCAGATTGGACTCTTCCTGCAGGGCCAGACGGCACAGGAAGTCGCATCTCTCCTGTTCCGCAAGTTTGCCAATGGCGGTCACGATCTTTTCACGGGAAAGGGAGTGCTGGGCTGCCTCTTCGATCCCCTCTCCATCGGCCTCGACCAGATCCCGGTCGATACCTATGAAATCCGCAAACGCCAACATCGGGCCATTCAGTTGACCCAGACCGGGTGGTGGATCGGGCTCCAGGGTATCCTCTTCCAGAACATCCTCCTGCGCGGCCAACAGCCAGCCCAAATACAACAGCCGCAAGTCACCCCGCATCAGGCTTTCCCGCACGGGTGCCAGTGCAGCCAGTCGTCCCTGACCATCATCATCGAAATCCCACTCCCCGCCATCCTCCGGGTTGCGGGTATAGTCGAGCACGAAGTATCCAGGAATCCGCCGAAACGCGGCATTGTCTCCGGGACAGTATTTTTTCACCAGGTCGGCGTTCAAGAATCGCTCTGGTATGCGAATCTGCAATTGACGGGAACCCCAATTCGCCAAATACAGAAAGAAATCAAAATAGCGTTCTACCAGACGATCCGGATTGCCCTTGAAATCGCCGAAATCATAATGATTGACAAAACCCGTCGGCGTGATTTTGGCACGACTGGACAATGCCCGCAGAGAGGCCATTCCGTCCGCATCCAGAGGCCGATCCACAGCCAGGAATTCGTAGTACTGATACTCGCTCATGACCGAGGATCCACCTTGAGCTTCTCCAGCAACGGTTTCAATTTGTATTTCCGGGCATGTTTCTGAATCAGTTCGGCCAGCCAGACAGACCATTCCACAAGACGATCGGCCTTGAGGTGAGCTTCGCGAGTCAAAGCGAGCCACTCTGCCGCCACCTCGTAGGATGAGGATCTGGCGGCATTCATGATCTCCTCCGCTGCCGCACGACTGCGTTGGATGACCCAATCCGGATGCGTCGTCATAGCAGCCATCATCACTGCACGCAACACCGCTTCATCCAGGTACCGGTATTGATCCGCCAAACGGATCGCCTCATGCACCCATCCTTCATGCAACAAAAGGGTAATCCGATTGTCCGAGGCACGCCAGGAGGCTTCGTCGCGGACCACTCGCTCCAACACGCCCGTGCGTATCGACGGCCACATCTCCCCGGCCAGACGTTCGAGTGCCAGATAATCCCCCATTTCGCAATCATCCACGACCGCCTCTTCGGCGGCATGCATGGCCAGGGCGTGATTGCCAGCAACCACGGCATGGTCGCGCAGCCAGCGTGCCAGATCGAGTCGTCCAGGAAGTCGTTGCCCTTTCTCATCCTTTTGTGCCAGGCCACGTTCCGCGATTCGTAAGGCGCGCGCCACATCGCCCCGGTCATGAACTGTTGGGCCAGAGTCTGCATCTCCATGGGCGTGGTCATGCGGGTCATGGCGATCCGTTCCGCTTCGTCCGCACGGCCCAGATGCAACAAGGTCTGAGCGCATTCACCAAACTCTCCGTAGAAACGTGCCAGATTGAGCCGCTCCTCGTGACGACCACGCAGCGCCAGAATCCGCATCCGGATGCGTGCCAGAGGATCCTGCGGGTGAGCGGCATCCGAATCGGTATCCGAAAATTCACCCCGCAGTATGGCGTTCAGTTCCGGAAGATCCCATCCCTCCTCGGCAGCACGGATCGCAACGTTCGCCCCTTCTTCGCAACCATAATCAGCCATCTCATCATGCCACTTCCGTAACGCTTTGAGCCACTCCTGACGTCGCGGCAACGGAGGATCGGCGCACAGAAGCGCCTGGGCGATCATCTCACCCATCTCATCGATCAGGATGGAAATATCCCCCTCTTCATCCATCTCGATCCACTCATAGGTAAAAGCGTCCAGGATCTCTCGCAACGCCAACAGGGCACTGTCTCCATCGTCGGCATCCAAAAACGGCTCAATGCGTGTCAATAGAACCTGTAAACGATCATAAATCATCTCCCCCATGCCATCACCATATCGACCCCGCAACGAGGCGGTAATGGCCTTGGCCTCGCGACGAAATGGGGTGATGTCGATCACGGCTGGGCGCTTTTCGGGTTCTGGCTTGGGTGTTCCGGGTGCCATCTCCTTGGCCAGCAGTAACTCCAGCTTACGGGAGAACGCGGGATCTTCTTCAAGCAGGATGGCCCAGAGTTGCAGGTGACGCTCCAGGGTCAATTCCCGGAGCACCTCGGTCAGGGAACGGCGTTGCATGATACCCTCCGGATGCGCCATGCAGGTCAGCAGCACGGCCACGATGTGTTTGCATGGGTTGGAGACCGGACAAGAACAATAGGCATCGTCAATGCCCTGCGAGTCAAAGCAAATCCTGACCTCATAGGGTTGATGCCGTGAACCCTGCACCATGGACACCAAGGCGCCATCCTGCCAGGCGAGATCCAAAACGGCATGATCCCGAAAATAGCATTCACCCTTGACGAACGCATCCGGCGAGGTCATGCGGCGCAGACCCTCGATGGTCATCGAACAGGGAGGTGATGTCACGGGATATGTGTCAGAGATAAGCTTGGTCACTTTATTCAGGATCCTCTATACGTTCTGCTCTGTCGCAAAATGCAGCCGCAGAAAATCGTGCAGCAGCGCAACTGGCACAGGCTGTTCGCGATTCTGGGCATCGATCCTGGTGATCTCTCCGCAACGGACGGCATCGTACAACTCGCCGATGGCCTGCCAGCGTGCGATGCGCTCTGCCGAAAGTGGCATGAGCCGTCCGCCCTGTTCCTGGAAACGGCGCAACAGCCGATTGGTCTCCGGCCATTTGGAATACGGCGGAATGGCATGGCGACCGTCACGCACATAGGTGAGCTGCCCACCCGGATGACGTTTCAACCAAGAAACCCCCTGTTCCAACGCATGAATCACCGCTTTGGGGTGAAAGACCGGTTCCACCAGCCACAGCCGGGCCGGGCGGCCAGCTTGGGGCGGTTCTTTCAGTGACAGTCCCAATGCATTGTCAATATCCTCCGGATTCTCGTTTCCCAAGAGATAGAGCCGCAGTACCTGCAAAATCCGTTCGGGACGCCAGGGCTCGGAACGCCGACGGGCGACTTGCGCGGGTGTTGTCAGAGAGGCCCACACCCGCGCCAGACGCGACTCCGGATCTTCGACCACTTGGGCGGGTAACGCCAGCAGCTCTTGCAGACGCCGGTTGGCCAGGGTCAGGACGATGCGTGGGGCGTTGCGGCCCGGAGCCAAGGAGTCGAGCAGCGTGGCCGGATCGAAAAAGAGCGCCTGCATCCCTTTCATGCCCACTACCGCCTTCAGACGTCCACGTACCAGTTCTTCGGCTTCGGTGCGCGAGCAGCCGGTCATCTCGAAGCGGTTGCTCTCCAGACGGCCACGGTCTGGGCGTTCCAGCGTTCCAGACGCAAGGTCTCCCAGAACTCTCCACGTGCCAGAACCACCGGCAGAGCGGCTACCATTCGATCCACCAGAAATGTGAGCAGGATATCCATGGCCGCATGCTGTGACGGGGTGCGCAGATCCTCCAGACGATCAAAACAGATCAAAAGCGGTCGATGCAGATGGCCAAGCAGCGACCCAAGGCCGATCAACAGGGCACGCGCCTGCTCCTCGATTGCCTCCAGGCTGGCCTCGCTCCGATCCAAACGGGTCGGCAGGATGTTGCCCACCAAGGCATCACCGCGCAACCAGGCCATGGCCTCTCGCCGTCCCTCGGATGAGGAGGGAAGCCAACGGACCAGAACTTCCGCCAGATCGAAGGATTCCGGCGGCAAGCGATCCAGAAACGGTGCCGTGCGCACCTGTTGCCACCACTTGGCCGGAGATCCCTTGCCCTGGCGCATCGCTTTGAGAAGCTGTCGGATTTTTATGGTTTTTTGCTCTGGGGACCGGTTCCGTTCCTGGCTCTCGATGATCAATCTTGCGGCCAGATGGTGCCAATAGGAGAGTTGCTCAGTCTCTTCGGGAGGATGGCGCAGACAGTCGGCAATCTCCCGCAGAAGATATCGAAACGGGGTGGCGCCATTCTCCGGTGGTGTGACCAGGACAAAGGCACCAGCTTGTGTGCCCTGTTGACAGAATTGGCGCAGCCGGGCCAGCAGGTGGCTCTTGCCGTTGCCGACCTCGCCGAGAATCAGAGCGGCCAGCAGTTCGCCGGGGGTCCGTCCGATCTGCTGGAACAGTCGCATCACCCCTTCGAAGGGGATGCGGTTGATGGCTGGCACATCCACCCCGACGCGCTCCCAGGGGGAACCGGCGGCTACCGAGGCCAGAGGATTGTCGCGGGTCAGCCGCTCGCGCAGACGTTCGGCCTTCATGGCCGGGACTCCAGCCAGTTGAGGGTGAGATAGCGCATGCCATTGCGATCCAGATAGGCCCCTTCCAGTTCGGTGCGGGTCAGACGGGTCGGATCCCCCATGTTCAACAGGATCCGTTCGGCGGATTGCAAACGCAGGAGCGTCTGGTCAAAGCGCTGCCGCTCCCAACCCAGATGGGCGCGCAGTCGATGGATGGCCACGAAATTCCGGCCCTGGCCGATCTCCAGAAAGGCCCGATGCAAGGCGGTCTCGTCATCCGAGAGTTGGGATAAAGCTGACTGGTCGTCCAGGACTTGGGATGTGACCACGGCTACGGAGTTGGATGGCTTTCCGGAACCGGAAAACCGCAAGATCGGCGTAAAATCGGCCTTCAAACCAATGCACAAGATCTGGCCGGATTCGAGCAGTCGCGTCAAGGCCGGTGCGACGCGCGCCTTGGGCATGGGCAGGTTCAAGGCCAGTTGCGCGGGGGTGAAGGTGGTCAAGCGCCTGGCCTTGTCGAGTAAGAAATCTTCGTCCGGCAGATTCAGCGCCACATAGAGGGTGCGTCCCCCCTGGACCACGCGGAAGGCGTCTCCGCAATGGCTCTGCAACGCCACACTCAAGGCCGTAACGGAATCGCTCGGTGAGACTCCGAGTGAACGCGCCAAGGCTGCGCCAATCACCTTGAAGAACTCGTTCCGGGAGACAAACCGTTTGTCCCGGGCTTGCAGACGATCCGCAATGCGTTGCACGATCTGGGGATTCACGCTTCACACCGTTTCAGGGTCGAAAGGAGCGAACCGGCCACCAAGCGACCGGTTCACAGGGATGGGTTTCGATGCCATTTCATCCCCCAGGGCATGCGCATGCCACGGCATTTTTCGTGATACGCCCCCAAGGTATCCGAAAAGGAGGCCCTCGGCCCCATTGCCAAGCTGTTTGGCAATGGGGCATGAAGCGGACCGGGTGGGTTGGGGGATGGGAAAGGGATTACTTGAAACGCGGTCCCTGGCGGTTGGCGGCAGGGTTGGGGGTTGGGGTGATCTTGTCGAGGGTGATCTGGTTGCCTTCGACCTGGATCACCACGTTCTTGTCGGTCAAGCCGAGGTCCATCAGGAGGATGTTGAGCCATTCGACCATTTTGGCCGAGGTCGCGGTGGTCACGTAATCATACTTTTGCAGGGCGGACGCCTGTTCGATGATGTTGGTGGAGGAGAAGCCGGGGAATTCCGAGGTCATCACCCCAATAATCGAGAGGATCTCCGCGCTGTTGAACCGTTTGAAGGTGACGCCATAGGTGGTCATCATGGTATGGGTGGCGGTGGAAGGGGCTGGCGACTGGGAGAGCGGCACCTCGTTGCCCTTGGTTTTCACCGTTGCCGGGGCGTTGGTCGCGGGGGTTGGTTTGGCGGCCACCGGTTGTTGCTGTTGCGGCGTGGCAACCACGGCTTGAGGTGCGAAAGCCACAGGTTGCGGTTGCAGGAAGGCCAGCATCTTGCCCAGCACATCGCCCAGATTCATGGCGATCTCTCGGGACTTGTCGCCGACGGTGTTGTTGATGCACACCTCGTTGCAATCTTTGGCCGCCGGATAGACGGCGTTGGGAAACTCGAAGCGTCCCACGAACTGGCGGGTGAGGGCATCGTAGATTTCGCCCTCGATGCGGGTGTGCAGTTCGGTGGCGGCGTTCAGCTCTTTTTTGGAGGCAAAAATCGAGAACAGCACCATGGCCCGGTGGTTGTAGCGGGAGTCCCCCTTGGCATTGGCCAGTTTGGAGGCCTGGATCAGTTCGGTTTTGGGACGGCGCGCGGTGATCTGCCAGTTGAGATCCACGGCCAGCATCTCTTCATCGAGCATGCGGAAGCCGTGCCGGGCCATGGAGGTTTTCAGCTCGCCCAACACCCGGCGGAAGATGTTGCTGTCGCGGCTGATGGTATCCTTGTTGCCATCCTCGCCCATGACCAGCACCGGGATGCTGCTGGCGGGGGGTGGATCGGCCCAGGCCGGGACGGGGAGGATTCCGGACATGACGAGCCAGAGTGCCCACAAGCCGAGGGTCCAGTTGCGTGGTGTGTGCCGGGTGTTCATGTTTTTTTTCTCCAATGGAATGGGGTGAGTGGCCTTTGGTATTCGGGGCAGCGTGTGTGCCGCCATGCCCGGATCTATGCGAGGAGCTGCCCGGATTTTTGGTCAGGCCACGAAATTTATCTCACTCCATTCTGCTTCGCTTGGGTACGCCATTTCCTTGCATTGAAATGTCATTCCCGATCCTTCAATTGCAATGTCATTCCCGCGAAAGCGGGAATCCAGGATTCTGATTTCTGATAAAGCAATCAATTCATGCGATAATTGTTTTATATTTCAACAGGAGCAGAAATTAGAATTTCTCAAGTTTATTTCTGAATTCCCGCTTGCGCGGGAATGACGGCATTGGCGCCAGGGTAAAAGCGTAAGAGAATCAAGGACAAATCCTGGCGAGGCGGAAGCCTATATTATTACTATTATATTTTTGAGTATTATAACTTCGATCAGTAGATAAGATTTGGGATGAATTGCTATACCAACTACCTCCCCGAATAACTCGGCGAGCACCTTCACCGCATTTAGCATATCGCTTTCCCTCTATTTGATAAACCTCATAATCCGAACAGGTCCACTCCCAAACATTCCCGCTCATGTCATGGATCCCCAACCCGTTAGCATCCTTCTCGCCCACGGGATGAGTCTGCTGGCCACTGTTCATCTCATACCATGCCAAATTGTACACATCCTTGCCACCACAGTACTCTTCGTTATAACCCCCGGAGCGGCAGGCATACTCCCACTGCGCCTCGGTGGGCAAATCATAGCGACACTTGCCTCCTTTCTGGCTCAACTCCTGGGCAAACGCACGCGCCTCGTTCCAAGAAACCTGCTCCACCGGATAATCATCCCCGGTTTGAAACATAGCGGGATTGTAACCTCTCACCGCGCGCCACTGCCCCTGGTTCACCTCGGTAATGGCCATCCAATAGGGATTTAGTGCTACAGAAGGAAACAACCTTTCATCGCAAGGTATCTCCGAGACGCAACCGATTTGAAAATTTCCTTTATCAATATAAACAAATTTCATATTCGCTACCTCGTCGTAACAAATTATTCCGTGCTCTGGTTTGATCTTTGAGCAATTCTTTGTAATCAGATCAGAACCAGTAAGTACGACATCTTTGCGCAACAGATCCCCTTCCCACACATCCACTTCGATCATCGTTGGATGGTTGCTATCACTTTTTGATCGGGGTGAGAACAGTCCGATTCTTCGTTTGCCAGCATTCACCTCTATTACCGGATTTTTTGGATCAAAGTTCCGAATTACCTTGCCATCCACCACAACCCCGTCAACCATCTCATCACCTAATAATAATACTTTACCACGCGCACGAGTTAATCGCAAAAGATACTGATCCCTCTGCATCTTCTGAAAACTTCGTTTTAACTCAGCCTGTCGCCAATAACGTGGATCCCCCTTAGCCACGATCATGTACTCCTTGCCAGCCTCAATCTCATATTTTTTGATTGGGGAAAAACCGATGAATGCGCCATCTACAT
Organism: Candidatus Magnetaquiglobus chichijimensis; assembly: GCF_045865675.1. Classification (NCBI taxonomy): domain Bacteria; kingdom Pseudomonadati; phylum Pseudomonadota; class Magnetococcia; order Magnetococcales; family Candidatus Magnetaquicoccaceae; genus Candidatus Magnetaquiglobus; species Candidatus Magnetaquiglobus chichijimensis. The sequence continues at coordinate 1,671,778 of NZ_BAAFGK010000004.1, forward strand.
AAACTTCCATACCGGTCGGACTGGTTTCAAGATTCAGAAACGCAAGATTTTCCGAAAATGTACGGTCTGTATATTGTACAGTTCCTTTATCATCCCCTTTTTTGAGCAATTCTTTAATGGTTTGTTTCTGTTTAGCAATCACCGATTCCATCTCTTTTTTTCGCCGAGTCTCATCCCGATTCTGTCGAAGACTTTCAATTTGTGTATTCAGATCATTGATCTTTTCCTGCAACACCCGAACTTCCTCATTCTGATCTAATCCGAACTGTTTCGGTCCAGGCAGACAGCGCAATGCCGCCTCCGGCAGACCGGATTTGTCCACCTCCTTGACAACCGAGGTCAACTCCACCGCGCCACCCTCAGCCAGCTCCACCGCCTTGACGGTCAAACGGAATTTGCCCAACCCATCCAACCAACTGCCGGTGATGAGCAGATCCGCCGCCTTGCGCAGACGCGCCGGATCGATCTTTTTGCCTTGCAGAGTGTACTCGGCCTCCACCGGCTCCAGGTTACGCCGGACGACGATCTCAAAAGAGGGCGTCATCATCAAACGGGCGGTCTGCAAGGTGGCACTCACGCTCTCGCCCAGGTAATACGACAATGCCTGACACCCCTTGCCGTCCAGGGCATTGGTAAACCCGGCCACGGCCACGCGCTTGCCTTGCCCGAGTCTCTTTTGTTGATGCAAATCCTTGGCAAGCTGCACCGGCACATCCCGGCTCACACTGTCAAACCCTTCGGCCCACGCTCCGCTCGCCCATGCCGCCCCGATCAGAGCCAGCCATGCCCAGCTTTTCATGCGCTTCTCCCTTGCTTGTGGTGGTTCAATCCGCCAGGATCCAGAAACGCTCTTCCAACGCCCGACGCAGCTGCCGGGCGGACTCTCGGCCTGCATCCTCTGCCGCCATCCGCACCGCTTCGGCCATCTGGCGTTTCGAGGCGGGCAGGCGCTTTCTTTCCGCCTCGGCTTCCCACAGCGCCACCTGGGAGACGACGCGATCCTCGGCACGCAGTTGCACCCGCACGGCAACACTGAGATACTCGGTCTCCTGTCCGCTCTCCCGTGGCGGGTCCACCTGGATGAACAGATGCAGCGCATCTTTCAACCCGCTACCGTCGCGCACCACAATCAAATCCAGGGGGGTCAGCAGCTCCCGGGTCACCTGCTGCCCGGCGACTTGCGCCAACGCGGCATCCCCTTCCATATGCAGCACCACGCGTCGTGGCGCGCCCAACGGGCCATGCACAAAGCCATACACCTCGCGGCCACCGACTTCCGGAATATCCCTGGGAGGCAGACGCACCACCCACCATGAAGATTGGGACTCTTGGGATTGGGGCTCGCGAATCCGCGCCAGCACCCAAAGCGGCGTCCCTGGTTCCACCTCGATGGGGTTGCGATCCACCATGGCCCGATCGGTGAGCGGCGTCAACGTCGGCGCGGTGCGTAGCAGCAGCCTGCCCGCCGTCCGGATCATCCGGTCCACCTTTTCGGTGTCAAACAGACAGATCCGCGCCTCCGCGGGAATCTCACTCGTGCGCATCGACTGTTGGTGGCTGATTTTGGGTGCCCCTGTGTGACGAAGATCCGTGAGGACGGCGGTCAGCAATATTCTGGCGTCGTTCTCCTTGCGCCAGGTCAGGCGCAGAGTGGCCTGAGTCTCCGCGCTCACCAGGCGGACCCCTGTGCGCCCGGTTGTGCTCAAAGCCGCTTTCAACCCGTCCTGCAAATAACCGCTCAGGGGCGCGCACGGAATGTCATAAGCCGCATCCAGAACATCCGGAACATGGATTTCCAGAGGCAGGCCTGGCGTCATCTCCCGCACTGAACGCATGATGTCGGTGGCCAGCTTTTCCAGGCCATCGGCCCAGAGTGGGCGAGGAAGGATCGAGGCGCTGACGATCCCCACCAGAATCCATCCCAGCAACCCACCGCGCACGGTCGCCATGATCCCAATCCTCCTGAATTGTGCAGTGATGATCTTTGGGTATTGTGTATGCGGACGGATCCCATGACAATCCATATTCGGGATCCGTCCGCATCTTAAGAGAGCGTGTGGCCGGGGCGCGCCAGCGCCGCCGGGTGCGGGGTCACTGGACCCGCAGCAGCTCGTGGAGGACCACGCGCCAAACCGTGGTCGCGGCGCGGGTTTGCAGCTGGCGCTCGATCTCGGCGCGCATGGCGGGCAGATCGGGCTGATCCGCGACAGCACGGCCCAAGGTGTCGAGAAGATCACCCAAGGGCTCGGTGGAGGCCAAGGCCATTACCAGATGAGTGCGGTCGGCACTCTGCCAGGATTTGACCGGCAGCGCGATCTCCACCGCCTGACCAGCCGCCAGCGGGGCATCCGCAACAGCCGACCAGTGAACCGCACCGGTCGGCACCCCGCCCCCGGTGGGAATCACCCCCACCGCCAGATGCACCGCCTCGCCCGGATAGAAGAGCCCATAGACCAGACCGCACAAGCGGTTGTCCGCCCGAACGCCGGGGAACTGACCCTCCGACGCCAGCAGAATCTCCTGGCGCGCAAAAGGGGTGCCGCTCGATTTCTGCACCGCGCACACCTCCCAACCGCTCGGAATCTGCGCGTTAAGCGTCAGGTGCAGGCCGGAGACTTGCAGAGGATTCAGCCGGGGGGTACTCCCGCCCTCTGCGGAGGGATTCTCCGGGCTGGCCGCGCTGGTGGAAACGGTGGCAGGCCTCTCCACAGCGGGTTTTGGCCCGGCCTCAACAGCGGATTTGACAGGTTCCACGGCTTGGTTCTGCGTGATCACCACCGGTCCTGATACCCGGAACAGCTCCTCCAGCCAGCCACGCAGCGTATCGCGTTGCGTCCAGACTCCGATGCCAACCACAACGAGGAACAGCAGCCATCCCAACCAACGCTTGAGATCGCGCGGCAGTTTGCCCGTGACCGTGGCTGCGGCAACCTTGGGCATCTCCGGCAACGGCTCCAGATCCAGCCTGTTGATCAGATCCTGGACCTGCGTCACCGGATGTAGGCAGGGAATGAGCTCCTCCATGCCGTTCGCCTTCATCCAGGCATCGTCCAGCATCTTCCGATCCGTCGGATGCATGGAGAGAATCACCGGCGTGCCTGCCTCAAGCTGCGCCAGAAGATAGTCGCGCGATTTTTCCAGCTTGCGGCGCATGTTCTGCACCGGGCGCAACCGCAACGTGGTGTCCACCTCGCCGCTCAACCACACCACAGCCCGCACCGGCTCGCCCTGACCGGCCAGGGATTGGGCATGCAACAAAGCATGCGCCGCCAAGGCACCCAGCTGCCAGCTCTTGCCCTCCTCGATGCGCTGCGAGACATCCATGCGGAAAGCGGCATGGCCGAACAACTTCTGAATCACCCCCGAAGGCGCGCGCACAAAACCGGCATACTCCTGGCTGATCGGCAAACTCTCCGAGGTGCGATCCAGACAGACCACGGAGGCCACCTCCGGACTCTCCGGGGCCAATTGCAGCACCTCGCTGGGACCAGCCGTGGTCCCGATCACCACACGAACCGGCTTCACCGTCACCTCTTCCCGGACCCCTTGCGTGCTCAAGAAGATTTCACTGTCCAAATCCTTGAGCGCATGCACCAGATCGGACTCTCCGTCCTCCAGAATCTGGATAACACCATCCTTGGGCAGAGGCAAGTGACGCTTGATGGGCGGATGGCCGGGCTTGAGAATGAACAGCGTCGTGGGAACCTCTCTCTTCTCCTCGGCCAGACGAATGGAGACATACATCTGTGCCTGCTCGGCCTGCGACGGATGCAACCGGATTTTGAAGCCGTGCATCTCTCGACTGGTCTCCTCCCCACTGTCGGCTGCGGCGCGCAGCGGAAAATGACACTGGCTCTGCTCGTGGATCAGCCGTTTCAAGTCCGCTTCCAGACGCGGATTGCCCGCAAGGGCTAGCGCCATCTCCGGGGTGACCGGCTGTTCCGGCTGACTCGCCAGACGATACAGCTCCGCAAAACCGATGGCCGGGGTTGCCTCCTCCAGCTCATCAGAGTTTAAATGGCGCTCGGCAGACAGCGCACAAAACAGCGCTTCGGCACTCTGCTGTCGCGCGTGATCAAGACCATTCCAGGTCATCATGGGTTGACTCCTTCATACAGTTGCCTAAATTTTTCGATAAAGATCGCGCGATCCTGGGTAAACAGCGCCTCGCGATCTTCTTTGTCGGGGGCCAGACGGGTCAAAGATTCACTCAAGACCGCCACCAGCCGTATCAACCGCTGCACATGGGGAATAGCCTGCGCGAACCCCTCCAGAACCTCTTCCTGACAAAGATCCTCAGCCTTGAAACCATCGCGGTTGATTTTGGTTGCATGACCCTTTTTGGCCAGGGCGAGGATCGGACCCATCTTCTGTGCAAACGGACCATCGCCTGTCAGGCTGTTGAAAAAATGATCCACGAGCCCATCTTTCGAGAGTCCGACCCGACGGCGGCTCAGCATGACCACGTTGCCCACCGCGTTGTCGATGCCCTCCATGGCACGCTTGAGGGATTGCAGATCCAACTTGGGATGCATCGCCAACAACAGGCCGATTCCCTCCTTGTGCCGGTTGGTCAGAAGAATATGCAGGATCGCCTGCAACGTCCGCAGCAGGGAATCCTGCCGTCTGAGCAGGTTTTTGTGGCGTTTTTCGTAGTCCTCCAGGATACTCTTTTCAATCAGCGTCTGGATCTCCTCGGGTTTGGTCTTGCCAAGCGCCATCCCGATGCGTTTTTGCGTGGGCGCGAATACCTCCAGACGCCAACAGGTGCGCGGCAGGATCGCGGCATAACGGTGAAAGCGGATCCAGAACGCCACATCTTCACCTTCCGTGTCACGCAAAAACTCAATGGACGCCATGGGCGGATTTCGCAGGGCCAGATGCGGCGCCTCTTCCCAGGCGTCCTCACAGGCCATGGCGTAAATTCGCGACATCGCCACCTCTTTGCGCGGTTCCTGCTCGTCGAGTTCATACGTTGGCTCCTCGGACAAACTCTGGCACGTCTCCTCCTTTTCGTGCTCGACCATGAACTCTCCCTCACGGTCCGGTATGCGGGTCAATGAGTCTGAAACCTCCAGTTGATGTTGATCCGTTGCCTGCACCAAGGCACGATAGAGATCCATGAAGCTGTAAGCCACATTTCGAAAGGTTTTCATATCCTCGTTGTCTTCTGAAACCGACAGGTGCTTTTGCAGCCAGAACTCCAATACCCCCTCGTCGTTGAAATCTTCCAACGAAAAATCCCCGCCGTGACGCTGTTTCATGAATCCGATCAAACGACGAAACTTGCGTTGTTGCTGCTCCGTGGGCAGATGAGCGTTCAAAAAATCATTCACCAACGAACGCAACTCCGATGCGCAGGCATCGGCATTTTTTCTGCTGGAAGGACCGGCCAGCCACGTCCGGAACCGTTCGCCCCACGCCGTATACCCACCTGAAGTCATCAGAAACTCCATCAGGGCCGCCAGAAAGGGCATGCGGCTGAAATAGACCGTGAACTGGCCATCCGCATAATCGATCTCCACCCCCTGCGTCGTCAGACGCATGCGCACCGGGGTGTGCATCGGTTGGGGAAGATGCTTTTGCAGATAACGGTGAAAACTCCAGGGACGCGCCACGGGCACAGCCCAGAACAGACCGGCAAACCGCTCCGGAAGCTTCTCACAGGCCTGGGCGACCCGCACCATGTGCGTCAACTCCAAGAGAGACGAGGCGTGGTTGCGAAACACGATCACCCGCCCCAACTCTTTCCAGACATCTGCCGTGAAACGCGGCTCATTCTGGTGCATCTGCTGCTGGATGGTGTGCAGAATGGCCCGCAAATCCGGACTTTTTTGGGCCTCGATGATCTGTTGTTCGGCACTCAGTGGATTCATGGGTTCAACCCTCTTCGATATTTAGTAATCACCGCGGCTGTTCAACCACTCTCGCAGGGAGCCGCGCAGGGCATCGATGTTCTCTTGCAGTTGCTGGGATTGCCGTTTCTCCTCCTCGGTACAGGGGATGAGCGTGACGGAGGTGGCAGGCGCCGCCTCCCCGGTAATCGCCACCGGTTGCGGCGTGCGCTTCTGCGGCGGGCAGGGTTTGGTGCTATCGGCGGTGATGACCGCAGGTTGCGGCACCGGTTGCTTGCGTGGCGCGGCGGGCCTGGCGCTTGTTTCCGCCTTGGCCGGGGGCTTGACGCGCTCCGGCTTGGCCGGGGGCTTGGCCTGAGGTTTGACCACCTTTTCCGAAGCTGGCTTTTCAGGCTCGGTGATCACCACCAGTGTACTCTCTTTGCCGACTGTTTTCTCGGGAGGCGTGTTTTTGTGCACGAATTGCCCCTCGGTGACCAGCGAGGTTCCAGAGTTGCTCTGCTCGGTCTTGCGAAAACTGGCGGTGCAGGAGGACTCCCCGGAGTCGCGCACGCAACGGTTCCATTGCTCCTGGAACTCGGGATTTCTCCAGGTCTCCATGGGATCGAGCGGCGGGGCCGAGGCGCACCCGCCCAAAAGCAACCCCAACAACGACAGCGACAGCGACAGCGACAGCGACAGCAGATGATGTCTGGAAGGCATGGTAAGATCTCCTGTATTTGGAAACAACGTGAATGGTCAAAGCTATCAACGTCTATGCGAGGAGACGGTGGGATTTTCGCGTCCCACCCGCGCGGCTGGAATTTATTTGTGCAGGCTATCGAAAACGCCCGCTCGGGGCGGGCGCATAACCCGGTGCGGGCACATCCGTGTTCACGGGCGGCTGCTCCTTGCTTTCGATCACTTGAGGTGGATCCAGGTGGGGCATGGCGTCGGGCTTGGGTTGGGTATCCGGTTTGTGCCGGGCATCCGGCTTGGCCGGGGCGGGCGGATCGCTCCAGTGTTGTTGATACCAGGAGATGGCCTGACGGGCGATGACGTTGACATCCAGCTGGCGCAACTCCCTCACCCCGTGCATGACGGTCTCGGTGGAGAGGAGTTTGGCCATGTCCGCCTCGCCGTTGTTCCAACCGTACTGGATTCCGCCCACGCCCGCCACCAGCAGCAGCCCCCAGACAAGCAACGAAATCCCGGTGCGCAACAGATTCACCACGCCGATCAATGCCATGATCGACGCCGCGGCGACGATCCACCAGTTGTGCGCTTCAGCGGGCATGGTCTGATACTCCTCTTGATGAAAGGTTGCGGTCAAACTGGTGGTCCAAAGAGCATCCAACAGCTCACGCCACCCCACAATTCACTGCACGATGGGTCGCAACTCGTTTTTGTTGAGGGGCAATTGCACCACCTCCTTGCCTTGCTCCCACACCACCCCGACCACCTTGTCAACCACCGTCGGTCCACCGGTGACCATGCGCGCAGCAGAGTACAACACCGCCCCCGACATCAAGGCCAGTACCAACAAAATGGGCATAAGCAGATATTTCATGGCTTTTCTCCTGATGATTCGTTTGAATGGCCAGTTTATGAATACTAAAATCATGTCACGTGCTCCTTTTGTCTGAAGGGAACCCTTGCATCAAGGGCTATGCGCGCGACAGCCTGGATTTTGGAACTCAGCACCGATTTTTTTGCACCAGCCGCCCGGAATGGCCACAACGTTGACTTGGGCGTCTGGCAAAAAAGAGAGGATTACTTGAAACGCTCCTCCTTGCGGTTGGAGGTCGCATCCGGGGTGGGGGTGATTTTATCCAAGGTGATCTGGTTGCCCTCGACCTGGATGGTCACGTTCCGGTCGCTCAGACGCATGTCCAAAAGCAGTATGTGCATCCACTCCACCAGCTTGGCGGCGGTGGCCGAGCTGACGTAGTCATATTTGCGCACCGCCGGGGTGAGCTCGATGATGTTGACCGCCGCGAAGCCGGGGAACTCGGTGGTCATCACGCCCATGATCGACAGGATTTCGGCATTGTTGAAGCGACGGAAGGTGACGCCATAGGTGGTCATCATGGTGTGCGTAGCCGCGGACGGGGCGGACGGGCACGGAGATTGGGCCGGGTTGCCGGTAATCACCGCAGGCGAGGCCACGGCTTTGGAAGTGGTGGCGGGCTGGGGTTGCAGGAAGGCCAACTTCTTGCCGAGCACATCCCCAAGGTTCATGGCAATCTCGGCAGCTCTGTCACCGATGGTTTTGTTTATGCACCACTCATTGCAATCGGCAGGACCGGGATAGGTGGCCTGGAACTCGAAGCGATCCTTGAACTGCCGGGTGAGGGCGTCGCGAATCTCCCCCTCGATGCGGGTGTGCATCTCGGTGGCATGCCCAAGGGACCTTTGGCTGGCGAATATCGAAAAGGTTACCAAAGCCCGATGGTTCGTGCGCGCATCCCCCTTGGCGTTGGCCAGGGAGGAGATCTGGATCAACGGCTCCACCCCCTGCCGACCGCTGATCTTCCAGTTCATGTCGCTGATCAGCATCGCCTCATCCAGCATCCGGAAGCCGCAACGCGCCATGCTGGCGTTCATCTCGCCCAGCACGCGGGTGAAAATGTGGTTCTGACGGCTCAAACTCTCGCTCTTGTCATCCACACCCAGCACCAGCACGGGAACGAGCGTGGCGGGTGGTTGATCGCCACAACTGGCCCAGGCGGGCAACGCCGTTCCAAACAGCACACACCAGGCCCACACGACGAGGGTGAGGCCACGGTTTGGCAATCTCTTCATGGTCCGATCTCCAAAAAGGCGGTTGAATGGCTGGTCGAATCCGGCAGGGCGGAACAACGCTCCGGCCTTGCCGGTCTCTATGCGCGGCGCAGCCCGGATTTTTGCAGCCGCAGGAGGAGGATCAGATTATTTCTGCCATTGGGATATTGGGGCAAAAGTGAAAAAAGTCGCGACCCCGGTTAGCCTTGATCGGCGGGAAACGGCAATCGGAGGTGGGCACATTTCTCGGTGGCGAGCAAAAGACTATTGTGAAACGCCAGTCAGCCCCCGGCACCGGCAGAGCTTCACTCCGGCCCGAATGCGTCCTGCGTTTCCTTTTAAAGAGGGTCGGATCTTGGCTCGGCATCCTCGGCAGGGGGCAAGCCGCCCCAGATCAAAAGATCCGGACACAAGTCGGCACCGTTGGGCCAGGCCACGCCGCCGCCCTCCACATGCACCTGGGCGAACAGGGATGGATCCTGACGGATGGGCTCGAACAAAGGACCGGTCAGCCAGGGTGCGATAAGGCGCTCGATCTCCCGGCCATCCGTCAAAGAGAGATGCAAACGCATCCCCTCCAGAGGGATTGCTGCCCGAATTCTTGGCATGGACATGCCCTGACTCCTTATTCAAGCGGTTCGATGGGCAGTGGCGCATGGCCTGTGCGCGCCAACTCCCAATCCTGTCGCAACGCTTCCCGATGGTTTGCAGCCCATTCCAGAACCAAAGCCAAGGCCCTGTTGGGCAACTGCCCGCGCAGAACCTCCAGTGTGTTGATCTGGATCAACGCCTCAAATTCACCATAGATCGCGTGAAAATGGGGTGGTTCATGATCGTTACAGAACATGCGGATGATGATGCCGAAAAAATGACTCAGTTCTGGCATGAGGTTACCTTGTTTTTCCCAAAGACTCGATCTGTTTCATGCCTTGCGGGTGTGCGCCGCGCATATTCACGCTTTGCTTCCAGCCAAAATTTCGCGACCAAGGGCTTCGTCCTTGGATCCCACACGAGGGGGCCTTGCCCCGTCGTGGCTCCCCCCCACCCGCCACCCATCCGGTCGGCTCTCGGACGGCTTCCCGCTGCGCGGGCCGTCCTCTCGCCTCCCTCCAGGGGGTCGGGCAACGTCCACATCCAAGTCACCACCATGGACCCTTGAGCACCAGGGTAAAAGCGTAAAAGGGCTAAGGACACGTCCTGGCGAGGCGGAAGCCCAAGTGGTCGTCCCGAATGGCTGGGGAGTAAAAGAAGCGATTGGCAGAGCGGACGAGGTCTGGGTTGTTGAACCGGCTGCCGCCCCGAGCGACCCGGGTGGTGCCTCCTTCGCTACATTTGGCATGCTTCTTTCCCTTGTCCTGATACGCCCCATAATCCGAACAGGTCCATTCCCACACATTGCCCAACATATCATACAATCCAAATGGATTGGGTTGAAAACCACCCACCGGAGCTGCGAAATAATAACCATCTGAACATGTAAATTTGTCGTTCCCACGCGTCGTACCATTCTTGGTCTCATCCGCCACATTCGCATACGTACACGCCTTCCGCTCCTCATCGCCCCAAAATCTCGCCGTGGTCGTCCCACCCCTGGCCGCATACTCCCATTCCACCTCGGTCAACAAACGATAGCACGTCTTCTCGTTCAAACGATTCAACCAAGCCACAAACGCCTGCGCATCGTTCCAACTCACACAGGCCACGGGAAAATTCTCATTCTGGGCAAACCCTGGATCCCGCCAATTCCGACCCGCGACATTTCCCCATTCAACTTTTTCATCCTTCACCCATTCACTCCAACATCCCAGTACCAGCTTGCCATTGACCTCCGTGTTCTTCTCGGCATCTGTGACAAATCCCGTCTCCTTCACGAACTGCCGAAACTGCCCCACCGTCACCTCATGCTTACCAACCCACAAAGACTCCACACACTCCTCGTGCTGATACTCCGCATCCTGGAACCACTTTGCATAATTCTCATGCGATTTCAATTCCTCTTTCTCACGAGGAGACAGGCCCATCTTGAAACACCCCTTGGGAATCTTGACAAACTCGCCTGCCGCGAGCGCAAGCATTTTCTTTTTCGCTTTCTCGGCTTCCTCAGCTTTCTTGGCCGCCTCAGCCTTCTTGACTTCCTCGGCCTTTTTGGCTTCCTCAGCTTTTTTGGCTGCATCTGCCTTTTTTGCATCCTCGGTTTTCCTGGCCTCCTCGGCCTTTTTGGCTTCCTCGGCCTTCCTGGCTTCCTCTGATAAACGTACTTTTTCGGTAGCATCCTTAGCATTGCGTGCTTCTACTGCCGCTTTCTCCTGCAACCGGACCACTTCCGCCTGATGCGCATCCTGTTGCTGTTGATAGCCCCACCATCCGCCGGCTGCGGCCAAGGAGAGTACAAACACCACCGGCAGGTTGATGCCTTTCTTCGGTTTCGGCTCGGTCTTGATCTCAGGTTGCGGGGTGGCTGGTTCAACAGGACTTGACGCTGCTACCGGCATCGCCGTCGGCACCGCAGGGCGGCCCTGCAGAAGTTGCAACAGCTGCGCAAAATCCTCCGGGCGCTGGATGGGGTCGTATTGCAAACAGCGGTCTACCGCCTCCACCACCCGACCCAGACCCTCGATGGCTTCACGCTCCCAATCCAGCCCGTGATCGCGGATCGCCTCGGGCAGATCCGACGCCCCTGCGTGCGGCAAGCGGCCTTGCAACACCAGAAATGCCATCATCCCGAACGACCAGAGGGTGGCACGCAACCCGGCGGTCTCGCCTGGAAACGGCTTGCCTGGCACCACCTCCGGCGCACGATACTCTTGGGTACTCTCGAATGTGGAGCTGTCGATGGAGTGAATGTTTTTCAAACCCCCGATATCCCCGATCACCATGCTGGGTGCGTTCGTGGGGCCATCCTCGCGCATGAGAATGTTGGTGGGTTTGAGATCCGGATAAAACGAGTGGCGCCGGCTGTACAACCCATCCAGCAACTCGGCCAGACGCAGCACGATCTGTCGCTTGCGCTCCACAGGCAGGCGTGGATGATCTTCCAGATAGCGCTCCAGATCCGTCGGCCAGTAATCCATCAGGATCGCGCCATAACCTGAGGCCATGCGCCCATCCGCCGTGGTTTGCGCCTGATCCGTGCTGAAATCATGCACCACCACCAACTCATCGCCGCGCAAGCTGTTGTACCGCTCGCGCAACGTGTTCCACTCCCGCTGCATCAACTCACCCACCGAAGTGTCTCGGGCGCGTTTGTCGCGCTTGACCGACAACTCCACAAACTTCACCGCCCGCTCCAACTCCTCCGAGCGCACCCGATAGACCACGCCAAAGCCCCCAAAGCCGATCAACGCCTCCAACCGGTACTTCGGCCAGCAGTTCTTTAGGATCTTCCTCGCCGTCTCTTCATTGATCATCGTTGGATGCTCCCGGTCATCGTATATACTCCGAAGTTAATCAATAAAGAAATCATATTACCAAGCTATTCTTAACTTAATCTATAATTTGACGTTCTGGACCAATGTATTGGCCAGCGGACGGCGAACTGAAAACGGGTCCAAACCTTGTCTGATCGCCGCCATAACTCCAACCGCCTCCCAGTAATTATTTACAAGAAAGAATTGATCTTGCCCCCACGGTAGCGACTTGAGATTATTTCTCATAATGTTTTGGTTTTCCTTTACTGCGATCACCTTGATTCCCTGCTCCAGTGCCGCCAAGACTGGAAGACCAATGCATCCATCCGGAATGATCAGACACGAGATATCAGTGGCTGTAATAACATTTTTCGGTGCATTGCTTAAGGAGTGAATAATCTTCGGACTTCTCATTAATCCTTTCAGAACGCATATAAAGAATGAAAGAGAAATAACTTCGGCTGCCATTCTTGGATCAAGAACATTGACATTGACTTCCGAAAGCGAGGTATTTTCAAAGGTACTTGTGAACATGGGTGAGTGTGCGGTGGGAAGCTGAAGAACAGATGATAAAGCATGCGTTAACAATGCCTCAACACCTCCCCAAGGATTGATCATGGCACCTTTTGATTTGTAATATTTCACAGGATCGATATCTGGTGTGGCGATCTGAGTTGAGATGGCCAAAGCATCAAATTGTCCTTTATATTGTGCAAGAATTTTCATCAAGCCTTCCATTTGCTCCACGCTTCCGACTGCCCGACCAGATGGCGCATAGATGGAACGTACCAGCACGGGCGGGTCCATACATACAACAGCAGGACAAGAGATACCCAAGGTGGCGCGGGCAGCACTAACAGAATTAATGGCGCCCCAGGTGTATAATGGACTTGGATGTTCATCAATCACCACAAGCACCCGGTTGGCACGAACGGGCAACAAACCGCACGTTCCCATCATTAATCGTGTGATGACACTCCCTTCCACATACAGTCCGTTTTCCGGAATTTCGTTCATGTCGGAAGCATTGACAACATTCGGATGGGTTATTAGGGTATCGCAGACTGAAGCAAGCATGCGTGCCATGGGTGTCGCATCGCCCGCATGTCCACCGATTGCGCAACCAATGCCAGTTGGGACTAAAAGGACGGCATTGAACCTGTCGGTATTCTCAAAAGCACGTTTCGAAAAATCAAATATAGAGGTTAAATGAGCCCCCTGATTCTCTTGTAGACCCGTCAACAAAGCTAACTCGCACTTGTAAACAGATGCGTTCGTTTCACTCATGACAAACCGGATCGGTATCTGCTCGGAGGAAATTTGATTCTGAATGGTCGCGGAAATATGATTCAAGAGTTGTCTATGTCCATAGACAACTGGCACTTCAATAGTTATTTCAGAAATCTCCATAATTAATTCCTCCACATAACGCGAGATAATCAGAGAAAGAGTAATCTTTAATCTTGTTTATCTTACCATTATTGTTTATATATAGCGATGGCAGGTTGACGCCATTAAACATGTTTGCTTTAACAAGAGAATAGGCTCCAACATCACCAATCACGACTCTTGAGCCGATTTTAAGCTTCCGATCAAAAAAATATTCACCCATGACATCACCAGCCAAACATGTCGCACCAGCCAGAACATAACGATACGCGCTGTCATCGCATGTATGTAACACTGGAGGACGCCATTGGTATTCGTACACCTCCGGCAAATGATTGATACAAGTATCCAATATTGCAATATTCTTCCCGCCACTGACAAACATATCAATGACGCTTGATACCATATAACCGGCATTTCTTACGATCGCGGCTCCAGGCTCCAAAAATACTTTTTCCACGCCGCTTTCCAGAAAAAAATTCACTGCTTTCCGAAGCGGATCGCGTTCTGCAACCTCGTTCAGCAGATATCCGCCTCCCATGTTGATCCATTTGATTTGAGGCAATAATGGTGCAATGGCGTCATGAATTTTTTCAGCAGTCAATCGCAACTCCTCCAGATTCGTGCAATCGCAATTATTGTGGAAATGAATCCCTTCGATGCCTTGGAATGCATCGGGGTGATTTTTTAAATAGCCACACAATGCATCCAGGGGTACTCCAAGCTTAGAATGTGCCTGGCACGGATTGTAACGTTCATCTGCCACAAAGGATAACTGCGGGTTGATACGCAATCCGCAACTGGTTAATTCTGTTGCATCCTCTTTGAATCGCAACCATTGATTAAACGAATTAAAAGACACATAGTCCACCTCTTGGCATACCTCAACAATTGAGGAGGGATGCAATCCAGGGGTAGTCATATGAATACGCTGATTTGAGCTTCGATATCGGCTGGCTAGCAGAACCTCGAAGCGTGAACTGGCCGAAAAGCCATCCATTTCTCTTGCGATCACCTCCAATCCGCTCGCCAGGCTGAAACACTTTAACGAAAATAATATCTTAAATTGTTCACTTTCAACCATGCTTTTGGCGTCACAAATATTTCGCATCAAGGTCGGTATATCCAATAGGAAAGCCGGTGTTTCAATGTCCAGGTTGAACAATTCGTGGATTTGAGCTGGTTTCATAAAGAGAATGGTTCCAAGACATAGATAGTCAAAAATACGTGATTGACCTGTATCGCATAGTGTGTTAATCAAAAAATGATTAAATTATGATCGACTATAATCTCAAGCTTCTCTTCCACACACCGGGGCTACGCCCAAGCGTGACGCCCACGCCCGACACCCTTGTAGGCGGTTTCTGGACGGCCACCCGCTTACGCGGGCCGTCCTCTCGCCTCCATCCAAGGTGTCGGGCAACGTCCACATCCAAATCAACACCGTGGACGCTTGAGCGCCAGGGTAAAAGCGTAAAAGGATCAAGAGTCAGTCCTGGCGAGGCGGAAGCCCAGGTTGCCGTAGCGAGCGTCCGGGGTGTTGCAGCGGCGATAGGCGGAGCGCACGTAGGCCGGGTTGCTGCCCCAGCAGCCGCCCCGATTGACCCGGGAGTATCCCTCATCTGGACCACGCGGATTCCTGCGTGGAGAATTGGCATAATAGTCCTTGTCATACCAATCCTGACACCACTCCCACACATTCCCGTGCATGTCGTGCAATCCCCAGGCGTTCGGCTTTTTGGTTCCCACCTCATTCAATCCATCTTGGGTTAAACTCCTTCCTTTACCAATGCCAACCCATTTTGCCCCGGAGTTAGAGCAGTATACCGCATATTTTCCAAGCTTGTCTTCGTCATCTCCAAAACAGTAGGCAGCTTGACTGCCCGCACGACACGCGTACTCCCATTCCGCCTCGGTCGGCAGTCGGTATTTATCATCCACCTGACGATTCAATTCGGCGATAAACCTTTGCACATCATCCCATAAAACGGACTCAACCGGATAGAGATCCCCTTTCTTGTACTTCGATGGATTCGACTGCATCACCTTCTGCCACTCCCCCTGCGTCACTGGATACTTGCCCATCCAGAAACCATCCAGCTCCACTTCATGCCGAGGCTTCGCATCATATGTTTTATCGTTCCCCATCATGAAGATTCCACCCGGAATCCACAGAAAAACCATGCCTGTGACCGGGCAGCGCCATTCATCTCCCAATTTAGGATTTTTGGAAAACCGGGGTGCGACAGCACCTTTGAGAATGGAACTGAACGTTGAGAATATATTTGGCTTTTGGGCTGAGATCGCATCCTTGCCGCCATTAATGAGTATGGCTTTTGGTTCCGGTACGCGTGACGCTGGCACCTGAATGCTCTTTGGTATCTTCAGAGAGCCGTCTGGTAGAGGTGGGACAGCCGACTTGGATCCCACCATGGGTTCAGGTGTGTCTCCAGCCCACAGCGTCAACGCCCGGCAGACCTCATCGAAGTTGGCATAGCGAAGGTTGCGATCCGTCTTCAGGCAGCGGCGCAGCACCTGGGTTACCGCACCCAGACCTGCGCTCATCCGTGGCGTAAAGCCGGGATCGGTGTCCAGACTGCTGAAACGCTCCACCAGTCCTTCGACATCATCGTGGGGTATCCGCCCCTCCAGAATGAAGAATCCCACCAGGCCAAACGAATAGACCACCGACCGCTCATCCGGTGACTTCATCTCCACCACCTTTTCCGGCGCGGCATAAGCCATTGTCACCTGCCCACCGCTCGATCCAGAGAGGCCAACCTGACGCAATCCACCAATATCCCCGATCACCACTTGTGGCATCTCGCCCTTAGTCGGCATGCGCACCAGCACATTGGTGGGCTTCAGATCCTCATAGACAAATGGACGGCCTTCCTGGTCGGTCAGGGTATGCAGTTGCCGCATTGCTTCGGCCAGAGCGCGCAATAATTTCAAGCGATGCGACTCCGACCACGGCTGCCCCTTGCATGCGATGGGCTCCAGTACATGATCGTGCAGATTCTCCGGGTAATACTCCATCACCGCGATTCCCAAAGCCGATGCCTTCGAGCGGCTCTCCAGTCCATCCGCCACGCGAAGGCTAAAAAATATGGGAATCTCCACGATGGACGGACAACGCTTCAACAGCGCATGCTGCTCTTGCAGCAGTTTCCAGTCCCGATTCAACCGCGTCACCGCATCCGTGATTGTGCCATCTTCTTTTGAAACCGCAGAGTGACGTTCCATCCGAAAAATCTTTACCGCAAATTGCTGGCGCGTATCCGAATCCTCGGCCAGATAGACCACCCCGTAACTCCCGGAGCCCAACCAACGCACAATCTGGTACGAGGGCAGCCTCTGCTGCAAGATCTTCTGGGCATATTCTAGGGATATTTCCATAATTCGCTCACTTAGGTACTGATGATTGTTGATAACGTAAGCTGATAAATCAAATTTTATAAATTGTTATTATACAATTTAGTTAAAAAGATTGTAAAAGTTAAGGAAAAGTTCTGGCAAGACGAAAACCCAATAAAGAACAATAATACCCTGGGGCATCCTCAAAACGTTTGGCTGAACGAAGCCACTCTGGAGGATGAGGAAAAGCACCACCCCGAGAAACCCGAAAGAACCCCTCTTTTGGTCCTAATGGATTTTTGCGCGGAGAACAACTATAATAATTATTTTCATACCAATCCTGACACCATTCAAGCACGTTTCCATGCATATCATGCAACCCCCAAGAGTTCGATTTCTTACCTCCTACTGCGAGATTATAGACGGGTAGTAAAATACTACTGTACAAAGCATAACTACGTAGTTTTGGAAAGATTATTGAATCATTACCAAAGCAATAATCCTGATCACTCCCTGCGCGGCAGGCATATTCCCATTCTGCCTCAGTCGGTAAACGGTACTTCCCATCCACCCAGTGATTCAACCGCTGAATATAATTTTGTGCATCGTTCCATGAAACATTAGTGACAGGATAATTATCCTTATATTCATCGGATGGATTAGACAGCATTACCTTCATCCATTCTCCTTGCGTCACCGGATACTTACCCATCCAGAATCCATCCAGCTCGACTTCATGCTGGGGTTTTTCATTCTCATCCTTATCTCCCCCCATCATAAACACTCCAGCTGGAATCCACAAAAAAACCATACCCGTGACCGGACACCGCCATGCGTCTCCAAGACGAGGAGATTGCGGAATTGGAGCAAGCTGAAGTGGAAAGACTGGATACGGGAGATGTTCTGTCGGACGATGGGCCACCAGCGGCATCGCCGTCGGCACCGCAGGGCGGCCCTGCAGAAGTTGCAACAGCTGCGCAAAATCCTCCGGGCGCTGGATGGGGTCGTATTGCAAACAGCGGTCTACCGCCTCCACCACCCGACCCAGACCCTCGATGGCTTCACGCTCCCAATCCAGCCCGTGATCGCGGATCGCCTCGGGCAGATCCGACGCCCCTGCGTGCGGCAAGCGGCCTTGCAACACCAGAAATGCCATCATCCCGAACGACCAGAGGGTGGCACGCAACCCGGCGGTCTCGCCTGGAAACGGCTTGCCTGGCACCACCTCCGGCGCACGATACTCTTGGGTACTCTCGAATGTGGAGCTGTCGATGGAGTGAATGTTTTTCAAACCCCCGATATCCCCGATCACCATGCTGGGTGCGTTCGTGGGACCATCTTCGCGCATGAGAATGTTGGTGGGTTTGAGATCCGGATAAAACGAGTGGCGCCGACTGTACAACCCATCCAGCAGCTCGGCCAGACGCAGCACGATCTGTCGCTTGCGCTCCCCAGGCAGGCGTGGATGATCTTCCAGATAGCGCTCCAGATCCGTCGGCCAGTAATCCATCAGGATCGCGCCATAACCGGAGGCCATGCGCCCATCCGCCGTGGTTTGCGCCTGATCCGTGCTGAAATCATGCACCACCACCAACTCATCGCCGCGCAAGCTGTTGTACCGCTCGCGCAACGTGTTCCACTCCCTCTGCATCAACTCACCCACCGAAGTGTCTCGGGCTCGTTTGTCGCGCTTGACCGACAACTCCACAAACTTCACCGCCCGCTCCAACTCCTCCGAGCGCACCCGATAGACCACGCCAAAGCCTCCAAAGCCGATCAACGCCTCCAACCGGTACTTCGGCCAGCAGTTCTTTAGGATCTTCCTCGCCGTCTCTTCGTTGATCATCGTTGGATGCTCCCGGTCATCGAGTGGTCCTGCCCGCAGGCGCCGTCACAGGCTCATAAAGCAGGATAGGTGCGCACACCTCCAAAGGCAACTCCTGGCGCAAAAGTGCGCGGTTTTGTCATCGGCTTGTCCGGCGTGCGCACCTTAGGCTATGCGAGAAGGGGGCGCGATTTTTTGCATCATGCGAAAAAAAATCACCCTGCGTCTCTCATAGTATCTTTACATACCGGGGCGCGCTCTTCACCCTGGATGATATGAATCGCCCCACGCCATGACGGCAAGCGTGGCGTGGTCGGATTGGATCCTTCTCCCCTTGTTCTCAATTCAAGGAGCCGGGCTGATGATCGTCTTGAAGGATGTCTCGTTGGAGGATGTGTCGCTGTTCGGGCAGAACGCACCGGTCATTGATTGGGACTCCGATGTGGAGCCGATCTCCCGTCACACCCTGCCTCTGTACCGCGCCTGGATGCATACCCTGTTGCGCCGGGAGTTGGGGTGTCAACCGATCCCGGTGGATGCGCGCCTGGTCGCCGGGATCAAGGTGGATCTGGAGAGTTTCAAGAAAACCCATCTGGGCCGGATGAAGTGGGCCGAGAACAAGGTCTATTATCTGCGCGAGTTGTTTGTGCTCAAGGAGTTGTTCGAGGAGATGGGGAATGGCACCATGGCAGAGTTCATCGTGGCGGAGTTTCTGGCAACCAACCAGCGCTCTCTGTTCGACCAACTGATGCGCTCCGTCACCCTTGGGCCGCTTTGGGAGGGGTTGAACCACTCCAACGATTCGTTTGAACGCTACTCCCTGGTCCGCACCTTCCAGAAGTGGCGCCAACTGACGCGCGGCATGATCGACAAAGCATTCTTTGCTGACAATCTGAATCAGCTGGAGAGCCAATGCCGCCAGGATTGCGATACGGTTTTGCGATCACTGGATCAGAGCGACAGCATGGCGGCGCGAGTGCTCTCCTGGCGCATCCAACTGGCGGAAGGACGCACGCTGGACAAATCGTTCAAACAGGCACGCAAGGCGTTGGATACCGCCTTTGACGGGCATGTAGCCTTGTTGCTGAGCCAATACAAGATGGATACCCTGTTGTCCCTCTTCGATGAGACCAGTTTACGGGCACGCATGCTGCCCAAGCTGGCGGGAAAAGCCGTGGGGGAGGCCTTGCAGACCGTGCGGCAGGCGGATCCGGATCGGCGGATTCTTGCCGATGAGATCATCCGCTTGAGCGCCATGGAGGAGCGGGCAAAGGGTCTGCTGGAGGCTGCCCGCGATTGTCTGACCCGCTCTCAACCCGATCAGACCATGGAGCACATACGCACGTTGAAGGCGTTGCTGGAGCCCGACAAGCTGCTCATCCCCAGCCAGGCCAGGGATCTGGAGGAGCAGGCCAGCCGTCTGGCTGAGGTGCTCAAGCAGTTGCAGGAATTCGAGCAGCAGATGAACGCGCTCAAGTCCCAGGGCCGTCTGCGGGAGGCATGGCAGGAGATCGCCAATCTGCCGATTTCCACAGTTGCCGTGGATGTAGAGATGATCCGCGAGCGGTGGCGTACCGATCTGCGCCAGGCCGCATGCGCGCTGGCCGAGATGCGCATGACTGAACGCAGACAAAGCATGCGCGTGCATCTGGAGTCCGGACGACTGACCGAAGCCATCCGTCAGGCCGAGACGCCGTTGCTGGAGTATACGTCCGGTCTGTTTCCCCCGGAATACGACCCGGCAGCGGTGCGTGCCCGCCTGACAGGGTTGGTGGATGAGCAGGTCAACCATGTGGTGCGCCAGGCCAGGGAGTTGCACCAGCAACGCTGCTGGCCGGAATTGTTGCTGTATGGCGAGCGACACCAGGGAGTTCCCGGCGTGGATGAGATCGTCGCGGGGGTGCGCAAGCGCCTGGGTGGAGGTTTTTTTCAGGAGGTGCAGCTCGAAGGACGTAAGGTACGCTGGTGGGCCAAATCCCACATAACGCTACATCGAGGCAATATGCAGAGCGATTTGAATACCAGACTTGCCGCCCTCTCTCAAAAGCCGATTGAGCTGGGCATGGAGCACGGCCAGGGCTATGTGAGGCTGGCCGAGCCGTTGAAAAATGCGTTATTCATCGAGCATGCCGGCAAGCGACGTCAGGTGGCCAGTGGTCGGCGCGAGGCGTTGCTCTCCGGGGACCGGTTGCTGTTGACGGAGCTGTTTCCAGTACGCTGCGAAATCGTGCTGGGGCGGTTTTTGCGCCTGGAGTTCGCCCAGCCCGATGCCGAGGCGGTCCAGCAGTTCTGGGGGCAGACGCTGGAGAGCTTATGGCCGGATTGGGCCATGGAGACACGCCTGCCGCTGCTGGTGGGATGTTGAGGCGATGCAATTTTTTCAACTTCCGACAAGGGGTGCAACAAAAACAGATGAACGGCTGGTTGAATCCTTTCACCATTGGTTTGGGACCGCTCCTCGTAGGCTGGTCGGTCAGGATGCTGCGCAACTATGGGCGCAACACCTATTCCCTGCGCAGCGGAGAGTCGCAACGGTTTGATGTGTTTCGCAAGACAGGCAACGGCATCATGGGGCTGGGTTTCCTGCTGTGGGCCTGGGGCGGGTTTCAGTGGCTGCGCTTGCCGTACCCGGAGGAGGCGTTGAGCGCCATCAGCACCAAAAGAGGGGTAACGCTCCCGGTGATCGAGGTTGATGATAAAAAATGTAAAAAATTGATGAAAAAACTGTGCCGCTCCGCGACCAAGGAGAGCCCAGACGCCAAAACAGGATGCCGCATCGATCCCAAAGCCTGGCAAGGTACCCAGGCTGGCGCGGAGAGCACCCCATACGGAGCCCCAACCCCCTTGGACAAGAGATCCCTCGGATACGTGGTTCTGGACGGCGAGCTGGTCTATCGCCCCTGGCGCGGGGCCTGTCAGTTGCACGCGACCAAGGTTGAGACGGCAACGCATCTGGATTTGCCCCTGGCCCAGGGCAACGAACCCATGGTGGAATACAACTGCTTTTTTGATTGGGAGATCTGTCAATGAATACGCGGAAGGGCGATTCATGCAGGCTTGCCTGTGTCATGCACACCGGACCTCGGGAGGAGCAGGAGGATTGTCTGCTGGTGGCCAGTGATGTGATGCAGGTTGCGGAGATGCGCGTGCCGCTGATGGTTCAGGTGGCTGCGGAGGCGGATCTGCTGGTGGTGGTGAGCGATGGCATGGGTGGACATGCGCGCGGGCAGTGGGCCAGCCGCTTTGTGTGCGAGCAGCTGGCCGAACAGCCGCTGACGCCGACTCCGGAGGTGATCGAAGCGCGTTTGCGGGAGATTCAGTTGCGGATGGAAGAGCAGGCAGGCTGGAACGGTCGTCGTCGCGCAGTGGAGGGTGCCACCGTGGTCGGCTTGCTGAGGCACGCCGAGGGTGTGACCATTTTCAATGCCGGAGACAGCCGCATTTATCACCGGCCCGAAGGGGGGGCTCTGACACAGTTGACGCATGATCACACCCTGGTGCAATCGCTGCTGGATCATGGCAAACTGACTCCTGAGGAGGTGGCGGACTATCCCTATCGCAACGTGCTGGAGTTCGGGCTGGGCAGCGCCTTTGCGTCGCTCTGGAAAGGCGGACGCTACTCCTGTCGGGTCAGGACTCTGCCGGATGCGGGCGGGGTGTGGCTGGTCTGTTCGGATGGTGTACACGGGGCGCTGGCGCATGCGGAACTGGAGGCGCTGCTGGCCTCCCCATCGCCCGAGAGCGCGGCGCACCTGGCGCAACGGGTGTGGGAGGAGTCCACGGATAATTTTTCCTTTGTCCTGCTGTGGGAGGCGTGATCGGGAGCAGCCATGATCCACGAAGAGACGGCGAGAATAATCTTGAAGAACTGCTGGCCGAAGTATCGGTTGGATGGGTTGATCGACGCCGGAGCCTATGGCACGGTGTATCGGGTGCGCTCGGAGGAGTTGGAGCGGGTGGTGAAATTTGTGACCTTCACCATGAAACGCGACAACCGGGCGGGCGCGACGGCGGCTGGGGAGTTGTGGCTGCGCGAGTGGAACAGCTTGCAGCAGCGTTACCAGGCGTTGCAATGCGATGAGATCGTGGCGGTGTACGATTTCAACCGTGACCAGGTGACCTCCCATGGGGATGGCCGGATCGCCTCCGGGTTTGGCGCCATTCTGATGGCGTACTATCCAAGCAATTTGAACAGCTATCTGGAAGATCACCCCCGGTTGCCCGCAGAGCGCAAGCGGCAGATCGTGGTGCGTCTGGCAGAGATTCTGGAGCGGCTCTACAGCCTGCGCCACCATCTGTACACCGATCTGAAACCGGAGAATATCCTGTTACGGGAGCAGGCCGGAGCCAGCGTGCCGAAGATGGTGCTCGGGGATATCGGCGGGTTGAAAAGTATCCATACGATTGCTGGCGGCTCTTTTGAAGTCAGTGACGCCTATCGCGCGCCCGAGGTGGTGCCAGGAAAACCGTTTCCCAGCGCCTCCGTGGGTTTACGCGCCACCCTCTGGTCGTTCGGGATGGTGGCCTTCCAGGTGCTGCAAGGGCGTCTGCCCCACCAGGCGGCGTACAGTACCTCCGAGGCGATCCGGGATCACGGTCTGGATTGGGACCGTGAGGCCATCGACGGTCTGGGCCGGGTGGTGGAGGCGGTGGAGCAGTGCTTGCGGTTCGACCCTGCCCAGCGCCCGGAGGATTTCGCGCAGGTATTGCAGCTTTTGCAAGGCCGTCCGGCAGTGCCGACGGCGATGCCGGTGGTGGCACAGCGTCCGGCAGAATCTCTGGTTCGTCCCGCTTCTCCTCCTCCGTTTCCCCCAATACAACCGCTTCCCCGCCTGGGAGACGAGTGGTGTTGTCCGGTGACGGGCATGGTGTTTGTCTGGGTTCCGGGTGGTGTTTTTCAGATGGGGGATCTGTTCGGTGAGGGTAGTTCCGATGAGAAACCGGTGCATGAGGTGAGTCTGGATGGCTTCTGGATCGGGAAGTACCCGGTGACCCAGGGGGAGTGGGTGAAGGTGATGGGGCACAATCCGTCGTATTTTCAGAAAGGTGCG
This sequence comes from Candidatus Magnetaquiglobus chichijimensis, assembly GCF_045865675.1. Classification (NCBI taxonomy): domain Bacteria; kingdom Pseudomonadati; phylum Pseudomonadota; class Magnetococcia; order Magnetococcales; family Candidatus Magnetaquicoccaceae; genus Candidatus Magnetaquiglobus; species Candidatus Magnetaquiglobus chichijimensis. Next base: position 1,695,425 of record NZ_BAAFGK010000004.1, read on the forward strand.
CGTTATCCGGTGGAACAGGTTTCCTGGAACGATGCCCAATCCATGATCGAAAAACTCAACACCCAGGTTGACGGTAAATGGCGCCTGCCGACGGAAGCGGAGTGGGAGTATGCCTGCCGCAGTGGGGGCAAGAGAGAGAGGTATTCCGGTGGGGACGATATCGAGCGGGTGGCATGGTATCGTGGAAATAGCGGAGACTCGATCCATCCGGTTGGGGAGAAGGCTCCCAATGGCTTGGGGTTGCACGACATGAGCGGGAATGTGTGGGAGTGGGTGTCGGATTGGTATGACACGGACTATTATGCCTATTCACCGCGTGAGAATCCTCAGGGGCCATCTGGGCGCTCCTACCGGGTCATACGGGGCGGCGGCTGGAACACCGGCCCGGCCCGCGTGCGCTCCGCCCTTCGCAGCCGCCTCACCCCGGACTTTCGCCACAGCAGCCTGGGCTTCCGCCTCGCCAGGACTGGCTCTTGATCCTTTTACGCTTTTACCCTGGCGCTCAAGCGTCCACGGTGTTGATTTGGATGTGGAAGTTGCCCGACACCCTGGAGGGAGGCGAGAGGACGGCCTGCGAAGCGGGAGGCCGTCCGAGAGCCGCCCGCAAGGGTGGCGGGCGGGGGAGCCACGAGGGGGCGCAGCCCCCTCGTGCGGATTCCAAAGGCAGAGCCTTTGGTCGCGATTTTTTTTCAAGTTTTCATTCCCCTCAACGGACGCAACCATGCCGAACACCCACCCATGATTGAGACAAACACACTCAGGCCGTTACTCCCCCCTTCCCGCCACCTCCCTGGTGCAGCAGCGACTCCGCCACCACACGGGCAGACTCCAGGTCCAGATGGATCGAGGCAAAGGATTTTTTCAGCAGCGCATCGGGCAGCGCCCAATCCCACTTTTCCCGTTGCAGATTCTTGACATCCTCCAGCAGAACCGAAGGATCGGCTTCGACCTGCTGGCTGATGCTCCGCAAGCCATCCAGAACCTGGCGGTCATCGGCGTTTGCGATCTGCACCATCAGCCCGGCGTTGATGGCCTGTAGCCCCTGTTTTTTCAACAGGAGCGCCAAGGCATCGTTGGTGCGATCACCGCGCCAGGTCAACAACAGCACCCCATTCCCTGAGTCCAGGCGTGTCCGCTTCTCCAGTCCGGCCTCACGGTAGTAGTGACGCGCCTCCCGCAGCAGCGCCCTGGCCACGGAATCCAGATAGCCAATCTCTCCGGACTCGGAGAGAACCCGCCGCATCTCCGCGCGCACCCGGTCATGCACCTTGCCCGAGCCCCCTCCGAACGCGGGTGGGGTCCCTCCTGGACCAGGCTTCACGGTGATCAACTTCTTGTCCATGTCCACATCCAACACCAACCAGCGCCGTCCGGCGAACACGATGAACTGTCCAACCACCAGAGGCCGATGGATCGGCAAGGCTCCCAGGGCACGCCCCTGACAGACAAGACGGAACTCCTCATCGGTCTGAAACGCGCTGTAGAACGAGTAATGATTGACCATCTTCTCCCCCAGAGCGCCATGCAACAGCACGCCGGAGGGGCCTTGAATCAGCAGATCACACGCGCCCAGCTGGCGCAGCAGCGCCAGGAACTCGGCTTGGGTCAAATTGGCAAAGGTGCCATCATGGGTCAGGATGTTCCACAACTGACCGGCTCTCGCGCCTCCCCGCTCGGCAATTACCGACAGAATCTGTTGCACCAGCGTCGAGGCGTGGATGCCCCGCACCATCGGCGGTTCAAACCAGCGCGCCAACAACAGTCGCAGCATGGCAATGGTCTGCACCAAACCTTCGCGCAGCAGATCGGAGAGGTCGGAGTGGGCGGTACATGGCGACTCCATGGCATAGCACCGCAGGATCGCCGCCTCTCCGGCGCGACGACCCGAACGGCCCATCCTTTGACGCAGACTGGCCACCGAGGGCGGCGCGCCAATCTGGGCGATGGAGCGCACCGCGCCGATATCGATGCCCAACTCCAGCGTCGTGGTACAGATCGCGGTTGCCGGACGATCCCCACGCTTCAAGGCGGTTTCGCTCTCCTCGCGAATCTCACGGGCGAGACTCCCGTGATGCGGCCAGAACTCATTGGGGATCCCCTCCCGGTCACAACAGCGGCGCAGCAGATCGGCCAGCAACTCCACCCGGTTGCGACTGTTGGGAAAGACCAGATTGTTCGATCCACGCAGCTTTTTGTACAGATCCGCGCCGATATCCAGCAGACCGCCGCTCACCAGATCCTCGAAACCCGGCTCCTGCTTTGGCGTCGGATCGTCAGCGCACGAAGGACGATCAAGTACCCCCTTGACCAGAAGTTGCAACGACCCGCTTTGGGTCGAATCCACAATCAGCCGCACCCCGGACCCTTTGTCCGGACGCAGGAATTCCGCCGCCAGGTTCATGTCTCCCAGGGTCGCCGACAGACCCACCCGAGGGAGTTTGCGACCGGCAACCAGCTCCAGGCGATTCAACAGAGATTGCAACTGCTTGCCGCGCTCCGTGCCGATGAAGGCATGCAACTCATCGACAACCAGATAGTCAAGCGCCGCGGTCAAGGTGGGAAGCCAGCTGCCTCGGGTGACGCAGATCGCTTCCAGGGACTCGGGCGTGATCAGCAACACCCCGTGCGGCTTTTTGATGAATGCCTGCTTGATGCGGGAAGAGATATCGCCATGCCAGGGGATCACCGGGATCTCGACATGTTGGCACAACGCGGCCAGACGACCCCATTGATCGTTGATGAGCGCCTTGAGCGGACTGACATACACGACAGCCCGTTGTTGTGGTTGGACGTTCAGCAGACGGTTGAGAATCGGCAAAAAGGCGGCCTCGGTCTTGCCAGCCGCAGTCGCCGCGGCCAGCAGGACATCCTGAGCGCCCTTCCCGATGACCGGAATCGCCTCTTCCTGGACATTACGCAGCTCGTTCCATCCTTGCGTATAAATCCAGCGCTGAATGCGGGTGTCGAGCTGTTCGAAGGAGCGGCTATAGCCGGAAGCTGACCAATTCATCCGCATCCTCGCCCGGCTGGTCACTCTCTCCCCCCTGGTCGCGCGCCACCTCCACCGTATCCAGGAGCGAATGCCACGCCACACCCGGATTCTGTTCCAGGGTGGCGAGCAGATCGATGAATGCACGGATGGTGCTGCGCGGCGTGCGAAAATAGGCATCACCCAAGCGTCTGGCACAGTGTTCCAGAAACGCCAGCAACCCTTCATCCGGCAGCAGATAGCGTTCCGGATGACCGGAGGCATACACATGACGCAATTTTCCCAGAAGCACGAACAGCTCTTCTGGCGTCAAACTTGTCAGGCGAATGATCGGCCCGGACAGATCAATCAACCCATTCCTGGCAAACCGGTTTTCCGTCAGTCGGGATTGCAGGGCTTCGTAGCTGTACAAACCGCGACGGGAATCCAGCAGAAACTCCGGCGTTCCGCCCAGTATAAACCCAACCCCCTCGGCATAACCTTGCAAGGCGTCGTTCAGAATGCGCAGTATCTGCTCGTAATTGCCGTTTCTGGCCTGGGTGTTGGCCAATTTGTACAGGTTGACCAGTTCATCCAGACAGACCAGAAGACCCGCAAAACCTGCCAGACGCACAAAGCGACCCAACAGCTTGATCTGATCGTGGACAGTCGCATCGTCCACGATGGTGCGCACGTTCAAAGCGGCCCGGGCATCGGTGCGTGTGCTGAACTCTCCTCGCAACCAGCGCAGCGCCTGGGATTGCACCGTTGTATCCCCGGTGTCGTATCCCCGACAGTAAGCCGCGATCACTTCGGCAAAGTCATACCCATTGACCATTTCCGTCAACGGGAGCAGCCGGGTGCGAATCAATCCCTCGGCACTCGTGCCGGCACTCTTGGCATCGGTTCTGGCCTGGGCAATGAATTTCTCGATCACCCCCTGCAGCGCATTTCCTTCCGGCTTGGTGCGCGTGGCCAGATTGCGGGTCAGCTCCTGATACAACGAACGTGCCTGCCCCCCGCTGGCATGCAGACGACGATCCGGATTGAGATCGGCCTGCATGGTCACCAACCGCTTCTCCAAGGCGATCGAACGAATCAGATTGAGAAAAAAGGTCTTGCCCGCGCCATACTCCCCGATGATGATGCGAAAACTTGATCCTCCGTCGTGAATCCGTTCGAGATCGCGCAGCAGCGCCTCAACCTCGCGCTTGCGCCCCACCTGAATCAGATGTTGCCCGGTTCGTGGAACGACTCCCGCCCGCAGGGCGTCGATCACCGCATCCCGATCCTTGATGCGCATGGAGCTGCTCATGCCGATAATTTCTCCAACAAGGGTTGATGTTGCAGGATCTCTACCGGATCTTCACCTTCGTAGAGATCCATCTCAAACAGTCCAATAATGACATCATTCAACAGCTCCAGAGTTCCGTCGAGCATCAGATCCATGTCGGCTGCCAGGTCGCTCAACTCCTGCCGTGACCAGGTGGGACGCATGACCAGATGACGCAAAAAGGCTACATGCTCGGAACTGAGTCCAAACAAGGGTGGCTCGACCGACTCCGGTTCAGCCTTCCGCGTCGGCTCGGCTGCGGGATGGGCTTCGGCGGTTTCACCGGCAAACAGCTGAGCCAGCAGCGTGGTGACGGATTCGGTCTCCTGTTGCAGCTGGTCGATCCGCGCAAAATCGAGCCGCACCCTGGATGCGTCGGCCTCCACTCCTGCCGCCGGATGCGCATCCCGTGGCTTTCCAGGTGATGGAGCCATTTCATGCGTGATACCCGAATCCGCACATTTGACACCTGTCGCATGTGTCCGATGCACGGACTTGTTATCCAGACGTTGCGCACTCACGCCGTGCAGATCGGCATAGAGCATCTGCACATCAAGCTGCAAGGCCTGGTAGATGCGTTCGAGTTGCTTGACCTCGCCAGGCGTGATGATGCCATCAGCCTCGGCCAAATGGGCCAGAAATTTCGCGACCGCATGCCGGGCATCGAGCGTCATGGGCTGGAGGCGTTTCTTGAGTGTCGTCAGCCTTGGCGGCTGCGCAAGTGACAATCGCATGTGCGCTTTGAGTCGTTGCCGTTGTCCTGGTAACAAATGGGCCCAGGAGTCGATCTGATCCGTCAGGCGGGTCAGAGTCGGTACGGCGAGTCGCTCGATATCATCCGCCAAGGCCACCAGACAGGCCAACTCCACGGTTGTGACGCAACCCTGGTAAATCGGCGTGTTCCAGGGGGTATGGTCTTCGTCCTCGACAGGATAAAGCACCACCCACTCATCCGGCTTGAACCGTTTCCTCCCCTCCTCGAAATCCGGTGCCATGCCGATCCGGTTTATGGAAAAGGCCGAGGCTAACGCGGATAACATCTCCCGCGTCAGTGGAGGCGAACATCTTAACCGCTCCATCAACCCATCAAAACGCATCACGCGCATCTCGTGGCGGCTCTGCTCCTGAAGAGCAAGAAACTCAGACGTAAGTGCATCGGGCCAGCACGCAGATGGCAGCAGAAGGAGCGCCTCATGACTCTTGTCCCGCTCTGGATGACGCGCGATGAAACGGCTATAGGGTTCCAACAAGGTGGCACAGAGATCGATCACCTCCTGAAGCTTGGCCTGGGGCGCGGATTGCGCCGAGATTTCCGGAAGATGGTTCAGTTGTCGCTTGAACTCCATGCCATTCAGTTTGCCAGAGGCAGCACGGTAGGAGATCGTCAGGCGGGTCTGATTGGCGCGCAACCGCATTCCGGTGCCAAACAGTTCGGAATATTTCACTTTGAAAAGCGTCGCGAAAGCTTCCACGCAACGTTTGACCGGCGTGCGCAGAAGCCGGTTCGGATCGGAGAGCACCCAGACAAGTGCCCATTCGGCTGGCAAAGGCTGTCGATCCACGGCCAGTTGACCCAGTGCGATACGCAGTCGCAATGGAAGCGGATGGGAGCGCCTGGCTTTTGGAAGAGTCTGCACATAAATCTCAGGCTCAATGGTCGCGGATTCAAGGTAGTCAAGAAACGCCGTGGCATAATTCCGGAATGAATCATTGGATTCATGGATGGCCAGGAGTCGCCGGATCTCCCTTGCGATCGACGGAATGTCTGCTTGTGCGTCCGAATCCTCTTTGGCGTCGATCAGCGCCCGGCGTTCCAATCCATAATAGAACAAAAAAAGATAGCCAATATCGATCTCTTTTTCACGACGATCCCCAGCCAACCATTGCAGATAGGCCCGGCGCGCATCCGGATGGAGCGTCGCGTAATCCGGCCAGTATGAGGTCAATTTCAGGATGAGATCAATGGGATGGGAGGTAACCTCCAGGCTTGGATCGATCATAGACGGCTCTTCACGACTGAAGCGGTTGGCCGCTCTCCAGACATACAGCATCCCTCCTGGCAAAACAAACCCGGCTACCTTGACAGACTCCCCAGGAGGTATCCAGCCTAATCGGGCTTCGTTGGGGATCGATGGCTCAGGAGGTGGAAGGCGATGGGTGGGTTCGCGACTGCCAAGTCGAATCGTCACGAACGGTTCATGACGCGTCTGTTGCACATCCGTCACCGCCGACCTGGATGGGATGAGAGAGACTGGCATGGCCGAAGATTGGTAGGCAGATCCGGATGGCTTGGCTGGGGCTACAGGCTCGATAATCGCGGATTGGATAACTGGTTGCTGATCAAGTGGTTGAGTAGAAATCGCATCTGCTTTGATTGGACCTGATCCGTCCAGCGCAGAAGCAGGAATGGACGGCACGGGTTTGGACTCGGAGAGCAATGGTGTGGATCGCTGCTTCAGCGTCCGGAGCAACCAATAAACAATCAGCAGGAGAAGGTAGCCAAAACGCCACGAAGCCGGCAGCAGAAATAACAAACCTCCTGCCAGCAGGAGGTCCATCCACCGACCACTGCCGCCGAAGATCACGATCACAACCGCGATGACATGCCATATGCTCACGCTGGATAATTCATGGTCGGTCATGCATTATTTCCCAACGGATATCAATTGATATTATTGATTCTTATTTGAATACACAACCATCCTCTTCTAAATCTTACCATGTTTTTGATCGTCGTCAAACGGTCAATATAGAAAAATCAATAACAATTTAAATAATATTTCTATCTGTATTGTCTTCAGAAATCTTTTATATCTTCAAGATAATTCAAAGAGATGCTTATAGCTCTCTGGTTCTTTTAAGCAAAAAAATCCAGACACCTGACAGGCGTGTCGCTCTTAATGGCGAAATGGTTGTGCATTCCTGGACCAATCGATTAATATAAAGTATGATAATTTCTCACTCACAGTCGTCATCCGAATCCGCATAAACGACAAGCCGGAAGCATATTGCTTCAAAATTTTTATAGTTATAGATATATATCACAAACCTCAAGAAGAGCATCTTTGCTAATGACAGATACAAAACACCACCCCATCGTGCTGATCGATATGGAAGGGTTCTCACGTCTTCCCACGCACACACATCGACGCGAAGCCATTGTTAGATTAGAGAAAATTATCACGGACTGCTCCAGGCGATTTGTGGGTTTTGCCAATCCCTGGAAAGTGATGCAGCGTCATGGCACCGGGGATGGCTATTATCTTCCATTGAGCGCTTTTTCCGCACCGGTGGCTATGCGCTTTGCCCTGGACCTCGAAAAGGCCCTCAAGCTTCATAACGACACACACAAGGACTATCCCTTGCGACTGCGGGTTGGACTCACCTTTGGTGATGTGGAAACAGTAGCGGGAGATCAACTCAATAGCGACGCCTTTATCGAAGCAGCGCGACTGGTTGATCATGCTTGGTTGAAATCACTTTTAAAGAAACAATCCGGGAAAACCTTGATTCTGGTGGTATCCGCCCTGTTCTATGACATCTGGCTGAACCACCCGGAGCGAATGACCGAGGGATTAAGAATTCCGGAAGCGTTGCCTTGGACGCGCGTGGAATTTGTCATCAAAGACGACAAACGATTAATGGGATACGTCCAGTCAGACCTTGATGTGGTGCGCAAGGAGGTCCAGGAGGCCGCTTTACCGGATTTACCCTCTCCACCTCAACCCGAACCAAAGGTCGCGCAGGCACGCGCAATGCCCGACCTGCCACCACTGTCCCATACTGTTCCGCACATCGTTCCGGTCCAAACACTGCCGGATCCACCACCTTTTGCTCAACCTGAATCGATCCGTGCTCCAGCTCATCGCAAATCTCCTCCCAACCCATCTGCGGTTACAACCACACCAAACACCGACCGCTTCCATATAGGAATTATTACGATCAAACCAGAGGAGTTCACTGCGGTTCTTGACAAGTTAAATATCGACAGAGACTCCAAACCGTTCAAAAATATCTATTTGTGGGGTGATATCGAGACTCTCCATGGCGTCTGCCGCGTCGCCGTTACTAGAGCCCTAGTGCCGGGCAATAGCCATGCAAGTCAAACAGCCAATCAAATGATCCAGGATCTCTCTCCAGATTTCATTCTGGTTGTGGGGATTGCTGGAGGCATTCCAGGAGAGGATTTCAGTCTTGGAGACGTGATCGTATCCAACCATATTCATGATTTGACACTGGAGGATACGGGAACCAACCCAGAAAACCGAAGATTCAATGCATCCGGGGGACCTCTCCATCCGGCAATCAATCAAATCCTACAGATTCTGCACGCTCGTATTCCATTCAAACCACCATGGAACACTCAAAACGCCATTCATTGTAGAAGACCAGAAATAAAGCGGGAATTTACTACGGAAGATTCTGATCTGAACCGTACGATTCTGTCAGGTCTAAATACACTTTCCAAGAGATTGCATCTTCGACCGATCTTTAAAATCGAGTCTATCGCCGCCAGCGACCGTTTGATCAAGGATCCGGAATTGCTCAGAAGTTGGCGCAAAATCATCCGGGGCATAGCCGCCGTGGAGATGGAAAGCGCCGGCATATACGTCGTCTGTCATGCATCCCATAAACCATTTTTAGCCATTCGTGGCATCAGTGATATTGTAGGTCTGGCGCGCAATGAAAGCTGGACAATCTACGCATGCCATACTGCCGCATCCTTCACGCGCAGTCTGATTCAATCAGGAGTATTCTGTCCGGATCAATCAGCACCAAATACAGGATTACCACTGGGGTCCGGAACGATCCATACCAATATCCCCCCTGATGATTCATCAACATCCAGAGCCTCATCCAATCCTGAAGAGGAGTCGCGCCCACAAGCCTCGTCAACCACGAGACCAACTGAAGAAGTCGTGTATCAACGAGACACAGAAGAACTTATGGATGCGTTGAAAGAAAAGATTGCCGGGTTATTGAATGCCAAAGTCATAGAAATGCTCGACACGATCGTGGCTGAGAAAAAAAATCTGCGCAAAGAGATTTCGTTTGCTTCCAGAAAACGCGCCCAGGAGTGGTCCGACAGGCTGGTTGAAATGAATTTCATGGATGGCAAAGAGTTATTGAAGCAGTCGCACGAGCAGTTGTCAGCATCCAAAGAAGAGGAGTCGGTGCGCATCATCGAACGCATTAGCCGCCTGTTGATCCCGTGGATCTTTGTTGTAGAAAATGCAAATGGAGAAGGTGTGCAGCTGGCATGGGGGCGCGTGTCGGTGTTGGGTAGCGTGTTGGTATTACCGGTGGGGAATGATTCATTTGCGGAATTGATCATGGCCGGCCTGGACCGCCGTGAGGTAGACTGGGCCGTGATCGATAAATATCCCCGAGGCAAAAATGCACGTAAAATTTCAATTCCCCCGGAAGGAGGAACCACGGACACATGGAAAGAAAATGTGCTCGCTGATCTGCTGAAAGAGTTCCGTCCCCCTCACACACCAAAAAGAATGTCAGACCGCAAGAAGAGAATTGCTGTAAACTTCGAAATTGAGCAAGAATTTAAAGACTCCAAGCCACGCATCTATTTTATTTGCGACGACCGCCCAGAAAATGCAGTCGATGCCAGGATTTATGATGAGCATATCGCATGGTTTGCCAGAGAGTTCCCATCTGTTGCTATTGTAAGCCTGAGCACGAATGAAGAAGTTTATCTGCGCGATCAAAAACTGTTCACGGAGATTCGTCCACTGCTTGTACCGGGGAGCACATGAATACCTACCAAAGAATCGAGCTGCCCAAGGATGGCAAACCTTGGGTCAAAGTTACCCTGTCCACAAACCAGGATCGGATCGACGACCAAGCCCATTTGTTGGGGGTGGAGGAGATTCATGCCATCAACGCTGCGATCGCCTCGGGGAGGCCCTTGTTGGTACGCGGGGAACCGGGCACGGGCAAAAGTCAAATGGCGAGGGCGGCGGCCAAACTGCTGAAGCGGGCCTTTGTGCGGCATGTGGTCGACTCGCACACCGAATCCAGGGATTTGTTATGGCAATATGATGCGGTGCACCGTCTGGCCGAGGCACAACTTGCGGGGGTGTTGCGTCAGGAACCGGATGCCATTCGGGAAGAATTGCGTGTAAACCGGTTTGTGCATCCAGGTCCCATGTGGTGGACATTCAATTGGCAGAGTGCCCTGGAGCAGTCCAAACATACCGGCACGCTGACCGAACCCGAGCAGCTTGACGGAGGGGTATGGCAAAACGGCGCGGTATTGCTGCTCGACGAAATTGATAAAGCCGAATCCGAAGTGCCCAATGGCCTTTTGGAGGTGCTGAGCAATCGGTGCTTCACCCCAAAAGGGATCGGGAATGCGGTGCGGATGACCGGCAACCTGCCTCTGGTGATCATCACCACCAATGAAGAACGCACTTTGCCAGACCCTTTCCTGCGTCGCTGTCTAGTGCTTTACCTTGAGCTGCCTGAAACAAAGGAGCAACTCCTGGACTTTCTGGTCGAGCGTGGCCATGCCCATTTCCCCAGGACAAGCCCCGACTTCCTACGCAAGGCAGCGAGTCTCCTTTACACCGAACGCTTTAAAGCGCGCGAAAAACACATCTCCCCACTCCCCGGCCAGGCAGAGTATCTCGATTTGCTCCGCGCCGTTCTCAATCTGACCTCATCGGAAAAGAAGCGAGACGAGATGTTGAACATCCTCGCAGGTTTCACTCTGAACAAGAACCGGGTCCGGTTAGAATCGGTATGAACCCCACCTGCTCATATCCGCAATCTATCCGACCCCAGTACTGGCAGGTCAGGTTGACAGCATGAAGCCCCTCTCTTCCATCATCCCGTTCAGAGGGTGTTGTGGTCATGGCGATCTGGCCGTCGCCTATGCCTCGGGTGGACACGAGGCGTTGACATCCATGGCCAAGCTGCTCGGATTTATTGCCGAACCGCGCAAGGAGACCGTTTCTTTCTTCCCACCCGTACCAGTGCTGATCGAAGAGCCTTTGGAGTCGACTCACTCTGAATCCACACCCTATCGAGTCTTGGATCTGCCACCATTCTGGTTGTGGCGTCTGGTGGAATATAAGGCCTTGCCATCCCTCGAGAAACCTGCACCAACATCGCACGAAGTTACCGTCATGGAGGAGGAAGAGTTTTTAGATCCCGCCACGCAACAACCCCAGGCGCCGAGGCTGTGGGAATGGAGCAAACTGGCCACGCGCATGCGCACCCTCTTCACCCACAACGAGGCGGGCCAGGAGTTGGATGTGGAACGGACAGTACGTCGCCTGGTCCGAGGCCATCCCCTGAAGCGCCTGCCCATGCGGCAACGCCGGCGCTGGGGGCACGGGATCCAATTGATTCTGGATCGTGCCGAACGGTTGATCCCCTATCAGGACGATCTGGACGATGCGGCTTTGCGACTTGCTTCCCACTTTACCGAACAACAGGTGTCGTGGGCTTTGTTACGGGATGGGCGAGATGAACCGATGCTGGTCGATGATCGCTCGGAGGAGTACTACTCGCGCTATCGTTATCCGCCGACAGGAACGTTGGTGGCAGTGCTGGGGGATATGGGGGCATTGTCCAGTGATCCGGTCACAGAAGGGGCTACCTGGGAGCGGATGGGACGAAATCTGCGCAGCAAAGGGTGTCATCCCGTGGCGCTGCTGCCGATTGCAGCCACTCGTCAGATACCGGCACTATTACCTTCCTGGACATTGCTGTTCTTGGACAGGAGTACGAATGCAGTGTCACCGAGCTCGGACGAGCGTCAGGCGTGTGTCGAACGATTGTTGACCTGCCTTGCTCCGGCGGTGCGTATCGAACCAGGATTGTTAAGAGAGATTCGGATCCTGCTGGGTCTGGAGGCCGGCGTTGAGGCCGATGTCTGGAGCCATCCGACGATGATAGGCCGATCCAGGGTCGCGGGCACTCTGGACCCAAAGGAGTCAAAACGGCTGTTGGCCGCGTTTGAATCTCTTTCGCGGACCGATCCAGGATTGTCCGCGCAGGTGATCGAGACGATTCGCCACTGGCATGCCCATCTACCCCCCGAGGTAAGAGATGAGGAGCTGTTGCGCTTAAACCCCGAGCAACTGCCTCCCCTGTTGCGGGAGCGGGCATTGCCGCTTGCCCGCCGCCGCATCGCCGGACTGGTTAAGCAGGTGGCAACCTCGGAGTCGGCGCAGGCATGGGTGCGTCGCAACCATGCGCGTGCCACCCCTTCACTCTATCGTCACCAGGACCAAACCCTGCTTGCCTCCCAGAGCCACATGTTGAAGATCGCCTTTGCCGGGAATCTGGAGCTTCTGCAGTTACCTCCTGGCGCAGATCTGCGTCTTCTGCCGCGCACTTCGGAGACACCGGGTACGCTTTTCCTGATACAGCACGGAGACTCTCTCCAAATCAGCCGCAAGGCAGCTCCGGACTACGCTCTGTATGGCAGTCTGCACACCCATCATGGTGTGGTGCAGATACAGGAAGTGGAGAAACAATCCTTACAGCCGAACCGCAATCCCGCCTTCTGGAAATCCGGTACGCCGCCCTCCTGGGCTGATGCATGGGGGTGGGATCCATATGGCGCGTGGGTGGAGTTCGTGGTCAACGATGTGCGTCAGCGCATGCGCTGGGCACCTCCAGGATCCTTTATGATGGGTTCGCCCGAGTCTGAACCTGAGCGGGATGATAACGAAGGACCACAGCACGAGGTAACGTTTCGATCTGGCTTCTGGTTGTGCGATACCGCTTGTACCCAGGAGATGTGGCAGGCGGTGATGGGGGACAATCCAAGCCATTTCAATTCGCCGAAACGGCCAGTTGAACAGGTAAATTTCAAGGATGTACAGGAATTTATTAAAAAAATTGAGATGATTTTGCCTGGTATTCAATTAGGATTGCCGAGTGAATCGCAGTGGGAGTATGCGTGCCGGGCTGGTACGACATCGCCATTCAGTGTTGGTTCGATTATTTCCATAGATATGTGCAATTATAAACCAGGCTATGCGATTAGCAAGGATCTTGATATATATTATGGTTTAAATACATACGACAACCATCCAATGGATAGCATTGATATCAACAGTGATATTACTCTATGGAAAGAGCAAACCATACCTGTAGCCACATTCCCCCCTAATTCCTGGGGTCATTTTGACATGCATGGCAACGTGTGGGAGTGGTGTCAGGACACGGGACATGGAAATTATCAAGATGCTCCGACGGATGGCACGGCATGGGACGAAGAAGCCATCTCATTCAAACGAGTGCTGCGCGGAGGTTCATGGATGTGTCGTGCGCGCAGTATTCGGTCGGCTTACCGTCGCTGGTTCGACCCTTCTGCTCACGTCAATGACATCGGCTTCCGTTGCGCCCGAGTTCAGCGAACCCTATCTGATGGATATGAGAACGCCGAACCCGTTTCAACCAAACCCATCTCTTTGGAAAAGCAAGAGTCCGTTTGGAAAGCAACAAATTGGGTAGCAACGATTGACCTGCGTCAATCCTCCGACCAGGCGAGCATCCCTTTGCCCCAAGGTAACCATTTCCAAATCGAAAGCGATTGCGAAATCTTGACCTTTGGCCAAATGGTCAAACCCACCTGGGCCGATGCCATTGGTCGCGATCGTTTTGGGGTGTGGGCTGAGTTCGAGATTGGCTGTGTCCGACAGCAAATGCGCTGGATTCCACCTGGACGTTTCTTGATGGGCTCGCCTAAGGATGAGGCGGGACGCTCTGCGAACGAGGGCCCGCAACACGAGGTGACTCTCCAAAAGGGTTTCTGGATGTTCGATACGCCCTGCACGCAAGCGTTGTGGCAGGAGGTGATGGGAGGAAATCCCAGTAAGTTTAAATCGCCAGATAGACCTGTAGAACGGGTGAGCTTTAATGATATCAAGATATTCCTTAAACAAATCGAAAAGCGTCGGTCTGGTCTTGGCTTGGTCCTGCCAAGCGAGGCACAGTGGGAGTATGCGTGCCGGGCTGGAAGTTCCATGGCTATTTATTTTGAAGATAATAATTATATAGAAGACAGCCATCCCGCAGCATTGGATGCCATTGCTTGGCTAAGAGCCAACAGCGATCAAAATTTTGATTTGAAATCCTCGGATATTGATGACCCACGCCCGAATCCTGATAGTTGGTTGCAAGAAGATGATTGGCTCAGGGAGTTCGAATCTGAAGTCCAACACTGGATGGATGGTTTGCGAAGCGGAACACACCGCGTGAAGCAAAAAGAGCCCAACTCTTGGGGATTATATGATATGTTAGGAAATGTTCATGAGACATGCCAAGATGTTTGGTATGATTCCTATGATGAAGCCCCGACGGATGGTTCGGCATGGGAGGGAAAACATGCTGGAAGTCACAATATCCGAGGCTGCCCAGCTCGCGGGGGATCCTGGGAAGACGCATCAGAATATGTGCGTTCAGCGTCCCGCTATTGGAGTTCCGCAGGAAATAGTTGTGAGAACTTGGGCTTCCGATGTGTTCTTCTTGAGCCTGACTCCTATGGGGCGATCATGATCGACCGCACACGGCATCCGCTCATTGATGGTTCTTCCCCTAGGTGGGCATCAGGATGGGGACAGGACTCTTTCGGCGTCTTTGCGGAGTTCACCATCGGAAAGGTGACCCAGCGCATGCGCTGGATCCCTCCTGGTTGTTTCATGATGGGCTCGCCAGAGGATGAACCAGGACGATTTTCTGACGAAGGACCACAGCATGAGGTGACACTTCATTCTGGCTTCTGGCTGGCGGATACCCCATGTACCCAGGAGTTATGGGAAGTTGTAATGGGCACAAACCCAAGCCAATTCAAATCGCCGAAACGACCTGTGGAGCAGGTCACATTTGGAAAGGTTCAAACATTCTTACAGAAAATTAAATTCATGAGGCCTGGTTTAATTCTGACCTTACCCAGCGAAGCACAATGGGAGTATGCCTGCCGGGCAGATTCAACGACCGCGATTTATACCGGAAAGTTAGAAATTCGTGGGGAAAATAACGCCCCAGACCTGGATCTCATAGCTTGGTATGGCGGCAACAGTGGCAAGGATTTTAATCTGAGCGAAGGAGCAGATATTTCCGATTTAAAGGAAAAACAATACCCTAACCCCAAAGCTGGAACCCACGAAGTGCGAATGAAAAAACCAAACAACTGGGGATTATATGATATGCTGGGAAATGTGTCGGAGTGGTGCCTGGATCACAACCATGGCTCATACCACGGAGCTCCAACAAATGGCGAAGCGTGGTTAAATCAAAATGAAGTATGGTCAGAACAACAACATGAGGAGAAACGCATGCTTCGCGGCGCGGCATGGAGAGCCCTGCCTAATATGGTGCGGTCGGCCTGCCGGTTTAGTCGTCACACTTGGTATAAAATGAATTCCCTAGGCTTCCGTGTTGCCATCATGCCGTCTGACAATTGACTGAATTCATTTTTTATTCTTTTTCCGACCCACACCAAGTCCCCCATGTCACTGATTCATGGGTTCCATGCATTGGGAATCAACCGGTCTAGTGGCCAGTTCTCGATTTGCAGTTCCATGGCGGTGTCTTTGTTGGGATACGAACCGGATTTGTCAACAAACGAATCTTTGCAGATCAAATGGTTGCAACGATTTTGTCAACCAGTTCAAGGCGTTGGCTGACGATTTTGTCAACCAGTGAACCTTTTGAAATCAAATAGTTGAATGAATTTTGTCAACCGGGCGAAAAGAGCTGGTTAACAATTTGTCAACCAATGAATCTTTTGAAATCAAAAAGTTGGACGAAATTTGTCAACCATGTGCATTGCAGGTCGTATCGAAAACGGCGTGTGACACGGGCTTTTTCAGGTTGAAAAAGGCCTGTCGGACGGGCCGAACGGTGTCAACCGGCGCGTCGTCAACCTTGTAAAAAAGTCAGACGCTAGCGAACTCCCGAGGTCGCGCGGCCCCCGCGCCTTCAGAGGCCAGGAAGGAACCGCGAAGCAGAGTGGCATGGACGATCCGGCAGGACGCAACACGGCGCGTCCTGTGCGGCCTGTTGGCCAAATTTGACTGGTATTTCATCTTTTGTTTTCCGATTCCTTGTCGGTCACCAACCGAAGACATCGAACCTGTCTCCAGCCTGCTGGATCAGACAGCAGCCAATGCAATGATAAATAATATTGAAATAAATTATAATAGTTTGAAATTGTGCTTGATAAGCAAGCGACTCCAATGGCTCAATGGTGGCCATCAAGAACACACCAACCACCATCCAGGAGCACGCACCATGAACGAACTGACCACCACCCAACGGACCGTCCTCGAAGCCGCCATCAACCACCTCAACGGCTCGATCCACCCCTTGCCCGGCAACCTCAAGGGCGAGGCAGCGCGCAAGGTGATCAAGAGCCTGCTCAAGAAGGATCTGATCGAAGAGGACGGTCCAGAGACATGGCGCATCACCGAGACCGGGTTCCTGGCCCTCGGGTTGCGGATGGAGCAGGCTGAAAACACCGACGCCAATGACCAGCCGGTTGCAACCGAACCGCCCGCGATCGAGATCGACGACGACACTCCGGAGGCCCAGGACAGCGACGGCGCGGAGGCCCAAGACAGCGCCGACGGTGCGGAGGCGCATGACGCGGACGACGATGCAGAGGTGAACGATGACGCAGAGGCGGACGACGACGGTGAGGCGGAAGCGATCGAAACGAGGTCCGAGCGGAGCCCCTTGGATCAACTCTTTGAACGCATCGCCCTGGACCACATGTTCGTCGATACCCTGGAAACCCAGAACTCCAGCGGCCTGGATTTCCACAACGTGTCGGTCTGGGGCATCAGAAGCGCCCTGGAAGCTGCCTACGAAGCAGGCGTGCAGAGCCACAAAAATCCGGTCAAAACCCGCCGCCAACCCGGAGCGCCGCGCCAACCACGCACCGATTCCAAACAGGCCAAGGTGATCGCCCTGATGCAGCGGCCCGAAGGGGCCACGCTCGCCCAGATCGCCGAGGCGACCGGGTGGATGAGTCACACCATCAGGGCCTTCATCTCCACCACCAAGAAAAAAGGGATGGAGATCGCCACCAATCACGTCCAGACGGTCGGACCGAACAAACAAGGGACGCCCGGATCGACTACCACCTACTTCATCAATCCTTGACCAAACCTGCTGCCGCCCTGGGGCGCTGGTTGCGCCCCAGGGCCGTCATACCATCGTCTGCCATCAATCCTGCCACAGACCAAATCAAAACGCCCCAACGCGCACCCAACGCCAGTCACCGCGCCGATGCCAACGCCTGACGCAATGCCTCCGCAAACCGCCGGGGAAACTGTTCCATCGCCATCCGGCGCACTGTCTCCCGAAAGCCGAACCGGGGCTTGAGCCGGACCTGTTTGGAAAAAACGTACATCAGCGTCATCTGTTCACGCCGTCCTCTGCCGGTCCGTTTCCAGACCCCTTTGACGTGTGATCCATGCTTGATCGGGGCGATGAAGTATCCCTTCCGTTGCAGCATCGCCCCTGGAAAACTGCCGGGCCGTGTCACCGAGGTCGGGGTGGGTCGGGCGCCGACCGGGACGCCCAGGGAGTCTCCGAAAGGTGATTGCTTGTCGCCGCCGAATTCTTGCATCCTCATGAACGGGTCCAACACCCTCACTGACGTTTGCAGGGTGTTCTTGTCCGCAGCCCGGACGTGGATGCCTTTGGCCACCCAGCCGGTGCGAATGGTAAACCGCTGCGGCAACTGTCTCCGAACCTCCTCCTGGGCGTCCTTGGCAGTGTTGGTCAGGGCCAGGGCGGCTGCGAACCGAAGCTGCTTTTCCATGTCGTCGCAGATTTTCTTTACGGCCTGCGGATCAATCTGGAGTTGCAACATGCCGGTTCAACGGGAAAGGAATTGGAACGCAGCCATGCCGCAGCCGCCACCGGCGATGCCCCAGAGGGCCGCCTTGATCTCCACGGCGCGCAGCCGGGAGTCCAGTCCGTGCAGCCATTCGGTCATCTCCTCCTGGCGTTTGGCCATGGCCTCCAGGGTGCCGTTGATTTCACCCAGTCGCAGCAGGATGTCTTGCATGGTGTCCATGGTCGTTCTCAGGAGGCTGGCCGGTTATTATTTTCCGCCATGAAGACGCCGAGCAGCGAGGCCAGGCCACCGATCACCTGCATGGTGGTATTGGCGGTCGCAGCCGGATCATGACCGGTGACGATGGCAGCGCAGGCCGCGAGCGATGCCCAGGTGGAGGGCTCGAAAAGACGTTGGGTGAGGAAGTTCATGGCTTGTCTCCTTTGGCGTGTTGGGTGGTTGATGTCATCCGATGGTCACAAAACAGCAATGGCGCAAACGGCGGTGGTTGCGGTGAGGATCACCACCAGGATGTGGAAGAGGATCGCTCCCCAGGCGAGGCAGCATCGGGAGCAGAATTTCGGGATGGTCTGCAGCAGTGGAATGGCGCTCATGTCATGCATTCCCCATGACGCGCTGCCAGTTGGCGAGGTACTGTTCGATCGTTCCAGCACCGAGTGCGGTGTTGTACCACCGTTTCCAGTACGCCGCCTGACCCTCGTGATCTCCGGCAGCAGGGAGCACTCCGGGACAGCGCAGGTAGTGAACGCGGCACATGGCGCAGGCGTATCCGAGATCCCAGACCAGTCGGCCCGCGTCCGGTTTGGAATACGGCCCCAGTACGTTCAAGCCGATCTTGGTACGGCTGTTCAGGTAGTTGAGCCACAGGTCATCGTGCGTGGCCGGCTCCATCTGCCACAGGCCGCGTGCCGGACCGGAACCGAGTTGGCGAACGAAGCGCAAACCGGACTCCTGGATGGCGGTGCCCAGGACCAGTTCCTCGGCGGCCTCGGTCCAATAGCCCAAACGTTGGAGGGTGGGTCGGATGATCAGATCGCGGAGTTGGTGCGGATCAAGCCCCATGATGGTCTCCCAAAAAGAAAACCCGCCGCAGGGATGCCCTGGGCGGGTCGATGGTGGTGAGCGGATGGAATGTGCCGTTGAGCGCACGTTCCACCAGCATGATGAGGATCTTGTCAAATTCTGTCTCATTTGTCTCGCAGAATGTTGTTGAGCAATTTTGCTCAACAATTTTTCCTGGGAGACAGGTTCAGGCAGGTTGCAATGACCGTCAGAGCACTTGCCCAAGCTCGCCAGACAGCCGCCCGGCTTATCCCAATCTTCGCCGAGATGATCTTACGGGGAACATCTTCGGCATGGAGCCACACCAAGCGCACCTGATCCGGTTCCAGCCACCGCAGCCACTCCATGCTCTCGTCCATACGGGTGATGGCATCCGCTGTCGGAGGCCCAAGCCGGATCACCAGGTCATTGTACCCGTAGGCCTCGCTGAACTCGTGGATGATATCCGGCCAGGAGGTTCCGTATCCGGCAGGCTTCAGGCCAGACACCTTGAGCCGCCGCAGAGTGTTGGCCGCTTCGGCCATGCGCTCGGCGACCATCTTGGGTGTCCATTTCTCAGCCATGTGCCACCTCCTTGACCGCCTGTTTGCCGAAGAGCTTACTCGCCAGATGCCGGATCATCTCCCGTTCCGGCCAGCCCAGCCTGGGATCGTTTTCGGCTACCACCAGGATGCCGTGGGTGTGCCAGCCTTTGCGTTTTTCCAACTCCACGTCCATCCGCTCCGGGATGAGTCGGGCGAGGCAGGAGCGAGGTAAGCGAGGTGTGCCGATCATTTCGCCACCTCATCGTCCAGTGCCCAGTACAGAATGGCCAGGGCATCGGCAGCGTTGTCGTCTGCGGGGTGATGCCCCTTCCTGCGCATCGCCTCGATCACCTCCTCCTTGCTGGCGTTTCCCTTGCCGGTCGCATGACGCTTGATGGTGCCAACCGGCACGCCCTGGTAGGGAATTTCCGCCTCCTCGGCCCAGGTGGTGAGGTGTGCCAGGAATCCGCCGTAGATATGTGCTGCAGTGGTTCCAACGTGAGCGCGAACTTCCTCGAAGAACACGCTGCCAATGGGACCGGCGAAACGGACCACCTCTGACAACCAGCGTTTGAACCGGACGAAGGACATGCCGCCCCCAGTGAACCGGCCCGGTTTGAACTCCACGGTACCGCTGGTGATGGTGCCGTCCGCTTGCTTCAGGGCCCAGCCCATTTTGGTTCCCAGGTCCAGGGCAAGAATGGAGGTTGCGCCGGATGCCTCCGGCTTGGGTTGTTTGGATACGCTCTGCAGCGCGGTCTGGAAAACGGTCATCGTCCTCACTCCTCATGGTGGAATTGGTGAGGGCGATGGAGAGGGTGGCCGATCCCGGATCCGTCGCTCTGCAATCATTGACATTGGAAGTCATGCAAACGTGATTCACATGGTATTTTATAGTGTAGAATATTGTTTTATAACAATTAAATCAGATTTATGAAAAAATGGACCCATAAAGAGAATAATAAAAGATCTATATATAGTATTATTATATATACTTAATATATATTTATCTTTATGAGTTAATTTATTCATATATTTTCAGATTTGTTTATTTATCGTGTGGTTGCGCATCGAGAAACCGTGCAGGATGCGCTGCACGGTTTCTCATGCTATCATTAATTGATTCGGTAGATAGTGATCGGTCTGGTTTTTCCGGGTCTCGTGTCGCACCGAACCTGTCCGCTCTCCACCAGTGTCTGGAGAACCTCCTTCCGGGGGCGCAAATCCAGAAAGCGGGCCTTTTGGGATAAATCTGCCATGGTGATGCCCTTGCATCCTGCTTTGCGCACGATCTCCAACATGCGCTTGTGATTTTGTTCAGTTTGGTTGTCGGCGACAAATCGCTCTACGTCCACGATCAGACCGTTGATCGCATAGCGCACCAGACCGATGGCCCAAGTTGCATCGCTGCCGCGAATGACAGGAGCAAAGGGGTTAGCAGACACGCCCCGGATCAGGGCTACCTTGGCGGCATTTTCCCACACCCGCGCCAGGATAGACGACCATTGGGTGGCTTTGGTCTCCCGCAACTTGGTCATGCCCTGATCACCGAGTTGGTCGAATTGGTGCTTGGCAGACTCGTCCATCGGCACGATCATGGGCGTCACGGGCGTTGTGGGGCGCGACGTGATGCCCTGCAGATTGCCGGCGCCCATGGTGCCGCCCTGGGTAATGGTCAGGACCGACTGAACCAGTTCGTCCGGCAATGCATGGATGGATGGTATGGCCAGCCACCTCGTCCGGATAATCCTCCTGCGTTTTCAGGATGAGAAACCGGGCCATGGAGCCGTCTGCGACATTGGCGCTTTTCAAAGCCGACCAGAACAACACCGGCGTTGTGGTGCCGTACATGCACAGGCAGGGCTGGCAAATATCCTTGCGCCCGTCTTTATCCCTGATAGCATATTCAGGACCAAGGAAGGTTGTGGATGCCGAAGAATACAATTCGGTCATTGTGTCGAGAATATCGGTGATGTGCTTGGGGCTGCGTCTGCGGTCGGCGGCGGCCTGCAGGAACATGCCGAACTCATCCTGTTGGAACAGGATGGCCGGATGGTCGAAGACCGCACGAAGCAGACCTGTTCCCGAAGCGATGCGGTTGCCGCCCAGGAACTTGTGTAAACCAGCCTTGATGAACAGGTCGGTAATGATCTCCCGGCTGTGATTTTTGCCGGCACCACTGTCAGCGATGCCGATGACGTAAAGGTTCGACCGCAGATTGCTCTCCGTGCGATAGCGCTAGCCCATGATGGCACCCAAGGCGCACAGGGCGTTACCGATGGCGAGGATGGGTTGCGGACGGGTGGCGGTGGCCATCATGTAGCTCACCAACAGCCCCATCACGCCATCGATGTCGGTCACATTCCAGGCTGGCCCATCCAGAAACGGCAGCTTTTCACGCTGCGTAACTACATCAAGTGTGGGCAGTTGTTGCATCTTGCGCAGCAGTTCCGCCGCCGGATGAGAATCGGTGGGGCGGTTGGCTGGGTTCAGGGTGATGACAGCATCCGGTCGCCAGCCATGCTTCTGCGCCAGGTGGTAGATGGTGCCGGCGCCGATCACCGTCGGGTGAAAGCTCGCCCAGGCGCGCTCCGTGGCCGCCGGGACATTCTTGGCGGACGTAGCCGACCAATCGGCAAACAGTCGCGCACCGGACTCGCCCAGCGCACCCTTGATGGCCATGCCGACCCGTATCCAGTCGTCGTAGGGCAGATCGGCGTTGACGATGTAGCGCAAGGCATCCTGGATCGCCTCGGGGGTGCCGCGCAGATCACGGATCGACTGCAACGGGACAGCTTCCGTCGTCTGCTCGGACATGCTCGGCTGGGCATGATCCAGACGGACGGGACGCAGATCTTCCGGCAACAGGGCCAGGGCCTGCTCGATGAAAGCATGCGCCTGCGCCTCAGTGATGACCGGAAGGTCCGCCATCGTCAGATCTGCCAGCGACCGGGCCGGCCATTCGTAGGGCTGCCCGGTGCCGGGATGGATAGCATAGGCGACGAACTGCTGACCCTGGCAGAGCACCTCCAGAGGATGCGCCTTGATTCCCTTGAACGGGGTGGACGTTCGGTAGACCAGCATCCGTTTGGGGTGTCTGCCGATGCGGATGGCCGGTGTTTCTCCGAGCACCGCGAAGGCCAGCTTCTGGATCTGTTCAGAAAGAGTTGTATCATCGAAAATATCGATATCCACGCCGGCAACAATACCACAAGGAATACCGATTCCGGCGTCTGGCCACTGCTTCCAGATGGCCAATTCGTGCGTGGTGGTGGCGCGGGATGCGTGTTTCGTCCACCCCCCGGTAGGGCATCCATTTGCCCCGTTCGTACCGCCCGGGGAACTTCTCGCCGGGCATGATCGGCAGAAAGGGAAAGCCGCCTGCCATCAGGCGGTCACCGTATTGGGTCATGAAATTCTCGTCCATGGTCATATACTCCCGATCAGGCCGCAGTCGCGCTGCGGTTCAGGGTGGCGAGGCATTCCTTCAACACCTCGATGGGATAGCTGTTCACCGCACCCCATCGTTCGTCTGGCACCCTGCCGGTGCGAATGTTGAGATCACGGCACATTTCCGTCGCTCTCTGACCGAGCCTCTGTGCCAGTGCCAGAGGCGCTGCAACATGCTCCCGGCGGCAGAAAGCCAAGGCGGTCAAGTATCCGGTGTCGCCATCGAGGTCGTCCTGGCGTCGGGCAAGGGCATCGATCTGCCGTTGCTGGTCGGTGCTGGACTGCTCAAGATGATGAAGTCGCAACTCCTGCTCCCACACCGCCTTGGCCATGAGGTAAACCTGGTGGGCGGCAGAGGTCGGCACCGTCTGGAAATAGCGGTTCACCAACTCCCGCTGGACTTGCCAGGCCAGATCGTCGGTGAAAGATTTCACCAACATCAGGTAGCCGGACTGGGTGAGCAAAGTGAGTCCGCGCGGAGGGACATCGATTCCAAAAGAACGAATTTCGTCGCTTTTAGAAAAATCAATGAGATGGAAGTCCTCTCCCTCCATGAATCGCTCACGATTGGCGCGGAAGTTTCTGGATGCCGTTCCCTCCGGGCGTTGATGGACCTGATCCACCATGGCGAAGGTGACGACACGTCTGCCCCGGTACTCAATGACCGGAACGGTGGCTTCGCCGATGGTGATCGATGGCAGGGTATTTTCAGTGATTGCATGCATCTTGTTTGCTCCTCATTCAAAACGGGACATCGTCCCAGGAATTGTCGTGATCGAATTGCGCCTTGGCCTTGAGATATCCTCCGACGATCACCTGGATCAGGGTGAGGAACTCCTCCACGGTGAAGAGGGTCAGGTCGGTTTTGCTTAAGGATTCGATGTACTCCCCGGCCACGGGAGCAGAGGCGCGCATGGCCGCCAGTTCGCGTTCGGTCGGATCAACCATGGCTCACCTCCGCATCGAAACGCGCACCCACCACCTCCACGAAGCGATCGCCCCGGCGAATGGCGATCTCGGTCGGAATGCTCAGGAGATCCAACAGTGGAATCGCCTCCGCAACGCTGTCCGGCACCCGCAATCCTTCCGGCGCCCGGCGCAGCCACCAGGAAACCGCCTTCTGACGTGCATAACCAGTGTGTTCCAGACAGACCCATTCCCGGTGCCAATTGAAGCCGCAAAGATATTCAACGCGCAGGGAGATCGGCTTGCCCTCCTTCTGGTGTCGCTGATAGGCGATGTCATAGACTTTGACCCACTCCACCTTGCCGTTGGTCAAAATGGTGCGAGTGGTGGCCGTGGCCTCCAGCTTGTCGCTCTCCTGTGGCGGGAACTCATGGCCGCACTGGGTGCAGTGGCGTACCGCTGCATGGTTGATGGTCCGACAATCCGGGCAGGGCTTGACCGGAGCCTCGCCATCGCCGGTACCGGGCTGTCTGGGCTTGACCTTGTCGATGGGACCATGCCGCTGCACATTGCCCGCAAAATCCAACACCAGGCAGTCGCTCTTGCCCGGAGCCAGACGCATGCCCCGCCCGGCGATCTGGACGTAGAGGCCGGTGGACTTGGTGGGCCGCAGCATGGCGATCAGGTCTACCGCCGGGGCGTTGAAGCCGGTGGTGAGCACCCCCATGGAGGCCAGAGCGCGGATCTCGCCGCGCTTGAAAGCCGCCACGATCTCATCCCGTTCTGCCTTGGGGGTGTCGCCAAAGATGGTCGCGCAGGAGATGCCATGGGCCTGCACCGCCTCCTGTACATGGCGGGCGTGGGCCACGCCTGAGCAGAAGAGCAGCCAGGAGCGGCGATCCTGTCCATGGGCGACGATCTCCGTCACTGCCGCGCGTGTGAAGGGATCCTTATCCACCGCCGCCTCCAACTGGCCGGGGATGAACTCTCCTCCCCGGGTGCCGACGCCGGAAACATCCAACTGCGTGTCGGTGCGTTTACTGATCAGGGGGGAGATATATATCTGGTTTCTTTCGTGATAGAAGTGTTCTAACATTGATAATGTATTTATCATCCAATTAATCTCTTTTGCTCATTTTTGGAGACCAAGCTCATGGATCTGATCACGACCGCAATCAGTGCCGCGATTCCCTTTGTTGCGGAGAAAATGGGTGGCCTTGTGATTTCAGATAGCTATGCCGAGTTGAAATCCTGGTTCAAACAAAAACTCGGCGACACGCATACCGTCGTGACAGCTTTGGAAAGGGTCGAAGAGAGACCTTCGGAGAAACGCCTGCAACTTTTGCATGATGCGGTGATTGCCAGCGGGTTGGATCGTGACACCGAGGCGATTCGTTTGGCCACGAACCTGGCCAATCTGCCACGGGATCAAGGTGGCGTCACGATCAAGCAGGTCCATAACGAGAAATGCACCAAGGTAAAGAACGCCAAGAACAGCACGTTCATCAACGAGCAGCACAACCACCGCTGAATAACTGGCCATGAGCAGGAAGAACAAAATCGAAGTCAAGTCAGCGGAGCATCCCACGCTCATCAATAAACAGATCAATTACGTGGGCATCACCCCGCGTGGTCTGTTATTGCAACCCTTGCCCGTGGATGCTGGCAGTGAATCTACCCAAGCGGATCTGGCCACGAGCATCCTGCGTTTTCGCTATACAGCTCGTCAGACCAGCTTGCTGGGGCGTGAACATGAATGGGAACAGCTGCGAGTGTTTCTCGATCGTCCTGAGCCGTTTCTCTGGTGGCTGGCCGTAGGACCTGGCGGAGTGGGCAAAAGCCGCCTGGCCCTGGATGTGGTTCTGGCACGACGAGCAATGGGGTGGGAAGCGGGTTTTCTCGGACGCGATCAGACATGGGTGGAGAATGGCCGTTTTTTGAGATCTCCTCCAACGCATTGGCCATCCAAACCGGTAATATTGATCGCTGATTATATTCTGGGCAAGCCGGAAGAGGTTGGCGAGTTGGTGCAACAGTTGACAGGCCGCGTTTCTGGCCAAGGGAAGGTACGTCTGTTGTTGCTGGAACGCGAAGGGGAAGAGGCGGACTGGTTCAAACCGCTTCTGGGCCAGGGTTTCCGGATGGATTGCATCGTCCGCAGCCGTCATCGACAGGAGAGTTTACGACTTGGGCCATTATCTTTGGAGCACATGATCGCGGTGATCCGCCAATGGCCGGGTGGCAAACGGATTGCCGACGCGCATCTGCGAACGATTCTGGAACGCATGGATGTTGGTGGACGCCCGTTGTATGCCATATTTCTGGCCGATGCCTTGCAAAAGGGTGAAAAAGAGGCTCTCTCCTGGAACAAGGACGAACTAATCCGTCATATTCTGGATCGGGAAAAGGAGCGTTGGCGCGAAAGCAGTGTGTTGGAGGAGAGAGACCTGCCCTTGCTGTACCTAGCGACCTTGTGCGGTGGGATCGATACTGATCGCGAGGATCTTCCGGAAACGGTTATGGTCCGGCTCGATAGCGCCAACCAGGTCCATACGCCGCCCTGGGGCGAACGAGTTTTACACGTGACCGGCACTGCGCTGACCCTGGATCAGCCCCGACTCTCCCCCCTGGAACCGGATCTGTTGGGAGAGCTGTTTATCCTGGAAGGATTATGCCCTACCCATGCCAGCCCGCGACTGGATAACACTCGCGCCTTGCGCATTGAGATACTCCAAGATAGTTGGCAGATCAATCCTGTGAAAGTTTATGAGACCCTCTCCAGATGTGCCCAGGATTATCCTGGGCATGCGGCGTTGTGGTCTCTGATGGTCTTGCCTCCGATGCAGAATCAACTGACACGATTCTTTTGGGCGCAAACCGTGGTCAATATCACTGCTTTTGCTGGAATAGAAATCCGCAACGCCCAAAACCTGTTGAACCAACTGGCCGAATTGGCCATGGCTTACCCCGATGATGCTCCGTTAAGGGAAGCTCAAGCTATGGGCTATTCAAATCTTATCGCTTCTTACTCTAAAACTGAAGAAATTCAATTAGCAAAAAGAACTTATGATAATCTTGTAGCCCTGGCCACCGCCTACCCAGATGACGCCACTGTAAGGGAGTGGCACGCCAAGGGTATGTATAAGCTGAGCATCGTTTATTGCGAAGAGGGAAAGCTGATCCAGGCACGGGAACTGTATGAAGCACTCGTATTTCTGGCCGCCACCTACCCCGAAGAACCACAGATCAGGGCTGAACAAGCAAAGGGTGCGTATAATCTCAGTACCTATTATGGCAATGTCGCAGACCTAACCCAGGCGCAAATAATGTACGAGACCCTCCATGAACTTGCCACCGTACACACAAGCGAGGCGATTTTACGGGAGTTGCAAGCCCAGGGAGCGGTCAATCTGAGCATCGTTTATGGTAATACCGGAAAGCTGTCCCAGGCGCTGAATCTTTACGAGGACATCGTTGCCTTGGTCATGGCCCACCCATGTGAAGCGCCTTTACGGGAGTTGCAAGCCCAGGGGGCGGTCAATCTGATTATTGCTTATGGCAATGCCGGAGAACTGACCCAGGCGCTTGGGCTATACGAGGCTATTTCAGCCCTGGCCATTGCTCATTCAGTCGAGGAAGCTCTAAGGGATTGGCAAGCTAAGGGAGCGTACAATCTGTGCACCCTTTATGGCAATGCTAGAGAGTTGGCCCAGGCACAGAGGTTGTACGAGGATATCGCTGCCCTGACCATTGTCCACCCAGACGAGGCGTCTCTAAGAGAGTCGCAAGCCAAGGGGGCGGTCAACCTGATTGTGGCGTATCGTGATGCCGGTGATCTGCCCAAAGCGCAGGAATTTTATGAGAAAGTGGCAGAGTTTTTAAAATCGGAACTCTCTGTGGAGTGATGGTTGTCAATCAGGCGATAGTATGCCCCGAGATTCGAGAAAAAATCCAGATAGAGCCTCCAGAGATCCAAGGCGGCGACGTAGCTTTGCCATAACCCATGTCCTCGATGCTGTTGACCCGGTTGATCCGGCACACTTCGGCCCAGATCAGAGGTTCCAGCCAATCCACCGAGTCCATGACCACGGATTCGAAGTCGTGCTGTTCGACGAGCAGGCTGTCGAGGGCCTCCAGCACCTCGACGAAGGTGCGGGAAATAGGGAAACTGGTGACCTGCAACAGTCCCAGGCCATCCTCGGTCAGAATGAAAACCGGCTTGGGCGAACAGGCCGCAAGCGTGCTTTTGCCGACTCCGGCCACGCCGTAGACCAGAATTCGCGGCGGCAGAAGCACTTGCTGCCGGTTGAGGGATGCGAGAGAAATGGCCATCAGCGACCTCCCCGGCCCGTGGACCGCTCAAGCTTGAAGGTGGCTTTGCCCACCTTGAGGGTGCGGGCGGCCTCGAAGAACTTCTTTATGAAGGTTGGCCAGGCGGTATAACGGCTCTCCGGCACCCGATAGGCGATCTCGACGTAATCCGCCGGGTCTTCTCCGGACTCCCGGATCTTCCCGACCAGTTCGGCCAGTTTTTCCTGGTCCCACTCCGGCTTTTTGGGCAAATCGGTGATGACGACGAACGGACCGTCGTCGAATCGGACGATGCCGGTGGGCTTGTTGTTCTGGTTGCGAACCAGAGCAGCGTGATCGCCGTAGCGGTGGGCGATGGCCTCGTCCAGGCTGGCCTTGATCGCCTTGGCGCGATCCATGTGGGCTTCGGCCTGCTCCAGCAGGTCGGCCAGCAGCTCGACCCCCAGGGCAGCAACATGGGCTGCGGGTTGTTCCGGCAGATCGTGAATGGAAAGGGTGCTGTTCATCGTGATGTGTTCTCCTTATTTGTGTTTTTGCCGATCCTTGAAATCTCGCTACTGTCGAATGAAAAAGCCGGGGGTGGCGCCGCCCAAGGAGTTGCGGTGGGGGTATTCCCCGAAAGGGTGTTGTATTGTCCCCAAGCCCCGGTTGTTATGATCGAACCTTTTTCTGAAGCTTTCTCATGCGGCGGCCAGAGCGTTTTGCATTCCCGCTTCCCGGAAGTGACTGCGAATTTCGCCAAGGCGTCGATAGAAGGTGGTGCGCCCCATGCCCAGTCGCTGCGGAATGGCAGGTTTGTCCAACAACACAAGCAACTGACAGATTCGGCGATGCTCGTTGGGAAGACGGCAAAGAAGACGACCGATATCGATCGCCAGATGGATGTGGTCCATTCCGGAGTGCGTTCCCGTCATTTCCGAGGCGATGCCAGTCTCCAGTTCATCCAGGGAGAACCGCGTCATCTTGCCCTCCAGGCTGTCTACTCTGTTCCTTGTCACCAGGGTGGCGGCGCAGTGTCCGATGATCCGGCTTATGAAGGTTGGCAGACCGGCGCGCTCTGGGTCGAAATTCGGCATACGGCGCAATACATCGATGACCATCTCTTGCTCCAGATCCTCGATTTCCGAACTGGAGAAGCCGGGCAGACGGGAGAGTTGTCTGGCCTTGAAACGGATGACACGGATCGCGTTGGTGTCGATGCCGTGGTAGCTGTTGCCTGAGTTCATGGGCTTTCCCCGTCTGGAAGGTGATCGCTGAGCACGGGGGAGATTGTCGCGGATCCTGGGTGCGATTTTGAGGACAGTTCAAAAATGAGTGAGACAGATGGGCTTCTGGAGACCGCATGAAATCTGGGGTCAGAATCGAATTCGAGACAGTTGGAAAAAAAAGAGACAGTTGGCCCAAAAATGGGCATGACGGATCCTCCCCGGATTCTCGCGGAAAAGCCGCTCCGGATGCCGCAGCAGAGATACGGACATGCTGAGACACCTGAGCCAGAATCGAGACATATGGCGCGAAATAGAGACAATTGGGGCGGAATCGAGACAGTCAGCGCAAGATCGAGACAGTCGGCGTGGAATAGAGACACTCGGCTCGAAATCGAGACAGTCGGGGCAGGATCGAGACAGTTGGGGCGGAATCGAGACAGTCGGCGCAAGATCGAGACAGTCGGCGTGGAATAGAGACAGCAGAGTCGGAATAGAGACAGTTGGGGAGGAATAGAGACAGTCGGTGCGAAATAGAGACAGCAGCGTCGGAATAGAGACAGTCGTGGTAGGATCGAGACAGTTGGGGCGGAATCGAGACAGTCGGGGCAGGATCGAGACAGTTGGCGTAAAATAGGAAGGTGGTATGACTTCGGCAGGTTACGAAAAAAAACGGCCCTGACAAAACAGGGCCGTGGCTCAATCAGAACGGATGCGATGGCAGATCATGCCGGGGATGAGGCGGCCCTGGGCAGGACCGTATGGGGATTGATGCGGTAGCCGCTACGTCTGCGACGCCTGCCGTCATCGGCACGCAGATTCTGAATGACATCTTCGCGACCAATCGGCAAGCCCAGTTCTTTCCGAATGCCATCCATAAGTTCCTGCTGGAGCCGGTTGATGGCACGGCGGACGTTCAACTCGTCCATGGCCTCTTCCCGGCTGCCATCATCAATGAGGTTCGCCAGATCTGACAAACTGATCACCCGAAAGTCATCCGGAGGCTGCCCGTTGGACAGATCCTCGAGAAACCGCTTCCAAAGAATGCCAAAGGCCTGGAGTCGCATGTCTGCCCGGACCGTTGCCACGACGATGTTTTCGATCGTCAGGCGTTCCGGCGTGAACTCCACCATGAACGGTCGGCGCGTTGTGGCAACCGGTGCCTCGATAACCATGGCCGGTACCACCTTGTCGTAAACAGGAACGGAAGCGTTGATCAGGGCAGACGGTACCCCCTGATCCAGCGATTCCTCCAACAGGTCGCGAAGGTCCACAATTCCGGCCACCAGATCCGCCACGCTCACCCGGATCAACCACGGTTCTGGCAAAAATCGCTCCTGCAGATTGCGGGAGTCGATGGCCACAAAAATGGTCGGGCGCATCCGTGCGTGTTCGCGGGAGAGAAAACGGGGATCCCGGCACAACTCCACAATGCAGACCAGAACCTCCCCGGTATCGATCTCCACCCGATAGACCCCGGGGGCGATCAACCTGAGATTGCCGATGCCCTCCAATTCGCTTTGAATCAGGGCTGTGACGCCTTCCTGATTCACCCGGCTGCGCAACTCCTGGTGTCGGCGTTTGTTGTAGATAAACGGATAAACAGGCCGCTCGCACTCCGGGCAGCGGAATTCATCTCCACCCTCATCCAGGCCGTCCCGCAGAAGAATCCGACCCGAACAATCGCGATCCATCGGCGGGAAATCATCATCCTCCGAATCGGCACAGACCACATATTCCTGGCGACTGACTGTCACCAGCCCAAGACGTTCCAGCCGTTCGGCAGACTTCAGGACCGTTTCGCTCGGCGCATCGAAGCGCCACCCATCCCGCAACAGTCGCTCCAGAACGAGCGCATCAACGCCGGGAGCGTTTTTCGGTGGAGAGGATCGTGATGCCATGGTCATCCCTCATCAATTGTTCGAACGAGGCGCGTTCTTTGGTGTTCAACCGCTGATCGGTATAGCGCACCACGAAACGATCATCCGACGCGGCATCGAAAACCAGTCCCACCCGTTTACCCCGATACAGCACCTTGATTCCTCTGATGTTGGCAATTTCGGTCAGGATGTCGCCAATCGCCTGGGAAAAATGGTTTACGGCCTGACGGATTGAACGGTCGTCCGACAGCACCAGTTTGCTGGCTCCATCCAGCGGTGATGCCTTCAGAGTGATTTCAACGAATTCCAGCGCATCTGCCTGACCTGTCGCAAGCAATTTCAGCAGTCTGCGAAGCTGTGCGCCATGGACCTCCTCGTATTCGTTGGCATATTCGCAGGCGGTGCCAAAATAGGCGCCAGCCAGACAATTGGCGATCTCCAATGGAACGGTGGGACTGGCAGAGGAGATTCGTACCCGACGGGCATTTTGGGAAAAGTCGAGAATGATCCATTCCGGCTGGAAGCCATGCTCAACACCGACGGTCTTCACAATCAGGCCGGGACGCTCCGCGCGACGAATGAACAGCAATGGCCGCCCGTCATCGACCACGATATCCCGGAATTCGCTCAACCGCTGATCATTTTTGTCATGGTCGAACAACGTCAACAAAGACCGGATGCGATCCGGGGTCAGGAACTCCGCAAACGTCGTTTCCGGTTGTTTGACCGGGGTGGTCAGAGCCAAGCGAGCAAAGCCAGTCTTCTGGATCTTTTCCAGGTGAAACACCTTCCGCAAATCGGTGGGGTTGTTGCCGTAGAGCGCAAACAGCAACGCCTTGGTGTCGTGATCCTCGTCGTTGATCCGGCAGTCGTTGACCAGGGTCGGAGGCAGTCTTTTGCGGGCAAAATCCACCACCGCCACACGAGACTTCATGTGCGCGAACCGATCCACCAGCCAAAAGGGCACCAACTGTCCGTTGACCCCGCGCAACGTTTCCCGGCGTTCCCGAACACGATTTTCCACCGGAAGATCCAAAGCGGCACAGACCATTTCCATCTGGCGACCGTTCAACTGACCGATCCACTCGTTGCGGGTTTCATCCCGTTCAATGGATGGAAGCAGCAACCCCAATCCCATTTCCAAATCGTTTTCCCAAAATTCCGGAGGCGGCGCGTTGACCCGCGCCAGGGTTTCCGCAATATTCGACATGCTTTCTCCCCTTGAACCCGATGTGAGTGGACAAGATCGTAAAATCAACCTTAAACGAATCAGTCAAAAAAACTCAGGGCTCAACAAGAAGTCCCGATCGTTTCAATTCGCGCTCAGTCTGATCAATCCGACATCCAACAGGCGGATCTGCATGGCCTGACCGGACACATGGAATGCCCTGGCCATCTCTTTGGCAACGGAGACGACAGGACGACCGCCGCCACTCTGTCCGTTCTGCCGGGAGAGAAGTTCCGCCATTTCGTCCTCCGCATCATAGGCGTCGGAGGTGTCGAAGATGGATGACCATACATCGAAGAGCATCTTGGTTGGCATCAACAGATAGCTGGCAAAGAGATCCGCCTGCCACTCCATGGGATCCTTGCTTGTGCTGGTACGGCAGACGATGGAAGGCGGGATCATCTGCCGAAAGGCGCCGCGTCGGGCGACTCCATTCTCGAAATCGTGCCGGTGCAACTCCCAGTGTCCCAACTCGTGTGCCAGCGTGAAACGATAACGCCCCTCCTTTCGAGGGTCGACGGTGGGATCCAGGGAGAGATCGATCACCACGCGGCGATCATTCACCCATGTCGCTCCAGGCACGTCGTCCATTCCCAAACGCCTGCGAA
Source organism: Candidatus Magnetaquiglobus chichijimensis (assembly GCF_045865675.1). Classification (NCBI taxonomy): domain Bacteria; kingdom Pseudomonadati; phylum Pseudomonadota; class Magnetococcia; order Magnetococcales; family Candidatus Magnetaquicoccaceae; genus Candidatus Magnetaquiglobus; species Candidatus Magnetaquiglobus chichijimensis. The sequence continues at coordinate 1,728,746 of NZ_BAAFGK010000004.1, forward strand.
GATCATCGAACTCCAACGTCAATCCCAGGTGGGACTCCAGGATCTCCTCGACCGGAATCGGCAGGAAGCCGGAAGGTCCGAATTGTCGGTAGTGACCAAGCAGCAGGTGACGCGATGCTGCTTCGATCTCTTCTTTCTGCATAGGCCGGAAACTCATGCTGGTTCCTCCGGAGGCTTTTTTGCGCCGTATTCCCGAATCAGACGCGTCAGGGCGGTGATTTCGTTCGATCCAAGATTCAGATCGCGCGCCGTGCGCAAGAAATCAGCCATGGCCTTGGGTTGCTCACGGATGATCTCCGGCAATTCCGGATCCACCTTGCCAGCCAAAGCCAGCAATTCATCTGGATCGATTTCCAGAAGAACGGCCATGCGTTTGATCTTGTCGACTGCCGGAGGGTCGAATTCGCCGTTTTCGATCTTGCTGACGAAGGTGGCGCTGATGCCTACCGCCTGGGCGAATTGGCGCAGCGAGAAACTCGGGTCTGATGCCTTTTTGGCCTCCCGAAGATCTCTGATTCGTTTGCCAAACGCTGGATTGCCTGCCATGGGACATGAACCTTTTCGCGGGTGGTCACTGAAAGTTTAATATATTATAAACGATCATTTTCCCGCTTGTCCAACTTTTTTTGGGACACTTTTCAGAAATCGTCGGTATGTATCTGGAAACGGGCCATGACAGGTCCAAACCCGAGACGACACAGCCGGAGCGATACCCGATGATCAAGCGCACCCACCCAGACGCCATGACCGCTGACGCCCGCCTTGACGAAGCGGCCACCATCCTGGCCACAGCTATCAAGCGCATGAAAGAAAAGAAGAAAACAGAGAAAATTCCAGTTGATAAGTCGCCCGACCAATGCCCTTATGGTCAAAAATCAACCAAAGGAGAACGGGCATGAACGATATCAATATGATCAAACAGGTGGCAGCCCTGCCGGGCATGTCCATCGCTGATTTAAAGAGTTTGTGGGCGGACTTGCACACCACGGAACCGCCACCCTACAACCGGGTGTTCCTGGTGAAACGGCTGGCCTACCGGCTCCAGGAGTTATCCCTGGGCGGACTATCCGCGACGACGGAGAAGCGCATGGAGCGAATCGTTGAGGAGGAGAAGCTCCCGCCGCAGGAGAAGAAACGCCCGCCAGGGGAGAAACTCCTGCCGGGAACGCAGTTGATCCGGGAGTGGCAGGGGGTCGAGCACCGTTGCACGGTGCTGAACGAGGGGTTCGAGTACCAAGGCAGGGAATTCAACAGCTTGTCGGCGCTTGCCAACTTCATCACCGGCACGAAATGGAACGGGAACGTCTTCTTCGCGCTTAAAAAACAAGGAGATAAACGATGATCACCAAGAAGCCGACAACACCGAAAATACGCTGCGCGATCTATACGCGCAAGTCCACGGAGGATGGTCTGGACATGGAGTTCAACACCCTCGACGCCCAGAGGGAGGCGTGCGAGGCCTACATCGTCAGCCAGAAGTCGGAAGGGTGGTTTCTGGTGCCGGATCGCTACGATGACGGCGGTTTTTCCGGAGGCAATCTGGAGCGGCCCGCCCTGCAACGCCTGCTGGCTGATATTGAAGCAGGAAGAATAAATGTTATTATCGTCTACAAAATCGACCGCCTGACCCGTTCGCTGATGGACTTTGCCAAGCTGGTGGAGGTCTTCGACAAACGACAGGTGACCTTCGCCAGTGTCACCCAGGCCTTCAACACCACCACCTCGATGGGACGCCTGACGCTCAACATCCTGCTCTCGTTTGCCCAGTTCGAACGGGAGGTGTCGGCGGAGCGGATCCGGGATAAGTTCTTGGCCTCCAAGAAAAAAGGGATGTGGATGGGTGGCCATCCGCCCCTGGGATATGACGTGAAGGATCGCAAGCTGGTGGTCAATCCCGCCGAGGCGGAAACGGTGCGCTGGATCTTTCAAAGGTTTGCGGAGAGCGGTTCCGCCGTTCAGATCGTCCGCGAACTGGGCGAAAAAGGCACGGTCGGCAAGAACGGCAATCGCATGGACAGGCCGTATGTTTACCGAATCCTCAAGAACCGATATTTCATCGGCGAAGTGCCGCATCGGGACGCTGTGTATCCCGGCGAGCACGAGGCGATCATCGACCGGGCGCTTTGGGATCAGGTCCACACCATCATGGATGGCAACAACCATTATCAACCGGATCGGATCCGGGTGCAGACACCCGCCCTGTTGAAGGGGATCATCCGCTGCCGCCATTGCGACCGGATCATGCGACCCAGTTTTACCCGCAAGCAAGGCAAGCTCTATCGATACTACGTCTGCCACGGTGCGGACAAGCACGGACGCGAAACCTGTCCCTTGCGCTCAGTGGCCGCCGGAGAGATCGAAGCCATGGCCCTCTCCCAGGTGCGCACCATGCTGCGATCTCCCGAGATGGTGGTCAAGACCTGGCAGTCCGAGGAAGGACTCAACGAACGGGATGTGGTCGAGGCCCTGCGCAAGCTGGATCCGGTCTGGGAGGAGTTGTTCCCGGTCGAACAGCAACGACTGGTGGGGCTGCTCATCTCCAGGCTGGACGTGGAGAAGGGCGGGGTGGAGGTGCATCTGCGCGCCACCGGCTTGAACACCCTGGCCAGGGAACTCAACGACTTTCGGAGCGAACAGGAGTAAAAGTGATGAAAACGACCATGAGCAAGGACGGCAGCACGATCATCGTCAGCATTCCCATGCAGATGAAAAAGCGCGGCGGACGGACGCTGATCATCGCGCCCACCGGCATGGGCGAGGAACCGCCGCCAAGGGAGGAGACTCTGGCCAAACTGGTGGCCAGGGCGCACCATTGGTTGCGGCTGTTGGAGGAAAAGCGTTTTGCCTCCGTCCGGGAGTTGGCGGCCCACGAGAATCTCGACGCCTCCTACATCGCCAAGATCCTGCGCCTGACGCTGCTGGCCCGGACAAATCGGCAGGATAGCCGATTTGGACCGACCGAAGGTCGGCCCGAAGGGCGCGGGCCATGGATGGCCCGCGTCATATCATCAAGGCGATTCTGGACGGGCGGCAGCCGGACGTTCTGAGCTGGGCAGAGTTGAGAAAACCGTTCCCGATGCTGTGGGAGGAGCAGCGGGCGTTGTGGAAATTTCCGGCGGTGGGGTGATGCCGTGGCAGCCAGCGCCGGATATTCTGATTCCTTGAGTTATTAAAAAGGGCGAGGTATGGTCCAGGCAGGCATCAACCTCTCGCCCGGAAACCTTGCCATGGACAGTCAACATGCCCTGACCTTGCAACAGATCGACACCATCAACTTAAGCCTCGACAAAACCCTGGCTGTGGCGCGCATGGTGACTCGCGCCATCCATGGCGCTCGCCCTTCGGGCGCACCTGCGGTGCATCCAAATCGGCATTCCTGCCGATTTGTCAGCCGAGTGCGGCACCGCCGCCCGGCCAGCCCAGGACGACACGCCACCCGCCGCATCCTTGTTCATGGTGATGCAGGTGATCGTCGATGAACTGGAGAAAATCGACGCGGTGATGAAATCCCTCGCTCACGAGTGAACAGTGGGATCGCTGGGAGCAGAGCATCCGGCGACTGAAAGGAAATTGGTATGGTGTCACCGGAATTATGCGGAATTATGTGAGGGACTGAACAGAAATTGGTATGGTGTCCCCGGAATTGTCGGAATTATGAAAAAGGGCGAGGTATGGTCCAGGCAGGCATCAACCTCTCGCCCGGAAACCTTGCCATGGACAGTCAACATGCCCTGACCTTGCAACAGATCGACACCATCAACTTAAGCCTCGACAAAACCCTGGCTGTGGCGCGCATGGTGACTCGCGCCATCCATGGCGCTCGCCCTTCGGGCGCACCTGCGGTGCGTCCAAATCGGCATTCCTGCCGATTTGTCAGCCGAGTGCGGCACCGCCGCCCGGCCAGCCCAGGACGACACGCCACCCGCCGCATCCTTGTTCATGGTGATGCAGGTGATCGTCGATGAACTGGAGAAGATCGACGCGGTGATGAAATCCCTCGATCACAAATGAATGGCGGGATCGATGGGTGAAGAGACTTCAGGGACTGAACAGAAATTGGTATGGTGTCCCCGGAATTCTGGAATTCTGGGTGAAGAGACTTCAGGGACTGAACAGAAATTGGTATGGTGTCCCCGGAATTCTTCACTGCGCGGAGACTACCCAGACAGCCTCAGTCTGGAAAAACTGCGGGCGGGGATTCCTCTGGAGTGGGAGGAGCAACGGGATCTGTTCGGCGTCCGTGAGGCGTGACGGCTTGGGAATTTGGTGGGGTGTTCCGGTAATTTCTCCGAGAATTCATATGGTTGAGTGTCTCGGCAATTCCTGATTTCGGGGATGTTGGCTTGGAACTACAAAATCAGAGAAATTAGGTTGCTTCCCCCCCTATTTTTGCCTATTTTTGTGTCCACCCGAGTTTGTCAAACAAATCGAACGCTCTAACAATAAATGTTAGAATGATTCCAGTTGCGGCCAATAGGGATATCAACCAGTGTTCCTTGATCCGTTCCGAGATAACACCTAGCGAGTATCCGTTTTGCTCCATCCATGATGAATTTGTTTCCAACGAATTATTCAATGACCGATCAAATATGTTTGCTAACGTATCAACTTTTCTCAAAGTTGATTGATGCAGCTTAACAAACTGCTTAGCATTAAACGCCGCGGCTTCTTCTTTTCCTGGCAGGAAGTCTTTATCGGAAATATGATTTTTCCTTATTAGCGATTCTAGGTGAGGGTGTCCGATGTAACCATCACCGTATAAGTCCACAAGCGCCCTTGCGAGATCGAACTTACGCTCTTCAGCGATTTGTGTCGGATTACCGCCAAGAACCCGATAGCGATGCTCTATTGCAGCAAAACCGTAGTTAACGTCTCGCATATTCCAATGCATCCAGGTAAATTTCTGGTGGGAACTCACGAATTCGAAGTATCGATCAAGCATTTTTTTCTCAAGCATGTCGTAGCTATCTGCAATATCCTCCATAGGCACCTTCTCTTCCTCGGCGATCTGATGGATTGAGAATGAATCTGTTTGCCCAGAATCAAGATTACGGACGGCAATGGAAGTTATGCGCGGCGTTCGACCGTCGTCTCGGTCATAGAAACTCTCGCAAGAATAGTGGATCACCAGCACGGATTCAGCTTGACCCGCGAGTTGATTCAATTTTGACAATTGCTTATTGCGACGTTGAAGTCTCTGAAGTTCTTGTCCCATCAGACCCATCTCTCAGTAAACATTGATATGAGCATGACATCCTCATTGATTAATTTTTCGTTAACGAATGGATTATTACAGCTTGTCTTACTTTCGCCGGCAAATGGTAGCATTTAGATTATGTCTTAGTTTTCACGTCGGAGAATCCTTTTTTAGATCATCGAGTCTTAACGACTTAGACAACCAATGAACGCTCCAAGGGTACACGGAAGACACCGATTTTGGAAGAAATCCTGGATATCTCTCCCTGTGGTCGCCCCTTCGACACCGGGTTCCCTCGATCCCGGAGTAGTGCGAAGGGGGGTCGAAATGGCCCTGAGGTCGGGATGCGTGCAACCTGTTGATATTATGGGAGAGATCGGGGTAAAAACGGCGTGAGGTCGGATTGGGGCGACGACCTCGGGCACAGAGAAAGAGAGAGGGGTACGGGCCAATTTTGGCCCTGACGGGCGGGGGGCCGACCTCGAGGGGGGGCAACCCCCATTTTGGCCATCCCCGTAACCATTGGAAACATTGGGGAATTTCTAACGAAAAAGGCCGCCCAGGAAGGCGGCCTTTAAACAGATAGCTTTCTTAAATTTCTTAATGGTGGAGGTGAACGGGATCGAACCGATGACCTCCTGCTTGCAAAGCAGGCGCTCTCCCGACTGAGCTACACCCCCAGACATCCGAACAGGACCGTGTGTTGATCCTGTAACGAACTTGATTTCAAACATTCACTATATCCCAACCAAAGCCGCGAATGCAAGAGAAGGCGGCAGAGACGCAGGGCAATCGCAGATTGCCAGTGCCGACCACCCCCCAGGTCACGCCGGCGCGGTAGCGGATTCCGGAAGGCGGGACGGGCGACTGGCCGACTTGGACGCCTCCAGGCCGACCACCCCCCCAGGTCACGCCGGCGCGGTAGCGGATTCCGGAAGGTAGGACGGGCGATTGGCCGACTTGGACGCCTCCAGGCCGACCACCCCCCGGTCACGCCGGCGCGGTAGCGGATTCCGGAAGGTGGGACGGGCGACTGGCCGACTTGGACGCCTCCAGGCCGACCACCCCCCCGGTCACGCCGGCGCGGTAGCGGATTCCGGAAGGCGGGACGGGAGACTGGCTGCCAGGGCCACCTCCAGGGCGGACAGTCCGTCGGCGAGGGTCACCGCCGGCGGACGCCTCTCCCGCAGAGCGGACACGAAATCGGCCAGTTGCAACGCCATCATGTCCGGAAGCGCCCGACCCCAGACCGGTCCGCCGAGCAGCCAGCGTCCGAGGCGTTCGCGGAAATGACGCGGAGCCGGCGGACCGCGCAGGGCGGCGTAGTCGATCCGTCCGCCCGGATGGTGGATCACCAGTTGATCCTCCCGTTCGGGCGCGAAGGTTCCCGCCGCGATCAGCACCGTGGCATGGCGCGGGTAGGCCAGCAGCACGGCACCGGCATCCGCGCCGCTCAGAAAGGGCCGACTCGGCCAGGAACATGCCTCGACGCGCTCCGGATGACCGAAAAACCAGTTCAGCGTATCGATCCAGTGGATCCCCTGGTTGACCAGCACCGCGCCATCGCGGGAGCGCCAGCCATCGCCGTGACGGTAGTAGGCCTCGTCGCGGGGCCAGAAGAGGGTCAGTTGGGCGATTTTCGGCGCCTCGGGATCGATGCGGTCCAGATCGGCCTTGATCCCGGCCAACAGCGGATTGAACCGGTATGGCGATACCACGCCGATCGGCAGATCGCTGGCCTGGGCCCGTGCGACGAAAGCACGGCAGGCGGTCAGCTCCATGCCCAACGGTTTTTCGATCAGCATCGGCTTGTCGTGTTCGAGCGCCAGGGTCGCCAGTTCGATGTGGCGGGCCGGTTCGGTGAGAATCAATACCCCGTCGATGGTCGGGGAGGCAAGAATGGCGGAAAGTTCGGTCTCGGCCCGGGGGATGGCGTGACGCGCGGCAAAGGCGCGGGTTCGGGCCGCGTCCCGTCCCCACACCGCCTCCAGCGTCACCCCCGGCAGGGCGCGCGCCACCTTGACATAACCCGACGCGATGCCGGACACACCCAGGATGGCCAGTCGAACCGGTGTCATCTCCGCGCCTGTTCGAAGAGGGCCGCATCGCGCCACTCCTGGAGAATCTCCCAGGTATGCCCCCGATTGTCACACCTGGCGCAAGTCTCCGGATAGCGTGCCCGATGGCCGTCCAACAGGGCCAGGCGCACGTCGTGATAGGCCGGTGCGTTCCAGATCTCCTGAATCGACTGCTCCGCCACGTTGCCCATGACCTTGGCGAAAAGCAGATCGTCGCTGCAAAGCGCCACCCGTCCGTCAGGTGCGATGGTCATCATCTCGAAGGGACGCAGACAGATGCGCGTGATGGGATCGGACAAAGGATCGCGATTGGGCGCGGTTCCGGCCCGGCTGCCCAACTGTTCGTCTCGAGCGCGTCTGGTGATGAGAATCCGGGTGAAATAGCGCGTGCCGTCGAAGTGTCCCTTGAAACGACGCATGTGTTGCAAGGCGTCGCTCAACGCGCGCAGGTTGTCGCGTTTGGGTGGGCCGGACGGGTCGTCCTCCGCCAGGTACTGGTTGATGTAGAGCATGTCCAGTCCGGCATCGAAAAGTTGATGGACCTTGGGCAGGGTCAGATTCAGGCCGTTGGTCTTGATCTCCATGTAGGCGTTGGGCAGGGCCTTGCGCGCCTGGGCGAGCCGGGAGAAAATCAACGGATCGATGAGGGGTTCGTTGTTGTTGTACAACGACAGGCGATTGGCAAATCCCAGTTCGGCAAGCTCGGCGATGATCTTGTCGAACAGCGCGGGCTCCATGCGCAGATCCGGCCTGGGATCGGTGCGGGCCGCAGCCAGACAGAACGAACAGGAACCGTTGCAGCGCGAACGGGTCTCCACATGAATGATCCGGGGAAGCGGCACGCTGCCGAGACGGGCCAGAGCACGCATCTGACCGGTGATCGTGCCGAGGGACGCCTCTCTGGATGCAGCTTCCGAATCGACGGAGCCCCTGCCCAGGATTTTATTGAGAATTGCGCGGATCATATTGGCACGCTCGAAAGCTGCACGGCAACCCGCCCCATCCGGATCGCGTTGGTTCCAAAGGAATCACGAGGCGAAGCGGTGACCCCCTAAACCGGAACGGGCGGCGATCATCGCCCGCCAGCTCAACGGCAACGCACCAAACCGACGACCCAGGCCGTCGATGCCGTCCGGGCAGTGCCATTCGGTGATCTCCTCATACTCCGGCTCCATGTCACCGCTCCAGTCACGCCGGGGAGGAATGCGAATTGTCATGTATTGTCCCATGGTGCAAAATTCCCTATAATCGTCAAGGATTCGTGAAAACGAGTCGCCTTGCCAAAAGCAAAATTCAAAGATCATGCCAGATCGGCGAACTTGCATGATGGGGGGGAAAAACCCCTCACCCCCGACCGTGGACCTCCCTTGCGGGCGTTCCACGGCCAAGAAACCGCGTGAACGTGCGGACGGGAAAAACGCCCCCGCACGCAAAAAAACTTCCCGCGGGTTTGTCTCGAATCAACCGCATTTCAAGGAGTCCCAGCCATGGCCGTTTCACCCCCTCCGATCCCCGACTTTCTGCCGCCCCTGGCCGGATTCCGTCTGGCCGTCGCCTCCTGTGGCATCAAGAATGGCCGTCGTGAACGGGATGACCTGCTCCTGGTGGAGATGGCCCCGGAGACCACGGTCGCGGGGCTGTTCACCCGCAACCGCGTCCAGGCGGCACCGGTGGTGCTCAGCCGGCAGAGGCTCGCCTGGGGACGGGCGCGGGGATTGCTGGTCAACTCCGGCAACGCCAACGCCGTCACGGGCGAAGCGGGCATGCGGGCCGCGTTGGAGACCTCCGCCCTGGCCGCGCATCTCATCGGCGCCGACGAACACGAACTCTTCGTGGCCTCCACCGGCGTGATCGGAACCCCCCTGCCGGTGGAACAAATCGTTTCGGAGATGCCGGGCATGGTCGATTCCCTGGCTGCGGGCGGATGGGAGCGGGCCGCGCGCGCCATCATGACCACCGACACCTTTCCCAAACTGGCCAGTCGCGAATGTCGGATCGGCGCCGAAAGCGTCCGGATCATCGGCATGACCAAAGGCGCGGGGATGATCCGGCCCGACATGGCCACCATGCTCGCCTTCCTGTTCACCGATGCCGACATCGCCTCCGCTTCCCTGCGCACCCTGCTCAACCGGGCCGTGGCGGGCAGTTTCAACGCCATCAGCGTGGATGGGGATCAATCCACCAACGACACCATGCTCCTGTTCGCCTCCGGACGGGCCGGCAACGGGCGGGTGGAGTCGGCGGACGATCCGCGTCTGGCCGAGTTCGCCCAGGCGCTCCACGCGGTCTGCCGGGAGTTGGCCCAGGCCATCGTCCGGGATGGGGAGGGAGCCTCCAAATTCGTCACCCTCACCGTGAGCGGCGCCGCCGGCGACGCCGAGGCCAAACAGGTGGCCATGGCCATCGCCAACAGCCCTCTGGTCAAGACCGCCCTGGCCGGCAGCGATCCGAACTGGGGACGCATCCTGGCTGCGGCGGGCTACGCCGGGGTTGGCTTCGATCCCGGCGCCCTCTCCTTGTGGCTCGGCGAGGTGCTGGTGGTGGAACGGGGCCAGCTGGCCAACACCTACGAGGAGGCGCGCGGGGCCGCGGTGATGGCCGCCGCCGAGATCGCCATCCGTCTCGACCTCGGCGGCGGAGCCGGAACCAGCACGGTCTGGACCTGCGATCTGACCCACGACTACATCACCATCAACGCGGATTATCGCACGTGATCAACCTGGCGCGCGTGCCCTGGTCCGAGGTCCGCTGCGTGCTTCTGGACATGGACGGCACGCTGCTGGACCTGAAGTTCGACGATGTGTTTTTTCGACAGGTCGTTCCCAAGGCCTTCGCGGAAAAAAACAGCCTGACCTTCGAGGAGGCGTATGCGCGGGTGTTCGCCGCCTACTCGGAGAATCAGGGGACGCTCGCCTGGTATGATCTGGATTACTGGTCGGATCGGTTGGGACTCGACATCCCGCTCTTGAAGGAAGAGGTGGCCCATCTGATTCGTGTCCATCCGCATGTCTTGCCGTTTCTGGAGGCGGTGCGCGCCTCGGGACGACCGGCCCATCTGGTCACCAACGCCCACGGCCATTCGCTGCGCATGAAACTGGCCCGCACCCCGATCGGCGCCTGGCTGGACTCGACCATCACCAGCCACGAGATCGGCTGGGCCAAGGAACAACCTCCCTTCTGGCCCTTGTTGCAAGCCCGCCTGGATTTCGATCCAGCCGCCACCCTGCTGGTGGACGACGCGGAATCGGTGCTCGCAGCAGCCGCCGATTTCGGCATCGCCCATCTGCGTCAGGCGCTCAATCCCAGCTCCGGCGCGCCACCCAAGCCGTCGGGACGTTTCCCGGCTCTGATGGATTTCCGGGATCTCGGTTTCCCTCCGCGCGACCAGGAGTGACCCCATGCCCGATTCGTTGCCCGCGAACGCCCGGTTTGGACCACCCTTCCAGGAACCCACGGCGGCGGAACGTGCCCTGACCCTGCTCAAACAGTGCCACAAGCTGGTGCGGCACGAAAAAAGCGAAGTGGTGATGCTCTCCCGTGCCTGTGACCTGCTGGTCGAGGAGGGCGGATACCGTTTCGCCTGGTGCGGCCTGGTGGCGGATGACGCGGATCGAACCATCACCCCGGTGGCCCATGCGCGTCTCGATGCCGAACGGTTGCAGGCGTTCCGACGCATCTGGCTCGAAACCGGCAGCCGTCAGGAGCCCGCCCGTGCCGCCATCCGCAGCAATGCGACGGCGACGCTCAACAACCTGCTCGAGGATCCGCTGGCCGGAGTGTGGCGCGAGCAGGCCGAAGACCATGGCTATGCCGCGGCCCTGGCGGTTCCCTTCAAGGATGGGGAACATCTGTTCGGGGTGTTGAACCTCTATGCCGCCGATCCCTGGGCCTTTGAACCGGCGGAGATCGAGCTGATCTCGGAATTGGCCGATGCCCTGGCTTTCGGTGTGCTGGCGGCCCATGAATCCAAACGACGCAGAAAGGCGGAACGGGAGTTGAGCCTGCATCGGCAACTGCTCGAGGAGCAGGTGGCCAAACGTACACGGGTCCTGAACACCGTGGCCGCCATCGCCCAACGGTTGCTGTTTCACGGCGGCTGGCGCCAGAACGTGGATGCGGTTCTGGCCGACCTGGGCCGGGCGGCGAATGTAAGCCGGGCCTACATCTTCCGGACCCTGGGCCTGGAAGGGGAGCTGTTCGGCTGGATCCACGAATGGTGCGCGCCAGGGATTCTGCCGGAAATGGATCCGGATGACGACCAGGATGTGGATCCGGAACGGTTCGGACTCTCCCGGTGGCGCCAACGGCTCGCCAAGGGGGAACACCTCTCTGGACGAACCCGCGATTTTGCCAAACCGGAGCGGGATTTTCTCTCCGAACGCGGAATTCTGTCGATCGCGGTGATGCCGATTCTGGTGCATGAGAGGTTATGGGGCGTGCTGGGTTTCGAGGATTCCCGCCGGGAGCGCACCTGGAGTTCAGGCGAGATCGACGCCATGCAACTGGCCGCCAACACCCTGGATGCCGCGATCCGCAAGGATCGGCTCATGGAAGAGAAGCGCGCCGACGAGTCGCTGATCCGCAAACTCTCTGCGGCGGTGGAGCAGAGTCCGAACATCGTGTTGATCACCGATGCCGAGGGACGGATCGAATACGTCAATCCGCGCTTCACCCAGATCACCGGTTACCCCGCCCACGAGACGCTGGGGGGCACGCCGCTGATCTTGCAGGACCAGTCACGCTCCGAGCGTGATTGCGATCTGATGTGGCAGACCCTGCACGAAGGGCTGGCGTGGCGCGAGGAGATCCAGAGCCAGCGCAAGGATGGGTCGCTCTACTGGGTGCAGGCGTCGCTTTCGCCCCTGGTGGATGGCGAGGGACGGGTGACCCATTTCGTCTGCATCCAGGAGGATGTCACCCATCGCAAGGAGTCGGAGTTGCGGCTGCGCGAGGCCTTCGACAAACTCGCCAAAAGCGAAAACCGCATGCAGGCGATTCTCGACAACATGCCGAGCCTGGTCTGTCTGAAGGATCGGGCCGGACGGTATCTGCTGGCCAACCGCCTCTTTTCCGAGACCTTCGGACTCGACCCCAAGCGGATCATCGGACGTGGCGACATGGAGCTGTTCCCGGAGGATGTGGCCCAGGGGTTCATCGAGTCGGATCGCACCGTGTTGCAGCGCGGTGTTCAGGCGGATGTGGACATGATCATCCCCCTGGCCGGCGACAAACGGATCTTCCATACGGTGCGCTTTCCGGTGGTGGCCGACGAAAGCGGTCACTTCTCCATCTGCGGCATCGCCACGGACATCACCGAACGTCGCATCGCCCAGGCGCGTCTGCTGCGCTCCAAGCAGGCTCAGGACATCCTCAACGGTCTGCTCTTTTCGGCCATGGAGACCACCTCGTTCTTGCGGGATTTCATCCGCGAGGCCCTGACGCGGATCCTCTCCGCGCCATGGTTCATGCCGGAGGGCAAGGGGGCGATCTATCTTTTCGGGGCCGCCGAGAACGGCGGGGATGTGGTCTGCCAGATCGGACTGCCCGAAGAGGGGAACGAAGAGCGGGTCGGCAAGGCGCTCCTCGAGACCGCCTGGGGGGTGCAGACCCCCGGCATCGTCTTCATCCGCGCCCACGATTGGCCCGGCGGGGCGATTCCCGGCGTGCCCGAGCAGTGGGGGTACTATTCGGCGCCGCTTTCACCCGGCGGCCTGATCAAGGGGGTGATCCAGATCTTTTTGCCCCCCACCCACACCTGCAACAAGGATGAGGAGGATTTTCTGGCCACGGTGCGCAACACCCTGGCCAGCATCGTGGAGAAGAAAATCGTCGATCGGCAGTTGATCCTGGCCAAAGAGAAGGCCGAATCCGCCAGCCATGCCAAAAGCACCTTCCTGGCCAACATGAGCCATGAGGTGCGTACGCCCATGAACGGGGTGATCGGCATGCTGGCGCTCCTGTCCAAAACCCGCATGAATCCGATCCAGAAACAATACCTCTCCATCGCCCTGCAGTCCGCCGAACTGCAACTGAATGTGATCAACGACATCCTGGACTTTTCCAAGATCGAGGCGGGCAGGCTGGTGCTGGAACAGATTCCGTTCGACCCGCGCGAACTGGTGGACAACGTTGGCGCCATGCTCAGCGGCGCGGCCCACGGCAAGGGTCTGGAGTTGATGATCCATTTCTCCTGGCGCATCCCGTCGGAGTTGATCGGCGATCCGGTGCGGCTGCGTCAGGTGCTGATCAACCTGACCGGCAACGCCATCAAGTTCACCTTGAACGGCGAGGTGGTGATCCGCGCGGATCTGGTCCGGGAGACCGATGACAAGGCGCGCATCTGTTTTTATGTCCTGGATACCGGCATCGGCATCTCGGATCAGGCGCGTGACCGACTGTTTCAACCCTTCGTGCAGGCCGACGACTCCACCACGCGCCGTTTCGGTGGCACGGGCCTCGGATTGGTGATCGCCCGGCAGATCGTCGAGGCGATGGGCGGGGTGATCGGTCTGTCCAGCCAACCGGAGGGGGGATCGCTGTTCTGGTTCGAGGTGGAGTTTTCCAGGCCGCCGGGCGCCCTGAGCGTGTCACCACCGGCCCTCTGCTGCAAAAAAGTGCTGGTGATCGACGATTGTCTGACCAATCGAATGATCTTCCAGAACTATTTCCAGTCCTGGCAGGTCGGGTGCGATGGCGCGTCCAGTGGCGAGGAGGGGCTGGCGATGGTGCGGTCCGCGTCGGATTCCCCGGATGGGGCGTATGACGTGGTGATCGTGGATATGCGCATGTCGGGCTTGGACGGTTTGCAAGTGGCGCGGAGAATGCGCGAGGAGGGGTCGATTCCGAGGCCCAAGGTGATGCTGCTGAGCTGTGGCATCCATCTGGAAGAGTCGGTGTTGAGCGAAGCCGGGGTGGGTGCGTTCGTGATGAAACCGGTCGGCCCCCGACGTTTGGCGCGCGCCCTGGAGTTGCTGTTCAAGCCGGAGTCGGCGGGAGGCGGCGAAACGCCGGACGCGGCGACCAACCGACCGGAGGGACGGCTTCTGGGCAAGGTTCTGCTGGTGGAAGATACCTTCGTCAACCAGCAGGTGGCCGCGAGCATGTTGAAACAGATGGGGTTTGAGGTGGAGATCGCCCGGGATGGCGAAGAGGGTGTGGCACGGGCCATGGCCGGTCGTCCGGATTTGATTCTGATGGACATGCAGATGCCGGGCATGGATGGTCTGGAGGCGACGCGGCGCATCCGTGAATGGGAAACGCGGCTCGGGACCGGAGAGCCGATGCCGATCATCGCCATGACGGCCAATGCGTTGAGCGGCGATCGGGAGCGGTGTCTGGAGTCCGGGATGAACGACTATCTGGCCAAGCCGGTGTTGTGGGACGCGTTGTTGAACAAGTTGTCCCAGTGGTTGCCCCATTGGGAGCTGGAGGAGCCTCCTCCCGCACCGGAGGTCCGGTCCGAGATCGAAGAAACGGGTGGGCCGGCATTGGACCCGGATGTCCTGGAGCGCTTCTGGATGGCCATGAAAGAGGTGCCGGGGACTTTCACGCTGGTGATCGAGGAGTTTCTGGCGAGCACGCCGGGATTGCTGGAGCGCATCGAACGGGCAGGTGTGAAAAACGAGGACGAGGTGGTACGCGGCGCGGCGCATGCGTTGAAGTCGAACAGCGCCACGGTGGGCGCGATGGCGCTTTCGGAGTTGTGCGCGGTGATCGAAAAGGCGGCCCGGGTCGGCGACACCCTGCCGGCGGTGCGGCTCCATTCGGCGGCGGTGTATGCCTTTCAGTCCGCCGTGCCGGAGTTGACCCAGGCGTTGGCGCGGGAGGCGGAAGGATCGTGCGTTCGGGGTACGGGCATCCTCAATTGACCAGACGCAGCGACGCCGGAAAGGCGTACCCGACCCCGTAGACCACCTTGACCGGCACATCCGTGCCCGTGGCCTCGCTGATCTTGCGCCGCAGTCGCCGCACCACCGCATCCAGATTGCGCTCGTCGGCGGTTTTGGGCGCACGACCGATGGATTGGGCCAGCTGCTCCCTCTGGCAGACGTTCCCCTTGCTTTCGGCCAGCGCAATCAGAAAGGCCATCTCCGTGCTGGTCAGACGCACCGCCAGACCGTTCGGAGCCACCAGCGACCAGTCGCTGCGATCCAGCAACCATTCGCTCACCGCCGGCCCCTCCACGACCATGGCGGTGGAGACGCGACGCAACACGCTGCGCAAGGTGGCATCGATCTCGCGCAAGGTGGACCGTTTGACCAGATACGCATCGGCTCCGGATTCCAGTCCCCGAACGCGCGCTTCCGGCTCGCCAAAGGCGGTCAGCACCACGATGCCGCACTGTGGGGAGTGTTCCCGGATCCGCTCCACCAACCCGAGGCCATCCCCATCCGGCAAGCCGATGTCCACGATCGCGGCATCGAACCGCGTCTGTTCCAGAATGGCGCACGATTCGGCCAGCGTGGCGACGCCGGTCACCCGATACCCCTTGGCGGTCAGATAGTCCTCCAGATCGCCGCGCAACGAAAGTTCATCCTCCACCACCAGCACCCGGATCATGTTGGTCCTCCCCTGCCCCCTCCGACGACCGGCAACGAAAGCGTCACCACCGCACCCCCACCCTCACGATTGGCCACCCGCAAAACCCCCGCATGACGTTGCATGATCAACCAGACGATATGCAACCCCAAACCCCGACCAGGGATCGCCTCGACGTTCGAGCCTCGATAAAACCGTTTTCCCACCCGGCTCCGTTCCTCTTCCGGAAAGCCGATGCCGCGATCCAGGATCATGATCACCACCTGCTGACGGTCCACGGTCAGCACGATCGAGATCGCCTGATCATCCGGGGTATACTTGACGGCATTGTTGAGCACGTTCACCAGGGCCATGACGATCAGGTCGTGATCGCCGGAAAACCGCAACGGTTGGGAATCGACCCGTTCCATCTGCACCGAGTCGGTCAGATTCAGCATCTCCACCGCTTCCCGTGTCACCTCGCCGGCATCCAGCTCGCGCATGACGAGATTTTCCAGGCAGGCCCGTTCGGCATCCAACAGATCACCGGTCAGACGCGACAGCCGCCGCACCGCCGAGCGGATCGCATCCAACCGTTTGGCGGCGGTCTCCGGCACGCTCTGCATCATCTCCGCCGAGCGGTCGATGATGGCCAGCGGGGTGCCGATCTCGTGGCCGAGAACCTGCAGGAAGCGACGTCGCTCCTCGCGCAACTCCAGGTGTTCGGCCAGGGCGACGGAGACCTCCTCCTGCAACCGACCACGCAGTCGCACCTCTTCTCTCAGCTCCAGATTCCGCTCGTGCAGGTTGCGCGACAACCGCTCGCCCACCATGACCAACAGGCAGAAAAAAAGAAAATTGCTCCCCAGACAGAGCAGAAAATAGAACCAGGCCTGCTGCTGGGAGTAGAACGTGGCCTCGGTGAACGGTTCCGTGGCCGCCTGATGGAGACGCATGCCGACCGTGATCATCATGACCGCCAGACAGACCAGGGTCACGCCGCGCAACAGCCGGGTCTGCTGCCGGTCGGAGAGCATCAGCCAGGTCATCCACCCCAAAAGCAGCATGCTGATGATCGAGGAGACGATGGTGCGGATCTGGGCGCTGTGGTTCTCCGGGATATACAGTTGCGCCAGTGGCCAGAAGATCAGGCTGAACAGCGCCACGCTCCAGGGGAGCCAGCGTGCCCCCGGACGTCCCAGCAGTTGCGCCATCCCCTCGGCGGCCATGGCCGTGGAGAGGTTGAACAGGGTGTTGCGCACCGTGACCAGAAGCAGACTCTTGACCGGCAGCATGTAAACCGCGATGCCGAACGCCAGGAATCCGGAAGCCGTGGTCGCCAATCCCCGGATGTTGCGATGGGCGTTCCAGATCGTCAGGGCGATGATGCCATCCAGGGCCGTGATGGCCATCAGGAAGGCCACGGCGGTTGGCAGATCGAGCGATGCGATGCCGGCCTCGTCGGTGAACATCGTCGTGAATCCGTTTCCATGGCAAGGTTGAGACGAAAGGGGCAACCCGCCTGTGGGGGATGCCTCACCCAGGATCGCGAGATCGTTGCCCAATCGAAATGATAACAAGCCTCAAGCCGAATTTCCAGGGGGTAACACGCCGTGTCGCCACTGTTCGGCCAGATGATCGGAAAAAAGACGCACCCGGATCGGCAGGAGTCGGCCCGGCGGATAGACCGCGTGAATCCCCCCGCCCCGAAGACGATGGCCGATCAGGATCTGTTGCAATCTGCCGTTGGCCAGATCCCCGTCCACGAGAAACGAGGGGAGGATCAGGATCCCCAAGCCGGCCAGGGCGGCCTGACGCAACACTTCGCCGTTGTTGGCGAACAGCACCCCGTTGACCCGGATGCGATGCTGTTTGCCCGCCTCCCCGCCCTCGAAACGCCACACCCCCACCCCGTCCCGTGACGAGAGGGTGTAGACCAGGCAGTCGTGGTTGGTCAACTCCTCCGGGGTGACGGGGAGACCACGGCGGGCGAGATAGTCCGGACTCGCGCACACCCGCAGCTCAAAGGCGGCCAGGCATCGGGAGCGCAGGGAGGAGTTCCCGAGGCGACCGATGCGCACCGCCAGATCGAACCCTTCGGCCACCATGTCCACGTAGCGGTCGTTGAGATCCAGCTCCACCACGATGCCCGGATGGCGCGCCATGAAGCCGCACACCTGGTGGATGAGATGCTGTTGGCCGAAGAGCACCGGGGCGGCGACGCGGATCCGTCCGCCGGGTTCGGAGGCGCCATGTCGGACCGTGGTATCCGCCTCCTCGCAATCGGCGAGAATGCGGGTACACCAGTCATGATAGCGTTCCCCATCGCTGGTCACGCTGATCCGTCGCGTGGTGCGGTTGAGCAGGGAGACCCCCAGACGGGTCTCCAGCGCGGCGACCGCCTTGCTCACCGTGGCCACCGCCAGACCCAGCTCACGGGCCGCCACCGCGAACCCCTGACGATTCACCACGGTCACGAAGATGCGCATCGTCTCCAGTCGGTCCATCGGGCCTCTTTTTTTCCAAATCGGAAACAATCTTTTTCGATTATTGTCTATTCTAATCTTATCCGACCTGGCTTATGCTGTCACCCATCCAACCACCCGCCCAACCCAAGGAGTCCACAAAAAATGCCCAAGATCGTCACCCTGCCCGCCGGAGAGAGCTGGGTCTGTCTGTGCGGTCGTTCCAAGAACGATCCTCATTGCGACGGATCCCACGACGGAACCGGCAAGCAACCCAAACGGGTCGTCATGGCCGAAGCCGGCACGGCGGCGGTGTGCGGCTGCCACGCTTCGGCCAACGATCCCTTCTGCGACGGCAGTCACGATTCGCAAGCCTGATCGGGCGGCCCGGCGCCGTTTTGCGACGGCGCTCACGCTGCGAACGCTTGATCAACCCGACGCAAAGAGATTATCATACGTTCACCCATCCCTTATCCTGAAAAATCCAAGGAGTGCCCTCCATCATGAAGAAAATCGTCCTTGCCATGGCCGTGGCCAGCGTGACCGCCGTCAGCGCCTTCGCCGCCTTCGCCGATGAGACCAATCCCGCCATCGTGCACCGTCAGGGCCTTTACAAAACCATGGCCGGCCACATGACCGCCATGAAGTCGATCCTGTTCCTGGGCTTCGAGGCCCCCGCCGACCTCTCCTTCCACGCCCAGGGGATCCTGGACGCCTTCGGTCACATGGGCAACTCCTATCCGCCGGGATCGGACAAGGGCGAAACCAAGGCCAAACCGGAGATCTGGACCCAGCCGGAAAAGGTCAAGCAGCGCGCCATGGACGGAGTTGCCGCCGCCAAGTCGCTGGTCGCCGCCACCGCCGGCACCGACAAGGGGGCCACCATCGCCGCCTTCAAGAGCATGGGCGAAAAGTGCAAGGCGTGCCATGACGATTTCCGCAAGGAGTGATCCGACCGTGCATGACCGTCCCGCCACCGGTGAAGCCCCGGACCGGGGCTCCCCGGTGCGGGTCTGGGATCCGCCGACCCGGCTGTTCCACTGGGGACTGGTGCTGGCGGTGATCTCGGCCTTCGTGTCGCGCAAGTTCGGCGATGCCATGCTGGTCTGGCACATGGCCATCGGCCATGCCATCCTGGTGCTGGTGCTGTTCCGGCTGTTGTGGGGCCTGTTCGGCTCCACAACAGCCCGGTTCAGGAACTTCCTGACCGGACCCGGCGCGGTGATCGCCTACCTCATCGCCAACCTCAAGGGAGAACACCCCCGCTTCGTGGGCCACAATCCCGCCGGCGGCTGGTCCGTGGCGGCGCTGCTGATGGTGCTGGCCCTGCAAGGGATAACCGGACTGTTCGCCAGCGACGACATCCTGGTCAAGGGGCCGCTGGCCTTTCTCGTCTCCGAGAAAACCGTGGCCCTCGCCTCGACCATCCATCGTCTGAGTTTCCTTGCCCTGCTCGCCCTGGTGACGCTCCATCTGGGCGCGGTGCTGTTCTATCTGGCCAAAGGCGACAATCTCATCCTGCCCATGTTCACCGGCTGCAAACACCCGTCCCAGCTCCCCGCCGACGCCACCCCGGTGCGCATGCGCTCCAACCGGCTGGCACTCGCGCTGCTTCTCCTGGCGATGGGCGTGGTCTGGGTGGGAATCTCGATCTGGAAGTGGTGACCGCCGGATCGGGATCGCCCTCACCTGCCCGGATGACTTTGAGCTTGAACAGAGCTCTCCCTCCAGCGTAGAATGTCACTCCATCCGTATCGAAAAATACACCCACCCCACCCAGCGCCATCGTTCATGTCGCGACAGTCATCGAAGGACCGCATGACCACCCCCATCCAGGACACCTCCGGAGCGGAATCCGGCCAGCTTTCATCGGTCAAACAGGCACTCTTGGCCGTGCGCGACATGAGCGCCAAGATCAAGGCCATGGAGGCCGCGCGCCACGAACCGATCGCGGTGATCGGAAGCAGTTGCCGCTTTCCCGGCCAGGCCGACACCCCGGAGCGGTATTGGGAGCTGTTGAAAAACGGCGTGGACGCCATCTCCGAGGTCCCCTCCGACCGCTGGAACGCCGAAGCCTGGCACGATCCGGATCCGGACCGGCCCGGCACCATCGTCACCCGCCAGGGCGGCTTCATCGGCGACCCGTCCGCCTTCGACCCGCAATTCTTCGAGATCTCGCGCCGCGAGGCGGCCAGTCTCGATCCGCAGCAACGCCTGCTGCTGGAGTTGACCTGGGAGGCCCTGGAACGGGCCAACATCCCCCACGAGGCGGTGCGCGGCCAGCCGGTCGGGGTGTTCGTGGCGTTGAGCAACGTCGATTACGCGCTCCTGATGCACAAGAGTCGCCCGCCCGAGGCGATCGACGCCTATTTCATCACCGGCAACACCTACAGCGTGGCCGCCGGGCGGCTGTCGTTCTTTCTCGGGGTGACCGGCCCCTCGTTTTCGGTGGATACCGCCTGCTCCTCCTCGCTTCTGGCGACGCATCTGGCCTGCCAGAGCCTGCGCAATCGGGAGTGCGAACTGGGGATCGTGGCCGGGGTGAACCGGATCCTGATTCCGGAGGTGAGCATCAACTTCTCGCGCGGCCACATGCTCGCCCCGGACGGGCGCTGCAAAACCTTCGACGCCGCCGCCGACGGTTACGCCCGCGGCGAAGGGGGCGGCTCACTGATCCTCAAGCGCCTGTCCGACGCCCAGCGGGACGGGGATACGATCCTGGCCCTGATTCGCGGCTCGGCGATCAACCAGGATGGCGCGAGCGGTGGCCTGACCATGCCCAACGGTCTGGCCCAGGAGCGGGTGATCCGCCAGGCCCTGGCCAACGCGCAACTCAAACCCGGCGACATCGATTACGTCGAGACCCACGGCACCGGCACCCCGCTCGGCGACCCGATCGAGATCGATGCCCTCTCCAAGGTGTTCGGTCCGGAGCGACCCCAGGATCAACCCCTGCACATCGGCTCGGTGAAGACCAACTTCGGCCATCTGGAGTCCGCCGCCGGCATGGCGAGCCTGATCAAGGTGATCCTGTCGCTGGGCAACCGCGCCATTCCGCCCCATCTGCACTGCCGGACCCGCTCCCCGCATATCGACTGGAGCCGCGCGCCCCTCGACATCCCGGCCACCCTCATCCCCTGGCCGGAACGCGACCGTCCGCGCCGCGCCGGCATCAGCTCGTTCGCCTTTGGCGGCACCAACGCCCACATGATCCTGGAAGAGGCCCCGACCCCGCTCGAAGAGCCGTCCACCAACCTGCCCCCTCCCCCGCCGCTGGCCCTGCTGCCCCTGTCGGCCAAGGGGATGCCGGCCTTGCGGGAACTCGCCCGCCGCCACGCGGCGCGCATGGAGGCGGAACCGGAGCCGGCGTGGTGGGATCTCTGCCACACCGCGGCCACGAGCCGCGCCAGCTTCCGCCACCGGGTCGCCCTGGTCGCGCCCACCGGGGAGGATCCCGCCAGAATCCGCGCCGAACTCCTGGCCTTCGCCGAAGGAGCCGCCGACAAGAAATTCCAGCGCGGACGGGCGCCCTGGGGGATCATGCCCGGCGTGGAGAACCCCACCGGGCTGTCCCCCAAGGTGGCGTTCCTGTATACCGGCATGGGATCCCAGTACCTGGGCATGGGGCGGGGACTGTATGCGACCCAGCCGTTGTTCCGCGCCACCCTCGACGCATGCGACGCGATCTTGCGCCCGCATCTGACCCCCTCGCTGCTCGAGGCGATGCTGGGAGATGACGACGCCCTGTTGAGCCGTCCGGAGTACGCCCACTGCGCCATCTTCGCGGTGTCGTGCGGCCTGACGCGGCTGTGGCGGGCGCTCAAGGTGGAACCCGCCGTGGTGCTCGGCCACAGCGTGGGGGAGTACGCCGCCGCCTGGGCCGCCGGCATGGTGAAGCTCGAAGCGGTGCTGCCGCTGCTGGTGGAGCGGGGTCGGCTGATCGGCGCCTTGCCGCCCGGCGGACGGATGGCGCTTCTGGCCACCGGCGAGGAGACGATCCTGAAGGCGGTGGCCCCGCATGCCGCCGAGGTGTCGCTCGCGGCCATCAACGGCCCGGACTACTGCACCATCTCCGGGGCCGGGGCGATCGTCGAACGGCTGTTGGCCGAATTCGCGGCGGCGGGCACGCCGGGCCAGATGCTCAAAAGCGAACACGCGGTCCACTCGCCGCTGGTCGAGCCGATGCTCGATCCCTTCGAAAAACGGCTCGCCAACCTCGAGATCTCCGCGCCGAAAACGACCCTGATCTCCGGGCTGACCGGCAAGCGCGCCACCGTCCACATGCAGACCCCCGGCTACTGGCGTCAGCAGATGCGCCAGCCGGTCCGCTTCGCGGAGGCGATCCTGGCCGCGCGTCAGGCCGGTTGCGACGCTTTCATCGAGATCGGCGCGCAACCGGTATTGATCGGCCTGGGGATGATGGCCCTGCGCGACGATCCGGTGGCGTGGCTGGCCAGCCTCAAGGAGGGGCAGGACGACTGGTCGATGCTGCTCCGCTCCGTGGCCACCCTGTACACCCATGGGGCCAATCCGGACTGGAACGGCCTCTATCGCGACCATCCGCGCCGCAAGGTGACCCTGCCCACCTATCCATTCCAGCGCACCTTCTGCTGGTTTGCCGACGAACGGGCCCCGATCCCCAATCCCGGCTCCCCGGCCCCCTTGTCCGTCGTCGTTCCGTGCGCCACCCCAGCCGGGGCGACCTCCTCCCCCGCCGCACCGCCCGAGACCGTTGCCATGCCCACCGCCGCGCCTTCCCTGGCCGCACCGCCCGAGACCGTTGCCATGCCCACCGCCGCTTCCCTGGCCACCTTGTCCGATACCGTTGCCACGCCCGCCGCCGCGCCTTCCCCGAAGCGACCCATCACCGACAGGCTGCGCGATCTGATCGCCCGGCAACTGCGCGCCACCCCGGATGAGGTGGATCTGAACGCCCCGTTTCTGGAGATGGGAGCCGATTCGCTGATCCTGATGGAGATCCTCCAGGCGATCGACAAACGCTTCGGCGTGCGGATTCCGATCCGGCGCATCTTCGAGGATCTGTCCACTCCGCAGCTGGTCGCGGAGGCCATCGCCCTCGAACAGCCCGCCGGCTGGGTCGATCCCGAGGCGGAGATCCCCATCGCCTCCGACGCCACGACCCCACCGGCTCCGCTCCCGACCCACGCGGCCCCCGGCTCCGCGACCCCACCGGCTCCGCTCCCGACCGGGAGCGCCGCACCGGGCTCGATGGTGGAGCAGGTGGTGATGCAGCAGTTGGAACTGATGCGCCAGCAACTGGCGCTGCTGCGTGGGGAGTCGCCTCTGGCAGGCCCACTGGTCCAGGCGGTGCAAGGCACCGCACCCGCCGCACCCGCCGCATCCCCCTCCCCCGCGCCGGTCCCCACGCGTGGCGGTCACTTCGCCTCGTTCCACGACCAGGATGCCAGCCGGCTCTCCCCCTCCCAGCAAGCCTATCTGGACGGGTTCATCGCCCGCTACATCGCCCGCACGAAAACCTCCCGCGCCAAGGCCGAGTCCGAGCGGGTCCACTGGGCCGACGTGCGCTCGCTGATGGGCATGCGCCCGGAGACCAAGCGGTTGAGCTATCCGATCCTCTCCAACGAGGCCACCCGGAGCGGCTTCATCGACCTGGACGGCAACGCCTACGTGGATCTGGCGGGCGGATTCGGCGCCCATCTCTTTGGATTGAAGGATCCAGACCTCACACGGGCCATGATCGAACAAATTGACCAAGGGATCCATCTGGGGCCGCAATCGGGATTGAGCGGCGAGGTGGCGCGCCTGATCCGGGAGCTGACCGGGGTCGAACGGGTCGCCTTCTGCACCACCGGCACCGAGGCGGTGATGTCGGCGATCCGCCTGGCGCGGGCGGCCACCGGACGCCGCAAGATCGCCATGTTCTCCGGCGCCTATCATGGCCACTCGGACGCGGTGCTGGCCATGGCCGGCAAGGTGGACGGGATAAGCCGCACCGTGCCGATGGTGCCGGGGATCCCGCCCGAGGCGGTCGGCGATACCATCATTCTCAACTACGACAAGCCGGACGCGCTTGATGCGATCCGCGCCCAGGCGGATCAACTGGCCGCCGTGCTGGTCGAACCCGTCCCGAGCCGCCAGCCGACCATGCAGCCGCGGGCGTTCCTGCAACAACTGCGCGCCGTGACGAAAGAACTCGACATCCCGTTGATCTTCGACGAGATGATCACCGGATTCCGCATCGCGGCGGGCGGCGCCCAGGCCCATTTCGGCGTCCAGGCCGATCTGGTCACCTACGGCAAGGTGCTGGGGGGCGGACTCCCCCTGGGGGTGATCGCCGGGGAGGCCCGGTTCATCGACCAGGTGGATGGCGGGGAGTGGGCATTCGACGATCCCGACTCTTTCCCGAGCGCCCAGACCACCCTGGCCGGGGCCGGCACCTTCCGGCGTCACCCCCTCTCCCTGGCCAATGCCCGCGCCATCCTCACCCGCATCCGGGACGAGGGACCGGCCCTGCACGAACGGTTGAACGAACGCGCCGCCCGACTCGAAGCCGATCTGAACGGCTGTTTCCAATCCAAAAACATCCCGGTGCGCATCGCCCGGTTCGGCTCCCTGTTCCGTTTCGTGCAGAGCGGCAACTTCAGCTACACCTATCAATCCCTGGAGATGGATCTGCTGCACTTCGGGCTGATCGAGCGCGGCATTTATCTCTGGGAGGGGCGCACCTGTTTTGTCTCCACCGCCCACACCGACGAGGATCTGGCCAAGGTGGTCGAGGCGGTGCGCGAAACCATCGAGGCGCTGCTCGATGCCGGCTTCTTTCCCATGGCCGGGCATACCCCGCCCAGGCCCGAACCGTTCACCCTGCCGTTGAGCAAGGCCCAGACCCAGCTCTGGACCCTCGATCAGGTGAGCGGCGACGGTTCGCTGACCAACCTGAGCCACACCAATCTGCAATTGCGCGGTCCGCTGGATCTGGCGGCACTGGAGCGGGCCGTCAACCAGGTGATCGCCCGGCACGACGCCCTGCGCGCGGTCATCGATCCAAACGGCCAGCACCAGACCATCCTGCCCGAAGTGACCCATGTCCTGCCGGTGACCGACCTGACCCATCTGGAGCCCGAGGCGCGCCAACAGGCGCTGGACGCCTGGTTCCTCCGCGAGGCCGCCACCCCGATCGACACCGCCACCCCACCGGCCATGCGCCTGTCGGTGCTGCGTCTGGAGACCGGGCTGCACCGACTGGTGTTGACCGCCCACCACATCCTCATCGACGGCATGTCGATCGTGGTGGTGTTGCGCGAGATGTTCGCCTGTTATCTGGCCCTGCGCGCCGGACGGGCCAGCGCGCTGCCCGCGCCCATGCCGCTTGGGGACCATCTGCGCTGGCGCGAGAACTCCGACCGATCCGACGCCCTGAAGGTCCACGAAACCTTCTGGCTGGAGCAGTTCCCGGATCCCCTGCCGGTCCTGGATCTGCCCGGCGACCGATCCGCCCCCCAAGAGCACGACTACCGGGCGGCGCGGGCGGTGCTGCGGCTCGATGCCGGGCTGCATCAGGGGTTGAAAAGGGCCTGCACGCGCCACAACAGCACCCTGTTCATGCTGATGTTCGCCGCCTATCAGCTCTTTCTGCACCGGTTGTGCGGGCAGGACGAACTGGTGATCGGCATTCTGGTGCTGGGTCGTCCGCCCGCCGCCGCCCGCCAACCGCTCATCGCCTACTGCTCCCACATCCTGCCCATCAAGGGGCGACTGGAAGGGGATCCCACCCTGGCCGAATTCCTGGCCACGGTCAAAACCACCCTCCTGACCGCCCTGGAGCACCAGGAGTACCCCTTCGCCAACCTGATCGAACACCTGAACCGCCGTCAAAGCCAGATGCGCGCCCCGCTGGTGGCGACCACCTTCAACATGGACCATCCGATCGAGCTGGACCGCGAACTGGACCTCGTGGCCGAATGGTTCCCGCAACCGATCCACGCCCTGGACAACGCCTTGAGCGTGAACGTCACCGAGATCCAGGGGGAGCTGGTGATCGAGTTCGATTACGCCACCGCCCTCTTCGACCCGGAGACCCTGGAACGGTGGAGCGGGCTGTTCAAGAACCTCCTGACCGCCCTCGCCGACGAGGGGGCATCCGCCACCTCGGTGCGCCGGCTGCCGCTCCTGACCGCGACGGAGCGGGAACGGCTGCTCGCCATCAGCCATCCTCCGGGCGCCCATCGCGCCCCGGCGCCCTTCACCCTGCTCCAGCAGGGCGTGGAGCACTGGGCCGGGACGACCCCCCATGCCCAGGCGATCCTCTGCGACGATCAGAGGATCCCTTACGTCCATCTGAACCGCCGCGCCAACCATCTGGCCCACTTCCTGATCGGACGCGGCGTGGGTCCGGAACGGCTGGTGGGGGTGCTGCCGGTGCGCTCGGTGGAGATGATCATCGCAGTTCTGGCGATCCTGAAGGCGGGCGGGGCCTATGTCCCCCTGGACCCCGATCAGCCCAAGGCGCGGCTGGCGACGATCGTCAGGGATGCCGGCATCCGCCTGGTGCTCGCCCACGACGCATTGCGCCACCTGCTGCCGGAAGAGGATTGCGAGGTCATCTCCCTGGACGATTTCGACGACCTGACCCGCTCCTTGAGCCCGGACAACCCCGCAAACGCCGTCCAACCCGACCAGGCCGCCTATGTGATTCACACCTCCGGCTCCACCGGCGAACCCAAAGGTGTGGTGGTCTCGCATCGGGCCATCGTCACCCATTGTCTCGACTACGCGGCCCTGCTGGGGATCACCGCGCAAGACCGGGTGTTGCAGTTCACGGCGTTGCACTTCGATTTTTCGGTCGAGGATCTGTTCACCACCTTCCTGTCCGGAGCCACGCTGGTGCTTCGCGGTCCAACCCTCTGGAGTCCGGCGGAGTTCAACCGGCAGGCGCGCGCCCATGGCCTGACGGTGGCCGGACTCACCCCGGCCTATCTGCAACAGTTGCGGCACGACTGGCAGGTCCGACCCGAGGATGCACCCGCCGGCACCCTGCGTCTGCTGCATGTGGGCGGCGAGGCGGTCTCTGCGGAGCTGATCGCCGGAATCCGCGCCACCCCGTTGGGCGCGATCGAGATCTGGAACGACTACGGTCCCACCGAGGCGGTGGTGACCGCCCTGGCCCAGCGCATCCCCCAGGCCATCGATCCGGACCGGCGCATCCCGATCGGCCAGCCGTTCGGCACGCGCCGCGCCTATGTGCTCGATCCTCTGGGACAACTCCAGCCCCTCGGCGTGCCGGGTGAGCTGCATCTGGGCGGGAACGAGCTGGCGCGGGGGTATCTCAACCGTACGGAGATGACCGCCGAGCGGTTCATCCCCGATCCCTTCAGCTCCACCCCCGGCGCGCGCCTCTACAAGAGCGGCGACCTGGCCCGGCTGCTGCCGGACGGTTCGTTCGACTGTTTGGGCCGATTGGACAACCAGGTGAAAATTCGCGGTTTCCGCATCGAGTTGGGCGAGATCGAAGCCGCGCTCACCCGCCATGCCGGGCTGCGCGAGGCGGTGGTTCAGGTGGTGACCGCGCCGAACGGTGAAGGGGAGCTGGTGGCCTGGCTGGTATCCGCCACCGCCCCGGCCCCGACCGACGACGACATCCGCGCCCATCTGCGCTCCTGGCTGCCGGACTATATGATCCCGGCTCATTTCATCCACCTGAATGCCTTGCCGATGACCGGCCAGGGCAAGGTTGACCGGCGCGCCCTGCCCCCGCCGACCGCCCTGGAGCCGGATCCGGCCAGCCTCGAACCCCCGGCCACGGCCACCGAACGGCTGCTGCACGAGATCTGGAGCGCGGTCCTGGCCCGTCCGGCCATCCATCGCCATGCCGATTTCTTTGCCCTGGGAGGGCACTCGCTGCATGCCATCCAGGTGATCACCCGGCTGCGGGAACGCATGGGCATCGAAATTCCGGTGCGTCTCATCTTCCAGTTGCCCACCATCGCCACGCTGGCCCGCCAGCTCGATGCCGCCCTGGGGATCCTCCCCGACACCTGCCACGACGAAACGGAACGAGAGGAGTTCGTCCTGTGACCCATGCGCCCATCGCAACCCTGATTTCCGACCTGCGCGCCCTGGGCGTGGTCCTGCTCGTGGATGGCGAAAACCTGCGGGTGAGCGCCCCCAGAGAGCGGCTGACCCCGGAACTGCGCGGCGAGATGGCCGCCCGCAAGGGGGAGATCCTGGCCCACCTGAAAGCCGAGGCCGCGACCAGTGGCATCACGGTGTTGGACCGCTCCGGCACCGCCACCACGATCCCGACCGGATCCCGCGCTCCCGGAGATGAAGCAACGCTCTCCTTTGCCCAGCAACGGCTCTGGTTCCTGGACCAGATGGAAAAAGGGTTCACGTGGAACATCCCGGCGGCCCTGCGTCTCACCGGCCCCCTGGATCACGCCGCCCTGACCCGCGCCTTGTCCGCCCTCATCGCCCGTCACGAGACCCTGCGCACCACCTTCGGCCTTGCCGCCGACGGGGCCACCCCGGTGCAGCGCATCGCCGCGCCCGCCCCCCTCGATCTGCCGGTGGTGGATCTCTCCGACCTCGCCCCGGAAGCGCGCGAAGCCGAAAAACGCGCCTGGATCGCCCGTGGCGAGGAGCACCTGTTCGATCTGTCCCAGGGACCGCTCATCTGGGTGACTCTGGTCAAACTCGACGAGAAAAACCATCTGCTGCTCTTGACCCTGCATCACATCATCGCCGATGGCTGGTCGCTGGGGGTGCTGGTCGGAGAGGTGGCGGCACTCTACGCCCGCGAGACGGGCGCGGCTGAGGCGCCGCCCCTGCCGCCCCTGCCGATCCAGTACGCCGATTTCGCCAGTTGGCAAAGGAGCTGGCTGGAAGAGGGGGAGCTGGACCGGCAGTTGGCCTACTGGCAGAAGCAGTTGACCGGCGCTCCGGCCCTGTTGGAGCTGCCCACGGACCGTCCGCGTCCGGCGGTGCAGGGGTTCAACGGCGCGGCGGAGCGTTTTTCTTTTTCACCGGTTCTGACCGCCAACTTGAAAAAACTGAGCCTCGACCACCGCACCACCCTGTTCACCACCCTGCTGACCGGCTTTGCCGTGCTGCTCGCCCGTTACAGCGGACAAACGGATCTCGTGATCGGCTCGCCGGTGGCCAACCGCAACCGCGCGGAGCTGGAGGGATTGATCGGTTTTTTTGTGAACACGCTGGTCCTGCGTCTGCAATGGACCGAACAGCCGACTTTCGCGGCGCTGCTCGAGCAGGCGCGCGCGGTGACGCTGGAGGCCCAGTCCCATCAGGATGTCCCCTTCGAGCAACTGGTGGAGCGGTTGAAACCGGCCCGCACCCGCAGTTACTCCCCGCTGTTCCAGGTGATGTTCATTCTGCAAAACACCCCGGAGCAGCGCCTGGAGCTGCCGGGGCTGACCATCGAGCCCCTGGATCAGGAGCAGGTGCCGGCCAAGTATGACCTGCTGCTCGCCCTGGAGGAGAAGGGCGATCTTCTCAAGGGCGAATTCGAATACAACACCGACCTGTTCGATGCCGCCACCATCCGGCGCATGATCGGCCATCTGGAGACGCTGCTCACCGCCGCCTGCGACGACGTGAACCAGCCCTGCGCCCGGCTGCCGCTGCTCACCCCCGCCGAGTATGATCTCATGGTGCGCCAGTGGAACCGCACCGAGGTGGTCGAACCCGAAGGGGGGTGCCTGCACACCCTGATCGAGGCGCAGGTGGCCCGAACCCCGCATGCGCCGGCCCTGGTTTGGGGGGATGTCACCCTCGACTACCAGACCATGAACGCCCGGGCCAACCAGCTCGCCCACCACCTGATCGCCCTGGGCGTCACCCCCGGCACCCTGATCGGCATCAGCGTCGAACGGTCGCCAGACACGGTGATCGCGCTGTTGGCCATTCTCAAGGCGGGCGGGGCGTATGTGCCGATGGATCCCAACCATCCGCCGGAGCGTCTGGCCATCCTGATGGAGGATGCCCGTCTGAAGTTCGTGGTGGCGCACGCCTCGGTGGTCTCCAAACTCCCCGTCGATTTGAAGGATGGGGGGAGCCCACCCGCCACCCCCGACCCTGGAACCCTGTTGCGGGCGTCTCAAGATACCGCGCCGACGCTTTGTCTTCTCGAACGCGACGCGGCGATCATCGCCACCCGCCCGAAAAGCAATCCGGATGTGGCGGTCCAGCCCGACCACCCCACCTATGTGATCTACACCTCCGGCTCCACCGGACGACCCAAGGGGGTGGTGATCCGCCACGACCGGCTGGTGCGGATGTTCCTGGTGACCCGCGCCTGGTTCGATTTCGACGCGCACGACATCTGGACCCTGTTCCACGGCTTTTCGTTCGACTTCTCGGTCTGGGAGATGTGGGGGGCGCTGTTGTTCGGCGGCAAGCTGGTGGTGGTGGATGGCGAAACCGCCCGCTCCCCCGAGGCGTTCTACGCGCTGCTCCATCGCGAACGGGTGACGGTGCTCAACAACAACCCCTCGGTGTTCCAGGCCCTGACCCGCATCGAGGAGTCCGGCGGGGCCAAACCGCTCGCCCTGCGCGTGGTGATCTTTGGCGCCGAACCGTTGAAACTCCAGAACCTCAAACCCTGGTTCGCCCGCCACGGAGACCAGCGCCCGCGGTTGATCAACCTCTACGGCATCACCGAATCGACCGTCCACACGACGTATCACGCCCTGAGCCTGGCCGATCTCGAGCAACCCCATCTGCGCATCGGTCCGCCGCGGGCGGAGCTGCATCCGCTCTACATTCTCGATGACCACCTGCAACCGGTGCCCATCGGCGTGCCGGGAATTCTGTATGCCGGCGGACACAACCTCTCGCCAGGATATCTCAATCAACCGGAGCTGACCGCCAAGGCGTTCCTCCCCGATCCGTTCAGCGACGATCCCGAGGCCCGACTGCAACGCACCGGGGATCTGGCCCGATTTCTGCCGGATGGCAACATCCATTTTCTGGGTCGCAAGGATTATCAGGTCAAGGTTCGCGGCTTCCGCATCGAACTGGGGGAGATCGAGGCCAATCTGGTCCGGCATCCGGACCTGTACGAGGCTGCCGCCACCACCTGGGAGCCGCGTCCCGGCGACAAGATGCTGGTGGCCTACGTGGAGGTGCGCAAGGGGCACGAACCGCCGACCGCCGAGCAGCTGCGCGCCTATCTCAAACAAAAGCTCCCGGATTACATGGTGCCCGCCCTGTTCCGCATCATGGCCGCCCTGCCGCGCTCTCCGAACGGCAAGGTGGATCGGCGTCTGTTGCCCGCCCCGACCGACGAAGGGATGGCCGAAAGCCGTTTCACCCCACCCCGAGGGCTTACCGAGGAGCTGATCGCCGCCACCTGGGCGGAGCTGCTGACCCTCCCGCGCGTGAGTCGCGACGCCCACTTCTTCGAGCTGGGCGGCCACTCGCTGATGGCCACGCGGGTACTGGCGCGCCTGAAGGACCAGTTCGCCCTGGAACTTCCCCTGGCGCTTCTGTTCGATCACCCGGTGCTCGGCGATCTGGCCACGGCCATCGATGCCGCGCGCCTGACCGCCCGACGTCTGCCGCCGCCGCCGCCGATCCGCGCCATCGACCGCAGTGGCGATCTGCCTTTGTCGTTCGCCCAGCAACGGCTCTGGTTCCTGGAGCAGCTGGAGGGGGGCTTCGCCACCTACCATCTGCCCGGCGGCATGGCCCTGACCGGCCCCCTGGACCTCGCTGCCCTGACCCGCGCCCTGCGCACCATCGTCAACCGCCATGAGTCGCTGCGCACCGTCTTTCCGTCGGTCGATGGCAACCCGGTGCAGCGGGTGCTTCCCCTCTTCGATCTGCCGGTGCCGCTGTTGACCCTCGCCCCCGGACAGTCGCTCCAGGATCTGGCCAGCGAGCAGATGCAACGCCCGTTCGATCTGTCCAGCGAGCCCATGCTGCGCGCCAGCATCGTCCAGATCGCGCCCGAAGAGCACGCACTGCTCTTCACCCTGCACCACATCGCCTCGGACGGCTGGTCGGTGGCGATCTTCATCACCGAATTGTTCCAACTCTACAACGCCTTCGCGGCGGGCGCGCCGGATCCCCTGCCGCCCCTGCCGATCCAATACGCCGACTACGGCCACTGGCAGCAACAGTGGCTCACCGGCGCGCTGCTCGAACAGCAACTGACCTACTGGAAGGGGCAACTGGCCGACATCCCGGAGCTTCTGGAACTCCCCACCGACCGGTTGCGCCCGCCGGTGCAGACCTATCACGGCGCGGATCTGTATTTCAACATCGACAGGCCAACCACGGATCGACTCCATGCGCTCTGCCGCGCCACCGGCGCCACCCTCTTCATGACCCTGATCGGCGCCTTCGCCACTCTGCTCGGTCGCTTGAGCGATCAGACCGACGTGGTGATCGGCACGCCGGTGGCCAACCGCGGTCGCCCGGAGACCGAAGGGTTGATCGGCTTTTTCGTCAACACCCTGGCCTTGCGGGTGGATCTGGGCGCGGATCCGGATTTCGCGACCCTGTTGACACGGGTGCGACGCATGACCCTGGACGGCTTCGCCCACCAGGACATCCCCTTCGAACAGCTGGTCGATGCCCTCCAGCCCACCCGCAACTTGAGCCACGCGCCGCTTTTCCAGGTGCTCTTCGCGCTCCAGAACGCCCCCTTCGCGCCGCCGGACCTCGCCGGGGTGACCATGCGGGCTTTGGATCTTTATGGCAAGTCGGCCAAGTTCGACATCTCGCTCTCCATGGAGGAGAACGCGGAGGGGCTCTCCGGCAACTTCGAGTACAACACCGATCTGTTCGATGCGACCACCATCGAGCGTTTCATCGGTTATTTCACCAGCCTGCTCAAAAACATCGCCGCCACGCCGAACATCCCCCTGTCGCGCCTCCCGATTCAAAACGCCGCCGAACGGGAACTGCTGCTGGAGACCTGGAACGCCAACCACGTCGATCATCCCCACGCCGCTCTCTGCATCCATCAACTGTTCGAACATCAGGCCCAGGCCACTCCGGACGCCATCGCCCTGATCTGCGACGATGGCCGCAGGCTCACCTATGCCCAACTGGACGCAAAAACCAACCAGCTGGCCCACCATCTGCGCGACCTTGGCGTCGGTCCGGACCGGCTGGTGGGGGTCTGCCTGGAGCGCAACCAGGAGCTGGTGGTGGCCCTGATGGCGATTCTGAAAGCCGGCGGGGCCTATGTCCCGCTCGACCCCAACTATCCGCCGGAGCGCATCGCCTTCATGCTCTCCGACATGGAAAAAGCCGACACCTCCTCCGAAGGTCCGGTGCTGCTGACCCAGCAATCGATCCTCCCCCACCTGCCCGCCTCGCGAGCGCGGGTGGTGAGCCTGGATGGTCCGGTGGCCGCCCCCATCGCCGCGCGCTCCACCAGCCGACCCGAACCCCTGGCCACCCCGAACCACCTGGCCTATCTGATCTACACCTCCGGCTCCACCGGTCTGCCCAAGGGGGTGGCCATCGAACACCACTCGACCGTCACCCTGATCCACTGGACCCGGACCTTCTATGAACGGGCCTGGTTCGAGGCGGTGCTGGCCTCCACCTCGATCTGCTTCGATCTGTCGGTGTTCGAGCTGTTCGTCACGCTCAGTTGGGGCGGTCGGATCATCCTGGCCCGCGACGCCCTGGCCCTGCCCGGCGTGGTCGAAGCCGGCCACCAGGTCACCCTGGTCAACACCGTCCCCTCGGCCATGGCCGCCCTGCTGCGCCTGGGGCCGCTGCCCGACTCGGTGCGGCTGGTGATCCTGGCCGGCGAACCCTTCAAGGATACCCTGGCCCACGCCATCTACGCCAATCCAGGGGTTTTGCATTTCGACAATCTTTACGGTCCCTCGGAGGACACCACCTACTCCACCTGCGCCCGCATCCCGGCGGATCTGCGGGGTTCGCCTTCCATCGGGCGACCGATCGCCAACACCAAGGCCTATATCCTGGATGCCCATCTGGAACCGGTGCCGATCGGGGTGACCGGAGAGCTTTACTTAAGCGGCGACGGTCTGGCCCGCTGCTATCTCAACCGCCCGGAGCTGACCGACGAAAAATTCATCCCCAATCCGTTCCATCCCGAGGGGATGTACAAGCGCATGTACAAGACCGGCGATCTGGCCCGTTTCAAGCCGGATGGCTCGATCGATTTTCTGGGACGCCGGGACCATCAGGTGAAGATCCGGGGTTTTCGCATCGAGCTGGGGGAGATCGAAAACGCCCTGCAACAACATCCCGAAGTGCGCGAATCGGTGGTGGTGGTGCGAAGCGAAGGGACGAATGGCGAAAACCGTTATCTCGTCGCCTATGTGGTGCCGCGACCGGGATCGGCTCCCACGGTGGGAGATCTGCGCGCCCACTTGAAGAGCCGCGTGCCGGAGTTCATGGTGCCGGCGGTGTTCATGCTCCTGCCCGACGGTCTTCCCCTGACCGCCAACGGCAAACTCGATCGCAAGGCCCTGCCCGATCCGGAACGGAGCCGCGAGGGGCTCTCCAGCCAGCTCGCCGCGCCCCAGTCCCACAAGGAGCAGCTCCTGACCCGGTTGTGGAGCGAGGTGCTGGGCGTGGAGCAGGTGGGGATCCACGACAACTTCTTCGAGCTGGGCGGGGATTCGATTCTCAGCATCCAGATCGTCGCCCGCGCCCGTCAGGCGGGCATGGGGTTGACCCTGCGTCAGATCTTCCAGCACCAGACCATCGCCGAGTTGGCCAGCGTGGCCAGTTTCGCCGAGGCGGTGCGGGCCGAACAGGGGATCGTCACCGGCGCCGCGCCGCTCACCGCCATCCAGCGCTGGTTTCTGGAACGCGCCACCGAAGCCCCCCACCACTTCAATCAGGCCCATCTGCTGGTCACGCCTCCCCATCTGGATCCGGAGGCGCTGCGTGGGGCCATCGGCGAACTGCTGCGCTGGCACGACGCCCTGCGGCTGCGTTTTTTCCGGGATCCCTCCGGCTGGCGCCAGGAACTGGCGGAACCGGACGAGACCATCCCCTTCACCCGCGAGGATCTCTCCGCGCTCCCCGCCGACGGCTGGCACGCGGCCATCGAAACGCGCGCGTCCCAACTGCAAGCCTCGCTCGACCCGAGCCGGGGACCGCTCCTGCGCGCCGCCCTTTTCCAGGGCGCGGACGACCAGCCGGGCCGGCTGCTCTTCATCATCCACCATCTGGCCATCGACGGGATCTCCTGGCGCATCCTGCTGGAGGATCTCCAGACCCTGCTCGACCAGGCCGCGCGCCGCGAACCGTTCCAGCTTCCGGCCAAGACCACCTCGTTCAAGCAGTGGGCGGAACGGATCACCGCGCCGGCCCACCTGGAGACCCTGCGCGCGGAACTCCCCTATTGGCAATCCCTGGCCGATCGCACCTTTCTGCCGCTGCCGCATGACCAGGGAAGCCCGGATCAACCCAGCCTGGCCGGCTCGGTGGCCCATCTGCGCGTCTCCCTGGATACGGTCGAAACCAACGCCCTGTTGCACGAACTGCCAGGAGCGCTGAACGCCCGCATCAACGATCTGCTCCTCACCGCCCTGGCGCGCGCCTTGAGCCTCTGGTCCGGACAAAAAAGCGGCGCCTTCCTCATCGATCTGGAGGGGCATGGTCGCGAAGAGCTGTTCGAGGATCTGGACATCTCCCGCACCGTGGGGTGGTTCACCGCGCTCTATCCGGTGGCCCTCGAGGCGGTGTCCGACGACTCCTGGCCCGCCGGAGCCCTGAACAGGATTCAGGAACGGCTCGCGGCGGTTCCGAAAAACGGCATCGGCTTCGGCCTGTTGCGTCATCTGCTTGACACCCCGTCGCGCCAGCCGCCCACCGCCCAAATCAGCTTCAACTATTTCGGTCAGTACGATGGTCTGCTCGGCGCGTCGAACCGCTTCACCCTGGCCCAGGAAGCCATCGGTCCCACCAGCGACCCGCGCGCCCAACGCAGCCATCTTCTGGAACTGAATGGTTTTGTGGGCTCCGGCGTGTTACACTGGGACTGGAGTTATGATCCGTGTCACCATCACGCCGACTCGATTCAACGTCTGGGGGAACTTTTTCTGGTTGCATTCAGAGAAATGATCCAATATGGTTTGGAATCGGAATCTTTGCGCCAGCCAGCTGAAGATGCCGCGGCAACCAACCTGGATGGGGATGATCTGGATGCCTTGCTGGCCGAACTGAGTTAACGTTCGGATTCTATGGCGCGAAAATTGCTTTCCATCTCCAACACCCATCCCTTCTTCATGCTATCGAGCTCACTATGAAACAACCGATCAGATTCTCATGGGTCCTCTCTTCGCTGCTCCCCCTGCTGCTCTCCCAAACGCCGCCCGCCCTGGCCGCCGGGGGCCTCCAGGAAGAGATCTTCAAAACCATGACACCCACCCCGGAGGAGAAGATCGGTCCCTGGCCCATCATGGACGCGGTGAAAATCTCCCTGGAGAACGAAAGCAACGCCGATGTGATCATGGCCAAGGGGATGCGCGAAGTGGCCGCCGGTGAGTACCAGGAAAAGAGCGGCGCCTTCAACCCCACCCTGAACATCACCGTGGACAACGGCCAGTCCATCACCCCGGTCCCGCCGTGGGTGAACGACCAATACAATGCCCTCAAGCTCCAGGAGAACGCCCTGCCCGGCGCTTCGGCACCCGCCCTGATCCGCGCCCTGAACGCCAAGGCCGCCACGGACCCGACCAACTTCACCGCCACCGACTTGAAGGATCTCATCGAACTCAAGGAGATGGCCGGTGGACTGCGCTCCCTCTACGATGCCGGCCTCGAAAAGAACAAACACGAAAGCACCGCCACCGCCTCCCTGAAGCAATACCATCGGGTCGGCGTGATCACCGAGCTTAAAGCCACGGCCATGCGCACCGATCCGGTCAACTACTACGACATCGCCTCCCAGGGCGCCGGGGCCACCAACATCGGCATCAGCGAACTGCGGGTCATCGTCCCCCTGCTGCGCAACAGCGGCTCGGATGCCTTTCAGGCCACCGTGGACGAAAAGGACAAGAAACTCGGCTACGAGGCCAAGCAGCAAGAGTACCGTCACGCCGTCTCCAACCGTATACGCACCGTGGCCAAGGCCTACTGGGACTACAAGGCGGCCATGGAAAAGCAGGATATCCTGCGCGTCTCCGAAAAAATGGTCACCAACTGGGCCGAAGCCGCCAAGGATCGCGCCACGGCGCGCGGCAATCGCGGCAACAAGGATGAGGTGAACACCCTGTCCGCCCGTCTGGCCGCCGAGTCGCTGGCCGTCGAAGAGGGCAAATCCAAGGTCTACGAAACCAAGAACACCCTGGCCGAGGCCATGGGCCTGTCGGTGGAAGAACTGAGCGCCAAGGGGTATCCCGCCGAGGAGTTCCCGAAGATCTCCGCCAATTTCGAAGACAAATCCCTCATCAAGCGCCTGATGCAGACCGCCCAGGGCGAACGCGCCGACCTGAAAGCCGCCAAACTGGTCGAGGATCAATCCAACGTCCAGCTCACCAAGGCCAAAAAGGATCTCATGCCCAAGCTGACCGCCGACGGCACCGTGGGCATGATGGGCGGGGATGTCTCCGGCTCGACGCTGAACAACGTCGGCAAGGGGTTCACGGACAACACCGTCTCCCCCAACTGGAAGGTGAGCATGATCTTCGAATACCCCTTCGGCAACGATGCCGCCGAGGGGATGGTCAAGCAGCGCAGCATGGCGGTGATGCGTGACTCTATGCTGTTGGAAGAGAAGACCCGCACCGTGCAGATGAGCGTGAAGAAAAGCCTGAACGATCTCAAGCACGCCATCCCGAGCGTGGAGCTGGCGCAAAAGTCGATCCGCAACTACTGGCCGAGCGTCGAGGGTTCGCTGGAAAAATACAACGCCCAGCGCGATCGGGTCACCCTCACCACCCTGATGGATCTTCTGAGCCTCGAAGAGAAACTCAAAGACGCCCTCACCAAGAACATCGACGCCAAGAGCACCCTGGCCAAATCGGTGGTCGATGTCCGGTTCACCACCGGCACCCTGTTGCCCCCCGGCGAGATCGACAACTTCGTGGTGGAGAAGAAGGCGATCCTCACCCTGCCGTAAGCCTGGCTTTTCAAACGCACCAAACCAAACGGGGAGTCCGGATCATCCGGGCTCCCCGTTCGTGTTTTCAGACCGTTCTCGCCACGATCGCATCCCGCCGTCGCGCATCCATCCGTGGGGCATCCCTCCGTGGGGCATCCATCCGTGGGGCATCCCTCCGTGGTGCATCCCGTCGCGCATCCCTCCGTGGGGCATCCCTCCGTGGGGCATCCCTCCGTGGGGCATCCCTCCGTGGGGCATCCCGTCGCGCGTCAATCCGTGGTGCTGCCGATCGGGGGAGCGCCCAGATTCTGTTCCAGGGCCTGCACGGCGGCAAAGGCGGCCATGTTCACCAACCCCCGAACCGACACCGTGGAGATCATCACATGGGCCGGCAGGGCGGTTCCCAACAGGATCGGACCCACGCGAATCCCGTTGCCCAGCGTCAGCAGCATGTCGCAGGAGATGTTGGCCGCGTCCAGATTGGGCATGATCAGCAGATTGGCCCGTCCTTTGAGTCGGGAACTGGGAAAGATCGCCTCGCGGATCTCGTCGCAGAGGGCGGCATCGGCGCGCATCTCGCCATCGGCCTCCAGGTTCGGATCCATGCGGTGGATCAGGGTCAGGGCGTCGCGCATCTTGGTGGTGTGCGGGGCGCGGTAGGAACCGAAGTTGGACGAGGAGAGCAGCGCCGCCCTGGGGGTCAGACCGAAGCGACGCAATTGTCGTGCGGCGCGCAGGGTCATCTCCGCGACCTGCTCGGCGGTCGGATCCGCGATCACGTTGGTATCGGAGATGAAAAAGGTACCCGAATCGAGGATCACCCCGCTCAAGGCGGTGAAGTGGCCCACCCCGGCGGCGCGTCCGATCACGTCGCGAATCACCCGCAGATGGTCGCGAATCCGTCCCGAGGCCCCGCACAGCATCGCCTCGGCATCCCCCCGGCGGGTCAGCAACGCGGCGGTGATGGTGGAGGAGTTGACGATCTCGCCACGGGCAATGTCCGGCGTGACCCCGCGCCGCTCCATGAGGTGGAGATACTCCTCGGCCAGGGCCTCGGTACGGGAATCGGTGGCCGGATCCACCAATTCGTAGTCGTGATCCCGCTGCATGCGCAGACGCAGTTGCTGGATCTTGGGAAGAATCACCTCGGCGCGTCCCACCAGGATGGGACGACAGATTCCCTCGGCGATCATCTCGTCGGCGGCATGCAGCACCCGCTCCTCCTCGGCCTGTGCCAGGGCCACCCTTTGGCGCGGATAGCGCCGGGCCCGTTCGAAGATCGGGCGCATCACCTGTCCGGAGCGGAACACGAACTCGGAGAGCTGCTGACGATACGCCTCGAGGTTGGCGATTGGGCGGGTGGCGACGCCGCTCTCCATGGCGGCCTTGGCGGTGGCGGAGGCCACCTCGACGATCAGGCGCGGATCGAACGGTTTGGGGATCAGGTACTCCGGACCGAACTGAAGATTCTCCTCGGCATAGGCGATGGCCACGGTATCGGGCACGGTGTAGCGTGCCAGATCGACCAGGGCCTGCACGCAGGCGCGCATGATGGCGCCGGTGACGCGCGAGGCGCCCACGTCGAGAGCGCCGCGAAACAAAAAAGGAAAACAGAGGACGTTGTTGACCTGATTGGGATAGTCCGACCGTCCCGTGGCGATGATGGCATCCGGGCAGACGCTTCGGATCTCGTCCGGGGTGATCTCCGGGGTAGGATTGGCCAGCGCGAACACCAGCGGTTGCGGAGCCATGGTCTGGACCATGGCCGGGGTGATGGCGCGGGGACCGGAGAGTCCCAAAAACAGATCCGCGCCGACCATGGCCTCGGAGATGTGACGGACCTTGCGGCTGGTGGCATAGACCCGCTGTTCCGGGGAGAGGTCGGTGCGATCCACATGCAGCACGCCGCCCAGATCGGAGACGGTGATCTGGGAGAGCGAGACCCCCAGCTCCACCAGGAGGTTCAGACAGGCGATCGCGGCGGCGCCCGCGCCGGAGACCGCCACATTGATCTCGTCGAGCCGCTTGTTGACGCAGTGCAACCCGTTGATCACCGCCGCGGCCACCACGATGGCGGTGCCGTGTTGATCGTCGTGGAACACCGGAATCTTGAGGCGTTCGCGCAGTTTGGATTCGATCATGAAACACTCGGGGGCACGGATGTCCTCGAGGTTGATCCCGCCGAAGGTAGGTTCCAACGTGGCGACGATCTCCACGAAACGGTCCGGATCCCGTTCGTTGATCTCCAGATCGAACACATCGATGCCGGCGAATTTCTTGAAGAGGGCCGCCTTGCCCTCCATCACCGGTTTTCCGGCCAGGGGACCGATGTTTCCAAGCCCGAGCACCGCCGTGCCGTTGGTGATCACGCCGACCAGGTTGGCCCGTCCGGTGAGTTCTGCGGCCTCGGCGGGATTGGCGATGATCGCCTCGCAGGCGGCGGCGACACCGGGTGAATAGGCCAGCGACAGATCCCACTGGGTGGCCATCGGCTTGGTGGGCACCACCGAGACCTTGCCCGCCGGCTTGGCGCGGTGGTAGGCCAGCGCGCTTTCTTTCAGATGTTCGTCCATGATTGTGCGTCCATGAAATTCAGGAAGGTCGATCCGATCCCATTCCCGCCAGATCGCGTTGGAACCGGGCCTGGAAACGCTCTTTCTGCGCCGGGGTCATCAACAGATCCCCCTGGCCGCTCTTCCCCTGGCGGATGAACGAGGAGAGCTGATAGCCCCGATCCAGGGCCAGACCGGTGGTGTGGTCGAACTGGGGCTCATGTTTTTTCATGAAGGCGAACCCGCACCGTTCGGCGATCACCGGGATCCGTTCCGGATCGAGCGACAGACCGCAGAACTCGGCCACGCGGCGCACGGTGCCCGGCAGATCGGCGATCACCGCCTCGTAGCGCAAAAACAGCACGTTCGGATCCTCGCGATGTTCCCACCAGCCGCGCACATGGTCGAACCAGGATTGGAACTGCACCTCCCCGCGCATGAACCGCTCGAAGAACTCCTCGAAGCTGCCTCGAAACGACAGGTGCGAGCGGTAGAAGTGGAAATAGGAGACCAGCACGTCCTGGCCGTCGCGCATCACGTAGATGTATTTCCCGCGTTTTTTCGGGGTGTCCGCGTAGGCCAGATGGCACTTGAAGACCCGAGGCGAAGGCATGGCGTTGAAATAATCCATGGCGGCCTGCGGATTGGACATGATGCGCCGCTCGAACCAGGGGACCACCATGCCGATGTGCTGAAAATCCATGTTGCCGTCGGTGGTCATCTGGTAGAGCATCATCTGGGTCAGCGTGGTGCCGGAACGGGGATAGGTGACGACGAAGATGTCGTCGGGCCGATCCTCGAGTTCATAGGCCACGGTGCGTTTCAGATCGATCTGTACCGCGACGGTCTCCAACAGCTCGGCCAGTCCGCGCAGGGCGCCACTGACCCCACCGATCAGGCGATTGGCGGTGCGCTGAAAAAGGGTGTTCATCCCGGTGTTTCCATGGTGCGTTGGGGAGAGTTGTGCATCCGGTAACGCCGGGGGACGAGACTCCCCCGGCGGGAACGACGCGCCTGTCCGGTTCACGACAGGCGCCACGGCGTATCACA
This sequence comes from Candidatus Magnetaquiglobus chichijimensis, assembly GCF_045865675.1. NCBI lineage: Bacteria > Pseudomonadati > Pseudomonadota > Magnetococcia > Magnetococcales > Candidatus Magnetaquicoccaceae > Candidatus Magnetaquiglobus > Candidatus Magnetaquiglobus chichijimensis. The sequence continues at coordinate 1,770,652 of NZ_BAAFGK010000004.1, forward strand.
ACGGCTTGGTCAGGGTCAGGGCGACGATCGAGCCCTGCGGACGATCCTCGGCGCCGAACTCCTTGATGGCCCGCAACGACACCACACTCTTCAAGAAGGGGACGGTCGCCGACACCTCGGGGCCGATGCCGAACACCCGATCGTGCACGGAGGGATCGCCCACCGCAGCGGAACCCCTGTCATCGGTCACCTGCCACTGGGCATAGCCGGCCAGACCCAGCTCCACCAGATCGCTCACCTTGCGACCCACGCCCCACTCGAAATGGAAGTCGTCGCCCAATCGCAGATCGGTATCATCCTTCTTGGAGTGGATCTCGTAGCGGGAGAGCAGCGACATGGACCAGAGTTTCTGGGCATCCGGATACCAGGTGCCGCCCAGGGTGAGCATGAGGGTGTAGAAATCCTTGCCCGGCGAGGCAGGATTGGTTTTGTCGTAGCGTCCGGTGGGCAGGTAGGCCCCGACCGCCGCCGCCGCGTCCCACTGGGCGCCATGCCAGGAGAGCAGCAACGGTTCGAGGGTGATGTCGCCCAGGCCGAACCGGTCGAAGTCCAGGCCACCGCCGACGTTGTTCAGGTCCAGATCGGTATTGACCAGCGGCACGATGATGTCCATGCCGTAATCGGCGCCCAGGAACTTGTTCGGGGTCATCCAGATGAGCCGGTTCACCGTGGCGACCACATCCAGATCGAGCCCGACCGGCTGGTTGTTGCCTTGGTTGTCCTTGAGTTTTGTGGCGCTGTAGACGGCGTTGTACCACCGCCAGTAGAGTCCGGGCGGCGGCAGGGAGGCAGCCTTGATCCCCTCCACCCCATGCACGTAGTGTCCCTGTTCCCCGGCGGCCCGGGCATCGGACTGCAACGCAAGACCGGTGGCGCACACCCCGGCCAATGCCATGGTTTTGAATCGGTTCATGATCACGCCTCGCGCTCCGTTCGTTGCAATGAATAGAAGTCAGGAAATGGCTCGCGCCCATCCGGGTCAATTCCCAAGGGATCATCTTGCAAGATCGTTCCCCACCACGTCAATGGCACAAGTTCCCAACCCCTCATTCTCGGACGCATGGCCGGCATGGACATGTCATCGGATCCGGATCATGATGGAAGCTCCGATTCCCGCATCCGCCAAACCATCTTCCCAAAGGGGGCAATCATGGCCGAATTCACCATCACCGGCGAGATCGATCCGTTCTTGCATGTATCCCTGCGCCAGGGGGAGTCGATCCTGGCCGAATCCAACGCCATGGTGATGATGGAAGAGTCCCTGACCCTGGACGGCTCCCTGGGCAACCAGGGGGTTCTGGGGGCCATCATGCGCCGGATGGCCAACGAAGAGACCCTTTTTCAACAGAAGATCACCGCAAAAACCGGTCCTGGCGATGTGCTGCTGGCCGCGCCGTTTCCCGGAGGCATGCATCTGCTGGAGATCGGCCCCCGGCAGTTCAACCTGGCCGACGGAGCCTTTCTGGCCTGCGAGTCCGGGGTGACGGTGACGAACGCCATGCAGAGCCTGGGCAATGCCTTTTTCGGCGGCACCGGGGGATTCTTCATCCAGACGACCGAGGGGAAGGGAAAACTGGCCGTGGCCGCCTTCGGCTCGGTGTTCCTGCTCGATGTCAAGCCCGGCCAGCCGATCACCATCGACAACGAGCACCTCGTCGCCTGGGAAACCTCGCTCGATCACGAGATCACCACCCCCAACAGCGCCCGCGGCATGCTGGGCGGTCTGCTGAGCGCGGCCACCAGCGGCGAGGCGGTGGTGTTGCGGTTTTCCGGCCAGGGTCAGATCCTGCTCGCCTCGCGCAACAAGAAAACCCTGATCGCCTGGCTGGCCGAGAACCTGCCGACCCCCACGCGCGCATCCTGAAAACCAGGGGGTGCAGGATCCGGCAAATCAGCGATGGAGCGCGGCATGCGTGCAGGTTGGGAATCTTCGCCTTCTCCTTTCGAACCGGACAAGGCGCGTCAGGAGCGTCGCGACCGCATGGCGCGGATGATTCGGGACGAATTGACCGACATGCTCGGCGCCGCGCCCTCCAGCCGGGAGAGTTTCCATGACCTGGGGCTGAACTCCCTGCAACTGTGCCGATTGGGAAGCCGCCTCGCGGCAGACGCCGCCGTGGCCCTGCGTCACCCTTCGATCGACCAACTGAGCGATCATCTCTCCCAGGCCCCCTCCGCGCCGCATCTCCCGCCGCCCCCCGCCCCGCCCGCTCCGGGCAGCGGCATTCCCCAACTCTTCAACCAGCAGGCGTGCTTTGCCTGGCACGAAACCGCGACCGACTCCGCCTTCCTGCATCTGAGTCTGCCGATCCGGATCCTCTCCCCGGTGGATCCGATCGCCCTGGAAGGGGCCCTGCAAACCCTGATCACCCGCCATGCCGCCTTGCGGACCCGCTTTTACCGGCAGGGGGGCGAACCGGTGCAGAGGGTGGACGAAAACCGCGCCGTCCATCTGGAGACGGTCACCGTCCAGACGACCCCGTGGCCGGAGGTCACCGCCCGGATCCAGACGGCGGCGCGACGCCCCTTCGATCTGGATCGCGATCCCCTGGTGCGGGGCCATCTGTTCACGCGCGGCTTTCGCGATCATCTGCTGCTGATCGTCGCCCACCACATCGCCGTGGATGCCACGGCCTTCGCCATTCTGATCCACGAACTCTTTTCCGGTTACGCGGCGCGACTCGCCGGCGAACGCCCCCCCCCGCCCGCCGAGGGCTGGACGATGGCGGCGTTCGCCCAGTGGCAAACCGCCCGTCTGGCCGGGCCCGAGGGGGAACGCGCCTGGCGCCACTGGCGCGAACGGCTGGCACATGATCCACCCCTGGTCCACCTGCCCACCGATCACCCCGGCGGATCGCCCACCCGCCACCAGGGGGCGTGCCATCCCATCCACCTGGAACCCACCCTGGTACACGCGCTGCGCACTCTGGCGAAACGGAAAGGGGTGACACTCTACATGCTGCTGCTGGCCGGCCTCGGGATCCTGTTGCACCACGCCTCGGGACAGGACGACATCCTGGTGGCCACCCACACGCAGAATCGGGAGAGGCCGGAATGGGCCGATCTGGTCGGATACCTCGCCGACACGGTGGCGATCCGAACGAAAATCTCGCCGACCGACCAATTCCCCACCCTTTTGCAGCGGGTCCGGGAGACGGTGACGGATGCCCTGGCGTTTCAAGGGATTCCGATGAAGTGGCTTGAAGGGCGGCTGAAGCTCCAACGGGAGACGCTTTGCAACATCTGGTTCACCATGCTGCCGCTTGAGCTTTACGGCGACATGGCGCCGCTCTTCTCCGGGCGAACCGAATCCCCGATCGAACGCGGGGGGCTGCGTCTGATGGCCGCGCCCGATCTCCTGCCCGCCTGGCTGGGGGTGTGGTATGATCTTGAATTGGCTCTGCTGGAAGAGGCGGATGCGGTCTCCGGCACCCTGACCTACCGCACCGACCGGTTCGAAGCGAACACCATCGCGCGGCTGGCCAGAAATTTCCAAACCCTTCTCCAGACGATCGTGGCGCATCCGGACCAGACCATCCCCGAGCTGACGCGGGCCATCCCAAAGACGGCATGATCCCCCACGGCTTCTCCCCGATCGTCGAAGGACATGGCCCGTGGGCGTTTCTGGATAAGTAGACACGACCCCGACAGGTTGATACAATATGAACGACCTATCATGGAGTCCGCACAGATGACCGACAAGAACAATCCGCCACCCCCCTTTCTGCGCGGGCGCGTGGCCATGGTCACCGGGGGCGCCTCGGGCATCGGCCTGGCGGTTGCCCTGGCCCTGGCCGAGGCCGGCGCCAGGGTGGTGATCGGCTCACGTCACGCCTCGCGACGTTCCGGCCTGTCCGAACGGTTTCCCAACAGGGAGGCGATCCTGGTTCTGGATGTGGATCTCGGCACCACGGATCAGGTGGAATCCTTTTACCGCGCCTCGGTCGAAACCTTCGGCGCGATCGACATCCTGGTCAACGCAGCGGGCATTTTCCCGGAACACCCCCTCTCCGGTCATCCGGACACGTTGTGGGACGAGGTGCTGGAGGTGAACCTCAACGGCGTCTACCGCACCTGCAAACGGTGCCTGCCGGAGATGATCCGACGCCAATGGGGACGCATCATCAACATCGCCTCCACGGCGGCCTCGGTTGGAGCGGTCACCTATCCGGCCTATTGCGCCTCCAAGGCGGGCGTGGTGGCCCTGACCCGCTGCATGGCCCTGGAAGGGGCGGCCCACGGGGTGACCTGCAACGCGATCAGCCCCGGTTGGGTCGAAACCGACGCGGCGCGACGCGCCATCGCACAGACCGCCCGAACGGAAGGACGCGATCCGGTGGCCTGTCTGAACGAGATCAAACAGACCAATCCGCAACAACGGATGATTCAACCCGCCGAGATCGCCAACCTGGCGCTGTTTCTGTGCCAGGAGGGGTCGAAGGGGATCACGATGCAGGATCTCACCGTGGCGGCGGGCTCCTTGTGGTAACGACACGGCATGCACGAACGCCTTCCGGGGGGAGACGGCGCTCGAGATGGAACGCATGGTGGGGCAATGCAGGAACTCCCTGACGATCACACGATTTTGCACCTCTTCGAAAAACAGGTCGAACGCACCCCGAACGCGATCGCGCTGATCGACGGGGCGGTGTCGCTCTCCTATGCCCGGTTGAACCGGCTCGCCAACCACCTGGCCCATCGGTTGAACCACGGGGAGATCGGACCAGAACTGCCGGTCGGCATCTGTCTGGAAAGCTCGCTGCATCTGGCGGTGGGGTTGCTGGCCATCCTGAAATCCGGGCATGGCTATCTCCCCCTCGATCCCGCCTACCCCCAGGAACGCCTCTCCCACATGCTGGCGGACTCCGGTTGCCCGGTGCTGTTGACGCAACGAAAATTCCTCACCGCCCTGCCGACCCAGGCCTTGCGGGTCCACTGCCTGGAGGAAGAAGAAGCTCTCGAGACGCACGAACACCCGGACAACCCGGCGTCCCGCGTCACACCGGAGTCGCTGGCCTATATTCTCTACACTTCCGGCTCCACCGGCCAGCCCAAGGGCATCGCCATGCCCCACCGTCCCCTGGTCAACCTGATCCAATGGCAGATCGGCAACGCCGTTTCGCACGATCCCATGCGCACCCTGCAATTCACGCCGATCAGCTTTGATGTCTCCTTCCAGGAGTTCTTCTCCACCTGGTGTTCGGGCGGCACGCTGGTCACGATGCCGGCGATGCTGCGACGCGATGCGCGCGGGCTGTTGCGGTTCCTGGTGGAGCAGCGGATCGACCGGCTGTTTCTCCCCCCGGTCGCGCTGCATCAACTGGCGTTGGCGTCCATCGACACCGAGACCGTCCCCAGCGCCCTGCGAGAGGTGATCACCGCCGGCGATCAACTCCAGATCACCCCGGCCATCGTCGCGTTCTTCACCGATCTCACCGACTGCCGGCTGATCAACCAGTATGGCCCCTCGGAAACCCATGTGGTGACCGAATACCCCTTAAGCGGCCCGCCGGCCAACTGGCCCAAACGCCCGCCCATCGGGCGTCCCATCGCCAACAGTCAGATCCTGCTGCTGAACGACAAGCTCCAGATCGTGCCCAAAGGCGAGCGCGGCGAACTTCACATCGGCGGGCTGGTCCTCTCCAACGGCTACTGGCAACGTCCGGAACTCAACCGCGACCGCTTCATCCCCAATCCGCACGGTCCGGGCCGGCTCTACAAAAGCGGAGATCTGGCCCGTCTGCTTCCGGATGGTCACTACGAATTTTTGGGACGGCTGGATCATCAGGTCAAGATTCGCGGTTTCCGTATCGAGTTGGGCGAGATCGAATCCCGGCTCGCCCAACACCCGCTGGTGAGCGAAGCGGTGGTCGTGGCTCAGGAAGATGCCAACCATGACAGGCGGCTCATCGCCTATGTGGTACCCCGACTGGCGGCTGGCACCCCCGAAATCGTGCGCGCGGGCGAGGAGCACGTCCACCACTGGCAACGGATCTGGGATGAGGCCTATCGAACCGCAGGACAGGCCTGGGACGACGATTTCCATCTGGGAGGCTGGAACGACAGCTATACGGGGGGCACCCTGCCGGAATCCCAGGTGCGGGAGTGGGTGACCCTCGGCGTGGCGCGGATTCTGGCGTTGTCGCCGCGCCGGGTTCTGGAGATCGGTTGTGGCACAGGATTGTTGTTGTTCCGCATCGCGCCGGTCTGCGCCCGCTATGTGGGCACGGACATCTCCACCGCAGGAATCGAATTCATACGGCAACGGCTGCGCGCCAAGCCCTGGAGCGATTCGGTCACCCTTTTCGCGGCGGCGGCGGATAGCCTGCCTGCCATCGACCCGGTGGATACGGTGATCTTGAACGGGGTGATTCAGTTCTTTCCAGGAGTGGATTATTTTTTCAATGCCCTGGAAAAGATCCTGACCCTGGTTGAACCCGGCGGCCAGATCTTTCTGGGGGACATCCAAAGCCAGACGTTGCTGGAGATGTTCCACACCTCGGTCCAGCTGCATCAGGCCCCGGATCATCTCACCGTCGGCGAACTTGACCAGCGCATCCGCGCGCGCATGGCAGAAGAGAAAAAGCTGCTGTTCGGCCCGGAGTTCTTTGCCGCGCTGCCCGACCGTTTCCCCCGCATCAGCCAGGTGGAAATCCGGTTGAAACCGGGTCGGGTGGTCAACGAACTGACCCGGTTTCGTTTCGACGTGACCCTGCATGTGGAAAAACCGCGGATCCGGCCCACCCTGGAGCCGGTTTGGACCCCATGGCAGGAGGAGCGCGACTCCTGGGAGCGCCTGCGCCCGCACCTGACCGAAAACGCCCCGGAGTTTCATGCCATCTCCCAGGTTCCCAATGCGCGACTCTGGATGGATGCGCAGGCCATGCAGGCGTTGGCCTCGAGTGATTCCACCCGGACGATCGGCGCCTTGAAGGCAGACGCGCCTTCGGGTGGAATCGAGCCGGAGGCGTGGTCGGACCTGGTGGCGGAGCTGCCCTATCGGGCCCATGTGTGCTGGTCGGATGCCGGACACCCGGGCCATTACGACGTGCTGCTGCAACGCACCGACTCGCCGGTCATCGTCCATGCCGGGCTTTTTCCCGGTTTGCGGACGGTGCATGCCGGAACGTGGACAACCGCCACCAACAACCCCCTGAAAAGCCGCGAGGCCCTGGTTCCCAAGCTGCGTCACTACCTCAGGCAGAATCTGCCCGACAGCATGCTGCCCGCGGCATTCGTCTTCCTGGAGTCGTTCCCGCTCACCGCGAGCGGCAAGGTGGATCGACGCCGCCTGCCCCTGCCCAAGCCGGAACGCCCCGCGCTCGAACACCCCTTCATCCCGCCCAGAACCGCCACCGAAGAGAAGCTGGCGGCGATCTGGGCCGAAATCCTCAACATCCACCCCATCGGCAGGACAGACAGCTTCTTTGATCTGGGGGGCCACTCCCTGTTGATCATGCCGCTGCTCGCGCAGGTGCGCGATGGCTTTCAGGTGGAAGTACCGCTCACCCGGCTGTTCGAAACCCCGACCATCGCCGGATTGGGAGCGGCCATCGATGACGCGCCCCAGGACGATGCCCCCCGAACCACCTTGTCCGCGGTCACGGTTGGTGAACTGCAATCCCTCGTCCACCTGCCCGAAGAGATCCGCGCCCATGAAGCGTCCGCGCCGCCGATCTTCATGCCCGAACGGATCTTTCTGACCGGAGTCACCGGCTTTCTGGGGGCTTTTCTGCTCGATGAACTGCTGCGCCAGACTCGGGCCCAGGTTTACTGTCTGGTGCGTGGCTGCAAGACGCCGGGAAAGGCCAGACAGCGCCTGTTGCACCATTTCAAGCATTACGGACTGGTCGATCTCACCGATGATCACACACTCAACCCACGCATCATTCCGGTGCCCGGCGATCTCTCCCTGCCGCGTCTGGGGTTGAGCGAGGCGGAATTCGCCACCCTCGCCCACGAAATCGAGGTGATCTACCACCTGGGAGCCGAGGTGAATCTCCTCTACCCCTTCCCGGCGCTCCAGGCGGCGAACGTCGGGGGAACCGTGGAGATTCTCCGTCTGGCGACCCGGCACAAAACGAAACCGGTTCATTATACATCCACCCTCGGCCTCTTCGAATCCGCCGAATTCGTGAACCATGCCGGCATTCCGGAAGCGATGCGGCTGAAGGCGGATACGCCCATCCACGGCGGTTATGCCCAGAGCAAATGGGTGGCCGAACAACTCCTGAACGAGGCGCGCGCGCGTGGCGTGCCGGTTTCGATCTACCGCCCCGGCGGGGTGATCGGTCACAGCCGCACCGGCCACACCGACACGGACAGCATCGTCATCGGCTTGTTGCGCCACTTCCTGCGCCAGCGAGCCATCCCGAATCTGGAAGTGCCGATGGACATGGTGCCTGTGGATTACGTGTGCCAGGCCATGATTCATCTGTCGCTGCACGCCGCCACGCCGGAACGGGTGTTCCATCTGGTTCATCCCGATCCGATCTCCCTGCCCGGTTTGGCGGCGGCCCTGAATGAACTGGGCCATGCCGTGACCTTGACCGATTATTCCGCCTGGTTGGCCCAGTTGCAGGGGCTGGAGATCCACGCTGCGGAGAATCTGTTCGGTCCGATTCTGTCCGTTCTCACCGGTGGCATGGCCGGAACCGATCTGAGCTATTTCGAGACCTCCTCCATCGGCATGCGTTTCCGGTGCGACAACGCCTTGCAGGGCTTGTCCGGCAGCCGCATCACCTGCCCGCCCCTCGACAAGGAACAGCTGCGGATCTATCTGCATTTCTTGCAGACCCGTTTTCCCTCCATTCACCCAAGATCGGAGGCAGACCGGTCATGATCTGGTTTGGTGCCGTCATTCTGGGCGCTTCCATCGTAGCCGCCGTCAAGGCGCGCCAGGCCAATCGCCTCCGCACGCCCCCTCCCAACTCACCGCCCAAGAGTACCGGGAAAAAAACGTCCGCCGCCCAGCCGCCCAGCCAGCCTCCCGCGGATGGGGTGGAGGTCGATGAAAACAGGGCGCGTCAGACCCATGAAAAGATCGTCAATCAAAACCTGACCGCCGCCGGCAGCTCCCTGGCTCTCTCCGTTCTGAGCAACGTGGCCGGCGTTCCGATGCTCGACAAACTGGCCATTCCGGGTCTCATCTACGTCGGCACTCCCCTGACCGAGGATGGTCTGCGCGCGATCTTCAAGGAGAAGAAAATTCGCGCCTCCATCCTGGACATGGTATCCATCGCCGCGATGCTGGGAACCGGCAACATCTTCGCCTGCTCTCTGGCAGTCACGCTGTTGATGGGCAGCGACAAGCTGCTCCTGAAAACCCGTGACGACTCGCGCAAGAAAACCATCCACATGTTTGTGAAGCAACCCAAACAGGTTCTCATCCTGCGCAATCACATCCAGTGCGAAATCCCCATCGAACAGGTCAAGGTTGGGGATACGGTGATCGTTCATGCCGGGGAGTACATTCCCACCGATGGCATCATCCTGCAGGGGGATTGCAGCGTGGACCAGCATCAACTCACCGGCGAGGCCAAACCGGTCGAGAAAACCGTCGGCGCGTTGGTCTTCGCCGGCACCATGCTGATCTCCGGACGCATCCACTACCGGGTGGAGAAAGCCGGGGAAGATACGGTGATCGCCCAGTTGGGCGAGATCCTCAATCGAACCGCCAACTACGAATCCGCCATCCAGTCGCGCGGCGAGACCATCGCCGACAAGGCGGTCCTGCCGACCATCGTCATGAGCGGCCTGGCCCTGACCGCCGGCATCCCCCAATCCCTGGCGGTCCTGAATGCCGGTTTCGGCTACAACATGCGCCTGATCGCACCGCTGGGCATGTTGAATTTCCTCACCATTGCCGCCAACGAGGGGATTCTGATCAAGGACGGACGTTCCCTGGACCTGTTGGGCAAAATCGATACCGTGGTCTTTGACAAGACCGGCACGCTGACCCTGGTGGAGCCGGAAATCGTCCAGATTCGCCCCACCGACTTCCATCCCGAACACGAGATCCTGCGTTACGCCGCCGCGTGCGAGTACCGTCAGACCCACCCGATCGCCAGGGCGATTCTTCAAGCCGCCAAAGAACGCCACATCGACCTTCCCCCCACCGAGAACATCCAATATGAGGTAGGCTACGGCATCCAGGCGGAATTCGAGGGCCAGGTGGTCAAGGTCGGAAGCAACCGGTTCATGCAAATGGAGGGGATCGCCACGCCGGCGGATCCGCATGGCCATGCCGACAATGGCGGCGAACCCGGTTCATCGTTCGTTTATGTGGCGGTGAACGACCGGTTGTCGGGCATCATCGAACTGCGGGTGAAGGTGCGCCCGGAGGTCAAATCCCTGATCAAGGTGTTGCACGAGCAGGGCAAGCAGTTGGCCATCGTTTCCGGGGACCATGAGCAGCCCACCCGAATGCTCGCCCGGGAGCTGGGCATCGAGCGTGTTTTCGCCGAGGTGCTCCCCGAGGACAAGGCCAACCTGGTCATGCGCCTGCAACAGGAGGGGCGTTCGGTCTGCTTTGTCGGCGACGGCATCAACGACGCCATCGCCTTGAAAAAGGCCCATGTTTCGGTCTCTCTATCCGGTGCCACCACCGCGGCCAGGGACTCGGCGCAGATCGTGCTGATGGGAGGGGACTTGAACCAGTTGCTGCCTTTGTTTGAACTGGGCGCCGAGTTCGACCGGAACATGAACGCCAGTTTCATGACCACCCTGGTACCTGGTCTGGTTTGTGTGGGGGGTGCCTTCTTCCTGCGCTTTGGGGTACTGACCTCGATCATGCTCTACAATACCGGGTTGGTGGCCGGGGTTGGCAATGCCATGTTGCCTCGTTTGAAGCGGATCGGGCATACGGATCAGACCCAAGGATAACCGAGCCTTCAGGGTCCGACTGTCGCAGGGGACCGGGGACCGCAAGATGCCCCCTCGCTGTCGGGGACCGCAAGGTACCCCCTCACTGTCGGGGACCGCAAGGTGCCCCCTCACTGTCGGGGACCGCAAAGTGCCCCCTCACTGTCGCAGGGGACCGGGGACCGCAAGGTCCCCGGCGGAGGTTCGGAGGCGGAGCCTCCGAGGTTTTGACTTTGCCGGCGTCTTTGTCTTTAGTCTTTGGCGCGCTCTTCAAAAAAGCGATTTTCACGTCTTTTTGTGAAAATCGCTTCGCGCCGCCTTGGCTGCGGGAACGTTTCGCGCCTTTGGCGAAACGTTCCCGCGAACATGGCCCAAAAAGCAGCCCCCCGGAGGCAGCTGGACACGGATTCCCCCCCGGAGGCGGCTGGACACGGATGCTCCCCGGAGGCGGCCAGACCCCGCCAACCGAGCGAGAGCGTTTTTTTGAGTCCAGCCCTTGAAAGACCTGTCGTAAATGTGAACCGATGCTGGTGATCAAGCGGCAATTGCGCTATCATGGCAACCTGAACGTTGAATCTGAATTTGCGCCCTCTTCTGGAAATCCCATCATGAAATTATTGGAATTTTTCAATCGGGAACTGGAAATCTCCAAATCCTCCATCCTGGGCAGCACCACCATCGCGGGCGCGGCCAGCGCGGTTCTGCTGGCGGTGATCAACTCGGGCGCGGAAATGGCGGCCAACCAGGAGATGAAAGATCACTATTTCTGGATCTTCATCGCCTCGTTCCTGCTCTTTTTCATCACGAAAAAATTCGCCCTGAGCGCGGCATCCGTGGCGGTCGAGGCTGCGGTGCGCAAGGTGCGCATCCGCATCGCCGACAAAATCCGCCGTTCGGAGCTATCCTTTGTCGAAAACATGGGACGCTCCAGCATGTTCACCCGCCTCACCCAGGACGCCAACCTCATTTCGCAATCGGCGGTGATCATCATCAACGCCAGCCAGTCGGCCATCGTGCTGGTCACCACCCTGATCTACGTGGCCTGGCTCTCGCCGGTGGGCTTCCTCATCATCACCGTGGCCCTCTGCACCGGCAGCATCCTCTATCTGGCCAACAACCGCAAAAACGCCGACGCCTTCGAAGCGGTCAACCGCAAGGAGTCGGAGTTCTTCGACGCCTTGAACCACCTGTTGAGCGGCTTCAAGGAGGTCAAGGTCAACACCAAAAAAAGCGACCGGCTGTTCGAGCACATCGAACGCATCTCCGAGGAAACCGAACAGCTGAAAGTGACCTCGGGATTGCGCTTCGTGGTCGATTTCATGTTCTCCCAGGTCTCCTTCTACCTGCTTCTGGCCATCATCGTCTTCATTCTGCCGCAACTCGAACCCACCCACTACACCATCGTCATCAAACTTACCGCCTCGACCCTGTTCATCATCGGTCCGGTGAACCTGCTGGTGGGCGCGATCCCGATCTTCACCCTGGCGGATGTGGCGGTGCGCAACCTCTACAAGCTCGAAAGCGAACTCGATGCCCAGGGACTGAGCGACCAACCCTTCAACGTCCGACTGGCCAACCGCATGGCCGCCTTCCAGGAGATCCGCTTCGAAAACGTCACCTTTGCCTACGACGCCAAAGAGTCAGGCGGCGAATTTTCGGTCGGACCGCTCAACTTCTTCATCAAACGCGGCAACATCCTGTTCCTGACCGGCGGCAACGGCAGCGGCAAATCCACGGTTCTCAAGGTGATCACCGGCCTCTACTATCCGGTATCGGGTCGCATCCTCATCGACAGCGTGCCGGTCAACCGCGCCAACTACCCGGAGTTCCGCAACCTGTTCTCGTTGATCTTCAGCGATTTTCACCTCTTCGATCGCCTCTACGGCCTGGAGGATGTGGACGAGGATACCCTGGACGAACTGCTGCGGCTGATGCAACTGGAAAACAAAACCAGCTATCAGGACGGTCACTTCACGGACATCAACCTCTCCACCGGTCAAAAAAAGCGTCTGGCCTTCATCGCCGCCACGCTCGAAGACAAACCGATCAACATCTTCGACGAGTGGGCCGCGGATCAGGATGCCACCTTCCGGGCCTTCTTCTACGAAAAAATCCTGCCCGACATGCGCGCCAGAGGCAAAACCCTGATCTGCGTCACCCATGACGATCGCTACTTCCACGAATGCGACCATCTGATCAAAATGGAGATGGGCAAGGTGGTGATCGACGACGACCACGCCGGTACCACCGCATGACGCAACTCTTTTCGCTTCCCTACGCGGGCGGCAACGCCTATGCGTTTCTGGGGCTCGGCAAACATGTGGATGATTTCATCCGCACCGTTCCCCTCGAACCACCAGGACGGGGACGGCGTGGTCAGGAACCGCTGCTCACCTCCATCGAGGCCATCACCGAAGATCTGGCCAACCTGATCCACGCCCGTCTGGAAGGGCCCTACGCCCTGATCGGCCACAGCCTGGGGGCCTATCTGGCCAACCTGGTGATCCGCCGCCTGATCCGGATGGGCGTCGAACCACCCCGTCATCTGTTCGTGTCGGGTGCGGCAGGACCCACGCGACCCAAAAAGAAAAAACTCATCCACGACCTCTCCAAGGAGGCGTTTTTGGCCGAAGTGAGCCAGTACGGCGGACTGCCCCGCGAGGTGCTGGGTCATCAAGAACTGATCGACTACTTCGAGCCGATCCTGCGCGCCGATTTCCAGGCGGTCGAGACCCACCACTACCAGCCGTCCGACCCCCTGCCCGTGCCGATCACCGCCCTGACCGGAGCCAGAGACGCCATCGTCACCCTGGATCTGGTGCGGCTGTGGCAGGCCGAGACCCGCCATCCCCTGATCATCGAACACTTTCCAGGGGATCACTTCTTCATTTTCGAGGAGTGGCCACGCATCGGCGAGATCGTCTCGAAAACCCTGCTGGAGGGGTGATGCCGGGGTGATCCGCGTGCTTGCCGCCGACAACGCCACCCCGCTCCCAGAGTCCATCCGGGAAGAACTGCTGACCTCCCTTCCCGCCGCGATGCACCCCGCGATCCAACGCTACAAGCGCTGGCAGGATCGTCAGGCCGCGCTGCTGGGGAAATGGCTGGTGCGACAGGCGCTGCTCGCCGAACACCATCCAGGCCACACCCTGCAATCCTGGCGCCTGGGTCCGTTCGGCAAACCGAGCGTGGCAGAGGATATTTTCTTCAACATCTCCCATACCGATGGTCTGGTCCTATGCGCCGTGACCCGTGTTGGCGAAATAGGCATCGATTGCGAGCGGATCCGCCCGCTCGACCTGCATGATTTCGAACGGCTCTTCCCCCGCGATGCGTGGGAGGAGATCGAAGCGGCGACAGACCCGTTTCTCGCCTTCTTTGACGCCTGGACACGCCGAGAAGCACTCCTCAAGGCCGATGGCCGGGGACTCTCGTTTCCCCTGGAGCACCTGCGCATCACCGGCAACCGGGGCACCGTAGGGGAAAACGGCAACCACTGGTCGATCCTGCCGGTCGCGGTGCCGATTGGATTGTGCTGCCATGTGGCGCTGGCCAGTCCAAAAAGAGGTTCCTCGCTGCTACCCCCCACGTTTTTTGAAGATCAAGATCCACCGATCACACTGGAGCCCCTATGGAAATCGGCTATTTGAGTGTCGGAACACCACCCAAACCGCTGACGGAACGGTTCGGGGAGTACCCGGCGATGTACCAACGGATGCTGGCCGACGTTCTGCCCGAAGCGCGCCTGCGCATCTTCGAGGTACGAGAAGGGAAGCTGCCCGATTCGGTGCACACCTGCGACGGCTATATCTGTCCGGGCTCCGACGATTCGGTCTACCATCCCCTGCCCTGGCTGCCGCCGCTCATGGCCTTCATCCGCGCCGTGCATGCCGCCGCACACCCCTTCGTGGGGATCTGCTTCGGCCATCAACTGCTGGCCCAATCCCTGGGTGGTTCCGTGGAACGGGCCAGCGGCGGCTTGCGACTGGGCACCAGGCGGATCGAGATCACCGCGCCCACGCCCTGGATGGTGCCTTGCCAAACCGTGCTCCATCTCCCCTTCGCCCATCGCGATCAGGTGATCCGTCTGCCACCAGATGGACAAACCCTGGCCACCAGTGACAACTGCCCCTGCGCGATGTTCCAGGCAGGTGAGGCCAGCCTCGGAATCCAGGGTCATCCGGAGTTCGACCATCCCTACATGCAGGCCCTGATCGAACTCCCGCGTCCGGAAAAAGAGCGTACCGAGGTGGAAATGGCGCGAAAGCGTCTGGCACTTGACGTGGACAACCAGCTCGTGGCTGAATGGATCGCTGGATTTTTTCGCGCGCGCGGATCGCACGGGCATGGGGAAGCCAACCGTACCGGCTTCCCCCAAACCCCCAACCCAACAAACAACGACCACACGAACCGCAGGGACCGGTAAAACAATGCTCGCCCTGATCTCACCAGCCAAAACCCTGGATCCGCATCCCGAGCCGCTCCCCCTGGCCACCACGCAACCTTTTTTTCAACAGTTGGCGCAGGAACTCGCAGAAGTCATGCGAGGATTCGACGCGCCGGCACTCGAATCCCTCATGAACATCAGTCCGGCCCTGGCGCGACTCAACGCCGAGCGCTTCCAGTCGTTCATCGCCAACCCCGCACCCCAGGTTGGCCATCCCGCCGCGCAACTCTATCGCGGCGACACCTACACCGGGTTGGATGTGGACTCCTGGTCACTCGACGACTGGGAATTCGCCCAGGGACATCTGCGCATCCTCACCGGTCTCTACGGCCTGCTGCGTCCCCTGGACCGGATTCAACCCTATCGATTGGAGATGGGCACCCGGCTGGCCAATCCACGCGGCAAGGATCTGTATGCCTTCTGGGGCAAACAACTGATCGAGGCGATCACTGCTCAGGTCGCCACGCATGCCAACCCCACAGTGATCAATCTGGCCTCCGAGGAGTACGCCAAGGCGGTCGCTGGACTGCCCATGGTGACGCCGGTCTTCAAGGAGGAGCGGCGTGGCAGGCTCCAGGTGATCGGCCTGATGGCCAAACGCGCCCGAGGCGCCATGGCACGCCACATGATCACCCAACGCCTGGAATGCCCGGAACCCTTGCAGGCGTTCACAGAAGGAGGCTACCGGTATCGTCCAGAGCTGTCGAATGCCAGCCACTGGATCTTCGTGCGACCAGAAACGGCGCCATTCGCCTGAAACCCAGGCGACGTCCTCTCCGCAACAGTCCCGTACCACAACCCACCCATCAGGAACGCATCCCCATGGAAGAGATCACCATCTGGCACAACCCGCGCTGCTCCAAATCGCGCCAAACCTTGCAACTGCTCGAGGAGAACGGGGTGACCCCGCGTGTGGTCCACTATCTGGAGACCCCACCGGACGCCCAGGAGCTGGAGCGGGTTCTGTCCGCCCTCGATCTGACCCCGCGACAACTGTTGCGCACCGGCGAAACGCTCTACAAGGAACTGGGATTGGCCGACCCGAACCTGACCCATGCCCAACTGATCGCCGCCATGGTCGCCCATCCCAAGCTGATCGAAAGACCGGTGGTCCGGATCGGCACCCGCGCTGTCTTGGGCAGACCGCCCGAAAACGTTCTCCCGCTCCTCAAGTGATCGGTTTTGTCCCCATCCACCGAACCTGGAAGAACGCCCAAAACGGTCTCCCGCGCCTCAAGTGATCGGTTTTTTCCCCATCCACCAAACCCGGAAGAACGCCCAAAACATTCTCCCGCGCCTCAAGGAAGCAAGGCCACATCCCGATCCAATCAACAAAAAAGCCGCTGACAGATGCCAGCGGCTTTTTTGTTTCCATTCAATGGCTGCAAACAAACGCCAGGATCAAACAGCGGCTTCCCGCTCCACCAACTCGATGAAGGCCATGGGCGCACAATCGCCGTAGCGATGCCGGGTCTTGATGATACGGGTGTAGCCACCATTGCGCTCCTTGTTGCGCTCGGCGATATCCGAGAAGAGCTTGTGGGTGACCTCCTTGTCGGTCATAACCGACAAAGCCTGACGCCGGGCATGCAAGGAACCATCCTTGCCCAGGGTCACCAGCTTGTCGGCCAGCATGCGCAACTCCTTGGCGCGCGGCACGGTCACTTCGATCCGCTCATAACGGAACAGGCTGGTCAGCATGTTGCGCAACAAGGCATTGCGAATGTCGGGTCTGCGATTGAGCTTGCGGCCCTGCTTGAGATGTCTCATGATTCTCTGTGTCCTTCCATCGTCCAGTCAACGCCGAATGATACCTTCATCCATCCGCGCCAAGTGCATGACAATCAAAAATTCTCTTCCTCGAACTGCTTGGCCAGCTCTTCAATGTTTTCAGGCGGCCACCCATCCAGGTGCATGCCAAGGCTCAAGTCCATCTCCTCGAGCACCTCCTTGATTTCGTTCAAGGATTTGCGTCCAAAATTCGGAGTCTTCAACATCTCGGACTCGGTTTTCTGAACCAAGTCGCCGATGTATACGATATCGTCGTTCTTGAGGCAATTGGCGGAACGCACCGACAGTTCCAGCTCATCCACCTTACGGAAGAGGTTGGGATTCCACTTCGGCGAGGCGTGGTCATCACGTCCCTCGTGAATCGGGATATCGTCAAAATTGATGAACAGGCTCAACTGATCCTGCAGGATCTTGGCGGCCAGGGCCAGGGCATCCTCGGGACTGACCACGCCATTGGTCTCGATGTAAAGCTCGAGTTTGTCGTAGTCGGTCTGCTGTCCCACACGAGCGTTGGAGACCTTGTAGGAGACCCGTTTGACCGGATTGTAGCTGCAGTCCATGGGGATGTCGCCGATGTTGGTCGGCTGGTCATCGGCACCCGCGGAGGCACGAACATACCCCTTGCCCGTGGTCACGGTCATGGTCATGTTCAGCTTGCCGCTCTTGTTCAGGGTGGCGATGTGGTGATTCGGATTGAGGATCTCGATATCATGACCGCAATCGATATCCGCAGCGGTGACCACCCCTTCCTTCTCCGCGACGAGGGTCATGGTACGGGTGGTACTGCTCTTCATGCGAATCGCGACACCCTTGAGATTGAGGATGATGTCGGTCACATCTTCCAAAACGCCAGGGATGCTTGAGAACTCGTGCAAAACCCCTTCGATGCGCACGGCGGAGACCGCCGCGCCTTGCAAGGAGGAGAGAAGAATACGACGTAGAGCATTGCCCAGCGTTGTTCCAAAACCACGTTCCAACGGCTCGGCGATCAAGGTCGCCTTGTATTGAGAATCTCCATCGCCGACCAGCTCAACCTTGCGGGGCTTGATCAATTCCGTCCAGTTCCTGTACATCACAATCCCCCATCCAAATAAACACGTTACTTGGAATACAGTTCCACGATGAGGTTCTCGTTATAATCCGCCGGCAGATCCGCACGATCCGGGAACGACACGAACGTTCCGGACAGGGAAACCGGATCCACCTCGAGCCAGGAAGGGAAACTGCGACGCATGGCACTTTCCATGGCGCCCTTGATGCGCAAATGGTTTCTGCATGTCTCATCCACCGCGATCCTGTCACCTGGTTTGACCAGATAGGAAGCGATATTCACGCAATTGCCATTCACGAGGATCTGTTTGTGACTGACCACCTGGCGGGCTTCGCTACGCGATGCCGAGAATCCGAGGCGATAGACCACATTGTCGAGACGCCGCTCCAGGAGGACCAACAGGTTCTCACCGGTAACGCCCGACATGCGGGATGCCTTCTCGAAGTAGTTGCGGAACTGCTTTTCCAGAAGGCAGTAGGTGCGCTTGATCTTCTGCTTTTCGCGCAGATGCACGCCATAGTCCGAAACCTTGCGGCGCCGCTGTCCATGCAGACCAGGGCCATAGTTTCGACGCTCGATGGCGCACTTGTCCGAGAAGCATTTCTCCCCTTTCAGGAAGAGTTTGGCCGCCTCGCGACGACAGAGTCTGCATTTGGATCCAAAATAACGGGCCATGTTTCCCTAGAGTCCCTTATATCTACCGAGTCGAATCAGACGCGACGCCGTTTCGGAGGACGGCAACCATTATGTGGAATGGGAGTCACATCCTGAACAAAGGCAATGTTAAAACCGATATTGGCCAAGGCACGCAAGGCCGATTCACGCCCAGAGCCAGGACCTTTCAGGCGCACCTCAAGGTTGCGCATGCCATGCTCCTGGGCTTTGCGTCCCGCATCTTCGGCAGCCATCTGGGCGGCAAAGGGGGTGGACTTACGCGATCCCTTGAACCCTTGTGCGCCAGCCGAACCCCAGGAGATCACATTTCCCGCGGTGTCGGTGATCGAAACAATGGTATTGTTGAATGTGGATCGGATATGCGCGATCCCGCTGGCGATATTTTTCCGCTCCTTCTTTTTGATTCGAGTCGCGGTTTTCTGAGCCTTCGTCGCCATGTTTACTCCTCGATTTCCTGCCCGGTCTTGTCACCTGGGCCAATCAGTAATAGATTCAAGATCATTTACCAACCACGGCACGACGCGGTCCTTTGCGTGTCCGGGCATTGGTATGGGTACGTTGTCCACGAACCGGCAAACCACGGCGATGACGCAGACCACGATAGCAGCCCAGATCCATCAACCGCTTGGTATTCATCGCAACCTGACGTCGCAGATCGCCCTCGACAACATGCTCCTTGTCGATGACGGCGCGAATGCGGGCGACCTCGGCCTCGGAGAGATCACGCGCGCGGACTTCGGTGGAGACCTCGGCCTCCTTCAGAATCTGCTTGGCCCGAACCGGACCGATCCCGTAGATATAGGTCAAAGCCACTTCCATCCGCTTGTTGATCGGAATGTTCACGCCAGCAATACGGGCCACCTTCAAATCTCCTCAATAGCCGAATTCACGGATTATACGCCATTTCAGCAAGAACCCAAGGGATTCTCGCAGCAGGATACCAAACTCAACCCTGGCGCTGTTTGTGTTTCGGATGCGCCGGGCAGATCACCCGAGCAACGCCCTTGCGCTTCACCACTTTGCAGAGTTTGCAAAGCGTCTTCACCGATGCACGGACCTTCATCTGGAAAACTCCTCCACGTTTGGGTCGTCAGGTACGACCACGAATCCGGGCTTTTTGCATCAACCCTTCATACTGACGGCTGATCAAAAAGGATTGAATCTGCGCGGAGGTATCCATGGTGACGCCGACGACGATCAGCATGGAGGTCCCTCCGAAATAAAACGGCACATTATAGCTTGAAATCAGAATCTCAGGCAAGAGACAAACTCCGGTCACGTACATTGCCCCCACCAGAGTCAGCCGCGTCAGAATCTTGTCCAGATACTCCGCTGTACGCGCACCCGGTCGGATACCCGGCACGAACCCACCATACTTCTGCAGATTGTCCGCCGTCTCCTGAGGATTGAAAACAATCGCGGTATAGAAGTAGCAGAAGAAAACAATGGCCAACGAATAGACCACCATATACGCCACATGCCCAGGAGAGAGGGCGGTGGCCATCCCCTTGAGCCAATCCCACGGCGCAAAATTGGCGATGGTCACGGGGAACAGAATGATGGAGCTGGCAAAGATCGGCGGGATCACACCCGACGTGTTGATCTTCAACGGCAAGTGGGTGCTCTCGCCTCCCACCATGCGGCGTCCGCTCACCTGTCTCTTGGCGTACTGAACCGTAATGCGGCGCTGCGCACGTTCCATGAAGATGATGAAGGCGGTCACCGCCACCGACATGATCAGCAGGAACAGCACGAACAAGGGTTGCAGGTCACCGGTGCGCGCCAATTCAAGGGTCTTGACCAGGGCGATGGGCAGATTGGCGACAATCCCCGCATAGATGATCAGCGAGATGCCATTGCCAATGCCGCGTGCGGTGATCTGCTCACCCACCCACATGATGAATGCCGTGCCTGAGGTCAAGGTGATCACGGTCATGACACGGAACGACCAACCTGGTTCCACCACCACGCCCAAACCGCCGGCTTGCATGGATTCCAGGCCATAAGCAATGCCAAACCCCTGGAAGATGGAGAGAACCACCGTTCCAAATCGGGTATACTGGTTGATCTTGCGCCGTCCCATCTCCCCTTCCTTCTTGATGGCCTCGAGCTTCGGAAAGACAGCGGTCATCAATTGCAGGATGATCGAGGAGGAGATGTAGGGCATGATGCCCAGGGCAAAAACCGTCAATCGGGAAAGCGCACCACCCGAAAACATGTTGAACATGCCGAGCAGCGTGCCTTGCTGTTGATCAAAAAAAGCCGCCAGAGCCTTGGGATCAATGCCCGGTGTCGGTACATGAGCACCGATCCGATAGACAATCAGCATCCCAAGGGTGAATATGAGTCGTTTGCGCAACTCGGGGATACGGCCAAGATTGGCCAGACCGGCAAAAGGAGATTGCGCGTCCATGAACCCTCTGTCTACGCTCAGGCACCCGCTTCGGAGTGCGACTCTTCATCCGATTCAGCTTGATTCACGGTCACGCTGCCACCTGCCGCACGCACCTTGGCAACCGCCGAGGCCGAAGCGCGATCCACAGTGATGAACAGCGGCTTGGTGATCTCACCCTGAGCCAACAGCTTCACGCCATCACGCTCACGCCCCACCAGCCCGCGAGCCTTGAGATCCTCGATCCCAACCGTCACGCCGGCATCGAACAGATCAAGATCCTGCAGGTTGACCAGGGCATAGACCTTGCGGAACGGATTCTTGAAGCCTCGCTTGGGAAGACGGCGCTGCAAGGGCATCTGACCGCCCTCGAAACCCACCTTGTGATAGCCACCCGAGCGGGCCTTCTGACCTTTTTGACCACGACAGCTGGTTTTGCCGTGACCGGAACCGATACCACGTCCCACACGTTTGCCACCACGGGCACCGGCGGGATTCTTGGGCAGTTCATTCAGTTTCATGGTATCCACAACCTTACAGGATAGGTAGGGTATCAAGCCCTGTTGACACGGCTTGATGTCCATCTTCAATCTCTACAAAAAAAAGCTACTCGACCAGGCGCACCAGATGCGGAACCTTGGCGATCATGCCGCGTATGCAGGGATTGTCCTGCAACTCACGGACGTGTCGAATGCGCTTCAAACCCAAACCGCGAACAATCAAACGCTGCTCTTCGGGACGACCGATCAAAGAGCGGATCTGCTCCACCTTGAGAGTCTTGGACATCGGATCCCCCCCTTATGCGGCGCCAAAGCGGTCCATCGGAAGGTCGCGCTTGGCGGCCACTTCCTTGGGTGAACGAATCGCCTTCAAAGCATCAAAGGTCGCCTTGATGAGATTGTGCGGATTCGAGGTGCCCGTGGACTTGGCGAGGATATCGCGAATTCCGAGGGCCTCGAAGATCGGACGCATCGAACCACCGGCAATGATGCCAGTACCTTCGACCGCCGGACGCAGAATGACACCACCCGCGCCATAGTGACCGATCATCTGATGGAAGATGGTGCGACCATCCTTGATCGGAATGTCCATCATGCTCTTGCGGGCCTTTTCCGTGGCTTTGCGAATGCTCTCCGGAACTTCCTTGGCCTTGCCCAATCCATAACCGACGCGGCCCTTGCCATCACCAACCACGACAATGGCCGAGAAGTTGAACCGGCTGCCACCCTTCACCACCTTGGCGGTACGCTTGATCGTCACCAGCTTCTCGATGTAATCATCGCTCTGCCAGCCACCGACCTTCTCTTCCGGCGCGTTATTGTTATTGTTGTTGTTCGCCTGATTGCTGCGTCGCTT
The DNA here is from genome assembly GCF_045865675.1 of Candidatus Magnetaquiglobus chichijimensis. NCBI lineage: Bacteria > Pseudomonadati > Pseudomonadota > Magnetococcia > Magnetococcales > Candidatus Magnetaquicoccaceae > Candidatus Magnetaquiglobus > Candidatus Magnetaquiglobus chichijimensis. The sequence goes on from NZ_BAAFGK010000004.1 coordinate 1,793,227, forward strand.
AGCCATCGCCGCTCCTGCCTGATCTTGCGTCCAAGCCCATCAAATGGACTGACTTCCCTAGAAATCCAAACCGCCTTCACGCGCCGCATCAGCCAGGGTCTTCACCCGGCCATGATACAGATAACCGCTGCGGTCGAAAACCACGGTACCCACATTGGCAGCCTTGGCCTTCTCGGCGATACGTTGACCCACCAAGGCAGCTGCCTCTCTGTTGCCACCGTTCTTCAGCTGCTCGCGAATCTCTTTTTCCACCGTGGAGGCCGAGACGATGGTACGTCCAACGGCGTCATCAATAATCTGCGCGTAAATATGCTTGGCACTGCGAAAAACCGAAAGACGCGGACGGTCTCCAGCGACTTGACGGATCTTGAAACGGATTCGCGCGCTGCGAATCTTTCTGGCCACATGTCTGTCCTGTGACATCAAACCATCCCCATGCGTATTGACGTTGTCCGCCGAAATCCGACTCCGGCTTACTTCTTCTTGCCGACCTTGCGCTGAATCTTCTCGCCCTGATACAAAATCCCCTTGCCTTTGTAAGGCTCGGGCAGACGATAGGTACGGATTTCGGCACAGGTCTGACCCAAACGCTCGGCATCGATCCCCTTCAAGACCAACAGGGTATTCTTATCCACCGAGACTTCGATGCCATCTGGCAATTTGAAATCCACCGGATGGGAAAAGCCCAGGTTCAGCTTCAGCACCCGCCCCTCAACCGCAGCACGATAGCCAACCCCAATGATCTCGAGGGTCCTGGTAAATCCCTCGGACACCCCCTTGACCATGTTGAACAGGAGAGCACGAGCCAACCCCCAGAGCGCACTGCTGTTCTTGGAGTTGCCAATCGGAATGACAATCAGCTGATCCCCATCACGGGTGACCTGAACTTCGGCGGGAAAGGTGCGGGTGAGGCTACCCAACTTGCCGGAGACTTGAACGGTCTGATTGTCGATGGTCACCTCCACCCCCTTGGGGACAGAGATCGGTAATTTGCCAATTCTGGACACGAGAACGTTCCTCGAATGTTAGAATACGGTACACAAAAGCTCACCGCCAACGCCCATCTTGCGCGCCTGGCGATTGGATACAACACCCTTGCTGGTGGAAAGAATGGCGATTCCCAAGCCCTGGTACACCTTCGGAATCTCATCCTTCGCCACATAGACGCGTCGGCCAGGACGGGAGCGTCGATTGATCTCTTCGATCACCGGACGGCCCTTGCGATACTTGAGATCCAATCGCAAAATGGGAAATTTTCCTTCGGCCACGAGTTCGACCTTGGAGACATACCCCTCTTCCATAAGGATCTCGGCAATACGGGTCTTGATCTTGGACACGGGGACATCGACCTGATCCTTGCGCACCATCTGCGCATTGCGGATCCGGGTCAACATGTCACTGATTGGATCGGTCATACCCATGGAAACAAAGCTCCAATTCTCAATAAAACAGTTCTTACCACGATGCTTTCACGATACCCGGAATCTCACCGCGCAGCGAAAGTTGACGCAGACAGATGCGGCAAAGCGTGAACTTGCGCAGATACCCCCTGGGTCGAGCACAACGGGCACAGCGATGATAGGTCCGAACAGAAAACTTCGGTTTACGCTTGCACTTGGCAATCAACGATTTCTTGGCCATGAGTTCGCATCATCCTCGACGATCAATTCTTGAAAGGCATACGGAATGCCCGCAACAGAGCCTTGGCTTCCTTGTCCGTGGTGGCGGAGGTGACGATCACGATATCCATGCCACGCACCGCATCGACCTTGTCGTAGTCGATTTCCGGAAAGATGATCTGTTCCTTGAGGCCCATGCAGTAGTTGCCACGACCATCAAAGGCATTTCCCTTGACGCCCTGAAAGTCACGGGTACGCGGTAGGGCCACGTTGATCAGTCGATCCAAAAATTCGTACATCCTCACACGCCGCAAGGTCACGCAGCAGCCGATCGCCTGTCCCTTGCGCAACTTGAAGCCAGCCACCGACTTTTTGGCCTTGGTCACCAACGGCTTTTGTCCCGAGATGGCCGTCATGTCGGTCACGGCGCCGTTCAAGAGATTCTTGTCCGCGACCGCCTTGCCCACACCCATGTTGATGACGATTTTTTCGATCCGCGGGATCTGCATCACGTTGCGGTATCCAAACTCCTTCATCAGGGCGGGAGCGATCTCCCTGTCATACAGCTCTTTCAATCTGGCCATGGTCTGTTCCTGTCTGGGGCCTTGGCATTCGAGGCTTCACTATGAACGAACTGAACCGTCCGTTGAAACACCCTACCGATCGATGGTCTCGCCGGATTTGATGGCCACGCGAACCTTGCGACCATCCTCCAGGATCTTCTTGCCGATCCGACTGCCCTTGCCGGTGGCCACATCGTAAAACATCAGGTTGGAAATATGGATCGGGGCCTCTTTTTCCACGATCGAGGCTTCCTTATCCTTGGTCGCCCGCGTGTGACGCTTGATCATGTTGATACGCTCGACCAGAGCAGACTCCTGGTCGGTCACGATCTTCAGGATGCGACCGCGCTTGCCCTTGTCCTTCCCGGAGATCACAACGACCTGGTCACCCTTTTTCAGGGAAGTTTTGAAAGCGGTATTCATCGGACCTCTACTTGTCACCGTCACTTTTCAAAACCGGCACCTTACAGCACTTCAGGAGCCAGCGAAATGATTTTCATATAGTTCCGGACACGCAATTCACGGGTAACCGGTCCGAAGATACGGGTACCGACTGGATCGCCGGACTTGTTGATCAGCACCGCAGCGTTGCGATCGAAACGGATATAGCTGCCATCGTCACGAACGACCTGCTTCTTGGTGCGGACCACGACAGCTCGCGCCACATCACCCTTCTTGACCTTGCCGCGCGGAATCGCGGACTTGATGGCCACGGCAATCACATCGCCCACCAGGGCATAGCGACGCTTGGAACCACCCAGAACCTTGATGCATTGCACCTTCTTGGCTCCGGAGTTGTCCGCCACCTCGAGTGTGGTTTGTACCTGAATCATGCGGATTCCTCCGAAATCACCACCCAGCACTTATCCTTGCTCACCGGGGGGCACTCACGAATGCGCGCCACTTCACCCACCTTGAGACGATTGTCCGGGTCATGGGCCTTATACTTCTTGGAGCGGCGGATAATCTTCCCGTACAACTCGTGACGGACGTTTCGCTCCACCTTGACCACCACGGTCTTGTCCATCTTGTCGCTCACCACGACGCCCTGAAGGATGCGTTGCGGCATGACTCAACTCCCCTTGGCCACAGCATTTTGTTGCCGCGCACGTTCTCCCTGGATCGTCATGATCCGGGAGATCTCCTTGCGCACCTTGCGAATTCTCGCCGTATTTTCGAGTTGCGCCGTGGCGAGTTGAAAGCGCAGATTGAATGCTTCCTGATGAAGCTCGCGCAACTTGTCGGCGATTTGCTCTTCGGTCAGCGACCTGACTTCAGCGGCCTTCATCACGCCTTCCTCCAGTTATGAATAAACTTGGTGGGGATGGGCAGCTTCGCACCGGCCAAAGCCATGGCTTCCCGGGCGATCTCCTCCGATACCCCTTCCATCTCATACATGACACGGCCCGGCTTGACCCGCGCCATCCAATACTCCGGGTTGCCCTTACCCTTACCTTGACGAACCTCGGCGGGCTTCTTGGAGACCGGAACATCCGGGAACATCCGGATCCAGATGCGGCCACCGCGCTTGATGTGCCGGGTCATGGCACGGCGCGCGGCCTCGATCTGACGGGCCGTGATACGACCGGCCTCCAGGGCCTTGAGTCCATACTGGCCGTAGTCCAGCTCATCACAGCTTCCCGCGATCCCATGGATACGTCCCTTGTGGGCCTTGCGGAACTTGGTCTTTTTGGGTTGCAAAAGCATGATGAAGGATCCTTACGGCCTCCTGATTTCCTTGTCGATGATCTCGCCTTTGAACACCCATACTTTGACGCCGATGACGCCATACTGGGTGTTCGCATCCGCGAATCCAAACTCAATGTCCGCGCGCAGGGTATGCAGAGGCACGCGACCTTCACGATACCACTCGGTACGGGCGATTTCACCACCACCCAGTCGCCCGGCACAATTGATCCGGATGCCCAAAGCACCCAAGCGCATCGCAGACGTGACGGCGCGCTTCATGGCTCGACGGAAGGCCACACGTCTTTCCAACTGTTGCGCGACGTTTTCGGCGATCAACTGAGCCTCGGCTTCGGGCTTGCGCACTTCAACGATATTGATCGCAACCTCGGTGTTGGCCACCTTGGCGATATCGTTTTTCAGCTTCTCGATATCCGCGCCCTTCTTGCCGATAATGATACCGGGTCGGGCTGTGTGAATATTGATGCGCGCTTTTTTGGCCGGACGCTCAATGATGACCTTCGATACACTTGCATGTTCCAGGCGCTTCTTGATCCACTCGCGTAACTTGATATCTTCGAGCAGCAACGAAGCGAACGCCTTATCGGCATACCAGCGTGTATCCCACGTCTTGGTAACGCCAAGACGAAATCCTGTTGGATGTACCTTTTGACCCATTGAGTCGCTCTCCAGCTCTAATCTTGATGAGGATCTCGCGATCCGCTGTTCCCTTACGGCTCGGTAGACCGGACCGTGATGGTCAGGTGGCTCGTCCGTTTCGTGACACGACCCGCACGACCTCTGGCGCGTGGACGGAACCGCTTCATGACCAGTCCTTGATCGACACTCGCCTGATAGACCACAAGCGTATCGACATCCAGACCAAAATTGTTCTCGGCATTGGCAATTGCCGATTTCAGAGTCTCACGCACGGAATTGGCAACCCGCTTCTTGGAGAACTCCAAGGTACGCAGGGCATTTTCCACGCGCAGACCACGAATCAAATCCACGACCAGTCTGACCTTTGTGGGCGAGACCGGGAGATTTCTCAAACGAGCTACGGCTTCCATCTTCCCGTCCCTTCCTTATTTCCGGTTGGATTTCTTGTCGTTGCCATGGCCGGGGAAGGTACGGGTGGCGGAAAACTCTCCGAGCTTGTGACCGACCATGTTTTCCGTCACCAGAACCGGAATGAACTTGCGACCGTTGTGCACGCCAAAGGTGTAGCCGACGAATTCCGGAATGATCGTCGAACGCCGCGACCAGGTCTTGATCAGCTCCTTGCGTCCATTATCGCGTAGTCTCTCCACCTTCTGGAGGAGATACCCATCGAAGAAGGGACCCTTATGAATCGAACGTGCCATGCTATTCCTCTCGCACCCGTCATGACCCGAAGCTTGACGACCTCGTGCCCGGTTGCTTCCCGTTGTCCAGTAAAACCACGCCGTGCGAACGCTACTTGCGATCGCCGGTCACGCGCCGACGCATGATCAGACGATCCGAGGGTTTGCTGCCCACGCGCGTCTTCTTGCCCTTGGTTGGAACACCCCACGGGGTCACCGGATGACGACCTCCAGAGGTACGACCCTCACCACCACCGTGCGGATGGTCAACCGGGTTCATGGCCACACCACGCACCGACGGACGCTTGCCCATCCAGCGGGCACGACCCGCCTTGCCCAATTTGACATTGCCATGATCCGGATTGGAAACCTGACCGATCGTAGCCATGCAATCCAGCAGCACCATGCGCATCTCGCCCGAAGGGAGCTTCAACTGCGCATACTTGCCTTCCTTGCCCATCAACTGTACATAATTACCAGCAGAGCGGGCCAGTTGTCCACCCTTGGCGGGCTTCAACTCCACATTATGCACCACGGAACCGAGCGGAATGACTCGCAACGGCATCGCATTGCCCGGTTTCACCTCGGCAGAGGTTCCGGAGAGAACCTGATCGCCAGCGGCGAGACGCTGCGGGGCCAATATGTAGCGCTTCTCGCCATCCACATAGTGCAGCAAGGCAATAAACGCAGTCCGGTTGGGATCGTACTCGATCCGCTCGACTTTGGCCGGAATGCCGTGCTTGTCGCGCTTGAAATCGATGATGCGGTAGCGCTGCTTGTGACCACCACCTTGATGACGAACCGTCATCCGGCCATAGCTGTTGCGTCCACCGGAGTTGTTCAAGCCCTCGGTGAGACTTCCTTCCGGTTCCCCACGATGCAGTGCGCTATGGTCCACACACACTTGGGTGCGTTTGCCATTCGAGGTGGGATTGAAATATTTCAGTGCCATGATTGCGCTCCGTGCGTTTCCGTGTGTCGCACTCGGTTAGGACTTGGCATAAAAGTCGATCGCTTGCCCTTCGGCAATGCGAACGATCGCCTTTTTCCAGTCGCTTCTTTGTCCTTGCGTGCGACCCACCCGTTTGGTCTTGCCCGACTGCGTCAGGGTTTGCACGGCTTCGACCTTGACGTTGAACAGTTTCTCGACCGCGGCCTTGATCTGCGGCTTGTTGGCCCATTTGGCCACGCGGAAGACGACCTGGTTGCCTTGCTCCAGGCACATGGTTGCCTTTTCAGTGATGCGCGGGGCATCCAGGACCTGAAACAGAGTGTAAGGACCGCTCATGCCTGATCTCCTTCGCTTGCATCAATCCCGACGGCCTTGGAGCCGGGCAGATTGGCAAGACGCTCTTCCAGTTTGGCCAGTGCAGCTTCGGTCATCACCAGCTTTTCGTGGGAGAGAATATCGTACACATTGACCCCCTCGACCAGGATCACATCCACGCCCGGAAGGTTGCGGACCGACAACTCGACATTGGCGTCGATGCCCGGCAACACGATCAGGGAAGAACGATCGGCACCGATCCGCTTGAGGATCTCGAGCATCGCCTTGGTCTTGATGCGCTCCAGGCCAAAATCCTGAACGACGATCAACTCACCGGCCTCGCGCTTGGCGGACAAGGCGGTACGCAGCCCGAGGGCGCGTTCCTTCTTGGTCATCTTGACCGCATAGTCACGGGGATGCGGCCCGAACACCACACCACCGGTCCGGTATTGCGGAGCCCGGATCGTACCCTGACGGGCATTACCGGTTCCCTTCTGACGGTAAGGCTTGTGTCCGCCACCACGCACCTCGCCGCGACGTTTGGTCGATGCGGTGCCAAGACGGCGCTTGGCCAGTTGGTAGTGAACCACCCGTGTCAGCAGATCACCGCGTACAACACAACCAAAACCCAGGCTGCTCAGCTTCACGGTGCGCGACGACTCATTGCTGGCCGCGTCGATTACAGGAAAGTCAATCATCTCATCCGATCTCGAACTGGTCATTTCCGGACCGCCTTGACGGCATCGCGGATGAATAGCACCGATCCCTTGGAACCCGGCACGCTGCCTTTCAGAACCAGCAGATTGCGCTCCAGGTCCACGGAGGCCACGGTCAACCCCATGACCGTCACATTCTCATCACCCATATGGCCGGCCATCTTCTTGTTCTTGAAGACTCGACCCGGCGTTTGACACTGACCGATGGAACCAGGGGAACGGTGGGTCAGATGGGCACCATGGGTGGCACGACCACCGCGGAATCCCCAGCGCTTCATCCCACCGGCGAACCCCTTTCCGACGCTCTTTCCGGTCACATCCACTCGACCGCCAGCTTCAAATCGGTCCAGGCTCAGAGAGGAGCCAACTTCATACTCACCCGTATCCGTCACCCGGAACTCCTTGAGAATTCGTTGCGGCGGCACATTGGCCTTGGCAAAAATTCCCCGCACCGGCTTCTTGACCCGAGAGGGTTTGGCATCCTCAAAGCCGAGCTGTACGGCATCATAGCCATTCTTGTCGCTCGTCTTCAACCCGATGACCGGGCATGGCCCCACCTTCACCAAGGTGACGGCCACACTTTTGCCATCTTCCGTGAAGATCCGGCTCATACCGAGTTTGCGTCCGATCAATCCCGCGCGCATCTTGATTATCCTTTCTTCAGACCTGCCGCCTACAGCTTGATCTCGACGTTAACGCCAGCGGCCAGATCGAGTTTCATCAGGGCGTCCACGGTCTGAGGCGTCGGATTGATGATATCGATGACCCGCTTGTGCGTGCGGATCTCGAACTGTTCACGGGATTTTTTATCCACGTGCGGTGAACGCAGTACCGTATACCGGCTGATGCGAGTCGGTAACGGGATCGGCCCGCGAATTTCCGCTCCGGTGCGACGTGCGGTCTGCACGATCTCACCGGTGGATTGATCCAGGATCCGATGGTCAAATGCCTTCAACCGGATTCGTATCTTCTGATTATCCATTACCCATTCACCCAAATCGCCTTCCTGACGCCGTACCCTAACAGGCCATCGCTTACTTCATGATTTCCGAGACGACGCCGGCACCCACAGTCTTGCCACCCTCACGAATGGCGAAACGCAACCCTTTTTCCATGGCGATCGGTGCGATCAACTCCACCTCCATGGCGATGTTGTCGCCCGGCATCACCATCTCCACGCCCTCGGGCAGATTCAGGACACCGGTTACATCGGTGGTCCGGAAATAAAACTGAGGCCGATAGTTGGTGAAGAACGGTGTATGCCGACCACCCTCTTCCTTGGAAAGGATGTAGCATTCAGCCTTGAACTTGGTGTGCGGAGTGATCGAGTTTGGCTTGGCCAAAACCTGACCACGCTGCACATCCTCACGCTTGATGCCACGCAGCAGCACGCCGATGTTGTCGCCCGCCTGACCTTGATCCAACAGCTTGCGGAACATCTCGACGCCGGTGCAGACCGAGTTCGTCGTATTCTTGATGCCGACGATGGAGACGTTCTCGCCTACTTTGACGATACCGCGCTCCACGCGACCGGTCACCACCGTGCCACGACCGGAAATGGTGAACACATCCTCGATCGGCATCAGGAAGGCCCCATCCAGCGGACGCTCCGGTTGCGGGATGTAGGCATCCACCGCATCCATCAGCTTCTGGATCGCGCCGGAACCCATCGGGCCGGTATCACCCTCCATGGCCTTCAGAGCCGAACCGATCACGATCGGGATCTCGTCGCCCGGAAAGTCGTAGCTTGACAGCAGCTCACGAACCTCCAGCTCGACCAGCTCCAGCAGTTCCGGATCATCCACCTGGTCGGCCTTGTTCATGAAGACCACCAGCGAGGGCACACCCACCTGACGAGCCAACAGGATGTGCTCGCGGGTCTGAGGCATCGGGCCGTCGGCGGCGGAGACCACCAGGATGGCACCGTCCATCTGCGCGGCACCGGTGATCATGTTCTTGATGTAGTCCGCGTGACCCGGGCAGTCCACATGCGCATAGTGACGCTGATCGGTCTCGTACTCCACATGGGCGGTCGAGATCGTGATACCACGAGCCCGCTCCTCGGGAGCCGCATCGATCTGGTCATACGCTTTGAACTCGGCCAGCCCCTTGGTCGCCAGATGCTTGGTGATCGCCGCCGTCAGGGTCGTCTTGCCATGGTCAACGTGACCGATGGTGCCGATGTTGACGTGCGGTTTGTTTCGATTGAATTTCGCCTTGGCCATCTCTTTTTCCCTTTAGCCCTTGACCTTCGCCACGATTTCGTCAGCGACACTCTTCGGCACCGGTTCGTAGTGATGAAACTGCATGGTAAATGTCGCACGTCCCTGGGTCATGGACCGCAGATCCGTGGCGTATCCGAACATATTGGCCAGCGGGACCATCGCCTTCACCAACTGATTGCCCGCGATGGAGTCCATCCCATAAATCGTACCGCGACGTGAGTTCAGATCACCGATCACATCCCCCATGAAGTTCTCGGTCACCTCGACCTCCACCTCCATGATCGGCTCCAAAATCACCGGCGAAGCCTTGGCGCAACCCGCCTTGAGAGACATGGAGGCTGCGATCTTGAATGCCATTTCCGACGAGTCCACCTCATGGTAGGAACCGTCATAGAGGGCAACCTGAATATCCACCATCGGATAGCCGGCCATCACACCGCTCCCAAGGGCCTCTTCGGCTCCCTTGGCCACGGCAGAGATATACTCGCGCGGCACCACGCCACCCTTGATCTCATCCAGAAACTGGAAGCCGGCTCCAGGTTCACGCGGCTCGATACGCAGCCAGACATGACCGAACTGACCACGACCACCGGACTGACGCACAAACTTGCCTTCGGATTCCACCGTTTTGGTGATGGTTTCGCGGTAGGCAACCTGCGGCTTGCCAACATTCGCCTCGACCTTGAATTCGCGCATCATACGATCCACCAGGATCTCCAGATGCAACTCACCCATGCCCGAGATGATCGTCTGGTTGGTCTCATGATCGATCGAAACCCGGAAGGATGGATCCTCCTGGGCCAACCGTCCAAGAGCCAGGCTCATCTTTTCCTGGTCAGCCTTGGTCTTCGGCTCGATGGCAATCGAGATCACCGGTTCCGGGAAGGTCATTCTCTCCAGGATGATCGGTTTGGCTGGGTCACACAGTGTATCACCGGTCGTGGTCATTTTCAAGCCCACAGCTGCAGCAATGTCACCGGTTCTCACTTCTTTCACATCTTCGCGCTTGTTGGCGTGCATCAACATGATGCGACCAATGCGCTCCTTCTTGTCCTTGCCTGGATTCAGAATGTAGGACCCAGCGGTCAACACACCCGAATAGACACGGAAGAAGGTCAGGCTTCCCACAAACGGATCGGACATGATCTTGAAGGCCAGAGCCGAAAAGGGCTCCGTGTCCTTGGCTTCGCGAGAGTCCGGGGTCGAATCGTCCACCGACTTCACGCCCTGCACGTCCGGAACATCCTCGGGTGAGGGGAAATAGGCCACGACCGCATCCAACAGAGCCTGCACACCCTTGTTCTTGAAGGCGGAACCACACATCACCGGAATGAAGGAACTGCGGATCACACCCTTGCGGACGCAGGAACGGATCTCAGTCTCGGTGATGGTCTCGCCCTCCAGATAACGCTCCATCAGGGCATCATCTTCCTCAAGGGCCGTTTCGATCAACTTCTCGCGATACTCGTTCACGGTGTCCAGCATGTTGGCCGGAACTTCTTGAACTTCGTAGCGCGCTCCCAGCGACTCATCATCAAAGATGAAGGCCTTGCGGGAGAGCAGATCCACCATGCCACGGAAATTCTCTTCGCTGCCGATCGGCAACTGGAGCGGCACCGCCTTGGCCTTCAGACGATCCTTGATCATCGTGACCACACGGTAGAAATCCGCACCCATGCGGTCCATCTTGTTGACGAAGGCTACACGCGGCACACCATAGCGGTCTGCCTGACGCCACACCGTCTCAGACTGAGGCTGAACGCCACCCACCGAACAGAAGACTGCCACCGCGCCATCCAACACACGCAGAGAACGTTCCACCTCAATGGTGAAGTCCACATGACCAGGGGTGTCGATGATGTTGATGCGATGATCGGTCCAGAAACAGGTGGTCGCAGCAGAGGTGATCGTGATGCCACGCTCCTGCTCCTGCTCCATCCAGTCCATGGTCGCGGTTCCTTCATGCACCTCGCCCAACTTGTGCGAGCGACCGGTGTAATACAGAATCCGCTCAGTCACGGTGGTCTTACCAGCATCGATATGTGCCATGATGCCGATATTGCGCACGCGAGACAGTGGTATTTCCCTAGACACGTCACATCCCCTGTACACGAGAGATCCGGATGATCAAGTGCATCCGAATCATCAAACCTTACCAGCGATAATGAGCAAAGACCTTGTTGGCCTCGGCCATGCGATGGGTATCATCCTTCTTCTTGACCGTGGAACCGCGATTGTTGGCGGCATCCATCAGTTCGGCGGCGAGCCGCTCGCGCATGGTCTTCTCACCACGATCACGGGCATACTTGACAATCCAGCGGATCGCCAGAGTCTGACGCCGACTCGGACGAACCTCGACCGGCACCTGATAGGTGGCGCCACCCACGCGACGGGAACGCACTTCAACCGTCGGACGGGTATTGTCGATGGCATCCCGGAAGATCTTCATCGGATCATCCTTGGTCTTCTCGCCCACAATCTCCAAGGCACCATAGAACAGCCGCTCGGAGAGGGATTTCTTGCCGTCCCGCATGAGACAGTTCATGAATTTGGCTACCAGCTGGTCGCCATACACAGGATCACCGATCGTGTCCCGTTGTTGAACGTCACGCCGTCTCGACATGCATTCAGCTCCTGCAAACTAAGAGATTGTTTCTCAAAACCGGTAACCAGAAAATGCAAACCGGTAGCGGAGATTTCACCCGTTTTCAAACATACTCCGGGTGATGCAGATTACTTTGGCCGCTTGGCTCCGTACAGGGAGCGGCCCTGCTTGCGATTCTTGACCCCTTGGGTATCCAGGGTGCCACGAATGATGTGGTAGCGCACGCCAGGAAGATCCTTCACACGGCCACCGCGCACCAGCACCACCGAGTGCTCTTGAAGATTATGGCTCTCACCGGGAATATAGACGGTGACTTCATGGCCATTGGTCAAACGCACGCGCGCAACTTTACGGAGCGCTGAGTTCGGTTTCTTCGGCGTCGTCGTGTAGACGCGGGTGCAGACGCCACGCTTTTGCGGGCAGGCCTGCATGGCCGGGACGTTGGTCTTTTTCTTGACCGTCTTGCGTCCAAAACGCACAAGTTGATTTACGGTTGGCATCCCAATCTCACCCCAAACCATTAACCCGATAGTTTAACAACATTTCAGCCGTCGGTAAAGTCTTGTTCGCACTTTTTTTGCTTCAAAATCGCTGACCCGACCGACCAACCTTATATTTCGCCTTTATGGTGAACAGAACGGCGGGGTGAACCCGCCGTTCAAATCGCCATATCGTGAAAGCCCTTCATACTAACCATGCACACCAGGATTGTCAACGCTTTTTAATCAAAAAAATGTGCGTTTCCTGATTTTTCGCACGTTTGTTGCTTATTGCAACTCAGGAGACGGCCAAGCGAACCTTCTGGTGAAAGATCTCCTTGGCATGCCCGGTCCCGGCAGGAATCAATCGACCTACAATGACATTTTCTTTCAGTCCGGTCAAGGTATCAGCCTTGCCGGAGATGGTCGCCTCGGTCAACACCCGCGTGGTCTCCTGGAACGACGCCGCCGAAATGAACGACGGCGTGGAGAGTGATGCCTTGGTGATACCCAACAGCAACGGCGCACTCGACGCCTCACGACCCCCACGGGCACGCGCCTTGTCGTTCATGCGCAGCAGCTCGCTGCGCTCCACCTGCTCACCCGCCACCAGCGTGGTATCGCCCGGTTCGAGCACGGTCACCTTCTGCAACATCTGGCGCACGATCACCTCGATGTGCTTGTCGTTGATGCGCACGCCCTGCAGACGGTACACCTCCTGAATTTCGTTGACCATGAAACGGCACAACGCTTCCAGACCAAGCACCTTGAGAATGTCCTGAGGAACCAGCGACCCCTCGATCAGGGGTTCACCCCGACGGATCCAGTCCCCTTCGTTCACCGCCAACTGCTTGCCCTTGAGCAGCAGATACTCACGCGGCTCACCCCCATCATCCGGGGTGACGATCACCCGGCGCTTGCCCTTGAGATCCTTTCCGAACGACACCACACCCTCGTTCTCGGCAATGATGGCAAACTCCTTGGGACGCCGCGCCTCGAACAACTCCACCACGCGCGGCAGACCGCCGGTGATGTCGCGGGTTTTGGAGCTTTGCCGCGGGATCTTGGCGATGATGTCGCCAGCCTGCACTTGATCTCCCTCCTGGGCCACGATGACCGACCCCACCGGCAGGTAGTAGCTCACCGCTGTACCGGTCGGCGAAATCAGGGTCTCGCCTGTCTGGGGATCCTTGAGGGTCAACCGCGGACGCATGTCCACGCGACGCCCCTGCCCTTTCCAGTCGGTCACCTCGCGGAAACTCAACCCGGTGGTATCGTCCGTCACCTCGCGCAGGGTGGTTCCCTCCTGAAGATCCCCGTAACGGATCACACCGTTGAACTCGGTGATGATCGGAGTCGCGAACGGATCCCACTCGGCCAGTACGCCACCCCGCTCCACCGCGCCGCCATTGGCCACGGCCAGACGTGCGCCGTAAGGCACCCGATAGCGCTCGCGCTCGCGACCGACAAAGCCGCGCTCCAACTTGCCACTCTCGTCCGCGGAGCGGGCATCGTGGACCGTCACCTCGCTGTTGCGCGACAACACCACGAAATGACCGTTGCGATCCGTCACGGTAGAGAGATTGTGATAGCGCACCATGCCGCCGTTGACCGTCTCGATGGAGGATCGCTCCACCGCGCGCGACGCCGTACCACCAATGTGGAAGGTGCGCATGGTCAACTGCGTCCCTGGCTCGCCGATGCTCTGAGCCGCGATCACACCCACGGCCTCACCCTCGGTCACCGGCACGCCACGCGCCAGATCGCGTCCATAGCACAACACGCACACCCCGCGCTCCGTGGCGCAGGTCAAAGGCGACCGGATCAACACCGACTCGACGTTCGAGTTCTCGATGCGATCCACATCCGCCTCGTCCATGATCTGCCCCGCTTGAACCAACAGCTCGTCGGTCACCGGATCATACACGTTATACACCGGCGTGCGTCCGAGAATCCGGTCGCCAAGGGACTCCACAACGTCGTTGCCTTCCAACAGCGCGGCGGCGGTCAACCCCTCCTCGGACTTGCAGTCAAGCTCACGCACGATGCAGTCCTGGGCCACGTCAACCAGACGACGGGTCAGGTAACCCGAGTTGGCGGTCTTCAAGGCGGTATCCGCCAACCCCTTGCGCGCGCCGTGGGTGGAGATAAAGTACTGCAACACCGTCAACCCCTCGCGGAAGTTCGCGGTGATCGGCGCTTCGATGATCTCGCCAGACGGCTTGGCCATCAGACCGCGCATGCCCGCCAACTGACGCATCTGGGCGGCGGAACCGCGCGCGCCGGAGTTGGCCATCATGAAGATGGAGTTGAAGGAGAGCTGCTCCTGTTTCTGTCCCTTGCTGTCGATCACCTCTTCCGAGGAGATCGCCTTCATCATCGCCTCGGCGACCCGCTCGGTGCACTGGGACCAGATGTCAACCACCTTGTTGTATTTCTCGCCCTCGGTGATCAGACCGTCCGAATACTGCCGCTCGATCTCCTGAACCTTCACCTGGGATTCGCGCACCAGCTTCTTCTTGGCCTGCGGAATCACCAGGTCATCCTTGCCAAACGAAATCCCGGCCCGGGCCGCGAACGAAAAGCCCATGCCCATCAAACGATCCGAGAAGACCACGGTCTCCTTGGCCCCGCAATTGCGGTAGACCAGATCGATGAGGTTGGCAACCTCCTTCTTCGTGAGCAGACGGTTGATGCGCTCGAAAGGCACCACATCCGGCAGAATCTCGGTCAGCAGCACGCGTCCGACGGTGGTTTGGATGCGCATGCCGTTCATGCGGCAATAGATGCGCGCGTGCAAACCGGCGATTCCCGAATCAAACGCCTGACGCACTTCGGCGGGCGAGCTGAAGATCATATCCTCGCCGGCAACACCGAGCCGCTCGGAGGTCATGTAGTAGAGACCAAGGATGATGTCCTGGGTCGGCACGATGATCGGCTTGCCGTTGGCGGGCGAGAGGATGTTGTTGGTGGACATCATCAACACGCGCGCCTCGATCTGCGCCTCCACCGACAACGGTACATGCACGGCCATCTGGTCGCCGTCGAAGTCGGCGTTGAAGGCGGTGCAGACCAGCGGATGGAGTTGGATCGCCTTGCCTTCGATCAGCTTGGGCTCGAAGGCCTGGATACCCAGACGGTGCAAGGTCGGTGCGCGGTTGAGCATGACCGGATGTTCGCGAATCACCTCCTCGAGAATATCCCAAACCTCGCTCTTCTCCTTCTCCACCATGCGCTTGGCCGCCTTGATGGTGGTCGAGAGGCCCTTCTCCTCCAGACGGTTATAAATGAAGGGCTTGAACAACTCCAAGGCCATCTTCTTCGGCAGACCACACTCGTGCAGCTTGAGATCCGGACCGACGACGATCACCGAACGGCCCGAATAGTCCACGCGCTTGCCCAGCAGGTTCAGACGGAAGCGACCTTGCTTACCCTTGAGCATCTCGGAGAGTGATTTCAACGGGCGCTTGTTGGTGCCGGTGATCACCCGTCCACGTCGTCCGTTGTCGAACAGGGCGTCCACGGACTCCTGCAACATGCGCTTTTCGTTGCGGATGATGATGTCCGGCGCACGCAACTCGAAAAGGCGCTTCAGCCGGTTGTTGCGGTTGATCACCCGACGGTAGAGATCGTTGAGATCCGAGGTGGCAAAGCGACCGCCATCCAAAGGCACCAACGGACGCAGCTCCGGCGGGATCACCGGCAGCACCTCCAGGATCATCCACTCCGGACGATTGCCCGACTCCTGGAACGACTCCAACGTATGCAGCCGTTTGATGATCCGCTTGCGACGGGCATCCGAGTTGGTGGCCGACATCTCTTCGCGCAGGGTTTCGATCTCCTGCGGGATGTTCATGCCGGCGAGCATGTCGCGAATCGCCTCAGCGCCGATGCCGGCGGTGAAGTCCTCGCCATACTCATCCAACAGCTGATGGTAGCGCTCCTCGGTGAGAAGCTCCCCCTTGGAGAGCGGGGTCATGCCGCCATCGAGCACCACGAAGTTCTCGAAGTAGAGCACCCGCTCCAGATCCTTCAAGGTCATGTCCAACAACAGACCGATGCGGCTCGGCAGGGATTTCAGGAACCAGATGTGCGCCACCGGCGCGGCCAGCTCGATGTGGCCCATGCGCTCGCGCCGCACCTTGGACTGAATCACCTCCACGCCGCACTTCTCGCAGACCACGCCGCGATGTTTGAGGCGCTTGTATTTGCCGCACAGACACTCGTAATCCTTCACCGGTCCGAAGATCTTGGCGCAGAACAGACCGTCGCGCTCCGGCTTGAAGGTACGGTAGTTGATGGTTTCGGGCTTTTTGACCTCTCCGAAGGACCAGGACCGGATCTTCTCTGGGGATGCCAGGGAGATGCGGATGCCATTGAAA
This sequence comes from Candidatus Magnetaquiglobus chichijimensis, assembly GCF_045865675.1. Lineage (NCBI taxonomy): Bacteria > Pseudomonadati > Pseudomonadota > Magnetococcia > Magnetococcales > Candidatus Magnetaquicoccaceae > Candidatus Magnetaquiglobus > Candidatus Magnetaquiglobus chichijimensis. The sequence continues at coordinate 1,810,112 of NZ_BAAFGK010000004.1, forward strand.
TTCTGTCCCAGGGTCGGTCGGGAGAACAACTTGAAGAGATTTGGTTTCACGTCCTCTCGCTCCACAAAATAACTTGCATGATGGGGGGAGGACCCCCTCACCCCCCAACCGTAGACCTCCCTGACGGGCGTCACGGTAAGAGTCGTCGCCCCGGCGAGCCGGGGCGGTTGTATCCTGATTGGGAAGGCGCTGATTCTTGACCAGGCTCCACAAGGAGAATATCCCCGTTCGGTGCCACCCCCGGCAAAGAATCAATCCGTGGTCTTCAACTCCACATCCAACGCCAAGGATTGCAACTCCTTGATCAACACGTTGAACGACTCCGGAATGCCCGCGTCAAAGGAGTCGTCGCCTTTGACGATCGACTCGTAGATCTTGGTGCGGCCCGCCACGTCGTCGGATTTGACCGTGAGCATCTCTTGCAACGTGTAGGAGGCCCCATAGGCCTCGAGGGCCCACACCTCCATTTCCCCGAAGCGCTGTCCACCGAACTGCGCCTTGCCGCCCAACGGCTGCTGGGTGACCAGCGAATAGGGACCGATGGAGCGGGCGTGGATCTTGTCGTCCACCAGATGGTGCAGTTTAAGGATATAGATATAGCCCACGGTGACCGGGCGATCGAACGGCTCGCCGGTGCGCCCGTCGATCAGACGATGTTGTCCGGATTTGGGCAGATTGGCCTTCTCCAGAAGCTCGACGATATCTTTCTCCGTGGCCCCGTCAAAGACCGGGGTGGCGATCGGCACCCCATCGCGCAGGTTGCCGCACAGGGTCAACACCTCCTCGTCGGTCAGCGCCTTGACGGCGCGGGACTGACGAGGATTGGTGAAGACGATGGAGAGCACCTCGCGCACCTGTTCGATATCCTGGGACTCCTGGGTCCGGTAGGCATCAAGCGCCTCGCCGATACGTACCCCCAACCCCTTGGCGGCCCAACCGAGATGGGTCTCCAGAATCTGACCCACATTCATACGCGACGGCACACCCAGGGGATTGAGCACGATGTCCACCACCGTGCCATTCTCCAGATGCGGCATATCCTCGACCGGGTTGATCTTGGAGATGACGCCCTTGTTCCCGTGGCGACCGGCCATCTTGTCACCGGGTTGCAGCTTGCGCTTCACCGCAATGTAGACCTTCACCATTTTCAGACCGCCGGGCGGCAGGTCGTCACCACGTTCCAGCTTTTCGACCTTGCTGTCGAACCGCTTCTTCAAACGGGCGGCGGCCTTCTCGATCTGCTCGCGGATCCCCTCGATCTGCTGGGTGATCTGATCGTCGTCCAGCACCACCGAATCCCAACGGCGTGAACCCAACTGACTCAGCAGCTCATTGGTGATCTCGGTCCCGGGAGCCAGACCCGCGCCACCCCGCGCACTCTTGCCCACCATCAACGCACGAATGCGGGCATCCGCGTCCAGCTCGATGATGCGCCGCTCGGCAGCCATGTCCTTGCGCAGCCGGACGATCTCCTCCTGGTCGATCAATTTGGCGCGATCGTCCTTTTCCAGGCCGCGACGCGAAAAGACGCGCACATCGACGACTGTTCCGGCGACACCAGGCGGCAGACGCAACGAGGTGTCACGCACGTCCGAAGCCTTTTCGCCGAAGATGGCCCGCAGAAGTTTCTCCTCCGGGGTCAACTGGGTCTCGCCCTTCGGGGTCACCTTGCCGACCAGGATATCCCCGGCCTTGACCTCGGCACCCACATAGATGATCCCCGATTCGTCGAGATTGCGCAGCGCATCCTCGCCGACATTCGGCATGTCGCGGGTGATCTCCTCGGGTCCGAGCTTGGTGTCCCGCGCCATGACCTCGAACTCCTCGATATGGATCGAGGTGAAGACGTCATCGCGCACCAGACGCTCGGAGATGAGGATCGAGTCCTCGAAGTTGTAGCCGTTCCAGGGCATGAAGGCCACCAGAACGTTGCGTCCCAACGCCAGTTCGCCCCACTGGGTGCTCGGACCATCGGCGATGATGTCACCCTTGTTCACCCGCTCACCGGCCCGTACCAGCGGGCTTTGGTTGATGCAGGTGTTCTGGTTGGAACGGGAGAACTTGATCAGATTGTAGATGTCCACGCCCGGCTCGGTCGCGCCCGGCTCGTCATCCGCCTTGATGATGATGCGACCCGCCTCCACCTCGTCCACGATGCCGGAACGCTTGGCCACGATCGCCACGCCCGAATCCCGCGCCACCACCCCTTCCATGCCCGTGCCCACCAGCGGGGCATCGGTCTTGATCAAAGGCACCGCCTGACGCTGCATGTTCGAACCCATCAGCGCGCGGTTGGCGTCGTCATTCTCCAGGAACGGGATCAACGCCGCGGCCACGGAGACGATCTGCTTGGGCGAGACGTCCATGTACTCGACGCGGATGGGCTCGCCCACCGTGAATTCGAGCTTGTGACGGCACTGGATCAGTTCACCGGTCAGACGCCCCTGACGATCCAGGGCGGCGTTGGCCTGGGCGATGACGTAGTTCTCTTCCTCAATGGCGGAGAGATAATCCACCTCGTCCGTGACCTGGCCATTCTCCACGCGACGATACGGGCTCTCGATGAAGCCGAACTCGTTGATGCGCGCATAGGTGGAGAGGCTGTTGATCAGGCCGATGTTCGGACCTTCCGGGGTCTCGATCGGACAGATGCGGCCATAGTGGGTCGGATGGACGTCGCGCACCTCGAAGCCGGCGCGCTCGCGGGTCATGCCGCCCGGTCCCAACGCGGAAAGACGCCGCTTGTGGGTGATCTCCGAGAGCGGATTGGTTTGATCCATGAACTGCGAGAGCTGGCTGGAGCCGAAGAACTCGCGGATCACCGCCGAAAACGGCTTGGAGTTGAGGATGTCGTGCGGCATCAGGGAGTCGGAGTCCGCGGCGGACATGCGCTCGCGAATCGCCCGCTCCATGCGCACCAAACCGATACGCACCTGGTTTTCCAACAACTCGCCCACGGAACGGACACGCCGGTTGCCCAGATGGTCGATGTCGTCCACCTTGCCGTGACCATCCTTGAGCTTGAGGAGGATCGACAGCACGCCGATGATGTCCTCCTTGCGCAGCACGCGGACATCCAGGTCGCACTCCAGATCGAGCCGCTTGTTCATCTTCATCCGACCCACGGCGGAGAGATCATACCGCTCCGGGTTGAAGAAGAGGTTGTTGAACAGATTGGTGGCCGCATCCAGGGTCGGCGGCTCGCCCGGACGCATCATCCGGTAGATGTCGATCAGCGAGTCATCGGTGGTCTGATTCTTGTCCAGCGCCATGGTATTGCGCAGATATGGACCCACGGTGGTGTAATCGATGAACAGGGTCTCGATCTCCTGAATCCCCGCGTCCTCGAAACGAACCAACAGATCCTCGGTCACCTCGCCACCCGCCTCGGCGATCAGATCACCTTCGGCGGTGTGCATATCGTGGGAGAGGAAACGCCCGATCAGATCCTCGGCAGGCACCGGCAACCACTCCAGGCCGAGCTGCTGGATTTTCTTCACCGCCCGCGCCGTGATCTTGCGCTTGGCGCTCACCAACTCCTCGCCACTCTCCGGATCGACGATGGCGTAGTTGAAACGGCTGCCCATCAGACGCTCGAAGTCGAGCTTCTTCTCCCAGACCACGCCCTGCTTGCGATACCGCTCGGAGTCGTGGAAACGGTTGAGGATCTCCTCGCCCGACATGCCCATGGCACGCAGGAGAGTCGTCACCGGCAACTTGCGGCGACGGTCGATGCGCGCGTAGACGATATCCTTGGGATCGAACTCGAAGTCGAGCCAGGAACCGCGATAGGGAATCACCCGCGCCGAAAAGAGCAGCTTGCCACTGGAGTGGGATTTGCCCTTGTCATGGTCAAAGAAGACGCCCGGCGAACGGTGCATCTGCGAGACGATCACGCGCTCGGTGCCGTTGACGATGAAGGTGCCGGTGGCGGTCATCAGGGGCATCTCACCCAGATAGACCTCCTGCTCCTTGATCTCGCGCACCGAACGGGTACCGGCGTCCTCGTTCTCCTCCCAGATCACCAGACGGAACGAAACCTTGAGCGGCGCCGAAAAGGTCATGCCGCGCTGCAGGCACTCGTCCACCTCATACTTGGGCTCGCCAAGCTGGTAACGGACATATTCGAGACTGATGGTGTTGGAATAGTCCTGGATGGGGAAGACCGACAGGAAGACCCCGTGCAATCCCATGTCACGGCGCAGATCCGGGTCAACCTCTTCCTGGAGGAAGCGTTGAAAGGACTGGGTCTGGATGGCGATCAGGTTGGGAATGTCGATGATGGTCGGGATGCGGCCGAAGTTCTTGCGCAGCCTTTTCTTTTCAGTGAACGACAGAGCCATCGGAACTCCTGGAACGACCTGTTTGGAAACAAAACATGGGACTCGCGCGCCAGTGGGAACAGGGGGTCCCCACGCCAACTACCCGCGCCTAGTCCCGGCGATCATGCACGGTATTGCGCCACATCCTGTTGGCGCGATGGGGATCTTGGGACAGATCGTCCCCAGGGGAGCGACCCTCTGGAGTGTGACCCGAGACCAACCCATCCACCCGACTGACCTCAATCATGCCCTCGGATACGAAATGGCCGAACAGCGTGGCATGACTTTCAATATTGAAATTTCTCAAACGCCACAAATGCCAAGACCCGCCGCGCGATCCGAACTCCATTTCCTCGTGGATCGCGGGCGGGAACCTGACAAGAACGTGGAATTACTTGATCTCGACCTTGGCGCCGGACTCTTCCAGCTCTTTCTTGAACTTCTCGGCATCGGCCTTGGAGACACCCTCCTTGACCGGCTTCGGCGCAGCCTCGACCAGATCCTTGGCCTCTTTCAGGCCCAGGCTGGTGATGGCGCGCACGGCCTTGATGACGTGAATTTTCTTGTCTGCCGGCACATCGGCCAGGATGACGGTGAATTCGGTCTGCTCTTCCACCGGGGCAGCGGCCTCGGCAGGAGCGGCGGAAGCGGCCACGGCAACCGGAGCGGCGGCGGAAACACCGAAGCGCTCTTCCAGGGCCTTGACCAGATCGGCCAGTTCCAGGACCGTCATGGTTTCGATGGCGGAAATCAGTTCTTGTTGCGACAGAGCCATGTTCTTTCTCCAATCATATCGATCGCGCCATGCGCGAATTTTGTGAATGACAAGCCCAGTCCCCCACCTGGAGTCCAGGCCAGGGTAAGGGTCAAGCGGCTTGTTTCTCTTTTTCCTCGCGGATCCGGTCGAGCACGCGCACGAAGCTGGCGGGCACGGCGGCCAGGACACCGACGATGTTCTGCACCGGGTTCATCATGGTACCGAGCAGACGAGCCAGCAGCACCTCGCGCGAGGGCAGCTTGGAAAGCTCGACGATCTCCGCCGGGTTCATGAAGACGCCATTGAGAACGCCTCCCTGCACGATCAGCAGGGGATGCTTCTTGGCAAATTCCGTGAGCACCTTGGCCGGGGCCACGGGATCCTTGGAGAAGGCCAGGATCGTGGGACCGGTGAGAACCTTACCCAACGGCTCGAACTGGGATCCCTGGATCGCCCGACGGGTCAAGGTGTTCTTGACAACCCGCAACTCCGCGCCAGCGGCACGAATTTCACGCCGCAAACGGGTCATCTGGGCCACGGTCATGCCACGGTAGTGAGAGGCGATAGCCACCTGCGAACGGGCCATGCTCTCCTGGACCTCTTGGATGATCACTGATTTTTCGGTTTGGTTCACCGACTGTGCTCCTTTCTGGCTGAGTTGGTGCGCCCCCCATTCCCTGTCAAGGGTTGGCCAGGTCGCAGGTTTTCGTGTCTCGTACCAACAAAAGCGTCCCCAACCAGAGGATATTCCGCATGATTGGTCTCGGCGGGCCGAAGCTGATTTCCATTAAGAGGCGCGTGATTCACGCCTCACCCGCTGTCTTGGACGAATTCAAACCGGTGGCGCGCTCCCGAACGGGAACCGCAGGTCACACCGTGTGCACATCCACCCGCACGCCCGGCCCCATGGTCGAAGAGACGGTCACCTTCTTCACATAGGTGCCCTTGACCACGGTGGGACGCTGCTTTTTGAGCTGGCCCACAAGGGCGCGACAGTTGTCGCTGATCTTGTCGGCATCGAAGGAGACCTTGCCCACGCCGGCGTGGATGATACCCGCCTTCTCGACGCGGAAGGCCACCTGACCGGCCTTGATGGACTTGATGATGCCGGTCATGTCGAAGGTCACGGTGCCGAGCTTCGGGTTGGGCATCAGGCCACGGGGGCCCAGAACACGTCCCAGGCGACCCACGATGCCCATCACATCGGGGCAGGCGACGACGCGATCAAACTCCAGCCAACCCCCTTGAATCTTCTCGACCAACTCGTCCGCGCCGACATAATCGGCTCCGGCGGCCAGTGCCTCCTGGGCCTTGTCACCCTTGGCAAAGGCGAGAATCCGAACCGTCTTGCCGGTACCATGGGGCAGCTCCACCGTGCCGCGAACCATCTGATCGGCATGCCGGGGATCAACGCCCAGATTGACCGCGATCTCAACCGACTCGTCGAACTTCGCGTTGCTCTTCTCTTTCACCAGACGCACCGCGTCTTCCAGCGTGAACTGGGTGGTACGGTCAAGACCCTCCCAAAGAGCTTTGATCCGTTTACCGCGCTTGGCCATGACTCGCTCCTCGATTCCTTTTCAAACGTGCATGATGTGGGGTATCCCCCTCACCCGCCAACCTTGGCCTCTTCCAACGGAAGGGCATCGGTCAATCCATCCACTCACACCACTTCCAGCCCCATGGAACGGGCCGAGCCGGCGATGATCCGCTTCGCGCCTTCCAGATCCTTGGCGTTCAGATCCACCATCTTGGTTTCGGCGATCTGCGCCACCTGATCCCAGGTCACCTTGCCGATCGGACCACCCTTGCCGGGCTTCACCGCGCCCTTGGGCACGCCGGAGGCCTTGCGCAGCAGATAGGTGGCCGGCGGGGTCTTGATCTCGAAGGTGAAGGTTCGGTCCGCATAGACCGTGATCAACACCGGGGTCGGAGCCAGAGGCTCCAACGTCTGGGTACGGGCATTGAAGGTCTTGCAGAACTCCATGATGTTCAGGCCGTGCTGACCCAGAGCCGGTCCCACGGGCGGGCTGGGCTTGGCCGCGCCAGCCGGGCATTGCAATCTGACATACGCTGTGATTTTCTTGGCCATTTTGGCGAATCCCCAATCTGTGACACCATATGAAAGCGTGAATGAGCATGAACTCCCGCCAGGGAGATCCATGGTCGGGGGGTGAGGGGGTTCTCCCCCCATTCATGCAAATTACAGCTTTTCGACCTGAACGAAATCCAACTCCACGGGTGTTGCGCGTCCGAAGATGCTCACCGAGACCTTCAAACGAGTCTTGTCCTCATCCACCGCCTCCACCACGCCGTTGAAGGAGACGAACGGACCATCGGTCACACGTACGCTCTCACCCACCGCGAAGGTAACCTTGGGCTTGGGTTTTTCCATGCCCACCTCGACCTGATGAAGGATCTTTTCCACCTCACGCTCGGACAACGGCTGCGGGCGCCCTCCACCACCGAGAAAGCCGGTCACCTTGGGAATGGAGTTCACCAAGTGCCAAGTCTCGTCGTTCAACTCCATCTTGACCAGGACATAACCAGGGAAGAACTTGCGCTCCGAGGTCACCTTGTGACCGCCACGCAGTTCAACCACCTCTTCCGAGGGGACCAGGATCGACTCGAACAACTCCCCGGAACCGGTCAGTCGCACACGCTCCTCAAGGGTGCTCTTGACCTTTTTCTCAAATCCCGAGTAGGCGTGAATCACATACCACTGTTTGGCCATGGTTGTCCTTTTTCTTTGTGCGCGGTCCCAAGCCGTCAACCGATGATCTGACGCACGACGAGCGCCAGGATCGCATCCACCATCCACAAAAACAGAGATACCAGAACCACCATGCCGAATACGACGATGGTCGTGTTCATCGTATCCTTCCGGGTAGGCCAAACCACCTTGCCGACCTCGGCACGCACCTCAGTCAGGTAGGTTCTGAATTGGGCGATCCGCCCACTGTCATTGATCATGGAGTGATTCTTACGGTGAGGAAGGCAAATGAATGTTGGACCTTAAGCACCAGCACCATCAGAACCCCGGTCAAGGGGCCTTCAAGCCGATACGCCATACACATTGGCAGGACAGGAGGGACTCGAACCCCCAACCGCCGGTTTTGGAGACCGATGCTCTACCACTTGAGCTACTATCCTAATCCAACATGTTCACGTCGCGCCCCAGGGACGCGACGTGATATCTACTTGATCTTTCCTTCCTTGTGCAGGGTATGCTTGCGGCACGCCGAACAGAACTTCTTGAGCGCCATCTTTTCCGGCTTGTTCTTTTTGTTCTTGTCGGTGGTATAATTACGCCGCTTGCACACTTCGCAACAGAGGCTGATCAGGTCACGCATCTATCTCTCCCAGTTCCCTGGCTGCTTTTCTGTCTTGGCATCGATCGTCGGTTCGAACCGATCCGGCGGACAATGGACGGAACACCCGAGGGTGTTCGGCGCATTGCACGCAAGCCACGACTTACTTCATGATTTCCGAAACAACACCCGCGCCCACGGTCTTGCCGCCTTCGCGAATGGCGAAGCGCAGTCCCTTCTCCATGGCGATCGGTGCGATCAGCTCAACTTCCATGGCGATGTTGTCGCCCGGCATCACCATCTCCACGCCCTCGGGCAGATTCAGCACACCGGTCACATCCGTGGTGCGGAAATAGAACTGCGGGCGATAGTTGGTGAAGAACGGGGTATGACGACCACCTTCTTCCTTGGAGAGGATATAGCACTCGGCCTTGAACTTGGTATGCGGGGTGATCGAGTTCGGCTTGGCCAAAACCTGACCACGCTGCACATCCTCGCGCTTGATGCCACGCAGCAGCACGCCGATGTTGTCGCCCGCCTGACCTTGATCCAACAGCTTGCGGAACATCTCGACGCCGGTGCAGACCGAGTTCGTCGTATTCTTGATGCCGACGATGGAGACGTTCTCGCCCACTTTGACGATACCGCGCTCCACGCGACCGGTCACCACCGTGCCACGACCGGAAATGGTGAACACATCCTCGATCGGCATCAGGAAGGCACCATCCAAAGGACGCTCCGGTTGCGGGATGTAGGCATCCACCGCATCCATCAGCTTTTGGATCGCGCCGGAACCCATCGGGCCGGTATCACCCTCCATGGCCTTCAGAGCCGAACCGATCACGATCGGGATCTCGTCGCCCGGAAAGTCGTAGCTCGACAGCAACTCACGCACCTCAAGCTCGACCAGTTCCAGCAACTCCGGATCATCCACCTGGTCGGCCTTGTTCATGAAGACCACCAGCGAGGGCACACCCACCTGACGGGCCAGCAGAATGTGCTCGCGGGTCTGAGGCATCGGGCCGTCGGCGGCGGAGACCACCAGGATGGCGCCGTCCATCTGCGCGGCACCGGTGATCATGTTCTTGATGTAGTCCGCGTGACCGGGGCAGTCCACATGCGCATAGTGACGCTGATCGGTCTCGTACTCCACATGAGCGGTCGAGATCGTGATACCACGAGCCCGCTCCTCGGGAGCCGCATCGATCTGGTCATACGCTTTGAACTCGGCCAGCCCCTTGGTCGCCAGATGCTTGGTGATTGCCGCCGTCAGGGTCGTCTTGCCATGGTCAACGTGACCGATGGTGCCGATGTTGACATGCGGTTTGTTTCGATTGAATTTCGCCTTGGCCATGACAATCTCTCCGCTGGGACTCTGCAATCTCGAATTATGGACAAAAACTTGAAAATAAAAAAATGCCTCGGGACTGAAGTCGCGGGCTTGAAAAGTTCAGAAAAATTATAGAGTGGAGCCCATGCTCGGGATTGAACCGAGGACCTCTTCCTTACCAAGGAAGTGCTCTACCACTGAGCTACATGGGCGAAACATCACTGCATACCAGAATCTACCAAATTCTTCACTCCAAGGCCAGGATCATCTGTGTGCGCCCTGGTTGAAATCTTTTGGAGCGGGCGGGGGGAATCGAACCCCCATGATCAGCTTGGAAGGCTAACGTTCTACCACTAAACTACGCCCGCTTGCTCTGGCGAGATTGGTGGAGGGGGGAGGATTCGAACCTCCGAAGGCTGAGCCGGCAAATTTACAGTCTGCTCCCTTTGGCCGCTTGGGAACCCCTCCCTAAGCCCATCTCGTTCAACCGGGTCCTGAAAAATACGGCCTTCAGGATTGGCATCGGTTGAGCTAGAAACATTTAAACGTCGCACGGTCGAAAGTCAAGATCATTTGTGCAGAGGATCACTTTTTTTCCGGATCGATCGCCAGGATCGTCATGATGCCCCGCGCCGACTGACGTGTCGAGAGGTTGCGGTAGTGGTGCTGGGCGTTGCCGTGAAAGCAGGCTGTTTCTCCCGCGCCGACCCTGGCCCGCTCCCCACCCACCTCCAGTTCCACCTCCCCCTCCAGAACGTGGAGATACTCCTCGCTACCGGGAAGATGGGGCTTCCCCGCGTAGCCCCCACCCGGTTGCAACGTGAAAGACCATTGCGTCAGGTGCAGCATGTTGGATGGCGTCACCATCATCGCCTGATACCGCCCCTCCCCGGACTCGACGCGCCGCATCTGATCCACCGGCAGAACCCGAATAAAACGACGCGAGGCATCCACCAGTTGATCAAGCGTCATCTCCAGCGCGCAGGCGATCTTGAAAACCACGGCCAAGCTCGGATTGGCATCATCCTTCTCCACCGTGGCGAGCGTGGCCCTGGGAATCCCGGCCAGATCGGCCAACTGCTGCTGGGTGAGCTTCCGTTGCCGGCGAATCGAACGGATTCGCGTACCAACCAGATTGGTGATCATGTTGGCATTCGCCCCCGCTTGACAATCTGACAACAAAATTGACAGCATATTGATTTTCCGCTTGACGCAAACCAGCGACTCGGCGCACAGTAGCCACCATTGTATCTAAGCAAAACTGTTATTACAGGAGAAAAAATCACATGAGCGTTCTGGTCACCCAACCCGCACCCGACTTCACCGCCAAGGCCGTCATGCCCGACAACAGCATCGCCGACGCCTTCACCCTCTCCTCGCTGCGCGGCAAGTATGTGGTGTTGTTCTTCTATCCCCTGGACTTCACCTTCGTCTGCCCCTCGGAGATCATCGCCTTCGACCACCGTCTGAACGAGTTCAAGCAGCGCAACGTGGAGGTGGTCGGCGTGTCGATCGACTCCCACTTCTGCCATCTGGCCTGGAAAAACACCCCGATCAATCAGGGCGGCATCGGCAATGTCCAATATCCGCTCGTGGCCGACCTCACCAAGGAGATCGCCAAGAACTATGATTTACTGTTGGGTGCCGGCATTGCCCTGCGTGGTTCCTTCCTGATCGACCGTCAGGGTATCGTCCGCCACCAGGTGGTCAACGACCTCCCGCTGGGCCGCAACATCGACGAGATGCTGCGCCTGGTCGATGCCCTGCAGTTCACCGAAGAGCACGGCGAGGTCTGTCCGGCGGGCTGGAACAAAGGCAAGGCCGGCATGAAGGGTTCGACCGCCGGTGTGGCCGAATACCTGGCCAACCACGCCAGCGATCTGTAATCCCTTGACAAAACGACGCGGTTTGTCCTATACTTGATTGGATAAGCCGCTTTAGCTCAGGGGTAGAGCAGCTCACTCGTAATGAGCAGGTCCTCGGTTCAATTCCGAGAAGCGGCTCCAGAAAAATAAACGGCTTACGTCGGTATCGGCGTAGGCCGTTTTTTTTGATGTAGCCACAGTGTAGCCACTTGGTGGAAATCGGGTCGTTCGTCAACCCCATGACATATCAGACCCATGGCCGTAAGCATTGTATTGCGTCAGATGGTTTTGTAAATCGCGCCAGATGGTTTTGTAAAAGTAGTTGTCTGGAAAATTAATCAATAATATTGTCTGTCTAATTAATTTAATAATAAATTATAATATTTAAGTAGAGGGTCTTGCGACCCTCATTTGGTTAACGTTAACGGATGTCAATAGTTCCGGATCAGCACCTCTTTTGCCACCGGGCGCGGGCCGGTGGTGCAGGAGTAGCGGGTCGTGACCGGGGTGATCTGGAACGCCCCGAAGATTCCCCGAATCTCCGGAGTGTCGTTGAGGCTCATGAGGAACTTGCCACGGATGCCGGCCAATTGGGAAGCGAGCGCGTTGAAATCCTCCCGCGTGAAAATGCCTTTCCCGTAGTAGTCCTCGCAACCGTGGTATGGAGGATCGATGTAGAAGAACGTACCCGCCCGATCATAACGACGGATCAGATCCCCATACGGCAGATGCTCGATCATGACACGGCTCAAGCGTGTGTGCGCCAGTTCGACCTCGCGCCGGACCTTGAAAGGATCCAGGCTTGACGGCATGACCGCCGATGTCCCCAGCGTGCGCTTGCCGCTCATGCGTCCTCCGAAGCACAACTTGTGGAGGTAATAGAACCTCACCGCCCGCTGGATGTCCGTCAGCGTATTCGGCGGCGTTTCGAGAAACCGCTCGAACTCCTCCCGGCTCGTCAGGGCCCACTGTAACGTCTCGACAAACGCCTCCCAATGGAACCGGACGATCCGGTACAAATTCACCACGTCGCTGTTGATATCGTTGATCACCTCGCAATCGGAGCGAGGTTTGCGGAACAAAATCCAGGCCGCACCGGCAAACGGTTCCGCATAGCACTGGTGGTCAGGAATGAGGGGGATAATGGTTCGTGAAAGCAGATACTTTCCGCCCGTCCAACCGGCAAGCGGGCTTTTGATCGGTATGTTCATTTTTACTACCTGACGACAACGCTCTCTGGCGTTCTGTCTGGCGTGGTTCTTGACCACTGAAATGGTTAAGGGTTTTACATTTTGGACATTTGATCTCAACGCGCATTCCCGCGCCCTTGGCCAGCAAACGCCCACACTGGCCACATCTAAACTCTTCCAACATTCAACACCTTCCTGTACTCTTTATCCCGCCGCGCGTGCGGTGCGGGACGGCCAAAATGGCCAATTGGTCGTGCAGGATTACCCCCTGCGGCTTGGGGTGCCCTAACACCCCGGCCCCCGCTTATTGCTTCGCAGCAATCATATCAACAGAGATCATCTTTAGAAGAAAACCATATAGATCAACCACGCAAGAAGCCATATCCACGTTCCAACACCAGAACAAGATTGATCAGATTGCTCGATTCGCTCTCTTTCCAGGTATATCTCCTTGATGCGTCTATGCATCTCAGATTGCTCGATTCGCTCTCTTTCCAGGTATATCTCCTTGATGCGTCTATGCATCTCTGTCGCCCACGCATCATCCATCCTCCCCGCCCTCCAGCGCCGCCACGCGCGCGGTCAGGGCGGTCAGGGTGCTCGCCATTTCCAGCAGCTGCGCATGCGACTCTTGCAACGCCTTGATCAGGATCGGCACGAAGACCGAATATTTGACCGATTTGGTCACCGAGCCCAGATCACGCCGAACGATGGGACGATCCGCCTCGGTCTCTCCTTCGCCGGGGCTCCACGTCGGATCAGGGATCGTTTCGAAGTCCGGGACCGACTCGACCAATCCCGGAAAGACGGTTTCCACCTCCTGGGCGATCACCCCGATCTGGCGCAACGGGTTGCCGATGAGATTGAAATTCCGCACCCGCACGGCCATGAGATCGGCCAATTTCGGCGCGGTATCGGCAATGTTCTCCTTGAATTTCTCGTCAGAGATGGCTCCATAGCTGTTGTTTGTATTCAGCAGGTCGCCATTGTTGTTTATCTGGCATTTTACGCTGTTGTTAGACGTGACATTGGAAGCAAATTGCACAATTGGGTCGCTTGTCGTCATTCCTGCGCGATACATATACCCGGCAAGATAGTCTGAAGAATCGGCAACGTGGAGACGTGCAACAGGATCCGAGGTGCCGATTCCAACATTGCCATAATTTTTAACGCACAATATGTGCGCGCTGGTAGCAGCAGGCAGAACGTAAATCTCAAACTCTCCGCATATGTTGATCCATGATCCATTATTCCATGTGAGACTAACGATCTTAATCCCTTCACAGGCTATCGGGGAAAAATTCATAGTCTTCCACCCGGTAGAGAGCCCCGTTGAGATATTATAATCGCCATTTCTTGTGCATGAGTCTGCGACACTTGTGACCGCAAGATCCACCCATATTCCGGCTATTTTGGCTTGCAATTTGAACGTCGCCAACGCCGGATAACTGCCTTGGATATCGCTGAACCAACGGAATTTTGAAGCTATGCGAGAAAATTTGAAAATCACGCCAGCTTCAAACTGCCCGGTTTGTGCCGAATAGGTAAATCCAACGTTCGCAATATTGGAATCAAAAAGATTGACAAGCGAGGCTGATGTAACGGTTCCTGCCTGGTAAAAACTTGCAATTTCTTCCAAAAGAATTTTGATCGGCTGTTCATTTGAAGACAATCGCACATCGAGATTTCCGATCGGAGCATTTGTCCCCACCCCCATCCGCCTATTGGTCGCGTCCCAAAAAAAATGTTGTGCATCTTGAGCCGGCAGCCCGTTAGACCCTCCGACCACCAGACCGCCAGCCGACAAACCGTTCAGACCCCCCGTACCTATGCCGGTCGGCCCCTTGATATTGACACCGGTGTCGCTCCAGGTGGAAACACCTTTGATATAGACCTGGCCGTTGTCGCCGCGCAGATAGAGATCGAATTGGGCGCCGATCGCGTCCGATGGGGCGCCCGACCCCTGATACCAGCGTTGCGGACCTGGGTCGCCCTGCGGACCCTGAATCCCCTGCGGCCCGGTCGGGCCGGTGTCGCCCTGCGGACCCTGAATCCCCTGCGGCCCGGTCGGGCCAGTCTCGCCAGTCGGTCCCTGGATGCCCTGCGGCCCGGTCGGGCCGGTGTCGCCTTGTGGACCTTGGATCCCCTGCGGACCGGTCGGGCCGGTGTCGCCTTGTGGACCTTGGATGCCCTGCGGCCCGGTCGGGCCGGTGTCGCCTTGTGGGCCCTGCGGGCCATACATCTCACCCACGACCGCGCTGCACAATCGCAGCGCAATCACCGCTCCAGCCGGGTGCGCTTGGGCCGTGGTGTCACTTTGGGCGCGCAGTACGGTCAGGATGTTTCCGGTGATGGCTGTCACCTTGACCACTTCACGGGCCGGTGACGAGATGACGAGGTAGGTGTGATCGCCGACCGAGAGCGCCGGGAAGACGGCGCCATCCACGACATGAATGGACAGATCCTCTGGAGAGCATGCATCGGCCAGCGTGGAGCGTGCGTCATCCTTTAGTTTCAAAGGCATGGGAATCTCCTTAGGCGGCAACAAGTTGGAGTTGCAGACTCATGGTGACGACCAGCGAGGCGCTATCGTCCATGGTGTAGGGCCCCTTCAAGGATCGGGCGATCAAGGTGCCGCCCACCACCTCGTTGTACAGACCGATCTCGTGAACGGTGCCGATGTAGGTTCCAGGCGGAAATTCCGCCTCGAACAGAATCTGGTCGCCCACGATCGTGCCGGCTGGGTTGGAGAGGGCAATCCTGGCGACCTCGGTGACCAGCGCGGTATCGGTTGGCTCGGGCGCGGTCGAGCCGGTGCCGATGGCGATGTGGCTGGCCGCTAAACCCTGGCCCGCGATGCGCGCCAAGGCCCAGGCAAGGCCATTGATTGTGACAGTAGCGGGCGATTGGGTGGGCATAGGGATGCTCCTTTAGTTATGAGTGAATCAGCCGAAGAGGTCATGACCGAGTACGTTTCGCCCCAGAATGCTGCCGTAGGCCAGATCGCAATCGGCCTGGGCGCTCAGCGTTACGACCGCT
This sequence comes from Candidatus Magnetaquiglobus chichijimensis, assembly GCF_045865675.1. Lineage (NCBI taxonomy): Bacteria > Pseudomonadati > Pseudomonadota > Magnetococcia > Magnetococcales > Candidatus Magnetaquicoccaceae > Candidatus Magnetaquiglobus > Candidatus Magnetaquiglobus chichijimensis. Next base: position 1,825,926 of record NZ_BAAFGK010000004.1, read on the forward strand.
GCACTCCTGGTTGTGATGCGGGTGTTGGTGGCGCTGATCATGTCGAGGTCACACCGGGTGATGACGGAGAGTCGGGTTGCCGCCTGGGTGGACACCTCGATTGCACATGCTGGCGTCTCGACACGTATGGCGATTTTTACGACCGGACACGACAGCACCGTGGCCAGATCGATCCGAGCGTACTGATCGTCGCTCCAGCGCCACCCGGTCATACTCAGACGTGCAGGCAAGACACGGGCGATCATGAGTCCCTCCGGACGATGAACAGAATGCGCGGCGTCACTGTCTCGATCGAGCCATCAAGGTATTCCATGCGGACCTCTCCGGGATACTGTCCGGGGAGAGCGAACACCTCCCCGGACCACGTCAGGTGCACCACCCCGGCGGCATAAGGCGCGCGGCGGGTGGCGCCCAGCAGCACGGGATCAGACCCGTCCGGCGGATGTACCGTGGCATGGATGGTGCGCACGCGCGACAGATCATACGGCTTCCAGGTCTCCGGATTACGCGCATCAAGCACAGCTCCGAGCGCCGCCTTGGTGCGGTCTCGCAGCGTGCAAAGCAGCGGCTTGCCGTGGTCTCCAACGGAGAGATGGATCCGCTGCACATCGCCGCGTCGGCAGATACTCACGGCTGGACCGCCTGTTGCGCCTGTTGCGCCTGGCGTTGCACCAGTCGCGCCTGGGCCTCCTGCAAGGCCTGCTCGCGCAACTCTTCCGGGATCTGGGTCAGATGCACATCGACGACGCTTTGCTCGATCGCCTGTTGCTGGCGTTCGGCACGGATGCGGCGGCGCATGTTGTCGCGGTGCTGGTACTGGTGGATCAGATCCACCGTCCCGTCGTCCAGCTCCAGCGGCAACTCCTCGGCGCGCATGGCCATGTAGGCAGTCAGTTCCGGCGGCACTTCGCCCTGCGGCAGACCGGAGACGATGGCCGCAAAGGTGTCGATGTTGCGCTGGTAGGCCTGGATCGAGGCTTGGCGCATGATGATCTGGTCGGCAGTAGTTTCGATGGTGATATCCATGACTTACCTATAAGATTGTGGTTAAAAAAAGGAGAGACTCTGAACAGGTCCTGGGATCGATGGCGCCGGATCTGCGTACCGGACTCCAAAGCCACCCGACCAAGGATAGGCGTTGATATACGGGCTCTGGCTACTGCCGATCGCGATAGCATTTCCCGATGAGGAAAAGCCGACGGCGTTGGTGGTACCGATTGGAAGGATTGCTGGATCGGCGTATTTTGTGCCGAACCCGTTATTCCAGTGGTAGGCACAAACATACGGGGAACTGATGGGGTTGACGTAATGCCCGACCAGGAGGGCATCCCCAGCTGGAGAAAAGGTAACGGCTTGTGCCAGACTGATCGGCATGACCGCCGGATCGGCGAATCTGGTACCGAATCCATCATTCCATTCGTAGACGCTGATCAAGGCGCCCGAGCTTCCTTCAGCAACGGCAATCGTGCTATCGGATGGAGAGAAGGCAACGGCTTGAGCGCTGCTCGGCAAAGTACCTGGGCTGGCGTACCGGGTTCCGAAACCATTATTCCAACGGTATACACTGATGTTCGGAGAAAAACCGTGCCCAACGGCAAGCGCGTCGCCGGCGTGCGAAAATGCGACGGACTGACCTCCTCCACCTGGAATAACCGACGGATTGGCAAATTTGACACCGAATCCGCTCGCCCACGCATAAGCGGAGACGTTGGGGAAATAGGAGTGCGCTACAGCGAGCACGTCGCCTGTCGGTGAGAAGGTCACGGAACTGCTGTAATAAGAAGGCGGCGTGGCCGGGTCCGCGTATTTTGCGCCGAGCCCATTTGACCAATCATACGCGCTAATGCACGGTGAGTCGGAATGTCCGAGCGCAATGACATTCTTGGTCGGCGAGTGAGCGACAGAGAGAACGGTGCTTGTGGGTGTTGTGGCCGGGTCCGCGTATTTTGCGCCAAAGCCATCGCTCCACTGATAGACACTGACAAAGGGGGCGTTCATATGCCCAATGACGATTCCTGGCGATCTTCCGCTGGAAGCGCAGGCCATTGCCATGAAATGCAAAGCACCGCCCATCACGACACCCCCGTACCTGTGATCATCCACTTCGTGGCTGTGACTTTCATGATGCTGGCGATGCCGCAGGATGAAAGAGTCCGGCTTCCAGTGGCGCCGGTCGGAGGCCATACCAGCGTATCCGAGGTGATGCCGATGGTCACGGCGCCGCCGGAGTCGTTGACAAAGCCAATGATGGTGCCGACCGGGAACGGCGCCGCGCTGTTCGATGGGATCGTGAAGACGCGCGGTGTTGGATCCGATCCGGGATGAAAGATATGCCGGTTGGCGTCATCCAGTGTGAGGACATAATTCTCGCTGCGGCTGTTTTGCGGCACTCCGGCATGCACGAATTCATCGAGGGCACAGAGCGTGATCCAGGCCGCGTTGGTCGTGTCGCGGATCTTGAGCACCTGGTTGGCTGTATCTGCCCAGAACATGTTGGCCGTTGGGTTGCCGGGTGCCGACGGCCCGGCGCTGCTGGTGGCCAGCGACTGCAAGGCGGCGTTGACATCCGCCCGGAAACTGGCGCCGGGCTGATTGGGGATATTGAAAGAGGCTTGACTCATGGTTGCACCGTGTCGGAAACGATTGAGAATGCGGAGACCGAGATATTGAAAAACCCGTCGGATGAGAGGCGCAGCCGGAACCGCGCGGCCCTGGCCACCATCTCGTGGACCTCGAGCGTCCGCCATTCGGACCACGCCGGGGAGGCGTTCGGATCGTCCATGGTGTAGGAGGCCTCGACGCGGGCATCGGCGCCCGCCACACCCTCGGCATCGATGTCGATCCAGGCATCGATGGGATCCAGGCGGGCATCGAGCATGTCGTTGGCACTGTAGATTGTCGCACGCACCGTGGCTGTCAGGCGGCGTCGCACCACGGAACCAAAATCGAACACCTCGGCAGGCGTAAATGTCCCGTCTGTGGCAATTCCGTCGCCGTCGCCAAGGTCGATCAGAGCGATGGCGTCGATTTCGCCCCAGGCGTCCACCAGGGTGACGCCATCCAGCTTGAGTGTGCCGTCATCCACGGCGCATCCGGTTTTCTCGCCCATCCACTCCGGGTGAAACGAGATCGTGCCGGTGCCATCGTAGGCCAACACCGTGTCCTGGGTGGCCACCACAGCGGCATATCCGGGCGAAAGAATGCCGGAGGAGTCGATGAAGCGCAGCATGTAGGTGCCGGTGCGCAGCGGCAGGGTTGCGGAGGTGGCATCACCCGGCAAACGGTTGCTGGCGCTGATCGATGCGCTCCATCCTGCCTCGCTGGTGTCCGGGGTGTGGCGGATCAGCACCCCACCGCCGATGCGCACGTCGAGATCCGGGGAGAGATTCCAGCGCAGCAGGGCGATACCTCCCAGGCCGGAGAGGGTCAGACCGATCGGGTTTTGAGGCGGGACGCTCAGGCCAAAGATTTCCGTGGTGATCGTGGTGGGATCGCTGCCGGCGCCAATGGCATTGATTGCCACCACCCGGAATTCATACAGGCCGGGCACAACATCCAACCACTCGAACAGGGTTTCGCTGGTCGTGCCGATGAGTTTCCATTCACCACCCGTGGTGTTTCTGACGGAGACCCGGAACAGATCCGATGCCGAAATCCAAGAGATGGTAGCCTTGGCTTTGGGCGCGCTGCTTGTGCGCGTGACGTAGAGCGACTCAGTGACATCGAGGCCGGATGGTGGTGTGACGTGATACGGATCAGGCAGGCCAAGCGATGGTGCCGGATGGAATGTCGTGGTGATGTCGGATTGGTAGACGCCCGGATCGTACTCTTGCGCCCAGAGTTCGACCTCATCGCTCACGAGCAGGCGGATTTTCAGGACCATGCACCGTTTTTCCATCCACCCCGCCGTCGGATGGGTGATCGCGACCACGCTGCCCACCTCGATGGGCAGACCCTCCATGGTGACCGTGAGATGCACGGCGAGGAACAGGCGCGAGCGCTTGAGCAGTATCCAGCCGATGCGACTGGCCATGGTGCCGGAGGCGGTGAACGGCAGTTCGATAGCTTTTTCGAGCAGAAATCCCTGATCCTCCGCGCGCAAAGCGGGAGCATCGAGGGTGAGCAGGTCCGGTTGCCATCTGGCGCCTGGGTTGTACCACGTCACCTTGATGCGGTTGGTGCGTGTGGTGTGGTCGTTGCTGTCGATCTCCCAGCTGCCTGTGATTTGATCCGGCGTGATGGTGGCCACCGGGGAGGCGGGCTGGTCGATCAGCAATCCATAGTACCCGGCTTGCCAAACCAGCCAGCCGCAACAGCAGGACTTGAGATGCTCGATATTGTCCACCAGACGGGCATCGACGTTGACGATGCCGTTGCAGGTATACCGGGGCTGGGAGATGCCGGGATCGTTGACGACCTCGTCGCAGTGGTTTGCGGCAGCGATGAAGGATGCTTCGTCCAACGCCGAGGCGGGCAGGCCACAGCCGTAGAGGGTGTTGGTCAGATAGTCGCGGATCGCCAGGGCCGGGTTGCGCGAAAAGCCGGTCTGTCCGGAGCGCGGATCGTATAGCAGCCTGCCGTCCACATCGGCGGTGACGGTTGGCAGCGCGGAGAGATTGTTGGGGTCGTATTTGAGTTGCAGGTAGAGATAGGCCACCCCTTTGAGCAGATGCGCACTGGTCCACTTCGAGGAGCGGGCGATCAACTGGGGATCGGCAACGCTCTCATCACCCAAATGCCGATAACACTCGACAAGGCCATTGAATTTCGCATCCGTGATCGCAACATCGTCCAAAAACACGTCGTGGATCGCTGCGACCGGGCCTTCGCACAGCGCCACGACCAGATGCAGGTAGATCCGGCTCTCGCCCGTCGTGTCGATGAACACCACCGGTCCCCCGATGCGGCGCGATCCGTAAATGACCGGGATGGGGGCGACAGACGAGCGCTGATTGAGCATGACGCCGGACGGTACAGCGGAGGTCGAGGGCAGTTGAGGTTTGGGTTCGACCTGCGCGCCGATGGTGGATCCCACGCTGTAGCCGATGAGCGCGCCTTTGGGTCCGGCGACAAAAAAGCCTATCGCAGCACCAAGGATACCGCCAACGAAGGATAGAAAGCCCATCTAGGCGCTCCTTCCCCAGGGAATGGCCTGGGTCGTTGCAATCGCCGCGACAAACTCGAATCCGCGATCACCCGGAAACCGGAATTGTTGCTCGGCATCGTTGGTGTGGCGGCCAGCGGTGCGCTCGAACAGGATCAGGGCGTTGACGAGCTGGATGGCAACAGTGCTTTCTCCGCTGTCCGGATCCTCGTGCAGGGTGACGCGGCTGATACGGCCATCGAAAATCAGGATGGGATCGGCGATCACCTGGCCGGATTTGTCGAGCACGACCGTGCGGATGAGCCAGCGCCGCAGCATGTAGTCATCGCCCAGGAACAAGGCGATGCTGTCCGAATCCCCTCCGGAGAGGGTCACGGTGGTCTGGGAGGTCGAGATATCCAGCGACTCCTCGATGGGCTCGTAAGAGAGGATCTGTCCGGCGGACATATAGGCGTGACCGTTCCAGGTCAGATCATGGCCCAGATCGGTGAGATAAACCGTGCCGTCGTCCATGTGCGCCTCGAACAGGTGGCCACATACCACGTCCGGTTGAGCAATGGCGGCCTTCAATGCGGTGGTGGCGCGACGTTCGTTCATAACCGCTCCACAAGATTGATTTCAACGTCTTGATACCACGGTCCGCCGATCAATCTGTCCGCAAAACCATCCTCCGCAACGGAGCAGACGAAGGGCACATCGGAAACGATCACGGACTCGTCATCCGCCACCGGGTAGAGCAAACCCGGCTCGATGATCAGCGTGGCGTGGCCGGATCCGTCGGAGGACGCATCCTCGATTGCCGCGTAGACCTTCGAATGGCCGTTGAATTGGATAAAATCGAACGCCTTGACGATTCCGGAGACGCTTGGTATCCACCCCTTTGTCACCACCCGCATGACCCCATCAAGAGGATCGCGCGTGAAGGCGCTGCCATGAACTTTCGGAGAGCCGAGGATCACGCCACGCGGCGCGGCGTGGATCGGAGGTGTGAACAGGAACCGGCGCAGCCTTCCGCGCTGTGCAAGGCAAAACGCGCGCAGCGTGGCATGCTCATCGCGCGTCAGATCCATGTAGGTCAATTTGAACGTCCAGCGATGCACATTGCGGGAGCGGGTTTGCACGCGCAGACTGTGCGTCTCAGACGCGATGCTGGGCGTGACGGATCCGATCTGCACACTCTTCGGTCTGGGCAGGACAGGATAAATCGCGCTCATGTCCGGACACCCTTTCCGCCGCGACGGGCCGTCGCCTGATTGACGATCCCGACGATCAGGTCACGCTGCTGATAGATCGCGTCGGAGACCCCGCGCGCATCCAGGGCCTGAACGTTGAACGTGACGTTGACGGTGGCGCCGTTCCCGCCGGCACCGCCCGCGCCGACCGGAGCCAGGCGTCGCATCTGGGAAGACGTGAAGACGCCTTCGTCGCGTTGCAGGATGGCCGGCACCTCGTCAGAGGCCAGACCGCCGCCATGAAAGCGCGGTGCGCGTGCGAATAGGGTTGCGGGGGCCTTGACGGCGCGCGACCCTTCGCCCGCGATGCCGCCGCCATGAAACACCCACGAATCAATGGAGCCGTCCGCGTTGAGCATCCCGTCCAGAGATCCGCCCCCGCCTCCGAATCCGAGCAGTCCTCCCAAACCGGCCAGCAACCCGCCACCCCCAAACCCGCCACCAGATCCACCTCCTGATCCGCCGAACAGCGTTTGCGCCAGGGGCCGCATGAACTCTTGTTGCACCCCGATACGCACCAACCCCTCGACCATGCCGTTGGCGAAATCCAAAAAGCTCTCTTTCAAATTCTTGAACCCTTTGGTGCCGCCAGTGATCATCTTGACCAGGCTGTCTTCGCCTTTCTTGAAAGCGCCACTGAAAAACGTGTTCGCCTGCTTGGCGCTGTTGTTGATCTCATCGGTATAATCCAACACCGCAAGCCTGGCCCCGTCGCTCCACGCCTTGGAGGCCTCCAGCATTTCGTGGTAATTGCGCTTGGCGTGCTCGGCATAGGCTCTCTCCGAGAGGATGCCGGTGGCGCGCGCACGCTCCAACTCCTCGGACTGCATCCGGTAGTTCAGGTTGGGATCGCCCGAGCGGTTGAGCTGGACAGCGACCTGATCCCATTTGTGAGCGAACAGCTTGTCGATTTGCGTGGCTGCCTCCTCGGCGGTGACACCCAGTCGGCGCACCGCATCCTGGATCTGATTCTCGCGTTCGGCGACATCGATGGCCGCCACACTGTGAGCCTTGTAGGCGTCCGACAGGCGGTTGGCGGCAGAAGCCTGGTCGTCGATCTCCCGCGCCCACTGGTTGCGTCGGGCGCGATTCTCGTTGTCGAACATGCGCCGCGCTTGCTCGGTATATTCTTCGAGTTGGATGCCGTGCTTTTCGACCGCGAACCGGGCGATGTCGTTGTCCACCGCCGCCTTGCGCATGGCGATATCCGAGATGGCCGCCGCATCGGCCACACGCCCCTGAGCGTCGGCGTTGTAACGCAGCTCGTCCGTGGCGTCGCGCGCTGCGGCGGCGATGCGCTTGAATGCCGCGTCGGTCATGAGGTTCTGGACCTCGGCTACACCGACGTTGTTCGTCTTGGCGTAGTTCTCGGCATCGACACGGGCCTGCATCAACGGACGATTCGGCGCCGATACGGACAGGACGCGCGCCTCGCCCGACAGCTGCTTTTGCAGCTCCTCGATCTTTTTGGCGTCTCTCTCGGTTTGGTCTTTGGTTTTTTGTGCGTCGGCATCCGCTGCAAAGCTGGCCGATACGGATTGCGACTGGACGGGCGCTGGTTGCTTTAGAGACGCGATCTCATTTTGGTATTTATTGATCCAACCTTGAGCCGTTCTGGCATCGGCTAGCGCTCTTTTGTACTCCCAGGTTCCTTCTGGCAGAGTCGCCAGCCGTTGCTGCGCCTCGGCAAGCTGCTCACGGCCTTTTGTCAATTCTCCCAACGCCAACCCATGACGAATCGGGATGTCAGCTGGATCCGATTCACCCCGCATACGTTTCAGTCCATCCGTGAACCGTTGCATGAAGGAAACGACAAAATCCGAATTGGAAACCTTGTCAAGAAACCGAGAAACCTCGTCCGTCATGGAATGCCAAGCCTTTGCAGACTCGCTCATTCCTTCCTTCGCCAACCCGCCGAAACGCCGGTTGAGTGCGTCCAGGGCCACCCCCATGGCATCGGTCTGTTTGCCCATCAGGGTCATCGTCTCGATTTGCTTCAGCTCATCCCGAGTGAGAAAATTGAGCTGCTCGTCAAGCTGCCGGATACCGGCGTACCCCTTTTCGAGCGCCCCGGCCAGGGTGTTGGTGCCAGATATGAGATCCTTGCCGAACGCAGCGGAGAAATCGACCGACGTGTTGAGCAGCTTGCCGATCATGTTGCCCGCGATCAGCGGGTGTGAGGAGGCCAGAGCGTTGGCGGCCTCGGCGGTCTCGGCGCGACTGAACGGGCCTTTTGTGGCTGCGGCCTCGGAAAGTTTGCGCAACTGCTCGCCGGTAATCCCTGCCGCATCCCCCATGGCCTTGATGCTCACATTCATCTGCCGGGTGCGGGACTCCAGCGTGACAGCGTGCGCGATCACGGCGGCCATGCCTCCGGCCACCGCCACGAAAGCGCCTCCGAACAGCATCATGTTCCGCGCGCTGGCCGCAGCCCCGGAACCCATCTGATTGATGCCGTAGAGGAGGTCCGGCAGAGGGGAAAGCGTTGCGATGATGTTCCCATGGGTCACGACCGCTGCCGTGCCCATGTTGATAAGATTCTGGACAACGATGGTGCGCGCCATTCTCATCTGCGCCGCGGAGACCTCTGCCGCACCGCCGATTCTGGCGATCGATTCGGCGGCGTGGTTTGACGCCGGCACGATTTGCTCGCTGGCCACGCCAGCCGACTGACCAATCCCGGCAATCGCAAGGGATGCGTTTTCGCTGTCAACCGCGGCCTGTCGCGCCGATTGAGCGACGGCATCCAGGCCGGAGGTTACCTGCCCGATACCATCCGCCCTCAGTCGTATCGCCAACTGTGTTTCGCTACCCATCGTGCTTTCGCTCTCCGCTCCAGGCCTCAAGGGCTGCCATTTCCATCACGCGCACATCGTCAAACAGTCGTGGCGTGATGACGATACCGGCCATTCTGGCCGCCGCGTCCACGGCAATGTAATCCAGGCCGACCGGTATGCCGTCCATACCCGCCCGACGCCACTGGGTGGCGCAGAGCAGGAAGAGATTCACGGGTTCAAAATTCTCTTCCCAGACTTCAAAGCCGGTTGAACCCGATTGGATGGTGATTCCAAACGCCTCGGCATCCGCCTGCAACTCCCGCGAGGCGCGCGCGCCGACCGCCCAATACCGGGCGGCATCGATCAGTTTTTTTCGCGCGCCCCGCCGGACGATGCCGTGTGGTACCCGCGCACCAGGGCCAGACGCACGTTGGGCATGTCGATCAGCACCGCCAGATTCTCCGGGGTGAACGGCATCGGCTGACCCTCCTGATCGAGCACATCATCCCAGCCGGTCACGATCGCGTTGATGAACGCGGCGTCACTCTCCCCGGCCAACCGGGTGGTCTCGGCGATTCCGAGCAGCCGCATATGCGCCGTGAACTGTCCGGCGGGTTGTTGATTGCTCTGATGGGGGGCGGTGACATCGATGGTCCAGGAAAAGGTCTGGTCTTTGGCGATTTGAAACATGGTTTGGTCCTTGATGGGTTTTAGGGTTATCGGGAGATGATCCGGATCTCATCATTGCCGGATGTCGGGTGAAACAGAAGCTGGCACTGGAGCATGCGCACCCCGTTGTCATCCGCCTCTTTGGGGCTCATGACCTGCACCTGGGTTCCCTGGATCTCCAGAATGTTGCCGGCCACGGTGCCGTGTACCAGTTGCAGCGCGTCGCGCGTGGCATTGACGGCCAACGTCTCGGCATCCAGGGTGGAGAGTTCTGGCAGAAGGCATTGCGTATTCGCGCTCACGGCGGCACCGGTTTTGTTCACCCCCTCGTAGCCCACCAGATTGCGGTAGCTCACCTCGATGCCGAAATCGACCTCCAGCGACTTCATGGCCAGGGCATGGCCGTGCAGCGTGAAAGTGGGGGTGAGGAGCTTGGTGAGCGCCTGGGGATCGATCGCGGTCGGAAATGCGGGTGTCACCAACGCAGCCTGCGTGACCGGACTCCATAGGCCCGTGAACTCGAATTTGAGAACCGGCAAGGCCTGGGAGGCGAGCGACAGGGTGACCTTGCCGCGCGCGCCGGTGATCTTTGTCAGACGACCATCTTGCCGGTAATAGAGGGTCAGCGACTCGTTGTCGCCCGACATGGGCAGATAGGTGACCGAGACATCCGGCGTGACGCTCTCCGAGAAGCCGCACGCCCGCAGGAGCGCGCCCCACACCGGAGCCGTGCCCGGATCCCCGGAACCATACGCCTGCATCTCGAAGGAGACCTTGCGATGCGTTTTGGTATGGCTTTTCGACTGCTCGCCGAACCAGGGCACAACGTGGGCGCGATTCACCGTGTCGGCCTCGAATGAGGCGTGCGACAGATTTTGCACCCGCAGCGCGTCACTTCCGGTGGGTGCCGCATCCGCCCCGTAAGTGGATTCGATCTTGGCCAGAATGATGCGGTTTGCCGTGAGATGAAGCATTGGCGTCTCCTTAATAACGATACGAAACGGTGCGCAATGTGAGATGCGCGGCGTGACACAACACGCCACAAAAAAAGACCGGCTCCACCTTCTCGACCTGGATACCCGCCACCTCGTGCGTCGCGGTGAGCGCCACGACACCCCCGAGATCCTGATCCTCACGGAATTTGTCGCGGATCTGCTCGACAAGCCCGTCGAACGTGTTCTCGGATCGCCCCTGATCGCCCATGGCCATCACCCCCCAGATCAGCCAGGTGTGCGTTTCGATCCACTGTCCGATGGCGCCGGCGCTCTCTTGGGTGGCCACGCGGCGCACATACCAGCCGAGCAGCAGCCCCTCATCGACGTAGAGCGCGCGCAACTCCTGCTCGGATTTGATGTACGGCTGATGATCATGCACGATCCCGATCTCCGGGATCTCCTCGATGCGTGCGATGATCGCCTGACGGATGGTTTCAAGCTGGTTCATGATCCACTCCTCTCTCCGAGCGTCCGTTCGACGGCGATGCGCATGTAGCGCGCAAATATGGCTTCCATGCGCGGCTTGCAGACCTCAAGCGCCCGCAGAAACATAAACTGTCCACGGCTGCCGTGGTTGTAGATTTTCCAGCGGATCTTTTGGGCTACGGTCTCCCGCTCCTCCGGATCCCGTATGCCCAGCTTGAGCTTCACCCAATCGATCAACGGCTGTAGCGGCGGCATGTGCGGTTTGCTACCCAGCTCGACCGGCACGGCGTAAATCAAGGGCGACCCCATGCCGAGCGTCTCCCCCTGTTGCTCTTGAGTGGATACCACCGCGCCGATCACGGCATCACCCTGGACTTGCGGCATCACCGGGAAGATCGAGGCGCGCAAATTGCCCGTGGCAACCGGCGTGCGTTCCTGGGCCTCGGAGGCCAGCAACTCCAGCGCTTCCATCATCGCCAACTTGAGCGCATTCACCACCTCGTCCGGAGCGTGTTCCAGGCGGCGAGCCAGATCGACCAGCCCTCCGGTGTCGATCTGGAGGCGGTAGGCCGGGTCATTCTCGATCGAATATTCCGTGGTTCCGCTCATACCCATCCTCGCACGCCATGTGTCAGCCCCACCCGCCGTTGGATCGGCGCCACCACCACCCCTGCCGGGATGGTGCGTTCGGTTCTGGTGCCGATCATCTCCCGGTAGCGGGCGAAAAGCTGTTTGGAGCGCGCCGCGTACTCACTCGCCGGCGTGCTTCGGCTCACCGTATCCGCCCCGAACGAAGGGTCCACATCGCCACTTTTGGCCGCGGCGATCTGCTCCAACAGATGCGCCGCGGCGTAGGTGGACACCGCCTCCCACTCGCGCGCCGCGAGCGTGTCTTCGGTCTGCGTCACCCGGTGCGGCACCGTGTAACGCAGCCTTAAGGAAGAGGTGTCCACAGGCCCGGTCAGGCGCATCCGCCATCCCGCAGCCGTCTCCTCGATGCGCAGGATGGAGAGCGGCAACGGCTCCCCCTCCAGCTCGCCATCGCCGTGCTCGATGGTGGCCAGCACGGAAAACCCGGCCTCCCATCCATCCGGGAGCGCGAACACCGGACCGTCCGCAACCCGGATCTCCGCGACCATTACGCGCGCGCGATCCATAGAATATCGCCATATTGCGGTGCGGATCGCCGCGTCGATATCCTCGGCGGTGATGCTCGCCTCGTCCGTGCGCGTCATGCGCCGCGCCATGGATTGCAGATCGGTCAGGGCCATCGCTCGCCCACCCCTTACGCCACGATGGCGCCGTACAGCCCGCGATGGTCGGTCACGGTGCCACCGTAGATGTGCCGGATCTTGTAGGTCACCTGGTCGTTGGTGAACAGACTGCCGACGGTCGGGTTGTCCTGAATGAAAATCTCCGGCTCTTCGTTGCCACCCAAAAAACCGATCTCGATGGAGGGGATGTCGAGCTTGTCCGCCGAGACGAACCAGTTGTTGGGATCGGTCCAGTACCACACCGACACAACCGTCGGGGCGGTGGTTTGCAGGAAGGTCGGATCCAGGTTGGTGTTGCGCACGAAGAGATCTTTCGCGGCCTCCTCCAGAGTGGTCGGCACCCAGAGATATTTCGGCGCGATCCCCAAGGGCTCGTTCGAACCGGACTCGGTTTGCGCCAGCATCGCCAACCGGGCGGCCATCCAGCTGGTGGCGTCCAGGACGGCACTGCCGAGATTGGCATGATCGGCGTGGAACAGCGCCTTGCCGTCATAGACGGTCGGGTTGGTGCGCAACAGATCCAGCACGAACTTGCCAAGCGTGCGCTTGGCGGCGCGCGCCAGTTTGATCGGGATCTGCCGCAGCGCGCCCACATCGTCGTTCATGATCATCTCCAGGGTGACGCTCTCCGTACCGCCGCGCTTTTCGGCGGCATAGTCGGCATTCTCGTCGTCCGGAGAGGAGAGAGGCTGATACGCTCCACCCTGGGCCACCTTCGGCAGATCGCCGTAACCGCCGATGCGCGTGCGTTTCTGATCGCGAAAATCACGGACCGGCACGGTGTTGGCCAGATTACGCCAGATATCCTGCGCCGCCGGCGCGCGATAGTCGGCCAGCAGACGACGGGTCATGGCATCGCCCAGCACCTCGGACCAGGAGTCACTGTCCAGCGCCTCGGCCATGATCGACATGTTCGCCGATCTCATACGACCCGAGACCTCGAAATCGCCTGTCATCCGACCGTAGGCCGCCCGCAGACTGAGCGTGTCACCCGGCCCGGCAGCCGCCGATCCGAGCAGCACATCGAGCATTTTGTCCGTCTTCTGGCGCTGACTCTCGACCAGCCGCGCGCGACTCCCGCCCAGGCCGGTGACACGCCCGCTCGCAGTCACTTGCGACAGATAGTCCCGTTCGGCCCGGATCTCCCTGTCAACCAGATCCGGGACGAACCGGCTGCCGAGACGCTGCGCGACCCGGTCACGCGCCGCCGGAGGCAGTCCGCTCGTATCCAGAGCCTCGCGCAATTGGGTCTTGGCCTCGACCGCCTGTTGGATCCGCAAGTCGAGGTCGTCCGTGGTCGCCGGGGTGGTGGGCTGGCTGGTGGTCGCCGGGGTGGTGGTCTGGCTGGTGGTCGGTTCGGGTTCCGGGTCGGGATAGGCCTCCTTGAAGATCGCCTCCACCTCGTCATCCCGGAGGGCCTCCGGATCCTTGCCGGCCAACAGTTCCGGCTTGCGGGCTTGAATCTGCTCGATCAAAAATTTTTTCATGCGTGATTGTCCATGGTGTGGGGTGGTATTCTGGGCTTCGATCAGGGATACGATCTCGCCGCCGGCGCCCGGCTCGACGATCAGATCCACGGAGTGGACTTTTGTGATGGCACGGGCAAGACGCGCCGGCTTGCCGGATACCGCACCCTGAACCGTGCGTCCGTCGGCGAACATCGAGAGTCCGTAGAGATCCGCCATGCCACGGCTCACCGCTTCGGTCAGCCGCGCGGACATGTCGCCCGCGGACTGGAGCACTTCCAGCGTGGCGCGCAACTCCCCGGTATCCGGAGCGCGCCCCTCGACGAATACCGTCTCGGTCAGGCGTCCCACGATGTTGCGAGGGTCTTTGCCGCCCCCCTTGAGATGCTCCTGATCCCCTTTGATCAGGACGCGCGCCTTGTCAAAAAGCGGCGCCGCCTCGCGCAGCACGGCGTCCGGATAGAACACCCCGTTGCCCGAGAGCCCGGCACGGATCACCCGCACCAGAAACCGGGTGCCATCCTTGGCTTCGAGCAGCACGCCGGTTGCGCCGGGTTGCGTCTCGGTTGGATTTTCCTCTTCAGCCATGTCGTCATCCTCGATGGGCGGTATCTCGTTTGCTCTTGCGTTCAACACGAGATCCAGAATAGAGGGATGCGCCAGGGAGATGTAGACGACCGATGCCGGTTCAGATGAGGCTTGAGGAAACGGTGATTGCGTAGGGTGACCCAACAGGCGGGATGGCTTTGAAACACCTTTTAATTCGCCCCAGGATCGCGCCTGTGGTTTCGGTAATACGGCGGGAAGGAAGAGGATAGAAAACGCCTCAAATGGGCTTTTGTGGGGCTTTTGCGGTTTTGTTTGTCTTTGGGTGATGCAAGAGGTATGATGACACTCGAAACGACCGTTTGGTCAGCGGAACAAGCCGTATATCCGCAAGCTCGTCCGGCCCTGGCAGCCGAGAGGGAGTGAATGGGGGTAACGTCCCGTCCGGTCGTTTTCTTTTCTTTAGATCGCTCCCGAGATCAATTGATACTGGTTTGTATCCATTACATCCGTTCGATTCACCGACCCGCCAGAGATGATGTAATTGTGATGTTTCAGGGTCGAGCGGCTTTCACGCGCCCGCACTCTCACCACCAGTTTGCCAAGCCCTTGATCCTTGCGGGCAAACACATAATGCAGGCTGTGATCATGCTTGCCCCAGTAGATCGCCTTGGGATTGTCGATATGAGCCGACATCCCGACAAGCTCATCATTCTCCAATCCCTTCATCCATACATGCCGCTTCATCTCTCGCGCGGGACGCTTGAGCAGCTTGTCGGAGATCGCGATCTCCATGCTGGCCGGCTCCACCCCCTTGGCGCGGAGAAAATCCACGACAGGCATAGGCAGGGTGCCCACGGTGCGCCATTCGCCGTTGGCCTTGCGCTTGCCCTCCAAAGTGGTCTGGATCCATTTGGCAACCCCCTCGGCACGCGAGTTCGCCGTATACATGTGGCGCGGGTTGCGCTGGATCTCCTCCTCGGTAAACGGCTTGTCACCCGGATGCAGCATCTCCCAATGGTCCATGTGCGCAATGGCCGTGCAACCGCAGTTGATGGTCTGCGCCGGCGGGGCGTTCGGATCTCTGGGATACCGGATCGGCTGGCCACCCACCATGAACGACTCATGCACCGCCACCACCTGGCCGTCCGCCAGATCGTGCGCCTGGCGTGAGTGAATCTTGCCGGAACGGCGCCACTTTTTTTTAAGTCCCGTCATCCCCGCCGCCACCTTCTCTTCCATGCGCCGCTGCGCGGCCATCGAGAAGGCCCGTCCGATCTCGGTGCGCACCACGGTCAGGGCGCGCCGTCTGCCGCCAACCTTCAGCAGCTTCTCGATGGCCGTGGCCGCGTCGGACTGATTCTGCAATCCGGTCACGACCAGACCCAGCTCCCGATTGATGGCTTTCACCATGTCCGCCGACACATCCTTCATTTTGTGCGTCAGAAACCCCTCGATGGCAACCAGCTGGTGATTATCCAGGGCCGGAAGCTGCACGCCAACCGTGATGTGGTGGGGCGGGGAGGAGACAAGGGGGACTTGAACGGATGCGGGTGGCGAGGATGATGGCATTTGCGGTGCAGTCTGTCGGAGCGGCAAAGGGGAATCGTGAATCGGTTCACCCCTGGCAACGGCGATCGGATCGTCCACCGACTGCACCCCGGCCTCCCAGCCATCGCGCGCGCCGGACGCCGCCACCGCGCCCGACCGCTCCCCGAACCAATCCAAAGAGCGTCGAACCTCCTGTTTCAATCGCTGCAGATGCCATGTTTTCCAGTCGCTCGGCTGTTTGTCCAACTCTTTCTGGATCTCATCCGAGGTCGCATCCAGCAGACGCTCCACCTCTCCGAAGGTATTCGCATAGATGGCCATCAGCTTCGCATGCGCGCTCTGGATGGCCTGGGCAACCTTTCTCAAGATGTTCATGCACCCGGTCCTTGCGTCATACGGTCACGGGCGGCGGCTGGAAGTTATCCGCCTCGCGGGCCGCATCCATGCTCGCATCAACCTTGTCCAGCTCCTGCCCGGCGTCGTACTCCACGCCTAACCGGGTGGCGACAGACCGGATGCAGGAGAGCGCCGTATCGCGCGACATCAACCCGGCATCCACAGCCGAAGCGCAGGCGGCCACCACCTGCTGCAACGCCGCCGCGTACTTGGAAACATCCTTGACGATCATCTCCGGGAACTCGGCCCGCACCCGCCACGCCGCATCTTCCGGATCCGGCATCGGACGGGCGAGCGACTCTAAGCGACGACGCACCACATAGCTGCCCAGCTCCTCCAAAAAATACTGGATCAGCTTCTGGCGCACCGTGAAGATCTTGGTCGTCGGGTCCGACATGCTCTCGCCGGTGGCACGGTTGACATCCCCGCCGCCGCCGAACCAGTGCTCCGGGATCGTCGCCCCGCCCAGGGCGTGGTTGCGGAACATGCGTCCAACTTCCGTTGTGTCGGCGGCTTGCAGGTTGGGGGAGACCGCCTCCCACTTTTCCGCCTCGTTGTGCACACGCACCCCGCCCGGCGCCGGCGGCACGATGCTCCGCGCCTTGCGATCCACCTCCTCCGGCGTGGCCCCGGTCAGGGTCACATCGTAGACATGCGCCCGCAGATGGGCCGACCGCTCGACCTCGCCGTACAGAAACTGCTCATAGCCGTCGATCCAGTCGGCCAACGCCAACAGGTCGCTGTGTCCGCCGCTGGTCGAGACATTGTTGACGGCAAAATAGAAGATATCCCCATCCGTGCAGCTCTCGCGCAATCGGATCGCCTCCGGCATGAGCAGCTCATCATCCGTCCCGTTGATCACCACCCGGTAACGGCGTTTCACCCCCTGCTCATCCGCCCTGGTGATCACGCCGATGGCCTGACGCCCGTTGTCCGGATCGCGCACCACCGCCTCGACCCGCTCCGGATCCAGATAGCCAAGCCGCACATGCCCCGAATGCTCGTTGACAAAGGCCACCCAATACAGCTCGCCATAAAGCGCCAACTCCCGCACCATCTCGAACAGGGTGATCCCCATGCGGTTGATGGGATCACGCCAGAAGGCATCCAGCCACCCTTGCGCCTCCAGATCATCGATTTTAAGCGTCACACCGTCCGACAGAATGAATGCCAGCGGCAACTCGATGATGCGGTTGGCCAAGGGGTTGGTGCGCCACAAATGCAGGGCGATCTCGCGCATGCGGGCCGCCTGATGCTCGGGCAGATCGCGCCGGTTCTTGCCGTCGGTCAGCCGACGGTATCCGGTCTCTTCCAGATCGATGTTCCGGCCATGCGCCTCACGAAAGACCGTTTTTTGCTCCCGACGCGCCGCCTGTTTCTTCGAGTGATGCTTCATGACCAGATCCGCGCCTTGAATCGCTGGAGCAGCCCAGGCCGCGATCCGTCCGCCCGAGGCCGGTAGATCTCCGGATCGGGATCGATGGACACACCGGCTGCTGGCAGCATGCTGCTCTTGGTGGCAAACACCCCGAGCGCGATGGCGATGGCCGCATCCCCGTGCCGCTGCCGGCCATCTTTGCCGCGCGTCTTGGCCCCTTCCGGCACCTTGGCCACCCCCTTGTGCATCTTGATCGCGCGCAGATCGTCCATGACATCGGCATCCGCCGGGATCGACACAATGCGATCCTCGAAGGCTGCCTTGAATTTCGGCATGTGCTCGATGTACCACGGCTGGGAGAGCGCCACCTGAACGATCCTGGCCGCGCCATAACGCTGCATGGCCACCTCGGCCAGATAGGCGCCGTTGCCGCGCGCGTCCAGCGCTCCGGAGCGGAAACGCGGTAACCGGTCCACGACATAAAACAGCACCTGCTTTTGCTGCTCGAACGGCACGTTGCTCATCTCGATCAGGAAGGGGGCAGTCAAGCGCAGATCCTGACTCTGCATCAGCGGTACCAACACGCTCAAGTCACCAGACCGCCCGAAGTCCAGCCCGAAATATCCCTGCAACGACACATCCAGCCGCGACAACTCCGGCAGCAAAACGCGCTCGCACCACTCCAGCACTTCGCCTTCACGCAGGAACGCCTCCCGCGTGGCAAACTCCTGGGGTAGCGACAACCGATGCACGGCACGCGCGCGATCCATGCAAGACTCGATCACCGCGCGGGTCAGATAGACGCCGGAGCCGCTCGACGGCACCACATCCAGCTCTTCCTCGGCGTCGCTGCCGTAGTCGGCGTAGGCTTGCGCGACCCATGCCTTTTCACCCTTGCGGCTCCACGCCTCGCGCGTGACCAGACAGATGCGCCGGTACAGCCCCTGGGCGACCGCCTCTTGAAAGACATAGCGGTGCACCGCGTACCCCTTCTTGCCGGCCCGGCACTCCTGGATAAGCTGGTTGAACGGGGAGTCGTCACCCTGGTGGCTGGAGATGATGCGCACCTTGCCGCCCCACAGCAGCAGCGCCATGGCCGCCTTGATCAGGTCGGGCAGGTGCGGATGGAAGGCCGCTTCGTCGATGACCACCACACCCTGTTTGCCGCGCAAATTGCTGGGCGCGGAGGAGAGCGCCGTGATCCGGCATCCCGAGGCGAAATCGATGCTGTAGGTCAGAATATCCCGCTCCACATCCTTGTCGCGAAAGAGCGACTCGCGGATTTCGCTGGCCGCTTTTTGGATCCCTTTGGCCCAGCCGGCGCAAGCGCGGATGTACTCCTCGGCCATCTCCTTGTTATAGCCGATGTACCAGACATCCATGCCGCCATCCGCCTTGCCCGTGGCCGCGATCAACACGTCATCGACAGCCTCGGCCCAGGTGATGCCAATGCGGCGGCTTTTCTCGCAGATCTTGACCTTGGACTTGTCCGCGACCCATTTTTGCTGATAGGGTAGCAGCGCCGGCGGGGTCGGGTCGGTCTGTACGGCTGAATCAGTCATTGCGTAATCCCTAGAATGTGCTGGCGTATGCTGGCCACCGCATCGCCCGACAGACCGCCTTGCCGGGCGATGGTTTCGATCTCCTGGACTGCGGATTTGGTCTTGGCGCGCACCTCGGTCTGATAGCGCTTGAGCGCCGTCGAGGTTCCCGAAATCTGCGCGATGGCCTGGCCGAGCGCGGCAAAGCTGATCTTCGGATCCGCTTCCATCTTGATCAGATAGTCGAAAGCCTTTTCCTGGAACAATCGGATCAGGGCATCGGAGAGCGCGTTCTCTTCATCCGGAACCGCCTCGGCAATCGCCTGGGCCTGTTGGGATGCCATCTTCAAGGCACCCAGACGGCGCTCGAAATCCTGGCCGTAGCGGTGCAGCGCGCTCCGGGAGATCTCGCACCCTTTCTCCCGCAACGCAGCCTCCAGCGCCCGGTAACCGCTGAAATTTCCCTCGACCAAAGCCTCATCCAGCCACGCCTTGATCTCCGGCGACAGGTCGTACACTAAGGAGCGCGACGGCATCGATCACCTACCAGTATTTCACGGGCCGCGCGATGCCCGGATCGCAATCCACCGTGTATTCGGCCACATCCACCCCATACCGCGTCAGCTCGGCATGCCAACTGCCGTCCGGGGATTTCTTGACCGTCACCAACTGGCGATCATCCAGATAGTCCAGCTCGCGGCGCAGCTCGTGCGCGGTGGCGTCCGGGAACATCCCCTGAACAACGGACAACACCAGCTCCTCGCGCGCGCCGATGGGTCGGGAATTATTGAGAGTAAGCAGGATATTCCAGCGCATCGTTTCGCGACGCGCCTTGGCAAGATCAACGGTCATGCGCACCGACTCCTTTCAGTTGCAACGTTTCCAGCCGGACGCTCAGCGCGTCCAGCTTGGCCTCGATGACCGTCTGCCCCCGGATGTAATCCTCGCGCCGGACATAGTGCGACAGCATGTCCACCTGCATACGGTTCATCTCTTTTTCCTGCTCGCGGAATTGCGCGTCCAGCTCTTTCTGCCGCTCGGCAAGCTCCTGGATCGAGTCGCGCAACGTGCGATCCGCCGCTGCCCTGGCCTGCTCCATGCTGTCGAACTTTTCATCCAGTCGCGCCTCGAACTGTCCAACCAAAAGCTTGGCACCCGCGGCGGTAAAGCCGAAGAACGCCAAAAGCAGCGAAATCAGCTGCCACAACTCCATGTTTATCGTCATCGTCCGCGCTCCACACGCTTTTGGCACGGCAGGCAGCGCCGCGCCCCAGGATTGGCCAAAAGCCGCTCCTGGGGAATGGCGATGCTGCAATCTTCGCAGAAGGCGCGTCCCTGTTGTTGCCGAAAGGATCGTGTGTGCGCCGCGATCAAGCGGGCGGTCTCGATCTCGGCGATGGCCTGCGCCTGGTCTGCCTCGTCCATCAGTCGCGATCCCGAGGCAACGTGAAATCGGGCTCCGCCTTGTTGTTGGATTTGGCCAACATCTCGGGGATATCCTTGGCGTTGAACGCGTGGCCATAGTTTCCTGCCAGCGTATGCATGATCTTGCCGAAGGATTTGCCGGAAGAGATGGGCAACGCGGCTGTCATGTGCGCGAGGACGCCGCCGATCGTGAAAAAGCCGCTGATGACGCTGCCGATATTGTCCGGAATCAGCGGCGCCACAACGTTGGCCACACTGATCAGTGTGGCGGGGTCCATGGCCATCGCCAGGGCGGGGGGAAGAGTGACCACGGCAAGCGCGGGGAGAACGATGAGCCAATTTTTGGGCATGTTTCAGGTTCCTTGAAAAGGTGATGAACAAAGATTCAAACGTCAAAGCGACTCCGGAAATCATCCGGACACTTGCAAGGTCATGATAACGATTCGTGCGTGACGACGGACAGCCGACAGCAGTCGGCAGGTTATTTGGAGGTCTCCCACTCGACCCGGTCGAGCCAGCCACCCGCCAGGAATTTGGCCTGACTGGGATCCTTGCGCGCCAAAGCCAGGTAGTGCGCCCCCTGGGCCAGATTCATCAGCCGGAACAGCAGCAAGCCGACCCCGCGCTCCAGCATCTTGGCCACGGCGGCGAGTGTGCCCGGTCCGACATGACCATCGACCGCGAGCTTGCCGAAGAGCCGGAACCGCTCGTTGAGGATGTTGACCGACTCTTGCAGCCACGTCTGGGCGGCAACCACCCCGCAGTTGACCGCGGAGTCGAACAACTCCTCGGCGATGGCCTGATGCTCGATCCGGTCGCAGCCGCAACGCTCCCAGAACTCCGCGCGGTAGAACGCCTCCACCATCCCGTCCAGCTCACCCATGCGGGAATAGCCGCGCAGCACCGGAGAACCGGACTTGTCCTTGGCCGCATCGATCAACCACCACCCCAGCCACCCGGGATGATAGACGCGGGAAATCCCCCGGTAGGTCTCGCCACCGCGATCACCGGGCGTGTTGCACCAGCCACCCTCGTGGCCCATGGTTTTTTGAAAAGCAGAGGAAAAATCGGGCATGTCGCGCTCCTGACAAGGGGTGCAGCCGCACACAGTTCCAAGGCGGCATCCTGGTCAGGATAGAGAATGAGGAGAACGGGAATGAAGCCGACGGATGACGGATGGTAACTTTTGACTTGTTAAATATTGTCAGATACAGTCACAATAATAATCTCTTCAACCATTTAACAACTCTCCAGGCATTATCGTTTCTTGATGATTCATTTGCTGGTGAGTTTGTTGTGTGGTTGGATACGTCTCTATAATCAACAAATTCTAGCTGATCATCCCTAAATTCTCTTTGTCCGTTCGTTCGTTTGCCAGGAAGATACGTGTTGATAGTAAAATATACAATATTCTTCTCAATTCTTCTCTTTTCAGCAATATCATCAATACTTATTCCTTGTTTATACGAATCTTCTATTAACTCGGTTTCTATTCTGAAGACGGGGTGATACGTTATTTTGCACGAGGATAATGTTTCACAACCTTCAACAGGAATTACTGGTGCATCTGACAAGAGATAAACCCCAACAACTTGCGCACAGGCAGAGCAAACAGGTCCAATACTCCCTCTCACTTCAACAAAAGCGACAGAACTCTGTGGTTGCATATACCGTCTAAGTTGATTTCTTTCCATATCGCGCCAATGATCAAACCAACACTTACTTATTGAAATATTTATTAAGTTTTCAATTTCCAGCTTAAAATCAAAATAATCAGTTAATATTGGATGTGATAATAATAAATCTTTAACACTTGGCTCCCTAAAAAGAAATAAAATAGTTGCAGGAATGCGTAACTCTTCAAGAATAGCTTCATTTCCAACATAGTCATCTGGAATGCTCTCCATAATCTCTTGCATTATCTGAATATTTCTACCCCAATTTACACCTATATAGAATGTCCATACTTGACGATTCCCGTATTCGATGGCGATCTTTTCGGCTTGCCAATAATCAAATTTTTCTAGGAAATAGTAAATCTTCTGGATTGTTGTATCAAAATCCAGACGCATCTCACGATTGTGTTGATCCACAAGTTCAGCGCCTTTTGGCGAGACACACCAACCACCCCCTTTTGCGGAGGCGATCTGTGCCATTCCTTCCGGGTCGTGAGCACACAAACGAGACACCAACTCCGGCTTGTTTCCAGAAACTCTCAATCCACGCTCCTTCAAGAGGGATTTAAGTTCAGAAACAGTGAATATTAGATTGATTTGTTCATCAATATCAAGATGTTGGACCAATCCTTCCTTGATCATACGATCCACAAAAGTGAATCTACTCTCCCCGAGATAGCTATCCCAAGATTCACGATTATCCAAATTCTTCTTGGAGAATGGTTTTGTAAGGCAGGATAGAAAATACAGATGTGTCTGATTCATCATGATTTTCCTAAAGATAAGAATTGTTTAAACATGTTAATATAATTTCAGGATATACCCAAAAGGTCAAGATCGATTTGTATGTGTTTTAACAATAATCATAATAAAATCCAAAAAAATCAGGGTCAGAAATTCTCTGACCCTTGTGTTGAAAAGTTATTTTTTACCCACAGCTGACCCGGCCTTGGCGTCTCAACTGGAACAGCTCGAACTGTTGTGCCCGGTCGATAGCCTCGGGTGTAACGATACTATTCTTAGCTAAGATCTCCACGGCGGACACCAGTTTCTCCATCAGCTTCAGCATAGGATCGGTGACTCCGATCGGTCTAGGAGTGGACGGTAACGTCTGTGGCGGTGAGGGTGGTGTCGATGGCAGAACAGATGCCACCGCCTGTTTATCGAAGGCGTCGAGATACGCCTCCATGAGTTGGGCATGTTTGCCGATATAACCGCGCATGAACAAAAAGAGAAAACCGTCGCGGCTTAAATGACAAATCGGCTCCCGATAGGGCGTACCACAAACCTCGAATTCCCGAATCCCCTCGAAAATATGGCGGCGTCGGAACTCCGGCGAGCAATCCAGATTGCGAATCGTTCGCAGGATTGTTTCATGCCGTTTCCCGAATTTTACAGCGAGATCCACACTCGATATGACGACCCGCCCCTCGACAACCGCAAAACCCGGTTGCACGTAACAATCCTCGTCACCCGCTCGGATCGGCCCCATGGATGGATGCTGGTAGGATCCGGTCTTTCGGATCGACGGGAGCACTGTACCAGTCACCCACTTGCGGAACGGCTTGGCCTGCGGTTTGTATGATCTCATTACCAGCGAATAAAGGCCGGATTCGTTGATAATATTGACTTGATCGTTCCCGCGAGAGATGCCCTCGATGAAATCTAGGGCTTGTTCGTCAGCATCCAATCGCTTGATGGCATCTGACGTGTTGCGGATTTCCAACACCCGGCACACATCGGCGGCGACGAACCAAGGGTCGCCATCTCGGGTAACGATTCGAATTGGGTGTGTTTCAAACTCGAACAGGGTGAGGTAAGTGGAAGACGCATGGGTAGGGTTTATCATGAGGATGCTCCGTGTGTTACTGTGGACTTTACCGGAGAGCGAGCGGTTTTCGAGCGTTCAGACTCCGGGGGTCGAAAACCCCACACACGGTTGGGCGGCCATGCCTTTAGCCTTGCGGCTTGGACATTGCATGACCCCCCCGGAGTCTGGCAAACGCGGACACGCGATGATGACCCGCAAAATGCGGGCACAAAAAAACGCCAAGACTGACGGGGGCGGTTGTCCGCCGTGTGTTTTGGAGGTTTTCGAGCTCCGCCCCCGACGTTACCGGAACCGAACGCAAAATTGCAAGTTTTTTTCAAACGTCCGTTTCGGAATCTTCACCTGCTTCGTCAATCCAGCCAGCCCGCATTTCAATCTCTGCCCTCAGCTGCCCGCAACCGCTCCTGCAACCGCGCACGCAGCCGGGTCAGTTTCCGGCTTTTGATCTCCATGAACTGGCTGCCGTCCGGATCAAAAATCAGCAGCATCTGTTTCAGCATGATCGAGACGTCCGCCAGCTCCTCGACAATGTTCTCGCCCCGGCCCCGGCGCTCGTTCAAAAGCGCCTTTGCCAACTCCGACATCTCCTCAAGGGCCATATCCACCTGTTTCGATTTTCCGTGGATGTCCAGCGCCAGCTTGTAGAGCGCCGTCTCCTCCGCAGCTGCGGCCTCCTGGCCATGCATCCTGTCCACGAGATCCATGACGGCCAGCTCCTCAAGTCGCGCATCTTCGCGCACCCGCTCCATCGCTTGCCGCACTTGATCCATCTCCAATCTCATGGATTTTCTGCCAGTATTAAATCCTCTTTGCCACGACAATAGTGAACGCAAATCGCACCTCTCTTCTTCCATTTTCCCCTCCGTCATTCACTGGAGTTCAAAGGCGACTGTTGCACACCCTGTTGACCAATGCAGTCGCGCGCATCGTTCAGATCGCAATCCGCAACCCGCCTCCGGCACGCCTCTCGATAGACCTCTCCGGCATGCAGGGCGTCGCCTTTGGTGGCGAACAGCCCGGTCGGATGACGCGAACCAACAGGCGTTACGGAGCGCGAGGAGAGCAAGCCAAACTCGCCCAGATACGGCGCCCATCCGAACAGGTGCGAGAGAAACCCGCGCTCCCACCGCGCCGAAACCTCCGCACAGGCAAAAAACTCCAGGGTCGAGCGGTCCATCTCATCCGTCGCATGCGCCATCTCTCACTCCCCAAACGTCATCACCAGCTGCCGACTCGCCCGTTCCCGCCGCTCGGCCTCTTTCAGGCTCGCGCGCGGAATGATGCGCTCGATGGTACGCAGATCCAGATGATGCTCGCGCGCCAGGATGGCCAACCTCTCCCCGGCATCGTAGCGCCGCAGGATCTCCCGATCCCGCAGACAGCGCAGCGCGGAGATGGCGCGGGGGATCTTGAGCACCTCGCCCGCGTAGACCTCGGAAAGCTTGCTGGCCGCCTCCCAACCCAGCATCTCGACCAGCAGGTGATTCCGGGTCAACTTCTTGGGCACAATCACCTTCAACCCGCCCATCTCGCTCACCAGCGTCATGGTGGCCGGCCAACCGATCACATCCCGGATCTCTCGCAAGGTCTCCGGCAACTCCTCCTGGCAGACCTCATGCAGCGACTCAGACATGGTCCGTCTTCCTGGGCAAACGTTTGGCATCGTACTCCAGCGCCTGGATCACCTTGACCAACTGCCACCGCTCCAGCCACTCGACCCACACCTGCACATCCGGATCGCCCCCAAAAAACATATGCCGGGCAATGCCGTCAGCATACGCAAAGCGCGTCGCGCCCTGGCCAAGTCGCCCGGCGTTCTTCAGCATCGCCGCCACCTTGGCAATCATGGCCTCGTTGCCCTTCTTGGGCTGTGGCCGTCTGCCCGCCGGTGGGGCAGGTTGTTCGGCAGCCTTGGGCAATTTCGGTTTCCAGCCCAGCTTTTGCAGATGGGACAACAGATCCGCAATATCCTGCGCCGACAGCGTCTTCGAGCTTTCCACGCCGTACCGGTCCCGCAACATCTGGCGATACTGCGCATCATCCAGCCCCAACTCTTTCTTGGCGATATGGATCTTGGCAAAAGCGGCGCTGCTCGACATCTTATCCCCCGTGGCGCTCTCTTGGCGCTCTGATGGCACTCTGAAATGATGCTCTGACGGCGCTCTGAGGCGCTCCGGTGGCACTCTAAAATGGTGCTTGGCGCTCTAAGGCGCTCTGACGGCACTCTAGAATGGTGCTTGGCGCTCTGAGGCGCTCTGTTGGGCGCTCAACGGCGCTCAAACCTGGTGCAACCCCAATCCCAGGTCGCGATATGCACGACCTTGATCTCGCACCCTCCCAGGCCGCTCAACCCGTGGCGCTGCCAATGTCGGCAGTGCCAGCAGATGCGCGCCCCGATTGGGATCTGGATGGTTTGCGTGGTCACGTCCACTCTGGAATGCCCGCCAGCCCGCAATGGCCATAGCGCGTTTTCTGCGACTCGACCTCGTTGGCCGGCATATCCCAGCGCCAGGCCATGCACCCGGAACCGATGCACGACACCATGACCTTCCGATCCGCTTGTCTCACCGCCTCATGCCGGGCTTGGCAACACCACAGCCGGGAGGCTTCTTTCTCAGTCACGTTCATGGCACCCTCAATAGCTGGTCTGGAATGGCTGCTCATCAGGCCGGGGCCACCACGCCCTGACGACCGCCCTCGTAGGACGGTTTCGCTCACCCTTCGACAATTTCAAGATCATCCGGATGGAACGGGCCGCGCGCACCATTCGAAAGCCAAGCTTCCACATACTGGTCGTTGACTCTCCGGTTCTGAACTTGCCCCATCAGTCCGGAGTTAACATACTTAACAATCTGTCCCGGTTTGAAATTTCTTTTATATAAGCGATTTACATATTCATAACAGTCTTTCATAGCGGTCTCCTTTGATTCTTTTGGCTGCTCATCAGGCCGGGGCCACCACGCCCCGACGACCGCCCCCAGAGGGGCGGTTTCGCGCTTCAATCATTTACCGAAATTCAAGCCAAGCTTGGATCTGTAAAGATCATTCAACGCATCTTCATCTTCGATCGCATACGGTTGCATGGCACGCAGACGGATCATCTTGCGCATGGTTTTTGTATCAAACCCTTGCGCTTTTGCTTCCAGATAGACGGCACGGATGTCTGCGGCAATGCCAGACTTCTCTTCTTCCAGCCGTTCGATCCGCTCGATATATCGACGCAGATCATCGTCCGAATTGGCATTCAGGGGGTCAGGATTCGTCACGGCTTTCAGTTTTTGGGCGGCGTTCATGCTTTATTCTCCAGATTCACTTCCTTCAACTCGTACCAGAACTGGTCCTTCTCCACGCGCCGCGCGCCAACGCTCGCCAACCGCTCGTCCGACCACTCGCGCATGATATCCTTGGCCGGATCTTCCCGAACGCGAATCGCCTCGTGGATTTTCATGGCCTTCAGACGCTCCAGCACCGCCCCCCACGTCGATTTGACGGCGGGCGCCAACTCGTAGGAGAGACGGAACCCGAACATTCCGAAAACCAGATCCACCGTCTTCTTGGCAACGAACAACTCTTTCTTGTTGTGCTCGGCAAAGTTCGCCAGCCCGTTACCCATCGCCTCCAGTTTTTTACGATGCGGGGCGGCCAGTGCGTCCGCGAGCGCCTTGGCCGCGTCGATCTCGCGGTTCAAGTCGGTCTCGATCCGTTGGATCTCCCGGCTGATCTGCGCCATCTCGGCCATCACCTGGTTGGCGTGATCCAGATCCCGAATGTAGAAAATCTCAGGCTTCGTGCGCGCCATCTCTTACCCTCCTTTCCGTGCCCAATAGGTCCGCCGACGCGGATTGCCCATCCCGATCTCTTTCATGGTCCGAAGCGCCTTGGCGTGTTCCACCTCGCTCCGGATCCATCCCCAAAATCTCTTCAACCATTTCATCATGCTGTCATCTCCTTACCTGGTTCGCCAAAATGTCTCATCAACTCATTACTTGTCGTTTCACGGCGTATGATCACCACCTTGTTCGCTGTGCATTTTTTTAACAATCCTTCTACAAACTCCAACGCATGCGGCAGATTGGAAAACACATAAACCTGGTTGATCAGTCCCGGAAATCCCGCCTCGATGGTGACCTCATAGACCCCCTCATTTCGCCCCTCCCTTGCCGCACTCCCGGCACGCCACCCACATGCGCACACGTACAGGGTTGGTTGATGCAAACGGCTTCTTGCGCCACGCTTCGCAATCCAGCGCCGGGATTTCGCCCAGCGCATGGCAATCAACCATCTCGCCCATGAAAACCGCCTTCACCTGGGTTTCAACCCGGCTCAAACTGCCTTTGTACTTGCCGAGCAACACCTGATTGACCACGGCTACGGCGTAACCGATCTCCTTGGCCGTCCGGCTTTGACTGGTCTCATCACAAGCCCGCGCCAGCGCCCCGACCCAGGCCGGCATGGCCGCCCCCCAGCTCTTTTGCGCGGTCGCCAGATTGCTCATGACCGCCCCCCGGTCAGACGCGGGTGAACCTTGCCCGTGTTCAGATCCAACACCGATCCGTCGCGCCGCAAGGATGGAGCCTTCGAGCCGGTATTGGCGTGTCGCGGCAGGGTGTATTTGGCCAGAACTCCAGGCCTCGACGCCTCGACCACAACCAGAATTCCGGCATGATGCAGCCCGGAGATGTAATCTCTGGCGTCCAAGATGGCGATGCCGCAAGTGACGTGCAGGTCGCGAATGCTGAAGGTTTTGGCGATCTTCATCGCCGTCCACGCGCGCTGACGGCCAGTTTGCGGCACATCCGAACCATCTTCGCGCACCCGTGGTCGATCCACGCCAACATCCCGCTCCAGCCGATAAAAACCCTCGTTGACAGACAGATGCCCGGATTGCACCAGCGCGCGCAAATAGCCGCGGATCGTGTCCGGATGCACCCGTGCGATGTCCGTCATCTCGGCAAACGAGAAACAGCGCCAGACGCGGATCAGCGCCCAAACCTGATCGCTGCCCGTCAACTGAAGGGCCTTCTCGATTCTGGTTTTCACGCTCTTCATCTATCGCGCTCCCTGCCGGCGCGTCGGGGCCTCGCCGGTGTAAAACGCCCGGTCGCCCCAGGCCGCAAGATCCATCTCCCGCTTCCCCTCCGAAGCCCCCATCTCCTGCACCCGCTCCAGGTTCACGCAGATGCGGCGCGCCGATCCGTTGCTCACTCGATGAATCCGGGCCAACAGCTCATCCGTCACCTGCACCCGTTTGCAGTAGAACGACCGCAACAGTTTGGCATCCTCCATGTCCGCCGGCTGGGCAGCCACCCAATCCAGAATCCGGCCATGCACCCGCTCGAATTTGGCCAGCTTGCCCGGCAAACCCTCCTCGCCGATCAAAAGAATGGTGCAGCCAGGCGCACTTTCGTGAATATCCCGCACCACCTCGATCAGGCCGCGCTCCACCAGGTGGTCGGTCTCGTCGATGATCAGCGGGCGGCGCGAGGCCGCCAACTGCTCGGCGATCTGATCCACCATTTCCGGAATGGTCCGCTCCGGCTCGATCCCCATCTCCTTGAGCACCGCCAGCAACATCGCCTTGCGGGTCCAGGTGGAACGCGCCTGAACGAAATAGGCCCGATGCTCGGCAGCCACGAAAATGGCCGAATAGCTCTTGCCCAACCCGGAAAACCCATGCATGCACACCAATCCGGGCAGATGCCCAGGACGCGCCATGGCATGCTCCATGGCCTCGGTGACAGCCATGACATTTTTCAACAGGGCCACACTGGTAATCCGCTCGCTCTCCATGCCTGCTCCCCTATCCGCTCATCATTCGCTTGTTGTAGTTGGAGAATCGCTCACGGGCGCGGTACTCGGCACTGTTCCGGTACAGCTCAAACCAGTCGCGATCCTCGTGATTCACATCCTCTCCCGCAGCCAGAGCTGCCTCGATCCCTTTGGCACGACCATAGCGCACCTTGGCCGGATCCTCCGGCGGTGGCGGCTTGGGTGTGGTCAGTTGGACCACTTTGGCCTGATAGGCCTGCCGCTCCGGCTCGCTCATCGGTTTTGGTTGCACTGGCTCCATGGCCCGCAGCGCCTCTCCAGCCGCCTGCAAGGCCGGCGTCTCGTGCAATTCGGACGGGGCCTGGAAGGCCACCAGATTGCCGTTGTCGCTCCGTCCCTTGGCGATGATCGCGTCCGCGATCTCGTGCGGCTTGACGCCGCGCTTGGCGGCACTCACCTGCTTGCGCGCCTCGGAGAGCCGTTTGGCCTGCACGGCCTTGGCCTCGGTGGCCATTTCAGCGCGGTTGAGGCCTGCCCGGTCCTGATTGACCGCCTGACAGATGAATGTTTCGTGCTCAACATCGAACACCCAGATCGTGCCCATGTCGGTCGGATCCATGCGCACGAACACCTCTTGCCGGGTGTGGCGCGGATCCGCGAGGGTGTTGTCCCAAAAATAGGCGTCTTCAACCCGTATTCCCTTGCTTGTTACCGTGCGGATTCCGGCAGCCCGTCCCCCGGAGGAGGGCACCGGCGCCAACAGCAGATCCAGCTTGCGCGCATCATCGATGCGCCGGATGCTCCCGGTGTACTCGGTGGCGATCTGAAACGGCGATTTGCCGCGCCGCTGCGAATCCTTGAAAACATCATTCATCGGCTGGTGCGCGCGCACATGGGTCAACCAGTCATCAAGCCGCGCTTGCAATTCATCGCGGGTCAGCTCCACCGCGAACGCCTCTTTGTCCGACTCGCCAAGCCGGTCCGCAAACGCCTTGCGCTCGCGGATTTTTTGTCGATCCGCTACCGAATGGCCCACATAGCCGGGCATCAGAGAGACAAACTGGTGTTGCACGATCTTGACGCGCGCCTCGACGGTGCCTTTCTGCTCGGGCCGGTACGGGCCACGCACGTCGTGCGCGATGTCCAGAAACCCCACGGTCCGCTCGAATTCGGAGCTGGTGAAATCCGATCCCTCGTCTGTGCGAATCACCTCCGGCACCCCCCAGGCCGTCAGCGCGCGCCGTATCAAGACCAACGTGGCGCCGGTCTGGGCGGTCTTGGTGACCAGACCCATCATCCGGCGGCTGTAAAGATCGACCAGCACATAAAGTTGATACCGTCCGTCGGTCAGCAGCAGATCCGCCGGCGAGGCGTCGATCTGCCACTCCTGGTTCAGCCGCACCACATGCTCGTCCTCGTCTCCCAGAGCCAAGGCGAATTCGGAGCGCCACTTGTCCGGATTGGTCTCCCGGACGTATAGGGACTTGTTGCGCGCCTTCCAATCCGCCACCCAGCGTTGCAGGTTGCGCACGCTCGGGATCGGCTTGAGGGTCGCCATGCCGTTCTCGATCACCTCCACCTGCGCGCCGATCTCCACCAGCAACGCATCGCGCAGCTGCGGACCGCTCCAGTGCGGCGCCTTCAACACCAGTCCGATCACCTTGTTCTTCAGCAGTTCGCACTGGTCGATCACACCCCGATCGCGCCGGTTGCCATACGCCCCGGCCAGCGCCTCCAGCGCCCCGGCCTCCCGCGCCTTGCGCCAGTTGATCAGCGTGGTCACGCACAAGGATGGACACACAGCCCGCACCCAGGCCGGAATCGCCAACACGTGCCGCTGCCCGTCGATGTCGTCAGAGGCCGAGAATCCGCCCTTTTGCACCGGCTGCATCGCGCCATAGAGCGTGCAAAACAGTTCCATGCCCCGCACCAGCGGCAAACCGGAGTCATGGCGGAACTGCTCCCACGCCCCCAGGATGAACAGCTTGGCATCCCGCCGCAGCGCGGGCCGCTTCTCCACCCCGGCCTCGGTCTGCCGCGCGGCGGCCTCGACTCTCTCCGGCGCCATGAGCACGGAGGAGGGGGCCGCCTGCTTGAACTCGTGTACCGCCAGCAGGGTGCGCCAGGGCTCGGGGGGCAGATACTCCCACCCGCCGCCACGGCCCTGACGGGCGCGGCGTTGCCAGGATTCGCGGTCTGCCAACTCGGCAATTCTGAAACGCGATATTGGGAGTCCTGGAGCAGCCCCCTGACTCACCAAATCAGCCAACTCGCGCGCTGTGTAGGCGTTCATGACCGCAAATCCCAAGTCTGGCCGTCATCGCGCATCGCTCTCACCCGCTGATCTGCATTTCCAGACGCCGCAACCGTTTGCGCTCTTCCTTGATGCGCTGCTGGGCCTTGGCCCACTGCAACAGAATCACATCCTCCCCGCTGATCACCTCGGCCTCCAGCGGCGCCAGCATCACCCGGTACGGGGCCAGACTCCCCACCACCCGACAAAAGATCACCAGAGACTTGAGCGGTATCATCCGTTCCGATTCTTGAGGATTCAGCCATTTGTCCAGCATATCCTCCGTGAGACGCGCGGCGGATCCGGTGTTCAGCTTCACCCCGCTCCGGCCAGCCAGTTTTTCCATCTCGTCCACGATCTGGGCGCGGGACAAACCACTCTCCTTGGCGGCGATCTGCATCGCCTCCTTGATCGCGTACTCCACAGCCAGGCCGGGAGCAAAAAGGTTGAGCTGTTTTCCGTTCACGCCGTCTCACAACCAAAAAACGCGATTTATAAATGGGTTAAAATCTGCTAAAAATTTCGGTCCGTCACGTGGACCACTCGATCACCGCCCCGCCGGAGGTCGTGCGCACAAAGGCAAACGTCACGAATAAACGGTCGGTGATGGCCGGAGTTTCGACACCCCCGGCTTGTCTTGGCCTTCCATGGCCTGGAAGAGTTGAGCTTCGTGACTCCCCTCAGGGAGTTTCGCCGCCGCGCGGCTCGTCAGACGATTGCTCACGTTTTGCGGCCTCCTCGCGCTCAAGGAAGGCGTTGCAATAATCCTCGATATCCTCAACCGTCAGGTTCCGCATCGCGTCTGCGAGACGATTCAGACGCTCCACCGCCTCGTTGATTTGTTGATTGTCTTGCTCGCTGTTCATGGATCCTCCTTTCGTGCGTCGATATCCTTAATGATGCTTTCGATGAGCCGGTCGAGTTCTTCTCTCGACAGTCGGCTCAACTGCTCTTCGATAATCCTTAACTCTTCCTCATCTTCTTCGGTGATCTGGAACTCGGGTTCGGTGATCATATCGACACCTCAAAACGGAATCTTTTCCGCATACCGAGGCTCGAAACAATCTTTCAACTTGCCCGTGTTTCGATCCAAAGAACTATGAATGTTGCCAACATCGTGCAAAAGATCCACCTCTCTCGCCTTGAGCATCCCCAAAAGATCCAACGGGCATCCATTGGCATGGGTGGCGGTCAGATCCATTGCGATGATCCTTTCGTTCGCGGGCTTGCAGATCTTTTTCACCCGCTTGGCGATTTTGGCGATCAATTTCTTGTCGCGCTTCGAAACATCAAAGCTGATCATGGGGTAATCTCCTCCTGTGATGGTTGACCCTTCATCCTACGGTTGCTTCGGATATTGTTTTATCTACTCTATTGATCAACTTCTCTGTAAAACTATCGTTTATTTTCATTGCTGCCCGAATGTTAATTGCCCACTCAAACAGCTTTGTCAGAGATTCGAGCAACTCGGGCGCGGCGGCTATCAGCCGCATGTCGGGGTGGTTTACCGAAGCACACCAATGTGCGTGGTGGCCTCGCCCAGGAAACGGCTCGATCCAGTCTCTGCGCTCGTGCAGCTTGTACAACAGATTCATGTCGTCAAACGTCGTACCCCTGACCAGCATGGATCCGCTCCCCATTCCCCACCTGACATGGATGATAGTGAGATCGAACTTTGGTCGAAGCCCTCCGACCAACGAAAGGCTCTTACCTGCCTCATTCACCTCCCATCTCCACGGACCGTGCGTATGCTGATTTCCACTCATGTTTGCCTCCTGTCCCATCCTCATCGGGAAATGGACATTGAGATGTTGGTGGGGTGTGGTACACTTACCCACACGTTGAATGACACCGGACTGCGAATCGCTTCACCGACCCGCGCCATTGGCCGCTCGCTTTGTGCAACGCCGCCGCACCGTCGCGCGATCCGTCGGCCCGTTGGGATACCGCTCCGGCCAGATCTCCCATGGCTTCATGCCGATGGCGTCGGCGATGATCCATTCAGCGTTTGGATAAGGCATGTGCAAGGCCCTCCCGATGGAACAGGGGCGGAATCCGTGCGCCTCACTCAGTCGGCGCAATGACCATCCGTTCCGATGCACGGCGGCTGTGATATCGTGCTTGTCCATTGGTTTACCGGGTTCGTTTGTTCGTTAAAGAATTCATGCTTGATAGAATGGGAACGTTTGTTCTCAAAGTCAACAATTTTTTTGAAAAGTGAGAATGAATTTTCCTATTGGAGCCAGATTGAAAGAGGAGCGTAACCGATTAGGGTTGACGCAAGAGGAATTTGCACGCCTATCAGGGGCGACTCGGAGAACTCAAACGAACTACGAAAACGACAGCAGAAGTCCCGATGCTGATTATCTATCAGCAATCGCCAAGGCTGGCGCTGATGTTGGTTACCTGTTGACAGGGGTTCGCAGCAATAAGCCTAACATCCAGGCCAAAGGGTTAGAGGATTACCCGGAGGTCGGCGCCGCGCTGGTTCTGGATGTGATGCAGTTCGTGGACACTTGGCTGTATGAGAGCGAATTGAAAATGCCGCCCCCCAAGAAGGCGGAGATGGTCAAGCTGTTGTGCAAGATGCTGGTGAGGAGAGATCGAGAGCGCGGACAGATGAGCAATCTGGAAGAGAATTCCGCCCGCTTAGGCGAGTACGTGGATGTCCTGAAAACGGCCAGCACATAAAGAGTTCATCTGAATTTGTAATAAAACCGTAACACCTCCTGACGGCCAAAATGGGCCGGGGCCATTGTCAGGAGGATTGTCATGCATACCGATCAGGATTCAGATAAGAAACAAGAGTTTGATGAGTTGGCTGGCCTCATCAGGAGTGCGACGCCAGAGAACACGCGCAGGCGTCTATCTTTCAAGGTGTGGGGCATGTCGTGCGTCGCTCTATTGGTCGCGGTGGCCGTGTGGCAGCAGCGCCAATCCAAACCGGTCACCGAGGACCAGCTCGTCACCCTGTCCAACTTGGTCGCCAGCGCCTCGGAACGATCTGGACTATCCCGACAAAGAGTCTGGAGCGTCGTTCACAAGAAGTTCGAGGTGCGCCGCGCCAGCCAGATCAGGCAGGCAGATTTCGAGTCGGCGGTGGTCTATTTAACCGCCTACCCGGCCCCCTGATCCCGTCCCACTGTCCGCCCGGAACGCTCGGGCGGACACCATTTTGCCCGCTCCGGCAAATTGGTCGCCTGGGCGGTATATTTCTATAGATATAGGATATAAGGGATTGCTTTCCTGATAGAGACGTGCATGTTCCGGATTGTGATTTCGGAATCTTCTTGTTCATATAATTGTTTTTATAGACATTTTTAAACTTGCACGCAAAACTCAAACATGCACGTTTTCGTGCACGTTCGCCTAGCCATATATTTTCCCAACTATCTGTAATGAATGGATTTGTGCTGCAAGATGCGCCACCCGCTTTCAGTGCCGCCAAGGAGAATTTCCAAAACCATCTGGCGCGCCCACCCCGCCCCCCTCACCGCCCCAGCCACCCGCCCCCCATCCTTTCTCCTTCCCCATCAACCCCTTCCATCCCCCCAAGTCCCCCCAAGTCCCCCCAAGTCCCACCCCCGGATTTCCAACACCATCTGGCGCGAAACAAGCATCCCCTTCCAGGTGGAATGCCACCACGTTTCCAAATAATCGGTACAAACGGGTAGGAGACGGGGTTATTTCAGGAACAGGGTGCTCCTCTTCCCATCCCGAGGCAATGAAAGCTGATGCTCCCCATCCATGTCGCCAGGAGGGAGCCCGATTTTCAATTTTCTTGTTCTCCCTGTGGCGACATGGCGATAGACATGCCCCAGCAATACGAATCCACAAATCACACGCCTTGCAGGTGCCCTCCCGACCAAGGCAACGACACAATATGCGATTACAGCCTTTGCACGGCCCTCTGTCGCGTCCTCAAGACATGATACTTCAACTCCATTCCATGAACCGGAGGGACGCTGGCGGCGCATCTGAAGATCAAGGAAGCCGCTTTAAAGTACGCCCGCAAAAAAACCTGCTACGGCTACTGATCCATGATTGCTGACACTTTTCCAATTTCGCTGGAGTGAAACCGATAAAACCGACAAAACCTATTCTACCTGCCTGCTTTCACTGGTCACTGCTGCCTGATCCATGATTGATGACACTTTTCTGATTGCACCCGGATGAAACCGATAAAACCGACACAACCTATTCCACGTGCCGGGCTGCCGCCAATTGAGTGCGTTCCCGATAAGGCTTTGTGCGCGCGTCTGTGGCCTTCCACGACGCGGATGAAGGTTTTCACTGCTCCATGCGCTCCCGCCCGCGTCACGGTGTCGGGCCTCGTCCACCGTCACACGACGGTATAGGGCAGGCACGAATGCCCGGTTTGCAGTCTCTGCACGCGCTCCTGTTGCATTTCGTGGCAGTCTATGGAAAATTAACGATTCTTGAGCCTGTCCCTTGCCTTTGTTTCATGCTCGATGCAGCTTTCCATCAGGCTGTAACTGCCGCCAGCTTTCATAGCCATGTCCTTGCAGTATGAATTGATATCGAAGGAAGGGGCGGAAGAGCTCGTAGGTTGCCCATCCTTAGCCCCCTTGGTCCGCAGAAGTTTAACAATATCATGGTGCCCTTGTCTTAAAGCAAAGCTTAGCGCGGTCAAACCAGCCTTTTGCTTGGCGTTGACATCCGCCCCCTTGTCGAGCAGTGCCTGGACAATTGCGAGCTGTCCACTCACAGAGGCCACCATCAGCGAGGTCAAACCATTCTTATTCTTGGCATTGACATCTGCCCCCTTGGCAAGCAATGCCTGGACAATTTCGAGATGTCCCTTAGAAGACGGCAGCACCAACGCGGTCCAACCATCGTTATTCTTGGCGTTGACATCTGCCCCCTTGTCGAGCAGTGCCTGGACAATTTCGAGATGTCCTGCCGAGGAGGCCGGAGCCAGTGCGGTCTCACCATCCTTACTCTTGGCGTTGACATTCACCCCCTTGGCAAGCAGTGCCTGGACAATTTCGAGATGTCCCTCTCTGGAGGCCACCATCAGCGCGGTCTCACCATCTATTCCGGCGTTGACATCCGCCCCCTTGGCAAGCAGTGCCTGGACAATTTCGAGATATCCCTTCAGGGAGGCAACCATCAGCGCGGTCATACCATTCTTATCCTTGGCGTTGACATCCGCTCCCTTGGCAAGCAGTGCCTGGACAATTTCGAGATGTCCTGCCGAGGAGGCGACCTTCAGCGCGGCATTACCAGTCTCAGTCTTGGCATTGACATCCGCCCCCTTGGCAAGCAGTGCCTGGACAATTTCGAGATGTCCTGCCGAGGAGGCATGCATCAGCGCGGTCGCACCATTCTTAACCTTGGCGTTGACATCCGCTCCCTTGGCAAGCAGTGCCTGGACAATTGCGAGCTGTCCACTCGCAGAGGCCTCCATCAACACGGTCCCACCATTCTTATCCTTGGCGTTGACATCTACCCCCTTGTCGAGCAGTGCCTGGACAATTTCGAGATGTCCTTTGCCGGAGGCCACCATCAGCGCGGTTAAGCCACCCTTTTCTACCTTGGCATTGACATCCGCTCTCTTGGCAAGCAGTGCCTGGACAATTTCGAGATGTCCCTTCGAGGAGGCATAAAACAGCGCGGTTCCTCCCTCCTTATCCTTGGCGTTGACATCCACCCCCTTGTCGAGCAGTGCCTGGACTATTGCGAGATGTCCCTCCATAGCGGGCCCCATCAGCGCGGTTCCACCATTCTTACTCTTGGCATTGACATCCGCCCCCTTGGCAAGCAGCGCCTGGACAATTGCGAGATGTCCTTCTACGGAGACAAACTCCAGAGCGGTCCAACCGTCCTGATCCTTGGCGTTGACATCCGCCCCCTTGTCGAGCAGTGCCTGGACAATTTCGAGATGTCCTTTGCCGGAGGCCACCATCAGCGCGGTCAAACCAGTCTTCTCCTTGGCGTTGACATCCGCCCCCTTGTCGAGCAGTGCCTGGACAATTTCGAGATGTCCTTTGCCGGAGGCCACCATCAGCGCGGTCAAACCAGTCTTCTCCTTGGCATTGACATCCGCCCCCTTAGCAAGCAAAGTTTGTACTTCTGCAAGATTTCCGTTCTTGGAGGCTATCATCAGCGCGGTCTGGCCATCACCATCTTTAGCTTTTACATTTTTCCCTTCTTTTGCGGGCTTGGCCTGTGCAACAACCAGATCGCCCTGGACCGTTGCACGAGGTTGGTCGTCGCTCCTCCACACTTGTGGACAGACACCCCCAGTATCTCCGCACCTCTGATCTGCATACCCAAGGCCTGTTGATAACAAAATCAACATTGCTCCCATCGAAACATAATTGCTTTTTCTTATTGAATAAATCTGCGCCGAGCAACTATATTTTTTCATGTCGAGCCCTCGTGATTC
This sequence comes from Candidatus Magnetaquiglobus chichijimensis, assembly GCF_045865675.1. Classification (NCBI taxonomy): domain Bacteria; kingdom Pseudomonadati; phylum Pseudomonadota; class Magnetococcia; order Magnetococcales; family Candidatus Magnetaquicoccaceae; genus Candidatus Magnetaquiglobus; species Candidatus Magnetaquiglobus chichijimensis. Next base: position 1,864,687 of record NZ_BAAFGK010000004.1, read on the forward strand.
CTATAAAATAGTTTGGCCATTCACCGACATTCCAATTATTTCTTGTGTAGATTTTCTGACGAGGCAAGAAGAAGAAACAGAAGCGTCTTGTCCAATTCTATTTTTTGCTTTAATAAATTTTGTAGAATATCCCTATGCAAAAATATAAGTGTCGCCGTCATTAAATGGTTCAATATAAGGGATAGAGATGTCTGTAAATTGTAGTTTTGTCACAAGAGTTAACTCAAGCAATTTATGGCACTGCATTAAAAATTTATCATTGCTTGCGTAGGTCGCGATACTATTGGATAACCTTTTTGTACTTGACCCCTGTTCTCCGGAAGGAATTGTTTTCCCTGCCACCCATAGAACAACAAGAAACAATGCGATTGAACTAACAAATATCGTCATTATGATTTTTATAAAAGTTTTCATATTTTATTTGTTAATCAAAAGTTATACGTAAATGTTATCGATACTTTTTGGTTTTCCACTAGCCAACCTCCGGGCCTCTGGCCGTCGCTTTCCAGACCGTGTCGGAGAACCTACGGCTTTTGGCTCGCAACCTCCGCAGCCCTCATGATACCGAACCGCTGTTCTCGGCCCCTACAACGATCTCAGAGACGTTTCAGAGTTGTCGGGCACCGAACCTACTTCACGATACTCAGAACCCGTCTGAGCTATACAGTGGAGGGCCATGAATATCCAAAGTTTACGATTACCAGATGACAAATGCAAGACAGATCCCATTTGAAGGCCGGAACCACCAAGACTCCTGCATTGTTCGTGGTGGTTCCGGCTGGCCCAACTGTCGATCCATACTTCTTTGCAACTTTTCTGATATCACCAGATATCATCCGGCGAAACCGACTAAACCGATTCAACCTTCCATGCTTCCGCCGACCGGTTGCCACTGGCGCGAACAAATTTCAAGCTATTGACGATTTGGCCCTCATGGCGCTTAATCCACCATCCCAGCCTCCGCCGGTTGATCCCCCCGCGTTCAAAGGCGATGTCATGGAGTACTTCCCGCAACTCTCCTTCGCTCGACATGTCGTCAACCGAATGCTCGGACCGCTTGACTATATCCCGTACCATGGTGGGGGCATTGCCAAACTCCGCATTCAAAGCCAGAAGTATGCGGCCCAGAATCTCCCGATCCGGGTCATCGGCCATGGATTCAAAAATAGCGTTGGTGGGATCGGCGAAGCCCAACCACATGAGCGATTGACGGCACAAGTCCGACCAGTCGTCATAACTCACCAGCGACTTGCATTCGATCTTGGGTCTGCCTGCCTCGATCCAGGCGCGCACGATGGTCAACGCCGCCGACACATATCGCCACCGTTCTGCCAGCACCTCCCGCACCAGATCGGGTCGCTCGAAGGATCGCGCCGCTGGCGTCTCGCAACCGGGATCCAGGCTGATGGTAATGCAACGGCGTGTCATGTCGCGGACAGGTCCAACATTGTTGCCGCTGGAAAGGAACAAGGCCCGCGTGTTGACCGTGGCGGTTTTCGATACACCCAGAATCCGCCCGGTCATAAACTCCGACGTCAGAGCCGTGCAAAGACTCTTGTGCGGCAACAGATCGCTGGTCAGATTGTCGAACTCGATCACTGCTGGAGCCCTGAGAAGTTCGGCCAACAGCAATTTCCGGCACTCTTCATCATCAGCAGGAAAGGTGGTTGGTGTTCCCCGTTGTGGCGTGGCAAAGGCCGTGATCAGTTCGCACAGGTAGCTTTTCCCTGATCCAAGCACATGCGCTTTCACATGGAACATCGGCGCAAGGGGCAGGCTGGGCCGGACAACGGCTGTGAGGATCGCAGACAAGGCTGCCGCCTGAGCATGAGCATTGGCAAAATGGAATTCCGACAACAACCCCATCAACAGTTTGGCCGCCGCGTCCGCTTCATCGCGGGTCGGATGATCGGGAATGGCAAAAGCTCGCTCATTGAACACGCCGAACATTCCTGTGGCCTCATCATATCCTGCCCGGTACATCAGGCTGCCGTCTGGCCGAAGATAAGGTTGACGGGTCAGACCCTTGAGGACTGACAGGTGGGGATATTCTTCGGAATTGAACAACACATTCACAGGCCGTTCGGGTGGATCAGTCCGCACCCATGCCTGTGAACGGGCATCGTAGCGTTCCCATGTTGCGACCCCAGCCAAGGCACGCACCAAAGCCGGTTGGCTGATTTCCTGGACGCGAGTTTCTCGGGTGCCAGGATCGGTGACGACGGTAACAATCAGACCGCCTCTTTGATAATGACGGCGGGTCTGAACAAGTTCCCGTTCGGCGGCATCCACAATGCGGTCAAGTGCCCCAGGCACCACACGGATGATCGACTTCATTCGCGCGGCATGCGCATCGACACCCAGAAATTTGAGCAGTGCGTGCATATGCCGGTGGGCACAATGGCCATGCAAACATTTGAATCCACCGATGGGCCAATTGTCGTCAGGCTCGAAATAGGCGGTTCCGCCGTCAAGGTTGTCGGTGTGCTCTTCCACCCATGGGCAGGTGATGTCATGCTTTCCATCGCCAAGCGGGCCTTTGTAGAGCCCTCTGTCGCGAAGCCCGGCCAGGACTGCGTTTTCATCCGGGCGCGGCAGCCAAACCGGATCACGCTCCGCATGCCGATCATGATTATCCGGAGAGCGGGCACGACGTTTGCTCGCCGTTGTGGTCATATCCAGTTGCAGTCCATCCGCCAGTTCCTTGACCGCATAGCGTAGATCCGGATTCCATGTCTCCATGCGGCATGGGAAGGGCGGTTCGTGCTTGCCATTCACGGCTACGGGCAAACGCGCCAGACGGGCACGAGGACCGTTTGCGCCTGGATCGCATAAACCGGCGGTCACGATGGCGTTCATCAACCGGTCGGCTGCCGTGCCATCGGTGATCGGCTCTTTTAAGATGAAGCCTGCTTGAAAGTTTCCTTTCGATGTTTCCAGCAACCATGAAGGGGGCAGGGTCAAATGTTCCCTGGGAACCTTGCTGCCGATATCATCCAGCATGACTGCGTGCAGAGCCATGAAACGGGCTTTCTGTCGCCGGTAGATCCCCGCCTCGTCAGGACGGAACACGGCCAAGCTGAAATAGTTGTTGTTGGCCTCGGGCAGTTCGGGGGAATTCTCTTTCCAGGGGTGCCCCATCCATGCGCCACCGGGCACCTCGCCTGGATGGCCGGGAAAACTTACCAAGATCGGGCAGTGATCGGACTTGGTATTCCCGAACAACGCCGCCAGGAATTGTGTGTTGCTGACAGAATCGGTTTTGTTGGTTTTGTCGGTTTCGTTCGACCAAACAGAGGAATGTGTCAGCGCATTATTTCCGCTTTCGTCCAGGATGGGTTGAAGTTGGGTGGTAGACGTGGGAGAAAGCTTCTCGCGTCCATAATGTGAGCCGTCCGAAATGCCAGCCAGGCGACTTCTTTGTTGTGTGATCGCGTCCATGGGCACCCCTCAGCAACAAGCCGCCGTCGAATTGACCAACGGGCACCGGTCAATTGCGGCCAGCACATCGCCTTTCGAGTACCGGACGAGATTGCCGATTTTTCGATACGGGATCCCGCCCCCGATCCATCGATCTCTTTCCAGCTTTTTATCAGAACATCCAAGGACAGCAGCAATCGCCGTTTGGTCGAACAGAGCCGAAACGGGGGCGTCCTCGAACTCTCGCAACAATTCAATTCGTGTTTTTTCGGTCTTCATCGCAACACCTCATGCTGAAAATTAGTGACGAGGGTAGCTTAGAAAACCAAAATCCCGATTAACTGGTTAACCGGGATTGGTCGGGATTGATCGGGATTTTGGCAGGTTAATCGTGATCGGCGGGGTTGATCGGGAATGACATACTTGAAATTCGATTGCGTAGCGTTCTAAAGGTCAACGAGGGGCGGTCTTGGCGAGTTACAGGATCACACCAAAGGATATCTTGATCTCCAGTTATCTCCTGGATGATTTGCTCGTCGTCGTGGTCTCGAATCTCAAGCAAAATTTCTTTCGCTGTTGGCTTTCGTTCCGGGTGGTCCTTCAACAGTGCGTGGTAGGTTACTTCAATCAGAATGGTCAAAGGAGAAACCCGACCGCTTGGTCTCCCTCCTTTATTCTTAGGTGGGGCGTGGTACGTCGCTGGCGGATCGGGGACAATGGGATCTGTTTCGTGGACAACGCTTCCTTGGATGGTAATGGGAGCAACAGAAAACAGCTTATCTGGCACTCTCCATCCGTTCTGCCTGGCCCACCGCAAGAATTTATCCGCATCTACGTAATGAGCGTGCGGAAGTACACAAGAAAAACCTTTTGCCTCAAGCGAACCGCATATCACTGCCGATTCAGCAATCAGTAACCGCTCAGAAAAGGCCACTCCACAGCCCGAAAGCCACTCTCTGAAATTCATTCTGATGGCACCGCTACGTCGCCATACTGCCTCCAGAAGCAAAGGGGACACGTTCAGAGAATAGGCGATCCGATGCCATAACGGTGCAGACGGTGTGTCACGGTATAGGCTCCAATCAGGGGTGAACAGAGGAATAGAAATCACTCTAAGTTCGTGATGAACAGACCTATCAAAGGTGACGCATGAAATCCATCTCGCTTGGTTGCGATCAAGCGCGTAACTTTCATCTTTCTCCAACTCCTGGATGAACAGGGAGGTGTCCCACGTCTTCAGATCCCGGAGGAACGAGGAGGTGCCCCACGTCTCCAGATCCCGGAGGAACGAGGAGGTGCCCCACGTCTCCAGATCCCGGAGGAACGAGGAGGTGTCCCACGTCTTCAGCATCTGGTCAGTAAACTTTTTCTGACGGTCTATATCTGCAATTATCCGGTCATACTGATCTGTCTGTGTTTTCACCCATGAACGTACAGATAATAAAGGTTTGGTCAGAGTGTGACACAGCCCTTCAAGTCGGCGTTCACACTCCTCAAGTTCGGCGGAGGTTGCATCTGACTCCCTGGCAGGTGCGGCCAAAATTTGATCACGGGTCAAAAGCATTGTTTCGCCCCTTCAACGGCGATGCCTTCATTATTTTTACCAGGAAAGCCGTTGAAGGTGTCCGGCCTTGTCGGGTCGCGATTCCCTATCCTGGCAAACTCATTCAGGCCGCAACTTCTTCACGTTGCAGCCTCTCCAACAAATATTCAGGTGCCAGGTCCGCCCCATTCTTCCATGCGATGGTCCCCAACTCCCGATCCAGGGCAACCTCGGCAAACGCAGCACGATCCAGCAAGGGTGCAAACATCTCCCCCCACAACTCTCCACCCAGATCCACCTGGCCGGAAACGCCATTATCAAATGCCAGCCACAATCGGTACTCTTCCAGATAGGCAACGTCCGTGATGTGCAGCATGATGGTTACTCCAACGGGTCAATATCAATCAGCGGTTCACGGGAACGCACACGCTCCCAGTTCTCTTGCAACGCCCCGGCATGCAGGCTTCTCCACTCCTCGATTAGCGCCAATGCGCGACGCGGGAGATTCCCCTCCAACACCGCGCCATCCAGACCGATCATCCCCTCAAGATCGCCATAGCGGGCATGAAAGTGCGGTGGAAAGTGGTCGTTCCAGTGCATGAACACCACAATTCCGAAAAAACGACTAAAGACTGGCATCTCAACCAACCAACTCTTTCCGCAACAGCACCACGTCCGCCAATGGCCCAGCCCTCATCCAGGAGAGCATGGCGGCTGAAATCTTCTCCATCGGCCCCCGCAACCGCTCCACATCGATGACCAGATACCCGCTCGTCACATCGGCCCCGGTTCGATGATTCAACAGCTTCTTGAGCGCATAGGCGGGGATATCAAGCGATTCGGCCATGGTGATGAAGGTACGCCGCAGATCGTGGACCGTGAAGTGAATGCCGGTCTGCTCGGTGATCTTCCGCATCTGTGCGCGTGGTTCGACGAGGTGTCCCCCTGCCCCACTTCCAGGAAAAACGAACTCCGCACTCTCGGAAGCAGCCCGCCGCCGTCTGGAAAGGAGCTCGAACAGGAATTCAGACAGCGGGAGCGTATGCGGTTCGTGATTCTTGGTGTCCGGGATGGTCAGGGTCTTGCCCGCCAGATCCACATGCGCCCACCGCAACCGGGCACCCTCTTCCCGCCGCAGACCCGTAAAGATCAACAACAGCAGGTAATCCCGCAGAATGGTATTCTCCAACCGCATGACCGCCGCATACCACGCGGGCAGATCGTGGGACTTGATCAAGGTTTGGCGTCGGGTCTCGCGGAACCAGCTGCGCACCTGAGAGAGCCTGCGCACTGGATTATCCCGGACCAGCGAATTGCCTTGCGCATCCTCATACTTGCCTGCCGCAAAATTGAACAGGGCGCGCAACACCCGCCCGCCGTGATTGGCAAACGGCTCTCCCCGCTCCTTGCCAACCAGGGCATGCCGACGTTCCACCTTGTCCTTGGTGATCGACAAGAAAGGCTTGTCCTTCCAGTCGGCAAATTGCAGATCCATGGCCAGCCGATAATTCCGCACCGTGCTGGCGGCCAGTTGCCGGGATGCCAGATACTCCTTGAAAACCTCCTCCAACGTCCGTGACCGCAACTCCTCTTCGCGCTGGTTGGCAATCGGATCCTCTCCGGTCGCAATCTCCCCCAGCAGCCTTTGAGCCTCCTTGCGCGCCTGTTCAACCGTCAACTCGCCATGCCGCCCCACGGTGATGCGCTTCTTCTTGCCTTCAATCCGCTTGTCCACGATGAAGGTTTTGCAATTCATCGTCACCCGCAGGCCGAACCCCTTCAACGTGTCGTCGAAATAGAGCACCTGCCCGGACTCCGGGAAAGGCAAACGGTCAATGGCGGTCTTGATCAGTCTCATAAACACCCCTCCAGGCAATGCCACCAAACCAGACCTGATCGCTAATGAGTCAGGTCAGAATGTAGCCACTGCACCCGACAAATGCCCCAACATGGTCTGGTGTGGCTACATCAAAAAAACAGCCCGCAGATAATGAGCAGTTTTTCCAATGTAGCCACAGTGTAGCCACTTCGATTAAAAACGGCTCAAACCGCGTAGAAGAAGATAACAGATTAACATCATGCTTCACAAGCAATTTTAGAAAAATATCGAACAGCCTAGAAATGGCTAAAACCCGTTTTTCGCAAACTCGTAATGAGCAGGTCCTCGGTTCAATTCCGAGAAGCGGCTCCAGGAAAAAAAACGGCTTACGTCGGTATCGACGTAGGCCGTTTTTTTTGGTGTAACCACAGTGAGATTTTTCCCTCCAGGATGAAGGCCCCTCCCGATACCTGACAATCAACAGGCTGTATCGCGCCAGATGGTTTTGTAAAAATATCGTAACCGTTCACCCCAGTACCGAGCGACGCTATACCTTGACAGAATGATTATTGACAGTCAGATTCTTTATCCATGAACGCTATCATGGAATTGAACATCACGGATCTACTTGCAAAGAATCAACGACTGCGAGAAGAGAACCGGGCTCTTCGGGAGGAGAATCTGCTTTTTGCGCGAGGAAAACCAGTCCCTTCGGGAACTGCTTGCTCGGCAGCAGGAGCAGATTGCTGAGCTGGTCAAACGGGTCGCCACGTTGGAAGAGCGATTGCAAAAGAATTCCAGCAATTCCTCCAAACCGCCGTCTCAGGATCCGTCATGTCATGGCATTTTTGATTGAGGCTGTAGAGGCTCGCCTGCAGGACAAACCAGCCCCCTCCCCCCTCACCGCTTCCATCCCAGGAAGTCGAAGTCATTCAGCCCGCTTAAAGCGCGTTACAGACCTGAACGGTTACCAAATTTGTTGGTTGCAAGCGGATTTTCTGGGACCACTCTGGACACAAAAAAGCCCGTAAACGTTGAATTTTACGGGCTTATTGGACTTTTTTGGACTGCTTCAGATTTGAAATGGCGTCCCGTACGGGAATCGAACCCGTGTTGCCGGCGTGAAAGGCCGATGTCCTAGGCCACTAGACGAACAGGACGTGCGATGAATACAGCATCAAGTCAAGCGATTCTTGAATCAAGATTGGCGTGCCATTGCCGATCACGCTTCATCCTTCAAGCTTGGAAACAATCTCGCCATCATAGCGCAACTCGACGGGAGTTGCAATCTTTTTTTTTACTCTGCAACGCCAGTCAGGGTGGTCCACGGTCGGGGGTGCGGGGGGGGGATCTCCTCCCCAATCGTGCAACATTACCGTGGACCGCCCGAAAGAAGGTCCACGATTGCGCGGTGAGAGCGGGGATCCCCTCATGCCAATACCAGACTCCTACACCGTCCAACCGGCCCGCGCCTCGTGCAACGCATGGCTGCTCTGATTCAACGTCTCGGTCAACTTCCCGGAACGCTCGATCGTCTCTCCCAAGGCGTCCACATGGTTCATCGCATCCAACATCATCTTCTGCACCTCGGCAGAGGCACGATACATCTCCTCGGCCACGGTGCGCATCGACTCGGCCCGCCGCCGGGCTCCATCGCTCTCCGATGCCACCCGCTCCGCATGCTCGGACATCAACACCGCCGACCGCGCCACATCCCCGGTCCCAGAAGCCGCCTCCTGAGCGCGCCGCGCCACCTCGTCCGAGGCCATGGCCAACTCGCCAGAATTGCGCGACACCTGACCCGCCGAATCGGCCACCCGGTCCATCGATTGACCGATCTCCGCCACCGCCGACCGCTGCTGATTCACCGCCTCGATGATCGCATCGTTCCCAGATCCAATCCGATCGATCAACTCCCCCATCTCGCGAATCGCCTGAACCACCACCCGCGTCCGATCCTGAATGTCGTTGGTCTTGGCCTCGATCAACTCCGTGGCCTCGGCGGTCTGCCGCGCCAACTCCTTCACCTCGCCCGCCACCACCGCGAAACCCTTGCCGCTCTCCCCGGCCCCCGCCGCCTCGATCGCCGCGTTCAACGCCAACATGTGGGTCTGATCCGCAATCGAATGGATCAACTTGACCACCTCGACGATCTCGTCCGATGAAGAGGCCAACCCCTCGATGGCGACCAGGGTTTCGTTCGAGGAGCGATCCGCCTGCTCCGCGATGCCATCCGCCGCAGCGCACCGCTCGGAGATGCGCACGGACAGATCGCGCACGTCATCCACCCGATCGGCCACCCGATGCACCGAAGCGGCCACCTCCTCCAGATGTCGGTTCACCTCGGCCAGATTGGCGGTCATCTCCTCGGCGGCGGCAGCCATGGCATGCACGTTGGCACTCGCCAATTCGGTGGAACTGGCTGTGCCATGCACATCGTGCGCGAGCTGCTCGGCGGCCTTGGAAACCTGATCGATCCGCTCCACCGCAGCATCGATGTCACCTTTCAGCTTCTCCAGTTCGTGGTCGAGACGGTTGTTCTCCTCCACCACCTGGGCAGACAACCGCAACGTGGCGCTCGACTCCCGATCCATCTCCTGCCGCAACGTGACGAATTGCGAAGCCACCCTTTCGACCGATTCCGCCTCGGCATGCACGGTCTTGAGATTGGTCGCCATGGCCTCGGTCATGGTGTTGATGCCCGACGCGATGGCACTCAGCTCGTCGTGACCGTTTCCAGACTCCATGCGACCGGTCAGATCCCCCTGGCCCAGACGGTTCAGCCCGGACAGAATCCCCTGAACCCGCCGACCAACCGACACCATGCCGATCACCACCACAGACAACAACGCCCCCACCACCACGATGGTTCCGGTGAGATAGACCCAGAACGCCCGCACCGCCCGCACCCGCAACACCCCGGCCAGATCGCCGAGATCACGGGCCAACGCGTCCTCGAGTCCCTTAATGGTGTCGATACGCCTGGTCGAAGCCTGAAACCAGGCGCCAGGATCCATGCCGAAACCACCGGTCAACGCCTTGTCAAAAACCAGCTTGCGAATTTTGCCGACAGCCTCCTCCGCAGGCGAGGCGAGCCACTGTTTGCCCTTCTCGGCATTGGCCGGCGTAGCCAGGTCCATGAAGCTCTTGAAATAGACCTCCTGTCCACCCACCAACTGCGCGTATTTGGTCAACTTGGCGGGATCGAACCGATCGGCGGTGAAGACCGCCATCATCAAGGCACGCTCCTGCCCGGCCAACTCCTTGCCGGAGACCAGATGGGCATAGGCCAACGCGCGCGCGGCCAGGGAGACGTTGTTGGAGTGGCTGGGCAGATCGTTGATCAATTCCAGAAGAATCGACAACTCCACGGTATACTTGGGCACCACCTCATTGGCCGTGGCTTTCTCCCCCTCGGCCTCTTTGCGGATCGCCCCAATCCGTTCGCGACTGGCCGCCGCTTGCTCCACCTTTTGCATCAACGCCGGCACAAAATTCCGCCACCGCTCCTGACCGAACCACTCCAGCCAGGCGGCGAGCGCCTTGTCGGTTCCGGCGCGCTGCGCTTCCAACTCCGGTCGAAACCGTTTCTTGCCGCTCGACAGATACCCGGAGGTCAAACCGCGCTCCTTCTGCCCCTCATGGAGCACGTTGCCGGTCAACACCGCCAACTCGGCCAGATCCGCATGCAAACCGGCCTCATGCGACTGCGTGAGCCGCTCGAACGTGGCCGTGCCGCTCAACCCCACGATGACCAGCAGCGCGGCGACCAGCAGCAACAAAACCTTGAATCGCAGTTGCCCCTTCATTCCTCGTTGTCACCCCCATCCCCGGCAACAGAACCATCCCCATGCCGCGTGTCAGTAGTTGCGTGGCAGGGAGAACGATTCGCCAACAAAAAAATGACACGCGTTCCGCCCCGCTTTCTTCGAGCGATACATCGCCTCATCCGCGCACTTCAACAGTTCGTGGAGATTCTGCGAGTCACGCGGAAAAAACGCAACGCCCAGCGAGCCGGAGATGAAGGTTTCCCTCCCTTCCAGTTCAAACGGCTCGTTCAAGCGATGCAAAATCCGACGCGCGGTTTCCAGGGCCCGTTCCGGCGTGCAATTCGCCAGAACGACGGTGAACTCATCCCCGCCCAACCGGGCCACGGTATCGCCATCAAGCACCGGTTCACGAATGCGTCCGGATGCAGCCTTGAGCAAGGCGTCCCCCGCGGCATGGCCGAGATTGTCGTTCACCCACTTGAAACGGTCCAGATCCACGAACACCAGCGCCAACTCCCGACCCGACGCCTTGGCGCGCCCGACGGCATCTTCCAGGGTGGACATGAACAACGCCCGGTTGGCCAGTCCGGTCAAGGCGTCGTAATGGGCCTGGTGAAAAATCTTGGCTTCCGCCTCCTTGCGCTCGGTGATGTCCCTCAGGATCCCGGTGAACAGGATCCGATCCTTGAGCCGCACCTCGCTGATGGTCAACTCGATCGGAAACGTCATCCCTCCGTTCTTGATCGCCACCATCTCCTGGGTCATCCCCAACACCTTGGCCTTGCCGGCGGTCAGATAGGTGCTGATGTACTGATCATGCCGTTCCCGATGGGGCGTGGGCATCAACATCGACACGTTCTTGCCCACCATATCCGGCATGGGGTAGTCGAACAACCGGCTCGCCGCCCGATTGACCGACTCGATCACCCCCCGTTCGTTGATCACCACGATGGCATCCGCCGCAGAGTTGACGATCGCCTCCATGCGTGCCCGCGCCTCGGTGATCTGCTCCTTGGCAAAACGGTTCTCCAGCGACAAACGGATCCGTTTTTGCAACACCACCCAGCGGATCGGCTTGTTGATGTACTCCTCGGCCCCGGCGGCAAACGCCTTTTCCACCGATTCGTCGTCGTCGAGCGCGGTGATCATGATGATCCCCACATCCCCCCCCTGGGAGGAACGACGGATCTCCGCGCAGGCGCGATAGCCATCCACCACCGGCATGTTGGCATCCATCAACACCAGATCGTGGGGCGTCTCGCGAAACTTGCGCACCGCCTCCTTGCCATCCGCCGCCTCGCTGACCAGATATCCGGATTTTTCCAGAAAATTTCGGATCATCTCCCGCGCCGAACGTGAATCATCCGCGACAAGAATGCGGGGAACCTTTTGTACACCGGCAAATTCCATGCTCCACTCCCAACCCTGCACATGAATTTCAAAAATTCACGGATCAGCACGGAGCCTCACCCATGGTCAAACCCCGTGGAATCTCTATGCGGATCCTCGCCACTCCAACCGCTTGTCGGCGGCGAACATCGCTCCGATCCCCTCGGCGGCCACCGGTTTGCTGAAGTAATACCCCTGAATCTCGTGACATCCCAACTCCTTGAGAATGTCCAACTGCTCACGGGTCTCCACCCCCTCGGCCACCAGCTTCAGATGCAACGCCTGGCCCATGGAGATGATCGCCAGCACGATCGCCAACCCTTCGCGGGTCTGCCCCAGATCGCGCACGAAGGATTGATCGATCTTCAAGGTGTCGATCGGAAATTTCTTGAGATAGTTCAACGACGAATACCCGGTTCCGAAGTCGTCCACCGCCAGGGTCAGACCCAGGGCCTTCAACCCCTGCATCCGCTCGATGGAACGTTCCACATTCCCCATCACCATGCTCTCGGTGATCTCCAGCTCCAGGGCGCCCGGAGGCAGATCCACCTCCTCCAGAATCTCCTGCACCTCGTCCACCAACTCGCTCTTCTGGAACTGCAACGCCGACAGATTCACCGCCATGCGAATTTCGTGTCCCTCCTTGCGCCAGCGCGCGGCCTGCCGACACGAATCGCGCAGCACCTGGGAGCCCAGAGGGAGGATCAAACCGGTCTCCTCGGCCACCGGAATGAACCGGGCCGGCGAAATCATCGCGCCCTCCGGCGGGAACCAGCGCACCAGCGACTCCATGCCCACGATCCGACCGCTGTTCAACGACACCTTGGGCTGATAGTGAACCGTGAACTCGCCGTTCTTGAGGCCGTTGCGCACCGCGCTCTCCATCTGGAGGTGGTTCTGCAAGCCGGCGTTGATCGCCTCCTCGAAGAACTTGATCACCCCGCGACCGCTCTCCTTGGCCTTGTACATGGCGATGTCGGCGTGTTTGGTGAGGGTTTCGATCTCCTCGCCGTCGTTCGGAAAAACGCTGATGCCGATGCTCGCACCCACGAACACCTCATGGCCGTTGATATGGAAGACGGCTTTAAGACTGTCGATGATCTTGCGGGCCACCGGCGCCGCCTCCCGGCCATCCTTCAAGCCGGTGATGATCGCCGCGAACTCATCCCCGCCGAGTCGCGCCACGGTGTCGTACTTGCGCAACGAAATCCGGATCCGCTCGGCGACCTCGACAAGCAGTTGATCCCCGGCGGAGTGTCCCAGGGAGTCGTTGACATGCTTAAAGCGGTCCAGATCAATGAAAAAGACCGCCAGTTTGATATCATAGCGGCTCTTCTTGTCCAGCTCGTGTTGCAGCCGGTCGCGGAACAGAACCCGGTTGGGGAGTTGTGTCAGGGCATCGAAATAGGCCATCTGCTCGAGGCGCTTTTCGGTCTCCTTCAACTTCGTGATGTCCGAGAAGATCCCCACATAGTGGGTCAACTCGTTGGCGCTGTTCCAGACCGTGGTGATCGACAGCTTCTGCGGGAAGATCTCGCCACTCTTGCGCCGGTTCCACACCTCGCCCGACCAGGCGCCATCCTCCAAGATCCCCTTCCACATCGCCTCGTAAAAGGCCTGGTCGTGCCGCCCGGAACTCATCATGCTCGGCTGCCGTCCATACACCTCCTCGAAGGTGTAGCCGGAGATCTCCGTGAAGGCCTGGTTGCACTTGATGATCCGACCCTCGGCATCGGTGATCAGAATCCCCTCGGTGGCGGTCTCGAACACCTTGGCCGCCAGAGTCAGCCCCTGCTCGGCACGGGTGCGCTCGTCGATTTCGGCGAACAGCTGCCGGTTGGCGTGTTCCAACTCGAAGGTGCGCTCGCGCACCCGCTGTTCCAGTTCGGCGTAGGCCGCGGCCAACGCCATCTTCACCTGCTTGCGCTCGGTGATGTCGTTCATGATCAGCAGATAATGCCACTCGCCGGTCACCGACTCGTAGCCGCTCATGGAGATCTCCACCGGGAATCTCCCCTCATCCCGGCACAACCCCTCCACCTCGACCGTCCTGTGCGCCGCCAGGCCATCCACGTCGTGCAGATTGAGCACCGCGCGGAAATTGGGCACCAGATCCTCGATGAAACAGCCAGCCATGCTGCCCGGATAGTAACCGAACAGATCCTCCCCCGCCGGATTGACCGACTCCACCCGACCGGCGGCATTCAACGCGAGAATCGCATCCGGCGCGGTCTCCAACATCGAGCGCACCCGGCTTTCCGAATCGGCCAGAGCGCGCATCGTCTCCTGGGTGAGCCGCGTGGAGCGATCGAGTCCCTCCACCATATGGTTCATGGCGATGGCGATGCGATCCAGTTCGTCCTGGCGGGTGGCATCCCACAGCTCGATGCGCGCGGTCAGATCCCCGGCGCGGATCTGACGGCTCAACCGCACGATCCTCTCGGCCTTGTCGCGCAGCCGGCGCACCAGATAGGAGCCCATCCCCAACGCCAGAAGCATGATCGCCAGCATCGCCAGACGATAGGCGAGCAGTTCGCTCCTGGCCTCCCGCTCCAACGCCTGTCCACGGGTGATCAGACGCAGGGCCAGTTGATCCTCCAGCTCCTTGAACTGATCGATCCGGGCCGTGGTGGCCCCGAACCAGTCGGTGGCCTCCATATTGAACCGTCCCACCCGGGTGGACTCCACCAGACGCCGGATCGCTTCGTCTGCGGGTCGGTCGTCGATCTTCACCCCTGGATCCATGTCGATCTCGTGCAACGTGGCTCCGCGCCGTTGCATCGCGATGATCCGGGCGAGGCTGTGTCGGTAGGCTTCGATGTTCTCCCAGACGATCTCCACATCGCTCCGTTGCCCGGTGGAGAGTTCCTCCGTGGAGAGGGCGCGAATCCGCTCGACGATCTCGCGGATCGCTTGATGATTCCCCTCGAATTGCAGCCGATAGTGGCGTTGCTGGGCCTCGGGATCGAAGTCGTCGTCCCGATCGCCGTAGAGCGAACCGCGAATGAGGAGATTCTTGACCGAATGATAGGCGCCGCGCAGCGCCATGTTCTGATAAAGAAGACCGAGCTGGATGTAAAGCGCGCTGGCATGACCGCTCTTGAACAGCACCTCGCGCATCCGCTCCACCATGCTGGCATCCGCGCCAAAGACGATGGCGTCGAACCGAACCCGCTCATCCGGAGAGGCCAGGGCGCGAAAGATGCCGAACAGGGTCTCCTGTTCGGAGACCAGGGCGCTGAAGCGTCGATACATGCCGGGGGCGAAACGACCGGCGGTGAGGGTTTCGGCGATGATCGCCCGTTCGATGCCGGCGCGCTCCTTGCCTTGCAGGAACAGGGTGTAGTTGCGGGTCTGGGTGGCGATCTCCACCGTGGCGGCAAAACTGGAGAGTCGATCGATGGTGTTGAGCAGATCGAGATTGATGGCGGAAAAATAATCGATCGCCTCGATGGCATCGATGGCGAGGCGATCCACCGACTGCCGGATGGCGTCGCGTTTGTCCAGGTCGGCGCTGGCCGACTGGAAGGGTTCGCCGAGCGCATCGGCGTGGTGTTCCGCTTGATGAAGCTCCTGTCGCGACAGATTCAGACGCGCCAACGAGGACTCCACCCGCGCCCGCTGACAGGCCAGCTCCTCCTGGAATCGCTTGCCCCGACTGCCGAGAAAACCCGCCGTGAATCCGCGCTCGCGCTGGATCTCGTGGATCAGATCGCTGATCTGGATCGCCAGGCCGGAGAGGTGATTCATCCGCTCCATTTCCGCGATCAGTTCCCGCTTTTCGTGAATGCCGACCAGACCCAGGCCCAGGATCCCTCCCAAGGGAATCAGCAGGATCAACAGGAGCTTGACATGAAACGAGAGGGACTCCAGGAATCTCATTCGTGCCCAGCCTCCGACCCGACGTCGCCATTCTTGCCAGATGGGAAGAGCCCCCTCCTCCCCCAAATCGTGGAAACCCTGCCGGGACTCCACGGCAAAACGCTTCAACGTGCTCCAGAAACTCCTGTCAGGGTCTCAAGTTTCGCAGACCTGCCCGCATCGGTCAATCCCTTCCCTCGACCGACTCCCGCCTCGTCACCGGATCACCAGACCCGCCAGAATCAGAAACAAAAAGCCGGTCAGGGCGCCCAGTCCCAGGGCGCGCCGGATCGGGATGCCGTGGATGGTGCGCAGACCGGCGGCGGTGAAGAGACTTTCGGCGGCCACGATGGTCACATGCCACGGAATGATCACCTCCGGACCGCCGAAACCAAGCATGATCAAAAAGCTGTCCACGCACAGACTCGGCAGCCAGGGGCCGAAAAAACAGAAACCCAACAGGGTCCAGGCCCGACGCATGGTCAAGGGGGTCTGAAGCGCGAAGGGCGCGCCGTGCACCTGGATCACGTAGGCGATGATGGTGATGATCAGCAGCCCATACGGGCCATAGGCAAAAATCTCGAAGAACCGGTAGGCTTGCGGATCGATGCCGAAGGGCACAGGCAACAACATGTCGCTTTTTTCGTGGTAGAGCGTCACCATGGTGGTCAGGGCGGTGGACTCCCAGCGCAGGATCTGCAACGCCAAGGCCCAACGAAACAGATCATAGGCGCGCAGGCGCGTGAACAGCCCTTCGGGCCGAAACAGCACAAACCAAACGAAATGGCGCATCATGGACCGATCAATCCCCCGTCGCGCAGGGTCTTGCGCAGACGCACCACCTCGGCGACCAGCAACCGGATCCTCTCGATCATCTTGAGCAGGATGCGCAGACTCAAGGAGGGATCCTCGCCCATCCAGCGCAACAGACCGCGCTTGTCCACGGTCATCACCCGCACCGGGGTCAGGGCGCGGATCGTGGCCACGCGCGGATCATCGGAAAACAGGGACATCTCACCGAAGAAGGCATCCTTTTCCAGGATCGCCAGGTGATGCGGTTCCTTGCCACCGTCATCGACCACCACCTCCACGCGCCCCTCGAGGATCACGTACAGACTGTCCCCCACCTCGCCCTCGCGCAAGATCACCTCGCCCGCGGCGAACTCCTTGCCCAGAGAAGGTTTATCCGAATCGAACAGCACGGCAACGGTCTCCTTTTTCCTGGGGGTGCGGCCCTTGCCCGACGGCCACGCCCCTCGCATGTTCAGGCGGTTCCGCCCCGGCCACGCCAAAAGGCCAAACCGGAGAGAAGAGCGCCCAACGTGGCGACCAGCAGACGCCACAGAATCACCGGATGGCCGGCACGACGAAAGATCTCCTTGTAGCTCGAACTGCCGGTGAAGGTATCCCACATCGCCGAACTCATGCGACGGGGATCATCGCTGCGCTCCTGCTCGTCGCGGATCACCTGGAGCATGCCACGCCGAAAGGGGGGAACATGGCGCAACAAGCCATCCATCGAAAAAAGCAGATGGCCCAGCCGGTTATCCCGGTCCATCTCCTGGCAGGCCGGCCAGTAGCCCAACCGGAACGCCTCGGCGGAGATGCCTCGGGTCAGGGCGGTATAGGCGCACGCCTTGGCCATGCGATAGGCGGCGCCGATGCCATCCTTGTAGAGGCGTGACGAAGCGCAATCCCCGACCAGCACCAGCCGGTCGCCGAAAGGCCGGGTCGGTGGTCCGACGTTGATGCGCGGCATGCAGTGACAGGGCCGCACCGGGGTCTCCCACCCCTCGGGAAACAGCTCCCGGATCGCCCGGGAGTGACAGACCTGACTGGCCAACTCCTCGTTGACCCCCTCCCCCAACAGGATGAAGGTGGCGTAGTGTCCCTTGGGGGTCAAGGCGGCAAACTTCATGCCCGGCACATCCAGCAGGAAGATATGCATGGCATTGCCCAGACGCGCCCGCACCTCCTCGGCCCCCATGTAAAGTTCGGACACCCAGGCGCGCGCGCTTTTCGGCGGACGGTAGCCGATGTCGAACTCTTCGAAGAGCTTGACCCCGGCCCCATTGAGTCCCACGCAGCCGATCACCAGGTCATAAGGATCGGAGGCATCATCCGCCCCCTCGGTCTGCCGGGAGGGTTGGAGATGGAGACGCACCCGGCCATCGGTGCACCGTTCCAGGCGACGCACGCGGCGCGCGATGTGCAGCGCCCCTTGCCGCCGGGCCATCTCCAGCAGATGGTGATCGAAGCTGCTCCAGGGAAGCGGACTCTGGCTTTCGGCGCCCATGGGACCGGCGCCGCGAAAGATCGAGGCGATACGCATCTCCTCGTGGAGCGGACGGATGGCCACGGCTCCGGAATCGGTATGCAGCACATAGGAGTCGATGGCATCCAGCAGCACCTCTCTGGGAAGCGAAATCCCCTCGGCGGCCATCTTCTGCATCAGCGATTCGGAGATCACGCCACCGCACATGTTGCAGCCCGGTGGTCCGGTGAGGGTGAAATCACGGGGTTCGTAAAGATCCACCCGCAAGCTCACCCCGAACTGGCGCGCCAGATCCAACAGAAAACAGGCGCTCAACGAACCCGCCGGCCCCCCGCCGATGACCGCGACCCGTGAGCCGCCGGTCAACTCGAGAGGGGGCATGCCGCCCGCCCCAGCCGCGCCGGAGGGGATCATCACCCCGATTTCCGTCGCCGTCCGCGCTCGCGCCAGATCGACAACCCCTGGGCGTTGAGACGCATGTCGCCGGCCAAAAGAGAGAGATCAGCCTCCTCTGGAACGCCGATGGCGCGCGCGTGACGGGTGGTCAGCTCGGTCAGGGCCGCGATCCACGCCTCTTCGGTGGCCGTGTCCGGCAGATCGGTGGCCACGCGGTGGTAGCCCATCAACTGCGCATCCAGATCATCCGCCAGCACCGGATCAAAACGCAGCGCCCCGAAATGGGTCAGATAGAGCCACTCGGGCCGCAATGCGGCCAAACGCCGCACCGTGGCCCGCGAGGTGTCGATGTCGAACTGGGTCGGGGTGGTGGCCGGGATGATCAGGGGATGGGATCCACCGTCGAACTCCCGATAGGAGAGCCCGAAGGCATCCCCGGTGAACAGACCGTTGCTGACGGTATCGAGCACGCAGAGATGATTGAGGGAGTGGCCCGGCGTATCGAAAAAGATCAGATTGCGACCGCCCAGATCAAAGACCTCCCCATCGACCGGCGCGTGAACCCGCTCGGGATCGACCGGCTCGGCCCCGCCGATGGTGGCGGCGAAACACGCCTCGCCGTAAACCACCTTGGCCCCCTCGACCAGACGGGAGGGATCGACCAGATGTTTGATCCCCTGGGGATGCACGAAGAAACGCGCGTTGGGCAGGTGGTTCAGCAGAGCCCCCGCCGCACCGGCATGATCGAGATGGACATGGGTGACGATCACCGCGCGCACCATGGCCGGGGTCAGGGCGTGATGATCGAGGGCCTCGAGCAGGAACGGCAAAGCCGGCAGTGGGCCGGTCTCGATGAAGACCGCCTGGGCACCGGAACGGATCAACCAGGCCGCCGCGAATCCGGTGCGGTTGTACTCCACGTCAATCCGGGTGATCCCGGGGTGTACCTCCTGAAATCTCGTTGCCATGTTCTGTTCGACTCCTGTCATTGATATCCCGATATCCGAATCCTGCGCCGAAAGGCCCTTTCTCCCCTCCCGTCGGAGCGGTCGGGGGATCTCCAGGGCGCCTTCTCCCCTCCCGTCGGAGAGGTCGGGGGATCTCCCACGAAAATGAAGACTTGATCATCTTAGGACAATCCCGCGCGCTTGACGAGTCTTCTTTACGCTTCGTCGCGAACGGACCTTCCCGCCCCCTCGCCCCACCCCCCATGGAACCTCTGAAAAATTCCGGGGAAACAATCCATCAATCCCGCTTGACGACGCGAATCCCAAGGGGGTATTGATGCCTGGAGTCTGCGGGTCTTCGATGCCACGAACCTGAGAAGAGATTTCTTCCGCGCCGGTGTGACGGAAGGCGGGGCTCAAGGGATTCCTGGCCGCTCTCACGCACGCCGGAGAACACGATCATCCATTTCAGCTCAATCACGCCCATGCGCAACCGGTTCGGTTCGTCCGCCACGATCCTGGCGTTGTTTCTCTCCCTGACCACGCCCGGCGTGGCGGATGATCTCCCGGAGATCCTCGCCCTGCTGCGCGCCTCGCGCGCCAAACTGCTCATCCTCGTGGACAGTCAGAATCCAGGCCAGAAAACGGGGGTGATCGACGATCTCACCCTTTCCCAACAAGAGATCGATTATCGCGTCTCCAACCTGCTCGACAACCGGGCCACCCCTCCGGCGACCCGCGAACGGTTGGAACGGTTCAAGGACATCTGGGAACCGTTCAAGAACACCCGCATGGGGGAGATCATCCCAGCGGTACTCGCGGGAGACCGGGCCAAGGCCCAAAGCCTCGGCAAGGGGATCCAGGCCGACCGGTACCAGCGGATGGTGCAAATCCTGCGGTAAACAGGCCTGGGGACGCCAGGAAGGGACAGGATCCCCTTGCCACCCGATCCATGCCCTTGACGCCCACGGTTTGTCGGGTTATTAACGGTATTCATGCGCCGATGTGCGCCGTGTTTCTCCCCCATCCCAATGAGGCCGTGCGCGAGGCACCCCCCATGATCTCCCCGGATCGCCTGCTCCAGCACTCTCTCGACTGGCTCGGCACGACCCTGAACCGGATCACCAGCCCTTTTTCCCAGGCATCGACGCATCACACGGACGATCCGACCGAAAGAAGATCGAGCCTCTGGTCCCTGCAATCGGCACGCCTCACCCTCACCCGCATGGTCGAAGGGCTTGCCGACCTGCTGCGCCGCGCCGACCAGGCCACGCTTCCCGAACCACAGGAACAACCCTCCGAGTCCGCCCCGTTGCTCTACTCCGTCTCCGGAAGAGTCCAACCCCAGCTCCGGCTGGAGCGATCCACGGTCTGGACACGTCCACCGGCACGCGGCGGTTCATGGCAGGAACCGGCCTTTCGGGTCGAATTGTCCCCCCAATCGCGTCTGGCAGGGGGGGCTTTCACCAGTGTGACCGCCGCGCCGGGAGAGATGGATCGCTTTGTGGAACGGATTCGCGTCGAGCGCCAGGCTGGATTCTACCCCGCTTCGGTCTTTGAACAGGCGCGGGATATTCTGAGAAAAGGGGAGGAGATGGACGAGGCCCAGGCGATGGGCCAACCGGTTTCCCGATGACCCGGCTGCTGACGGCACGGGTGCGGGGTTGATCGCCGGCGGTGAGATTGGATCAAGGGAAGCCGTGAATGCCCATGGCCGGGTGGCCCCTTCGGACGCGGCATGGTGACGGAACGATGGTTCAGACCTTGGGCATGGGGGCCAGTCGCAGGGCGGTTCCGAAGTTGCGCGCCGCATCCTGAATCAGGGTGTTGCAGCCGTCGGCATCCAGAGCCCCCCCCTTTTCGACGATCAACAGACGATCCCAACCGTCAAGAGGTGGTCCCATCCAAAGATGGAAACTCCAGGCCCCACGCCGCCAGTGACGAATGCGCGGCAAGGGACCGTCGATCACCCCCCGGATCAGCTCCGGCAACGCCCCATTCTCCTCCGACGGGGCCAAAGAGAGCAAATGGCTTTTCCCGAGTCGCGGATTCCAGTAAGCTATCACCTCCACGGTGATACGCTTGGTCAGCCAGACGGCGAGATCCTCCATGACCTCGGCCAGATCACCCTGTACGGCCATGCTCTGGAGTGCGCCTGACTCCGCCGTTTCGACCACCGACTCGTTGACGATCCGGGTATCCGTTTCGTCCCAGTTGTCCGGCTGCTCGCGAAAGAGCAGATCAGGCAGGTTGTTCATATCCATGTGCGTCATTGACCCGTGGTGACGTAAAACTTTTGACAATCCCCCTGCAAGGGATTTTCTATACCTGAAAAGAAAGCCAAATTCATGCCAACCTTTCTTCCCATCCGCGAAAAACGCTCTTCTTTCAATCCCGTGCGCCGACTCCTGCTCGGGGTTCTGGTTTTGGGGATCCTGGGAATCAACCCGCCGCCCGCCTTGGGTCAAGGGAGTCCCAAACCCCCGGAGGTGCAACGGCTTCAGGCCTTCATGGACCGTCTGCGCACCATCGAGGCCGAGTTCGAACAGCAACTGATCAAGGGAGATGCCGCCGAGGCGCGAGACGGGCGCGGTCTGTTCCTGGCCTCTCGACCCGGAAAGTTCCGTTGGGACTACACCGCGCCCTATCCGCAACTGATCGTCTCGGATGGCCGCGCGGTCTGGTATTACGAACCGGATCTCAAACAGGTGACCCGCTCCACCACGACGCGACTCGACAAAAGTCCGGCGGGATTCCTGATCTCCGGCAAACGACTCGAGGAGAGCTTCACCTGGGAGGTGATCCCCGGCCCAACCCCGGATCGCCCCGCCGTGGTGCTCACCCCGCTCCAGGAGGGTTCGCTGCGCTGGATCGCCATCACCCTGGATCCGAAAAAGGAGGAGATCCGCGACTTCGTGGTCGAGGACTCCCTGAACAATCGCTCGCGTATTCTCTTTCGCACCTGGCGGGTCAACACCGAGATTCCGGCGGAACGGTTCCGGTTCGAGGTGCCCAAGGGGGTGGATGTGATCGAACACGTAGAAAAAAACACCCAGTGACAACCGGAGAGTGCCCCATGCCTTCGTTCGACGTGGTTTCCGAAGTGGATTTGCAGGAAGTGGACAACGCGGTCAATCAAGTGACCAAGGAGATCGCCACCCGTTATGATTTTCGCGGTTCCAAATGCAAGGTTGAACGCGAGGAGTCGCTGCTCAAGGTGCTGGCGGACGACGATTACAAGCTCGATCAGGTGCTGGATGTGCTCAAGGAAAAACTGGTGCGTCGCAAGGTGGATCTCAAGGTGCTGGATTATGGCACCGTGGAGGCAGCCTCGGGGGGAATGAAGCGTCAGCAGATCACGGTGCGCCAGGGTGTGAACGCCGAGTTGGCGAAAAAGATCGTGGCCGGGATCAAGACGAGCAAGCTCAAGGTGCAGGCAGCGATTCAGGGGGAACAGGTGCGGGTCACCGGCAAGAAACGCGATGATCTTCAGGAGGCGATCGCCAGCATCAAGGCCGCCGGATACGAGATCCCGTTGCAGTTCACCAACTTCCGGGAGTGATGCGTGGGTGACGATTGGAAGGCGCGCGGGACGGAACACCGCGCGGCAAACGTGCCGGACCGGGATACCCCACCCTCCCCGCCCAGTCGCGGATCCTCCTTGCGGAGACGTCGCGCCAAGGTGGGATTGATCTCCCTCGGCTGCCCGAAGAACGTGGTCGATGCCGAACGGCTGTTGGGGCGTTTCCTGGAGGCGGGCCACGAACCGACCAGCGATCCGAAACAGGCCGACATCCTGCTGGTGAACACCTGCGGGTTCAAGGCCGACGCGGAGGCCGAATCGCGCGCCGCGATCGCCGAGATGGCGGCGCTCAAGGCGGCCCATCCGGGTAAACGGCTGATCGTGACCGGCTGTCTGGCTCAAAGGCACGGCGAGCGACTGCGAGAAGAGATCCCGGCCATCGATCTGCTGGCCGGCACCACCGGACACGATCACCTGTTGGAGCGGCTCGCCATTCCGATCACGCCGATGCCGGCGGCGGATTTCTCGCGCCACTCCGAGGCCGGCCCGAGGCTGTTGACCACCCCGTCCCACACCGCCTACTTGAAGATCGCCGAGGGGTGCGACAACCCCTGCACCTTCTGCATCATTCCGCGTCTGCGCGGTCCGTTCCGTTCGCGTCCGCCGGAGGAGATCGTCGCCGAGGCCGAAGCGCTGGCCGCCGGCGGGGTGCGTGAGTTGATCGTCGTCTCCCAGGATACCACCCTGTACGGTCGGGATCTCTCCCCGCGTTTGAGCCTGACGGATCTGCTGACCCGCCTGGAGAGGATCCGCGGGGTGCGGTGGATCCGACTGATGTACCTCTACCCCACCCTGATCACCGACGCGCTGCTCGACCACATCGCCGCCTCGGCCCGGATTCTCCCCTATTTCGATCTGCCGTTGCAGCATGCCGATGACGGGGTGCTGCGCCGCATGCGCCGCGCGGAGCGCGCGGACGATCTGGAACGGCTCATCGTCCGCATTCGGACGCGCATGCCGGAGGCGGTGCTGCGTTCGGTGTTCATCACCGGGTTTCCAGGGGAGAGCGACGCGGAGTTCGCCGTGCTGCGGGGGTTCGTGGAGAGGAGTCGTTTTGATCACGTCGGGGTGTTCGCCTATTCGGACGAACCGGAGGCCGCGGCCCACGCACTGCCCGACAAGGTGCCGGCAGAGATCGCCGAGGCCCGCCGGGCCGAGCTGATGACCTTGCAACAGGGGATCAGTCGGGAGAAGCTGGCTCGCCTGGTCGGTCAACGGCTGGAGATGGTGATCGATGGCGCGGAGGGCGGACACCCGCCGCGTCTGGTCGGGCGGACCACCGGTCAGGCGCTGGAGATCGACGGCATCACCCGTCTGGAGGGCCGCGCCACCTTCCCGCCCGGCACCTTTCTACCGGTCGTCATCACCGCATCCGGGGATTACGACCTCAAGGCGCGCCAGGCCGGCCCCCCCATCCGGGTCTGAGCCGCCTCCCCGACCCGGAATTGACCGACCCCAAAACGCGCCAAGCCACCCCCCCATCCAGAGCCAAACCGCCTCCCCGGCCCGGAGTTGACCGACCCCAATTCGCCGGTTGCGGGACGCCTCGTGACACGCTGAAATGACGCCCTCACGTTCGGTTGCAAACGAGACAATTTAAACACCTCGAATAAAATGCTTGACAATCCCATCCAACCCGCTTAGAATCCTGCTTCTGATTTGGGGCCATAGCTCAGCTGGGAGAGCGCTTGAATGGCATTCAAGAGGTCGGCGGTTCGATCCCGCCTGGCTCCACCAATTTCTTTCATAAGTTATTTCTCTGCAAAGCCGCCCTTTGGGGCGGCTTTTTTTATTCCTGCCGCAACAATCCAAATATTTCCAAGAGTCACTCGAGACGGTTCGAAAACGCACCTGGTCCGGCGTCGGACTCGCGAGGGCCAAAACCGGCGTTTTTCCTTCTCTCTCCGGCCCATTCTCCAAAGCCTATGGACCCGCCGCGTTGAGTCCGGAAATCACGAACCAACTTAACACCATGAAATCAAAGTAATATCATTGCCCCTTGATGCCGGACTGGTTTGCTGGTAAACTTGGTTACGGAGAATAGGGTGAACTGGCTAACTTGAGTGCGGCATGACATTTGCTCCAGAATCCCCAAAAGGGTTAATGGATACACTGTCCCCAGATTTCTGCACTTCGGGGTCAAAAGAACCCGACGTCGAACGGGCGACTTATGAACGACTTTTTTTGATTGACATAGTACAAGGTTATATTCTAAAATTTTTACGTCTGGTGTTTTTAGTATCAAGACTTGACGACAGGGTAAGGAAATGGCACGCAGTGCCGGAAATGGGTATACTGTCCCCGGATTTTAATGTGCTCTGGAAGGAAAATGGGGCAACAGGTTTGGTAAGTGGATGCTGCGATCAGGAAACTCGGGGATGGGAAAGGGATGTACTGTCTCCGGATTTACATGGAGCGAGAGTTATGTCGGTTATTTTTGATAGGGATACGCTTCCAAAGGCGGTAGCCTCGCTTCTGCGGCTAAACAATTATGATGTTCGTGGTCCCGAGGAGATTCACGGGGCGGAAATCGACATTATCGCTGAACACCTCTCAGACCCGTTCAGCCCCCCTTTATATATCGAAGTGACAATTGAGTACGTTGATAACGATAAGTATGGAAAAGATCTAACAAAAATCATTCTCCTTCGGGAGAAACGCCAAGATGCACAATTCCTGATTGTGTCGGGAAAAGGATTTACTGCGCCAGTCAGGGAACGCGCCAGAGAAGCACGGATCAATACACTCACCTACGATGAACTATTCTCGAAGTTCGAACGTTTTGATCCTTACATTCAATACATCCTTAATTCTGGAAAATACTCCGACGAACTTGCCCACCTTGACGCGGTGTATGAAGAACCCCACTTTGATGACGTCCATGGCACCCATCCCGCTACGGAGTTTCTAACCAATTGGCTTTCCAGGGAGTCGCGTCAAAACAGATGGATCGTCGTCGTCGGAGAATACGGAACCGGAAAAACGGCTTTGACACGAGTATTGCAGCGACGGTGGGTGAACGCGTACCGTGCGAACCCAGCATCTCCGATTCCATTTCGAGTTGAGTTACGCAACTTCAACCGCCAGTTCGATGCCAATAGCTTACTTCACTACTTCCTTGACAGCAACAAGCTTGGACATATCCCTATCGACTTCGTCAACTCACTTATTCGCTCTGGCCGCGTTGTCTTGCTATTGGATGGCTACGACGAAATGGCCCAGTACATGCATATTCGAGAAAGACGTGTCTGCTTAGAAGCACTGTCGAGGCTGTCAGCAGAGGGAGCCTGTGGCGTGCTGACTAGCCGCCCAAACTACTTTACAGAGACAGAAGAATTGCATGTATATGAAGCTTTATATGCGACAGTTGACCGTTCTTCGTTAGGTGTAGATCGTTCCGACGCTGAAACAATAAAGCGTGAGCGCGAAATTGATGCAACGATCGAAGCGCATATTTTGGAGCGCTACGAACGCACACTTCAGGATTTGTCACGACCACAGACAGAGGCGCTTGTAGGTCGAATTTTAAATAAAGATGCAGATGGGAAAAAAGTTGTGTTCGACCTGCTCGACAGGATCTATCGGACAGAACATGTTTCTGGGAGCAAAAATTTATCCGGAAAACCGGTGATTATCTCTTACCTGCTTGATATTCTCGATACCGTTAAGACCGAGCAGCAGGGGGTGATGGATGCGATCAGGTCCGAGTGGGCCATCTTCGATATGATCGTCACGAACTTAATGCGACGAGACTTTAAAAGATCTCCGGTCCTACAAATGCAACATCGGCGCAAGTTCCTGCAAAAGCTTGCCATTTGGTTATCGAAGAAGGGTCACCAATTCATAGAAGAGTTTGATTTTGTTCGCCTTATTGAAAAAGAATTTAAAAATGAGCTGGCGCGGCATGCATCCGAAGATCGGAAGTCTGAGATTGAGCGGCTCTTCGCGGATTTGCGAAGTTCAGGGACGCTAACCCGATCTGGAGCTCCAGGAACAAATGGATGGCAATTCTCCCACAACTCGCTGCGCGAGTATTTGGTTGCAGAGCTTCTGCTTAACGAACTTCAGTCCGGCAGGTTCTTTGGTGATGGTGTCTACGTCTCCGATGCCATGCGTCTCTTCGTTGCATCTCAACAAGATGCCAATATTGAGCAGTACCTTACCAAACTAACGAACCTGTGGCCCGACAGGACTGACAATCAAGCAGCTGGTGAGATTCTATCGCTCCTCTGGGATGCTGGGTTACGAGTTCTGGGAGACTCGGATGGACAAAGCGATCCAGTGAACCTTCTCCTTCGGAAGATCGGCTCAGGGGCACTCGACCTGAGTAGGACGATATTGCGACGTGTTATCTTATCAAGAGAAATCAAGCCAAGCGCTCTAGAAGGTGCGAACTTCTCCAGTGCGCATTTAATTGATATTGATCTATCATCAGCGAAATTAGAGCGCGCATCATTCAATAATACGTTGCTAGACAATGTTTGCTTTGTAAATGCAGGCCTGTGTGGCAGCAGTTTCACAGGGGCAATCCTTACGGATGTCGATCTTTCAGGAGCTGATCTTGAACAAGCGGACTTTTTGACTGTCGATGAAGATGATATCTCCATAAAGGTGGATGGGAGAACCTTCAATGGTCGACTGGCGCTTGGATACCTTAAGTCTCGCAAGGCAACTACAAACGACGTCCCTGAGTATTTTGTCATTTATCACCATCCTAGTTTCGATATTGCCGAGAAGATCTGCCGTCTGCTCACCATGCAAGCAAAGCGGCAACGTAGAGGTCTCGAACAGCGCGGGGTAGCAAATCGGAATCCTGAGGTTGCCCGCCGTTTCGTTAGGCATCTAATCTCACAGAATCTGGTCGAGGTTGATACGCACGAACTTATAAGTCCAACAGAAATTGGCAGGAATATCTTTAGACGATTTTGTGATGAGCAGATTATTGAAAATGAGCTAGCTTCATTTTTTCAAGTTATTAACGCCTCTTGAATTCCGGCAGCTCAATACCAAATTCCAAACCTCCGCCCCTGCTCCTCCCAGTCCATGGGAAATCCCGCCCGCTGCTTTTCCAGGCCGAGGCTGTCCGGGAATTCCGGGAATTCCAGGGACACCATACCAATTTCCTTTCGGAATTCCAAAGACACCATACCAATTTCCTTTCAGTCCCCGGATGCTCTGCCCCCATCCATCCCGCCGCTCATTCGTGAGCCAGGGACTTCATCACCGCATCGATCTTTTCCAACGCCTCGACGATCACCTGCATCACCATGAACAAGGCGGCGGCGGGTGGGGGGCTTCCTGGGATGCGGGCGCGAGGTCATCCTTATCACCGCGCCGCAGGTTTCGATTTCATGCGGTCCAGCGACGATGCGGAATCAACGCCGAGAACACGGCGGATCTCGTCGGTTTTGAAACCCAACGCCATCGGACAGCGCACACCCGGCAGAGCGATGAGATCGTGAATTTCGCTCAACACCCCTTCGAAACGGAACCCATGCACCGCATCCCCGGTGCGCAGATCGATCACCTGGATGCCACAGCGCGGCTGGGCGTTCCGGGATTGGAGCCTCTCATCGAGCGGCAGACCGATAAAGGTCCGGTTGTGACGTAGCAGCGAGGCGCCCCTGCATCCATTCAATCACACTGTTCCACCGGCAACGCAGCCTGCCGCCACTCCGGAAAACCTTCCTCCAACCGTCTGGCTGTAAACCCTTGCTCGCGCAACCGGGCCACGGCCTCGAATGACAACACGCACCACGCCCCGCGACAATAGGCCACCACCTCGCGATCCGGTGGCAGCTCGTGCAACCGCCGCTCCAACTCCCGCAACGGGATGTTGAAGGAGCGCGGCAGATGACCGGCTTGATACTCCTCGTGCGGTCGCACATCCAGCACGGTCACGGTCCCCTCCCGCATCCGCTCCAGCAAGGTCTCGCGCGGAAGCGGTTCCAGGTTGTCCTTGGTCAGCAGATAGTTGCGAACCAGAGCGTCCACTTCGGCCAGATGACGTTCCGACAGTCGCCGGATGACTCCCAGCAACGTGACGATCTCGGGATCCGACAATCGATAATGGACATACAACCCCTCCTTGCGCGCCTGCACCAAACCCGCATGACGCAACTGTTGCAAATGCTTCGAGGTGTTGGCGACCGACAAACCGCTCAACTGCGCCAACGCCTCCACACTCCGTTCCCCCTGGGCGAGAAACTCCAGAATAGCCAACCGATGCCCCTGCCCCACAGCCTTGCCGATGCGCGCCAGATGGTCGAACAGCTCTTGTTTGAACGACATGGATCTTTACCCTGACCATCTTCGGATCGGTTCATGAGAGTGCTGGCTGTATGTTTCCAGAATGGGAAATTCCGGGCAAGCACAAACTTGCATGATGGGGAAGGAACCCCCCTCACCCACCAACCCCGGACCTCCCTGACGGGAGTTTCAGGAGCAAAAAAGGCTTGACAGACGATCAACAAGGTGATTGAATTTAATTCAACCAATTGGTTGATTATTGCCTCGCTTCGTTTACCTCGCAGGCTGGTCCGGGCAGCACGGAGGGTTCTGGCGATTGGTCAACAATCCAACCACAACCGGCGTCCGGTGCCGGGTTCATGAATGAACATTGCCAGCGGGTTGAGGGAGGAGCATAAAATGGCGCATGAAGCCCTGTTACGGCTGGGTGTTTTTGTGGGCGTGCTTGGGGTGATCGCGGCCTGGGAAACACGCTTTCCCCGTCGCCCACGCACGCTCACCCGTCAGGCGCGCTGGATTCCGAATTTGGGATTGGTGGTCATCAATACCATGCTGGTCCGCATGCTGTTCCCGGTGACCGCCGTGGGGGTGGCCGCCCTGGGGCAGACGCGCGGCTGGGGGCTGCTGAACCAATTCGACTGGCCGGAATGGGTGGAGATCCTGTTTGCGGTGATGCTGCTGGATTTGGTGATCTATCTTCAACATGTACTCTTTCACGCCCTGCCCGTACTGTGGCGGTTGCACATGGTGCATCATGCCGATCTGGAAGTGGACGTGACCACCGGATTGCGTTTCCATCCCATGGAGATCCTGCTCTCCATGGGGATCAAACTGGCGGCGGTGCATGCCATCGGCGCCTCTCCGGTGGCGGTGCTGATCTTCGAGGTGCTGCTCAACGGTATGGCCATGTTCAACCACGGCAACATCCGCATTCCCGAGCAGATCGATCGGGTGATACGCTGGATCCTGGTCACCCCGGACATGCATCGTTCCCATCACTCCCACCTCTCCCCGGAAGCCAACATGAACTTCGGATTCAATCTGTCCTGGTGGGATCGTATCCTGGGAACCTATTGGCCACAACCCGCCGAAGGACATGAAGCCATGGAGATCGGGCTGGAGCATCAACGCGAACCGGAGAAATGTCAACCTCTGACCGCCCTGTTGCTGATGCCCGTGCGCTCCAAATTGGGGGAGTACACCATCAACCGACGTTGGTGAAAAAAGGCATCGCGATGAATCACGCCCTTGCCGAACAGGGTCCGCCCGCCCCCCGACCAGCCGAACGGATGCGCGCCCTCCACCGGGTCCAGCACCTGCGCTGCATGCCGGCCAACCAGCAGCGCTCCCAGGCCGGACGCTATGCCTGGTGGGTCAAGGCGCTCAGTTGGGTGGCCTTTGGCTGGGCCTTTCTCGGCTGGCTCAATGAAACCTGGTTCTTCAAGTTCGACTCACCGCTCTGGCTCAACCGGTATACCGAATCGGCGCTCATTCTGGCCTTTGGTCTCTGGCGCATCGTGGCGGAAAAAAATCCCTACACCCGACGCCGCCTGATCATCCTGGTGGCCAACGTCACGGTGCTCTGGTGGCTGATCCCCTGGGTCTGGCCCTTCATCGAGCCGCATGTGGGGTATCTGGCCGGATTGCCGGCCTTCCCGTCGCTGCACACGCCGGGAACGATCACCTTTTTTCTGGTGCTTCTTGCCGTATTCCTGTTCGGACGCCGCGTCATCTGCGGTTTCAACTGCCCGTGCGTCGCCATCCGCGAGGTGGTGGGGTTTCCCTTCCGGCACGCCGATCATGTGCCGCGTTCGCCTTGGGCGTGGCGTCTGCGCCATCTGAAATGGTTCTGGTTCGCGTTGTATCTGGGCGCGATGTGGGCGGTGATGCAACCGGCCAACAACAGCACATCGGCCTATCTGGGTTTCTTCGGCCTGATGGTCGGTCTGCCCTACTTCATCACCTTTCTGCTTTCGCCCTGGATCGGCAATCGCGGCTATTGCCGCTTTTTGTGCCCGTTCGGGGCCACCTTCGGACTGCTCAACAAGGTTGGCCAATTCCGCATCGATTATCGGGCCGACCCGTGCATCCAGTGCGGCAAGTGCGAAAAGGTTTGCGACATGTCGATCCCGGTCTGGCGCATGGGGGCGGCCAACCAGGGGGTGGTGAATACCACCGAGTGCATGGGTTGCGGTCGGTGCATCACCGAATGTCCCACCGGCAGTCTGGCCTTCCACGATGTGCGCAACCGGATCTTTCCGGGCCTGCATCAGGATCGCAAACATCTGCTCAGACGCACGGAGTGGAAACGGAGCGCCGTGCGTTGGCGCTCCGTCGGCTATGTGCTGGTTCTGGCCTGGGTTCTGGTCGAAGCGATCCACCATGCCAACCAGGTGGGCACCTTGAACGAACTTCCGGCCCGAATGGGGGCGCTATGCGGATTGCCACACATCTCCTGGTAGCGATGCTGTTCTGGCCATGGTTCGCCTGGTCCGGGATGGATCCGGCGGCCACGGGCACGGGCGAACACGCCGAACATTGGCGTCCGGATCCCATGCATGAATATTGGGATCCGGGAACCTATCATCAACCGGAGCGTGATCGGGTGGAGGGGATTTTCAAGGGCGAGGCGTGTCTGGAGTGTCATGTCGTGGTCACACCCGGCATCGTCAAGGATTGGCGCGACAGCCGTCATGCCCAGTCAAAGGAACCGGTGCTCTGTCCGGCCTGTCACGGGGAGGATCACCAGAAGTTGAGCTTTCCCACGCCGCAAACCTGTGGCACCTGCCATCCGCAACGACTGGCCCAGATGGAGGAGGAGAAAAAATACGGCTTTCCCAGCCATGCCCTGGCCATGGAGCGCGCGGTGGATTCCAAACACTTCGCCGACAAACCCAAGGCCGAGGTCGCCTCGTGTCTCCAGTGCCATTCCGTGGCCACCAAATGCGACTCCTGCCACACCCGACATCGCTTCGATGCCGCCGAGGCGCGCCGTCCCGAAGCCTGCATCACCTGTCACAGCGGGCCGCCTCATCCGGATGATGAATCCTTCTTCGACAGTGCGCATGGGCGGATTTATCAACAACAGGGAAAACAGTGGGATTGGCGCCAACCGCTCGCCAAGGGACGGTATCCCGCCCCCACCTGCGCCTATTGTCACATGAAGGATGGCAACCATCAGGTGGCCGACAAGGCGGTGTGGAAATTCGGCATCCGCCAGATCAACCCCAGGAGCGCCGAGAATCAGATCAAGCGCAAGCGCTGGCTGGAACTCTGCACCGATTGTCATGCCCCGGAAGTGGCCAGGCGTTTTTTTGGTGAACTCGATGCCGAACGCTCCCTGGCCTGGGACAAACTCCACGGCGTGGAACGGCTGCTCAAAGGGTTGCGCGGCGAGGGCCGACTCACGCCGACCGCCAGGGAGCGCCCCCCTTATCCCATGGATTGGCTGAGCAGACTCTGGCCCAGGGAGCGGATCGGTTTCTACGAAGGCCAGGCGTCGGCGTTTTACAATGTCGGCACCATCGAGCGGGACTATTTCGATTTGTGGTATTTTACCAACCTGGGGGCCTACAAAGGGATGGCACACGGATCCAAGGAGATGTCCGGACGGTTTCACCAGCGCATGGAGGTTCAGGTGGAGGCGATCCGCAACGAGGCGGAACGTCTGCGCGGACAAACCGGTGAAAAAAAAGATCTGAAACCGTTGTGGATGGAAGGCGATTATACGGAGTTCAATCGGGATCACAATTAACGGGATGGAGAGGATGAGAACATGAAAAAGATGTTTGCAATCTGGATGATCTGTCTGGCCTGGATCGCTGGCATGCCGGGTGGTGCCATGGCCGATTCCCACCAGAAGCCGCTCGATGATGCCGATGCCCTGAAAGGGGTAACGGTGGGCAAGGTGGTATTCGACATCGGCATGTCCAATCCCCAGACCCTGCCGCTCTATCTCAAGGTGATCGCCCAGACCCATGCCGATCTGGAGCGACAGAAGGTGAAGCCCGAAGTGGTGCTGGCCTTCCATGGCGGCGCGGTGAAACTGGTTTCTCGCAACCGGGAGGCCCTGCCCATGGACCAGCATCCCTTTCTGGAGGAGATCGCCGATCTGATCGCCGATCTGCAAAAGAAGCCCGGCGTGCGCATGGAGGTGTGCGGACTGGCGACCAAACTGTTCGGCGTGGACAATGCCACCATCCTGCCGGGCATCAAGGTGGTCGGCAACACCTTCGTCTCTCTGACCGGCTATCATGCCCAAGGATTTGCCGCGATTCCGATCTATTGATCTGCCGGAAGGAGTTGTTTGCATGAACAGACCTATCCCCGCATCCTCGTCCTCCGGCAACCGGACCGTCATTCGTGTGATCGTCGCAGCCGTGATGATCGTGGCTTTGGTGGCGACCTGGCGTTATCGGGAGCTGCTCGATCCGCTGCAACTGGAATCCTGGTTGCGGGATTGGGGCGTGGCCGGCATGGCGCTGTTCGTTTTGATCTATGTCCTGGCCACGGTGATTTTTCTGCCTGGATCGGTGCTGACCCTGGCCGGGGGCGCCCTGTTCGGCCCCTGGCTGGGCGGTTCCCTGAGCCTGACGGGCGCCACCCTCGGTGCGGGCGCGGCCTTTTTGATCGCCCGTTATCTGGCCGGGGATTGGGTGGCGAAACGTTCCGCCGGAATCGCAGCCCGGTTGCTGGCCGGCGTGGAACAGGAGGGGTGGCGCTTTGTGGCTTTCGTGCGGCTGGTGCCGGTTTTTCCCTTTAACCTGCTCAACTATGCCCTCGGATTGACCCGCATCCGTTTCGATCACTATCTGCTCACCTCGCTCATCTGCATGGCCCCCGGCGGTCTGGCTTATGCCTGGTTGGGATATGCCGGTCGCGAGGCGGCCTCGGGCAGTGCCGATGCGGTGCAAACCGGATTGTGGGCCTTGGCGCTCCTGGCCGTGGTGATGATGATCCCGCGTTGGGTGCGCAAGGCACGCGGGACGAGCAACCGGCTGGAGATTGCCGGATTGCGCACGATGCTGGAGAAAGGTGAAGATCTCGTGGTGCTGGATGTGCGCGATGCCGCCGATTTTTCAGGCGAAAACGGCCATCTGCCCGGCTCGCTCAACATCCCGCTGCCGGAACTGGAGGCCCGCCTGGAGGAGGTGCGTCGTCTGGGACGTCCCCTGGCGCTCATCTGCCACACCGACCGGCGTTCCACCGAGGCGGTCCGTCGTCTGGAGGCGCATGGCATCGGTCCGCTGCATCTGGTCATGGGCGGAATCAAACAGTGGCGTCAGGAAGGGTATCCGGTGGAGCACGGATGAACGCCGGATCTCCCTCCCTGATGCAACGGATCACCGAAGCACGGGAGATTCTGGGTCTGGGCGAGGAGGCGACGCAAGCCGAAATCGAGGCTCGGGCCAAAGCCCTGCTCAAACGCTGGCATCCGGACAAGAATGCCGAGGATCTGGAACAGAGCACAGCCATGACGCAACGCATTCTGGATGCTCTGGAGACGATCCGCGATTATTGTGCCCGCTACCGCTATTCGTTTTGCGTCGAAGAGGTGGAAAAGTATCTGTCGCCTGCCGAATGGATGGAGCGGCATTTTGGGGGCAGGCCCTATTGGTCGGACGCGCGGGACGTGGGCGCGAACCGCAAACGTGAAGTGTCCGGAAGGCGCACGTGATGAACGGGAAAACGCTTTTTCGTGGATGGTTCTTCCTGCTGATGACGCTCTGGGCATGCCCGGCTCAACTCATGGCCGGAACCTGTCTCGAATGCCACCGGGAACGGGATGGCGCGTTGGTAGCCGCCTGGGAGAAGAGTCGCCACGCGCAAGCCGGGCTGGAGTGCGAATCCTGCCACGGCGCAGAACACGATGGTGCCATGGCGCGCCGCGCCCGGCCTGTCGAGGCCTGCGTGAGCGGCTGTCATGAGCGGGAGAGGAGCAGTTACACCTTGTCCAAACACGGGGTGATCGCCGTTTTGGAGGGAGAACGGTTGGATTTCTCGTTGCCGTTGAAGGAGGGCAACCAGCGATCCCCATCCTGTGCCTATTGCCATCTGCACGACAAGGAACACGATGCCGGGAGCGGGATCCTGCCCTTGGACCCCGCCGGTCTCACGTCCGGACCAGATCTGGCCGCACGCATCGAGGCGCGTGCCGCCCCCTGTCGGGACTGCCACTCGCCTCGTTTTGTCGAGACCTGGTTTTCGACGGGGGATCGGATGGTCGAGATCGGTCGCATGAAAGTGCGCGAGGCCGAGGCGCTGCTCACCCGGCACGAGGATGCCGAGGCGGAAAAGATTCTGGCACGG
This sequence comes from Candidatus Magnetaquiglobus chichijimensis, assembly GCF_045865675.1. Taxonomy (NCBI): domain Bacteria; kingdom Pseudomonadati; phylum Pseudomonadota; class Magnetococcia; order Magnetococcales; family Candidatus Magnetaquicoccaceae; genus Candidatus Magnetaquiglobus; species Candidatus Magnetaquiglobus chichijimensis. Next base: position 1,900,248 of record NZ_BAAFGK010000004.1, read on the forward strand.
ATGAAGGGCGTGCATCTCTCCAACGTCCGACTGGGGGTTGGCCATGCCTCGCCGGACGATCAGTGGTGGCACGGCCATCCGGCGCTCGATGGCGATCTGTTGCGCATCAAGAGCCGGGTCGGCGAGATCCTGTCGCGGGGTTCGCAATCGGTGAACACCCCATGACCTCCGCTCTGGGGCGTGTTGACATAATGAAGGCAGCGAGCCTTCAGACAAGGCGCGACGACACGAGCAGCGCAGCATACACGGTAGTATGTGAGCAGCGGAGGGGCGTCGCAACGCCGTATCAAGGCCGCTGACGCAATATGTCAACACGCTCTGGCCAATGGATGAAAGTTTCAGTAAGGTACACCTCGGGATCAGGCTTCTCACACTTCTTCAATGGATGGCGGGCATCGATATGGATAATGCATCACGACTGGATCGCGAAGGGGTCAAACACTACTACGGCACGGTGCTGCAAGGCAGTCAGGATCTCAAGACCAGCGCCTGTTGCACGGCAAACACAGGCTTGACACCCACGATCAAGGCAGCCTTGGCGCGCATCGATGCCGGGATTCTGAACCGGTTTTACGGATGTGGCTCCCCCCTGCCGCCGCTGCTCGACGGCTGCACGGTGCTGGATCTGGGGTGCGGTTCCGGACGGGATGTCTATCTGGCGTCGCAACTGGTGGGTCCGCAAGGCCGGGTGATCGGTGTCGATATGACCGACAGTCAACTGGCCGTGGCGCGGGACCATCTGGAGAGCCAGATGGCCCGTTTCGGTTACGAGACGCCGAATGTCACCTTCTTGCAGGGCTATCTGGAAGATCTGCGCGTCCTGGGGATCGAAGAGGAGAGCGTGGACGTGGTGATCTCCAACTGCGTGCTGAATCTCTCCCCAGACAAGCGGGCGGTTTTCGGGGAGATTTTCCGCGTTTTGAAACCAGGTGGGGAGCTGTTTTTCTCGGATGTGTTCGCCGGACGAAGGGTGCCGGAAAGCTTGAAATCCGATCCGGTGTTGCATGGCGAGTGTCTCGCCGGGGCGTTGTATCGCGAGGATTTTCGCCGTCTGTTGCGGGATTGCGGCTGTCTGGACCATCGAATCACCGAATCCCACCCCATCACCCTGGACAACCCGGAGGTAGCCCAACGCATCGGCATGGTGGATTTTCACTCCGAAACCGTGCGGGCCTTCAAGCTCGCCGACCTGGAGGATGGCCGGGAGAATTACGGCCAGAAGGCGGTTTATCAAGGCACCATCCCGGACTGGCCGCACCACTTCGATCTGGATGACCGGCACCGTTTTCTCACCGGAAAACCGGCGCTGATCTGCGGCAACACCGCCGCCATGTTGAGCCGAACCCGCTACCGGGACCATTTCAGCGTGCAGGGAGACCGTTCGGTTCATTACGGTCCTTTCGACTGTGTGCCGACGGTCTCCAAAAACCACTCCCGCGGAAAGGCCAATGGCGACTGCTGCTGAGACCAGGCGGTCGTCGGAATCCGCGCCGGCCTTCGGACCGGTTGAACTGGAGAATCCGTTCCAAACGGCACTTGATCAAGGCTGTCTGGCCAGCTATCCTGACCAAGCCAATTCAATCAGAACTCCGCCTGGCGCGACATCTTTCATGGAAAAGGAAACCCCCATGTCCCAACTCTTCTCCCCGTTTCGTCTCAAGGATGTGACGTTGCGCAACCGCATCGCGGTTCCGCCCATGTGCCAGTACAGTGCCATCGACGGCCTGAGCAACGACTGGCATTGGGCCCATTATGCCGGCATGGCGCGGGGCGGAGCCGGTCTGGTGATCGTCGAAGCCACGGCGGTCGCGCCGGAAGGGCGCATCAGCCCCGCCTGTCTGGGGTTGTGGGATGACCGGCAGATCGAAGGACTCGCCCGGATCGCCCGCGCCATCCAGGCGGGTGGCGCGGTGCCCGGCATCCAGATCGGTCATGCCGGACGCAAGGCCAGCGCCAACCGTCCGTGGGAGGGGGATGACCACATTCCCGAAGGGGATCCGCGCGGCTGGCAGACGATCTCCCCCTCGGCGATCCCCTTTGGCGCCCATCTGTCGCGCATGCCGCGCGCCATGACCCTGGAAGATATCGACCGGGTGCGCGCCGATTTCGTGGCCGCGGCCCAGCGGGCCCGAGCCGCTGGTTTTGAGTGGCTGGAGTTGCATTTCGCCCACGGCTATCTGGGGCAGAGCTTCTTTTCGGTGCATGCCAACCAGCGCACCGATGGCTATGGTGGGGATTTCGCGGGACGCAGCCGCTTTCTGCTCGAAACCCTGGAGGCGGTACGCGCGGCATGGCCGGAAAACCTGCCCTTGACCGCCCGTTTCGGAGTGATCGAATTCGATGGCCGCGACGAAGAGGGGCTGGCCGAGTCCATCGCCCTGACCCAGGCCTTCCGGGAACGCGGACTGGATCTGCTCAACATCAGCGTCGGTTTTTCCACCCTGACGGCCAACATCCCCTGGGGACCGGCATTTCTGGCTCCGTATGCCAAAAAGGTGCGTCAGGCCACCGGGATCCCGGTGGCCTCATCCTGGGGCATCCATGCCCCCGAGGTGGCCGAACGGGTGATCGCGGAGGAGGCGATGGATCTGGTGATGATCGGTCGCGCCATCCTGGCCGATCCCCACTACCCGTACCGGCTGGCCCAGGCCTTGAATGTGGAGCGTCCGGCCTGGGTGCTGCCTGCCCCCTACGCCCACTGGTTGCAGCAGTATCGGATGTAACGCGACGCCATCGATCCACCCATGACCCGGGATGCCACGCATGGCATCCCGGGTTCTGCCCGATGATCCGCTTCCGAGTCGATCCATGCGCATCTGGACCCTGCACCCCCGCCATCTCGACCCGCAAGGCGTGGTGGCCCTGTGGCGAGAGACCCTGCTGGCCCAAAAGGTTCTTCAGGGGCTGACGCGAGGCTATACCCGCCATCCGCAACTGTGGCGTTTTCGGGAACAGGATGAGCCGGTTGGAGCGGTATCCGCCTATTTGTGGGAGGTGCATCGGGAGGCGACCCGGCGGGGCTACCGATTCGATGCCGATCGCATCGCGGCGACGCCCTGGAGTGGCCGCATCGAGGCGACCACCGGGCAACTGCTCCATGAGTGGCGCCACCTGCTCGGCAAGACCGCCCTGCGCAGTCCCGCCCATCATGCCACGCTGCTGACGCTTCCCAGACCCGAACCCCACCCCCTGTTCACGCTGGTGGCGGGTGACGTCGCGGTCTGGGAGCGGTCCGTGGGGAGCACCCTCCCTTGAAGGTCGGCGAGAGGCCGCCCACGACTCCTCCACGCTGATCCCGCGAAGGATATCCCCTCCCCCGTGACTTGAGCCTTGCCTAGCCCGCCCAAAGGGAACAGAATGACCCCATGGGAATGAATGGTCTTTCTTGCGGGGGACGCGATGGAAAACATGCCTGAGCCGAAGCCGATCACCGGGGCGGATGGGAATCTTCTCGAACCGTCGCCCCGCGCGGTGCATGAACCGGGCGATCCAGGCCCGCGGCTCGACCCGCGCGACCAGGAACTGGAGCACATCCGCCAAGACCTGCGGCAGTTCGTCCACGCCGCCTCCCATGATCTCCAGGAGCCGTTGCGTCTGGTGGCCGGTTTCGCCCAACTGTTGCAGAACCGCTATCGCGGCACCCTGGACAGCAAGGCCGACAGCTACATCAACACCATCACCGCCGAGGTCGGTCGGATGCAGGCCATGCTCCAGGGCCTCACGGAACTCTCCCGAGTCGATTCCCGCGGGGGCTCGTTCGTGACCACCAGCCTGGATGATGCCCTGGATCAATCGCTCCTCCAGTTGCGCGCCGAACTGCGCGAAACCGACGCCCGCATCCTCCGCGAACCCTTGCCCACCGTCCAGGCGGACCCGATCCAGATGGTCCAACTGTTCCGGAATCTGATCGGCAACGCCCTCCGCTTCCGGGGCGAGACCACCCCGGAGATCCGGATCCGCGCCGAGCGCCGGGAAAAAGACTGGCTCGTCTCTGTGCGGGACAACGGCCTCGGCATTCCCGATCGCTTCGCCGAACGGGTGTTCGTGGTCTTCCAGAAACTCCACCCCCACGGTCGCCATCCCGGCGTCGGAATCGGTCTGACCCTCGGCAAACGGATCCTGGAACGGCATGGCGGTCGCATTTGGGTGGAATCCGGACAATCACCCGGAGCCACGCTCTGTTTTTCCTTGCCGGATAAGGACGCCAGATAACCCCATCATGATCGCTCCGATCAAAATTCCCGAAACCGCGCGCATGCTGCTGCTGATGGGGCTGATGGCCGCGGTGGGGCTGATCATGAGCGGAATCGCCATCGTCATCCTCTACGACACCGCCTTCACCGAAAATGGTCAGCGTCTGAAACAGGCCGTGGAGAGCTATGCGCGTCTGATCGAGGCGATCGCCCGCAACGAGCAGACCCATATCGCCGACCATGACATCCCGTTGACATCGGCCATGCTCGAAACGCTGGTCATGGAGCAGGTGCGCGAAGCCCATCGTCACTTCAAGGGGTTCGGGGAGACCGGCGAATTCACCATGGGGCGGCAGGAGGGAGACAACATCGTTTTCGTGCTGCGTCATCGGCATTCCAACCAGGATGAACCCTTGCCGGTCCCCAGAAACTCCCGACTCGCCGAACCGATGCGTCGGGCGTTGCAGGGAGAGTCCGGTGTCATGGTCGGACTCGACTACCGGGGCGCACCGGTATTGGCGGCGCACGAGCCGGTGGCCATTCTGAACATGGGCGTCGTGGCCAAGATCGATCTTGACGAACTGCGCCGCCCGTTCATCCGGGCGGGATTCCTGGTTGGCGTCATCGGCTTTCTGGTGTTCGTCGCCGGAACGGTGCTGTTCTACCGGATCGGCCAACCGATGGTGCGGCAACTCACCGAAACCTCAGCCCTGCGTGAAAGTCGCCAGGCACTGCTGCGTGTCCAGGTCGCCATGCAGGAGACCTCGGCACAGCTCGACAGCATTCTGCGCGCCGCGGATCTGGCCGTCGTGGCCACGGACTTGAAACAACGCATCCTCTATTTCAATCCCGAGGCGGAACATCTGTTCGGTCACGACGCCACCCGCACCCTGGGGGAAACGTTGGGATCCCTGCATCCGGCCTTGCGCGGCGACGATCTGATCCAGACCCTTGTCGAAGGGACGGAAAACCAGGACTATCCCCTCGAGATCTGCTTGCAGGTCGAGGGGCATGATTGCCGACTGGAAGCCGTCTTGTCGAAAATCATCAATCATGACGGCGAGTTGAACGGCTTTCTGCTGCTGGCCAGGGATGTCACCGCGGCACGAGCGGCCATGGATGCCCTGATCCTCTCCGAGCGCCGTTACCGTCTGCTCATCGAGTCGGCCAACGATGCCATTTTTATCGCCGATGCCAAAACCGGGATCATCCTCGACGCCAATCCGATGGCCGGAGAGTTGGTGGGCCGCCCGGTCACGGATCTGATCGGCACGCATCAGACCGAACTCCACCCCGAACGGGAACGGGAACATTACGCCAAACTGTTCCAGTCACAGATCCAAAAAGGGAGCGGACTGGTGACCGGTATCCTCGTGGTTCGCCAGGACGGCTCCGAGGTGCCGGTGGAGATTCGCGCCGCGGTGACGGATCTGGGCGATCAACAGGTGATTCTGGGCATCTTTCGGGATGTGACCGAACGCATCCGCCTGGAACAACGACAACAGGCCCTGAACCTGGAACTGGAACAGAGGGTCGAGGAACGTACCCGCGAGCTGAACCGCTCCAACCTGGATCTGCAGCAGTTTGCCTATGTGGCCAGCCATGACCTTCAGGAACCGTTGCGGTTGATCGCCGGTTTTGTGCAGCTGCTGGAAAAACGTTACCGTGGCCGGTTGGATGACCAGGCGGACAAATACATTGCCAGCGCCATCGACGGCGTGAACCACATGCAGAGTCTGATCCAGAATCTGCTCGGTTACGCGCGGGTGACCAACACCCCCCGCGAACTGGTCGAAATTGATCTGAACGAGGTGCTGGCGCAAACCTTGCAAAATCTGGAAACGCTCATCCACGATACCGCAGCGGTCGTCAGCCACGATCCGCTCCCGAAATTGCGGGCCGATCCGATACTGATGGGACAGTTGTTGCAGAATATGCTCGGCAATGCCTTGAAATTTCGCGGCGAGGATCCCCCCCGCATCCATCTGGGCGCCACCCGGAAAACGGGGCTCTGGGAAATTTCGATCGCGGATAACGGCATCGGCATCGAACCCAGGCATCAAGAGCGGATCTTCCTGATCTTCCAGAAGTTGCACTCCAGGGCACGTTATGAGGGAACCGGCATCGGATTGGCCCTGTGCAGACGGATCGTGGAGCTGCATGGCGGACAGATCCGGGTGGAGTCCACACCGGGTCGAGGCAGCACGTTCTGTTTCACCATCCCAAGTTCCGGAACCTGATCCTCAAACCCGTGGACAGATGGCGCATGATGTGTTAGGAATAAACGGGACATGCTGGGGTGGAGTTCCCTTCACCCCCCGACCGAAGACCTCCCCGGCGGGAGTGCCACGGTAAAAAACACCCGATCCAATCCAGCCGTGACCCGCTGCTTTCGCCCGTGGACGAGACAACGACCCCGGTCCGACAGCTGCGGACGAAAACCTGTAGCAACCTCTTGATCCATCCGGAAAAACGGGACAAAGCCTCATGGCCGGCAAGGCGACTTCGGTTTTTTGCCATGCACCCTGGAAACCTCCTTGTTCGCCCATGCAAGCCCCCGCAACCGCCGGATCCAGATCGAAAATGCCTTGTCAGACAAGGGAGATGCCCTGATGGACCCGGAACATGCCAAACCCGTTGAAATCCTGCTGGTCGAAGACAGCCCAGGCGATGTGGAACTCACCCGCGAGGCGCTGGCCGACTCCAAGCTGCTCAATCGCCTCTACGTTGTCGAGGATGGCGAGGAGGCCCTGGACTTTCTGCGCCGGAAAGGTCGGTTCGCCCATGCCGTCCGGCCTGATGTGGTGCTGCTCGATCTGAATCTCCCGCGCCGGGATGGCCGGGAGGTGCTCGAAGAGATCAAGGGGGATCCAGAACTGAAAGCCATCCCCGTGGTGGTGCTCACCACCTCCCGCGCCGACGAGGACATCCTGCGCACCTATCAGCTCCACGCCAACTGCTACATCACCAAACCCGTGGATCTGAATCAATTCTTCGCGGTTGTCAAATCCGTGGAGAACTTCTGGTTCTCGGTGGTGAAGCTCCCCCCCAAAAACGGCGACGCCCTCTGAAATGGCGATCCCCACCGTTCCTGCACGAAAAAAACGACTTCCGATGCGGAACGATACGGACGACGAAAAAATGCCAGCCACTCCGACCCTTCTCAAAGTACAGCATCACCCATCCGGAGACGCATCGGCAAGCTGTCGAACACCCGAAACGATCCACTGAAAACATGAACCATCAGGACGAGTTGGCGTCTATCGACGCGGGTCAATTGACCAACCTTGTAACCACCATGGCACATGCCATCGCCACGCGGGATCAGCTGCAAGAGATCCTGGACGTGATGGTCAACCCGGTCATCGTGAGCACCCCCGAAGGAAGGGTCAGCAAAGCCAATCAGGCCGCCTGCACGCTTCTGGAACGACCCCCGGAAGAACTGCTCGGCACGGAGGTGTGGCACCTTCTGGCGGAAGGCAAACTGTGGGTCGAGGCGTGCATGCTGACGATCACCCATCAAGGCGCAATCCGTAATCAGGAGGGATGGCTGCTCTCCGGAAAGGGCCGCAAGATCCCGGTGATTCTTTCCGTCTCCGCGCTGCGAACCCAGAATGGCTCCCTGGCGGGATACGTCTGCTCCGCACAGGACATCTCCGCCCAACTCAATCTTCAGGCGGCGCTGCGCGCCAGCAAGGATGGCTTCCAGTCCATCGTCGATAAAAGCGTGGATGGCATCCTGATCCTGGACGAAGAGGGACGGGTGGTCTTTGTCAATCAGACAGCCACGCACATGTTGGACCGGGAGGCAAACGCCATGATCGGCCTGCCGTTCGGTTTTCCCGTCGGCTCCGACAACGTGACCGAGCTGGATGTGGTGCGTGCCGACGGGCAGGTCGGAATCGTCGAAATGCGCACGGTCATCTCCCGCTGGCAGGAACAGGATTCCCTGCTGGTCTCCTTGCGGGACGTGACCGAAAATGTCCAGTTGCGGGATCAGTTGCGTCAACTCTCCATGGAAGACGAACTGACCGGACTCAACAACAGGCGGGGATTCTTTCTGCTCTCCTCCCAGGAGTTGTCCGTTTCCGAACGAACCCATACCCATTTTCTGATGTTCTTCATCGATCTGGACGGCATGAAAGGGATCAATGACCGTCTGGGCCACAAGTTCGGAGATCAGGCGCTGGTGGAAACCGCGGGAATCATGCGCCGGGCGTTCCGGAAGTCCGATATCCTGGCCCGTCTGGGTGGCGACGAATTTCTGGCCCTCTCGCTCCGCATGAAGAACGATCACGCTCCAGCGGACTCCATCCGCACCCGTCTGGAAACCGAACTGGCCCGCCTGAATGCCCAGCCCGGTCGCCCGTTCAAACTCTCGTTCAGCATCGGCCATGTCGAGGTGAATTGTCAGGCCGGATGCAACCTGGAACAACTGATCCTCGAGGCCGATGCCGCCATGTACCAGGTCAAAACCGCCAAAAGACAAAACCAGACGAGATGAGCGCCATGTCACACTCTTCGATTGCCATCCTGTTGATTGAGGATCACCCCGCCGAGGCCCTGCTGATCCGGGAACTTCTCGAGGAGAGCGATCCCTTCCCCTATCGGGTCACGCTGGCCGATACCCTGCGCGATGGCCTGCTGGCCCTGGATCAACACGATTTCGATCTGGTGCTGCTGGATCTGAATCTTCCGGACAGTCAGGGGCTGGATACCCTGCACGCGATCCGCATCGCACAACCCCGCCTGCCGGTGGTGATCCTGACCAACCTGGATGACAAGGAGTTCGCCCTGGAGGGCGTCCGACGCGGCGCCCAGGATTTCCTGGTCAAAACAGCGCTGCAAATCGCCCCCGGCGATTTCCTCTCCCGTTCGGTCCGGTATGCCATCGCGCGCCACCGTACCCAGATCCGTCTGGTGGAGAGCCACTCGAGTTTCCGACATCTGGTGGAAAATGTCGCGGACGGCATTCTGATCGTGGACCAGGATGGGATGATCCGTTTTCTCAACCGGGCCATGGAACAGATCTTCGGCGGTCCGACCTTGTGCGTCGGCGACGAGTTCGGGTTTCCCATCGTGGGCGACAATCAAACCACGGAACTGGATGTGGTGCCGGTGGGCCGAACGGAACGGCGGGTGGTGGAGATGCGGGTGAGCCGGATTCTCTGGGAAGGGGATCCGTGTTGGCTGGCCTCGATGCGCGACATCACCGAACGCAAACTGGCGGAAGATGAGTTGCGTCGCGCCAAGCTGACCGCAGAAAAGGCCAATCTGGCCAAAAGCCGATTTCTGGCCACGATGAGTCACGAAATTCGCACGCCCATGAATGCCATCATCGGCATGGCGGATCTGATGAGCATGGAGCAACTGCCCGAGGAGCAGTCCCAGGCGATGACGATCATCAAGGATTCGGGCCATGCGCTCCTCACCCTGATCAACGACATCCTTGATCTGGCCAAGATCGAATCCGGCGAAATGCGCGTGGAGGAGGAGGAGTTCTCCCCGCGCGCGCTTCTGGACGGCGTATGCAACATCATGCGGATCCCGGCTGAACGGCAAAAGGGGTTGCGCCTGATCTGCGAGGTTGGGACAGCCGTGCAAAACGCGGTGAAGGGGGACTATCGGCGCATTCGTCAGGTACTGATCAATCTGGTGGGCAATGCCATCAAGTTCACGGAACGCGGTTGGATTCGGGTCTCCGTGGAGCACGATTTCAATCAACAGGGATCCTGGTTGATGTTTTCGGTCGCCGATACGGGAATCGGCATCCCCGCCGAAAAACTTGGAGAGATTTTCGGACTCTTCGTCCAGGCGGACGACTCCATTTACCGCAAATTCGGTGGCACGGGTCTGGGACTCGCCATCAGCAAACGGCTGGTGGAGATCATGCGCGGCAACATCTGGGCCGAGAGTTCACCTGGCGAAGGGAGCGTCTTTTATTTCACCATTCCCATTCCCGCGACCGAAGGCGTTCCGTTCCGCCACGGCATGCAGCAACTCCGCGAAGAGTCCCGGTTGGGGGTGCTGCCCGGCGCGACGGATACGGTCTCCTCAAGGCTCATCAAACGGCTCAAGGGACTGCCGGTCCTGGTGGTGGAAGACGATCTGCTCAATCAACTGGTCATCTTGAAAATGCTCAAGAAATTGGGCGTGCGACCCGATCTGGCCAGCAATGGACGCGAGGCGCTGGAGATGATCGCCGCCAAGGCCTACGCGCTGGTGCTGTCGGATGTTCAGATGCCCGAAATGGATGGCCTGAGCGCCGTGCGAATCCTGCGACAGCAGGAGCGGGAGAACGGACGTCCACCCCTTCCGGTGATGGCGATGACCGCGTTCGCGATGCCCGAGGATCGACAGGCGTGTCTCGATGCCGGCATGGACGATGTGTTGTGCAAACCGATTCGCAACGACGATCTGATCGAACTCCTCTCCCGCTGGCTATCCGACCGCTCCCCCCGTGAAAACGGACCGTCGGGTTGACGAAGCCCCTTGCTCCCCCGCCGCCGCCTTCACCGGTCGAGAAGTCACGAACCCCGCCGGATCCGGCGGTTCCGGGCTTATCCCGCAACCGTCGGATCCGGGAGCATGACTGAGCCCCCCGCAAAAAGCCCTTTTTGACAAAAAACGGACTTCGCAACCTGTTGGTTTTGCTCAACCATCTCTTTCACGCACACCTGGCAAAGGGGCTTTTTGCGGAAAGATCATGGATGGGTTCCGAAATTCGGCATACCTGAGTCATCCTGGCCATTCATCTGCAAAATACGGTAGCCCAAATTGAATCAGCACGTCACGTCACAGGTTCGGTTTTTTTCGCGGCAAGCGCCAAACGCATTTCCTGTTTCTTACGTTCCTTTTCAGCCCGTTCAAATTCCATACGATTCTGTTTGGCTTGGGAACGCTGACTGGTCAACTCCTTTTTCTCATTCACCCTCTTGCTGTTTGCCATGGCCATTTTGCCGTAGCGAAAATAATGAACAAGAGGTATGTTTGCCGGACAGACATAGGCACAACTGCCGCATTCTATGCAATCCAGAAGGTTAACATCCTGAAGTTGATCGATCAGATCGTGTCTGGCTCGTAACGCCATTTCGCACGGAACCAGATGCATTGGACAAGCCTGTACACAATAACCGCATCGGATGCACGGTTGTTCAGGCTCAATATGCATCTCTTGCTCTAACATGGCAAGAACACCCGATGTTCCTTTGACTACCGGGACGCCAAAATCATGAATGGCGACTCCCATCATCGGACCACCCAGCACGACCCTTTTGACATCACGCTTCAAACCGCCACAATGATCGATTAGCGCCTGTACAGGCGTGCCGATGGGAACTTCCAGATTGGCAGGTCGATTGATACCAAGGCCGGTAACTGTCACGATACGATTAATCAGTGGATGCCCAAACAGAACCGCATTACGGATAGCAAGCGCCGTGGCAACATTGTGAACAATGACGCCAAAATCAATTGGCAGTTTCCCGGCAGGAATCTGACGACCCGTCACCGCCTCAATAAGCATTTTTTCCGCACCTTGCGGATAAACAACCGGCAGAACAGAAATGCTGATTTTTGGCGTTTTTTCTACAGCTTTACTTATCGCCTGAATGGCTCCAGGCTTGTTGCTTTCAATACCAATCACGCAGTTCTGTATACCTAGAGCATGCAACATGATCCGGATGCTTTCGACAATTTCTTCTGACCTTTCCTCCATCACCCTGGCATCACAGGTCAGGTAAGGCTCACACTCCACACCATTAATGATGAGCATGTCAATCGACTGGTGCTGCTGAGGCGACATTTTAATAAAACTAGGAAACGATGCGCCACCAAGTCCCACCACACCGGCTTGACGAATCTTGTCGATGATCTGGGCGGGTGATGCGTTCAATGGATCCTCCAGTCCTGTCAGTTCCGGGTGCCATTGATCGTTTCCATCGGGTTCCAGTACTATGCACTGTTGGCCCAGACCGGAAGGGTGCCCGGCCACATGGTCTTCAATTCCTAAAACGATACCCGACGTGGGGGCATGCACACACGAGGAGACAAAACCTTGCGAAGAACCAATCAGTTCTCCCTTAAACACTTTATCGCCCGTTTTTACACAGGGTTCACTGGGTGCCCCGATATGCTGGTGCAGAGGGATGAAGAGTCTCTCCGGCATTGAGATCGATTCGATGGCATTTTGAAGAGACAGTTTCTTGCGATCATCGGGATGCACGCCTCCGTAGAATCTTTTTATGGCTGTTGCAAAATCATGTTTCATTTTTCTTTATAAACCTCCCTGAGCATTCTCTGTTCATCGCAATTCGTCACAAATGGCACTGGGCTCTGATCTTCACAAAGGCACCAACAAAAACACCGCAACGGCAAAAGGGGCAGGCTCAAACGCAGCAAGTCCAACAACCTCCTGGAACGACGACAGGAATACGCATACAGCGTCTTCCCCGCGTAACGTGCATCATGACGGGAGGATCCCCCCCCTCACCCCCGTAGCATGGACCTCCCTTCGGGAGTTCCATGGTATACGGTTCACCCCATGCAAACAAAGAGAGCATCGGGCTTGAGTTACCGGGTTCCAGAGTGAGATGCCGTGGGGGCGGCGGTTGATGCCGAGTTGCCGATCGGAGTGGGTTGCCAGCCATAAACAGCCAGAAGCACTGCAAAGCCGACCACATACCCCAGCACCACATGCCAACCATTCTTCAACCAGGCTCCGACTGATTTGGCTTCGTGAACGATATTGGAGATCGCGACACCAGCCGAGGAGCCAAACCAGATCATCGAACCGCCAAATCCAACCGTATAGGCGAGCATGCCCCAGTCGTAACCACCCTGTTTGATCGCAAGCGCCGTTAACGGAATATTATCGAAGATCGCGGAAACAAACCCCAGCACCAACGCGCTTTCCCAGGAGGCAAGCGGAAGTTTTTCGACCGGCATCAGCGATGCGCAGGTGACCAGCGCCAACAGGAAAAGCGATCCGGCGGCGGTTCCAGGAATGAGTTTCCAATCGGGTGCGCGCCAGAAGGACGTCGCAATCAGCGCCACCCATACGGCCACACCGATGAACGGAAAATGATCGGCCAGGTGGTTGAAACGCAGGTTCACCGTGACATTGGTGACAATGGCGGAAACCAGGATGATAAAGACGATGGCCAAACGCGCTTTATCCACATGTAACGTCGCGGAATCTGCGGAGACGATCTCGGCGTGTTTGGCCTGCTGAACAGAGGCAGGAATCCCGAAGACCACCAATGCGACCACCGCCGCGATATAGGCATGCAGCACATCCAGTGGATTCACGCCCGCGATCCACATCATGGTGGTGGTGGTGTCGCCCACGACACTCCCGGAACCTCCAGCGTTCGATGCCGCCACAATGGCCGCGACATAGCCAATATGGACCCGCTTGTTGAAAATTGACATTGCGACGGTTCCGCCGATGATCGCTGCGGCGATGTTGTCGAGAAAACCGGAAAGAATGAAGACCAGAATCAGCAATACGAAATTGCCAACCCAACCTCTGGACAGTACCTTTGGTATCAATTGTGGCACATGGCTGCGTTCGAACTGGTCCGCCAACAGTGCAAACCCAACCAGCAGGCAAAACAAATTGGTCAGAATGACCCACTCATGGCCAAAATGGGCAACCAACCCTCCCATCCCACTGCCGTGCTTGAAGCCTGTGACCAGAAAATTATAGAGCAGAATGACGGTCAAACCGCTGAGGGCGACATGCAGAACCCGGTTGTGAAAAAGGGCAACCCCAATCAAGGTCATCGCAAAAAGGAGGAAGTCGATCGGAATACCGGCTACGGAGTGTCCATCTGACCGAGTGTAAGCCCAGAGGTCGGTCGGAACCAAAGTCAGCATGACTCCGACATAAAGGACGAAAGGAAAAATATGTCTTTTCAATGTGCCCCCCTGAACAACTGCTTATTGAAAAAGCTGACGTTTCACCATTTTATCCTCATCCAGAGCATATAAAGCCACCACTTTCCTTGTCAGGATTGGCCAAGACCAGAAAATCCCCGAAAAAATCATCCAGGATATGGGTCAAGGGACACAGGCCAAGTTTCACTTCGGAAAGATCTGCATGTTTCAATTTCTGTTGATCGCAGACCGCCCGGATCTCGGATCATGGGTGCCAGACTTTTGGGCCAGAAGGGCTGAAAACCATGCATCCGGACACTGTTATAAACAAAATTTTATTTACAATTCAATGTTTTGTAGTTTTTAAGGAATATCTTAAACAAGGTTAGCGTGACTGCGACGCCTTGTCAAGGAACCCGAAAGATCGGATGGAAACGTCTAGCGACAGGCCTCTGTTCTGAATGCCTTTTTGGGGATCCCCCTCCCCCACCCGGGCCGGAGGATGGGCATGAAACGCACCGCAAACGGTCACCGTCAAACAAAACAAATATTCAGATGGCAGAGTTAAAATGTTTTTTTAAATAAACAATTAATTAAAATTATAGTCAATCGCGATTTGTTGCTTCATTTGGCAAGCATCCGTATTCAATCGACTTGTCCATCCAACGTGGTGCGTTTCCATTGACCGCCCCCTTACCCTGGAACTCCCGAAGGGAGGTCCAGGGTAAGGGGGGGATGAGGGGGTTCTCCCCCCATCCTGCAAGTTACCGTGCGCGCTCAAAGAAAGCCATCAGGGGGTGCGAATCGAAGCAACGGACCTCGTTACAGGACAAGGTTGGCGCCTATGACGATGCGCGGTCTCGCTGGCGCCACCTGCCCCTGAGTATCTTTCATCATCGGAAGCGCCGCCAGTCGCGGCAGCTCCGTCACTTGGATTGTGTGGCTGTCTGAGAGCCCCCTATATCCGTATGATACCGATCAGCCGTCGGATGCCAACCCACTACTGCCAACATCACCATGAAGCCAATGATATAGGCGACCGTGACATGCCAGCCATATCGCAACCAGTTGACCACGGATTTGGCCTCCGGGAAGTTGTTGGACAGAGCGACGCCCGCGGAAGAGCCAAACCAGATCATCGATCCGCCGTATCCCACCGAATAGGCGAGCATGCCCCAGTCATAGCCGCCCTGCTTGATGGCCAAGGCGGTCAACGGAATGTTGTCGAAAACGGAGGAGACGAATCCGAGTCCGAAGCTCGTCTGCCAAGAAGCCAGGGGCAGTTTCTCCACCGGCATCAGCGAAGCGCAGACCACCAGGGAGAGCAAAAAAAGGCTGCCCTTGAAGGTTTCCGGCATCAAAGACCAGTCCGGTTTGCGTACAGGAGCGGTCAAGAGCAGAGCAGCCCAGACCGCGACCCCGATGAACGGAAAAGAATCTGATATTTCATTGAATTTCACATTGATCGTCACGTTGACAATGATTGCCATGATCAGAATGAAGGCCACAATGGCCACGCGCGCGCCATCGACGTGGATCTCTTCCGAAGTGTTGGCGTAAATCGGCGAGTGTTTGTGTTGCATCAAGGCGGCAGGAATGCCGGAGATAACCAACGCCGTTAAAGCCGCGACATAGGCGTGGAAGACCTCCTGAGGCGCCACGCCGGCGATCCACATCATGGTGGTGGTCGTATCTCCGACCACGCTGCCCGATCCGCCGGCATTGGAGGCGGCGACGATACCAGCCAGATAGCCGATGTGTACCCGTCCCCGGAACACGATGGTGGCGATGCTGCCGCCGATCAGGGCGGCTGCGATGTTGTCGAGAAAACTCGACAGAACGAAGATCAATCCCAGCAACATGAAGCCACCCATCCAACCGGAGGGGAGAAAGCGTGGCAGCAGTTCTGGAACGTTGCTTTTTTCGAAGTGGTTGGAAAGCAACGCAAACCCCATCAGGAGGCAGAGGAGATTGGTCAAGATCACCCATTCGTGTTGAAAGTGCAGGGCCAATCCTTCCAGCCCACTGCCGTGTTTGAATCCGGTGAAGACCAGTTTGAAGAAAATGATGGTCACCAATCCTGTGAGCGCCACCTGGAGGGTGTTGTTGTGCAGCACGGCAACACCCATGAGCACCATGGCGAACAGAATGAATTCGACCGGAATGCCGAACAAGGTAGGCCCTTCCGGAATGGCGCCCGTGCTGGCCAGCAAATTGGCGGGAAGAAACAAAAGGATCGGCAAAATTGCAAGCATTCTTTTCATAGAGCACCCTGCATTTGGAGTTGGAGTTGGAATTGGAATTGGGAAGGGGTCCATCGCACGCTCTGCGTCAAGTGTGGCGGGATGGATTTCGGAGGTTAGGAATAGGGCCTGTTCTCAATCGTTAGAGTTGCGTCAGACAGATCCCCGGGAGGGATCGGAAATGGGCCAAAGAAGCAGTATGAGACGACCAACAGGAACGCATCAAGGTTTTTCTGCCCGAAAGCCCGGCGATCCCGGCTGCACCGCCAGAGATAAGCTGTACACGATTTGGTCTGAAAATCTTATAATTTTTCAATTCAACCCATACTCGAACATATAAATAATAATTCATCGACAAATACGGTTCAAACAGGGATTGTAAACCAAAAACTGCATCCATCTTGATCAGATGACACGCCGAGACGCCCCCCATGCGCAGCGACGATTTCCCGGGTGATGGACAACCCCAAACCAGTCCCTTCAGCACGCGTGCCCGGCACTCGAAAAAAACGTTCGAACACCTGTTCCCGATACATTTCAGGAATGCCCTGACCGCTATCCCGCACAAGAAACCGCACCTCACGATCCTCGTCAAGGCAATCGAGAAGGATGCTGCATCCATCCCCGGAATGATGCACGGCATTGCTCACAAGATTGGACAAGGCAATGCCAAGACGCTCCCGATCCACCTGCACCGTGCGTGAAACCGCGTTCGGGGCAAGCAACAGGGTCATGCCACGCTCGACGGCATGGATCGCATGACGATCCGCCACGTCGCGCAGCAAGGCATCCGTGAGCGTCGGGGTCACTTGCAAGGCAATCCGACCAGACTGGATGCGCGACAGATCAAGCAGATCATCCACCATCGCTTGCATGCGATGACAATCACGGCGGGCCGTACCAAGCAGCTCTTCCTGGGTGGCGGAGAGCGTGCCCACGCTGCGATCCAGGCACAGATGAATGGCCATGTGCAAGGAAGTCAACGGCGTGCGGAACTCATGCGCCACGGTGGAGATCAAGTCTTCCCTCAAGGCGTCGAAACGACGAAACCGGGTGACATCCCGCAACAAAAGCGTCACGCCAGCAATCCCCTCCTCGCCGTGGAGAGGCAGGGCATGCGGCAAGAACCAACGCAAACCGTGCTCACAACTCACCGCCACGGCCTCGGACAGATAACCCGATGCCTCGCCGCTTTGGCCCGACACCACCAGACACCATTGTCGTTCGATGGCCTCGCGCAAGCTGGCATCCAGATGGGCACGCCAGTCACCGGAACCGGGGATCAGACAGGAACTGGCCACATTGCTGGCGATCAGGACACCCGCGGTATCCAACACCAGCACCGGATCGGGCAGACTGTCGATGACGGCCCTGCTGATGCGCCACGCCTGAGCGACCTGTCCTTCCGACCCTCGCCGGAACTGATCCAATCGATCTGCCATGCCGTTGAAAGCCATGGCCAGTTCGGCCATCTCGCCCACGCCGGAAATCTGAGCGCGTGCGGCGTGATCCCCGTTGCCCAAACGTCTCGCCGTCAACGTCAAGACGGTTAAAGGTCTCATCAAAAGCCGTGACAACACCCACGAAAGCGCAAATCCCATGGCCACGGAGACCAGGGCCGTGATCAGCATCAGCGAATTCAGCCAGTGGGAGAGCGCGCCCACATGATCGCTTTTGAAGACCATCGCATTCTGGTTGATATCCACCAGAGCGTTGGCTGCCATCTTGAGCGTGAGAAACTCCGGATACAGGCGATCAAAATAAAAATTTTCGGCTGGACCTGGAAGCGGCAAAGCAGAAAACTGTTCCAACAAGGGTGAAAAAAAGTTCCACCGCTCCGAAAGACGATCCAACGCCTCCTGTTCTCCAGGTTCCACCAAATGGAGGCTGGCCTCATGCATGGACTGCTCCATGAGCGGCAACTGTGCGCGGATCATGCGTTGACTCTCCTCCTGGCGGCCCAACAGACGGAACAACGCCGCCACGTCCAGGCGTTCCACCGACTCCTTGAACCGCTGCATGGCCTGCACACTCAGATAATTGTCCCAAAACATCCGTTGCGAGTTCTCGCCCAGGTATGAAATGGCCACCACCGCCACCCCGCCGAGTCCCACCAGGGCCAAAACCAGCGGACTCTGGGCCAGCAAAACCCGTGTGTGCAATTTCATGGCATATCATCCTCGGAAGACCAGGAAAGCACATGCACATTCAACCCATCGGCCTCGGCGATCAGGCGTTCGAGCGTCGAACGACGCCACCAACGTCGTTGGGGCCGCCTTCCCACCAACAGATGTCCCACCAGATGAGAACGGGCAAAATCCAGCAACGCGGAGACTGGATCATCGGCGTCGAGACCCACCACCTCCGCGCCCAGTTGTTCAGCCAAACTTAACGTATGGACCATCTCCTCCTGACGGAGTGGCCTGCCCTGCAGCGAAACGGATGTGGGCGTGATCTCTGCGGAGTCGATGTCCACGGCCTTGTCGCTTGAACCGGAGGAGCGCATGTAGACCAGAAACCAGGCGGTATCGAGTCGGTTGGCCATTCTGGCGCCTTTACGCGCCAGCATATCCGCCATCGGCCAGGGAGCATCGGCGTAAACCAGCACCCGTCCCGCCGGACCTGGAAATGGATGCATGGCGATGCGACGCTTGGCACGACGCGCCAGCCAGTCGGCCACGGCGCGCAGGGTCATTTCTCGCAGGTGTTCCAGTCTGGACAGGGCTTCATCGGATTCAGCCCATGTCGGCAGAACACGCCGACTGCTCCGCCATCGTGCCAGCAAGGAGGTGGTGCAAAGATCCAGAGCCTCAATCTCCCAGACGCTTTCCAAAAAGCTGTCCGGAAGGACGACATGCATGGGCGTCATGGCCAGATGGCGGGCGCGTTCCCCTGGGCCGTCCAGATGCGACAGGTCGCAGGCCGTGAGCACGTCGATGCCTGCCGCTGTCAACTCCAGGATGTCGTGGTGGCGCAGACGGTGGCGAAAACCGGGGGGATTGACATGTGCCGCATCGTCCACCACCACCACCTGGGGCCGTAAAGCCAGAACGGCATCCACATCCATTTCCTGGATGCTCACACCCGAGTAGGTCACTCTTCGTGATGGAAGGCGTACCACACAGTCGGGAAGGGACGGTTCATCGGACCAACCCCTGGTATCCACATGACCCACCACCACCCTTTCGCCTCTGTTGGCCAGCAGTCGGGCCTGTTCCAACAAACGGAAACTCTTGCCCGAACCCGGAGCATAACTCAGCGTCATGCGAATCCGGCCACGACGCGTCTCGGATCCCGTCAGCCCCTGAAAAGGATGGCTCATACCCGTATCCTTGGTTATGTTTCCAGATAGCGTCTGCGTTTGCGCCACAGAGTCGATGCATCGACCCCCAGAATGTCGGCAGCCTCCTCCAGGGTCTGCGCACGTGTGATGACTTGCAGAATATGCTCCCGTTCCAGAGCCTCGAGGGTATAGTCACCGCCCACACGCGGACGCCGGGAACCGGCGGATGCGACCACCCTCTCCGGTAAAGCCTCGGGATCGATGCGCTGCGAAGGCCAAAGAGTCACCGCGCGCTCCATGGCGTTGCGGAGTTCACGCACGTTGCCCGGCCAGGCATAACCCTGCAGAATCTCTGCCGCGCCACTGGACAGTTCCGGCGGGGGACGACCCAGACGATGCGCGAAAAGGCTCAGAAAACGCCGCGCCATGGGCAGAAGATCCTCCGGCCTCTCCCGCAGAGGCGGCACCACCAGTTCCACAACATTGATCCGGTGCAACAGATCCTCCCGAAACAGGCCGTTGGCCACATCGCGTTCCAAATCGCGGTTGGTGGCGGCCACCAGACGCGCGTCGGATTCTCTGGTTCGGTGTTCACCAATGCGTTCGAAACGCCGGTCTTGAAGAAATCTCAACAGTTTTGATTGCAAAGCCGGAGGCAGTTCACCAATTTCGTCGAGAAACAGTGTCCCCCCTTCGGCGCTTTCGACCCGTCCCGGTTGATCGCGGACCGCGCCCGTGAAGGCGCCGCGTGCATGTCCGAACAGTTCGCTGGCCAGCAACTCCCCCGACAGCGTGGGGCAGTTGACCACCACGAAAGGTCCTTGTTTTCTGGCGCTCCAAAAATGCAAGGCCTGGGCCAGGACACCTTTGCCCGTGCCATTCTCGCCGCGCAACAGCACAACCACGTCGGAGGATGCGGCGCGACGCGCCAAATCCAATACCGAGTGCATGCGGGGCGAGTTCGTCTCCAGATTGGTATCGGAGAAGGTGACATCTTCCGTCATGGTCAGAGCGCGGTGCTCGGTGAGACGTCCCACCAGGGCGCGAATCTGCTCTGGCGTAAAGGGCTTGGCCAGATAATCCCGCGCGCCTCGACGCACGGCTTCCACGGCGGTATTCAACGTGGCATAGGCGGTGATCACCACGATGATCAGATCCAGCTGGATCGCCAGCAGATGGGGAATCGCATCCAGTCCGTTATCCGCGCCCAGACGCAGATCAAGAAAAACCAGATCCATGCGCTGATGCGCCACGGCCTCCAGTGCCCCATGTACGGTGGATGCCTCGGTCACCCGGCATTCCATGCCTTTGAGACAGATACCCAAGGTGGCGCGAATGTTTTTTTCGTCGTCGATGATCAGCACGTTGAGTGGTGGCATGGCGGCCTCAGTCTTGGTTTGTGTCGGCTGATCATGAACGGAAGATGACCCGTGAATGACATGATTCTGTTCATTTTTATGGGGTGATTGTCAAGTCTGATTTTTTGCATTGCAAAATGCATGATCCGGATAAAATCTCCTTGCACAATGCAGGATCCAAAACATGCATTCCGAGCTTGAGTCATTGATCCATATCAGCATTTTTTATTGGCCCAGCCTGTGCTCCTCCGTGTTGGCGGCATCGCGGATGCCGGACCCGGCATACCAGCCGCATGGGTTCGATCCGCGACGCCCTGGATGTGAGGGGAATTCACGCTCCCTCGCCCTGAACTCATCTCCAGCTCGGACCACGTCGTTCGGGAAGAGATCTGGAGATCGTCGCCAAGGAGATGACCTGATGAGTTTGTCCTCGCTGGAAGCCGTGGTGGAACCGGAAGAGGTTCTCCGCTGGGTCGAGACGATCGGCTCTGGACCCGAAGCTGCCGTGCCTCTGTTGCAGGCCATTCAGGGCCGATACGGCTATCTGCCACGCAAAGCCATGGATCTGGTGGTGACCCATACGCGGATCAACGCCAGTCAGTTGTACGGGGTGGCCACATTCTACGCCCAGTTCCGCCTCAAACCGGTGGGACGCCACCTGATTCGGGTATGCCACGGCACGGCCTGTCATGTTCAGGGCGCCGACCGGCTCAACACCTCGCTGCGTCATCTGCTCGACATCACCGACCCGGAACAGGATACCGCCAGCAACGGCAGCTATACCATCGAAAATGTGGCCTGTCTGGGTTGTTGCAGCCTGGCGCCGGTCATGGTGGTCGATGATCAGACCTTCGGCAATCTCAAGGGCGCCGATGCGCAACGAAACCTCAAAAAACACGCCAAAGAGTCCGGTGAGTCTCTGTCCGACCACGGCGACGCACCCTCACACGACTCCGCCCTTGAATCCAACACCCCATCCTTGGAGGCGCGTCCATGAGCATGGTCGTCACGATTCACGAAGGTACCTGCGGCATCGCCGCCGGCTCCAGGGAAGTGCTGGCATTGGCGCGCAAGGCCTGGCCTGCTGCGGAATTCCGCACGGTGGGCTGTCTGGGCATGTGTCACCGCGAAGTGCTGATGGAGGTCACGGATCAAGGGCAGCATGCCTTGTATGGTGATGTCACCAAGAAGACGTTTCCCAAGATTGTCAACTTCCACAAAGGGAAAGGTCTCCAGCCCACCGAACTGTTGATTCGTTCGGATACCGCGCCCAACCACGAGGGTTCACCCTTTCTGGCCCGTCAGACGCGGATCGCCCTGCGCAACGTGGGACATGTGGATCCCGCATCGTTCCCCTCGGCCCGGCAGCGTGGCGCGTACCAGGCCATCGAAAGGATCCTGCGCGACAGCATGACGCCCGAACAGGTGATCGCCGAAGTGAAGCGCGCCAACTTGCGGGGTCGCGGTGGCGGCGGGTTTCCCACCGGCATCAAATGGGAATTCGCCCGCAACGCCAAAGGCGTGGACAAATATTTGATCTGCAACGGGGACGAAGGCGATCCGGGAGCCTTCATGGATCGCAGTCTTCTGGAAGGTGATCCGCACGCGGTGGTGGAAGGGATGCTGATCGCGGCTTACGCCATCGGCGCGAATCACGGTTATGCCTACATTCGAGCCGAGTATCCCCTGGCGATCGCCCATTTTGGCCAAGCCATCGCCGATGCCCGCCAGGCCGGTCTGCTGGGCGAAACCATCCTGGGAACCGACTTCGCTTTCGACATCAAGATCAAACAGGGAGCCGGCGCCTTCGTGTGCGGCGAAGAGACCGCCCTGATGGCCTCGATCGAAGGAGACCGGGGCATGCCGAGGATTCGCCCCCCTTTTCCCGCCATCAAGGGATTGTTCGGCCAACCGACCATCATCAACAACGTGGAGACTTTGGCCAATCTGCCGTGGATCCTGTGGCACGGCGGTGCGACCTATGCGGCCATCGGCACGACGCGCAGTGCGGGAACCAAGGTCTTCGCCCTCACGGGCGCGATATCCCGAGGCGGATTGGTCGAAATTCCCATGGGTATGAGCATCCGTCAATTGCTGGAGGATATCGGCGGTGGCGCACGCGGCGAACGTCCACTCAAGGCCGTTCAGATGGGCGGTCCGAGCGGTGGCTGCATTCCCGAACGCCTGTTCGACACCGAAATCGACTACGAGGCGATCAATGCCACCGGCGCCATCATGGGATCGGGCGGCATGGTGGTCATGGATACCAAGTCGTGCATGGTGGATATCGCACGCTATTTTCTGGAGTTCACCAAGCTGGAGTCGTGCGGGAAATGCACCTTCTGCCGCATTGGCACCCTGCGCATGGAAGAGATCCTGACGAGAATCTGCAATGGCCAGGGCACGCTCGAGGATATCGCCTTGTTGGACGAACTGGGCTCACAGATCAAAAGCTCCAGTCTGTGCGGTCTGGGTCAGACCGCGCCCAATCCGGTGCTGACCACCTTGCGCTACTTCCGTGACGAATACATCGCCCATGTGGTCGAGAAGCGGTGTCCGGCAGCGGTATGCAAGGGATTGATCCACCACAGCATCGACCAGTCCTCATGCACCGGCTGTTCCATTTGCCTGCGCTATTGCCCGGTACAATGCATCAGCGGCGAGGTCAAGAAGCCGGATACCTGGGTCATCGATCAAAAGCTGTGCATCAACTGTGGCATGTGTGCCGAGGTGTGCAATCCCAACGCCGTGCGCGTGGCCTGATGTCCATGCAGGCGCAACGAGGAGTCAAGGTCATGAGCGAAACGTATTCCATCACCCTGAATGGCCAGCCCTTGCAGGCTCCGGTGGGAGCCACCATCCGCGAAGTCGCCGAGTCCCGCGGCATCACCATCCCCACCTTCTGCCACGATGACCGGCTGCAACCGTTCGCCTCGTGTTTCCTGTGCGTGGTCGAGGTCGAAAATGCCCGCGGTCTGATTCCGGCTTGCAGCACCCGCGTGACAAACGGCATGGTGATCACGACTGACAGCGAACGGGTGATCCGTACCCGTCAACAGGCTCTCAACCTGCTGCTGTCGGATCACGCGGGCGACTGCATCGCCCCCTGTGAGGCCACCTGTCCGGCCCACATCGACATTCAGGGGTATATTGCGCACATCGCCAACGGACAATTCGCCGAGGCCGTGCGTCTCATCAAGGAGAACAATCCCCTGCCGGTCGTGTGCGGACGCATCTGTCCCCACCCGTGCGAATCCCAGTGTCGGCGCGCTCTGGTGGATGAAGCCGTCGCCATCAATCCGCTCAAGCGGTTTGCCGCGGAATACGAATTGGGGCACGATCCTTTCGTGCCCCAACCCGGATCGGACACCGGAAAACGGGTGGCCATCGTCGGCGGTGGTCCGGCAGGTCTGTCCGCGGCCTATTATCTGCGTTTGCAAGGCCACGCCGTGACCATCTTCGAGGCGCTGCCCGAACTGGGTGGCATGGCGCGTTATGGGATCCCTCGTTTTCGTCTGCCGTGGGAGTTGATGGATCGGGAGATTCGGGTCATTTTGGATATGGGTGTCGAGGTGCTGCACGGTCAGCGGCTTGGGAAGGATTTTTCCGTGCACGATCTGCGGTCCCAAGGATTCGACGCCGTATTGGTCGCCATCGGCGCCCACAAGGCCAAACCCATGGGGGTGGAGAATGAACAGGTCGCAGGGGTGATCGGTGGCGTGGATTTCCTGCGTCGGGTGGTGCTGGGCGAGAACTTCGGAATGGAAGGCAAGCGGGTAGCCGTGATCGGCGGTGGCGACACCGCCATGGACTGCGCACGCGTCTCCCGACGACTGGGAGGCTCGGTAACCCTGTTGTATCGCCGCACCCAGGCTGAAATGCCCGCCCTGCCCATGGAACAGGAGGAGACGCATGAAGAAGGTGTGACATTCCGATTCCTCACCGCGCCAGTGGCGGTGATCGCGGAGCAAGGTCAAGCCAAGGCACTGCGCGTCATCACCATGGTGCTGGGTGAACCGGATGCCTCGGGCCGTCGGCGTCCGATGCCTGAGCCTGGCAGTGAGAAGGATCTGCCTTTTGATGTCATCATCGCGGCCATCGGACAGGATCCAGATCTCTCCTGGCTGACGCGAGAACCGGAGTCGCTTCGTCCGGATGCCACCAAATGGCACACTCTGGTGTATGACGAAAAAACCCAGGTCACCTCGGTTCCGGGCCTGTTCACCGCCGGGGATTGCGCGTTCGGACCGGACATCCTGATACGGGCGGTGGGCGAAGGTCACAAGGCGGCCCAGGCCATTGGTCTGTATCTGAACGGAGCCGAGGTGCGTCTTGCCAAGCCTTACGCCATCTCGCGCGGTCGTCTGGAAGAGCTGGAACGGGCGGATTTCCAACCCCGCTTCGTGCATAAACAGCGCGCATTGGAAACCACGCTACCGTCAACACAGCGTCTGGAACAAAGCTGGATGCCCATCAATATCGGACTGGATCAGGCGCAAGCCATGGCCGAGGCCAGCCGCTGCATCGAGTGCGGATGTGCGGCCCGCTTCGACTGCGAACTGCGTCGCCACTCCAGCGACTATCAGGCCAACGAAAAAAGACTGGCAGGCGCACGACGACGCCAGGCCGAGGATCGTCGTCATCCCCTGATTCGTATCGAGGCGGACAAATGCATCACCTGCGGCAGTTGCGTGCGTGTCTGCTCGGAGGTGCGCGGCATCCACGCCCTGGCCTTCGTCAATCGGGGATTCGGAACCCGGATCATGCCCAACTTCGGCGATGCTCTCCAGAACACCGGCTGTGATGCCTGCGGCATGTGCATGGATCTTTGTCCCACGGCTGCCATCACGCCCAACACCGGCAAAGAGTGCGGTCCATGGAACTGGATCACCCACACCACCCATTGCACCTCCTGCACGCGTGGCTGTGCCTTGCGGGTTCAGATCAACAACGGACGGGTGGTGAAGGTTCAGAGCGTGGATCACGATCCCGCCAATGGCGCCATGATCTGTGCCGAAGGACGATTCAGTCACCAGTTGCTGGACCAGAATCCCGTGAGGCCGGAAGAGGTCGAATCGGCCCTGCGCCACGCCGAAGAACGGCTGGACCAGGCCGTCCGCATGGCCGTGGTGGTATCACCCTGGCGTACCGTGGAAGAGATCTACGCGGCGTGGCGGTTGGCGCAACGACATGGTGGCTCCTTGCATTATGTGACGGGAGAGACGATTCGCGAGCACTCCCGACCGCATGGTCGCATCGTCGGCGAAGCCAATCTGTCGCTGTTGGATCGCCTGGATGCCACCCCATGGCGCTCTGTCGAGGGGTTGGATACGCTCGTACTGCTCGAGGCGCCGGTGGATTCCGCCACCCTGGACGACTCGACATGTGTGATCGCCCTGGAAACTCATCCAGTCCTTCGAAATGTGTCCGTATGGGTGCCTCTGGCCGATCCCCTTCAACAGGACGGCGCTGTTCTTGACCGTGAAGGATCCCTGGTTGCCCTTCGGAAGGTCGGATTGCAGGATGGTCGCATCCCTGGTTTGTTTGCGCTGCGCCGGCTTGCCAGGGAGTCCGACGCTGACGATCTGCGGCGGATACGTGCCCTGTTGGCGGATCGGATTCCTGAGTTGGCCGTCCTGCCAAGACTCGAGGCTGGGGAGACCCTGCCCACCGACTTGCCGCCCCGCCTGTCCGCCGCCAGCCAGGATACGCGTCATCAGGCCTTCGTTGCCCATATGGCTGCTTTATCGCTCAATTGGGAATAGCCGGTGGGGCCTTATGTCGAGCCAAACCGCAACCATCCTGGGATGCGTCGTTTTCGGCGAGGCTGCCATGCAAGATACGAGCGTCGTTTCCAAAAATCGGAAACGACGCTCGCGGCGTCAACCTCTTCGTCATCCGTCCACGACCGATTCCAGATGCCCCCCTTTTGCCCGGTCTGGGCAAATCAATTACACTTGACTCATGAAAAATGATCGTTAAGATGTGCTTGAGAGTTCATCCTGGGCCGGGTCGGTTCAGAAAACCATGAGACCGTCAATCGCGCAGAGTATATCCGCCGGTGTTGCGACACCCCAATGAATCAACCGCTTCAAGAGCGAGAGATTTCAAATGAAACGCCGAATCGCTCCGTCTGCCTTCACCCCATCCTTGCAGAATCGATCGACCGACGATCTGTCCATGCAGGCACGCCAGTGGTTCGCAGAATCTGGAGACACCCTACCCATTTCTCTGATGGCTATAATTTAATCGGTATAGTGTCCCAGGGATTGTCATATGTCAAGAAGACCGTCTAGACCCGGACTTTCTGGACCACTACCGCCGTACTCTGAAATGGTCCAAATTTGTGGAGACTTCCGGCAATGACACTGTGCGGGTGCGCATTATTATGGTGATTTGGCCACCATGCGGCTCCTGTTGCCACAAATAGACGAGCAGATGGTCATAGCCACCATTCTCCTCAACGACAGCGATCATGAAATCCGCCTCCTCGAAACCCAGCAGAACGCCCTGCAAACCCAAAAGCGCGGCCTGATGCAAAAGCTGCTCACCGGCCAATGGCGTGTAAATATCGAACAGGAGAATTAGAGATGCTGGATAGTATTTCACTCGAAAATTTTAAGAGTTATCAGAATACGACTTTGCAGCTCGCCCCTCTTACCATGCTCATAGGGGCTAACGCCTCAGGAAAGAGCAATGCCATCGAGGGGCTGCGTTTGCTCTCCTGGTTGGCTCAGGGGAATCGGCTTTCTTCCATTCAGACGGCTGTACAAGCATCCAATCAGTTGTTGCGGGGACGAATCCAAGATTTAGGATACAATAAGATGGCTCGTTTTACGCTTTCCTGTGGCGCCGATATAATTCTAGACTTTCCATTATTACATCTATCCATCACCTTGGAAATCAAAGATGATGATACACTCCATATTGTTGACGAATCATTAGAAGATTGGTCTGAAAGGACATCACTACCTCTGTACCAGGTTGTCGAGGCAGCGACAGGCATGGGAACCGATTTAACCGTATCTTACAATAACTTTGCAAAAGGTGGACACAAGCCGAAACTCTCTTGCAGTGATCAATTTGCAATATTCACCCAACTGGACAGCCCCTCCAAGTTCCTGCGGCACCATGAGAAATCGCAAAAATCAATTCCGCAAGCGACAGAACAGTTCCGGAATGGGTTGTCACGAATTCTGTTTCTGGACCCCGTACCGGCCAGAATGCGGGATTACAGCTTCAAGTCCGAGAAAACGCTTGCCGACGATGGCAGACATTTATCCAGTGTGCTGTTCCACCTATGGGGAGGAAAGAAACCATTGGAACAACTGAACGCTGTGGAAAGAGATAACCGGGGGACAATTCTTCGTTTCGTCAGCAGTCTTCCAGAGCAGGACATTGAAACCATTGATTTCCTTCCCGGCCCTCGGGATGAGGTCATGGTGAAACTCGTCGAGACCTTTGGCGGCGAAAGGCGGGAGTATGATGCCTCACTGCTCTCCGACGGCACGCTGCGGGTTCTCGCGATTGCCGCTGCCATGCTATCCGCGCCGGAAGAGGGCATAGTGGTTATCGAAGAGATCGACAACGGCGTCCATCCCAGCCGAGCCAAGCAGTTGTTGGAACAGATTGCCAGCATTGCCGAGCGCCGCAAACTGCGTGTCCTGCTCAGCAGCCATAACCCCGCACTCTTGGACGCCTTGCCCAACAGTGCGGTGCCCAATGTAGTCTTCTGCTACCGTGACCCTCAGAATGGCTCCAGCCGACTGATCCGACTCCAGGATGTACCGGATTATCCTGAACTCATCGCTCAAGGCGGCGTGGGTCACCTGATGACCAACGGTGTTCTGGAACGGTTTGTCAAATTCCATCCTGGAAGTGAAGAGAAAAAGAAGCAAGCCTTGGATTGGCTCGACCAGCTGCGTGCCAAGACCGATGCCCTCTTACGGGAGGATGAGACGGAGGGTGGGCAATGAGCACCATCGTCCTCATCGATACCAGCGTTTTACTCAATATCCTCGATGTCCCAGGGTACAACCAGGATAAGGCGACAATTGACAATCAGTATAAACAGCACATCCAAAACAGGGATCGATTGCTATTGCCCATGGCCACTATTCTCGAAACGGGCAGCCATATCGCGGATATCCGTAATGGCAAGCAGCGCCGGGATTGGGGGGAGATTTTTGTGAACCTGGTCAAACAGACTCAGCGTGGAGATGCACCGTGGAGCCCTCTACCATTCCCGGACTTGGAGTGCATTCTCACCTGGATCGACGAATTCCCAGATTTTGTTTCCCGGGGAATTGCTGTCGGTGGTGGTCAGGTCAACCAATGGAAAGCGGCTGGATTTGCTGATTTGACTATTATCAAAGATTGGAAGAAGCAATGCGAGCTTCACAGAATGACTCGAGTCATGATTTGGTCTCTGGACAATGGGCTACAGGGCTACGACAGGGCCTCCTCAGAAAGCCCCTGCCGCAATCGGTGACCTCCCCTCCGGGAGTCGCAGGCGGGTCGGCCATTTCTGTCATCAGACCTCGCCAGGTGACCAGCCAAGCCAGCAGGCTGGCAAATACCGTGTTCAGAGCGGGCCGATTCAGGGCAAAAAAAACTGACCAGCAGGTTCAGGTTCATCACCAGGAAAATGGCCCGGATCCAGGACGCGGAGGTATCGGCCAATTTGGCCCGTATCTTCGCCAGGCCATGCCGATTCTTGCCTTGCCCGAACTTGCCTTCAATGGGTATTCGCTCCAGATGATCCCAGCGGCGCTGACGCTTGGCTTCACGAAGTTCCTCTCGATTGGCCTCGATCTCCTTTTTCGGGCGGCCTAATGGCTTGCCACCAAAGCGAAATCCAGGGACACCATACCTAATTTCCCTGATGGCGATAAATTTAATCAGTATGCTGTCCCCGGATTTGCGTGATGACGATAAATTTAATCAGTATGCTGTCCCCGGATTTCAATGAATCAACCGCTTCAAGAGCGAGAGATTTCAAATGAAACGCCGAATCGCTCCGTCTGCCTTCACCCCATCCTTGCAGAATCGATCGACCGACGATCTGTCCATGCAGGCACGCCAGTGGTTCGCAGAATCTGGAGACACCCGACCCATTTCTCTGATGGCTATAGAAATCCGGGGATACCATAACTAATTTCCATAATGGTAGTCCGTTAGCTTTTATTCTTATACATCTGAGAATAGTCCGAGCCCACTGCCATCTCCTCCGTTGGCACACATTATAAACGGTGGATTGGTCCTTTTCCATCTGGTCCGAACCCGGATGAATCCGCCTGGTTCTTCACGAACCGGTAATATTTCAGATCCTCCTCCAGAATATGATCCCTGAGCCAGCCGCTCAACAACTCCAGAAGCTCATCCCCAAGCTGCTGCTGGCTGCTTAAATTCACCTCGGTCAGAAACCGGTGACGCATGTCGCGCACCTTGCGCGTCAGCGCCTGATGCACCTTGACGTGCCGATCCAGCATGGGATACCCCTGTTCGCGCAGATAGGCCTCCTCGCGGTTGAAGTGTCCCAAGGTGTAGTTGAACAACTCCTGCTGCACCAGATTGAAAAGGATCACATCCCGTTGCTGAATCGACTTGTAGACCTGATTCAGCAGGGCGATCAGGTTGCGGTGATCGAAATCCAACATGCGATCGCCCACGCTCATGTCCGGCGTCCAGACGATCAGATTGGTTTGGCGACTCTCTTCCAATACAGCCAGAAACGCCTCGACGACGCGCGGATCGAACATGCGCCCCGACTCGCTCTGGATCAAGGCGCACGCCTCCTCCTCGCTCCAGGCATGCTTGTAGGGCCGCTCGGAAACCAACGCATCAAAAACATCCGCCAGGGCGACGATACGCCCCTCCAGGGGGATCTGATCCCCGGATACGCCGGTGGGATAGCCGAACCCGGCAAATTTCTCGTGATGGCTCCCGGCGATGCGCGTGGCCATGGCCAGATAGCCGTCGTCATCCAGAAAATCGTTGAGCCGCTGCAAGAGCTTGCAACCGTTTTCAGCGTGCAGCTGTATGATGGCCCGCTCCGCCGGATCGAGTGGACCGCTCTTCAAAAGAATCCGGTCGGGGGTGGTGACCTTGCCGATATCGTGCAGGATGCTCGCCAAGGCGATATTCTTGACGAAACGTTCATCGATGCACTCGGTGCAGTATCCGAATTCGAGCAGTTTGCGGGTGATGGCATGGGTCATGCGCGCCACGCGCAACACATGATCCCCCGTGGTCTGATCCCGGCTTTCGGCCAGTTCCGCCAGAGCCATCACCGTCGTGCGGCTGGAGCGATGCAAACTCTCCAGGGTGGTGTGATGGGTGGTGACATCGGTGATGGTCAACGCATAACCGCCATTCTCCATGGGCCGACCGCGCACCGCCAGCCACCGGCCTGCCATGAAGAAATCTTCCGGGGAGAAGAGGATACCCTCCTGATGGGAGAGACGCAACTTCTCGGTCATGCGCGAGGTCTCCTGCCAGATCCCCACAACGGAGCGTTCCAGGATCGCCAACAGATGCTCGAATGAGACCCCCACCAGACCGATCTCCCCGGAGATCCTGAACAACTCCTGAAACTGCCGATTGCAAAACACCACCAGGCCGCCGTCATCGCACAACAACAGTCCGCGACTGGTCTGGTTGAGATACATTTCAAACAGTTCAGACTGCTCCACCATGCCACTCCCCCTTTTCTCAGGCGCGCCAGGCCTTGGCGAGGTTGTCACTTTCAAATCCAATCATCTTGTATCAATATCGGTATTCGATTGCCATCATAACAGATCGTGATGACATTTCACAGTTCGTGATTGCCAACCATCACAATATTTCCAGAAAGCCATCTTTCCCATCCCAAACATACTCCGGATGAATGGCACCCGGCACGCAACGCCCACACCCTGGTGAAGACTGCTTCGTGCCTGTTTTTTCAGCACGATACACGGCTTTGATATTTTTTTTAATTCGGCTGTTCAAGAAGGATGAAGCGTGATATGCTTGATGAAGGTCGCGTTAAATGTGACCAGCACCCTTATTTTCCAAGACAAGGAGACTATTTAATGAGAAAGAGTTTTTTGGCTGTCGCGATGACGCTCGGCCTGTTGGGCGCGGCAGTCTCCGTGGATGCGACTGAGCGCCATGCCGGTCAGGGAACGATCCCGCAGGGCGTCTCCAAGGATCACGGCATGATCATGGCCGCCACGACGGTCACCAAGGATCCAACCCAAACCGCAACCACCAAGAAGGTCAGCACCAAACCCCCCAAGAAAAAAGCGGCCAAAAAAGCCAAGAAAAAATCATCCCCAGCCAGCCGCATGGCCCCAGGCGTGGTGAAGTAATCCGGATCCAGGGAACTCCCGGTTCGGGAGTGACACGGATCGATGGAAGGGGGGCATCCCCCCTTCAAACCGGTTTGGATGGCCTCCACCGCCGTGGAGATTTTCATGTCTCGGTACCGTTTTCAACCGTGCCCCAAGATGTTGCACGGATGGGGATCTGATCCATCTTTTCCCCGACCCGCATGACAGTGCCGTCACTTGAAAGTCGCAAGCGGACTCGAAGCCATCGTTTTTTTGCATGTAAACCCATTGACCAAGGAGATGAATGGATGAAAAAGAGTCTGATGGCGCTTGCCATGATGCTGGGTGTAGCCGGCGGTGTCGGAACCGCTTCCGCGGCGGATCTTTCCACCATGGAACTCAAGCCGATGATCGTCGCCTCCCTCGCGAACACGTCGGTGCAGGGGTTGGTGGATGAGGATCAGTCCACTGTCCTCGACAAGAAAAAGAAGAAGGCCAAGAAAGCCAAGAAAGCCAAGAAGAAAAAGGGCGGCGCGACCGATTACGGCGCGGGTGCCGGCGCTGGACAGTGGGATGCGCCCCGCTGATTCCACCGTTTCATGCAGAACCACATGTCCACCGATTGGCGGACCGGTACAAAAAAAGCGTCTGGAGCGATCCAGGCGCTTTTTTTGTACCCAATCGGGGGAATCCGGCAACAGGAAGGATGTCACAAAAAAAGCCGGAGGATGACTCCTCCGGCTTCGTGACACACCACCGATCAGGCAGAAGCTTACGCCCCGCCGGTCTGCTCGTAGTTGGGGATCTGGTGGAAGTTCAGATACTTGTACACATTGTCCGCTTTCGGGGTGACGCGCTCTTCCATGATCTTCATGTACTCTTCCACCGTGGGCAGACGTCCGAGTTGCGAGGCGATGGCCGCCACCTCGGCAGAAGAGAGAAACACCTTCGAGCCGTTGCCCATGCGGTTGTTGAAGTTGCGGGTCGAAGTGGAGACCACGGTCGTGTTGTCACGCACCCGTGCCTGGTTGCCCATGCAGAGCGAACAACCGGGGATCTCCATGCGGGCGCCGGATTTTCCGAAAGTGCTGTAAACCCCCTCGGCGATCAGTTGCCGCTCGTCCATGCGGGTGGGCGGAGAGAGCCAGAGACGACCGGGAATCTGCGGCTGACCGTCGAGGATCTTGGCCGTGGCGCGGAAATGGCCGATGTTGGTCATGCACGAACCGATGAACACTTCGTCCACCGGGGTGTTGGCCACGGTGGAAAGCAGCTTCACGTCGTCCGGATCGTTCGGACAGGCCAGGATCGGCTCCTTGATCTCGTTGAGATCGATCTCGATCACCGCGGCATACTCGGCGTCCCGGTCGGGTTGCAGCAGCACCGGATTGGCCAGCCACGCCTCCATGGCGGCGATGCGCCTCAGGATGGCCTTTTCCGCCTGGTAGCCCTGATTGAGCATATTCTTGAGCAGGGTGACGTTCGAGCTGATGTACTCGATGACCGGCTCCTTGTTCAACAGCACGGTGCAGGCCGCGGCGGAACGTTCCGCCGAGGCATCGGACAGCTCGAAGGCCTGTTCGACCTTCAGATCCGGCAGACCTTCGATCTCGAGGATGCGACCGGAGAAGACGTTCTTCTTGCCGGCCTTCTCGACGGTGAGGAGTCCTTTCTGGATGGCGACATAGGGGATGGCGTTGACCAGATCGCGCAAGGTGACGCCCGGTTGCATCTGGCCGGTGAAGCGCACCAGCACCGATTCGGGCATGACCAGCGGCATGGCGCCGGTGGCGGCGGCAAAGGCGACCAGACCCGAGCCCGCCGGGAAGGAGATGCCGATCGGGAAACGGGTGTGGGAGTCGCCGCCGGTGCCGACCGTATCCGGAAGACACATGCGGTTGAGCCAGGAGTGGATGATGCCATCGCCGGGACGCAGGGCCACGCCGCCACGCTCCTCGAAAAAGGCCGGCAGGGTCTTGTGGGTCTGGACATCGACCGCTTTCGGATAGGCGGCGGTGTGGCAGAAGGACTGGATCACGAAATCGGCGGAGAAGCCCAGGCAGGCCAACTCCTTGATCTCGTCACGGGTCATCGGACCGGTGGTGTCCTGAGAACCGACCGTGGTCATGGTGGGTTCGCAGTACTCGCCGGTGCGCACGCCGCTCTTGCCCACGGCCTTGCCGACCATCTTCTGGGCCAGGGTGTAGCCCTTGCCGGTATCGACCGGATTTTCCGGGGCCACGAACAGGTCGGTCGGGGCCATGCCGAGCACTTGGCGGGCCTTGGCGGTGAGCTTGCGCCCCACGATCAGGTTCACCCGACCCCCGGCGCGCACTTCGTCGGCCAGGGTGTTGGGGCTGATCTGGAAGCGG
Organism: Candidatus Magnetaquiglobus chichijimensis; assembly: GCF_045865675.1. NCBI lineage: Bacteria > Pseudomonadati > Pseudomonadota > Magnetococcia > Magnetococcales > Candidatus Magnetaquicoccaceae > Candidatus Magnetaquiglobus > Candidatus Magnetaquiglobus chichijimensis. Next base: position 1,934,891 of record NZ_BAAFGK010000004.1, read on the forward strand.
GTGACCACCGTGCCGTCGCGGCTGATGGTCCCTTCGCGGGTGTTGATGGTCACCACGTCACCGTTCTTCAAGGCGCTCACGTCGCACTGGATCGGCAGCATGCCGGAGTCTTCGGCGGTGTTGAAGAAGATCGGAGCGATCGTGCCACCGATCACCACGCCACCGGTGCGCTTGGCCGGGACATGCGGGATATCCTCGCCGATGTGCCAGATGAGGGAGTTGGCCGCCGACTTGCGCGACGAACCGGTTCCCACCACGTCGCCGAGGTAGGCCAAAGGATGTCCCAGCGCCTTCAGGCGGGTGATCTCCTCCAGGGAGCCGGGCTGGCGGGTGACCAGCATGGAGAGGGCATGCACCGGCACATCGGGGCGGCTCCACGCCTCGGAGGCCGGCGAGAGATCATCGGTATTGGTTTCGCCGGCGACCTGGAACAGGGTGACGGTCAACGTCTCCTGCATAGGCGCGCGCGAGGTGAACCAGGTGGCATCGGCCCAGTTCTGGAGCACCTGTTTGGCGTTGGCATTGGATTTGGCCTTTTCCGCCAGGGTTTCGAAGGCATCGTAGATCATCAGGGTGTTGGACAGCGCGGCCACGGCCTCCCCAGCCAGTTCGGCATCGTCCAACAGACGGATCAATGGCATGACGTTGAAGCCGCCGATCATGGTCCCCAGCAGGCGGGCGGCCTCCTGACGGGAGATGACCGAACAGACGACCTTCCCCTGAGCCACGTTGTCCAGGAACGCTGCCTTGACTTGCGCCGCGTCATCCACACCCGGCGGGACCTGGTTGGCCAAAAGATCCTTCAAAAATGCCGCTTCTCCCGCCGGAGGATCTTGCAACAACGCCACGACACCGGCGGTCTGTTGCGCATTGAGAGGCAGAGGCGGAACGCCTTGCTTGGCACGCTCCTCGACATGTTGGCGATAGGCTTCGAGCATGAAATCGTTCTCCTTGTTGGAAGTTCTGGAGCGTTCGCGCACGCGTCCATAAAATTGCCGCATCATCCAATTTAATCCAACTCTGGCTCGTCAGCAAGACATGGCGTTTCACCCGGCCAAGGATCCGGCCTCGGGTGGATCCACGGGTTTCTCTTCATCCAGGCACGGGAACAATTGAGAATTATGGTTAAAAAACATCTGGTTTTATCCAAGCCGGTTCGACCACCTCTCCGCTCGGGCCATATATGAGTTTCCTTGATCTTTATAAAATTAACAGGTATATACTTTCCAAAGCATCCTTTTTTCCATCATCCAAAACCCCATGGAGAAGCCAATGAGCAACTGCAACATCCCAGAAATCATTCAAAGGGATCCCAAGTCCGTTCAGGACTATCCGAATTACGCCCTCAACAAATTGGTCAGCACCACGGATGCATTCATTTTTTTTCGGTCGTTCGTACCTTGCTTCTATTGTCTGCTCAACCACAACAAAACGTGGAACAGCCCCCTGTTCGACCCCCTGCGCCGGTTCGTCGGATGGTGCGCGGGTGATGCACACCCGAAAAATTTTGGCGTATTCCCGGTCTACCTGACCACCGGAAAAAAACAACTCGTTTTTTCCATGAACGATCCGGATGATGGCGACAAAGGTTTGCCGATTTACGACATTCTCCGGTTGCTGACCGGCATTCACTTCGTGATCACCAACGGCAGCCCGAAAGATCTCCGGGAGTCGCTACAGCAGACGTTGTGCGCTTATCTGGCTGGCCTGGGTTCCGGAACCATCCCCACGGATCAGAACGCGATCGAGGATTTCCTCTCGGATTGCGGCGTGTCGAACAGCATCATCAAGAACATGGTGTGCAGCAAAAACAGCCAATGCTTTCACTGCAACGAAAAGTACGGCCAGATCAAGAATGGGGAACTCCAACCGGTCTCCACCAGCAGCAAGACGGAGATCAACATCCAGATCACCACCGAGGAACAGGATGCCCTGGATCGCTTCGTGGAGAACGACTGCTACCTGAAATCCTACAAGATCAAATACTATCTCGCCTACCTGAAGACCACCGGCGGGTCTGGATATCTCCGGCAGTACCGCATCTGCCTGCACGACAAGGATCTGGACAGCCAGGATCCCTTCAGCCACGTCATCCTGGACGTCAAGCCGGAGTGCAACTCCAGCGTCCACTACGATCAGTCGGGACACAACGTCAAGGAGATCGTCGCGCGCGTCAACACCAACATCCGCAAGGAGCGTGGGGGCGGTTTGTGCCGTTTCAACCGGTCCGTGGCCATTCCGGGGCTGGGGTGCGGGGCGTTTCTGATCCGTGCCCATTGGGATGGACAGGAGGGGATCGATACGGACGACATCCCGAAAAATCCCGGTCTGCTGTGCGCAGAAGGCAAAATTCTCGGCATCTTGCACCGCACGACGATGCTCAACGTCAACGATGTGGATGAATATCAATCCGTTGTCGAAACCATGCAAAACGAATTGATCCTCCTGGCCGGGGAGATGGCCGCCGCGCTCGAACAGGGCTACATCTGCTGCTGCCAGACCGAATCCGGGCCCTGCGGGTGTTGTGATGAGGCGTTGCGTCTGGAGGTGGAACAGGCGCGCAAGAACGGATCATCCTGAATCCACGAGCACATCGCAATCAGCCAGGAACCAGAAACCCATCCAGGCACTCCGCGACACGCTTGACCGGAGGAAACTGGTTGAACGGGAAACCGTGCCCCTCAAACCAACGCGACGCCTCCAGAAGCGGCGCAAGGTCAGCCTGCCTGCTCAACGCGCGATCCACCCCGATGGCCAGGGGTGGATGGCGACCCGGACCATCCAGCCGTTCCAACCGGGCAGGCAGTTGCCGGGCATGCCAGCGGTGGAACAGCTCCAGATGGACCACCTTGCCGCTGGCATGCCGAAAGGAGAAGTCCGGAACCACCCACTCCTGCCCCCCCAGCGCCACGATCTCCGGGTGAGGGATCATCTCCCACCCGGAGATCTTCTCCTTGAACGCCTCGGCGAACTGACCGAACTCCTCGGGCAGATAGCTCCCGGTACGGGGTTCCGGAGCCCACAGACCGTTCGCATCGCTCAACTCGAAGGTCAGGGTTCGACTCTCCAGAAGGAGCGCGGCTTCCATCCGCCACTGCCGCAACTGACACAACTCCGGCAACAACAACGCCAATTTAAGACCATATTTGCGCTGTACGTCAAACAGGCTCAACGGTCCATCCAACTCCAGGGAGAAACCATCCGCCCCCCCTTGATCACGGGTGACCCGGGCCAGAAGTTGCAGGAACTTCAAGTGACGGAAAAAACGCCGTCGCTTGCCCGGATCCGGCTCAACGATGCGCACCGTCAACCGGTTGGCCCAGAACAGCGGTCCCTGCGCCAGGGCGAGATTGTAGCGATGCAGCAACCCTTCCGGCTCGATCGGTTCAAAGCCGGTCAGAGGTTGCCGGTCCGGGTGATCGGCATGCAGACCCATGGCCAACTGATCGGGATCCGAGACAAGACCGGTCGTCTCATGGGGCACGGCATCGGCCACGGCGTGTCGATAAGCCGCCAGATCGCTCATGCCGGCGCTTTGCAACAAACGCCCGGCAGCACGAAAAATCGTCAGGCGTCGCTCTTCCATCCCCTCCGGAGCCTCCCGGAAGGCGCATCGGTCCATGAGAAGTTTGTTCAACCCCTTGGCGATCAGCGGCGAACGGGCGGCGTTGATCAGCGGGGCGACCGCCTCCGAGATCTCATCCCGGCTCTGCCCCTCGCTGGAAAGATAGATCGCGGTCAGATCGCGGGCCAGGTCGCGCAGCAGTTGATTCTCCGCATCCACGAAGCGTGGCGTGAGTCGCCCCTGGCGTTGATCGAAACGAAGCAGTTCGCGGTTGAGCATGCGGATGTCACTTTCCAAACCTGATAACGAATCGCCGGCATCCAGGGGATTATCCTCCCCGATGGGCTCCGAAGGCAACATTCCAGGTTGCATTCCGGATCCTTTCTGGCGTAACCATGGGGATCGAGGATCGCGTCACGCCGGCGACGAAACAGTCCGGGGGGCGATCACACCAACGATGCCCCACCCATACTCTAAGAATGGTCCAGCGCCATGCACCCCCCGCCAGATCTCCCCGATCCCCTGGAAATCCTGACACGCTGGCGGACACGCGGCTGGTTGCGCGGCGTGGAGCTTCATTTTACCGCGTTCCTGCGCGATCGCTGCCCGGATGCGGACGGCTGGCTGCTGTTCGCGGCGGCCCTCACCAGTCATCAGGCCGGACGCGGACACCTCCATCTGGATCTGGCCGCGCTCTTGACCGATCCCAACGGCACGCTCGACATCCCTCCGGAAGGGTGCGACCCCTCCCCGCTCCGGGATCCCGATCTCCCGCAACGCTGGCTGGCGCGGATCGATCTGGCGGGCTGGCTGGCCCGACTCGACCACCCGGATCTGATCGCCGAACCTGGAACCACCGACAGCCCGACCCCTCTGGTACGGGTCGGGACACGCCTCCATTTGCGGCGTCTCTGGCAGTGCGAACAGGAGGTGGCCACCTGGATCGCCCACCCTGTGACGGATGATCCCAACGACCGGTTCGACCCGTCCCGCGTCCGAACGTGGCTCGATCGCCTGCTACCCCCCTCTCCGTCCGAGCCCGGCGCGGTCGATTGGCAACGCATCGCCTGCGCGCGCCTGATCCAGACCCGCTTCGGCATCCTCACCGGCGGTCCCGGCACCGGCAAGACCACCACGGTGGTGCGTCTTCTGGCCCTTCTCCTCCAGTTGCACCTGGAGCGGGATGGCACGGAGCCGGATGGCGAACTGCCGCGCATCGCCCTGGCCGCACCGACCGGCAAGGCCGCGGCGCGCCTGGGGGATGCGATCGCCCGTGAACTCGAACGGCTGCGCCAAAAAGCCTGCCCGCTCGACGAACAGGTCTGGAACGCCATTCCCAACCGCGTGACCACCCTGCACCGTCTGCTCGGCGGGCAACGCGACAGCCGTCATTTCCGCCACGATGCCGACAACCCCTTATGGTTGGACCTCCTGGTGATCGACGAGGCCTCCATGGTCGGCGTCGAGCTGATGGCCGATCTGCTGCGCGCCCTGCCCCCACGGGCACGACTCCTTCTGATCGGCGACAAGGACCAACTCGCCTCGGTCGAGGCCGGCGCCCTGTTGGGAACCCTCTGTCAGCGCGCCGACCGCGGCCACTACACCCCCATGACGGCAACCCACCTGCTGGAGACCACCGGCCACCCCCTCGACCCCATGTGGCTCGATACGGATGGAACGCCGCTCGATCAGGCGGTGGTGCGTCTGCGACGCAACTTCCGTTTCGCCTCCACCAGCGGCATCGGGGAGCTGGCCCAGGCGATCAACCGAGGGGATGGAGCGCGCATCGCCGCGCTGCGCGCCGCTCCCGGCACGGATCTCTCCTGGGTGTCGCTCCGCGCGCCCGATGCCTCGTTCGATGCCCTGATCGTCGATGACATGGAACGGACCTCGCCGGAAGGGGCAAGGCGAAACCGCACGGGCCCTGAAAAAAACGCAGGCGGCTATCGGGGCTATCTGGAGCTTTTGCATGCCGAAAAACCCGCCCTCGAGGCCCCTGCCGAAGCATTCGACCTCTGGGCGGCGGCGGTGCTGCGGGCACAGGCCGGATTCCAACTGCTGTGCGCCTCCCGTCAGGGTCTCTGGGGGGTCGAGGGGTTGAACGGACGGGTGGAGGGGGCGTTACGCGCCGCCGGCCTGATCGAGACCGGACGGAGTTGGTATCTGGGACGCCCGGTGATGGTGACACGCAACGATCACGCCCTCGGGCTCATGAACGGCGATATCGGCGTCACACTCACGCTGCCCGTCGATGGGGAGTGGTGGACCAGGGTGGCTTTCTGGAGCCAGGACGGGGAGATGGGTGGCGTCCGCTGGTTCGCGCCGAGTCGTCTGCCGCCGGTCGAGACCGTGTTCGCCATGACGGTACACAAGTCGCAGGGATCGGAGTTCGGCCAGGTGGTGTTGGTGGTTCCGGAAAGCCTCAACCCGATCCTGACACGGGAGTGGCTCTACACCGGCGTCACCCGGGCACGCACACGGTTGATCCTGGCGGAAACCGGAGAGGAGCGGTTGTTGGATGCCATCATCGCCCGGCGGGTGACACGGGCGGGCGGCGCCCTGTTCCCGGCCTGAAACCACGCCGCTCCGTCCGCTCGGGGATCACTCCCCAGGTTCCAGCGCCCGCTCCGCGCTCGCCAGCGCCTCGGCCCACAGATTGCCCACCACCGGCGGAATCGACTCGGGATAATCGGGGGCCAGCTCCTTGAAGCGACGCCGCCGCCCGGTCACGAAACGCCAGTCAAATCCCTGAGCCTGGATGATCCCATCCAGAAGCGCCTGCGCCGGGGTGTGAAATCCCCATTCGAAGGTATCCACGAGCGCAACGCCAAAGTCGGGATTGGGCCCGATGCGCAACCCCTCCCGGATCTGGCGCAAACGCGGCAGCAGTTCCGCCTCGAAGCGGGCCGCGCCCAGTCGCTCCTTGAGATAGGGGGCGGCGACGAACAGCTCGCGGCAGATGGTGAGGGTCTTGAGAATCATCGGGGAGTTGGCGGACATGTGGACTTGAGACCGTGACTTCGGGTGAAAGGTTCTTTTAGGATAGGCCCCATGGGGGAATTTGGAAAGACATCCTTGGCATCACGCGCACAATGAGGAGACCCGAATGGCAACTGGTGAGGGAAACGGTCGAAAAAACGGGGGAATTCCCATGCCCGGCATCGTCTACGGCACCGCCTGGAAACAGGATCGGACCGCCGCGCTGGTGGGGCAGGCCCTGGCACTCGGCTTTCGGGGCATCGATACCGCCTGCCAGCCGAAACATTACCACGAGGCCGGGGTGGGTCAGGGGATCGCGGTGGCCCTCGGCGCGGGAATCAAACGGACTGAACTTTATATTCAGACCAAATTCACCCCCCTGCCCGGTCAGGATCCCAACCGCATCCCCTATGATCCCGAAGCCCCCATCGCCGACCAGGTGGCGCAATCCTTTCAGGCGTCGCTGCGCAATCTCGGCACCGATTATCTCGATGGTCTGCTGCTCCACTCCCCCCTGGCCACGATCGGACAGACGCTTGAAGCCTGGAAAACCCTTGAAAAAATCCATCTGGCTGGAGGCGCCCATCGTCTGGGAATCAGCAACTGTTACGATGCGCGCCTGCTGGAACACCTGATCCTGAACACGCGCGTCAAACCGGCAGTGGTGCAGAACCGGTTTCATGCCCAGACCGGCTACGATCGGGAGATCCGCGCCTTATGCGCCCGGCTGGGGATCGTCTATCAGAGTTTCTGGACCTTGACCGCCAACCCGCATCTCCTGGCCCATGCCGCCCTGACCAGCCTGGCCCGTGAACGGCAATGCACCCCCGAACAACTCTTCTTCCGGCTGCTGACCCAGCGCGGCATCACCCCCTTGACCGGCACCACCTCGGCGCGGCACATGGCGGAAGATCTGGCGATCGACGCCATCGGGCTGGACGAGGCAAGCTGCGCCGCGCTCGAACGCGCGTTGTTTGGAGCGCCGCTCAACGGGTGAGACCACCCTGGGAGAGGAGTACCCCAGACGCGCTCTTTTTTTTCGACGGCAAACACGACCCATTCCAAACCGGGTGCGGTTTAAAAGCCGCCGCTGATCCCCAGGGTGACAATCCCATAGCGGTGATCGAACTTGTGGGCGCTGAAGGCGTTGTAGGAGAAGGGCACCTCACCCACGAACTGGTTTTTCATCACCTGTCCGCGCACGAAGAAACCCGCGTGTTCGAAGAGCGGAAACGGCGGTTTGTAACCGATCTCGCCGGTCAGAAAATGGTTGGTGTCGATGGCGTTCTTCCCGAGTTGGACCACCGCCTCGTCCACATCGCGGTTCCACTTGACGAACCGGTATCCCAACCGCGCCCGCCACTCCGGCGACATCCAGGAAAAACTCCCGCCCGCCTGAAAATAGGTCGAATCGTAACCGATGTTCAGACCATTCGGGATGGTCTGGCCGGCGGGTGCCGGCACCTTGAAATCCAACACCTTGCCGCACTGACTCACGCACACGCCGGATACGCCGATCGAACCATCGGACATGGTTGCCGGTGAGATCACGAACTGACCCGCCGAACTCTCCCCGCCCACCGAAATACCGTTGATGGTCAACTGGTCAAAGGAGACGCTGCTCTTGCCATAACCGACGAACGTGGAAAGCGCCGTGTTGCTGGGCAACGTCCAGGTGCCGATCAGATCGATCTGCGCCTGTTCGTCTTGGGGACTGTCGATGCGGATGGCATTGGCCGTGACGCTCATATCCCCCGTGGTGATGGTGGTGGGCGACCCCTTCGAGGCATCCGAGGCCGAATCGCGCCAGCCGCTCAACCGCAAGGCAATGGCTGGAAAGGCGCCCAGCGGCTGCAAGACCTGAAACTGCGCGGCGGCATGCAAGGCAAGGCTTTCGCCATTGTCATACGGGGTGATGATCTTGCGGTTCCAGACACCGCCATCCACCCACAACCGTCGGGTCAAGGCCAGACCGCCACGGGCATGCAGACCCCGGTAGTCGCCGATGGCGTTGTTGCGCGGATCCGGGTCGCCGCGCATCTTGAAGAGATCCACGGTGCGGTTCATCAGATCCACGCCGACCTCCCCCTCGCCGTGCATCGCCTCGAAGCCGGGATGGGCGGTGAGAAACTCATCCAACGGCGCGGCATAGGACAGGGCCGGCACGGCAAGCCCCAAGATCGCCACCTTCCACCCCATGTTTTTCATCATGTCCGACTTCATCCCGCAGGCGGTTGAACATCAAATCCGAACGGTCCATCCGTGCGCAACGGGTCCATCCGTGCGCAACGGGAATCGACGGTTCCAGGATCAGCAGGTGTCCCATCCGATGACCACACCCTGGCGTGATTATCGGCAACGGGAATCGACAGATCCAGAATCAGCAGGTGTCCCATCCGGTGACCACACCCTGGAGTGATTATCGACAAAAAAAACGCGCCCACAAGGGGCGCGTTTTTTTTAAACAGGTCGCAAGGTCACTTACTGCGCGGAGATCGTGCCCTGAACCACGGTGAACGGCTTGGCGATGGTGGTGCTGCAGGTGGTGTCCGTGGAGGCGCACGCCGCCAGAGGAATACCACTGATGGTCACCTTGTAGAAGTAGTTGCCCACCGAACCGCTCGGGCTCATGGAGGCCGAAGCCGGCATCTTGTTGCTGAACAGATTGGCGACCTTGAGATTCATCGTGGCCGGAACCTGAGAGCCGCCGCTTCCACCGGTAACGGTGAGCAGATCGGCATCCACGTTGGTGATGGTGGCGGAAGCGGAAGCCGTGGCCGAGGTGGTGTAATAGGTCACCGAAGCCACGCCATTGGCCGGCGCGGTCAGGGTGAGGTTGGTGCCGTCGCTGCTCCAGTTGTAGCTGGTGCTCGCGATGATCTGACGCTGCCCGGTGGAACGGGTCTCGGTGGCCCCATCCTTGAGCAGGGCGGTCACGAGGGCGACACCCGAGCCCTTGTTGTTGCCGAGGCTTTGACCCAGGGAGAAGTTGATGACCGGGGCCTTGCCACTACCGTTGCCGACAGCGGTGAGGTTGGAGGCGCTCAGGGCGGTCCCGACGTTGGCGGTCATGATCCCGGTGGAGCTGACGCTCTGGGCAATCGTCTGGTTGGAGGCGGAAGCCGTGGTGCCTTGTGGATAATCGGTCAGGGTCACGGCGGGATGCACGATGAAGCTCGCGGCGTTCACCGCGGCGGTCGCATTGGTGGTGACGGTGGTGAGATCCACGGCGGCAGTCGGAACGCTGGTGGTCACGGGCGCGGTGGTGACCGCGGTCGTGCTGGTGGAGACCGTGGTCAACTGCGTGGCCAGGGTGGATCCGGTGGTGATCACGCCGGCGGCGATGGCCGTGGAGACGTCCGTGGCCAACTGGTTCTTGGCCGTGGTCGAAGAGGTGATGGTGCTGATCAGGCCTTCCGAGCCGGACGTGGTCAGATTGGCGCCGGTTCCCAAGAGGCCGGTCGTGGCCGAAGCACTGGTCACGTTGCGAACCAGGGTACCGGCCAGGACTTCGGCGGTCACCAGGGCGCGCTGGCTGCTCACCATGGCCTGGAGCGTGGTTGGGGTGATCGTGCTGGTGCCGACGGTGACGTTGTTGGTCGTTCCGGAGAGGGAGGCGGCATAGGTTTGCATCAAAGAGCTCACCGCGTTCGGGGTCGCCAGACCGGCGGAGGAGGCCAGACGGCGGAACACTTCACCCGCCGCGTCACCGGCCTGCGAGAAGGCGCTGGTCTGGGCGGTGGTGGTGATCGGGGTGGACATCGGGTTGGCGAACTGGGCCTCCGAACCGAAGCCGAAAGCCTTGACCACGTTGGTGACCGCCGTGCCGGTGATCTGGGTCACTTCGGTGGAGGACTTGGTGGCCAGATTGTCCAGGTTACCCGCGGCGGCTCTGATGGCCTCGGTCATCAGGGTGGTCTGGGGCGACAGGTTGGCGGTGGTCTGGGAGGAGGAGGTCACCAGGGACTTCAAGGTCAGGTCATTGTCCTTGTTGGTGGTTTTGTCCCTACCGCCGCTCACCTCGATGCGCAGCGGGGTGGCGCAGGAAGCGGGCACGGTCAAGCTGTATTTGCCGTTGGTGTCCGTGGTGGCGGTGGTGCAGGCGGTGGTGCCCTCCCTGGAGTACACCGACACCGTGGCGCCCTGGAGCAGACCATCGGAGGCCAGACCACCCAGAGCGATGCTGGTGGAGCTGCTGCCGCTGCCGCCGCCGCCGCCACATGCCGTGGTGCCAACGACCAGAGCCAGCGCGCCGGCCATGGCCAACAAAGTGCTACCCTTGAAATTCATGGATTGGACTCCCTGTTTGATCATTTTTGTATAGACCCCTTGAATCGGTTCAAAAAAATAACTAAAACGGCATGCAATCGCCGCCAGTACGGGACAGGTGCGGTGTTGTGTGACTAAATCCTGATTTTCAAGGCACATCTGGAACAATTCGGATTGTCTTGGCTTAATCACAATGGCATCCATGATGCAAGTCCGCCCATGAGATGTCAAGATTTTTTTTCCATAAAAACGTTCGAAATACCACGAACCCGAACTTGAGTAACTTGCCTGCTCGGGGATCCCCCCTCACCCCCGACCGTGGATCTCCCTCGACGTGAATTCCACGGTCACTTGAGCATGATGGAAGCCCCCCCCTTATCCCTCGACCGTGGAACTCCCTGACGTGCATTCCACGGTAACAATCAAGATGGCGACGCGGGCAGATATTGCCCGCGAAACAGGCATTCACAAGATCGATTGCCACAACATCAGGCACGCATTGCCTGAAAGGGAAGCGGCGGGAAACGGCTCAAAACGCGGCAGAACAGGGATGTTTTATCTTATAATCAGAGCCTGACACATCTTGCACGGCTCTTGCATAGACCCAATATCAAACGGCATGGCATGAGGTGGAATACGGCTTTGCCCTGGCCTGCCTCACAAGTCCGGTCACCCGGTAGCCTTGCGCCGTCTGGACGACACAGCCTTGGGGACCACCGATCCCCACCCGCCAACATTGGCTCGATGGGGATCCCCTCTCCCCCATCCTTACCAGGAACTCCCTCGCCGGAACACCTGGAAGGCCAACGAATCGGAATCGTCCGCATGTGGCGCGATCCGCTGGGACTCGCTCCCCCTCGGGTCGCGCCTGTACATTACCATAGACTCCCAAAGGGAGGTCCATGGTACGGGGGATGAGGAGGCTCTCCCCCCATCATGTTCAAGTTCGCACCTGTACACACACACTTCGTACCGTGAACCTCCCGTGAGGGAAGGTCGAAAGGGTGCGGGGAGATCCCCTCATCATGCGAATGTGTGGGGTGATTCCATCCAGGCATCAATGGACGCATGGCTCGAACGCCATTCGCCCCATGTCTGACAAACCCTCTATCACGATGGGACGGGCCAACCCCGGCCCGTGTCGGCGCATCGGCCCGATCCGACGCGCCTCCCATGGAAGCGGTCCATCAGCCGCGGTCACCACTGTCAGGAGGACACCATGTTCACAACACGGAAGCATGACTGGTTTTGCGGGGCAGGAACTTATTTCTGGACCTCCGACACCCACCTCGTCGATGTCGAACTCGGCTACTGCGCCACCCGCCACGATCTGGAACGGGCCATCAACGTCGTGGTCAAACATGAGTGGGATGGACAACCGGTGGGCGGCATCGCCTATCGCACCCGCGAAGAGGATCGACAGCAACATGCCTCCGTTTTTCTGTTTCTGCGCGCCACACGTCAGCACGCCTTCGCGGAACAGGCGGGCTGACCCCCATTGACCCGTCGCTCCCGTCCCTCTCGTTGAGCAAGCAAACCAACGAGGGGGACGCACGACCGCGCACCCCAATCCAGATTCCGCGCACCTATCCCAATCCCAGCCATGGCGACGCTTCACACCGTCAACTCGACCAGCGTCACATCGTCGCGCAGATTGGGATCCCCCTGGAACCGCTCCAACTCCAACTGGATCGACTCCAACGGCGCCCGCGTCACCGCGATCCCGGAAAGCGCCCGATTCAGATTTTCCCCTCCGAAGAACAGTCCGTCCGGGGACTGGGTTTCATACACCCCATCCGAATAAAGGTAGATCAGATCCCCTTCGCGCACCTCCATCACCACCTCCGTCTCCTCGACGGCGATCTCCCGCACGATCCCGAGCGGCATCTGCTTCGACGCGGGGCCCCAGAAGCCGTGACCGTCACGATGGATGAACAACGGATGCATGCCCGCATTGTACACGGTCATCCGACCCGCGGCCCGATCGAGAGCAATGAAAGAGGCGGTCAGGAACATGTCCACCGGCAGGCGGGTATGGATTTTTTCATTGATTTTCCTAAGGATATCCCCTGAGGTACACCCGATTGGCATCATGTCGTGAAAAATATCCGACACCAGCGGACCGCACACCGCCGCCGCCAGACCATGGCCGGTGAAATCCCCCAACAACACATATTGCACCCCGCGCGCATCCCGGGCCGAGAGCACCAGATCCCCGGTGGTCTTGTCCACCGGGGTCATCAACAGACGCATGGCAAAGGGATCGAACCGGTCATCCTTGCGCATCTTCTGGATGACGTTCTCGATCGCATCGCGATCCATGGCCACCTTCTCGGCCAACTCCACCCGGCGCAGCCACGCCTTCAGACGCGCTTGCAAAATGATGTGGTTGAACGGCTTGGAGATGAAATCATCCCCGCCGCAATGCAGACATTCGGCCAACAACTCCTGATCCTCCACCCCGGTGAGAAAGATCACCGGCGGCTGCACATCGTCGTTGGTCGTCTCCGCCCGAATCCGCCGGGTCGCCTCATGGCCGTTCATCTCCGGCATCATCACATCCATCAACACCAGGTCGGGATGCTTGGCGCGAAACATCTCCACCCCCTGCTGTCCATCGCGCGCCATCAACACCGCATGCCCCTCGCGTTTCAAGAAACGCTCCAGATGCAGCCGGGCCAACGGATCGTCATCCACAACCAGAATGGTGCGCATGTCAGTTACATCCCTTGCGAATCTTTCCATGGAACCACGCATCCGCGAAAAGGCATGCTTGCCTCTGGCCACGCGCTGGAATACCCTGTCGTGATCACAAAATCGAAAGGACGCGGCAGGAAGAGTCTCCCGATGCGTCGTTCCGTTCCATCATAAAGCCAAGCAACGGTCAGGCCAAGAGCTGATCCATGCCACATGACCAACCCCTTCAAGGAGAGATTTGCCCCATGAAACGTGTATTCAATTTCAGTGCCGGTCCCGCCGTCCTGCCTGTCGCCGTTCTGGAACGGGCCAGGGATGAGATGCTCGATTACAAGGGATCCGGCATGTCGGTGATGGAGATGAGTCACCGTTCCAAGGATTACATGGCCATCATCGCCAATGCCGAGGCCCTGCTGCGCGAACTGATGGGGATTCCCGAGGATTACGCCGTGCTCTTTTTGCAGGGCGGCGCCTCGTTGCAGTTCTCCATGCTCCCCATGAACCTGATCACCGATCCGGCCTCCCAGTCGGTGGATTATGTGCTCACCGGCAGCTGGGCGGAAAAGGCCTGCTCGGAGGCCAGGAAACTCTGCGCCGACGTGCGTGTCGCGGCCACCACCAAAAGCGTCAATTACACCCGCATCCCCACCCAGGCGGAATTGACCCTCAACCCGAATGCCGTCTATGCCCACATCACCAGCAACAACACCATCTTCGGCACGGAATACCCCTATCTGCCCGATACCGGCGACGTGCCGTTGATCGCCGACGCCTCCTCCAACATCCTGTCGCGCCCCGTGGAGGTGTCGAAGTACGGCATGATTTATGCTGGTGCGCAAAAGAATCTCGGCCCGAGTGGCGTCACCGTGGTGATCATCCGCAAGGATCTCATGGGCCGAAAGGCGAATCTGCCGACGATGCTCGATTATCAGGCCCTCGCCAAGGAAGGCTCCATGCTCAACACCCCGCCCACCTACGCCATCTACATCCTGGGCCTGGTGCTCGAATGGGTGAAGGAGCAGGGCGGCGTGAACGAAATGGAGCGACGCAACATCCACAAGGCCGGGAAACTCTACGCCGCCATCGACGGCTCGGCGTTCTATCTCTGCCCCACGGAAGTGGCCAGCCGCTCGCGCATGAACGTGCCGTTCACCCTGGCCAACCCGGATCTGACCGACGCCTTCCTGGCGGGCGCCAAGGCCGCCGGTCTGGTCACCCTCAAGGGCCATCGTTCGGTGGGCGGCATGCGCGCCTCGATCTACAACGCCATGCCCGAAGAGGGAATCGACGCCTTGATCGCCTTCATGAAGGAGTTCGAACGCGTCAACGGATAACTCTTGATCAATTCCGCGAGGTTGGATACGGATTTCATGTTTCCCGAACATCAGGCCCCATCCCCTGGCGGATTCCATCCGGTCAACGCTCCACGTCGCCCGAACGACCTGGAGCGTGGCCGATGAAAAACCCCTTCTACAACCTGGCCCAGTTCATCGACCTGCCCAAGCGGCTCCAGATCCACTATCCGGGGCCGCGTTGGGCCGTGGTCGGGGCCTACATGCTCACCATCTACCTCACCCTCCCCCTGACCCCGATCATCACCCGGGGAATCTTCACCATCATCGGCAAGCGCGAAACCGGGCTGGTGATCTCCACCATCCTGCTGATCGCCCTCGGGATGGTGGTCGGCATCCTCTATCGGCGCATCCGCCGCGAACAGCGCATCCACGCCCTGCTCCCATTTCTGGCCATCCTGCTGGTGGCCTACCACACCGACAACCCCTCGGAACGGGTCCATCTGCTCGAATACGGCTTTCTGGCCTTTCTGGTGTTCCGCGCCATGGGAGAACCGCGCGGCGTCGGGCTGCTCTGGTCCTATGTGACGGTCGTCCTGCTCGGTTTCTCCGACGAGTGCATCCAGTTCATGCTCCCGAACCGCTACTTCGACCTGGGGGATGTGGCCTTGAACGGCCTGGGCGCGGCCTGTGGCATCTGGTTCGCGATTCTGATGCGTCAACTCCCCGCCCCCAACCCGGAACCCCTGCCGTCATGATCAAGGTCGCCTTCGATCTGGGATCGCTGATCATCTCCGGTCCGGTCGAGTCGCTGCAACCGGTCGCCACCCTCCTGCGTTGGGACGACCGCATCGACGCCTTCCGCGCCGAGGCGCGCCACTACGCCCCCATCGTCTTGGCCCTGCACCGCGCCCGCACCCCCTACGAGGATCGCGCCCGCGCCTTCGAGCCGCGTTCGTTCCGTCCGCGCGGCGATCATGCCCCCCGTCCCCACCAGAAAAAGGCCTTCGAGGCCTGGGTCCAGGCCGAGGGACGCGGGGTGGTGGTGCTGCCCACCGGCGCCGGCAAAACCCTCATCGCCCGCATGGCCATCACCCGCACCCAACGCGACACCTTGATCCTGGCCCCGACCATCAACCTGGTGCAACAGTGGCATGATCAGCTCGGTCAGGCCTTCGGCGAACGGATCGGCATGCTCGGCGGCGGCGAATACGAACTCCAGCCGATCACGGTCAGCACCTACGATTCGGCCTACATGCACATGGAGCGGATCGGCAACCGCTTCGGACTGCTGATCTGCGACGAGTGCCACCATCTGCCCGCCGCGACCACCCGTCTGGCGGCCCTGATGTGCGTGGCCCCCTATCGGCTGGGACTCACCGCCACCCCGGAGCGGACCGATGGCGGAGAAGAGGATCTGTTCAACCTGCTCGGACCTCTGCTCTATCGCTGCGAGATCACCGATCTGGAGGGGGAGTTTCTCGCCCCCTACCGTCTGGAAGAGGTGCCGGTGATCCTCGACGAGGACGAACGCCAGGCCTATGACGCGGCCTATGCCCACTATCGGGAGTTCGCCCGCGCCACCGGGGTGAGTTTTTCCAAGCCCAACGGTTGGAGTCAGTTCATCATGGTGTGCGGTCGCTCCCGCGAGGGACGGGAGGCGATGGCCGCCTATCGGTTGCAGAAACGTCTGGCGCGCGCCTCGCGGGCCAAGCTGCGCATGGTATGGAGCCTGTTGCGACGCCATCGCCACGAACGGGCCCTGTTGTTCACCGACGACAACGACACCGCCTATGCCATCGGCGAGACCTTCTTTCTGCCCGTGATCACCCACAAAACCAAGATCAGCGAACGAAGCCGGTTCCTGGAGGGTTTCCGGGCGGGGGAGTTTCCGTTTCTGGTCAATTCGCGGGTGTTGAACGAGGGGATCGACCTGCCCGAGGTGAGCGTGGGGATCATTGTGTCGGGCAGCGGCTCGATCCGCGAGCATGTGCAGAGGCTGGGCCGGCTGTTGCGTCCGCGCGCCGGCAAGCAGGCGATTCTGTATGAGCTGGTCTCCCAGGATACCGCCGAGACCTTCACCAGCAAACGCCGCCGCCAGCACGCCGCCTATCAACGCGAGGAGGGGTAGGCCGAACGCTCAGCCGTTCGGATCCAGAATGTCGAGGATCGGCTGGACCTGCCCGATACGCCCGGTGACGATGCCATAGATCTCGATCTGCTCGCGGGTCGAGGCCTTCTCGAACCAGGTGGGTTTGAGTTCGTTCACCAGTTTCGCAAAATGGGAAACCAGCGCTTCCAGGGAGTCTCCCTCCAGAAGCATTTGCGCCTCCGCAACGCTCACCGGCAACCACCAGTCCGGTTTCTCCCCGCGTTCTGTCGCCGCACGCCGCCATGCGTCGATATCCCAACCCTCTTGCCAATACTTGCAAACAAACGCCGCCAATTTCCGCCCTTCGTCCGACTGCTTGCCTCCGAGCATGATGCCAAGGTAGGCGGCATTGATGGCTGGATAATAGGCGGTGATGTCGCGGCGAAACGCCTCCTTGTAGAGATTCAGGGCCCGATCGATCAGGGTACGATCGCGCATGGAAGGGGTGGTGTCACTGGTGGCATACAGTCCATGGCGTTTGTATTGGGCCGCCAGCATGGAAAGGGTGTTGGAATCGTTCTCGTTGGCCTTGAATACCCCGTAGATCAGATTGGCGGCCTCCTGGTAGCGCCGCAAGCGGGAGAGACAATCGGTCTTGAGCGCCAACACCTTCAAATCGTACTGGTAGGGACGAATTTCGAGATCCTCGGCTTTCAAGACCTGATTCTCCAGCAAATCAAGCGCATCGATCGCTTTTTGGTACATCCCGCCGCTTTTCAGAAGAGTGGCCAGAGCGAACAGGAAAGGACCACTTCTGTTCGACATATCCTTGATAAGCGGAGAGACCTGAACCAAAGCCTGGAATGCCTGGGGATTACGCGTTGCGCCCAGGCTGTCGAGCAGTTTTTTCTCGTCATCGTCAGGCCCCTTGGGTCGGGGCAGGGTATTGGTCAGATCGAGGGCCATGATCGGATCGATGATCTCCTTGGGATCGGTGCGTTTCCGCAGACGAAAAACCTTGTCCTCGCCAAAATCCTTGGCCAGCCGCATCATTCCCAACGAATCAAAGACATACTTTTTCTTGACTTGATAAGACGTCCTGGCGGAATCCTTAAAATCCTTGGTGACATAGATTTCCCCACTGCGGGTCATGGGCTCCAACCGCGCGGGCAGGATGACATGTGCGCCGGTGACGTTCGGGCGTCCCTCCAGGGTGGCATCCTGGAACCGGAAAAGAGGACCGAAATGGGCGGCGATGCGCGGCTTCATTTTCGGCATGCGATTGTTGGAAAACTTAAAACCATGAAAGAAATCTCGGTACTTCACCAAAAAGCGTACCGTCTGAAGGGCATCCGAGAAGACCGCCATCATGCCATCTCCCCAGGTGTTGAAGACATCCAGAGGATCTGGACCTTTCCTGAATTTTTGAATCACTTTCTTATTGAGACTGGGCAGAAGCTCGTTCGCGAAAGCCCGGTAGACTTTATCCCGTCTTGACTTTTTGACCTTTGAAAAACCATGAATATCGCTAAACACGATAAAGCCATGATCGCTTTTACTCCCAGCCGGGGCTGAAAGGGACGCATCAATCGAGTCTCCCATGATTCACCTTCGAGTGGCTTGAGTTGGCAGGCAGGCGTTGGATGGCAAGGGTGTATCAGCGCCAAAAAAATATTACCAATCGTGTCACATCCTACCCTTGAGAGCAAGAACTTTAAATCAACGCCTGATACACATTCCTGGTTGTCATGTTATGGCAAACCTGTATAATCGCTTCCCGACCATCCCCCCAAGGAGGGGCACCCCATGGGCACCAGACGGCGCCCAAAAGCGGATGGGACGGCAACTGCACGCCGAGGAATCTTGACCACAACCCAGGGATTCGCCATGCAAGCCACGCCTTTGCGCATTTTCATCTCCTCCCCCAGCGATGTCCCCGACGAACGCCGCCGGGCGGCCCTGGTCATCGAGCGCCTGAAAAAAGAGTTCAAACGCTTTTTCGACATCAGGCCGATTCTCTGGGAAGAGGAGGTGCAGCAGGCCGCGGGCCACATCCAGGACCGGCTCGACAAACCATCGCTGACCGACATCGTGGTGGTGATCCTCTGGTCGCGGCTCGGATCGCCATTGCCGGATCGGTATCGAGACGCGGATGGTCGGATCCCGACCGGCACCGAGTGGGAGTTCGAAAACGCCAAACAGGCCAACCGCGCTACCGGCAAGCCGGATCTGCTGCTTTACTTGAAAACCACCCCGGCCATGATGCCGGTCAACACCCAGGACCAGGAGGCGCGGGCGCGCCGCATCCAGTGGGAGGCGTTGCAAAACTTTCTGGATCGCCACTTCAAACCCTGC
Source organism: Candidatus Magnetaquiglobus chichijimensis (assembly GCF_045865675.1). Classification (NCBI taxonomy): domain Bacteria; kingdom Pseudomonadati; phylum Pseudomonadota; class Magnetococcia; order Magnetococcales; family Candidatus Magnetaquicoccaceae; genus Candidatus Magnetaquiglobus; species Candidatus Magnetaquiglobus chichijimensis. The sequence continues at coordinate 1,954,140 of NZ_BAAFGK010000004.1, forward strand.
GATGGGCAGGTCCGGGAGGGGGATTACCACACATTCGACCCTACGGACACCTTCGAAAAGCAACTGGAAGCGGACTTGCGCCGCTTGATCAAAAAACGGATTGCCAAGGGTGACGTCGGAGCCAATGCCAGCGAACCAGGCATCACCTGGAACCACGGCTCTCCGTTTCGCGGCCTGCAACCCTTCGACACTCAACACGCACCGGTCTTTTTTGGCCGGGAACAGGCTGAGCGGAAGGTGATCGACCAACTGGTCCACAGGGCTGAAAAGGCGATTCCCTTTCTGCTGATTCTCGGGGCCAGCGGCAGTGGCAAATCGTCGTTGATCCGGGCCGGCGTGCTGCCGCATCTGGCCATTCCAGGCGTGGTGAGCGGCGTGGGGTGGTGGCGGATGGCCCGGTTCCGCCCCAGCGATGGCGAAGGAAACCCATGGGTCGGTCTGGCGCGGGCGCTGTTGATGGATGGGGCGCCCGAACTGGGAGGAGAGAAAATCGACGATAAAACCCTGGGGGGACTATGGCAGGCCAATCCCGCTTCAGGCGTCAAAGACATTCAGGTGGCCATGCAGGTCATCAGCAAGACTGCCAGGGATGATTCATCGGGCAAGACGGGTCGCCTGGTGCTGGTGGTGGATCAGTTGGAGGAGATCTTCACCTCGGTCTCCTTGACCGCCGAGGAGAACGACCGCTTCGTGGGATTTCTGGAAGCACTGGCGAAAACCGGGCAGGTGTGGGTGATCGCGGCGATGCGCAGCGACTTTTTCCACCGCCTGGACGACCTCCCCCGGTTGCGCGATCTGGCCTCTGGGCTCGGTCAATACCACCTGGCGCCACCCAGTCTGCCGGAAATCGAACAGATGATCACGCGCCCCGCGAACGCGGCGGGTCTTGGCTTCGATGTGGACCAGGAGACCGGACTGCGGCTGGATGAACTGATCCTGCAAGAGGCCGAGCTGGAGCCTGGATCCCTGCCGCTGCTGGAGTTCGCCCTGGATGAACTCTATCGTCAGGATGTGGCGCTGGCCAAAGGAGACGTTTTGACCTCAACCAGCTACCGGACTTTGGGTGGACTGGTGGGGGCCATCGCCCAACGGGCGGAAGAGATCTGCCAGGAGCTGGATGGTCCGACTCTGGCGGCGGTGCTGCGCGCCCTGGTGACCACCCAGAGCGAGGATGACCGCATCACCAGCCGGGCGGCCAACCAGCGGGAGGTGGCCAACACCCCGGAGAAGGCGCGTATTCTGGAAAAATTCGTCCATGGACGGCTGGTGGTGACCCGTGGCGATGCCCTGCAAGCCACCTTCCACCTGGCCCATGAAACCCTGCTGACCCGCTGGCCCCGCCTGAAACGACTGATCGAGGAGGAGCGGGCCTTCTTGAAACTGCGCGATCGGCTGGAGGCGGACAGGAGCGTCTGGCAGAAGGGTGGCGAGCATCCGGAGCTGCTGCTGCCGGCGGGCAAGCGACTGGCCGAGGCGGAAGAGCTGTTGCGCCAGCGCCGCGACGAATTGGCCGAAGGGGTTCCAGCCTTCATCGAACACTCCTCCCGCCATGAAAAGGAGCAACGGGATCGTCGCTTGCGCCGGGCGCGTTGGGTGGCCATCGGCCTGGGCGGACTGGCCCTGGCCGCCAGCGGCTTCGGTTGGCGCGCCTACCAACAGGAACAGAGGGCCGAACAGTCGCTCAAACTGGAGGCTCAGGCGCGCACCAAGGAAAAACAGGCCCGCAGCCAGGCGGAAGAGCTGGTGAATTTCGTCATCTTTGATTTACGGGATCGACTGATCCCCCTGGGCCGCCTGGACCTGATGAAAGAGACCGCACACAAGGCTTTGGCGTATTATGAGCGCCTGGGCGAACCTTCCCAGCTCGAGCCCATGCAACAGCGCCAACTCTCCGCGGCCTTGAATAATATTGGCAATGTCTTCACAGACCTCGGTAACTTGACCGAAGCCCAAAACCTGCATCGCAAGGCACAAGAGATCGACAAGCGTCTGGCCAGACTCGATCCCAACAACACCCAATGGCAGCGCGACTTATGGGTGAGCCACAACAAGATTGGCGAGATTCTTCAAACGCAGGGCGAACAGGCTGCGGCACTCACCGAGTTTCGCGCCGGCATGGCGATCACCAAACGTCTGGCCAAACTCGATCCCAACAACACCCAATGGCAGCGCGACTTACAGGTGAGCCACAACAAGATTGGCGATATGCTAAAAACGCAGGGCGAACAGGCTGCGGCACTCACCGAGTTTCGCGCCGGCATGGCGATCGCCAAACGTCTGGCCGCACTCGAGCCTGACAACACCGAAGGGCAGCGCGACGTATGGGTGAGCCACAACAAGATTGGCGAGATTCTTCAAACGCAGGGCGAACAGGCTGCGGCAATCACCGAGTTTCGCGCCGGCATGGCGATCGCCAAACGTCTGGCCAAACTCGAGCCCAACAACACCCAATGGCAGCGCGACCTCTCCATAAGCCACAACAAGCTTGGCGATATTCTAAAAACGCAGGGCGAACAGGCTGCGGCACTCACCGAGTTTCGCGCCGGCATGGCGATCGCCAAACGTCTGGCCAAACTCGATCCCAACAACACCGAATGGCAGCGCGACTTACGGGTGAGCCACAACAAGATTGGCGATATGCTAAAAACGCAGGGCGAACAGGCTGCGGCACTCACCGAGTTTCGCGCCGGCATGGCGATCGCCAAGCGTCTGGCTGAACTCGATCCCAACAACACCCAATGGCAGCGCGACCTCTCCATAAGCCACGACAAAATTGGCGGGATTTTTCAAACGCAGGGCGAACAGGCTGCGGCACTCACCGAGTTTCGCGCCGGCATGGCGATCGCCAAGCGTCTGGCCGAACTCGATCCCAACAACACCGAATGGCAGCGCGACCTCTCCATAAGCCACAACAAGATTGGCGATATGCTAAAAACGCAGGGCGAACAGGCTGCGGCACTCACCGAGTTTCGCGCCGGCATGGCGATCGCCAAACGTCTGGCCAAACTCGATCCCAACAACACCCAATGGCAGCGCGACGTATGGGTGAGCCACAACAAGATTGGCGATATGCTAAAAACGCAGGGCGAACAGGCTGCGGCACTCACCGAGTTTCGCGCCAGCATGGCGATCGCCAAACGTCTGGCCGAACTCGATCCCAACAACACCCAATGGCAGCGCGACTTACAGGTGAGCCACAACAAGATTGGCGATATGCTAAAAACGCAGGGCGAACAGGCTGCGGCACTCACCGAGTTTCGCGCCGGCATGGCGATCGCCAAACGTCTGGCCGCACTCGAGCCTGACAACACCGAAGGGCAGCGCGACGTATGGGTGAGCCACAACAAGATTGGCGAGATTCTTCAAACGCAGGGCGAACAGGCTGCGGCAATCACCGAGTTTCGCGCCGGCATGGCGATCGCCAAGCGTCTGGCCGAACTCGATCCCGACAACACCGAATGGCAGCGCGACCTCTCCATAAGCCACAACAAGCTTGGCGATATTCTTCAAACGCAGGGAGAACGGGATGCAGCACTCACCGAATTTCGCGCCGACATGGCGATCGCCAAACATCTGGCCGAACTCGATCCCGACAACACCGAATGGCAGCGCGACCTCTCCATAAGCCACAACAAGCTTGGCGAGATTCTTCAAACGCAGGGCGAACAGGCTGCGGCACTCACCGAGTTTCGCGCCGGCATGGCGATCGCCAAACGTCTGGCCGAACTCGATCCTGACAACACCCAATGGCAGAGAGGGTTGGCCATCAGCCATGAGCGGATGGGAATGATCCTGCGCAAACAGTCTGGACAGGAACAGGAGGCGATGGGCCACTTCCGGACCGAGATTGCCCTGATCGAACGGATGTTTGACGCCTTCCCCAAGCAGCGACCATTCCAGTTCAACCTGAGCATTCCCTATCAACAGCTTGTCGAGTTTTTGCTTGAGAACAACGACACAACCGAAGCCGCCAAGGTGGTGGAGAACTGGCTGGCGCGGGAGCCGGAATCTCCCAAGGCCCGGCAATTCAAAGCCAAAACAGCTGAACAGAAAAAATAACCCGGCGGGCACGGGACAGCCCCTTGCAGATGGGGGGGGAAAACGTCCGGTTCACCCCTCCGGGGTTTGGCCAAACCATCCATCGAGCACCGCCAGCATCGCCGGGGTCGCCTCCAGGCGCCAGATGCCGCGCGCTGGGGTGTCCAGACCGCGCAGGAAGAGAAACAACGCCCCGCCCAGATGGCGCGCCGGGTCGTAATCGACCAGACGCACCGACAACAAACGATGCAGGGCGTACAGATACAACACCCCCTGGAGGTCATGCCGGGCGTGCAGGATCGCGGCCCGCATCGCCTCGGGGGTACAGGCGGCATCATCCGGACCAAGCCAGGTGGATTTGTAGTCGATCAGGTAGTAGCGCCCTCCGTGCTCGAACACCAGGTCCATGAACCCTTTGAGCATCCCTTGCAGGGTGCGATCCGCGAGGGTCGGACGCTCGCAGCCAGGCTCGATGGTGGCGCGCAGCCAGCGATCGAGCCCGGCCACCGGCAATCGCTCGACCGCCAGCCAGAACTCGAGTTCCACCTGCCAGGTTTCCAGATCGCTTAACGAAACTTCCGAACCGAGCCCGTCCAGCGGCAAGGGGGTGGCCAGAAAGCGGGTCAACCAGGCGCTCAACGGGTCGATCCAGGCCGACCAGCCACGCGGATTCAGACGCCGCGCCACCTCCGCGCGCACCCCTTCCGCATCCGCGCCCGCCGCGCCGAAGCCGCGCCCGCCACACCAGGCGAGCAGTTCATGCAGCACCGTTCCCGCCCTGGCCCCACGCGGAAAGGGGTGCAGACCCGTCATCCCCGGCTCGGGCGACATCCCCTCGGACGGCGCCCGAGCCCGCTGGTCACGCTCCAGGGCCAGTTCGCGAAACCGCGCCTCTCCCGCGCTCTCCAGACTCTCGACGCCCCCACCCGCCGAACTCGCCAGCAACGCCGAATAGCTGGCCATCCACCACCCATCCCGCACCCGCCGCCGCGCCTGCCGCGCCGGTCCGACCGCCGCGCCATCCTGATCGGCGCCAAACCGCTGCGTGGTCGGCTCCGGAGTAGGCAGGATCCGGATCGCGCCATCCCCCTCCTCGAACCGGGCCAGATGCGACATCAGGGTCTCGGCGGTCCATCCCTTCTCCGCCGCCACGCCCAGAAGACGGGAAAGCGCGCTCTTCTCGAACCCCTTTTCCACCCCCACCCCGACCCACACCGCATGCCGGGCACGGGTCAGGGCCACGTACAACTGGCGGGTCTCCTCGCGCAAGCGTTCGAAATCGAGCCGCGCCAACAGGGTCTCGTCGGCGGTCATGAGGAGGCTTTCCACGCCTTCATCGTCGTGCAGACGGGCCGGCAGATCCCCCTTGCCCAGCGGACGGCAACTGCCGGCAAAGGGGAGAAAGACCAACGGGTACTCCAGCCCCTTGGATTTGTGCACCGTGACGATGCGCACCAGGTTGGCGTCGCTCTCCAGACGGGTCAACCGCTCCCCGGCCTCCCGCGCCCCCTCCCCGGCCTCCCGCAACGCCTCATCAAGGAGCCGGATCACCGCCAGCTCCCCCTCGCCGTCCGCCTCCCACCGTCCCAGCAGCTCGGCCAGATGCAACAAGTCGGTCAACAGCCGCTCGCCGCTCCGCTCCCCCTCCAGCGAACCGTGCAACAGCCGCGCAGGCACCCCGAATTCGTGCATCATCCGGCGCAGCATCGGCAGCACCCCCTGGCGCCGCCAGCAGCTCTTGAACCCCGCGAACTGGCGCATGCGCTGCTCCAGCAACCGCTCATCCCGCGCCAGGGCATCGATCTCCAGCCAACTCACCCCGAGGGTGGCGGTGGCCATGGCGGTGCGCAGCAGGCGGCTATCCTCGGGGGCAGCGCAGGCAGCCAGCCAATGGCGCAGCTCCACCGCGCACGGCGAGGCGAACACCGACTCCTGATCGGAGAGATAGACGCAGCGCACCCCGCGCCGGGCCAGGGCGGCGCGCATCAACCCGTATTCGGCGCGACTCCGCACCAGGACGGCCATATCGCTGGGAAGAAGCGGCACCAGCGCGCCGACCCCATCCCGGAATCCGGCCCGGTTCGAACGTCCCAGTTCCAACAGCCGGACCATCGCGCTCGCACAGGCATCGGCCAGCCAGGGACGCGGCCCGTCGCTCACGGCCAGGGTCATGGCCGGTTGGGGCGTCTCCTCGACCTCGAAGCGCGCCTCCCGCCCCTGGGCGACCACCGGATGAAACGGAATCGGATCCTCCTCCCCGCGCCGATGCAGAAAAGCCCCCGCACCCACCCGTGCCTCGGCGTCGGCGAACACCCGGTTGACCGCCGCCACCATGGCCGCGCTGGAGCGGAAGTTGCGCCCCAGGGTGTGGATCCGCCCGGTCAGCACCCGTCGCGCGCTCAGATAGGTGTGGATGTCCGCACCGCGAAAGGCGTAGATCGCCTGTTTGGGATCGCCGATCAACACCAGCGCCGTGCCATCGCGGCATCCATCCAAATCGCGATAGATGGCGGCAAAGATCCGGTATTGCACCGGATCGGTATCCTGGAACTCATCGATCAGGGCCACCGGGAACTGCCGACGAATCAATCCGGCCAGACGGGCACCGCCCGCACCGTTCAACCCGGACTCAAGTCGGGTGAGCACGTCGTCGAACTCCATCACGGCCAACCCCTGCTTGGCCGCCGCGAAGCGCGCCGCCACCCAGATGGCGGCATGCACCCACAACCGCCGGCACACCCCCTCCCAGCGGGCCTGGGTTGCACGCAGTTCCACGATCGCCTCCCAGGCCGGATGGTCGGGGGGGGATCCCACCTTCCACGCCTCGTTCAATCCACCGGGGGTCAACCGCCACCAGGCCGCCTCGGTCAGCGCGGGAAAAAGCTCCTCCGGATCCGCGCACCAGCGCCCGAGCGCCTCCAGCCACGGTCCGTAGTAACGCGCCTGGATCTTCAAGCCATTCACCCGCTTGCCGGCCACCGCCTCATCGAGCATGGCGCGCATGGGACCGATCCAGGTTCCGAATCGTCGCTTGACCGCGCCCAATTCGGCACGGATCGCGCTTCGTTCGTCCAGGATCGCCGCGAACGGGCCCGGATCCTCCAGCAACCCCACCTGGCGGAACAGCCGCTCCACCCCGCGCGCCAACCGGTTGTAGTCGGGCCAGCAGTCGAACAGCTCCCTGGCCTCGACCAACGACAACGGCGCCAGATGCACCCGCCAGTAATCCCGCGTCACCTCGGCAAGCAGCGCGCGCTGATCGGCCACCAGCTCCTGGGTGAACAGGGAGTCGCTGTCAAAGGCGTGTTCGCGCAGCATGCGGTGGCACCAGCCATGGATGGTCTCCACCGCCGCCTCGTCCATCCACTCGGCGGCCAGCCGCAACCGTCGCGCGCACCCCGCCCAGGTGGCGGGCGGATAATCGGCGCGCAAGACGACAAGCAACGGATCCCAGCCCCCCTGGATGGGCGTTTCATCCTCGAAACAGGCCGCCGCCTCTCCGAGCCGGGCGCGAATCCGCTCGCGCAACTCGCTGGTGGCGGCACGGGTGAAGGTGACGACCAGAATCTCCGGAGGGTTGAGCGCACCCCGTCCCCCCTCGACGACTCCATGGCCGAGCACCAGCCGCACATACAACAAGGCGATGGTGTAGGTTTTGCCCGTGCCCGCGCTCGCCTCCACCAGCCGCACGCCGGAGAGGGGAAAGGTCAGAGGTTGCAGCTCTTGCGGGGCGCTCACGGGATCTCCTCCATCCAGCCATCCCCCACCAGGGATTCATCCAGCTCCTCGATCACGCTGGCCGCCTCGCGCAACGGCGCCAGCAGTTTTTCCGACCACCCCTCCAACGCGCCGACCGCCGCGAAGGCCTCGAAATCGTGGAACACGCGCCGGACATAGGGGTTCAACACCCGCTCGCGGACAAAGCGCCTCTCGGCTTTCTGCGGATCGTCGAACCCGGCCCAGCCCACGGCGGGCAGAAAGGCCAACGGGGTGCGCATACCTTGCACCCAGGCCCCCATCAACGACTCCAGGGCCGTTTCCGCCTCGCCGGGCGGCAGCGGGACCAGCTCGATCCCCCCATCCCGACCCAACACCACCGTGGTCACATCCCCCGCCACCATCCCCCAGGCCAGATGTTCGATCCACGGCACGGACAGGGCCTCGGGTCGGATCGTTCCGGCATCAAGCAGCCGACTGGCGGTGCGCACGATTCTTCCCAACCCGCTCCCCGACCCGCGCCGCACCCCGCGCAGCCGATCGACCACCCGCACCGCCCCCCCTTCGGCGGCGCTCTCGAACCGAAAGCTCCGCTCCCCCTCCTCCTCCTCGGGCCACCGGGCGACGAACCGCGTCTCCCGTCCGTTCAGGCGGGTCAGAGTCTCCCGCAACATCCCGATCAAACGCTCCCCATGCCCACCCGCCGGCAGGGCCCCACGCAGACGCATCCGCGCCAACCCCAGCTCGAGCGCCTCAGGCTGGCGACGGTTCAACAGCTCATCGACACGCCCCCACTGCTCCAGGGCGTCCAGCTCGAACGGCTCATGATCCTCCAGAAACAGCGCCTCGCGTTCGAAACGAACCCCCAACCGCTGCTGAAAGAAGCTCTTGACCGGATCCTTGAAGTGTCGGGCCAGATCCAGAAGCCGCAACGGCTCCTCGCGACTCGGCGGCGGCAGGAGCGACGGCAGGCTCTCTCCATCCCCCGTCGCGACCGGTGCGGGCCGCCATTCGCGGGCATAGGTGAACTTGCAGGATGGGGGGGGAATCCCCTCGCCCCGCGACCGTGGCTCTCCCTTTGGGCGTTGACCGGTTGAAAGAGCTGAAACGCCCCGCTCTCCGGCGGGGAAATAGTCCGGGCTGAACGGCTGCAAGGGGTGGAGGGTGGTGAGGGCCGCGACCAGAGACGCACCGGAGTCCGGCGGGCCCCCATCGCGACGCGCCAGGGTCCAGCCGGCGGCCAGATGGTCGCGCAGCTGTCCGACCAATACCGAGGGGGGAAGTTCGGCGTTATCGTGGATGCCGCGTCCCACCCAGGAGATCACCAGCCGCTCACGGGCCGACAGCAGCGCCTCGAGAAACAGATAGCGGTCGTCCTCGCGCCGCGAACGGTCGCCGGGACGGTAGCGCCCGTGCATCAGATCGAAATCGACGCGCGTTCCCGGACGGGGATAGGCCCCATCGTTCATGCCCAGCAGGCAGACCTGCCGGAACGGAATGGCCCGCATCGGCATGAGGGTGGCAAAGGTGACCGATCCGGCGAAAAAGCCGCGCGACAACCCGCCATCCTCCAGACAGGCCAGCCAGTATTCGGCGACCAGGGATTCGGGCAGGGGATCGGTCAATCCGGCCTCGGCGCACATGGCCTCCCAGGGATCCAGCACCTCCTCGAGCCGCAGCAAGGTATAGGCGTCGGCATCCTCCTCGTCCGGATCGAAAAAACGCGCCAACAGCCCCCGCAACCGTCCGCACCATTCGGGCACGGTGGCAGGGGTGGAGAGTTCGCGCCAGCTCCACGCCACCGCCGCCACCAGATCGCTCAAGCGACCCAACAGCTCCCCATCCCCCAGCCCGATCTCGTCAAAAGGATCCACCCCCTGCCAGGGGCCACCCCGATCCCCGAGCGCATACCCCAACAGCATGCGCTCCAGTCCGAAACGCCAGGTGTGGCGGGTGCGCTCTCCTTCGGTATCCTCGGGAACCCCCAACGCCGCGCAATGGCCCGGATCCAGCCCCCAGCGAATGCCGGAATCCCGGATCCAGCGCCGCAACAACGGCAGATCCTCCACGCCGATGCCGAAACGACGCCGCAAGGCCGGGATCTCCAGCCAGTCCAAAAGGTCATTGGAGGTGACCCGCGCGCGCGGAAGGGTCAGCAGCTTCTCGACCACCCGCAACAACGGGTCGGTCTGTCGCCGGGTGCGGTTGACCACCACGAAGGGAATGAAACGCGGGTCCGTCGGAGCGTGCAGCCCGAACACCGCCTGAACATGGGCGGCATACTCATCGATGTCGGGCACCATCACCAGCACGTCGCGGGGATTCAGGCTCGCATCGGCGTTGAAGGCGGCCAGGAGTTGATCATGCAGAATCTCCACCTCCCGCCCGGCGCCGTGGGCGATGTGAAAGCGCAACGATCCATCCAGGTCCGCATCGACCGGCGGCCAGGTGTCCCGCGTCTCGGCCAGGGGACGCAGCTCGAGGATATCCTCCTGGAGCTGCCAGAGCAGGCTTCCCGCCGCCTCCCCGCGCCCCACAAAACAGCTCTCGCGCTCCGGCTCGAAGGCCAGCGCCACCCCCTCGCTCCACAACGCCCCCTCGCCGACCGCATCCTCCAGCAAGCCGATGAAATCCCGGCCCTGCATCCCCCAGGCGGCCAACAACGGATGGGCCTGAAGATGGAGCGACGCATCGTCCGCGATGACCGCCTCCCCTCCCCGCCCGTGACCCGCCACCCCACGATGGCGAAACAGCTCCCGACCGGCGATCACGTCGGCCCAATAAAGCTGACACGGGTTGTGGACATACATCAACACCCGCGTCCAGCGGGAGAGCGCCATGAACACCTCGAGCGACTGGTACGGCAGGGAGCTGATGCCGAAGATGGCGACCCGAGGCGGCAGTCCGACCGGTGTCCGCGCCCCCTCCATGGCACGACGCAGAAAGGCGGCATGCACCTCGGCCCGACCCCGACCATGGGGAGACTCACCGACCCCCCGCGCCACGTCGTCGATCAGGATGCGCCAGAGTTCCGCCTGCCAGCGCTGCTCCTCGGGCATGGCGGTCCGCCGACCGCGCGCATCGATCAACGCATCCTCCCCACGCGCCCAGGCGCTCAGCCAGTCGGCGCGATAGACCTGATACTGGTCGAACAGATCCGCCAGCCGTTCCGCCAGTTGATGGGTTTTGCGCCGCTCCGGATCCTCGCGCAGAAAATGACGCAACGCGGCAAACGCCTCCCCCGCGACGATCTCCGGCAACAGTCGCATCAGCCGCCAGACAAGGCGGGTCTTGTCGAACGGGGTCTCCTCGGGCACGGCATCCTCCCCCAACACCGCCCGATAGACCCGCCACACGAACCGGGCCGGCAGCAGCATCTCCAGTGCCGCCGCGATGCCGAGTCCGCCAGCGACGCCAGGGGCCTGGGCCAGGCCGAGTTTCAACCACTGGGCCATGCCGTTGCTCTGCACCAGAATGGTTTCATTCACCAGTGGCGCGAGGGGTTCGTGTTGCAGGCGGGACACCAGATCGTCGCGCAGCAGCTCGATGCGATTGCCGTGAATCAGGGTCAAGCCGCTCTGGGGAGGGTCGAAGGGCATGATGACAGATCGGATGTTGAAGGTTTTCAGACGTGTTGGCACCCGGATCGCCACGGGATCCGGATTGACATACGTTAAGAGAGAGGCTACCTTGTGACCAGTCGTTTCAATCCGCTCCGTGGAGTGACCATGAAGATATCCCCGAATCGGGAACAGTTCGTCCTGGTGATGATCATGAACGGTCTGTTCGCGTTCATCGTGATCGTGCTGGCGGTGGAGGCGATGATCTCCTCCCGCGATCGGGTGGCGCGCACGGACAGCCCGCCGGTGAGCGCGGCCAGAACCGAGCAGACCCCGGACAAGGGAAGCGAGACCAAACCCGCGCCGACTCCTTCGAACGTTACCACGCCGCATGTGGAAGTCAAGATCCCCGAGGCGCTGATGAAGCATCCGGAAGCCGGGAACGGTGCCAAACCCACCGCCGAGACCCGGGCCGAGCCCCCCAAGGCTCAGACCAGGACCGCGCACCTGCCGCCTCCGGGCATGCCCCAGATTCCCGGACCCACGACCTTCAATCCGCCGCCCGCCGCCCTGTCGAACGCCGGCATGCCGCCCCCGCCGCCGCGTCCGCCGACCGAAGACGCCGCCACCAGGCCGGCTGCCGAGGAGGGGGGCCACACGGTGCAGATGGGCGCCTTCTCCACCGAGGAGAAGGCCAACGCCCTGATCGCCCGGTTGGCGTCGTTGAAGCTCGACGGCAGGCCGGTCCCGGTCACCCAGCAGCCGATCAAGGCGGGTGGCAAGACCATGTACCGGGTGCGCATGGGACCGTTCAAGGATGCGCAGCGCGCCCGTGCCGCCGCCGCGTTGGCGAGCCGTCAGGCCGGGGTGGCTGGCACGGTGCTGGGACCGGGCCATTGATCCAAGACTTCCGATTCACCCGCACAGGATCCTGTTGGAGGAAGATCGATGCCATTCAACCTCAATCGCTATCTCCTGGGACTCTCCATGGCCATCGACTGCGTGGAGAACGAGCTGCTCGGCGCCACCAGCAACCATGGACGCCGGGTGGCTCTGGTTGCCATGCGTCTGGCACGGGCCATGGGGATGAACGACGCCCAGGTGTTCGATTGCGCGGCCCTGGCGATTCTGCACGACAACGGCCTGGCGCAAGAGAACCTCACCCGTCCCGACCAGCAGCGCGACCGGTTGTTGCAGGTTGAGGATATGCCGGCTCACTGTGAAATCGGCGAGACAAACGTAAGCCGGTTTCCTTTTCAGGGGGACACCTTCGAAACGATTCTTCTGCATCACGAAAACTGGGATGGTTCCGGCTTCTTTGGTGTGGAAGGGGAGGCGATTCCCTGGATGGCCCAGGTGATCGCCCTGGCCGACTACACCGATCTCAAGCTCAATCTTGGCGAGGCCCGACCGGGAAAGCGTGAACAGGTTCTCAAATTCCTTCAGGCCAGACGTGGCCTTCACTTCTCACCCGCGCTGGTGGAACTGTTCACCGAGATCAGCGCGCCGACCTCTTTCTGGCTGGATCTGCGCGATCCGTTCCTGGACGTCGCCTTGAACCGGACCATGCCCGAGCTTGCCATCGAGGCCGACTGGCAGGAGATTCTGGAGATCTCGCGGGTTTTCAGCCGCATCATCGATTCAAAATCCCGGTTCACGCATAGTCACTCCAGCGGTCTGGAGGAGAAGACCGCGCGCATGGCCGGGTATCTGGGTGCCGATCCGACCACCATTCTCCAGTTGCGCATCGCGGCGGCGTTGCATGATGTGGGCAAGCTGGCCATGCCGAACGCCATTCTCGACAAGCCCGGCAAGCTGGACGACGCGGAGCGGGCCCGGATGATGGAGCACACCTATTTCACCCGCAAGTGTCTGGAAGGGATTCCCGGACTCGAGCAGATCACCGAGTGGGCATCCAACCATCATGAAAAGTTGAATGGCGCCGGCTATCCCTTGCGGTTGCCGGGTGAGGAGCTGGACATCTGGTCGCGGTTGCTGACGGTGCTCGATATCTACCAGGCACTCACCGAGGAGCGACCCTACCGGCAATCTCTCACCCACCGGCAGACCATGGAGATCCTTTATCGGCTGGTCGCGGAGGGCGAGGTCGATCCGGGGCTGGTCAAGGCGGTGGATCGGGCGTTCGCGTGAGCGGGAAGCGCGCTCTTCAAGAAAATGATTTTTCGTGTTTCCAGCCCTCGCTTCTTGACCACTCACCCCCCTCTCCTGCCACCCGTCACCCGCAACAGCCCGGTCACCTCCTCGCGATCGTGATAAAGATGGCGGAAATCCAATCGATGCGCGATCCCCGCCGTCCGCAACGCCCCGGTCAACCGCCCGCGACACAGCTCCAACTCCTCGAAGCGCTTTTTCATCGGCAACTTGAGATTGAACAACGCCATCCGACACCAACCCGCAACCGCCCAGTTGGCCACCAGCTCGACAATGCGTCGCGGCTGCTCCACCATGTCGCACAACAACCAATCCACCGTCTGCTCGGGCCGAAACCGGAAACCATCCTCGCGCACATGACGCAAACGCGGCTCCCTTTTCAACTCCGGGGCCAGCTCGGCCCGATCCACCGCGATCACCCGCAACCCGTCGGCCAACAACATCCGACTCCAACCGCCAGGAGCCGCGCCCAGATCGACCGCCGATCGTCCCGACGCCAGCCAGTTCGACCGCTCCCTGGCACTCAACAACACCACCAGCGCCTCTTCCAGCTTCAGGGAGGCACGACTCGGGGCCGCAACCGGTCGCCGCAACCGGGGGATCCCCATCGGCCAGGACGACGCCTCCCCAATCCACGAAATCCCGGTCAACGCCTCGGTTCCAGCGAGCAGAACCACCTCGGCACGGGTCACGCCCGTCCCATCCAGCGCCCCGAGATCACGCAGACCAGACTCCAACCGCGCTTGCAGCGCCCGACAAAGCGGGGTCAGGGCGCGCCCCTCCTCGGAGTCCGGCGCGCCCATCCAAAGGGTGGCAAACGGTCCATGCCGCTCGGCGAGCCGCTCCAGACGGGTCAGAAGCGGCGCGATCCGGTCTCCCGGCGGCAACGGCTCCCCACCCGCGTCACAGGCCAACAGATGACGGGCGAACACCGGCTGGGGATCCCCCAGTTTCTTGAACAACGACACCGCCTGATGCGGATGGTCCAACCCGATCAGCACCCCACCGGAACGGTCCCGCGCCTCCCCCGCGCAGGGCATGCCCAGACGCTCGCCGCGCGCCCGGATCTCCGCCAGGGTCTCCCGCTCGAAACCCGGTCGGCAATAGGCGAACAACCGCGTGCAAGGGTCCATCCGCATCCTCCCATCCCCATCCAAATCCAAACCTGAACGCCCGGGATCCGGAGCGGCAAGCGCCTCGGATCCCGGACCCCTCGAAAAAAAATCGATCCCCATTCAAGACCCCCACGATTGCAGAGATCCTGAATGGGGACAAAACTCAACCGGTCATCACCCGGTTCATCGCCGCCAGCACCGCCTTGATGGCCGCGGTGACGATATCCCAATCCCGACCCACGCCAAAAGCACGCCGCCCCAACCCATCCTCCAGCTCGACCAGGGCCACGGCCCGCGCCGCGCTGCCCGGATCCAAGGCGTGCTCCTCATAATGCCACATCCGCCACCCGGAAGGAAAAGCCCGCAGACAGGCATCGATCGGACCGTTGCCGATTCCGCTCAAGTGGCGCTCCTCGCCCCGCTCGCGCACCACCAGCCGCATGCTCACCAACCGCCCGGTTTCCTCCCCGACCCGCCCACAGGCATGGGAGAGATAGGCGAGCGCCCCCTCGGGGGTGACATAACGGGCCTCGAAGAGCGCGCCGATCTCCCCGGCCAACAGCTCGTCCTGGCGGCTGTCGGCCAGATCCTGCACCACGCGCGCGAACTCGGCGCGCAAACTCGGCGGCAAGGGAAATCCCATCGCCCGTTCCGCCAACTCCGCCACCCCG
The DNA here is from genome assembly GCF_045865675.1 of Candidatus Magnetaquiglobus chichijimensis. Lineage (NCBI taxonomy): Bacteria > Pseudomonadati > Pseudomonadota > Magnetococcia > Magnetococcales > Candidatus Magnetaquicoccaceae > Candidatus Magnetaquiglobus > Candidatus Magnetaquiglobus chichijimensis. The sequence goes on from NZ_BAAFGK010000004.1 coordinate 1,969,413, forward strand.
GCCTTGCCCGACTGCCCGTTGACGCGAATCACCCCCTCGTAACCCCGCCCGATATCCCCAGGATCGATCGGCAGATACGGCACCTCCCAGGATCCACCCGTGACCCGCCATTCGGCCATCCCCTTGCGGATGGCATCCTGATGCGATCCGGAAAAGGCGGTGAAAACCCGCTCTCCGGCATAGGCGTGACGAATCGGCACGGACTGCCGGGTCATCTCCTCGTAAACGGCCACGATCCCGTCCAGATCCGAGAAGTCCAATCCGCAGTCTATCCCCTGGGTGTGGAGATTCAAGGCCAAGGTGATCAGATCCACATTGCCGGTGCGCTCGCCATTGCCAAACAGGGTCCCCTCGACCCGCTCCGCGCCGGCCAGCATGGCCAGTTCCGCCGCCGCGACCGCACAGCCCCGATCGTTGTGGGGATGCACAGAGAGGATCACCGCCTCGCGCCAGGCAAAACGGCGATGGAAATGCTCGATCTGATCCGCGTAGTGGTTCGGAGAGGCCACCTCCACCGACGCGGGGAGATTGATGATCACCTTGCGCTCCACGGTCGGACGCCACACCTGACACACCGCATCGCACACCTCGAGCACGAACTCCGGCTCGGTGGAGGAGAAACTCTCCGGGGAGTATTCGAAAATCCATTCGGTCTCCGGCATCCGTTCGGCATGCTCGCGTACCCACTCGGCACCCTGGCGGGCCAGCGCGACGATCCCGGCGCGATCCATGTTGAAGACCACCCGTCGCTGCACCGGGGAGATGGAGTTGTACAGATGCAGGATCGCCCGCCGCGCGCCGCGCAACGACTCGAAGGTCCTGGCGATGATCGCCTGGCGGGCCTGGGTCAACACCTGGGGCACGAGCGCCGGATCCCCGGCCTGACGGGCCACCACCTGACGCACGAATTCATGATCGTCGCGGGATGCGGCGGGAAAGCCGACCTCGATCTCGCGAAAACCGATGCGTCGCAACATGTCGAGAAAACGCCCCTTCCGCTCCGGAGACATGGGGGCGGCCAGAGCCTGATTGCCATCGCGCAGATCGACCGCGCACCAGATGGGCGGGGCGGTGATCACACGCGCCGGCCAGTGACGATCGGTCAAGGGAACGGGCGGGACGGGACGGTATTTGCCGGCGAGACGCGCAAAGGGCGTTGCAGGGGTGGACGGAACGGTGGGACGCTCCCCATCCTGGGCTTGAACGGCGGAATCGGTCAACATCGGACAGGTCTCCTTCGAAAGGGCGGCTGGACGCAAACGTTCAAGGAACAACTCCGGTCGCCGCCGCCCGCTCGGGCCATGCTCCGGCGACCGCCACTCAGTCGAAAAAGTCGGGAAATGTTCATGTCGGTGCTCTCCTTGTTGGGTGAAAAACGCCATAAAAAAACCCCGGATCGTGTGAGCCGGGGCTTTGGGGAATCTGGACCATTCATTCGGATTTCAGACCAGGTTCAACTCCGCATGCCGCGCGCCCACGGGTGGCCATGGCCACCAGACAGAATGGCACGCAGTCGCAGGGAGGAGATGAAGAGGGTCTGGTTCATGGGAAAGATGTTGGCATGGAACGGAGGCGGGCGTCAACAAAAAACGGTCGGATCGCCGGCAGGCGCTTTCCAGCGACGCTTCGTGCGAACGGAAACCGCTTCGACGCCTCTTCGAGTCGGGCGGAGATCTCCTCCGGACGATTCCCAGCGCCGGTCAATTCAGACGGAAGCGCTTCAACTCCTCCTCGAGGCGCGCGACGATCTCCTCGGCGGTGCGCGCACGGGCGGTCACGGTGGCACTGATGCCGCGCATCTGTTCAGCCGCGACCAACACCTCCTGCATGTGTCCACCCAGCTCTTCGGAGTGTAGGATCGTTCCCTCCACCGATGTGCCGATCACATCCCCGTGTGCCGAGGTGGTTTCCACGGAACGGGTCATGCCATCCACGCCGCGCGAGGCCGAAGAGACGTTGCGCGTCACCTCGTTGATGCCCAGCGCGATCTCCTGGACGCTGCGACTCACCTCCTCGACCTCTCGGGTGATCTCGCCGACCAGTCGGGTCGCCTCCTCGGTCTCGCCGGCGGTCGCGTCCATGGAACCGGAAATGCCATGCACGGTACGGGATTGATCCACCATGGCATCCAGAATCTCGCCGTTGACCTCGCGAATGCGGTAGACGCGCCGGTCCACCCCCTCCATGGCGCGACTGACATGCTCCATGTAATCCTGGATCTGTTCGATGCGACCATGGATCTCTCCGGTGGCATGACCGGTCTGACGGGCCAACTCCTTGACCTCGTTGGCCACCACCGCGAACCCCTTGCCCGACTCCCCGGCCCCGGCAGCCTCGATCGAAGCGTTCAGGGCCAGCATGTTGGTCTGTTCGGCGATGCTCTGGATCAATCCCACCACATTGCCCACCTCGCGCACCGAATCCACCAGACGCGCCATCACCTCGGCATTGGCCTCCACGGCGCGACGGGCCTCCTCGGAAGCCTCGGCAGCCTCGGAGCACCGCTCCCGGACCCCTGCCAGCGAGGTGTTCATCACCTCCACGGATTGCGCCACGCCGGACATGTTGGCGCTGGAACGCTCGGACGCCCCAAGCACGCCGCTCATGCCATTCGACAAGGTTCCCGCAGAGTTCGCCACGGTGCTCAGACTGGCGCTCGCCTCTTCCGCCGCCGCGGAGATGGTTCCCATGTTGTTGTTGATCTCCTGGGCGGAACGCAACACCTCCTCCATGGAGTGGGTCATGGCACGCACCGCCTGATCGACGCCGCTCATATCGCCGCGCAGTTCGATGGAGAACGCCAATCCCCTTTTGCCCTTGTCGTGCAGACCTGTCGCACCCTGATCCAGATCCCCGGCAACGCGATTCAGATCTTCCGCGCTGTCGGACAACCGACCGGCGTGATCGACGATGCCGGTGATCAACGCGCGCAGGTGTTGAACCATCTCCTCCATGGAGCGAAACAGCACGCCGAACTCGTCCTTGCGATCATGCCGGATGGTGACGGTCAGGTCTCCCTGGGCCAAACGTCCGGAAAAGGCCACCAGTCTCTTCACCGGCACCAGAACCAGCAGACGAATCATGGCGAACAGAGCCAGGCTGGAGAGCAACACGAGCACCACGATCACCACGATCTTGTTCCATGCGGAACTGCGGGCCTCGGCGAGCAGTTCGGTGACATCGTTGAAAACGCGAACCTGTCCGATGATCGTGCCGCCAAAATCCCGCAACGGAAATCCCGAGGCGATCCAGCTGCGGCCCCGGTCCAGGATCACCGTGTTCGAATCCGAACCCGTGCCCGCCAGCGGCAACAGGGTTCGCACCAGGGGATCGGAAAATTCGTAGTAGATCAGATCCGACACCACCACGTCGTTCTTCTCGTCCACGCTCCGCTTGACCGCCTTGAAAACGGGATCATGGATGCCTATGGCGAACGCCATCCCGGTTGTCTTGCGCGCCACGTCGAAAATATCGCCCAGGCTGCCTCCCAACTCCACGGAACCGATATGTTCCTTGTTGTGGAAAACCGGATAGACCACCCGCAATCCCGGTCCGGCGCGCCCCACCTCCAGACCGACCACGGGTTGACGTCGTTCGTTGGCCACGACCACCGTCTTGCGAAAGGCCGAGAGGTCATCTCCGAACTGGGAGGGCTTGTGGGCGCGCAGAAAACTGATCGCCGGCGGCAGGTGGAACTGAAACTGATCGATCTTGTAGTGGGGATCCAGACGTTCCTTGAAAAAGGGCGCGGTCATCCTGGCAAGAGACTCCCGATCCCGTTGCGCAAACGCCCTGACCAACTCCTGACCATTCAGCAAGGCTTCCACGGCCAGGGAGAGATCCACCCCGCGCGACTGAATCTGTTGTTCGACGATCCCCCCGAAGACCTGGGCCTTCTCCTCGGATTTGCGGATCACCGCGATACGCGCATCCCGATAGCCCAAATAACTCAGAACGCCCCCCATGATCGCCATGGAAAGCAGAATCACCGACAAGATTTTGAAGCGCAAACCATGACGCCATTGCATGTGGGGCACCTTGACGACAGAAAGAACAATATAGATTATTTAAATAATAAATGCATTCCTGTTGTAAACAATGAATCCAGATACCTTAATCCAGCCCCCCCTCCATTTCAACCATTTTATTTAAATGGAACGGCCATTTCAAAAAATAAAGCCGCCCCCTTGGGGACGGCTTTATTCAATCAATACAGCAGGAATACGCTTACACGCTGTAGTACATCGAGAACTCGACCGGATGCGGGGTGTGCTCGACTTTGTAGACCTCCTGCATCTTCAGATCGATCCAGGCATCGATCAGATCGTCGCTGAAGACATCGCCCTTTTTCAGGAACTCGCGATCCTTGTCCAGAGCGTCCAGGGCCTCACGCAGCGAACCGCAGACGGTCGGAATGCCCTTGAGTTCTTCCGGGGGCAGGTCGTAGAGGTTCTTGTCCATCGGCGCGCCCGGATCGATCTTGCTTTCGATGCCGTCCAGACCGGCCATCAGCAGAGCCGAGAAGGCCAGATACGGATTGGCCGAGGGATCCGGGAAGCGGATTTCGCAACGCTTGGCCTTGGGATTGGTGGCCGCCGGAATACGGATGCTGGCGGAACGGTTGCGCGCGGAGTGGGCCAACAGCACCGGGGCCTCGAAGCCGGGGATCAGACGCTTGTAGGAGTTGGTCGAGGAGTTGGTGAAGGCGTTCAGGGCACGGGCGTGTTTCTTGATGCCGCCGATGAAGTGCAGGGCCATCTCGGAGAGATCGGCATACTGGTTGCCGGCGAACAGCGGCTTGCCATCCTTCCAGATCGACATGTGGACGTGCATGCCGGAGCCGTTGTCACCGCTCATGGGCTTGGGCATGAAGGTCACGGTCTTGCCCTGCTGATGGGCGACGTTGTGGACCACGAACTTGTACTTCTGGATGTTGTCACCCATGGAGACCAGATCCGAGAAGCGCATGTCGATTTCGCACTGACCGGCGGTGGCCACCTCGTGGTGGTGGAACTCGATGTTCAGGCCCATCTCTTCCATGAGCATGCACATCTCGGAGCGGATGTCCTGATAGGCATCCACCGGCGGAACCGGGAAATAGCCGCCCTTGATGCCGGGACGGTGACCGGTGTTGCCTTCTTCGTAGTCGGTGTCGGTGTTCCAGGCGCCCTCGATGGAGTCGATCTCCACGAACACCTTGTTGATGCGCGAGGCATAGCGCACGGAGTCGAAGATGAAGAACTCGGCTTCTGGCCCGAGATAGGCGGTGTCGCCGATGCCGGTGTACTTGAGGAAGGCGGCGGCGCGCTTGGCCACGGCGCGGGGGTCGCGGCTGTAGCCCTCACCGGTGAAGGGATCCACGATGTCGCAGATGAGGATCAGGGTGGGGACATCGGTGAAAGGATCCATGACGGCGGTGGCCGCATCCGGCTTGTAAACCATGTCCGACTGGTTGATCTCGCACCAACCGGCGATGGAGGAGCCATCGAAACCGAAGCCGGTCTCGAAGACCTCTTCGGTGAGCATTTTGGCCGGGGTGGAGATGTGCTGCCACTTGCCGTGGAAATCGGTGAAGCGGTAGTCCACGAAGCGGACGTCGTGGGTTTCCATCATGGCCATCACATTGCGAATCGCGTCTTGATCTGACATGGGGTCTTAACCTCTCGTTACTTGGGGGTGAATGTCGAACAATGAAAACCGTTCGTAAAAAAAATCGTGACGCCGCGCCGCGCGGGTACAACGTCACGGGCAGGCATTACTCCAGATTGTAGCCTCTTTCGTCGTGGAGCACCAAGTCCAGACCCTCGGTCTCCTCATCCCTGGAAACACGCAGTCCCACGAAGGCATCGATCCCCTTGAGGATGGCGACGGTCAACACGCCACTCCAGAGCAGGGTGGCGACCACGCCCACCAGCTGGACACCGAGCTGGGAGGCCATGTCCATCCCTTCCGCATACCCCACGCCGCCAAAATCCGGCGAGGCGAAGACGGCGGTCAGCAGGGTACCGATCACGCCCCCCACCCCATGGACCGGGGAGACGTCCAGGGAGTCGTCGATCTGGAATTTCCGCTTCACCGTCAGGGTGGCGAAATAGCAGACCACGCCAGCGATGGCGCCGATCAGGAGTCCGCCCATGGGGCCGATGTAGCCCGAGGCCGGGGTGACGGTGCCGAGCCCGGCCACCATGCCGGTGACGATGCCCAGCACGCTGGGTTTGCCGTGGCGGAGCCACTCCACGGTCATCCAGGCGATGGATCCTGCGGCGGCGCCCATGTGGGTGGCCATCATGGTCATGCCCGCCGAACCATTGGCCGACAGGGCGCTGCCGGCGTTGAAGCCGAACCAGCCCACCCAGAGCATGGCGGCGCCGGTGAAGACCATGGTCATGTTGTGCGGAGGCATCATCGTGGTGGGAAAACCACGCCGTTTGCCGATGATCAGGGCCGCGACCAGGGCGGCGATGCCCGCGTTGATATGTACCACCGATCCACCGGCAAAGTCCATGAATCCCATCGTGGCCAGCCACCCGCCACCCCATACCCAGTGGCAGAGGGGAAGATAGACCAGGGTCAGCCAGAGACCGGTGAACCACAGCACCGCCGAGAAGCGCATCCGCTCCGCGAAACCACCGACCACCAGGGCCGGGGTGATGATCGCGAAGGTGAGTTGGAACATGGAGAAGACCGTTTCCGGAACATCCCCTTTCAGGGTATCCGGGGTAATCCCCATCATGAACCCCTTGTCCAGCCCGCCGATCATGCCCTGCACCGCCCCACCCTCGCCGAAGGCGATGGCGTAGCCGTAGGCCAGCCACAAAAGCGACACCAGACAGGTGATGGCGAAGCACTGCATGAACAGGGACAACACGTTTCTGGTGCGCACCAGCCCGCCATAAAACAGGGCCAGGCCCGGCAGGGTCATGAAGAGCACCAGGGCGGTGGCGGTGAGCAACCAGGCGGTGTTGGCCAGATTCAACGTGACCGGTGCGGCCTCCGCACTCCAACCCACGGTGGGCAGAAGCAGCGACACCGCGAAAACGATTCTCGAAAGCATGGGCTTACCCTCTTCATTCCCACTCAGATGTGCAACCAATCCAAAAAGCGTACCATGCCCGAAAGGGCGTTGCGGCTGACTTTCGCAAGCTTTGTTCCATTTCGGACAATCGGTTCAACCTGTTGTTTATTATTGTTTATTGAAAAATTTTGTCCGTATGCGGACAAAACCCATGCTTAATTCTTAATCATGGGCCTGTCTAATAATCCACCAAAGCCCGATTAATCGTCAGGCACTGCCCAACACAAATTCTTCGCGCCTGCCCCTTGCATCCAACCCGGCGATGCCTATATGCACATTTGAATGATTGAACGTGCCTGCCGGCGCGCAACCCGATCTTCAACCGATCCAAATACCCTTCAAGGAAACAGCAGGCATGACGGAAACCATGATCCGGATGTCCGGGGTCAGCAAGCGCTTCGGCCCCATCGCGGCGGTCGATGGCATCGACCTCGAAGTGCGACGCGGCGAGGTGGTCGGCTTCCTGGGCCCGAACGGCGCGGGCAAAACCACCACCATGCGCATGTTGAGCGGTCTGCTCTCCCCCAGCGAGGGAAGCATCGCCGTGGCCGGGGTGGATGTGTTGGAAAATCCGGTCGAGGCACGCGCCCGAATCGGCTTCCTGCCGGAAAATCCGCCCATTTACGGCGAGATGACCGTTCGGGAGTACCTGGATTATCTGGCCACCCTGCGTCGGGTTCCTGGAAACCGGCTCACGGAATCCGTGAACCGGGCTATGGAACGATGCGGATTGACCGCGGTCGCCAACCGACTGCTGCGCAACCTCTCCAAAGGGTTCAAACAGCGCGCCGGCATCGCCCAGGCGATCGTCCACGCCCCGGACGTGGTGGTGCTCGACGAGCCCACCGTGGGACTCGATCCCATCCAGATCCGCGAAATCCGCGCCTTGATCCGGGAGTTGGGGGGCGAGCATTCGGTGCTGCTCTCCAGCCACATCCTCCCCGAGGTGCGCATGACCTGTCAGCGGGTGGCCGTGATCCATCGGGGGCGCATCGTCGCGGATGATACCCTGGAGTCCCTGGAAAAACGGGGCCATGGTCGAAGCATCCACTTCGCGCGCTGGCGCAGCCTCCCCTCTCCCGAAGCGCTGCGGGCCATCGCCGGGGTGGCCGACATCCATCCGCGCGACGATGGCTGGCTGATCGGGGCGCTTCCCGAGTCCGATCCGGTGCCGGAGTTGCTGCGTCTTTCCGTGAGCCAGGGGTGGGATTTGCGCGAGCTGACCCCGGCGGGAGGCTCCCTGGAGGAGATCTTCCTGCAACTGACCACCCGCGAGGAGCGCCCGGAAGAGGGCGAGGAGTCCGCCGCATGAGAGCCATCGTCACCATCGCCGTCCGCGAAGTGCGCGGCATGTTCCATTCGCCCCTGGCCTGGACCCTGCTCGCGGTGTTGTTCGCCATCTGCGCCTACATGTTCAATGCCGGCGTGTTGAGCTATCAGATCCAGATGGTCGAGTATCAGGCCTACGGCATGCGCGGCGGCCTGCCATTGACCGAGCGAACCATCGCGCCGATGCTCGGCAATGCCGCGATCCTGATGCTGCTGCTGATGCCCTTGATCTCGATGCGGCTGATCGCCGAGGAGAAACGCCAGGGAACCTGGCCGGCCTTGGCCTCGTCTCCGCTGTCGCCGATGACGATCGTGCTGGGCAAATATCTGGGGCTGCTGCTGTTTCTCGCCATTGCCATCGGATTGCTGGCGATTCCGCCCCTCACCCTCTATCCCTTTGGCGATCCGGATACCGGTCAGTTCCTGGCCGGGCTGCTCGGACTGTTCCTGACCGCCGCCGCCTTCGGCGCCGTGGGTCTGGCCGCCTCGAGCGCCACGGAGAATCCCAATGTCGCGGCGGTGCTCTCCTTCGGCGTGCTGCTCATGCTGTGGATCCTCTCCTGGATGGGCAACGCCAGTGGCGGTCAGGTGGACAAGATGCTCGCCTACTTCTCGCTCATGAACCACTACCAGAATTTCCTCATGGGGGTGGTCAGCAGCGCGGATCTGATCTACTTCGTGCTGTTGTCCGCCGCCGGCCTGCTGTTCGCCCGGCAAAGGCTGATGGCCGAGCGGATCCAGGGTTGATCGAGAAGATGCAAGGAGACCGATGACCATGAAGATGGACCGTTCCACCCGTTTCAATCTCCGTTCCCAGAACTTCGTCATGGGGCTGATCCTGGCGCTTCTGCTGGGTCTGGCCGCCTACGCCAGTCACCGCCATCAGGTCCGTTGGGACTGGACCAAGGGGGGGCGTCACACCCTGGCCGAGCAGTCGCTCAAGGCCATCAAAGCCTTCCCCGAAGGCTTGACCATGACCGTGTTCGTGCAGGAACGCGGCGATCGCAAGCAGCAGATTCAGGATCTGATGGACAAATACCAGGTCGCCAACAGCTCCGTGACCGTGCGCTACGTGGATCCCGATCTGGATCCGGCAGCGGCGCGTCAGGCCGAGGTGGCGGTTTATGGCACGGTGATTCTGCGGACTGGCGAAAAAAACGAAAAAGTCACCGAATCGACCGAGGAGGCGATCACCAACGGCCTGATCCGCCTCGCAAAAGGGAGCGCCAAGACAATCCGTTTCGTCACCGGTCACGGCGAGCACCCCTTGAACGAAGGTCGCGAGAGCGGCAACGGTCAGGACCGTTTCGCCTACACCCAGGCCAAGGCCCTGCTCAAGGGTGAGGGGTATCAGATCGAGGAGATCAATCTGGCCGAAACGGAAAAGATCCCGGATGACACCGCGGTGGTGATCGTCGGCGGGCCGCGCAAGGCATTCCTCCCGGTCGAAACGTTGCGTCTGAAGAACTGGTACGATGCCGGGGGGCGGTTGTTGCTGCTGCTCGGCCCCGAGGGGGAGGCGGGTCTGGAGTCGATCGTCAAGCCGCACGGCATCACGATGCTCAAGGGGGTGACCGTCGATCCGGCGGCGCAGATGCTGGGGGGGTCGGCGGCCACGCCGTTGGTGAATCGCTATCCGTCGGAGCATGCGATCACCAAGGGAATGAGCGCGGCCACCATCTTTCCGGACACGGGTGGCATGGAGCTGGAACCGACCCCGAACGATGGCAAGGAGCAGCGTACCCGTTTGTTGGAGGGGGCGGCGCGTGGTTGGTTGGAGACGGGCGATCTGACCAGCGGCAAGGTGGAATTCACCCCAGGGCAGGATCGCAAGGGACCGGTTCTGTTCGGTGCGGCGATTCAGGCCGACAAGCGGCGTTTGGTGGTCACCGCGAATTCGAATTTCCTGGCTGATGCGTATGTCACCGCGTTGGGCAATGCGGATCTGTTCTTGAACATTGCCCGATGGTTGGCCGAGGATGAGAATTTCATCGCCATCAAGCCCAAGGAGGTGCAGGATGCCGGGTTGACCATGACCGGCGAGCAGGCGTTGTTGCTTTTCTGGGGATTGGTGGTGCTGGTTCCGGTGGGGTTGTTGACGATTGGCGCGATGATTTGGTTCAAGCGGCGGCGGCGGTGAGTTCAAACGTTCGCCGGGGGCCGGCTCGGCCCCCGGCGGAGAGTCGAAGGCAACGACTCCGAAGTTGTTCCGTAACTATTCAGGCCCCCTTCTATGACAGGGGGCCGGGGGCGATTATCGCCCCCGGTCCTCCGTGACTGGCACATTCAACAACCACTCTTGACGCTTCACGAGGCACCCATGTCCCAAGGCTGGCGCAACAATTTGATTCTGTTGATCATTCTTGGTCTGTCCGGCGGCGGTCTCTGGTGGGCCGACTCCAAGGAGACCGCCAAGGAGCGCGCGGACCAGGAGTCCCGCACCATCAGCCCCATCCGCGCCGAAGCCGTCACCACCCTGGAGTTCCGCGACAACACGGGCGAAACGTTCACCATCGCCAAAGAGAACAATGGCTGGCAAATCACCGGACCCGCCCGGCTGCGCACCAACAACGAAGCCGTACAAGGAGTGTTGGAAATCCTCTCCAAATCCTATGAGAAAAAAATCACCGACACCCTCACCGATGCCTCCGCCTTCGGCCTGACATCCCCCCTGGCACGCCTCAAGGTCCAGGACGCCAGCCATGCCGAACGATTGATCCTGGTCGGAGGAACCGCGCCCGCCTCGACCAAAAAACGCTACCTTGCCCTGGGCGAAAAAGGGCCGGTGGTGATGATCGATGACAAGGAGTTGACCAAACTCCTGCAAAAAAACGACATGCTCCGCGACAAACACCTGGCCAAAACCCAGGCGGTCGATCTGACCTCCATCACGGTCAAACGGAAATCGCAGGGCGACATCACGGTCACCAAAAGCAACGAAGATCGCTGGGATCTGAAGGTTCCGCTCGTCGATCGGGCCGATGACAACCGATTGCGCGCCTGGAGCTTCGCCCTGACCAGCTCATCCGGTACCCAGTTCCGCAAGACCACACCCAACGGCGATCCGGATTGGCTCATCGCGTTAACCACCACCAACGGCGAAACAGAACAGATACCGATTTATAAGACCGAGACAGAAAATCTCGCCATGCGTCCCGGTGAACCGGATGGACTGTCATTGCCCAGATACATCATCGAAGAACTGGACAAGAACCCCATGGATCTGGTGGCCATGCGCCCGGTGGCAAGCAAATTGGAAATCAACGGCATGAAGCTGGAAGGCGAGGGCAAATCTCTGGAAGCGGAGAAAAAGGATGGGAAATGGCCCAACCCGGAATGGAGCACCCTCGAGGAGATGTTGACCCAGGATGCCCACCGCGGAGATGCGCCACGTGAAGGTCCGGCCTGGCTGACCATCACCCTCGGCACCGGAGAACAGACACGGAGCCATGCTCTGCACAAAGATGAAAAACACACCTGGATCAGCCCGCCAGGACGCCCGGTATCCCTGGAACTGACCCCGCTCCAGGCGGAAAACCTGACCAAGGCGGCACAGACCTTATTGAACCCGTCTGAAACGGACAAGAGCAAACAAAAATAAACCGGTTTACTTTAGAAGATAAACCGGTTCACAAAAAAAACATCGCGCCCAACGGGTCACCCGGCCCACGGTCTCCCGAGTGATCCGTTGGGCGCGACAAACCTACCCGGCATAGAACTCCTCAGACAACGCATCGAGAATCCTTGGTACCGCCAACGACTGATTGAGCGTGAAGAAGTGCAATCCCGGCGCGCCACGCAACAACAAATCCCGACACTGGGCCACCGCGATCTCCACGCCGGTGCGCAACATCGCCTCTGGATCATCCCGAATCGCCTCGTAACGCGAGGTGAGCCAAACCGGCAGGGTTGATCCGCACAGCTCGGATAACCTCTTGATCTGCTTATAATCCGTAACAGGCATGATGCCGGGATGGATCGGAACGTTCACCCCCTTCTCGCGACACGAAGCGACAAAGCGGAAATAGACCTCGTTTTCGAAGAAGAACTGGGTGACCGCGAAATCCGCGCCCGCCTCGACCTTGCGCCGGAAATGCAGCTCATCCCGCGCTTTATCCGGGGTCTCGGGGTGACCCTCGGGATAGGCGGCCACACCCAGACGAAACTCGGGGAAATACTCGCGGATGAAGGCCACGAACGGCTCGGCATGACGAAACGCGCCGCGCTCGAAAGCTCCCTCGGGTTCCCCGCGCGGCGGATCGCCGCGCAAAGCCAGGATCGACGGAATGCCGCATCCCTGATAGAATCGCAACATTTCGGTCAGTTCGGCCCGACTGGCTCCCACGCAGGTCAGATGGGCCACGGTGTGCAAACCGGTGCGTTCATGCACCTGACGCACCAGCTCACCACTCCCGCCCTGGCGGCTTCCGCCTGCCCCGCAGGTGATGGAGACGAAATCCGGATGGTGGGGGATCAACGTTTCGAGCGTATTCCAGAACAGTTTTTCCCCCTCGGGCTGACGTGGAGGAAAAAACTCGAACGACAACCCCGGTCGCACCCGCCTGCTCCCGTCATTCACCCGACTGGCATCCATGATCATGGCATCCCTTCTGATGTCCGGTTCTCATCCCGACAGGATCCCTTCCCGGATCCCAAACATAAACGGTAAAAACGGGATCGATCGTCCCCTCCCCCGGAGCCGATCGATCCCGTCCACCTGATCAACACACGGCCAACGCCACACCAGACGCCCGCCCGGGCGCGTCATCATTGATGCTGATGGTCCATCATCCCAGGCATCATGGCCGGCAGTTCGCACTTCTTGCCGCTCTGCACATCCGTGCCGCACTTGGCGCAGCAGCCATCCTTCATGGCCTCGTGATCGCACTTGGTGGGGCATTTGTCACACCCCTTGCCCGCCATGGCGCCTGGCTTGCAGGATTTTTTGCCTGAATTCATCTTGGCGCAGGCGTCACGCTTCTTGTCGCACGACTGGGCCTTCTTGGCACCCAAATCGCACTTCTTGGTGGACTTGGTGGACTTGGTGGACTTGGCGCATTTGGCACATTTGGCGCACTGGCCGTCTTTCATATCCGCCGCCACGCAGCTCTTTTTGCAGCACGGGCAACTTTTGCCTGCCGCAGACATGCTCGGCGACACATCAACCGGCGGCTTGGCCACTTCCGCGACATGAACCTGGGGTTGTGGCGCGACAGCCGTTGCCTCGACCATCTCCTTGCCGGTCGGAGGAACAGACTCGGGAGTCGCCGCGCAACCGGCAATCCCCATCACCAACAAAATGCCCACCACAAAACGCAACCGCGTCAATCCAAACCACCCCGCTCGCAACATGCCCCACTCCCCTTGGAAATAACGAGTCGTTCATCGCGCTCGGGGTGGACGACAATCCACGCCTTGACGATCCCCCGACAACGAAGCGACTGTTTCGCCCCCCCGAAAAAAAACGCTCCAGGACTCAGATGCGGATTATTTGTCCGCGGCTTTGGTCTTTTCGGCGGGCTCACTCAGTTTGCGCAGGATGGCAGCATTGCGCTCCGCGAGTTGATCCATCTGATCGGTGACTTTGCGCAGCAGGGCCGAGTTGCGCTCGGAAAGTTGCGCTTCACGCTCCGCGGTCATGCGCAGCAGGGCCGCCTGACGATCGGACAGTTGACGCATCTGTTCGGTGGTTTTGCGCAGCAGGGCGGAGTTGCGCTCGGCCAGCTGATCCATTTTCTGATTCACCTGCTTTTCCAGGCTGGCGATCCGTTTTTCCAGCGCATCGACGCGCGGATCCTGGAGAACCGCGGACTGTTTGGCTTCGGATTTGTTCTGTTCTCTCTTTTTGACTTTCTTTTTTTGTGCCATGACATCCTCCAATCAAGAGTCAGATGTTCCTCATAGCTGCGATGATTGCAGCCCATGCGACCGTCGATGCGTATTAGAACATACTTCTAAACAAAAATCCAAGCCAATCATGGAACTTGCGCACTCAATCGCCTCCCTCGTCGGCGCGCAACCGTTCCAACTGGCTGGTTTCCAACCCGAAAAAGGTCGCGATGGGCTCTTGCGCGACCAGCCACGCCGACGGGGTATCCCCGCCGCACACCGAGGCGGCCAGATGCAGGATGGCCCGCAGGACCAACAAACGGCGTTCGCTGGCCTTGCGACCGGGACGGTTGAAATCGTCCACCCGGTGATGCACGCCCACCAGATCACAAAGCGACTCCGGCACCTTCCAGGAGCGCAACAGCCAGTAACCGGTCAGGGTATGGTTGGTGCCGTAGCGGGCGTTCTCGGCGGCCACCAGATCGACCGCCCCTTGCCCATGGGTCTGCCGGCAAAAAAGCGCATAATCCGGATAAGCTCGCAGCATGGCGATCAAGCCACAGTCGTGCAGCAATCCGGCGGTGTAGGCCTCGTCGGGCGCCACGGCGGGAAGGTAGCCATTCAGACAGTTGGGCGCCACCTCGGGGAGACGGCGCGCCAGACGGGCGGCCAAACGACCCGAAGCCACGGCACGCAGACGCAGGCTCTGCATGGGCCCCTCGCGGGCCACCAGGGAGGCGCTCAGGAACTGCTCGGAGACGATGGCGCGCACCCGGTCGAAACCCAACAGGGCCACCGCCCCCTCGATGGAGGCGACCCGACGTTTCCACCCTGCCAACTCCTGGTTGGCCGCGCGCAACACCGCCGCGGCCAAGGCCACATCCTCGAGGATCAAGGCGGTCACGGCCAGCGGATCGGGCGCAAAGCCGGATTGGGCGCGCATCGCCTCCAGCAACAGATCCGGACGCGAGGGCATGACCAGATCCCGGATCAGCTCCCTGGCTCTATCCGCGCGTTTTTTCTCCACACTCTTCGCGTTTCCCGCCATCGTCATCCCGCCACCCATCGCTCGAGCCAACCTCGTCACCGTTCGCGAGGCGATCTTGATCGCGTCAAAGTATAGTCCCAATGCCCGCAGAAGGCCATATCCCATCGCATGGCGCACCACGACCCACCCGCGCAAACGGTCATGGCGCATGGCGGGTCAGCGCGTCGATCAACCTGGCGACCGCTTGCCGGGCTCAACCATGATGGCAAGAGCCCCATATCCCCCGACCGTGACGCTCCTTTGCGGAAGTTCCACGATAAAAATGCCGTTTGAACTTGACGCTGGCGGGTTGAATCCTTAACGTGACCGAATGGCGAAAAACTCCCGCCCGTCCCTTGCCGTGGACCCTCCCTGACGAATCCAGGCATAAGGACCAACCCGCCCCGCGTGCTCTTGACCGCTCCGGATCCGTGCGATGCTTCAACTCCTCACCTCTGCCGACGCCAACCAGCCCGAACATCCGCGCCGCCGACTCCTCTTCTGGCTGGCCTGGTCTCTGCTGATCTCAGCCATCTACTGGATCCTGGGCCCCTACTCCTACCTGCGCATCCAGGACAACGCCGATTTCAACATCCCCTTGAGAATCGCCGCAGCCCGCGATCTGCTCACCCACGGGATCACCTACTGGCAACCCAAGTTCAGCACGGGCATGCCCTCCCTGATCCACCCCAACGCGGACAGCTTTCTCATCGACGGCCTCCCCTATCTCCTGCTGCCGGCCTGGGCGGTCCACGGTCTGGTGATGTGGTTGCAACGGTTTCTGGCCGGCTACTTCACCTTTCGCCTCTGCCGCGAGATCCTCCGCTTCGATCCCGTCGCCGCCACCTTCTCGGGATTGGCCTTCTCCCTGTATCTCTGGGGGGTCCAGGACATCCGGCTGCTCGACGCCCTTGGCCTGCCAGCCATTGCCATGACCTTGCTGCTGTTCGAAAACATTCTCGCCCGGCCTGGTTGGCGCCCCCTCCCGCTGGCTCTGCTGCTGGGACTCTTCACCGCCCTGGTGGCCCAATCGGTTCTCTATACCTTCTTTATTCTCGTGGGTTTGCCGTTCTGGTTCCGGATTGTGCGAGGCCGGCGGATCGCGGAAATCTGGGCTCCCTGCACCCTGTTCGCCCTCGGCATCACCTTGGGTGAGACCCCGCAACTGCTCGCCCTGCTCGCCTACAGCCCGGTGACCTCCCGAGGCATGGATCCGTTGACCGGACCCATCCCGATCCCCTCCCTCGCCGACATGTTCCACCAGGTGTGGGATGTCATCGGCTGGCGTCTCTTCCCTCAGAACGGCCTCTATCTGGGCCTTTTTGCGATCGGCATGCTGATCGCCAAGGGCCGGGCCACCTGGGCCTGGCGACTCTTCGCGTTGCACATGATCGTTGCGATCGGCTCCGAATTCGGTTTCTGGCTGCAATGCGTGTGGCAGGAGTGGATCTCGCCAGGACGGGGTAACCTTCTTGATTTCAATCAGTTCACCATCTTTCTGGGGCCGCTTCTGGGTGGGGCTGGACTCCATCTGGCACGCCAGAACAGCGCAACCCTCCCCAAAGCCGGTCGCATCGGCATCACGACCATCACCGCGCTCGCCCTGCTCCTCCCCCTGATCAGCTGGAGCGACACCACCCGCAAACTCCTGCACCGGCTCTCCACGGACAACTTCACGGTACAGTTCCAGAATCCGGTACTGAAAAAACTCGGCGCGCTTGGCGACCACGCCACCGCACCCTTCCGGGTCGGCAGCGTCGGCACCTGGCCGCCAACCGTCGCCAGCGCCTCCGGGGACCGGATCTACCCGGCACAACTCCATGCCTACGGCCTCGAAAGCGTGGATGGGTACTACCGGCTCCATTCGGCCCGCTACCACCAGTTCTGGCGCCGGGTGATCGCCAAATCCCTCGCCGCCCATCCGGAACAACGGGAACGCACCATCAAATGGTATTACCTCTTCATGCGCCCGGAACCGCGCTTCGCCGAGCGCGCCACGCTCCAGGCGAACGACTGGTTCAACATCGAACTGCTCTCCCTGGCCAATACCCGCTTTCTGATCTCCCAATGGCCGCTGCAACACCCGTCGCTGGCGCCATGGCACGATCCGCGCGAGGAGTTGATCCAGGGCCGGGCGTGGGAGGAGAAACGGTTGCGGGAGAAGGTCTGGATGACGTTGACCGGATCGATCCCCCACAACGCTTATTACGTCTACGAAAATCGCGCGGTCCTGCCTCGGCTGATCGTGCCGGAACAGGCACGGCTGTTCGCGGATGGATCCACTCTGCTCGATGCCATGGAGCGGGCCACCCTCCAGGAGTTGGCCACAACCCTTTTCGTGGAGCGGCGCGATTTTCCGGAGTGGTCTGAAGAAACCTTGCGCCCCCTTGCCCAGGGCGAGGCGCGTTTCACCCGCTACACACCGGATCATCTGGAGATCACCGCCACCAGCCATGGCGCAGGATGGCTTCTCATCACCAACGCCCACGACCCCTACTGGCGGGTGACGATCAACGGAGCGCCCGGAACGATTCGACCGGTGGATCACGCCTTTCAGGGGATCGAACTGCCCGCCGGGGAGAGCCGGCTGGCGTTGGATTACCATCCGCCCTACCGGCCCGGAAAATAACCCACGTCACCGGGATTCGCCCGAACAGAACCAAAAAAAGCCGGAGAGTCTCCTCTCCGGCTTCTCGCAATCTTCCTGGCGACCCATCCGCGATTCACAACCCTGGACGGTCATCCTCGTCCATGTCCAGGCTGCGCAGGAGCTTGGTCAAGGCCGTCGCATGGCTCACCTCTTCCTTGGCCAGATCCAGGCAGTAGCTCTTGACCTCCAGATCGGTGCTCTCCTCGGCCAGGCGGACATAGGTCTGCATGGCGCGATTTTCCAGGTCGATGGCCAGACGCAACACCGCACGGGGATCGCCGTTCTCGATGATCGCCATCTCGGCGGCGGGCAGGACCGGTTCGGGAGAGTTCTCCAGTTGCTTCAACAAGGCCGGCAGATCCGTGTCCTTGGCGCACGGGGCATTTTTCAACCGATTCACGAGGGCGGCGGCGTGATCGTCTTCCATGCCGCCGAGTTCCAGAAACAGCATCCTGGACTCGTCATCCTTCGTCAACTCCGCCGCCTTGGCGAAAAACGAGGAAGCGTGAAGCTCGTTGCGCAGGGCCTGCTTGATGATATCGATGGCTTTTTCCATGCATCACTCCTTGGACGTTGAAAGTTCGTCGACCCCCCCCGCGACATGCATAACAACCGCGCAGGCGATACCTATTAAGCCACAGATGGAATAGGAATTCAATGCTTCCTCGGGTATGATGATGCCACCCACGCCCTCTTGTAACGATATCAGGACCCCGCTCTATGCAAAGGCAAAGGAAGAGGCCCGGGCGTTGCCTTTGGATTCCACCAGGGGCCATTGGCCCCTGGACCCCGCCAAATGCACGGAGCCTGAATGGTTACGCCATCTTAACCATGGAACTCCCGTCAGGGAGTTCCATGATCAGGAGGGTAAAGGGGGTCTCCCCTCAAAGCAAATCAAGGATCGCACGGAGCCGAACCACCATGACACCCACCCGCTTCTGGCGCACGCTGGAGAACGACAAAATCGTCTGCGAACTCTGCCCGCGTCACTGCGAGCTGTCCGAAGGACAACGAGGCTTCTGTTTCGTGCGCGCCCGCGAGTCCGATCGTCTGGTGCTGACCACCCATGGCCGCTCCAGCGGCTTTTGCGTGGATCCGATCGAAAAAAAACCGTTGAACCATTTTTATCCAGGCACCTCGATCCTCTCCTTTGGCACCGCCGGATGCAACCTGGCCTGCAAGTTCTGTCAGAACTGGGACATCAGCAAATCCCGGCACATGGAGCGCATCGCCGAGAAGGCCACCCCGGAGATGATCGCAACCGCCGCCGCCCGCGCCGGTTGCCTGAGCGTGGCCTATACCTACAACGATCCGGTGATCTTCGCGGAATACGCGGTGGATACCGCCCTGGCCTGCCGGGCGCTCGGCGTCCGTTCGGTGGCGGTCACCGCCGGCTACATGGAGCCGGAACCGGCGGCCTGGTTCTTCTCGCACATGGACGCGGCCAACGTGGATCTTAAGTCCTTCTCCGAAACGTTCTACCGGAAACTGACCGGCGGGCACTTGCAACCGGTCCTCGACGTGTTGAAACACCTGGCGCGGGAGACAAACGTCTGGGTGGAGTTGACCACCCTGCTGATTCCGGGTCAAAACGATTCGGACGCGGAACTCCATGCCCTGACCGGCTGGGTGGCCGAGGAGATGGGACCCGAGGTGCCGATCCACTTCACCGCCTTCCATCCGGATTGGCAGATGCGCGACCTGGCGCGCACCCCGCTCGAAACCCTGCTCAAGGCACGCCGCATCGCCCTGGAGAACGGCATCCGTTTCGCCTTCACCGGCAACGTCAACGACTGGCGCAGCGGAAGCACCTGGTGTCCCCGTTGCGGGGAGCTTCTGATCGAACGACGCGGCTATCAACTGGGACGCTGGGGACTCACCCCCGAAGGGAGCTGCCAGCAGTGCGGCATGGCCATTCCAGGCCGTTTTCAAGAAACTCCGGGCACCTGGGGGGCGCGTCGGACACCTCTGCGGGTGGGGGAGGTGTGATGGTGCCGCTCCGCGCGGACCACGAAAAGACACGCACGATCTCTACCAGCAGCGGGGCACGAAATCCGCCTCGTTGGCCATGCGCAGGGTCTCACCCGCCTGTTCGATCACGAACAACCCCTGGTGAATCGCGAAACGGCGCACATTTTCATCGATCACCATGGCCGCCACGGCGCCATAGGCCCGACAATCGGCGTAGCGCGGAAAGAACGCCTTGAACTCGGCAAGCCGCTCCAGGTGCTCCCGAACATCCTCCACCGACAGTTTGCTCTTCACTTCGACCAGGGCCACCGCATCGGTATTCACCACGAACAGGTCGATCTCCATGTGGCGTCCGCCGGGCTGATCCGCCTCCACGCGCCGACTGACCTGATGCACCGGGATCCCCCACTGGGCAAACAGATTCTTGCAGGCCGGAGCGACCAGACCCTCGACGAACTCCCCCAGACGCCCGCCCAACCGATCGAGCTTGCGATCGGTCTCCTTCATGCGCCGATCGGTCTCCGCGAACATCTCGCGCAGGAACCGTTTGGTCTCCTGGAACTGTCGATCGCTCTCCTGCAAACGCTGGTCGGTCTCCTTCATGCGCTGGTCGGTCTCCTTCATGCGTCGATCGGTCTCCATGAAGGCTTTCCAAACATCCTGCACGGTCAGGGTATCGCTCATTTCAAGTCTCCGTCGCGCCATACTCAATCGTGTGAAACCAACGACCCTATAAGCTTACCAATAGCACGAAGCAAGGTTATTTCCAAGAACTTTATCAACAACCGCGCAAGTCTGATTCACCTCTTTCCCGAAAAGGGGATCGATCCCGAATCCTGTCGTGGTTCACCTTCCGGGCATGGTGTTCTCAGGCGTGGGGGCGACAGGCATATCCTTGAAGAAACTGGCGAAATCCGGCATGACCGGCGCTTCGGGCGGCTTGATGCGCAAAGCGAACCACAACGCATACAGCTGAATCCCCCCCACCGCGATCCAGCCGGTCCCGGCCAGCACCAGCAGAGGTTCCCACCCGGTCGGAATCCCCACCAGCAACGCCACCACCGAACCGATCACCAGTGCCACCTGAACATCCACGGCCCGCTCCGGGGTGAGATCGTCCATCATCGGAATCTCGACCAGTCCGGCCAGCGAACTGAAACGATGGAACCAAACCAGAAACGGCACAATCTTATGCAGCATGCCGATCATGACAGGGGTCACCCAACCCAACACAAAAAGGGTGGCAAAAAGAAACCGCCACCCTCCCTCCTCGGTGGCGGGCCATGCTGCGAGCAGGGCGAGCGCGGCCACGGCGCACCCAAACCCGAACAGCCACAGGCGCAGGGTGGGATCGACCCGTTTGCGTTTTCTCTCGCGCAGCATGCTCCGGACGGTGATGGCGTATTGGATCAAACCAGCCAGGCCCGGCAAGGCGGCGATCCAGACCCAGATGGCATCCACGCCGGCGACAACCAGTGCCACAGGAAGCAGCAGCAGGGAGAGGGCCAGGCCGATCAGGACGCGGTGTGACTCCTGGGCGGGAAAGGCCGGAGTCATGTAGAACATCGGCAGCATCTGAAAGGAAACCCCGAGAATCAACACCCCCATGCCGCCGAGCAGTCCCCAGGCAAGGTGGATCCCCACCAGAATGCGCCGGTCGAGATCGATGAATCCAAAGGCATGTTCCACCAGGAAAAACACCCCCAACAGCGCGGTTCCGACCAGGCACGCCATGGCCAACCGCATGCCGTTGACCGTGGGATGTTTCGCCGGAGCCTTGACCAACGCGGCGGCAATGGGTACAAGAAATCCGCCCAAGGCCATGAACAGGACGACTGCCGCGAAAACAAGCATACCCGGCGCCATCGGTTCGCTGGCCAGACCCAGAGCGAACGCGAGGGTGCCCACGATCAATCCGCCATGGACCCAAGGAATGGTTCCGGGCCAGGGGACCGGGATGCCGGCCAGAACCGGAATCATCTGGATCATCGCCCCGCAAACGATCATCACCATCCAGCCGATCAGCAGCAGATGCAGGGTGGCCACGCTGACCGGCATGAGCGGCGCGATGAAAAGCTCGTCGCCCCAATGGACCATCCCCGCGCCGGCGAGCATGAGAAACAGCGGCGCGGTGGCGAAGAAACGAAACGGCAGGCTCATGGGAGGAGCCTGATCGATGCGCAGTCCGGCGGTGGGTAGCATGGGTAGTCTCTTCTATAAGTATGGGAATGGATGCGAGAATGATATTTTTTCGCGATCGTTGCGCCAGGATTGATGAATGTCAAGGCAGTCATGACCACGGATGCTTATCTTCATGCCGTGACAAAGGCGCGATCAAGGGTTCAAACGCGCGACGGGGTGGTGAAGGGGGCGGTCGCAGGCCAGGACCGTCGCACAAGTTTATCGTGAAACTCCCGAAAGGGATGCCCACGGTCCGGGGGGCGAGGGGAGCCTTCCCCCATCATGCCAGTTTACAAACAAGGACACACCATGAACAATACGGTATTGAATCTGACGGGCGTGGATGACGCAACCCGTCTGGAGCGCTTGAACGCCGGTTTCGCCTCCCTGACCGAGGGGAACGCCCTGGAGTTGATCGGTGACGCGTCGTTGGCAACCCTGCTGGAGCCGTTTCAGGCTTCCAACTGGGGGAAGTTCGACTGGTTGCCCCTGGAGAACGGTCCGGCGCGGTGGCGCGTGGCGGTGCGTCGGGTGCCGGGTGGACGGATACGCAGGATTAGCGAATTCATGGGATTTGACCACGAACGGTGCGACGCGCTTTATGCCGAGATGGAAAACGCCGCCCAGGCCGGGGAACTGGAGACGACCCGGCAACGGTTTGCCGCCTTCCAGGTCGCCATGACGCACCATTTCGACATGGAGGAAAAGCGGTTCTTCCCAGCCTTCGAGCAGACGACCGGCATGACCCAGGGTCCGACCATGGTGATGCGCATGGAGCATCGGCAGATGCTGGGGGTGATCGGTCAGATGGGACAGGCGGTCGCCAGCGGGGATGTTTCCGGGGTGACCCGGAGCGCCAGCACGTTGATGGTGTTGATGCGTCAACACAACATCAAAGAAGAGCAGATGCTCTACCCGATGGGGGACATGCATCTGGGAGATGTGCAACCGCTGCTCAAGGCGATGCAGGCGGTGTAAGCGCGACCTGCTGGCGTGGAAGGGAACCGGGGCCTGGGGCGGGCAGCCCCAGATGACTCCAGCCGGGGCCTGGGGCGGGCAGCCCCAGAAACTCCAGCCGGGGCCTGGGGCGGGCAGCCCCAGATGACTCCAGCCGGGGCCTGGGGCGGGCAGCCCCAGATGACTCCAGCCGGGGCCTGGGGCGGGCAGCCCCAGAAACTCCAGCCGGGGCCTGGGGCGGGCAGCCCCAGATGACTCCAGCCGGGGCCTGGGGCGGGCAGCCCCAGATGCCTTGGTCAGCCCCGTGCCACCGATCACGCCATCATGCGGTCCACCGGCACGGTACGGGCCGGATCCATCCAGCCGATTGTGCGCCGACGGCTCTGTTCCACCTCCCGCTCTGCCTTCCAGAGCGGTTGAGGCGTGATCTCCAGCACCACCATCCCCAACGCCGGGTCGATGTGGTCAAGGGCGGCCAGCAGTTCATCCTTGCGTTGCCGATCCATCAACAGGCCGCGAATCCGTTTGCCATCGAAAAGTTCCACCACGTATTTCATGGTTTGCCTCCGGGACTGCATCCATCAAGAGCGAAAGAGGTTCTGAACACGCCTTAATCTTTGCAGAAAACCATTGCATGTTCCATGCCATACGATCCGGCCTCCTCACTGTTGAAATAACGTCTTGAAAAACTCGGAGTTCTGATACTGCGGAAACTGGCCGACAGGATAAAAATCCGCCAATTGCCCCTTGCCACGATTGACGTGCCAGCCAATCAGGCTCGAAGCGCCCGGAGAAACGGCAAAAAAGTTCCGCGCCGACCACACCGCCCAGCGCTGCTGATCCTTGGAGACGAACAGCGCCATGCTCTCCTCGCCACGCATGGCGTCGTACCAACGGATCGTCCCGTCGCCTAGGGCCGCGATCACCCATTGCCCGTTACCCGATACATTCACCGCCCACACCGGACCCGGCGTATGCACCTGCCAGCGCAACTGCCCGGAACGCAAGTAAAGCCGCAGGGAGAAAGAGCTTCCGAGCGCAAAGAAGCGGTTCTTGGCGTCGATGCCCAACGAACAGGAGATCTCTTTCTCCGACATCGACAACTCCATGCCATTGAAGGTCACCTTGCTCCCATCGCCCCACCAACCGGTCACGTTCACCTCGTCCGTGGCGACCAGGGGTTCATGCAAACCGGCTCCCGGAGTCGGAGCGCTCTGCAACAACAGCTTGTCCACCGTAAACCGTCCCCGATTGCTCCCCGAGGCGTCGTAGTCGAACTCCACCACGTTGCCCCGATCCGAAACCAGCAGACGTCTGGCACCGCCCTGGAAATTGGCGATGGCGCGCTCGCGGGTAAAAACCGCGAACCCTTGCCCGTCCAACACCCCCAACGCCGGATCCGCAGCGGTGAAGGCCACGCCACCACTCTTGAGAGGCAGAATCTGCATCACATTGCCATTCGAGGCAGGCAGATCCATATACTCGCCGCGCCCGTTGCCATCCGGCAACCCGCCATGGCTCCACCAGCGGATCAGCGACTTCCCCCGCCCCGCATGGCTTCCCGCGCCCAGAAGACGGGTCCCATCCGCAGACCAGCCGACCGTCCAGAGGTTCCCGGCCACGCCGGAGACGTCCGGAAGGTAGCTCAACGTGAGATCATCCGCGGACAACACCGCCACCGTGGCCCGATCGCGAAAGCCCACGGCGATTTTCTTGCCATCCGGTGAAAAGGCCACCCCATGGGGTTTGCCGCCCTTGGCCAACTGCTTGGCCACGCTGGGACGGAAATTGGCATCGTACATGCGCAGGGCGCCATCGTAGGAACTGACCACCATGCGACCATCCGGCGCGAAATCGACCCAGTTGGCTGGCACCTGATAGGGTTCACTCGCATAAATCCGGGTTCCGTCCGGAATGGTGAACACCTGCAGACCGGCACGCTCCCCGAACACGGCGGCCAGAAACACCCCGTTGGGAGAAAAGGCCATGTGGGTCACCGCCTCCGGAAGATTGACGATGCGCCGCCGGATCTCCCCACCCTGCACGTCGATCAGGTAGATGCAATAGCCATCGTCCCACTCCGGACCGGTCTGACCGGTGACCGCCACGGTCCGGCCATCGGGCGAAAAGGCCACGGCATGCAGGGCGCCCTCGTTGCCAAGGCCGATCGGCACCCGCATGGTGGATTGCAACCGGCCATCCCCGACCGACCAGATCTTGAGGGTCTTGTCATCCGAAACCGACACCAGATAACGCCCTTCGGCATCGGAATCGATGCGCCGCGCCAGGCCGGCATGCATGCCGCTCTCCACCCGCAGCACCGGACCGACAGAGGGGACGCGCTCCTCCGCCTGGAGGATCGTTGCCGGAACCACAAAAGATGAAAACAATAGAATCAAAAAGATAGACAAGAATGAACAAACCGGGGGGGATTTTCGCAACCAAGAAGGAATCCCGTGCGCATTTTTCATGGCGTTTGAACGCAATTTAGATTATAGTGAGATAGAATGATGGCCAGCGTGGACCATCCGCCCCAGCACCCTCGTGTCGGACATCGCGTGGCACCCGGAGACGAATCATGGATTTGCGACTGTTTGAAGCCGATCTCACCCACCTGGATTCACACTCCCTGGAAAAAATCGCTCACATCGCTGCCCAAGCCCGTCGTTCGCTGCTGATTGGCATCGCCTCGATCCGGGACACCGACGAAACCACCACCGAGTCGCTCCCACCCACATCCGACACCGATCTGATGGTGGCCCAACTTGGCAAGCTCACCCTGATGTGGGATGAGATCCATCACCGCGCCAGACGTCTGCTCACCGACGAGGTGATCCAGACCGACGATTGGCCGACCCAGACCAAGCCCGGCAAGTTCTCTCGGGTCACGGTCCACTGATTCCGCACCCCGCGCCGTTCACGCCGCATCAGACGCACACATCGCCACCCGCACCCGCAACCTGCATGATGGGTTACCCCCCCTCATCCCCGCCAACCGATGATCACCCAATCGATGCCAGCGGCGAAGAGAAAACCCCGGTTTCGTGCATGCGCAAATAGATCTCCCGGCTGATCCAGGCATCCGTGGCTGCATAGACCAGCTGGAACGGCTTGAGTTCCGGATTCTCCCAGTTGGAACACTGGGCCCGCTTGGAGATGCGCATGCCGAACAAATGCGCGGCCAAACCGCGCAACCCCTGACTGGCGATCGCCGCACGCCGGGCCACCTCGCCGACATCGATGAATCCGCGCGGTTGAAACGAAAAGAGCGTCTGCAAGGCGCGCACGTCGTAATTAAGCCCCACCCCCACCTTGCGCCTGGCCGGATCACTCAAAATGGCGGACAAGGCGTCGAAACGCTCCATCCCCTTAAGCTGGAACAGATAGACCGTCTCGGCACCCGCCAGTTGCACCAGGGCCGGAAAGTAATTCTCGCCCTTGCGGAACGACGGACGGGTTTCGGTATCGAACCCGAGCACCGACTCGCGCGCCAGAAGGACGGCAGCCTCCTCGGCCTCGGCGTCGTCGCGGATCAGACGGATCGGACCATCCCAGCGCCGCACCGGCAGTTGATTGACCTCCTCGGGCGTCAGCTTGCGCATCCACTCGCGGGGAACTCTCGGATGGGGAAACAAACCGTTCACACCCCCTCCTTGGGCGACAGCGACGCGCCACACCGCAACATTTCGGTGAAAGCCTCGGCAGAGGTGGGCGCGCTGAACAGATACCCCTGCATTTCGTTGCAGTTCAGATTGCGCATGATCTCCAACTGGGCATCGGTTTCGAGTCCCTCGACGATCACGGTCTGATGCAGACTGTGCGCCATGGCGATGATGGCGCTGACGATCGCGGCGTCACCGGGATTGTTCTCGATGGAGCGGATGAAGGAGCGATCGATTTTCAAGGTCTTGAAGGGGAAATGGCGCAGCTGGCTCAACGACGAGTAGCCGGTGCCAAAGTCGTCGATGGAGAGCTTGACCCCCATGGCGCTGATGCGGTTGAGCACATCCACTGCCTTCTGCACATCCTCCATGATGGCGCTTTCGGTGATCTCCAGATCCAGACACTGCGGATCGATGCCGGTCTCCTTGAGACACGAATCGACGATCTTCACCAGATCCTGTCGCTGGAACTGCAAGGCCGACAGATTCACCCCAACGCGAATCATCGGCAGACCCATCCGGCCCCAGTCGGCCAACTGACGACAGGCGGTACGCAGCACCCATTCGCCGATCGGCAGGATCAAGCCGGTCTCCTCGGCCACGGGGATGAACTCCATGGGGGAGACCAGCCCCCGTTCCGGATGTCTCCATCGCACCAGGGCCTCGGCGCCCACCACCAGGCCGGTATCCAGATCCACTTGGGGTTGGTAATAGAGCACCAACTCCTCCCGTTCGATGGCATGACGCAAACTGGTCTCCATCGCGAAACGGCGCTTGGCGGTTTCGGTCATCTCCTGGGAGAAGAACTGATAGTTGTTGCGGCCCCGACGACGGGCGTGGGACAGGGCGGTGGCGGCATTTTTCAACAACTGGGCGGCCTCGTGACCATCCTGCGGGGAGAGGGTGATCCCCATGGCCGCCGACACCCGCAACTCCGTGCTGCCCATGACGATCGGCTCATCCAGGATCTCATGGAGCTTGCGCGCCACCACGCTGACATTGCGCACCGCGGCAGTCACATCGTCGATGTCGATCAGCAGCAGGGCGAACTCGTCCGAACCGATGCGCGCCACGCTGTCGCTGGTCCGCAGACACCGGGCCAGACGACGGGCCACCTCCCGCAACGCCTCGTCGCCACGTTCCCGGCCCAGCGAGTCGTTGATCACGGCGAAATTGTCCAGATCCAGGAAGATCAGACCCACCGCGTGCTGACGACGCGCGGCCTGGGACAGGGCCTGACGCAGGCGGTCCTGAAACAGCGCCAGGTTGGGCAGGCCGGTCAAGGGATCCCAGGTGGAGTCGGACGACTCCGTTGACAAGGGACGTTCGGAGCCATGCTCGGACATGGGATCGAACAACAAGGCGGGCACCGCCGCGCCACCGTCGATTCTGCCGAGTTGCGCGACGATGGTACGCACCGGGCCCTGATCCGGCAGCACGGCCATGACCCTGAGTGAGAACCGAGCCGTTCCACCCCGTTTGACCGGCAGGGTGATGTGGCCGATCCAGTATCCCCGGAACCACAAGGCATCTCCGATGGTGGTCAGTTGATCGCCGACCCCTTCGTGCTTCCAGAAACGCCGGATATGGCGGTTCTTCAACTCGCGTGTCGTATAACCGGTCAACAAGGTGCAGGCATCGTTGACCCCCCGGATCACGCCGCGCCGATCCAACAGCAGCACACCATCGGCACTGTTCTCCAGAAGGATTTTGAGCAACCGGGCATTCTGACGACCATCACCGCCCATAGGGCGGCTCATTCTCTTTTCAGACAGATCGATCATGGGCCTCGCTCTTCATCCGCGATACGAATGGTGCATCCTGGGGAGAGAACCCCCCTCACCCCTCCTGGCGTGGAACCCCCGGACGGGTGGTACCACGATGTTCAAACAGAACCCATCCTGATGCAATCAGTCGATCATACACCATGATTAACCGAAAGTCGAAAGAGTTCCCGCATTTCCCGCCACGACCATGCCCAAGCGGCCTTCACCCGGATGATGGACGGGATGGATCGTCCCGCATCCCGCCGCCTATCGTCCGCGAGAGGGCGCTCATCAACGTCGCCTGCAACAGCCGGAACACGAAACGAGGGGTCAACGCACGCATCAGGATCTCCCGATAGGTGGCGCTGCCGGTAAAAGTGTCCCACAAAACCCGGCTCATGTCCCGTCGTTCTCCTGGCAACTCCCTCTCGCCACGAACCATCCGCACCATGCCACGCCGCAGAAAGAGCCATTTCTGATAGAACACCGTGACCCAGAAGATCATCGCCCCGATCCGGTTGTCCTTGGCGATTCCATCCACCACCGGTTGGTAGCGGCGTCGGAAGTCATTGGCCGACACCCCGAAAAAGAGCGCGGTGACCACCGCCGCCTTGGCGGTGATGTAGGCCGCGCCGATCCCATCCTTGTAAAGACGCGAGATCGCCGCATCCCCGACCAGCACCACCCGATCGCCAAAGGGATTGATCGCGGCCCCGACGTTGAGTTTCGGCCCGCACTGACACGCCTGACCCATGCCGCAGGCCACCTTCTCCCCGATCCGCCAATCCAGCTCCGGGGGAAAACAGCTCCGGGTCTCCGGATCGTTCATGAACCGTTCCGCCAACTCCTTGTCGATATCCTCGCCCAACAGACAGATGGTGGCGTACTCGACCTTGGGGATCACGGCGGCGAATTTGAGTTTCGGGATATCCAAAAGAAAGATGTGCATGGAGTTGCCCAGATACTTCTGCACCGTCTCCACGCCCAGATGGATCTCTGAGACGAAGCCGCGCTTGACCGGCGGCTGTTGAAAGGCAATGCCCAGCCCCTCGAAGAGCTTCATCGCCCCGGTGTTGACCCCCACGGCACCGATCAGCAGGTCGTAGGTCTCGAATTCGCCATTGCCCACCCCAACCATCGGGCGTCCCTGGGCATCCATGGCCAACTCCGCCACCCGCCGCGACAACACCCGCACCCCCTTCTCGCGAGCCATCTCCAACAAATAGCCGTCGAAGCTGATCCACTTCTGTTCGCCCTCCGGCGCCCGCGGGCCGCCCCCCCGGTAGACCGTGGCGATGCGCAACTCGTCCACCGGCGTGGCGATCGCCACCGGCGGCTGATCGCTGGTGTGCAGCACATAGGAGTCGATGCCGCGCTGCACCACGATCGGCGGCAGGTTGATCCCCTCCGCGGCCAGGGTCTGCACCAGGGATTCGGAGACCACGCCGGCGCACATGTTGCACCCCGACGGACCATGCCGGGAGAAGTTGCGCGGCTCGTACAGATCCACGTTCAGGCGCAAACCGACCCGCGTGGCGATCTCCATCAGAAAATAGGCGGCCATCGATCCCGCCGGTCCACCCCCGACCACGGCCACACGCGACTGATCCGCGAGTTTCATCGATCGCCACCCCTGGTGTTTTTTGATCAGGCCCGCGACCGCTCCACCACCCCCGGTTCCGCGAGCATCACCCCATTGCCTCCGCGCGTCTTTCCTTTCATGAACGCCCGATAGGCCGCCTGATTCAGCTGGGCGGACTGTTGATGCTCCGGGAAAATCGCCACCCCGCAGGTCACGGTGGCATGGAAAGGCCCATCCGCCGCCTCGAACGGCTGAGCGGCAAAGGCTGCGCGCACCTTTTCGCACACATGCACCGCCGAGGCGCCATCGGCCTCGTAGAGCAGAATGCCAAACCGATCCGCGCCGAAGCGCCCCGCCACGTCGGTGCGACGGACATGTTCGCGGATCACCTCGGAGAGACGCCGCGACACCTGTTCGCCGACCTCCTCCTCGCGCTTCTCCAAAATCCCGGCGTAGTCGTCCACCACCAGGATCGCGAAGGCCATGGTCTGTTTGAGTCGTCTGGCCCGTTTGACCTCGGTTTCCAGGAAGGTGGCCAGATCGATGTAACTGGTGAAGCCGCTGACCGGGCAGATCTCCATCTCGTCGGCGTGATCACGCATCAGTTCGTGATCCTGCTCGTGGATGCGCTGCGCCAGCTTGCGGATCAGCCGGAACGCCAGGGAGGGATCCTGATGCAAACGGGAGAGAAAGGTCTTCTCGTCGAGTTGCAGGGCGCGCACCTCGGTGACGGCGCGCGCCGTGGCGATGCGGGCCTTTTCGGCGAACAGCGAGATCTCGCCGAAGATGTCCCCATCCTTCAAGGAGTTCAGGTGACGCGGCCCGAACTCCGACTCCATGACGATCTCCACCCTCCCCTTCTGGATCACGTACATGCAACGCGCGGGATCGCCCTGACGAAAGATGACCTCGCCAGGCTGGAAATGGGTGCCGAGTTCCCGCCCCCCCCTCATCGCTTACAGGGCATTGGCGTCGCGTTCGCCGGTCCGGATGCGCACCACCCGCTCGACGGGCGTGACGAAGATCTTGCCATCGCCGATCCGACCGGTCCGGGCCGCCCGTTCGATCGCCTCGACCGCCTGATCCACCCGATCGTCGTCCAGCACCACCTCGACCTTGAGCTTCGGCAGAAAATCCACCACGTATTCCGCCCCGCGATAGAGTTCGGTGTGGCCCTTCTGCCGACCGAAACCGCGCACCTCGGTGACGGTGATCCCCTGGATTCCCACCTCGGAGAGAGCCTCCTTGACGTCATCCAGCTTGAAAGGTTTGATGATCGCCTCGATTTTTTTCATGTTTCACCCTTCTTCATGCTTGCGGGATTCCAAAAATCATTCACACCACTACCCGGTCATACCGCCGGGGTCGCGCCATCCTTGTAGAGTTTGAAAATCAAGGCATCCATGATGGCGGCGTAGGAGGCGGCGATGATGTGTTCCGACACTCCGACCGTGCCCCAGGAACGCTCTTCGTCGCGCCATTCGATCAGCACCCGCACCATGGAGCCGGTCCCGGAGCGTCCGCCCAGCGCCTGGGGCAGGATGCGCACCTTGTAATCGACCAGGGTCACGGTGTTGATGGCCGGATAGTGCCACTCCAGCGCGCGCCGCAACACGGTGTACAGGGCATCCACCGGACCATTGCCCTCGCCGACGAAGTGGACCGGTTGCCCGCCCACCACCAGCTTGACCGTGGCCTCGGCTCCCATGATCCACGCGCCGTCATCGCGCACCATGCGGTTGTCGATCACCCGGAACCCCTGCTCGAGGAAGTACTCCGGCAACTGACCCAGCGCCTTGCGCACCCGAAGTTCGAAGGAGGCCTCGGCGGCGTCGAACTGGTAGCCGCGGAACTCCAACTCCTTGAGTTCGTTGAGCAGATCCTGCAAACGAGGATCGTTGGGATCCACATCCAGGATGCCCATTTCACGGAACTTGTGGACCAGATTGCTGCGTCCGGCCTGTTCCGAAACCAGGATGCGCCGTTCGTTGCCGACCTGCTCCGGATCGATGTGTTCGTAGGTGACCGGATCCTTGAGGATCGCCGCCACATGCACCCCGGCCTTGTGGGCAAAGGCCGACGCGCCCACGAAGGGTTGGTTCTTCTGTGGCGAGCGGTTGCACATCTCGTCCACGAAGCGGCTCACCCCAGTCAGACGCGGCAGACCCTCGACCCCGAGACGGGCGTGACGTCCCATCTTGAGCAACAGGTTGGCCACCACGGTGGTCAGATCGGCATTGCCGCACCGTTCGCCCAGGCCGTTGATCGTGCCTTGCACCTGGGTGGCCCCGCACTCGACTGCGGCCAGGGTGTTGGCCACCGCCAGCCCGCCATCGTTGTGGCAGTGGATCCCCAACCGGACGTCCGGCAGGGCGATCTGTCTCATGATGGCGGCGATCTCTCCCGGCAGGGAACCGCCGTTGGTATCGCACAGGATCAGACCGTCGGCCCCGCCATCCCGCGCCGCCATCAGCGCCTTGACGGCATAATCCGGATCGGCCTTGAAGCCATCGAAAAAGTGTTCGGCGTCGAAGAAGACCTGATCGGTCCGCGCCTTGAGATGGCGGATCGAATCGAAGATCAGCTCCAGGTTCTCCGCCGGCGCGATTCCCAGGGCGCGGGTGACATGCAACGGCCACGACTTGCCGAAAATGGTGATCACTCCGGTCCCGGCGGCCAGCAGGGCGTTGAGAACCGTGTCGTCTTCGGCCTTCACCTTCGCGCGCCGCGTCGAACCGAACGCCACCAACCGGCTCCGTTCCAGTTTCAAATCCTTGGCACGGGCGAAAAAGGCCTCATCCTTGGGATTGGCCCCCGGCCAGCCGCCCTCGATGTAATCCACGCCCAGCAGATCCAGACGCCGGGCGATGCGCAGCTTGTCCTCGACCGAAAATTGCACCGACTCGCTCTGCGAACCGTCACGCAGCGTGGTATCGTAGATGGCGATCATCTCGCCCACGCCCTTGCCGCCGCCCTTGCCGGACGGCCTGGCCGGGGCGGTCACCCGCCCCCGACCCGATTGATGCGGATCACTTTCCGACACGATCTCCGGCGTCCTTGTCCAGTTCGAATGCCGCGTGCAGGGCACGCACCGCGAGTTCCATGTACTTCTCGTCGATCACCACCGAGATCTTGATCTCCGAGGTGGAGATCATGCGGATGTTGATCCCCTCGGCGCTCAGCGCCTTGAACATCCGTTGCGCCACCCCCGAATGGGAACGCATGCCCACCCCCACCACCGACACCTTGGCGATGTCCGGATCCCCCACCAGATCGCGGGCGCCGATCGAGGCCACGGGCCCTTTCAGCACCTCCATCGCCTGGCGGAAATCCCCCTTGGGCACGGTGAAGGTCAGGTCGGTCTCGCCACTCGAAACCGAGACATTCTGGAGAATCATGTCCACGTTGATGTTGGCGTCGGCCAGGGTGCCGAAGATCAATGCGGCGATGCCGGGCTTGTCGGGCACGCCCAGGACCGTGATCTTGGCCTCATCCCGATTGAACGCAATGGCGGAAACCACGACTTGTTCCATGTCATCATCCTCTTCGGTCAACAGAGTTCCAGTCCCTTCCTCCAGGGAAGAGAGCACCCGCACGGGGACCTTGTACTTCTTGGCCAGCTCCACGGAGCGGGTCTGCAATACCTTGGCCCCCAGCGATGCCATCTCCAGCATCTCGTCGTAGGAGATGCGATCCAGCTTGCGCGCCTTGGGCACCACGCGCGGATCGGTGGTGTACACCCCGTCCACGTCGGTGTAGATGTCGCAGAAGTCGGCCTTCAGACCGGCGGCGATCGCCACCGCCGAGGTGTCCGACCCCCCGCGCCCCAGAGTGGTCACCGCGCCATGCTCGTCCACGCCCTGGAAGCCGGCCACCACCACGATGCGGCCCGCGTCGAGATCGGCCAGGATGTTGGCCGCCTCCACGTCCAGGATGCGCGCCTTGGCATGCACGCTGTCGGTCACCAGACGCACCTGCCACCCCTGATAGGAGCGGGCCGGCACGCCGAGGGAGTCGATGGCGATGGCCAGCAGACCGATCGACACCTGTTCGCCGGTGGCCACCACCACGTCGTACTCCCGCTGACTGTAGTCGCCGCCGGAGAGTTCCTCCACCAGGGCCACCAGGCGATTGGTCTCGCCCGCCATGGCCGATACCGTCACCACCACGCGGTGTCCCGCGCGGTGCGCCGCGACCGCTCGCGCGGCCACGTTGCGGATCCGTTGGATGGTGCCCACGGAGGTCCCGCCGTATTTTTGTACAATCAAACTCACGGTTGTCTCATCCCTGATTGACGTTGAAACCCCTCAAACCCGAAACCCGCCATCGCCGAAACCGGGCAGAATCGGGGCCACGGTATCGAAAAGCGCCTCCTCGCGGGCTGGCACGCCCGAGATCTTCACCCCCCGCATCACCACGTCGCCGGTCAACCCCAGGATCGCGGTCAACGCCCCGTCCGGTTGCATCTGACCGACGATCTTGTTGGGAACCGTCGCCACAGCGCCACAGATCAGGATGCCGTCGTAGCGACCCGCCTCGCTCCAGCCGTCGGCCAGAGGAGCGACCCGCCAGGTGACGTCGGCGCCCTCGGTGAGCCTGGCCCCGCGCGCCGCCAGCTCGGCATCGGATTCGAGGGCGAACACCTTCATGCCCATGGCGGCGAGCAGGGCGCTCTCGTAGCCGCTGCCGGCCCCGATCACCAGCACCCGATCCCCGGCGGAAAGGGCCAACGCCTGAATCATCTGGCCGGTCTGCAACGGGGTGAGGGAGCGTCGGCCCGAATCGTTCCAGGCAACCGGCATGTCGGAGTAGGCCAACATCCTGTGGGCCGGCGTGGTGAACGCCTCGCGCGACACCCGCAGCATGCCGGCGAGCAGCGTCTCATCGAGCACCATGTTCGGCACCGCCTGGGATTTGACCATGTTGACCCGGGCCAGATTGTAGTCCATCGTCATCATTCCCTTTTGTTGAATATCCATGAAGGGGGTCGGATCCCCCGCATCCCGACCGGGTTTCGCCCGCTGGACGCAACCCGAAAAAAGAGTCAACAGCATTACCCTTTATATGCCAACCCCGGACCGATTGCAAAGCGGTTTTTCCACGCCGCGCGGGTTCGTTCCAGCCGTTCCGGGGTGCCGATGTCGGCCCAGAACCCCTCCAGCACCACGCCGAACAGCCGGCCAGATCGGATGGCATCGTCGTAGAAACGGTTCAGGGAGAACGGTTCGATCGGATATCCTTCCAGGGCGCCGGGTCGAATCATCTGCAACCCGGAGTAGATCCATCCCGTCTCCCCGTCCACGGAGCGGCACAAACGGCCATCGACCGGATCGATGCTGAAGTCCCCGCGTCCGCCATCCAGGGTGGGAACCAGTCCCAACCGCCCGTCCATGCGCGTCTCGTCGAACCCGACGACCAGGGAGGCCAGATCCAGATCCCAGGCCACATCCCCATTCACGGCCAGAAACGGCTCGGCGCCAAGATGAGACAAGGCCAGGCGCACCCCGCCGCCGGTCTCCAGCAGCGACTCCTCGCGCGACCAGACCACCTCCAGGCCAAAAACCACCCCATCCCCGACGTGATCGACGATCCGGTCCGCCAGGTGATGCACGTTGATCACCACCCGGCGGACCCCGAGGTGGGCCAGGCGCGTCAGGGTGTGGTCGAGGAGCGGACGTCCGCCCATCTCCACCAGCGGTTTGGGAAGCGTATCGGTCAGGGGACGCAGCCGCTTGCCGTATCCGGCAGCCAGGATCATCGCCTGCATGCCGGCGACTCCCCCACCCGCAACGGCACGGCCTGGTTCGACGGCTGGATCATCGCCCGCATGCCCGCACCCCCTGTCTCAACCCGGCGCGTAGCGGTCGATCAGACGTTCCAGTTCGGCCAGCTCCGGATGGGCCGGAAGGGTCTCGCGCACATACCCCAGGGTGCGGGGAATGTCGTTGAGATACCCATGCTTGCCATCGCGCAGCGACAACCGTCCGAAGATGCCGATCGCCTTGAGATTGCGCTGGATCCCCATGCGTTCGAAATCGGCCTGGAAAGTCGGCCAATCCACCGTGTAACGGGCGCGAATGCGCGGGTCGGCGAACCACCACCCCATCACCGCCTCGCGGAACGGGCGATCGAGGGCGATGTAGCAGTCGCGCAACAGGCTGGCCAGATCGTAGGTGATCGGCCCCATCACCGCGTCCTGAAAATCCAGCACCCCCACCCGTCCGTCGCACCACATCAGGTTGCGGCTGTGATAATCCCGATGGACCAGGGTCCAGGGCTGCTCGAGCACCCGGTCGAGCAGGACGTCGAACACCCGGTCGAAGGCCAGGCGATCCTCGGAGGTGATCGGGGTTTTGACGATCCCCTCGATGTACCAGTCCGTGAACAGGGCCAACTCCCGGCGCAGCATGGCCCGATCGTAGGGACGATCATGCGCCACGCAGCGGCCATCCGCCGGAGTGTCCTGCATCCCGATCAAGGTCTCCACCGCCGCGCGATAGAGCCGTTCCGGCGACTCGCCCGCTTCGAGCGCCTTCAGGTAGGTCTGATCGCCGAAATCCTCCAGCAGCAGATACCCCCGGTCGAGCCGTTCGGCGACCACCTCCGGCACCGGCACCCCATGGCCGCGCAGAAACCGGGCGATATCCACGAACGGCGCGGAGTCCTCCTTGTCCGGCGGCGCATCCATGAGGATGTAGCGTCCGCGCGCCGAGGCGACCCGGTAATAACTCCGGAACGAGGCATCGCCCGCCACCTTGTGGACGGTCGTCTCCTCCCCCAGATGGGTGGCGATGAAATCCCGAGCCCTCTCAGCCACGTCCCGCACTCCGTTTGGCGACGAATCCATCCAGACAGCTCCGACTCAAACCCTCCGAGGCGCGCAAGGTGACGCGCCGGAATTCCGGATCGTCGGCGCGATCCTCCAGCAGCACCTCCAGCGCCGCGCCGAAATCGACACCCGCGCCGCGTTCCGGCCACTCGACCAGCACCACGCCGCGCCCGTCCACATACTCCTCCACCCCGATCCCCTCCAGCTCCTCGGGATCGGAGAGCCGATAGAGGTCGAAATGGGCCACCGGCAGGCGTCCCTCGTCGTAGCCGTTCACCAGCGTGAAGGTAGGGCTGGTGATGTAGTCATCCGCCACGCCCAGGCCACGCAACACCCCGCGCGCAAAGACGCTCTTGCCGCACCCCAGATCGCCGCGCAGCAGCACCCCCACCCCAGGGGCCAGACAATCGCCCAACTCCCGACCCCATCCCTCGGTCTCGGCCTCGGAACGGCTCTCACCGCTCCAGCTGGTCGCATCCGCTCCGCTCACGCGGCATCATCCGCCAGCATGCCGCGAATGACGTCGCGCTTGCCGATGATCCCGACCAGCGACTCGCCCCGCAACACCGGAACCAGCGCCACATGCCGGTCGCTGATCAGGGTGGCGATCTCGGCCAGTTCGGTCTCCTCGTCCACCGCTTCCAGATCGATGCGCATGATCTCCCCCGCGGTCGAGGCGGCCATGCGGCGCAGATCCTCCTCGTAGCGGAACTCCCCGGCAATGGGGATCACCGCGTCGAGGATGGTGATCATGAGCGGCGGATGGATGGTCTTGACCTGGGACAACAGCTCCTCCTCGGTGACCATGCCCAACAGGCGCCCCTCCTCGACAATGGGTACGCCACCGATGCGATTTTCGGTGAGCAGACGCGCAAGATCGCGCACGGACATCTCCGGGGGGGCTGTGATCACATCACGCACCATGATATCCTTGGCTTTCATCGCCGACTCTCCTGGGTCCTCAACGAGCGTGGTCGATATCCTCACGATTCCATGTTACTCTGGATCACGGGAAACCGGCAATAGTTCCCTTCGCCCTCCAAGACGGTTTGGCCAAGCCCGACCGTCTCTTCAAGACCCAAGGAAAAATCACCATCATGTTTTGGAAATTCTGGTTTCCCGCCCTGATGTTCGTCGGCGTCTACCTGATGGGCAAGCTCCACGCCCGACGCAACCTGCCGCCGGAACCGTTCAACATCACCCCCCAGCACGCAGCGGTGCGACGTTTCCAGCGCGTCGGTCGCGACTCCCTGCGCACCACCTCCCTGACCCTGCTCGTCATCGCCGTCATCTGGATCGGCTGGTTCATCCATCACGACTGGCACGAGGCCCGCCAGGTGGTCGATGTGCGGGTGATCCACGTCCAGACCATGCACACCACGGTCTATCAGGCGCAACGCAACAAGATCCAGGGACGCTCCTTCGACACCCTGGATGGCCGACGCATCACCCTGGCGGACGTGGAACGGATGGAGATCACGGAAAAACCTTAAGCAACGGGAATCGCGAGGATCTCGCTCAGAAGCGCCAACTCCATCTCGACGACCCGTCGCAAGGAGAGGGTTTCCAGGGCATGGGCGCGGGCATTGCGCCCCAGACGCGCCCTCAAGTCACCATCGGCGAGCAGACGCACGATCGCCGCCCGCAACCCCTCCGGAGTCGGATCGCACAACAGACCGGTCTCCTCGTGGCAGATCGCCTCGCGCACCCCCGGCGCGTCGTTGCGACCGACCACCGCCATGCCACAGGCCATGGCCTCCAGCAACGCCTTCGGATGACCCTCCCGCGGCGAGGGGAGCACGAACAGATCCGACCGGTTCATCAACTCCGGCAAATCCGCGTGCGGTCGGATCCCCAACAGTTCGGCACGCAGACCACGGGCCGCGACCTCGCTGGCCACCGCCTCCCGCAAGGGCCCGTCACCCACCATCCAGAGCGTGGCATCGACGCCGTGCATGGCATCGAGCAACAAGAACGGATCCTTCTGCGCATCCAAACGCCCCAAAAACAGCACCTTCGCGCCGTCCTCCGCCCCTCTCGGACCCGGTTGCGGGGCAAACCGGTCGGTATCCACATAATTGGGGATCACCCGCACCCGTTCTGCGGGCACGCCGTGCTGACCGGTCACCTGCGCGGCCATCAGGGGAGTGGTCACCACCACCCGGTCGGCGGCACGAAACACCCGACCCTCCCGCTCGATCGCCCGAACCGCCTCGGGAGATCCCTCCCCGTGACGCAAACGCATCGCCCCCGAGTGCAGATACCCACACCGGGCGATGAACGGCTTGCCGAACCGTCTGGCCAGGGCCAACCCGGTATCCGCGCCAGGGATCTGATTGCTCTTGAAAACCACCACGCCCCGTTTCCAGGCGGCGGGCACGCCGACCAGCCAGCGCCAGTACCATGGCCAGGGAAGGTTCAGACGGTTGCACTGCACGTCGATCCCCGGCAACCGCTCCCGATACCCCAAATCCCGTCGGTCACCGTGGGTCACGAACGACATCCCGCCCAGATGAGGTCGCAAGGCCCGATACAACGCCACCTCGCGCTCGAACATCCCGAGCCGGTCCCACTCAAACAGCGACATGCCGGCGGTGAAAAAAAGGGTCAGGCGCACATCCCGTAATGACGTCATCTCCGACCACCCGCTCCAAGCCCCCGTCCTCGCGGTTCGCTGCCGCGACACCCCGACCCGCATCCAACCCGAACGCCGTGCCCGCTCACGGCGCCACGGCGGTGGCGCGCATCTCGCGGACCTCGCGGACCTCGCGGACCTCGCGGATCACGCGGTGACGCGGCAGGATCTTCTCACCGCTCACGGCACCACGGCGGTGGCGCGCACGCGCGGATCACGGTGACACAGCGGGGGATCTTCTCACCGCTCACTGCGCCACGGCGGTGGGCGCGCACGCGCGGATCACGGTGACACAGCGGGGGATCTTCTCACCGCTCACTGCGCCACAGCGGTGGGCGCGCACGCGCGGATCACGGTTGACACAGCGGGGATCTTCTCACCGCTCACTGCGCCACGGCGGTGGCGCGCATCTCGCGGATCACGGTGACGCGGATCTGACCCGGATAGGTCATTTCGTTCTCGACCCGGTTGGCGATCTCGCTCGCCAGGGTCAGGGCCCCCTCGTCCTTCACCCGGTCGTAGGCCACCATCACCCGCAACTCCCGTCCGGCCTGGATGGCGAATGCCTTCTCCACGCCGGGGAAATCCATGGCCAGGGATTCGAGCATCTCCAGCCGCTTGATGTAGGTTTCCACATTCTCGCGCCGCGCGCCGGGACGGGCCGCGGAGAGGGCATCGGCGGCGTTGATCAAGGGACCGTAGACCGAAATCGGCTCGATGTCGAAGTGGTGCGACCAGATGGCGTTGACCACCAGCGGGTGCTCCTTGTACTTCTTGGCGTACTGGCCGCCGATCACCGCGTGGGAACCCTGGATCTCGTGATCCATGGCCTTGCCGATGTCGTGCAGCAACCCGCAACGCCGCGCCAGAGCGAAGTCCAACCCCAGCTCCTCGGCCATCATTCCGGCGAAACGGGCCACCTCCACCGAATGGGAGAGAACGTTCTGGGTGTAGGAGGTGCGGAACTTGAGCGTGCCCACCATCTTCACGATGTCCGGATGGATCCCGGAGAGCCCCAACTCGAAAATCGCCTGCTCGCCCGCCTCGCGAATCTCGTTGTTGACGTTCTTTTCCGCCTTGCGCACCACGCTCTCGATGCGGGCCGGATGGATGCGTCCATCGGCGATCAACTCCTCGAGGGCCTGACGGGCCACCTGACGCCGCACCGGATTGAATCCGGAAATCACCACCGCCTCCGGGGTGTCGTCGATGATCAGATCGCACCCGGTGGCCGCCTCCAGCGCGCGGATGTTGCGTCCCTCGCGTCCGATGATCCGCCCCTTGGTCTCCTCGGAGGCGATCGGCACCACGGTCACGGTGCGATCCACCACGAACTCGCCCGCCAGGCGCTGAATCGCGGTGGCCATGATCTCCTGGGCCTTGCGATCGGCGCTCTCCTTGGCCTCATCCTCGGCACGCTTCATGAAGTTGGCCGCCTCGCGCCGCACATCCTCCCGCAAACCGCCCACCAACTGCCCCTTGGCCTGCTCGGTGGTCAGACCGGCCACCTCTTCCAGCCGTTGGACGATCGCCTCCTCCTGGCGTTGACACGCCTCCTTGCGCGCATCCAGGGCGCGCTGCTCCTGCTCGACCTGGTTCCGACGACGATCCACCTCCCGTTCGCGCTGGTCGAGCTGATCGAATTTGCGATCCAGCTGTTCCTCGCGTTTGTCGAAACGCTGTTTGAGCTTCTCCAGCTCCTCGGAACGCTCGCGGAACTGCTCCTTCACCTCCTCCTCGACCCGCAACCGCTCGCTCTTGGCCAACAGTTTCGCCTCGCGACCGGCCTGTTCCACCTTCTCCTCGGCGGCGCGGGTCATCCGCTCGATGCGCTCTTCACGCTCACGCATGGCATTCGCCTGCTGACGCCGCGACTGCTGCATCATCGCCCAGGGAATCGCGGCGCCCAGCGCCACGCCCACCAACAGCATCACGATCTCCATCGACTTACCTTTCGCGTAACGATTCAGGACCCCCACCATCGCAGGGGACGGAGGACCGCAAGGTCCCCGGCACAGGTTCGGAGACGGAGTCTCCGAGGTTTGGCTTTTGACTGTGTTTTTCAGCGCGCTCTTCAAAGGCCACTTCGGTTTCTTGCCATTCCCCCTATGAACCCACAGGTCAGCTCATGCAATCCTTCGCAACGGCCAGATCCAGGATGATGTCAACGATACTCCCGGCATGCCACCACCCCCCGCTCCGTGACCACCCAATCCATGAGGATGTCATGGGGTTCCCGGGGTAGAAACGGCAACTCCTGAAAGGCATAGGCCAATCCGACGCACAAAGGGTGCGTCGCTTCACCGCGCGCGGCCAGGGCACGATCATGATACCCGCCGCCAAATCCCAACCGACCACCCGCGCGATCGAAACCGATCAGGGGTTGAAACAACAGATCCAGATCCAGGGTATCCAGCCCCTGCCCGCCATCCGGTGGCACGACCGGTTCCCGAATCCCGTAAGCGCCGACTTGCAACGGGTCTCCCGGTTGATAAGGGACGAAGCGCATGGACCGGTTCGCGCCATCGACGACCGGCAGAAACACCAGACGTCCGGAACCAACGGTCTCGTGGATGAGAAGGGAGGGATCGACTTCGTGGTCAAAGGGAAGGTACAACCCGATCGTGCGCGCCTCGTCAAAAAAGGAGGCGCCCAGGACGCGACGCGCGATGCTGGCCGAGAGATCGCGAATCCGCTCCTCGGACAGGGCGTTACGTTCGGCGCGCAGCCGTTGACGCAACGTGGCCTTGGAAGGTTCAATGCGCGCTCTTACCGTGGCACCCCCGCAAGGGAGCAGCACGGTTGGGGGTGAAGGGGGAATCCCCCCATCCTGCAAATTAGCCATTCGTGCGCGTCGGTCATGCCAGTGCCCCCGCCTGTGCCGTGGGATCACACTCTCTGAACCCTTTTATTTAGGTGGACCCATGAATAATTGTTTCTGGCAACCCCCTGTAGGGGTGGCACTCCACAATCAGAGCTCGGTTCCCAGGTTCATAAGTTATCGGCTCAGGAGGTTGTTCACCTCACGAACACCGCAGGGGTGCTGGCATGGGATTCATCCTTTAAGCAGCAGATCGCTCGCCGCGATCAAGCCGCTGATCTTTTCATTCGCGCTTTCGGTCTGTTGGGCCATGGCCCGCTTGAGTTGCAGATGTTCATCCGCGATCTTGAGCGCGGTCATGATGGCCGTGCGCTCTACGGATGCCACATGCGACTCCCGTGCCACCTGGTCCATGATGTCGTTCACGTAGCGCGCAAGCTCGCGGACGTACTCTCCGCTGGCCTGGGATTTCAGCTTGAACAGCTGTCCTTGAATGCGCACTTCGTGGGTTGCGGTCATGGCCACCCAATCCGAAAGAGGCGCGAAAGCCTCTTCTCCTCAAGCCGTCCTATTCCTCGTACCGGCCCAACAATCCCTCGATCCGAGCGATCACGCGCACCTTTTCCGCCTCCAGGGCATCGGTCCGCTCCTGGAGCATGAGAACCTGGCTTTCCAAATCCTCGATGGCCTCTTTTTGCGCTTCGGCCTGACCGTTCATCGCCACGATCTGATCGCGCTGTTCGCGTATGGTACGCGCCATGTCGTTCCAGCGCTGCTCCAGGCCCGACATCGAGACCGCGAGTTTATCGTCCTGATCGACCGGGATTCCATTCATGGGGCTCGCCTCGCGTCTCTTTTCCAAACTTGCATGATGGGGGGAGATCCCCCACACCCCTCGACTGTGAACCTCCCTTTGGGCGTTCCGCAGCAAGAAGGTGACCGATACACTTCCACTCTTGCATTCCATGCTAAAGAAACGCACGATTTTTGTCAAGTCCACCCCGCCCGAATCAGGCCAGAACCGAAGGTCCGCGCCGCAACCATCCATCCACGGCCACGGCGGCGCGCCGCCCGCCATCGATGGCCCTGAGCACCAGCGATTGACCGGTGGCCATGTCCCCCGCCGCGAACACGCCGGGCACGCTGGTCATGAACCGACCATCCACCCGCACGTTGCCGCGCCCGTCGAGCGCCACGCCCAACCCATCCAGAAGCCCGCTCTTCACCGGGTGCAGAAAGCCCATGGCCAACAACACCAGATCGGCCTCCAGGAAAAACTCCGATCCAGGGATCTCCTGCATCTTCGGACGTCCGCCATCCTCCTGCTCGGCCCAGTGCAGCCGCACGCAGTGAATCCCGCGCAGATGGCCTCCGGCATCCGCCTCGAAAGCGCGGGTCAGGATGCTCCACATCCGTTCACACCCCTCCAGATGGGAGGTCGAGGTGCGCAGCATGTTCGGCCACATGGGCCAGGGGGTCTCCGGGGCCCGTTCCTTGGGCGGACGGGGCAGAAGTTCGATCTGGGTAACGCTCGCCGCGCCCTGACGGATCGCCGTGCCCACGCAGTCGGCGCCGGTGTCGCCGCCCCCGATCACCACCACCCGTTTGCCGATGGCGAAGATCGCATCGGTGGGCGGAATGTGCGCGCCCGCCACCCGGCGGTTCTGCTGGGTCAGATAATCCATGGCGAAGTGGATCCCCGACAAGCCGCGACCGGGCACCGGCAAATCGCGCGGCTGCTCCGAGCCACCGGTCAACACCACGGCCTCGAAATCGACGCGCAGTTGCTCCGCCGTGATGTCCACCCCCACGTTCACCCCGGTGCGGACCGTCAACCCCTCGGCCACCATCTGCTCCAGACGCCGGTCGATGACCCGTTTCTCCAGCTTGAAGTCCGGAATCCCGAAACGGAGCAGTC
This sequence comes from Candidatus Magnetaquiglobus chichijimensis, assembly GCF_045865675.1. NCBI lineage: Bacteria > Pseudomonadati > Pseudomonadota > Magnetococcia > Magnetococcales > Candidatus Magnetaquicoccaceae > Candidatus Magnetaquiglobus > Candidatus Magnetaquiglobus chichijimensis. The sequence goes on from NZ_BAAFGK010000004.1 coordinate 2,013,645, forward strand.
CGCCGACCCGCTCGTTCTTCTCGAACAGGGTGACCTCGTGACCAGCGCGGGTCAGTTGTTGCGCCGCCGCCATGCCCGCCGGACCCGATCCCACCACCGCCACCTTGCGACCGGTCCGTTCGGCGGGCGGTTGGGGTTTGATCAGCCCGCGCGCGAAACCCTCCTCGGCCACGGTGCGCTCGATCTCGCGGATCGTCACCGGATCACGGTTGATCCCCACCACGCAGGAGGCCTCGCAGAGGGCCGGACAGATCCGACCGGTGAACTCCGGGAAGTTGTTGGTGCGATGCATGGCATCCACCGCCTCCTCCCAGCGTCCCCGGTAGACCCAATCGTTCCAGGAGGGGATCAGATTGTGCAGCACACAGCCGTTGTGACAGAACGGAATGCCGCAATCCATGCAGCGTGACGCCTGATCCCGCAGCTTTTCGACCGGAAACGGTTGATACAGCTCTTCCCAGTCGTGAATCCGCTCGGCGACCGAACGGGGCTTGGGCGTCTCCCGCTCCACTTCCATGAAACCCTTGGTCTTACCCATTGCCCGTTTGCTCCCGCTTTTTCTGTTCCTCCAGCACGCGCCGATAATCATGGGGCATCACCTTGACGAACCGTCCCAAGGCCGCGTCCCAATCCTTCAGCAACCGCGCGGCCACCTGGCTGTCGGTATACCGCGCATGCTCCTCCACCAACTCCTTGAGAACCTCCCGATCCTCGGCATCGCTCACCGGCTCCAGCCCCACCATGGCGGTGTTGCACAGCGACGGGAAGCGTCCCGACTCATCGAGCACATAGGCGATGCCACCGCTCATGCCCGCCGCGAAGTTGCGACCGGTCGCGCCAAGCACCACCACCACGCCGCCGGTCATGTACTCGCAGCCGTGATCCCCCACCCCTTCGACCACGGCGCGGGCGCCGGAGTTGCGCACCGCGAACCGTTCGCCCACCACGCCGCGCATCAGGGCAATGCCGCCCGTGGCCCCGTAGAGAAGGGTGTTGCCGGCGATGATGTTCTCCTCGGCGACCAGCGGAGAGCGCGGATGGGGCCGGATGACGATCCGACCGCCGGACATCCCCTTGCCCACGTAGTCGTTGGCCGCCCCCTCCAGATAGAGCGACACCCCCTGCACGTTGAAGGCGCCGAAGCTCTGGCCGGCCACCCCCTCGAAGTAGCACTTGATGGTGCCGCGCGGCAGACCCTCGGCCCCGAACAGGCGCGAGATCTCACCGCCGAGCATCGCCCCCACGGCGCGATCGGTGTTCTGGATCGGCAACCGGATCTCGATGGGACGCAGGCTCTCGAAGACCCGCGAGGCCAGATCGAGCAACTGGTGATCGAGCACCTTGTCGATGCCGTGATCCTGGGCCTGGACGCAGCGGGTGGCCACGTTCGACGGGGCATCGGGTTTTTCCAGCAGCGGCAGGAGATCGAGCCCCTTGGCCTTCCAGTGGGTGACCGCCTCGTTGACCAGCAGGTGATCGGACTGGCCGATCATCTCGTCGATGGATTTGAAGCCCATGCGCGCCATGATCTCGCGCGCCTCGTTGGCCACGAAGTAGAAATAGTTGACCAGATGCTGAGGCCGACCGGTGAACTTCTTGCGCAACTCCAGATCCTGGGTGGCCACGCCGACCGGACAGCTGTCCAGATGGCATTTGCGCATCATCACGCAGCCGGAGACCACCAGCGGCGCGGTGGCGAAGCCGAACTCCTCGGCGCCGAGCAGCGCCGCCACCACCACGTCGCGACCGGTGCGCAACTGCCCGTCGGTCTGGAGACGCACGCGACCGCGCAGATCGTTCAACACCAGGGTCTGCTGGGTTTCGGCCAGGCCCAGCTCCCAGGGGGCGCCGGCATGCTTGATCGAACTCATCGGGCTGGCACCGGTGCCGCCGTCGCCGCCGGAAACGAGGATCATGTCCGCGTGGCCCTTGGCCACGCCCGCGGCCACGGTGCCGACCCCCACCTCGGAGACCAGTTTCACCGACACCCGCGCGCGGGGATTGACGTTCTTGAGATCGAAGATCAGCTGGGCCAGATCCTCGATGGAGTAGATGTCGTGATGGGGCGGCGGCGAGATCAGCATCACCCCCGGCGTGGTGTTGCGGATGCGGGCCACGGTCTCGGTGACCTTGTGACCCGGCAGCTGACCACCCTCGCCGGGCTTGGCGCCCTGGGCGACCTTGATCTGCATCTCGTCCGCGTTGGCCAGGTAGTGGCTGGAGACGCCGAAGCGACCGGCGGCCACCTGCTTGATGGCGCTCCGGGCCAGATCCCCGTTGGGACGCGGCTTGTAGCGCTCCGGATCCTCGCCCCCCTCGCCGGTGTTCGAGCGACCGCCCAGGCGGTTCATGGCGATGGCCAGGGTTTCGTGCGCCTCCTTCGAGATCGATCCGAAGGACATGGCCCCGGTCACGAACCGCTTGACGATCTCGGAGGCCGGCTCGACCTCGGCGAGCGGCAACGGCTCTTCCGCCTCCTTGAGCTGGAACAGACCGCGCAGGGTGCAGTGGGCCCGATCCTGCTGGTTGATCAGCGTCGCGAACTCCTTGTAGAGCGGGTAATCGTTGGTGCGGGTCGATTGCTGAAGCTTGGCGATGGTGTCCGGGGTCCACATATGCCGCTCGCCCTCGTGGCGGAACGTGTACTCCCCGCCGATATCCAGGCTGTTGGTCAGGGTCATGTGGCTGGTGAAGGCCCGTCTGTGGCGCTCCAGGGTTTCGCGCGCCACCTCCAGAAGCCCCACGCCGTCCAGACGCGAGAAGGTGCCGGTGAAGTGTTTTTCCAGGAAGCGGCGGCTTAGGCCGATCGCCTCGAAGATCTGCGCGCCGCAGTAACTGCGCAAGGTGGAGATGCCCATCTTGGAGAAGATCTTGAGCATCCCCTTGCCGATGGCCTTCACGTAGTTGGCCTTGAGATACGCCATCCCCTTGGGCGCCTCGAGGATGCCGCGCGCCACCAGATCCTCCAGGGATTCGAAGGCCAGATAGGGGTTGATCGCCCCGGCGCCGTAGCCGGCCAGCAGGGCGCAATGGGTCACCTCGCGGGCCTCGCCGGTCTCGATGACGATGCTCGCCGCGCCACGGGTGCCGGAGCGGATCAGATGGTGATGCACGCCGGACACCGCCAGCAGCGCCGGAATCGGCGCCATCGCGGCGGAAACCCCGCGATCGCTCAAGACAATCAGGCTCACCCCCTGATCCACCGCCGCAGAGACCGTCTCGAACAGGCGGGTCAAGGCGGCCTTCATCCCTTCGGCTCCCTCCTCCACCGCGAAAAGGGTGGAGATGGTGCGCGCCTTGAGACCGGGACGCTCCACCGCGCGGATCTTCTCCAGATCGGCGTTGGTCAGGATCGGCTGCTCGAGCCAGATGCGCGCCACATGCTGGGGGGACTCCTCCAGCATGTTGCCGGTCGGACCGAGCTGGGTGAAGAGGCTCATCACCAGCTCTTCGCGGATCGGATCGATGGCCGGATTGGTCACCTGGGCGAAGAGTTGCTTGAAGTAGCCGTACAGAAGTACCGGACGGTCGGAGAGCACAGCCAGGGCCGCGTCGTTGCCCATGGAGCCGATCGGCTCCTGTCCGTCGGCGGCCATGGGACCGAGAACGACCGACAGATCCTCCTCGGTGTAGCCGAAGATGCGCTGACGCACCCGCAACGGCTCGGTCTCGGAGACCTCGGAACCGCCCGCGGGCAGGGTGTCGAGACGGGTGAGGTTTTCGTCGATCCACTGCCGGTAGGGCTGACGGGAGACCATGGTCTGCTTGATCTCGGCGTCGTCGATGATGCGCCCCTCCTGCATGTCGATCACGAACATGCGACCCGGTTGCAGCCGACCCATCTTCACCTCCTCCTCAGGCGGGAAGGTGATGGTGCCGGCCTCGGAGGCCATGACGCACAGGCCGCCCTTGGTGATCAGATAGCGCGCCGGACGCAGACCGTTGCGATCGAGGGTGGCGCCGATGTAGCGTCCATCGGTGAAGGCCACCGCCGCCGGTCCGTCCCAGGGCTCCATCAGGGCGCCGTGGTACTGGTAGAAGGCCTTGCGGTCCTCATCCATGTGACGATGATTCTCCCACGCCTCGGGGATCATCATCATCATCGCGTGCGGCAACGAGCGACCGCTGATCACCAGGAACTCCAGGGCGCGGTCGAAGCTCGCCGAGTCGGAAAGCCCTTCCGGAACGATGGGGAAGAGTTTTTTGATGTCCTCGCCGAACAGACCCGACGACAGGGCCGCCTCGCGGGCGCGCATCCAGTTGATGTTGCCGCGCAGGGTGTTGATCTCGCCGTTGTGGCTGATCATGCGGAACGGATGGGCCAGCCCCCAGGTGGGGAAGGTGTTGGTGGAGTAGCGCTGATGGACCATGGCAAAGGCCGAAACCAGCGAGGCATCCGACAGATCGGTGTAGTAGGCGCGCACCTGATCGGCCAGGAACATCCCCTTGTAGACCAGCGTCCGACTTGAGAAACTGCTGATATAGAATGATTTGACCTCATCCTGGCCGTAGCCCAGGACCGCATTCTCGACGCGCCGGCGAATGATGTAGAGCTTGCGTTCGAACCACATCGGATCTGCGTTGTCCGGGCGGTTGCGCACGCCGATGAACACCTGGCGGATGGCCGGTTCGGACCCCTTGGCGGTATAGCCGATGCGCGCCTGACGGCTTACCGGCACCGTGCGCCACCCCAGGAAAAGCTGCCCCTCCTCGGTGATCACCTGCTCCACCAGCCGCTGGCAGGAGATCGTCATCCCCTTGTCCTTGGGCAGAAAGATCATCCCGACGCCATAGTCCCCTTCCGGCGGGAGGGTGATACCGATTTTGGCGGTCTGGGCGCGCAGGAAGGCATCCGGAATCTGGATCAGGATGCCGGCCCCGTCACCGGTGAGCGGATCGGAGCCCACGGCGCCCCGGTGGGTGAGATTCACCAGGACGCTCAAGCCCATGCGCACCACATCGTGCGACTTGCCGCCATTGATCCGGGCGACGAAGCCAACGCCACAAGCGTCGTGTTCGAGGGCGGGATCGTAGAGCCCCTGTTTCTCGGGCAGACCGAAATTGGCCATGATCTATCCTTACCTGTCGTGGGTTGCAAACCCGGTGCAATTTTCGTTTGAAATGGTAACCTCTTCAGGCTTGGTGGCGGGAGTTTCTCCCACCCCTCACCCGTGAAACCGCCGGCAAGGCCGTTTCACGGTCATAACCCGTCGTTCAGGTTAACAAATCGCTTATGGATCCGTCAACAGCGCACTGCACAATCCGTTGCAACAGCGTTCAATTGCCGTATATTTAAGCAAGTGATCGTACCACCTTTATTCACAAGACGACCATGCCAACAGCATGATGCGGGAGAGAGACCATGCAGGAGTTCACCTCAGGGAGATGTTGGCTGGGTCGTCTGCCGCACGATGGCGACCTGTTGGCGGAGTTGACGGCCTTCTGCCGTGAGCGGGAGATCCAGGTCGGGCGGATCGAGGGTTTGGGCGCGGTCAAACGGGCCTGTTTGGGATTTTATGACCAGACGCGGCGCGAATACGATTATCTCACCTTCGATGCGCCACTGGAGATCGTGCAGATGGTGGGGAATGTCTCGTTAAAGGAGGAGAAACCTTTCGTGCATGTCCACATCACCCTGGCCGATCACGCCGGACGGGCCTTTGGCGGCCATCTGGCCCCAGGGACGATCCTGTTTGCCGCCGAGGTGCTGATTCAGGAGTTGGTGGGTGCGCCTTTGCAACGCGGTTGGAATACAAGCACAGGTCTACCGCTCTGGATGGAGTCGTGAGCATTATCTGCTATTCTAGAATAATATTACCCCTGAAGATAATCGTAGAGTCTTTTTATTATAATAATAAATGCGGCAATTTCTTTTCTAGAAACAATAGGTTTAACTTTAATTTCAGGCATATTTTTAACATTGCCCGTCTGAAGTATTTTAAAGACGTCTTTCGAATAACCAGTTATAAACATAAAAGGTATTTTTTTAATTTTTTCAGACAATTGATCTTCACCCCCCATGAGTCTAAGATACAAATCAGCTCCAGCGGTTGAATTTCCTCCCAATCTACTATCAAAGAAAACAAAATCCCAATCATTCTGCACTAACTGCTCAATTGCATCTTCAGTTGATTTAACAATTTTAATTATATAGCCAGCTTCAACAAGTTGATCATGAAGCGCTTCGATCTCAATTTTGTTATCTTCTAACCATAAAATTTTATTATTCATAGTATTCATCAGCTCCTCTTCCCTAACAAAGTTTAACAGTGCTTTAACGTTCTGAGATAATTATATCTCTTCTTCCTGGCTGCAATGTTTTAAATAATCTTACAGTTACGATTGTCTGAAACCCCTCCATCTTTTTAATCTTTAGTGGATCTTGCAATGTTGGGACAGATTCAATACTGATATTTCCTTCATGCAGCACTTCTATAATCTTTTTACATGTTGCCAGACCCAAGCCTACACCCCTGACAGTATGTTTATGGTCTCGATAACCAGATCTAGAGAAACTCTGAAAAATATTTTCTATATCATTTTGATGTATACCTAACCCCCAATTTGAAATTTTAACATCAACAAGATTTACCTGATCCACAAATCCTATTGTCACAACCGATTCATACCCTTTACTTAACTCGCCCTCCTTTTCTCTTCTGTGAGAATATTTTATAGCATTATCAATCAAATTAACAAATGCTGATCTAATTAGTACTACATCAAACGGAAACTCTTTTATATCCTTTTTTGGCTTATTTATATCAATCCTTAACCATCCTAAATTTTTTAATTCAGTCTTAAAATCGTTCACGCTATCAACAATCAAATCATAAATATTTGCAGTTTCATAATCAACCTCAATAACTTTACCACCCATGCTAGCCCATCTTAATGCATTATCAATTATTTTTGATATAATTGAGCTGTATTTTTCAATCTCATCTTGAGTATAATTAATAGCGCTGATATTTTGATGTTTGTTTTCTAATCTTAAGCGGTTCAAATAACTTACAATAGTATTCAGTAAAGCGCCGATTGGCGATCTTAATTCATGCCCAATTCCACCTATTGCCTCTTCCGCCAATGAAACAAACTCTTTCTTTCTGTGAAAAGCCCTACCCAATCCAAGGATATTTGCAAAAAGTCTCATAAATATAATCAAAGTAGAATGCTCGGTATGCCAATGCTTTATTTGGTTTGCAACTGTCGAATCATCACTAACAGAGACACCAAAAACTATGTAAAGTATTTCTGATGGCATCCTACGCGACCCAGAATCTACTAAACGCACAAAATAAAATAGGCTATATTTTGGAAAAATTCGTTCTAACAGACCTCCAGACTTTATTTTTGGATCATTAGCAGCAACAAACCCATAATCACCTTTAAACATTTCAAAATCGAGTACTCTTGAAGCCTGGTTATTCCGAAGAAGCCTTAACAAACCTGAAGGATAAACATCCAAAACTCTGTTTTCATCACAATATAACATTGCGACATTGTCAAAACCACTGTCCTTGATATTTTTAATAACTGAATGATAGTTAATTTCTCCGTCTTTAATAATATCAAACAAATTTGAAAACGAATATAGAGTGCTTTGAATTATAGAATTAATATCCTTTCTTGCTTGTGCTTGACCAAACAAACCTGCCACCCTTTCAAGAATATCCAAATGAAATTTTGTGAACACTAATTTAGGATTATCAGACCGGTTGATAACCCTTAGAAAATATGAATACATTCCAGATAAATTTATTTTAATGTAAATAACAGATTTAATTTCACAATTAATTAATTTACAAATACTCTGTTGAGCACCCTTACAAATTAAATTTGGCATCCTGTTTTTTAACAAACTATAATCAGGAATATATCTTAATGATTCTTTTACCCATGCCGTTCCTGTTAGGTTTTCCCCAGCATCATATTTCTCAAGAAAATAATCACCATTATTTTCTGGGTAGCATTTTTCTTTCTCAAGAGTTTCAGTAGAAAGATTTGATTTAAATAATGCAATATATTGGGCATTGCATAATTCGCAAATCAATTTTAGATCATCATTGTCATTTTCAATACTTGAAAACTGCAAAATCATTTTTTTTGTAAGTTCATTCAAATATCCAAGCCTAAGTTCAATTATTTTTAACGATGCGATACGTCTAATTAAATCTATTTCATTCATAGATTTAATAGAAAAAGAATTGATTATGTCAATTTCCATCGCAAGTAGCGCTATAGGCTCACCGTGGCTAAAAATTGGAATATCAATCCACTTACTATTATCTAACTTTAAATCAACAATCCATTTTTTTCCTTTCTCATTTTGTGCATCTGAAGAAACAATCTTGTCTGCACCTGAGAATGTAGGATCGTAAATGATATACCCTATTTTATCAGACAGAAAAGCATTGCTAGACTTTCGTAATACACATATAAATTTTTCACTGACCGGATCTTTGATTATATCATAATATCTGGAACCGTTATATCCATAAAGATAGCTCAAGTTTAACAAAATATCTATAACCGAATCTTCTAAATCTGATTCTCCGATTTTCCTTATTATATCTAAATAATTTTCAATATCTCTAACTATTGTAAACATGGTTTTTATGATTTACTCCTTATTTTTAGTAGCATAAATTAGAACTAACATTAGTTTTTCGTGTAATGACAATGTTAGATTGACTATAATATAACACAGTAAACGTTTTGTCAACCATTTTTTTTAGAAATCAATTTTATTTATATTCTAACAAGTTAACAAACACCCCACCACCTCCCGGCGATGGAGGCGGGTGCGGTGCTCGAAAAGGAAGATCCCTTGCCAGGTCCCGAGCACCATGCGGCCCTGGGCAACCGGGATCGTGAGGGAAACGCCGGAGAGCGTGGCGCGGATGTGGGCCGGCATGTCGTCCGGGCCCTCGTCCGTATGCCGAAAGCCGCTGGTTCCTTCAGGCACCAACCGTTTGAAAAACACCTCCAGATCATGCAGCACATCGGGATCGGCGTTCTCCTGAATCGTCAACCCTGCCGAAGTATGCCGGCAAAAGAGCGTCAGCACCCCTGAAGCAGCCTTCTCCTGCTGCAACCAGCGCGCGACCTCCCCGGTGAACGCATACAACCCCTGCCCCTGCGTGCGAATCGTGAACGTGGTTTGCAAAATGCGCATCATCCTGGATCTCCTGCAACAATCAATCAAACCATTCGCACCGGCCAGCTGGCAAAAACCAGCAACCAGCAGGCGTCAAAGGCCGCGCGCGCGCGCCTTTGACACGACCTTTCCCATTCCCCCAAACCCCACTTACCTTGGAATTCAGCACGAAAATTGCATAGAATCCATGATCTCCCATCCACCCCCCACCCCGGAATCGCGCATGGCCCCTCCGCTGTTCTCCCAATCCGCACCCGACGCCAGCAAGAATCGCCAACTCCTGCGCCGCTGGATCGGCCTCATCTGGCCGCACCGCATCGCCCTGATCCCGGCTGTCATCAGCATGATCGTCCTCTCGGCCACCGAAGGGGCCATCGCCTACATGGTGCAACCCATCCTCGACAAAATCTTCATCGAGCAGAACCGCGCCATGTTCCATACCCTGCCGCTGCTGGTGCTCGCGGTCTTTCTGGTGCGCGGCATCGCCTCCTACACCAACAGCTACGTCATGGGCGCGGTCGGACAACGCATCGCCCGCAAACTGCAATGCCAGCTCTACAACCACTGCCTCCGGTTCGAGATGAATTACTTTCTCACCGCCAGCTCCGGCAGTTTCATCTCCCGCATCAGCAACGATCCGATCATCATCAAAGACTCCACCGCCAACGTCATGATCAGCATGATCCGCGAGGGTCTGACCCTCATCGTGCTGGTCGGGGTGCTCTTCTACCGCGATCCGGTGCTGGCGCTGGTCTCGATCCTCGGCTTTCCCTTCTCCGCGCTGCTGATCTACGCCCTCGGCAAACGGATCCGCACCAAATCCCATCGCGCCCAGGAACTCAACGAATCGATCGTCAGCCAGCTCGAAGAGACCTTCTCCGGGGTGCGCATCATCAAATCGTTCTGCATGGAACGCTACGAACAAGCCCAGTTCCGCCAGTTGACCAAACGGGTGTTGAGAACCCATCTCGACATCCTCAAGATCAATTCGCTCTCCAAACCCTCCATCGAAATGATCTCCGGACTGGTGATCTGCGGGGTGATCCTCTACGGCGGCGGCGCGGTGATCGACGGCAAGACCACCACCGGCACCTTCTTCTCCTTCCTGACCGCCATGCTCATGGCCTACGATCCGATCAAGGCGATCTCCAACCTCAACAACACCCTGCAACGGGGCATGGCGGCCATGGATCGCATCTTCGGCACACTGGAGCGCGAGGCGACCATTCAGGATCAACCCGACGCCACCCCGATGCCGTTGCTCAAAAACGAGCTGGCTTTCGAAAATCTGACTTTTGCCTATGGCGCAGAGTTGCCCAACGTGCTCGAGGAGATCACCCTCAAGGTGCGGGCCGGGGAGCAGATCGCCCTGGTGGGACGCAGCGGCAGTGGCAAGAGCACGCTCGTGAACCTGCTGCCGCGCTTCTTCGACGTCACGCAAGGCGCGATCACCATCGACGGGCGCGACATCCGCTCCGCGACCATGCGTTCCCTGCGCGATCAGATCTCGGTGGTCACCCAGGAGGTGATCCTGTTCAACGACACCGTCAAGAACAACATCACCTATGGCCGTTCCGAATACACCCAGGAGCGGCTCGAACAGGTGGCCGAGGCGGCCAACGCCCTGGAGTTCATCCGCCAGCTGCCCCAGGGGTTCGATACCCACATCGGCGATCGTGGGGTGCGGCTTTCCGGCGGGCAGAGACAACGGCTCTCCATCGCCCGATCCCTGCTCAAGAACGCGCCGATCCTGATCCTCGACGAGGCGACCAGCTCACTGGACACCGAAAGCGAACGGGCGGTGCAGGAGGCGTTGGAGCGGCTCATGAGCGGTCGCACCACGCTGATCATCGCCCATCGACTCTCCACCATCCGCAACGCCGATCGGATCATCGTGTTGAAGGACGCCCGCATCGTCGAGGATGGCAATCACGAGGCGCTGTTGGCCAAAAATGGCGAGTATGCCCGCCTGCATGCCATGCACTTCCAGGACGAGGATTCCCCGGCGTCAGGTTAGCCTGCGCACCGCCAGACGGTGGATCACCCCCCAGATCGCGGTCATCGCCAGCCGCCACCAGGCCGTCGCCACCGGAATCCTGGGCAGACAGGCCAAGGTGAAGCCGTAACCCGGCCTGGGATAGGTGGTTTCGAAACGGTTGGCCTCGGGCAGATCGTCACGGGCCGCCCCGTCCAGATCGTGGCAGAGCCGCGCGAACTCCGGATCATCGCTGTAGACCGCCTCCGGCGCGATCCGCTCCAGCCAGGCCCGATCCGGCGTGCCCACCCCCACGTCGTGAATGAACACCATCGACACCTTGCCGGTCGCCAGCACCCGGAACGCCAGACGCAACCCGGCAAACCCCTTGGGACCGTCGATCAACGCCACATCCCCGGCCTCGGCCAACTCCGGCATGCGCCGCCGGGCATCCCCGAACAGCAGTTGCACATGGTCGCGTCCCGCCAGCCGTGCCGCGGCCACGGCCACGTCCGGCGAGTTCGGATCGTGCTCGATGCTCAAGATCGGCACCTCCGGGAAACAAACCGACAACACAAGCGTGCTCTGCCCCCTGGCCCGACCCGACTCCAGGATCCGTTTCGCCCCCGCAGAGCGGGCGCCGAGCTGAAAAAAGAACATTTCCGAAAACAGGATCCCTTTTTTCTCATAGGGAATCCCGGCGACCAGGGCGGCGAACCGCGCCTTCTCCTCGCCCACCGCGCGGATCCACGCCTCCATTGATCGATGCATGCTCTGTATACCCCACGCCTGAAAGAATCCAACCCAACCAGATCCCACGATCAAACCGATGCGCCCTCACAAAGTCAAGGGGCGATTCGTCCGGCAACCGAATCCACGACGTGAGGCGCGTCGGGCCAACGGCTTTTCATTGCATTTTGAGGGCAACGCGCTATCATGCTCCATTGCGATAACCAACCGATTGTCCGGTAATTCCCGCCATGGCCCGCATCGGCAGGTCTGGCCGGGATCGAACACCCGCTCAATCCACCCAGGGCCAGCCAGCGCGCGGATTCAGACCTTCATGCGGACCATTCCCACCCGACTCGAAAGCCATCCGGAACTGCGTCGCCGGCTGTGCGCCGAAGCCAAGCGGCGCGGCGGCCTGGTTCTCCCCTATGCGCCGCTGGAGATCTTCGTCGATCCGACCAACATCTGCGATCTGCGCTGCACCTTCTGCCCGCAAAGCAACTGGGGCGAACGACAACGAGGGTTCATGTCCATGGAACTCTTCGAACGGGTGATCGCCGAGGTGGCGGTGCTCAAGCCGCGCCAGCTCAAGCTCTTCTGTTACGGCGAAACCCTGCTCCACCCGCAGTTGCCCGAGATGATCCACAAGGCCGAGGAGACCGGCGTTCCGGTGATCATCCACACCAACGCCAAGCGTCTCGACGAGGAGATGGCGCGTCGGATCCTCGACACCCCCCTGTCGGAGATCTGTTTCAGCTTCGACACCGCGGATCGGGATCTTTACAACCGCATGCGCATTCGCAGCGATTTCGATCGGGTGCTCGGCAACATCCGCCGTTTCCTCACCCTGCGTCAGGAGCGGGGAGCCAGCCGACCCCAGGTGATTCTCCAGGAGATCATCCCCTTCGCGCCCGACAAACCATGCGTGAACACCCCGGAGTATCGCCAACTGTTCGACGGCTTCGACGTGCGCCTGGACGTGCGTTTTCTGCACAGCTTCGCCGGCGCCTCCACGGAGTCGCAGTTCGAAACGATGCGGCTATCCGGCACCTCGCCGTGTCACGAGATCTACCATCGGCTGGTGATCGCCTTCGATGGCAAGGTCCACGCCTGCTGTCTGGATCCCGAAGGACACAACATCATCGGCGATCTGGCCGCCGGCGACACCATCACCTCGGCCTGGAACAGCCCGGCCATGCAGCGGTTGCGCCACCTCACCCAGACGGGCGGCATGGGCGCCATCGCGCCGTGCAATCAGTGTCACATGCTCCATCACCCCTATCAGAAGCGCCGTCGTTTCTGGCGCCGCATTCCGGCCAGGCTGCTCTGGTGGTGGTACACCAGATCCCTCGCGCCACCCGCCCCACCGACGCCATGACCCCGCGCGCCTTCAAGGCCATGCTGGCCGCACGCATTCTCGACTGGCTGGAACGCGGTCGCACGCGCCATTTCCAGGCCCGTCTGGGCGAGGTGGGCCGTGATGTGCGGATCTTTCCCGGCCTGTTCGTGGAACGACCAGAAAACGTCGCGCTCGGCGATCATGTGCGCATCAACGTCCACTGCATGCTGCAAGCCCACGCCCGCATCGAAATCGGCGCCTTCACCATGATCGGCGCCAACTGCCTGATCGTGACCGCCAATCACGACGTGGCCAAACGCGGTTTCGCCGCCTTCGACACCCAGTTCCACCGACCGGTCACCATCGGTCGTCACTGCTGGCTCGGCGCCGGGGTCACGGTTCTGCCCGGCGTCACCATTGGCGACGAGACGGTGGTGGGCGCAGGCAGCACCGTGACCCAGGATCTGCCGCCCGGCGGCATCTACGCCGGCTCCCCGGCCCGCTTCATCAGAACCCGTCCCCGCGACGGGACGGCGGAACCCACCATCGATCCCCTCTCTTCCTGAGGCCGTCATGCAGGCGCCGCCCTCCTTTCTCGTCATCCAGGTCTCGCGCATCGGCGATTCGCTCTTTGTCACGCCAACCCTGCGCGCCCTGGCCGAGCAGTTCCCCGACGCCATCCTGGACATTCTGGCCCACCCGAAACGGGCCGAGATCTTCGCCCATCTCCCCTTTGTCCGTCACGTCCGTGGCGTAACCCCGAGAACCGCCTGGATGCGGGGGTGGTTTCACAAACCGGTCTACGATTACAGCCTGGTTTACGGATTCGACGCCTCGCTGATCAAACTCGGATTGCGCCTGGCCAGAGAGACCATCGCCTTTCGTCAGGCCGACCCGGAACTGAACCGGCGCCTGGCCCATCTCATCGAACCACCTCCCTTCCAGAGCGAGCACGCCATCTGGCAACTGACCCATCACGCCGAACCGCTCGGGGTGACCACCACCAACCCGCGCATCGCCTATGGGGTCACGCTGAAGGAGCGGTTGGAGGCCGAACGACGACTGGCTCCCCTGCGCACCCATGGTCCGCTCATCGGCATTCAGCCCCGCAGCTTCCCCACCAAGCCCTACCGGGACTGGCCTCTGGCTCATTTCATCGCCCTTTGCCAGCAGATCCGACACCAGATACCCCAGGCCCGGTTCCTGGTCTTCGGCGGGCCGGATGACCGGACCCACAACCAACCCCTGGTGGCCAACCTGGGCGATGCCGGCCAGGATCTGAGCGGACGACTCTCCCTGCGCGCCACCGGGGCGATCATGTCCTGTCTGGATCTCTACATCGGGGTGGATACCGGTCCGACCCATCTGATGAGCGCCTTCGATATCCCGATGGTGCTCTTCTATCACTGTCTCTCCGGCCCGGAGATGACCGGCCCCCTCGACCATCCGCGCTGTCGGTTCCTGACCCTGCGCCCTCGCGACGGGCACTGCGACGCCAGTCACTCCCTGGGCGAAATCCCGGTGGCGGCGGCCTGGCAGGAAATCCGGGAGCTTCTGGGCATCAACTCTTGACGCGCATCCGCGCCACGGTGTATGGGGATGGCGAGTAGATTTAACGTGATTCAATGGTCAGCGTGGCTCCGATCACGCCGCATCCACCCGTCAAGTTCATCCGGAATGACGATCAAACACCAACCGGTAGTTTCATGATCCCTTTGACCATCATCGTACCGGTTTACAATACCGCCCGCTTCTTGACCATCTGCCTGGAATCCCTGATCGGCGAGGATCCGTCACACACCGAGATCCTGTTGGTCGATGACGGCTCCACGGACGAAAGTCCGGCCATGCTGGACGCCTTCTGTCTCGCCCACCCCTGGTTCAGGACCATCCACCAGAGCAATCAGGGACTCTCCGGGGCGCGCAACAACGCCCTGGATCAGGCGCGCGGGACATACGTCGCCTTTTGCGACTCGGACGATTTCGTGCAACCGGGCTACTACACCCGCATGCGCCTGTTGGCCGAGCGGCTCGACGCGGACGCGATCATCGGCAACGCCACCTACCACTTCGAGGGGCGTCAACCCGACCATGCGCTCTATGCCGAACCCTTGCCCACCGGCATGATGACCGGCCCGGCGTGGATGCGCGGGCGTCTGCAACGCCGGTCGATGCTGCACATGGTCTGCATGCAGGTCTATCGACGCCGGTTGATCGAGACGATCGGCCTGCGCTTCACCCTGGGAATCAGCCACGAGGATGTGGTCTGGACCACCCGTTTCCTGCTGATGGCCGAACGGGTCGGTTTTTTGGATGAGCCGGGCTACTTCTATCGACAATGGAAGCGCAATCTCCAGATGTACAACACCGATCGGCAGTTGCAATCCTCGGTGTTCAGCTACGACACCAACGCGCGGATTCTCGATCAGGTGGCGGCAGGAGTCGCGGATCGGGAACTGGCCGACCTGATCCGCTGGCAACTGGTGGACGACGGGCTGGCGATGTTCCACAAGATCGACCGCATGTCCAGCCACCGGGTACGCCAGGCGAGTCGGCGCGACCTGCTGCGTCGGGGTGTTTACGCGACACTGTGGCGCAACGCCATGTTGACCAGCCAGAAACGACGCGTGGCCAAAAACTTTCTCAAGGCCCTCATCCCCTGACCCCTTCCGGATCCACCCCGAGGCCAACCACTGGAGCCCCCATGAATTGCCATCTCTGCCAAAACGACCAGGACCATGCCCATCACATGGTTTTCGAGATGATGTTCGGACAGCGAGAGCCGTTCGAGTATGTCACCTGTGGTCGATGTGGACTGTTGCAGATCGCGCGGGTTCCGGATGATCTGGCGCGCCATTATGGTCCGGAGTACTCGTCGTTCAAGAAGGCCAGGGACAAGAGTCTCTCCCCCTTCGTCGCCGGTCTGCGCGCCCGACGCACCCGCCACTACCTGGGCCAGTCGGATCCTTTGGGCGCGGCCATCGCCCTGGTGAGCCGCAGACCGGGCTACTTCGACTGGCTGGGCCCGTTCGGTCTGACGCTGGAGAGTTCCATCGTCGATGTCGGATGCGGGTCGGGGGGGCTGTTGCTGAAGCTGCGTCGCGAGGGGTTCACCGATCTGACCGGGGTGGATCCGTTCCTGCCCGCGCCGTTGGATCACGGCAACGGGGTGCGCATCATCGCCAAACCTCTGGATCAGGTGGAACGCACCTTTGACCTGATCATGTTGCACCACTCCCTGGAGCACATGCCGGATCAACACGCGGCCATGCAGGCGATCCGGGGCCGGCTCAACCCGGGAGGAGGGGTGCTGTTGCGCATTCCGCTCTCCAACTCCTACCCCCACCGCCGCTACGGCGTCCACTGGGCCTCCTGGGACGCGCCGCGTCATCTCTATCTGCACACCATGCGCAGCATCCACCTGCTGGCGGAAAAACACGGCTTCGAGATCTTCCACCTCTATTGCGACTCCGGCGCCGAGGGGATCATCGGCAGCGAGTATCAACAACGCGACATCCCGCGCAAGGCGTGGCCCGAAGGCGACAGGGGGATCCACTCCCCCTTCACCAGGCCGATGCGACGCGCCATCGATGCGCTGGTCAAGCAGCTCAATCTGGTCCTGGACGGGGATACGGCGGTGTTTTTCCTGCGCGACCGGAAATAACCGCGCGGAGGCTGGTCAGGAGAACGGCTCACCGGTTGACAATCGTTTCGCCAGCCACGGCTGCACCTCGGTGGCGAAATCCAGCTCCTCCAGACAACGGCTGCGCTTGCTCCCCTCGCAGCCGGCCTTGCCGCACGGAACGCACGGCCAATCCTTCTGGATCACCAGATGGGGCTCGCTCGCCTGCACCCCCTTGAGTTCCGGATAGGGCGTATCCGCCCCGTCCCAGCCATTCGGCCAGGGGCCCCAGTCGTATACCCCGGTCGGTCCGAACAGGGCGATCACCGGGGTGTCCTGACTGGCGGCCATGTGCATGGGCGCGGTATCGACCCCGAAATAGAGACAACACGACCGGCTGATCACCGCCAACTCCTTGAGGGTCAGTTTTCCCCCGAGATCCAGATACGGCTCCCGGCACAAGGCCAGAATGGCATCGAGCCGCCCGCGCTCCTCGGCACCCGGTCCGCAGGTGAACAGCGGCATGCGACCGGATCGTCCGATGAAATCCGCGGCCTGGGCCATGCCGGAGTCGGTCCAGCATTTGAAACTCCAGCGCGAGGTGGGGTGGATCTGCACCAGGGGACGCCTGCCATCCCAGCCGGTGGCGTGCAGTTTGGCCAGGGCGGAGCGCTCTTCGTCGGCGGAGGCCACCAGGCGCACCACCCGATCCTGGATCCCCTCGCCGGCCAGATCGAGATTGTGGATCACCATGTGCCGTTTGCCGCCTCGAAACGGCACGGGATCGGTAAGCAGTCGCAACCGCCAGGCCTTCTCCCCACGGGCATTGATGAAGCCGATGCGTCTTTTCGCACCCGAGAAAAAGGCGTTCAGGATCCCCCGATCCCCTTCGGTGGTGTTGATGGCCAACTCCCAGGGACCGCGCCACAACCGCCACCAGGCGCGGACCTGGCGGATGAGCAGCGACAATCTGCCCTGACCGGGCCGTTTTTCCGGGAAGGTCACGACCGCGTGCAGATCCGGATGCCCTTCGAGCATCGGCACGCATTCGCGTTTGACGAGCGCGGCGATGCGACTTGACGGGTAACGCCGCTTCAGGGTGGCGATCAGCGGGGCCATCAGCAGCACATCCCCGATGTGGCGCGACTTGATGAGCAGGATCCCGCCCGGATCCCGGTTCGGCTCGGAATGCGCGCTCATCCGCCCCCCTCCAGCAACGCCTCGAACGCGCCCCATGCCTCGTCCACGGAGATCTCCTCGACCCGTTCGCTCGCCGGTTGCAGCAACCGGTACGGCACCCCCCAGGGATGCCAACGCCTGGCATCGGAGTTGCCGAAGAAACAGACGATCGGTTTGCCCAGCCCGGCGGCCAGATGCATCGCCCCGCCATCCGAACAGATCACCGCCCGACAGCGGGAGAGTCCGGCGATCAACTCCGGCAGGGCCTGGGTGGGATGGGGCATGACCAGCGGGTCGTTGACCGCCTCGAGAATCCGCCCGGCCTTGTCGTCATCCCCTGGATGGAGGGGATTGTCCTCGGCCCCCGGCGACCAGAACAGCGCCACCAGGAACCCCCGCTGTCGCAACAAGCCGATCAATGCGGCAAACCGCTCCCACGGCCAGCGTTGCGGTGGCTTGCGGGCGCTGATGTGAACGGCGATCAGGGGCGTGCCCCTCTCGGGCAGGCGGGGGAGACGGGCCAGATGGTGCGGATCGGCGACCACGCGCGTCGGTGCGGGAGGGGTCGCATCGTCGATCCCCAGACCACGCGCCAGCCGCAACACGCATTCGACCTCATGCGCCCCGAACGGGGTTTCGTGACGCACCAGAATCCGCTCCGGGTCGAGCAGGCGCGCGGCGCGCAGGGCGCTGGGATGGGGTCCACCCGGCAGCAGGATGAGATCGAACCGTTGACGCCGCAGTTTCCAGAACAGGCCGGCGCGTCGGGCATAGACCCCCAGCCAGCTCTCCCCCGTGTGACGATGTTTGGCCTTCTTGTAGGCGTAGAGCGCATCCAGATCCGGGTTGCCCCACAACACCGGAGTGTTGTAGTCGGTGACCAGCGCCGCCAGATGGGCATCCGGGTATTGGAGACGCAACCGCGCGATCAACGGCGTGGTGCAGACCAGATCGCCGATGTTGTCCTTGCGGATGATCAGGATGCGTCTGCCGGAACCATCCGGACGACGCATCGGCGCGGGTTGGACACCCGTGTCCCCGGACAGCCCCCGCGTCTCCTGGGAGTCGTTGCTCACATCCGGGCATCCAGCATCCGTCTGGCCGACCCGGCCAGAAACCCGGAGCGGCGCATGCCGATCTCCCTGGCCGCGCGATCGATCCGCGCCACCAGGGTTTCGGCCCTGGAGAGCGTGAGGCGGATCCACCGCGCCGGAAGCTCGACACGGACCAGAAAGCGGGTCACCTCGTAGGGATCTTCCGGGTCTGGGGCGATGGGATCCCGATCATCCATCAAGGTCAGGTCCGGCAACGGATCTCCAGCGCGAATCATCCGCGCGACAGGCCCGAACAACGCCTCTTCGGCATTCGTGGCCGTTTTCCGGACCGTTCCGCCCAAGCTGACACAGCCCGGAAGGTTCGAAAATCCCCCCCTCATCCCTTCGGAACCACGGCACATGATGGCTGGATCGTGTCTGCTCTCCATGGCACGCCCCTGACGGATCGTCATTCCGGCTTGTTTCTCAATCAACTGGATGATGACCAACGGCCCATCCTTGTCTGGATGCGGCACCGTCACCTTGCCCGGCAAGGCGGGACGTTTGAAAGGGGGATGATCACCACGGACCGAATCCCGCATCCATCCGACCCTTTTCAAGGTTTCGATCCCCTCGCGACCGCTCAGGCGCTTGCCCATCGTCCCCCCTCTTGATCTGACCCTGTTGGCCATAGGATATACAATGGCGGGTTGCCAATCAAGACGGGCAGGCTTTGGAAAGCCCGAACAAAAAAAGGGGTCAGGCCATGACAGCCCAACCCCTTGATTTGATTGGTCGGGGTGGCGAGATTCGAACTCACGACCCCAGCGACCCGAACGCTGTGCTCTACCAGACTGAGCCACACCCCGATACGCCGACCAATCCAATGATGTTAACAGAGTCGTTCGAAAAGGTCAATAGCTGCGTGCAACGGAAAAATCGGCGAGCATGGCCATGGCCTCACGTTCCGGAGTATCGGGCAGAATGGCGAGTTGCGCCTTGGCCTCATCGGCGAACGTCTTGGCGCGCGCCAGGGTATAGTCCAGGGAACCGCGCTCGCGCACCAGTTGAATGGCCCGTTGCAACGCCCCTTCCGGGAACTCCCGTTTTTCCAGGCAGTCGCTCCAGAAGGCGCGTTCCTCCGGGGTGCCATGCCGGTAGGCGTGGATCACCGGCAGGGTGATCTTCCCCTCCTGGAAATCATCGCCCACATTCTTGCCGAGCGCCTCGTTGCTGGCCGAGTAGTCCAGGGCGTCGTCCACCACCTGGTAGGCGATTCCCAGGAGTGTGCCGTATTCGGCCAGGGCACTCTCCTCGGCGCGGGAGCGATGGTTGAGGACCGCGCCGATCTGTGCGGCGGCGGTGAACAGCGTGGCGGTCTTGCGACGCACCACCTCCAGATAGTGCTCTTCGGTGGTGGTCAGATCGTTGGTGGCCACCAGTTGCATGACCTCCCCCTCGGAGATCACGGCGCAGGCATCGGCGATGATGCGCAACACGTTGAGATCGGCGTGAGCGACCAGGATCTGGAAGGAGCGCGAAAAGAGATAATCCCCCACCAGGATCGGAGCTTTGCTGCCCCACACGGAATTGGCGGTGGCGCGACCACGCCGGGTATCGGAGCGGTCCACCACGTCGTCGTGGAGCAGGGTGGCGGTATGGATGAACTCCACCACGGCGGCGAGCAGGGCATCGTCGCGACCGGTGTAGCCGAACAGCTTGGCGGACAACAGCGTCAGCACGGGGCGCAGGCGTTTGCCACCACTCTCGATGATGTGCGCACCCAACTTGGGGATCAACTCCACCTGGGAGTTCAGTTGCTCCAGGATGATGGCGTTGGTCCGTTCCAGATCCGGTCCGATCAGTTCGCCCAGGCGTTTGAGGACTGGCGGCAGATTGGCTGGGGTGGGTTTCATGGTGAGGTTTTTATCATCAGTATGGCGCGAAAAAGTACACCGGGGCCGGTCCCGCGCGCGACCGTCTCTGGAGAAGATTGAAAAACTGGTTGCACACAATAGGGTCGCGAGGGCAAAATCGTCAAGTGTTCTTGACCAACCGGGAGGCGGTTTTTGTTAAATAATCTTGAAAGTGAGGCAACCGGCCACACGCCGGGATCCTTTTGGAAACCGGTCGGCACGCGCTTGCGACTGGCATCGGCCTCCGCGCGCCGTCTGATGCTGCTGCGCCAGGTGGGACTTGACCCCGAGGTCCGCCCCACCAACGTGGACGAATCGCGCCATGCCGATGAACACGCCGTGGATTATGTGCGGCGCATGGCCCTGGAAAAGGCCCGCGCCGGCGTCACCGGCGAGGTGGATCTGGTGCTCGGCGCGGATACCGCCGTGGTGCTCGAAGATGAGATCATGGGCAAGCCCCGCGATCAGGCCGACGCCATGTCCATGCTCGCCCGTCTCTCCGGTCGCGAGCACCGGGTGTTGACCGGGGTCGCGCTCTGCTCCCCGGACCGGCCCGGAGGACGCGCCGTGGTCGTGGAGAGTCGCGTGCGCTTCAAGAGGTTGAGCGACGCGGAGATCCTGGCCTATGTCAAAAGCGGGGAACCGTTCGACAAGGCCGGCGCCTACGCCATTCAGGGGCTCGGCGCGGCATGGGTGGCGCGTGTTTCCGGCTCCTACTCCGGGGTGGTGGGGTTGCCACTCTTCGAGACGTTGGAACTGTTACGTGATTTCGGGTTGACATTTTCCGCCCCAGAGTGATAATAAACAGTTTCCGATCACCCTGGAGTCCGGGGTGTGGAGGGGCTTGTGCATCCTGGCCCCCATCCAGGCACGTTTCGCAGGTTGTCCGACGGCATAAAGACATTCAAGGAGTGGTTGACATGTATGCAGTGGTCCGCACGGGCGGAAAACAATATAAGGTGGCGGTCAATGATGTCGTGCGCGTCGAGAAACTGCCCGGTGAAGAGGGAGATTCGGTCCAGGTCGGCGAAGTGCTGTTGATCTCCGCCGATGACCAGATCAAAATCGGTGGCGAGGCCACCGGCGGTCAGGTGACCGGCACCATCCTGCGCCAGATGAAGGACAAGAAGGTCCTGGTCTTCAAGAAAAAGCGCCGCAAGAACTATCGCCGCTTCCAGGGTCATCGCCAACAGCTCACCGAGCTGCGCATCACCAACATCACGGCGTGATCGATTGACCGTGGAAATCCCGAAGGGAGCTCCACGGTCGGCATCAAGCAAGTCACCGTGGAAATCCCGAAGGGAGATCCACGGTCGGGGGCAAGGGGGTTCTTCCCCCATCATGACACGTTACTGACCACCGCCCAAACAGTCATTGCGGCGGGATGGTTGTTCATCGACGAGTTCGGGAGACGACTCATGGCACACAAAAAAGCGGGCGGCAGTACCCGCAACGGACGCGATTCCATTGGACGCCGACTGGGCGTCAAGCGCTACGGCGGACAGAAGGTCGCGCCGGGCAACATCCTCATCCGCCAACGCGGTTCCGAGGTCTATCCCGGCGATGGCGTGGGCATGGGACGCGATTTCACCCTCTTCGCCCTGGTGGAAGGGATCGTGACCTTCGGCGAGCGCAACAATCGTCGTTACGTTCACGTCGTGGCCGCCGCCTGATTCCCACCCGCCGCAACCTTGCAGGCGCGATGAGACCCCGGCGTGACCAACTCCCGCCGGCGCCATCCACGCTTGTGATGCGCGGCAACGCTCCTTGCGTTCCGATGCCCCTGGTTGATCCCTTGCGATCGACCAGGGGCATATTTCGTTTGGCGTGGAACTCCCGCAGGGGAGCGACATGGTTCGGGATGAGAGGATCCCTCCCATCCCATTTATCTGTACCCTCCTTTTCGGCCCGGTCGGGTAGACGACATGCGTTTTCTGG
Organism: Candidatus Magnetaquiglobus chichijimensis; assembly: GCF_045865675.1. Classification (NCBI taxonomy): domain Bacteria; kingdom Pseudomonadati; phylum Pseudomonadota; class Magnetococcia; order Magnetococcales; family Candidatus Magnetaquicoccaceae; genus Candidatus Magnetaquiglobus; species Candidatus Magnetaquiglobus chichijimensis. Next base: position 2,036,537 of record NZ_BAAFGK010000004.1, read on the forward strand.
ATGAGGTCAAGATCTTTGTCCGCTCCGGCGACGGCGGCAACGGTTCCGCCTCGTTTCGCCGTGAAAAATTCATTCCCCTCGGCGGTCCGGACGGCGGCGACGGCGGACGTGGCGGCGACGTGATTCTCGTGGCCGATCCCCACTTGAACACCCTGATCGATTTTCGCTATCAGCAGCATTTCAAGGCCAAGCGCGGCACGGGCGGCATGGGCAAATGTCGTACCGGCGCTTCCGCGCCCCATCTGGAGGTGCGCGTGCCGGTCGGCACCGTGGCCCGTGACGACGCCGATGGCGCGGTCATCTGCGACCTGTGGCAGGCCGGGCAGCGGTTCGTCATCGCGCCGGGCGGTCGCGGCGGGTTGGGCAACGTCCATTTCAAAAGTTCGGTCAACCGCGCGCCCCGGCAGTGTCTGCCCGGCGAGCCGGGCGTGGAGCGTTGGATGTGGCTGGAGCTGAAGCTTCTGGCCGACGTGGGTCTGGTCGGCATGCCCAACGCCGGCAAATCCACCCTGCTCTCCCGGATCTCGGCGGCGCGTCCCAAAATCGCCGACTACCCCTTCACCACCCTGGTGCCCAATCTGGGCGTGGTACGGGCCGGCGAGGAGAACAGTTTCGTCGTTGCCGACATTCCTGGTCTGGTGGAGGGCGCCGAGTCCGGCAAGGGGTTGGGACGGGCATTCCTGCGTCACATCGAGCGCTGTCCGATCCTGGTGCATCTGGTGGACGCCTCGCCCATGGCCGAAGAGGATCCCCTGACCCGTTTCCGGCTGATCGAGGAGGAGTTGGCTGCCTATTCGCCCACCCTCGCCTCCAAGCCCTGCTGGGCGGTGCTGACCAAGTGCGATCTCCTGGATGAAAAGGCACGGGAGAAGCTCTTCAAGAAATTTCGCAAGGGGTTGAAGAGCGAGGTCGAGGAGATCCTCTGGATCTCGTCCGCCACCGGCGAGGGGATCGACGCCCTGATCAAGGGGTTGTTCAAGCGGGTGAAGGCGGCGCGGCGCGAGCGGGATCCGGAGTTGTATCACGCGCCGCTGGAAGATGCTCCGACCAAGGCCGGTCGCGGTGGAGAGCGGGCGCCCTCCGAGGATGAAGCGTGGGACGGGGATGGAGACGAGGATGGCGTCGAGTGCATCTGGGTGCGTTGATCACCGCGCCAGGCTGAGCCAGGAGTGGCAGGCGGTCCGCGGTGCACGGCGCGTGGTGGTCAAGATCGGCTCCAATCTTCTCACAGGCGGTGGCGAGGGTATCCGTCCCGAGTGGATCGCGGCGCGCGCGCGCGAAATCGTGCGGGTCATGGCCGATGGACGCCGTGTCATCGTGGTCACCTCCGGCGCGGTGGCGGCGGGTCGTCCTTTGCTCAAGCTCAACCGACCGCTTGCCTCGGTGCAGGAGAAGCAGGCCGCCGCCGCAGCCGGTCAGGGGGTGTTGATGCGTCATTACGAGGAGGCGTTCGAGAGTCTGGGGGTGAACGTGGCCCAGGCGCTGCTCACCCGCGACGACGTGGAAAACCGGCAGCGTTATCTCAACGCCCGCGACACCTTGAAGACCCTGTTGGAGTTGGGTCTGGTGCCGATCGTCAACGAAAACGACACGGTGATGACCGACGAGTTGAAGTTCGGCGACAACGATACCCTGTCGGCCAACGTGGCGGATCTGGTCGATGCCGATCTGTTGATTCTGCTCTCCGACATCGACGGTCTGTATGACAGCAATCCGCGTCTCAATCCCGAGGCCCGCTTCATCCCTCTGGTCGAGCGGGTGACGCCGGAGATCGAGTCCATGGCGGGCGGGGTCGGCTCTCTGGTTGGCAAGGGTGGGATGGCCACCAAGATCAAGGCGGCGCGGATGGCGGCGCGCAGTGGCTGTCGCATGGTATTGACCAACGGTTTCCGGGAGAATCCGATCTCCGAGGTATTCACCCCGTTTCCGGTGGGTACGTTGTTTCTGGGCCTGGAGAACCCGTTGCCGGCGCGCAAGCGATGGATCGTGAATGCGCGGGTCGGGCGTGGGGAGATTCTGCTCGATGCCGGGGCTTCGGTGGCGTTGTTGCAGGGTCGGAGTTTGTTGGCCAAGGGAATCACGGCGGTGCTGGGGGAGTTCGCGCGCGGGGCGGTGGTGCATTGTCAGGCCCCGGACGGGCAGGAGTTGGCCAAGGGGATTGTCAACTACAACAGCAGTGATCTGGCCTGCATCGCCGGGCGGCACAGTCGGCAGTTCGAGGGGTTGTTGGGGTATCTGGGGGCGGAAGAGGTGATCCACCGGGACAATCTGGTGTTGATTCGGGAGTTGGATGCCGAGGGCTGAAATTTCCTCCAACCGTTGCGGGGAAGCGGGGGCCGGAAGGTTCCCGGCGGAGGTTCGGAGGCAGAGCCTCCGAGATTTTGCCTCTGACCTTGTTTTTTATCTTTCATGCTTTCTTTGGTTTCTGTTTCAACCTTTGGCCTTTGCTTTTCGCGCGCTCTTCAAAAAAGCGTTTCTTGCGAAAAAACGCTGCGCGCCGACCAGGGGTTGAAAACAAAAGAAAAACCTTGGAGACTCCGTTTCCAGACCTCTGCCGGGTCGCTTCGGTCCCCGGCCCCCTGCAACGGTTTTACGTCATCACCATCACCCCCCACGGAGCTTGATCGACATGACGGACATCACCCAACGGATCAACACCATCGGCTCCCAGGCCCGCACCGCCGCCCGCACCCTCGCCGCCTCCGACGGCACGGCCAGAAACCAGGCCCTGGAGTTCATGGCCCAACGGCTCTGGGAAGATCGAGCCGCCCTGCAAGAGGCCAACAAACGCGATCTGGCCCAGGCCGAAGCCGATGGGATCTCCCCAGCCATGATCGATCGCCTGCGCCTGACCGACAAGGTGATCCAAGGCATGGCCGATGGCGTGCGCGAGGTGATGGCCCTGCCCGATCCGGTGGGCGAGATCACCGAGATGCGCCCACGCCCGAACGGCATGCTGGTGGGTCGCATGCGCGTCCCTCTCGGGGTGATCGGCATCATCTACGAATCCCGCCCGAACGTCACCGCCGACGCGGCGGCACTGTGCGTCAAATCGGGCAACGCGGTGATCCTGCGCGGCGGCTCGGAGGCGTGGCACTCCAACCGCGCCATCGCCGAACGGCTCGCCCTGGGACTGCGCGCCGCCAACCTGCCGGCGGAAGCGGTGCAGTTCATCGACACCACGGACCGCGCCGCGGTCGGGGCGCTGCTCAAAAGCGACCGCCATGTGGACGTGATCATTCCACGCGGAGGCAAGGGGTTGATCCAACGGGTGATCGAAGAGTCGCACATCCCGGTGATCAAACACCTGGATGGCATCTGCCATACCTATGTGGATCGCTACGCGGATCTGGCCATGGCCGAAGAGCTGACCTTCAACGGCAAGATGCAACGGACCGGCGTCTGCAACGCCACCGAAACCCTTCTGGTCCACGAGGCGGTGGCCGAAACGTTCCTGCCGGCCATGGCGAAACGGTTGGTGAGCGCCGGATGCGAACTGCGCGGCTGCGAACGAACCCGCGCCATCCTCGGTAACGAAATCCCGGTGACGCCGGTGACGCCGGAGGATTACGACACCGAACACCTGGCCGCGATTCTGTCGGTGCGGGTGGTGCCGTCGCTCACCGAAGCGATCGCCCACATCGCCGCCCACTCCTCGCAACATACCGAAACCATCGTCACCCGCGATCACCCGCGCGCCATGCGCTTTCTGCGCGAGGTGGACTCCTCGGCGGTGATGGTCAACGCCTCGACCCGCTTCAACGACGGCTTCCAGTTCGGACTGGGCGCGGAGATGGGCATCTCCACCGACAAGCTGCACGTTCGCGGTCCGGTGGGACTCGAAGGGCTGACCTGCCTGAAATACATCGTGCTGGGCGACGGTCAACTGCGCCAATGACCCGCCGGACCGGCCTCATGGGCGGAACGTTCAACCCGCCCCATCACGGCCACATCCGCCCGGCACGCGAGGCGATGACCGCGCTGGGACTCGATCGGGTGGTGTTCATCCCCACCGGGATCCACCCTTTCAAGGGACCGGATCTTCTGGCTCCGGTGGCCCACCGAGTCGCCATGCTACGGCTTTTGTTGGCAGACGAACCCGGCTTCTCCCTCTGGGAGATCGAGGCGAACACGCCACGGGTGAGCTATACGGTGGAAACCCTGCAAGCCTGGCACGACTCGTTTCCGGACGAGGAACCGGTGCTGCTGATCGGCGCGGATATCCCGCGCGAACTGCATCTGTGGCGGGCGTGGCGACGCATCCTGGAACTGACCCATGTCTGTCTCATGGAACGGCCCGGATTCGTCGAGCCGGCAGGCGCCAGTCACCCGGCGGCGGCGGAACTGGAGATGCGCGCCGTGGCCAACCCCGGCGATCTGGACCGCACGCGCCTCGGAAGGTACGGACTGTTCCGGCTTAAGGTGTCGCCGGTGGATCTCTCCTCCACCGAACTCCGGCGCCGTTTGTCCCAAGGCGACATCCCGCGCGGCACCACCAAGGACGCGGTGCTCGACTACGCGCTGGCCCATGGACTGTATCGGGCCAGCTCATTACCACTCACTTTGGAGCGCACGATTTTGAAGAGCCATCCCGAAAGCGCGGCACTGGCCGCGGAACTGACCAAACGGTTGGACGACAAAAAGGGCAAGGAGATCGTGGTGGTGGATCTGGAAGGACGATCCGGCTTCGCGGATCACTTCGTGATCGTCACCGGAACCTCGCCAACCCATGTCTCGACCCTGGCCAACGAGGTGCTCCTGGTGGCCCACGAACGCAAGATCGAGGTGCGCGGCACGGAAGGATTGCCGGAAAGCGCCTGGGTGTTGGTGGATCTCGGGGACGTGCTGGTGCATGTGTTCCGCCAGGAGGCCCGCGAGTTCTACAATCTGGAAAAACTGTGGAGCCCCAAGGCCACGCCGGCCCGTGAGGTCAAGGTCAAGATGGGCCACAAGGACGAGACCAAACCCAGGGACGAGGCCAAACCCAGGGACGAGACCAAACCCAGGGACGAGGCCAAACCCAGGGACGAGGCCAAACCCAGGGACGAGGCCAAACCCAAGGACGAGGCCAAACCCAAGGATGCGGCCAAGTCGAAAGGGGAAGCCAGGCGCGGAGTCGCGACCCCGGAATGAGGATCACCCTCCTGGCCGTGGGTCGGGTGATGCCGCCGCCGATCCGGGAGCTGGTGGAAGATTACCGCGAACGACTGAATCACTTTGTGCCGACGCGCCTGGAGAGCGTGGCCGAGGAGAAACGGGATCGAGGCATGACGGAGCGGCTGGCCCTGGAGCGGGAGGGGGGACGGCTGCGGGCCAGGTTCACCCCTGGAGCGATGATCGTGGCGCTGGATGGGGCGGGACGGATGCTCTCCTCGCCGGAGCTGGCGCGCACCCTCGGCCAGTGGCTCGACGCCTCACCCCCGGAGATTCTCTTTCTGATCGGCGGACCGGACGGGCTGGATCCGGAGATCAAATCCCGCGCCCATTTCACCCTCTCCCTGGGCCCGATGACCTATCCCCACATGCTGGCGCGGGTGCTGCTCCTCGAGCAACTCTATCGCGCCATGACCCTCCTGCGCGGGGTGCCGTACCATCGGTGAGCCTGACGATGCCGGTTCATCGGCACGGCAAGACCCGGCCCGATCCCTCCCCTGCCCCGGGTCTGCTACTGAAAATGGACCGCCAACGGATCGTTCGGGGTGACCACGCGCCCCAGACCGATCACCCCGGCCCCTTCGATGGGACGCTCCTCACGATGCACCAGGATCGGCGGTTCGCCATTCGACAGCTGAACATAGGTGCCGTTGGTGCTCTGATCGACCAGATAGATCTGACCGCCACGGAACTCGATGCGCGCGTGGACCCGGGAAGACATGCTGTCCGGAACCACGAAGGTGTTGGTCGAGCCGCGTCCGAAGCTGACCACGGGGTCGGCATGACACAGGGTGATCACCCGTCCTTCGAAGGAGATGCTCATCGTGGGGCCGGTGTTGTGTTGGGTGATGCTTCGGGAGTGGCCGGCCATGATGGTCAACTCCTCCTCCTCGCCCCAGGTCAATTCGACGATCCCGATGGGCGCGGTCTTCCCCTTGACCATGGTGGTCAACAGTTTACGACATTTGTTCTTGAGTCGCGGACTGAGGCAGGCCATGGTCTCGCCGGTGGTGATGATCTGGTCCCCCTTGGCCTGACCGGACATGCGCGCCGCCAGGTTCACCGCGTCGCCGAACACGTCGTCGTTCTCCTGGATCACCTCGCCAAAATGGAAGCCCACGCGAATTTTCAGATCGGTGCCCCAACGCAAACCATGGGCCCCGACCTCTTCCTGCATCTTCACCGAGGCATCGGCGGCCCGATCGGAGGATGGAAAGGTACACATCACCTCGTCGCCGATGGTCTTGACCACCCGCCCCCCATGGTCCTGGGTGACTCTTTTAAGCAGATCGATGCAACGTGAGGTGATTTCACGCGCCTTGGTGTCGCCGACGGTCTCGAACAGTTTGGTGCTGCCCGCGATATCGGCGAACATGATGGCCAATTGAACGGTTTCTCTCATGCGAGTCCTCACGGAATGCGAATGCGTCGGCTTGCGCGTTACAAGACCAGACCCAGAATGACGGTGATGTTGTCCCTGCCACCCGCCCTCAAGGCCAGTTCAATCAGATGTTGGCACGACTCCTCCAGGTTCTCCCCACCCGCGGCGCCGAGAACCTCGGCGATCCGATGGGCGCGCACCATGCTGCTCAACCCGTCGGAACAGAGCAGCAGGAGATCGCCGGGAGTGATGTCCTGGAAGGCGATATCCGGCTGGACGAAGTTGGCCGGTCCCATGGCCTGGAGCAGGATGTTCTGGGCCGGGGCCTCTCCTTGTGATCCGAAGTTGAGCCACTGCTGATACATGGAGTGGTCCTGGGTGATCTGTCGCATGCTCCCCTGGCGATAGAGATAGAGCCGGCTGTCCCCGACATGGAAGACGACCGGTCTGTGGCTGAAATCCGGAAGCCACAGACCCACCAGGGTGGATCCCATGCCCATGCCATCCGGGTAGCCACGCGTGAGGTTGTGGGCATTCACCGCGGCATTGGCGCGGTTGATGGCCGTGTTGACCATGTTGAGGATGGGATTCGGCGCATCATCGACCGTGGGTTCCTCGGCGATGTTGCTGGCGGTCGAACCCATGGCGGAGGAGAGAATGGTCGGGGGTTCCTGGTCCAGGTTGGAATAATCACGCAGCACCGCGCGGGTGGATTCCACCACCTGGCGGCTGGCGACCTCGCCGGCGTCATGCCCTCCCATGCCGTCGGCGACCATGAGCAGGCCGATCCGCTCATCGACCAGGAACGCATCCTCATTCAAGGTGCGCACACGCCCAACATCCGATTGGGCGGCGACCAACAGGCGATTTCCGATACGTTGCACCATGCGCGATGGTTCCCGAGTTTGCGCGCCACGAAGAGGAACAGGCGCGCCAGCATTCAAGAAAAGGGTTTCAGATCAAGTCGATCGAGGCGATCCTTGCGATCTTTGGGCAAATCGCCGCATAATATTGCCTTTGAGCCGTGATCCAGGCCCGATGCCGGCGACCTGAATGGGATTCACACTGGTTGGACCGCCCCAGGAGAGTTCGTATCACCATGACCCACGAAAATTTGATCCATCGTCCCCGACGCCTGCGCCGCACGCCCCAGATTCGACGCATGGTGCGCGAGACCCGTCTGTTGCCCGAAGATCTGGCGCTGCCCCTGTTCATCGTACCGGGAGTCGCGGTGCGCAAACCGGTGGTGTCGATGCCGGGGGTGGCGCAACTCTCCATCGATCAGGCCGTGCTCGTTGCCAAAGAGGCTCAGGATCTGGGATTGGGGGGAATTATCCTGTTCGGCATCCCAAAAAGCAAGGATTCCACTGGTTCTGACGCCGTGGACCCCAACGGAATCGTGCAGAGCGCCATTCGCGCCATCAAGGCCGAGCTGCCGGAGCTGTGGGTGATCGCCGACACCTGTCTGTGCGAATACACCGATCACGCCCATTGCGGCGTCTTGCGCGGCCAGGAGATCGACAACGACGCCACCCTGGAGATCCTGGGACGCGCGGCGGTCTCGTATGCCGAAGCCGGCGTGGACATGGTGGCCCCGTCCGGCATGATGGATGGCATGGTGGGCGCGATCCGCGCCGCCCTGGACAATGCGGGACACACCCTGGTGCCGATCCTCTCCTACGCGGTGAAATACGCCTCGGCCTACTACGGACCGTTCCGCGACGCGGCGGAAAACACCCCGACCTTTGGCGACCGGCGCGCCTATCAGATGGATCCGGCCAACCGGCGCGAAGCGCTGCGCGAGGCCCGCCTCGACATCGAACAGGGGGCCGACTGGCTGATGGTCAAGCCGGGACTGGCCTACATGGACATCCTGCGCGAACTGCGCGACCGCTTCGACCTGCCGTTGGCGGTCTACAACGTCAGCGGAGAGTACGCAATGATCAAGGCGGCGGCGGCCAACGGCTGGATCGACGAACAACGGGTGGTCATGGAGACCCTGACCGGCTTCAAACGGGCCGGCGCGGATCTGATCCTCACCTACCACGCCCTCGATGCCGCCCGCTGGATGCAAGACGCATGAACACCCCCGACGACGAAATCCGCACCGAACCCCGCCCGGAACCCCTGCGCGCCCTGGGGCTGCTCTCCGGCGGTCTGGACAGCACCCTGGCCGCCCGACTGCTGATGGATCAGGGCATCGAGGTGGAGTGTGTCAACTTCCACACCGGTTTTTGCATCCAGTCCCATACCGGCGCGCTGCGCAATCCCAAACCCGGCGCCGCCCCGCCGCGTCACGACGCGCTGCACGCCGCCGGCAATCTCGGCATCCGGCTCCATCTGGTCGATATCGCCGAGGATTACGTGCGCATCGTCACCGATCCCAAACACGGCTACGGAAAGAATCTCAACCCCTGCCTCGACTGCAAGATCTTCATGGTCCAGAAGGCCTTCGAAATGATGCGCACCATGGGGTTCCACTTCCTGTTCACCGGCGAGGTGCTCGGTCAGCGACCCATGAGCCAGCGCCGCGACACCTTCCCGGTGATCGATCGGGAGTCGGGCGCCGGCGGTTGGCTGCTGCGTCCCCTGACCGCGCTGCGCATGCCCCTCACCGAACCGGAAAAACGGGGCTGGGTGGACCGGTCGCGGCTGATGGGCTTCTCCGGACGCAACCGCAAACCCCAAATGGCCCTGGCCAAACAACTGGGAATCGTCGAGTACCCCTCCCCCGCCGGCGGCTGCTGCTTCCTCACCGACGAGAACTACGCCCGCAAGCTGCGCGATCTGTGGGAATATCGCGGCACGCGCGCCTATGCGATGGAGGATATCCTGCTGTTGAAAGCCGGTCGCCATCTGCGCCCCGCTCCCCACTACAAGCTGGTGATCGGACGGGATGATTCCGAGAACCATTTCCTCTCCGGCTTCGTGGAGGGGCGGATCCTGATCAAGGCCCGCGACATTCCCGGCCCGCTCACCCTGGTGGAAGGGATGCCGGAAGCGGAGGATCTGCGCCTGGCCTGTCGTCTGGCGGCCCGGTTCGGCAAGGCGCGCGAAATGCCGGAAGTGGCCATGGTGGTCGAAACCCAGGGCCGTCGGGAGATTTACCAGGTCGCCCCCCTGCCCGCCCACGAGATCGACGAGGCGTGGTATGTCTGATGAGGTCACGGTCCCTTCCAACATCGATCGAACGGTCGATGCCCGGCGTCTGCTCTGTCCGATGCCGATCTTGAAGGCCGAGGCGGCGATGCGCGAGATGCGGGATGGGGAGGTGCTCGAGGTGCGCGCCACGGATCCGGGGTTGAGCAACGACCTGCCCGCCTGGTGCCGGAGTCAGGGGCATCGTTTTCTGGGGATCCAACGCCAGGGGCGTGAGTTGACCGGGTGGGTGATCAAGGGCGGGGCGTAGCGCCCCTCGGGCCGGCTGATGACGTACGCCCGACTGACGCGCCCGCCGGTTCACGCCCTGACCAACTCTACCGCACCCGCTGGCCGCGCCCGCCGGCTCACGCCCTGGCCAACTCTACCGCACCCGCGCGACCCGCCGGCTCACGCCTTGGCCACAACTCTACCGCACGCCGCGCTGGCCGCGCCCGCGCCGGCTCACTCCTTGGCCAGCTTGGGCGTGTAGATGATGTGCCGGTTGCGTCCGGTATGTTTGGCCTCGTAAAGGGCCAGGTCCGCACACTTGATCACCTCCCAGATATCCTCCCCATCCGACGGGAAACCGGACACGCCGATGGAGATGGTCTTGCGCATGATACCGCTCGAAACCGGAATCTTCAGAGCCGCCACAGCCAGACGCAACTTTTCGGCCATGCGCTCGCCGGAGTACTCGTCCCCCTCCTGAAGGATGACCAGAAACTCCTCGCCACCGTAACGGATCACCATGTCCGAGGTGCGCACCTGGGCGGCCAGGGCCTTGGACACCACCCGCAGCACCGTGTCGCCGACATCGTGACCGAAGACGTCGTTGACCTCCTTGAAGTGGTCGATGTCCATGAGCAACACGGACAGACGGCTCTTCTTGCGTTTGGCGGTGGCCTCGAGGGTGCCGATGTACTCCTCGAGGAAACGGCGGTTGTGCAGACCGGTGAGCGCGTCGCGCAGAGCCGATTCACGCAGGGTGTCGAGCAACCGCTTGGCCTCGACGGTCGGCGCGGACTCGCGAAGATAGGCCTGGATGAAGGGTTGCAAACGGTGATAAAGCCGACCGTGGTTGCGTTCCACGACGATCTGCACCACATTGCCCACGGTTCCGGAATGGAAGACCGGGATACAGATGTGGCCGAGGTCGGGGTTGTCGTGGACATGCTTGAACTGGCTGCAGATCATCGGATGTTCGATGGCGTCGATCACATGGCCGGTGCGATGGGCACGACAAGAGTCGGCCTGGAAGAGGATTTCCGGATTGCACCAGCGGCAACCGGTATCGATCTCCCCGTCCACGATCACCGGTTTCATGTGGTTCATGCCGGGATTGGAGACCTCGTAGATGGAGCACTGACGAATGCCGAACTGGTCGCGCAGCACATGGGCGATGCGGAAATAGACTTCGGCCTTGGTGCGATCCTCCTCCACGGCCTGTTTGAACTGGGCGATCTCGAGCAGGGTCTCCACCATCTCGGTGGTGGTGGTGATCAGGTTGGTGTTCCCTTCGGCCTCGTAGCGCAACAGTTGCGACACATCGTGGGTGATGGTGCTGAGGTTTTCCTGGAGGTGGTGCATCAACTGGTTGAGATCACGAGAGATATCTCCCATCTCGTCGTGGCCGGTATACTGGATGCGACCGCTGAAGTTGCCATCCTTGGCCTTGGCCACAACCCGTTGCACCTCCTCGGCGGTGGCGACCACGGGGTTCATCTGGCGACGGAAGAAGATGGTCAGGGAGATGGCGAAGATGGTGATGATGGCGGTCATGATCCCGATGGTAAGCAACGCCTTGTGTTGCAGTTGGGCCATGGAGATCTGGATGGTGATCGCCCCCAGCACCGCGCCGTTGGCGGTGTTGTGGCACTGGAGACAGTTGGGTTCGCCGGTCTGGTTGGCGATGAAGGGGATGGTGCCACGGAAGATCGGATCCCTTTCCGTATCGGTCATGCCGTAGAAGGGCTTGCCGTTCTCCATCACCATTTTTTCGATAGGATCCACGACCTGTTCGCCGTCGAACCCCTCGCCGAACTGACGGATCACCTCCGGGGAGCGCATCACCCGCGCCACCAGCAACCCCTCGACCTCGGCGAGCCGCTTGAGGAACGATTTGCGTTGATCGATCACGTTGTTGATCATCGCCTCGGTGAGGCTCACCCGCACCACCTCGGCCACGGAGTGAACCTGCTCTCGGGCAGTGGAGATCGAGAACTGTCGGAAAGACAGCAGGCTGATGGCCACGATCACGATGGCCAGGGTTCCCGAGAGGAAAATCGCCAGAAGAGAGGTCTTTTGTTGCAGCTTCATGGGAGCCCCGACGGTGGTGTTTTTCTTGGGATACGAACTGCTTAATAGTTTAGCTTACAACCGATAAGAATTCAAAACATGAATCAAGATTAATCGTATTTTTACAAAATCACCCGGCCCGGAGGCGGCTTTCGGAACGCGAATGGCACTCCTTGCGCCCCGATCGGATCAGGCCTGGGCCATCCGCCAGCGTGCCAGACGCTGGCTGGCCTGATCGGCATGCAGTCGCTCGACCAGCCGCCCATCGACCACGCAGATCTCCTCACCGCGCGCGCGCGCGGCGTTCCAGGCGTCCAGGATGCGGCGCGCGGTTTCGGCCTCCTCGTCGCCGGGAAGAAAAGCCTGGTTGGCCGGTTCGATCTGGGCGGGATGGATGACGGTCTTGCCGTCGAAACCGAGTCGGGCGCCATCGTGGCATTCGGCCAGGAACCCCTCGGGATCGCGGATGTTCACGTAGACCCCATCCAGGATCCGCCTGCCGGCGGCCCGTGCGGCCAACAGGGTCTGTTGCAGGGCATGACGCAGACCGATCCGCTCCGGATCGCCGGGGATGCCGAGGGCCCGCTCCAGATCCGAGGTGCCCATCACCAGCGTGGAGACCATGGGGTGACAGGCGATGGCATGGGCACGAAGCACGCCCAGGGGAGATTCGATCATCGGCCACAGCTCGCAATCCGACTCCGGATCCAGGGCGCGCATGGCGGCGGTGAGTTGATCCAGGGCATCGGGGGATTCGACCTTGGAGAGGGCGATGGCATCGGGCCGGCCCGGCAGCACCACGGCCAGGTCGTCGCGCCACAGATCGGTGTGGATGCCGTTGACCCGCACCACCCGCACGCCGGCATATCCGGCACGGGTGGAGCGGAGCGTTTCGAGAATGGTGTGACGGGCTTGCGGTTTGGCCTCCGGGGCCACAGAGTCCTCGAGATCGAGGATCAGGCCATCGGCGGGGAGGGTCGGGGCCTTGGAGAGAGTTTTCGGGTTGGATCCAGGCACATACAACACGGAACGCAGCAAGTGTGGGCGAGGTTGGGGAGTCATTGACGCGCACCGGAACAAAGAGCGATAGTGGAGTTGCCAATAGGGTTTATTTCTAACAGAGAAACCACTCCGCATGCCACGAAAAATCCGCGACAAACAACTTTCCCTGCGTCAGATGGCCCGGATGCGCGGCGCGCGGCGTCCCGCCCCCCTCACGATGGAACTTCCCGACGACGAAAGCGCCCTGGGCCCCGAGGAGGAGGGACGGGTGGTGGCCCATTTCGGGCTGAATGTGGAGGTGGAGACCGACTCCGGGGAACGTCTGCGCTGCGCGGTGCGCGAGGCGCTCCTGGAGGAACCGGTGTGCGGGGACCGGGTGGTCAGCCGGCGCGTCGGCGCGGAACAGGGGGTGATCGTTTCGGTGCATGAACGGCTGTCGGTGTTGCGGCGACCGGGGCCGCATCAACGTCTGCTGACCGTGGCGGCGAATGTCGAGCGCATCGTGATGGTGAGCGCCGCAGCCACCCTGAACACCGGTCTGGTGGACCGCTACCTGATCGCGGCCCAAAAGGCTGGCATCGAGCCTTTGCTGGTGGTCAACAAAATCGATCAGATGACGGACAGGAACGCCCTGGAAGCGGCGTTCGCCCCTTATCCGCGCATGGGGTATACCCTCTTTCAGGTCTCCGCGCTGCACGAGACCGGCATCGAAAGCCTGGAGGAGGCGTTGCGGGATAAAACCGCGATTTTCGTCGGAGAGTCCGGGGTGGGCAAGTCGTCGTTGATCAACCGCATGGTGCCAGGAGAGATTCTAAGGACTGCCGAAGTCCACGCGGCCACCGGTCTGGGACGCCACGCCACCACCACGGCGCGTCTGTACCGGCTGACGCGCGGCGGTTTCCTGATCGACTCACCCGGGGTGCGGGAGTTCGGACTGCACGGGGTGATCCGCGAGGAGATTCCAGGGTTGATGCGCGACATGGCCCCACGCCTGGGACAGTGCCGATTCAAGGATTGCCGTCACATGCGGGAACCGGATTGCGCCTTGCGCGCCGCAGTCGAGGCCGGCGAGATCGCCGCCGCCCGTCTGGAGAGCATGCGACGCATCGCCGAGTCGGTGCCTGCGCGCAACCCCTATTTCTGAAGATCCGTCGTAACTTGTGCATGATGGGGGGAGCACCCCCCTTACCCCGTCCCTGGAGGTCCATGGCAACCATTCAGGACCCCGACATTCGGCGGGGTCCAGGGGCCAATGGCCCCTGGTGGGATCCAAGGGCAAAGCCCTTGGGACTTTTCATTGGCCTTTCGCACGCTTTTACGATAAGCGTTTTTTGCGAAAAAACGCGCAAGGGCGCATGGCGCGCGGAAGACGCGTCGCCTCCGGCGGCATGACTCCGGGCCATGTTCGCGGCATCGTTTCGCCAAAAGCGCGAAACGATGCCGCAGCCAAGGCGGCGCGCAGCGTTTTTTCGCAAAAAACGCGAAAAAACGCTTTTTTTGAAGAGCGCGCAAAAAAATCAAAGTCAAAAGCCAAAATCAAAAACATAAAGTCAAAAATCGAAAATCAAAAATATAAAGTCAAAAACCAAACCTCGGAGACTCCGTCTCCGAACCTCTGCCGGGGACCTTGCGGTCCCCCGTCCCCTGCAATCGTGAGGGTCCTGAATCGTTACGATCCGTCATTCTGCACCGTTCCGCACCGCCTCGAGCAGCACCCGCATGCGGTCCATATGAGTGGGCAACCGCATGGCACGGGCATGACCGGCCTGGGCCACCCGCCGCCGTTCCGCCTCGTGGGCCAGATAAAAGGCAACCCGCTCCCGCAACTCGTCCGGACTGGTGAACGAAACGATCTCCTCGCCCGGCGTGAACATCTCCTCGATGCCCCGCGAGTATTCGCTCACCAGACAGCCCCCGCTCGCCGGCACATCGGCCAGGCGCAAGGTCACGCCGCTCCCCTCGTTGGCCTCCCACTGGTTGATGTTCACGACGATCCGACCGGCATTGTAAAACCGGTTCAACGCCTCGCCGTACAACGTCCGGGCCTGGACCGCCGAAAACAACACCCGATCGCGCCACTCGAAACGACTGCGCCAGCCGGGGCCAACGATCCCGAGATGCCAGCCGGTCAAGGCGCGCAGATATTCCCGACGTTTCGGGGTGTGGATCCCCACGAACACCACGTCGAACCGCTTGGTGACCTCCGGCAGAGGCCGATACCGGTAGGGATCGACCGCCACCGCCGGGAGATAACGAATGCCAGGATGGCGGATGTTGGCGTGAATGCAGAAATTCAGATCGTGAAAGGGTTGATCACGCAAAAAATTATCCAGATTCTTCAGATCCTTGATCCACCAGCCGATCACCTTCACCCCATCCTTGCGCCAGGCGGTCAGCAAGGCGGGGGCCACATGGTTGCCACGGATCACCAACACCACATCCGGTTGAAAACGGTCGTACTGGGTTTGCAAATGGCGTTCGATGGTGGCGCGTTCATCCCGGACGAACCGCTCGCTCAAGGTCTGTTTCAGACCGAACGGTTTGGCCAGGGATTTGCCAACCTTCTTGATGAACTGGTTGACGCGGGGCTGACGGATCTCGGTGTTGGCGGTCAACACGGTGACGCCAAGCCGTTCCAGGGCCGAGGCGCACTGCCAGGCCAGGGGTTGGGTGGGATTGATGAAATCCCCGCATACCATCCAACGTGCCGCCGAATACCCTTCCATCGCCAACGATTCCTTCGAGGATGCGGATTGCCAACAGCTTGTTGCCTCGGGTTGCCAAGCGGAGGTAACCGGGCTAGACTGAACCGATTAACACAACGAACTTGACAGGATGGGGGGAAATCCCCCTCACCCCCGACCGTGGCCACCCCTTGCGGAATGTTCCACGGGAAACATACCAGGCCCCGATGAACTGCCCGATCTGCGACCACACCAGCGGCCACACCCGTCACACCCCGCGCGAAATGATGTACGGGTTGCGCGAGCCGTTTCACTATTGGTGCTGCGGGCAGTGCCGGATGCTCTGGATCGACCCGATTCCGGATGATCTGGGACGATATTATGGTCAAGGGTACTACTCGCAGCAACCCCCCCCGGAAAAAAATTCGACACCCCTCCTCTCCTGGCTCAAACGGGAGCGCGCGCGCCATCATCTCGGGGAGCGCACCCCGTTTGGCGCGCTCATGGCCCGGCTGGGACGTCAACCCAACCATTTCCGCTGGCTGAAACCTTTTGGCGTATCGTTCTCCAGTGCCATCCTCGATCTGGGATGCGGAACCGGCGGATTGTTGTTGAAACTGCAACGCGAGGGATTTTCCAATCTTTTGGGCGCAGACCCCTTTTTGCCCGAAACCATCCGCCATCCCAGCGGCGTGACCATCCTGGCCGAGCCTCTGGAGCGGATCGAGGGGCATTTCGATCTGATCATGCTCCACCATGTGCTCGAGCACATGCCGGATCAGCACGCCACCATGGCGCGGTTGCGCGCCCGGCTCAACCCTGGCGGGGGTCTGTTGATCCGCATCCCGGTCGCCCAATCCTACGCCCATCGTCGTTATGGCGTCCACTGGATGGCCTGGGACGCGCCGCGACATCTCCATCTGCACACCGTGACCAGTCTTCATCATCTGGCCAGGCGGCATGGTTTCACCATCTTTGCGCACCACCACGACGCCAGGCCGGAGAATCTGCTCGGATGTGAGTTCCACCAACGCGACATCCCGCATGCGGAGTGGGCGCGCCACACGCATCCACCCGCGACCCTGGCCGCCTTCCGATCGCTGACCGACCGTTTGAACGCCACCCTGGATGGCGACACCGCCTGTTTCTATCTGAGAGTCGCGTGAAAGCGGCTCTGATCGTCACCAATCTGCGCGGCGGCGGCGCGGAAAAGGCGTTGATCCAGACCGCCGATCTGTTGCATCGTGCCGGGCACGAAGCCACCCTCATCCTGTTGGAGGATCTCCGCCAGCACGCCGTGCCCGACGGTCTGCCGGTGATCGCCCTGGGGGAGCCGGGCAAGGTGTGCTCCAAGGGGTGGCTGGGTCGTCGCTGGCTGGCCTGGCGTTTGAAACGGCGCATGGCATCGCTCGCCCGGGATTGCCCGTTCGATCTGATCCTCTCCACCCTTCCCTTTGCCGACGAGGTGTGTCGTCTGGCCCGACTTCCCAACCATTGGATGCGGGTGGCCAACACCCTGTCGCGGGAGATCGAGGCGTTGGGGCGGTCCAATCCGGCCAAGGCGGCACGTCGTCTCAACCGTTATCGCACCCTGTATGACGGGCAACGGTTGATCGCGGTCTCTTCGGGCGTGGCGGATGATCTCACCGGCAAGCTGGCGATTCAGCCCCGTGCGCTCCGGGTGGTGCGCAATCCGTTCGATTTGGAAGGGATTCCGTCGCGGGCACGCGCGTCGGTGGCGGGTTTGCCGACCGAGCCTTATGCGATTCACGTCGGGCGATCGGCCTCCCAGAAACGCCATGACCTGCTGCTCGATGCCTGGAGCCGCATTCGGGAGCCGCGTCTGCTGGTCCTGCTCACCGATCCGGATCCGGGGTTGCATCGGCTGATCGAGGCGCGTGGTCTGACCGAGCGGGTACGGATCGCGGGTTTTCAGGTCAACCCCTACCCCTGGATCGCGGGGGCGCGGTTGTTGATCCTCTGTTCCGACCATGAGGGGATGCCGAATGTGTTGATCGAGGCGTTGGCCTGCGGCACGCCGGTGGTATCCACCGACTGTCCGTCGGGTCCGCGGGAGCTGCTGGAGGCGGATCTGCCCGAAGCGCTGGTCGCGATGGGGGATGTCGAGGCGTTGACCGGGGGAATCGAACGGATGTTGGCCAGGCCGGATGCCGCGCGGAGGGTGGATCTGTCCGGCTATGCGCCGGAGGTGGCGCTTGGGGCGTTGGAGGGTTTGTCCTTGGATCCCGCCAGGGGCCATTGACCCCTGGACCCCGCCCCATGCAGGGGTCCAGAATGGTTATGTTTTGATTTTGTTTTTTTCGCGCGCGAAAATCGGTCCAATCAAAAACAACGTCCCAAGGGCTTTGCCCTTGAATCCCACCGGGGACCGCGCGCGCCGGTCCCCGCAACAGTCAAACCTGAACCGAACCATCACCACCATGTGCGGCATTCTCGGAACCATCAACAGTCGCTGGGGCGAACACCTGGCAGGGGCCCTCGAAACCCTGGCCCCACGCGGACCCGACGCCCGCGCCATCCACCACGACGGAAAGGCCGTGCTCGGTCACGCCCGACTGGCGGTGATCGACCTGGAAGGGGGCACGCAACCCATGCTCTCCCCGGATGGTCGCCATGCCCTGGTTTTCAACGGCGAAATCTACAATTTCCAAGCGTTGCGCACCGAACTCCAGACCCTTGGACACACCTTCACCACCCGTTCGGACAGCGAGGTGCTGCTGATCGGCTATCGGGCCTGGGGCGAAACCCTGCTCCCACGCCTGGACGGCATCTTCGCCTTCGCCATCTGGGACAAACAGGAGCAGATCCTGTTCGCCGCCCGCGACCGGCTGGGAATCAAGCCGCTCTTCTACTCGACCGCCAGCGGATTGATCTTCGCCTCGACCCTGGCGCCGTTTTTCAAGCTCCCTGGTTTTCCCACCCGGATCAACGCCCAGGCCCTGCGGGACTACCTCGCCTTCCAGACCCCGCTGGCCCCGGATGCCTTCCTGGCCGACTGCCGACAACTCCCCCCGGCCCATCGCCTGCGCTACGACGCCCGCACCGACTCCCTGGAGCTGAAACGGTACTGGTCGATCCCACGCCCGGACAACGCCGGACCCCAAACCCTCGCCGACGGCATCGCCCTGGCCGATGCCGCCCTCAAGGAGAGCGTGGCCCGACAACTGGTGTCCGACGTACCTCTGGGGGCGTTTCTCTCTGGAGGGATCGATTCGAGCCTCATCGTCCGCTACATGGCCGAGGCCGGCGCCAGACGGATGCGCTGCTTCAGCCTGAA
Organism: Candidatus Magnetaquiglobus chichijimensis; assembly: GCF_045865675.1. Lineage (NCBI taxonomy): Bacteria > Pseudomonadati > Pseudomonadota > Magnetococcia > Magnetococcales > Candidatus Magnetaquicoccaceae > Candidatus Magnetaquiglobus > Candidatus Magnetaquiglobus chichijimensis. The sequence continues at coordinate 2,055,492 of NZ_BAAFGK010000004.1, forward strand.
GTTCAACCAGGAGGGGTTCGACGAGTCCTCCCACGCCCGCCAGGTGGCGCGGCTGTTCGACTGCGAACACCACGAACTCCCCGCCCCGTCCATCGACGCACACGGATTTCTGGCGGCCATCGACGACCTGGACCAACCCCTGGCCGACCCTTCCTACATCATGACCCACGCCCTCTCGGCGCTCACCCGCGCCCATGTGACCGTGGCGTTGAGCGGCGATGGCGGCGATGAACTGTTCGGCGGCTATCCACGCTACCACGATCCCCAGTCCGCCCACCCGGAACGGTTCTGGCAACGCTGGGCACGCCTGGGGGTGGAACACGGCGTATTGCCCGGCGCGCTGACGCGCCGTACCCTGCATGGCCGGGAACTGCTCGCCTACCGAAGGATGGAACTCGGACCCTGGCCACGCTGTCGGAAAGGGATGAACCGGTATCTGCAACCCGAGGCGCTGGCCGCCTGCGCGGTGGAGCGGACCCTGGCCGGCTGGCATGCGCTGGTAGACGAATTGGGCGGCGAACTGGATCCGGCCACCCAGATGCGCGCCGATCTGTGGAGCTATCTTTCCGAGAACTGTCTGGTGAAAACCGATCGGGCGAGCATGGCCCACGGCCTGGAAGCACGGGTGCCGATGCTCGGCAATCCGGTGGTCGAGGCGGCCTTGTCGATCCCCTCGGCCATCCATCTGGGCCAGGGGGGCAAGGCGGTGCTCAAGGGGCTGTGTCGCGACGTGTTGCCGGAATCGATCTGGAATCGACCCAAACACGGATTTTCGGTGCCGCTGCGCGCCCTGTTCCAGGGGGCCTGGCGCGAAACCGGAGAGCGGCTGTTCGCCGACTGTGAACGACTGGCGCCGTTTCTGGATGCCGACGCCAGCCGCGACCAGTGGCGCCGCTGCCTGCACGATCGGGGGGGATCGCGGCGTCTCACCTACACGTTGTTGGTTTTGTTGGCCTGGCTGGAGCGCCACCCTGGCGCAAGGGAGATCGCATGAAGATCCTGATGGGGTTCCGGCGTCCGTTCGTGGCGCTGGAAGCGTCACTGATGGAACAAGGGGTGACCCTCATCCCGTGGAAACCGGGCGCTCCCCTGCCCGAGAGGGTCGAAGAGATGGATGCGGCGGTGCTCGATTTCACCGAAGCGGCGCGCCACCCGATCGCCTGCTGGACCCTTGCGCGACGGTTGCGCCCCCGAAACATCCCCATCGCGGCTCTCAATCGGGACGCACCCTGGAACAAGGGGGTTCACACGCGACGCATCTGGCTGTTGCGCAAACTCCAGCTCCTCGATTTCTACCTCACCCACTCCCTTCAGGAGCGGGTGGCCATGGCCCGGCGCGCGGTCTACTTCCCCAATGCCGCGGATGTGAACCGCTACAATCTGGAGGGGTGCTCGTTCGAGTCGCTGCGCGACATCCACCGTTACCGGCATACGGTCTCCTTCATCGGCAACATCGACGACCGACGTTATCCGGAACATCGGGCACGCATGACCCACCTGCGTGCCCTGGGCGACATGTTGTCCGCCCATGGCATCGAGTTGAAGCTGTTCCACGGCCAGGATCTGAGCGTGGCCGAGCAGGTGGAGATCATGCGCACGAGCATCATCAACCTCAATCTCGGCGCGGCCTGCGATCATGGCGGGGAGATGAGCTGGGGATTGCCGGAACGCTGTTACGGGATTCCCGCCTGCGGAGGATTTTTGTTGAGCGACCGGAGACGACACGCGGAGGTGGATTTCACCCCTGGCGAGGATTGGTTGGATTTCGAGACGTTGGAGGAGTGCGTGGCGTTGATTCGGGAGCTTCTGGAGGATTTTCCGCGCACCCGGAGCATCGCCGAGGCGGCCCATGTCCGGGTGATGGAGCAGCACACCTACGCGCAACGGGCCCAAACCCTGGTGGGGTTGTTGACCTGGGCCCGCACGGATGCGCACGCGGATTGAGGGGGGAGGAACGGGATCACAGAACCGCTCACAACCCCGCGATCACCCCCTGGGCCGCGAAGGCATCGAACAGATACCCCCCCAACCTGACCGCGCCGGTCGGGGTGAGATGGACCGGATCGTAGAAATCGGCCAGCTCGAACGGTTGGGCCGCGATGTCGATGAAAACGCCCCCCGCTTGCGGACAGACCGTCCGCATCACTCCGTTCAAGACCTGCAACGAGGTCGCGTAATCCAGACCGTTGTAGAAGCGCCCCTGATGCTCGAAGACGTTGGCCGTCCCCTTGACCCCCTCGGGGGTGGTGGCCACGAACCGGTGCGGCTGGGTGACGCAGATCGGTTTGGCTCCCAGGGCGCGGGTTTTCTCCAGCAGTTGTTCCAGACGGGCGCGAAACGCCTCGCCATTGCGCGCGATCAAGGGCTCGACACCCGGTGAGAGGGCCGTTTCGGTGTACTCTCCGGGTGTCGGCGGACGAAGGGCGTGACCGGCATAGGCCTTCTTGGTATAGAGTCCGGTAACCACGAAACTCAACTTGCGCACCGCCGCAAAAATGGCCGAACGCTCCTTGATCACCGCCCACACCCCGACGCGACGCCCGGTGGGGTCGTCGAAACCGGCGTTGGGCTGGTCGCGAAGCCCGGCGTCGTTGATCCCGATGTACAAGAGCACATAGGCGGGCTTGAGATCCGGAATCCGCGGAAACCAGTGATCGAAGGCGGCCAGATGGCCAAAGGTGCTGTGTCCGTCCACCCCGGCGTTGGCGATGCAGACCGGACGTTGCAGCGTTTTTTCCAGCCGCTGTTGCAACCGATCCTGAAAGGTCTGGCCATCGCCGATGTAACGCTGATCGGTGGTCGAGCCGCCGACGCTCAGAATGCGGATCTTTCCCGGCTCCTTGCAACCGCCGCGCAGGCCATGGGCATCGCGGGAGTAGACCACCGACTCCGTGCCCGGCCCGTAGAGATTGCCCACCTGGTAGACCACATGCCGGTCGCGAATGATGTTGAGGCGGTTGGCCGCCTCCCATGGATCGACGCGCACCCAGCTGCCGAAGAGAAGCTCCAGGACCCCCACGCCGATCACCAGCGGCACCAGGATGCCGATGGTCAGAAAGAGCAGCGTCTTGCCGCGGGACATCCGCGCGCGGGGTTCACGGTCCGGGGGTGCGGGGATCCCATCCGGTGCGTCAGTCCAGCTCATAGAGCACCTTGTAGTCCGATGCCAGGGCGGCGGGCTGTTCGGATTTGATCAGAAAGGCATTCCCGACCACCAGGATGTCGAGTTCCGTGCCCATGAAGCAGCGAAAGGCATCCTCGGGCGTGCCGACGATCGGCTCGCCGCGGATGTTGAACGAGGTGTTGACCAGCACCGGGCAGCCGGTGAGGTCGTTGAAACGGCTGATCAGCCGGTGGTAGCGCGGATTGGTTCCGGCGTGGACGGTCTGGATGCGCGCCGAATAATCGACGTGGGTCACCGCCGGGATGGTCGAGCGGGGGACGTTGAGTTTGTCGATGCCGAACAGGGCCTGTTCCTCGGGGCTCATCGCCCGCCGGTGACCGGGCAGGAGATCCGCCACCAGCAACATGTAGGGGCTGTCGGCATCCAGATCGAACCAGCTCCCGACCGCCTCGCGCAGCACGCTGGGCGCGAAGGGACGGAACGACTCGCGAAACTTCACCTTGAGATTGAGCAGTTTCTGCATGGTCGGGGAGCGGGGATCGGCGAGGATGCTGCGCGCGCCCAGGGCACGCGGTCCGAACTCCATGCGCCCGTTCATCCAGCCGACCGCCTTGCCATCCGCCAACGCCCGCGCGGTCCGGTCGATGAGCGACTCCTCGGCCAGAACCTCGAACACCGCGCCGACGCGGGTAAGTCGCGTGACGATCTCTTCGGTGGCGTACTCCGGCCCCAGATAGGAGCCATGCATGCCGTCCAGACCGGTCAAGGGGGCGCGCGGCTGGTCGAGCATGAGATGATGGGCGGCCAATGCCGCGCCCAGGGCGCCTCCCGCATCACCCGCCGCCGGCTGGATCCAGACCCGTTCGAAGAGCTGCTCGCGCAGCAGCTTGCCGTTGGCCACGCAGTTGAGCGCCACGCCGCCGGCCAGGCAGAGATTTTTCATGCCGCTGGTGCGGGCGATGTTCCGGCCCAGTTTCAGCACCACCTCTTCGGTGACCGCCTGGATCGAGGCGGCCAGATCCATCTCCCGCTGCGTCAGACGCGACTCCGGCTCGCGGGGCGGCCCGCCGAACAGGGCGTCGAAGCGGGCGTTGGTCATGGTCAGGCCGGTGCAGTAGTCGAAATAGCGCATGTCGAGCGCAAACGAGCCATCGTCGCGGATGTCGATCAACTCCCGTTTGATGCGATCCGCATACTTCGGCTCCCCATAGGGGGCCAGTCCCATCACCTTGTACTCGCCGCTGTTGACCTTGAAGCCGGTGTAATAGGTGAAGGCGGAATAGAGCAGACCCAGCGAATGGGGAAAATGGATCTCCCGCGTCATCTCCAGACGGTTGCCCGAGCCGATGGCCAGGGAGGTGGTGGTCCACTCCCCCACCCCGTCCATGGTGAGCACGGCGGCGTCGTTGAACGGACTCGGGAAAAAGGCGCTGGCCGCGTGGCTGACGTGATGCTCGGAGAAGAGCAGGCGCGACGCCACGTCGATCCCCTCGCCCCAGATTCCGTGCAGGGCCTTGACCAGCATCGACCGGAAAAAGAGCTTCTCCTTGATCCAGACCGGCAGGGCGGTGGCGAAGCTCTTGAAGCCGCGCGGCGCGAAGGCCAGGTAGGTTTCGATCAACCGGTCGAATTTCAGGAAGGGCTTGTCGTAGAAGACCACATGATCGATCCGGTCCGGCGTGAGCCGTCCTTCGGCCAGGCAGTAGGCGATGGCCTGGGCCGGAAAGCCGGGGTCGTGCTTGATGCGGGTGAACCGCTCCTCCTGGGCCGCCGCGATGATCCGCCCATCCACGACCAGGCAGGCGGCGGAGTCGTGATAGAAAGCGGAGATGCCGAGGATCTTCATGCGGATTTTTAGAAAAGGGTGTAGATGAAGGGGGCGATCACCGATCCCTGGGCCAGGATCAACAGACCGCCGAGCAGCGCCATGATCAGGATCACCGGCGCCAGCCACAGCTTTTTGCGCGCCCTCAGAAACATCCAAAGCTCTTGCATCAGACCCATCGCGCGGGCCTCCTCAGTTTTAGTATTGGAATTTGAAGGAGTCGGGTGGCAGGCTGTCCGGCTGCCGCTCGATCCAATGGCTGACCGCGCCCCCTCGCTTCAACCGGAGAGCATCCCGCCCGAACAGGCGTAACAGCAGCGCCAGCGGGGTGAACAGGCCGAAGAAGAGCAGCGCCATCACCAGGGGGTTGACGATCCTGCCGAGCAGAATCCCCAGCTTGAACCAGGCGCGGTTGAGCGGCAGCAGGCGTTCCGGGGCCACAAGCGCGAACGCGGCGAAGGCAACCGCGATCACCCCGGCCAGGCCCACCCCCACCCAGGCCGCGCGACCGGCGCAATAGAGCGCCACCGCCGCGAACACAAAGGAGAACAACCCGCCGAATTGGCGGTTGGAAGGGAGCGACAGAGCGTCGGGAGCGGAGGATGGAGGCATGTTTTGAGCGCACGATGCAACAAAAGGTGGCAAGCGGTCACGCCGCACACCGGACAAACCGATTGGGATGTTATCGATTTCAAACATTCGTTAGCCAGTTTAACACACCCAGACCAGGATCGCCATGGACTCCGATCACTGTCGTGACCCACACCCCGCCCCGCATACCCCGAATCACCGGGCCGGCCTCATGCGCAACCCGGGGAAAGATGCTCTTCGCGCGCGTCATGACTTGCCCTTGGAGACGCGTCGCCGTAATCTGAATTTTTTTAACGCTCCAATCTCAGGTGACGCCATGAACCCCACCATGCCCCGCATCATCCCGATCCAGTCGGAACTCCCCCCCCAGACCGAAGAAAAACCCACCCTCTCCGCCGCCGAAGAGTGGAACGAAGATCGCATCGCCCTCGACAAACTCAGTCGCGAAGGCAACTGGACCGAAGTGCTCACCATCCTGCGCCGCCTCTCCACCAAGCACAAAAACAAGGAGATCTACAAGGCCCTGGCGCAACGCATCTGGGTGGGCCTCAAAACCGATGCCCCGGGCATCGAGGTGGTGCAGTCCCTGTTCCATCTGCTCAACACCCTCGGCCCGAGCCACGATCTGGCCCCCGCCATCTGCGCCCTGGCCCACCTGCTCGCCAAACACCGCACCCCGGACCACGCGGATCGCGACCTGGCCATCGGTCAATCGCAACAGATGTTCTCGCTGGTCTGCGACACCTACAACGTCATCGGCGAAGAGGCCTTCCAGATCTGGGTCCAGGCCAAACAGCTCGACGACCCGGATATCTACATCCCCTCAATCCTCAAGGGACTCGAAATGATGGTCGGCGACGAATGGTGGATCGATCGCGACAAGCTGCAACACGAACTGGAACAGGCCCAACGGGCCGCATGAACGGTTGACCGGCAGCCACGACCCGTTGGCTGGGATGCGTTCCCACGCGCCCCCCAGCCGTGGCATTCCCCCACGGGGAAGCCACGACAAACCCCGGCATCCCTTTCCGAGGATCTTCTTTCTGGTTTGCGTTATTCTGATATCTAAAGTTGGTGTTTTATTATCAGAAGAATCAGAAAATCCGCCAGATTCATCACCAAAATACAGCGCCACGCTGACCGGACTGGAGTCCGAACCGCGCATCCACGCCGAAATTCTGGAACGACTCGTCACCTTTCGCAGCCAGGACGAGCCCCCCGCCAACCGCCCATTGCTGGCCAGACAGGTGGAGAGGGACCGCCAGAAACTGGTTGATATTATGAAATCAAAGGGGTTTTTCGATGTCGAAGTCACAGCCGGCATCGAAGGGGCAGAGCAAACCCTGGAGGCGCGCTTCGTGGTCACCCCGCATGAGCGCTATCGGCTCGACCCCCCCGAACTCCAACTCGAACCGCCCGACTCCCGATTCCATCCCCCCGCCTGGGAGAGCCTCGACCTGCATGCCGGTCTGCCGGCGGAGAGCGCGCGCATTCTTTTGGCCGGCGATGCGCTGATCCAGGCCGCCCACGACCAGGGTTTTCCCCAGGCCAGGATGATCAAGCGGCGCGTCACCCGCGATCCCCAAACCCATCGCATCCAAACCCGCTTTCATCTGGATACCGGTCCACGGGTCCACCTGGGAGACGTGGTGATCGACGAACCGGGAGAGGTGGATATCTTCTTCTTGAAACGGCGCGTGCCGTGGAACCGGGGCGTCCCCTACCACCCGAAGCGCATCGAGGAGACCCGTCTGGCCTTCACCGGCACCGGCCTGTTCGGCGTGGTGCGGGTGAGACTCGCCGAACAGCCGGACGATCGGGGTCTGTGGCCGGTGCTGGTGGAGTTGAAGGAACGCAAACCCCGCACCTGGCGCGCGGGCGCCGGATTCAGCACCGATCGCGGCATGGAGGTGAACGGCGGCTGGGAGCATCGCAATCTCCTCGGCGCCGGAGAGCGGCTCAAAAGCGATCTGAAACTCGGCGTGCGCACCGTCACCATCAACAACACCCTCGACATCCCGGACTACGTTCAACGCGGACAGAACCTGAAATTCTCCGGCAAGCTCGACCGCTCCGTGGAGGAGGCGTTCGAAAGCGTCGCCCTGGAACTGGGCGCGGGTCTGGTCCGGCAGGTGTTCGCGCCCGGCGGCGAGGGTTCCCTGTCGCTGCACTACCGCCTTTCCGAGGTTCTGGACCTGAGCAAGGAGGACAAGACCTCCTACAGCCTCCTCAGCATGCCGCTGGCCCTGACCCTGGACCGCTCCAACGACCCCCTCGACGCCACGCGCGGCTGGCGGCTCTTCGGAGAGATCGCCCCCAACCTGGCGGTCACCGGAAAAAGCGTCCATTTTCTGCGCTCTTCCAACAAGATCAGCCGCTATGCCAGCTGGTCCGAAACGCCCGATCTGGTGCTGGCCGGTCGCGCCGAACTGGATGTGACCCTGGGCGCCGAACAAAACGACATCCCGGCGGACAACCGCCTTTACGCCGGCGGCGGCTCCTCGGTGCGCGGTTACGGACAGCAGATGGCCGGCCCCCTGGATGACTCCGGTCGCCCGGTGGGTGGGCGATCCCTGTTGGCCGTGGGCGCGGAGGCGCGTTATCGGTTCACCGAAACCATGGGCGGGGTGGCCTTCGTGGATGCCGGGCGGGCCTACACCACCGTGTTGCCGGATTGGAACGAGACGATGCTGGTTGGCGCGGGTCTTGGCTTTCGTTATTTATCCGCCATCGGGCCGCTGCGTCTCGATGTCGGGGTTCCCCTGGAGCGACGTGGCGCCATGGATGCCCCCTGGCAACTCTACATGAGCATCGGACAGGCCTTTTGACGCCACGGCCATGAACAACACCCCCCCCGCTCCGGCCCCCTCCCAGCCCGCGCCGCACGCGCCACCCCGCGCCCATCCCCTCCGACGCCTGCTGACCGGCCTGGCGGCGATCCTGATCCTATCCTTCGCGCTGCTGGTCTCGGCAGGCGTGCTGTTCGTCCATCATCCGGGGGTGCAACAGACGCTCCTGGACTGGCTGCGCACCCTGCCGGAGCTGGAATCCCTGCATCTGTCCGGCATCGGCGGCGATTTTCGCGCCGAGATCCGCCTGGAGCGCCTGGAGATCCGCGACGGACAGGGGGCCTGGCTGGTGGTCGAACAGGCGCGGGGCAGGCCGGTCTGGTCCGCGCTGGCCCGCGGCATGATCGAGCTGGAGGCGGTGCGGGCCGAACGGGTGGAGGTGCGCCGTCCGCCGGAACCCGATCCGGTCACCCCCAAACCCGGCGCCCCGATCCCGAACCCCCAAACCGGCGCCCCGATCCCGAACCCCCAAACCGGCGCCCCGATCCCGAACCCCCAAACCGGCGCCCCGATCCCGAACAGCCAAACCGGCGCCCCGATCCCGAACAGCCAAACCGGCGCCCCGATCCCGAACCCCCAAACCGTATCCCCGCTCCCCTGGTCCGGCTGGTCGATCCCCATCCCGCTGACCCTGGAGCTGCGCCAGGCACGGACGGACGCTCTGCATCTGGGCGCGCCGCTGCTGGGCGCGCTGCCCAAACCGCTCCAGCCGCTGCTCGCCACCCTGCCGGCCCAGGCCGATCTCCGCATCGATCTGACCACCTTCGCGGTCGGCATCACCGCCATCCAGGCCCGCAGCGAAGCGCTCACCCTGACGGGTCGCCTGGAGATCGATCCGCAAGCCGAACGGCTGCACGGGGCTTTCCAGGCCGACATCCCCCACCTGGGCGATCATCTCGGTCCATGGTGGCAAACGCCGATGCAGGGGGCCGGGAACGTCGAAGTGACCCTCTCCGGCGCCCTGCACGCCCCGCGCACCGAGGCGCGGCTGCGCGCCCCGACCTGGCGCTGGCTCGATCACCCTTTCACCGACCTCGACACCACGGTGGTGATCGAGCCCCCGGCCTCGACAGCCGCGCACCACCCCTGGCCGGAAGGGATCCGCCTGCATCTGACCGGCGGGGCCGGCTCGCTCCGACTGAGCGGATGGCCCGACGGTGCGCCGCTCTGGCGTCCCACCTGGACGCTGAGCGGTCGCCTTGAAGCCGATGGCCAACTGACCGTGGAGACGCTGCGACTGGCCCATGCCGACACCCTGACCGCCACGGCTGTGGGGATGATCGACCCGGAGGGACGGACGGCGCGCCTCGACTGGTCGGCGCGGGTCGCCAGGTTGGATGCATTCGCGCCGCTCCTGCCCTGGCCGTTGCACGGCGAGGCACAGGGCGAAGGAACGTTGCGCGTGACGAACGGCGGCGAGCGTATCGACCTGCACGCCCAGGCGCGCGGATCGGGACTCCGCGGGCTGCCCGAGCCCCTGGCCCCGCGCCTCGGGGAGAACCCGAAGCTGGAAATGCGCCTGACTTGGCGCCCGGACCACCCCCTCGAGGCCGAGGCGGTGCGCATCCAGGGACACGACTTCACCGTGAGCGGCACGGGACGCCTGACGCCGGGAACGGGCCGACTCGAGGCGCGCTGGCAGGCCGAACTGGCCGATCTGGGCACGCTTCTGGCCGGATCCGGACCGCCCGTCTCCGGAACCGGCACCCTGCGGGGCGAGCTGAACGGCGCGGGGTCGCGTCTGGCCTTGCGCTTCGAAGGGGAGTCCCAGGGGCTCCGCGTGGGAGAGGTGACCTGGCGGCAGGTATCGATCCAGGGGGATGTGTCCGACCCCTTGAACCAGCCGCATGGCAACGTGACGATGACCGCGCGACAACCGGGCGGCACGCTGGAGCTTTCCACCGGCTATCGGCTGCGCGACGCCGATCGCCTGGAACTCGAAGGTTTGAACGCCCGCGCGCCGAAAAGCCATTTGAGCGGCACGCTCACCCTCGATCGGCGGCGGGCCAGCCTGAGCGGTCAACTCAAAGGGGAGAGCACGGATCTGGCCGCCCTCAAACCCTGGCACGGGCTCCCCCTCACCGGACGGGCCTCCCTGGATCTGGCGCTGGATCCGGATCGTCAGGGACGCCCCGCCGGCCATCTCAACGCCCGTTTGACCGGCCTGACCGGCCCCTTCGGACGACTGGAAAGCCTGAAGCTGACCGGACGCGCCGGTCTGACGCGCGGCAGGCCGGAGGTGGAGGCCGATTTCGAGATAGCCAAATGGCAACGGGAGAGATGGCGCGTCGATGCCCTCAAGGGGCGCGTCTCCGGGAGTCTGGCCAAACTGGCGTTCAACGCCGACGGGCGGGGCGAGATGGACTGGCCGGTCACCTTCAAGAGCCGGGGGAGCCTGGAGCGCGGCGGGAACGAAAACCGCTGGGAGATCGCGGAGCTGACCGGCCAGCTCGACAAGGAGCCCTTTCGACTCGTCAAGCCGGTGACCATCCAGCAGAACGATCGCAAAAACGACACAATCCGCATCACCCCCTGGGAACTCGCCCTGGGCGACGCGACCCTATCCGGGGGGTGGAAGCAAGAGGGACAACGGATCGAGGGAAGTTTCACGGCGCGGGGCGATCTGGATCTGGCGCGCCGTCTCGGGTTTGGGGCCATGCGCGGCAAAAGCGCCTTGGAGCTGCGCGCCTCGGGGCTTGCGGAGCGCCCCAACCTGGAGGCGCGGGCCACCATCACCCAGGGGCGCTCGTCGAGCAACTCCTGGCGCCATCTGCCACCCCTGGATCTCTCCCTGACCGCCGAGGTGAACGATGGCCGGGAACCGCGCCTCTCCTGGAGCGCGCGCGGTCTGGCGCCCGAAGAGGCGCGCGGCGAACTGGTGGTGCCGGTACGGATACTGGCGCGCGCTCCCTGGGTGACGGTGGTGCCCGACGGACGGCTGGCCGGCGGTCTGAAGGCCGGGATCCCCCTGGCCGAACTGGCCAAATGGAGCGCCCCGGAACGCTTCGGACGGCTGGAAGGGGTGGTGCGGGTCGATCTGGTGGCCGGCGGCACGCTCAACCAACCGGTGGTGCGGGGCGGCGCGGAGCTGGATCGGGGCCATCTGGAGCTGGTGGAGTCGGGCACGATCCTGCACGGGATCACCCTGAACCTCAAGGCCGAGGGGGAGGAGCTACGCCTGGAGGGTTTCTCCGCCACGGACGGCGACAAGGGACGGGTGCGGGCGACGGGACGAATGCGACTCGATCCGGAGCGCCACTTCCCGATCACCCTGGATGCCACCCTCGAGGAGGCCACCCTGCTCCGGCGCGACGAGCTGACCGCCCAGTTGAGCGGACCGTTGCGCCTTGCGGGGGATCTGACCGCCTTGCGGTTGAGCGGCGCGCTGACCGTGAACCGGGCGGAGTTCCATCCCGGCAAGACGGCGGACGAGGAGATCCAGGTGGTGGAACTCGACGAGCCGCGCAGCGGGGATGCCACCCCCACCGCGCCAGGCGTCGGGCTCTTCCCGAAGGAGACCCGCCTGGAGGTCACGACGCAGATTCCGGGACGGCTGTTCGTGCGCGGCATGGGGTTGGATTCGGAGTGGCTGGGGGAGCTGAAACTCGGCGGCACCCTGGCCGAACCCAAGGTGGCCGGTCAGATGCGGGTGCGGCGCGGGTATCTCGATCTGCTGGAGCGCCGTTTCCAGTTGACGGAAGGGGCGCTGACCTTCGATGGCAACTGGCCGCCCGAACCGTGGATCGCCATGGAGGCCACGGTCCGGCGCGGCGAAATCACCACCCACGTCGGCCTGGAAGGGGCGGCGCGCCGTCCCAGGGTGAAACTGACCAGCGAACCCATGCTCTCCGAGGAAGAGATCATCTCCCACCTGTTGTTCGATCGCGCCACGGACGCCATCACCCCGGCCCAGGCGCTGCGTCTGGCCGTGGCGGTGAAAAGCATGCAGGGGGGCGGGCCGGGCCTGCTCGGCAAGTTCCAGCGCGGTCTTGGGATCGACCGGCTCGACGTGGGCGGCACCTCGCTGGAGAGCGGCACGGTGAGCGCCGGCAAATACATCACCGACGAGATCTACCTGGAGGTGGAAAAGGGGATCAAGGCCGACTCGGGGCGGATCAACGTGGAGATCGAGATGACCCCGCAGATCTACCTCAAAACCGGCGTGGACGCCAAATCCAACGGCGATGTGGGCGTGCAGTGGAAGAAGGATTATTGAACCGCGCCACTCTGTCCTGAAACGCCCCGTTGCCCAGAAAACCGCACCGGATGCGGCTCAATACACATCCAGCCAGCTCAAGAACGGCTTCTCCGGCGCGGGGATGGGCTCCAGGCGGTCGATGCGCACCACGATCGGACCGGTCTCATCCGTGGTGCGGGTCACCCCGCGTACCCGATACCACCCCTCCCGACCCACCTCCGCATCTGCCGGAACCCCCTCCAGCAACACCGTCAGCGGGGTCGCGTCCGCCGCGCAACAGGCGATGGCGAACCGATACAACAGATGACTCTCCTCCCGAGGGGGCAGGGTCGGAAAAGCCTTGGCGAACTGCTCCCCATTCAGCCGCGCCAGACGCCCGATCAGACTCACCGGAGCGTCGGCGGCAAGCACCGCCTGGCCATACAGCTGGATGTGGGTGGTCTCCAGGTACTCCCCGACACGCAGATGGGCCAGCCGGGCGGTGGGATCCTCCGGCACCCGGTCCGGATCCATCACCCGCATCTGGATGCCGTTGCGCAGACTGGCCAGATCCATGTTCAGGGTGGTCACCCCCATCAGCATCACGACCAGAAAAGGAACCCAGTGTCCGGAGGACTCCAGGAACGCCCGCCACCCCCCGCCCGCGCCGACCGGGAGCGTGGCCGGCCTCTTGGCGAAAAACCCGGCCATCAGCGCCAAGAACAGCACCGCCCCCCCGGCCAGCAGGATCTGGTGTTGCAGCGGGGCCAGATAGCTCAGATCCTTGCCGGTGAGGATCATGTAGGCCAGAAAGATCATCCAGCCGTGCAGTTGCAGCTCTTTCCAGAAACCGTGGGGCAGTCGCATGGTCCGTGTTCTCCCTTCTCCATCCAACCCGATCCGTCACCCCAGAAACGGCAGTCCCAGGGTTTCGAGCCACCCGTCGGGCAGTTGTTGCAACGCCACGACATACCCGCACACCGCCAACAGGATCGCAAGCGCGAAACGAACGATGAAGCCCGTCGCAAAGAGGGTGCGATACATGAACAACAGCTTGATGTCGAGCATCGGTCCCAGCACCAGAAACGCCGCGTGGGCCGGGATCGAGAAGCCGGTGAAGCTGGCGGACACGAACGCGTCGGCTCCGGCGCACAACGACAGGGTGAAGGCCAACGCCATCATCACCCCCGGACCCAGCAGGGAGCCCTGTCCCAACCCCTCGATCCAGGCCGGATCCACGAAGGTCTTCAACAGGCTGGCCACGAACACCCCGAACAGGAAATAAAGTCCGGTCTCCAGAAAATCCTCGCGGGTGTGGGTGAGCACATGGTGGATGCGGGCGCCGAGGGTGGGCGGGTCGTGGCGGTGGTCGCAGGCGCCGTGGGAGCAGACGGACGGGGCGGGCTCCTCGGGACGGAAGGTCAAGACCGACGACGACACCCTGGAAAACCCGAACGCGACCACCAGCGACACCACCACCGCCCCCAGGCCGCGCACCGCCGGATAGACCCAGTTCTGGCCATAGGCCATCCAGGTGCCGGCCAGCACCAGCGGGTTGAGGATCGGCGCGGCCAGAAGATAGGCCAGGGTGTGCGGCAAGGGGAGTCCCATGCGCAACAGGCGGCGCGCCACGAAGCCGATGCCGCATTCGCAGATCGGAAAGAGCGGGGAGATCGCCACCACCATCGGGATCCCCCACACCCCCAGACGCCGCACCGCGCGCGGCAGCCAGTGGGGCGGAACCAGCAACTCGATGATCGCCCCGGCGCAGGCCGACAGGATCATGTAGGGCGCCCCCTCGAGCACGATGGCCACGAAGTAGGTGGCGAAATTCTCGCGCCATCCGGTGCCGGGCGTGGTGTTCACCCGATCCAGGAAGGGGATCAGGCTGTTGGTGTTCTGGCCCACCAGGGGCAGAAAGGCCACCAGCACGAACACGAGCAGGATCAGCGCCCCGATCCACTTCTCAGTGGCCACCGGAGAGGCGGCGGCCTGACCCTTCACGGGGTGCTGCGACATGTCTGGCAGGCTCCTTCGATCTCCACATTGATCGTCTCCGGACAAAAGGCGAGCTGTCCGGCCAGACGCGAAACCTCTTCGCTGATCCGCATCGATTCGCTCTCCGCCACCACCCCGCAGTGACGACAGATCCAGAACTGGATCGGTGCGGCATGGGTGGCGCGCGTGCAGGCGAAAAAGGCGTTGCGGCTGGTCATGCGGTGGACGAGTTTCAGTTCCAGAAGAAACTCCAGCGAACGGTAGACCGCCGCAGGCGGCGGGCGACGATCCCGATGCGCCATCCGTTCGAGAATGTCGTAGGCTCCCAGACAGTGGTGGGACGTGGCAAGAATCTCCAGCACCTCGCGGCGTTGCGGGGTGAAACGCACCCCCAGATCCTGACAGAGGCTCTCGGCGCGCCCGATCATCCAGTCGCGGCAGCGCGCATGGTCGTGCCCGGCGTTGGGAAACAGCGTGACCGGGGAAGATGCATGGGGTGTGGCAGACATTCTTGGCATTCGATGGTTCGGGTTGGATCCTCGGGATCTCCATGGCAAAAAAAGCCATTGACAACGATATACAGTATCGATTAATCTGTCAAGGATTTGATACAATATATCATTCCATTGACGAGACGCCAGACTGATGCCATCCTCCGTCACACCTCATCTCGAACCACCATCCTCACCGGTCGAAATGCCGGACGATCCCCTGTTGCATTCGCTTCTGGCGATGGGCGCCGCGCGGCGCGGCCTCATCGCCAGCCTGCCCATCGTGCTCTTGTGGCTGGGGATTTTCTGGTCGGTGGCGTTGCCATGATCGAGGTTCAGGATCTCACCATCACCTATCACCGTCACCCGGCGGTGCATCACCTGACCGGTCGTTTCGCCGCCGGAGAACTTACAGCGGTCACCGGACCGAACGGAGCGGGAAAAACAACCCTTTTCAAGGCGCTGATGGGGGAAATCCCTCTGGCTGGCGGATCGATCGATTGGCACGGTCTTGCCAGAGAGCAGATTGCCTGGTTGCCCCAATCGAGCCGGCTGGATCGCACCTTTCCCATGAGCGTGGCCGACACCGTGCTGATGGGCGCCTGGCGACAGAGTGGCGCCCTGGGTCGGGTGACGCGCGAACTGGCCGAAAGGGCGCGCCGGTCGCTGGAACTCGTGCGCCTGAGCGGTTTCGAGGGACGCGGCATCGATGCCTTGTCCGCCGGACAGTTTCAGCGGGTGCTGTTTGCGCGGTTGATGATGCTCGATGCGCGGGTGATTCTTCTGGATGAGCCGTTTGCCGCGCTCGATGCCCGTTCCACCGAAGAGTTGTTGGAACTGCTGCATCGCTGGCAACGGGAGGGGCGCACGGTGATCGCCATCCTGCACGATCTGGAGCAGATTCGCGCCCATTTTCCCCACACCTTGTTGCTGGCCCGACACCGGATCGCCTGGGGTGATACGGAGACGGTGTTGACCGCCGGAAATGTACCATGGAACTCCCGAAGGGAGGTCCATGGTCCGGGGGGTGAGGGGGGTCTCCCCCCATCAGGCACGTTACCATGGAACTCCCGAAGGGAGGTCCATGGTCCGGGGGGTGAGGGGGGTCTCCCCCCATCAGGCACGTTACCATGGAACTCCCGAAGGGAGGTCCATGGTCCGGGGGGTGAGGGGGGTCTCCCCCCATCAGGCACGTTACACCAGGCACGCACCATGGCCGAGGCTTGGAACGAGCGGGCCGAACCGTGCGCATCGGGTACGGATCGCTCCGGGAGCGGCCATGACGCTGCATGAATGGTGGATCGCCCCGTTCGACGACTTCGGGTTCATGCGCCGGGCGCTCATGGCCTGCCTGGCGTTGGGCTTGGGAGCGGGTCCGGTCGGCGTGCTGCTGATGCTGCGCCGCATGAGCCTGGTGGGCGATGCCTTGAGCCATGCGGTGCTGCCGGGCGCGGCCATCGGTTTTCTGATCGCCGGGCTCTCCTATCCGGCCATGGGGGCGGGCGGTCTGGTGGCCGGCCTGGTCGTGGCACTGCTTTCCGGTCAGGTGAGTCGCGAAACGGTGCTCAAGGAGGATGCCACCTTCGCCACCTTCTATCTCACCTCGCTGGCTGCCGGGGTGTTGATCGTCTCGTTGCGCGGCTCGAATGTCGATCTGTTGCATGTGCTCTTCGGGACCATCCTGGCCATCGACGCGGACGCGATCCGATTGGTGGGCCTGATCGCCACGCTCACCTGGATGAGCCTGGCGCTGGTCTGGCGTCCTCTGGTGGCCGAGTGTTTCGATCCGGATTTCTTGCGCATGGTCGGGGGGCATGGTCGCGGTCAGCATCTGCTGTTTCTGGCTCTGGTGGTGATCAATCTGGTGGCCGGCTTTCAGACCCTCGGCACCCTGATGGCCGTGGGTCTGATGATGATCCCGGCAGCCGTGGCCCGTCTGTGGGCGCGCACCCTGACCGGCATGGTGCTGGTGGCCATGGGGGTGGCCTGGAGTTCTGGTTATCTGGGTCTGTTGATTTCGTTTCACGCCCATCTGGCTTCGGGACCGGCGATCGTGCTCACCGCCAGCGCCCTGTTCATCCTGTCGTTGGGTTTCGCGCCCGGTGGCGTGGCGCGACGCCTGTTCACCCGTCCGCACCTGGCACACTGACCAGACGGCCCACACCCCCATGCAAGGGAGTCGATCATGAGGAAATTTCCGGTTGTCATCTTGTTGTTTGGCCTCTTCTGTTGGCTACCGACCCCGCTGCGGGCCGCCCCCATGGAGGTGGTGGCCACCCATTCGATTCTCGGCGATCTGGCGCGCCAGGTGGGCGGGGAACACGTTCAGGTCACCACCCTGGTGAGTCCGGATCGCGATCCGCACACCTACGAACCCACCCCGGCGGACGTGCGCCGCATCAAGGGGGCCCGGGTGGTGCTCATGAACGGTCTGGGGCTGGAAGGGTGGATGGATCGTCTGGTCAAGGCATCCGGCTTCAAGGGGACGCCGGTGGTGACCACGACCGGCATCGTGCCCAGGCAGATGGAGGAGGATGGCCACAAAATCACCGATCCCCACGCCTGGAACAACGCCGCCAACGGAATGATCTACGTCCACAACATCGTCCAGGCCTTCGGCGCGGCGGACCCGGAACGGTTGCGGAGCTATCAGGAGAACGGCCTCCGTCTGATCGCGGAGATCGAGGCGCTCGACGCCGAAACCCGTCGTCTGATGGGGGCCATTCCGGCAGAGCGGCGCAAGGTGTTGATCGGGCATGATGCGTTTGGTTACTTTGCCGATGCCTATGGCCTGACCTTCATCGCGCCGCTGGGACTCTCCACCGAGTCGGAGGCCTCCGCAGGGGATATCGCCAACCTGATCCGACAGATTCGCGCGGAGGGAATTCAGGTCTATTTCCTGGAAAGCTCGAACGATCCGCGCGTGGTGCGCCAGATCGGAGAGGCGACCGGCGCCAGGGCGGGCGGCACCCTGTATGTCGAGGCGCTCTCGGATGAAAAAGGACCGGCGCCGACCTATGTCAAGCTGTTCCGGCACAACATCGAGCAATTGCGCCGGGCGCTGGTTCCCTGAGGTCGTCGCCGGGCGCTGGTTCCCTGAGGTCGTCGCCGGGCGCTGGTTCCCTGAGGTCGTCGCCGGGCGCTGGTTCCCTGAGGTCGTCGCCGGGCGCTGGCATTCGACGTCCGGCATGCGTCGGAGCCGCGCCCGACGCACCTGATTTTCAACCGCTCGAACGCGCCGCCTCAACGTAGAGCTGGTCGAGGGCCAGGAACAAGGCATCGCGCTCCTGATTGAACCGTTGCAGCCCTTCGCGCGCATCCCGACCCTCGGCGTGGTCGCGGATCACGGCGCGCGCCAGGGCATGCACCCGGTCGTGGGTGGACTCGACGCTGGCGTAGGCCGGCAGGGAGGCGAAGCGGCCACCCTCATCGGCGGCGAACAGCCACATGCCCAGAGGACAGGCCCTGGCGTCACCGGCATCCCGTTCGTTCATCACCGCCTCGCCGTTGATCATCTCCTCGAGCTTGCGCAGCCACTCCAGATGCGCGGTCTTGACCCGCAGCATGTCAAAGGGGGGCGCGCCGGTGTTCAGGGAGGCCTGGGCGTCGTGCAATCGACGCGACACGCTTCCCAACGCATCGATCAGCAACGAAATGGTCTGGGCCGTGGACTCGAGCCGCTCGGAGGCCATGCGGGTGCGTTCCATGTCCAGGCGCATCCCCTGGGAGGCGCTCACCGTGTCGGCCACCGTGGCGAGCATCGCCTGGGCCAGCTTGTTGGACTGTTCGGCCTGGGTGGCGGTCTCCTCGATGGCCGAGGCCATGGAGGTGGCGGTTTCGGCCAACTCGCGGGAGCCGTTGCCCAGGGTGTTGGCGGTGCGGGCGATCTCGTCCACCGCCGAACCCAACTCCTGGGAGCCGCGCATCACCGTGTCCGCGGCACGGGTCACCCCATCCATCGAGCGGGCGATGTCGGTGGCGGCCAGGGCCTGCTCGTCGGCGGCGTTCACGATCTCCCGGTTGACATCCGCCAGCCGCTCGATCACCCCGGCGATCTCGTCCACGGCACTGGCGGCGTCGTTGGCCTGCATCTGGATCTGATGGATGCGGCTGCCGATATCTCCGGTGGCCTCGGCGGTCTGACGGGCCAGGGCCTTCACCTCGTTGGCCACCACCGCAAACCCCTTGCCCGCCTCGCCGGCTCCGGCGGCCTCGATCGAGGCGTTCAAGGCGAGCATGTTGGTCTGCTCGGCAATGTTGTTGATGGTCTGCACGATCTGCCCGATCAGTTGCGCCGACTCGGTAAGCTCCTCCATCACCTGGCGACCGTTCCGCGCCATGCCGGTGGCCCGCGAGGCCTCGGCGTCGGCATCCAGACAACGCCGCCGCACCGCCTCCTGACTGCGCGTCAGACGGCTCATGCTGGCGGTCACGCTGTCGATCATGCGACCGACCTCTTCCAGGCTGTGGTTCACCTCCCCGACATTGGCGCTGATCTCCTCGGCGGCGGAGGCCAGGGTCGAGGTGTTGGTGCTCCCCTCCTCGGCGGCCAGCGAGACCACGCCGGCGGCACGGGACTGCTCGCCCACCGCGCCGCCGATGTCCACCATGGAGCGAACGATGTAATCCGCGCCGGATTTCACCTGCTCGTGAATCAGCTCCTCCAGGCGTTCGTTGGAGAACTGGGCCGAGATGGTGCTGCCGCGCACCTCGTCGGCCACCTGTCCCAGCCGCTCCACGGCCTTGGCGATCTGATCGTTCACCGGCGGCAGGGTCGAAACCCCCTGCAGGCGGATCAGAGTGATCATGTCGCGCAACCGCTCGGCCATGGCGACGATTTCGCCCAGCAGCCCGACATCCCGCCCACTGCCGCGCACGGTCAGATCCCCGGAGGCGATGCGCGACACCAGGTCGCTCACCACGACGGGCTCGCCGCCGATCTGACGCAGTACACGCCGGGCCCCGTTGACCGCGATCCCCAGACCGATCAGGGTCAGGATCCCGAAAACCCACAAGGCGGTGCTCATCAATCCGCTGGAGCGAACCGCGATCTCGGCGCGCATCTGTTCTACGCGCAGTTCGACCCGTTTGGAGATCTCCTCGACCAGCGGTTCGATCTCATGCACGGTGGCGCGCATGGTGTCGATTTTGGCCGTCACCTCGGCGGTGGAAAGGTTCCCGCCACTGGCCTCGACCGCCTTGACCACCGCCAGGAAGGCATCGCGATAACGACCGGTGCTCGCCAGGATCCGCCCGGCGCTCTCCACATCCTTGGGATCGGCGATCAGGGGATCCTTGGCCAACTCCCGCGCCAACTGCGCATCGGTTTCGAGTTGACTCGAGTAGGTCACCACCTTTTCCACGTCGCCGGCACCGCGCCGCAACAGAAAATCCTTTTCGCCGCGCCGGCACATGAGCATCAGGGTATTCATGCGCCGGGTGGTGTCATTGAGCCTTTCCACCACATCGGAGATGCCCGCATACCCTTGCAGCGTGGCGCGCAGGCTGTAGATCAACAGACCACCTCCAACCAGCGACGAGACCAACAGCGTGGTCACGATGGCGATCATCGTGGCGCGCAAACCCAAGCCAGACCCTGTTGTCACGTTTTTCATGACACCTTTTCTCGATTCTATGAATAAAAACGGCCTGACAGACGTATATCTGAATTGATTGATATAATCAATTTCCTTTCCGCGCAAGCAAAAGTCCATCAGTTTGCAGAAAAATCACGGCGTGCCCGGCACGCACCCCAAACCACGGCGCATCACGACTGGCGAAACCGGAAGAATTGGTCTAATCTTGATTAAGGAAATGGAGCCCCGGCCCTGCCACGCCGGTTTCTTATCGTTCATCAGGAGAGCGTTTTCATGGCTGGACACAGCAAATGGGCCAACATCAAAATCCGCAAGGGCGCGCAGGATGCCAAGCGCGGCAAGATCTTCACCAAGCTGATCCGTGAGATCGTCACGGCGGCGCGCATCGGCGGACCGGAGCCCTCGTTCAATCCGCGCCTGCGGGCCGCATTGCTCGCGGCACGCGCGCAGAACATGCCCAAGGACACGATGGACAAGGCGGTCAAACGCGGCGCGGGCGCCGAGGATGGCACCGATTACAAGGAGGTGCGCTTCGAGGGGTATGGTCCGGGCGGCGTCGCGGTGATCGTCGATACCCTGACCGACAACAACAACCGCACCGTCGCCGACGTGCGCCACGGATTCAACAAGTACGGCGGCAACATGGGCGCCTCCGGCTGCGTGGCCTACCTCTTCGACAAAAAGGGGGAGTTGCTCTTTCAAGACGTTGACGAGGAAAAACTTATGGAAGCCGCCCTCGAGGCCGGCGCCGAGGATATGATCTCAGCAGATGGCGAATGCGCGGTGATCACCGCCCCCGAGGAGTTCGAAACCGTGCGCGAAGCCCTGGCCAAGGCCGGTTTCGCCAATCCGCTCTCTGCCGAGGTGACCCTCCGTCCGCAAAACACCGTCACCCTCAACGACGAGAAACAAGCCTCCTCGATGCTCAAGCTGCTCGACATGCTCGAGGACAACGACGATGTTCAGAAAGTTCACGCCAACTTCGACATCCCGGACGAGATCATGGAACGGTTGGGTTGACCGCCGCGATGCGCGTTCTGGGGATCGACCCCGGCACCACGGTGACCGGCTGGGGGGTGGTGGAATCGATCGGCTCCCGGTTTCGACACATCGCCCACGGCTGCATCCGCACCTCGCCGGAAAGCCCCATGCCCGAACGGCTCGGCAGGATCTTTGCCGGGGTGAGCGCGGTGATCCGCGACCATCAGCCCGAAGCGGTCACCGTGGAAGAGATCTTCGTTTCGGCCAATGTGCAGAGTGCCCTGAAACTCGGCCATGCCCGGGGCGTGGCGATCGTCGCCGCCGACGCGGCGGGACTGCCGGTGTTCGAATACACCGCCCTGCAGATCAAACAGGCGGTGGTGGGGTTCGGTCGCGCCGAGAAGCAACAGGTCCAGGCCATGATCCGCATGCTGCTCACCCTGGAAAGCGCCCCGCCCCAGGATGCCGCCGACGCCCTGGCCGGGGCGTTGTGTCACCTGCAACGAAGCACCAGCATCGCTGCCCGCGTGGCCGCGGCAGAAGGGAAAACGAAATGATCGCCCATCCGCGTGGCATGCCGACGCAAAACAGGCCCCACCAGGAAGGGAGAACCCGATGATCGCCCATCTGCGCGGCATTCTGGCGGAAAAAGAGCCCCATCAGGTGGTGGTGGATGTGGGCGGGGTGGGCTACCGGGTCTTCATTCCGCTCTCCACCTTCGAGCGACTTCCCGGCATCGGAGAAGCGGTCCACCTGGTCACCGTGACCCATGTGCGCGAGGATGCCTTTCTGTTGCACGGCTTTGCCACCGCCGCCGAACGCGAGGTGTTCGTGGTGTTGAACTCGGTGACCGGCATCGGCGCCAGGCTGGCCATGGCCGCCCTCTCCACCTTCGCGCCCGACGCCCTGGTCTCGGCCCTGGCGCAGGAGGATGTCACGCTGCTGGCGCGCATTCCCGGCATCGGCAAACGGATCGCCATGCGGCTGGTGGTGGAGTTGAAGGATCGTCTTCCCGCCCTCCCCGCCACCATCTCCGGCACCCTGCCCGATGCCCAACCGGCCAACCCCATCGATCCGAACGCCGCGCCACCCGCGCCCTCCGCGCCGGTGCAGCCGTCCCTGCGTCAGGATCTGATCAGCGCCCTGGTCAACCTTGGCTATCGCGCCCCGGACGCCGAACGGGTGTTGCGCACCCTGCCGCCCGATGAACTCTCCGATCCGGCCATCGCCCTGCGCGCGGCCTTGAAGATCCTGTCGCGATGAACCCCATCCTCTCCCCGCTACCCGATCCCGAAGAGGAGCGTCGCGACGCGGCGGGGCTGCGACCGCCGCGTCTGGACGAATTCGTCGGCCAGGATGGGCTCAAGGCCAATCTCCGCGTCTTCATCCACGCCGCCAGATCGCGCGGGGAGTCCCTGGACCACCTGCTGCTGCACGGTCCGCCCGGATTGGGCAAAACCACCCTGGCGCGCATCATCGCCGCCGAGATGGCGTGCGGCTTGAAAACCACCTCCGGGCCGATCATCGAACGGGCCGGAGATCTGGCGGCGCTGTTGACCAACCTGGAACGCGGCGACGTGCTGTTCGTGGACGAAATCCACCGTCTGAGTCCGGCGGTGGAAGAGATCCTCTATCCGGCCATGGAGGATTATCAACTCGACATCATGATCGGCGAAGGCCCGTCGGCGCGCTCGATCAAAATCGACCTCCCCCCTTTCACGCTGGTGGGGGCGACCACCCGCGCCGGCCTTCTGACCAACCCGCTGCGCGACCGTTTCGGCATACTGGCGCGCATGGAGTTCTACTCCCCTGGAGAGCTGGCGCGAATCTTGCAACGTTCCGCCCAGTTGCTGGCCATCCCGATCCTGCCCGCCGGCGCCATGGAGATCGCCAAACGGGCGCGCGGCACGCCACGCATCGCCAACCGGCTCTTGAAAAGGGTGCGGGACTTCGCCCAGGTGCGTCAAGCCCGCCACATCGACGCCGAACTGGCCGACGCCGCGTTGACGCTTTTGGATGTGGACCACCTGGGACTCGATGCCATGGACCGGCGACTGCTTCTGACCATCATCGACAAATACGCCGGGGGGCCGGTGGGACTCGACACCCTGTCGGCGGCGCTCGGCGAAACCCGCGACGCCATCGAAGAGGTGATCGAACCCTATCTGGTGCAACAGGGGTTTCTGGATCGCACCCCGCGCGGCAGACGCACCACGCCGGCAGCCTGGCGCCATCTGGAACGGGTGCCGCCCGCGACATGGCAGGGATCGTTGGTGTGATCATGCATCCATTCACCTGGCCGGCGCGGGTCTACTACGAAAACACCGATGCCGGCGGCGTGGTCTACCACGCCGAATACCTGAAATTCATGGAGCGGGCCAGAACCGAGTGGCTGCGCCATCTCGGCCACCAACAGGCGACGTTATCGAGCGAACGCGGACTCCTGTTCGCGGTCGTCAACATGGAAATCGACTTTTTGGCCTCCGCACGCCTGGACGACCTGCTCAATGTTTCGGTAATATTGACGGAGACCAGACGCGTCAGCCTGTTGCTGGCGCAAACCATCACCCGAATGGATGGCCGCCCCGAACCAACCCCGCTGATCCGGGCCAAGGTGCGGATCGCCATGTTGAGTCGTGATTTCAAGCCGGTTCGCATCCCCCAGGATCTCCTGAACCGGATGCCGATCCCTCACCATGGAACTCCCGAAGGGAGCGCCACGGTAAGGGGGTGAGGGGGCTCTCCCCCCATGATGCAAGTTAGAGGCGGTTTGGCACAGGTCAAACCGCCGACGCGGGCCATGAATGGCCCGCCCAATTGTGCAGCGATTTGAGAAGCATGAATCGTTTTTTTCGATTCGTGCAGGTTTGGCGATTCCATGCATGGCATCACCAAACAGACTCTTAAGATGGGGGGTGAACCCCCTCACCCCAGCCCGTGGATCCCCCCTTTTTCGGCGATCCATGGTAACCTCCTTTGGAAGAATTGCCGTGAATCCACAAGCATTGACCTCACATAGCATTCTGGATCTGGTGTTCCAGGCCGGCCCCGTGGTGAAAATGGTGATGCTGGCCCTGCTGCTGGCCTCGATCGTCTCGTGGGCGATCATCATCGAGAAGTGGCGGCGGTTCCGACGCGTCACCAAGGATGCCGCAGAGTTCGAAGAGCGGTTCTGGAGCGGTGGCAGCGTGGCCAAGCTCTACCAGACCGCGGCCCAGGAGTGGCCGGAGAGCCCGATCGTGACGGTGTTCGTGACCGGCTTTCGCGAGTGGAAACGGTGGGAGGGGAACGGCACCCGAACCAGCGAGGTGGGGGATCTGTTCATGAACGTGCGGCGCGCCATGACCGTGGCGTTGAACCGCGAGGTGGACAATCTGGGACGCGGGTTGACCTTTCTGGCCACCGTGGGCTCCACCAGCCCGTTCATCGGCCTGTTCGGCACGGTGTGGGGGATCATGAACTCGTTTCTGGGTCTGGCGGGCGCCAAGTCCACCACCCTGACCATGGTGGCCCCCGGCATCGCCGAGGCGTTGATCGCCACGGCCATGGGGCTGGTGGCGGCGATTCCGGCGGTGATCGCATACAACAAATACGCCGCGGACCTGCGTCGTCAGCATCAAAAAATGGAGAACTTCGGCTCGGAATTCCTCAACATCCTGGAGCGGCAGACCTCACGCCGCGGGAGCCTGACCTGATGGCCATGAGCATGAACATGAGCGGTTCGGGATCGGACCGCGTCAGTACCATGAGCGAAATCAACGTCACGCCACTGGTGGATGTGATGTTGGTGCTGCTGGTGATTTTCATGGTCACCGCGCCGTTGTTGACCCAGGGTGTGGAGGTGAATCTCCCGGACTCCGAGGCCAACGCCATGAGCACGGATCATGAACCACTGGTGATCAGCGTGACCGCCAATGGGGCCACCTTCATCGAGGAACGGGCGGTGAACATCACCGAGATGGTGGACAAAATCCGTGGCATCCGCGCCAACAATCCCAATTTCCCGGTATACGTGCGCGGTGACCGCAACGCCGCGTATGGTTCGATCATGACCGTGATGACCCAGTTGCAGATGGCGGGCGTGGACCGGGTCGGACTGATCACCGAACCCCCTGGCTGATTCTCGATGCTTTCTCGTCTCACCCTGCTGTTTTCGGTGGTGCTCCATCTGTTGGTGGTGGCACTGTTCTTCCTGGTGCCTTTCACGCCGCCGAAGCCACCGGTGCAACCGGTCTTTGCCGTGGCTTTGGTGGAGATGCCACCAAAGAAGCAGCCGACCGCGCCCAAGTCGTTGACGCCGCCCGCGATTCCGAAGGAGCCCCCTCCCCCGCCCAAGGAGGCCCCGCCGCCACCGCCCAAGGAGACGCCGCCCACGCCGCCTCCGCCCAAGGAGACGCCGCCACCGCCGCCTCCGCCCAAGGAGACGCCGCCGCCTCCGCCTCCGCCCAAGGAGACGCCGCCCCCGCCGCAGCCGCCCAAGGAGACGCCGCCCCCGCCGCAGCCGCCCAAGGAGACGCCGCCCAAGCCGGAGGTGAAAAAGGAGGGGATCAAACCGCCGGAACCGGAGAAGAAACCACCGGAAAAACCGGAAAAGCCGGTCGAGAAACCGACGGAGAAGAAACCGCCGGAGAAGAAACCGCCGGAAAAACCGCCGGAAAAACCGGAGAAGCCGGCTGAGAAAAAACCGGAAAAACCGCCGGAAAAACCGCCGGAAAAACCGGAAAAACCGGCTGAAAAAAAGCCGGAGAAGCCGGAGAAGCCGACGGAAAAGAAACCGGAAAAACCGGAAAAACCGCCGGAAAAGAAGGAGGATCCCCTGGACTTCTCCAAGGCGATCAACAAGCTCCAGAAGAGCACGCCTGCCGCCAAGAGCGAGGAGACCCCCTTGGATTTCTCCAAGGCGATCAACAAGCATCAAAAGGCGGCCACCGAGGCCAAGGCCGTGGGCACCGACCATGCCCCTGCCTCGAGCAACGATCCACCGGTCTCCGCGTTCGCCATCTCACGGTGGCAGCACGGGGTGACCAACAAGGTGCGCGACAACTGGCGCAAACCGGGTGGGTTGCGTGGCGAAGCCGCTCTGGAGGTGATCGTGGTGGTGCAGGTGGGACCGGATGGCTCGCTGGTCAATCCGCGCGTCACCCATCCTTCGGGGAATGCGATCTACGACGAGTCGGTGATGCGCGCCATCAGCCGCACGGTGTCGGTGGATCCGCCGCCGCAGGGGTGTCACGAGTGTCGGGAACTGGAGATCCGCTTCCGTCCGGAGGTGGAGTAACACGCAAGGTGGGGGGGGACGCCCCCCCACCTTGGCGCGGTCCACGGTCGGGGGGGGATCTCCATCATGCCTGTTTCTTGAGGGGGGGGGTCGGTTTCAGGAGGTCACGGGAACCCGTGGTCCATGAGGGCGAAAACCTTCGAAAAATATCGCTCCTCCCGGCTCAATACCGCCGCCAGTGGCGGTCGCGCCAGGCCCGATCGTAATAATGGGGGCGCACGTAGTAGGGAGCATGGTAATAGTCCGGGTAGTAGACCCGTCGCGGAACCACCACCATGGGCGCCGGCTCCACCACCACGTAACTCGGCGGCGGGGACGCCACCACGGTGCGCGTCACCACGGTGGGCGCGTCCAGGGTGACGCGATCCATCAGACGCCACTGCCCGGCCCCGTCCCGACAGGAGAGCCCGGTCAAGGACTCGCGCCGCGCGTCGATGGTGGCCTGGATCTCCACCTCGCGACACACCTGCCCCCCCATGTTCGCCGCCGGACGCGGGGTGACGATGTAGGAGACGCGGCTCTCGGGATTCACCCAGGTGGTGGTCTGATAAGAGGGTGCATACTCCAGGGAACGGTAGACCACCGTCCGTCCCTGCCGCTCCCGCTCGTTGCCGGCGGCATACCCCAACAGCCCGCCCGCCACCGCGCCGATCAGGGAGTTCTCCACCCGGTTTTTCATCGGCCCCGCCAGACTGCCCACCATGGCACCGGTCAGGGCACCCACCGCCGCCCCGCTTCCGGCATCCGAACGCGCCTGCGCGGGCGCCACCAGCAACCCTGTCACGGTCAGGGGCACGATCAGCCAACGTTTCATCCGGGTTCTCCTTTTCACCTGGATACCTGATTTGCAGGATGGGGGGGAGCACCCCCTCACCCCCCGTACCGTGGACCTCCCTTCGGGAGTTCCACGGCAACTGGTGGGTGACAGATGATAAATCCTGCCATTTCAACGACCATCCATCACGACTCCGCAGCCTCCCCGCATCAAAGTCTAACAGTCGCGGCAACGCGTGGTCAAGAAAAAGGCCAACCATCGAAAGCAAACTGACAAATCTTTGCAATATTGGCAATTGACAAATTCCGCCATTTTAGCAATTAATGTAACACTCTTGCGCCTCTCCCCGGCTGCCAGATCAAAAAAACAGGAATCACGCCATGTCTGGAATCAGGAAACTGGTGATCTTTGCCCTGCTCGTCGTGCTTGGCACGGGTGGATGGTACGCCTGGTCCAAGCGCGACGGCGCGGACAAGGGTCTCCAGACCACCGCCAAGGTGATCCGTGGCGACATCGAAGAGACCACCACCGCGCTCGGCACCCTGCAACCGCTCAACTACGTCGATGTCGGCACCCAGGTCTCGGGGCAGTTGATGAAGATCCACGTCGCCCTGGGCGATACGGTCAAGTCGGGCGATCTGTTGGCCGAAATCGATCCGACCCTCTTCATCACCAAGGTCGAATCGGATCGCGCCCAGTTGCAGGTGTTCGAGGCGCAACTGGCGGAACGCAAGGCCCACCACGCCCTGGCCAAGGCCCAGTACGACCGCCAAAAGGGGATGCTGGCCGCCAACGCCACCAGTCAGGACGCCCATCAGTCCGCCGAGGCCACGCTGAAAGGCTCCACCGCCCAGATCGCCCAGATCACGGCCCAGATCCGTCAGACCGAATTCAGCCTCAAGGCCAACGAAACCAATCTGGCTTTCACCCGGATCCTGGCTCCCATGACCGGTACCGTGGTCACCCTGCCCGCCCGTCAGGGCCAGACTCTTATCGCCGCCCAACAGGCCCCCATCCTGCTGCGCATCGCCGACCTCTCCACCATGACCGTCTGGACACAGGTCTCCGAGGCCGACATCACCCGCCTGAAACTCGGCATGGAAGCCTGGTTCACCACCCTCGGTCAACCGGACAAACGGCACTACGGCAAACTGCGCCAAATTCTCCCCTCCCCGGACGTGGTGAACAGCGTGGTGCTCTACAACGCCCTGTTCGACGTGGAAAATCCCAATCTGGAACTGGGCATCCAGATGTCCGCCCAGGTCTCCTTCGTGCATGCGATGGCCAAGGATGCCCTGCTGTTGCCGATCACCGCCCTCGCCATCAAGGGCAAACCCGGCGAAGCCACCGCGCGCCTGCTCCAGGATGGCACGCCCATCACCCGCAAGGTGACCCTCGGCGTCAAGAATCGCCTCCAGGCCCAGATCCTCTCCGGTCTGGAAGAGGGCAACGAGGTTCTGATCGGGGGCGCGGAGAAAAAACCCACCTCCGGCGGCTCGATCTTCGGCATGAGCCATCCCGGCGGCGGAAAACCGCGATGAATGCCAGCATGACCGCGTCGCAGCCGATCATTCGCCTGGAACGGGTTGACAAAAGCTACATCTCCGACGACCTGACGGTGGAGGTGTTGCACGAGGTCAGCCTGGCGATCTGGCCCGGCGAGTTCGTGGCCATCATGGGACAATCCGGCTCGGGAAAATCGACCCTGATGAACCTGATCGGCTGCCTGGACCGCCCCACCAACGGACGACTGCTCCTGAACGGCCAGGATATTTCCGAACTCGACCACGACGGCCTGGCCGCTCTGCGGCGACTGGTCTTCGGCTTCATTTTTCAACAATACAATCTGCTGCCCACCGCCTCGGCGGAAGAGAACGTCGAAATGCCGGCCATGTACGCCGGCCACGCCAAAAACGTCCGCCTGACCCGCGCCCGCGACCTTCTCGCCACCCTCGGGCTGGGCGACCGGCTGCATCACCGTCCCAGTCAGCTCTCCGGCGGTCAACAACAACGGGTCGCCATCGCCCGCGCCCTGATCAACGGCGGTCAGGTGATCCTCGCCGACGAACCCACCGGCGCCCTGGACAGTCGCGGCGGACGGGATATCCTCGCCCTCCTGCATCGCCTCAACGCCGAGGGACACACGATCATCCTGATCACCCACGACGCCAACGTCGCCGCCGAGGCCCGCCGCGTCATCACCATCGCCGATGGTCGCATCGTCTCCGACGCCAACCGCGCGGAATCCACCAAAGAAGATCCCGCGACCCAAACGGACCAGTCCCGGAAACGCGGGGGCCATGTCATCGACGTCCACGAGACGATCAAGATCGCCCTGCACGCCCTCAAGGCCAACCTGTTCCGCACCGTGCTCACCCTGCTGGGCATCATCATCGGCGTGGGATCGGTGGTGGCCATGCTGGCCCTCGGCGACGGCGCCAAGGAAGAGGTGCTGGGACGCATCCAGGCCATGGGAAGCAACCTCCTGCTGGTCCGTTCCGGCGCACCCAACATGCGTGGCAGCGGCGGCCAGGTGGCCACCCTCATCCCGGATGACGCCGTGGAGATCGCCAAAATCCCCAACGTGCGCCATGCCGTGCCGGAGATGAACGGCGCGGTCACCCTGCGCATCGGCGGCAACGACTCCCAATCCCCGGCCACCGCCACCACCGCCGATTTTCCCATGGCCCGCGACTGGGCCACCGACAAGGGGATCTTCTTCTCCGCCGAGGATGTCAAAAGCTACGCACCGGTGATCGTGCTCGGCAAGACCGTGCGTGAAAACCTCTTCGGCGCCGACTCCGATCCGGTGGGACGCTACCTGGTGGTCAACAACATCCCGTTCCTGGTGATCGGCGTTCTGTCCAGCAAGGGGGCCACCCCCTTCGGCAACGACATGGACGACGCCGTGTTCGTCCCTTTGACCACCGGCGGCCTGCGACTCTTCGGACAACGGTTCCTGCGCAGCATCAACGTCGAAGTCGAGGATATCTCCCAGATCGACGCCACCCAGGAGGCGATCACCCAATTGTTGACCGCGCGTCACAAGACGGTGGATTTCCAGGTGCGCAACATGGCCTCGATCCTCGATACCGTGACCGAAACGCAGAACACCATGACCATCCTGCTCGGCTCCATCGCCGCGATTTCGCTCCTGGTGGGGGGGATCGGCGTGATGAACATCATGCTAGTCAGCGTCACGGAACGCACCCGCGAAATCGGCATCCGCATGGCCGTCGGCGCGCGACGCGGCGACATCATGACCCAATTTCTGGTCGAGGCGCTGGTGGTCTGTCTGTTGGGAGGTATTCTGGGGGTGGCCGGAGGCGTGCTTTCCGCCTGGATCGCCACCCGCTTCAACGTGCCGGCCCGTTTCACGGCCACGCCGGTGGCCATGGCCTTCGGGTTCGCCGTGGCCACGGGATTGATCTTCGGCTTCATGCCGGCGCGCAAGGCGTCGCATCTGGATCCGGTCGTGGCTCTGGCGGACAAGTGAGGTACAAACGATGAAACCAATCCAGGGATCGCTCTCCCGCCTGGCATCGATCCACCCCCGGCACCGCTTCGCTCCCCCCGGTGCGCGGGCTGGACTCCTGATGGCACTCGCGCTGCTCGTGATCAACGTGTCGCTCACCGGCTGCGCCAACCGCGACGCCACTCCACCGCCCCTGCCCGATCTCCCCGCCGCCTGGAGCAACCCCAGCGCCGCGCCCAGCGCCGCCCTCCCCGCCGCGCCCTGGTGGCAAACATTCGGCAATCCGCGCCTCGACACCCTGGAAGAACAGGCTCTCACCAGCCATCCGGACATCCAGGCCGCCAAGGCACGCCTGAACCAGGCGGAAATCCGCGCCCGCATGGCTGAAAGTCCGCTCTTCCCCACCCTCGCGCTGTCGGGAAGCGATCAGGTCTCCGGGCAGGGACGAAGCGGCAAGAGCGTGCGCGCCTCCCAGGCTTCGCTCGACGCCAGCTACGAACTCGACTACCGGGGTCGCAACCTGTCCCTGATCGACAAGGCCCAGGCCGAATCCACGGCGAGCCGCATGGATCGCGAAGCGGTCCACTGGACGCTGACCGCGGATCTGGCCAGCGCCTACCTGCGCCTGCTGACCCTGGATCACCGCCGTGAACTGGCCCGGCAATCCCTGGAGGCGGCCCAACGGATCCTGGAGTTCACCGCCAAACAGGTGGCCTTCGGCCAGACCGCGCCGCTGGACGAAACCCGTCAGAAACAGACCGTCGCCTCCATCGAGGCCCAGAACGCCGCCCTGGATCTGCAACGGGCCCAGGCCCGTGACGCCCTGGCCCTGCTCGCCAACCAGCCGTTGTCCGCCATCCGCGAGATCGGGGGCAAACTCGCCGACTGGCGCATCCCCGAGGTGCCCGCCGGCGTCCCCTCGGATCTGCTGCGCCGTCGCCCGGACATCCGCCGCGCCGAGGCCGATCTGGTCGCCTCCCAGGCCGATCTGGCCGCCACCCGCGCCGCGCTCTTTCCCTCACTGGAATTGACCGGCGAGCGCGGCTATGCCAGCAAGGGGCTCAAGGAGCTGATCTCACCCGGCAACCTGCTCTGGAAACTGGGCGCCAGCCTCACGGTCACTCTGTTTGATCGCGGCAAGCAGCGCGATGCCATCGCGGTCGCCGAGGAGGCCCGAAAGGCCGCCGTGGCCGCCTACCAGAAGGCGATCCTCGCCGCACTCAAGGATGTGGAGGACAATCTGGCCGCCATCCACTGGCTGGCCGAACAGGAAAAAGCCCAGCAACTGGCCGAGGATGCCGCCCGCGAGGCGCTGCGACTGGCCGAGGTGCGCCATCGCGCCGGCGCGGTGGATTTCATGAATGTGCTCGATGCCCAACGATCGCTGTTGCAGATTCAGGATGAGCTGCCCCAGACCCGTCAGGCCCGTCTGAATGCCGCCATCGGACTCTTCAAGGCCCTGGGCGGACCGATTCCGAACGCAAGTACCGTGGCACTCCCGAAGGGAGATCCACGGTACGGGGGGTGAGGGGGGGCTCCCCCCAGCATGCAAGGTGCCGTGGAACTCCCGAAGGGAGATCCACGGTACGGGGGGTGAGGGGGGGCTCCCCCCAGCATGCAAGGTGCCGTGGAACTCCCGAAGGGAGATCCACGGTACGGGGGGTGAGGGGGGGCTCCCCCCAGCATGCAAGTTGCCGTCGAACGCCCGGAGGTCCACGGTACGGGGGGTGAGGGGGGGCTCCCCCAGCATGCAAGTTAACCTCTCAACGACCCGGAACCGGGGGCTCCGTTGCATGTCCCTCGGCAGACGTCTCGGGCGCGGCGATCAACCCGCCCCCGCGAATGTGCACCTCCTGTTGCGGCAGGGGGATCTCGATGCCGTTGGCGCGGAAGGTGTGGTTGATCGCGGTGTTGAGCCGGTCGGTCATGTTGGCGCGGATGTCCGGATCGATGTGGTAGACGCGCAACTGAAACTCCAGGGCGCTGGCGCCGTGGTTCATGAAAAGCACGCGCGGCGGCGGATCGCGCAGCACCAGAGGATCCCGTTCCGCCACCTCCATGAGAAGCTTGCGCACCTGTTCGATGTCGGAGCCGTAAGCCACCCCCACATGAATCACCAGCCGCACCTCGCGGGAGCTCAAGGTCCAGTTGATCACCTCCTTGGTGATCAGATCCCGGTTCGGGATGAGGATCTCCTGGAGATCCTGACTGATCACCCGCGTGGCGCGGATGTTGATGCGGCGCACCTCACCCATCACCGCCCCCACCGAGATGCGATCGCCGACCCGTACCGGACGTTCCAGGAGCAGGATGATGCCGCTGATGAAATTGGCGACGATCTCCTGCAAGCCGAAACCGATTCCCACGCTGATGGCCGCCGCCAGCCAGGCGATCTTGCCCACGTCCACATGCAGCGCGGAGAGCGAGGCCGGCAGACCGATCAGCACCACGGTGTAGCGGCTCATGGTGAGAATGGCGTAGCGTACCCCCTGATCCACCCGGACCCGTGAAAAGATGAACAGCTCGAGTATCCCCGGCAGGTGATGAACCAGCCACACCGATGCCACCAGGGTGATCACGAACCGGATCATGTCGGCGACGCTGATCACATCCACGCCGCCATCGGCCAGGGTGGTGGTGAAAAGGGTGTATTCGTGGAGGGCGTCCAAGGTCTGGCGGTTGACCCCCCAATAGGAGGCCAGCATCCATCCTCCGCCGATGATGAAAAGCAGCCTCAGGAAGCGCCGGATGCTCAACGCGGACTGATACAGATCGTCTTGGGCATCCTCGCCCGGCGCCACGGCCATCACCCAGTGGCGATCCCGACCCAGACTCATGGCGACCGAGATGGAGAGTCGATACAGACCAATCAGCAGAAAGATCGTCACCAGGGTCAACAGACCATTGCGGGTGATGGTGGCCGCGCCGAAGCGGTAGCCGAAGGCATCGATGCCAACCACGGTGAGAATGCCAAGCAGCAGCAGACGGCTGATCAGGCGCCAGTTGTCGGCCAGCAACCCGCCGCGCGGTTGATGTCCACCGTTCGGGGTTTCGCCGGTCTCCAGGAAGGCGTGACGCACCAGAGGGGAAGAGTCGCGAATGAGATAATAGAGCACTGCGGCCACGGTCAGTTCGTAGGCGGTGTAGCCGAGACGCGGCAGGGCCTGAAAATCGAACGGCGCCCCCCGAAAGATGATCCACGGCATCAGCAGGCTGGGATAGGCGATCAGCAGCATCCGGACCGCCCGGTGCAGCGTTTTGGAAAGATCGCGCGGCATGCCGAACTGACTGCGCGCCACCGCTCCGGAGCCAAACAGCGCGCGGTTCAGACGCCACAGGAAGACGAACAACGCCACATGCATCAACACCCGCGCCACCACCTTGCCCACCCCCTGGGGTAAGCCGGCGGCATCGATGGCCATGGCCGCGATCAGAAAATAGACCGACCACAAGCCCGCCTCGGCCAGAGCCGCCAACACGGGCAGAAACCACGCCCGCCCTTCCCGTTCGCTCTCCGGGCGCTGTTTCCAGGCTTCCATGGCCCGCACCCAGCGTCGCGACAAGGGGATGCCGACAAAGAGCGCCATGAGCAGCATCGCCCCATAGAACAGCTCAAGCGGATGGGTGAGCGCCTCCAGCAGATGCTGACCATTCTCGATGGTGAAAACCCGCTCGAGCCATTTGATGAAGCTGGTGTCGCGCTCCGTGCCGAACAGCTCATCCAGCATGCCGGTGATCAGCGACCAACCGAGCGGATCCGCATCCTGGATCCAGAAAACCTTCGACAACACGAACCGCTCCAGGGAGTCGAGCACGTTGGCCCGTTCCGAGGTCAGAAGCTCCAGACGGCGCTCATCGACGTTGATCTCGAAGAGCACCTTCTTCTCATCCAGCAATCCCTGACGATAGGCATCGAGGGCCTTGACGCTCTTCTCCCGGAACAGCGCCTCCTGTTTGGCATCCAACGCGATGTTCTCGCCGCTGGCCGACGAAAGCACCTGCCACTCGCCACGCCACTGCTCGCGGAGGTTGACCAGTCGGGCCTCGATCTCAACGCGCCGCGCCTGCGCGGCGGTCAATCGTTCACGCAGCGACGCGGAGAGCAGATGTTCCAGTTCCAGGCGCCGCTCGCCCATCAGCCGGAAGGTGGATTTGAGCAGCTCCGCGGCCATCCCCTGGGAGCCGAGTCGTTTCACCAGGGCGCCGAGATTGCCCAGTTCCGTCTCCTCCTCCTTGATGCGCGTCTCCTGTCCGGTGATCACGCTCGCCAACTCGGTGCGCAACTGATGCCATTCCGCGGTGTTCTTCTGACTCTGCGCGACCAGGATCTCCCGTTGCGCCAGAAACTTCTCCAGAGGGGTATGGGCCTTCTCGGCCAGCTTCTCCTTCTGTTCCAGCGCGCCGCTCTTGGCTTCGAGGGCCTGGGCCTGCAGGTGGCTCAACGCCTCCTGATAGAGCTTGATCTGCTGCTCCTCCCACTCGAAAATCCGCTGCGCCAGCTCCAACTCCTTGTCCAGACGAACGCCGTTCTCCTTTTCGAAGGCCAGCTCGGCGTTCCAGAGCGCCACCTGCGCCTGACTGACCGCCTGGCTCAACTCCGCGTTGTCGAGCTTCAACGCCACCAACCCCTTCTTGGCCGCGTCGGCCTTGCCGGAGAGGGTGGGCAGTTTGCGCCGCTCCTCCTCGGCGGCCTTCTGGGTCTGCTTGGCCTGAAGGATCAGCTCCGGAATCCGTTGCAACAACTGACGCCGCGCATCGCGGGCATCCTGCAACCCCTTGACCGTCTTCAACCGCTCGGCACGTTTCTCCTCGAGCTGCTTGAAAGCCTCCTGGGTCGGATTGGCGGGTGGCGGAGGAGGCGATCTCTTCTCCCACTCCCGGATTCTGGCATCCAGATCGGCCTCTCCACGCCCTTTCTCCGGTTTGGATTGCGCCATCTCGCGCCGCCGGACCAGGGTCTCCTCCAACTGGCGCAACAGCACCACCCGATCCTTCAGGGCGGCACGGCGCCGGCCTTCCTGGCTCTCGTCCGTCACATCCCCGGCAATGGCGGCCAACTCCTGATTCAACAGGCCGATGACCGACTCAACGCTCTCCGCGGTCAATCCGGTCTGCTTCCAGACCGGACTCAACGCGGTCAACTGGGGGGAGTCCGCCGCGCACAGCGTCACGGACCATCCCAGCACGAGCCAGAAGGCCAACAGCCGCTTCCATGTGAAGCGCCAGTCAGAACAACGATATGGGTTCATGCAACGATTCCCCGCCGGGACACTCAGTGGGCAGGTCGATGGAGCGGGGGCCCCGTCTGGCGGCCCCCGTTTGGAAACGATGAAGTCTATTGCGGAATCTCGAGATTGCGACTGCGGAAGGCATCCGACTTGCGGCCCAGATCGAATTTTTCGGCCTGGATGGCCATAAGGGTGCTCTTCCAGGCATGACGCGCGGCCTTCAACACCAGGTAACCACCGAAATCGCCGAATTGGCCATAGAGGTAGTCGTCCGGGTCGCGGTTGGCGGACTTGATGGCATTGACGAACTTGCCGGGGATCTGTTCGGTCAGCTCGCTCATGCGCACCTTGTTGCGGGTGCCTTCACTCTTGTTCTCGATGACCGCCTCGCCGTTGCCGACGTAATAGATGAAATACCCCTCCTGGGCAAAGATCTGTTTGTTGACCTCCACCTTGACGCCGATCATCTCGGCGGCGTGCGGGTTGCTCGTGTCGAGGCCGAAGGTCTCTTTGGTACGCAGATCGATGATGTCGTTCAGATGGGTCACCAGGATGGTGATCAACTTGTCCTTGAGAAAGTCACGCACATCCGGAGAGAGATCGTGCATGATCTTGCGATCGAACTCCAGCAGGATGCACGGTTCGATGGCCACGATGCTCGCGCCACGGGGCTTGGAGCTTAGAAAGGCGATTTCGCCGAAGATGGCGCCAGGTTTGAGTTCGTTGATCGGATTGACGTTCGGCTTTTTGTAGACGTTCACCTTGCCCTGGAGCAGCACGAAGAACGAACCGGACTCATCCCCTTCGTTGATGATCGGCGCATTGGCCGGATACTTTTTGAAGAGGGTGTCGAGACTGGCGATCTCGGCCTTGGCCTGCGGGGTGAAGTCGGAAAAGAATTTGATCTTTTCAAGCAATTGCACATCAAACATGGTTTATTCTCCTCCCGTGCGACGCGCCATAAGTTCCATCAAACGTCCCAGGTTGCCGAGCGAGGCCAGATGGGCATGGACCCACGCCAACTCACCGCAACGGAACAGTTCCAACGCTTGTGGCTTGCTCAGCTCCAATAATTTTTTCTCGTCCACGACCAGCAGATCCGGACTGGCCGGCACCCCCCACCCGCGCATTTCGGGACGATCCACGACGCTGACGAACAGGTCCATCCCCTCCAGGCGGTTGACGAACACCTCCGTGCGGCGCACCCACTCTTGAAATTGTTGCAAGAAACGGACCACACTTTGAAGCCAGGGGGTTTGTTGGCCCTGGTCATCGAAGAGACGTTCGCCCACCCCGGTGGATAAGATTCCAGAATAGGCCGCATCGATGCACACGGTCAACTGAGAATCGTGTTCCCCACCCGCCAGAACGAACGGATAGCGTCGCACGAAGCCGGGTATGTAGCGTGCCTCCCAGATGCCATCCGGTCGCACGAAGAGATTTTCATTGTCCCGCGGGCTCAGCAAGACCAGCGGCAGAATTTTGCTCCCCACCCGTGCGAAGAAGATGGCATACTCCCTGGCCGCCTCGATGAACTCGGCACCGGTCAGCAGCACCGAATTGGTGCGGGCGGCGAAATCATGGGGTCTTTCCTGCCGGATGATACGCCACTGCCGGTGGCGTTGTCGGTCCAGCACCACCGGCTTCTGATAGAAAAGCAGCTCCGCCATGCGTCACTTCAACAAGGCACGGCTCTGCTCGTTGAGGGAGATCTGGGTCTTGCCGAGCAGTTCGCTGACATAGGCGTCCTTGTTCTCCTGGAGTTTCTTGTCCTTGAGCATCTTGGTCAAAGCCGGCTTCACCTCGTCGTAGGGACGCGGAGTGGGCTCCTTGGTGCCACGCAACTGCACGACATGCACGCCCTGGGGGGTTTTGATCGGACCGGCGACCTCGCCGTTCTTGAGTCCGGAGATCGCTTTCTGGAACTCGGGAAGCAGTTGATTGAGAGGCACCCAACCCATGTCTCCGCCCTGGGAAGCCGAGGCCGGATGTTGGGAGAACTTCTGAGCCAGACTGGCGAATTCGGACTCCTTCTTCTGCACCATGGTCATGTAGCGCTCGGCCAGCTTGAAAAGATCCTGCTTGGCCTTGTCGTCCATGTTCGGCTCGTACTTCAAGAAGATCTGGGCCACGTTCACGGTCTGGGGAAGCATGAAACGGGATTTGTTCTCGTCGTAGGCCTGACGCACCAGGGACTCCTCCGGATATTTTGCGGGAACCTTGGCCGAAATGTTCAGAAAATTCTCGACAAGAACCCCTTCCCTGGCGCGCTCCATCATGAAGGCCACATCGCCCTTCTGATCGACCTTCTGCTCGCGGGCCTTGGCCAGGAAGTACTTGCGCAGCATCGCCTCGCCGATCTTCTGTTTCATCAACTCGGGATTCTCGAGAAGGTGCTTCTTGACCTCCTTGTCGCTGTTGTTCATCAGGGCCTGGAACTCACCCACGGTGAGATTCACACCGCCCATGCTGGCGAGAGGAGCGTTTTTGTCGCCTCCCTTGTCCGCTTTCTCGGCGCCCTTATCTCCAGGGGCGGCGTGAAGTTGCGTCGGCAGCGCCAGGGAGAGCATCACCAGCATGCCAGCCAGTCCAACCATCCGGGAAACCATTCTCATAATCATTTCTCTTTCAGTTCCTTGCAAAAATGACCCGCTGCAACGCATCCCTGACGCGCCTACCAGCGCGCCCCGATGTTGAGCTTGATCCGCTCCTGGTTCTGCTCGAAGGTATTCACCACCGACTGATATTCCAGATCCCCGAAAAACATCTTGTACTTGAAGGAGAGATTCAGGAAACCGGTATCGGCATAGCACTGATAGGAACCTCGGATCAGCACATTCTCACCGCAGCCGGGATTCTCGTCCCAATAATGGCCGTAGGAGGTGGCATGACGAAAACCGACCATCATGTTGACCATATCCTCGTAGATCGGTCGCCCGATCGCCAGCGAATAGCGGTAGCCCGAAGGACCGTTGTTGGCGCCCACGAAGTTGTAGGCATTGGGGATCTTGTCGCTCGGGGTGTACTCGCCGTCGAACTGGAACACGGCGGAGAGTCGATACGGCAACATCTGCAGACGCGACAAGGAGAGATAGAGCTTCCAGAAATCGGGCTCCAGGCCATTGACGTTGCCGATCGGACCGTTCACGTTGAGCTTGTTGACCGCGGTGGCCATATTTTCCAGCTTCCAGCGCACGTCGTCGTCGGTCATGGAGCCGAACACCCCGGAAAAGGCGTGCTTGACGCGCAAGGCGGCGGTGTTGGCCGCTGGTCGCTCGGGGAGCAGGGAGTCCATGACGGTGGCGCGCAGGGAGAGTTCTCCCACGAACAGCTTGTCCTCGCCATGCACGATGGTATCGCCGGCGTTGTAGCCCGGGAAGGCGGTGTTGAGTCGGGTCGTGGCGGTGGAATGCTTCTTCTCCAGACCGATCCCCCACCAGAAATCACCTTCGTCCACCAGGAAAGGCTTTTCATAGCGCACGGCAAAGGTATCGGAATCGCCTTCGTAGAGCACCACGTCGTTGCCCACCTCGTCCGGGTCCAACTGGTAGCGCACCGTGGTGTAGGACATCTGCAACACACCGCCCTTATCCCCAAACGGTCGGACGTAGTTCATGGCCAGGCTGTTGGAAAACTCCGGGTGGAGCGGGTTGGCGGTGAAGATGGCGGAG
Source organism: Candidatus Magnetaquiglobus chichijimensis (assembly GCF_045865675.1). Taxonomy (NCBI): domain Bacteria; kingdom Pseudomonadati; phylum Pseudomonadota; class Magnetococcia; order Magnetococcales; family Candidatus Magnetaquicoccaceae; genus Candidatus Magnetaquiglobus; species Candidatus Magnetaquiglobus chichijimensis. Next base: position 2,095,552 of record NZ_BAAFGK010000004.1, read on the forward strand.
ATCGAATCGCCGGCTCCGGTGATGTTGTAGAGGGTGCCGGTGTAGCGACCGTTGAATTCGCCGGTATAACGGCTCGCCTGGTTGTTGAAGGAGAGCGAATGGGTATCCTCGAAATCGGTGATCTTCAACACGAGGTTCGAGGTGCCCTCCGGCGCCTTGTGCAGGGTCGGCTCGATGCGGGTTCCCGGCAGTTTGGAAAGCAGTTTCAGCCGGCTGTTGAGGGTCTCCAGATGGATGATCTTGCCGACCAGATCGTGAAAGTGCTGGCTGAACACCCGCGCGTCGTAACGATAGCTGCTGCGACCGGTGAGCTGGATCTGGGCGAGCTTGTTCTCCTCGACCTGCAGGATCACCGTTCCGTCGGAGACGGTCTGGGCCGGAATGATGCACCGGGAGGTGACATACCCCTTGGAGGTCAGAAGCGTGGTGATCCGCGCGGCGATATCCTGAAGTTCCGCCGAGGTGACCTGCTTTTCCAGGCGCGGCTTCACGACGTCGATGATCTCCTGGTTCGGCAACGTCTGGTTGCCGATCACCTTCACACCCTTCAAAAAGAAGGTCACGGCCTTGTCGATCTGGCTCTCCGGTTTGGGCTGCGCGCCGGGATCGACCTCGATGTCCCTGACCACGCCGGGCTGCCCCTTGCGCTCGTTCTCGGTCACCGGTTGATTGGGAGCCGCGCGCTCCTCGAGTTCACGCAGACTCTGTGGCGAGGGGGCGATGTCGGTCGGCAGACCGGCGGCCCAGCCGTGGTTCTGGAACAACACTGCCAAGCCAGCCAGCGCCAGGCTGGCCAGCCAACGAATTCGTCCGTGGGCGGTCATGGCACGCACAGTCCCATCAAGTGGCCGGACAGGTCAATCGGGTGGCACCATTGAGGTTCATGCCCTGAATCTCTTCAAACAGCGTTTTCGTGCCGGTACCGGTTTTCTGACTCAGGCTCTTGCCATCGTTGAAGCGAAACGTGCAAATCTGCTCTTTCGTGGCCAGAGCGAACAGGTGGTAGCTGGCGGCGCTGTCGGTGGTGTAGCTGAACAGCCGGAATCCAGCGTAGTTGAGATTGATCGCGGCGGCATTGATTTTGCCGCTCTCGGCCCAGCCATACTGACTCTTGGCCGAGTCGTAGGACAACGTTTGATTCAGGAAGGCCATGCCACCGCTACCGGCCACGGTCACTCCCGAGGACGCGTAGGTCAAACCAAAGCCGGTCAATCCACTCAGCGTGACATCCAGGGGCGTGACCCCGGTGTTGGCTGTGGTCGCGAGGTTATAGGTCGGCATGATGAACAGCGATGCGAACAGGTTCGCCAACGGCGAGGTCGTCAACACCTTGCCGGCCTCGATGGCGGTGTCCTGGGTTTTCACCGGATCACTCAGATTGACCGCCGCCGTCGTGCTGATCAGGGTAACGGCTTGCGCCGGCGTCGTGGTGGATACCAGGCTTTTCACCCAGTTGGTCGTTGCCGCGACCACCGACTCGGAGTTCTTCATCGCATACTGGCCGGTAGCCAACGCATCGATGGTATTCTTGAGCGTGTCGGTGACGGTTTTGACCGCGGTTTCGGCCACGGTTTCGGTGACACCCGCACCGAACAGCGTGGCCACATTCTGGGACGTGACCACGGATGCCAGGGCGGTGCCGATATCTTCGGGCTTGGTCACGGAGAGCGCGCCATTGGCGGCTGCCGCATCGCGCAGACCTTGAAGAATGACGCCGGAGTTCGCGGCGCTGACACCCATCTGAACCAGATTTTCCTGCACCGTGGTCAGATTCGCGGCAACCGATCGGAGCGTGTTGGCGGTGGTCGAGGTATCGGTCGAGGCAGGAATGCCGGTGGTGGCCGCACTCTTGACCGTGTCCGCCGGCAAACCGGCAACCGGGGTCGTGCCATTCCAGTTTGCCGGAATCAACGCGGAGATCGGATTCATCCGGATGACCGAAGGATTGGGGCTGTAGGCCACGGTGATGGACGCACCATAGGGAATATCGGTGTTGTAGGTGAAAATGCCATCACCATCCAGATCCTGGAAGGTCTTGACGAGCAGCTTTCCTTGTGCATCGAAAATCTTCACCAGACCAGTGGCCGGATCGATTTCATTCCGGCTGGTCGCGGTGATCGGCGGGGTGGCGACGTTGGCGAAGTAGTAGGTTCCCTTGCCCTGATCCACGGCGACCGTATTCTTCGAATCGGTCAGGGTGAGACCGACGATATTGCCGTCCTGGACCACCACGGTGGTGCCCGAGGGTCCACTGGAGCCTCCACCGCCGCCCCCGCCGCAGCCGGGAAAAGTCAGCCCGATGGCCGCGAACATCAGCAGGGTCGAGATACCCCGCAACGGCTCGCCCCATCCGGACCGGGTGGCAACAGAGAGATTCGCGATTTTCTTCATGCGTGACTCCATCGGACGTTGCACGATTGCGCGCGTTCGGGATTGCCGATTCCTGCGATCTGAATCATCCGATCCCGCACAGGTGGAAAAGCCATTGTGATTTACCATAATAAAAGAAAGGCGCGCCAGCCGCAATGGGCAAACGCGCCTGTGTCGGGTTTTCACCCCTGCCATCCGAGCCTCCCCCATGACGGGGAATCCTCGGATGGCAGGGGATGGCCCATCCCCCGAAATCTTGGTTACGGGGTACCGAACAGCTTCTTGAAGAAGTCGAGGAAGACGTTGCCGGTATCGCGCTCCGTGCCCAGGGTTCCCACCGTGGTGGTCTGGGTGGCCTTGGCGTTGGCCGCATCCACCGCTTTCAGGGCGGCATTGGCGATATCCGAACCGGTGCCGGTGGTCGAGGCCGCCGCACCACCCGAAGTGGTGTAGGTGGCCACGGTGTCGGCCTTCTTCTCGGCCCGTTTGGCGGTATCCGTGGTGGTGGAGAGGGTGTTGGCGCCATCGGTCACCGTGCCGCCTTGCACCGTGCCGGTGGCGGTCACGTTGCCGGAGGTGGAAACCGAACCCGCCGTCACCGCGCCCGTCGAGGTCACCGAGCCGGCATTCACCGCGCCCGTCGAGGTCACCGAACCGGCATTCACCGCGCCCGTCGAGGTCACCGAGCCGGCGTTCACCGCGCCCGTCGCCGTCATCGTGGCCGCGTTCACCGCGTTCGACGCCGTGACGTTGGCCGCCGACACCGTGCCGCTCGCCGTGATGTTGCCGGCACCCGTCAGGTTGCCGCCGGAGAGGGTCGCGACGTTATCCGACACGCTCGTCGTCCCCTTCACCGTCGCGCCTTGCACCGCGTTGGTCGCCGTCACGTTGTTCGACGCCGTGACGTTGGCCGCCGACACCGTGCCGCTCGCCGTGATGTTGCCGGCACCCGTCAGGTTGCCGCCGGAGAGGGTCGCGACGTTATCCGACACGCTCGTCGTCCCCTTCACCGTCGCGCCTTGCACCGCGCCCGTCGCCGTCACCGAGGCCGCGTTCACCGCGTTCGACGCCGTAACGTTGGCCGCCGACACCGTGCCGCTCGCCGTGATGTTGCCGGCACCCGTCAGGTTGCCGCCGGAGAGGGTCGCAGTGCCATCCGACACGCTGGTGGTACCCGTCACCGTCGCGCCTTGCACCGCGCCCGTCGCCGTCATCGTGGCCGCGTTCACCGCGCCCGTCGCCGTCACCGAAGCCGCGTTCACCGCGCCCGTCGCCGTCATCGTGGCCGCGTTCACCGCGCTCGACGCCGTGACGTTGGCCGCCGACACCGTGCCGCTCGCCGTGATGTTGCCGGCACCCGTCAGGTTGCCGCCGGAGAGGGTCGCGACGTTATCCGACACGCTCGTCGTCCCCTTCACCGTCGCGCCTTGCACCGCGCCCGTCGCCGTCACCGAGGCCGCGTTCACCGCGCTCGACGCCGTGACGTTGGCCGCCGACACCGTGCCACTCGCCGTGATGTTGCCGGCACCCGTCAGGTTGCCGCCGGAGAGGGTCGCGACGTTATCCGACACGCTCGTCGTCCCCTTCACCGTCGCGCCCTGCACCGCGCCCGTCGCCGTCACCGAGGCCGCGTTCACCGCGCTCGACGCCGTGACGTTGGCCGCCGACACCGTGCCGCTCGCCGTGATGTTGCCGGCACCCGTCAGGTTGCCGCCGGAGAGGGTCGCAACGTTATCCGACACGCTCGTCGTCCCCTTCACCGTCGCGCCCTGCACCGCGCCCGTCGCCGTCACCGAGGCCGCGTTCACCGCGCTCGACGCCGTGACGTTGGCCGCCGACACCGTGCCGCTCGCCGTGATGTTGCCGGCACCCGTCAGGTTGCCGCCGGAGAGGGTCGCGACGTTATCCGACACGCTCGTCGTCCCCTTCACCGTCGCGCCCTGCACCGCGCCCGTCGCCGTCACCGAGGCCGCGTTCACCGCGCTCGACGCCGTGACGTTGGCCGCCGACACCGTGCCGCTCGCCGTGATGTTGCCGGCACCCGTCAGGTTGCCGCCGGAGAGGGTCGCGACGTTATCCGACACGCTCGTCGTCCCCTTCACCGTCGCGCCCTGCACCGCGCCGGTCGCCGTCAGGCTCGCTCCAGAGATCGCGCCGCCGGTGATGGTCGTGGTGTCGCCGGCGGTGGTCGTCGCGACCGTCACCTTGCTGGCCTTGTCCGTGGCAGTATTCACACGCTCCATGGTATTGGCGAGCACTGCGGCGGTGGTCGTGGCGGCCTTGCCATCCACGACATGCGCACTGCCCGTATCCGTCACCCCGAATTCCGCCAGCACGTTCACGCGGTTGAACGCCTCGGTCGCGATGATGCTGGCGTCGCTCAGCGAAGCGTTGTAGGAGATCAACGAGCCGGTGAAGGTCGTGGTGCCGTCCGCCTTCTTACTGGCGAAGAACTCGGTCGGGGTCCAAACCGTGGTGCTCGCCGACATGGTTCCAGCCATGTCGAAGGTGACGCCGTTGTTGGCCACGCCCGGCGCCGCGCCATTGATGATGAAGGAGATGTACTTGGCCACCGTGTTGGTCGAGGAGAAGTAATCCAGGCCCAACAGGTTCTCCAGCGTGGTGACCCGCGAGGAGAGGCTGACAAAAAAGTCCGCCACATTGCCGCCCGAAGCGTTCAGATTGCCACCCGAGAAGGAACCGGTCACCCCGTCATTGACCGGCGTCACATAACCAGCCCCCGAGGCCGAGGCCGCAAGAGCGTCATAGCCGGTAATCGAAACATTGAGGAACTTGCCGGTATAATCGGTGTAGGCCAGTCCACCACCCAATCCGGTGTTGCTGCTGTTCTTGGCCTGCTCCACATAAAGCAAGGGATTGGCCGCATGCGAAGCCGATGCCGCGCTGGTCGTGAGATCGCCCAGGTTGATATTCAGACGGTCTGCGGTGGTGGTCCGGGTCGCATCCCAGTCAACCTTGATGGCCTGGGTGGTGGCTCCGTCACCCACCACACCCTGTGCGGTCAGATTGAACCCTTCCGCCTTCAGGAAACCGGAATTCGCGCTGTTGGTGGAGAGAATGCGCCCCGCAGTGGTTCCCGTGGTAAGCGTAATATCCTTGAGATATTTGAGATTGGCGCTACCAAAATAGGCTGATGTAAAGTCTGGAGCAGAGCTGTTATACGCCAGTCCAGAGCCAGCCGTGTCATTGAGAATGGCCGAGGTCGTATTGGTCGCGGCGATGAGGCCATTCAGGGTGATATCTTTGGCCGGATTGGAGATCGAGACAGAATACTGACTGCCTGTGGAATCGACGACAAAGATATTCCCGACCGTGAGGGCCGAACCACCAGAAGTGACCAGGCTGACATTGCCGGTCGCGTAGGAGTCGGCGATCACCGGCGTGACGATGCCGGCATCCAGGGTCACGGAGCCGCTGCTGGCGAACGCCAGCGAGGTGGAGGCGGTGATCACGCCGGAATCGGTGATGTTGCCGCCCGCTCCGGTGGTGGTCAACGACACGGTGGTACCCGAGGTGGTGCCGACATCCATGGTGCCAGCCGCCGTCGCCGCCACAGCGCCTGTCGAGGCTGCCACAAGCGTCATATTGCCGCCCGAGGTGGCGGTCAGACCGCCGCTGCTCACCACGGTAAGGGTGGTGGCATCGGTTTCGTTGAGCTGCACCACGCCGGTTCCGGCAGTCACGTTCCAACTGGTCACCGCGTTGGAGGCGTGGGCCAAGGTGATCGCGCCATTACCCGTCGAGGTGGTCAAGGTGGTCGCACCCGCCACGATCGCCCCGCTCTGCGTGATCGCGGCATTGGCGGCCACCGCGCTGGAGGTGCTCAAGGTCAGGCTGCCGGTGGTGTTGATGCCGGCGATCGCCATGGCATCCGCCTCGATGATCTGAATGGCGCCAGAGCCCGAGGAGACGTTCCAGCTTGTCACCTGGTTACCCGCCGTGGCCAACGTGATCGCACCGTTGCCCGCCGAACTCGTCAAGGTGGTGGCACCCGCCACGATCGCGCCGGATTGGCCGATCGACGCACTGGCCGCCGTGGTGCTGCTCGTCGTCAAGGCCAGGGTGCCGGTGGTGTTCACACCGGCGATCACCATGGCATCCGCCTCGGTGATCTGAATGTTGCCCGAACCCGAGGTGAGATTCCAACTCGTCACCGCGTTTCCGGCGGTATTCAGCGTGATCGCGCCGTTGCCCGCTGAACTTGTCAGGGTGGTCGCGCCGGCCACGATGGCACCGTTCTGGGTGATCGAGTTGGCCGCCGAGACGTCCGAGGTGGTCAAGGCCAGGGTGCCGGTGGTGTTCACACCGGCGATCACCATGGCGCCGGTCGTCTGCGTCACGGCAATGGCGCCGCTGCCGGAAGAGAGATTCAGAGAGGCGAAATTGGTCGTATCGTTCAGAGTGATGGCCGCATTGGTGGTCGTCAGGGTGGTGGCACCGACCGCAATGGTGGCGCCAGCCGCATCGGTGATGGTGCCGGTGCCGGCAGCCGTGGCATTCAACGCACCCTTGGCGCTCAAGGCCCCGCCGGTGGTATCGATCGAACCAAGCACCACATTACCCGCCGCGCCACCTGCCGTCATGGTCACCGCGGCACCTTTGGTGGCGATCGTCGCGCCGGCGGCCTGCGTCACATTCCCGCTGTTGGAGACCAGCGACACCGTGCCACTCGTCCCCGGAGTCGTGGCGCCAGTCGAGATGTTCGCGTTGGCGTTCACCGCGCCACCGGTCGCGGTCATGCTTACGTTGCCCCCCGTCGTGGCGGCAACCGTGCTGATCGCCGCGCCCGAGGTGATGGCGCCGGCACTCGAGGTCAGCGTCACGCCGCCACCCGCCGTGGTGATGCCTCCGCTATCGTTCACCGAGGTTCCGCTGATGCTCACCGCACCATTCGCGGTGGTGATCGCCGCCGTGGTCGCCGCCGCGCCCGCCGCAGTCAAGGTCACGCCACCACTGCCGGTGGTGATCGTGGCGTTGGAGGTGATGCCATTTCCGGCGCCCGTCGAGGTCATGGTCACGCCAGCCGTGCCGCCACCACCGGAAACATTGATGGTGCCGCCCTGGGTGATGGCACCCGACGTAGCCGTGATACCCACCGAACCGCCGGAAGTGGCGATGGCCCCCGTGGTCGTCACGGCACCCGTGGTGTTCTGCACGGTCACCGTCCCACCCGTGGTGGTGATGGCGCCCAGGGACATGCCTGCCGCGTCGGTTTCGTGGATCGTCACCGTGCCGGCACCGGTTCCGTTGACAACCCAGTTGCCGGTCAGGACATTCGCCTGTTGCAGGTCGATGTTGCCGCCATGATTGGAGGTATCCATGGTCACGCTGGTGGCGTTGATCGCGCCGGTCTGCGTCAGATTGCCCGCGGTCCGCACGGTCAAGGTGACAGCGCCACCGGTCAACCCGGCGATACTCATGCCGTTGATCTCGGTCAACTGAACCGCGCCACCGGCAGCTCCGGCATTGACACTCCAGCTCGACACATCGTTGGCGGTGTTGGTCAGGGTGATCGCACCGCTTCCGGTTGAGGTCGTCAAGGTGGTCGCACCCGCCACGATCGCGCCGCTCTGGGTGATCGCCGCATTGGCGGCCACCGCGCTCGAGGTGGTCAAGGCCAGCGTGCCGGTCGTATTCACCCCGGCGATCGCCATGGCATCCGCCTCGGTGATCTGAATGTTCCCGGATCCGGAGGCGACATTCCAACTGGTGACCATGTTGCCAGCGGTGGTCAGGGTGATCGCGCCGTTGCCGGTGGAGGTGGTCAAGGTGGTGACACCCGCCACGATCGCGCCGCTCTGGGTGATCGAAGCGCTGGCGGCGGTGCCGCTCGTCGTCGTCAGGGCCAGCGTACCCGTCGAGTTCACGCCGGCGATCACCATGGCATCCGCTTCGGAGATCTGGATGTTGCCCGAACCCGAGGTGACATTCCAACTGCCAACCTGGTTGCCGGCGGTGGTCAGGGTGATCGCGCCGTTGCCGGTGGAGGTGGTCAAGGTGGTGGCACCCGCCACGATCGCGCCGCTCTGAGTGATCGCGGCATTGGCGGCCACCGCGCTCGAGGTGGTCAAGGCCAGCGTGCCGGTCGTGTTCACGCCGGCGATCGCCATGGCATCCGCCTCGATAATCTGGATGTTGCCCGAACCCGAGGCGACATTCCAACTGCCCACCATGTTGCCGGCGGTGGTCAAGGTGATCGCGCCATTGCCCGCCGAGGTCGAAAGGGTGGTGGCCCCAGCCACGATCGCACCGCTCTGGGTGATCGCCGCGTTGGCCGGCGTGGCGCTGGTGGTCGTCAACTCCAGGGTGCCGGTCGAGGTCACGCCAGCGATCAGCATGGCATCCGCCTCGGAGATCTGAATATTCCCGGATCCAGAGGTGACATTCCAACTCGTGACCATGTTGCCCGCCGTGGTCAGCGTGATCGCGCCGTTACCCGTCGAGGTGGTCAAGGTGGTGGCCCCGGCCACGATGGCGCCGGTCTGGGTGATCGAGGCGCTGGCTTGGGTGGCGTTGCTGGTGGTCAGGGCCAGGGTGCCGGAACTGTTCACACCGGCGATCACCATGGCATCCGCCTCGGTGATCTGAATGTTGCCCGCGCCCGAGGAGACGTTCCAACTGGTCACCATGTTGCCGGCGGTGGTCAAGGTGATCGCACCGCCACCGGTGGAGGTGGTCAGGGTGGTGACACCCGCCACGATCGCACCGCTCTGGGTGATCGCCGCATTGGCAGCGACCGCGCTCGAAGTGGTCAGGGCCAGCGTGCCGGTCGTGTTCACGCCGGCGATCGCCATGGCATCCGCCTCGGTGATCTGAATGTTCCCGGATCCGGAGGCGACATTCCAACTGGTGACCATGTTGCCAGCGGTGGTCAGGGTGATCGCGCCGCCTCCGGTGGAGGTCGTCACGGTGGTCGCGCCCGCCACGATGGCCCCGCTTTGCGTGACCGCAGCGTTCGCAGCGACGGCGCTCGAGGTGGTCAGGGCCAGCGTGCCGGTGGTGTTGACGCCGGCGATCAGCATGGAATCGTCTTCGGTGAGGGAGATCGCGGAACCGCCGCCGGAGGTCAGATTCACGGAACCCAACTTGACCGAATCACCCGCCGCGGAACCGACAAAGATCTGCCCCGCGGTATTGATCGTCGTCAGACCGCCCACCAGGATCGTGGCATTGGCGATATTGTCCAGGTTGGCCGCGCCGGTCGTCGTGATGTTGAGAGCGCCCGTGACGCCCACATTGCCCAAATGAAGGTGGCTTGCCGAAGTCACATAGGCGCTGGTGGCGGCCACGTTGCCCGGATAACCCGCGTTCGCGGTCGGGCCGGTGATCACCAGGGCCGTGGTCGCGGCCACGCCGATGGCATTGCCATTGGAACCGATGTTGACGCCAGACAAGGTAAGGGTGTCGCCGCTGACAACATTGCCGGTGCCGGTGATGTCGCCCGAAGCGGAGAGGGTGACGTTCTTGGCCGCCCATTTCGCCAGGGCGGCGCCCAGAACGATGTTGCCATTGGAAGCGGTGAAGGTGACGTTCGGCGTCGCGGCAATGGCGGTGATTTCGGTGTTATCCAGCGCATTGGCCGTACCACCCACGCCACCCAGGGTCAGGTTGCCGCTGGTGTCGGTGATCTGCAACGTGTTCGCCGCCGCGGCGGTGACCACGTTGGTGCCGGAGAGATTGACCTCAGGCGCGGAGAGGGTCAGGTTGCCCTTTCCGGACTGAATCGCCAAACCCGCGTTGTCGAAGGTCGCCGTGGTCCCGGAGAGGGAGATGCTGATGCCGCCACCGGTCGCATCACTGGTGGTGTAGATGGGATTGCTCAGGGTCAGGCTCTGATCCGCGACGATATGCACCCCGTCGAAGGTCTGGGTGCCCGAAGAGTTGGAAACCGCACCGGTGGTGTTGTTGTAATGCTGCATCACCAGACCGGTCGTCGCCACCTTGGACATCTGAATCGCGGCGGCGGAGGTACCGATGCCCGAAGTCGCGGTCGCCACGCCGTTGTTGCTCGTCTCCGCGTAGATGTTGACCTTCTGGGCGGTCAGGTTGGTGGTCGAGCCCGAGGCATGCAGCAGATCGCCGCTCACGATCAGGTTGATGGTGTCGTTCGTATCCAAGGTGCCGCTCGAATCGCGGACCTGGATCGAACCCAGAGAGAGATCGCCGATGGCGCGGATGTTGATGGAGTCGTTGGTGGCGACGTTACTGTCGCCCGCCGCGATGGTGACGGTGCCCGTGGCCGTGATGTCGAGATCCGCCGAACCCACCGACGTGCCGTTGAGGGTCGGGGCGGCACCGACGCTCCCCTTGGCGTCGATGGTGACGGCCTTGGCGGTAATGTCGGCGGTGGTGTTGCCCGCACCGGCGGACGAGGTGAAATTCGTATCCGCCGCTGCCGTGACCGCGCCGGTCACCGTGGCCGTGAAATCCCGATTGGCACTACCGTCGTTGACCGTGATCGTCCCACCGGTGACGGCCAGCGAACCGCCGTACAGCGTCAGGTCGTTCTTGGAGACGATGTTGGCGGTGATGGTGATGGCGCCGGTGCTGGTGGTGGCGTTGCCGCCCACCGTGCCACCGATCTCCAGTTTGCTGCCCGCCCCGCCCGCGCCAAAGGCGAGCAGGTCATCCGCCGTCAGATCCAGGCCGGTACCGGGCCGGGTGCCGAGGTTGATGGCCCGGGTCGAGGTTTTGGCGCTGATGGCCGCCTTGCCAGCGGCGTCGATGATGATCTGGTTGGCGGTCGGATTGGCGAAGGTGACCGTATCGGAGACGATGTTCAGATTGGCCAGCTTGATGCTGCTGGCTGCGCTGGTGGCAAAGTTGACCGCCTGATTCGCCGCGTTCAACAAGGTCAGGGTCGAACCCTTGGATGCCGTGCCGTCAAAGGTGCCATCCACGGTGATCTGCGCATCGTTGGTGATCTGGATGGTGGCGCCACCGGTTTTGGTGGTGGAACCGGTGCTGAGATTCAAGGCGCCGGTGTTGGTGAGCGTGGTGTTGCCCGCATCTTCGAGGAGCAGGTTCGTGACTTTGGTTTTGACGCTGGAAATGGCCGTACTGTTGCTGTTGCTGATCACCAGCGTGTTGGCCGTGATGTCGATGTTGGCCGGCAGGGTCTGCAACCCCTGAAAGGCGCCGGTTCCGGAGGTGCTGCCATTCGGATTGCCCAGGATGACCCGATCCGCGACCACCTGGTCGAGTTTGACCGTCATGCCGTCCACGGCGTTGATGTAGACATCCTTGGTGGTCGAACCACCGCTGCCGTTGCTGTCCACCCTGATCGACGGGGTGGTGGAAGGGGACTTGGCGCCGATGTTCAGGCCCGTGGTCTCGGAGGTACCGACGGCGGAGGTGGTCTGGATGGCGGTGCTGGCGGCGGTGACCTTCTTGGTGGCCCCCTGGGTCAACACACCCCCGGCGGCGATGCTCACGGTGCCGGCGCCGGCGTCGATGTCACCCAGTTTGGCCGAGCCGGTGGTGCGCAGATTGATGTTGCCCCCATTCGCGGTGACCGTCAACTCGCCACCCGAACCGAGGGAGAGCTGGCTGTTGGCGCCAATGGAAACGGCGTTGCCCGAGGCGGTGCTGCCGGTGATGGTGATGTTCTGGGCCGAGGTGGTGCCCGAGCTGCCGGTGTCGTTGATGGTGACCGCACCATCGGCACGAATCACCAGATCGGTGTTGTTGGAGAGGGCGAAGTTTTTGTTGATGGTGACATTATGACTCGAGCTGCTCGGGAGTGCCGTGAATGTCAATCCGAAGTTGCCACTCGACGACGTGCTCAAGGAGTTCCATTCGGTGGTGCCGGTGTTGGTGATGTTGTTCGGCAGTTGGGTGTACAGACCGAGGTTGCCGGTGGCGATCGTGGCCGTGTTGGCGATGCTCAGTCCGTTCGGATCGACGATCACCACCGAGGAGAGACCCGGCGAGGAGAGGGTGCCGGCGATGGTGGTGCCGCTGCCCCCCTCGACCACGTTCAACAGGGTGAAGGAGGGGCTGTTGGCCGTGATGCTCAACACCTTGCCGCTGTTGATGTCGAAACCCGTGGCCGCGCCCGAGTGATCCCAGTTGATGATCGCCTTGCTGTTGGCGCCCAGATTCAGCGAGTTGGTGCTGCCATCCACATTGCGGTAGGTGATGGAGGACAGGTCGTTGGTCTGGATGTTCTTGATGGCCGTGGCCTGGGGCAACCCGGTATTGTTGGCGTCGATCACCCCGTTGTTCACCCAACTCCCCGCCGTGCCCGGCGTTCCCGCCCAGCCCGGAGCGACCGATCCATACACGGCCATCATCGCCGCCAGGGAGAGCACGCGCTGTCCCGTCCGTTTTTCGCGAACCAACTGCTTCGAGGATTGGACTTTCACGGTTCTCGTTTGCGCGGTATGCATCTCGTGCCTCCAGACAGGATGTTTTTTCCGAACCAGCCACACGACGGGTCGCCGTCTTGACGCGGGGTTCGAAGGATCTCTTTTGTATGATGGGCGAAGCTAGTTATTAAGGATTGGTGCGGCTTTGGGTGACCGGAACCGACGGGGGCGGCATGAACGGTCGTTTAAACACAAAAAAACCGTTAAAAAGTATACACGAATACCCGTTGCAAAGCAAACGAAAAGCACTCTTGACGGGCTTTTCCGTCACGTCTCGTCTTATATCGGTCGCTTTGCCAGCCAGCTTGAGCGTCAAAATGAGAACCACTCACGATGTGGCGATGGAAAGATCATGCAAGGAATACACCAAATGATTTCAGAGAGGCACAGAACAAACATGCCATTCCGGGCAAAGCGCCCACATGAAAGCACCCGCTTCAAGAACCGCGAACGGGGTGTCGATTTTCCAGCGTGAAGGCGGGGATGACGCAACAAGGGAGGGGCGAACCCGTTCCAGCCGACACTCCAAGGCGTGCGCGCAAGTTGGGCAACAAAACCAAGGGAGGGGCGAACCCCTCCCCGGTTCCAGGCGAACTTACTTCTTCTCTTCCTTGGCGGCAGGCGCAGCAGGCGCAGCGGGCGCGACACCCCAACCCGGAGCCCCCCAACCCGGAGCGCCCCAACCCGGACCATACCCCCAACCCGGACCGCCCCAGCCCGGACCATAGCCGTAACCGGGATACCAGCCGTTGTTCCAGCCGTTGTTCCAGCCGTTGTTCCAGCCGTTGTTCCAGTCGTTGTTCCAGTTGTTGTTACCGGAACCAGCGACATCGCCGCCCATGTTGAAACCGAAATTGCCCGAGCCACGACCACTGCCATTGTTGGCCCAGTTGTTACCCCAGTTATTGTTCCAGTTGTCGTTCCAGTTATTGTAGTTGTTGCCCCAACCAGGACCATTGCCCCAACCGGGACCGCCCCACCAAGCCGATGCATCGCCCGCGGTCAGCATGGCCGCACCCCCCAGCAGAGTCGCCAGGGCCATCATGCGCAAACCTTTCTTCATCGCAAATTCCTCCTCATGGTTAAAACTTCCGAGATGTTCGTTAAGAACGTACCGAGAATCCACCCGCGGGCATCGGTCACTCTCCCCATGACGACTCATAACTTTCCCGCAGTATGGACACTTTAACCCGATCCGATTTGGCAAGTAAATTAAAAAAATTTCAAATTCAACACCCCTTGACGCAGGAACTCGGATCGTTTTGAGAATATCAAAGAAGTTACAGGCGTATAAGTTATATTTGTAAATATCATATCCTTCTGACCCGGAGTTTCCCAAGCATGCCCAGGATGTTTTCAACCCGGCTCCCCGTCTCGGAGAGCCAAAACCCGCACGACGGGGGACTCCCCCCCTCACCTGCCGACCGTGGACCTCTCCATGGGCGTTCCACGGCAAAACGCGCATGGATGATTGCGCTGCTGTGGACGATGGTGCTGCTCGCCCCTGGAGCGATCCAGGCACGGGAGTTCGGCGACTACGACGTCCAGGTTCAACCCGCCGAGGTCTTCCCGGACGCCGACCGCTTCGATCCTTTGAGCGGCACGCCGAAAAACGCGATCGCCTACAAGAACGACAAACCGGTGGGACATGTGTTCCAGACCAGCGACATCGGCTACTCCGGGAAACCGATCGAAATCCTGGCTGGCGTCAGCAAGGAGGGGATCATCACCGGCGCCAAGGTGGTCAAACACGCCGAACCGATCCTGTTGATCGGGATTCCGGAGCAGAAGCTGTTCGATTTCGTCTCCCGCTACGTGGGACGCGATCCGATCAAGGAGGCCGAGACCGCCGGCAAGCAGGCCATCGACGCCATCAGCGGCGCCACGGTCACCGCCATTGTCATCAACGACGGCATTCTGCGCTCGGCGCGCAAGATCGCCCGTGGCGGGCAGGCCGAAACCCAGACCGTCAAGACCACCCTGATCGAGCCCCCCTTCAAGGCCGCAGACTGGAACAGCCTGCTTGGCGACGGCTCGGTGCGCCGCATGACCCTCAACCATGGGGACGTGGATTCCGCCTTCGCGAAACTCGGCGCCCCCTCCGGCGAACCCTACGTCAAGGTAATGCCGCCCGAGACCCTGTTCATCGATCTGCACATCGCCCTGGTCACCCCGGAGGCGATCGGCAGGAACCTTCTGGGCGAGGCCGAATACGCCAACATGCGCGAATGGCTCGCCCCCGGACAGCAGGCCCTGCTGATCGTGGCCAACGGTTCCTACTCGTTTCGCGGCTCGGGTTTCGTGCGCGGCGGCATCTTCGACCGCTTCAAGATCAACCAGGACGGCAGCAGCATTCTCCTGCACGACTACCAGTACCGCCGGCTGCGCGATCTCGGACCCGACATGCCGGGCTTCGAAGAGATCGGGCTGTTCAAAATGCCGGAAAACTTCGATCCCACCCATCCCTGGGCGCTGGAACTGCTCGCCCAACGCCCGACCGGGCCGATCGAAAAGATCTTCACCAGCTTTCTCGTCTCCTACAACCTGCCGGAGCGGTTCATCCAGCGTCAGGCCATCGCCCCGGCCTCGACACCCGTCGCACAGGCCACGGCGGCCACCGATGACGGAACCCCGCCGCTCTGGCAACGGATCTGGAAGGATCGGACCTCGGACGTGATCGTCCTGGCCGTTTCGCTCATTTTTCTGACGATGATCTTCTTTTTCCAGGAACTTCTCGTCACCCATCCGCGCCTGGTGGCCTGGCTGAGGCGCGGATTCCTGCTCTTCTCGGTACTCTTCATCGGCGGCTACGCCCAGGCGCAACTCTCGGTGGTCAACGTCTTCACCTTTCTGCACGCGCTCATGGGCGGATTCCGCTGGGAGTTCTTCCTCATCGACCCCCTGATCTTCATCCTCTGGTCCGCCACCGCGCTCTCCCTGCTCTTCTGGGGACGCGGCGCCTTCTGCGGCTGGCTCTGCCCCTTCGGCGCCCTCACCGAACTGCTCAACTGGGTGGCCCGCTCCCTCGGCGTACCCCAGTTCCGCATCCCCTTTGCCTGGCATGAACGGCTTTGGGCCCTGAAATACGTTCTTTTCCTGGGGCTTCTGGCCGTCTCCCTCTCCTCCATGGCCATGGCCGAGAGACTGGCCGAAATCGAACCGTTCAAGACCGTGGTCCTGCTGCGCTTCGATCGCGAATGGCCCTTCGTCCTCTATGCCCTGATCCTGATCGGCCTCGGCCTGTTCGTCGAACGGTTCTTCTGCCGTTACCTCTGCCCCCTGGGCGCCGCCATCGCCATTCCGGGACGCATGCGCATCTTCGCCTGGCTCAAACGGCGGCGTCAGTGCGGCGATCTCTGCTCCAACTGCGGAACCGAGTGCTTCGTCCAGGCGATCCTGCCCAACGGCGAAATCCATCCCAACGAGTGCTTCTACTGCCTGCACTGCCAACTGAATTACGTCAACGAGAACGTCTGCCCAACCCTGATCATGCGCAAAAACCGCCGGGAACGCCGCGCCGCCGCCAGCGAGAACGAAGATTCGGCATCTTGAGAAAAATGTTCCACCTGGAATTGATCTGCATCAATTCCAGGTGGATATTTTGCTGTTTCGATTTTTCGGGTGTGTTATACGCTGTGTGAAAACACACAGCGGGCGACCAGGCGATCACGGTCGCGAAATCCACGATCGAAACACACTTTTTCAAGACCCAAGGGGAGAGAACCATGGCGGAGAACGAAAAGCAGGGCGTAACGCGGCGTGATCTGTTGGAAACCGGCATCAAGGTGGCCACGGTGGGTGGTCTGACCGGCATGGCCTGTCGTGCCGGCGTGGTGGGTGGCGGCGCCCTGGCCGCCGCTGCGGCCACCCTGCCCGCGACCGCCTCGGCTGCTGGCAAGGCCGACGTTCCCCCCGGTCAGCTGGATGAGTACTATGGCTTCTGGAGCGGCGGTCACTCCGGCGAGGTCCGGGTTCTGGGGCTGCCGTCGATGCGCGAGCTGATGCGCATCCCGGTCTTCAACCGCGAAAGCGCCACGGGTTGGGGGCTGACCAACGAGAGCCAGAAAATCCTCTCCGAGGGGCTGACCCCGGAGACCAAGGAGTATCTCAAGAAACAGGGCAAGGTCACCTATGATCATGGTGACACCCACCATCCGCGCATGTCCTACACCGCCGGCAGCTACGACGGACGCTATCTGTTCATCAACGACAAGGCCAACACCCGTATCGCCCGTATCCGTCTGGACATCATGAAGACCGACAAGGTGCTGGAGATCCCCAACGCCCATGCCATCCACGGTCTGCGTCTGCAACGCCATCCGAAGACCGGCTATGTCTTCTGCAACAGCGAAATGCGTCTGCCCATACCCAACACCCCGGAGACCATGAAGGATCCGACCAAGTATTCCGGACTCTTCTCTGCGGTCGATGCCGAAACCATGAAGGTGGCCTGGCAGGTGCTGGTGAGCGGCAACCTGGACAACAACGATGCCGACTATCAGGGCAAATATGTGGCCTCGAGCTGCTACAACTCGGAAGAGGGCTTCACCACCGCCGAGATGACCGCCTCCCCGACCGATCACGCCGTTTTCTTCAACATCGCCGCCATCGAGGCTGCGGTCAAGGATGGCAAGGCCAAGATGATCAACGGCGTGCCGGTGGTCGATGGTCGCAAGGATGCCAAGTCCCCGTTCACCCGCTACATCCCGGTCGCCAACAGCCCCCACGGCTGCAACGCCACCCCGGATGGCAAGTATGTGGTGCTCAACGGCAAGCTCTCCCCGACCGTCACCGTGATCGAATGGGCCAAGCTCGATGAGCTGTTCGCCGGCAAGATCACCGAAAAGGATTGCATCGTCGCCAATCCGGAGATCGGCCTGGGTCCGCTCCACACCACCTTCGATGGCCGTGGCAATGGCTACACCTCGGTCTTCCTGGACAGCCAGATCGTCAAGTGGAACATCGAAGACGCCATCAAGCAGTACAAGGGCGACAAGGTCAATCCCATCCGCCAGAAGCTGGATGTCCACTACCAGGTCGGACACACCAACGCCTCGAATGCCGAGTCCAAGGATGCCGACGGCAAATGGCTCGTGGCCCTGTGCAAATTCTCCAAGGACCGTTTCCTGAATGTCGGCCCCTTGAAGCCCGAAAACGACCAGTTGATCGACATCTCCGGCGACGAGATGAAACTGGTCCACGACGGCCCGACCTTCGCGGAACCCCACGATGCCATCATCGTCCACAAGTCCAAGGTGAAGCCGGTCGAAGTCTACAACATGAACGACCCGATCTTCGCCGGTCTGCATGCCCAAGCCAAGGCCGATGGCCTGGTGCTCGGCAAGGACAGCAAGGTGGTGCGCGACGGCAAGAAGGTGCGCGTCTACATGTTGAGCCATGCCCCGACCTTCAGCATGACCGATTTCACCGTCAAGCTCGGCGATGAAGTCACCGTGATCGTCACCAACGTGGACGAAGTGGTGGATCTGACCCACGGCTTCACCATGATCAATCACAACGTCTGCTTCGAGGTGGGACCACAGGCTTCGGCCTCGGCCACCTTCCGCGCGGATCGTCCGGGCGTCTCCTATTATTACTGCCAATGGTTCTGCCACGCGCTCCACATGGAGATGCAGGGTCGCATGTTCGTGGAGGCATAACGCTTCCTGATATCAAGAGTGTCCCGCCGCACGGCGGGCAGCTCGCCGTGGAGCGCATGGAGGCGTTCCATGGATGGGGGGGTGAGGGGCTCCCCCCACAACCTGGAGTGGTGGTTCCGGCGGTCAGGTTGATTCTGGTCGCCGGATTTCTTTGTGGGGATGGAGGGGTCATGCCTGGCCTGATTTGGGGCATTCGTCATCCAGTGGTCGCCGCCCTCCTGGCTGTTGTTGCGTCCTCCCCCGGCGCGCTCGGCGCGGAGACCCGTTCGGTCCCTCCCGGTGAGGAGTCCTTGCGCCAGGCGATCGCCGCGGCCCGTCCTGGCGACACCTTGCGTCTGGAATCGGGTTGGCATGGCGCGGCGGTGGTGGATCGTCCCTTGACCATCGAAGGTCCGTCGGATGCCATCATCGACGCGGCTGGCAAGGGGAGCGTCCTGGTGATCCAGGCTCCCGACGTCGTGATCCGTGGCATGACCCTGACCGGTTCGGGCATCGTGGAGCCGGATCTGAACAGCGGCATTCTGCTGATGAAGGGCGGGGACGACGCGCGGGTCGAAAAAACCCATGTGATCAGCAATCTGTATGGCATCTCGGTGCAGGGCGCCCAACGGGCCCTGATCCGCGACAACGACATCGCCAACCGCAACGATCTTTGGGAGAACGATCGCGGCAACGGCATCAACGTCTGGAACTCCACCGGCTCCCGCTTCGAACACAACCGCATCGACGGCGGTCGTGACGGTCTTTACATCCACACCGCCCACGGCAATGTGATCCACGCCAACCGTTTCACCCGGTTGCGCTTCGCGGTCCACTACATGTATGCCAACAAGAATGACGTGACCGACAACATCTCGGTGGAAAACACCGTGGGCTATGCCCTGATGTACTCCGAGCACCTGAAAATTCAGCGCAATATCTCCCTGAACGACCGCGATCACGGTCTGATGTTCCACTCGTCGCACTACTCGACCCTGGATCACAACCTGGTGCGCGGCACGCGGGAAAAATGCACCTTCATCTACACCTCATCCAAGAATATCTTTCACCACAACCGTTTCGAGGGGTGCGAGATCGGCATTCACTTCACCGGAGGGTCGGAGAAAAATGCCATTTACGAAAACGCCTTCATCAACAACCACACCCAGGTGAAATACTCCGGCATGGTCCATTACGAGTGGTCGAAAGAACGGCGTGGCAACTACTGGAGCGACAATCCGGCCTTTGATCTGGATGGGGACGGCATCGCCGATGTCGCCTATCGGCCCAACACCCTGATGGATCGGGTGGTGTGGAACTATCCCCTGGCGAAACTGCTTCTGGCAAGCCCGATCATGGAGACCCTGCGGGTGGCCCAGGGACGATTTCCTTCGCTCTCTCCTGGCGGCGTGGTGGACAGTTGGCCCTTGATCGCCCCTCCCGGTGATCCGGTGCCGGTTCCCGCCGACGCCTCCTTTTACATCGGGAGTCGCTCATGAGTGGGGCTGCCTTGTTGGCGGAAGCGTTGGTGAAGGCGTATCCGCGTCATCGCGCCTTGAACGGGGTGAGTTTTTCCATTCCGCCGGGTGTTTGTCTGGCGTTGTTGGGTCACAACGGCGCGGGCAAGACCACGCTGATGAAGCTGCTGCTCGGTCTGACCCGTCCGACATCGGGTCGGGTCGAGGTGTTGGGTGAGGATCCCTTGCGTGCGCCTCTTGCCTTCCGGCGTCAGATCGGTTTTTTGCCCGAGCATGTCATCTTTCACGACGAGTTGACCGGTGTGGAAACCTTGCGTCACTACGCCCGATTGAAGGGGGAGGATCCTCGTCGTCAGGTGGCGTTGTTGGAGCGTGTCGGGCTCTCCCATGCTGCGGACCGGCGTGTGAAAGGGTATTCCAAGGGGATGCGGCAGCGGTTGGGTTTGGCTCAGGCGTTGCTTGGGCGTCCCCGGTTGTTGTTGCTCGACGAACCAACCACGGGGTTGGATCCGATGTTGCGGCAGGAGTTTTATCGGGTGATTCAGGAGTTGCGCGCCGAGGGTGTGACGGTGATGCTCTCCTCGCATGTCTTGACGGAGCTTGAGGCGCGCACCGATCTGGCGATGATCATGGAGCAGGGATCGGTCAAGGCATTCGGAACGTTGGATGCCTTGCGGAGTCAGGCGGATCTGCCGGCTATCTTTAGAATCAGGTGCGCGCGCGCGCGTATTGTGGCCGAGTCGGTGGGAGGTGTCGTGCATCGGTTGGCGTCGGAGAGCGCGTTGGAGCTTTCGGTGCCGGTGCGGGACAAGATGGCGGTGTTGCGGCAGTTGATGGCCTGTGGGGTTGAGATCGAGGATCTGGAGATTCAGTTGCCGACGTTGGATGATGTGTATGCCCATTTCGGGCGTGAAAAGGATGAGGAAGAGGGATAGACGGTCAACCGTTGCGGGGGACGGGGGGCCGAAGGTCCCCGGCGGAGGTTCGGAGGCAGCGCCTCCGAGGTTCTGGTTTTGACCCTGGTTTTGCATTGTGATTCTTGACTCTGTTTGCAACTTTTTTTCTGGCTGTTATTTTTGTTTCGATCGTTGCGTCCTTGGTTTCTGGCGCGCTCGACAAAGAGCGCAAAAGATCAAACAAAAAAGTCAACGAAAAAGGAAAAACCCCAAGGGCGTTGCCCTTGGATCCCACCAGGGGCCATGGGCCCCTGGACCCCGCCAGTTCATGCCTGGCCCGACAACCCTCTTTTCACGAGCCCCCTCATGAGCCCACTTTTGGTCATCGCCGACAAGGAGACCCGCGACGCCCTGCGCAACCGCTGGGTGATCAGCGCCACACTCCTCATGGCCGGCCTGGCCTTCTCCCTCACCTTTCTCGGCAGCGCACCCACCGGCCAAATCGGCGCCAAACCCCTCGCGGTAACCGTGGTCAGCCTCTCCAGCCTCACCATCTTCCTGGTGCCGCTCATCGCCCTGATGCTCTCCCACGACGCCCTGGTCGGCGAAATGGAACGCGGCACCCTGCTGTTGCTGCTCGCCCACCCGGTCACCCGGGCCCAGGTGGTGCTCGGCAAGTTCCTCGGCCAAACCAGCGTCCTGGCCGTGGCCACCATCGTCGGATATGGCGCCGCCGGAGTCGCGGTGGGGCTCCAGACCGAAGGGGCGGATCCGGAAAGCTGGCGCGCCTTCGCCGCCCTGGTCGGCAGCTCGGTGCTGCTCGGGGCGATCTTCATCGCCCTGGCCCACCTGGTCAGCGCCATCGCTCGCGAACGGGGCGGGGCCGCCGGAGTGGCGATCGGACTGTGGCTGCTGTTCGTCGTGCTCTACGACATGGGACTGCTCGGCGTGCTGGTCGCCACCAAGGGACAGATCCATGAAACGGTGTTCCCCTGGCTGCTGATGGGAAATCCGACCGATATCTTTCGCCTGTATAATCTGACCGCCTTCGAAAACACCCGTACCTTCTCCGGACTGGCGGGACTCTCCGGACAGATGGATTTCTCCCCCGGCATGCTGCTCGGGGCGCTCATCGCCTGGACCGTCGTTCCCCTCGCGGCGGCAATCGCCATCTTCCGACGCCGGGAATTATAACCAACACGTTCTCATTGGATTAACCCGCTTGAGCCGTGAATCACCACACACGCCCGACACAAACCTCAACCCTCACAAACCAGGCGCGACCAGAACGATGCACAGGAACCCCGGCGTGACCCGAATCGCGATTCTGTTTCTCACCCTGATGTTGACCGCCTGCGGCAACGGCCCGGAAGAAAAGCCCCCGGCCCCCCTCGAGCCCACCAGTTCCACCAAAGGATTCTACTGCGGCATGACCCTGGCCGAACATCCCGGCCCCAAGGGGCAGATCCACGTAGCCGGCGAAACGGGGCCGTTGTGGTTCTCGTCGATCCGCGATGCCCTGGCCTATCTGCAACTGGAAGGCGCCACGCGCCGCGTGCGCGCCTTCCATGTCCACGACATGGGACGCGCGGATTGGAACACCCCCCAGGCCGGCACCTGGATCGATGCCACCCAGGCCTATTTCGTGCTTGGCTCGCGCCGGGAAGGGGGCATGGGCGGCTCCGAGGTGGTCCCGTTCGGCGACAAGGCCAAGGCCGAAGCCTTTACCGCCGGATTCGGCGGTCGGGTGCTCGATTACACCGCCATCCGCAAGGAAGAGATGTTCCCGGCCAAGGGAGACGCGGGAGGTTGATCGCTCCCCGATCCAAAGGAACTTTCCCGAATCCGGACGGTCCAATTCTGAATCAAGACACGTGGGGGAACCGGTCCCCATGACCACGGGTTGGCGTCGTTTTACGTCAAACCGCTCTATTTCCCCCTCAAAACCGGCTTTGGGTGCCAATTTTTTTGCATGAAGGTTTGGTTAAACAAAAATGAATATCAAATAAAAACATATACTTGACAAGCAACGACAAGCAATATGCCATTTCCATAGAAAAAAATTTTGCACCACCCCACGAAAACCCTTCCCCCCCCCGCGCACGTCAGGCTATGATGCGATCGATGGGTACGTTGAAAGACCCGGAAAACTTGGCACAACGGGAAATCAGGCTTCCGCCTTCCGATCCATGCAAAGATCGATTCGTGACGCGCGCTAACCATCGAGTCGTTCTTTACCTGGCGCGGAGAGCAACAAATCCCGACGTGAAGAATCCAAGAAGAGACAGAAGACCAACTCCACGGCCTTGACGGATCATCTCCGCTCAAGAACATGGGGAAGCGGTCGCCATGCCTCCATCGCGACTCTTCATCGACAAGCAGGACCAAACCGATCCTGGCAACAGCGCTTGTGAATCGTCAATCCGAGATTCCAAGACACGCCAAACAAGGACCGGATGGTCGCTCTTACGCCCGTTTTCCAAACCATTTCAATACATCTGCTCACAAATCGGCCTGCTCTGCTATCGCACTTCTTGAATGCATCGCAAGGGAAAGGAACTCATGGATACCCTGTATACATTGACCGTGGTGGCGGTAGTCATCGTTTTGCTCTTCGACTACACCAACGGCTTCCACGACGCCTCCAACATCATCGGCACCATCATCGCCTCGCGCGCCATGACCCCGATCCAATCGGTGATCATCGTGGCCACCTTCGAACTGCTCGGGCCGGTCCTGGGCGGTACCGCCGTGGCCAACACCCTCGGCAAATTCATCACCATCGGGGATGTACCCAAAGCAATCGCGATCGGGGTCATCCTGTGCGGTATCTTCGGCGCCATCTTCTGGAATCTTCTGACCTGGTGGTTCGGTCTCCCCTCCTCCTCCTCCCACGCCCTGGTGGGCGGCCTGATCGGCGCCGTTGTCGCCGCCGTCGGCGGGGATCATGTGATCTGGGGCTTCGCCGACCTCATGAACGGCAAACTCAACGGCTTCATGAAGATCCTGGCCTCATTGATCCTGTCGCCGATCCTCGGATTCTGGGTAGGCTTCGCCATGGCCCGCTTCATCCGTGGTCTGCTGATCAAGGCCACCCCCGCGGTCAACAAACCCTTGCGTCAGGCCCAGTTCCTCACCGCCGCCGGTCTGGCCTTCTCCCACGGCTCCAACGACGCGCAAAAGAGCATGGGCATCATCACCATGATCCTGGTGCTGGGCGGCTTCATCGAGAAGTTCGTGGTGCCGAGTTGGGTCATCTACTCCTGCGCCATCGTCATCACCCTGGGCATCCTGTCGGGTGGATGGCGTATCGTGCGCACGGTGGGCTTCGGCATCTACAAGGTGCGCCCGTTGCATGCCATGAGCACCCAGCTCACCTCCGCCACCCTGATCCTCTCCGCTGCGGTGATGGGCGCCCCGGTCTCCACCACCCACGTCGTCAGCTCCGCCATCATGGGTATCGGCGCCTCCGAGCGTCCCAAGGCGGTGCGCTGGGCCAAGGCCAAGGAGATCGTCAGCACCTGGGTGATCACCATCCCCTGCTCCGGCGCGGTGGGTGCCCTCACCTATTATCTCATCAAGGTCTTCTCGGGCGGTGCGATCTAAGGCTCGTTTGTGGTACAAAATCGTTAAGCTTTTCGATAAACAACCATTCCCGGGCCTGAAAACGGGCCCGCATGCTTAAGCAAGGAGAAACGAACATGAGTGGCAGCTCCAATTCCCTGGCTTCCAAAATCCTGGCCAACGTCTTCCCGCGCGTGCCGGACTTCTACGGCATGATCAACGACCAGTGCGATGTCTGCGCCCAGACCATGGACGCCCTGGCCGAGTTCATGGAAACCGGCACCGAGGAGAAGGCCCTGCAGGTCCGCGAACTCGAGAAGCGCGGTGACGAGATCAAAGAGCGCAACATGACGGTCCTCAACCAGGCCTTCGCCACCCCGATGGACCGCGAGGACATCTACCGCGCCGTCACCTCCATCGACATGATCATCAACTACGCCAAGACCACGATCCGCGAGATGGAAGGTCTGGGCCTCAAGCCCGACGAGCACACCCGCGAGATGGTGCAGATGATGCGCGAGGGTGTCGATGCTCTCAAGCGCGGCTTCCAGAAGCTGGGTGTCACCCCGTCCCTGGCCGATCAGGATGCCGAAGCGGTCCGCAAGGCCGAGCGCAACACCGAGAAGGCCTATCGTCGCGCCATCGCCGATCTGTTCCAGGTCGATGCCCATCTGCGCGCCCTGGACAACAACGAGTCCCGCGCCCACTCGGCGGCCCTGACCCACGTCATCGAGATCTTCAAGCGTCGCGAACTGTATCGCCATCTCTCCAACACCGCGGATCGCATGGCCGAGGCCGCCGACGTGTTGCACGACATCGTGGTGCAGATCTCGTAAGATCGTTGTTTTGATCCGTCGAGTTCCTTGAAAAAGAGGCGCATCCGTTTGGACGCGCCTCTTTTTTTGCTGACATGATGCCACAGTGGGTTGGATCAGGGAGCAACGCTCGTCACGCTGGTTGGCGTGGCTCCTTGACTTCCCGGCCCGATGCGGGCAAGGTGACGCGCGACGCGAGTCAAATCGGAGTGGGACGGATGGTCGCCGACCGTTGAAAAACGGTTGGAGGAAAGTCCGGGCTCCACAGGGCAGGACGCCGGGTAATCCCCGGCGGGGGTGACCCCAGGGAAAGCGCCACAGAAAGCAAACCGCCACGCTTGTCGGATCGCTTCGTGCTCGCGCACGGGGCCGACAACCGAGGGCAAGGGTGAAAGGGTGCGGTAAGAGCGCACCGCGCGTCCCGGTAACGGGAGCGGCACGGCAAGCCCCGTCCGGAGCAAGACCACATAGGGGGGCGTTTAAAGACGGCCCGTCCAGCCCCCGGGTAGGTCGCTACAGATGTCCGGCAACGGCCATCGCAGAGGAATGACCGTCCCCCCTCCACCCCACGGGACAAGGCGGCGGGGGACAAAACCCGGCTTACAGGCCCACTCCGGTCCTTTTTTCTCGACATCTCCATCCGCCTCCCGGCGTGCATCGGGAATCCGACGCCGAGGGGAGTCCGATCCTGTCCGATACGCCCGCCTCCCGGCGTGCATCGGGAATCCGGTGCCGAGGGGCGTCCGATCCTGTCCGATGCACCCGCCTCCCGGCGTGCATCGGGAATCCGACGCCGAGGGGAGTCCGATCCTGTCCGATGCGCCCGCCTCCCGGCGTGCATCGGGAATCCGACGCCGAGGGGAGTCCGATCCTGTCCGATGCACCCGCCTCCCGGCGTGCATCGGGAATCCACCGTGTCCATCCCGTTCCCAGGCAGGGATCCCCCCTTTTTTTTCACGCTTTTGACGCGATTTTCCATCCAGGCGATTTGCCTGTCTTGACCGGTTATCGGATCGGAATCTATAATCTCGGATGCGTTAATCACTCCTGGGCCCGTGGAGGCGCATCCCAAGATCCGGGCGCCCCGCCGGCGCGTGCGCAACGCTCGTGCGCCGTCATCACCAGGCAACACCAAGGAAAGGATGGGCCGGCTTGCTCGAGGCCACCAACCATGCGGCCCAGGACGACTCCGGGGGCCACCGCGCCGTGATGCCGGAGGAAACCGTGGCGGCGCTCGCCCCACGACCGGGTGGCTGCCTGGTCGATGCCACCTTCGGTTCGGGTGGCCATGCCCGCCTGCTGCTCGCCGCCTCGGCGCCGGATGGTCGGGTGATCGCCCTGGATCGGGATCCGGAAGCCGTCGAACGGGGTCTGGCCCTGGCCGCCACCCTCGCGGGCCGGCTGGAGATGATCCACGCGCCGTTTGGCGGGTTGGAAACACACCTGGCCAGTCGCGGATTGATGGGAAAGATCGATGGTGTTCTCTTTGATGTCGGGGTCTCCTCGCGGCAGCTGGATGTCGGGCAACGAGGCTTCTCCTTTCGACTGGACGGACCTCTGGATATGCGCATGGACCCTTCGAGCGATGCCCCCACGGCGGCAGACCTCATCAACCGGCAAAGCCCGGAGACGTTGACCCGGATGTTCTGGGATCTCGGCGAGGAGCGGCATGCCCGTCGGGCGGTGCGCGCCATCGTGGCGCGGCGCGAGCGCGAACCGTTCGCCACCACCACGCAGTTGGCCACCCTGCTGGAACAAACCCTCCCCCATGCCGGACGCATCCATCCGGCCACGCGCATTTTCCAGGCGTTGCGCATCGCGGTGAATCGAGAGCTGGAAGAGCTGGAAAGCGGACTGGACGCCGCGTTGCGGGCCGTGGCTCCGGGAGGTCGGGTGGCGGTGATCACCTTTCACTCCCTGGAGGATCGCATCGTCAAACAGCGTTTTCGCGCCTTGACCCTGCCCCCGCCGCCACCGAGCGGACCGGCGGCGCTGTTGCCCCTCCGACCGGCCCCCTTCGAACCCGGTTTCCGTCTGCCCCACACCCGCTCCATCGTCCCGGGCGAAGCGGAAATCGCCGCCAATCCCCGCGCGCGCAGCGCCAGACTGCGGGTGATCGAACGTGTCGGGGATCCCCTCGGGCGCCGGGAGCGGGTCGGATGAAATCCCCCTGGCTTCTGCATACCCTGCTGGCGATTCTTCTGGTGATCACCGCCGCCATCACCATCGCCTCGCGCATGTGGATGCAGGAGGCCCATCGCGAACTGGAGGGGCATCTCAAAAAGCGTGTACACCTGCTGGATCAGGAACAGGCGCTGCGCGTCGAATGGGTGGCGCGCACCGATCTGAACACCATCGAACGTCGGGCCAAAAAGGATCTGGGCATGCGCCCGATGCGCCCCGATCAGTGGCGCGAGGCCCCCGAGTGAGCACCAGCAGAAAGGTCAATCGTCTGGCGGGCATGCTCACCGGCTTGCGCACGCTGAGCGGACTCCTGCCCCGGATGCGCCGACGTTCCCGCGCCGGCCAGTCATCCCCGTCCGCCTCGGCGCCCCTGCCCTCCCCGGCCCTCACCCCGGAACGGTTGAAGCCCCGTCCCGGCGTCCGCCCGCCGGAAACCGTGAACATCGGCATGCGCCTGAAATTCCTGCTCGGATTCTTCATGCTCGCCTTCACGATCCTGGCCGCCCGCGCCGTGGATCTGACCGTGGTGCAGGGGGATGATCTGCATCGCCGCGCCCTGCGCCAGTACCAAAAGAAAATCACCGCCCAGGGCCATCGCGGCCAGTTTCTCGACCGGCGCGGCCATACGCTCGCCATCAGCCTGCCGGTGCGCTCCCTCTCGGTGGATATCGATCAGGTCCACGATCGCCAGCAACTGGCCGATCAACTCGCGCCGATCCTCGGGGTGGAACGCTACTACCTGCGTTCCAAGCTCAAACGGGCCAAGGTCGGCACCTATCCGATCATCGCCCGCAAACTGCCCCCCACCATCATCCAGAAGATCCAGCATCTGAACAATCCGGCGCTGTTCTTCATCCCGAACATGCAGCGCTACTATACCCTGGGCGAGATCACCGGCCACATTCTGGGCTTCGTCGGTTTCGACGGCAAGGGGGCGGAAGGTCTGGAAAAGGTGTTCCAGAAGGATCTCGAGGGGCAGGCCGGCACCCGCATCATCACCCAGGACCGCATGGGTCGGGTGATGCCGACGGTCAAGAACATCACCGACGCCAAACCCGGTCACGACATCGTGCTGACCATCGACTCCACGGTGCAGTACATCGCCTACCGCGCCCTGCTGCGCGGGGTGACCCGCAGCAAGGCGAAGGCGGGATCGGTGGTCATCCTGGATCCCAAGAATGGCGACATCCTGGCCATGGTGAATCAACCGGCCTTCAACCCGAACAATCTGTTGGAGAGCCATTCGGACACCCGTCGCAACCGGGCCATCATGGATGCCTACGAACCGGGCTCGACCTTCAAGATCTTCACCATCGGCGCGGCCCTGGATCTGGGCCTGATCAAGGAGAACACGGTCATCAACATCGAGGGTGGCCGCTTCACCATCGGCGATCGCACCATCCGGGACTTCCACGTCGGCCCCCAGAGCCTGACCGTCAGTCAGATCATCCAGAAAAGCTCCAACGTCGGCGCGGCCAAGATCGGCCTGATGATGAAACACGACGTGCTCGAACAGTACATCCTCAACTTCGGCTTCTCGCGCCCCACCGGCATCGAGCAGACCAACGAATCGCCCGGCTCCATGGCCGACATCACCCACTACCGTTTCGTGGGACAGGCCAACCGCTCCTATGGTTACGGCGTGCTGGCCACCCCGCTCCAGATCACCAGTGCCGCCTCCGCGGCGGTGAACGGAGGTCTGTTGCGCCCCCCGCATCTGGTGGCCGGTCGGATCATCGACCACAAGCAAAACTCGATCCAGCGTCCGGAGCCCAAGCGGGTGATCTCCGAGCAGACCTCCGCCACCCTGCGACGCATTCTCACCACCGTGGTCACCACCGAAGGGACCGCCGCCCAGGCCAAGGTATCCGGCTACACGGTGGGCGGCAAGACCGGCACGGCCCGCAAGGCTTCGGGACGCCAGGGGTACATGGGCGGGAGTTATTTCGCCTCGTTCGTGGGCATGATCCCGGCGGAAGATCCCAGGATCGTGATCTTTGTCGGCATCGACGAGCCGGACACCAAACTCTATTACGGGGGACTGGCCGCGGCGCCGGTCTTCCGGGAGATCGCCGAGGAGATCCTTCCCCTGCTCGCGGTGCTCCCCACCACACCGGTGGATCTCAAGCTCCCGCCGCCACGAGACGAGGCCAAACCCATGCCCCTGCCCGACCCGCCCGGCGCCAGGCCGGCGCCTCCCCCGCCAACGGAAGAGGAGACCGCAGAGAAGAAGGGCTACAAGGGACTCTCCCTGGCCAACGCCCTGGAAAAGGCCCAGGCCCAAGGGATCGTGCCCAAAATCTCCGGATCGGGTCGCGTGGTCCAGGAGATCGTCGGAGAGGAGGGCGAACTGCGCCTGGTGCTCGAATGAGACTCTCCGAACTGCTCCGTGCCAACCGTGGCCAAGGATTGCGACAGACCGGCGCGGATGTCGAGATCACCGGGTTGTGCTCGGATTCACGGGCGGTGACCCCTGGCGCGCTGTTTGCCGCCCTGCCCGGCACGCGGGCGGATGGAGGGCGTTTCATCGACGCGGCCATCGCTGCCGGCGCGGTGACGATCCTGCACGACGGGAGCCGGGAGTTGCCGGTTCCGAGCCTGATCCATCCCGAACCCCGCGTGGCCCTGGCCCATCTGGCGGCGGCCTTTCACGGCCATCCGGCGGATCGGCTGACCATGCTGGCCGTGACCGGCTCGAACGGCAAAACCAGCGTGGCCGGGATGGTCGAGGCGATCCTGCATGCCGCCGAAACCCCCATCGGGGTGATCGGCACCACCGGCATCCGCCATCCGGGCGGCGCGCTGGCCCCGACGCTGACCACCCCGGATCCGGTCACGTTTCAGGCGACCCTGGCCGCGATGCATCAGGCCGGCTGCCAGGCGGTGGTGGCCGAGGTCTCCTCCCACGCCCTGGATCAGGCGCGTTGCGCCGGCATCCCCTGGCAGGTCGCGGCCTTCACCAACTTGAGCCGCGACCATCTGGACTATCACGGCAGCATGGAGGCCTACTGGCAGGCGAAGCGCCGGCTGTTCCTGAACCCGCCGTATCCGGATGCCGCCGTCATCAACCTGGACGACCCGAAAGGGCCGGAACTGGCCGCCGACTGCCTGGCGATGGGGATTTCGGTGAGCGGATTCACCCTCGAGGGCCACCGGGAGGCAAAAATCCGCGCCGAGGGGATCGGACTCGACTGGCAAACCACCCGCTTCGAGTTGTTCACCCCAAACCAGAGCCGCGCCATCACCCTCAAGACCGCCGGAAGATTCCACGTCGCCAACGCCCTGACCGCCGCCGCCCTCTGCCGCCGCATCGGCATCGACATGACCACCATCGCCGACGGACTGGCCCGGTTCCAGCCGGTCAAGGGGCGCATGGAGACGATCCGCCAAGGTCAACCCTTTACCATTCTCGTGGACTTCGCCCATACTCCCGATGCCCTGGAGCGTCTGTTGTCCACGATGATCGAGATCTCTCCGCGGGCGCGGCGCATCCTGCTCTTCGGCTGCGGCGGAGAACGCGACGCGGGCAAGCGTCCGCTCATGGGCGCGATCGCCGCACGCCTGGCGAACTTCACGATCCTCACCGACGACAATCCACGCTCCGAGGATCCGTCCGCGATCCGCGCCGCGATCCGCGCCGGCATGACCGGAGCGGAGGAGCGACTCCTCGAGATTCCGGGACGGGCCGAGGCGATCGGCCAGGCCATCGGGATGGCGCGCGCTGGAGATGTGGTGCTGATCGCCGGCAAGGGGCACGAAACCCAACAGATCCTGGCCGATGGCCCGATCCCGTTCGACGATGCCCAGGTGGCCCGCGCTTATCTGGCGGAGATCGGTTTTCAAGGACTCTCCAACCCATGAAACTCTCCTTCATCCATGCCGCCTGCGCCGCCGAATGGGGATTTGGCGCGCCGTCCGGGGATCCGGAACTGACCGGGGTGACCACCGACAGCCGCAAGGTGGGTCCGGGAGAGCTGTTCGCCGCGCTGGCCGGACCGAACTTCGACGGCCATGACTTCATCGATGCGGCCATCCACCAGGGTTGCGCCGCGCTGCTGGTCAGTCGCCTGCCGGCGTCGCCCCCCTCGGTCCCGGTGCTGCGGGTTCCCGATGTCCTGACCGCCCTGGGTCAAGCCGGAACCGCCTGGCGCCGCCAGGTCGCGCCATTGGTGATCGGTGTCACCGGCTCCTCGGGCAAGACCACGGTCAAGGAGATGATCGCCGCCTGCCTGCGCGCCGAGTGCGCGCCGGTCCACGCCACGACCGGCAACCTCAACAACCACATCGGCGTGCCGTTGACCCTGCTGGCCATGCCCGCCGACTGCCGGGTGGCGGTGATCGAAATGGGGATGAGCGCGGCGGGGGAGATCTCCTTTCTCGCGGATCTGGCCCGCCCCTCCATCGGTGTCGTCACGAATGTCCAGCCCGCGCACATGGCGTCGTTCTCGGATTTGGGAGCGGTGGCCGCCGCCAAGGGGGAGCTTCTGGCCGCCCTGCCCGCCGACGGCTGGGGTTTGATCCCGGCCTTGGAGCCGCAACGCCCGATATTGGAGCAGGCCGCCACCCACTGTCGCCGGATCCGTTTCGGACCCACACCCAACGCCGACATCCGCTGGGAGGATGATCCGACACCGGGCGACGGCGCGCGACGCGGCACGATTCTCTGGCCGGATGGAACCAGCGCGGCGGTGGATCTGGGGGTGTGCGCCCCGCACCGGGTGGTCAACACCCTGGCCGCCGCCGGCGTCGCCCGGCTGGCCGGCGCCTCTCCCGAGGCGATCGGCGCGGCGCTCACGGCGTTCCAACCCCTGCCCGGACGCGGGGCGGTTCTCGCCGGACCCGAAGGATGGACCATCCTCGACGACACCTACAACGCCAATCCCGGCTCCATGGCGGCGGCCATCGCCTCCCTGGGCAGCCATCCGGCCCGGCGCCGGGTAGCCATCCTCGGCGACATGCTGGAGCTGGGCGCGGAGAGCCCGACGCTGCACGCCGCCCTGACCCGCGACATCGCCAAGAATCGCATCGATCTGGTTCTGACCGCCGGATCCCAGATGCGTGCGCTGCACGAGGCGCTGCGGCGCGATTTGCCGGGAATCGACGCCCGGCACCAGGACGATCCGTCCAACTGGTTGAAAAACCTCTCTACACAGCTCCGGCGTGACGACGTGATCCTGGTCAAGGGATCGCGGGGCATGCGCATGGAGCGACTTGTCAAGGATCTGATGAACCATGCTGTATAACCTGCTCTACCCGTTGAGCGGCCACTGGACGGTCCTCAACCTCTTCAAATACATCACCTTCCGGACCATCGGCGCGATCCTGACCGCCCTGATCCTCTCCTTCATCGTCGGTCCCTGGATGATCCGAGCCCTGGGCCGGCTGCAAACCAACGGGCAACCGATCCGCACCGACGGTCCCCAGCGCCATCTGCTGGAAAAGGGCGGCACCCCCACCATGGGCGGCGCGCTGATGCTGTTGGCCATCACGATCTCCACCCTGTTGTGGGCCAATCTGGCCAATCCGTTCATCCACATGGTGCTGCTGACCACCCTCGGCTTCGGGGCCATCGGCTTCTGGGACGACTACAACAAGGTGACCAAACGCAACACCAAGGGGGCGCCGGCCTCGGTGCGCTTTCTGTTGCAATCCATGCTCGCCATCGGCGTGGCGCTCTATCTCAAGCTCTCCTCGCCGGGTGTCTTCGGCGCCCTGTCGGTTCCGTTCTTCAAGGAGCTGAACCTCGATCTGGCCTGGTTCTTCCTGCCCTTCGCCATCCTGGTGATCGTCGGCTCGAGCAACGCCGTCAACCTCACCGACGGCCTCGACGGCCTGGCCATCGGACCGACCATTCTCACCGCCGCCAGCTTCATGTTCATCACCTATCTGACCGGACACGCCAAATTCGCCAATTATCTCGGCATCTCCTACATTCCCGGAGCCGGCGAACTGACCATCTTCTGCGGCGCGCTGGTGGGTGCGGCCCTGGGCTTCTTGTGGTTCAACACCTATCCGGCCCAGGTGTTCATGGGCGATGTGGGCTCCCTCTCCCTGGGGGCCGCCCTGGGCACCATCGCCATGGCCACCCGTCACGAGATCGTCCTGGCGGTGATCGGCGGAATCTTCGTGCTCGAAACCTTCTCGGTGATCATCCAGGTCCTCTCCTTCAAGCTGGTGGGCAAACGGGTATTCCGCATGGCCCCGATCCATCACCACTTCGAACTCAAGGGGTGGGCGGAACCCAAGATCATCGTGCGTTTCTGGATCGTCTCCATCATCCTGGCCCTGATCGGCCTCTCCACCTTGAAGATCCGCTGATGAACCACCCCTCCCCACCCGTCGGCGTCATCGGCCTGGGCCGCTCCGGGATCGCGGCGGTCCGTTTTCTGGCCGCCCGCGGCACGCCGGTGATCGCCTGGGATGCCAATCCGGCCACCCTCGCCCCACTCGCCGAGCTGCCCGGCGTCACCCCCCTGCGCGGGGCCGCGCCCCCGGTGGAGAGCCTCTCGACCTGCGCCACCCTGCTCCTCTCCCCCGGCGTGCCCCGCGCGCTGCCGGAGATGCAAACCCTGATCGCCGCCGGAATCCCGGTCATCAACGACGTGGAGTGGCTCCACGCCCACGTCCGCGCCCAACGCCCACAGGCCCGTTTCCTGGCCATCACCGGCTCCAACGGCAAATCCACCGTCACCACCCTGATCGGCCTGATGCTGCAACAGCAGGGGATCGCCACCGCCGTGGGCGGCAACCTCGGCATGCCGGCCCTCTCCCTCTGGGAAGAGGCCATGGATGCCTACGTGCTGGAACTCTCCTCGTTCCAGCTCGAAAGCATCGCTGCCTTCCGCGCCGAGGTGGCGGTCCATCTCAATCTCACCCCGGACCATCTGGATCGCTATCCGGATCTGGCCGCCTACGGCGCGGCCAAAAGCCGCATCTTCGCCAACGGCAAGCCCGGCGACCGGCTGGTGATCAACGCCGACGATCCGAATCTGGGCGCGGATCTGGCTCGTGCCCGCGCCATGGGGCTTGATATCATTCCCTTCTCCGTGGAGCGGATGGTTCCCGGCGGGGTGTACGCCTCCGAGGGGTGGCTGATCGACGGACGCGGGACCGCGCCCGTCCCCCTCGTGGAGCTTGCGGCGATCCGCATCCGGGGGATCCACAACCAGGCCAATGCCGCCGCCGCCACCGCCGCCGCCCTGGCGCACGGCGTCGCGCCCGAGGCGATCGTCGCGGTCTTGAAGAGCTTTCCCGGACTCACCCACCGCATGGAACTGGTGCGCACCCTCGACGGGGTGGACTACTACAACGATTCCAAGGGGACCAACGTCGGGGCCACCCTGATGTCCCTGCAATCGTTCCCTTCCGTGGCGGCGGGCGGCGGGGTGATCCTGATCGCCGGCGGTCGCGACAAAAAGGGAGACTTCGCCGCCCTGGCGCCGGTGGCCCGGCGGGTGGTCGCGGAGGCGATCCTGATCGGCGAGGCGGCCAACGACCTGGCCCGCGCCCTCGCCGAGGGGCCCACCCCACACCGCGCCGCCAGCATGACCGACGCGGTGCGCCTTGCCAGAAAACTGGCCCGTTCCGGCCAGGCGGTGCTGCTCTCCCCGGCCTGCGCCTCCTTCGACATGTTCAAGAACTTCGAGGATCGCGGCGATCAATTCCGCGAGGCTGTCCATGAGCTCGTCTAAGCCCTCCACCCCGTGGCGCGAAAAGTACGCCGAAGAGAACAAGGGACTCGGCCACATCGACCTGTGGCTGGCCGGAACCGCCTTCGTGCTGCTGCTGGTGGGTCTGGTGATGGTCTACTCCGCCTCGACCCCCATCGCCCTGAAAAAATACGACGACTCCACCCATTACGCGCTGCGCAACGCGGTGTTCGCCCTGGCCGGACTGGCCGCCATGGCCTGGTTGAGCCGTCTGCCGATCGCCACCATCCGCGCCCTGAGCCGCACCGCCTTCTGGGTGCTGATCTTTCTGCTGGTGCTGGTCTTCGTGCCCGGAATCGGCATGGAGGGGGGCGGGGCACGACGCTGGATCAATCTGCGCCTCTTCACCCTGCAACCCTCGGAACCGTTCAAGGTGACGCTGATCCTCTATGTCGCCCACCTGCTCGCCCTGGAGCCGCAACGGGTGCGCTATTTCAAGGAGGGGCTTCTGCCGCTGCTGGGACTTTTCGGCCTGGGCGCGGTGCTGCTGATGGCCGAACCCGACTTCGGCGCCACCCTGATCTGTGGCATGGTGGTCGTGACCGTGATCTTCATCGCCGGCATGCCCCTCTCCTGGATCACCGCCGTGGCCGGGGCCGCCATCCCCCTGGCCGCCGCCGGGGTGATCATGGCCCCCTACCGGTTCCGGCGCGTCACCTCGTTTCTCGATCCCTGGGACGACCCCTTGAACAGCGATTTCCAACTGGCGCAATCCCTGATCTCCTTCGGAAGCGGCGGCGTGATGGGCGCGGGGCTGGGCGAGGGACAACAGAAACAGTTCTACCTGCCCGAGGCCCACACCGATTTCATCTTCGCGGTGATCGGCGAGGAGCTGGGGCTGATCTGGATTCTGGTCATCATCGCGCTGTTCGCCCTGCTGGTGTGGCGCGCCATGCTGATCGCCCGGATGAGCGATGACCTCTTCGTGCGTCTGAGCAGCGCGGGTCTGACCACCCTGATCGCCTCCCAGGCGATCGCCAACATGGCGGTGGTGATGGGGTTGCTGCCGCCCAAGGGGTTGACCCTGCCGCTGGTGAGTTACGGCGGCTCGTCGATGGTGATCACCCTGTCGAGCATCGGGCTGTTGCTGGCCTTTTCGCGCACGCTTCCGGCCCAGAACCGGGGTGGCGCCACCAGTCGGGATGGACCTTCGGGGTGACCGGGCCGGGAATGGGGATCGAACGTCGTGAGCAACGCCATGGATAAAAAACTGCTCCTGGCCGGAGGCGGCACCGGCGGACACCTCTTTCCCGCCCTGGCGGTCGCCGATCTCTGGGAGGCCGGCGGTGGCGAGACCCTGTTCGTCGGCGCCGAGGGGGGGATGGAGTGCAGCCTGATTCCTCGGCACGGCAAAAGACTGGTCACCTTGCGGGTTGGCAAACTCAAGGGGAGCGGTCCTCTGGCTCGGGCACGCACCCTGCTGGGCATCCCCGGCGCGATCCTGTCCGCGCGGCGGGTGCTGCGGGAGTTTCAGCCCCACGCCGTGCTCGGCATGGGGGGCTACGCCTCGGCCCCGGCGGTGATCGCCGCCCGACTGGCCGGCATCCCCACCCTGCTCCACGACCAGAACGCCATCCCCGGCCTCACCAACCGCCGTCTGGGCCGGTTCGCGGACCGGATCCTGACCGGCTTTGCCCAGGCCACCGGATATTTCCCCGCCGGGCGGGCGGTGGAAACCGGCAATCCGGTGCGCGAAAGCCTGGTACGCGACGTGCCGCCCCTGACCCCGCCGGCACCGGGCGAACCCTGGCAGATCCTGATTTTTGGCGGCAGTCAGGGGGCGCGGATCTTCACCGAAGTCGTGCCCGAGGCGTTGGACCGGCTCCACCGGCAGGGCGTTTCCCTCCAGGTGCGCCAGCAGGCGCGATCCGAAGATCTGGAGGAAGTGCGCACCGCCTACCGAACCGCCGGCATCGAAGCGGAGGTCGCCCCCTTCTTCACGGAGATGACCAGCGCCTATCGACAGGCCCATCTGGTGATCAGCCGCGCCGGCGCCTCGTCGGTGGCGGAGCTGGCCGCCACCGGACGACCGTCGCTGCTGGTCCCCTACCCCTTTGCCGCCGACGACCACCAGACCGCCAACGCCAAACCGCTCACCGATGCCGGCGGAGCCTGGACCCAGAGCCAAAAAAACTTTAACGTATCCTGGCTGACCGCGTTTCTGGCCGACAGGCTGGGCGATCCGGCTGCGCTGGAGTTGGCCGGAAGACGGGCGCGCACGCTGGCCCGTCCACGGGCCGCGGCGGACATGATGGACGAAATTCTCCAACTTCTGGCGCGCCAGGGAAACGGTTGATCGATGTACGACAAAATCCGCAAACTCCATTTCGTGGGTATCGGCGGCATCGGCATGAGCGGTATCGCCGAGGTGCTGCTCAATCTGGGCTATCAGGTGTCGGGCTCGGACATGGCCGAAAACGCCTCGGTGCTGCGCCTGAAGAATCTGGGCGCCGACATCCGCGTGGGACACACCGCCGAACAGGTCCGCTCGGCGGATGTGGTGGTGCGCTCCTCGGCGATCACCACCGAAAATCCGGAGATCCTCGAGGCCAAACGGCTGCGCATTCCCGTGGCGCGACGCGCCGAGATCCTCGCCGAACTGATGCGCATGAAATACGGCATCGCCATAGCCGGCACCCACGGCAAAACCACCACCACCTCGATGACCGCGACCCTGCTCGGCGAGGCCGGGATGGATCCCACGGTGGTCAACGGCGGGGTGGTGAAGGCTTTCGGCAGCAATGCCCGTCTGGGCACCGGCGAGTTTCTGGTCACCGAGGCCGACGAGAGCGATGGCACCTTCCTGAAGCTCTTTCCCACCATCGCGGTGGTCACCAACATGGACCCGGAGCACATGGAGTTCTACAAGAACTTCGACGCGGTTCGGCAGGCTTATTTCAATTTTGTCGAGAAAATCCCCTTTTATGGTCTTGGCGTGCTCTGTTTCGACCATCCCCAGGTGGCGGCGCTGGCGGGACGGCTGGAGGAGAAACGTCTGATCACCTACGGCTTGACCGACGGCGCGGATCTGCGCGCGGTCAACCTCCGTCGCGAGGGGGGACGCACCCGCTTCGAGGTGCTCCTGAAGGATCCGGACGGCGAGGGGGCATCCCGCTCCCTGGGCG
Source organism: Candidatus Magnetaquiglobus chichijimensis (assembly GCF_045865675.1). NCBI lineage: Bacteria > Pseudomonadati > Pseudomonadota > Magnetococcia > Magnetococcales > Candidatus Magnetaquicoccaceae > Candidatus Magnetaquiglobus > Candidatus Magnetaquiglobus chichijimensis. The sequence continues at coordinate 2,133,723 of NZ_BAAFGK010000004.1, forward strand.
AACTGGCCCTGCCGGTGCCGGGTCATCACAATGTGCAAAACGCCCTGGCCGCCGTGGCCGTGGCCCTGGAACTGGAAATCCCCTGGGAGGCGATCGTCCGCGGGCTGGATCGCTACAAGGGGGTGCGGCGCCGCTTCGACATCCTCAAGGAGAGCCCGGACCGGGTGATCATCGACGACTACGCCCACCACCCCTCGGAGATCCGCGCCACCCTGGCCGCGGCCCGCGAAGCCTACGGCACGCGCCGTATCGTGGCCATTTTCCAGCCGCACCGCTACAGCCGGGTGCAGGATCTGTTCCCGGAGTTCCTCACCTGTTTCGGGGATGCCGACCTGGTGCTGGTGGATCGCATCTACCCGGCGGGGGAGGCTCCGATCCCCGGTCCCCTGGACAAGGGAGGACAGACCCCGCTGGTGCGCGGCATCCGCGACAAGTGCAGCGTGGAGGCCCAACCCCTGCCGGGCGGCGAGAACTGGCGCGAGGCGCTCGAATCCCTGCTCAAACCCGGTGATGTCACCCTGTTTCTGGGCGCGGGCAGCATCTCCCACCGGGCACGCGATTTCGCGGCCTCGTGACCGACGGCATGGGCATGGACCCGTTCGCCTCCTGCGCGCTCACCCTCCCGGTACGCCGCGACGTGCCCCTCAGGCCGCGCACCACCTGGCGGATCGGCGGCCCGGCCCGCTGGCTGGTCACCCCGGTTGATGCCGTGGAGATCGCCGGACTGCTCGCCAACTGGCCGGACCATCTGCCACGGGTGATCCTGGGCGGGGGGAGCAATCTGTTAATTTCCGATAAAGGTGTCCCAGGTGCAGTTATGGATTTGACCCAGGCCATGAATCGGATTTATACTATTACCGAATCCTTGAACGCCGATTCGGAAACCCTGGTGCATGCCGATGCCGGAGCCACCACCCAGGCGTTGGCCCACTTCGCCAGGCGACGGGGGTTGACGGGCGCGGAGTTTCTGGCCGGCATACCGGGCAGCGTGGGGGGCGCGTTGCGCATGAACGCCGGGGCCCACGGCGGGGAGATCCGGGATCTGCTCGTGGAGGCCGATCTGGTCGATCCTGCGGGCCGGCTCCATGTTCTGCCCGAGTCGGCGTTGGGAATGGAATATCGGCACTGCGGCATCGATGCGGCATGGATCTTCACCGGGGCCCGGTTTCGTTTCCGGCCCGACGATCCGGAACGGGTGCGGGAGCGGATGCGCGCGTTCAATGCGCGACGGAGACGGTCGCAACCTCTGGCCTGGCCAAGCGCGGGGAGCGTGTTCAAGAATCCGCCCGCCGGCCCCAAGGCCTGGGAACTTCTGGACCGGGCCGGTCTGCGCGGCCTGCGGGTCGGGGATGCGCAAGTGTCGGAAATGCATTGCAATTTTTTCATCAATCTGGGCCAAGCCACGGCCATACAGATGCGCGAACTGATCGATCGGGCACGGGAGCGCGTGGCCGAACACGCCGGCATCCTGTTGGAGCCGGAAGTCCAATTCGTCGGATGGGAGTGAGCGTGACGCCATGCTGGAGCAACTCAAGCGCGCCCTGACCGAGGGACAACGGATCGCGGTGTTGATGGGAGGCGCCTCCCCGGAACGGGCGGTAAGCCTGCGTAGCGGCGCGGCCCTGATGGGCGCCCTGGAAAAACGTGGCTGGAATCCCGTCTCCATCGACCCGGCCAACGGTCGGGAACTGCCCGAGGCGCTGTTGAAGAACCGCGTCGCGGCGGCGGTGCTGGCCCTGCACGGCGAAGGGGGCGAGGATGGCGCGATTCAGGGGCTGCTCGAAACCCTCGGCATCCCCTATACCGGCTCGTTCGTGGGCCCCTCGGCCCTGTGCATGAACAAAATCGCCAGCAAACGGCTGTTCCGGGATGCGGGTCTGCCGACCCCGGCCTGGGAAGAGGTGGTGGTCGATGGCGAGGAGAGTCTGGCATCCCTGCCGGATCTGGCCCTCAATCCGCCCTGCTTCGTCAAACCCATGGCCACCGGCTCGAGCGTCGGCATCAGCCGCGTGGACGATCGGGAGGGGTTGAAGGAGGCGCTGCGAATCGCGGTGCGGGCCTCCGGAAGCGGAAAAACCCGCATCCTGGTGGAAGAGGAGATCATCGGACCCGAGTTGACCCTGGCGATTCTCGACGACCGTCCCCTGCCGCTGATCGAAATCCGTCCGGCAGCGGGATTCTTCGACTACAACGCCAAGTACGCCTCGGGGGAGACCCGCTATCTGATCCCGCCGGAGAGCGTGGATCCGGCGACCCTGGAGCGCGCCACGCGCATCGGTCTGGAGGCGGGTCGGGTGGCAGGTTGTCGCGGACTCTACCGGGTGGACCTGATGGTGGATGGCGATGGCACCCCCTGGGTGCTGGAGATCAACACCCTGCCGGGGATGACCGCCACCAGTCTGGCCCCCAAGGCGGCGGCGGCGATCGGCATCTCCTTCGAGGATCTGGCGGAACGGATTCTGGCGGGCGCCGGATTGGAACGATGCCGCGCTTCTTCCTGAGCCTCCTGCTCCTGATCCTGGTGATCTTCGCGGGACGACAGAGCTGGGAGCTGCTCAAGCGCTCGAACTGGTTCCCGCTCGAGACGATTCACATCCGTGGATTGGTGAACATTCCGAATCAGGTGGCGATCGGGGTCATGGAGACCCCCAAGGGCGCCAACCTGCTCGCCATCGATCCGGAGACGATCCGCACCCGCTTGCAGACGTTGCCGTGGATTCACTCGGTGCGGGTGAAACGGATCTTTCCGTCCACCCTGACGGTCACCCTCTCCGAAAAGAGCGCGGTTGGCCTGAGTCGCCAGGGGGAACGGCTGATGGTGCTCGACGAGTACGGGATGCCGATCAAAACGTTTGAGAAAGGGGATCCCCTGTTGCTGCCGGTGATCACCCCCCTGCCCGGCTCGCACCAGGCAGAACAAACGGTAAAACTGTTGAATCTGCTTGATAAGCAGGCATGGATCAAAGACCAGCTCTCCGAGGCGGTCGGCACCCCGGGTGACGGATGGACCCTGTACACGCGCAAGGGGGTCAAGCTATTATTATCGAATCGTGCGGAACAGGAACTTAGCCTCTTGCATAGGTTACAGAAACGTTACAAGATATTGGATCTGCGTATACGCCAAGTTGAGCTGCGCATCGCCAATCGGATCGCCATCCGGCCAGAATCGGTCCCGGAACCACCACGTCCCGATAAAAGCGATCTCAAACGCGCTCCGACCACCTGATCATCCGAACGGTTCGAGCGACCGCCCGGCAAGAGACGCGAGGTAATCGCTCGCATCGTGGCCACAAACATTGCGCTCAGCGCGTCAGGCGCCCTACGGGGCACGGATCAACACAAGATTTCGGGTTGAGCATGCCCAAACAGGACCAAAACCTGATCGTCGGCCTGGACATCGGGACCACCAAAATCTGCTGCGTGGTCGCCGACGTACAACCCGACGGACGTCTGGATATCATCGGCATCGGCACCCATCCGTCACGCGGTCTGCGCAAGGGCGTGGTCATCGACATCGACTCCACGGTGGAAAGCATCCGCATGGCCATCGAGGAGGCGGAAATGATGGCCGGGGTGGAGATCAACATGGTCTTCGCCGGCATTGCGGGTGGACACATCAAGAGCGGCAATTCGAACGGGGTGGTGGCCACCCGCGAGGGGGAGGTCACCCAGAGCGACATCGTGCGCGTTCTCGACGCGGCCCGCGCCCAGAGCATCCCCATGGATCGCGAGATTCTGCACGTCATTCCCCAGGAGTACATTCTCGACGGACAGGACGGCATCAAGGAGCCCCTCGGCATGCACGGGGTGCGCCTCGAGGCGCGGGTCCACATCGTCACCGGCGCGGTGGCCTCGGCGCAGAACATCGTCAAGTGCGTCAACCGCTGCGGCCTGGACGTGGGCGACATCATCCTCGAGCAACTCGCCTCCTCCGAAGCGGTGCTCACCGCAGACGAAAAGGAGCTGGGGGTCTGTCTGCTGGACATCGGCGGCGGCACCACGGACATCGCCATCTTCTGCGAAGGACACATCAAGCACACCGCGGTTCTGGCCATCGGCGGCGACCATCTGACCAACGACATTGCCGTGGGTCTGCGCACCCCGACCCGCGAGGCCGAGCAACTCAAGCGCAAGTACGGCTGCGCCCTGGCCTCCCTGGTCTCCCCGGACGAAACCATCGAAGTCCCGAGCATCGGCGACCGCAAGGCCCGTTCCCTCACCCGCCACATCCTGGCCGAGATCATCGAACCGCGCGTCGAGGAACTGTTCACCCTGGTCAACCGCGAAATCGCCCGCTCCGGCTACGAGGAACACATCGCCGCCGGCGTGGTGCTCACCGGGGGCTCGTCGATCACCGAAGGCATGGTGGATCTGGCCGAGGAGGTGTTCAACAAGCCGGTGCGACGCGGCATGCCGCAGGGAGTGGGCGGCCTGACCGACGTGGTATCCTCCCCGGTCTACGCCACGGCGGTGGGACTGGTGCAGTTCGCCAGCCGCAACGAACGGGAGATGGGGCGGCGCATGCAACCCGAGCCGGGTGGACTGCCCATCAAGAACGTGTTCCAGCGCATGAAGGATTGGTTCGGCGGTCTGTTTTGAGTTGTCACCATGGACCTCCCGTCAGGGAGATCCACGGTCGGGGGTGAGGGGGGCTGGACTTTTCCCCATCCCATGAAATTTGGGGGAGCGCCCATCGGGGCGTCCCCGGGCGGGAGAGCGTGATCTCCCCGAAACATGCGGGTTTATCAGGGCGTTTCTTTTTTTGCAAAGAGGATCTTCATTCATGGCCATCGAATTCGAGACGTCTTCAGAGCCGTTGCAGCGCATCAAGGTCATCGGCGTGGGCGGTGGGGGTGGCAATGCCATCAACAACATGATCCAGGCCCAACTCGAAGGGGTGGAATTCATCGTGGCCAACACCGATGCCCAGGCCCTGGCCCGCAATCTGGCCCCGACCCGCCTCCAGATCGGCACCAACATCACCCGCGGGCTGGGTGCGGGGGCCAAACCCGAGGTGGGGATGCGTTCCGCCGAGGAGAGCCGTGAAAGCATCAAGGAGGCGATGCATGGCGCGGACATGGTGTTCATCACCGCCGGCATGGGTGGTGGCACGGGAACCGGCGCCGCGCCGGTGATCGCCCAGATCGCCAAGGAGTTGGGTATCTTGACGGTCGCCGTGGTCACCAAGCCGTTCGGGTTCGAGGGGCGCCGGCGTCTGCAGTATGCCGAAGAGGGGTTGAAGGAGCTGCGCGATCACGTTGACACGGTGATCACCATCCCCAACCAGAAACTGCTTTCCATCGTCGGCAAGAACACCACCATCCTCGAGGCGTTCCGCAAGGCCGACGACGTGCTGTTGCAGGCGGTGCGCGGCATCACCGATCTGATCACCATCACCGGTCTGGTCAACGTGGACTTCGCCGACGTGCGCACCGTGATGGACGAGATGGGACATGCCATGATGGGCGCGGGCGAGGCCACCGGCGACACCCGCGCGCTCGACGCGGCCACCCAGGCCATCTCCAGCCCGCTCCTCGACGAGATCTCCATCCACGGCGCACGCGGCGTGCTCATCAACATCACCGGCGGCTACAACCTGGCCCTGCAAGAGGTGGATGAAGCGGTCACGGTGGTCAAGGACATGGTGCACGACGATGCCATCATCGTGGTGGGCGCGGTGCTCGACGAGTCGATGGAAGATTCGGTGCGCGTCACGGTTGTCGCGACCGGCATCGGCGAGGCCGAGCAGGTGGCCTTTCCGAGCAAGGAGAGCATCACCAACAAGACCCATCCCACCGCCAAGCAGCCCACCGCACAGCGTAGCGCGGCCTCCAGCCGGACGCCGGTGACGGCCAAGGAGATCGCCCTGGAGGGTGTGGATCCCAAAAAGAGCAACGTGCGCGTCCTGCGTCGTCCGATGCGCACTCTGGATGATTTCAACACCCTGGAGCAGACCAACAACGAGGATGCCCTGGACATCCCCACCTTCCTGCGCCGGCAGATGGATTGATTGTTCTCGACAGTTTGCGCACTGCACACCAAGACGCCCCCGGATTTCTGGGGGCGTCTTGGTTTTTGCGGGACGATCCGAACGCTTCCGGAGTGACCATTGAGGCCACCACTCTATGCAGGGGGCCCCAATGGTCACTCCGGAACAAGAGAATCTCCCATCGTCACCCCGACGACCTGCAGTTGACTTGACGACTCGAGAGACGAAAACAGTCAACATCGATCTCGTTGACCTGAATTTCCCATCATGGTCCAGACCAATCCCCCTATTCCCTTGTCAGATTTTTTCCTTCTCCCTGGGTGAATAATCGGCTATAGTGAAATTTTTGATTCATGGATGTGAAGTTTCCGTTGGCGTGTTGGCATTATAGTTGCTTTAATCAGCTAGGTCTGACACTATGGGAGACGTCTGAAAGAAAGTTCGGCAAAACTTTGACAGCCGTTAGCCGTCCAATCGCAGCGTCCCACGGATGCCCGTGAAAGAGATGGGTCCCAACAACGGAATCAAACTGAAACGGAACCTAAAGACATGCTTTTTCAACGCACCCTCAAGAATACCATCCGTTGCACCGGGATCGGACTGCATGGCGGCAACAAGGTCTACCTGTCGCTGCGACCCGCACCGGAAAACACCGGCATCGTCTTTCAGCGCATCGACCAGGGCAACGCCCTGATCCCTGCCCGCGTTGAGAACGTCGTCGATACCCGACTCTGCTCCACCATCGCCAATGCCGACGGCGTGCGCGTCTCCACGGTCGAACACCTCCTGGCCGCCTTCGCCGGATTGGGGGTCGATAATGCCTATGTCGATCTCGACAGCCCGGAAGTCCCGATCATGGACGGGAGCGCCGCTCCGTTCGTCTTCCTGATCCAGTGCGCCGGCATCGTCGAACAGCGCGTGCCAAAAAAATGGCTGCGCATCAAGAAATCCATCTCCGTCACCCACGAGAACAAACGGGCCTCGTTCCACCCCTGCGATCACTTCCGCTTAAGCTTCCACATCGATTTCGATCACCCCCTCCTCGAAGAGCAGGGCGTGGAGATCGACATCACCGAAACCACCTTCATCAAGGATATCAGCCGCGCCCGCACCTTCGGTTTCCTCAAGGATCTCGAAACCCTGCGCGCCAATGGTCTGGCACGCGGCGGCTCCCTGGACAACGCCATCGTCATCGGTGACTTCCGCATCCTCAACGAAGGGGGGCTGCGCTACGAAAAAGAGTTCGTGCGTCACAAGATCATCGATGCCATCGGCGACCTCTATCTGTTGGGTCGTCCGATCCTGGGCCATTTCAAGGGGGTCCGCTCCGGTCACGCCATGAACAACCTCCTGCTGCGCAAACTCCTGGCGCGCACCGATGCGTGGGAGTTGGTGGAGTCCGCTGAACATGCCCCCCCTCTCCAGGAACTCGTTTCCAATGCGGTGCCGCGCGTGCTCCAACCCGCCGTCGCCTTCTCCATGTAACCCGTTCTCGGGCCCCTTGCCGCCCTCCATCCGCCCGGCGATCTTAAGCGTCCTCTTTTTGACGCTGATGATCGCCGGCTGCGAAAAGCCACGCTCCGACACCGCCGCGCCGGTCATCCAACAGTCCGAAGCCTTTTTTCAGGGGGAAAAACTCCTGGCACGGGTCACCCTCGCCCCCGAACTCCTCGAACGCCTCGGCGAAAACCTCCAACAAGGCGAACCCCTGCTTGCCACCTACCGCTTCCGCCTCATCCGCAAGCACCCATGGCTGCCGAATGCCCATGTTTTGGACAAACAGATCCTGCGCCATGTTCGCATGCGCCTGATCACCGAGCGCTACGAGCTTCAGGAAAACCAACAACGGCTGGTCCACTACACCACCGACGAAAGCGAAGCCCTGCAATTCATCGGCAATCCGCGCTTCCTGCTGCTCCACCCGCGCTTCAAATCCCTGCCGGATACCGACTACCTGCTGCAAACCCGCGTCTCCATCACCCATGAGGGGATGTCGCGCCTGTTCCGCTTTCTCGACCGCTGGCTCACCTGGCATCAACCCATGGACTTCTTCCACGAATCGGAACTGCGATGAAACGGTTCACCTTTCCCATTCGGCACATCTACCTGCTCCTGGTGCCCCTGGTGGTGGCGATCATCACCTTCCTGACCGCTCAGGGATTGCGCGGCGCGGCGGCGGTGACCAGCGGCGATTACGGCGTGGCCTTTCTGATTCTGCTCTACGTCAACCTGTTCCTGGCCCTGGCGCTGGGCTTCCTGGTACTGCGCCATGTGTTCCGGCTCTGGCTCGACCGGCGCCAGCGCCGCACCGGCTCGATGCTGCGCACCCGCATGGCGATGATGTTCGTGGCCCTGTCGCTGCTGCCCACCCTGATCATCGCCATCCTGTCGGTCAACTTTCTCAACCGCGGGGTGGACTCGTGGTTTTCCGACCGCATCGCCCGCGCCATGGATACCGCGCTCGGCGTATCGCGCGCCTATTACCGGGAGAGCCAGCGCAACGTCCGCCACGATGCCGAAGGGATCGTGCGCAACCGCGCGGTGGCCTCGGCCCTCGCCCTGGAGGACAACGAGGCGGTCGCGGCCATTCTGGAGGTGGAGCGCAACGCCCGCGGCCTGGACGAGGTGATCATCCTGCGCCCGGACGGCACCAGCATCGCCAAGGCGGGGGGATTGCCGTTCGATCCCCTGCCCGATCTCGACGCCCTGGTGGAAGGTGAATCGCGCGCCCTGGTGGTCACCAGCGACGCCGGCGACCGGGTGCGCGCCTTCGTGGCCCTCGATGACAACTATGTGCTCGCCACCGGCCACTGGATCGACCGGCAGATCCTCGGCCAGTTGGAGAACATCGAGGCGGTCTACGTCGATTACAAGAATCTGCGCGCCTCCCACGGGTTGCTCAAGGCCAACCACACGGTCACCCTGGCTCTGATCGCCCTGCTGTTGCTTCTGGCCGCGATCTGGTCGGGATTCCGCATCGCCGACGACCTCACCGATCCGATCGCCGAACTGATCGTCGGGGCCCGCAAGGTGGCCATCGGCGACCTCTCCGTGACCCTCTCGGTGACCGGCGACGACGAGTTGGCCACCCTCATGGCCGCCTTCAACGCCATGACCCGCAAGCTGCAAGAGAACCACGAGGAACTTCAGGCCACCAACGCCCTGCTCGAGGAGCGGCGACGGTTCATGGCCGCGATCGTGCAGCACATCTCCGCCGGCGTGATCAGCGTCAACCGTGGCGGCGAGATCACCCTCATGAACCCAGCCGCCGGCGCGCTGCTGGGGCTGGACAGCCAGGGGGTGATCGGCCAGCACCATCGCGCGGTGCTGCCCGATGCGATGCTGGCCCCCCTGGCGCGTCGCGACGCGCGCCGCGCCGCCAGCAACGGCGCGGAACCCCCGCCCGCCGAATCGGCCATGCAGTTCCAGATGCAGATCCAGGGCGCGGATCGCATCCACACCCTGACGGTACGCATCACCCCGCTGGTGGATGGCTCCGGCGAGGGCCAGGGGTTCATCGCCACCTTCGACGACATCTCCGACATCCTGCTGGCGCAACGCTCCCACGCCTGGAGCGAAGTGGCGCGGCGCATCGCCCACGAGATCAAGAATCCCCTCACCCCGATCCAGCTCTGGGCGCAGCGGTTGCGACGCAAGTACATGAAGCATCAATCCGAATCGTGTCCGGATTGGCAGGTGCTCGACGAGGGGACCAACGCCATCATCAGCCAGGTGGAGGAGTTGCGGGTACTGGTCAACGAGTTCTCCACCTTCGCGCGGCTGCCGCGCCCGGAGCTGGCCCTGAACGATCTGCATGCCGGCATCGGCGAGGTGTTGCAACTGCATCGCGCCGAGTTGGAAAAGTTCTCGGTCACCACCGAGTTCGCGCCCGACCTCCCCCTCTTTCCCCACGACCGGGGACAGCTCAAACAGGTCTTCACCAACGTGATTTCCAACGCCATGGCGGCGATTCGCGAACGGAACGAAGCGCGCCATCTTGCCATTTGCACCGAGGTTACGGAAAATGGCGAAGGGGTGCGGATCCAGATCGCCGATTCCGGCTCCGGCATCCCGCCCAAGGATCGGGATCGCGTCTTCGAACCCTATTTCACCACCAAGGCCACGGGAGTCGGATTGGGCATGGCCATCGTCAAAAAGATCATCGAAGATCACGGCGGCACCATCCGCATCCGTCAATCCCAATGGGACGGTGCGCTGGTGGAGATCCATCTGCCGCTGACCCAGGCCATCTCCGCGTCCTCCACCGGCGCCGTGGCCCCCTCCCGCGAACAGGCCTGACCCCCATGAACCGCACCATCCTGATCATCGACGACGAGGAACCGATCCGCACCAGCCTGCGCGGCATCCTGGAGGACGAGGAGTATCCGGTGCTCGAGGCCGCCTCCGGAGAGGAGGCCCTGGGGATCCTGGAGCAACAGGAGGTGGCGGCGATCCTGCTGGATATCTGGATGACCGGCATCGACGGCATCGAAACCCTGCGGCGCATCAAGGCGCGCGAAAAAGGTCGCGCCGGCGAAGGGGAGACCCCGGTGATCATGATGTCCGGCCACGGCACCATCGAAACCGCGGTCTCGGCCACCAAGGAGGGGGCCTACGACTTTCTGGAGAAGCCGCTTTCGCTGGACCGGGTGCTGTTGTTGCTGGATCGGGCGATCCGCGCCCATGATCTGGCGCGGGAGAATCGCGCCCTCAAGGCACAAATGGAGACCGTGCCGCCGATGATCGGCGACTCACCGGCCATGCGCGCCCTCGAGGAGAAGCTGTTGCGCGTCGCCCCCACCGAGGGGTGGGTGTTGATCACCGGCGACAACGGCACCGGCAAAGAGGTGGCCGCGCGTCGTCTGCACGCCCTCTCCAACCGCGCGGCGGGACCGTTCATCGCGGTCAACTCGGCGGCCATCCCGGAAGAGTCCATCGAGGTGGAGCTGTTCGGCCAGGAGAGCAGCGCCCCCAACGGTCAGAAGATCATTCAGGCCGGTCGCTTCGAACAGAGCAATCGGGGCACCCTGTTTCTCGATTCGGTCGGCGACATGTCGTTGAAGACCCAGGCCAAGATCCTGCGCGCCCTCCAGGAGCGACGCTTCGAGCGGGTCGGCGGACGCCGCCCCATCCAGGTGGATGTGCGGGTGATCGCGGCCAGCAACAAGGATCTGCAAGACGAGATCGACCAGGGGCGTTTCCGGCTCGATCTCTACTACCGGCTCAACGTCATCCCCATCGCGGTTCCGCCCCTCAAGGAGCGACTCGAGGACATCAAGCCTTTGGTGGAGTTCTTCATCAAGACCCATCAGGCCACCCTGCCCCAGCATCGCACCTTCTCCCCCGCGGCGTTCAACTGCCTGAAAAACTACCACTGGCCCGGCAACGTCCGCGAGCTGAAAAATCTGGTGGAGCGCATGCTGATCATGGCGCCGGGTACGGTGATCGATCCGGAGGATCTGCCCGAATTCATCCATCTCAAACCCGGCGCCACCCCCACCTCCACCCCCTGGGACACGCTGCTGGAGAACGAGAATCTGCGCGATGCCCGCATCGCCTTCGAAAGAATCTTCCTGAAAGCCCAGCTTGCGCGTCACAACGGCAACATCTCGCGCACCGCCGAGGTGATCGGCATGGAGCGTTCGGCGTTGCATCGCAAGTTGAAAACCCTGGGTTTGGACTGATAGAATGCCCAGGTACCCCACGAGGAATCCACGCCCTGGAGCTGCCCGATGAAGCCACTCGACACGGTGATGATCGACAAGATCCTCATTCAATACGATCAGCAGAAGAAAAACTACCAGGATTTCCTGGAGCGCACCCTGACGCTGATCAAGGAGTTCATCGTGCCCGATGGCCCGAAGATCCATTCGATCGTCGGTCGCATCAAGGAGAAGGAGAGCCTGGTCGAAAAACTCAACCATCCCAAGAGCCCCTACGCCACCTTGAACGACGTGCCCGACATCGCCGGAATCCGCATCATCACCTATTTCGAAGAGGAGGTGCAGGTCATCTCGGAGATCATCCGTCGCGAATTCAACGTTTTCACCTCGCCCGAGCATCCCAAGTCGCAAACCGTGGATCCGAACCGCTTTGGCTACACCTCGACCAATTTGCAGGTGGGATTGCTCGACAACCGGCTGGAGTTGATCGAATACCGACGTTTTCGGGGGTTTCTGGTGGAGTTGCAGATTCGCTCGGTGTTGCAGCATGCCTGGCTGGAGATCAACAAACATCTGGGATTCCAGACCCGCGAGCACTGTCCGCCGGCCAGGCAGCGCGAATATGCCCGGGTGACCGCCCTGTTCGAGCTGGCGGATCTGGAACTCAACCAGATCAAGCCGCACGCCTGGAAGCCCCCGAAACAGGCCCGCGCGCCGGAGCTCGAACCGGGCGATCCCCTTCCTCCCCTTCCGGAACTCCCTTTCGACCCGCCGCCGCCCCTCGAGGAGGATCTCCAGTCGTCGGGCAAACCACCCGTGGCCGGCAAGCCCGCTTTGTTGGAACGGGCGGTGCCAAGCACCCGCATCGGCGAGGCGGAGATGGAGCGGTTCGTGCTCGACAACCGGTTGATCAACGCCTACGACCGCAAAATCGCCGATCACTACGACACACGGCTGATCTTCAAGTCGCCGAGCATCGCGGTACTCACCGAGGCCTGTCTGCTGGTGGACATCCCCTCGATCGCGGTGGCCGGAGAGATGATCCGTCACCACGAAAAGTTCATCCGACCGGTGGCGCGGGTGCTGTTCGGGGATCCGGCCAGCAACAAATACGAACACATCTCCCGCGGCGTGACCCTGCTGATGGTCTGCACCGCCCTGGCGGCCAAGACCGGACAGACCAACGCGGTGTTTCAGTTCATCACCCGCAACCACTTCGAGAACGACCCGACCATCACCGGTCTGTCGTCGGATCTGATCGACCGGGTGCAAGAGGTTCTGGAGTCGTAGCCCGACTCAAGCGTGGCGGGTTCGCGAGCAGGCGCCCGTGAAAGGGTGGGCGGAGTTCTTGCGCGAACGCGGCTCACCCTTCCACGTGAGTAACGATTCAGGACTTACTACATGTGGCGGGGGTCCCCCATCCCTGCAACGTGCATGACGGGGGAAGCCCCCTCACCCCCCTGGCCATGGACCTCCCCCTTCGGGAGTTCCACGGGACCAGTGGGGATCCTGAATCGTCACCCGCTTGAATGGATGCTCCACGGAGTTGCCAAAGTTTTGACTCATCCCCCTTTCCCCCACGACGCCAAACAGGCCGGCACACGGCCCGAACTCAACGGCGCGTTTCTTGCAGTTTAAATTCAAGATCCTCACCCCAGGGCCCAACGCACGGCATGTGGCGCGGCTGGCAAGGCGGGGAATGGCCCCGACATGACATCCGGGACGCACCCGATTTCCGGCCTCCGGTGTGCGCGGCGCTGAAAAATTTTCGAGCTTGGCCCATCCAGACATCGACAAAAGGCTCTTATGAAAGCATCACCCAATCGTGAACAGTTTCTGTTTCTGGTGACCGGCGGCATCATTCTCGTCTTGATCCTGCTGGTGGTGATCTTCAACATGGTGCGCTCGCCCGGTGACCTGATCACCGAGAAGGAGACCCAACCGCCACCCAAGGTGAAGGTCGGGGATCGCGCCAGCGATGCCAACAAATCCGCTTGGCTCACCCAGGTGGCGCCGGCTCCGGTTTTCAACACCGATGCCGGCAAGGGGGACGCCAAACCCGAGCCCCGCATCGAAATCGACGCCCAGGATCTCACCGCGCCGGATCCGAACGCCAAGGAGGGTTCCAAGCCGCGCGATCCCTGGGGTTCCAAGGAGGCCTCGGCCCTGGAATCGGCGCGTCTGGAGTCCAAGCCGCTGCCCAAGGAGGTGGGTTTGAGCACCGCCAAGGCTCCGCCGCCGCCCGCCGACGGTCATGTGGCGCCGCCCATGCCGCAGATGGCGTCCACACCAGGCGCGCGCCCCGCGCCCCCGCCGCCGGCCCGCGGAGCGACCCAGACGCCCGGCGACGCCAAGAACGCCGCCGCGCAAGCCAAGCCGAACCCTCGGGATCAAGCCGAGGAGAGCGACGTGGAAGAGGAGAACGCCAAGCCGCAAAAAAACGCCACCGCGCCCGGAAACGGCTTCACGGTGCAGGTAGCCTCCTTCAACGACACCGAGCACGCCGAAGCCCTGGTGGCCAAGCTCTCGAGCCTGATGTTCGAGGGCAGACGCATGCCCACCTTCATCACCAATCCCAAGGCCGGCGCCAAAACCGTCTACCGGGTGCGCCTGGGCCCGTTCCAGACCCAGCAACGCGCCCAACAGGCGGCCAACATGGCCCAGGCCAAAATCGGCGGCGTGAAGGCCGTGGTTCTGAATCCCGGTCAGTGATCCCCGCCTCACCAGGGGGGCGTCGTGTCAGGGAGCGGATCGTCCCGCTCCCTGACCCCGCCTGCCCGCCTCCCATCGTATCCACCCCATGAGTTGCGATAGCGCGACCCGCCGGCCATTTTCCCCCTTGCAAGCGAAATTCTCTTTTACATCCGCCGCCAAACCGCTAAAGTCTACACCCTGGATCGCCACGCCCGCGCCCCCGCGCCGGCCATGGCGACCCGCTCCGATCTCCCAACCAACCTCATTTGAAGAAGAACCTGGATGAACCCATCCGTCACGGACGCGACCACCGAGCCTGTTGCCCGCTTGACAGGGGTGCGCCATCGCTATGGCCGCCATCTGGTGCTCGCGGGCATCGAGCTTGAGGTCAGACGTGGCGAATGCGTGGTCCTGTACGGAGCCAACGGTTCGGGGAAATCCACCCTGCTCTCGCTGCTCTCCACCCGGCACGCCGTCCGCGAGGGATCCTACCACCTGAACGGCCTGGATGTGCGTCACCACGGCCAGGAGGCGCGGGAGAGGCTTTTGTTCGTCGGCCATCACACCCACCTGTACGGCCATCTGACCTCGGTGGAAAATCTGCTTTTTTTCAGTGATCTGCGTGGTCTGTCGGTTTCGGAATCCCACCTGCGCCAGGCGCTCGACACCGTGGGACTGGCCAAGGCCGCCGACAAACCGGTGCAGTGGTTCTCCGCCGGCATGCGCAAACGGCTGGCCCTGGCGCGCATGCTCCTGGCCGATCCGCGCCTGCTGCTGCTCGACGAACCCTATTCCGCCCTCGACACCCAGGGGGTGAACTGGCTCAACGCCATCCTCGCCGACTACCTGAACCAGGGCGGCGCGGTGATCATGGCCAGCCACGACCCGGAGCGGGTCGCGGCGCTGCGGCATCGTCCGCACCACCTGGCGCGGGGTGTGCTCACCCCCCTCGACACCCCGCGTCCGGAGGTGGCCTGAATGATCAAGGCCATCTACCGCATCGCCTGGAAAGATGTGGCCGGAGATCTGCGCCGTCGCGCGACCCTCTCTTCCATGCTCTTTTTCGCCATTTCGGTGCTGGTGGTGTTCCAGGCCGCCTTCGAGCCGGATCGCAAGGAGGCCCTGCGCCTGCTGCCCGGCCTGCTCTGGGCCACTTCGCTGTTCACCACCCTGGTGGGACTCGGGCGGGTGTTCCAGGCCGAGGAGGAAGATGGCGCCTTCGAAGGGCTGCTGCTGGCTGCGGTGCCGCGCGGGGTGATCTTTTTCGGCAAGTGGCTCGGCAATCTTTTGTTGACCCTGCTGGTGGAATTCCTGATACTCCCCCTGACCATGATCCTCTTCAACGTGGATGCCTGGCAACACATCCCGGCGATCCTGGGAATCCTGGCCCTGGGCACCCTCGGATTGACGGGTCTGGGCACCCTGCTGGCCGCCATGACCCGCGGCGCCCGCTCGCGGGAGACGCTGCTGGCGCTGCTTTTGCTACCCCTGACCGCGCCACTGCTGATCAGCGGCGTGCAGGCGGTGGCGGCCATTCTGACCGTGGATGGCCAGGTGGCGCCCTGGCTGAAACTGCTGGTGATTTTCGATGGGGTCTATCTGGCCATGACCCCCTGGGCCTTCGGTTGGTTGGTGGAGGAGTAATCAGTTCAAGTGCGATGAATATTCTCAAGAAAATCCAACCCCTCGTCGGACTGGCGACCCTGATTTCCCTCGCCGTCGGCCTGTGGTACGTCTATCGGGCCCCGGCGGATTTCCAACAGGGCGGCGCGGTGCGCATCCTCTACATCCACGTACCCTCGGCCAAGCTGGCCCTGTTGAGCTACATCTTTCTCACCATCGCCTCGATCCTCTACCTGTGGAAACGATACGAAGGGGCCGACATCCTCGCCGAGGCCGCCGCCTCGGTGGGCGCCGCCTTCACCGTCATCACCCTGGCCTCGGGATCGATCTGGGGCAAACCGATGTGGGGGACCTGGTGGGCCTGGGATGCGCGCCTGACCTCGATGCTGGTGCTGCTGATCCTCTACAAGGGGCTGATGGTGCTGCGCCACTCCCTGGACGATCCGGTCAAGGGGGCGCGGGCCACCGCGGTTCTGGCCATCGTCGGGGCCGTGGATCTGCCGATCATCCACTATTCGGTGGTCTGGTGGCGCACCCTCCACCAACCCCCCTCCCTGACCGCCAGCGAAAACACCGCCATCCACATCGCCGGCCCCCTGCTGCCGCCATTGCTGATCCTGTCGGTGGCGTTTATCCTGATGGGTCTGTACATGCTGACCGTCAAGGCGCGCCAGATCGAGGCACGCCGCCATCTCGACGCTCTTGAAGCCGCGAGGATGCATCACGATGACTGATTATACCCCCTATGTGGCCGCGGTGTATGGGTTGGCCCTTCTGGTCTACGGTGGCTATACCCTGCTCTGGCGCGCCTCCTGCAAAAAACTGGAACGGCAACTCGCGTCCCTCTCCCAGGAGTCCCCATGAGCATGCCCATCAATCGCCGGGTTTTCATGATCCTGAGCGTGATTCTGGTCATCGGATCCCTCGGGGCGCTGGTACTCTCCTCGTTCACCGGCGCGCTGGTCTATTTTCATACCCCCACCGAGGCCCTGGCCAAACAACCGGAGCTGAATGGCAAAAAAATCCGCATCGGCGGCATGGTGCAGGCCGGCACCCTGACCCGTGAGGCCGGCACGCTCAAGATCCGCTTCCTGGTCACCGACGGCAAGGGGCAAATCCCGGTCCGCTACGAGGGGATCGTGCCGGATCTGTTCCGCGAAGGACAAGGGGTGGTCGTGGAAGGAACCTGGAAAAACGGTCAGGATTTCCCGGCAGATACCATCCTCGCCAAACACAGCGAGGATTACGTCCCGGTGGAGATGAACGAACAGGGGATCGCCAAATCCAAGGAGTCGCTGCTCAAATCGCTCAAGTAGCGGTCTGGCTGGAACGACTCAAAAACAACCCCAAAACCTTACACACTCTCACACAGGTCAATCCGCCTCATGTGGATCGAAATCGCCCATTTTTCCACCCTGCTCGCCCTGCTCCTGGCCGGCGTGCTGCTGGTCGCGCCCCTGGTCGGCATCCGCTGGGGACGGGTGGTCTGGATCCGGGTCGGTCGCCAGGCCGCCTTCTTCACCTGCGGGCTGCTGACACTGGCCTCGGCAGGGTTGATCCTCTCCTTCCTCAACCACGACTTCTCGGTCAAATACGTCGCCGAACACGCCTCCCTGAAACTCCCGGTCTTCTATCTGGCCACCGCCATGTGGGGCGGTCACGAGGGATCGCTGCTGCTCTGGGCCTGGATGCTGTCGCTGTTCGTCGCCATCGCCGCCTGGCGCCACTGGGCCACCCATCCGATCTCCATGCCGTGGGTGCTCTCGATCCTCGGCGGGGTGCTGCTCGGATTTCTGCTGCTGGTGGTGTTCCTCTCCTCGCCCTTCGAACGGTTGATGAATCCCCCCTTCGACGGACGGGATCTCAACCCGCTCCTCCAGGATCCGGGCATGGTCTTCCACCCGCCGTTCCTCTATCTGGGCTATGTGGGTTTCTCGGTGCCCTACGCCTTTGCCATGGCCGCCCTGATCACCGCCCAGGGGGATGCCGAATGGATCCTGGCCACCCGCCGCTGGTCCCTTTTCTCCTGGGCCATGCTCACCATCGGCATCGTCTTCGGCGCCTACTGGGCCTATTACGAACTGGGCTGGGGCGGCTACTGGGCCTGGGATCCGGTGGAAAACGCCTCGTTCATGCCCTGGCTCACCGGTCTGGCCTTCCTGCACTCGGTGATGGTCCAGGAACGGCGCGGCATGTTCCGCACCTGGAACCTCTTTCTGATCATCACCACCTTCGCCCTCTCCCTGCTCGGCACTTTCCTGGTCCGCTCCGGGGTGCTCTCGTCGGTGCATGCCTTTGCCACCGACCCGGGCCGCGGCGTCTATATTCTCATTTTCATGGCGGCACTCCTGCTCTTCTCCTTCGGACTGCTCACCTCCCGCTCCGATCGGTTGAAGGAGACCCCGAAACTCGATAGCGGATTGTCGCGGGAGTTCTCGTTCCTGGTCAACAACCTGTTTCTGGTGGCCGGAGCCTGCACCGTGCTGCTGGGCACCCTCTACCCCCTGGCGGTCGAAACCCTGTCCACCGCCAAGGTGTCGGTGGGCGCCCCCTATTACAATAAGGTGTTCATCCCGATCATGCTCGCCACGCTGCTCTTGATGGGCGTGGGACCGATCATCCCCTGGCAGCGGGCCTCGTGGACACGTTTGCGCCAGGAGTTCCTGCCCTGGCTGGCCCTCGGCATCGTCGGCGCGGTCTGCGCCCCCATGCTCGGCATCAGCCACCTCTCGGGGGCCATCGCATTCGGCCTGATTCTGTTCGTCGGCGCCACCCATCTGAAAGATATCCTCCACAACACCCGCCTGCGCATGCGCCGCGAGGGACTCTCCGCGGTCGCGGCTCTCTGGCGTCTGCTCGGACGCAACAAGCGACGTTACGGCGGGCTGTTCGTCCATCTCGGGACGCTGGTGATGGTGGCCGGTTTCGTGGGATCGGGATTGTTTCAGGAGGAGCGAGACCTGTTCATGGCGGTCGGGGATTCGATGAAGATCGGTTCCTGGAACCTCACCCTGGAGTCCATGGACAAGACCGCCAAACGCAACTGGAAAGCGGATGAGGCGGTGTTCCGCGCCGAGCGTCCCGGTGCGGAGCCGATCCGTCTCACCCCGCAAAAACGGGTCTACAACGAGCACTCCCAACCCACCACCGAGGCGGCGATTCACAGCACCTGGCGCGAGGATCTGTACGTGGTGCTCGGGGATGGGGTGAAAGAGGGGGTGTGGGCGTTCCGGATCTATCGCAACCCGTTGATCTCCTGGGTTTGGGTTGGATCCACCCTGATGGTGATCGGGGTATTCTGGGCCATGTTGCAAGGACGACGCCCGTTCCGGGTCGCGGACGGCTCCGAGAATTAATGTAACGAACCTTTCTAAAGGAATCCGATGAACGGCATCTGGAAACTGGTTCTGCTCGGGGCGGTGATGGCGATTCTGTTGCTGTTCGCCCTGGGATTGAAAAACGATCCGCGCGATATCCCCTCGCCGCTGGTCAACCGACCGGCCAGCGACTTTTCCGCCCCGGCGTTGGAGGGGAACCAGACCGTCTCCCTCTCCGAGCATCGCGGCAAATGGGTACTGGTCAACTTCTGGGGTTCGTGGTGCATCAGTTGCGTGGCCGAACACCCCTATCTGATGGAGCTGGCGGCCAAGGTCAAGGGACGGCCCGATTTCGTGATGATCGGCGTGGATTTTCGCGACACACCGGAGGCGGCACAGGCCTTCCTGAAGCGGCACGGCAATCCCGGCTACGCCCATGCCCAGGATCCGGCACAAAAAATCGCCATCGACTGGGGGGTCTATGGGGCCCCGGAGTCCTATCTGGTGGATCCGAACGGTACGATCCGCATGAAACATACCGGCCCGTTGTTCCCGGGATGGTTCGAGCAGCGCGCCCTGCCACTGATGCAAGGAAACGCCCCATGATTTTTTTTTCTCGCCGGTTTTTGCCCTCGCTCCTCTTGATGCTGGCCATGGGAACCGCCCACGCCGAAGTCCGCAACGAGGATCCCACCGAGGCGATGGTGCGACAGATCGCCAAGGATCTGCGCTGCGCGGTGTGTCAGAACCAGTCGGTGTATGAATCCAACTCCGAGTTGGCCAAGGACATGTTGAAAATCATCCGCGACAAGGTGGCATCGGGCGAGAAGGAGCCGGCGATCCGGGAGTATTTTCATCAGCGTTACGGGGATTACATCTACCTGGAACCCACCGGCCAGGGGATGAACGCCCTGTTGTGGAGCGCGCCGTTTCTGGGGCTGGGTTTGGGGGGATATGCCCTGTGGCTGGCGATGCGCCGCTGGCGCGGTCAGGCGCAAACCCAAACGAACGACGCCTCTCAATCGCCCGCCTCACCAACCCCGGATGCCGCCATGCAGAGCCGCATTCAGCAGGAACTGGAACGGGTGCGGATGTAGGTCAGGATTCGCGAGCGGAAGGTGGGTGCAGATTGGCTCGGGCAGGCATGCGGTATCGTGGATGCCTGAGCATGGCCGGTTCTCTTGAACACCGGCAGAACCTCTTCTTTGAGCTGGCGACGTGCCTCCTCACCTTGACCTTGCCGGAAGCGCGCCCAGGCCATTCGCCCATGCGTCCAGGCTCAATCCTGGATTGCGCCTATGCGTTGAAAAGCCGACAACGCCTCAGTTTGAAGCAACCGCAGCGCCGCATCCAACTCGCCATGATAAAAAAAATCCCCGGACCCACCTGCCAATCACAGGTCGATCCGGGGATGGCGTTCGCCCGGGTCCTCCTCCCCGTCAGACCGGGGAGGAGGACCGTCGAGACACATCAACCACGCAGATTGTTGAGCACTTCGTCCAGCATCTTCTTGGCATCGCCGAAGAGCATCCGGTTGTTCTCCTTGTAGAACAGCGGATTGTCCACGCCCGCGTAACCGGAGGCCATGGAGCGCTTCATGACGATCGAGGTGGTCGATTTCCACACCTCCAGCACCGGCATGCCGGCGATGGGGCTGTTGGGATCTTCGAGCGCGGACGGGTTCACGATGTCGTTGGCGCCGATCACCATGGTGACATCGGTCGAGGGGAAGTCCTCGTTGATCTCGTCCATCTCCAGCACGATGTCATACGGCACCTTGGCTTCGGCCAGCAGCACGTTCATGTGACCCGGCATGCGCCCGGCCACCGGATGGATGGCGAAGCGGACGTTCTTGCCCTTGGAACGCAACAGCTGGGTGATCTCGAACACCGTGTGCTGGGCCTGGGCCACGGCCATGCCGTAACCCGGCACGATCACCACGTTCTTGGCCTCGCGCAGCAGCTCGGCGGTCTCCAGGGCCGACACGGCCACCACCTCGCCCGCCGGCGCAGCACCGGCGGAAGAGGTCGGGGTGCCGCCATCGGAGCCGAAACCACCGCCGATCACCGCCAGGAACTTGCGGTTCATGGCGCGACACATGATGTAGCTCAGAATGGCGCCCGACGAACCCACCAGGGCGCCCACCACGATCAACAGGTCATTGGAGAGCATGAAGCCGGTGGCCGCAGCGGCCCATCCGGAGTAGCTGTTCAACATCGACACCACCACCGGCATGTCCGCGCCACCGATGGCCATCACCATGTGGACGCCGAACAACAGCGCGATCGCGGTCATGGCCAACAGCGGCGTCATGCCCGCCGAGATGCCATGGGCGTTCAGGAACACCTTGCCCAGCAGCACGGTGACGATCAGCAGGCCGAAGTTGAACTGGTGGCGACCCGGCAGGGTCAAAGGCTTGCCGCCGATCCTGCCGGAGAGCTTGCCAAAGGCGACGATGGAGCCGGAGAAGGTCACGGCACCGATCAGGATGCCGATGTAGATCTCCATCTCGTGGATGGTCTTCTCGGCGCCGGTGAGGGTGGAGGTGGGATCGATGTAGTTGGCGAAGCCGACCAGCATGGCGGCCAGACCGACCAGGCTGTGCATGAGGGCGACCAGCTCCGGCATCTCGGTCATTTTGACACGGATGGCGGCGAAAATGCCGATCCCGCCACCGATGGCCATGGCGACGATGATCAGGGCCAGATTGCCGGCGCCGGCCAGCTTCGGACCCATCAGGGTGGCGAGCACGGCGATGGTCATGCCGATGACGCCGAACAGATTGCCGCGCCGGGCGGTTTCGGGATTGCTCAGGCCACCCAGGCTCAGGATGAAGAGGATGGTGGCGCCGATGTAAGAAACGGTCAACAAACCTTGGTTCATGGGTCACGCCTCCTTATTTCTGAAACATGCGCAACATGCGCTGAGTGACCCAGAAGCCACCCATCATGTTCACGGCGGTCAAAACGATGGCCAGTGCCGCCAGGATGGTGATCATCTTTCCGGGCGTGGAGATTTGGATCAGGGCGCCGATCACGATGATGCTGCTGATGGCGTTGGTGACGCTCATGAGCGGGGTGTGCAGGGCCGGGGTGACGTTCCAGATGACCATGTAACCGATGAAGCAGGCCAGGATGAAGACGGTGAAATGTCCCAGGAAGGCCGTCGGCGCGCCGACGCCCACCAGAAGGAAGATCAACGCCAGGCTGATGCCGGTGGTGAGCACGCTTTTGTTGCTGGCCGGCTCGCCGGGGCCATGGCCGTGCTTGGGCGGCGGCGGCGGGGCGGCGGGCTTGGCCTGCTGCGGGGCGGCGGAGAGCTTGGGCGGCGGCGGGGGCCAGGTGATCTCGCCCTCCTTGATGACCGTGGCGCCACGGATCACTTCGTCTTCCATGTTGACGTTGATCACGCCATCCTTGGTACGGCACAGCTCTTCCATCAGACGCACCAGGTTGGTGGCGTAGAGCTGGCTGGACTGACGCGACAGACGGCTGGGCAGATCGGTGAAGCCGATGATGGTGACATCGTGCTTGACCGCCACCTTGCCCGGCTCGGTCAATTCGCAGTTGCCCCCCATTTCGGCGGCCAGATCGACGATCACGCTGCCGGGTTTCATGCTCTTCACCATGTCGGCGGTGATCAGCTTGGGCGCGGGACGGCCCGGAATCAACGCGGTGGTGATGATGATGTCCACCTCGGCGGCCTGCTGGGCGGTCATTTCGGCCTGAGCCTTCTGATACCCTTCGCTCATCACCTTGGCGTAACCGCCGACGCCGCCACCCTCTTCCTCGTAATCGACGGTGACGAACTCGCCACCCATGCTCTTGACCTGATCACCCACTTCCGGACGGGTGTCGAAGGCGCGCACGATGGCGCCCAGGCCCGAGGCGGCACCGATGGCGGCCAGACCGGCCACGCCGGCGCCGATGACGAACACCTTGGCCGGCGGAACCTTGCCGGCGGCGGTGATCTGACCGGTGAAGAAGCGTCCGAAGTGATGGGCGGCCTCGATCACGGCGCGATAGCCGGCGATGTTGGCCATGGAGCTTAGGGCGTCGAGCTTCTGGGCGCGGGAGATGCGCGGCACCGAATCCATGGCCAGCGCGGTGACCTTGAGGGCGGCCATGCGGTCCATGAGTTCTTTGTTTTGGGCGGGCCAGATGAAGCTGATGAGGGTCTGGCCGGCGCGCAGGGAATCGACCTCATGGGCCTTGCCACCCGGAATGGCCATCGGGGCGCGCACTTTGAGGACGATATCCGCATTGTCATAGAGGGATTTGGCATCCGCCGCGATCGTGGCGCCCGCTTCCTGATACACCTCGTCCGAGAAATTGGCCTCGGCACCGGCACCCTTCTCGACCGCCACGGTGAAGCCCAACTTGATGAACTGCTTGACGGAATCCGGGCTGGCTGCCACCCGTCGTTCCCCTGGATAGATCTCTCTGGGAATGCCGATCTGCATTGAACGCCTCCTGATATAAATTTAAGGATCGTGGAACCAAACGGGGCTTCATCCACTCCAACGATAAGCGCTCCTCCATGCGCGCATCCGGGACGAATTCTCAAGGAGCAGATGATGAAAGAAAACGTCCGCGCGGTCAAGTTGCCGCGCAGCATATTTTCGTTCTGGATCTTTTGATTTCGGTACGTTATCGATCCGCCAGCGACGATGCCCCCTTCCCGGCGGGCACCCGTGGGGATCACCGATCAGGAGGGCGCGAGGATCACGTCCCCTCCCCGATCCGGCTCAACCGCGTCGCCAGGCCGATGTAACCTGCGGGGGTCAGTTCCAGAAGCCGCGCCTTGGCCTCGGTCGGAATCTCCAACCCCTCGATGAAGTCGCGGATCCCCTCGCGGGTGATGCCTCGACCGCGGGTCAGCTCCTTCAACCGTTCGTAGGGTTTCTCCAGGCCATGCCGGCGCATGACGGTCTGGATCGGCTCGGCCAGAACCTCCCAGGCATTTTCCAGGTCGGCGGCCAGACGGACCGGATCGGCCTCGAGCTTGCCGATCCCCTTCAAGGCCGAATCATACCCCAACACCGCATACCCCAACCCCACGCCGACGTTGCGCAGCACCGTGGAGTCGGTGAGATCCCGTTGCAGGCGCGACACCGGGAGTTTCACCGCCAGATGGTCGAGCACGGCGTTGGCCAGGCCGAGATTGCCCTCGGAGTTCTCGAAATCGATGGGATTGACCTTGTGGGGCATGGTCGAGGAGCCCACCTCGCCGGCGCGGGTCTTCTGACGGAAATAACCGAGCGAAATATAGCTCCACAGATCCCGGTCGAAATCGAGCAGCACGGTATTGAAGCGCATGACCGCGTGGAAGAACTCCGCCACGCCGTCGTGGGGTTCGATCTGGGTGGTGAGGGGCTGGTAGGTCAGGCCGAGGGAGGTGACGAACCGTTCGGCCAGAGCCGGCCAATCCACCTCGGGATAGGCGACCACATGGGCGTTGAAGTTGCCGACCGCGCCATTGATCTTGCCGGGAATCCCGACCCGTTGCAGACCGTCGCGTTGAATCCGCAGACGATGGGCGACGTTGGCCATCTCCTTGCCGAGCGTGGTCGGCGAGGCGGGTTGACCGTGGGTACGGGCGAGCATGGGCTGTTCACGATGGCGCGCGGCCAGATCGGCGATCTGGGCCACCACCCGCTCCATGGCGGGCAGGAGCACCTGTTCCCTGGCCTCCTTCATCGCCAGGCCGTGGGAGAGGTTGTTGATATCCTCGGAGGTGCAGGCGAAATGGATGAACTCCAGCACCGGCTCCGGCAGGAGATCGCCGAGCCGTTCCTTGAGAAAATACTCGACCGCCTTGACATCGTGGTTGGTGGTGCGCTCGATCTCCTTGACGCGATGGCCGTCCACCTCGGAAAAGTCCTGGGCGAGGGCATGCAGCCGCGCCTCGACCTCGGCGGTGAACGGGGGTACCTCGGGGATGGCCGGCTCGCGGGAAAGGGCCAGAAGCCAGCCCAGCTCCACCCGCACGCGACGGTGGATGAGGCCGAATTCGGAAAAGATCGGGCGCAGCGGGGCCACCTGACGGGCGTAGCGTCCATCCAGCGGCGAAAGAGCGGTCAAAAGGGTCGGATCCATGTTCGAGTCAACTTCCATGCTGGCAAATAAACGGGAAAGAAGAACCAATCCTTGCATGGTAACCAAGATCGACGAAAAACAAAACCCGCGCAGGTGAAAAAATCATCTTATGGCCGATTGGCACCACTTGGCGTGGCCCGCATTTGCGTTTACCCTCATAAATGGCAAAAATTTGACCATTACCGTGGATCCTCCACCCAGTGAAGCTCCAACGGATGGGGGCTAGGGGTTCCGCCCTACATGACAAGTCAGCAAGGAACGATGCCATGACCGAAGCCAGACCCTTCAAACGCCTGTTGGTGGCCAATCGCGGCGAAATCGCCATCCGCATCATCCGGGCCGCCTCCGAGATGGGCATCGCCACCGTGGCCATCCACGCCCTGGAGGACAGCTACTCCCTGCACCGCTACAAGGCCGACGAAAGCTATCTGGTCGGCGCGGGCAAGCGCCCCATCGCCGCCTATCTCGATATCCAGGATATCCTGCGCATCGCCCGCGAGGTGCATGTCGATGCCATCCATCCGGGATACGGGTTTCTCTCCGAGAATCCCGATTTCGCCGCCGCCTGTCGCGACTCCGGCATCGCCTTCGTCGGCCCGACCCCGGAAGCCATGCGACTGCTCGGCGACAAGGTGCAGGCGCGCCGCATCGCGGTGGAGGCCGGCGTGCCGGTCATGCCCGCCACCACCACCCTGCCCGAGGATCCGGACCAGATCCACGCCATGGCCCATCAAATCGGCTATCCGGTGATGCTCAAGGCGATCTGGGGCGGCGGCGGACGCGGCATGCGGGTGATCGAAGGGCCGGAGCAGCTCCTCGAACAGGTGCGCACCGCCTCCCGCGAGGCAGCCACCGCTTTCGGCAACGGCTCGGTCTACCTGGAAAAACTGGTCCGACGCGCCCGGCACGTCGAGGTGCAGATCCTCGGCGACCAGCACGGCAATCTCGTGCATCTTTATGAGCGCGACTGTACCGTGCAGCGCCGCAACCAGAAGGTGGTCGAACGGGCTCCGGCGCTCTACCTCTCCGACGCCCAGCGCGCCGAACTGTGCGGCAACGCCCTGCGGCTGGCCAAGGCGGTGGGTTATCGCAATGCCGGCACCGTGGAGTTCTTGCAGGATGTGGATTCCGGCGCCTTCTACTTCATCGAGGTCAACCCGCGCATCCAGGTGGAACATACCGTCACCGAGGAGGTGACCGGCATCGATCTGGTGCAGGCGCAGATCCTGGTGGCCCAGGGCCACCCCCTCGGCTCCCGCGGTCTGCCGCTCCAGCAGAACATCGCCCTGCACGGCCACGCCATGCAGTGCCGGGTCACCACCGAAGATCCGGAAAACAACTTCACCCCGGACTACGGACGCATCTCCGACTATCGCAGCGCCGCCGGCTTTGGCGTGCGTCTCGACGCGGGCACCGCCTACAGCGGCGCGCGCATCACCCCGTTCTATGATTCGCTGCTGGTCAAGATCACCGCCTGGGCGGCCACCTCGGACGCGGCCATCCATCGCATGGACCGTGCCTTGCAGGAGTTCCGCATCGTCGGCGTGAAGACCAATCTCGGCTTTTTAAGCCGCGTGGTGCGTCACGACAAGTTCCGTTTCGGCGACTACACCACCACCTTCATCGATCAGAACCCCTCCCTGTTCAAGACCCCGGAACGGCACGACTCCCACGCCCATCTGCTGCAATACATCGCCGACGTGGTGGTCAACGGCAACCGCGAAACCAAGGGGTTGCCGAAACCGGAGAGCTATGCCAAACCGAACGTGCCGAAGTTCAACGAGAAAGAGGAGCTCCCGCTCGGCACCCGCGATCTGTTGGATGACCTCGGACCGAAAAAATTCGCCGAGTGGATGCTGGCTCAGAAACGCACCCTGATCACCGACACCACGATGCGCGACGCCCATCAGTCGCTGCTGGCCACGCGGCTGCGCACCTTCGACCTCAAGGTGATCGCGCCGGCCTATCAGCGGCTTCTGCCCAACCTGTTTTCCATGGAGTGCTGGGGCGGCGCCACCTTCGACGTGACCATGCGCTTCCTGAAGGAGTGTCCCTGGGAACGGCTGATGCATCTGCGCGAGCTGATGCCCAATCTGCTTTTGCAGATGCTGCTGCGCTCGGCCAACGGCGTCGGCTACACCAACTATCCGGACAACGTGGTCAAATTTTTCATCAAGCAGGCCGCCGGACGCGGGGTGGATGTGTTCCGGGTGTTCGACTCCCTCAACTGGGTGGAGAACATGCGCGTGGCCATGGACGCGGTGTGCGCCGAGGAGAAGCTCTGCGAGGCGGCCATCTGCTACACCGGCGACATCAACGATCCCAAACGGGCCAAGTACTCCCTGAAATACTACGTGGAGATGGCCAAGGAGCTGGAAGCCGCCGGCGCGCATATCCTGGGCATCAAGGACATGGCCGGACTGCTCAAGCCCAACGCGGCGCGGGTGCTGGTCAAGGCTCTCAAACAGGAGATCGGCCTGCCGATCCACTTCCACACCCACGACACCAGCGGCATCTCCGCGGCCAGCGTCCTGGCGGCCATCGAAGCCGGCGTGGATGCGGTGGACGCGGCCATGGACGCCATGAGCGGGGCCACCTCCCAGCCCAGTCTCGGCTCGATCGTCGAGGCGTTGCGCAACACCCCCCACGACACCGAACTCGACATCGACGCCATCCGCGCGATCTCGACCTATTGGGAGCAGGTGCGGCGTCACTACGCCGCCTTCGAAACCCGTCAATATGTCGGGGCCTCGGAGGTTTATCTGCACGAGATGCCGGGCGGTCAGTTCACCAATCTGCGTCAGCAGGCCCGTTCCCTGGGCATCGACTCCCACTGGGATCAGGTGGCGCGCGCCTATGCCCAGGTCAACGAGATGTTCGGCGACATCCCCAAGGTGACTCCCAGCTCCAAGGTGGTGGGCGACATGGCCTTGATGATGGTGACCAGTCAGCTCAGCCGCCAGGATGTGCTCGATCCGCACAAGGAGATCTCCTTTCCGGAGTCGGTGGTGCAGTATTTCCGGGGTGATCTCGGCCAGCCGCCGGGGGGCTTTCCCCAGGCGCTGCAACGCAAGGTGCTGAAAAACCAGACCCCCTTGACCGAACGACCCGGCGCCGTGCTCCCGGATACCGACCTCGACGAGCAGCGCACCGTGGTATCGCACCTGACCGGCGGCATGGTGAGCGATGCCCAGTTGGCCTCGTATCTGATGTATCCCCAGGTTTACAGCGAGTTCATGCGTCACTGTCAGACCTATGGAGATGTGAGTCGCCTGCCTTCGACGGTCTTTTTCTACGGCATGGAGCCGGGCCAGGAGATCACCGTGGAGCCCGAGCCGGGCAAGGCGTTGATCGTCCACTTCGTCACCGCCTCGGAGCCGGACCGGGATGGGATGGTGAAGGTGTTCTTCGAGGTAAACGGTCAACCTCGTTCGATCCTGATCCACAACCGTGCCCAAGGTAGCGGCAAGCGTGCCGCGCCCAAGGCGCGGGATGGCGATCCGGCCCAGGTGGGCGCGCCGATTCCGGGCGCCGTGGGCGCGATCGCGGTGGCGCGGGGTCAAAAGGTGGCGCGCGGCGATCTGCTGCTCTCCCTGGAGGCGATGAAGATGGAGACTGCGGTGTGCGCCACCAAGGATGGGGTGGTGGCCGAGATCCATGTTTCGACCGGGGATCAGGTGGAGACCAAGGATTTGTTGATCACGTTGGGTTCGGCGTAGAGGGAAGCGGAAGCGGAAGCGGAAAAGCTCCCCACTGTTGCGGGGGACGGGGGGCCGAAGGTCCCCGGCAGAGGTTTGGAGACAGCGTCTCCAAGGTTTTGCCTGTGATTTTGCCTGTGTCTTGACTCTTTAGCCTTTGACTCTTTGGTCTTTGGTCTTTGGTCTTTAAGATTTTAGCGCGCTCTTCAAAAAAAGCGTTTTTTCGCTCTTTTGCGAAAAAACGCTGCGCGCCGCCTTGGCTGCGGGAACGTTTGGCGCCTTTTGCCAAACGTTCCCGCGAACATGGCCCCAAAGCCCACCCAAAGCCCACCCAAAGCCCACCCAAAGCCCACCCAAAGCCCACCCAAAGCCCACCCAAAGCCCACCCAAAGCCCACCCAAAAAAGCCAAAAAAGCCAAAAAAGCCAAAAAAAAACCGCCCCAAAGCCCCCCCAAAAAACCGCCCCAAGTCCCCCCCCAACCGCCCGCCAAAAATGTCTTGCCTCCCGAGCCCCCTTCGCCCCCTCCTCGACACCCCGGCGAGGAGGCACATGATCCCCACCTCTCGCCCTGATGCGCACGGACGAAAAGGATTCCCGAACCGCTGGGTCACGGTTGCGATAGCAAGGGAAAAGGGGTATTATTGACAAGTTAACCCCTCTTCTTCTCCACCGATGTCACGCGGGTATCATGGATAGCGAAACAACGACCGTGGATCCCAACCTTTCCAAGCGGGTTCCCGTCAATCTCGAAGACGAAATGCGCCGCTCCTACCTCGATTACGCCATGAGCGTGATCGTGGGACGCGCCCTGCCCGACGTGCGCGACGGACTCAAACCGGTCCACCGCCGCGTCCTCTACGCCATGAGCGAACTGGGCAACGAGTGGAATCGCGCCTACAAGAAATCGGCCCGCGTGGTCGGTGACGTCATCGGCAAATACCATCCCCACGGCGACGTGGCGGTCTACGACACCATCGTGCGCATGGCCCAGGAGTTCTCGATGCGCCATCCGCTCGTGGATGGCCAGGGGAACTTCGGCTCCGTGGATGGGGACTCTCCGGCGGCCATGCGTTACACCGAAGTGCGCATGACCCGTCTGGCCGGCGAACTGCTCGCCGACATCGACAAGGAGACGGTGGATTTCGGACCCAACTACGACGGATCCCTCACCGAACCGCGCATTCTGCCGTGCAAATTCCCCAACCTTCTGGTCAGCGGCTCCTCGGGCATCGCGGTGGGCATGGCCACCAACATCCCACCCCACAACCTCGGCGAGGTGGTCGATGCCACCTGCGCCCTGATCGACAACCCGGAACTGACCAATCGCGGCCTGATGACCTTCGTGCCTGGTCCGGACTTTCCCACCGGCGGCTCGATCCACGGTCGGGCCGGAATTGTAAGCGCCTACGAAACCGGACGCGGCTCCATCGTGCTGCGCGCCAAGACCCATGTCGAGACGAAGAAAGACGGACGCGAGGCGATCATCATCGACGAACTGCCGTTCCAGGTGAACAAGGCCAAACTGGTGGAATTCATCGCCGACCTGGTGCGCGAAAAGAAGATCGACGGCATCTCGGATCTGCGCGACGAATCGGATCGCCAGGGGATGCGGGTGGTGATCGAAACCAAACGCGATGCCAGCACCGAAGTGTTGCTCAACCAGCTCTACAAGCACACCGCCATGCAGACCACCTTCGGCGTGAACGCCGTGGCCCTGGTGCATGGCCAGCCGCAAACCCTGAGTCTGAAAAGCATCCTCGAGGAGTTCATCAACCACCGCCGTCAGGTGGTGACGCGACGTACCCTGTTCGATCTGGCCAAGGCCCAGGCACGCGGCCACATCCTGGAAGGGCTCTCCGTGGCCCTGGCCAACATCGACCGCATCATCGAGCTGATCCGCAACGCCCCCAACCCCCAGACCGCCAAGGAGCGGCTGGTGGCCGAGGTGTGGGCGCGCGGCCCGGTGGAGGCGATGCTGGCGCGCGCCCTGGAGGCAGGCATGGTCGCTTCGCCCCAGTTCGTCGAGGGAGGCTATCGACTCTCCCCCGAACAGGCCCAGGCGATCCTCGACATGCGTCTGCACCGTCTGACCGGTCTGGAACAGGACAAAATCCATCAGGAGTTCGAGGAGACCCTGACCGAAATCGCCCGGCTGAACGCGATTCTCGCCTCGGATCAGGCGCTCCTGACGGTGATCAAGGACGAACTCACGCGCATCAAGGAGATGTTCGCCAATGCGCGCCGCACCGAGATCGTGGAGGATCTGGGCGAGTTTTGCGCCGAGGATCTGATCCCGGAAGAGGAGATGGTGGTCACGGTGAGCCATTCGGGCTACGTGAAGCGTCAGCCGGCGGTGGATTACCGCAGTCAGCGCCGCGGCGGCAAAGGCAAAAGCGCCACCGGAGTCCGGGATGAGGATTTCATCTCGCAACTCTTCGTGGCCTCGACCCACGATCCGATCCTCTGTTTTACCGACAAAGGCCGGGTGTTCCGCCTGAAGGTCCACGAACTGCCCCTGGCCAGCCGCGCGGCGCGCGGTCGCCCGATCATCAATCTGCTGGCCCTCGAGGGGGGCGAAAAGCTGGCCCAGATCCTGCCGGCGCCGGTGGCGCGCGACCAGTGGGACAACTGGCATCTGCTGTTCGCCACGGCCAAGGGGCTGATCAAGAAAACCGCCCTCTCCGCCTATGCCAACATCCGCGCCTCGGGAATCCGGGCGGTGGATCTGCAAGAGGGGGATGATCTGGTCGGGGTGGCGCTGCTGCCGGTGTTGCAAGAGGATATCGATGCCGAGGCCGTCGCGGCGGGCGAAGGCGACGAAGATGGCACGACCCCGGTCGAGGTCGAACCGGTGGTCGAACCGGTGGCCGAAGAGGAGCCGGAGGAGAGCGGCGAGACGAGACCCGGACGGATTCTGCTCTATTCGAGTTCCGGCAAGGCGGCCCGCTTCCGTACCGGACAGGTACGGCTGATGGGACGGGTGGCACGCGGGGTGCGCGGCATGCGACTGCGTGGCGAGGATCGGGTGATCGCCTTGAACGTGCTGACCAACGAGCCGGATTGTCAGATTCTGGCCATCACCGAGAACGGGTTCGGCAAGCGGACCGAGGCCGAGAGGTTCCCCACCAAAGGCCGAGGATCGCAAGGGGTGATCGGCATGCTGATCGACGAGCGCAACGGTCCGGTGGTGGCCAGTCTGGTGGTGTCGCCTGGGGATCAGATCATGGTGATCACCGATCAGGGTACGGTGTTGCGCACCCCGGTGGAGAGCGTGCGTCAGACGGGCCGCAATGCCCGTGGGGTAAAGGTGTTGGATGTCTCCAGCTCCGGGGAGCGGGTGGTATCGGTGGCGCGCATCGCCGAAGCCGAGGAGGATGCCGTCGTGACCGCCTCGGAGGATGGGGAGAGCGATGGAATGCCCATGGATGAGGGAGGTGCATGAGCCATGTTGGATCTGAAGGCGATCCGGGAGCGTCCGGAGTGGGTGGATGCGCGGTTGAAAACCCGTGGGGGACGGCATGATCTGACCGCCTTTTTCGCCCTTGAGGCCGAACAGCGCGCCCTGCGCGCCACGACCGAGGGGTTGCAGGCGCGCCGCAACGAAATTTCCAAGCTGATCGGTCAGCTCAAGGCCAAAGGTGAAGACGCCTCGTCCCTGCTCGCGGAGATGAGGAAACTGGGACCTCGGCTCAAAGAGCACGAAGCCGCATTGCGCGCCAAGGAGGAGGCGGTGCAGGAGGAACTGGCCCGTCTGCCGAATCTGCCCGCCGAGGATGTTCCGGTGGGACCGGACGAAAGCGGCAATGTGGTGGTGCGGTCCTGGCCGGAAGACTTTTCCGGAACCGCGACCGAACTCAACCACTGGGACATCGGCGAACGCCTCGGGATTCTCGACTTCCAGGTGGCCGCCGAGACGTTGGGGGCCCGTTTCACCTTCTTCCGGGGCGACGGCGCCCGACTGATCCGCGCCTTGACCTCGTTCATGCTCGATCTGCACACCCGCGAGCACGGCTACGAGGAGATCCTGCCGCCGTTTCTGGCCAACAAGGAGAGCCTGTTCGGCACCGGCCAACTGCCGAAGTTCGAGGAAGATCTTTTCTGCCTGCGGGATGACCCGTTCTATCTGATTCCGACCGCCGAGGTGCCGTTGACCAACATGGTACGGGGCCAGATCGTGGATGAGTCGCTCCTGCCGATGAGGTTCACGGCCTGGACCGCCTGTTTCCGCCGCGAAGCGGGCGCCGCCGGACGCGACACGCGCGGCTTGATCCGCCAGCACCAGTTCGACAAGGTGGAGCTGGTGTGGATCACCCGTCCGGAGGAGAGCATGGCGGCTCTGGAGTCTTTGACCGGGCACGCCGAAGAGGTGTTGAAACGTCTGGAACTCCCCTATCGCACCGTGGCGTTGTGTACGGGCGACCTTGGCTTCGCCTCGGCCAAGACGTATGATCTGGAGGTGTGGCTGCCCGGTCAGGGTCGTTATCGGGAGATCTCCTCCTGTTCCAACACCCTGGATTTCCAGGCGCGCCGCATGAAGGCCCGTCTGCGACGCACGGAGAGCAAGACGGTCGAGCCGGTGCATACCCTGAACGGCTCCGGCATCGCGGTGGGACGGACGCTGGTGGCCTTGTTGGAAAATTTCGTCCAACCCGATGGCAGCGTGACAATTCCGGACGCCCTGCGTCCCTATATGGGCGGTCAGGCCCGGATCGAGATACGCGGTTGACCACCGCGCCAGATTGACCAAGGAACAACCCGAGCGGACTGACCAGGAAACACCTCGCGTCGGGTTGACCAGGAAACACCTCGCGTCGGGTTGACCAGGGAATGCGATTGACCCGCACGGCATCACGCAGATGGCGCGTGCGGCAGGTACGGAAGGGTGGCAGAGCGGTTGAATGCAACGGTCTTGAAAATCGTCGATGGGTAACCATCCGTGGGTTCAAATCCCACCCCTTCCGCCAAAATACATTTTTTAGCGTCCAACAGAGTCCGGCGTCCAACAGAGTCCGGCGTCCAACAGAGTCCGGCGTCCAACAGAGTCCGGCGTCCAACAGAGTCCGGCGTCCAACAGAGTCCGAATGAAGCCACCGTAACAGGTGGCTTTTTTTATGTTTTTTTCCAAAATCGTCCAAAATCGTCTCTTGAGTCGTCCAACGGATGTCAAGCGACACGAAGAATTGACCCCCTGACGACATGAAAAACTGACCCCCCTCCTGGTTACGCTGGTTGATGGTTGCTCGCCAATATTCCGGTTTTCAAAAGACCGGAACGCCGTTTTTCCCGTAGTCTGTAGCTCTCGCCACGGATCGTCACCACATGGCTGTTGCAGCAGGCAATCCAGGATGGCTGTCGCCACAACGGGATCGCCGAACACTTCCCCCCACTCGCCCACACCGCGATGGCTGGTCACCAGCATGCTGCCTCGCTCGTAGCGTCTTGAAACCAATTGGAAAAACAAATGAGCTGCATTGGCTTCCAAAGGCAGATAGCCCAGTTCATCCACGATCAGCAGTTTCGGTTTGGCAACATTGGGTTTCCTCCTTGGTTCGTGTTTCCAAGGATTGAAACCGAATCTTTCGTTAATGTCATCTCTCCTCCTTCCCAGGGGAGAGAGGCAATTCTTCGTGTCGCCAGGGAGTCAGTTTCTCATGTCGCCTGACAGCTTTGCGGCGTCCTTTCGGGATAAAAACCACATGGTATTTGCACTCCCGCCGGGAGTAGTTTAGGATCTCTGCCTGGTCCATCGGGATTCTCCTTTATCGTGTCCTTGGCGCTCACGGTTTTGGAGTGTCCTGGTGGACTCCCTGAAATGTCAAACTTTTACTGTCACCCCCGGCAAAGCCTTTGTTTACCCATTTTAATTATCATCCGTAAAAATCTACTATTTTACGCTCAAGAATCGTCACCACCAAGTACTCTAAGGTCCAGTTGCCATGGAATATTATGCTCATATCAATTCTGGTTCTCAAAAAAAAGAGTCTCTCTATCACGGTCCAGATAGTCATCTTGCTATAACCGCACGCTTGTCTGCCCGCTTTGCGCAAGAGATGATCCCCCCCCAAGCCGCAGAACTGATCAGACTGGCCGTGGACGGCGCGAACCTACTCGGCTGGTGGCACGATTTGGGAAAAGGGTCACGGAAATTTCAGGATTATCTTCTGTCTCATCTGGAAGATGCCCACGCCCTGGAGTGGAAAGGAAAGGTCGATCATTCCACGGCAGGCGCTCAACATGCAGCCAAAACCATTCCCGGATTCGGCACACTGCTCGCCTTTGCCATTGCCGGACATCACAACGGTTTGCCGAATTGGAACGGCACCGGCGAATCGGTCCTGAAACAGCGCCTGCAAAAAGCGGTCGAACCCTGGGAAGAGGCGATCCCGACAAAGTTGCTGTTGGCACCCGGATTCCCCAGACTCATCTCGTTGCCACCAGACAAATTCGCTTGCGCCTTTTTCACCCGCATGCTCTTTTCCTGCCTCACGGATGGGGATTTTCTGGCCACCGAGGGGTTCATGAATCCGGATCAGTCCACCGCTCGGGAAAAGGGCTTTCCGGGAATGGCCTCTCTGGCAGAGCATCTCGACGCCCACCTGAGCGCAAGATTTTCTGCTCCGCACACACCGGTGCAGCACCACCGTGCCGAAATTTTGCAGGCCTGTCTCCAGGCGACTGGCCTGGAACCCGGATTCTTTTCGCTCAATGTCCCCACCGGGGGTGGCAAGACCCTCTCCGCGCTCGCCTTCGCCTTGCATCATGCGGCTCGCCACGGATTGCGCCGGGTGATCTGCGCCATTCCTTTCACCAGCATCATCGAACAAAACGCCGAGGTCTATCGGGAGATTTTCAATCCTTTGGGGGAGGGTATCATCCTGGAACATCATGCCAATCTCGATCACGACGATCTAAAAGTGCTCAGCGCCCGTCTGGCCACGGAAAACTGGGATGCGCCGATCATCGTCACCACCAATGTGCAACTCTTCGAGACCCTGTTTGCTCATCGTCCGAGTCGTTGCCGAAAACTGCACCGCATAGCCCGTTCGGTGATCGTTCTGGATGAGGCGCAGGCTCTGCCGGTCTCTCTGCTGAAACCGTGTCTGGCGGCACTCGAAGAGTTGGTGCAACGCTACGGCTGCACCGTGGTTTTATCCACGGCCACCCAACCGGCGCTGGAGCAACGTGCCAATTTCCCTATCGGGCTGACCGGGGTGCGACCGATCATCCCCGATGCCCAACGCCTGCATGCCGCGCTCAAACGGGTAACCGTGGAGATGACGGGAACGCTCACCCTGGAAGAACTCGCGCTCCAGTTGGCTGCCCTGGAACGGGTTCTGGTGATCGTCAACACCCGGCGTCATGCCCGTGAACTCTACGAGACCCTGGCCAGGCACACCGATGCGTCATCCTGTTTCCACTTGAGCGCTCTGATGACTCCGGCGCATCGCCTGACGGTCTTGTCCGAAATCCGTGACCGTTTGCACGATCCTTGGCAGAGCTGTCGCGTGGTGGCGACCCAACTGGTGGAAGCGGGCGTGGATGTGGATTTTCCCGTGGTCTACCGCGCCATGGCCGGACTCGATGCCCTGGCCCAGGCCGCCGGACGCTGCAATCGGGAGGGCACACTGCCCCAACCCGGCATCATCCGCCTGTTTACCCCCGCAGAACCCCAATTTCTGCCCAAAAACGCCCTGGGACAGGCCGCCACGACAGCCCGGGAGGTGCTCGCCCTGCCCGAGCACCGCGCGGAGGGCCTCTCCCTTGCTGCCATCGACCACTATTTCCGTCTGCACTATTGGCAGCATGGCGCGGAGACCGGACAGGGTTGGGATGTGGAGGGTGTGATGGCATGTTTCGAGTTCGGTAATCGAAAGGAGCCGTTTTTGTTCCAGTTCCGGGAGGCTGCCGAAAAATTCCGCCTGATCGAAGAGAGCCAGGAAGCGGTGATCATCCCCTGGAAGGATGCCAAGGCACAAGCGGTGATCGACGCCCTGCGTGCCATGCACCATCCGCACCCCGGTTTTCTCGCGCACGCTTCCAGAGTTCTGCAACGCCATGTCGTGACCATCTATCCGCGCGAGTTGGAATGGCTCTCCCGCTCCAACGCCATCGAAATCCTGCACGAACGCTTTCGTGTTCTGTTGAATCCAGAAGAGCACTACTCACCCAAAACCGGCCTGACCGTGAACCGGGAAGGCTGGTGTGATCCAGCCAAACTGATCCTCTGACCTTTTCAGATCCCAAGGAGAACAACATGCCATGAGCCATGGAATCCGACTGCACGTATGGGGCGAATACGCCTGCTGGACCCGTCCGGAGATGAAAGCCGAGCGGGTCTCTTATGATGTCATGACCCCTTCGGGTGCGCGGGGCATCCTGGAGGCGATCTACTGGAAACCGCAAATGCGCTGGGTGATCGACCGCATCCGGGTATTGGCCCCGATCCGCTTTGCCAACATCCGCCGCAACGAGGTGGATCTGCCCAAGATTTCCGTCACCGCCAAGGCCATGCAGGGACTGGAATCCGGTCCATCCATCCATGCCGAGGAGAACAGGCAACAGCGTGCCACCCTGCTGTTGACCAACGTGGTCTACGGCATCGAGGCGCACATCGAGATTCTGGATGCCCAGGAGAAAAATGGTACCACCCTGAGCGAACCGGTGGCCAAACATCTCGACCAGTTCAACCGCCGGGTGCGGGATGGCGCCTGTTTTCACCGTCCCTATCTGGGATGCCGGGAGTTCCCGGCCTATTTCGCACCCGTCGATGCCGCAGGGTTCCCTCCCGTCCCGGATGAGCTTAAAGGGGAGCGCCAGCTTGGTTTCATGCTCGACGACCTGGAGCATGTCGGGCATCCCGGCAGCACGCCGCGTCCGCACCGTTGCGACGCGCGTTGCCAGCCCCG
Source organism: Candidatus Magnetaquiglobus chichijimensis (assembly GCF_045865675.1). Lineage (NCBI taxonomy): Bacteria > Pseudomonadati > Pseudomonadota > Magnetococcia > Magnetococcales > Candidatus Magnetaquicoccaceae > Candidatus Magnetaquiglobus > Candidatus Magnetaquiglobus chichijimensis. The sequence goes on from NZ_BAAFGK010000004.1 coordinate 2,171,712, forward strand.
GTTCTTCCGCGCCCGCATGCTGGATGGCATGGTGGATGTGGCCGCCTGTCGGAAAGAGAGACAGGAGGTGTTCGGATCATGATCCTGCAATCCCTTTATGCCCTTTATGATCGTCTGGCCTGCGATCCGGACTACGGCATCGCCGCACCTGGCTACAGCCCCCAGAATGTCTCGTTCTCCGTGGTCCTGACCCCCTCGGGGGAGCTGTTCCACTTCGCGGACGAACAGGTGGATCAGATCATCCCGGCCACCGGTGGCAAGAAAAAAACCGTCCGCAGACCCAAATCCCTGCGTCTGCCCGGACAATCCAAACCGACTGGACAAGGGATCAATCCCTGTTTTTTGTGGGACAACACCAAATACATGCTGGGATTCGATCCCAAGGACAGCAAACCGGAACGAACGCTCCTGTCTTTTCAGGCCTTTCGTCAGAAACACCTGGAGTTGGAAAACCAAATCAACGAACCGGCCTTTTCCGCCGTGTGTCGCTTCCTGGAAACCTGGTCCCCGGAACAGGCGCCCGATCACCCCGTGCTGGTCGAACAGAGTGCCGGTTTCGGAGTTTTCCGAATCCAGGGGGAAGGTGGGTATGTCCATGAGCATCCCCGCATCCGTCAATGGTGGCAGAATCTGGGAGAACAAACCAACTCGACCTCTGGAAAACTGGGCCTGTGCCTGATCAGCGGAACCCTTGACCATCCGATTGCCAGGATCCATGAACCTAAAATCAAGGGGGTCCAGAATCGGAATGCACAATCCACGGGCGCATTGATGGTGTCTTTCAATTGCGCTGCTTTTGAGTCGTATGGAAAAGAGCAGAGCTACAACGCTCCGGTCTCGGAGATGGCCACCTTCCGCTACTGCACCGCCCTCAACACCCTTTTGAACGGGACAAAACGGGACAGGCACCGCATCCGGCTGGACAACGACACGGTGATTTTCTGGACCGAAAAACGAACCGACGCGGAAGAGGGCATTGCCATGTTGTTTGCCGGAGGCCTGAACGAATCCACCGATTCCGTTCAGGAGAGTCAGGATCCGGCAACACTCGAACATGTACGACTCTTCATGCAGGCCGTGCGGGAGGGGAGTCACTGTCTGCAAGAGGATCCAGAAACCCCGTTTTACATTCTGGGGCTCTCCCCGAATGCCGGAAGGATCTCGGTGCGCTTCTGGCACGTCTCCACGCTGGACCATTTCGTGGATCGCCTGCACGACCATTTCGCGGCCATCGACATCGTGCGTCCGCCCAAGGGCAGGGAGTTCCCGCCGGTCTGGATGCTGCTCAAGGAGAGCACCCGCGATGGCAAGGATGTGGCCCCACTGCTGGAAGGGGCGCTGATGCGCGCCATTCTGAATGGCACCCCCTATCCCGATGCCTTGGCGGCGGCAGTGATCCGCCGCATCCGCGCCGATCGGGACGACAGACAACACCCCAATCGACAAATCAATTATCTGCGTGCCGGTCTGCTCAAAGCCTGGCTCAACCGCTCACCCCGTTGGAAAGGAGAGATCACCGTGACTCTGGATACCACCCGCCCGGATCCGGCCTATCGCCTGGGTCGTCTGTTCGCTGCCTTGGAAAAGACCCAGGAAGAGGCCCTGCCCGGCATCAACGCCACCATCCGGGACCGTTTTTATGGCGCCGCCTCTGCGACGCCCGGCTCGGTCTTTCCGCGCCTGTTGCGCACCTATCAACACCATCTGAGTAAAATTTCCGTCGGTGCCAAGGTGAACCGGGAAAAAAGCGTTCAGGAGATCATGAGCGCCGTGACCGATATTCCCGCCACGCTCTCCCTGGAAGAACAAGGACTCTTTGCCATCGGCTATTACCACCAGCGCCAGGATTTCTTCACGGCCAAAGGTGATACCAAAATCGATTCCAATCCATAATCCAGCCTGAAAGAAGGAATGATTACCATGAACCATCGTTATGATTTCGTCTATCTGTTTGATGTCAAGGACGGCAATCCGAATGGCGACCCGGATGCCGGCAATCTGCCACGCATCGATGCCGAGACCAGTCATGGCTTGGTCACCGATGTCTGTCTCAAACGCAAGATCCGCAATTATGTGCAACTGCGTCATCTGGAGCAGCAGACGCACGATGTGGGAGTGACCGGCGCGGGATATGACATCTATGTTCGCGAGAAGGCAATTTTGAATCAACAACATGACCGCGCCCATGCAGCGCTGGGGATCACCCAGGATGGCAAGGATGGCAAACGCAAGGGCAGCGGAGAGCAGGTGGATGCGGCACGCAGATGGATGTGCCGCAATTTTTACGATGTGCGCGCCTTTGGAGCGGTCATGACCACGGGAACCAACTGCGGTCAAGTGCGTGGACCGATCCAATTCACCTTTGGCCGCAGCAGCGATCCGGTCATCGCCGCCGAACACAGCATCACCCGCATGGCAGTCACCACCGAGGAAGAGGCCAAAAAACAGGATGGGGACAACCGGACCATGGGACGGAAATTCACCATCCCCTATGGACTGTACCGTACCCACGGTTTCGTCAGCGCGCCCCTGGCGCAACAGACCGGATTTTCGGAGGAGGATCTGGAACTGCTCTGGCAATCCCTGGAGAACATGTTTGAACACGACCGCTCCGCCAGTCGAGGCGAGATGGTGGCGCGCGCGCTGTTGATCTTCCGCCATGACAGCGCCCTGGGGGATGCTCCGGCCCATACCCTGTTCGAGCGGGTCGGCGTCAGGCTGCTCCAGCCCGGGAAACCGGCGCGCGCCTTCACGGATTATGAGATCACCTTCGATGGCAAGCCGCTGGAAAGCGTCTTGGCTCCCGGCGGAACGATGGAACAGGTAGCTAAAGGGGTTGCCCTGATCCGGCGGGTGTAGTCTTTCAGCAGCGAGGCGGCACCGATGAATCCAGAACGCCGTTATGCCCCTTTGTCGGCATTGCAACATTTTGTCTATTGCGAGCGGCAATGCGCCTTGATCCACCTGGAGCAGGTCTGGATCAACAACCGTCTGACCGCCGAAGGCAACCTGCTGCATGAAAAGGTCCACGAAACCTCTGGAGAGAACAGACCGGGAATCCGTCTGGTCCGAGGTCTGTCCGTGGTCTCCGAGACTCTGGGGGTGATCGGGCAGTGTGATCTGGTGGAGTTTCTGTCCTCGCGCAAACGGCATCCAAATGCTGCGGAGAGATGGGATGCGGTGCGGCCCGTGGAATACAAACGCGGCCGCCCCAAATCCCATGCAGCCGATCTGGTGCAGTTGTGCGCCCAGGCGATCTGTCTGGAAGAGATGCTTGGCATTCCGATCACCGAGGGCGCCCTGTTTTATGGCGAACCCCGCCGACGTACCGAAGTGCCCTTCACCCTGGAGTTGCGCGATACCACGATTCAGGCCGCGCAAGCCCTGCATGCGCTTCTGGAGCGTGGCGTAACGCCTGCCGCGCTCTATCGCGCCAGTCTGTGTCGTGGTTGTTCACTGCTGCAGATCTGCCTGCCACGTCGCCGTGAGACGCCTGCTCAGGTCGGCAACTGGTTCCGGGATACGCTGAACCAACTCCTGATGGAGCGTTGAACCATGCAACAACATCTCAATACCCTGTTCGTGACCCTGGAAGGGGCTTGGTTGCGCAAGCAGGGGGAAACCGTGGAGGTGCGGGTGGAGGGCGAAACCCGCTTGAGGATCCCTCTGCACAATCTGGATGGCATCGTCTGTCTGGGCTGGGATATCGGAGCGTCCGCCCAGTTGATGGCCGCATGTGCCGAAGGTGGGGTGACGTTGTCTTTCTGCACGCCGCATGGCCATTTTCTGGCGGCAGCAACCGGGTTTGCTCCGGGCAATGTCTTGTTGCGGCGGGAGCAGTATCGTCGTGCAGACCTGGACGCTCCCTCGTTGGAAATCGCAAAACACTGCGTGGCCGCCAAAATCGCCAACTGCCGCAGCGTATTGCAACGAACACGACGGGACCGACCCGATGGCGATCATGTGGATGGTTTATCCAAGGCCGTGGACGAATTGGCCAGAGCCTTGCGCGGTGTCTCTCTGGCCAAGAGTGCGGATACCCTGCGTGGCGAAGAGGGCCATGCAGCCCACTGCTATTTCAATGCATTCGGACACATGCTGTCTGGAGGGGATCCCGCCATTCAATTCTCCGGACGCAACCGCCGTCCACCCCTGGATCCGGTCAATGCCCTGTTATCGTTTCTTTATGCCTTGTTGGCCCATGATTGCCGTTCCGCTCTCGAAGCCACCGGTCTGGATGCGGCGGTCGGTTTTTTTCATCGGGATCGCCCCGGACGTCCCTCCTTGGCCTTGGATTTGATGGAAGAGTTCCGTCCGGTATTGGCCGATCGTCTGGCCTTGAGTCTGATCAACCGCAAACAGGTGAATGCCGAGGATTTTGAGCAGCGCGAAAACGGCGCGGTTCTGCTCCGTGAAGAGTCCCGGAAAAAAGTCTTGGTGGCGTGGCAAGAACGCAAAAAGGAAACGTTGACACACCCATTCCTGAACGAAAAAACCACTTACGGACTATTGCCACACCTCCAGGCCAGACTGCTGGCGCGTCATTTGCGAGGCGATCTGGATGCCTATCCGGCCTTCTTGTGGCGTTGAGGATTAAACCATGTATGTTCTCGTCGCTTATGATGTGTCCACGGTGCATGCAGCAGGCCGCCGACGTTTGAGACGTGTCGCCAAGGCGTGTCTTGACTATGGACAGCGGGTCCAAAATTCGGTATTTGAATGCAAAGTCGATCCAGCCCAATTCACCCAATTCAAACACAGGTTGCTGGAGATCATGGATCCGACCGAGGACAGCATTCGGTTTTATAATCTGGGTGCCGAGTGGCATCACCGCGTGGAACACTACGGCATCAAGGTGTCCTATGATATCGATGGCCCATTAATCGTCTGATGCTCCAGCCAACGCCAGTGCCACCAAACGCCCCACGCGAAACCCAAGCGCACAGAGTGGCGTTTCAACAAGAAAAACAAATGAAAACTGTTTGATATCATATTATTATTGTAGAATTCCCCGGTTCCGTCATTCAACATTCAAACCCATTCATCTGGAGGTTCGCGTAACGACCAATAAAAAATATTTAATATCAAAATGTTGTATTGCAGCAGCCCCCCACGCGGGGGCGCGGATTGAAACTTATGCCAATCGTCAAGAGATCCGGTGTTAAGGTGTCGCCCCCCACGCGGGGGCGCGGATTGAAACTTCAGTTGTTGCATTTTTTGCAACAGCTGATTGGTCGCCCCCCACGCGGGGGCGCGGATTGAAACTCTTGCGCGCCAACCGGGACCGGCAATGATCCGAGTCGCCCCCCACGCGGGGGCGCGGATTGAAACCTAACGCCGCTTCAATGAAAATCCTGCGCCTCGTCGCCCCCCACGCGGGGGCGCGGATTGAAACTCCGGGAGCAATCCTGAGAACCCCTTGCAGGGTGGTCGCCCCCCACGCGGGGGCGCGGATTGAAACATTAGCTAACCAAACCGACAGATCAGAGGAGTAACGTCGCCCCCCACGCGGGGGCGCGGATTGAAACTCTTGACCGCCCGGTCAACAATCAAGGAGCCTGGGTCGCCCCCCACGCGGGGGCGCGGATTGAAACGGCCAGATCTTTTGTAAGCGCATAAGAAGGGACGTCGCCCCCCACGCGGGGGCGCGGATTGAAACAAGGCACAGACCAACTTGCACACCTTGCCTGCGGGTCGCCCCCCACGCGGGGGCGCGGATTGAAACCCGGCATCATCCATTACCAGCACACCGGCGGCCACGTCGCCCCCCACGCGGGGGCGCGGATTGAAACTGTGCTCCTTTTGCAGCTTGTCAAGTCACCACGGTCGCCCCCCACGCGGGGGCGCGGATTGAAACCCTATACCAACACCTATTAATAGCGCGCCGATAGTCGCCCCCCACGCGGGGGCGCGGATTGAAACCCCTTTCTGCCGCCCCCACGATCTTGATAGGACGTCGCCCCCCACGCGGGGGCGCGGATTGAAACCCCGTGGTGGCAAAGACGGGCCGCAGCGCGGTGGTCGCCCCCCACGCGGGGGCGCGGATTGAAACGTCTTGCCGAGGTGCGAAAGTAACTTCCGCCATGTCGCCCCCCACGCGGGGGCGCGGATTGAAACCGGAACGGTTTTACGATCGCACCCTGGAGACGTAGTCGCCCCCCACGCGGGGGCGCGGATTGAAACTGATACTCGACGAGATTGGCATTCAGGGCGGCACGGTCGCCCCCCACGCGGGGGCGCGGATTGAAACAGAAACGCCCCGTGGAGCGCGGCATTGTTGAGCTTGTCGCCCCCCACGCGGGGGCGCGGATTGAAACTCCGCGGTGAGAACCTGCAAGGTAGCTTTGAAAGGTCGCCCCCCACGCGGGGGCGCGGATTGAAACTAGGTCCATCTCATCCCACCGCGCGCCGCATGGTCGCCCCCCACGCGGGGGCGCGGATTGAAACATAAACGGTCAAGCTGTTTGTGGTCATGGCCTATCGTCGCCCCCCACGCGGGGGCGCGGATTGAAACCGCGCTGGTCTTGCTCGACCCGAACCACCAGTTGTCGCCCCCCACGCGGGGGCGCGGATTGAAACGGGGGGATGGACGCCCCGGTGGAAATCACGATGGGTCGCCCCCCACGCGGGGGCGCGGATTGAAACATTGTGACAATGCCGCTTTTGCGGACTATGACGGTCGCCCCCCACGCGGGGGCGCGGATTGAAACATCTTGCTTGTTATCAGACGTCAAACGGAGCGTCGCCCCCCACGCGGGGGTGCGGATTGAAACCTTGTACAACCCTCTGGGCGCGAGCTTCAGCGGTCGCCCCCCACGCGGGGGCGCGGATTGAAACTGCTTACGGAGCGCGTTGACCACATCGCGCATGGTCGCCCCCCACGCGGGGGCGCGGATTGAAACATGCGGGAACCCTTGAACGACTCGGAATTTTCCGGTCGCCCCCCACGCGGGGGCGCGGATTGAAACACTAATCCGTTTTAAGGATGATGCTGCGAATATGTCGCCCCCCACGCGGGGGCGCGGATTGAAACTACCATCCATGTCGGCGCGTCTATCATCCGCCAGTCGCCCCCCACGCGGGGGCGCGGATTGAAACAGACTCTCCCGCAGCAATGTACTCAACACTAGGGTCGCCCCCCACGCGGGGGCGCGGATTGAAACCCCGTGGTGGCAAAGACTGGCCGCAGCGCGGTGGTCGCCCCCCACGCGGGGGCGCGGATTGAAACGCGTGGATGGCAGGGTTTCAAGGCGGAATGGGTGTCGCCCCCCACGCGGGGGCGCGGATTGAAACCTTGTAAGGGCCCTTGGCGTTGCGCGCGATCAGGTCGCCCCCCACGCGGGGGCGCGGATTGAAACATTGTCTCAACCCTCCCGACCCGTGACTAGTAACGTCGCCCCCCACGCGGGGGCGCGGATTGAAACACCAACACCTACTACGACGCCGCTTTGGAGCAGTAGTCGCCCCCCACGCGGGGGCGCGGATTGAAACATCATTAAAACGGTGGTGGACTTCGGGATGGCGGTCGCCCCCCACGCGGGGGCGCGGATTGAAACGTCTGCCGTCGCCTCTCTGGGGCGACGGCAGGGGTCGCCCCCCACGCGGGGGCGCGGATTGAAACAAATACTTACAACCAAAACCACACCCTGCGACCGTCGCCCCCCACGCGGGGGCGCGGATTGAAACTTGCGCGTACCGGAGTAGAACACCATCATCAACGTCGCCCCCCACGCGGGGGCGCGGATTGAAACCAGTGCCGACGACCTTCAGCCCGCAGAGTTTCAAAGTCGCCCCCCACGCGGGGGCGCGGATTGAAACATATAAAGTTCAATCGCGTCCCAGATGGTCAAACGTCGCCCCCCACGCGGGGGCGCGGATTGAAACCTCCGGATTCGCGGTTACCATCGCCAACGGCCGTCGCCCCCCACGCGGGGGCGCGGATTGAAACTTTGTGTCCGCCGGGAACGGAACCATCTCAATCGTCGCCCCCCACGCGGGGGCGCGGATTGAAACAACCACTGAACCGAAAGGGACGAACCGATGGAAGTCGCCCCCCACGCGGGGGCGCGGATTGAAACTCACGAAGTTGCTCGACAATAGGCGCCCAATGCGCGGTCGCCCCCCACGCGGGGGCGCGGATTGAAACTGTATCCCATATCAATCTCGCAGACATATTCCAAGTCGCCCCCCACGCGGGGGCGCGGATTGAAACTATGAAGGTCTCAGGCATGCTCCGTATCTCTGGTCGCCCCCCACGCGGGGGCGCGGATTGAAACCTCGGTACTCCCATCGGTCTTGTCGCCGACATGGAGTCGCCCCCCACGCGGGGGCGCGGATTGAAACTTTCACCCGCTCCCACACCGCTTGGCGTGTTGATGTCGCCCCCCACGCGGGGGCGCGGATTGAAACATGCCAACCACGGACTTGCCGACCTTGGCCCGGTCGCCCCCCACGCGGGGGCGCGGATTGAAACCTGGCCCGGATCGCGAAAAAATATGACGCCGTGGTCGCCCCCCACGCGGGGGCGCGGATTGAAACTACGAGGACTACGAAGGGATGTTGTGCGTTACAGGTCGCCCCCCACGCGGGGGCGCGGATTGAAACACCGTCTTTAAAACGGACTTGCAAATCCGCCTCCGGTCGCCCCCCACGCGGGGGCGCGGATTGAAACTGTGACTTGTAATACTCACACCATGGGAATCGCGGTCGCCCCCCACGCGGGGGCGCGGATTGAAACCGGTCACCCGGGAGAAATCCCGAATCGCCGCGTCGCCCCCCACGCGGGGGCGCGGATTGAAACGACACGATGTTGTATAGATAACTGACGTTAAACGTCGCCCCCCACGCGGGGGCGCGGATTGAAACAATATCCAGGTAGCAGCGTCTATCATCCGCCAGATGGTCGCCCCCCACGCGGGGGCGCGGATTGAAACCTGCGGCGGGTACACGCCGACGCCCGTGTACAAGGGTCGCCCCCCACGCGGGGGCGCGGATTGAAACTTTTGAAATCTCTCACCCACACCCAGGGATTTTCGTCGCCCCCCACGCGGGGGCGCGGATTGAAACCACATCGTGCCGTCCGGCAACCGCACATCACCGAGTCGCCCCCCACGCGGGGGCGCGGATTGAAACACCGGTCTCCGCGTCTGGGTCTTGCGACCAGCCGGTCGCCCCCCACGCGGGGGCGCGGATTGAAACAACAGGCGCTTCAGGGCGTCACAGGCGGGAAGAGTCGCCCCCCACGCGGGGGCGCGGATTGAAACGAACGGATCGCTCGTGCATGGCTGATCGAGAAGGGGTCGCCCCCCACGCGGGGGCGCGGATTGAAACACCCTGGTCACAGCGTATACCAGACCGTCTCCTTGTCGCCCCCCACGCGGGGGCGCGGATTGAAACGCCCTGCCGTCGATCCAGAGAGGCGACGGCAGAGTCGCCCCCCACGCGGGGGCGCGGATTGAAACTTTGATGTGGGATGCTGAAGAGATCAAAGCGAAAGTGTCGCCCCCCACGCGGGGGCGCGGATTGAAACGCCGTGTTTGTACACCGTCGCGCCATGCTCAACGCGTCGCCCCCACGCGGGGGCGCGGATTGAAACCTGCTCCCGGATTTGATGTGCATGATGTCATGTGTCGCCCCCCACGCGGGGGCGCGGATTGAAACTTGGAAGCCACCATGGTGTTGATCGGCACCGACGGTCGCCCCCCACGCGGGGGCGCGGATTGAAACAGTCAAGAGGGGGTTTTCCTGCGCGGAAGGGCTGTCGCCCCCCACGCGGGGGCGCGGATTGAAACCAGCCCTGGCGATTAGACCGGTACTGCCGCGGACCGTCGCCCCCCACGCGGGGGCGCGGATTGAAACCTTGGCACTTGCGTATCGCGCCAAGGTCGCAAAGTCGCCCCCCACGCGGGGGCGCGGATTGAAACGCTGACCGTTGCCATGTCAACGCCACAAAATGTGGGTCGCCCCCCACGCGGGGGCGCGGATTGAAACGCCCTGCCGTCGCTCCAGAGAGGCGACGGCAGAGTCGCCCCCCACGCGGGGGCGCGGATTGAAACTTTGATGTGGGATGCTGAAGAGATCAAAGCGAAAGTGTCGCCCCCCACGCGGGGGCGCGGATTGAAACGCTGATAATGCCAAGGTGCCAGCTGGCAGGCGTCGAGTCGCCCCCCACGCGGGGGCGCGGATTGAAACTGGGATCATGATTTCGCCATGCTTAAAGACCGTGTCGCCCCCCACGCGGGGGCGCGGATTGAAACCTTTGCGTTTTTCGCTTGCAATCGTCATAACGTGTCGTCGCCCCCCACGCGGGGGCGCGGATTGAAACGAGAGCAGACACACTCCTGTTCTTGGCGCGGTCAGTCGCCCCCCACGCGGGGGCGCGGATTGAAACTACATTATCGTAAATGGAAGGAGATGAATAAATGGTCGCCCCCCACGCGGGGGCGCGGATTGAAACGAGTCGATCACCGACTATCACACTTGGAGACGCCGTCGCCCCCCACGCGGGGGCGCGGATTGAAACATCGCATATCGTCCTCCCGCCGTGCTGCATCCGTCGTCGCCCCCCACGCGGGGGCGCGGATTGAAACAACCGGACGCGCGCCACGCAAGCGAGTCCAACAAGGTCGCCCCCCACGCGGGGGCGCGGATTGAAACTGTAATTCTTTCCTTGTCAAACCATCTGCAACGAGTCGCCCCCCACGCGGGGGCGCGGATTGAAACAGCGCGCGCAACGCGCCTGGTGCATCCGCTTTGAGTCGCCCCCCACGCGGGGGCGCGGATTGAAACCTTGCTCCAATACTTGGCGATGAGCAAGGCCACGGTCGCCCCCCACGCGGGGGCGCGGATTGAAACGTCTGCCGTCGCCTCTCTGGAGCGACGGCAGGGTCGCCCCCCACGCGGGGGCGCGGATTGAAACCAGCGTTATAGGCGGTCATGGTCAAAATATCATTGTCGCCCCCCACGCGGGGGCGCGGATTGAAACCGAGCAAGACGTATCACCGAGCAGCTTTTGACAAGGTCGCCCCCCACGCGGGGGCGCGGATTGAAACTTCCTGCCTGGCAGCATGTTCGCCAAAACGTTGGGTCGCCCCCCACGTGGGGGCGCGGATTGAAACAGACGGCTGGCGTTGTACCGGCACCGTTGACGCGTCGCCCCCCACGCGGGGGCGCGGATTGAAACATTGTCTCAACCCTCCCAATCAGTGACCATGCTGTCGCCCCCCACGCGGGGGCGCGGATTGAAACTGGAAGGTCTGAAAACAGTCAAACCGGTTGACGAGTCGCCCCCCACGCGGGGGCGCGGATTGAAACTTTGCGTTTGATTGCGTTTTTTGACTTGCAATCGGTCGCCCCCCACGCGGGGGCGCGGATTGAAACTACATTACAGAAAGTGGAAGGAGATGAATAAATGGTCGCCCCCCACGCGGGGGCGCGGATTGAAACGGCACGCAACCGGCTAAATCCACGAAACACCTTGTCGCCCCCCACGCGGGGGCGCGGATTGAAACATAGACCCCCGGTGTCGCAAAAGTATCGGGCGTCGTCGCCCCCCACGCGGGGGCGCGGATTGAAACTGGCAATCTTTGTGGCGCTCATATTCAACCCTCGTTGCCCCCCACGCGGGGGCGCGGATTGAAACAAATACTTACCACCAAACCGCGACCAGTAACCTGTCGCCCCCCACGCGGGGGCGCGGATTGAAACGACTTCACGGCACGCATCGAGTTTGACGGAGACAGTCGCCCCCCACGCGGGGGCGCGGATTGAAACCAAGTAACAGCTTTTCCTGTCTTCGGGATTTGTGGTCGCCCCCCACGCGGGGGCGCGGATTGAAACTTGCATATGCAAGCGTGGAACATGGTCACCACGTGTCGCCCCCCACGCGGGGGCGCGGATTGAAACTTGCATATGCAAGCGTGGAACATGGTCACCACGTGTCGCCCCCCACGCGGGGGCGCGGATTGAAACTTTCTTTCCACCGCGCGCGCGTCTGCTGCTCGACGTCGCCCCCCACGCGGGGGCGCGGATTGAAACGAAGCGCGGCAATTGCATGTGCCCTCCAACAGAGTCGCCCCCCACGCGGGGGCGCGGATTGAAACACTGGTCTCATAGAGGTGGCCACCTGTGCGCACAGGTCGCCCCCCACGCGGGGGCGCGGATTGAAACGTTTGTACGTCCGCACGATCAAACGCTTGCCATGTCGCCCCCCACGCGGGGGCGCGGATTGAAACGCGAACCTGCGCATGACAAGTCTTAACGGCGCGGTCGCCCCCCACGCGGGGGCGCGGATTGAAACCGGTCCACACCACTTGGTCCCAGACAAGCACTTGTGTCGCCCCCCACGCGGGGGCGCGGATTGAAACTGTAGTCGATGAGGTGGAGCTATCCGGGTGGCCAGGTCGCCCCCCACGCGGGGGCGCGGATTGAAACAGGAATAGACGGTGACTTATATACGAAATATTGGTCGCCCCCCACGCGGGGGCGCGGATTGAAACTTCAGTGATCTCCTGGATGCGCTCCACCCGCACGGTCGCCCCCCACGCGGGGGCGCGGATTGAAACTCAAGTACCGCCTCGATGGCTTCAAGCGTCCGTTGTCGCCCCCCACGCGGGGGCGCGGATTGAAACTCATCGTAAGACAACGTGTTGGCTATCTCATTGTCGCCCCCCACGCGGGGGCGCGGATTGAAACTGGTGGAGCGCGGGCTGGTTGTGCTGGGCGGTGAGTCGCCCCCCACGCGGGGGCGCGGATTGAAACGACGGCGACCACCAAAACCCCCGGTCATTGTCGCGTCGCCCCCCACGCGGGGGCGCGGATTGAAACGTCGTCCACATGTCCACCGTCCGCCGCGCTGATGTCGCCCCCCACGCGGGGGCGCGGATTGAAACAAGGCGTCGATCATGTCTGGAGATGCGGCCATTGTCGCCCCCCACGCGGGGGCGCGGATTGAAACGCGTCGCGCAGGTCGGCGTGGCGAAGGTCAGCAGTCGCCCCCCACGCGGGGGCGCGGATTGAAACTGCCCAGAAGAATTCTTCCATGCGTGCGTTGTCGTCGCCCCCCACGCGGGGGCGCGGATTGAAACTGCCTCTTGAACCCGGAATAATCAACGTGATGGGTCGCCCCCCACGCGGGGGCGCGGATTGAAACTTTCTTTCCACCGCGCGCGCGTCTGCTGCTCGACTCGTCGCCCCCCACGCGGGGGCGCGGATTGAAACGATCTGGCGCGGCTTTCTTGCTGGGCCGAAATGGTCGCCCCCCACGCGGGGGCGCGGATTGAAACAGGTTCGCGGCTGGGAGTTTTGCGCCGGAAACACGTCGCCCCCCACGCGGGGGCGCGGATTGAAACGTAGTCGATGAGGTGGAGCTATCCGGGTGGCCAGGGTCGCCCCCCACGCGGGGGCGCGGATTGAAACTGTGCGTCTAAAATGGCATTTTTCATTTCCGCACGTCGCCCCCCACGCGGGGGCGCGGATTGAAACTTTGCATGTGCTGCTCGATGCAGTCTCCGACTTGTCGCCCCCCACGCGGGGGCGCGGATTGAAACGAAGACATCCCGCGCAATAATTCGCGGGAGGATGTCGCCCCCCACGCGGGGGCGCGGATTGAAACCGTCCGCGCCCAGGGCAAAAAGATCGATCTTGCGGTCGCCCCCCACGCGGGGGCGCGGATTGAAACCGGCGCTTCCGCGTCACGATCACACTCGCACATCGTCGCCCCCCACGCGGGGGCGCGGATTGAAACGATGTGGCCGCCGCCGTCATCCGCCCGATAAATGTCGCCCCCCACGCGGGGGCGCGGATTGAAACCAGGTAAACCCGTCGTACTCGCAGTAAGATGGCTGTCGCCCCCCACGCGGGGGCGCGGATTGAAACTTTGTGCTACTCATGCAGCATGCGGCGGAGTTAAGTCGCCCCCCACGCGGGGGCGCGGATTGAAACAAGATCGAACAGGAAGGGCTGGACGAACTGGGGGAGTCGCCCCCCACGCGGGGGCGCGGATTGAAACATCAATCTTGATTGATGGCAAGCATCGCAGACCGTCGCCCCCCACGTGGGGGCGCGGATTGAAACCGATCATCTGGACCCATCGCGCCACATCTGCGGCAGTCGCCCCCCACGCGGGGGCGCGGATTGAAACCGTCCTGGTTCGGGCGGCCAGCGCCGACGTTGTAGGTCGCCCCCCACGCGGGGGCGCGGATTGAAACGACAGGAGCAGATACGGGCGACGGCGGGCATACGTCGCCCCCCACGCGGGGGCGCGGATTGAAACATTTCCGCACCGAGAAATGACGCGCCGGCAAGTTGTCGCCCCCCACGCGGGGGCGCGGATTGAAACCAGCGCAGCATGGATGTCGGGATGGACAGACTTGTCGCCCCCCACGCGGGGGCGCGGATTGAAACTTTATTGGTATTGGTTAGCTCGGCATCGTCGCCCCCCACGCGGGGGCGCGGATTGAAACTTCGGGATGTAGAGGATAACCCTTTCGGATTTTGTCGCCCCCCACGCGGGGGCGCGGATTGAAACCTCTTTGTCGTCCTTGACGCCTTTTGCAGCGTCGCCCCCCACGCGGGGGCGCGGATTGAAACATAGCCAACAACTGATCAGGCGTTGCCATGGCCACAGTCGCCCCCCACGCGGGGGCGCGGATTGAAACGACAGGAGCAGATACGGGCGACGGCGGGAATAGTCGCCCCCCACGCGGGGGCGCGGATTGAAACAAATCCTCATATCTCATGTCGGCGAATCGCAAGGTCGCCCCCCACGCGGGGGCGCGGATTGAAACGTATGCGTCAAGCATACTAAATATTGCGCGATCGTCGCCCCCCACGCGGGGGCGCGGATTGAAACCACGCATCCTTGACGCGGCGGATGGCCCGCATGACGTCGCCCCCCACGCGGGGGCGCGGATTGAAACGACACTCGCTGCATTTGTGCGCTTTGCGTGCCTGGTCGCCCCCCACGCGGGGGCGCGGATTGAAACGGACGGTCAGTCCGGGGGTCGCCCCATCTTTTCGTCGCCCCCCACGCAGGGGCGCGGATTGAAACGGGTATCGATCTCGGTCAACGCGCCGTGAACCGTCGCCCCCCACGCGGGGGCGCGGATTGAAACATTCTTCAGGCGGTCAAGTGCGTGCGCACCCAAGTCGCCCCCCACGCGGGGGCGCGGATTGAAACGCCGGTGGGCAACCCATCTTGATCGGCCACCATGTCGCCCCCCACGCGGGGGCGCGGATTGAAACTTCGTGGGTTATCCGATTGCGGGGAATGACGTCGATCACGACAATAATGTCCGGTTGCACATCGCCATTGGTTTCATTGCGCCAGAGACCGGCTGGAAGGACGGCAGCAGGAGATCTGGGATGCTCGTGACGGCAAGCTCGAAGCCGCTCGAGAGGCCAGAGCAAAGCGACGAAAGAGCAGCAACACCACTTTACAAGGCCCCTTTCCTGACTCAGAAAACCAGGGAAAAAGCCAGGAGTGAAGCAGGGGGGAGTCCTTTTTCCGCTGAACCCAGACAAGTTCCACGATAAAGTCATCCGTTTCCGACCATCCCGCCTTGAACTCCGTTCGTCCCGATTCGTTCCAAGGGGCATGGCGTCAAGACGACCACTGCTACGCTGTTTGCTCAGGAAATGCATCAACCGGATTATCTGGTGACCGCAGTGTGTGTATGGGGCTATGACACATGGCGCCGCTATGATTGATCGCCATCTGGAGGTCGCGGATAAAGTGTTTCCTCTACTCGCCGCGGTGATCGACAACAAGGCCTATCGATGGGGCGATCGAAAACTTGCAAGAACCACCAGAATTAGGCAAAATCAAGGATAGATACCACTTCCGGATCGGCTGACCATGATGATCCTGCCATGATTATCCTCCGTGCGCGCGATCATCAACGCCTGAAAAAAAGAGTCTCGGATCAATACGTCCAAGGAGTATCCCTTTTGCCTACCACGTATCTTCATACAGGATCATGAAAAGACATCGATGGCTTGTGCTCTTCGGAACACGTCCGGAGGCCATCAAGCTGGCCCCCCTGATTCTTGCCGCACAACAATTGCCCACAGTAGATATCCGGATTTGCCATACCGGACAACATCGGGATATGACGAGTCATGTCCTGAAATTGTTCAATATCCGACCAGATATCGATCTGGAGGTGATGCAGCCAGACCAATCACTCTCGGACTTGACAACCCTGCTGCTTTCCAGGCTCCATTCCTATCTGCAGCAAGACAAACCAGACTGGGTCATCGTGCAGGGAGATACGACCACCACGTTTATCGGCGCCTTGGCAGCCTTCTATCAGCGGATTCCCGTCGCCCATGTGGAGGCCGGATTGCGCACCGGACATATCTATGCGCCTTGGCCGGAAGAGATGAACCGGCGTCTCATCGGCAGACTGGCGACCCTGCATTTTCCACCTACGGACGGGGCGCAAGACAATCTTCTGAAAGAGGGCATTCCCGAAGAACAAATCCTGGTCACCGGCAATACCGGTATTGATGCGCTTCATCTGTTGATTGCCAAACTGGCCTCGGATCCGACGGCTCAACGGCAGGCCGAAGAGGTGCTCACCAGTCTTGGGGTGCCCAATGATCCGCGTCCTTTGGTTCTCATCACCGGACATCGCCGGGAGAATCACGGACAATGCCTGGTAACGATCTGTAAGGCCATTGCCACACTGGCAGAACAGTTTCCGAATCATGTCTTCATTTATCCGGTCCATCCCAATCCAAGAGTCCGTGACACGGTATTTGCCGAACTTGGCCAGAATCTACAGAATGTTTTTCTGATTCCTCCTTTGGACTACCAGTCGTTCGTCGTACTGATGGTACGTTCCGTACTCATCTTGACGGATTCAGGCGGCATTCAGGAAGAGGCCTCCTCTCTCGGCAAAAGGGTCGTGGTGTTGCGCGATATCACCGAACGTCACGAAGGATTGGCAACCGGTCTGCTTCGTTTGGCCGGGACGCATACTGAAAATATCGTGAAGATCGCCACTGAAGCCTTGACAGGCAACTGGTCGGTTTCCGGCCAGGGGCATGACACTTACGGTAATGGAAAAGCCTCGACGAAAATTCTGGAAAAATTGTTGACCTTTTCTGTTGACAATTCTATACGCACGCCTTCCCGGTATGCGGATGCGTGCGCCATGCCACCCCATGACTAAGAGCCTCCTTCCAACTCCCAGTCCAGGTTGCATGCATTATTCACGACCAGGCTGTCATTGGGGCCTCCTCAAAAAGCCCCGTCAGTCTTGCTACTATCCAGTGCAACCTCCGAAGTGAAACCGTTGCTCGCGGTTAGAAAAAGCCAATGGCCCATTCCGGGCAAAAAAAAACCTGACCGGCAGGGTCAGGTTTTTCACCAGGAAAATGGCCAGAATCCAGGACGCGGAGGTGTCGTCCAGCCTGGCTCGAATCTCTGCCAGAGCATGCCGGTTCTTGCACTGCCGGAACTTGTCTTCCATGGGAATCCGCTCCAGCGGCGTTGTCGCTTCGCGCAACGCCTCGCGGTTGGTTTCGGTTTTCGTAATGATTCAGGACCTCACTCTTGCAGGGAACGGAGGACCGAAGATCCCAAACTTAAATGAGAAGGCGGAGTCTCCTAGGTTTGATTTTTGACTTTTCTTTTTAGAACGCTCTTCACGATAAGAGTTTTTTCGCAAAAAACACTTATCGTGAAGGCGCGCAAAAAGATAAACGGAAAAGTCCCAAGGGCTTTGCCCTTGGATTCCACCAGGGGCCATTGGCCCCTGGACCCCGCCAAATGTAGAGGTCCTGAATAGTGACCGGTTTTCTTCCTCAGGCGACCTGAGGATTTGCCACCATCAACGTGCCGCAATCAACGTTAGTCTGGATGCAATCGTCATGAGCGTGCAGATTGCCGCGGCACGGTCAGAAGAAGTTCGGAAATACCGGTCGGTCCCTCTTCACAGGCCCCGTGATTCCCGACAAGTCCAAACCGAAAGGTACTCAAGGAGAGAATCCGATGCGTTTACTGGCCATATCGTGCATGTTACCTCCCATCCTTTATCCACAGGCAATCCAAATCGGTCGGCTGCTGCGCAACTGTCAGATGGAACTTGTCACGGTCAGTGCAGAATTTCAGAACGGGAACGAGATGCAGGGACCAGAGAACTCATTGGGAACATCTTGCCTGGAACAGATCAAAATAGCGCATACCCCCCTTTTGCGTGGCCTGTCTCATCGTCTGGCCTTACGGTTGCTTCCCTGGTACGGACGGAGTCCGGATGAGTTCGTAGCATGGTCTCACAACGCTGCGGCAAAGGTTGGGCAGTGGTTGGATGATCATCCCGATGCCATACAGGTGATGGCGACGTTCGGGGAACCCATGTCCGATCATCTGCTCGGTTTAACCCTGAAGCGGCGCTACGGTTTGCCCTGGCTGGCCCATTTCAGCGATCCATGGTCAGACAATCCCTTTCGCAGAGGACAACCGCTATCGCAATGGAAGAATCGCTCCCTCGAACAGCAGGTGATCAAGGCGGCGGACTGTCTTGTGTTCACCTCGGAAGAAACCAGACAGCTTGTCATGCGCAAGTATGCTCCAGAATGGACCTCCAAGTCGTTTGTCTTGGCGCACAGTTTCGATGCAACGGCATTCCCCACCAACTGTTCCGCGCCATCGACCAACGATGATGATGCGATCGTGCTGCGTTATCTGGGCAACTTTTATGGACCGCGCACCCCATTTCCGTTGATTGCATCCTTGGTTCGGCTGCTCGCCAGCCATCCACGCGCATTGGAGAAGGTTCGCGTGGAACTGATTGGCACCATGTCGAGTTGGATGTATTGGCACCCTTTGCTGCGACGTTTACCCAAACACTTGTTCACCATTCAACGTACCGTGCCCTATGCATCATCCCTAAAATTGATGATGGAGGCGGATCTCCTGTTGGTCATTGATGCCCCGACTGAACTCAGCGTATTTCTGCCGAGCAAGTTGGTGGATTATATCGGTTCCCGCAGACCGATTCTTGGCATCGTTCCTCCCGGCGCCTCCCAAAAACTGATTGCACAGCTGGGTGGGATCACGGCGGCTCCGGACAGACCGGAAGCGATTGATGCGGCATTGTTGGCAGGGCTCGAAATGGCGCGGCAGTCACGTCTGGCAAACGAGCCGTGGGGCGCGCCCGCTGTACGCAAACAGTATGAGATCGAACGGATTGCGTCTTTGTTTCGCGAACGTCTGGCCTGGACTGTGGAACACAGCTGTCAAGACAAATCAATTCGTCAACCATAGTCGCTTTGCAGCAGGCCTACACCAATACGAATTTATGTATCATTTCAATATGCTATACTTCTTCAGGATGACCCATTTACAAAACAGGCAGAATCGATGGCGTTGAACGAAGGAGTACACCGTGAGTTGGATCAGGAAAAATTTTACTCCTACGCCAGTCAGTCGATGATTTTCATCGACCAGATTATCAACAACCTATAGAATAATATGGTTTACTAAATTGTGAAAACGTTACGGCGTAAAAATCTGGCCGTGGGACAGAGCCGATTTCCACAAAACCCAACCCAGACAGACCGCCCCCACGCCAATGGCATCGGCAAACCAATCCTGCCAGTCCCCATACCGCCAGCCGGTGGCGGCTTGTGCGAGTTCAATCAGGCCGCCATAAACCAGTAAACCAGCCATAACGCGCAGCGCACGCTGAGAAAACGCCAACAGACCCAAACCGCTCAGCAGCACAAATGCCAATACGTGTTGTGCCTTATCCCAAACATCGAGGGCCTGGGTTGGCAAATAGGGGACGGGCGTCAGAGAGCCAAGGCCCACCCCAGCCACTGCAAGCCAGAAAGCCAACCGCCACCCGTTAATGTCCGCCACCCTTGATGATCACCAGAACCCCCTTCCAGATAATCCTCAAATCGAGCATCAGCAAGCCGAATGATGAGCGATTCAGGTACTGATCGATATACTCGTATTCGTAGACGGGGTTGCCCATCTCGGACGTCCCTTTGTTGATGTGCCCAAGCCCGAGCAGCCCCCCCCGAAGTAAGGAACGCGTGACATTGCCTTGCGCCTGATCCCGCTCGTAGTGCAAAACGGAAATGGGGCGAGGACCAACGATACTCATGTCGCCTTTCAGCACGCTCCAGAACTGAGGCAACTCGTCCAGGTAGAACTTTTTGACGAACTCGCCGACATGGGTGCGGCTGTCAGGCGTCCATTCGGCGGAAAAGGCAATCCAGTCGTGCCGCTTGGCACCTTCGGGGTCGATATACTTTTCCTTGATCAGGCGGATCTTGTACTTTGGGATAATTTTCCCCGCACTCACCGCATTATAATAGAAAAACATCGGGCCGCTGTTTTCCGGTATCAGAAGACCTTCGATCACATAGGCAATCTTCAGAAGAAGCATGATTGGTGTGGCAATTGCCAGCATGATCAGGGCCACAATCTTGTCGAATAACGTTTTGAAGAAACGTGGCGGCAAAGGTTCCGTCAGCTGGAAGATATGTTTGTACTTCTGCTTGATTTCCTCGGTAGGCGGTTTGTAGGGAAATGCCTCTTTAGGTTCTATGTTTTGGTTCATTTCAATCGTAATTCTTGTGAATGGAGTTAAGTAACAATCCCCCTGCATGTCCAGGGGATTTCGATTGCTGGCCCCTCAAAGGGGCCTTTTCGCAATCGTTGAAAAACAGTCCGAGGAAATTCCAATGGCTTGAGTTTATCCCAGCCCTATTTCTTCAAGCGCTGAGATACGCACGACCAAAAGACCAACAAACCGTGGAAGATTCCCGTAAATGTCAAACTTTGTGAATCCCCCGGCAGAGACGGGGGTTTACTTATGATTAATTACAGCAAATTGGGGACTTGACCGGCAATCACGAACTCACAGCCTCGCACATTTTATCAACGACTCCATCAACATGAGTCTTGGCAGACCAGCCCAGAACAGCCTTTGCTTTACTCGGATCAGCACTGCCTATCCGGATGTCCGAGGGCCGTTGCAGGCCAGGCGTGCTGATCACATGCTCGTTCCAATCCAAATCAAAGTATCGAAATGCTCGGTCCAGAAAATGCCTGAGTGAAACCGTTTCTCCGGTCGCGATAACAAAATCATCCGCCCGATCTTGTTGAAGCATTAACCACATGGCCTCAACATACTCGGGCGCCCACCCCCAATCGCGGTAAATATCCAAATTGCCCAACTGTAATTTCTCGCTGCCACCGCGCGCTATCTGCGCCGCGCCGCGCACGATCTTCTGAGTCACAAAACGTTCAAGTCGCAACGGAGATTCGTGGTTAAACAATATGCCGGTGCATGCATACAAACCATAGGCTTCTCGGTAAGTCCCAATCAACTGATGCGCTGATGCCTTGGCGACGGCATAGGGGCTTCTGGGACGAAAAGGCGTCGTCTCATTCGCTCGTTGGTTACCCGTGTCACCAAAACACTCACTGGTCCCGGCGTTGTAAAAACGGATAGGACAATCTAAAAAGCGAATCGCTTCGAGCAGACGAACCAACACCATGGCGATACTTTCCATGGTTTCGACCGGCTGCTCAAACGACAACCCAACTGAGCTTTGACCTGCAAGGTAATAAATCTCATCGGGGGCAGCGTTTCGAATCGTTGATAGCACGCTCCCCGAGTCAGAAGTAGACATCGAGACTGTTTCGACTGCGTGACGGATACCGAGTTTCTGTAGATTGGCGAAAGAGGACGCCGCAGCATCACGCGAAGTACCTATGACCACATACCCCTTCTCAACCAGAAATTTGGCCAAATACGCGCCATCCTGGCCGCTGATACCACAGATCAAGGCTCTTTTAGCTTGCATGCGTGCCTAGCCGGGCAACCCAGTCATCCAAAATAGCCGTCAGCGTTTGATCCATTGAATAAGCAGCTGACCAGCCTGTAGCCTTCATGATTTTTCCGTTATCCCCGCGCACACGACGCTGCTCACTGAGACGGAATCGCTCAGAATCGGTTTGAATCTCCACGGACACACCCGCCAATTGACACATGCGCTCGATCAAGGAGCGAATGCTTCGTTCGCTACCTGAGCAAACGTTATAAGTCTCACCGTTTTGTCCGAGATTCAACAGCCTTTCATAGGATGAAACAATGTCGCGCACATCTGTAAAATCTCTAGTTGTTTCAATATCCCCAACCCGAATGACTGGTAAGGCCAGACCCAACTTGATCATTGTAATTTGACGACCGAAATCAGCAATCGCAAATCGTTCGCTTTGACCCGGACCAATGTGATTGAACGGGCGGGCAACGACAATCTTGAACTTTTCACTCTGGCTCCATTGATAGCAGAGCGACTCCGAAGCAATTTTCGAAACGGCATAGGGGCTGAGTGGTCTTGCAAGTCTCGTCTCATTCACTGGCAAATCGAATTCGCCCAGATGACCATAAACCTCACTGGAGCTTACAAACAGAAAACGCCCGGCGAACCCTGAGTTCCGTAAAGCCATCAATAAATTCAGCGTTCCGCCAAAATTGATATCATAGGTTGCACGCGGATTCTCAAAGGATTCCTTGAGTGTCGTAACCGCTGCGAGATGCACCACATCGTCGGGCCTTGCACGGGCAATCACCGCCTGGAGCTGTCCGGCATCACGGACATCCACTTCCCGCCCAGTCGTGACCACATCGAAGCGGCCCGAGCAATACTGCGCCATATGAGAGCCAACAAACCCCGTTCCCCCTATCAACAAGAGCTTCCTCATGCTGTACCCCCAATGGTCTCCACGGCTTGACGAAGTTGCCGTTTGAATTCTGGCACCCCCCAACGGGATGCATGTCTGACCAGGCGGGCGGGGTCGAATTCGGCGCTCTCAAATTGACTGACCGCCGCCATCAAGGACTCAGCGGTCTGCTCATAAAAGAAAACTGCCGTCGCCGAATCGTTCTCGGCGGAATCTGCTGACCACGGAATCATGGTTTCCGTGATTCCCCCTATTCCATAACAGATCACGGGTGTACCGCTTGCATTAGCCTCTAATGGAATCAAGCCATATTCAAGAAAAGGCGTAAAAATGACAGCCTTGGCGACGGCATATTCCTTGGCCAGAATCTCATCATCAACACCACCCAGAAAGGTGATGTTCGGCCCAGCCATTGCACGAAGCTTGGCCTCTTCCTTGCCGGTTCCAATAACCTTCAATGGCAATCCAAGCCGATTGAATGCCTCAATTGCATAATCAACCCGCTTCCACTGTTCCAACCTGGAGACGACCAGATAATTTTCTCCGCGATTCTCTGAAGGTACGAATCGATCCAGATCGATCGGCGAGAAAATAATCTGCGAATCGCGTCCATAGGTACTGGCAATGTGATCCTGCGTCGTCTTCGATATCGCGATGAACCGATCGACCCTCCGTGCGGCTTGAAGATCGTGGCGCTTGAGGTAAGAGAGAAAGGGCCTGATTAATTTTGACTTCCAGCTCCCGCCAAAATAATCTCCTGTTTGCCACAGCGCTCGCGTAGGAATATAACAATAACAAATATGCCGACCATTCGGCACACGGATGTATTTAGCCACAGTCGCTGACGATGACAGCACCAGATCATAACCGCTCAAATCAATCATTTCCATGAGATGCGTGGCGACCGGGAAAGACCACCGAAAAGCGTCCATTGATTGCACGAAAGGGTTCAACCATGTCGTGTGAATTTTCCTTCCCTTAAAGTAAGGCAAGGTGCGAGCCGGGTTATAAGCGAGCGTATAGATATCTGCCTCTTTGAATTCCTCGCAGATATACTGGAATACCCGCTCCGCTCCCCCCATCCCGCACAAATAGTCATGGACAATCGCCATCTTCATAGAGAATTCCTTGCTGGTGCCTCTAACAATCTTTCAATAACATCGCAGGTCTGATCAACACAACGCGCCCAAGTGAAGGACTTTGCGCGCTCATGGCCGCGATGCCGCAATGAACCCTGCAACTCACCATCGTTAATCACTCTCAGCAACTTCTCTGTGAGATCTTTCTCGTCGTAAGGGTTGAAGTACAAGGCAGCATCGCCACAGACTTCCGGCAAAGATCCGGCATTTGAAACAACCACCGGACACCCGGCTGCCATCGCCTCAAGCGGTGGCAATCCGAAGCCTTCATAGAGCGATGGAAAAACCAAGGCTTCGGCATGACGAAAATACTGATGCAACCGATCATCGGACACCCGACCAGTGAAATGAATGCGTTCCGGCAAGGATTGCGCCAAGACCGCCACTTCTTGATCACCAGTGATAAAGCCTTCTTTCTTGCCTACCAACACAAGATCATGCTTAATTCTGTCAGAAACTGATATAAAAGAGTCTACCAGCACCTTTAGATTCTTATGCGGCTTAATATTGCCCACATATAAAATATAAGCACGCGGATGTGGTGAAGGCATTTGCGGAATCGAGAACCACTCTTCACCTACGCCCAAATGTATTGGCGTAATGGTCTGCTCAAACTCGCCAAGCAGTCGCTGCATTTCATTCTTTGTGAATTCAGAGATGGTAAGGATCGATTCAGCTTTACGCCGAACCGCAGAAAACATCAATCTAGCATAAAGATGCTTATGATAGCCATGAACAAACTGAGGCATGGCGAGATGCATCATATCATACACCGTCACCAACATTTTCCCAGAATAAAATATTGGGACATTGTAATGGGTGGAAAAATATAATTTAGTTTGTTTCGGGATGTGAAAAAATAAATCAATCTGCTCCTGAATTGTATACATATCACTATTCAACTCGATGTGATTGCAAATCGAAAAGCAGGATCCAAGATGTCTTCTTAATTTTTCCCTATTTCCCAAAAGCATGATAGGGAGGACATGACTGAAATGACCAATAATTCCGGGAATTATTTTTTTTAAATATGTACCAATTCCAGATGTTTCAATCCATCGTGCATCTATAGTAAGCATAGCTTAGTTAGCCTAAAGGAAACAAATCCGAATATCGCACTTTGATCTACATCTCATATCGTGCATTTTTACGACTAACAACCAGGAAAATTCCAGTCAAAAAATACGGATAGAGCAGATAATAATCAAAGCCAGAAAAAAATGAAATTACCAGCCACAAAATATTAGCGCGAATCATATACGGCACTACATTCTGGAGATTATTCCGAAAGCACGCATGATTCTCACCAATCAAGATTGGATGTTTTGATGAAACCCATAACGGTCTTAGAAATGCAAAATAGAATGCAGAAAAGGAAAACAACCCTCCGTTAGCAAGGATCAGGATTATCAAATCGTTACTAGTGACAAATCCCCAACCAGTTCCGACTATTGGGTATTTCAAGAAATATTCGAAAGCATTTTGAATGGACCATATTCTGGCAATGAAAGAGCCAGTTTCCATTTTTCCGATTGTAATTTCATAGAGTGAAACAGGTAGCTCATAAGAAAAAATAACCATACCAATCGCAGCCACTGCAATCAAGAAAACTGCAATTGAATAATTGTATCGGAAATTAGTAAACCAGAACTCACCAATTCCCAAAAGTAAAAAAACGACTAAACCAAGAATTGCGGTTGTAGATAACGATAAAAGAAGAACAGTTACGCATAAAAAAAGTGCAAATTTATTGTATTGTCGGTAACGCGACCCAAATACCCAATTTATGGCACTCTTACTCGCTACAAGAGGAAGTGCTGCAAGTAGTTGTTTGGCAAAGATAGAAGGTTCCAGAGCCGTCGATGAAATTCGCGACCATCCATCGATAACATGAAGATATCCTTGAGCACTGGGATTGAAAGAGGTATTGAAAATCCAATACGGATATTCCAAACCAAATAAAGCAAGCAAGAATTGAAGCGCACCCCAAAGCGCGGAAAAATAGCAACCCAGGATGAACCATTTAATACCAGCCTTTACATTTTCAATTTTCTCGCAATAAATGGTAATTGCCAGAGCAACACCGAGCAAGGTTGCAAGAGGATATTTTATGGTAGTGGAATTGATCTCAATGGGAATCGTCTCTGCGACGTCATCTTTGCCGATGCCGCCATCACCCAGTATTGAATAATCTCCACCAGAAACAATCCACGGATTGACCATCGAACTAACAATAGCAAGTGCAAACAGCACTAACGCCCAATAATTGAAATCGCGCGGAAATAAGAATAACTTACCAATATAGGATCGTTTAATAAACGAAGAAAATAAATATACAACAACAAAGAACTGCCCTATAAAAAGCGACGCCCCGGAATCAGAATTAAAAACTGCAGTAGCGGAAAACGGGATGAAAAATGACAATATCGACAACACATGACGCAAATAAAAACCAGGAAAGGCTACAGCAGCTAATAAAACAACAAAACCAAGCCAAGTTAAGCCGTTCATGCATAAAGCCTATTCTTGTACTTAAAGTAAACAATTTTGGCTCTATGATATAGCCGCTTTGCAAAGCCTATCAAACCTGATGAAGAGCCAACTAGTGATGCAAACATCACAATAAGTCGTCCGTAACCAATAGGGTAAAGTGTTTTACTTGCGTACTGTCTCCATTGCAATAGATGCATTTCTGACCTTAATTCGGACAAACGAAACAGCCTATGCTCCCTTCTGACAACTTGAAGAATGTCTATTTCTCTATGTTTTTCTTTAATTAGCTTAGAAATGGCTAGATACCCATAAAAATCTATATTATATCTTGCTATTCTACCTCCACTCGAAAAGCTGTCATTGTCGTTTCTGCAAACAACAAAAGCGCTCGGCAAATACTTCAACCTTCTTCCGCTTAAAAGAAGGGATAAACACGCATAAACGTGTGCGTAACAAGTCCGGTTCAACAAATCAGAGTACGACTCTAGCCATGATTTTCTCTCTACAACAATACATGGTATATAGCTAAAAATAGCTCCAATCGTCTTTATCGTTTTCAAATACTGCTCGGCCTGTGATGGTGAACCAAAATCCCAACTCGATGTGTTAGTCAAATTAGGCAACCATGCTGTCACACCAAAAATCTTCATATCCCTATCGGCTTCATATCTATTAAAAAGCAAAATTCCGGGATTGTCTGAAAGTGCATTCAGTATTGAACATACTGAATCTTGGGTGGCGTGGTCATCGCTTGACATAAACCAACAATAGCGACCAGAGGCATATTGCACAGCTTTTTTTAGATCAGCATCAACACCACCATTATTATCAAGGCGTATATAATTAATATTAATATCAGAAAAATTATTTTTTAAATTCTTTATGATTTCTGAAGTATTGTCTGTGGAAGCACCATCTACTACAACGATCTCTACGGAAGCACACATCTGAGGTATAAGCTTCTCGATAGTAGATGCGATATATGAACCTCTATTTCGCGTTGGAATACAAATTGAGAGTTCCATAGAATAACCCATTTAATTTCTATTATAATTAAAAAACATTCTATCGTCAGATTGGATTAAATGGGGCCAAATTGCATCTAGAAACAACGGGCTCCTCGCTGTTTCACGTGGGTAGGGTGAAGTTTAACTTGCCCCTGATGAGGTAGGCCATGGTGATGAAGTTGGTATCCGAGCGGTAACCCCTGGCTCGTGCCTTTGCGGCCTGGAGGAGGCTGTTGAAGGGTTCCTCGCTGTTTCACGTGGGCAGGGTGAAGTTTAACTTGCCCCCGACGAGGTAGGCCATGGTGATGAAGTTGGCGTCCGAGCGGTAGCCTCTGGCCCGTGCCTTGGTGGCCTGGAGGAGGCTATTGAACCCTCAACCAATCCGGTGGTCAGGCCGCTATGGAATCCATTGAGTACACCATCCCAGTGGTTCTTGATGGTTTTGGCAGCAGCCACAATGGGCGGCAGACGGCTATGGGTTGCCCAGAAGTACCATTTTTTCAGGAACGCTTCGCCTTCTTGGCGGGAACGGGTTTGGAAAAGTTCCTGGAGTGTCAGACGGATCTGATAGGCCCTGGCGGTCTTGAGGTTACGCTCCTTCAATGTCGCCAGCGTGGCTTGTTGTTTGGCAGTCAGGTTGCCCGGATTCTTCAGCCAGATGTAGCGGGTCTTGGACAGCGCTGGCTGCGTGCGCACCTCCTCGCGTCGGACCTGATCCACAGCATCATTGACCACCTTCATGATATGGAAGCGATCAACGTGATCTCAGCATTGGGAAACTGCTCCTGCACCCCGGATATAAAAGCTGGCGACATGTCGCAGCAGACCTCCAATACGCTCTTTGGCTTACCTTTCCTGGCCGTCAGATCCTGGGCAAAGGCTTTCACGGTTTCCTTATCTTTTCCCTTGTGCGAAGAGCAATTGGCTTTTATCCATGTCACAGAACAGGCTGATGTAATGATGTCCGCGCCTGCTGGCTGTCTCGTCCATGCCTACCCGTCCAACATTGGACAGATCCAATCGCTTTCTGGCAGCGGCGACATGATGCCGAATGATTCGCCACAAGCGGGTGTCGTGTACGCCGAGGAGGTGGGCTACTTGCGCTACGGGCATTTCACGAACCAAAACCATGATCAATGCTTCGAACAGCAGCGTGAACCCACTGCCCGGTCGCGACCAAGGGACCTCGATCTTTTTGACGCCACAGCCCTGATCGCACTCCACACGCGGAACACGCGCTGTGAGCCACGCCTCATGCTGAAAAAAATTGAGATGCCGCCAACTCTTCTCGGTGGTGTCATAGGCTTTGGCCCCTTTGGAGCCACATACCGGGCAGGTGAAAAGGCTTCCAAGAGGAAAACCGATGGAGATGTCCAACCTGCGCTTCTCTGGAGAGAAGCGGATATTCCAAACTTCCCAGGGTGGGGTCAGTCCCAAAGCCAGTGTGAACAGGGTGGACGGGTCCATGTGCGCCTCCTTGGATGGTTACCAAAGCGCACATATTATCACACCCTACCCACGTGAAACAGCGAGGAGCCGATCAAACTTTGTAGATCATTTTTGATATGTCACTATATGCGACTTCGCTATACTTTCCCAGGTCGGAATGTTTTCTGTATTAGGGGGTACGCGATACCCACAATATAAATCTAACGCATTGCGAATCTCACTGTAGTTTCCTGGATTGCAATAATATACGTTGGATTTTTCATCATAACCTTGAATTGAAGAGGACGTTGTAACAGTGAAAGTGCCCTGCGACTTGGCTGCTAATAAAGAACCATTCCGCTCCTTTACCCCTGTCAAGAAGGGTAAAATAATCGCGTCGGCGGATGCTAAGAGTTTCGCAACTTCAGATCCTTCAAGGTGACCTGTAACATGAACATTATCCCCCCATTCTTTGGATTCAACCAACTGCTGTATTCTTCTATGGTAAGCGTTTCCGCTTGGTGACAGTTCAGTAAGCAGGATTAGCTTGTCACGTTTAGGATCCAAAGTATCAAAGAGGCAATGCACTCCTTTTTCCATATAGCAGAATCCAAAATAAACAATCAATCGTTTTTCCCCGGTTTGCAACGCATCACGAATAGCGGATCGCTCCCCATCCGACAAGTAAGATATGGGAATACTTGATCCAATAGGGATACGATCCGGCGCACTTCCAAGCGAAAGAATGATTTTATAATACCACAGAATTCTTGGCGGTATGCTACTGTCAACAAAAATTAAATTATCGAAAGCGAATGATGATGGAATATAACGTATTCGCGTCGGGGCCTCATGCCATGTTTGCACTACCTTGATACCTAACAATTTAACAAATAGAGGTAACAAATATGGCCAGTAACTGTTATGGTAGCCCATCGTAGGATATTGGAAATGGACTATATCCGGGCATGTCGCTCGAATAAACCGAAGAGCTTTTTGGAAACCAATAAAATCCCATGCTTTAATAATTGGATAGACTTGTAATTCTGTATTCGCCGAAACACTATCCGAAGATGTTAAGACGGAAACATCAACACCCAATCGCGTCAACGCTCGCGTAAGCTCAAAAGTATAATCACCAACCCCACAGCGCATCGGTGGAAAGGAACCAGAAACAATCATAATCTTTTTTGTTAGTGGACTGATCATTTTAAATACTTCTTTCTAAAAAACCGGACAAAAGAAAAAATTTTAGTATGACACTCCACAGTATATACTGCTCTGACCGCGAACAGATATAGCCAGGAGTAACCATATTCTCTCATCACCGAAGACAAATAGTCAAATTCTCTCAAATCTACAATCCGTAATGCATAGCGTGTCAGATCTTTAAAACCGTGCTCACGCCTCATAACGCTGCAAAAAGCTGCATACTCTTTGGAAGATAAATTGAGAAAGGTCAAAATATTTTTAAAGCCATCAAAATCAATCTTGAACCTTCTCTTTAATCCTTCGTCGGAATTCTCAAGAAAGCTATCATTACCAGTTGTACATAGAACGATTGGCTCGTTCAGATAGTATAATTTTCCACTGGACTTTAGCATCCTAAGAACCCGATACGTGTGTGCATAATTGGATCCAATAAGACTTGGTGGAACATCGATCGCATTGTAAGTCTTAGTAATGACGATAATGGACGAAATAAAACTAAACAAAGCTCCAAGGGATCTAGAATTATCAAGATAAGTAACGAATGATTCCTCGTTTGAAAAATCAAACACTGTGCTTTTAATATCTGCTCTCAACCAGGTTTTACTCGTTACCACGTTTTTCTTTACATGAGACTCAATTCTATTCAAAAGATATGCGTCACAATTGACCGCCAAAAGTTCAGATACCTTTCTGAATCCACATTCAACCAAACGATCATCAGCAGAAAATAACCATAAATATTTTCCTCGAGCCAATCTTGTTGCCTGCGCAAGATCCGCATCAAGACCTGCTGGAGTGTCCAAATAGATATATTTCACTCTATTATCGCTGGCAACAAATCGCCCCACAATGTCCTTCGTATTATCTGTAGAACCTCCATCGATTACTATCACCTCAAAAAAATCATGATTGTTTGCAAGAATATTAGATAAAGTTGATTCAATATATTGACCAAAATTCCGCGTTGGTATGCAGAAAGAAATAAGCAATTTATCCATTTGACTTCAATTTTGCAATTGTCCATTTAAGTCGCTGCGCAAGATTAAACAAGCGGACTGTAAAATGGAAATATTCATGATTGTAAATCATTCGAGTGATTGCAATTCGAAGCCCTTTTCCTGAATAGCAATCCCCAAATGTGGAATCCAATAAGTCAATTGATAGGCCTTTAGATACAAGTTCGCTTCGATAGTTTATAAAAGCAATTAAAGGCCATTCATTCCTGATTAAGTTATGAATCAGTTCACATTCCTCACTTTGTTCGCCGAAGTAATGCTTAGCTACTCCAGAAAATCCGTAAACTGCGACACCTATCCGTTTGGCGATATCTCCACAATAAAAAGAGTCGTTTTCGCCTCGTTTATTGACAAGGGATTCATGAATTACTTTAACTCTCAAACCGTTCGGAATTAGAGAAAACAATCGAGCCACATGTCCCCAGTACGACGAGTTAAACTGGAACCACGAATCGTCAGCAGAATCCCATTTCGTTTTCTTTATGATTATTGAACTCAAGAAACTAAATAGTGCTGTGGTAGTTTTTGCTTTCGAAAAATATCTTAGTCGCTCAGAGCGATCACTCAATTCGAAATCCGTATCATGTGAATCGTATCTAAAATAGTGGTGAGTAACCTCAGGGGTCATTTCTTTGTCGCATAACAATACACCACATAAATATACATCACAGCCATTATTAAGCAAGGGAATAACTCTTTTAAGTGCTCCAGTTGCCATGCAGTCATCGGCACTAAAGAGCCAGCAGTATTCTCTTGTCGCAAGTTTCACGGATAATGCAATATCCTTGTCAATCCCACCCTTTGCAGGCAGTCTATGATATGTTAAATATTTAAATATTTTTTGATATTTATCAATAACTATTGGTGTGTCATCTGTTGATGCTCCGTCCACAATAACAATTTCAATATCACTGTATCCCTGAGCCAGTATGCTATCAAGTGTTACAGGAAGAAAACGACCGAAGTTATATGTTGGTATACAAATTGATAAGGGTGTCATGTTTATGAAAGTTCACGTAAGATCAATCGCTTGAGGTCGATAAGTGAAATGAATGCCCTGGTAATTATTGGCGCGAAGGCAACTCTGAAAATCCATAGTGCAATAAAATATTTTGGCCCGGCGTTACACCAATTTAGGCAAGCCAACTGATTGAGCAGCTTTATATCATGATAACTTTCTGAACGTTGCGCCAATATTTTAGCAAAGAGAAGATCTCGGAGTTGAATTTCATTTCGTATTATACGTTTAATATTTAGGGACTCAATTGAATCCTTAACAAAAAAATAATCCGCCAATCGATGAAATCCAGCAATTTGAACAGAAAGCCTATTTGCCAGTCCTTTATCCATGAATGAATCATTATCGCCGCGCTTATATAAACAAATTGAATTTATTGATTCAATGACGATTTTATTTTTCATGGCTTGAAAGAATTTAGCAACATGAATCCACAAACTTCCATTGAATTCAGCTATATTGATTACAGATTCATCCCAAACCGACTTCCGAAAGACCAAAGAGCCGAGAAAACTAAATATTGCAGGCGAGGTCACTGCTGTTTCAAAATACTCTTTCCGCCTACTTGGCTCAGAAAGATCCAAAACGAAATCATCTCGTCGGGTAAAAATACGCTGAGGAACTTTAGGATTCATTGCTCCGTCACACAGCATAAATCCAAGAATATAAACATCAGATCCACTTTCAATGCTCTTCAGAATCCTGGCTATCGATTCGCTTTCAGCTATATCATCACTCCCAAAAAGCCAACAATAACTTCCGCTAGCTGTTGAAACGACCTTTAAATAATTCAGATCGGCACCTAAATTAGTAGTATTTCTCGTGTAAACTATGTTGGGGTGCTGGTTCACATACTGACGACACACCTCAAGAGTGGTATCGCTAGAGGCATTGTCTGATATTACGATTTCAACGTCAAAATCTCTCCTGGCTACCAATAATGAATCGAGAGTGGCGGCTAAATGCTCGGCGCGATTATATGTCGGAATGCAGACTGATAAAATTGGCATGGTTAGTTTAAGGCTTTTGCAGACGAGTTACTAGAACTGGTAGCAACCAAGCTACCGTCGATACCCATGAAATAATAAGTGCCCATATGGTGCCGCTCGGTCCAAAATCAGGAACCAGTAATAACTGTAGCGCAATGGAAAATATGGCTTGAACAGATGCCGAAAAGACCAAGTTCTTGAGTGCCGATGCACTCTGGAGGATCATAGCATAGGTATCCGTCCAAACGCGAACCAGAAGAAGAACGCCAAACAACATTATCAAGTCCACCGGAAATTCTGAAAACTGGCCACCAGTAAAATACAGTGTCAAATGGCTGTTACTGAAATAAATTATTGCCGTATAAAATACAGCTCCAGTTGCAGAAAGAATTATTAGCGTGCGCGTTATCTTGTTGGTCGACTTCCAATCATTCTTTGCATACGATGCTGTCGCTATTGGTGCATACGCCTGAAGGAGTGCAATATAAGCCATCTGATAGATAGAAAACAACTTGCTCAGTATCGCGTAGACTGCGATTTGCTTTGGATCGCAATACTGTGACTGAATAAAATAGTCTGATTGAGTAACAATTGCGGCCAGCAAAAAAAAAGCTGAAAATGATGATCCACGCTCCAATAATTGTCTAAACGGCAGGTTCTCGTATTCTGCAGACCTTAGTGAGAACTCATGTCGAATACGATGCAACGCAGAAACAAATGTAAAAAAAGCGAGAGGGGCATTAAGAATTAGCAATGCTGCGATCAATTTGTTGTTGAATTCAAAAGCTCCAATCAATGTCACTGACGCCGCAGAAAGTATTGCTGAAGATGCTATCAATATATTGGCAAGATATCCACGTTGCTCTGCAAACCATATTTTAGTCGAAAGAGACCCGAATACACTAACTGTCGATATTAATGCAATCGATACAATAGCAAGTTCTCCGCTTTCCCGATTTATTGCTCCACCTGACTTTCTTGACAAGACCTCCCATATCAATCCAGAAAATATAATAGAGACAATAAAAATAACTATACACAAGACAGCAACAGCCTTAGCTGAAGCTATTATATAGTTGCTATATGGTAAATGTTTTGCTCGCCGTTCCGCCAAATAGTTATGTAATGCTTGACCAATCCCTAAGTCAGAAAGTGCAAACCAGCCAGTTAGACTCAGGAGGATAGAATACAAAGCAAATCCAGATTCCCCTAAATGACTATATAATACTCTTGTAGTGTAGAGTGAAGACCCTACAGTAACAATTCTTGCTAGCCAGGTGGAAAGGCCTACTACAATGTATCTCGGTATGGTTCGCTTGGTATTCAAATTTTAAAGAAATAATCTATAAAAAACATTTAAAGCGATCGTTGGCCTCCAGAAACGCTCGTGGCCAGCATAACCAAATTCAACTTTCGGTTGGTGCTTGTATCGAAACAGTAGGCATAAGATGTCCACAATCAGAGATAAAACCATTCTATATTCTTAAGATAACCTGTTATTTAATACACTAGAATCTTTGTTCGATCCATGAAATCATGGATGATATGCCTGTATAAGCATTAACTGTAGGCTGCCATTTAAGCGTTTGAACCGCCTTGGTAATGTCTGAAACATACACTATTTGGTCACTCTCTCGCGCGGGCAATTTAATGTAGATTAAGCGAACGTCCAGAATTGATTCAAGCATTGCAAACAATTCAATCAATGATAGACTATTGTCTTTTCCACCACCTATATTAAATGCCTGACCTGCGGCGGTTCCAATATTGTTGAGAGCCGCAATATAAAGGCGCTTCATATCATCCGCATGAAGCACATCTCGAACCTGTTTCCCCGTTCCAGATATGGAGAACGGCTGCTTGATCAATCCTTTGCTAGTCTCCACCGCTTTCTGGCAAAACCAACCAATCCATCCTTGATCATAGGTTGCAAATTGCCTCCCTCCGTACATCGATGAATGACGGAAGACGACTGTTCTTAAACCAAAGATGCGGGCATAATCGAGCATGTATTGATCTGCCGCACCCTTCGAACAGCCATAAGGAGAATGAAATTCTAGCGGTACCTGCTCATTGAATCCGTTGGGGTGATCGATACACTCATAGCGCGTTTCTGTTTCACGATACTTGTATTGCTCCAAGTCACCATATACCTTATTCGTTGAAGAGTAAACGACAATGGCATCAGGTGCATGATGTCTTACCGCTTCAAGAAGATTGAATGTCCCCAGAACATTCACTTCGAAATCCATCCTTGGATTCGCAATCGATGTGGTCATTGCCACTTGCCCCGCAAGATGGAAGATTGCATCGGGCTTAACTTCTGAAACAAGACGAACGACATCGTTGGTGCTGCGAATATCGCCATGTACATAGCGGAAGTCACCCTGACTTTTGAGCCAGGTGAGGTTATCGATTGAGCCTGAACGGGACAGGTTGTCAAATATGATGAGTTCGTCGCCGCGCTGGATGGCTTCCTGGGCAAGGTTGCTTCCAAGAAAACCACAACCACCTGTAATTAAAAATTTCATTCAATACGCTCCATCTCTATAACCTTGGAAAGACCGGCTTCAAGACTCCATTTACTCGCCCAGCCCATCGCATTGAGTGTACTAATATCAGCTGACGAAGACATGATTTCATTGTTACGATAAGGAAACGCCCCAAAATCAAGTTCGCTGTCTGAATTTGTGAGTTTCTTTACCGTTTCAGCGAAATGCCTGATCTTTACTGGGGTGCCACTTCCTAAAGCAACCTCTTGCCAGACCTTTTTTTGACCTGTTAAATTTTTGAACATTAACATATAAGCTGCGACTACATCCTCGATATAGATGAAATCGCGCATCTGCTCGCCTTTGGTCAGAGGGATTCTGGAAGCTCTATTCAAACATTGACGAATCATCCAGGTTGTGAATTTTGACGAATCGTCGCCTGGTCCATAAATATGTTCCAGACGAATGTTTACAAACTGAATCTTTGTGCTTTCAGCAAATATTCTGCCCCATTGAGAAAATTGCTGCTTTGAGAGTGCGTAGGCATTCAAATACTCGTGGAGTATTGTGTCTGTATTGAAGAATGTTTCTGTATTGAAACATGTGGCTGTTTGCAAAAGATCCAAAGGAAATTGCGTATTGACCTTGAAGACCTCGAATTCGTTTTCACCATTGCGGCCATAACTTGTTGCGGCATGAATAATGGCATCGATATGTCCGCCGCTTCTGAATGGCGCCTCTATTCCTTTCTCATCGATATCGAACATCGCAAGATGATGCTGAATATCCGCCAAACGAGTAAGGCAGGATGTGGATCGCTTCAGAATCGATACCTTAACTCCACCTGCAACCAAGGCATGTGCCAAATGGCTACCCAGGTAGCCCGTTGCCCCTGTCAGCAAGACATGCATGAGCGATCGTTAAAGCTGGACGATTTCAAAGTTCGGGAGCGGAAAGACCAAGGTGCGGCCCTTCATGCTGGGCAGGGACTCGAAGAATGAACGGAAATGCCACGGCAACACCAGCAGGTAGTCAGGGTTGGATCCCAACACTTGTGCTTCCGGCACCAAGGGAATCAGCGTCGCCGGAGTGTATGAGCCGAACTTGTCTTCGTTAACCTCACCAATTTGGGGCAATAGTTGTTCATTGATGCCGTAGTACTGGAGCAGCACATTGCCCTTGGTGGAGGCACCCAAGCCGCATACGCGTTTGCCTTCTTTCTTGGCTGTGGTCAGGAAGCTCATCAGTTGTTCCCTGGCAGCTTCCACACGAATCTTGAAGTCGTCAAACGCTCTGGTGGTTCCAAGTCCAAGCGCCTGTTCATCATCAAGAATCTTGTTCAGCCATTCAACATTGGGTTGACGTGCAGACCCTACCTTGGCTGCCATAATAGAAAAGCTACCGCCGTTGACATCATTGAATTCAACATCAAGGACTTTCAAACCTGCCTTGTCTGTAATCCAATCAATCTGTTTCAGCGCGTAGAATTCCAAATGCTCGTGACAAATGGTATCGAAAGAATTGGTTCGCAGCATCGCGGGCAAGTAGCTTTGTTCAAAAATCCAGACCCCCTCGTCGTCAAGGGCCTCTTCGATTTCCTTGGCAAAGGCAATGGGGTCTTCAAGATCGTAGAACATTGAGAATGAACTGATAATCTTTGCCTTTTTGTCCGACAGAGCTTTGGCAACCGCTTCCGCAGAAAAGAACTCTGGAATCAGGCGGATTTCGGGAGGATAGTATGACGAGAACTTGACGCCCGTTGGATCAATACCGACCAACTGATACAGACCGGACGGGTAGGCTCGCAAGGTGGTGGCATCGTTGCTGCCAATGTCGATAACCAGATCGCCCTGCTGAAGAATGCCAAGGTTCAAAATCTTATCGACCTTGGAATGGAGGTGTTTGACCATGCTGGCATTCAGACCGGAACGGTAGCCATAATTCATGCCATACATTTCGCTCAGATCATAGCTTTGCTTGAGTTGAACGAGGCCACAACCTCCCCCACTGGCGCACTGAACCAAATCGACCGGACCACTGGTGATTTTTTCGGTACGGGAGCGAGGAAAGACACCTGTCAGGGTCTGTTCTCCTAATGACATTACATTGATCAGATGATCCCCACCACAAATGCGGCATTTTGAAATGGTCTTAAACATTGCGGTTACCTTAACTTGATTTTGGGAAATTAAAAATTCACTCCAAGGAATGCCTCGATCTTCTCTACGGCAAAATCGAGCATCTTGGTGCTTAGGCCCGGATAGACACCGATCCAGAAGGTGTTATTCATCACGGTATCGGTATTGCTCAAGGTGCCACTCACACGGAAATTGCGGTCGATCATGTAAGGCTGCCGCGTGAGATTGCCTGCGAAAAGCAGGCGTGTTCCAATTCTGTTCTGATCGAGATAGTTGAGCAAATCAACACGGCTCACCGGGCTGTTTTCGCGCAAGGTTATGGGAAAGCCGAACCACGATGGTTCGGAGTTTTCTGTGGCTTCTGGCAGGATGAGGAACTCTTCACAGGATTTGAGACGATCTTTCAGGTAGCCAAAATTGTCTTTACGCGTCTGCACGAAGTGATCAAGCCGATCCAGTTGCGCCAGCGCGCAGGCGGCTTGCATGTCACTGATTTTGAGGTTATAGCCTGCGTGGCTGTAGGTGTATTTGTGATCGTAACCTTTCGGAAGGTCGCCCAACTTCCAGAAAAAACGCCTGGTGCAGGTGTTGTCTGTGCCGGGTGGGCAGTGGCAATCGCGCCCCCAATCGCGAAAGGATTCGGCTATGCGTTTGAGTTCGCCGTTATTTGTGAACACAGCCCCGCCTTCGCCCATGGTGATGTGATGGGCTGGGTAGAAACTCAGGGTACCAATGTCGCCAAAGGTGCCGACCAACGTCCCATCGTAGGTGGAACCGAGCGCGTCACAGCAATCTTCGATCAGCCAAAGGTTGTATTTCTTGGCAATACGGGTGACTTCAGCAAGGTTGTAGGGGTTGCCCAGGGTGTGAGCGAGCAGGATGGCCTTGGTCTTGGAGTTGATGGCCGCTTCGAGTTGAGTAACGTCGATGTTGTAGGTAGGGATGTGTACGTCGATAAAAACAGGAACCGCACCGAATTGCAGGATGGGGTTGACTGTGGTGGGAAAGCCGGCAGCAACGCCAATCACTTCATCACCAGGCTTAATGGCACGTTCACCCAACTTTCGGCTGGTAAGGGTACTGAACGCGACGAGGTTGGCGGATGAACCGGAGTTGACCGTCATCAAGTGCTTGACCCCAAGGTATTTGGCCAAGCGCCGTTCGAATTCGTCGTTGAATCGACCTGTCGTCAGCCAACCGTCCAGCGAGGCCTCGACCATGTTCTTAAGCTCGGCTGCGCCAAGAACTTTGCCGGAGGGCGGGACAGGGGAGGTACCCGGTATAAAGGGTTTGGCTGCCAAGGCAATCGCGGCATACTCGTCTACCAAGGCCGCGATCTGTTGGCGGAGTTGTTCGGCTTTATTCATAGTATTTGGCGATATGTCGTTTCGTAATTGCTGATTTGATCAAGTGTGACCGCTTGCATGTCCTCGTGTTCAAGCCATGCCTTGTGCCATGAAACGATGCTGGAAAGTGTTTCTGACAATGACCATCGTGGGTACCAGTTCAATCTGGCTCTTGCCTTGGAGCAATCCAACTTGAGGTAATGCGCTTCATGGGGCTGGGGCTGTTGATCCAATTGCCAAATGGCGCCTTCGCCCCATTGTGCGGTGAGTTGCTCGACAATCCATTGCACGGGCTTGGCGTCTTCGTCGGCAGGCCCAAAATTCCACCCTTCAGCGTAGAGCGGGCCTTCGGTAAAGAGCTGTTCCGCGAGAGCAAGGTAACCGCTCAGTGGTTCTAATACGTGTTGCCAAGGCCGGATGGCATGGGGACTGCGAATATTCACGGCCTGGCCGGCCTCAATCGCGCGCAAGATATCCGGGATAAGACGGTCTGTTGCCCAGTCCCCCCCGCCAATGACGTTACCGGCGCGACCGCTGGCAATAGCGACACCATGCTCGGCATATTTGGCAGGATTGAAAAAGGAGTTGCGATAGGCTGCCGTCACGAGTTCGGCGCACCCCTTGCTGTTGCTATAAGGGTCATAACCTCCCATGGGCTCATTTTCGCGATACCCCCAGGGCCACTCCTTGTTTTCGTAGCATTTGTCGCTGGTGACATTGACCACGGCCCGCACCGTCTCGGTCTTGCGCACAGCTTCGAGCAAATGCACCGAGCCCATGACATTGGTGGCATAGGTTTCTACCGGCGCTTGGTAGGAATAGCGAACCAAGGGCTGTGCGGCCATGTGGATGACGACATCGGGCTTCGCATCTTGCATGGACCGGCTCAAACTTTCGGGGTCGCGGATGTCGGCGATGATCGACTTCATGCCAGCACCGACATTGGCGACTTCGAACAAACCAGGGTTGGTCGGCGGATTCAGAGCATAGCCTGTCACTTCGCTGCCCAAGCGCTGCAGCCATAAAGAGAGCCAGCTTCCCTTGAAACCTGTGTGGCCTGTCATGAAGACACGCTTGCCGCGCCAGAACTCCGGATTCATTCCCATACCTTCCATGGCGCTTTTCCACTGGCCCAGAGTTCTTCGAGATGGGTTTTGTCACGCAGCGTGTCCATACACTGCCAAAACCCTTCGTGCGGATAGGCCTTAAGCGCACCAGATTCCGCGAGTCTTTCCAGGGGTTCCCGTTCCCAAATGGTGGTGTCACCATCAATCAAATCAATCACCTTGGGTGACAAGACAAAAAAACCACCATTGATCATCCCTCCCTCACCTTTTGGTTTTTCTTTAAACGAGGTGACTTTGTGATCGGCGTGTATATCCAAAGCGCCAAATCGGCCTGGCGGATAGGTGGCGGTCAGAGTGGCTTGCAGGCGGTGGGAACGGTGAAACTCGATAAGTTTCGTGAGATTCACATCGCTCACACCATCCCCATAGGTCATACAGAAAATTTCTTCACTCTCAAGGTATTGCGCAACCCGTTTAAGTCGCCCACCTGTCATGGTTTCATCGCCAGTATCTACCAAAGTTACACGCCAAGGCTCAGCGTAACGCTGATGCACTTCCATTTTGTTCTGCTGCATGTCAAAGGTGACATCGGACATGTGCAGGAAGTAGTTGGCGAAATATTCCTTGATAACATAGCCTTTATAGCCGCAGCAAATAATGAAGTCATGAATTCCATGGGCGGAATACATTTTCATGATGTGCCACAGGATCGGTTTGCCACCGATCTCGATCATGGGCTTTGGCTTTAGTGCGGTTTCTTCGGATATACGGGTTCCGAGTCCACCGGCGAGAAGTACGACTTTCATAATTGTAATGGCTTGCAAAAGTTGTGCAGGCAGGATGTTGATTATTCGTGATAATCCATTGGCTTGAATCCGTGACGTTTGATCAACTCATCACGCTCAGCCGACTTGAGGTCTTCGCGAACCATTTCAGCAACAAGTTCTTCGAAGGTGATCTTCGGCGACCAACCAAGTCTCTCCTTGGCCTTGGCTGGATCTCCAAGCAAGGTTTCAACTTCCGTGGGGCGGAAATAGCGTGGATCGACAGCCACGACACATTTGCCATACGCGTCATATCCTTTTTCATCCAGGCCCTCACCTTCCCAGCGGATCAGCATGCCCAACTCCTTTGCAGCCGCGTTGATGAAGTCACGCACACTGTATTGAACGCCTGTGGCAATGACGAAATCCTCGGGTTTTTCTTGTTGCAGCATCAGCCACTGCATTTCGACGTAATCCTTGGCATGCCCCCAATCACGTTTGGCATTGAGATTACCAAGATAAACGCAGTCCTGCAGGCCGAGTTTGATTCGGGCAAACGCACGGGTGATCTTCCGCGTGACGAATGTTTCACCACGGAGCGGGCTTTCATGGTTGAAAAGAATACCGTTGCAGGCGTAGATGCCGTATGCCTCTCGGTAGTTGACGGTAATCCAGTAAGCGTAAAGTTTGGCGACGGCGTAGGGGCTGCGCGGATAGAATGGCGTCGTTTCTTTCTGGGGAATTTCCTGAACCAGGCCGTAAAGTTCGGAGGTGCTGGCTTGATAGAATCTGGTTTTTTTCTCCAGGCCCAGAAGTCGAATGGCTTCCAGGATGCGCAGTGCGCCCAGCGCATCGGAGTTGGCGGTGTATTCAGGCTCTTCAAAACTTACGGCAACGTGACTTTGCGCGGCGAGATTGTAGATTTCGTCCGGCTGCACTTGCTGGATGATTCGAACCAGACTGGAGGTGTCGGTCAGATCCCCGTAGTGCAGGAACATGCGCGTTCCTGGCACGTGTGGGTCTTGATAAAGGTGGTCGATGCGATCTGTATTAAACAAGGATGCACGGCGACGAATGCCATGCACTTCATAGCCTTTTTCGAGGAGCAGTTCAGCGAGGTAGGCGCCGTCCTGGCCGGTAATGCCAGTGATAATTGCAATTTTCTTCATTTAATTGGTCCTGTTTCAAGTTTTTTTTCCACAAAGCTCAATTTGGATTCCGGGGCTTGAGCATACCCCTCAATTAAATATCAACGCGCACCAAGTCTTGTTGATCACGATTTCTGGCTCCGTCCGTAGTTATCTTCGAAGCGCACGATGTCGTCTTCGCCCAGATAACTCCCCGATTGGACCTCGATAATTTCGAGCGGAATCGTACCAGGGTTTGCCAGACGATGCACTTCGCCGAGCGGAATGTAGGTGGACTGGTTCTCGGTGAGAACAATGATGTTATCGCCGTTGGTGATCTCGGCAGTGCCTTTGACGACGATCCAATGCTCGGCGCGATGATGGTGCTTTTGCAAGCTCAGGCTGGCCTTGGGTTTGACCTGAATGCGCTTGACCTTGAATCGCTGGCCGTCGTCGATGCTGTCGTACCAGCCCCAAGGGCGATGAACCTTGCGGTGCAGGGTATGTTCTTCGCGCTTTTGTTGGGTCAGTGAATTGACGATGTACTTGACATCTTGACTGCGCGACTTGTCAGCAACGAGCACAGCATCCGGTGTTTCGATAACGACAAGGTTGTCCACGCCGACCAAACCGACCAGACGACTTGTGGCATTCACCAGCGTGTTGCGGCTGTCGGTGGTAATGACATCGCCAAGATGAACATTGCCTGCTTCGTCCTTGGGCAACACGTTCCAAACGGCATCCCAGGCCCCGAGATCATTCCAGCCTGCATCAAGTGGGACCATCTTGATCGGGAAGTCGCTGCCGGGGCATTTTTCCATCACCGCGTAGTCGATCGATTCGCTCGGAACATTGATAAACGTTCCTTTGTCTGGGCGAACAAATACAGAGTCTTGTGTCTTTGCGGTCCACGCCGCTTCTGTGGCCTTGGCTATGTCTGGTCGGAACGTTTGCAGAGCTTTGAGCCACACCGAGGTCTTCAGCACAAAAAGACCCGCGTTCCAATAGTAACTGCCGGCATCCACGTAAGTTTGAGCGGTGGCGGCATCGGGTTTCTCGACAAACTTCCGTACTGCCAGCGCCGACGTTGTTGATGCGTCTGATTGAGGCTCGACATGGATATAGCCGTAGCCTGTCGCAGGGTGGTCAGGCCGAATACCAAGGATGACGATGCTACCTTGGGCCGCCTCATGGATGGCGGTATGCATGGCCTGGGTAAAGGCGACTTGATCAGCGACGGTTTGGTCCGATGGCGTGACGACCAAGACTGGATCGTTGCCCCTCTCCATGGCCGCCAGTGCAGCGAGCGTGAGCGCCGGGGCGGTATTACGGCCAACGGGTTCAAGCAGGGCACCCCCCAACTCAATGCCGGTTTCGTGAATCTGTTCAGCCGCCAGGAAGCGATGTTCTTCGTTGCTGACAATGAGCGGCGGGGCGACATGGGTTGTTCTGTCGCCCAAGGACGCTAAACGCTTGGCGGCTTGTTGGAACAGGCTCTCTATCCCGGTGAGGCAGAGAAACTGCTTGGGGAACCCCGCACGCGACAAGGGCCAAAGGCGGGTGCCGGAGCCACCACAGAGGATGACGGGTTGAACGGTCGTAACTGTCATGCTTTCTTCCCTGATGAATTACCGTGGTCACCCCTGAACGCCTCAGGCCTATCCAAAAGCAGCCTTTCCAACTTTCAGCTCTTGAGCTTGCCGCCCACGGCCAAGTGCCTCTGGGTGACCGTTGCCAAAAACCGTGGTTGCTGGTGACCTCGGCTGGCACATGCCGCGTTCGATGGTAGAACTTCGAAACCGTGGGTTCAAGATCATGCCATACCCGGTGGGTTTTCGCACCGGCGATTCAACCCCGCTCACCGAATACTCACTCGCCTACAGCCTGCTGCGTTGACAGACAGCCCTGCACGCGTGGGTATGGAGTGTACGGCATGACCCTATGACGCGACCTCTGGCGTCACCCCAGTGGATACGTTCACATGAACAGCCGTCAAATCAGCCAGTTCATCCATTCCTCCAACCAAAACCGTACCAGCCTGCCAATGCGCTCATGAGGGAATACCAGAGTGCTGGGCACTGGCCAAGCTGCTGGAAGATGTACAGCGGCAGCTCAGGGTTTCGGCACCATCCTTTTGCCGGCACCTCAAACATGCGACCGATTTCAGGCACGCTACCGCCATACCGTGTCATGATGATCAAGCACAGCCAGAAAGATCGAACCTAACCGGGTCAAATTGCAGCAATTTCCGCCAACAACTTATCGAAAGTTTTCAATTTATTTCGTTAAGTTGATATGACGGTCAAACGATCGTTCCATTCCGAAGTCAGACACCAGATCCGGCAGTTGCGGGCAAGCGACTATGATAATCTATTGATTCATATATCAGATCAGAAAGAAATCCACATAGCCAAACAAGATAGCTGCAGTTTCTTGACCATTCACCATATGAACCAGAAAATTGGCACACAATCACCCGCAACCACCAGATCGAAAACAAGAGGACGTCCAGCTAACGTGGCTCAACCATCCTGAAGTATGACATCGACGATACACAATAAGCGCGCAAGAGACTCTTGCGTCGCCAGATCATTTTTACCCCCTTCACGAAATAACGGATTCGTAAAGCGCGGGGACCTTTCA
Organism: Candidatus Magnetaquiglobus chichijimensis; assembly: GCF_045865675.1. Taxonomy (NCBI): domain Bacteria; kingdom Pseudomonadati; phylum Pseudomonadota; class Magnetococcia; order Magnetococcales; family Candidatus Magnetaquicoccaceae; genus Candidatus Magnetaquiglobus; species Candidatus Magnetaquiglobus chichijimensis. The sequence goes on from NZ_BAAFGK010000004.1 coordinate 2,216,302, forward strand.
ACCATGCAAAGTCCGTTCGACTACCCACCCGCAGGCGGAAAGATTCAACTCCCGATCCGCCCCCGTATCCTCTTCACCAATCCGTCGAACATGAGGTTGATATCCAGGATCTTTGCCCCCCTGTCCACTCTGACGCAATCGCAACCCCTTGTCCAGGCAAAAATTTTGTGGCTGCTCAGGCGTTGCAACCAAGCACCCGACAATCATCACCGCGAACATGGAGCCAACCAACCAGCTATCATGCACGTTAGCCCCGACCAATTCAATTCCCAATGAGGTGCCTGTCTGGTCAACGTCAAGATGAAGCCTGTCACCACTTCGCCCACTGTCTGTTGGATTACGCCCCTGTCCTTCTTCGGGCCATTTTTCCCCAAACAGGAGTTTGCATCCAAGCTCCATCCATCGTCTGCCATGCCTACTTGATTCCTTTAAGCTCTTCATGCTCATCAAGGATTCAAATAAAAAATCTTATTCAATACTCCGCACCTGACCCATTGTTGAGAATGCTCATGGATCGCACTTCAGCTCCATAGCATCTTGGAATCATGCCCCGCTGGCATCCTGTTTAAAATATGCTATTGAAAATGTTCCTGGAAGGAATAGGGAGCGAACTTCCTGGACACCTTCTTTTGCAAGGTTCCAGCAAGGGATTGACGCAATCCTATAATCATTTTTGATATCTTTATGCATGACAACCTCCGTCCGGAGACTATCTATACCATGTCAAGCGGATTAAAGCTTACATGCCGGACGTCCTCTAAATATCCTGGAATTTTAGTGTACCAACCGGAATGTGTCAATAAAAATGAGACTCTCGTCCTCAGAATCTGCTCGAGCAGACCAGTTTCTCCGGATGTTACCTCTGTTGTTCCCAGACCTCCGAGAAGCGACCGGTTCCAGCAAGTCCGCCGGCGGCCGTCTGGATCAATCCACCCGCCGTAAGAAAAAAACGGACGTGACATCCGTGACAACGTCATCATAGACTGAAAACGCCGGATGAAATGGAGGCAGGCTCTGCTGGGAAGCAACCCGCCAGGGGGTAACACGATCAGGAGTCATCCAGACGGTGAGCCAGGGTGCGAAAGGAGTTCTTCCGCATCCACATCGAAATCCAACACACCGGATGACAAATCTCTGTCACGCCTCACCCCCCGCCAGAAGGGCGTAAACGGAGGCCGAAGAATCACGAACTTCAACTCTTCAAATTCTGAAGGCGCGCACCTCATTTTTATTGACACATTCCTCTGCAACCGCTGCTGTGACCTGATACAAGGCAGGTTTGGGTTGTGATGAAACCAGAAAATACGCATCCCTGCCGCCACCATTCCAACGAACCAAGTCTGATATCCCACTCTTGCGCCGCACTGACCTGCCATGCACACACTCTCACCCGCACAACAACGGCGCCGCTGGTGGGCGCTCGGCATCGTCGCCACCGCCTATGTGATCGCCTTTTTTCAGCGCTTTGCGCCGGTGGGCATCACCCAGGAACTTGAACAGGCGTTTCACACCTCCGGCACGGCGTTGGGCCTGCTGGCTGCCACCTACTTCTACGTCTATCTGGTCATGCAGGTACCCACGGGCATGCTGGTCGATACCCTGGGACCACGCCGCATTCTGCTGCTGGGGGGTCTGGTCGGGGGTGCCGGCAGTCTGCTCTTCGGGATGGCCTCCAACCTGGACATGGCCCTGGCTGGCCGCACCCTCATCGGTCTGGGGGTCTCCGTGACCTTCATCGCCATGCTCAAACTGATCGCCGTCTGGTTTGAGGCGAACCGCTTCGCCACCCTGGTCGGCGTCTGCATGCTGATCGGCAACCTGGGCTCTGTGCTGGCTGGCGCGCCGCTGACCCTCACCGCGCAAAGCTTTGGCTGGCGCGGCATATTCATGGGCGTGGGGGTGGTGTCGCTGCTGCTGGGCGCAGGGTGCTGGCTCCTGGTGCGCGATCACCCGGCAGAGGAGCACACCGCCACCCACCCGACTGCGCGCATGGATCGCGCCAGCGCATTCGCGGGGCTTCGAACCGTGTTGACCAACCCCGCCACCTGGCCCAGCGCCATGATCAACGTGGGCGTCACCGGAAGCTTTTTTGCCTTCGGCGGCCTGTGGGCCATGCCCTACCTCACCCAGGTCCACGGCATGAGCCGCGCCACAGCCTCCTCTCACCTGTCGATCTACTTTGCCGCCTTTGCCATTGGTGCCATGCTCGTCGGCACCCTCTCGGACCGCCTGGGTCACCGCAAACCGATCATGCTCATCTCCACCCACCTGCATGCCCTGATCTGGCTGGTTTGGCTGGCCGATCTTCGTCTTTCCCCCACGGTCTCCCATACCCTGTTTGCCCTGATGGGCATCACCACGGCGGGCTTCACCCTTTCGTGGGCTTGCGCCAAGGAGGTGAATCCACCCCATCTTTCGGGCATTGCCACCTCGGTGGTCAATATGGGCGGTTTTCTCTCCTGCGCGGTGTTGCAACCGCTGGTCGGCTGGGTGATGGACCAGCACTGGCAGGGTGCCATGATCGACGGAGTACGTCTTTACAGTCCGGCAGAGTACCAGATGGGCATGCTGTTGCTGGCGGGAGCGGCGTGGTTCGGAGCCGCGAGCGCATGGTGGTTGCGGGAAACGAACAGATAATCTCATCCATGTGGCAAGCGCACATCAACTCAGGAGCGGTGTGAGCCTGCCCCTTTGGACCCTACCGGGAAAGCCCTGTCCCTGATCCTTGCAGCGGCCTTTCGGCAACCCGAATCCATCCTGGCAAGCATGAACCCAAATCCGGCCATCGCGGGCACAAAACTCAATCCGTTGACCCTATATCCCAGTCAAAGCAAAGCCTCATGACCGGCAACGGCCAGGACCGCCCTGACCACCGGATTTTGTCGGATCGTATCAGGCCCCTCCTCCACCTTCCGGTTTGGTTGGCGACGCATCGTTGCCCACCCCGCAAGAGGGTTGAAATTCCCGATTCGAATCCCGTTGTCGGATTCAGACTTGGATTCCAATCGGAAAGATGCTACCCTTTTTGGGTTCTCCGAAAGTGATGGTTGTGGATATGCAGCCATAAAACTGTTCCAGGCTCAGCGGATAAGATCGACGATTCCACACTCCCACCTCTACCGGCCAGTTTGCATGATTGCCCTTCCATCTGGTCCGAGACTCTTTTGATGTCTGAACGTCCCCGTAGCTCAGTCGGATAGAGCAACGGATTCCTAATCCGTAGGCCGTGCGTTCAAATCGCGCCGGGGACACCAATAAAATCAAATGGTTAATAAGACAGTTTCTGCATTTTTCTGAAAAAATGGTGCCATAGTGGTGCAATTGGTTTCAGCACTGCATCACCATCCCGACACGGCGATGGACAGCCATAACTTGGCATGATGGCCCCCCTCACCCCCCGACCGTGGACCGCCCTGGCGGGAGTTTCACCGCAACCATCCAATGCCCAGGAGCATCGCACCCGATGTGTGGACTGGCCGGAGCCCTTTCCTCAACGCCGCACAGCACGCCCTCCTTCGTGATCGGGCAACGAATGGCGCAAGCCTTGACGCATCGCGGACCCGACGATGAAGGCATCTGGCATGATGATCCACAGGGCATCCTTCTCTGTCACCGCCGCTTGTCCATTTTGGATCCATCGCCGGCAGGACATCAGCCGATGCACTCCCAAAGTGGCCGCTACATTATGACCTACAATGGAGAAATCTATAACCACACCGATCTGCGCGACAAACTCTCCAGTCGAACCGCAATCACCTGGCGAGGTCATTCCGACACCGAAACCTTGCTGATGGGGTTCGAGCAATGGGGCATCCTGGAAACGATCAAAAAAACAATCGGCATGTTCGCGGCTGCCGTATGGGACCGACAAGATCACACCCTGACCCTGTTCCGTGATCGTCTGGGGGAAAAACCCCTCTATTACGGCTGGCAAGGCAACGCATTCCTGTTTGCCTCGGAACTCAAGGCCATACGCACCCATCCGGCATTTGCAAACAAGATCGAAAGGAGAGCCGTAGAACTGTTCTTGAAATATCAGTGCATTCCAACTCCCTGGTCAATCTACCAAGGAATTTTCAAGCTGCGACCGGGAACGTTGCTGACCGTTTCCGCAGATCTCCAGGAGCCTCGAATCCTCCCTTACTGGCACCCCCTGGACATCATGCGCACGGGTCAACGCGATCCCTTTCCTGGTCACGACATCCAGGCGATTGACGCCCTGGAAACGTTGCTCAAAGATGCGGTCCATCGTCAAATGCTCTCTGATGTTCCACTGGGGGCCTTTTTGTCTGGCGGAATCGACTCCTCAACCGTTGTCGCTCTGATGCAATGTCAATCGGTTCGTCCGGTCAAAACATTCACGATCAGCTTTGCGGAGCAGCAATTTGACGAGGCGTATCATGCACGACAGGTGGCATCGCACCTGGGAACCGAACATACCGAATTATTGGTCACACCCGAACATGCGCTGGCGGTCATTCCCGAACTTGGGAATCACTATGATGAACCCTTTGCAGACTCCTCACAAATCCCCACTCTGCTGCTCTCGAAACTGACCCGATCCCACGTAACCGTAGCCCTGTCGGGTGATGCGGGAGATGAGTTGTTTGGTGGATATACACGCTATGCACAGGCTCACACCTGGTGGAATCGCATCAAACACCTCCCATTGCCACTGCGGCGCGGTCTGTCGCAATCCATACAAAGCATCTCCCCCGCAACGTGGGACAAGGCAACCCACCCAATTTTCCACCTTCTTCCCACCCGCTGGCACCTCCAGAATGCAGGCGACAAATTCCATAAAGGAGCCGTTCTTCTGGAATGTCGCAACCATCATGAACTCTATCACGCCTTGATTTCACAATGGCACCATTCGCGACACCTGCTCAAGGAAGTGCTGGAACCGGAATTGCGCGCTGAGCTTCCAGCGCCTCTACAAGAGCTGGATGCCTGGCATCACATGATGGCCATGGATATGCTGCACTATCTGCCTGACGATATTCTGGTCAAAGTGGACCGTGCAGCCATGGGCGTCTCCTTGGAAACGCGCGTGCCATTTCTGGACCATCGGGTCGTGGAGTTCGCTTGGCGATTACCGCTTGCCCTGAAGTGGCGCCATGGCCAGGGGAAATGGATTCTGCGCAAGGTTCTGGAACGTCATCTGCCCGTTTCCTTGATCGATCGCCCGAAGATGGGGTTTGGCATCCCCTTGCAACTCTGGTTGCAAGGTCCGTTGCGGGACTGGGCCGAAGGATTGCTCAACGAAAGAGAGCTGGACCTGGAAGGCTACTTCGATGCAAAGGCCATTCGACAAAAATGGAACGAGCATTGTCATGGAGATCGCAATTGGTCCTATTCGTTGTGGAGCATCCTGATGTTTCAATCCTGGCTCAAAAACAGTCGCTCCGTCATGGATCAAACGTAATTTGCATGACGGGGGCCCGAGTCGTCACCAACTCACAAGGATTCACACCCCATGACGTTTGCCAGTTGTGAAAAATTATCCCAGGCAGCCTGTCTGAGCCCCTGAACGCGCATCGGATCCGGGGCGCGCTCGACCGTTCGACTCACGGCCATAAGCAGTTCAGATGCGCCAAAGCCCTGTAACGGCAGTACAGGCATGGACAATGAATCACAAAGATTGGCCACTTTATGATCGTTCCCCAATCCAACAAACGGTATGCCCAAAAGAGTGGCAATCACCAGACTGTGATAGCGCATGCCAACGATACAATCAAACCCGGCAAATTGTTTTTCAAGAACCGTCAAATCCGAAGAGACTCGCAGACTCTCGATACCTTCCTGCTCTCCAAACACCTGATGAAAGGAATCTCTGTCGGACAGTGTGACGGATTCGGCATGAAGATCCTGAAAAACCAAAAAAGTCACCGACCATCCCTGCCCGCGCCAATGATTCAGGGCAGCGCGGAACCCCTCAACAAATGGAGAATGGTTTGCAGAATCGGCATTGACCCCAGTCAGCCCCAAGGTGATACCCAAATGGACACCTTGGTCACGTTTCACCGTGGAAGAAGGGTGGACAGGCAGCGTAAAAACCAGGTCAGCCGTTCTTGTGACGCTTCCGAAATACAGAGATCGATGGCAATGATCCAGCGAAGTGACATCACGCACCAGAAAAAGCTCAGAAAAGCGAACGATGCCAGAAAACAACACCCTTGAAAGGCGTGTGGACAATTTCCCCACGCCCACACCAACGGCATGTACCTTGGAACCGCGCAGACGGCCAATCAGGACAATCAGGACAATCAACATCAGATTCGTTGAATTGCCGTTTTGCGCATGAAAGAGCGTTCCACCGCCGAATATGATATGATCACAACACTTCATGGCGTCCCATTGCAAACGAAGATAACGCCTTAATCTCTCGAACTTGGAACAGTTCGCATAAAGAGTGGCCTCACCGCATTGATAGGTCAATTTCCCATACTTTCGAGCAACGGATGCCGGTGCCAACGAGCGGACAATCAATTCCGTATCCGGAAAGCGGCTGTCAAGAAAGTTCAACATGGATTTCAGAAGAAGATCGTCCCCGACATTCCCGAATCCATAATAACCATACAAATAAATTCGTTTCATCATCTTCGCCGCATCCGCATACTTTTATCCTCAACCAGCAGAATGGTGAAGCGCGTGATTGCACGCAACATCGAGGCGCCTCTTCATATGCCATGGGAACAACAAACGACCCTCTGGTATCACCCAACACCTGGATATTGCGCTCCGGAAACGATTCGCAATGGCAAACAATGCGCGCAAAGCCCCTTGTTCATGGATCCTCGCATCATTGGGCGCAGGCACGCGAGGAATGCGCGCGCCTAACGTGCATGATGGTCGGAGATCCCCTCACCCCCCGCACCATGGACCTTCCCTTCGGGAGTTCCATGGTTAAAGCAGAGTCCACCTTGCGGGATTGATCAACGCCTCGTCATCACAGGAAAGATCTGGCCAGGTGACCGCATCGAGGGCGCCATACGTGATCAGATGGTGCCGCCATTGCTCCGCGCCATCCACACCGATCACGATGCGAGAGATTTCCGCACAGGCGTGAGCAAATCCCAGGCAGACTTGCGCGGCACTCTGATCGGGATGATCTTGCAACCAATCATGCCACGCATCCCAAAGGGGGTTCCAACGGGCGAAGCGTTCGGGAATGGCTCTCCTGGACATCAACAACAGCCCCTGCAGAAAAACCGATCGAACGTGGATTTCGACGCCCGCGGCGTGAAGTCGTTGCAACCACCCCGTGGTGAGCAAACGTCGATCCAGCAGGTTGAAAGGAGCCTGAATCAAATCAACGACTCCGGTCTCGAGAACTGCGGCGATCTCGTCTGGCGCGTAGATGGAAACTCCGAATTTTTCAACCAGTCCCGCCTGCTTGAGCCGCTGAAATGCGCGAACAATCGCCGCTTGATGCGGTCCATTGAGCTGCTCGGCGCGGTGCAACAGCACGCCATACAATTTCTGGCGGTTTAAACGCATCAAGGAGTCGCGAATCTGTGCTTCAATCCACTGCTCTGGGGCCTCGTGCATCGGATGCGGCAAGACCAGTTTGGTCACGATGTCGAATCCCTCTGTTCCGATTCTCCCCAGGCATGTTTCGCTTTCGCCGTAACCAACCGCCGTATCAAGGAGTTTTACGCCATGCTGCCGGGCCATCTGGAGAATGGTGGCGGCTTCTTCATGGGGAACCTGACCGCCACGATTGGCAATGCCGTAGGGCATGCCGAATTGGACCGTTCCAAGAGCCAGCTTCATGTAAACAGCCTGCGCAATGCGTGGATGACAAGATCCTGCTCTGCTTCCGTGAGGGTGGGATGGATCGGCAGGGTCACGGTTTCCTGAAAATAGCGTTCGGCCTCCGGACAGTATCCAACAGGAAACCCCTGCTGTTCATAATAGGGCTGTCGGTAAACCGGAATGTAATGCACATTGACCCCCACCCCACCCTGTTTCAGAGACTCATAGACCTGTCGTTGGGTTTTCCCACATCGTTCACGAGAGACACGAATCGGATAGAGATGCAGGCTGGAGCGGATGTCATGCTGTCGATACGGCAGTGTAATCGGCAGGTCACGAAGCTGAACATCGTAACGATGCGCGATTTCGGTCCGCCGCTGAATAAAATGGTCCAGTTGACTCAACTGACTCAAACCCAGGGCAGCCTGAATATCCGTCATACGGTAGTTGTAACCCAACTCCAACTGCTGATAATTCCAGATCTCATGCTCTGGGCGTGACAGCATTTCAGCGGGCTGATGCGACACCCCATGGCTGCGCAATCGACGCATGCGATTGGCCAGAATCGGATCATTCGTCAACGCCATGCCGCCTTCACCGGTGGTGATGATCTTGACCGGGTGAAAGCTGAAAACAGCGATGTCACCATACCGGCAGTTCCCAACCGGATTGTTCTTGTACGACCCGCCGATCGCATGGGAGGCATCCTCGATGATGCGAAACCCATAACGTTGACGCAAAGCATCCACGGCCTCCATATCGCAGGACTGCCCGCACAGATGTACAGGAATCAGGATCTTTGGCAGCTTTCCTGTCTGCTCGGCATCGATCAACTTTTTCTCGAGAGCCGGAATGCTCATGTTGTAGGTGACCGGATCGATATCAACGAAGTCAACCCGCGCACCACAATAACGGGCACAGTTCGCGCTGGCCACAAACGTCATGGGTGAGGTCCACACCCAATCTTCCGGCCCCAGGCCCAGAGAGAGGCAAGCGATATGCAATCCACTTGTCGCGCTGTTGACGGCAACGGCCCATGCGGCCTGGCAGTGATCCGCCACCGCCTGTTCAAACCGAGGAACCATGGGGCCTTGCGTCAGCCAATCAGAACGCAACACCTCCACAACCGCGTCGATATCGGCTTGCGTGACGTGTTGTCGGCCATACGGGATCGTCATCAGAACAATCCAATCTGATCTCGATGGGTCTCGATCCACACTCTCAAGGATTCAACACTCATCCATTCACTGTTGCCATCTGATGTATAACTGAACTCAGGATCCACCAGAACGCCCTTTTCACATCGCTCCTGCTCCCGGCTCCACAAACGGATGGCGGGCAGGATTCTATAATGATCCGCATACTCATAGGTAAATGGGGCATCCTCGGTGCTGATCATCTGCTCATGCAGTTTTTCTCCTGGACGAATACCAATGATCTCATGCAGAGCCTCCGGTGCGATGGCACGAGCGATGTCCAACACCCTCATGGAAGGAATCTTCTTGACATAGATTTCTCCACCCAGCATATCGTCAAAGGCATGCCAAACCAGATCGACGCCTTGTTCGAGGGTGATCATGAAACGGGTCATTCTTGGATCGGTAATCGGAAGCGAGCCACGCTCCTTGAGACTGTAAAAAAAGGGAATCACCGAACCTCGAGAGCCCATCACGTTGCCATAACGCACCACGGAGAAACGGGTTTTCTTCTTTCCCGAGTAGGAATTGCCTGCAATGAACAATTTATCCGACGCCAGCTTGGTTGCGCCATACAGGTTGATCGGGCTGCTTGCCTTGTCCGTGGAAAGCGCCACCACACGCTTGACCCCCTGATCGATGCATGCATCAATCAGGTTCATGGCACCCAGAATATTGGTCTTGACGCATTCAAAAGGGTTGTATTCCGCAGTCGGGACAATCTTGATGGCTGCCGCGTGGACCACATAATCGATGTCGTGGAGCGCCCGATAGAGCCGTTCCTTGTCTCGCACATCGCCGATAAAGAATCGAACGTTGTCGTAGTCACGGAACTTCTTGGCCATTTCCCACTGTTTCATTTCATCGCGGGAGTAAATGACCAGGCGACGCGGTTTGAAACGTGCCAGGGTCAAGGGTACGAACGTATGACCAAAGGATCCAGTGCCGCCTGTAATGAGAATGGAAGAATCGGTTAACGGGGATGGTTTGCAAGGATGGGGAGTCAACTCAACCATATCTTCTCATACTCCAAAACGGACACGCAGCGATCATTTCCAATCAGGACCATGATGCTGAACACCCTGTTTCAGCAAAGTTGGTTTCATCTCTTGTTGCTGTATCAGTCCTTCACGACAAGCAACCATTCAGGCCCCCTGCATTTGCCATGGTCCAGGGGAAGAGGCCCTGGTGGAATCCAAGGGCAAAGCTGGGGACTGTTTCGTGAATCTTTTCGCGCGCTTTCACGATAAGCGATTTTTCGCGTTCTTTGCGAAAAATCGCTTCCATTTTGCACCTTCCACGATCCGGCCATGGATTCAACGCCCAGTCCGCGCCAGATAGAGCCTTTCGGTGAACTCCCAATCTTCGATTGTATCGATATCAACGGCTCTGTCTCGAGATAACGGATATCCAACAAATCCAACATCCGTACCATCTTGATGGTCCGTGATAAATGAACTGGAAAAAATGGCAAATGTCCCCGCATCATAATAAGCTGTTTGCAGGTCCTGGGAACGCATGGCAAAGGCGCCCGGCGTTCGCGGCACCAACATCCCATTGGTCTGCCGATCAAAGGCCCACTCTACAGGCGCCGGATAGGGCGCGACAGCAAGCACGGGGTGACGTCCCGCAAGGCTCTCGAAAAGACGTGAACCGCCCACGAGATCGCCCGGTTCAATCAAGGGAGCACAGGCCAGCAATGAGAAAATCTGTGTGAACATCTCCCCTTGTTTCCGAAATGTCTCCACAACATGGTTCAGTACCGGCATGGTCCCGATAAAGTCATCCGCCAGGTGTGCCGGTCTCATGAAGCGCACAGGATATCCCAATTGAAGCACGATATCGGCAATTTCTTGATCCTCGGTAGAGACATGAATGACGTCGAAAAGACCGGAAGCCTGCGCCGTATCCAAAATATGCGCAATCATGGGCCGCCCACAAAATGGTCTGATATTCTTGCGGGGAATACGTTTACTACCCCCGCGGGCTGGAATGATTGCCAAACGACGCACCGGATCATTCATCGCACACACCTTCACGTAGAACAGTCAGACTGTCTGGCCCACAATTGAACAGCAAATCAACGATTGACAAGTATGGCACAAACGAACCAAACTTCTGGGTATACTGCGGATGATGATATTGATGATAGACTACCTTAATATTTTCTTGCATGAATGCGTCTGAATCTTCAAGATATTGGCGTGATCCAGGGGGAGAAACATAAACAGTCGCATCCAACTGCTTGCAAAGATTGACCAATAAATCCGCCTTTTTCCCAACATTCACCAGATTGGTTGAGCGTATTGTCTGCACGGATATTTCCAAAGATTTTTGAAAAAACAGAATCAATTCGATTGTGAGATCGGACAAAAGTGTATGACTTTTTGTTATGATCGCACAGATCTCCGGCATGTATTTTGAAAAATACGGGGTCTTGGAGTAATTCAACTCAAGAGCCCGAACATGATCGGATGGAAAACCACGATTGAGATCAATCTCAACTTGACAAATCGTCTGATCTCGCAACCCTTTATTATGAACCGGCACTGTCAGCCATATGGCACCCTGGGGTGTTTTGATTCGATTTCTCTGTTGCCAGGATCGCCGCTCGAATTGCACCGTATCCAGGAAAACAAAACCATCCACCCGATCCATCAGTGCAAAATAACCGATCCACGGCAGATAGGTTGGTTGCATAATGGCGATCTTTTTCATGCTTCAACTGCCAAACAGATGCCATCTTTGCCGTAATCGTTTCCATTGTAGTACATGATACGCTGTCCATGATGATTGATGACTGCCGCGTACTCAATCATTTCCGAATCACAGGCCACGCCCGACGAAACGGTAATCCCGACTCTTTCGTCCATGCGCTCCCACAAACATCCATCTTGTGATTCAGCATACCCGAGTCTATAGGCCTCGCCTTTGTGCGCAAACCACATTTTCCAGATGCCCTCTTCAAGAACAACATAGGGTCTGGCAAGTGCATTTTCGTGCTCTCCCGCGAAATCAATGCAAACATGACCATCACGTTGCCAATGCAGGCCATCCTTGGACCTGGCCATGCGAATGTGATACCGGGGAAGATCTTGATGACGCCAACCTGTGCCGCAAACATAGTAAAGTCGCCACTCTTCACCACTCCAGACAGCCCATGGCGCGGTATTCAGATAGGGATCCGTTGGGCATCTCTCCAGAATTGGCGCCTGAGACCAACGTTGAAATGTGTTGCCACCATCCTTGCTAACAGCCAAACCACCAAACAGATGCATTCTCACAGTCACACCCGGATTCCATCCAATATAATACAATCGGATTTCATCCCCAACCCTCACGGCGCAGGAAGGGGTGACGCCGTTATCATCAAAGCATCCCAAAGCACCCAAACCAAGAACCGGCTCGGAACTATACTCAAGAACCACCGCAGGATCATGCATATCGATCACAACATAACCGATATGCGATCGATTGTATCGATCCCTCCCGGAAAAATATATTCTATACACGCTCCCTGCAATGTGCAGTGGCGTAGGAACCATTGCATGTGTACATGACCACCAGAACTTCTGATCAGGCTTGATGACCAGACCTCGTTTTTCCCAGCCATGGATTCTCATTGACCTGTATTCATCCCGTGTAGCTTGGTAATGGGGGATCCCTCCTCACTCCCCGTACCATGGGACCTCCCTGGTGGGAGTTCCACGGTAACGGCCCCCTGCATTTGGCGGGGTCCAGGGGCCATCGGCCTCTGGTGGGATCCAAGGGCAAAGCCCTTGGGACTTTTCCGTTCATCTTTTCGCGCGCTTTAGAAAAAGTCAAAAACCAAACCTCGGAAACTCCGTCTCCGCACTTAAGCCGGAAACCTCCGGTCCGCCGTCCCCTGCAAGAGTGGGATCCTGAATGGTGGTGACCTCAAACCTGACCAAAAAATCGCTTGACCAACGCCCTGCCGCGTCGGTCATCCGGCTTCAAGATCTCTGCACCGTGCCCAATGGCCACGGATTCCGGGGGCAGATTGGCTGTAACCGAGGCATCCATGGAAATGAAACAATCGTCACCAATACTGCAAAAATCGCGTATTGTGGAATTGACACCAAAAAAGCATCTTTTTCCAATATTGCAATGCCCGCAGATCACGACATGAGATGCAATGTAGGTGTGATCTCCAATGATACTTCCGTGTCCAATATGGTTTCCAGACCAGATAACGACATTGTTGCCAATATGAACCGTTGGCTGGATGGTCTGATTCTCGAGAATGAAGCAGTTATCCCCGACATCCAGATCAGGCCAGAGGGCTGATTTGGTGCAGATGTACGAGGCCAGTCGATAACCGACCTCTTTTGCCTGGTAATATTTCTCGCTGCGCAAACGGTTGAAGCCGCGATAGGAAATGGCCACATGCATCTCATATTCCTGCGGAGGAAACCGCTCCAGCGCCTGACTGAACCCCAGAAGCGGCAAGCCATCCAGGGAATCCGCATCAACGTATGCATCATCGACGACAAAGGCTGAAACTCTATAACTACTATCATTTTCGAAATAAAATCGAGCCAGTCGCGCAATCTCCGCGGAACCAAACACAATCAGTTGATTCTTTTTTCGTGTGCCTGTTTCCATCTCTTCCCCTAAACAATCACCGGATTGTATGCATGATCATTCGGAACCCCCAGGACAAGCGCGCCCATCATTCGGTATTCACCCAGAGACGGTTTGGTGATTCCATGCAAGGAATCACCAAACATGCACGGTTCGACACGTTTTCGAACCGTGCATGGTGAGATGCTTCAAGAAAAGCCGATCAACTGCCATGTCAGTGGTTCACCGGGTTGTATCTCTCGCAGACTGCGGGCGCCCAAAACAACAGGCTTGTGGCGGGAGCGTATTCCCAAGGCCGGGCGACGCACCTCTATATCCCCTTCCGACAGGATGCTGCCCGCGGAAATGGTCCGTGCGGCATACAAACCTTCCCGGCGTCCGACAGCGCGCTCTTGAGGGAGCATTTCCTTTTCGCGGCTTCCCATTGCCTGATAGGCTTCGCGTATTTCAGATACCAATGCACGAAGCTGATGAGGTTCCGCAGCATAGGCATGATCTGGACCTTCCGCAGTTTTGTCAAGTGTAAAGTGCTTCTCAATCAAGGCAGCTCCAAGACCAACACTGGCCAAGGCAACATGGTTGCTCAAGGTGTGATCCGAGAAACCAACCGGGCAACCAAACCGTTTTACAAACGTCTGCATCACGCGCAAGTTGACCTGTTCCGGCGACAAGGGATAAACAGCGCCACATTGCAGTAACGCAATACGATTATTGCCCGCGGCTTGACAAACAGCGACCGCTTCTTCGACATCCACCATGTCGCACATGGCGGTTGAGATGATCATCGGCTTTCCGAACGAAGCCATGAGATACAACAATTGCAAGTTGGTTGCCTCGGAGGAGGCGACTTTAAAGGCTGCAACATCTACCTGCCGCAACGTCTTGACGGACTCCACATCAAAAGCGGATGCCAGAAATTCGATACCTTGCTGACGCGCATGATCCTGCAAGGCTGGAACCCACCCTGCGTTCAGCTCAATGGATTTGAATATCTCATACATCTCCCCGCCTGCCGGATACAGAACATCCGCGCGGAACAATTGGAATTTCACGGCATCCGCACCCGACTCGGCGGCGACATCGATCAACCGCCGCGCAAGATCCATGGATTGATTGAAATTCGATCCCGCCTCGGCAATGATGTAAGGTTGCAGGCCGTTACCAATGACGCGCCCATTCATATCAAATTCTGCATGCAGCATAACATGGAACTCCCAGCACTTTTGTTATCATGGTTCAGAGGCTGTTTGGCACTTGCCAAACAGCCGACACGGGCCATGAATGGCCCGCCAAATGGCGCAACCATTTGTTCACGCACGGTTCGAAGCATTCGAATCGTGCGTGTCTGGTGATTCCATGGATGGAATCACCAAACAGCCTCTCAAGGTGTGCTTGATTGCCGGATGTTGCAATCAATGCTGATTTGTTCAGACACGATTGGAATGACAGACCGTTGAACAGTCCGCACCCATCCAATCTGCTGACCTTCGAGGCACGCATGTCTGCTGACCTTCGAGGCACGCATGTTCGGGATCACGGGGAGTCCCGAACCGTTGCACCCGGTTCACGTCCCTCCTGACCGACGCCCCAGATCCTCGCGCTGACGGCGGACGATGTGGGCCTGCAACCGTTCCCGATGCAACGGCGACATGTGCTCAAAGGAACAGGCCACCCGCCGTCGCCCGAATTCATCCGGATCCTGCACCACCACGATGCGACCATACGACCAAAGGGTCTCGAATCCTTGCCCCTCGGGATCCACCGCCAGACGAATCTCGACCAGATCCCCCTTGTAGACCCGCGTTCGCAACGTGCGCCAGCCCACTCCCGTGGCACTCAGGTTGACACCAAAGATCGCATCCCCGTCCGGGGTCACCTGCTTGGGGATATCCAACGTGGACAGATCGATCCCGGCCAGGGTGGCACGAATCCCCACCAGAGGTTCAACCAGCGACGGATCGGTGACGCGCAACCCCTCGACCCGCTTGTCGATCTGCCGCGCCACCTCGGTCAAGTCGCGCTCGGTGTTCAACAACGCCAACTTCTGCGCCACCGGATCCAACTGTGTCCTCAGAATGCGCAGATCCAGCTCTTCCTTGAAAAAGGCCATCACTTGCGCCACATCCGCGGTGCCAGGTGGACGTTTGATCAACTCCTTGAGAAGGGTCGTGAACTGTCCCAAACAGAGTTGGAATCGGTTCTCCTCCTCTTCAGTGATCGCCTGACGAAAACGGTGATCCAGATACTCCCGAACCCACAAGGCAGGTCGCCGGGCACGGCCATTCTGCTGGCGCATGGCCTTGAGCAGGGTATCGGCCTCGAACAACATCCGTTTCTGGACCATCACCGCATCGCGCAACAAAAAGAGCTGACGTTCCTGAAAACAGGCCACCGCCTGGTCAAAACTCTTCAGACTCATGATCTTCCAGGCCAACGGCAACTGGTCGTTGAGCCGGTAATCCTGACGTTTGGGCACCAGACCCGCGCGGTTGGCGGGATGATCGCTCAGATAAGCCGAGGCGCGATGGGGCTCGGCCTCGACAATCTCCTTGCCTTCGGCCAGCTTGCGCGCCATCCGGGCGTGACGATCCTCTTCGGAATGGGCGGGTGGATGGGCCGGTTTGGCGGGGGTCGGGGCGTGCGGAAGGATCTCGCGGGGCAAGGCACCCTGCACCTGGGGCGTGATGTAATAGGCGGCGGTCTCGGAACGGGCCGGCATCACGAACTCCGGTTTCTCCGCCACCGGTCCGCGCACCGACACGGAAGAGGCCGGCTCGGCAGATGCCGGGGAGACTTTCGGCGTGGTCGGGAGGGGGTTCTGGAACGATGCGATGGTTTCGAAACGGCACTCGACGCGGATGGCGGAACCGTTCCAGTCGCGACGCAGCCGATGCACCCGACAATAGGTGTGCATCGGCATCGGTTGTTCGGCAAACAGAGAGAAGCGCATCTCGACCCGATCGCCAACCGTCAGATCAGCCTCCTGGGTCCAGAAGGTCACGCCGTCGCCGGAATCGTGCCATTGCAACGGATGGGGCACGTAGCGATCATCGCCAGGCTGGGCCTGTTCCACGACCCGGTTGAGCTTGGCGTTCAGAACTTCCAGGGCCAACAGCCGCGGCAGCCGCGCCACGGACTCGATCCCGCCCGCGTCCACGATCTCCCGCTCACGCTCCAGCAGCGCCCGGGTCTCCTCCCCGAAACCAGGATGCAGGGCCACCGGCACCGTCCGCGACCGACGCGCACGGGTGACCGCATCCAGCTCCACGGGCTGGATCTTGCGCCACCACAGCGGCACCTCGATCACATTGGATCCCACTCCAGGCGGTTTCCCGGCCATGCGCTGTCCCTCATTGCCCACGAAAGGGTCAATAGCCGCTCTTGGCGCGCAACAGTTCGGACTGCCGCAAGAAAATGTGCTGAATCAACCGTTCGCGATCCGGGTCGAGGATCGGCTCGAAACGACAGGCGATCCGGGTCATCCCCCCATCGCCGAGATCAAAGATCTTCATCACCCGCGCGAAACATTCGATGATGGTCAGGGTATCGACCGAAAGGGACAAACGCAGCTCCACCACATCGCCCACCACCAGACCGGTCTCCTTGTCCTCGAAGGAGATGCCGCCACCGCTCAGGTTGACCGGGGTCAGGGTCATGGGTCGCTCCCCCTCGCTCGGATGAAAGAGACGGAGCAGCAGGTTGAGCTTCTGATCCAGACGGATCAGGACACGCGCCAGCAGAGGTTCGCTCTGCTCGAGTTTTTTGAGAGCCTCGGTGATGTCGAGCGCCGCGATGGCCTGATGGATGTCGTCGCTCTTGTGCGGAAAGGTGCGATGTTGCTCGAAATAGGCCATCACCGCCCTGAAGCGCTCTTCATCGATCTTGCGCCACGCCAGGGGAAGGTGATCGTCCACCCGGACAAACTCCCGCTGTTGTTTCTGTTGGGCGGGTTGATTGGTCTGCTGCGCCATGCTGGCTCCTGAACACCGCTCTAATGGGAACCGCCGGAAGGGGGTGTCTCGGGTTTCGGAGCCTGAACCGCGACGGACGGCTCCGTCTTTTCCGCCACGGGACGAATCTCGCGGGTCAAAAGGATCTCGATGCCCGCCGTCTTGCCCCGCTCGGTGGGCGAGGTTCCCAACACCTCGCCGGGCCGATGCCCGGACACCGCCAGACGGGTCGGATCCATGCCACCCGCCACGAAAAACTCACCCAGGGCCGCGGCCTCGGCGGCGGTCAAGGCCCAGACACTCCCCAACGCACCACCCGACCCGCTCTTTTCGCCGAAACTGTCGATACGCACCACATTGGGCATACGGGAGAACTGCGCCGCCAACTGCGTGAGAACCGGTCGCACCTCGTCACGCAGGGTCACCGTCCCCTCGGCGAACAGGGTGGATCGACCCATGCGGATCAGAAAACCCTCCTCGATGGGTCTGGCCTCCAGGGATTTGGCGTCCGCCAGACGACCCCGCATCGCCTCGAGCCGCTCCTTGATGCGCACCAACTCCACGGCCTGGGTGAATTCGATCGCCTCGATCAGGGTACGGGAGTCCCCCCCCTGTCCCCCCTCGAAGGAGAACTCCATGGCATCCAACCCCAGGGAGACGCGCACCGACGACAGGGCGGCGGCCATCCGTGCCGGATCCGGTCGGGACATGGCGAGCAGCATGATGCACACCCCCAGCAGCACGGCCAGCGTGCTCGCCAGCGGCATCATCCACCCCGGCCCCCGGGGCGTCACCGTGGAACCCATCTCATCCGTGTCCGTCATGACACCTTCCTGAAAACGCAACCATTCAGGACCCCTGCATTGGGCGGGGTCCAGGGGCCCATGGCCCCTGGTGGGATCCAAGGGCAAAGCCCTTGGGACTCTTCCTCTGTCTTTGGCGCGCTCTTCAAAAGAGCGCGCCAAAGACAGAAGCCAAACCTCGGAGGCTCCGCCTCCGAACCTCCGCCAGGGATCTTGCGATCCCCGGACCCCTGCAATCGCCGGGATCCTGAATGGTTACCGCGCCGTTTTCTAATCGATCTTGCGTGCCGTGGGCGGAAGAACCGCGATCAGGGATTGCATCAGCATGCGGGGGTTGACCCCCTTTTGAATGCTGATCATGCCATCGATGATCACCTGACGGACCATCTGCTCCTCCTCGCTGTAGGCCACCAGCTTGTAGGAGACCGGAATCGCCACCAGATTGGCGATCAGGATGCCGTAGAAGGTGCTGACCAGAGCCGTGGCCAGTCCGGGTCCGATGGCGGATGGATCCTCCATGTGACCGAGCATCTGCGCCAGACCGATCAGGGTGCCAAGGAGTCCGAAGGCGGGGGCCGCCTCGGCGATCCCCTCGAAGATCCCCACGCCGTTGCGGTGGCGATCCTTTTGACAGCTCAACTCCTTGGCGAGAATCTTCTCCAGAAAGGCCGGATCCGCGCCATCGACGCAGTGGTTGATCGCCTTTTGCAGGAACTCGTCGTCGGACTTGACCTTTTCCAGGGCGAGGATGCCATCCTTGCGGGCGATCTGCGACATCTCGACGATCTGCTTGATGATCTTGTGGATGTCGTGGGATTTGACGAAAAAGGCCTTCATCAGGATGCTGAAGGCGCCGAACACTTCGCTCATGCGATGACGGATGAACAATGAGGCGATGGTCCCGCCAAAAACGATCAGGATGCTGGGGATGTCCACGAACATGCCCAGTTGGCCACCCATCAGGATGGCGCCGAACATCAGCACCAACCCGAACACGAAGCCGATTATCGTTGCGAAATCCATGGCGCCGGTATCCTGTCAGATCATTCGTATCAAAAAATCACGCAAGAGATGTTCCAATTCTCATCGCGAAGCCGCGATCTGTCAAGCCTTGAGCGCCGCGCGCATGCGGATGGCATCCGGCGCGTGGACCACCCCCCGTTCGGTGACCAGCGCGGTCACCAGTTCCGCCGGGGTGACATCGAAGGCAGGATTGAACACCTTGACCCCTTCGGCGGCGATGCGCAGGCCGCGCACATGGGTCACCTCGTCGGCGGGGCGCTCCTCGATGGGGATCTCCAGGCCGGTCGGCGTCTTGAAATCGATGGTGGAGAGGGGACAGGCCACCAGGAACGGGATTCCGTGGCGTCGCGCCAGCACCGCATGACCATAGGTGCCGATCTTGTTGGCGGCATCGCCGTTGGCCGCCACCCGATCCGCGCCCACCACCACGGCATCGATCAGACCGCGACTCATGGCGTGTCCGGACATGGAGTCGGTGATCAGGGTCACCTCGAAGCCGTCCCGTTCGAGTTCCCAGGCGGTGAGACGCGCCCCCTGCCAGAACGGACGGGTCTCGGTGGCGAAAACGCGCACCTCTCCGAAGCGTTCGCGGGCGGCGCGGATCACCCCCAGGGCGGTGCCATATCCGGCGGTGGCCAGGGCGCCGGCGTTGCAGTGGGTCATGATGGTCAGCGGACGCCCCGAGGGCGGCGCGGGAAGAATCGCGGCCCCGGCCTTACCCATGGCCCGACACGAGGCGATATCCTCCGTGCGGATGGCTTCGGCTTCGCGCAGCAGCCGTTGCGGGAGATCGACCGGATCACCCGCCAGCAGGGGTTCGAGGCGATCCAGGGCCCAGCCCAGATTGACCGCCGTAGGACGCGCCTGACGCAACAACCGCATCCCCTCGGCCATGGCCTCGGGCCAGGAGGCGGGCGTTCCCGAGTCTGCCAGACGGAACGCCTCGACCGCCACCCCGAAGGCCGCCGCGCAACCGATCGCCGGCGCGCCGCGCACCACCATGGCGCGGATCGCCTCGGCCACCCCGGCGGCGGAGGTGAACTCCAGATAGCGCTCCTCGGTCGGCAACAGGCGTTGATCGAGCATGCGCACCTTGCCATCCTTCCAAACGGCCACGTCGAAAACGGTCATGCTCTCTCTCCGATCCTCAACAACAACACCGCCCACTCCTCGATGAACAAGGAGCGCTCCAGGCGCGCCCCCTCCCCTTCGAAGGCCAATTGGATTTCTCGCGCCTGTTCTCTCAAGATTCCGGAGAGAATCAACCACCCTCCCGGCGCCATGGCCGCCACCAGCCGCGCCGCGTTCTCGAGCAGCACCGAGGCCAGAATGTTGGCCACGCCGGTTTCGAACCTCCCCTCGGGCACGTCGGCCCGTTCGACCAGCTCCACCCGCCCGGCCACGCCGTTGGCCTCGACGTTGCGCCGCGCGGTCTCCACCGCCACCGGATCCAGATCGGTCCCCAACACCGATTCGGCCCCGAGCAGGGCCGCCCAGATCGCCAGGATCCCGGAACCGCTCCCCATGTCCAGCACCCGCCCCAACGGGCGCGTTGCGGCCAGATCCTCCAGAAGCTCCAGGCAACCGCGGGTGGTGGCATGGGTGCCGCTGCCAAAGGCCATCTCCGGATCCATGCGGATCACCAGGCGCTCCGGCTCATCCGCCGGCAGGGCCAGCCAGGAGGGGACGATCCACAACCGTTTTCCCACCTGCAACGGCTGATAATCCACCTTCCACGCCTCGGCCCAATCCGTGTCCGGCAGATCGCGCCACGCCACGGCGTCCCCATCGAGGGTTACATCGTGCGCGGCCAACGACAACCGCAAGCGGATCTCCAGATCGTCCCGATCCACGGTATCCTCGAAAAAACCGGTCACCAGCAACCGCTCGCCGGTCAAACCGGTCGAAACCCCCATGGATCCCTCGTCCGCCAGCCACTCGGCCACGGGCTCATCCCACGGGCGATCCACCATCACGCGCAATTCCCAGGTCATGCTTTGCTTCCGATCCCCTTGGAGTCCACTTTGGATTGCCTCATTTTTTTTTGAACGCCCTGTCGTGCAAAAAACATCGCGAACAGAGTTGACAGCGGATCTTATCTGATCCTAAATACACAATCAATTATTCGTCCGTCACACCGCGTCGAGCACCCGATACCATATCTTTCTTTAAAATCTCGTGAAACATCCCCTGCTCACGCCGCTCGTTCCCCTGATGGACCGTCGCGGCTCTCCCCACCCGCTTCTGGGCAATGCGCCCGGAGCCGCGCTCGCCTGGCTGGCGGTGGAGTGTACCCGACACATTCCCGGCCCGGTCGTGGTCGTCACCGGCAGCACGACGCGCGCCGAAAGCCTCTATCGCGAAATGCTCTTTTTCGCCGATCAGCTCCAGCCTGCCCTCACACTCCTGCCGTTTCCCTCCTGGGAGACCCTCCCCTTCGAGCGGCTCTCCCCGTATGGACCGATCATGGGCGAGCGGATCCGCGCCCTGTTCCGCCTCACCCAGACCCTGGGCGGGGGACCGATCAGCGCCGGCGACGTGGCCGGACACACCCTGACCACCCTGATCACCACCCCGGCGGCGCTCATGCGACGCACCGTGCCCCATCGCCATCTGGCCAGCCACGGCTTTTCCGTGGCCAAGGGGGATCAACTCGACATCGCCGCCCTGCGACTGTTTTTCTCCTCGGCAGGGTATCGGGCCGTCGCCCAGGTGGAGGAACCGGGCGAATTCGCGATTCGCGGCGGCATCATCGACCTTTTCCCGCCCGGTCGCGAGGATCCGGTACGGCTGGAGCTGTTCGGCGACGAGGTGGAAACCCTGCGCCTCTTCGACCCCATCACCCAGCGCTCCACCGACCGCATCCAGTCGGTGCAGGCGTTGCCGGTCAGCGAGGTGATCCTCACCGAGGAGACGATTCGCGACTTCCGCGCCTTCTTCCGCCAGGCCAACGGCATCGGCGCTGCCGAAGACGAACTCTACAAACAGATCTCCAAGGGCGAAAAAGCCCAGGGGATGGAGCAGTATCTCCCCTTCTTCTACAGCCCGGCGGAGAGTTTTTTCGACTATCTGCCACCCGACACCCTCTTCCTGCTCGACGGCGACGCCCTGGCCGAGGCGCGTCACTTCGAGGCCGAGGTCACCGAACGGCTCGCCCAACTCGATGCCGAGGGAAGCCGAGATCCGTTCCACCCCGCGCCCCCCCGCGAACTCTATCTGACCGCAGAGGAACTCACCGCCCAGCTCGACCGCTTTGCCACCTTCGCCATCTCTCCCCAGGCGGCACCAGGAGGGATTTCCCTCGGCTTCGATCCGGCCCCGCGTTTCATTCTCCCCCCGGATCCCGACCAGCCCGAACCGCCCCGACCGCCGCTGGATCTGGCCGGCGAGGCGATCCGGAAGGCCCAGTCGCAAGGATTCCAGGTGTGCATCACCGCCGCCTCGATGGGACAGCGGGAGCGACTGCGCGAACTCCTCGAGGATCACAAGATCCCCACCGGCATGATCGCCCACTGGCGCGAACTGGCCTCCCGCCCCGCCTCGACCACCTGCTGGCTGGCGGTGGGCGATCTGGAGTCCGGCTTCGTCCATGGGCGCATGGGGATCCTGCTGCTCACCGACAGCGCCATTTTCGGCATCAAAAGCAAACGCCGCAAGACCGATCCCCGCTACCTGGATCAACTCCTGGCCGGATTCGCCGACCTCAAGGAGATGGATCCGGTGGTCCACGCCGATCACGGCGTGGGTCGCTACGGCGGATTGCACTCCCTGGAGGTGGGCGGGATCAAGAACGATTTCCTGCTCATCCACTACGCCGGCACGGACAAGCTCTACGCCCCGGTGGAAAACCTCGACCGGGTGACCAAATACATCGGCGGCGAGGAGGTTCCCCTCGACAAACTGGGCGGCGTCAAATGGGAAAAGACCCGCGAAAAGGCCAAACGCAAGATCCTGGAGATGGCCGAGGAGCTGGTGCGTCTGCAAGCCCAGCGCGAGGCCCATCAGGGGTTCGGCTTCACCCCCCACGATCCGCTGCTCGAGGAGTTCGCCGCCGGCTTCTCCTTCGAGGAGACCCCGGACCAGACCGCCGCCATCGAGGCGGTGCTGGCCGACATGGCCTCGGCGCGCCCCATGGACCGGCTGGTGTGCGGGGACGTGGGTTTCGGCAAGACCGAGGTCGCCCTGCGCGCCGCCTTCCGCGCGGTGATGGACGGCAAACAGGTGGCGGTGTTGACCCCCACCACCATCCTCACCCAACAACACTACGAAACCTTCCTGCGTCGGCTCGCCCCCTATCCGGTCACGGTGGAGATCCTCTCCCGCTTCCGCACCCCGGCGGAACAAAAATCCGCCATCGAACTGATCGCCCACGGCGGCGTGGATATCGTGGTCGGCACCCACCGGTTGTTGCAGAAGGATGTGATCTTCAAGGATCTTGGGCTTCTGATCGTCGATGAGGAGCAGCGTTTCGGCGTGGTCCACAAAGAGCGCATCAAGCAGCTGCGCGCCACGGTGGATATCCTCACCCTCACCGCCACCCCCATCCCCCGCACCCTGCACATGGCCATGAGCGGCCTGCGGGACATCTCCATCATCGCCACCCCGCCGGTCAACCGGCTGGCGATCCGCACCTTCGTGTTGCCATTCGATCGCCAGAAGGTGCGCGAGGCGGTGCTGCGCGAGATCTATCGCGGTGGTCAGGTCTTTTTCGTCCACAACCGGGTGGAGGATATCGAGAAGATGGCCGCCGATCTGACGGAACTGGTCCCCGAAGCCCGGATCGGCGTGGCCCATGGCCAGATGCGCGAAGGACGGCTGGAGAAGATCATGCTCTCCTTCTACCGTCAGGAGTTCAACCTGCTGGTCTGCACCACGATCATCGAAAACGGGGTGGACATCCCCACCGCCAACACCATCATCATCCACCGCGCCGACCGCTTCGGCCTGGCGCAACTCCATCAGCTGCGCGGACGGGTGGGCCGGTCGAAACACCGTGCCTATGCCTATCTGTTCATTCCCGACCCCCGCTCCCTCACCGAGGATGCCCTGCGCCGCCTGGAGGCGATCGAATCCATGGGCGAACTGGGCGCCGGCTTCACCCTGGCCACCCACGACATGGAGATCCGCGGGGTGGGCAACATCCTCGGGGACGAGCAGTCCGGCCAGATCGAAGAGGTGGGGTTCGAGCTGTACAACCAGATGCTCAAGGAGGCGGTGGACGCCCTGCACGCCGGCCACGGCCAACCGCTCGCGACGGAGAAGAAGGCCGAAGAGGCGTTCTCGCCGGTCATCAACCTGCACCTCTCCACCCACATCCCGGACGATTATGTCCCGGACGTGCGCCAGCGGCTCACACTCTACAAACGCATCGCCACTTTAGAGACCGCCGACGACCTGCGCGAGATGCGCGCCGAGCTGACCGATCGCTTCGGCCCCCTGCCGGACTCCACCTCCAACCTGTTGCGGGTGATGGGACTCAAGCAGGCGTGTCGCCGGATCAAGATCCTCAAGATCGACGCCGGCCCCAAGGGGGCATCGATCCAGTTCCATGCCCAACCCCAGGTCAAACCCGAAGGGATCATCCAGCTGCTTCAGGAGGGCGGCGGCGCCATCCGTCTGAACCACGAAACCCAAACGCTCGGCATCAAGGAGCGCGCCTGGGAGGATCCCACCCGCCGCATCGACGAGTTGTACGCCATCCTGGGCCGGTTGTAACCTCACGCCATAAACTCCTGCGCAACCATCCCCCCCTTTTTTCACCCCACACGGCTTGACACCTGTTATTTGCCGCATTAACCTGAATCGATTCCGTATGATTCGGATTGATCTTTCGACCGACTGTCCAGACCAGGAAGTGCGGCAACATATTGGCTTGACACTTGCAAAAAATTAACCTACAAGGTAATCCATGATCCTGCGCAATGTCACCAAGGCTTCTGGCCCTTGGAATATACGTGCTCTGTGCGATGATCGAAAAGAGTGCCAGTTGCTGCGGTTTCTGGCCGAACTCCCTGCGCAGTATCAGGGATCCCAAAGAAGTCTGTTGGCGCTGCTCAAGTCGATTGCCGATGGCAGCAGGTCTCCTCACGATTTACCGGATGACAAGTGCCATTTGATTGACAGAAATCATGGAATTTGGGAATTTATTGTCGGGAAAATTAGAGTTCTTTGGTTTTATGATAAAGGAAAAATAATCCTCCTTTCCCATGCTTTCTTGAAAACAACCAAAAAAACGCCACCCCCTGAGATCTCTCTGGCGATTTCGAACAAAAACAAATACGAAGCAGACAAGAAATCAAACGAGATCACGATTCTGCCAGACGAACAAGGAACAAAATGATGAGCACGATATCCTTTGCGGATCTCTTTGCCGAAGCCGAAAAATACGACGACTATTGGAAGGAACGGGTCATCCTGGACTTCACCACCGATCTTTACCAGGCCATGCTCAAGAAGAAACTGAGCAAAAAAGAGTTTGCCGCACTGTTAGGCGTCTCGCCGCCTCAGGTTTCCAAGATTTTCAGGGGCGAGGGCAATTTCACGGTCGAAAGCATGGTGCGCTGGGCCAATGCGCTGGACTGTCAACTCCGGGTCCACGTAGGCCCTAAAGGCAAAAACGTCCGTATGTGCGACGCATCGGATGGTTATTGTTGCTATGCCTCCAGCGCATCCTCTGAATGGAATCCCATCGAAACGACCTTGACCACAAAACCCGAGGCAACGTTGACCTATCAACCTCAGGGGACCACCACCCTGGATGATGCCAAGCGGATCGCGGCATGAACGAATCGTTACGAGCCCTTCTGAACTCGGTGGAACTCCTGGAGATCCATATGGACGGTTTTGTCGCCAGAACGGACGACCGTGCCCTGATCCGCCAGGGGGAAGGTCTGCGGTTGCTTGGCAGGCACGATCTGGACCACTTCACGATCACAGAAGAGACACCCGCACGGCTTGAGGTGCGCTATGCCATGGGCGTGATGCTGGCCGGCCAGGAGAAGGAGGAGAAATCACCACCAACCACGGCTGGAGTGATCGAGTGTCATATGGTCGCAACCTATGCCGTCAAGGAGCCGCTGCCGGAGATCCAGACCGTGGAAGAGTTCGCCAGGACATCGGTGTTGTTCAATTTATGGCCCTATTGGCGACAGTTCGTCCAGGAGTCCTCCATGCGTCTCCAATGGCCGATCATTCGCATCCCGTTGTTCAAGTTCACCCAAGCCACCCATCCGACCTCATCGGCCAGCAAAGACGCCTCGTCGGTGACCCAGAAACCTCCAGCACGATCGAAAAAACGCGCTCCGGTCGCATGACAGGCTTATTGGCCTCGCTACGCGACGTTCGCCAAGCGGATTTCTTAACCTGAACGCCCAGAATCGCTCCGGCCCGTCACTTCAACAACGTATTGATATACTTAAACATCGATACCGGGGCAATGGGTTCGCGGTTGCAGACGATCTGCACGTCCAACGCTGCCGCCACGCTGCCGATGAAGAGCGCCAGCTCCGGCTCGATGCCGCCGCTTAACGACAGGCTGGCCAGGGAAAGAAAACTGTCCCCTGCCCCCACGCGATCGACGATGCGGGTGGAGAGGGCCGGAATGTGGAGCAGGCGATCCGTTGTGCCATCCAGCCACAAGGCGCCGGCGGTCCCCTGGGTCACCGCGAACTGTTGGGCATGCACCTTGGCGCTGATGGTGCGCATCAGTCCATCCAGCGGATCGAAACGATTGTGGGCGGCCAGACGCAGCTCCGGCTCGTTGACCGCCACGAAATCGGCGCGCGGATAGCGGGTGATCACATGATAGCCGCGATTGCCGCCGTTCACCTGGGTGTTGACCGCCAGATAACGGGCGTGGTCGCACAACGCCTGGACCATCCTGGCCGAAATCAACCCATTGCCGTAATCCGGCACCACCACCAGATCGAACGATCCGGCATTCTTGGCGATCCAGTCGCACGCCTCGGCCTCCCGCGTCTCGGAAAGGGGCTCCTCCTCGTAGAAATAGAGTTCGAACAGCTTGTTCATCGACTTGTCGATGAATCTTCTTTTCAGAAGTGTCGGCGCGGATTCAAATTCGTAAAAGACGGTCTCGATGTTCGGGGCCAGCTTGGAACGGATGAACGGGGCATAGGGGTCGTCCCGACCCACGCCGGAGAGCAGGGTCACCCGATCGACAAACCCGGCCAGATGGTTGGCCACCGCCATGGCCCCGCCCGCGAACAGCTCGTTGGACTCGTAGCGGGCGGCGATGACGTTCACCCCCTTGCCGGTCAGTCCCATCGGGGTGGTGGTGCAATACTCGTCGATGATCGCCTCGCCCACCACCAGCACCCGTTTGTCACGCAACCCCTGGCACCGGGCGATGATGTCGTCGGCGCGGTAGCGGACGCGAAAATCCTGCAAACAGGCTTTGGTCTCCGGGGTGAACACCTCGAAGTGGTTGTTGATGATGCCGCTGGAGCTGAACAGAATCTCCTCGGTGAAGCGCATCTCCCCGCCGTGGCTCTCCACCGCCCGCTGTTCCAGGGAGATGTTGCCGCTGATATCCTGTTCCGGATTCTTGTAGTCCTGACCCTTGACGTAGATCGAGGGACGCACCGCGTGCAGCACCGGAATCGCGGTCGTGGCATGGTTGACCGCCACCCAGGTCACGCAATCCAAAGCCGCCAGGCTTTCGGCGCGCAGCGTATCCGGGAAGATCGGGCGTCCCGGTCCTTTGTTGACGAACGCATCGGCGGTGATCGTCACCACCAGAAGATCCCCGAACGAGCGGGCCATTTGCAGATGACGCACATGACCGGGGTGGATCAGATCGAACACCCCGTGGCACAGCACCACCCGTTCGCCCTGCTCCCGACTCTGCCGGCTCTTCTCGGCCAGCTCCTGCAACGTGATGATCTTGGTTTGGGTCGTCATCGCCAATCCGCCCGTTCTCGTGATTAAGGTTTATCCAGATATTTGAACCAGGTAGCCGTGGCCTGGGCAATGCTTTCCTTGTCCCACAACGGGGCATCGCGCCAGTTGTCGATCTCGGCGAGCATGTTGGCCACCCCGGTGGCAAAATCCACCGTCGGCTGCCAGCCGAGCTGGCGGGTGATCTTGTCGGTATCGGCCCAGGTGCAGTCCGGCTCGCCGGGTCGTTTGGGGATGAACACCACCTCCCCGCCCAGAAGCTCCACCAGATGGAGCACCGTCTGGGGCTTGCCGGCGCCGATGTTGTAGATCTCCCCCGGATGGTTCCCCTGGGCGGCCCGATAAAACGCTTGAGCCACGTCGGTGACGTAGATGAAATCCCGCGATTGGGTCCCATCCCCCACCACGGTATAGGGTTTGCCGGCCAGTTTCTGGCGAAAGAACACCCCGAACACCGCGCCATAGGCTCCGGTGGTGCGCACCCTGGGACCATAGGCGTTGAAGATGCGCATGGCGTTCACCGGCATGCCATACACCTGTCCCCAGTGCAGCACCGCCAGCTCGCCCAGATATTTGCTCAACGCATAGGGGTATTGGGGTCGGATCGGATGGGTTTCGGGGGTGGGGGTGTCGGCCAGACCGTAACAGGAGGAGGATGCCGCGTAGACGAACCGTTTCAGGCTCCCCTCCCCGCCATGCCGGGTCGCCTCCAGAACCCGCACCGTGCCTTGCACGTTGGTCGCCAGGTAGTCGATGGGCTGTTCGATGGAGGGGACCAGATCGCCGATGCCGGCAAAGTGATACACCTCGTTCACCCCGCGAAAGATCGGGTGATCCGGTTGCAGATCGCGGATATCCAACTTCTCCAGGCTCAGATCCGGGTTGCTGGCCGCGTGGGCGAGATTGGACTCCCGTCCGCCGCTTAAGTTGTCGATCACCCGCACCTGGTACCCTTCCCGCAGCAAAAGGTCGGTCATGTGGCTGCCGATGAAGCCGGCCCCACCGGTCACCACGGCGATGGGTTTTGGTATCGATGCCATCGATGATTCACTCCCTTGCTAAAGATTCAACACCTCATGGTTGCCGAATTCCGGCAACGAATCAGACCGGATTTTTATCCCCACCTCAAAACGGGCCGGTGAACTGGGCATTCGGCACATCCCGATTCCCCTGCCGATGCAAACGACCGAACACCGCCTCCTCGTTGGGACGCCGCTTGCGCCGCAACAACGGCAGAATCGCCCTGGCAATGCTCTCCGCATCCGGATCGTAATACCGCGCCAACACCGGCGAAGTGGGCAACGGATGGTCCGGATAGGCCACCCGCACCGGCGCCTTGTCGAGTTCCAGAAAGGATCGCTCCGTCACCCGCGCCACCACCTCGGCACCCATGCCGCAACTGGTCCAACCGGTATCCGCCACCACCAGCCGACCGGTCTTGCGCACCGAAGCCAACACCGGCGCCAGATCCAACGGCTGCACGACCGACAGATCGATCACCTCCACCTCGATGTCGTGCTCGGCCAACACCTCGGCAGCCTTCAAAGCCTCCAGAACCATGTAGGAGTAGGCCGCCACCGTCACATCCCGCCCCTTGCGCACCAGTCGCGCCCGGTCCAACGCCAGCCGATACGGCGCTTCCGGCACATCCCCCAACACCCCGTGCAACCAACGATGCTCGATGAACAACACCGGATTGGGATCGTCGATGGCCGCCAACAACATCCCCTTGGCATCCCGCGCGGTCACCGGCATCACCACCTTCAACCCCGGAATATGGCCGAACAACGCCTGAAGACTCTGGGCATGCTGCGGACCCTGGCCCCAGCCACGCCCGATGATGGTGCGCAACACCAACGGCACCGGTCGGTTGAACAGGTAATGCCACTTGGCCGCCACATTGGCCAATTGATCCAGGGCCAGATACAAAAAGTCGATGCGCTGATGCACCATGACCGGTCGCATCCCGGCCAGTGCCGCGCCGATGCACGCCCCGGTCAGCCCGTTTTCGGACAACGGCATGTCCATCACCCGCGCCGGACCGAACTCCTGAATCAGATCCTTGGTGGTGCCGAAAATCCCGTGCGGCTCCGGCACCCCCTCGCCGATCAGAAACACCCGTTCGTCGGCAGCCAGCGCCTGGGCCGTAGCCTCGCGGATCGCCTGGGCACACCGGATCAGACGCGGCGCGGCACGGTTCTCCAACGTGGACGGCCACTCCGGAGCCGGAGCGAACACCCCGTCCCCACGCGTCTCGGGATCCGGGAACGGCGCGGCCCTGGCCCGCTCGAAGCCGGCATCCACCTCGGCCTGAACCTCGGCGCGCAAGGCGTCCAAGGTCGCACGCTCCACGCCCCGCTCGATCAAACGGGCCTCGGCAAGCCGCAACGGACACCGCTCGCGCCACGCCTCCATCGCCCCGGCGGGATGATACCCCAGATCCGAATCGTCGTCCGGTCCGCAATGCTGCACCATGCGGTAGGTGGCGAACTCCAGAAAGGCCGGCCCCTCACCCGCCCGCGCCCGCGCCACCGCCGCGCCCGCAGCAGCCCACACCGCCTCCACGTCGTTGCCATCCACCTGCCAGACCGCCAGACCGTGAGCCCTGGCGATGCCGTGGATGGACCGCTCCGGCTGCCGCTCCCCCACATGGGTATAACAGGCATACTGATTGTTTTCGCATAGAAAAAGCACCGGGATTTTCTTCAACACCGCGAAGTTCATCACCTCGTGAACCACCCCCTCCTCGAAGCATCCATCTCCGAAGAAGACCGCGCCGATGTTGTCACTGCCGCGCATCCGTTCCGCCCAGGCCACCCCCACGGCCAACGGTACCGTATCCCCCACGATCGGGGTGGCGCCCAAAAAACCGGCCTCCTGGTCCACCAGATGCATCGATCCACCCCGGCCCCGACAACAGCCGGTGCGGCGTCCGTACAGTTCGTCGAGAAACGGCTGCAACGCCCCACCCTTGGCCAGATAGTGACCATGAGAACGGTGCGCGCCGAACAAACCGTCCGCACTGCGCAAATGCGCCCCCACGCCGCTGGCGATCGCCTCCTGTCCCAGACACAAATGGACCGGACAACGCATCAACTGTCCGTCCTCGCGATAACGACTGGCGATCCCCTCCTCGACCAGACGGATCAGGGTCATGTTCCGATGGATGGCCAGCAGGTCGGCGGTGGCAAGCGCGGTTTGATTCATGACGCAACCCGAGTGAAAATCATATGAAATTGATGTGCGGCACGGATTGGGTGTCGATCGCGTGCAGATAACGGTTGATCTCGTCCATGCGGCAGTTGACCCGGCAGGCGGAGATGTCGAGTTCCTTCTGGATATACTCGAAACTCTTGCGCCGCGCCTCTCCCTCCCAGATCTCCTGGAAACTCTGCTCGTTCAGGTTGCCATACCCGAACCGCTCGTCCAACAAAAAGGCGCTGCACCCGAACACCCGACCATCCGCCATCACGAAGCCCCACAAGAATGGGGTGGCATAGCAGCGCTGATACCGCTCGGCGGAACGCATCTTGGCCATGGTGTGCCAACGGAAGATCAAGGAGAATCGATCCGTATTCCAATGGGACAGGGATTTCTCGATCCCCTCGAACCCCTCGTAGGAGAACTCCTCGTAACGGC
The DNA here is from genome assembly GCF_045865675.1 of Candidatus Magnetaquiglobus chichijimensis. Classification (NCBI taxonomy): domain Bacteria; kingdom Pseudomonadati; phylum Pseudomonadota; class Magnetococcia; order Magnetococcales; family Candidatus Magnetaquicoccaceae; genus Candidatus Magnetaquiglobus; species Candidatus Magnetaquiglobus chichijimensis. The sequence goes on from NZ_BAAFGK010000004.1 coordinate 2,248,192, forward strand.
GCGTCTTGCTGAACAGATGCTGGGAGTAGGGCTTGACCACCAGATAATCCAGTCCGATCTCGTCCCGGCAGATCCGGGCCAGATCCCCGATCTCGTGCTGGTTCTCCTCCAGAAGAAGCATCTGCGCCCCAAGCACCACCTTCAACCCGTCGCGGCGCTTCTTCTCCACCATGGCGCGCATGTGCTCGATGGCCTTGGCGAAATCACTCTCCCGGGTCTGGTGCAACGCCGCGTAGGTCGCGGCGGTGCCGGCGTTGATCGACGCCTTGATCCAGGAGATCGACTCCAGGGTATCGATAAAACCCGGTGGCATCACCGTGGCATTGGTGGTAAATGCCACGTCGATGCCGGCCTGCCTGGTCAGGGTGACGATGCGGGCCATCTCCTTGTGCAACAGAGGCTCCCCCTCGCCGGCATACATGATGCTCTTGACCCCGAGCCGCCCCATCTCCGGCAACCGCTTCTCGAGCAACCCCACGTCGATGCGCACCGACTGGTAGCCGACATAATCGACCGCACAGAAAACGCAACGGTGGTTGCAGGCCCCGACCGTGGCGATCTCCACGTAGATCGGATAGATCCCCTTGGCCTTCTCCCAATCCCCTTGATGAGCCAACACCCGCGCGGCCCGCTCCGGGTGATAGATCAATTTATGGCTGTCGATCCGATAGACATCGCGACTCATGGTCCATTCCATCCATCAGGCTGTCAAAAAACGGTCAATCCCCGAGGATCCGGCAACGTTTGCACGCCGGACAAGCCCTTCCAACCCAACACTCTGGAAAGGCATTCAAGAAATGTTCCATTTCGATAACATTCTTCAACCGTCGGACAAATCCTCTTCCCCATGTCCACGCCAAGGGAAAGCGGGCAAACACAAGCATGCGGGCGTGACGCGGGGATGAGAGACGGGCACGGATTGCCGACAGCGGGCATTTCTGACCGGGCGGGGGCGGGTGGGAGTCCGGGAGGATCCTTCCCTGACCGGTCGCACGATGGCGTGGACGGATCGGGCGCGGGCGAAAATCCGGCTGCCGCGTGGCGTGGACGGATCGGGCGCGGGCGAACATCCGGTTGCCGCGTGGCGTGGACGGATCAGGCGCGGGCGAAAATCCGGTTGCCGAGGCCGGAGCCGCGTGCGCCGACCAGGCGCCAACCCACGGTCGCGAGCAGCCGTTCGGCCTCAAGCACCTCCTCATCCGCGCGCATCTCGATCAACAGATGTCGCAGACGCGGATCGGCCAGGGTGGCCATGGCCCCGCGCAACACTTTAAGCTCCGGGCCATCGACATCGATCTTCAGATGGGTCGGAAACGGCAGGAACGGGGCGGCGCGCACGAAATCATCCAAGGCATAGGCCACGCAACCGGAAAAAAAGGTCTCGCCGGGAATCCCCTGGCGGTCATCGATGCCACGATGCGACCAGCCGCCGCCAACAAAATAGGAGTTGCCGAAACGCAGCACGCCGGACACATCCGACAAGGCGATCGGAAAGGCCATGACCGCTCCGCCCAGCCGGTTGAGATGGATGTTGGTGTTGAGTCGCGCCACGTTCAGAGGCGCAGGTTCGAAGGCCACGGCGCGCACCCCCGCATGCAGACTCACCGCGTGCAGGGCATAATAGCCGACATTGGCCCCCACGTCGTACAGCACGCTCTCCGGGGTGATGGTCTCATCCAGCCAGGCCACGGTCTCCGGCTCCGGAATCGCCACCTGACGCAGCTCGCTCTCGTTGGCGATCGCCATCCGGAACGGACGACCCGGCGTGGCGATCTCGACCGCCTCCTGAAAAACGACCGGCTCCAGATCGCGGGTCACCCGAGGCATGCCGTTGTGGTCGGTGGTGCGGAACTCCAGGGGCAGACGCATCGCGTTGAATCCGGCCAGATGGGCGGTCAACCGCTCCCCATCCAGAAGCATGGACAAGGCATCCGCGCGGGTCAGCCGTCCTTCCCGGATCGCCTCGGCCAGACAGGTCGCATGCCAGGGGCTCAACACCCCGAAATCGTGCCGCACCCGCAACGAAAAGGGCTCCGCACGCTCCACGGCGGCGAACAGTTCGTCCACCGCCTGCTGCTCCTCGTGCAGAAACGGTTTTTCGTCCGTGGCCCCGGAGAGGGATTCGAGCACCAGTTCCACCCGCTCCTCCAGGCTCATGAAGGAGGGAATCAGCCGCAACTGGGTGATGGCGGCATCGATCTCCGCCTCGGCGACCGCCCGCCCGAAGACCAACTCCAGACCGGCGCGAATCCCGGCGCGCTCCACCGCCCGTCCCTCGTCCAGCGCCCGCAACGCCGCGCGCACATGACCGCTCAACATCTCGACTTCCATCGTGCTTACACCCTTTTCCAAGGATCACCCGTGACGGACCTCGCCCAGGTCATCCGTGTTGTCTTCCCGTGCTTCCGGTTGCATTGGAACGTGCGTCGAAGGCCGAACAAAAAACCATCATACCCCACGTTTCAAAGCCTTGAAAGTCATCTCCGCAGCCACGGTCCCGGTCAGGATCGCCTTGCTGTAGCCCGGCCCGAAGGCGAACGACGAGGCCAGCAGCAACCCGTCGATGCCGGTCTGGCAACCGCGTTGAAAGGCCGAACCGCTCCGGTTGGCCACGCCCGGATCCCCGAAGCCGTGAACCCCGCCCAGAGGATCGTTCAGATAGTTGCGCACCGTGCGCGGCGTGGCCATCTCCTTGTAGACGACGCTCCCGGCGATCCCCGGAAAGGCCCGGTCCAGGGCCGCGATCAGGGCCTCGAGCCAGCCGGCCTTGTGGGCCTGGTAGGCCGCCTCGTCGGTGGGCCAGTTGCTCAAACGATCGATCCAGTTCATCAGCCCCAGGCACTGCCCGTGCGCGCCGCTCATCTCGCCGAGCTGGCTGTAATCACAAAACAAGAAAGGCGCCTCGCGACTGCCGGGGGGCAGACCCATGAGTGTGGCGCTCTCCGGCATCTTCTGCATGCTGTCCATCCACTCGGGAAAGATGAACTGGGCATACTCCCCCACTCCGAAGCGGCTGGGCGGTCCATCAAAGCCGAGATAGATCGTCCAGTTGGAAAGATCCGCCGCCAACCCCTCGTAGGGCCGATAGAACCGCCCCCGCAACGCCTCGGGCAAAAGGTCGCGCATCACCCGTGGCGTGGCGTTGCCCAGCACCATCCGGGCACGGCTCTCCTGCGGATCGGGCTGACTCGCCTCCCGGCCCGAACCGATGATTCCGGCCTTGCGATGCGCCACGCCCACCACCCGCTCCCCCTCGGTCAGGAGATGGCTCACCTCGCGGCGCGTCCAGGCCTCGCCGCCATGCGCCCGGATGATCCCCGCCAACTGGTCGCTCAACCGTTGCGAACCGCCGCGGATGTAGTGGGCGCCGTAGTGATAGGAGGCCTGGGAGAGCGAAAAATCGAACAACGAGATCAGCTCCAGACTCTCGGTGAAAAATTGCAGATTGGCGCACAACGCGAACTGGATCGCCTCGTCGGCCCCGAACAGGGTGGTGAGAAAACGGCGCATGGAGATCTTTTGCGCCGCATTCAGGGTGTCGAGCTGCTGTTGCGGAGTGGCCGGTGACGGCGGAATCCCGGCGGACTCCAACAGGGCGGTCTGAATGTCGGCCAGATCGCTCAAGGGTGTCTGGCCCCATTTGAGCTGCTGGATGTAGTTCTGGTTGCGGGTGTTGCGCAGATGCCGGATCGTGGAAAAATAGGTGCGAATCCCCTTTTCGTGGTGTGGAAAACGGTTCGTGACCGCCTCGATGGCGGCGTCATGGCCGCGTGGCAGGCGGAAATCGCCATTCAACAGGGGATGGCGTAAATTATAGAACGTTTCCGAGGTGGCCACCGGGACCGCCTCGAGCAGTCCGAGCTTGGCAAACACCGGGGTCTTGAAATCCTGGGGGTCCAGTCCGTCCAGCATGCACAGGCTGGCTTCGACCTGGAGGTCACGGCGTTTGAAGGTGGTGGCCGCGCCACCGAATTTGTCGTGTCGCTCGAGCAGCTGCACGCGGCGACCGCCCTGGGCCAGCAGCGCGCCGGCCACCAGGCCGCCAAGACCGGCGCCAACGATGATTGCGTCGAAGGGGGGCGGGGACATTCGTGACGAGCCTATCATAAAGGGTAACGAAAAATGATTCAGAATTCGCTCTCTTGCAACCGGTCAAACATCCGTTGCAGAGAGCCTTTGCTGCATGGTCTGTTCGTTTGCGCGTGCCCCAAGCCTTGAACCGGCAGGTCGATTATTCAGGAACTTCAACCCATCCCATTCTCAAATAATGTTTACGCATGATCCCTTTGGCAAAAAACGGATAAACAAGCCATGAAATTCCCAAGGTAATCATGCTAAGAATCAAGGAAATTAAAACATGACGCCATACGCCTTTAACAGCGAAATAGAACATGCCAAACAAAAGAACCCACAACCATACCAATGAAGAAACTTCTTCAGTGTATTCGTTTTCCTTGTTCATGAATTTCATAATGTCTCTCCAGGCCTGATTGTCCAGTTTTACGATTATTGGTGTTGTTTTCATCGACCACCGTCCATGGTTCAATACTGGCCGGTGAAAGCGATCATCCCAATGCCACGAGCCATGCGCCATGATTCGTTGCCAAAAAACGGCAACAAATCATGGCGCATATAAACGCGCGCTTGCGCGTTTTTCACAAAAGACGCAAAAAATGATTATCATGAAAAAGCGCGCAAAAATCCAAGCCAACGTCATATAAAATCAAAACCTCAAAACTTCGCCCCAAACCCCACCAGGGGCCCCTGGCCCCTGACCCCGTTCACCTGTCAGCCGAATTGACCATCACTCTGCCGGCGCTTTCTTGGAGACCGGTTTCTTGTCCGCCGCTCTCTTTCCCGCCGCTTTCTTCACCGGAGCCTCCTTGTTGCCCTCGGAAACCGACTCCCCCGGCTTCACCTCATTCTCCAAGGCATCTCCCCTGGGCATCTCGAACCGCTTGCCGCGTTGCAGAAGCTCCAGGTCCAACGCCCCCATGGTCTTGAGCAATCCGAAACGGGCCACGAGCACGTCGGCCATGGCGGTTTCGGCATCACTCCGGGCATTGATCAACCCGGTCTCCCCGGAAAGCACGTCAATCAACGACCGGGCACCGTGCAGACGCTCCTGACGGGCCATGCGCAGAAACTCAGCCGCAATGCGCGCCTGGTTTTCCAGGAATTCAGCGTTCTCCTGGGCCGTGCGAATCGTCTCCCAACCGTTGCGCGCCTGCTCCTCGCTCTGACGCCGGGCATCCTCCAGACGGTTCCCGGCGGCGGCCATCCCCTCCCGCGCCCCATCGAGCGCATGGAATCCGGCCAGACCAAGATTGAAGGGGTAGCTCATCTCCACACGGGCCGCCAACTCCTGCTGATTGCCCTGCACCCCCTCGGCGTCCTCCTTGTACTTCTTCTCCACCACGGCACCCACCCTCGGCGACAACTCCGCGCCGATCACCCGCGCCTTCTCCATCTCACTGGTGGTCACCGCCACCTGGGCGATCTGGATCTGCAGGTTGCCGTCACGGGTCCGGGCCAACACCTCCTCCAGGCTGGGAGGCAGACGGTTGGCCGGATTGGCCAGCTCGAAAAGCGTCTCCGGCGGACCCGGCTCCACCTCGAACAGGGTGCGGAAGTGGTTGATGGCGGTGTTCACCGAACCCTTGGCCCGCGCCAGACGCGCCTGGGCTCCGGACAACTGGCTGCGCGCCTGCAAGGCATCGGTCTCAAGGCCGCCGCCCAACTCCACCCGGCTCTCCTCCAGACCGGTCTGCTTGCGGATGTTCTCCACCGACTGCTCGGCGAACGCCAGGGCTCGATGGTGTTTCAGAAGATTCACGCAGGTGGTGGCCGCGTCCAGAATCAGATCCGCCCGTTGATTGGCCAGCGTCAACTCCGACTGCAACCGCGACAACTCCGCCTTGGAAAACTCGGCATGGGTCTTGCCAAAGTCCCAGAGGAGTTGATTCAGCGTCATCGTCAGGGTTTGGGCCTCCATCTCGGTCCGTTTGCCGCCATTGGCCGGCTTGCGCTTCTCCTGACCCGTGGCGCCGTTCACCTTGAAATCCGGGAACCAGCCACCGCGCACCTTGCCGACATTCGCCCGCGCCGCCTCCACGTCCCGCTTGGCCGCCAGCAGACGCGGATGCTGCTCCAACATCCGTTCCGTCAGGCCGCGGCAATCCTCGGCCCACGCCGGGGTGATCAGGCCGCAAGCCAACAAGCCGGCCACGAGCCCCAGCCGCACCCGCGATACCTTCCGCCTCTCACCTGGAATCAACCGTTTCATGCCTTCAACGTTCCTGAAAAGTGGCCTGCAACGAACGCAACCACGGGGTCAACAGATAGTCCAACACGGTCCGGCTGCCGATCAGGATCATGCACACCACCTGCACGCCGGGATACAACGCATAACTCTGCTCCTTGGCCTCGAAGCGATTCCGCTCCGTGACGATGCGAATCCGGTAGAAGGTCTTGCCCTCCGAGGTGACCAGCGCATCCGGACTCACCCCCTCCACCTCGCCGGCGATGCGACCGAACAGCACCGCGTCCTGGGAGTTGAGGGAGACCCACACCCGCTGCCCGGCATGCACATAGCCGATGTCCTGTACCGGCAGACGGGCGTCGATGATCAGGCGATCCTCGACCGGCACGATCTCCATCACCGTCTGGCCAGGGCCGATCACCCCGCCCTCGGTGGACACGGCCATGCTCTTGACAATCCCCTCCACCGGCGAACGGAGGATGGTCAGATCCTGGGCCTGACGGAATTTCTTCAGACGTTGGGACTGCTCCTCGTAATTCTGCCGGGCCTGGGTCAACTCCTTGCGCGCGCTCTCCAGAAAATTGGCCCGCAGCGAGTCGGCCCGCTCCCGCGACTCCTTGAGCGCCGCGTTCAAACGGGGCTGCGCCGCCTTGTCGGCGGCGATCTGCCCCTCGATGTTGCGCTGCTGCCGCACCAGTTCCAGATGGTTCATGCGGCTGGTCAGTTTTCCTTCCATCATCTTCCGGCTGATCTCGACCTGATCGCTCACGGTCGCCAGAATCTTCTGATTGCTCTCCAGGCGGATGCGGTTTTCGACCAGTTCCTGTTCGCGCTGGCTCACCGTGCTCTTCAAGGTGGAGAGTTCATGGGCGAACCGTTCGCGCCGCGCCTGAAAGGTGGCCTGTTCGGTCCTGACCCGCTCCGGATCTCCCTCGATCACCTCCGGGTCGAACCGGGGCGCGTCGCGCTCCTCCACCTCGGCGCTCAACCGGCCCATCTCGGCCAGAAGTCCCAGCAAACGCCGTTTCAGCTCCTCGAAATCGGCGTTGGAACGGACCGGATCCAACCGCAACAACGGCTGGTCGCGGCGCACGGTCTCCCCCTCCCGGACCAGGATCTCCTGAACGATCCCGCCCTCGAGGTGCTGAATCGACTTGACCCGCGAACTGGGCATCACCACCCCCTGGGCCTGGGTGGTCACATCCAGGGGGGCATGGGCGGCCCAGAACAGCAGGAGGCCGAAAAAAATCGCGCTCACCAGCAACAGACGCCGGGCGTGCCGATCGAGCATGGAGGGTTCGTCGCCCATCAGCGGCATCCGCGCCGCGAGAGGCGCCGCGCACCCGGCGGAAAGCCGCGCCCGCCCAACCGCCGGACCCCGCTCACGATCCACCTCCCCGACGCCCCAGATCGATCACCCGCCCCGCCCCCTGGAGGATGCTCTCGTCATGGGAGGCGATGATCAGGGTCTTGCCACGCCGGGCCAGTTCGATCAACAGGCCATACACCTGGGTGGTGGCCTCCCGATCCAACCCCTCGGTAGGTTCGTCGAGCAGCATCACCGGCGCATCGCCGGCCAGGGCGCGGGCCAGGGCGAAGCGGCGTCGGATCCCCGGCGGCACCTCCCGACCATCGTGACCGAGAGCCAGATCCAGACCCGCCGGATGCTCGGCCAGAAACCGCCCGGCCCCCACGCTCGTCAACAGGGCGCGCATGCGCTCCTCGTCCAGCGATCCCTCCACCGCGAGAAGATTCTCCCGCAAGGATCCATCCAGAAAGGTCGGCTCCTGGGGCAGATAGCCCAACCGGCGGCGACGCCACTCCGGGGCCAACTGACGCATCTCGATCCCATCCACCAGGATCTGCCCTCCGGTTGGTCGCATGAGCCCGGTCATGAGCGCCAACAAGGTCGATTTGCCCGAACCGTTCGGTCCGGTGACCACACAGATCGTTCCGGCGGGAATCTCCACGGAGAGCGCCCGGATGAGGGCCACCGGACGACCCGGCCACTGCATCGTCACCTCGCGCAAGGAGAGGTCACCGCGACACGCCGTGGGAGCGGAACCGCTCTCCGATTCGGGCTCGACCCCGCGGGCGAACTCCCGTGCCGCCCGCAAGGTGCTCTCCGCCTTCTTGAAAGCCTCGGCCAGGGTGACCAGACGTCCAATCGGCCCGAAGGCGCGTCCCGCCAGAATGTTCACCCCGATCAGCGAACCCACGTCCAATCGGCCATCCACGACCAGCAGCGCCCCCACCCCGGTAAGCGCCACGTTCCCCACGGACTGGAGCGCCTGGGCCCAGGAAGCCGCGCCCCCCCCCGCGAGGGCCATCCGCCGTCGGATGTGGGCCGCCTCGTGGACCACCTGACTCCAGCCGCCCATCAGAAGTTCCCTGCCGCCGAAGTGGCGCACGCTTTCGGGAGCGCGCAGGGCCGTGGCCAGCAATCCGGACTGGCGCTGGTTGATCGCGTGCCAGGCCCGAACCGGAACGTTCATGCGGCGCTGTCCGAACCAACCCGCCGCAACCAGCAGAAGCATCACCAGCAGGGTCACCAAAGCCAGGGACGGAGCCAGCAGGGCGATGATCCCCACGAACAGGGCCAGATAGGGCAGATCGGTCAAGGCCGCGATGTTGGCCGCGCCCAGGGTGTTGGCCTCCTGCTCGACGCCGCGCACCAACGCCTCCAACTCCTCGACCGGACGTTGCCGCAACGTCTCCAGGGGCGCGGTGAGAAGCAGTCCGAACAGCCCGATGGTCAGACGGGTCTCCTCGTCGCGGGAGATCTCCGCAGCCAGGCTCAACCGCACGCTCCGAAAGACCAGCTCGCCCAGAATCGCCAGCACCACGCCCCCGGTCAAGGTGAGCAGCGTGCCGGTGACCCCGTACACCACGTAACGGTTGAGCACCTGAATGGTATACAGCGAGGAGGCGATGCCGAGCATGTTGATCATCAACGCGGCGAACAGCAACCGCGTCAATGCGCCCGGATGGCGCCGCAACCGCTCCCAGACGACTCTCATCGATGCTCCGCGTTCCTGGTCATTCAGACCCTCCGCGCCCCGGACCCCGATTCGGTTCCCAACACGCGGGCAGGCCACTCGGGTTCCAACCCGCCCGCCGGCTCGAGACGACTTTCAGGCGCCGGACCGCATCCCGACCCGCCTCCAGGCTCGAACCACCTGCCGCGCGCCGGTTCAGACCGCCCCATCACTGCCCTCGTCATCCTCCGAGGCCTGGAGTGGTCTCTCCCGCCAGGCGATGTTGTTGGCCTCGAAGGTTTTCCACAGCAACTGCCAGAACTCCTGGATCGCCGCCTTGCGTTTGGCGAATGGCATGTACATCCCGACCGGATAGTGGGCCACCCACGCCCCCTCCTTGAGCGTCACGCCAAAATAGTAGGCCTTGGGCGCCTCGTTGGCCGGAGCGTCGGTGGGCAGACTCTTGACCTGGGCCAGGCACTCCTTGATGAGCTTCAACACGAAGGCCGGCTCGTGCCTGGGATCGGTGTAGACATCCAGATTGCGCTTGATGTTGCGCGGTTTGGTGAAGTTCTGGATCTCGGCGTCCGAGGTTTTGCTGTTCGGGAAGGAGATCTGCTGCCCGTCCAGGGAGGTGAGGCGGGTGGTGCGCCAGGTGATGTCGCTGACCACGCCCATGCTGTTGTTAAGCCGGATGGTGTCGCCGATGTTGAAGGGGCGTTCGATGTTGAGCATGATGCCGGACACGATGTCGCGCAGATTGGACTGGACCGCCATACCGATGATCATGGCCATCACGCCGGAGGTGGCCAGCATGCTGGTGATGCTTTTGTCCATGACGAAGGCGACCACCCCGAAGCCGGCCAGCAGGTAGACGATCAGCACCACGGTCATGCGCAGCACGTTGGGGATCTTGCGTTGGGTACGATTCTCCAGGGGCACCCAGATGAACCGCTCCAGGGCGATGATCGCCAGGCGCGCCGGAATAAAGAACCAGAGGGTGTCGAAAACCATCACCACCCCATCCACCGTGGAGCTGGTGAAGTTCTGCAGGCTGTAGTCACGCGCCAGATTGCCGATGGTCATGAGCAGCGTCGGCCAGAAGATCATGCGCAGAAACAGGGTCTGGATGCGCCAGAACTGTCCGCGATCCTTCCGGTCGAGCAGACGCGCCAGCATGCTCATGACAAACGAGAAAATGGCCAGATAGACGAACTGATCGGTCGAATGCAGCACATCCCTGGCGTCGAACCGATCGGGTTTGAGCACCATGCCGGCATCGAGCAGGGAGAAAAGCGGTCGCGGCTTGCCGAAGCCGACGAAGACCGGGCTGCCATCCACGCCGCGCGGCATCACCTCCTGGGAGAGCCAGGCGCGCATGATCAGCCAGCCGGACGCGCCGGCCAGCACCTTGTCGCGATTGAGCGCCACCTCGATCGGATCGGTCACCTCTTCGTCGAGATGGAAATAGGCGCGCACCCGCTCCAGAAGGGTCGGCTCCTTGGGCTTGGCTTCGGCGCCCGAACCGGACTGGGAATCGGGCGGATACCCAGCCTCGCCCTGGGCGCGGTTGACCAGGTTCATGCCCAGCAGGTCGCTGACGTACATCAGGTTGTGGCTGCCCAGGGTGCGGTGATGGAACGACAATCCGACCAGTTGGGTGCCGTAGTTGCGTTCGATGTCCGAATAGCCCATGTAGAACTTGCCGCGCAGGCGATAGGCGCGGTAGTTCATGTCGCCATCCTTGCCCTCGCGGGTCGGTTTTTCCAGCGTCAGCGGGGTGACGGCGTTGGTGAACACCACGTCCTGGGGTTCGAAATCGCCGCGCCAACGGAACCAGACCGAAAAATCGATCTCCACCGTGTTGGCCGAGCGATCCAGGGCGGAGACCTTGGCCAGGCGCACGCCGGTGTAGACCACGTTGGTCTTGTACATGAAGCGGTCGTTGACGTAGAGGGCCCGACCGGAGGTCACCTCGCCCAGCAGGTTGGTCACCCCCTCCTCGCGAATCGGCGAGAGCTGGGTCATGGCCGCGACCAGACTGGCCCCGTCGTAAAGCCCCACCATGGAGTCGCGGGCCGCGATCCCCCTGGCGTTGAAAAAGAGCGGTCCGTTGATGCCTGGGAAGGCCTTTTCGACCTGATTGCGGGCGGCGATGTGCTCCCGCACCCGTTGACGCAGGGTTTTGTCGCCCTCCTTGCCATACCCCTCGGCCAGGGCCTCGCTCATGAGTTTGGCGCTCTCGTAGGCGTAGGCCGCCACCCAGTCCGGCCAGGTGTGATGAAACCCGCTGAAGCCGGTCTGGAACTTCTGCGCCCGTTCGCCGGCGGTATCGAAGAGCATGGGGGTGGTCATGAGGGTGCCGTTGAGGGCTGCCGCGGGGGTTCCCTTGCCCTTCCACTCCGCCGCGAACCCATCCTGGAAGCCGCGCGAGGCCAACTGGCGCATGCCAACGATCCGTTGACGCACCCCACCCTCGCGCAGAGTGGCGATCATGCGGATGGCGCTTTCCACCTCGCCGAGCACCAGGAAGGTTCCGAAGAGTTTCTTGGCCTCCACCTCCGCGACCACGGCCTTGAGTTCGTCGTCCATCTTGCCGGGGGTGAGGGGCCATTTGTAGAGCACCTTGGTGCCAAAGCGTTGGTACACCTCGTCGAAGGCCGTCGCCAACTGTTCGCCGCGCGGATTGGCCTCGTGCAGGACGAACACCGTCTTTTCACCCACGACGTTGCGCAGATAGTTGGCCAGGAAGCGGATTTCCGTGGTCTCGTCGATCAGGGGACGAAAAACGTAAGGATTTTCCGGCAGGGACTTGTCCGGGGCGCTGGTCATGAGGATCGCCGGCAGGGACTTCTCGCCGTACAGCGGGATGGCCTTGGCCGCCGCCGCGCCATGCCAGTGTCCCACCACGCCGATGACATCGGGATCCGTTTCGGCCTTCCGGGCGGCCTGGATGGCCGAGTCGGCGCTGGTTCCCTCGTCGATCTTCTCCATGGCCAGCATGCGGCCCTGAATGCCACCCTTGCGATTGATCTGCTGGACGAGCAGATCCACGCCGCGTTGCATCGCCTCGCCCTGGGCCTTGTCCGCTCCGGTGAAAGGGGCGACCACGGCGATGCGCATGGGATTGCCGACGGGTTCCTTGAGAAAGAACATCCAGACAAGCGCCGAAAGGGCGCTGGCCACGATCGCGGCCAGGACAAAAAAGAGGGTAAAAAGCTGTTTTTTGGTTAACGTGCCAAGCCACGGTCTGAGATTCTGCATGTTCGACCTGTTTTTGGAAGCAGCATTAAAGTTGACAGACGCAGCCCGATGATGGGGACCATGGCACGAACTTCAGCCATGCAAAGACAACAAAGAAATTGAATCGAGGGGGCATGTTCGACCAGGACGTACATCCCAGGGAATCGAACAACAACCCGACCAAAAAGTATTGATGCTAGTCTTTTTGAAATATAAACAATTGGATACAATTTGTCAAATCAATCCAAATCAAGATTGTCATGCACCAGAAAAACGGTACGAGCGTGCGTTTGCGCACGTTTTGCACGATTGGCATCACCGATCCACCCGGTCGGGAATCGTCACGATCCCATCCGGAGCGGACAGGGAAAAAGGGATGGCCTCACATCAGGAGAGCGCAGACGAGGGCGGCGACCATCCCGGAACCAGGGATGGTGATCACCCAGGTGAGCACGATGCGCAGGGCCATGAACCACTTCACCCGGCGGATGTTCACCGCCGCGCCCACGCCCATGATCGAGGTGCTGACCACATGGGTGGTGGAGACCGGCATGCCGACGATCGAGGCGCCGAACACCACCGCGCCGGCGCCCAACTGGGCGTCCAGTCCCTGGATGGGACGGAGTTTGGAGACCCGGAACGCCAGGGTTTCGACGATGCGCCATCCTCCTGAGAGGGTGCCGAGGGTGATCACCAGCGAACAGATGAACATCACCCAATAGGGGACATGGAACTGGCTGGTCTGGCCATTGACCAGCAGCAGCATGGCGATCACCCCCATGCTTTTCTGGGCGTCGTTGGTGCCGTGGGCAAAGGCGAGCACCGCGACCGTGAGGTATTGGGAGCGTTTGATCCATTTGTTCATGTTGGGGATCTCCTCGCCGCGCCGGTGGCTGCGTCCGATCCTGTCGAAGACGCGGATGCGGTAGCGGCAGATGGCCTGCTTGATCCCCTCCATGAGATAGAACATGACCCAGTAGACCCCGTAGGCCACACCAAAACCGACCACCGGCGAGATGACCAGAGCGGCCAACACCTTGGCGAACCCCTTGAGTCCCTGGCCATCGAAGAGCGCCTGGATTCCCCAGAGCACATGTCCATCGCCCACGGCGGTCAAGGTGGCCCCGACCAGCCCGCCCATCAGGGCATGGGACGAGGAGGAAGGGATGCCGAACCACCAGGTCAGGAGATTCCAGAAGATCGCCCCGGAGATCCCGGCCAGGATGATGAGCGTGGACATGCGCGCGTCCAGGCCGCCCAGGTCCAGCACCCGGCCCACGGCGTTGGCCACGGCGGTTCCTCCGAGCAGGGGGCCGAGACTGGTGAAGAAGGCCGCCAGCAGCACCGCCCGCGTCGGGCTCATGGCGCCGCAACCAACCACCGAGGCGGTCATGTCCGAGGCGTCGTGAAAACCGTTGGTGTAATCGAAGAACAGGACCGCGAAAATGGCGATCCACATCAACATTCGGGTCTCTTCCGCGCCCATGCCCATTCCCACGCCTCATCCATGCTCTTTACCAAGGATACGTCCCGCCGGCCCGAAGGCCAGATCCGACGCAAATGCGGTATAGATTCGCGCGCATGACCGCCGAACTCAAGGTAACTTCGCATCCGCCCCCATCATGCACCATTCATTGCCGCCGCCATGGACGCATTCCCCCTTCTTGGAGTCGCGTCAACACCCCTCTTGAAAGATCGATCCGTCATCCACTATCATCCCTGATCCGGCGATTGCGAACGTTCACCTGAAACACCCTCTCGATCCACCTGGCGAATCGGAAGAAAGCCGCAGGACCGATAAGGCAACCGCGGTTTCTTGCCATTCACCCTACGAACCAATATGTCAGCTCATGCAATCCTTCGCAACTGCCGGATCTGGGATCATCCCTAGCCGACGCCAATCCGCCACGCCATGGACCATCCCCCCTTCCGCCACCGTTCCGCCCGCCAACGACACCCAAAGCCCATGCGCGTCACGATTTCATCCTTTCATCGGGCAGCCCTTGCGTGGCTTCTCCTTGCCCTGCTTCCGGGCGTGGCGCGGGCCGAACTCCCGCCCCTCCCCCTGCAACTGCCGGTTGACTGCCTGCCCGGTGAAACCTGCTTCATCCAAAACCATCTCGATCACGATCCCGGTCCCCTGGCCGAGGATTACCGCCACGGTTCCCTCACCTACGACGGACACAAGGGGACCGATTTCCGGGTGCGCACCTTTCGCGACATGCGTGCCGGCGTGGCGGTGGTCGCCGCCGCCGACGGAGTGGTCAAGGCGACGCGCGACGGCATGCCGGACGGACCGGCCAGCGGCACGGTGGATGAACGGGCCATCGGCGAACGTCTGGGCGGCAACGGGGTGCTCATCGACCATGGCGCGGGATGGGAGAGCCAATACGGTCACCTGCGCGCCGGCAGCGTGGCCGTGACGCCGGGTCAAACGGTCCGGGCCGGCGACCGTCTCGGTCTGATCGGCCAGTCGGGACTGGCGCAATTCCCCCATGTTCACTTCGAGGTGCGCCACGACGGCCACCCCATCGACCCCTTCGACGCCCGCGATCCGGAGCGTCCCGAAGAGCCGGGCGGGGTGCTGTGGCGGCCCGAACTCCGCCCGACCTTGACCTATCGACATGCCGGAGAACTCTCCTCGGGGTTCTCGTCGGTCATCCCCGATGCCACCCTGGTGGCCGATCCACCGGACACCCGATTCAATCCGCGCGACAAAGCCCTGATCTTCTGGGTGAATTTTTTCGGCGCGCGCCGGGGAGACAAGGAAACCATCCGCCTGATCGACCCGCAAGGCCGCATCCTGGCCGAACAGAGCGACCAGGCCGACAAACACCAGGCCCGCACGATCCGCTACCTGGGCCGTCCCCGTCCCAGGTCACCCGTCACCTGGCCCGCCGGCACCTACACCGGAGAGTTCATCCTGGAGCGCGAAGGGTTCGTGGAACCCCTGATTCGCCTGACCAAACAGCTCACCATCCCCTGACGTTCCCGCCTCTCGTCAAGGATCCCCCCCATGCAGCCCCCCCTCCGGACTCTCCTTCTCCTCGTCTGGGGGTTCTCCTGTCGCCTGCCCTCGTCCAGGCCACCCCCACCATCAGGATCCGCTGGGCCTGGAACGGCTATACCACCCAGGAAACCTGGCGCGCACCACCCCCACCCCCCTCCGCGACCCGGAACGCACCGGCCCAACCAGCACAACGTGACGAGATTCCGAATGACAAATGAACAAATGATTGGATATAATGCCCACCTTGCCAACATCCCCCAGCCAAACAAGAGGATGGGCCATGGATTGCCCCAAATGTCGCTTCCGCAATACCGACGACGCCTGCTTCTGCGGGCGCTGCGGGGTCGTGTTGCCCCATCCGCTCCATCCGGACGACACCTTCGGCGGAAACGAAGCCTTCTGCACCCACTGCGGTCAGGCGCGTCCAAAACGCACCCGCGGCACCCCCTCTGGTCAACCCAAAGTCCGCAAACCGCTCCTCTGGCTGCTGGCAGTCGCGCTCCTCGCCTGGGGAGGGGTCATGGCCTGGCACTTCTTGAGCCATGAATTCTATCTGAACATGAAATTCGTGATCGTGCCCCAAGGGTGCTTCCAGATGGGCTCCGACGAAAATCCGCGCGAAGCGCCGCGTCATGAAACCTGCGTGGATTGGTTCTACCTGAGCCAATACGAGGTGACCCAGGCCCAATGGGAGTCGGTGATGGGAGAAAATCCCTCCCTGATCAAGGGGTGCGGCCCCGAATGCCCGGTCAATGGGGTCTCCTGGGAACAGATCCAGATCTTCATCCGCAAACTCAACGACCTGAGCGCCACCCGCTACCGTCTCCCCACCGAGGCCGAATGGGAGTACGCCTGTCGGGGCGGCGCGACCCAGCGCTACTGCGGCAGCGACGATCCGGACCTGGTTGCCTGGCACAAGGGCAATGCCCGTGACGACATCCATCCGGTCGGACAACTGGCACCGAACGCCTTTCACCTCTACGACATGAGCGGCAACGTCTGGGAGTGGGTGGCGGATCGTCACGACGAGGCCTATTATGCCCAGGCCCCCAAACACAACCCCAAGGGAGCGGAGTCCGGCCCCACGCGCATCTTCCGGGGCGGCAGCATCAAAAGCAACTCGGAGTTTACCCACCCCACCCAGCGCAACCACGGGGATCCGCGCACCAGCTTCGGCGATTTGGGATTCCGGCTCGTCAAGACTCCCTGATGACGCCCAAAACGCGGAGCGGTTCCCCATCCACGGGATCCAAACCCATGCAACACTCCAAACACCGGGCATGGGGCGGTCTGATGCTCGGCGCCCTCGGCGTGGTCTACGGCGACATCGGCACCAGCCCCCTCTACGCCCTCCGCGAGGCGGTCCGCGCCGCGGGCGGGGTCGGCTCCGACGAGGCCCGCATCCTCGGCGCCCTCTCCCTGATCTTCTGGGCGCTGCTGCTGGTCGTCACCATCAAGTACGTGCTCTTCATCATGCGCGCCGATCACGGCGGCGAAGGGGGCATCATGGCCCTGCTCGCCCTCGCCCTGGAAAAAATCACCCCGCAAAGCCCACTGCGCGCCCCGCTTCTGGTCATGGGCCTGGCCGGCACCGCCCTCTTCTACGGCGACGGCATGATCACCCCGGCCATCTCGGTGTTGAGCGCGGTCGAGGGACTGGAAGTGGCCACCCCGCTGCTCAAACCGGTCGTGGTGCCGATCACCCTGCTGGTTCTGGTGGGACTGTTCGCCTTTCAACACCTCGGCACCGCCAGGGTGGGACGGCTGTTCGGACCGGTTCTGCTGGTCTGGTTCCTGGTGATCGGCCTGACCGGCCTTCTGGCCATCCTGGAACGCCCCGAGGTGCTGCGCGCCCTCGATCCCGCCTGGGGAGCCCGCTGGCTCATCGACCATCCCACCGTGGCCATGCCGGTGCTCGGCGGGGTGTTCCTGGCGGTCACCGGCGGCGAGGCGCTCTACGCGGACATGGGTCACTTCGGTCGCGCGCCAATCCGCCTCGTCTGGCTGACGCTCGTGCTGCCCATGCTGCTCCTGAACTACTTCGGTCAGGGCGCCCTGTTGCTCGCGGATCCCCAGGCCCTCACCCACCCCTTCTTCCACCTGGTGCCCGAATGGGGACGGCTCCCCATGGTGATCCTCGCCGCCGCCGCCACGGTGATCGCCTCCCAGGCGGTGATCTCCGGAGCCTTCTCGGCCACCAGCCAGGCGATGCGCCTGGGCTTCCTGCCGCGCATGAGCGTGGTCCACACCTCGGCGCGCCATGCGGGTCAGATCTATCTGCCCGCCATCAACCGCCTGCTGATGATCGGCGTGTTGCTGCTGGTGGTGATCTTCCGCTCCTCGGAGCATCTCGCCGCCGCCTACGGCATCGCCGTCACCGGCACCATGGTGGCCACCTCGCTGCTCGCCTTCGGCGTGGTGTTGCCGGACCTGTGGCGACTCCCCAAACCCCTCGCCCGGCTGCCGCTTGTCCTTTTCCTGGGCGTCGATCTGGCCTTCCTGGCGGCCAACAGCCTGAAAATCCTCGATGGCGGGTGGTTCCCGCTCGCCATGGGCTTGATGATTCTCATTCTTATGCATGTCTGGCAGTGGGGACGCGAACAGTCCCGCCGTGCCATCCAGGCCGAGGAGATCCCCCTGGAGCCCTTCCTGGGACAGTTCGAACGGGAGCCGCCCCCGCGGGTGGACGGGGTGGCGGTCTATCTGGCCGCCCGCCCGGACACCGTGCCCCATGCCCTGTTGCAGAACCTGCGGCACAACTGGGTTCTGCACGAACATGTGATCATCCTGACCCTGGTCAACGCCCCTCTGCCGCGAATCCCGGAGGCCGGGCGCATCCAGCTCACCCCCCTGCCGCTCGGGGTTCACAAGGTATCGGTGGCGTTCGGTTTCATGGAGTCGCCGGAGATTCCGGCCATGCTGGAGAGCTGTCGCTTCGGGGATTTCCGCTTCGATGCGCGGGAGGCGTCGTTCTTCTTGAGCCGGACCCGTTTCGTGGCCCGTGAACGGTCCCAAGAGCGCGCGAACTGGCGTCTGGGGCTGTTCATCGCCCTGTCACGCCACATGCGCGGGGCGGCATCCTACTTCCGGATCCCGCATCGCAACGTGGTGGAAATGGGGTTGCAGATCGAATTGTAGGGCGTGTCGCGTGTAAAGCGCGGTCACTTGCATGATGGGGGAGCCCCCCCTCACCCCCCGTACCATGCACCTCCCTGGCGGGAGTTCCATGGTCACTTGCATGATGGGGGAGAACCCCCCGTACCATGCACCTCCCTGGCGGGAGTTCCATGGTCATCATGAATCTCTGCCCCGGTCTCCCGTGACGGTTCAACCCATCCAACCGCCACCCGCGCCGACCATCACACCCCGCCGCGCTGCTCTGCCGGACGCCGGGCCAGCTTGGCCAGCGCATTCAAAAAGGCCAGCGCCGAGGCCACCACCACATCGTTGTCCACCCCGCGCCCCTGCACGGAGCGATCATCCCGCTCCATGTTGACGATCACGTCCGCCTGGGCATCGATGCCGCCGGTGATGGCGCGCACCTCATACCGTTGCAACCGCACCTCGTTGGCGCCGGGCACCAGGTTGACGATGGCGTTGAACACCGCGTGGATCGCCCCCTCGCCCCACCCCGCGCCGCGCTGGGCATGCCCATTCACCTGGATCTCCACCGCCGCCACCGGGGTATCCTCGGTGCCCGAGGCGACATGCAGACGGGTCAGCTTGTACGGATCGGCCTCGCGCACCATCTCGTCGTCCACCAGGGCGCGAATGTCGTCGTCGAAGAGGTTTTTCTTCTTGTCCGCCAGATCCTTGAAGCGCTGCATGATGCGCTCGACCTGCCCTTCCGGGAGCTGGTAGCCCAGCTCGCGCAACCGTTCGGCAAAGGCGTGGCGTCCGGAGTGCTTGCCCAGCACCAGGCGGTTGGTGGCCAGACCCACCGAGGCCGGGGTCATGATCTCGTAGGTGGAGGCATCCTTGAGCATGCCATCCTGATGGATCCCGGATTCGTGGGCAAAGGCGTTGGCGCCGACGATGGCCTTGTTGGGCTGGATCGGAAAGCCGGTGATGCGCGAGATCAGACGCGAGGCGGTGGTGATCTCCTCGGTGATCACGTCGGTGTGGTAGGGCATGATGTCGCGTCGGGTGCGCAGCGCCATCACCACCTCTTCGAGCGCCGCGTTGCCGGCCCGTTCGCCCAGCCCGTTGATGGTGCATTCGACCTGGCGGGCGCCGTTGCGCACCGCAGCCAGGGAGTTGGCCGTGGCCAGACCCAGATCGTTGTGACAGTGAACCGAAATCACCGCGCGATGGATGTTGGGCACCCGGCTCATCAGTTGATGGATCCGTTCGCCGAACTCATGCGGCAGGGTGTAGCCGACCGTATCCGGGATGTTGACCGTGGTGGCCCCGGCCTCGATCACCGCCTCGACGATCCGGCACAGAAAGTCCATCTCCGAGCGTCCCGCGTCCTCGGCAGACCATTCGACGTTCGAGGTGTGGCGTTTGGCGCGTCGCACGCCGGCCACCGCGGCCTCGACCACCTGGTCCGGGGCCATGCCGAGTTTGTGACGCATGTGAATGGGGCTGGTGGCGATGAACAGGTGGATGCGGGGATTGGCCCCCTCGCGCAGCGCCTCCCAGGCGCGATCGATATCCGCGTCGCGGGCGCGTGCCAGTCCGGCCACCGAGCAGTCGCGGATGGATCGGGCGATATTGCGCACCGATTCGAAGTTGCCCGGCGAGGAGATGGGAAAGCCGGCCTCGATCACATCCACCTTGAGTCGTTCCAACTGCAGGGCGACGCGCAACTTCTCGTCCGGGGTCATCGACGCGCCGGGCGACTGTTCGCCGTCCCGCAAGGTGGTATCAAAGATGAAAACTTTCTCGGACATGTTCATCCCTCCTGGATCGACACGCCACCCGGATCCGACTGGCCGATCACCGGTGATGCAGGGACCGGGCCATGCCGCATGCCGGATCAGACGTGGGACTTCCCGGACTCCTCGCCCTCGGCGATCTCGTTGAACTCCTTCACTTCGTCCTCCTCCTCCTCCTGTCCCTGGGCCAGCAGGCGACGATACTCGCGATGGCTGGAGTAGGCGGAAAGCAGATAGGCCCAACAGACCGCGAACAGGGTGGCGGCCATGTGGATGGTGAGCACGGTGATGAACAGCACCACCGCCACCAGGGTCAGGAAGGGACGACGGCGGTGCCAGTTGAACTCCTTGAAGCTGCGGAAGCGGATGCCGCTCACCATCAGGATGCCCAGGGCATAGACGAGCACCAGGGGAAGCCAGCGCCAGAACTCCGAAATGCCGGCCTCGGCGCGTCCGCCTGGAGGCGCGATGCCCAACTCCACATAAAAAAGCACCGTGGCCGCAAGCACGCCGGCAGCGGCGGGGATGGGCAATCCCTGAAAATAGCGTTTGGCCACCGATTCGATGGGAGCGGCCTTCTGCACGTTGAAGCGTGCCAGGCGCAGCGCGCCGCACACCGCGAACAGAAACGCGCCGGCCCAGCCGACCCTGGCGAAGGGGGTCAGGGCCCACTGATGGATCAGGACCGCCGGGGCGATGCCGAACGACAGGAAGTCGGCCAGGCTGTCGTACTCCTTGCCGAAGGCCGAGGTGGCGTTCATGGCGCGCGCCACACGGCCATCCAGGCCGTCGAACACCCCGGCCACCAGGATCGCCATGGCGCCCTGTTGATAGCTGCCGGTCAAGGCGGCCATGATGGCGTAGAAGCCGAAGAACATCCCTCCGGTGGTCAGCAGGCACGGAAAGATGATCGCCCCTTTCTTGGTATTCTCGCTGGTTTCGCCCACGGTGATGGTTCTCTCTTTTTTGGAAGTGCGTGCCGGCAATCAATCTTGTGGGGCTTGGCCCCCGGACGCCTACAGTCGGGCGATGATCGTTTCGCCGGCGCGGGTTTTGTCCCCCAGGGCCGGTTCGATTTTGGCCGTGAGCGGCAGGTAGACATCCACCCGCGAGCCGAACCGGATCAGGCCGAACCGTTCGCCGGCGTTCTTGGCGTCTCCGGCCTTGAGGTAGCAGACGATGCGGCGCGCCACCAGTCCGGCCACCTGCACGAAGGAGATCGACACGCCGTTTCTGGTTTTGGCATGGACCTCCATGCGTTCGTTTTCGATCGAGGCCTTGTCCAGGGCGGCATTGAGGAACTTGCCGGGGTGGTAGGCGACCGCCTCCACCGTGCCAGCGATGGGGAAGCGGTTCACATGGACGCTGAAGACGTTCATGAAGATGGAAAACTTGCGTGCCGGCAGGCCGGAGAGGGGGGCGATGGTCTCTTCGATGGCCACCACCCGGCCATCCGCCGGGGCGATCACCAGACCGTCGCCGGTGGGAGTCTGGCGTTCCGGATCGCGGAAGAACCAGACGCACCAGCCGGCCAGGATCCACAGAACCCCCTGAGCCAGCGGGTGGGCGTGCAGGACGCTTGCCGCCGCAGCCACGACCACGAATGCGGCGATGAACGGCAGACCTTCCTTGGCCACTGGTGAGCGTGATGACATTATGTTTTCTCCAGATCCAACCCAATACAAGTTAACCCGACACCTGGCGGGGCCAGGCTGGCAGGGCCCAAAACTGGCGGGGTCCAGGGGCCCATGACCCCTGGTGGGATCCAAGGGCAAAACCCTTGGGACTTTTTTCTTTGCTTTTGCCTGTCGCGCGCTCTTCACGATACGCGATTTTTCTTTTTCGAAAAATCGTGCAAGCGCGCGGTCTCATGCGCGCTGCGTCCAGGTTGCCCAAAAACGGCAACGACGCAGCGCACGACAGAGCACCAAAACAACCGCCTCCGGCTTATCCATGCCCCAAACCAAGCCGCCTCCGGCGGCCTGTCCGAGGCCATGTTCGCCGGATCGTTTTGCCAAAAGCGCGAAACGATCCGGCATCCAAGGCTGCACGCAGCGATTCTTCGCACAAGGGAACCTTGCGCTCCTCGGACCCCTGCGACACTTCAGACCATTCCGTCCTTGATCAGTTCCTGGACTTGTCCACCAACTTGCCCTTGCGAATCCACGGCATCATCTCCCGCAACCCGGCCCCCACCTTCTCGATGGGATGCTCGGTGCCACGACGACGCAACGCCTGGAAATGAGAGCGACCGGCCATGTTCTCCAGAATCCACTCACGGGCAAAAACACCGGTCTGGATCTCGTCGAGAATTTTCTTCATCTCCTGCTTGGTGCCGGCATCGACCACCCGCGGACCACGGGTCAGATCCCCATACTCGGCGGTATTCGAGATCGAATAACGCATGTTGGCGATACCGCCCTCGTAGATCAGATCCACGATCAGCTTGGTCTCGTGCAGACACTCGAAATAGGCCATCTCCGGAGCATAACCGGCCTCGACCAGGGTCTCGAAACCGGCCTGGATCAACGCCGTGATGCCACCGCACAACACCGCCTGCTCGCCGAACAGATCGGTCTCGGTCTCCTCGCGGAAACTGGTCTCGATGATGCCGGCCCGCCCGCCACCGTTGGCCGAGGCATAGGCCAACGCGATGGATTTGGCCTTGCCGGTGGCATCCTGATGGATGGCGATCAGACTCGGCACGCCACCCCCCTTGAGATACTCGGCACGCACCAGATGGCCGGGACCCTTCGGCGCGACCAGGAAGACATCGACACCCTTGGGCGGATCGATCTGACCGAAATGGATGTTAAAACCGTGAGCAAAGACCAACGCCGCGCCGTTCTTGAGATTCGGAGCCACGTCCTCGCGATAGACCCGCGCCTGATGCTCGTCCGGAACCAGGATCATCACCACGTCGGCTCCGGCCACGGCGGCGGAGACCTCCTTGACGCTCAGGCCAGCCCCTTCGGCCTTGGCCCAGGAGGAGGAGTCGCGGCGCAGACCCACGGTGACGCTCACGCCGGAATCCTTGAGATTCTGGGCATGGGCGTGACCTTGGGAGCCGTAACCGATGATCGCCACCTGACGGGAACGGATCTCGTTCAGATCGGCGTCGCTGTCGTAATAGACTTTCATGGAGCATACCTTTTGACAAAGATGGAAGGAGACACGCCGAGCGTCCCGACCCGTCGGAACGCCGCGCCTTTGAAATCCCTCATGATGAGACCAAAGCGATCCGGATTCAATGGCTGCTCTTGGAAACCATCCCCTTCTCGCCACGGGAGAGGGCCACCAGACCGGTGCGCACCATTTCCGTGACACCGAGCGGGGTCAGGAGGGCCAGACAGGCATCGAGTTTGCTCGAATCGCCGGTCACCTCGATCATGAACGAGGTTGGGGTGGCATCCACCACGCGGGAGCGGAAGATGTCGGCGATGCGCAACACCTCGGCGCGGGTCTCGCGATCGGTGGCCACCTTGACGAGCATCAACTCGCGCTCGACATGCGCCCCCTCGGTGAGATCCGCCACCTGGATCACGGGTACCAGTTTGTTCAGCTGTTTCAAGATCTGCTCGATGATCGAATCCTCGCCACGCGTCACCAGGGTGATGCGCGAAGTCTCGCCATCGCCGACCGGGGCCACGGTGAGGGTTTCGATGTTGAACCCCCGCGCCGAGAAGAGTCCCACCACCCGGGACAACACCCCGGCTTCGTTTTCCACCAACACCGATATGACGTGACGCATGGCGCCCTCCTGACACAGATTGCTTCCCTGAGAGTTTAACGTAATTCAAATCTCACAAAACGTCAACGCGACCCCACCGCATCACGCCGCGCCATCCTCAAACCCCACCACCTCGCGAGCCACCATCTTGTGCCACTCGCCCAAACCAATCGCCAGCGACTCCTCCAGCCACTCTTTGAACCGGGCCACGACACTCGCCTCGTCTTCCTTGTAATTGAATTGGAAGAAATCTGGAGAAGCTACCCGACAATTGGTTGTTATGTATCTGTTTTTCGAACCATCAAATTCTCTAAACAGTATAAAACTAATTGCAGTCAAAATTGTTTTATTTTCCGAATAGACCCAATGAAACGAAACTACAAATTGAAAAACTAAATTAGATATAATACTTACTCTTTCCCATTTTTCACAATTTCCCATATTGACACCAGAAAATAAATTAGACATATTCTTAAATGTTAATATTGAAATCGAAGAGAGCTTAGAATTTAATCCGGCCACAAGTGGGTCATACTTATTGCGCAATATTATTTTATCTATTATTCCAACAGATTCAAGACTTTCAAGGGATGATATAAAGCCCTTATTATTGTCAATTATAATGTCAAAATAATTTTCATCCGACGTCTTCTGTAGCACTAAATTCTCTTGCTTAATTATTTTTAACATCTCCTCGTATCTCTGCTTCGTTATAAAATCCAACATTCCCGCCAAACGATTCACCTTCTCAATTTTCGCCAATTCCTGATGATCAACCTGGGCTTTCTTATGCAGCAATTTTAACCCCGAACTCAAGATAGCCTCGGCGTGACGGTTCTCCGGGAGTTGTTGTTCAACCTCCAACGCCTTCAGGATCGAACGGCGCTGACTCCGCACGAAAAAATCGCACAGCGGTTTCAACCGGCCCTGGTCCGCCTGCTCCAACGCGTCGATGTAAACCCGGCGCTCCTCATCACGAATCACCAGAGGAAAAAGCTTGTTCTTGATAAAAACCAGACTGGCCAACGCGCGCGCCACCCGGCCATTGCCATCCTGGAACGGGTGAATCTGGGTGAAACGGTGGTGCAAGAAGGCGGCGAGCACCTCCGGCGGCGTCTCACTTTTCACATGCCCGTGGTACCAGACCAGCAGCCGCTCCATTTCATCGGCCACAAATTCCGGCGGGCAATAGTGGTGAAACGAACCATCCTCGCGCCGGGGGTTGTTGGGATGCTGCTTGTACGCCCCTTTCAGAAGCGGCACCTCGATCCGGCGGCCATCCGGGGTTTCGGCGGAAATCGACTGCTGTTGCCGGGTAAACGCGGCGTGCAGCTGGCGGATGTAGCCCTCCGACAACTCCCGTTCGCTCTTGACAAAATGGAACAGCCAATCCACCACATGGCGCTGATCCTGAATCAGGGCTGCCACCCCCTCGGCCTGGTCGCGGCTCATGTTGCCGCGATGGGCGATCAGGCTGGCTTCGATCCCCTGCTCGATCAACAACTCGGTGACGCCGCGGTCCCAGTGGTAAAGCCGTTCGATCAGACCGGTCTCAATGGCCCATTCGCGGTACAGCCGCCGCATGAACTCCTGGAAGGCCCCGCTCCCCTCCAGCTCTTCGCGCCGCTCCTGCCACACCTGGGCAAGGGCGAACAGCTCGGAGCTGGCGAGCGGGGTGACATCCTCCAGATCAGTGATGAAGGCGTATTCCACGGCACCTGGCACCGGGCAAAGAGACCCGGTGCGGCTCCTCCTAGATCAGAATCATCTCATTCAAACCCGCGCCGGCGGGCACCATGGGATAGACGTTCGCCTCACGGTTGACGCGGAAATCCATGATCACCGTGCCCGGATGGCTCAATCCCCGCTCCAGGGTCGGAATCACCTGGTCCACCCGGTCGCACACCAGACCCAACGCCCCATACGCCTCGGCGAGACGGACGAAATCCGGGGTGACGTGCATGTCCGATTCGGCGTAGCGCCGCTCGTAGAAGAACTCCTGCCACTGACGCACCATGCCCAGATAGCCGTTGTTCAGAATGATCACCTTGACCGGCAGTTTGTACTGCAAGCAGGTGGCGAACTCCTGGACGTTCATCTGGATCGACCCCTCGCCGGTGATCACCACCACCTGGGCGTCGGGTTTGGCCACCTGGGCGCCCATGCCGGCGGGCAGACCATATCCCATGGTCCCGAGTCCGCCCGAGGTGAGCCAGCGCCGCGGCTTCTCGAAGCCGTAGAACTGCGCGGCCCACATCTGATGCTGACCCACGTCCGTGGCCACGATCGCATCGCCCTTGGTGACCTGATGCAAACACTGGATCACATACTGGGGCTCGATCACCTCGCTGCCCTGGTTGAACCGCAGGCACTCCCGCTTGCGCCATTCGTTGATCTGCTCCCACCAGGGCCCCACGTCCTGCAACCCGGACTTGAAACCCGGCGCATGCACCAGATCGTTGAGCTGGGCGAGCACATGCTTCACGTCGCCCACGATCGGCAGATCCACCTTCACGTTCTTGGAGATCGAGGTAGGATCCACGTCGATGTGCATGATGGCCGCGTGGGGGGCGAACACCGACAGCTTGCCGGTCACCCGGTCGTCGAATCGGGAGCCGATGGCCACCAGCAGGTCGCAGTTGGAGACCGCCATGTTGGCCTCGTAGGTGCCGTGCATGCCGAGCATGCCGATGAAGCGTCCGTCGGCGGCAGGGAACGATCCCAGCCCCATCAGGGTGTTGGTGAGCGGAAAATTCAACCCCTCCACCAGTTTAAACAGCTCCTCCGAGGCGTTGGAGAGCACCGCGCCGCCGCCCACGTAGAGCACCGGGCGTTTGGCCTGCTGGAACATCCGGGCCCCGCGCCGGATCTGACCGACATGCCCGGACAGGGTGGGCTTGTAGGAACGGATCTTCGGTTCGGCGCCGGAGTAGACATATTCGGTCTCGGCCACGGTGATATCCTTGGGGATATCGACCAGCACCGGTCCGGGACGTCCGCTGCGGGCGATGAAGTGGGCCTCGCGCAGCACCCGCGCCAGATCGTTGACATCGCGCACCAGGAAGTTGTGTTTGGTGCAGGAGCGGGTGATGCCCACGGTATCGGCCTCCTGGAAGGCGTCGTTGCCGATGAGCGGCGCCGGCACCTGTCCGGAGATGCACAACAGCGGGATCGAATCCATGTGGGCGGTGGCCAGGCCGGTGACGGCGTTGGTGGCGCCGGGACCAGAGGTGACGATCGCCACGCCCACCCGTCCGGTGACGCGGGCGTAGCCATCGGCGGCATGCACCGCGCCCTGCTCGTGGCGGGTGAGATAGTGATGGATCCGGTGCTTGTTTTTGTAAAGCTCGTCGTAGATATACAAAACCGTGCCGCCGGGATAGCCGAACAGGGTATCGACCCCCAGATCCACCAGGGTTTGTATCACGATCTGCGCGCCCGTCATTTTCACGTTGGTTCACTCCTTGAAATGCGCAAAGACAAACTCCACCTCTGATGCATGGGACAAGCCAAAAACTATGAAGTTCCCGTCCCGACCTGTCAACCGAATCGAAAAAATTTCCGATTATCGCGTCCTCACACGAATCGCCCCGGTTGACGCCCTGCCGGCGCGGAGAGCGCAGGCATCCGCTGAGCCTGGACAGTTGTCACCATTCCAGAATATCACTTTTTAAGGCCCACGAACACCAAGAATCGGGAGCCGCGCCTTTAGATCCGTCCCAAGGCGTGATAGGATCTCGTGGCGTCCGGATTCGCGAGAGGAAGCCGGCCAGGAACCCGGAACCGAACGATCCACGGATCCCCACGGCACCCCCGAGGATCCCACGTACGCATCACCCATCATGCCATCAACCCGGAGCGACTTCATGTTCACCAGCGCCAGCAGCCAAGTGGATCGCCGTCTCAACAGCCTCGAAAAACATCTGCAACAGGAAAACCCCGTCCTGCTTCAGGTGGTCCAAACCTTCCGCGAACTCGATCAGGTCGCCTATCGCATGGGCGTGATCAGCCGCGACGACTCGTTCGCCACCCGGGTTTCCTGGTGGCCGCTGATCTCGATCCTGGGCACCTTCTCCTCGGGAAAATCCACCTTCATCAACACCTTCATCGGTCAAAAACTCCAACGCACCGGCAATCAGGCCGTGGACGACAAGTTCACGGTGATCTGCTACAGCAAGGAGGAGAAGGTGCGCACCCTGCCGGGTCTGGCCCTGGACGCGGATCCGCGTTTCCCCTTCTATCAGATCAGCCAGCAGATCGAAAGTGTGGTCCAGGGCGAGGGCAAACGCATCGACGCCTATCTCCAGCTCAAGACCTGCCTGACCGAAAAGCTGCGCGGCAAGATCCTCATCGACTCTCCCGGCTTCGACGCCGACGCGCAACGCACCTCCACCCTGCGCATCACCGATCACATCATGAGCATCTCCGATCTGGTGCTGGTCTTCTTCGACGCCCGTCACCCGGAACCCGGCGCCATGAAGGATACCCTGGACCACCTGGTGAAAAACACCATCAACCGGGCGGATTCGAACAAGTTCCTCTTCATCCTCAACCAGATGGACTGCACGGTGCGCGAGGACAACCTCGAAGACGTCACCGCCGCCTGGCAACGCTCCCTGGCCCAGTCGGGTCTGACCGCCGGACGCTTCTACCAGATCTACAACCTCGAAGCCGCCCTGCCCATCGACGACGACACCATGCGCACCCGCTACGAAAACAAACGCCAGGAGGACATGGACGAGATCGACGAACGGATCCGGCGCGTGGAGGTGGAACGGGCCTACCGGATCATCGGCGTCCTGGAACACACCGCCAAGCAACTGATGCATCAGGTGGCGCCAAAAACCAACGAACTCCTGAAGCGGTGGCGCAAAAACACCCTGCTGCTCGATTTCGCCCTCCTGGTCACCCTCGTGGGCCTGTTCGGAGCGATCGCCTCCGCCGGCGTGCCGGTCGGCACCTGGCTCGATCTCCAAACCTGGGTCGAGCGCCCCGTCTGGGTCCAGCTCCTGGTGGGGATCCTCGCCGCCGCCTCTTTGTCGGTGATCGTCTTTTTGCACTTCCTGCTGCGCAAGTTCACCGCCACGCTCCTGATCAAGAAAATCCCCAACGAACTCGTGGATACCGATCTGCGCGAGTATGTGGAAAACGCCTTCCTGCGCAACACCCGACCCATGCGCCCCCTGCTCAACGTCCAGCCTGCCGGCTGGGGTCGCCTGGCGAAAATGAAGATCGAGAAAGTGCTCAAAAACTCCGATATGTACGTTCAGAACCTGAACGACCAGTTCACCAACCCCTCTGGTCGTGACGACGCGCCCAACCCCACCATTCAACTCGACGTGGCGTGACAGCGGCGCGCATGCGGGAATCACCGTCCCTCCCCCCTTGGTCTGGAGCCTCTCCACGCCAAGGGGAGCGGGACTCGACTCGATGGTGGCGTGACGGTTGTCGGCGATGCTCAAACGACTCTCCCTGACCTGGAAGGCCCTGTTGGCCACCATGCTGGTGGCCACCGCGACCTGGAGCCTCCTGGACCTGGTGCAGACCGACCACCTGCGAACCATCTTCCATTCGCGTCTCTCGGCGGTGCTCGGCGAAAAAGCCGCCGCCAACCGCATTCTCTTCGACAACCACATCCGCGCCTATCACCAGTCGGTGCGCCTTCTGGCCTCCCAGAAAAACTTTCTCGACTACATCGACGACTGGCCGAACATGGATGCCGCAAGTGCCCAGGTGATCCACCGCGAACGTCCGCCGCCCTGGCTGCCGCGTGCCTCGGTGTTGCGCGGTTTCACCCCCCTGCCTCTGCTTTTGCTGCTCGATCAGGATGGACGGGTGCGCGAGATCCACCAGGGACAGACCTCCCCGCCGCCCCGCGAACTCCTCGAACCCACGCCTCTGCTCATGGAGCTGAGCCACAACCAGACCTTTCTGACCGCCATCGCCGGCGCTCCCTATCTGATCACCTCCGAGACGGTGCTCGACCGCTCCGGCGACCCCAAGGCCACCCTCATGCTGGCCGCCCCCCTCAACGACGAGTTTCTGTCGCGCTTCCAGGGACCGGTGGGACGCTATACCGGTCTGGTGGCGCTGATCGAGGGGGACAAACAGACCATCATCGCCTCCAACCAGCCGGAAATCCTCCCCTCGGGCATTCCCCTCTCCGACACCTCGGGACGGTTCATGGTCTCCGGATATTCGTTCTTCGATTTCGGCTCCTCGGATCTGCTGCTGCAACTGGTGACCCTGGAATCGACGGAGACGTTGGAATCCCTGTTGAAATCGATCCTGGCCACGGAACGCCATCAACGGTTCATCACCGCCGGCGCGCTGATCATCGCCTGCCTGTTGATCATGCTCTGGATCACCCGTCACATCGAACAGATCACCCGTGACATCGTGGACTTCTCCCGCACCGTGCTCGCCTCGGTCTCGAGCGCCACCCCTGGCCAACAGGACGAACTCCAGACCCTGCGCAGCCGTTTCCGCCAGCTGGCCGACGCCATCATCGATGCCCGCGACAGTCTGAAAAGCGAACTGGAGGAGCGCAAACGGATCGAAAGCGCCATCCGCAAGCTCTCCAGGGCGGTGGAGCAGAGTCCGGCGGCGGTGATGATCACCAATCCGCAAGGGCTCATCGAGTACGTCAATCCCCAATTCACCACCCTGACCGGTTATGCCGCCGAGGAGAGCATCGGACGGGATCCGGGGTTTCTCAAATCCGGCAAGACCCCGGCCTCGACCTACAAAAACCTCTGGGAGACCATCGCCTCGGGTCAGGTGTGGCGCGGCGAGCTGCACAACCGGCGCAAGGACGGCTCCACCTATTGGGAGTTGAACGCCATCTCGACCATCCAGGATCGGGAGGCAGGCACCATCCATTACATCGCGATCAAGGAGGATGTGTCGCTGCGCATCGAGATGGAGAAGGCCCTCGAACAGGCGCGCGCCGCCGCCGAGGCGGCCATTCAGGTCAAGAACGACTTCATGGCCAACATCAGCCACGAATTGCGCACCCCGCTCAACACCATCATCGGCTGCGCCAACCTGGTGACCGAAAAGAACAACGGCGAGCTGAACAAAACCCAGCGCAAATACATCAAAGAGGTGTTGTCCGCCGCGGACCGGCTCACCCTGATGATCGACGACCTGCTGGACATCTCGCGGGTGGACACCAAGCAGTTCAATCTGGAAAAGCAGCTGTTCGAATTGCGCGGTCTGGTGGAGGGGGCTGCGGCCATGGTGACCACCGAGGCGCGCACCAAGGGGTTGGCATTTTCCTGCCGGATCCAGTCCGATCTGCCGGCGCGTCTGCGCGGCGACGCGGTGCGGCTGCGGCAGGCGTTGCTGCATCTGTTGGGCAATGCCATCAAGTTCACCCCCCAGGGCAGCGTCGAGATGAGCGTGGAGATGGCCCCACCTCCGGCGCCTCCCGGCACGGTGATCATCACCATCGCCGATACCGGCATCGGCATCCCCGAGGAGCTGCACGCCACCATCTTCGACCCCTTCATCCAGGTAGACTCCTCTCTGTCTCGCCCCTACGGCGGATCGGGACTCGGACTGGCGATCACCAAGCGGATCATCGAGTTGATGGGCGGTTCGATCCGGCTGGCCAGCCGCGTCGAAGAGGGGAGCACCTTCGTGATCACCCTGCCTCTGGAGATTCCGGAGCAGGATCTCGTCGAGGCGCGCGATCAACCGGTGGTGGTGGATGCGCCTGGGGTGGCGCCCCCCGGAACCCTGGCCGGAAGCAAGGCGCTGGTGGCCGGCAAGCATCCGGTCAACCGTTTGATCTTGAAAAAACTCCTCATCGCCCGCGGCCTGGAGGTGGTCGAGGCCAGCCAGTGTCAGACCGTGGACGCGATGGTAGACGAAAGCGGTCGATCGGCATTCGATCTGGTCTGTCTGGACTGCTCCCTCTCCCCCTCGGGAGGGGTGGAGGAGGCCCGACGGTTGCGGGGATTGCCGGGCATGGCCGACACACCGGTGTTGTTGTTCGGCGGGGATGAGCGGCGGGTGGCCGAGGAGTTGCCGGGGGTGTTGATCCTGCCCAAGCCGATCCGGCGGGCGCAGGTCTATCAGGCGGTCAATCTGGCGTTGAAACTGCCGCTCGAGGGCGATCTGGAAGAGGGGGATATAAACGGGGAGAACGGCAACGACGGGTGAGGGGGGCGATTGATGACGTTCCAGCGGAATTCAAACCGCATCCAGCCTGAAATGTGTCTCTTTTACTGTTAAAAAAGAGCGCGTCTGGAACTTCCTCTCCCAGGGTTTTGATCGTGATTCTGCTTCTGACTTTGGCGCGCTCTTCTCAAAGAAGCAGTTTTCGCGCTTTTTGCGAAAACTGCACCGCGCGCAGCCTTCGCGAGCGTCGTTTCCGATGTTTGGAAACGACGCTCGTATCTTGCAAAAAAGCCTTCAAGAACCACGTTCTTCAAAATGGTTGTGATTTGGTTCACGAAATCAGATGTTATTCTTCTGTCTTCTCAGATGATTTCCAGACAAACCGCCTTTTGAGACGATACCCCCATGAAAACCCCACATGTTTTTCATATTGCAACCGTCCCACGACGATTCCTGGAGCAACACCTGATTCCTCGGCAAAAGATTCGACGGATGCAATCGTGAGAGCAGCACGTTGTACGAACGAACGCCATAAATCGGACGGGATCAGTATGTCGGCAGCAAACCGGTTCGCTTCCTCCTCCTTGTCTTGACTGTCTTCCTCACCCCATTCAAGGAATATATCCTTTTTCCCGTGCAACAGGATGTGACCGGCCTCATGAAAAAAGGTAAACCAGAACTGGTCGTCATGTTTGTAGCGCAAACTAAGCTGAATCAATGCTTTGTCTGAACCCAACCACTTGGTTGCACCGGACAGACCCGTCTGAGGGAGTTCTGGGACAAATGCCACCGCGACACCAACATCGGCGCATATCTTGACGAGACGTCGTTGAAATATTTGGGGAGCTTCCCTGGTTAGAAGGCGTGCCTCCTCCAACACGCGCCTGAAGCCATCCTTGTCATACGGCGCACAGTGGATCTTTTGTGCCTGGCGTTCTCCTTGACGCAACCAAACAGAGACGGCCTCGACATTGATGCTGCTTTTCTGAGACTGCCTGAACGCCACGGCCAACGAATCCTCACGGAAGGGCTTCCACTGCTCGCGGGATGCCACTCCAAAAAATCCAAGCAGTTCCGCTACTTGATCCGCCGCATCTCGACGAGATTCAATCCATCTGCGGTCAACCATTTTTTTGATTGGGAATCGATTCAACCATTCGATGTCTGCTTCCAGCCTTTTCCGATCCGCCAGGCGAATCATGGTTTCATCGTACAGGTTCTGCAGGTTGATCCAATACTGGATGGAGCGATTGAGCACGCGCTCAAGCATCAACGCCGTTTCGTGCGTGATCGGCGATTTGCCCTTGATGATCTCGTTGATATGTTTCGGGGTCAGGCCGGTACGGCTGGCCAGTTCGGCTTGACTCATGGCCAGGCTATCCAGATATTCCGCCAAGATCTCCCCCGGGTGGACGGCGTAATCTGGGACAAATTGATTGGCGATCAACCTAGCCATGGGTATCCTCCACACGAAGAATCGTGATCGCGGTGATTTGAGACCAATCGGTCCCACCTTCCGGTAATTGTGGTATGGGTCTGTGGGATGGTTGAAAAATCAAACGGAAGGGGTGGTCCAAGTCCATGGAGAACTCCCCTTTTCGGTCACCTTTCAATTCATGACATCGTTCCGGAAGCCTTTCAGGCGGCCAGAATTCCCTCAAATTGACCGCACTGCAGAGTGAGGCAAGCCGCATGGTGATTTTTTTGGCTTGGCGTTCACCGTACGATTTTCTTAGCAAATTCAGTTCATTAAAAGTCTTTCCTAGTTTCTCGGAACGATAAGATATTATCATAAAAATTAACCTGTCAGGTTAAGCAATTCAAGCAGAAAAACCTCTTCAGCACAAAATATCCGCCAAGAGGCTCCATAACATCACATCGAGTTAAATCATAACAGATCATGTTGACCATGCCAACAAAACGGCGTTCCGGAGGGGCATCAACTCCGCTCGAAATCACCTTGCACCCCTCCCCCGACCGTGGACCTCCCTGACGGGCGTTCCACGGTAATTTGCATGATGGGGGGAGAACCCCCTCACCCCCCGTACCGTGGACCTCCCTGACGGGCGTTCCACGGTAAAAAACTCCACCCCTGCAGAACCTGTACAGATGACACACCGGTGTTGTTGTTCGGCGGGGATGAGCGGCGGGTGGCCGAGGAGTTGCCGGGGGTGTTGATCCTGCCCAAGCCGATCCGGCGGGCGCAGGTCTATCAGGCGGTCAATCTGGCGTTGAAACTGCCGCTCGAGGGCGATCTGGAAGAGGGGGAAACGAATGGGGAGGGCGAAAACGGAGGGTGAGACGCCCCCTTGAGGCCGGGGTCACGGGGATCCGGGGGTCATGAACCCGAATCCCAAGCCGATGCGGTTGCCAACCCCCATCAATGGGGGCGGTGGGGACAGACCGCGTTCTGACAGTTCACATACAGCGACAACGAATGGTCTTGCACCGCGAAACCGCGCGCCTCGGCGATCTCCTTCTGGCGTTTCTCGATGGTGGCGTCCACGAACTCCTCCACCCGGCCACACTGCATGCAGACCAAATGGTCGTGGTGCTCCCCCTGGTTGAACTCATAGATCGCCTTGCCGGACTCGAAATGGCTGCGCATCAGCAATCCGGCGTGTTCGAACTGGGTCAGAACCCGGTAGATGGTCGCCAGACCGATCTCCTCGCCATCCGACATCAGCTTTCGGTATACGTCCTCGGCGCTCATGTGTTGACCCGCGTCGGAAACGAACAGACGCAGCACTTTCATGCGCGGCGCGGTGGCCTTGAGCCCGGCGTTCTTCAGATCCCGATTCATGTCCATGGCCATGCTCCCTATAACAAATGCCAGATCAAGGATTGCAAGATTTTTTCACCCATTCCTAAAAAACGCAATGGCAATTCATCATTATTAGCAACTGCTTGAATTCGCCGCGCGATAGGACCATAATCGGTCTGACAAGACACGCCAACTTGTCGCGCAAATCACGACATCCTCCAGGAGCCACGACCATGAAATCCCTCCTCGCGGCGTTCGCGCTACTCGTCACCACCCTGTTCATCGCCTCCACGGCCCGAAGCGATGTGCTGATCCTGGCCCACGGCTATCTCGGTTCCGCCGCCTCCTGGGAACGGAGCGGCGTGGTGCCGATGCTTGTCCAAAAGGGGTGGGAGCGGGCCGGCATTCTCTCCCTGGGACCGGGCGGCGTGACGGAAATTTCCGGCACCGGGCGGCAAGCCGAGAAAAAAATCTATCTGGTGGAACTCCCCTCCATCGCCCCCCTGGGACTCCAGGCCGATCACCTGACCCCCATGTGGCGTCTTCTGGCCCAGCGCCACCCGAACGAACCCCTCATCCTGGTCGGCCATTCGGCGGGTGGCGTGGTGCTGCGCCTCTCCCTGGTGCGCGGCGAAGTCCCCAATCCCAAGGCGCTCATCACCATCGCCTCGCCCCATCTGGGCACCCCGCGCGCCGAACAGGCCCTGAACGCCACGGATGATCCCTGGCCCATCGAAATCCTGCGCGACTTCTTCGACGATGGCGACTACCGGACCTTGCGGGTCTCCCGCGGGCTCTATCTGGACATCGTGCGCCAGCATCCGGGATCGCTCCTGTTCTGGTTGAACCACCAGCCCCACCCGGAGATCCGCTACATCTCCATCGTGCGCGGCGGACCGTTCGCCATGGGGGATTTCCTGGTTCCCGGCATCAGCCAGGATCTCAACAACGTCCCGGTCCTGCGCGGCAAGGCCACCTCCCGGATCGCCGGCGCCGGACACGAACTCTTCTGGCCCGATGGCCAACTCCTCGCCTCACTCCTGGAGAAACTGCCCCAATGATCGCTCACGCTGCCCGCCCCCTCGGCCACGACACCTCAACCTGGCGCCACGAACACAGCTTTGGTCTGAACGAAAAACTCGAGGCCGAACGTCGCACCCACTGGGTGGTCGCTCTCACCCTGGTCACCATGATCATCGAGCTGCTGGCCGGCTACGCCACCGGCTCCATGGCCCTCACCGCCGACGGCTGGCACATGGGCACCCATGCCGCAGCCCTGGGCCTGGCCGCCTTCGCCTACGCCTTCGCGCGCCGCAATGCCAACAATCCCCGCTTCACCTTCGGCTCCGGCAAGACCGGTCCGTTGGGCGGCTTCGCCAGCGCCGTGGCCTTGAGCCTCATCGCCCTGTTGATGGCGGCGGAGTCGCTGCAACGGTTGATCACCCCGACCCCGGTGGAGTTCTCCACCGCCCTGTTCGTGGCGGTGGCGGGACTGGTGGTGAATCTGGTCAGCGCCTGGCTGCTCGGCGGCGCCCACCACCACGGCCACGATCACGCGCATCCGGACCATCACGACCACGGACACCACGCCCGGCATGCCGTCCACGATGACCATCACGACCACGATGACCATCACGACCACGATGACCACGCCGACCATCACGATCACGACCATCACCCGACCCAGGCCGGCGGACATCAGGATCATAACCTGCGCGGCGCCTATCTGCACGTCATCGCCGATGCCTTGACCTCGGTGACCGCCATCGTCGCCCTGTTGTGCGGCATGACCCTGGGGTGGGTGTGGATGGATCCCCTGATGGGAATCCTCGGCTCCCTGGTGATCGCGGTCTGGGCGTATGGTTTGATCCGCGACAGCGCCAAGACCCTGCTCGACGCCGAGGATAATTTCCCGTTGCGCGATGCGATCCGCGACCGCTTTTTCGACCACGACGCCGACATCGAAATCGCCGATCTCCATCTGTGGCGGGTCAGTCCGAGCAGTCACGCCTGCATCATATCCCTCATCACCCACCATCCCGAAGGCGCGGACCACTACAAAACCCTGTTGCGCGGCATCGAGGGGCTGGATCACGTCACCGTGGAGGTGAACCACTGCCGGGCCTGCCCATGAAACTCCTCGCCATCATCCCGGCCCGCTGTGGCGCCAAGGGATCCACCAACCGGTTTCTTCAGGACCTGGGTGGACGACCCCTGCTCGCCTGGACCATCGAACACGCCCTGAACTGTCCGGCGGTCACCCGCACCGTGGTGCTCACCGATCAGGAGGAGATCGCCCAGAGCGCCCGTCTGGCCGGTGCCGAGGTGCCGATCCTGATCCCCGCCACCCTCGCCAGGGAGGGGGTCTCCCTGGAAGCCGCCCTCGCCCCCCTCATGGAGGAGTTCGCCAAACGGGAGTTCTTCAAACCCGACGCGATCATGATCCTCAGCCCCACCACGCCGTTGCGCTCCCCCGGACGGGTGACCGCCGCAGTGTGGCAGTTCCAGGCCGAGGGGGCCGATTCGCTGGTCAGCGTCTGCGCCCAACCGCAACTCTTCTGGACCAATCCGCGCAACCCCCGTCCCGGCTTCGACCTGCGCCTGCGCACCCGCATCCAGGAGATGGGCGAGGCGGAACGGAGTTTCCGCGAAAACGGCTCGATCACCATCGCCCGCGGCGAACTGTTGCGCGAAAACAAGAGTCTGGTGGGCAGCAAGGTGACCCTGTTCCTGATGGACGAAAAGGAGAGTCAGGAGATCGACACCCTGCTCAACTGCCGCCCCTCCCAGGAGTGGCGTTGCGAACGGATCGCTCCCGAACCGGTGCGCGGCTCGCCTTTGGCCTGGATGGATGCCATCGTGTTCGACTTCGATGGCGTGCTCACCGACAACCGGGTGTTGGTGAATCAGGATGGCATCGAGTCGGTGCTGTGCAGTCGCGGCGACGGCATGGGATTCGACATCCTGCGCGCGGCGGGCATTCCCGCCTTCATCATGTCCACGGAGACCAATCCGGTGGTGTCGGCCCGGGCCAGAAAACTCAAACTCCCGGTATTCCAGGCGGTGCGCGACAAGGGGGCGGCACTGGAGTCGCTCTGTCGCGAACACGGCTTCAAACCGGAGCGGATCATCTTCGTGGGCAACGACATCAACGACCTGCCGGCCATGAAGATCGCCGGCTTCCCGGTGGCGGTGGCCGATGCCCAGGCGGTGGTGCGCAAGGCGGCCTGGCGGGTCTTGAAGACGCCGGGCGGTTTTGGCATCGTGCGGGAGTTGATCGAAGGGATCCTCGGCCTGCCCGACGCCATGCCGGGGGCGTAGGGTTCCTGGATCCGCGATGACCGCTCCGTGTCGTCTTGGCCGTTAAAAAAAAGAGAACGTCCGGGAGATTCCTCGCCCAGGATTTTGACCTTGACGTTGATTGTGGCGCGCTCTTCACAAGAAGCGCTTTATCGCCTCTTTTGCGAAAAATGCGCCGCGCGCGACTTTTGCAGGCTTCACCGAAGTTACCTGACCGGTCATGAGGCTTTCTTACGATTCGCCAGGTGGATCAAGAGGTTGTCTCAAGCGAACGTTCGCAACTGCCGGATCCAGGTTCAACTGTTCGTGCGCTTTTCAACGATCCTGGCGCACCCCCATCCATTCCAGCCCCTCTCTCGCAGCACCCAGGAGATACGATTCCCATGCACTATTCCGACACCCCGAACATCACCCTGCGCGATCCCCTGGCCGAGCTGTTGGGCGCCGGCGAGGAGCCGTTCGTCTACACCTTCAACGACGCGGTGAAGCTGGCCGGACACGCCTGCCCGACCGTGGCCGGCGCCTTTCTGATGATCCGGCGCGCCATGGAACTGTTGTACCCGGGGACCATGCCGATACGCGGGGATGTTCTGATCACCGTGCCCAACCGCATCGAGGAGGGGGTCACCGGCCCGATCACCCAGATCTTCACCCTGGTGAGCGGCGCTGCGGGGCTGAACGGCTTCAAGGGGCTGGCCGGGCAACACAACCGCATGAACCTGATGCGTTTCCAGGAAGGGATGGGCAGTGCGGCCCCGTTCGTGTTCGAGGCCATCTCCACCGGACGCAAGGTGGCCCTGGTCTACTCCCCCGCCGCCATCCCGCCCGACCCGCGCATGGGGGAGATCATGCCGCTGGTGTTGAGCAACCGGGCCATGCCCGAGCTGCGCGCCGAGTTCGGTCGGTTGTGGCGCCAGAGGGTCGAGGCGATCCTGGCCGACGGCGGAACAAGCACCGTGACCCAGGTCGGATGAGACCTCTTCACGACCGGAAGATGAAATACACCGCGCCCACCAGGCACAATCCGGCCCAAAGATAATCGAGCTTCAGAGGCTGCCCCATGTAGAAAACCGCGAACGGCATGAAAACCAGCAGGGTGATCACCTCCTGCATGATCTTCAACTGCGACACCGAGAGCACCGTATAGCCGATGCGGTTGGCCGGCACCTGGAGCAGATATTCGAACAGGGCGATCCCCCAACTCACCAGCGCGGCGACATACCAGCTCCGATCCCCGAGATGCTTCAAGTGACCATACCAGGCGAAGGTCATGAAGACGTTCGAGAGGATGAGCAGAAACACGGTCAAAAGGGTCGGTTGCATGGCTCCTCGCTGACGGATAGGGAAACTCAGGATGGTCCGGTTTGATGATCCGCGAACGCGCCGGTGGTCATGGCCCGAAACCGACAACGACCACCGGCACGACAACCGCACGCCCGCATTGTCTCGCCAAAGCGACAAAATCGCCTGATTCCTTGAAAGGGGCGCGACAGACAAAGACGAAAGGCAACGATTCAAGCCCCCTACCTATCCGAGGCCTCATCCTTCGCGCCATCCGATCAAGAGGGTTTCTTCCCCGTGGTCACATAGGGATTCTCCCCACCGCGAAAATCCAACCGGATCGGCACGCCCTGAAACGCGAACCGCTCCCGCAGCCGGTTTTCCAGATAACGCCGGTAACTCTCCTCGATGGCGTCCGGACGATTCACGAAAAAGAGGATCAACGGCGGCGAACTCTTCACCTGCGACATGAAACGCAGCTTCACCGGTCGGCCCGCGGCGCGCGGAGGCGGGTTGGCCTCCACCACCTCGGCCAGCCAGCGATTCAACATGCCGGTCGAAATGCGCTTGCGTCCCGCCTCCCACACCTTGCGCACCGCCGGCAACAACCGCTCCACCCCCTGCCCGGTCCGCCCGGACAAAAACACCACCGGCGCATGATCAAAACGCGGAAATGCCAAACCCAGCTCACGCCGAAAGGCGTTCTCCGCATCCCGTCCACGCTTGCCCACCGTGTCCCATTTGTTCACCGCGAACACCAACCCGCAACCGGCCTCCAACGCATGACCGGCCACCCGTTGATCCTGCTCGCTGATGCCCCGGATCGCATCCAACACCAATACGGCGGTTTTGGCCTTCTCCATGGCGTTCAAGGCGGCGATCGCGGCATATTTCTCGATGCGCAACGCAATCCGCGCCTTGCGCCGGATGCCGGCGGTGTCCACCAGGATGTACTTCTGCCCCTTGCCGTCCACGAACGCGACATCCACCGCGTCACGGGTGGTGCCGGGAATCTCGGAGGTGACAAACCGCTCCTCGCCCAACAACCGGTTGACCAGCGTGCTCTTGCCCGCGTTCGGACAGCCCACGATGGCCACCCGCGCCACATCGTCGTCATCGCGCTTGGGAGGATGGGCGTCCGACTCGTCATCCGTCGCCGCCCGACCACGCCCCAGAGCCTGCCGCAACAGCTCATCCACCCCGGTGCCGTGGGTCGCGGAGATCGCCACGACGGGTTGCAGGCCCAGGCGGTGAAACTCCCCCACCCCCTCGGCACCCACCAACCCCTCGGCCTTGTTGACCACGCACACCACCGGCTTGCCGCCACGCCGCAGACGCCGCGCCAGCTCCTGGTCATCCGGCAACGGACCGACCCGCGCATCCAGCACCAGCAGCAGGACATCCGCCTCCTGGATCGCCAGCTCCACCTGATGGCGCATGCGCTCCATCAACGGCTCGCGTTCGTCGAACTCGAAACCGCCGGTATCCACCACCCGGAACGGCTTGCCATCCCACACCGCGTGACCGTACTTGCGGTCACGGGTCAGACCCGGCGTATCGTCCACCAGAGCCGCCCGGCTGCGGGTCATCCGGTTGAACAGCGAGGACTTGCCGACATTCGGACGCCCCACCAACGCCAACAGCGGTCCGGAACCCCGCCTCTCCTCCACGGACTCCGTGGCCCCGTCCTTATTCATAACGCAGCAGATCACCCCTGTTCGTCCAAAAATAAACCCCATCCGCGGCCACCACCGGCAACGACAACACCGCTCCCGGCAGCGACTCGCGACCCAGCACCCGTCCGCTGGCCGGATCGAGGGTGTACAACCGTTCCTGATCGTCGGCCACCACCAGCCGATCCTTGTGGAGCACCGGAGAGGTCAACTGCCCATCGCTCAGGCGCACCCGCCACAGCTCGATGCCGTCATCCGCGCCGATGGCCGAGACATACCCCTCCAGATCGACGACGAACAGGCGATCCATCGACCAGAGAGGCTGACGCACGGCGGAGAGCCGCTTTTCCCAGATCCGGTTGCCCGTGCCCGCCTGACAGGCGATCAACCGCCCCTGATGGTTGACCATGTAGGCCTTGCGTGCGCCCAATCGCGGTCCCTGCACCTCGGAGAAGACCACCGAGGCATCCACATCCTGCATCAGATCCAGCTCACTGCTGCCGCCCAGCACGCGCAGGTTGTCGGACCACGCTTTCTGACCGTTGTCGGAGCGCAAGGCGAACACCTCGCCCGAGGAGTAGCCGACGAACACCAGACCGTCCGCGAACGTGGGGGTGGAGGAGCCCATCACCACCAGCCCCTCGGCCAGGGTGGAATGGCTCCAAACCGGCTGACCGGTGGTGGCATCCAGGGCATGGGAGCGGTTGTCGAGGGTCAGCAGGATCACCTTGCCATCCACGACCAGCGGAGCCGAATCGACCGCGGTGTTCATGCGCGTTCGCCACACCTCCACGCCGGTGTTGCGCGACAGGGCGACCACCGTCCCCTGTTCGGTGCCGGCATAGACCCGCTCCCCGTCCACGGCCACGCCACCCATCACCGCCGAGCCGAGCGAGTACTCCCAAACGATATCGCCCGTGGCCCGTTTCACCCGCGCCACGCGCCCCT
Organism: Candidatus Magnetaquiglobus chichijimensis; assembly: GCF_045865675.1. Lineage (NCBI taxonomy): Bacteria > Pseudomonadati > Pseudomonadota > Magnetococcia > Magnetococcales > Candidatus Magnetaquicoccaceae > Candidatus Magnetaquiglobus > Candidatus Magnetaquiglobus chichijimensis. Next base: position 2,290,388 of record NZ_BAAFGK010000004.1, read on the forward strand.
GATAGGTCCCGACGTAGATCGAATCCTCATCCTTGGCCACTCTGCCGGGATGAACGAAGTGCTTGTCCGGAGAGCTGGCCACCCCCCGTTTCCAGACCAGGCGCAAACCGGTGCCCTTGCCCGGATCCGGAGCCCGAAACTGATGGCTCTCCATTTCGTCCACCTTGCCGCCCAGCCAGGTCGGCGTCGAGCATCCGGGAAGGAGCGACGCCATCAGGGTCAGGGAGACCCAACATGCCAGACCACGCTTGTTCATGCCTCAACCTCCCCGTCCACCGTTGCTCAACCGCCCATGCGCTGAATGCGCCGCTCCAACCGCTTGCGCAGACTCCCTTCCGGCTTCAGGGAGAGCGCGTCCTTGTACAGGGCCAGGGCGCCCGGGGCGTCCCCCTGCCCGGCGGTCAGCACGCCGGCCAGCTCCAGGGCATGCGGCTTGAACACCGAATCGCGGGGAATGTTCTCCAGCCGCCGCAACGCCCGCTTCGGATCATCGGAGATCACGAACGCAGCCTGCATGATGGCCAGATTCTTCAAGGGTGGCTTGGCCATGGCCGCCACCTCCTCGAGCATCAAGGCCGCCTCCTCGGTCTTGCCCTCCCGCGCCAGGATACGCGCCTCGGCAAACCGCGCCAGCAACGCATAACCATGATCCCCGTAGGTGGCCGCCACCTCGGCCAACCCCTTGCGTCCCGCCGTCTCGTCGGCGTCGCTCAAACCATCCAGGGCGGTCAGGTAGCGTTGCGCCACCTCCTGGTCGCGTTTCTTCTGGTATTCGGTCCAGCCCACATAGGCAAACAGCCCGACGAACAGCAGGATCAGACCGCCGAAGATCCATACCTTGTATTTCATCCACATGCGGGCGGCGTTTTCCACCTCCAGCTGTTCGTCAACCTCTTCAAAAATGCCCTGAATCTCAATCTGCGCCACGGTTCATTCCCCTGTCCGCTCGAAGCGTGTCCTTATCCGATTGACCTGCCCAACAGCGCCAGGATCCGCCCGTCCAGTTCACCCCGGGCCACCCGCTCCTGACTGCCGCTCTCCATCGCCTTCACGGTCGCCACACCCTCCGTCAGCTCGTCCTGACCGATGATCACCGCCAACGGCGCCCGCGACCGCCCGGCATGTTTCATCTGGCTCTTCATGCCGCCACCGCCCAGGTGCATCTCCACCGCGATTCCCTTCTCCCGCAACCCCTCGGCGATCCGTACCGCCTCGGCCTCCACCACCCCATCCCCGACCGCCACCAGATAGAGATCCGCCACCTCGGGCGCTCCCAAGGATTCATCCATCAGCATCAACAGCCGTTCCATGCCCATGGCAAAGCCGATCGCCGGGGTGGACACCCCGCCCATCTCCGCCACCAACCCGTCGTAGCGTCCGCCGGCGGCCACGGCATTCTGGGCGCCCAACCCCCCGGCAACCGCCTCAAAGGCGGTCCGATGGTAATAGTCCAGACCGCGCACCATCAACGGATTCAACCGGTAGGGGAGCGCCAGACGGTCCAGATGGGTGAGCAACCCCTGAAAATGGCTCTCGCACCCCGCGCACAGATGATCGCGCATGTGCGGCACGCCGGCCAGCAGGGCCGGATCCTCCTCCTTGCAGTCGAGAACCCGCAGAGGATTGCGCTCCAAACGGTTCTGACAGTTGCCGCACAGTCTGGACCTGACCGACTCCAGATGGTTGACCAGCTTCTCCCGATAGGGCGCCCGACAGACGGGACAGCCCAGGGAGTTGATCTCCAGGGTCACCGCCGCGCCGATGCCGATCGCGCGCAACAGACGCAGCACCAGCGCCATCATCTCCGCGTCGGCCAGCGGCCCCTCGGGACCGAACAGTTCACAGCCGATCTGATGGAACTGCCGGTAGCGTCCCTTTTGCGGACGCTCGTAGCGGAACATCGGTCCCATGTAGAAGACCCGCCACGGCAGGGAGCGGTGCCGGCTGGTCTCGATGAACGACCGGACCGCCGAGGCGGTCCCTTCGGGACGCAGGCACAAACGCTCGCCGCCGCGATCCTCGAAAACGTACATCTCCTTTTCCACGATGTCGGTGGCCTCGCCCACGGCGCGCGAGAAGAGTTCCACCCGCTCGAACAGCGGGGTTCTCAGCTCCCGATAGCCGTATTGCGCGAAGATCCGCCGCGCGCGCTCCTCGAGAAAGCTCCAGCGCCCGCTCTCCTCGGGTGGAATGTCGCGCACGCCGCGCACGGTCTGAATCATCTCCAACTCCCTGTCCGATAACCTCGCATGCCAGGCCATCCGCGCATGCCACTCAACGCGCCGTGGATCGCATCCCCCCGGCCAACCGCTCGACCTCTTCCACCACCCGCTCGACCACGTTCCCGTCGGCCACCTTGCCGACCGCCTTGCCGGCGCGATACAACAGATTCTCCCCACCGCCCCCCACGATGCCGATGTGACTCTCCTTGGCCTCGCCCGGTCCGTTGACCACGCAACCGATGATCGAGACGGTGATGTTCTCGCGGATGTGGGCCAGGCGCTCCTCCAGACGCGCGGTCAGATCGATCACCGGCAACTCCTGACGCGAACAGGTGGGACAGGCGATGATCGTCACGCCGCGACTGCGCAACCCCAGGGCCTTGAGCAGCTCGAAGCCCACCTTCACCTCATGGACCGGATCCGCCGACAACGAGATCCGCAAGGTGTCGCCGATCCCCTCGGCCAGCAACAGCCCCAACCCCACCGCCGACTTGACCGATCCCGGCAGCAGTCCGCCGGCTTCGGTGATGCCCAGGTGCAGAGGATAATCGACCACCTCGGCCAGCCGCCGGTAAGCATCCACGGTCATCGCCACGCTGCTCGCCTTGAGACTCACCTTGATCTCGCGGTAGTCGAGATCCTCAAGCATGCGCACATGCCCCAAGGCCGATTCCACCATCGCCTCGGCGCACGGTTCGCCGTATTTGAGCAGCAGATCGCGTTCCAGGGAGCCGGCATTCACGCCGATGCGGATCGGCACGCGCCGTTCGGCGGCGGCACGGGCCACCTCGGACACCCTGGCGGACGAGCCGATGTTGCCGGGATTGAGCCGCAGCCCGTCCACTCCGTTCTCAAGGGCGATCAGGGCCAGTCGGTGGTCGAAATGGATGTCGGCGATCAGCGGCACCGGCGATCCGGCGCGCAACGGCCCCATGGCGCGTGCCGCCTCCTCGTCCGGACACGACACCCGCACGATATCCGCGCCCGCCTCGGCCAGGGCGCGGATCTGCCCCAGAGTGGCGGCCACGTCGCGGGTGTCGGTGTTGGTCATGGACTGCACGGAGATCTCCGCACCCCCGCCGACCGCGACACCCCCCACCTGGATCCGGCGCGTCGCGCGACGCGGACGGGTCAAAGCCGGCGCCCGACTCATCGTCCACCCGCCCGCTTGCGCAGCGTCTCGGCGTTGAGCTTCAACCCTTCGACCATCTCACCCGGCGCCCCCACCATCGGCACCTCCTGACTGCCCACCCGGACCTTCACCGAGGCGGCGTTGCCGAGCGTGGCCACGAAGTTCCCACCCTCCGGCACCCGGAACAGAAAACCGGGCTGCAACACCATATCCTTGACCACCATGCCGTTGGCATCGTGGATCTGCACCCAGACCAGCTCCTTGGCCTGCAACGACACCGCGTTGGGCGACTCGGG